>NZ_JAKELO010000002.1 GCF_028912405.1 Methanogenium marinum | reverse complement strand
GGAGAAAGAATATGTTTCCATTCTTCATCTGTCCGGATTATCGGTTTGGCACTGTACATCACACCTGAACATGGATCAAACAGCAGAAGATCAGCTCCCGGATTCATGCATAAACCTGTCCATACCAGTAGAAATACATTGCCGATAGGGCGGGGGGGACTCTTTTTTAATACCTGATGGGATTGTCATAGAGAGAAAGAGAAAAAATACCCTGCACTCACAAGAATAAAAAACGAAGAAATTAGTGCCTCAGGCCGGATTTGAACCAGCGACAACCAGATCTTCAGTCTGGCGCTCTCCCAATCTGAGCTACTAAGGCTTGGATATTAAGATTGGCACCACATAGATATAATACCATCTATTTGGTTTTTAGCAGACGAGTCAGGATATTTATTCCACCACTTCCAAACGGTATCGATAACATGGGGAAGAAAAAGGGAAATTCCAAATCAAAGAGAGAAAATTTACTCAAATCTGTCTCAGAACGAAAAACAGAGATTGTGCATCTCTCACATAATGATCTTGACGCGGCAGGATGCGATGCAGTGCACCGGATGAAATACGGCACCGTGTTCACCATATGGTCGTCAGTTGGTTCATTCCCATCAATGCTGCGCGACATTGGTGCACTTAAGGGAAAAGGCCATCTCCTCAGTATCTCTGACCTTGGATACTGTAAAGATGCGGAGAAACTGGTGAAGGTAGCCATCAAAAACGGATGGGAAATCTGCTGGCGTGACCATCACCGATGGACAGACGAGGAACTTCTTTCCATTCAGAATACCGGCGCGACCTGCATTGTAGACACAACACGATGCGCTGCTGCCGTATGTGCAGGGGACCTTCTGCCCGGAGATAAAACTGCTGAAGAAGTCGCCAGTGTTGTCTGTGACTATGATCTCTGGAAAAATGTTGATCCACGCGCAAAGATTCTGGGTCAAATCTGCACAAAAAGACATAATCTGAATCCTGTCCGTGATCGCCTGGCAAAAGGAATTATTAGTGATGACTGGATCACCGAAGAGTACCAGACAATTGAAAAAGAACGAAAGGATGCAATAAAAAAGAGCATTCGGCGGATGAAAATAATTGAATCGCGCTACAAAATTGCATTTGCCCCCATGTACGGATATCCCAGTGAGACTGCCCATGAAATACGGGATATATATCACACGGATATTGAAGTGGTATACGGAACAAATGGCAGATTTTCAATACGTTCATCAGTTCCCATCAGTCATCTCATTGCACGCAAATTTTCTGGCGGCGGACATCCCCCTGCAGCAGGAGGTTCGTTCACATTAACCTTAAAAGATAAAATATCCCTGTTTTTCCTGAAAAAAGCCAGATGTTTCGATGAACTGGTTCAGGTTGCAGATACTCTTCCATAACTGCAAACAACCTCCCACTCTTTTTCTCACCCCCCTAAACACAATTCATAAGACATAATTAATATCTCCACATAAGAAAGTCTGATGAATCACAAAGGATTGGGATTGGTTCTTGTTCTTATCATGGCAGTGACAGTCGCATTTGCGGGTTGCACGTCATCTGAACAGACACCTGCAGAAGAGCAGGTCATTATTGAGGAGACCACAGTGTATACTGTTGGTATCGACGGAGAGTATCCTCCATACGCATTTATTGACTCTGAAGGAAATGCGCAGGGTTTTGATGTTGAGTCTGCCAGATGGATCGCAGAACAACAGGGTTTTGAAGTCAAATTCCAGCCAATGGCATGGGACAGTATCATTCCGTCACTCATGAACAACAAGATTGACATGGTCTATGCCGGAATGACAATCACAGATGAGAGAAAGGAAAAAGTGGACTTTTCCATTCCCTACTGGGTGGTAAACCAGTCTGTTGCAGTGCATGAAGACTCCGGCTATACCCTCGAAGACTTTAAGAGTGGTTCACTCGTCGTCGGTGCACAAAGTGGTACCACCGGTCAGATATGGGTTGAAGAAAACCTCATTGACACAGGCCTCATGCCAAAGGAAAACCTGAAAGCATCTTACTCTAATTTCCCACTGGTAGCAGAAGACCTGAAAATCCAGCGTATTGACGCAGCAATCTATGACAAACCACCCATGCTCGATGCAATTGCAGGGAAACCAATTGTCATCGTTGGTGAGATTAACACCGGAGAAGAGTATGGTGTGGCCATCCGGAAGGATGACCCTGAACTGTTAGCCATGATGAATGAGGGTATTACTGCACTCATGGCAGACCCATACTGGGAAGAACTCAAAACGAAGTACGAAATGACCGAGTAAATTTTCAGACATTGTGGAGAAATCAACTCCACAACTTCTATTGCATAAAACCACACAGTATCTTTTAGGTACATATTGTGCTGTGTTTGTACACAGCATTGAATATGATCTGGATAAACGAATTTTGAGTGTTATCTATGGATTTCGCAGCAGTAATCACAGAATGGTTCCCATATCTCATTGGGGGAATTTTTGCGACCCTCGGTCTCGTCGGATCTGCACTGCTTCTGGGCGTGCTTTTTGGCCTTCCGATGGCAGTCGGACAAGTCTATGGCAAACGTCCGATCCGCTTTTTAATCGGTATTTTTGTGTGGTTCTTTCGTGGCCTTCCAGTTCTTGTTTTGCTCTTTCTCTTCTACTTTGGTGTATTTCCGGGGTTAGGACTGGAAGCCCCTGCCTTCCTGGTTGGTGCCACCGTGCTTGGGCTGAGAGGTGCAGCCTATCAGTCACAGATCTTCCGTGGAGCAATCCAGTCAGTCAGCGAGGGACAGATGATTGCAGCACGTTCCGTCGGGATGACAAAACTTCAGAGCATCCGGAATGTCATATTGCCACAGGCCGTACGTGTGGCACTTCCGGGATGGTCAAATGAGTACCCCAATATCCTTACCGATTCTTCAATCTGTTACGCCATCGGTGTAATGGAACTCATGACACGAACATCACAGATCGTCTCACAGACCTACATAACCATGCCAATTTACCTCGTATGTGCGGGAATATTTATCCTCCTGAATTATGCAGGAATGAAAGTCCTCCACATGATTGAAAAGAAGATAAAAATACCCGGATTCGGAACAGGAGCTGCATAATATGGAAAATAACGAGACAATACTCAAAGTTAAAAATATTCACAAATCCTTTGGTGATTTAGAGGTCTTAAAGGGAGTATCATTTGAAGTGAAAAAAGGGGAGACCATCTGTTTCATCGGCCCTTCCGGTACAGGAAAAAGTACCCTCCTGCGCTGCATCAACCTCCTTACTCAGCCGGATCAGGGATCCGTGTGGCTTGGAGATGCGGAAGTCACGAATTCAGGTAAAAATATAAATCATTTCAGACAAAAAATCGGAATGGTCTTCCAGAATTTTTTCCTTTTTGACCACCTGACAGCGATACGAAATGTAGAAATTGCACTCATCAAAGTCAGGGGGATGAAGCCAAAAGAGGCACGGGAAAAAGCACTCGAAGAACTCAGACAGGTGGGAATGGAAGAGTGGGCAGAACACTACCCGGCAGAACTCTCCGGAGGACAGGCACAGCGGGTATCAATCGCCCGTGCCCTTGCAATGGATCCCGATGTTATCCTCTTTGATGAACCCACTTCAGCACTGGATCCTGAATTAACACGGGAAGTTCTTGAAGTCATGAAGAAGCTGGCACTTGCAGGGATGACAATGCTTGTTGTAACTCATGAGATGGGATTTGCCTGTTCTGTTGCAAACCGTATCATGTTCATGGAACACGGTGAAATAAAAGAACAGGGATCGCCGGAAGAACTCATGAGTGACACAAAGTTTGAACGCTGTAAAAATTTCATTGGTCAGTTTGACCAAATCAACGGTGATTGAACGATGGATCAGGCTGAATTTTTATTCCAAATACTCCTCCCCGTCCTGATGGAAGGGATGATAGTCACTATAAAACTAATTGTCTTTACTGCCCCATTTGGACTCATACTGGGAATTCTTGTCGCTGTCGGTCGGGTCTACGGGTCAAAACCCATTTCACTCCTCTGTAAAGGTGCCGTCGGATTTATTAAGGGAACACCACTCCTTTTGATGCTCTTTATCTTGTATTTCGGGTTACCATCGATAGGAATTACTCTTTCAGCATTTGTCGCATCACTGGTTGGTTTTATTATGTGCAATGGTGCCTACAACTCTGAATATATCAGGGGTGCAATCAGTTCTATAAAAGAGGGCCAGATTATTGCAGCACAGGCACTTGGTATGACCAGGATGCAGGCAGTTCGGCACATAATCCTCCCCCAGGCACTCATACGGGCCATTCCCGGTCTTTCAAACGAATTCATATATCTCATTAAGTATTCGTCCCTTGCCTACATGCTCACGGTAATTGAACTGACAGGGGCAGGAAAAATGGTTGCAACAAAATATTTTGAATTTACCGAAGTATTCATGATTGTCGGAATTGGCTACCTGATTCTTGTAACAATTACAACAATTGCTGTAATGCTCATCGAAAGAAAGGTGGCCGTTCCGGGAATGACACAGTCAGGCCGGAATATGCTGGATATCCTTTAGAAACTGGCGAATCAGACCAAAACAAAGGCGTGTGAAGACACGTCGTCCCAATACTTTTTTCCGCCGCCGGAAGATAATCCACCTGCGGTCAGGTCTTCCGGATCAAAATACGAAATAAGTCCGGTAAAATCCTTTTCAGTCCCATCAATCACCGTTAATGCACGTATCTCATATTCATTAATCAAATCCGGAATGACAGAGAGGCGATGTGCAGAAAGAGACAGAGTATTCTGGACTTCAAGAATTTTGGAAATTGCACGCGTGCTCCCTGAAAGGGAGTGGAGAAATACCCGTCTTCCGGGAAGCAGTTCGCGCTCTAAAGACGAGAACTGATCACCAACAATAATAGTCCCATATACTCCGGCATCACGCATCTCACGCATAAGGGATTTATAAATACTGCAGAGAGCATCCTCATACTCCTCTCTGTCATGAAACACCACATCTTCAATCTTCAGGTGCAGAGGAGACGGCAGGACAGCCCATACCTTTCGGGAGAGAGAAACTGCGCGCGAAGCATCATCAAGAAGATATTCTGAACGGAGCCAGGGTTCTTCACGCAAGAACCCGGAACGAACTCCACCAATCGAATCACAGATCCTGTCTCCATAATACATACCCCCATATGCCAGGCGATCAAGTCCGACCTGGTCTTTTAGTGAACTTTCAACCTTAAATGAGAGAAGATCACACACCCCACCTTTTTGCCTGCCCGTCCAGGCAGCAAGAATGGGCACATCCGGATCCGGTTCTTCCCCGCCAAATGACCAGACCGGGAGGTTTCTACGTTTATTCATTGATATTATGTATTTATACCATCAAATGCAAAAAAATTAGTTATGAGTGATTCACCTCTGCTGGTAACATGCGGACTTCCGTACACTAACGGGCACTGCCATATCGGGCACCTGCGTACATATGTTCCCGCGGACTTTTATGTCCGCTATCTCCGCCATTCTGGAAAAGAGGCCCTTTTTATATGTGGTTCAGATAATCACGGAACTCCTATTGTCATCTCTGCCGACCAAAGTGGCAAGACCCCCCGTGAAATTTCAGAACTTTACCATAACCACTTTGATTCGACATTTAAACGAATGAATGTCGTTTTTGACCGGTTTGGAATGACAGATGACCCAACGAATCACCAGCGGACGCGCAAGATTGTCCAGTCACTCATTGACAATGGACATGTCTACCAAAAAACGATAAGTCAAAGTTACTGTCCTCACTGTCAGATGTTTCTTCCCGACAGGTATGTGGAAGGCGTCTGTCCACACTGTGGTACCCGTGCACGTGGAGACGAATGTGACCAGGGATGTGGCAAACACCTTGAACCAGGTGAAATCAAAGATCCTGTCTGCAAAATATGTGGAGAAAAAGCTGAACAGAGAGAACAGGAGCATTACTTCTTCAAACTCGGTGATTTCAGCGAATTCCTGCAGGAATATCTTCCCAGTCTGGGCGGCACA
Organism: Methanogenium marinum; assembly: GCF_028912405.1. Taxonomy (GTDB): domain Archaea; phylum Halobacteriota; class Methanomicrobia; order Methanomicrobiales; family Methanomicrobiaceae; genus Methanogenium; species Methanogenium marinum. The sequence goes on along the minus strand of NZ_JAKELO010000002.1, from coordinate 2,168,343 downwards.
ACAAATGCACGGAATTATGCAATCGGGTGGCTCAAAGAAGGACTGCATGACTGGTGTATCACACGAACGCTTGACTGGGGCGTGAAATTCCCCGGCAACGAAGATCTGGTAGTCTATGTCTGGGTCGATGCACCGATTGGATATATGGCATTCACCGAAGAGTGGGCAGAACAGAACAATGGCGACTGGGAACAGTTCTGGCGGGGTAGCCAGCCAATCACCCATTTTATCGGACAGGATATCATATACCACCACTGTGTCTTCTGGCCGGCGATTCTGAAGGGGGCCGGGTATGCAACACCAAACGCAGTGGTAGCAAGTGGCATGGTCAAAATCAATGACAAGACCTTTTCCAAGTCACGGGGATATGTGATCTGGACAAATGACGATTACCTTGATCAGGGACTTCCTGCAGATTATCTCCGATATTATCTACTTGCCTATACATCGCACACCAAAGAACTCAACTTTTCATGGGATGTATTCCAGCAGCGGATCAATAATGAACTGGTAGATACTCTGGGCAATTTCCTGTACCGGACACTGCATTTTGCTGCAAACAAACTGGGAGGCATTCCTGAAGGAAAGCCTGCACCTGAAATTTGTGAAAGAATTCAGGCAACCCTGGACATTGTCCAAACAGAAATGGAACGGTATGAGTTTAAAAATGCAATCGATGAGATGATGGCACTTGCATCATTCGGCAACTCCTATATCCAGAATAATGCACCATGGAAACTCATAAAAGAAAACAGGCAGGAAGCAGAAGCAGTGATTCTTAACTGTCTGCAGATTGCAAAGGCATGTAATCTTCTTTTTGATGCACTCCTTCCGGAAGAAGCACAGAAAGCATGGGAGATGCTGGGATATACCGACAGTGTTGCAACGCACACTATTGCAGAATCAACAGAAGGATTTGCACACAATAATCTCCCAAAACCTTCCATTCTATTTGCAAAAATCGAAGACGAAACACGAGATAAACTGAATGGAATTATGAAAATCAGAATAGAGGAAGCAGAAATGAGCGAAAATACCGAAATGAGCAAAAATACTGGAAATACTGAAATACCAACAGAAGAACGTATAACCATCGATGAATTTGCACGCGTTGAGATGAAAGTTGCAAAAATTCTCGCCGCAGAAAAAATAGACGGGTCAAAGAAACTTCTCAAAATCCAGGTGACTCTTGGGGATGAAGAACGCCAGATTGTCAGTGGGATTTCCCAGTATTACACTCCAGAAGAACTGATTGGAAAGTCTGTTGTTGTTGTAACAAATCTGAAGAAAGCAAAACTCTTCGGTGTAGAGAGCGATGGCATGATCCTTGCGGCAGGAGATAATGCAGCACTCCTGATTCCGAATGAGGACGTTCTTCCCGGAACAAAAATTCTTTAACTTTTTTTCAGAGTGAAATTTTCTTTTTTTTTAATCAATTCACGACTCCCGCCACATGAGCAAAGCCCAGAAATAAACAGCATAATTACGTTCAAATGGTATATCCGGCGAATATTTGCCCCGAAAATCAGCATCCACACAGAAGCCCTGCGTGGGCAGTTCTCAGTTAAGACAGCCAATACATCCTCCCAAAATACCTGCCAATAGCGACCGCTTATTAGTCTGCAATCAGCCGTATTTCCACCAAATAAAAGGCATTGCAGCCGTATTTTTCCACCAGTAAGAATGAGCAAAAAATACGTCCATTTCACCCCCTAATTCCCAAACACAGGGGGACAAAGAGGGTGGACACAGAGGGTTACAAAATAAAGGAGGGGAGAAACAGTATCCCACATCACCAACATTGCAGAACAGGCTCCTTAGTGAAAAAATCCCAAAAAATCGTAATCATCCACTGCGAGGGGAGCACTGACCAGAAGAAAAATACCCCTTTTTCGAAAATGAACGACAAAAACCCACAATAATCAGAATAATAAACAATCTGACAGTTCAAAAAGGAAACATGAGACAAATAAATACGGGCCTGGAGGGATTCGAACCCCCGACATCCGGGTTAGAAGCCCGGCGCTATATCCAGGCTAAGCCACAGGCCCAACTCATCCTGCGTAATAAGGTTGCATTCAGGGATAATAAAATGTATGGAATTGATATTATCCGGCACGATAACATGAAGGACGGATTACTTCTGCAAATGTGGGCTCCCCCCATCCATTCCCATCCACGGATTTTGCCATCGCACCATTCAGATATCGCACCTGAATCCGTGCAGACATCCTCTCACGCTCTTCATAATGATAGGGCGCCGTATATTCAACGAGCCTCTTCATATTTATCGTCAGTGAGATAACCTGCACAACAATTCCACGGTCCCCGGCAGTAAAATCATCCAGATCAACCGATGTCAGTAACATAACATCACCGGGCGACACAACGGTAAGAGATATCAGATTATGTGCACTCTGAAGTTCCAGTGTGCGTGGCTTCCCTTTCTTCAGTTCTTCAATGACATGTGGTCCAATTCCGGTGAGTGCAATACACTTAAGCGTACAATCCATCATAAATCACCCATACATCGGAAGGTGTTCTTTTTTCACCGGTTGCTGCTCAGCCTGCTCAACCTGTTCGGCCATCTGCTGCAGAGACGCTTCAATTTCCGTCGCCTGTTCAATCAGTGGATCAATGCTCACATTAAATGCAAACAGTTCATTCAGAACTTTCATAACGGCAGCAGCAGCGCGTGGATCAGGGGCATTTACCGATTCTCCCATAAGTCCTATTGCCAGTAAACCATTTACTTTACATTCAGTAAGGACGGTCCCTGCAATTCCTGTTATACTTCCCATCGGCAGAATCTCTGTTTTTTCACGGATCAGTTCAAGACCGGATTTCTCTGTTGCAACCCCAAATACCCGTTTTTCAACATCATTTGTTACAATCCCTGCCACAACCACTACTTTACTCACCGGAAAGGGAGAAAGCCATTCCAGAATACCATTTCCTACTTCATAGCAAATAGCCGGATGGATTGGGACATCAGAAACGATGAGAACATACTGATCTTTCTGAAATATTCGCATCGGAGCATTGACAATTCCGTCGACCATCATCGCAAGCGGGGGGAAATATTTGCTGGTGATATTTCCTATATGTTCAAACTCCAGTTCATCGATCATATGGGCAAGTGCAATACTCCCGACAAGTCCACTGCCCGGGAACCCCAGCAGTACAACAAGGTCCTCCCCATGCGGGTCACTGGAAATTATTCTTATATCCTCCATCTTCATCACCGTCCTTGATACCTATACAATGCTAATGAGTAGACAAAGGTATAAAAAGGATTTCCGTCGGAAAATAGTGCAAGTCATCCAAGATCCGAATTGATCACACATAGATCAAGACCAACAATCATAATATCTGACGTCGATACATCTGGTATGCAGGAATATCCAATTAAAAGAGGATATACCAAAGAATTTGCCACACGAATGGTAGATGGTCTGACAGAACTCTTTGGTGAGACGGCGGAGGAAAATGAGGGGCACTATCTCATAATATATGGATCCTTCAAGCGCTTTGAAGTGTACACTGGTGAAAAAGGAAAAACACTGATTGTTGATTCTGACTCAGATATGTCCATTTTTGACCGGTTCACTGAAGAAGAGGCAAATGGAATTGTCCTTGATACAAACAGACGCTTCCGACAGTACCTTGAATTTGTGACCGGATATAATACAAAAGAAAGAAAGAAAAATGCAGAAAAGGCTGCCAAAAAATCTGCATAATTTTTTTGTTTTTTACCTTTTTTTACTGCACAACAATTGCTGGTTTAAACGGCAGTGCTGCCCGTGCTTTGGGATGAGAACTCTCTTCTGCATTAACGACAGAAACTGAGACACCAAACTCACGCTGCAGGAAGTCCTGTACTTCAATGAATACAGCATGTTCGTCCAGCCCACCTGCAGCAATCGAGGAAACCAGTTCCGGCGGGAAACGGTGTATCTGATTTGTGATCTGTTTTGCAGCATCCGTTGCTTCTTTACCCCGGTTTCTCATCTCCTCATTCTTCATGATCTCGCCCATCACCTTCTTTCTGTCAGAGGCAGAGGCTATGATACGGAAGATGTCCCACTTCCATGCCGGTGCAACATATAGAGTGATAGATGCGGTGTCAATCTGAATCAGGCGGATAATTGACTCAATATCCTCCACAGTCCGGGAAAGAAGTTCCTCAGATAGTTCAAGATTGGTGTCAACAAGGGCATAATCCGGTTGTGGCCAGGACGCAAATCCAACCGGTTCGCCAGAACCAACCAGTGTCCAGAGTTCCTCACAGGTATAGGGGATGAATGGCGCGAGCATTCTGACCCACACAGATGCAATGGAATTGAGAACCGCTGAGCTGCGTACACCTTCCGGAAGACGGCGACGGTACCACTTCAGATCGGATTCAATGCTGAAGTAGGCCTCCTGTAGTGCCTGACGGGTTTGGAACGATTCAAGGGCGTCTGTCGTCATCTCAATGTGCTTCTGCATACGGGACAGGACCCATGCATCAATATCATAGGAATCTCCGGACTGAATGCCTTCGTTGATTGTGTTCCAGAACCGTTCAATCTGTTTCCGTACTGACGAGACCAGTTCATTTCTCCAGTCAAAGTCCTGCCATGGTTCAGCACTGCCTACAAGGAACATCCGCACTGTGTCAGCACCAAATTCATCAAGCGCATCTTCAAGAAGAATCACATTTCCTTTCGATGAAGACATCTTGGCTCCTTCTAAGAGACCCATCCCAAAGACGACCATTCCCTGCGGCCTCAGTTCGGGAGGGAAAAGAGCATCATGGTGGAACAGCTGGAACGTCAGATGGTTGGATATCAGATCTTTAGCTGAGAAACGGTAGTCATATGGATACCAGTACAGGAATTCCTGCCTGATATCATCAAGAGTTTCCCGCGGAATGCCCTGCGGGTCCCCTTTCCCAAGGAAGATATATTCAAAGACATCCGGCGTAAGCAGTTCCGGTGCGATTTCACGGATTTTATGGGCAATGGTATAATATGACATATACATTGTCGAGTCAGACAGAGGCTCAACCAGCCAGTCTTTATCCCATGGCACTTTGGTGCCCAGTCCAACTCTTCTCGTACATGCCCAGTCATTGAGCCAGTCAATAGTGCGGGTAAATTCTGCCCGCACTTCAGGAGGCACCAATGTCACGGATTTCAGGTCATTATGAACATTCGCCTTCCATTCCGGGTCACTGTATTTCAGGAACCACTGATCCTGCAGAATCCTCACATACACACGGGTACCGCAGCGGCAGACGACATTTCTGTTGTCAAACTCAAACATCACTGCCGAACCGTAGCGCTCAAGCATAAGTTCAGAAATTTCCACCCGGGCTTCTTTTACCGGCTTTCCACCGAATTCCGGAAGCATCCTGCCTTTTGAATGCTCTGCATTATAGACTTCCTGTGTCAGGACTTCCATTGCCGGATCATTCTGATTACTGATACCCGAGCGTTCAACAGCATCCTGGGCTGGGCATCTGCCATATCCTGCAACCGTAATCAGGGGGACAGGAGTAATGTCCAGGTATTTTCCCTGCTGCTGAAGGTCACGGAGGGCAATGTAGTCAAATGGCGCATGTGCGGGCACACTCATCACAATGCCTGTCGCCATATCAGGATCAACAAAGGCTGCAGGCAAAATCTGAATGTCCCCACTCAGAGGATTGGAGACCGTCTGATCAACGAGGTCTGCACCTGAAATTTCTCCATCCAGAATCACATCATGATCCTGCAGACGAATCTTTTCTGTTGCTTCAGGGGACAGAATCCATTTCTGGCCGTCAACACGTACCTTCTGATACATGACATCAGGATTCACCCAGAGATTTGTCACACCATATGACGTCTCAGGCCTGAGCGTGGCACAGGGAATGGCATACTCATTCCAGCTGAACATAACCAGGACATATTTGACAATCTCTGCATGTTCTCCTTCAAGGAGGTCATGATCACCGACTGGGTTGTCACATCCCATACAGTATTTCACCGGATGAGCGCCTCGCACCACACGGTTTTGATCATGCAGATGCAGATACTGCCATTCAATAAATTTAGAATATGTCGGATCCACCGTAGTAAACCGCCGTCTCCAGTCAATTGAGAGACCGCAGCGACTCATTACCCGCTCATATTCCTGACTGAAATGACGAACAATTGACATTGGTTCAACAAATGTATCAAGCGTCTCCTGGGGGACACGATAGAGATCAGAATAGAGCCGTATTGTCTTCTCGTCACCTGCTGCAATTCTCCGTGATATACCAATAACAGGAGATCCGGTAACGTGAAAAGCCATCGGATACAGAACCTGATACCCTTTCATTCTCCAGAAACGCCCAATAACATCAGGCACAATGTATGTCCTCCCATGCCCGACATGCATTGCCCCGGATGGATATGGATACGCCACATTCAGGTAGAATTTATTTTTCGCGCTGGGGTCTGATTCAAATTGCGACCGCCAGATTTTCCCGTATTTTTGTTCAAAGTTTTTCATATCAAATGATTGCACGTTTATCGCCCCAATCTGAAAGGTAATACCAGAAATATTGTTCCCAAAAATAAAGTTAGTTTCCTACCGGCTTAAGGAGGATTGGCTCACCCTCCTTATACCGGCGGAGCATGTCCTGTGCTATCCCACTGCTCTTAGAGATAACAATTTCACCACTATCATTCACCGTTGCTGTGAAAAGGTATTCTTTTCCACCAAACACATCAACAATTCTCCCACTGTTTTCCCGAGACATCACCGTGAGATTCTTTTTGTCAACGGTAAGATCAATGGAATGCCCATTTGTAGCTACTGCATCTCCGGATGGTCTCCCATCCACAGAAACATCTTCATTTGCAGGGCCAAATTCCGAGAAAGGCTTGATATCTATTCCAATACTCAGTTTATTGACGATCCCCGCAACATTTTTGCCCCCTTTTCCAATTGCAGCAGGCACATCTCTGTCATCGATATATACAACTGCTTTATTGTCAGAGAGCATTTTTACTTCAATGGGGCCATCTGTAAAACGCCCGATTTCCTGTTTTATTTCACGTCCTGCCAACTTCCACGAGAGATTTTCGTCTTCTGGCTGCGTCACCTCTTTCTCCTCAGGAACTTTTTTTGCCATTTCCTTTACCGGAGCGAGCTCTTTTTTATGTGAAGATACGGACGGTGCTTCATCTGTCTTCACTGGCAAAACAATTATTTGTCCTTCATAGCAGAAGGCATCACATACCGTAACACCATCTGAACAGCGTGACAATTTGATGATTGGACAATTTTTGGAAATATCCTGCATTCCGGTAGGTTTCCCAATTATCATCGATATTTCGTAAACAGACAATTTAGCTTTCTCATCAACAAATATCAGCGTATCAACTGCATTTGCCAGGGTACTGAAATCGATCCGGTTAATGAACCGCTGCAGGACAGCACTGGGTGTATGAGAATGGACAACACCAATGGTTCCGATTCCTGCAAGACGCATGTCCGCATATACCTGAAAATCTTCTTCAATACGGATTCCACCAAATATGACATAGTCCGGACGCATGAGTACGAGCACTTCTCCGGTTTTCATCATGCTTCCGTCAAGGGGCGCAAACTGTATGACTGAATCAGGAACCTGAAGATCACGGGGATTTTCCATTGTGCAGACCTGATTTCCTGACTCCAGAAGGTAAGACGCAATGGTCTGAGCAATCGTGGTTTTTCCGGAACCCGGAGGACCGGCAATAAGAATACCGGACGATTTATGTGCCAGACGTGCTTTAATCTCCGAAGTCAGCAAATTCGGATCATACTGCTCTCTAAGAACCGGTCTGAATGCAGTAATACCCATGCCATCAGAAAAAGGCCGGCGCGTAATTGCAATTCTCATCGAACCTATCTGAACAACCGTCACTCCCTTGCATTCAACTTCAACAAATCCATCTGGATCGCGTTTGGCCCGTTCAAGGATTTCCTGAGCCATTTGACGGAGTTCATACTCAGAAAGAGGCGTATCACGAAGACACACAATCTCGGAACTATCGATATTTCCTTTCCGCGCAGTAGGTTTTACACGTTCCTTCAGATAGACAGAGATTGTCGTCTCATCAAAAAACTGGTCAATACCGAGAGGTGAAAATTCCCCCGCATGTGGTTTGAGGTACAGGACATCCAGACCTTTTGCCTTTGCCACCTCTGCCTGCACAATATCACTGGTGATAAATCGCACATCTTCGTATTCCAGTGCAACATTGCGAATAATTGCATCAATTTCCCCACCACTTGCCAGTTTCACCTGTTCAAGACTGGGTCGTTTTCCGACATACTGTAAGTCAATTATTCCTTCTCCAGCCATATCTGAAAGTTGCTGGAGTTCGATTAAACCACTGAATCCTATTTCTCTTCCCTGGTTCGCCTGTGATTCAAGTTCTGCCACAACAGCTTCCGGTATTATTATTGTATAACCGTTATATTCTCCCTCCCGTATCATGGAGGTGATGCGTCCATCTATTACAACGCTTGTATCGGGTACTAATATCATAAAAATATCACCAATCTAATATGATGTCACTCATCCTTTTTATCATATACCTCATCCGGGTTAACCAGCCTTCGCGCAATTACTTTTCCGTCCAGTTCACGGAAAAAGCAGGTTTCATATCCGGTATGGCAGGGTGCACCGGTCTGATGCACAATATAGAGAAGAGTGTCTGCATCGCAATCCACTCGTATGGCTTCAATTTTCTGAAAATGCCCGGATTCCTCACCTTTTTTCCAGAGCCTGTTTCTGCTCCGGGAAAAATAGTGCGCATAGCCTGTTGACTGAGACAGTGACAGAGCTTCGGCATTTGCATATGCAAGCATCAGTACACGCCCGGTCTTTGCATCCTGTGCAATCACAGGAACAATTCCTGAGTTATTGTAATGTATATCCATGAATCAGATAGCTCCTGATAGTGCCTGTATTAGTATTGTCATAATATCACCAATAAATAGTGCAGAAAGAAAACCCGCACAGATGGGAAGAATGAAAGGAACACCATAGGAGATCCAAACCGTCCCCGCCTTCCTGTATAGTCTGAGTTCCTCTTTGTATTCCTCTGGGTTTCGCTTAAAATCCTTTGTATACAATCTTCGCTCTCCACGGATCATTCTCCGTATCGCTTCCGTGAATGAAAGATACCGACGCGTCACTGTGCCGTCTTCATCTTCAGTGAATTCCTCCATTACAAATCCAAATTCATTCTGAATTGTATCTCCGGAAACCGGAAATCCTACAAACATGTACCGAAGTGGCCCACGATTCCTCCGAAAGATATTAATGAAAAATATGCCCAACGGCGTCACAAGATTGAGAAGAACAGCATTTACCATTACAGAGAGAGGGAAAAACGCAATTATCGGATAACCTGCATACGGTTCAACAGGGAAAAGTGGTATACACGCAGTAATGAATATCATCGCCCATGCATCCGCACCGCCAAAAAGATGCAGGTATGCTGAGGCAAAATAATAAAATCCACAGAGCATCACTGACAAAAATAACAGACCTGATGCAAACCGTACAGAATCATGAAATAATTCTGCATACGTAAGCACTGCCATTGGGAGTGCAATAAAAAGCATTGGATACCATGTACGAAAAGGGACCCGGCGTTCGCGCAGGTCCAGAATTGATGCATACAGAAGAGTCAGAGCGATGGCCGCTGAAGAGAGAATCAGTGTCTGATACATATCATAATCATAAGTAGTTCAGCATCTTTCCATTTAATTATTCATAAGAGAGTTGAATGCATGGGTGATAGATACTATTGAATATCAAAACTTATTTAACTAAATATTCATTTTTTATAAATTATTTTGGCAAAATCCCCATATAAATCCAAATTTGAGAGAAATTTCTCCATTGGTATTAAAAAAGTATCCCCGATCATTCATCGGAAGGACTTTTACGGATCAATCACACCACTTAATTATTACTGTAAATCAGTGATGATAAGTCACAAATAATTCTCTGAATGTAAAAGGTTGAGACAGATGATAGAAATCAGGGTTGACGAAGATGCGTGCGTCGGTTGTGGCCTTTGCGTTAAAGACTGCCCAATGGAAGTACTCCAGTTACGAAATGGCATTTGCTATCCGGCACATCCGGAAAACTGTATGGGGTGCCTGTCGTGCCATGAAATATGCCCGGCTCAGGCTCTGGAACACAAAGGTGTGGTACCATCCAGAAGAATGTACATCAGCATGAAAGTTTGCAACATGCTTCGAAAGGTGATCTAAGAATGCCTGCAAGTTATATTGATGAAGCAAAAAAGCAATTCAAAACAGATCTTGTCTTTAAAGCAGAGGATGTACCACTGAGATGTGACCCTCCTGCTGCTGAATTAGAGGTCACCCTCCATGGCCTCATGCAGATGAATGGGTATATTATAAAATCCCTGGAAGAGATCGCAGGGAGGGGCGCGAATGCTGTTACATACCGTGCGGGAAAAAAATTCGGACATGAGGTTGCGAAATATTTCGAGAAAAAGGATGATGTGGAAGATGCACTCCGGGAACTCTCGTACATTCTGCATGGACAATACTCCTTTGAACCATGGAAACCGGAGGGCAAGGATAACTACATTGTGGAGGATGAAAGCGGGACATTCATCTATCTGGTCTTTCACGATTGCATTGTCCGCCAGAATCTGAGACGGATAGGCGAAGAGCAGGGCGGCCCGTTCTGCCAGACACTCTGTGGATATGTCGTTGGTGCTGTTGAAGAAATCACCGGCAAAAAAGCCAGACTGGAAATAATTCACACCGGGCCAAATGCCTGCCTTAAAAAACTGATCCTGAAATAATGGGGAAAATATGAAGATTGCAATAGAAGAACTGGCCGGATGTTCCGGCTGTACAATTGCCGTCCTTGATCTCCATGAAGCAATTCTGGACCTGGTTGAAGCGGCAGACATTGTATATTCACCAGTAATAATGGACGTGAAAGAACCTCCTGAAGGTATTGACATCGCCTTTGTTACCGGAGCGGTGCGAAACGAAGAAAATCAGGAACGGCTTAAAAAAATTCGGAAAAATTCCAAGGTTTTGGTTGCACTTGGAACCTGTGCATGTTATGGGGGGATATCGGGCCTTTCTATGATGAGTAGCAGAGAAGAACTCTTCAATAAAGTGTATTGTGATCTCGATACTGTCAATAAAAATGGCATAATCCCTCATGATGTGCCGGAATTTTTATACCGTGTCTTTGCCGTTGGAGATCTGGTAAAAATTGATTATTATATTCCGGGCTGTCCCCCAAAAGAGGCACGGCTAAAAGAGATTATACTCCCTATGGTGAAAGGAGAGAAAATCAATCTTTCCCGGAAATCAGTCTGTTCTGAATGTGACCGTAAAATGGTGGAAGTCAAAGACTGGTCACTAAAACGCCGTCATGTAGGAATCCCAGACAGGGAAACCTGCCTTCTGAGTCAGGGATATCTCTGTCTCGGGCCGGTGACATTCTGCGGATGCAATGCATCATGCCCAAAAAATAATGTGCCCTGCCACGGATGCAATGGGCCATCTCTGGATATTCTCAGGGAACCCTGCAGGGACATATATAATATGATGGTCAGAAGAATCGCCGATCTGACAGATATCCCTCAAAAAGAAATTGAAAAAGAACTCTACGACGTTGGACATACAATGTATGCATTTACCATGGGAAGCGAGGTAATGGAAGATAAACAAATCTCAAAAATTCGTGAAGTCATATCCCAGGAGGGAAACAGATGACACGGATTAACATCAGTCCGGTCACCCGAATTGAAGGCCATGCAGAAGTACGGATTGATCTCGATAGCTCCGGAGGAGTTGAAAGCGCACATTTCAATGTTGTTGAGCTTCGGGGATTTGAGAAATTCATGATTGGTGCCGCAGTTGAGGAAGCGCCAAGAATTACCCCACGAATATGCGGAATCTGCCCGACAGCACACCATGTAGCTTCCGCAATGGCGTGTGATCAGATATTTGGTGCAGATATTCCTGATACCGCTAAAAATCTCCGGGAATTACTGATGCATGGACAGTACGTGCACTCACATTCCCTGCACTTTTTTATGCTGGCAGCCCCGGACTTTCTCATCGGGCATGATGTACCTCCCGAAGAAAGAAACATCCTTAGTCTGGTAAAAAAAGAACCGGAAATCGCAAAAAACGCGATTAAAGTTCGAAAATTTGGCCAGCGTCTTACCGAGGCTGTTGGGGGAAAACCAATTCACCCATCATCTGCAATTCCGGGCGGGATGTCGCACGCCATTACAGAAACCCAGAGAACTACACTCCTTGAAATGGCAGAAGAGTCAAGGGGGATAGCTGAGAAATGCTGGAGTCTTGCACGCGATATTCTGGATAAGACCGATCTCTCTTTCGGAGCAGTGGAGACTGCATTCATGGGCTCTACAGAGAATGGCAGATATTCAGTCTGCGGAGGCACGACAAAAGTCATTGATGCAAATGGAAACCCTGTTTCAGCATTTTCCGGAAAGGAATACGCAAATCATATCGAAGAATATTCCGAAGACTGGTCATATCTCAAATTCTCCCGTCTGAAGGATGGACGTTTTTACCGTGTTGGCCCTCTTGCACGCCTGAATATTGTTGATTCAATGGGGACACCTGCTGCAGATGCGGCTCTTGAGGAATATAGGGAAAAATTCGGCAGGCATGTCCAGACAACACTGGCATATAATCCGGCACGATATATCGAATTCCTCGCATCATGCGAACGGGCTGTCGAAATTCTCAGCAACCCATCAATTACATCAACTGATGTCCGGACAGAGGTTGACAGTGTGGTTAATACCCGTGGCGTTGGCATCATTGAAGCCCCGCGTGGAACACTCGTCCATGATTACACGGTAAATGATGAAGGATTTATTGAAAAATGTAACCTGATCGTTGCAACCTGCCAAAATAACTGGGCAATGGATAAGGGGGTCGAGAATGTTGCACGAAAAGTCATTTCCAATGGAAAAATCTCAGATAGTGGTAAAAATCAAATTGAGATGGTAATTCGTGCCTATGATCCCTGTATATCCTGTGCAACCCATGCAATCGGCAAAATGCCTTTTAAATTTACTATTGTACCAAAAAGAAAGGTTATTAATTTAAAAAATGAGAAAACAGAGTTGGGTGTGGAAGATGCTTAAATCAATATTGTCAGAATTTCTCAGACTGGATGGGATTACTGCTGCGGTGGTTGTCGGAAGAGATGGATTTGTAATAGAGAGCGCAGAGAAAGGGGATATTGACACGGAAGCACTGGGGGCAATGGCTTCGACCGGGATGGGCACCTCTGAAGCAATGGGCGCTGAGCTTGGACAGGGGGAGATGATCCAGATGCTGGTAGAGTGTAAAAACGGCCCAATTCTCCTTTCACCGTTATCTGATGATGAACTCATTGCGATTGTCGCGGAAAAGGATGTAAACATTGGAAGAATTCGGTATGAGTTAAAGAAAAACCGTGAACGAATTACTGCTGCACTGTGATTACAATGCTTCCGGAAGGTAGGCAGGTTGCAAATATTAAAGGTTCATTTAAAGAACTAATTGAGTTTACCGGACAAATAATTGCCGGAATTTCAGCACGGGGCCCAAATGGAGAGGGATACCTCCTTATCGAGAAGGGAAATCCCGCAATTGCTCAATACAATGAAAATGGAACAGAACTGAAAGGAAACGATGCAGTAATTTTCTTTAGAGAACAGCCATTTTTAGAATATACTGTCTCATCCTACAAGGAATCAGAGTTAAGAGAAGTTATTACCTACTCAATCCGAAATAAATGGCTTGTCGATCAAAAGTCCCTTCCTGCTGAAGAGAAGGCCATATTTTCAGAAGAAGAGAAACTTGAAACGATTCTGCGGCAGCCCGGGGTGATTGCTGTTTCATCATTTTTTGAAGGATTTCCCATTAATTCACGGGGAGATGGTGATTTCGAACACGCCGCAGCAATCGCAGAAGATCTCCTTCGTGCAGGTGCCAGGATATCAGATGACCTTGGTATTGGCATCCTTGAACAGATAATTCTTGAAACACCAGAGGGGAAATGCATACTTGCACCATTTGAAGATCTCTATCTGGTTGTACTAACCTCAACAGATGCAAATCTCGGCCTTATACGCCTTGCAATAAAAGGGGTGCAAAAACAGTGATCTAATCACTCGAAAAAAAGTCAGGGGGATGGTGAAAGAAGATGAATATTGAAAACGACATCAGAAATGTGGTTGAGCATGCCCAGTATGCCGGCGAGTATGAATCTGAAGATCTCATAAATAAAATGACAGCATCCGGAAGATCCGGGCTTGCTGTGTCTATTGGGGGGAAAGAGCAGAATTTATTAATTTTTATTGATGGAGCTGTTGAAGGTGCAGCCCTTCTGGGAAATGAAGGGAACCTCTATGGTGACAAAGCAATTTATCTATGCAATAAAAATTTAAAATATAAAATATATATTACGGACAAAAATATCGCAGAATCAGTAGCTTCGGGGTGCAGGATATATGACAAGGGACACATACAAAGCAGTCATCTTGAAGAGATTCCGGAAATTGGTGAGCAAAAAAAGGGACGGGGAGTAATCAGACTCCAGATAATCTCAGAAAGAGAACCACTTGCCGGGGCAAGGGTCTCCATGAGGAAAGGCAGACAGCTTCTTCTGAGTGAAGTCACCGGACCAGACGGAATTGTGGCATTTAAACTCACTTATGGTATCTATGACTGTATCATTGTGGACAGATCGGGGACTGTTCACAAGTATCGGATTGAGTTTAATGATGAATTAATTGATACTATAATTGAGATTTGAGGGTGAAGAGATGAAAGAGAAAAAATCATTTTTTGGGGGATTGCGTCGTGGAAATAAGTCAAAAGAAACCAGTGATGCTGTATTGCCAGAAGAAAAAACAGTGCAGGATATCCCTGCCGGACAGGAAAACAATCTGATACCAGCTGATGAAGAAAAACGTTCTGAAACGGAAACCACCTCGGCTAAATCATATGAAAATGGTATCTCAGATTATACACGACCAAATGAAACTCTTGGAAATCTGCTGGCCGACATCCGGGGAATGGACACAAATACGAAAAACACGGATGAAAAACCAGATTCGAGCAGATCTCATACAAATAATTCAATATCCGAAAGCAATGAATCAGGAGAAAAAAGATCTACATTCAGGGACATTATTGCAGGAATTCATATAAATGAATCCGAACACGACTCTGCTCAAAAAGAACTGAAACCAGAAGATAAAACTGTCCCTGCCGGATTGATACCGGACAAAAATACAGAAAAGACAGAAGAAGAAATAAATCAGGACATCAGGGAAGAAGATCCTGAAGAAATACCAATAGAACAGGATACAGAACAATTCATAACCGGGAAAACAGAAGGGAAGAATATTCCGGAATTCGGGAGCGAGAATACCGAAGAAATACCAATAGAACAGGATACAGAACAATTCATAACCGGGAAAACAGAAGGGAAGAATATTCCGGAATTCGGGAGCGAGAATACCGAAGAAATACCAATAGAACAGGATATAGAAACATTCATACCAGAAAGAAGAGAAGAGGAAATTATTCCGGAATTCAGGGAAGAAAATACCATAGATCAGGATATGGAGGTATTCACACAAGCCAAAAATGATGGAGGTGGAGTCCCGGAATTCAAAGACGAAATTTTTGACGGTGATCTTTCCGAAGGGGACACAACAAAACAAGAGTCCACGTCACATCTGAATTCACTCATCCAGTCAGTACAAAATGAATCCCCTGAAAATATTGCACCTAAAACACCAGAGGTCACGGTGGATGCAGAAAGCAGCCACCTTGATTCACTGATTGCTGACAATAAGGAGAACACCAATCCATCAGTATTAGAGAGTTTTGACAATCAGGCTGAAATGAAAATTGATGGAATAATTAGTGAATTGCTTAACAACAAAGAGGAAACTCCTGAAATAAATTATTTTGCTGACATACCTGAGGAATCCAAAGCAGGAGATCTCAGTTCAATGATACAGGAAATACAGGATTCTGAAACTGCATTAAACAAGATACCTCCTCAGCGAAAAACAGATGATATCATCAACGAACTGGTGGATGCATATGATGATGCAGAACCAATACCTGAAATCAATCAGCTCAAAAATTCAACAACAAGAATTACCCAGATGATTGAAGAAATTTCAAGTGACGGAGACTTAAGTATCCGCAAAGAAAAAATCGAAATCAGGCCTGAAAATGCACACTCTCATTCAGAACCGACAGGTAAGAGAAAATTACGTAAAGATGGGATAATTAGTGCAGAAGAAGCAGCAACCATTTCAGATCATATCCTGTCAGGTGGCGCAGAATTAGACCTTGAGGAATTTCACATCTCTAACACTGCACACAATTTTGAGATGGATAACAGAAAAGAGATCTTAGCTGCACTGGATGGAATCGTTGACGGTGATCTGGAAAAGCTGGACTTTTCAAAGCTGAAACCTGCTGAATCTGTTTCAGAAGAAGATACAAATAAAGACCAAAAAAAGAAAAAATTCGGTCAGGGCCTTTTTAGTAAAATCATGGGCAAGGTTGTGGAATATGACCCTGCAATCCATGGATCCCTCATCGATCTTTCACATGAAAGTGCTGAAGGAATTGAAGAAATCGAATTATATCCGGTAAATGAACCATACGCCTACATCCGAATTATCTTTGACCATAACAGTCATGAATACCTTTACACGGTAATTGAACCGGAACTTTCAGAAGGAGAAAAAGTATTGCTGCAGGAACTGACGCAGCGATTGTTTGAAACACTGGACATCAACACCAAAGATCTCACAAAAGAACGGGCACGTTCAACCCTGACAGAGGCTGTTGACCGGATTATCTTCGATTACGGTATAAAACAGGATCCGGTATCAAGGGAAAAAACCCTTTATCATATTCATAAAAATTTCGTTGGAGACGGACGTATCGATGCCATCATGCATGACAAATATATTGAGGATATTTCCTGTGATGGTATCGGTGCACCCATATTTGTATTCCATTCAAATTATGAATCAATCCAGACAAATATCTCCTATAACCATGCTGAAGAACTTGACTCATTTGTAACCAAACTTGCCCAGCGTGCAGGAAAATACATCTCAATTTCTGAACCGATGCTTGATGCAACAATGACAGACGGGTCACGAATTCAGATGACCCTTGGTCACGAAGTGACAGCCCATGGGTCTACATTCACCATCCGTAAATTCAAGGATGAACCAATCACTCCAACAGATCTCATAGAATGGGGAACCTATTCACCACTCTCCATTGCGTTCCTGTGGCTTGCTGTGGAGAATGGGAAATCCTGTATATTTGCAGGAGGTACAGCATCAGGAAAGACAACTTCTTTGAATGCGATATCACTCTTCATTCCACCTTTAGCGAAGATTGTCACACTTGAAGATACCCGTGAACTGAAACTTCCGCACAAGAACTGGATCCCTTCCATTACCAGAGAATCATTTGACAGCGGCGGGAAAGGTTCAATTGATATGTATGAACTGCTGCGTGCAGCACTCCGTCAGCGTCCTGAATACATCCTCGTAGGTGAAGTACGTGGAAAAGAGGCACAGACACTTTTCCAGGCTATGAGCACCGGTCACGTAACCTATGCAACAACACACGCTGATTCCGTTGCCAGTGTTGTTCACCGATTTGAAAATCCTCCAATGGATGTACCCCGGAATATGCTGAGTGCCCTTGATTTGGTCAGCGTACAGGTGCAGGCACGATTTGGCGGCCAGAGGATTCGACGAAATAAAACACTCATTGAGATCCTCGATATTGACCCCCGGACAAATGAACTGATCACCAATGAGGTATTCAAATGGAATGCAGCTACCGATGAGATACGATTCTCCGGTAAATCCTACATTCTTGAAGATGTTATGGAAGTCAAAGGATGGAATGATGCCCGTATGAAAGAGGAACTCAAACGGCGTCAGGAAATTCTCGAATGGATGAGAATAAAAAAGATCCGTCATTTCCAGGAAGTTGGGAAAGTGCTGCTCTCCTATTACCAGGATCCGGAAACCGTGATGGAACTTGTCAGGAGTGATCTCTATGAATAGTTATCAGAGAATCTGTTTCAATATCATTGGAGAGCGACTGAAAGCGAAAAGGGATGATTTTCTCTTTTTACGCAACGACATGATGCGCGCACGAATGACTGTCCCCTTTGAAGCATATCTTGCAACAGCCTACATTACTTCCATCCTTATTGGATTAATCTTCGGAGCCCTGATTGGTTTTGCTACATATCTATTCCGCCTGCCGGATCTTCTCGTCTACTATGGACAACTACCTGATTTTATCATTGCCCTGAACCCATTTAAGGCGTTAATCGGAGGAATAATTGTAATGGTAGTCTGTCTGGTTGTATTTGGCGGAATTACCTACGCAATATTCCTTATTTATCCTGGAATTATGGCAGGAGAACGAAAACGTAATATCGACGCAACCCTTCCGTATGCAATTAATTATATCACCGCAATGTCAACAGCAGGAATCACACCTGCAGAAGTTTTCCGGCTGCTTGGACAGAGTAAAATTTATGGCGAAAGTGCCGTTGAAGCACGGTATATAGCACGGGAAATCGATATTTTTGGAAAAGATCTCCTTGATTCCCTGAGAATTGCCGGCCAGTATACACCAAGCAGCAGAATGCGTGAGTTCCTTCAGGGCGCATCTGCAAGTATCTCAGCAGGAAGTAACCTGACGGAATATTTCCGTGCAAAATCAGAACAGTATACCCGGGAAAACCGCATGGAACAGAAGACATTCCTGGAAACTCTGGGATTAATCTCAGAGTCGTATGTGACAGCGCTTGTAGCCGGAACACTTTTCCTTATCATTCTTCAGTCTATCATGTCGACAATCAGCGGAGAAACAGATCCCCTGTTTCTGTATGCGGTAATTTATGCCGTCATCCCACTGGGCAGTATCATGTTTGTGATTCTCATCAGTTCAATGACTCCGGAGGTGTAAAATGAAATTATTTGATACCAAAAAAACAGACGATAATGCGCATGATACACCATCACAAATCCAGACAGATGAAGAGATCATTGCCCGGGTGGAAGAACAGCACCGTTCGAATGAGGGGATTGGTAAATTCATGCGGCATCCTGTTCAGGTGCTCACTGAAAAACCAATGAATGTTTTGATTCTCACCATTCCTGTTGCAATAATTGTCTTTGTTATTGGACTGATACTGCAGGTAAGTAAATACGGAGTATTTCTTGCACTGACAACAACAGGCATTGATGACTACTTCCTTCTTGCAGTATTGATTGCATCAATTCCCCTTGCAATACTGGATTTGAAATACTCAATGAGAGTGAGAAATCTCAATATATCACTGCCTAACTTCTTCCGGGACGTTGCCGGAATGAATGAAAGCGGCATGACATTACCAAATGCGATTCATGTTGTTGCAGAAGGAGAATATGGCTCCTTAACGAAATATATTCAGAAACTTGATGCAGAGATGTCATGGAATATTCCATTTGTCGATGCAATATACCAGTTCGGAGAGCGGATAGGTACATCACTTGCACAGAGAAGTGTTGATCTTATTGCAAAGGCAAGTCGCGCAGGTGGTGATGTCAGTGAAGTCCTGCGTGCTGCCGCAAATGACAGCTTTGAATTTGTCAATCTCGAAACAGAACGACGCAATAACATGCTCATTTATGTTATTATTGTACTCATTTCCTACCTGGTCTTCCTCTTTGTAATTGCAGTGATGACGGGAACATTTCTGGAGACAATGGCACAGGCTGGCGGGGCTGTATCAGAGTCAGGAAGTGGTGGAACAACATTCGGGGGTGCCATTGATATGGATTTCTACCGGCGGCTTTTCCTTCATGCATCTGTAATTCAGGGGTTCTTTTCAGGCCTTGTTGCAGGGCAAATGGGTGAAGGGCGTGCGGTTGCAGGACTGAAGTACTCTGTCATTATGGTTGTCATAGGATGGGTTGCATTCAGACTGTTTATCTGAAAAAACCTTCTTTTTTTAGCAAAATACCTGATAGTATCGATATTTATACCCTTTTCAGGAAGAGGGAATTTTTACCTTTTCCCAATGATTACCCTGAAAGTCAATTGAACAACCTTTTGCAGTGTATCACCAAAAGCATGTTTCCTTTTGTAAGATCTTTCTGCAGTTATTCCTGATTAGTAGCATAGGATGGGATACATTCAGACTGTTTATCTGAAAAAGACCCAACACATTTAAAAAAAAAAATTAACTGATATTATCTAGCTTATATCCTTTATCAAGAAGGAGTTTCTTCACCCGTTCACGATGATTCCCCTGAAGCTCAATTGAATTACCTTTCACTGTACCGCCACATGCAAGCTTCCCTTTCAGGTACTTCTGCAGTTCATCCAGGTCAATGTCATAGGGATCAAGACCATCAACCACGGTGACCTCTTTGCCATACCGACGACGGTTTATCTTAACACTGATCTGCTGCTGTTCTTTTGCTACTTCTTCGCAGATACAGAGTTCTTTGGGCAGTCCGCACTTTGGACATATACCTCCAGTCATTACCATGTACCTTCATGCTATGTTTATATATTTGTTGGCATGAACCACTGATTCTTTGTTCACTAATTCATTACAAGTCATATATTGTAATTCAGATTCGCAGAAATAAATCAAAATAATTTAACCCACATAAAAAGAAGTATGTATCAGACATGTCCGTGATGATTCTTGGAACTGCATCCCATGTTGGAAAAAGTATCACGGTAACTGCACTATGCCGGATTCTTTCCAATTATGGGTATCGTGTTGCACCGTTCAAATCCCAAAATATGAGTCTGAACTCATATGTAACCACAACCGGCGATGAGATTGGTATTGCTCAGGCAGTACAGGCACTCGCGGCACGCACGACGCCATCTGCAGAGATGAATCCCATACTTCTAAAACCAAAAGGCGATAGCGAATCACAGATTGTGCTTCTGGGAAAACCGTTTTGTGATGTACATATTGGAGAATACTATACCAAAACCAATTATCTTCTGAACATTGCTCTTGAGGCGTTCTGGCACCTACAGGACGCTTACGAGATGGTCGTTATTGAAGGCGCCGGCGGTGCTGCTGAATGCAACCTGTATGACCGCGATATTGCAAACATCCTCCTCGCAAAAAAACTCAGACTTCCCATTATTCTCGTCGCAGATATTGAACGCGGGGGAGTCTTTGCACAGGTGCTGGGAACCCTGATGCTTCTCCCTGATGATGTCCGCCAAAATGTACGGGGTATTATCATTAACAAATTCTGTGGAGATGAACGACTTTTTGAGGACGGCAAACGATTTCTGGAAGAAAAATCCGGCATTCCCGTTCTGGGAGTAATCCCGTATTCTGACATTCCCCTGCCAAGTGAGGATTCCCTTTCCATAAAGGATAAAAAAGCAGGCGGAACAGGAATCAGAATTGCAATTATCCATCTGCCAAAAATATCTAATTTCACCGACTTTGAACTGCTGGAACAGCATGCATCGGTTGAATATATTCAGCCCGGAACTGTCCTCCGGTCATTTGACTGCATCATCATCCCGGGCACAAAAAACACCATTACAGACCTGCAGTATCTCTATGATTCAGGATATGCAGACCAGATCAATGCGGCGCATAAAGCAGGCATCCCTATCATAGGGATCTGCGGTGGATACCAGATGCTTGGAGAGACAATTACAGATTCGGGCCAGGAATCATCCAAAGGTGTATATCAGGGCCTTGGACTCCTGAACATCACCACACAATTTTCAGGATATGAAAAAACAACCATTCAGGTTACCCGAACGCCACTTACCCATTCTCCCATTCTCCGGAGAATGGGTAGTGTCAGCGGATATGAAATACATACTGGAGATACTTCAGTCAGGGACTGCAAACACGCATTTGATGGCGAAGGTGCAGTCTCCGATAACGGCCAGGTATTTGGAACATACATGCATGGCCTCTTCCTGAACATGAACGCTGTACATGCACTTCTTTCCTATCTGTCTGAAAAAAACGGGACAGAATACATTCCTGCTGAATCGACCAATTCCATAGACGATGATACCGTGTATGATACTGTGGCCCACCATTTTGAACAGTCACTGGATGTACGGACACTTCTTGCCATTGCAAAAGAGGGAGTTCCCTATACTGAAAGCAGACCATCAGCTGATAATGGAAAAAATACTTGAAAAACCCTCTCCATTCATATCATTACAGCATACAGCAGATACCCTCTTCAAATCAACATCTACCGTTGTCCGCGAGGCAAGACAGAACGCCCGTCCGGGTGAGGGCACCCATCTGCCGCCTTCCCTGAACTGGCTTGAATGGATGCAGAACCTGCAACGGACAACCTCTTCTTTTTTTCCCGGGAGGCACTGAACCATGCCGCCGACAGAATCAATGAAACGATGATTTTTCTTAGTCATACCAAACGGCCCGGTATCCTTTGTCTTCCAGGAGGGATGAAGCCACTTCTTCCCAGTTTTCATCCGGGAGAACAGCAATTGTACTCTTCCACCATTCTGAGAATGTATCATCATCCGTAAGGACGGAATCTTTCCCTTTTACCCGTGCAACCGGTATTTTTTCCGCATCAAAAACCATCATTCTGCAACACTGAAAATCTTTGCAGAACTTCGGTGCAGTGTCATAGATGATACAGGGATATTCCCCTTCCTCCTCTAAAAGAAACGGGCACCACCCTTCGGTTACCGACCGCGCCTCTGCAAAGTCAAAATCATCACGATATTTACGGGGAATCATGGCATAACAGGTTTCACCCGAAATTTCATGCTTTACAACAACCTGATTCGCCCCCATCTGACTGATTGCTTTTACATATTTACCCATACCAAAACAGCACCTGCCGCACTTCGTGCAGGAAAAATCTTCATGCTCCATATCTGGAGAATGGAAGGAATCCTATGTTATTCTATCGTTTCTGTCAAAGTTCTGTATATCATACCGGCAGAATTTAACCCAAAGTACGACAACATATGGAGTATGAAGGTATGCATCATGTGTGGCGGAGAGGGGACCCGTCTACGGCCACTGACCTTTGAACGGCCAAAGCCCTGCATCCCAATTGTAAATATTCCATCAATAATTCATCTTGTCGACCATCTCTCCAATCTTGGATTTACCGATATTGTTGTAACACTCGGCTACAAGGGCGATGATATTCAGGACCTACTCGGCGATGGGTCACTCTTCGGTGCAGAAATCACCTATGTACGGGATCCTGTCAAACTGGGTACTGCAGGGAGTGTAAAAAATGCTGAAGAATACCTGAATGATTCACCATTTCTGGTGGTAGGCGGAGACCATATCACGGACATAGACCTCCTCCAGTTTTACCGGGAACATCTCCGTGGTGACGCAATAGCCTCTATTGGTCTCATCTCCATCGATGAACCATCAGAATACGGAATCGCAGAAATCGATGTGAATTATGAGATTATGCGATTTACCGAAAAACCGTCCCCTGGCCAGATATTTTCCAATCTTGCGAGCACCGGAATGTATGTCTGCAATCCGGGAATCTTTGAATACATACCGGAAAATACCAAATTTGACTTTGCCAAAGATCTCTTCCCTATCCTTATGGAACATCCGGAAACACATATTTCAGGCTGGCTTGCGCGCGGCAATTGGTCTGATGTAGGAAGTCCACGTTCCCTGAGGGAAGCAGAACACTGGAAACTGCAGGAGATGTCATACACCAATATATCAGGTGACATCACCATCAAGGGGGCAACCGTTCATGGCCCGGTTCATTTTGGTGAAGGTGTAGTAATTGGTGAGAATTCAAAAATCATCGGCCCGGTATCCATTGGTTCCGGCACGATTATCGGAAACAGGGTTATCATCGGCCCTTACACATCTCTTGGAAACGACTGTGTCATTCGCGAAGGGGTTAAAATATTCTCATCATCGATTTACAACCATGTCCATATCGGAGCTGATACCACAATAAGCGGCAGCATTATTGATAATGAAGCAGCAATACGGGAACGATGCAATATTGAGAATGACACCGTAATAGGTCCCCGTTCAGTAATTAAACAGGGTAGTGTTGTTCATTCAAAAACACGGATATGGCCGGAAGCAGTCATTCCGGAACATAGCGTTGTGACAGAGGATTACCTCAATCCGGACTATGAAACCCTTTGTTCGGGATCCTAACTGTGCCTGACCAGACGATGCGTCAATGCAACAAGGGGATGCCGGGCATAATCCAGAATTTTGATGTCATCAAGAGTTGAAAGATTCATCTCACGTGCAGTCCGTTCGAGCCCGAGTTCAATATCCTCATCAATTTCAATAATATAGGCATCCAATTCTTTTATTCCAAGTCGATGGGCTGCAACAGCACGATGATGCCCGTCAACAAGCACAAGCCTTCCGGGACGCCGGACAACAATAAGTGGTTCGGCAAGTCCTTTTTGTATTTCATACATTCTCCCTTCAAGTTCATCCTGATAAATTTTTGACTGGGTGGGAAGGAGATCTTGTATTATAACTTTTTCCCTGACAAGTGTTGGTTCAATATCATGTAGCTGACGAAGCGTATCAATGAATTTAAACACCTTATCGGGTGAAACATGCTCAATCTGAGAACGGATCACATCTGCATTTGAGATGATGCCAATGAGATTGTTGTCATCGTCAACCACAGGAAGTTTCTGTATCCCAGACCTGAATATCACACGGGCCGCGTCATTGATGTCCATATCAGGATCTGCAACAATAAGGTGACGGGACATTATCTTCTCAATTGGAGTATAGGGATATACAAAGAGAAGATCACGGGCAGATACATACCCTACAACCTTCCGATCATCAATTACCGGAAACCCATCGTGATGCGTATCACGAATTGCATTTATAACATCCTTTGCGGTCCCCTGTGCATTAATGGAGACAACATCATATGTCATATAGTCGCGGACCTTCTTTTTGTCCATTGTTTTCACTATTTACTCGGACGATTCTTAATAACTAGGGAGAAAGCCACACATTAACCAAAAAAGTTAGTTTATTGGGATGACACTCCCCGTCTCAGGGATTGCCTTCCGGAGTCGAACTTCCAGCACTCCATTACGGAAGGCGGCACTGGCTTCTTCGTCAATTACTTCAACCGGGAGGGATACAATACGGCGCATCTTTCCTGAAAGGCGCTCACGGGTAAAATATTCATAACTTTCCGTTTCATCACCAGGTTCTGTAACACCTGCAACAGACATTTCCAGATTCATGGGATTTATCAGCCGTATCACAACATCTTTTTTATCAATTCCCGGAAGATCGGCAACGACGATCACTTCGTCCATATCTTCGCGTACATCAACTCTGAATTCCCTTTTGAGTGCTGGCCTGACCATAGAAGGAAGTGACGCTCCGGCAGCTACGGTGCTTTGCACACGTGATTCCCATTCTGCCATCATTTCATCAAGTTCATTCCAGAGTAGAGAAAATGGATATCTCCTTCTTCGAATCATACTATCATCTCCTTATGCTGACGATCCGGTGCTGCATAACACAGAATCAACAGATACTAATCCCGACAGTATGGAGGATAAATGTTTCCAGACCATCATTTTTGTGATACCTCCGGTAAACCAACGCCAATATACATATTTAATACAGAACAGAGTTGAAATAATACTAATGGCAAAAGAGAAGAGCGCAAAGAAAAAAGACGACTGGACAAAAACCCTCACACGGGTATTTGTTGTCATCATTCTGATATCATGTGTGCTCGGGTTTTCACTCACATTGGGTTTTTTCTCGATTTTTAAATCCGCAGCAGATGGATCAGGCATTGTTGTCAGTTACACAATCCGTGACGACAGCGGCGTGGCCGTGCTTTCGTCAGATGATACCGTCATTCAAAACGAAGTCTTGATAGCAGGTGCCTCACAACCCCTGCAGATGGTCATTGGTCAGAATTATACTGACTTTATTGTACCAATTGAAGTGTATATGTACCCAAACGGTTGGAATACCTATGCTTTCTTTGAACCCGAACTGACAACCATCGCTGATGAAGCAAAAGGGATGCACGAAGGGGATGCAAAGACAGTCTTATTCCCATTCGGAGAGACAATGACACGGGAGATGACAGCAGAGCAGTATGGTCTCATTGGTGGGAACTATTCAGAAACAGCAGTTGGAATGTGGATTCCTCTTGGATTTGCACCACAACCGGAAGTTGTCCTCGACAATGAAACAGCACCCGAAACTGTTGCTACCAGAATGTCAAAGATAATTGCAAAGGATAACAATACCCTGACAGTGCAGTATGGATATGCCTCTGCAGATATTACTATAAACCAGCTCATCTGAAACAAACAGTTTCATATATTCTTTTTTCCTTTTTACCAGTATGACAGTAGAAATACTCTGTTTTCATCAGGACGGGTGCCCTGGTTGTGATGAACAAAGGTCCATCAATCATGAAATTGAAGAAAAACAGGGAGTTACGATAACAGATATTGATGCGGTAAAAACAGAAGGAGCAATCCAAAAATATGCTCTGCGGGTCACACCCACAATTCTGGTTTTTGTTAACGGAACGGAAAAAGAACGAATGGAGGGAATAACACCCGGCCCGGTTCTTGAAGAAATGTTAAAAAAATATATCTGGTTATAAGCGGGTCCCATACACACGACGGATTTTCCGTGCATATGCCTTCCATCCATCTTTTCTCATCATAGACCCGTTTCGCATTTTGATATGAGTTATACGGGCACTCATACCCTCAATATTCTCAATACCCCCAATCTGAAAATCACGTTCACCATCACAGCGGAGATAGCATGGAATTGTGCGCATTCCATCGTGAACAGAGATTTTTACAACCACGCTGTCAATGAGCCGTGTCCAGAGAGCGGTAATATCCGGGGCTTTTGCACGGGATGGGCGACGTTGCCCCACCTCGATGCCACATACCTCAACCGTATAGACTTCCTCCCCGACGTCAGCAACAAAAAAATCTCCAATAAAACAGATATCCGATTCATTTAGTTCAATTGTCCCGACCTTGGAGCTATCTTCATCACTGATTATTGTCCGGACAACAATCGGTTCCGGTGGGATGGGGCGCGACACATGATGAACATGGCTGCACACCTTACACTGAACCAGAAGGTCGGATGACTCCTTCAGGATACTGTGAGTTGTCTCTTCCCCACAAATGGGACAGAGTACTTCGTACGTCATTGGCTATGTTATTAGCACTATAAACGGATTAACCTGAGCCTGAACACAGGTAATGATTTTTGAGTATGCAGTCAAACATAGTACCTCTGTTCATGAACAAACGGCATGGTGAAAAACTAATCTGCAGCGGCCACCCGAATATCATGGCACTGCATCAGTCCACATTTGAAATCACAAAAGAAGTACATCTCACACCCAGTGGAACATGCATCATTGGGGTGCATGCAGACAAAGGACTTTGTGATTTAAACCCGGAATTCATAAAATCACTCGCTTCAGACACCGCACTTCTGGTGACAACACTCTCTGCAGGAAAAGAAACGTGTACAATTACCGCACGGGGAAGCAGTCAGATGACACTCAACCACCCAACAGATCTTGTGTGGAGAAGAAGTTCATATATCGACAACAGAACCATTGGAATTCATGCTGATTTCACCGCGAAAACACTTCCACGGGAACTGATTGCTGCAATTATTGAAGACGAAAAGATGACCGTGAATATGGAAATATTCACTATTCCTGAAGAAGAACGATCTTCAGCTCCGCAGATTCAAGCATTTTTTCACAGATTTTTATAAGCTCCACCCCATGTTCATAATGGGTGAGCATCTCTTCGAGCGGGACGGCACCTGATTCAAGCGTCCTGATTATTTCTTTGAGTTCCTTTAAATTTTCTTCATATGTCTGTGTCATACGTCACCTCATGGATACAGGCCCGTGCAGAACCATCTCTGAAACTCAGTGAAATCTCATCTTCAGAAGAGAGAGACGCTACTGATTTTACGAGCATTCCGTCTTTTTTGACCAATACATACCCCCGCCGTACGGGACCATACGGGTCCAGGCTTTTCATTTGTGCTTTTTCTGCTGCAAGAATCATACGATTACTCTGACATTCACGGCTGACAAGCGTTAGGATACGATCACTGATTTCATTCATATATTCCTGTTCACGGGAAATGTGAACCCGGAGTCTGTCAGGGCGCAGC
The DNA here is from genome assembly GCF_028912405.1 of Methanogenium marinum. Taxonomy (GTDB): domain Archaea; phylum Halobacteriota; class Methanomicrobia; order Methanomicrobiales; family Methanomicrobiaceae; genus Methanogenium; species Methanogenium marinum. Next base: position 2,139,995 of record NZ_JAKELO010000002.1, on the reverse strand, counting down.
CTAAGGCGGAAATCTTCAATGTCTGAATGGAAACGATGGAAATAGCGCCGGGTAGTCTCAGATAAACGCTGGTCAAGCGTTCGAAGCTCCTGCTTCAGTTCAATTTTATCCGGGACAACAAGCTCTGCTGCTGCAGACGGGGTCGGTGCCCGGACATCTGCGGCATAATCAATGAGTGTGGTATCAACTTCATGACCAACCGCGCTGACAACCGGTGTCCGGCAGGCACTAACGGCTCGGACTACCTCCGGATGATTAAAAGAAAAGAGATCCTCAAATGAACCCCCGCCCCGCCCGACAATGATCACATCAACCTTCCCGTCAAGAGAACGGATGGCGTCAGCAATTTGATGTTCAGACCCCTGTCCCTGGACACTGCATGGAGACAGCATAAGAGTCACCGGAAACCGGCGCGCAATTACCTGTTCTATATCACGGCGTGCAGCACCGGTCTCTGCTGTTACCACTCCCACAACCTGTGGATATTGGGGCAGTGCCTTCTTCTTTGACAGGGCAAAGTGCCCTTCTTCTTCCAGCATCTGTTTCCACTGGTTTACCAGCCGGTACACTTCACCGCGACCTGCCTCTTCCATTTCTCTCGCAATGAATTTGTACTCACCACCCGGCTCATAGAGATCCACAGACCCATACACCCGTACGCGCATTCCATTTACCGGGGAAAATGTCAGTTCACGCCCATAACTTTTCCACATTGCACAGCGGATAACCGAGGGACGTGTACCCGGGTCCTCAGACAGGGAAAAATACCGGTGACCGGACCGGTGGTGAAGATAATTTGTAATCTCTCCTTCAACCCAGATATTTTTGATACGCCTGTCATCAAGGAGTGATGCAATTACCGCCGTCAGGGAAGAAACGGAATATATACCGGAATCTCCGGAACCCCCATCTTCCATTGGTCGCATGAACACTATTTTATCGCATTCCCATATGAATACCGCGTATCAGGTGTTTTCAGGTAAAAGACTATTATGAGGCGAATGAAAGAGGAGGGTATGGCAACGGTTGGCACATCAACCATGTTTTTCCATGAATATACAGTTGACATCATCTTTGACGCACTCACAGACGCCGGATGTGATGCGGTGGAATTCTGGCTTGAAACCCCTTCATTCTGGTTAAAAAATTTGCCAGTACCTGTAATTCAGGAAGCTATCATTACTCACCCTGCGATTAAATCTGTCAGTGTTCATGCACCGGTACTTGACCTGAATCCCTGTTCTGTCAATCCTGATGTAGCAGAAATATCCACCAGATGGGCCTGCCGGGCAGTTACCATCGCAGATCAAATCAATGCCTGCGCGGTAACTATTCATCCCGGCAGAAGAACAGCAAAACGCCCGGTGTCCTTTGCTGACAAAGAACGCCTTGCATACTATCTTTCAGAAGTGAAAACCTGCGCGGCATCTGCAGAGGTAACTGTATCACTTGAAAATATGGAGCACAAGGTAAATTCTCTTCTTCCCGCACCGCAGGACTTCATCACACTTTTAAAGGCAGAACCATGGCTCTCTTTCACACTTGATACTGCACATACCTTTACCGGAGGAAACGGGGAAGCAACGGAATACATCGAACATCTTCACGACCGTATTGCCGTCGTTCATGTCAGTGCCTGTATTGATGGCAGAATGCACTGCAGAACGAAGGACAACACTGACGTGGCACACATACTCACCCTCCTTGCCGAATACGGATATGCAGGGCCACTCATACTTGAAATTGAGGATCTCACATTCCAACCGGAATTGTCTCTCAGGAAAAAAACAGAACTTCTGTCAGATGAAACTGCATGGGTCAGATCTTTTTTTGAGTGAGCGCTGCTTTTATCTGGGAAAACGTGCATAAATCAAAGAGAAACCCATATATGAATCATATAGTATCAGAACCGCCGGAGGCGGCATAGTGCAATGATAGAATACAATCTTGCACTGATTATTTTTATTTTGTGTCTTATCCTCTCCGGGTTTTTCTCGGGGTCAGAAGTTGCATTGATCTCGATAAATCACGCAAAGGTACGAACCCTTGCAGAACAGAAAAAAACAGGATCCAAGGCACTTGAACACCTGAAATCGGATCCTGATCGTCTACTCATTACTATCCTCATTGGCAATAACCTGGTCAACATTGGTGCAGCATCTATTGCAACAGCTGTTGCCATTGCCATCTGGGGAGAGATTGGAATTGGTATTGCAACATTTGTAACAACCATCCTGATGCTGACATTTGGGGAAATCCTCCCCAAAACCTATGCAGCCAGATCCTCGGAAAAGGTAGCCCTCATGGTATCACGCCCGGTATTGTGGCTTTCATATCTGCTTTATCCGCTATTTTGGGTCATTGATGTAGGAAAAAGCATTTTTTCACGCAACCGTGAAGTAAAACCAACGGTCACAGAAGACGAAATAAAACAATGGATCGATGTTGGGGAAGAAGAGGGGACGATCGAAGAGGAAGAACACGAGATGCTATACCGGGTATTTGCATTCTCAGACACACGTGCAAGAGAGATCATGATGCCACGGGCAGATGTGGTGATGATAGACCGAAAAAGCACCCTGGAAGATTCAATCAATATCTTTAATGAAACCGGATTTACCCGCCTTCCTGTCTACGAAGAACAGATTGACAACATCATCGGCATATTAAATGTAAAAGATGTCTTCAGCGTCATATATTCACCAGGCCAGAATGCTCCCACAAATGCTGACATACCAGATCTTGTGTACGAAGCGTATTTTGTTCCGGAATCCAAGGAAATTGATGATCTTCTTCGTGAAATGCAGAAACGAAAAGTCCACCTTGCAATTGTTGTGGATGAATACGGAACATTTGCCGGGATTGTAACCGTAGAGGATATTCTGGAGGAACTTGTCGGTGAAATAATGGATGAATTTGATGAAGAAGAGCCCGAAGTCCAGAAAGTCAATGATTGGGTGTATATCATTGATGCACGCGCATGGGTTGAACGCGTCAATGAAGACCTTAAATCCTCACTTCCCATAAGCGAATCCTATGAAACAATAGGAGGTCTCATCATCGATCAGCTTGGCCATATCCCCCATAAAGGTGAAGTAATTACTATTCCGGAATCCGGAATCCGCCTGATGGTGATGAAAATGAATGACCGCCGGATCGAAAATATTAAACTCATATTCCCGATGGACAGTGGTATGCACACGAATCGTTAAGATGAAATTATGCCAACATATTGGTATGAAACGCATTGCAGTGATTGCATCAGGAAGGGGCACAAATTTTCAGGCAATAATAGACAGGGTCTGTGACGGAACAATCCCGGCACAGATTGTCTGCCTCATTACTGACAATCCATCTGCATATGCGATAAATCGGGCAAAAAAACACGAAATACCAGTTTCAATTATCCCATTTTCTGATTACCCTGACCGTGAGTCATATAATCAGGCACTTGAAAAAGCAATGACGGAATCAGGGGCAGACCTCTTTGTCCTTGCCGGGTATATGCGCCTGTTAAAACCTGAGACAGTACATTCTTTTGCCGGAAAAATGATCAATATCCATCCTGCCCTTCTGCCAAGTTTTTCCGGTCTCCATGCCCAGCAGCAGGCACTGGATTATGGCGTTAAAATTGCCGGATGTACCGTGCATTTTGTCGATGAAGGCATGGATACCGGACCGATCATTCTCCAGTACCCGGTAGTTGTGCTCAGCAGTGATACAGAGGACACCCTTGCTGCAAGAATTATGGAATTTGAACATCAGGCCCTTCCCCAGGCAGTAAAACTATTCTGTGAAGACCGCCTGGAAATATCCGGAAGAACCGTCATAATTCATGACATTCAGGATGAGTGAAATTCATTATCACAGAAGACAAAGTGAATAGAATAAATGGGTGGAAAGAGACGACAGCAGAGATCGAGACGTCCAATTGCAAAAGAACGGATTGAAATCCTCTTTTCGGAGGCAGAAAATGCTGCGCGCAATAACCAGGACCGGGCACGGGAATACATAATGCGGGCGCGTCGTATTGCAATGAGAGAGAAGATTTCAATCCCTCATATATGGAAAAGAAAATTTTGCAGAAAATGCTCATCATTTCTTATTCCCGGAATTAATGCACGAATACGAATTCACCACAGCAGAATTATCATAACCTGCCGGGTATGCGGCCACCAGTGGCGCTGCCCTGTTGGGAGGGGATATCATCGATAAAAAAGAAGCATCGCAGTTAAAAGCGACAATATGGATTGGAAAAAGCGGAGTCACGGAACAGACATATGTAGAAATCAAGCGACAGATCAAAGATCGTGGCATGGTAAAAGTAAAGTGGCTCAGAAGTACAGAGGTGGACCCGGAAGGGATTGCTGTTGCCTGTAAAGCAAAACTGGTACAGACACGGGGTCGCACGATGGTCCTCACCCGGAAAAATAAATAATATCACGAGGGCACACTCCCTCGGAATATTTAAATTAATATCTTACCTATATGTAAAGACTGCTAATAGGCATACTAGAGAGTGGTAAACAGATGACAACCGTATATGATTTGCCTGCAGATGTTCTGATCCATAAAGTGGCTGACGAACTCAAGGCAATGGAGACAGTGGAAGCACCTGAATGGGCAGCATTTGCCAAAACAGGTGTCCACAAACAGGCACCACCATTCGATGAAGACTGGTGGTACACACGTGCGGCAGCAGTTCTGCGCCGCATCTATGTGGATGGCCCGATTGGTGTAGAGAGACTGAGATCATTCTACGGTGGAAAGCAGAACCGTGGCTCAAATCCAGATAAGTTCAGGAAAGGGTCCGGGTCTGTAATTCGAAAAGTAGTCCAGCAGCTTGAAAGCGAAGGATTCATTGAAAATGCTGAGAATGGCCGCAAAATCACCGCAAAAGGGAGATCATTCCTTGACGGTGTTGCATACAGTCTCAAAGCAGATGTCGTAGAGCAGATCCCGGCACTTGCAAAATACTGATGAGGTAACAATAGATGGGAGACGACGAGCTGAACGAACTCCGCCGGAGAAGAATGGAGGACATCCAGCGCCAGCAGCAACAGCAGGGCGCTATGGATGAGGAGATGGCACGCCAGCGACAACAGCAGGATGCACAAATCCACATGGTCCTCATGCAGATCCTGGAACCGGAGGCACGGGAGCGGTTGAATACCATCAAATTGACCCGTCCGGAATTTGCACAATCTGTCGAGAAGCAACTGATCATCCTCGCACAGAGTGGACGCCTTCGTGGCAAAATCTCTGATGAGATGTTCAAAGGTCTTCTCGCACAGCTTACGCCGCAGAAGAAAGATTACAAGATTACCCGGAAATGAAAGCAGGAATACTATTCTCCGGAGGAAAAGACAGCTCTCTTGCAGCCCTTATGCTCTCCAGAGAGTATGAGGTTGAACTGAACACATTCGTCTTTGACGAAAGCAGAACAGTTCCGGAGCTTGAGAGTGTGGCAGAAGCCCTAGGATTTCCTTTGGTAAAGAGAGTATTTGAGCCGAATTTTCTGGACACGGTTGTCGAAATGATGGTATCAACGGGATATCCCAACGATGCCATCAACCTCGTGCACAGGAACGCCGTCAGGACCCTTGCAGGGTACTATGACGTCATAGGGGATGGGATACGGCTGAATGACCGTGTTCCAATGCTCAGTCTATCAGAGGTTCAAAGCCTTGAAGCAAGACATGGGTGTTCCTACGTGCGCCCTCTGTTCGGATTCGGAAAAACTGAAGTGGACCGACTGGCGAGCAGGCATTTTACCATATCCTATGGTGAAACAGGCTCCATCCACAACGGAGATTATGAACACGAAATCCGTGCAGCATTCAACGCACGAGGCATTGATCCGTATACGATATTCCCCAACCACCACCAGCAATCCCTGGTGACCGGATGGAAGGATGAAATGGAACTGGTGTGAAAAAACATGAGTAAACCAACAAAAGGCCGTAAAATCCGGCTTGCAAAAGCATGCGAACAGAACCGTCGTGTTCCGGCATGGGTAATGGTAAAGACCAGACGCAGTGTGGTCAGTCACCCCTGCCGCCGTAACTGGAGACGCAGTTCTTTGAAGGTGTGAGAGACAATGGCTAACATTCTCAATGAACAGATATACATCATCCCACTCAGGGATGTTAAGAAGGTTCCCCGATGGAGACGGAGCCAGCGCGCGATGAAAGATATCCGTTCTTACCTCATGAAGCACATGAAGAGTGATGACGTGAAACTTGACCAGACAATCAATGAAAAGGTCTGGGAACGAGGATCTGAAAAACCTCCTCGCAAGATTCGCATCCGTGCCATGAAGTTTGAGGACGGACAGGTTCAGGCTGAACTTGCGGAAGAGTAAAACAATGAATGAAACGATCGATATCGCAGGCAACGAACATATCGGGGTATATTGCAGAGCATTTGATGATGTGGCTTTTGTCACATCTGAGGCTCCGGACCGGTTTATTCAGGCAATCAGAGAAAAACTCTCTGTACCGGTTGTGCCAACAACAATACAGGGAAGTTCAATCATTGGATCACTTCTTGCAGGGAACAACCACGGATTCATTGTAAGCGGCATGGTTACTCCGGAAGAATTAGCAGTACTTCAGGAGTACCGTGACGTATTAATGCTTGAACGTGGGATGAACGCTGCCGGAAATATCATTCTCGCAAACGATGACCTTGCGATAGTTCACCCGGATATGCCTGAACGCTTTGCGGAGGAGATCGCAGCATTTCTTAACGTTCCGGTTCTTAAGATGCAAATAGGGGGTATACCTACAGTCGGAATGACTGCAGTTGCAACCACCCGGGGTTTCCTTCTTCCTACCAGGGCATCCCTACAGGAAATAGAGGCAATTGAAGAATATACTGACCTTCCCGTCGGTACCGGGACTGTTAACATGGGAACCAATCTCATCGGAACAGGCCTGATCGCGAATAATTCCGGCTATGTAGCCGGAAGTGCAACAAGCGGATACGAGCTTGGCAGAATTGAAGAAGTATTTGGATTTGTGGAGTGATGGTGATGACAGACCTGAATTTTGAGGTTAGCGGTAAATACCAAGAACGCAAAGTATGGAAACCATTTAACAAAGTAATTGTGGCACCGAACGAGAGAGTCGCTGAAGAGCGGACGTTCGCAGTCATTGGTAGTAAACACCACCTTTTAAGGTGCTTTATTAAAATTAACACAATTACCCAAGTGAATGGTGAATAATATGGAGAATGTTGAAGCCCGCGAACTGCAGATGCTGGAACAGTATCTTGAACAGTTCACACAGCAGGTTGAAGCATACTCCCGGCAGCTTGAAATGCTGGAGAACCGACGGATGGAGACTGCTACTGCAGTTGAAACCCTCAAATCTCTGGTTGATCAGGAAGGACCGACAGTACTTCTCCAGATAGGTGGCGGCGCAAGCCTGAGAGTACATGTGCCCGATACTGATACTGTGCTCTTAAACATCGGTTCTGATGTGGTTGTTGAACGGACAAACGCTGAAGCGGTGGATTATCTCAACGAGCGCGTGACAGAAATGGAAGCGCTCGCAAGAAAAATCGCAGAGTCCATCGAGCAGGTCCAGAAGCAGGCACACGATGTTGCCAAAAGAATGGAAACAGCATATTCACAGACCCAGACCCGGATGAATCCGGGGATTCAGGGCTGATATGGCATGTTTGATTCTCTGAAATCAAAACTGAGAGGGGTACGCGGGAGATTTTCCCGTGAAATTGAAGACTCATTTATTGAAGAGGTTGCAGGGGACAAAGAGAACATATCTCAGACCCCTGAAATAACCTCCAAAGCAATTTTCGAAACACCCTCTGAGGAGATATCAGCTAAAATACAACCTTCAGGTACTACTGAGTCTCCTGATAAAAAAGGACCAGAAGAACCTTCAGAACCAAAGAAGGGAAAAGTAGCCTTTTCTGCAAAAATTCGCTCCCTTGTTAAAGATCATGAAGTCCATATTTCTGAAAAAAAGATTGAAGGGCCGCTTCAGGACCTTGAAATCGTTCTCTTGGAAAATGATGTTGCACTTCAGACAGTTGATGCAATATCAGGACGGATGCGCAACGATCTAACAGGAAGCACCAAGAAAATTGGAACATCTATTGACACCATGGTAATGGATGCCCTCAGAGATGCCCTCCTTGATGTCCTTGGTGAAGGGTTCTCACTCATCACATACATTGACAGCCACGACCACCCGGTAAAAATTCTGTTTACCGGAGTCAACGGAGCAGGGAAAACTACAACCATTGCAAAGGTGGCAGCCTACCTGAAACAGGAAGGGTATTCAGTCGTAATTGGTTCCGGCGATACATTCAGAGCCGGAGCAAACCAACAGATGCAGACCCATGCAGACCGTGTCGGAGTTAAAGTAATCCGCCACCAGGAAGGCGCAGATCCGTCTGCAGTCCTCTATGACGCTGTTGAATATGCAAAAGCCCATGATATTGATGTAGTGCTTGCAGATACTGCGGGAAGATTCCATAACCGGGCAAACCTGATGAACCAGCTGGCTAAGATCAGGCGGGTCTTTAATCCGGACATTGTTGCATATGTGGACGAGGCCGTTGCCGGAAATGACGCTGTCATTCGGGCAGAAGAATTTAACAATGCAGTAGGGACAGATGTTGTTGTACTGACAAAAGCTGATATGGATACGAGGGGTGGTGCAGCTATCTCAATTGCGCACACAATCGGCCGTCCCATAATGTTCCTTGGAACAGGACAGGGATATACCGACATCGTTCCATTCGAACCTAAAGCCGTGGTCAGCGACCTTCTCGGAGATGAATAACAATGCTGGACAGATTTGGTACCGGTCTAAAGGATGCGGTGAAAAAACTTGCAGGGAAATCTGTCATCGACAAAGCAGCAGTCGATGAACTGGTTCGTGATCTACAACGGGTGCTCATCCAGTCTGACGTAAATGTGAAGCTCGTAATGGAGCTCACAACGACCATCAAAAAACGTTCCCTTGAAGAAGAACCACCAAAGGGAATGGGTGCACGGGAACATGTACTGAGAATTGTATATGAAGAGCTTGTCCACCTGATGGGAGATGAGGTCGAGGTCAAACTCGAATCTCAGATAATTCTGATGGCGGGTCTCCAGGGGAGTGGAAAAACAACAACAACCGGCAAACTTGCACGCTTTTTTCAGAGAAAGGGTCTCCGTGTCGGTGTCATCTGTGCAGATGTATTTCGGCCCGGTGCACTTGATCAGCTCAGCACACTCTGCCAGAAGGTCAATGTGCCCTGCTATGGAGAACATGGGGAGACAGATGCCATTGGTATTGTCACCCGTGGAATGAAAGAACTGGCCGGCACGGAAGTCCTTATAATCGATACTCAGGGCAGACATGCACTTGAGGATGAGCTCATTGAAGAAATCATTGCACTGAATGAGCTTTCCCACGCCACACACCGCTGGCTTGTTATCGATGCTGCACTCGGTCAGCAGGCACGGGAACAGGCGCGCAGATTCCATGAAGCAATAGATATTGACGGCGTTATCATCACCAAAATGGATGGTACCGCAAAGGGAGGTGGCGCCCTTTCTGCTGTGGCAGAGACCGAATCAGGCATTGTGTTTGTCGGAAGCGGTGAAACAATAAATGATCTCGAGCGCTTTGACCCCGATGGATTCATATCCCGCCTGCTTGGAATGGGTGATCTCAGAGCACTTATCGAGCGTGCTGAAGAGGCAATCTCTCCTGAAGATGTGGATGTCAATGCAATGCTCAAAGGGAAATTTACCCTTCGTGACATGTACAAACAACTGGAAGCCCTGAAAAAGATGGGCCCCTTAAAGCAGGTCATGAATATGCTCCCTCTGGGAAATGTTGACCTTCCGCAGGATGCCTTTGATGTAACATCGGTGAAGATGGACCGCTTTAAATATATCATGGACTCGATGACCAATGGGGAACTTGACAATCCGGGTATCATCAGCGGTTCACGAATTCAGCGGATATCAACCGGGTCGGGCACTTCCCCTGAGGAAGTGCGCGAGCTAATCAAATATTACAAAACAATGCAGCGTACCCTGAAAACGATGCGCGGCGGACAGGGTAAGTTCAACATGCAGCGCATGATGAAGAAATTCGGTGGGATGTAACTGTTATGAAACAGTTTATTGTCATCGGGCACCTTGCCCGGACAGACGGAGACTTTTCTCTCAATGATATGCCAGGTGGGGCAGGGAGAATGGATGTCCTGTGCAGGTGTATTAATTCATCATTTTTCCTTTCACATGACCTCAGGCGTGATGCTGAATGTTATCTGGTGTTGTTGGGTGAACCGGATCCCAAAAAGACCATTCTGTTCAGGGGAGATTCTCTCAGATATCTCAGCCCGGACGAACGGAGTGCAGGATCACTCATCAAAAAGGCTCTTGCATTACCATGTGACGAAGAGTTCCGTGAATCAACACCCGGAGTGTTTGTCCGCAGGGGAGGTCTCGAAGAACTCCTCACAGAATGCACCCCGGTTCTTCTTGATGAAGGGGGCACAGACATCCGGGATATGGAGGAGCTTCCGTCAGCATACCTCCTCTCAGACCACCATAATTTTTCTGAGAGTGAGACTGCAATCACAAACCATCTGCCACGTGTATCGGTCGGCCCAACAGTTCTTCACGCCGACCATACCATCACCGTGGTTCTCAATGAAATGGACAGGAGGGAGAAATCATCGGAGTAATCGAAGAAGCACGCGAAATACTCGCATACGGTATCATATGCAATCACTGCCTTGGAAGATTCGTTGGTAAACGTTCATTCGGACTTGCCAATGAAGAACGGGGCCGGGCATTACGTACGGCACTTGCACTTGAAGATAATTATCCGTACACAGAAGAGACAAAACCCTGCTGGATCTGCGGAAACATGTTTGATGAAACAGATGCATGGGCAGAAAGGATCGAAGAGAGTGTACAGGGCATTGAATTTTCAACGCTGTTAGTCGGCTGCCGGGTTCCACCCATTATGGCAGAGAGCGAAGAGATGGTCTGGAGTGACCTTGGCCTTACATCTCCGGAAACACTGAAAGCACAGTTTAACCGTGAAGTAGGTAAAGCATTCTCTGCCAGAAGCGGGTCAGAAGTTGACTTCAAACGGCCGGATCTGGTCGCAGTCTGCAACCCTGCCGACAACACGGTAGACCTCGAGATCAACCCAATCTATATCTATGGAAGATACCGGAAATACGAACGGGGTATTCCACAGACCAGATGGCACTGCCGCGAATGCCATGGAGAGGGATGTGAACGGTGCAACTTTACCGGAAAAATGTATGCTGATTCTGTTGAAGAACTCATTGGACGGCCTGTCATAAAATGCTGCGATGCTGAAGACCTGATTCTTCATGGTGCCGGCAGAGAGGATATCGACGCCCGTATGATCGGTACCGGAAGGCCGTTTATTATGGAAATTGTTCATCCGAATATACGCAGCATTCCTCTTTCAGTACTCGAAGAAACAATTAATTCCACCGCAGAAGGCCGGGTGAGTGTGACACTGGATCATATCAGTGACCGACGCGAGGTGGAAACAATTAAATCGGGAAAAGCGCATAAGAGATACAGCATTCTGGTAGAAGTAGACGGCGATTTCTCTGAGGATGACGTCAGGATATCCCTGTCTGCCCTTAAAGGGGCGTCAATAACGCAGCGCACCCCTCATAGGGTAGCTCACCGAAGGGCTGACAAGGAGAGAAAGCGCGACGTCATTGATATCAACCTGAGAGGCATAGAGGACGGCCAATACAGAATTGAAGTCCTCGGTGACGCGGGCCTTTATATTAAAGAGCTCATCTCAGGCGATGAAGGGAGAACAAATCCGAACCTCACTGAATGCATTGGGGCACCCGCAAAGGTAACAGCCCTCGACGTTATTATGGTCGAAGGTGTTGTTCCTGAAAAGGTAAACAAATTCCAGGAGGATTAATAAATGGCACATCACAACGGTCCACGTAAAAAAACTCGCGGTAAATTCAAAAAAGCACTGAGACGCCGCGGTATGGCACCAGTTACTACCGTAATTCAGTCATTTGATGAAGGTACAAAAGTTCATATCGTAATTGATTCCAGTATTCAGAAAGGTATGCCCCACAGGCGTTTCCATGGAAAAACAGGAACGGTTATCGGTAAGCGTGGACGTGCATGGATTCTTGAGATCAAAGACGGAAACAAAACAAAAACCGTCATCTCAAAACCACAACATCTAAAACCACAAAAACAATAATTTTCACGAGGACAGGATTGGCATGAATGTAAAAGGAATTGTCGATGAAGAGAGAATTACATTATCAGAAGTAAGGGAATCACTTCTCGCAGTAGAAGCATCCAGACTTGAATCCGGCAGAGAACTTCCGTACGAACTCCGCAGGAGTATCGAGCATGCCAACCAGTTATCAAAAACAAGTACAGAGAACGCACGTTCACTTGTCGAAAAACTGCTGACACTCGAAAAGATTAAGCCAGACATTGCATACCGCATTGCAAATCTCATGCCACGAACCAGAGATGAACTCAGGGCTATCTATGCAAAAGAACGGTTTACTCTTTCCGGTGAAGAACTTGATGAAATAATTGAGCTGGTTATTACCCATTATTGAGGAAAAATCCCATGCGATCTGACAAAAAAGAAATCAATGCAGTTGTTATTGAGTGTCTTCTCCGTGGCAGAGGAGATTCAGGCGGGAGGCAACAATATAAGCATGAACCAATTGTTCAGGCTGTTGGGAAAGACCAGTTCAAGCTTCTTGAACTTGTTCCAAAAGTAGATAACATTTCAATTAATGACGAAGTCTACATTGGCGATAAGGTACGCGACAAAATTGAACGGGTGAAGCGTCGGATCGGATATTCTGATCTTACAAAGACGGCAAAAGTAGAACTGCCGTTTGCAATCGCGGGCATAATCAAAGATGATGAGAAACGGTATGTTGCATTTTACAATGATGCAGTACCCATCTCAATCAAACTCCACATGCTCCATCTCCTGCCTGGCATTGGAAAAAAGCTGATGCAGGAAATTCTTGCAGAACGGCAAAAACGTCCGTTTACAAGTTTTGCTGACATCAGTGAACGCATCAAGGCTATCCCCCACCCCGAGCAGATGATCGTAAAGAGAGTGTTAGAAGAGATCGAAGATCCGGATATTAAATACCGCATCTTTACATCACGATGAAAGCACCTCGCGATCAACATTTTTTAACGGACAAAAAGGCAATTGAGCGGATTGCCTCTGCAGCCGATGTTTCAGGGAAACGTGTACTGGAAATTGGACCGGGAGAAGGACCACTTACCCGTGCACTTCTGGATCATGGTGCCATAGTTACTGCAATTGAACTTGATTCAGGGTTAATTGAATACCTGAACAACCGTTTTCACCGTGAAATACGGGCAGGTACCCTTACACTGATTCATGGAAATGCGGTAAAATGTGAGTATCCACCGTTTGACATCTCCGTTTCAAATCTTCCGTATTCTGCATCTTCAAAGATTACATTCAGACTTCTTGATGCAGGATTTGAAGAAGCCATACTGATGTATCAGAAAGAATTCGGACAGCGGATGATTGCACCACCAGGGACGCCAGGGGTTGGCAGGTTATCTATCATGGTGCAGACCTATGCAAAGGCAAAACCGATAATGCAGCTTTCAGCAAAGTCATTTTCTCCTCCGCCTGCTGTGCAGTCCTGGGTAATGCGCATCATCCCGAGGGAACCGCCACATCCCATTGATGACCATCAGTTTTACGCTCTTGTCGTACGCGAACTCTTTTCATACCGCAGAAAGACCATCCGCCGAGCTCTGCACATTTCATCAGGTGTTATTGGAAAAGAACGGGTGGCAGCAATTGAAGAAATAATTCCGGAAGAAATTCTCAAAAAAAGACCGGAAGAAATCCAGTTGGCTGACTTTGCAAAAATTGCAAATGCAGGATTTCAGAAAAAAGACTAATTATCACTTTTCAGTGTGCTATGAGCACCTTTTTTCCGAAAAATCCATCGATAAAGATGGTTTTCTCTCCTGTTGCTGATGCAACCTTCACTTCATACACCGGACAGGAAAAGAGCTGGCATGCAATAATTTCAGCGGTCGGCTGGGTTACTTTCAGGATGGTTCGGATGTCCTGTTCATGTACAATTCGTTCAAGAACGGTACCTCCATCCAGTAATTCAAGCGCCGCAGGAATCTTGACCATACCTGTACCCAGGCGTGGCATCCCATGACGGACAAGTGGCACCCATACTTCCCGATTCCCCACCATCTGACTATCTGTAATGCGTTTGCTTCTGCAAAGCTCTGAGATGGCATCTTCAATCACGTCAGGGGTAAGACGTGTCTGCGCCTCAATTTCTGCCGTTGTCTCGCCTGAAATTGAAAATGCATCAAGTACACGTATCGCATCTTCAGAAAGGCCGATATAGTCACTAAAACAGGCACGGAACCTCAGACCATCAGATATATCCGCACATCTCCCATGGGTTGCATCAACAAGAAACGATGTTTCCTGTGTCGTCTTCCTGAATTTCCCACTGATATAACGCACCTGAAACAGACAGAGTGGCCAGTAAATCAGTTCAGCTGAGACAAGACGCTCACTTGTTCCAAAGAGAAGGCCTTTCCTCTTCATCCCCCCTACCACACTATTAAGTGCCACATCCCTTTCAATTCTGACTGGAAGTGCACGCTCTTCAAGGAAAGAAGGTGTTTTCTTCCTGCGGACACAGGGGCGCGGTTTCGATTTTGGTTTGGTCTCTTTGGGTGTTGATGATTTATTGGGGGCGCGCTGTTCCGATTCGTTACAGGGAACCACAACCTCATTTTTTGGTGCAATCGGTGTTTTCGGGACAACAGGATCATTCGGTGCATCGGGGGCATTTTCGTCAGGGAATTCATCCGGATTGTTCTGCACGGGATCAGGAGTTCGGGGTGCAAGAACAGGGGTGAGCCCACGGTGTTTTGTCTCCCGCTTCCCAAATCTCATCCGTGTCTTCTCCCGGGTAAGCCCACCCATGACATAGAAATCACCGGGATTCAGAGATGATAACTCCTCAACCTCACGTTTGGATCCAAAGAAAAGGTCCACTGCCTTCAGGTCATTTTCAATAGAGAGTTTACCTATTATCTGGTTATTACACTGGGAGAGCACATTTTTTGTGACAATGGCGGGCCGCTGGGTTGCCACCATAAGACCGAGTCCACGTTTTCGTCCTCTGCGTGAGATTTCCTCTATTTTTTTTATGGAGTCACGGCTCTGAGGAATGAACTTATCCGCTTCCTCAACGATCAGAAGATATGGTTTGCGTTCTTCGGTTGCAAGGTCATAAAGAATTTCAGCCAGGCGGGAGACTTTCTCTGTCATCTCCACCTCTGACACATCATAAATCACCGGAATTCCTGAATGAATGGAATCACGAAGAATATCCTTGAGATTTTCAATGCGTTCAATATCATAATCACATTCATCATCTGCCCCTATCCATGTCAGATCAAACCGATCTTTCAGGGAAAAATATTCTCCTTCGGTATCGATGATACAGAATCCAATATGATAGCGACATAGCTGTTCACAAAGAACTGCAATTGTCCAGCTTTTCCCCGCTCCTGACTGTGCTATAATGCAGGTTCTTCCAGTGACCAGTTCCTGACCACTAATACCAAAATCCCGCCCATTTGCCTTCCCAACGATGATCTCCATACAGTAATGTAATGTAGCATCTCCTCGGGTTTAACTGTCATGGAATCTATTCAGGGAAAGAACCCTTATCAGGTAAGCTACAATGTAGATGGAGAGAGACAGCAAGAATGAACCAAAAGGCACCTGAATATCACGAACAGGTATATCAGCCGGAGGCTGACACCTATCTGCTTCTTTCATCGGTCAAAAACGAGATCAGGAACGGTGACATGGTCCTGGAAGTCGGGACAGGAAGCGGCATCATCGCACAGGCATGCAGTGAGCGTGCCCGGTGTGTTGCAACCGATGTAAACCCCCACGCATGCAGGATGGCCCATGGGATGGGTGTTGAAGTCGTACGTACTGACCTTTACGCCGGACTGAAAGGACCCTTTGACCTGATAATATTCAACCCGCCCTATCTTCCAACAGCAGAGAACGAACGGATAGACGACTGGCTGGAGTATGCACTTGACGGAGGGATGGATGGCAGGGCAGTCATACACCAGTTTGCATCCGGACTGCACCGGATACTTCACCCGTATGGACGCGTGCTTCTGTTGGTTTCATCCCTGACAGGCATTCAGGAGACACGTGAACTCTTTGCAGAAGAGGGATTTCTCTCATTTATTGTTAGTGAAAAGACAACAGAAGGTGAACGTCTGGTTGTCTTCCGTATAACCCATGACCTCTGCAGTCTCAGAGGTTAAAACAATAAAACGGAGAGAGAGAGAGAGAAAAAATAAATTATCTAAAGGGAGAAGGGTGGCCCCTTGGTCAGGTACGGTGAAACATGCGGTCGAGTTCCTTGTGCGAGTAGGAGAGAATGACCGGACGTCCATGTGGACAGGTGTATGGTTCACTGGTGTGGGATAACTGAAGAACCAGACGTTCCATCTGTTCCTGTGTCAGGGGGGAGCCTGCCTTAATTGCTCCTCTGCATGCAATAGTTGCTGTGATGCGCTCTGATTTTTCATCAGCGGTTTTTCGGCTTTCTACAATCAAATCAGAAAAAATATCATGGATCATTTCCGTTCCCAGCCGTTTGCCAAGAACCATGGGGACAGCCCTCACGGCAAACGCATCAGGCCCGAATTCATCAACAATAAAACCCAGTTCCAGCAGAATATCGATGTTTGCTGAAAGGGCAAGTTTTTCTGCCGCATTCAGTTCGACAACAAGGGGCACCAATAGTTCCTGTCTCTGGATACCGACATCCCTTCGCCTGCATAACTGGTCATAGAGTATACGCTCGTGGGCAGCATGCTGGTCGATGATTAAAAGTTCATCATTGTCACGCGATGCAGCCAGAATGTAGCCATCTGCAACCTGTCCAATTATCCGCATCGATGGTAGTAGATTAACGCCGGTATCCCCATCCATATTACTCGTGAGACGAAGCTGTTTGTCTGTGGTTGCATACCTGATATGGAGCATCTCCGGCTTATTGTCCCCAGATGATTTCGCGGTAATATCAGAAATCACCTCAGGAATAGTCTCAGAAACCCCCTGATTGTATTTTGGGGGATGATGATATGCAGGTGCCCGGCTGCCTGTTGAGGCTGCAGACCTATCACCATGAGCCAGGTCAGTTGTCTGAAGCGAATCTCTGATATCGTCGGATATATCACTGATGATATCTGTTTTCCTGCTCAGTTGGATTTCCCGGCTGTCTGTTGAGGCTACAGTCCTGTCACCGCGAGTCAGGTCAGTTGCCTTGTGTGTTTCTCTGATATCGCCGGATATATCGCTGATGATATCTTTTTTCCAGCTCAATTGAATTTCCCGATTGTCTGTTGAGGCAGTGGGTGTATTACCATGAATCAGATCAGTTGTCTGAAGTGTATCCCTGATGGCGTCAGATATACCACGGAATATTTCTTTCTCCCGGCTCAGACGAATTTCCCTTTTTGCAGGATGAACATTTACATCAACAAGCGATGTGTCTATTTTGATACTCAGATACGCCACAGGGAACCTGCCCTTTGGAATGAGTGTGCCATATCCTGCACGAATGGCTCTCACAATCTGTGGTGATGTTACAGGACGTCCATTCACACAGAGATGTATTTCCCCGGCATTCGGACGACATGCCTCCGGGAGTACAATAGCACCATCCACTCTCATCACCGGCGTTCCTGCACTGAGAGGAATAATATTCTGGGACATCTCAGTTCCAAAAACCTGCCCGATTGTCTGTGCAATCGTCGTCGTACGCTGGGTCCTGAGTTTTTCTTTCCCGTTTACCTTCAGACGGAATGCAGACTCCGGGTGTGCAAAAGCCTCTGCTTCAACCGCACGGTAAATATGGAGGAGTTCTGTCTGTCGCGACTTCATAAATTTCCGGCGGGCAGGAGTATTAAAGAAAATATTGTCCACCCGCACTGTTGTGCCCTGCGGTGCTGAAACATCTGAGACAGAGATTATCTCTCCTCCTTCAATGACAATTTCTGTCCCCGCATCATCGTCATCTGCCCGTGTTGTCAGGGTTACCCGCGATATTGCAGCAATACTTGCAAGTGCCTCACCTCTGAAACCCATGGTGTGAATTCGTGCCAGATCATCCGGGCCGCGAATCTTACTGGTTGCATGACGGATAAAGGACATCTTTGCATCAGATATATGCATACCACACCCGGTATCAGACACCTGAACCGAGCTGATATGCTGCAAGCCAACAGTAATGTCAACTTTTATCGTATCCGCACCAGCATCCACCGCATTTTCCACCAGTTCTTTCACCACAGATGCGGGCCGTTCAATCACTTCACCGGCAGCGATAGTGTTGACCGTCTCATCATCTAACAGGCGGATTACTCCCGTTTCTTTCTTATCAGACATCAGCACAAATCCTGTTACACCTTCTTTTTGAGTTCATAGAGCTTTACCAGTGCCTCACGGGGTGTCAATGAATCCGGATCCAGGTTCTTTAGTTCAATGAGAGCCGGGCTTTCGGTGGCATAACCACCACCGGGGCCATCCATAATTAACATCTGGGTATACCGTGGGGCACGTTTCCCTTCCGGTACCGGTGCACGGCACCGTTCTGTTTCAAGCACTTCCCCTGCCCTCTGTATCACCTTTCCGGGAATGCCCGCAAGGCGCGCCACATGAATACCATAACTTCTGTCTGTTGCGCCCGGTATCAGTTTCCTCAGAAATACCACATCACTCCCGGTCTCTTTCACAGCAAAATGGCAATTTTTCACTCGTTTGAGGTCTGCTTCGACCTCCACAATTTCATGAAAATGGGTTGCAAACAGAGTCCGTGGCCCCCGTTTTCCCGTCCCGTGCAGGAATTCAAGGACAGCACGTGCGATCGAGTACCCGTCAAGGGTTGACGTACCCCTGCCGATTTCGTCAAGAATAACAAGGCTTCGTTCTGTCACATTATTGAGAATATTTGCCAGTTCCACCATCTCAACCATGAATGTCGACTGACCGCTTGCAAGATCATCAAATGCACCGACACGCGTAAAGACACGGTCAATGATACCAACAACCGCACGGTCAGCAGGCACAAAACTCCCCATCTGTGCCATAATACTGATCAGTGCAACTTCCCGCATATAGGTCGATTTTCCGGCCATATTCGCACCCGTGATAATGACGATCTGATCACTCTCCGTATCAAGTTCAGCATCATTCGGAACAAATCCAACGGATGAAAGGGTTTCTTCCACAACGGGATGACGGCCGTTTGTTATCTGAAGGCGTCCGGAATCCTCAATAACAGGACGTGTGTATGTGTTTTCAGCAGCAGCATCCGCAAGGGAAGAAAATAGATCAAGGCGTGCAATTGCCTGTGCAGTTGCCTGTATGGAAGAAACAGCCTCTTTCAGACGGATGACAACACCTGCATAGAGTTCTTCTTCAAGAGCACTCTGACGCTCTTGTGCATGCGCAATCTTCTGCTCCATCTCCTGCAGTTCAGGGAGAGTGAACCGTTCGCCGTTCGTAAGAGTCTGTTTTCTGAGATACTCCGGTGGCACAAGCGAACTATTCGCTTTTGTCACTTCAATATAATATCCAAATACTTTGTTATACCCAATCTTCAGTGATTTTATACCTGTACGGTCCCGTTCCTGCTGTTGGAATGAGGCAATCCAGTTTTTACCGGTACGCCTTATATCCTGGATTTCGTCCAGTTCACTACTGAACCCTTCCCGTATTACCCCACCTGTCCGTGCCAGCACAGGCGGGTCATCAACAATTGCAGCAGAAATCAGGGAAACCTGATCGGTGTGATCCCTGATATCAGTCCGTATTTCAGAGAGAAGGGAAGGAATAATGCTGTCATCCAAAGACAAAACATCACGGATTCCCGGTAACCGTTCCAGTGAATCACAAAGGGTGAGAAGGTCACGGGGACCCACATTTCCATATGCAATTCTTCCGGCAATGCGTTCTATATCAGCAAACCGATGAAGACTGCCCCTGATTATTTCACGTTGGAGTGGTTCATTCAGACAGTATTCAACAGCATCCAGACGTTCCTTAATTTCTTCAATATCAGTAAGAGGACTGGTGATGAACGTGCGGAGAAGACGACCGCCCATTGCCGTCTTCGTCCGGTCAAGGACAGAAAGAAGAGTATGTTCCTTCCCACCATCACGAATGTTTTTGGTCAGTTCAAGATTACGCATCGTGATTGCGTCAAGTACCATTCCATGCTCAGGCAGTCGTGTATACAGTGTACTGATGTGCCCCAGATCACATTTCTGCGTCTCTGTTGCATACCGCAGACAGGCACCGGCAGCTGACACAGCTTCATCCATATCATTGCACCCAAATCCTTCCAGGGTTGATACACCAAACTGCCGGGCTAACCGGGAACATGCCTCATTATGATCAAAATATTCTGCCTCGCGGGGTGTGAGAGAGATACCCCGGCCTTCAAGAAGAGGTTGCACCTGGGGAGACAACGATTGTGGGAGGATGCACTCCCGCGGGCTGGTTCGGTCCACCGCAGAAAGAAGACCATTCCCTCCGTCATCTGCCGTGCATGTGGTAACAAAAAACTCACCGGTGGTGATGTCCAGAAACGCAAGGCCAAATATGCTGTATTTTGCATCGGGAACGACTGCCATAAGATATGCCTGCCCTTCAGAAGGAACCATGGAAGAATCAATAACCGTTCCCGGGGTGATGACCCGGACGACATCGCGCTTCACAACACCCTTTGCTTTTTTTGGGTCTTCGACCTGATCACAGACAGCCACACGATATCCCTTCTTCACCATGCGGGCAATATATGCCTCACCTGCATGAATTGGAACGCCGGCAAGAGGCATACGCTCTCCATTCTTGTCCTTCCCGCGCGATGTCAGGGTAATATCAAGTTCCCGTGAGATAAGTTCGGCATCCTCACCAAACGTCTCGTAGAAGTCCCCCATCTGAAAGAAGAGAACACATCCGGGATACCGGGATTTCATCTCGTAAAACTGCTCCATTGCAGGTGTAGGTCCTTTACTCATCTCGACTCATTATAGGAGTCTACCTCTGGTGATATGAGTCTTATTACGTGAACATGTAACGAGAAAAAAAAGGATTAGGTTATGGATATCGTGTGACTGATCCTTGGAATCTCAATATTGTCATTGAAATTTTCAACATACCCGTCAGGGAACGTTATTGTCGTCACTGCAGGAGACAAATCCACAGAGAGGAGAGGGGCAAACCAGTAGCCGGAAAGAATTTTTTCAGCATTGGCAAATGATAGCATTGGAGTTGTGTATGTCACACCATTTTCTCCGCTATCCATGTGTGCATAATCTGCTACGAGGAATGATGCAGAATTCGATGTCACTTCCTGTACAGTAACCTCTTTGCCAAAATTACTCTCCAGAGCATTCTTTAATTCTTTCGCAGGATCTGCAATATTCAAAAATACACCCATCTTTTCCAGCCAGCCAAGATGGTAGGAAAATGCGACTGTCGCATCTCCATTCTCCAGCACATCAACAGAAAGGGATTCAGCAGTGAAAGCCGATGCCGGAACTGCCACAAGACAAATGAGACAGAATACCGCAAGAATTCTCATTTTAAATTCCATATAATCACCTAATTTCCATATATGCATGCGGAGTATATATCGCTTTGTTGCACCCTGCCGATCTTAGTCGATATTCTTATCACCCACGGGATAAGAATTATATTAAATGGTTGTCACAACACGGGCGTATTCTCTTCTGGCCATCTTCCTCTGGATGCTTATCATCCTTGGATTTATGGCACTCGCCCAAGTGGTAAACCTTGAAATATTCTTTGTACTGTGGTTAATAGGTGTGCTCGTGATTATTGAACTGACCGACCCACCTTTTATTGAACCCAGAATGATCAGACATTCAAAATATCTTGCAGCAGGAGGCGTAATCCTCTTTGGCATTATTGTTCTCCAGAAAATAATGGAGATAATTAGTTCATGAAAAAATATACTGGTCCAATAATCTTCATCGCACTTTCAATCATCTTTGTAGTCCTCCTGATGCCATTCACAGCAGAACCTGAAATCTATTCGATAGAAGATGTCGAAGGCGCAGGTCAGTTTAAAAATCCAATCGCCCTGAAACAGATTTCCCAGGAGAAAACCGCTGACCTTATGCCTCTCATGCAGGAGTTCATAGGATCTTCCGGGTCCATTGTTCTGAATGTGCGGTTAAACAATGTTGAAGATGTAGAGGAAAATCTGGCCGAATACCGCAGGGCATCAAAACAATTTGACAATCTCGTCATCAACCTTGACATGAGTGAATCTGAAATTGATGAATTCAGGAAAAACAACGCAGAAAACCTCAGAAATCTTGAAGAACTGGTCAATGATTCAGCCGCATTTGAAGAATTAAACCACCTTGAAATCCAGTATCAGGATGAAAATAATCCTGAAAAAATGTACTCTATTGCATATGAAGGCGAAGCACTTCGCCAAAAATTAGAACAGGAATTTGCAGATTACCAGAATACTTCTGTTGCATTGGCAAAGTCTGGTGAGGCAGTTAATATATACTCTGAACAGTCCGATTTTTCGGTTGAAGAATTTGCTGAGTATATGGATGAAGTTGATCAGATTCAGGAAAAACGGCTTCTCAGCATATCAGATATAAACATAGAATTACAGGAAGAACTGACCCTTGAAATTGACCCACCTGGTGGAATATATGGCGATACAATAAACGCAACAGGTCTTTATTCACAGACAGGAAACATTCCTACGGGAGAGCCTGTCACCCTCTATATCGACAGCATAAAATACGCCGTTTCATCCTGCAATGTTACAGGAGAATATTCCATACCTATTTCCATCACAAAAATGTATGCAGGCACACATCTTGCCTATACACGGATAGAAGATGTTTTTTCTCCGGTTATTCCAGTCTCAGTCACGGGGACGGATGGCATACTGACACTCAATTATTCGGTGTCCGGCACCACAATATCATCTTCCGGAAGGCTGACAACTGAAGGCAGGTGTGTCTCAGGTGCACCAGTAACTCTCTATATCAAAGGCCCGGATACGGAAGACAATGCAACTGTATATACCGACAATTTTGGTGAATATTTGTATGAAACCGAAGTAGAACCAGGAGAATATACGATACAATCTGTATTCTCTGATCCTGTGTTCCCGGTGAGTGAGTGCAGGAGCAATAAATTAGTGGTTCCGATTACCAAGAGCAACCTGTATCTCTATATCATACTGTTCGTGGTTACGGCAGCAGGTGCAGGATACCTGATCCTTCGCCGCCGGAATAAATCAGAAAAACCAAAAAACACAGTAATATCTCCCAAGGAAACAAGCATATTTGACAAAACAGAAGAGTTCCTCCCATCAGAACCTCTGCCCGAGATATCAGAAACAAAAAATGAAATCACACCGGCAGAAGTCGTTGCAATTCGGGAATACCGCAGCAGGTATATATCACAGAGAGCAGTTCTTTCATCTGCAGAGGCGGCACATATACTGGGAGAAGGATTTACCGCAGCCATTCAAAAATATTCCGGACAAGAATGCAGTCCATCTGAAACGATGCGTGAGTATACTGCAAAGCTGGATGATATGTGCAGGAAAAAGGCAGTTGTATTTGTAACCCTGTATGAAGCAATAGTGTACGGTACAGACCAACAGGATGGAGATGAACTTCTTTCAGCGTGGGATGAGGTTATCACATGCATAGGTGGTGAATGAGACAGACCACAGGAAACATACTGGTAGTCGCAGCTCTGGTGCTTGCAGGCATTGTGATACTCAGTTATCTCTCCTCAACAGATGCTGAACTCTCCCGTTATAATAATGGATGGAACGGGACCACATCGTTCTATGATCAACTTGAAAGGTCCGGCAGTACAGCCATAACCTCCTATCCAGATCTCCGTAGGGCACCTCCTGATACGCTCATCCTGGTTGAACCACACGATTTGCATAGTGATGAGGACAAAGACAGTATCCGGCAATTTGTTAGAAACGGCGGAACGCTCATTGTAATTGCTAAAAATGAATTAGCCAATTCCATTCTGGAGACAGCGGGAAGTACTATCAGAATTCAGGATTCTGCCCTTTCAAGCATGGATATGGAATATGATGACCCCGGCATGGTAATCGCCTACAAGGCACAAGAGCACAATCTGCTTGAAGATGTTGAGAGCATTGCCCTCAATCAGCCATCAACCCTGACCGGCGGAGAAGCACTTCTTGAAACCTCATCCATCTCTTGGATTGACATCAATAACAACGGGATAGCAGATGGTGCTGAAAAATTAGGAAAAGAAACGGTAATGGCGCATGAGATTATTGATAAGGGTGAAATCATTGTTCTTGCAGACAGTGGGATACTGATCAACAGTATGGATTTCACGGTCTCAGAACGGGATAATACACAATTAAGGACAAATATTGTCACCTCTTCAACACCATCCTATGACACAGTGACGTCACAGCCATTCATGGCAGAAGGTATTCTTCAGGCAGTTACCGGAGCAAAAAGCACAACAGTTATTAAAATATTAGCCATACTGCTAATCACAGGCATAATCTGCGCCGCATATGCACGGAAAATACTCTAAAAAAATAGTATAACAGGGTGACGAATGACAGAATTCAAAAATACTCAGTCAATTACACAAATTTCAGAGAACTATTCCCGGATGCAGAAAGAAATTAAACGGATGGTTGTCGGGAATGATGAGCTCATGGAAATGATAATCATTGCTATTCTCTCAGAAGGTCATATCCTGATAGAAGGCGTGCCGGGCACGGCCAAGACAACACTTGCAAAGGCCTGCTCAATTCTTTCCGGGTGTGAATTTAACCGGTTCCAGTGCTCTGTTGACAGTCAGCCCGCTGATGTTATCGGTATCCAGTTCTGGAACGCTGAGGAAAAAAAATTTGAACTGAAAAAAGGCCCGGTTTTCACAAATATCTTTTTAATCGATGAAATAAACCGTATGTCTCCGAAAACGCAGAGTGCGTTCATCGAGGCACTCTCTGAAAAACAGGCAACAATCGATGGAATCGAATATGGACTCCCCAGTCCGTTTTGTGCCATTGCAACACAAAACCCCATGGAATTTGAAGGAACATTTCCTCTTATAGAAGCACAGAAAGACCGGTTTATGTTCTCAGTCAATGCAACACACCTCTCCGGGGAGGAAGAACTTGAGATTGTCCGGCGTGAACAGGATGGTGCACTCAACTGGAAAAAGTTTGCAGCAACTCTGTTACCTCTTTTTTCCCCGGAAGGCATACTGAATGATATTCAATATGTAAAAAATATCCATGTCGGAGAGGATATTCTGTCTTATATTCGTGATATTATCATGGCAACACGTGAACATGGTGATATTGCACTGGGTTCAAGCACCCGTGGAACAATTGCTCTTCTCCGGGGAAGCCGTGCAAAGGCAGTACTGGAGAGTCGAAATTATGTGATTCCTGATGATGTGAAGATGATAGCCATGAAAGCGCTCCAACACAGGATCATTCTCAAACGCGAGGCAGAGATCAGCGGAACAAACAGCAATGCTGTTATCCGGCAAATTCTTGATTCTGTCGAGGTGCCCTGAGACGTGCAGCCAACCCGTCTCTGCAGGGCAACAGTGCTCCTTGGTGGAGCATGCATTATATCTGCATGGATCTTCGATGACCCGTCATTTTTCTTTGCAGGAGGTGCCCTATGGCTTTTTCTCCTTCTTTCTCTGCATACCAGCATTTCTGCTGCCCGAAAGGCTGCACTCAGCCTGACTGGAGAGAGGCATACAAAAGAACGGTTTTCACGCTCCGGTACGCGTATCCATATGACAAACACTCTCACCAGCCAGGTTCAACCCGGTTATGTACTGGAAGTAGAGGATATTCTCCCGGATTCCGCAACAGACATCACCGGGAAAACAACAGATCTCATTTCAGACGCTAATGGGACATGCACCCTGCGATACTCCTTCCGGCTTCTCGCTCATGGCACAATCCATCCCGGCGGTATCACACTCCGCTGTTCAGACGCTTTATTTTCAATTACCATACCCGTCCGGATATCTTCCCTACAGAATCCTGCTCTCTTTGTATTTCCGGAAAAAGGACAGCCATATGAATGTTCAGGAGGATACGGCGACCGGGAGACAATGCGCAGGACACCCATAAAAAGCACTGGCATACGCTCATTTCGCGAATACCAGGATGGGGACAATATGAAAACCATTGACTGGAAAATGACAGCCAGATACGGCAAAACATATGTGCGGGAGTACACCGGAAGTGAGGGAGGAACAGCAACACTCATTGTTGATCTCCCTATTGATACAGATGCCGTTACAGAAGATATGTTTTCCAGCGTACGAAAAGCGATCATCCAAAGAGTAGCAGATATTTTGGACCGTCGGGATTCATCTCTGATGATTGTATTGTCAGGATCTGAAATTGTGGCAGTCATGGATATTGTTCCGGGTGCAGACATACTCAATCAACTGTCTGACATACTGAATCCAAAAAGACGTCTGATTCCACTTTATCGGGCATATTCTCCAATAATGCTTGCAGCAGGGATACGGAATGCAGGAGAGAATATGCCACTTTCACCCATAGCACAGAGGGCCACCGGGACATTTGCAACGTCAGCATACCATATCATATTCGAGGAAACAATGTATCGGATACTTTCAACATCCCAGGACACAGAAATCCATTGTTATACAACTGGAAAAGGCGATCTGAGCCAGATATGGTCTATGGCAACATCTGCGTACGCACTGCACCGCCCTGTAATACTATTTCTTCCCGAAGAATCATTCAGAGAAGAGATCAGAAAAGAAGCAGAATTCTTTAACGTACGTTCATTTGAGGTGATACAATGATATCCAGTCGATGGAGAACAGGGTGTATCTGTGTTGCAATCATTATTGCCATTGGTTCTCTTGCATTGGGAGGCTTATGGGAGGTTATCACCCCCGGCAGTGCGGTGTTGGCTTCAATAATGATTTGGTGGAAAAACAGGGATATTGACCTGTATATTCTTGCCGTAGGCCAGTTGTTGGTTTATGGAGCTTCCTATGGGTCATATTTCGCAGCTGTCATATGTGAGGTCAGTCTCTTTGCAGCAATTGTAGGGAGAACACACACAAAATTGCTCATTGTAGCATTCATTACTCTCACCATCCTTGGTATTGTTACTCAGTTTGTATATCATACCGGATGGTGGATTGCAGGGCTGGTAATTCTCTGCACCATACTTATTGTTTCAGGATATACCAGGAAAGAAGCACTATCACGGTCTATGAGGGATAATTCAGATGAATAACATTATTTCCAAAGAATATCAGGCACCAATACTCCTGATTGTAATTGCAGTATTTCTTATTGTTCCGGTATATATCACCGGAAGGACAGATCTGCCGGCAGCAACCCTTGTTGTTGCATCATGTGCCTGTTTTTTTGGTGCAGTATTTCTGATGGTAACCCGCCCCGAGGAAGGCATTCCTGCAGATGTGGCTTCATTCTTTTCAATAGGTCTTATGGAGAGCTACGCACGGGTTGCAGCAGAACTGGGAGCTTCAGGGCCCGCACATTTCATTCCGGATGGAAACAAGGTACGGCAGTTCAATCCTGCGCGAAATTTTCGGAGAATACCAAAACCCAATCTTACAGCAATAGTGCCGGAACCGGAAAGCGGAGGTATTTTTTCCGTACCTTCCGGGATGCCGGTAATGGCACATCTCCAACGTTCCGGAAAACTCAGGATACCTCATGATATGCCGGATATTTACACTGCCATTTCAGAAGCAGAACGTGATTTGATACATGTTGCAGACGAGGTAGAGGTGACAGAAGAAGGAGAGAGTGTTGTCGTCAGATTCAGAGAATTCAGGTTTATGCCTGCATGCGAAGAAATACGGTCTGAATCCATGAAAATTTGTCAAATTGCTCCATGCCCTCCCTGCAGTCTTGCCGGGTGCATTCTTGCTGCGGGAACAGGAGCTGTGTGGAACATTGAGGGAATCGCTCCCTCACCGGAAAAAAATGAGATGTTAATTACCTTTACCCGTATGAAGGACGAACATCCACCCAGAGATGAAGGTCCCGATACGAGGCATTGATCCGTTCCGTCCCTGAGACTGAATCATCAGGCACCGTATCCGTGAAGAGAAGGAACTGAATTCTATTTGTTCCACCATCGGTTACGGTAAAGCTGTAGGGAATCTCAGTTGTCTCATTGTGAGGCACCGAGACCGGAATCCGGTCTAAAAGTCCCATAGAATATATTTCAGAACGGTTTTCTTCGGCAATCCATTCCTGATTCATTTCCCAGACCTCAATGGTATAATCTACTGGTCTGAATTCATGATTCCCAACACCAATGATCACCGGTTGTGGAGTCCCCACGGTTAACCGGTCAGGATAATCCGCTGCCATCCCTCCTTCTCCGAGAATATAAAATTCGGTGAAATGTTCACCCTCCTTGGGCACAACAATTACGTATATGGTAGTGACAACTGCCGCCACAATTGCAATAATGAGGATGTAGGAAAGGGCACGGTCAAGGGTACTCTGGTCTTCGGAGAAGAGTTCTGTCTTTGCTTCCGTACACCAGGACTGTACAGGCATGGCAAACCGTTCTTCCGGTGCCAGCAGTGCACGCCGGCAGTGGGCCGCGAGCACCATAAGGACGGTGAAGATAACCAGTGAAATGACGATCGGGTCCAGCCGTATTCCCCAGGGAGTATAATTCAGTGCAAGCCCAATCAGCGGCACCACCGCTATTGATAATCCAAATGAGAGTGCAATTCGTTCAAGAGTATCAATTTCTTCATTTCCGGGAAACAGTGCCGCAATGAGCGCATATCCCGGAATAAAGAGCACAACCGGAAGTGCAAACACAATTCTTAGCGGACTTTCATTCAGATAGGGTACATATATTGTCAGAACAGCGATGCCTAACCAGACCAGTATTCCCACGAGATCGCGAAACCAGATTCCTGTTCCAAATGCTGTGTAGAGATCTTCTGTTGTTGGAGATTTTGTCATAAATACCTGGGGGGGAAAATATTCAGATGGACAGCATACATGCTGCTGTTATTTCTCTACCTGCCAATAGACACACAAAGGGAGCAGCAGAGTCTGTTTATACAGGTTTGAAAAGATTCGGTATGGCCATTCAACACGGGATTCTGTGATAAAGACATAAGCATGCCAGTAATCACTTCAGCCGGAGAAATTGTTCACATCTTTATTGATATAAGATATTACATACTTAACGGATATCTCTGTCTTTAGTGGCATTCGTGCGATATCATTGACGGAATATCATTATTTACATATGATCTAACATTTTTTAGAACTATTAAGACATCTGTTCATAAAAATATAAAAATATATAGTTTACATTTTCAAAACTGATTGAAATATTTCGTTAAGATGAAAGGCTCAGGACCATTTTCAGAACTCTGATTTTTCCGATTGTTATCGTATTAAACACAAGAGAGACAGAAACAGAACATATGTTTCCCCACCCCTCCTGCAATCTATCACAGATAATGGAGTAGGTTCAGGGAAAGAAGAAATTGTCATTCCCCCTCATCCTTTAGTAATAATCTCTGACGCTGTAACTGAATCAGGAGAAATATCACTATTTCTCATTCTAAAATTAGAACACAAATTCAGACGTGAATCTGTCCTAATACTATTTTCCTACTGTATTGATGAATCCATCACATACCGGATTTATCTGATCCGGTAAAAAATTCACAATATTTTCAAAATGTCGATAACTTGTCCGTCTGGTCGTCATAGATGGTCATACCGGTAAAAGAGGTGAAACAATCTGAACTTTTTTTTGCACGATATCAAGAAAAGAAAGAGAGAAATGAATTGTGATTTTTATTATCTATTTTTTCTGTGAACGAAGACATTGTCCGTGCTGGACCATTCCCACGATATAATATGAAAATTGAACGGAAAAAAAGAGAAATTTAAATTTATTATTTCTTCTGCTGCTGCATGTAGTAATATCCAGCGCCAATTATGGCAACCATCACAATTACTACAACA
Source organism: Methanogenium marinum (assembly GCF_028912405.1). Classification (GTDB taxonomy): domain Archaea; phylum Halobacteriota; class Methanomicrobia; order Methanomicrobiales; family Methanomicrobiaceae; genus Methanogenium; species Methanogenium marinum. The sequence goes on along the minus strand of NZ_JAKELO010000002.1, from coordinate 2,109,752 downwards.
AACCATACCCATGGGAATCCGCCGGTTTGAGCACCATTACCAGTTTCGGTAGGCACCGGGGTTTCTGTTGGAGCTTGTGTTGCAACACTAGTTGGCATTTCTCCAATTTCTTTGAAGACAGCAAATGTACTGAAGTGGGTAATCACACCGACAACCGTATGGTTGATAGGATCAACGGTGGTTGGAATAGCTTCCCATTCACCTGTTCCTTCATTGAACCACTTAATTGCGAATGTTTCTCCTGCTCCAAGATTATTCCACTCTTCTTCTGTAAACTGGAATGTTAACTCAATCCCCGGACTAAAGGTTGCCCCTGATGGTCCTAATTCCACTGCGTGACCAGCAAATGAAAATGAACCTGTTGATGGAACATCGTCAGTTCCCTGAATAATCACACTATCCAGAGGCTGTCCGTCGGCATCAAGTGCCTTCACACCAGCTCCGATATAGATTGATGAGAGGCCATCAGCTGCAGAGACCAATACGGGGTTCTGGACTATACCATTCGAATCTGTCTGTAGATATCCGAGTGTGGTAAATTTCACAGATGGCGTTGTAACTTCCACTGGACTTGTGTAGCTACCGCCGCCGCCGCCACCGCCGCTACTGCCGGAGGACTTGGTTATGAAGGAAGAATCACTGGAAATAACTTTGTTTCCGGATGGGTCAACCGAGATTATACGATAATGATAGACCGTGTTGGACGTAAGACCGTTGATACCCAAGGTGTGTCTAGTGACAAACTGAGCATCAGATACAGAATATCCATATGCACTGGTTAGGCCGTATTCAACAGTACTGTTTGCTGCATTGTTGGTCGTCCAGGTGACTGATGCACCAGTTGTACCCGTCTGGGCGATGATATTACTGATATTCAGACTGGAACCGATCGCAATGTCGTGAACACCGAATGCCTGTGCTGTGCCACTGTTACTGAGACCAGCAAGAACCGCCTTGTAATTGCCTGCTTCAAGACCGCTAGCATCGAATGTCAGCGAATTGTCAGCATTAACATATGCATATTTTCCTGCACCAGGGGTGATATAAATGTTATGCCAGAGTTTCTCTGTGGCCGCCCCACCTGCTGAGAGGTCTAAGGTAACCATGTCATAATTAAGATTCGCGAAATCAATAGTTGCTGTTGCATCATACACTGTGTCACGGTAAAGAGCGACACCGAAATACTTACAGTCGGAACTGAAACTTGCATCAAAGGTTCCGTCTAAAGGTATGCTGGTAGCGGAGAGCACACCTTCTTCTGCTGACTCAAGGACAACTACCGGCATTACTGCAATGCCACCGATACGGTCGCCATCAAAGGCAATTGCTGCAATTGCATAGTCACCGATATCAGGAGTGGTTGTTGCATCAAATGGAACACAATCTTCACTCATGCGGAATCCGGAGGAAAGATCCACCTGATTTTCAGCGAGCTTCAACGTTGTTGTAATGTCACCGGATACTGTCAGCGCTTCACCATATGCCTGTTCCTGAATAAATGAACCATCTTTCTCAACAGAAATCTGTGTCCATCCCCCATCAATGAAGATGTAGGATGCTTGCTTAATCAGTTGTTCATAGTCGATGTTGCTTGTTGATTTACTGTCAATGAGTTCATTGAGGTATGATTCGTTTGCCTCAAACATCATAACACTTGCATGTGTGATTGCAGGAGCAGTTATCTCGAAATCAATGACGTCTGTAGGGTCATACACCCAGAGTTCCTGGTATGTGTCTGTGCCTGCATATGTTGCATCAGCACGGTTGTCAACGGTGACATAGGTGTCACTTGTTACCTGACCTACCTCTTTGACCTGCCGTGTGACAGTTCCAATGTCGGGTGCAAAAACACTGCGACCGTTGTATAGTTCTACCATACTGGTTGCTGTCAGGTCAAGGTCAACTGCTGCGGTAAACTCTGTATCAAGTCCACCAATTGTGCCAACCTTTGTTGAGTCTACCCATACAACATAGTTGTTATACAGATGGAAATCGTATTTTGCATAATTTCCTGCATTGTCATATGCACGGAATGAGAGGTCACGGTTTCCAACGGGTATAGTTAGTGTAGCGCTGCTATCCGCATTGCCGTTTGACAACAGAACACTGCCTGTGGATGGCTCAACAACTGAGACATTCTTAAATCCACTGAGACCTGGAGAACTTACTGTCCAGTCAAAGTTCAGGACTTCATTTGCTTCAATAAATCCGTCACCATCAGAATCAGTGATTGCCACGTCAAGTGTTGGAGCAGATGTGTCAACGGTATACGTCCAGTTGAGGAAGCGCTCTTCTGCTGCAACTGTGTCAGTACCGGTTACATTCACCCAGAATAGACCATCACCATGGAGACCAATGTCACCAATTGCGTATCCGGAGACAAATGAAACATCATCAATAACCATCGGGCCAACGGCACCGCCCAAAGTCATAACCACGGTAGTCGTGTCAATCTGTGACATGAATACCTTAACTGGTGAGGGTTCAGTATTGATGTAACTTCCATCTGCAGGTGAAGGGTCGGAGAAACCAATGTTTTTAACATTAATTGTTTTCGTAGCCAGAGGTTCTGCAACATTTCCTGCTGCATCCACTGCATTGACAGTCAGCGTAATACCATCCTCAAATTCAGGCCATGATACATCAGCGGTGTACAAGTATTCACCGTTGGCCGAATTAGTGAGAGCGAGCGGGTAGTTCGTTCCGTCAAGGATTGCACTTGCTGAACCCATACCACCAACATCGGTAATAGTACCTGTTATCTTGAAGTCTTTACCGACATTGGTTGGAGTTGTAATGGTCCCGACCGGAGCCACTTCATCCTTTGTGGTGAAGGTGCCGTTTACAATGGTAATATCACCCAGATAATCCGTCATACCGGTTGTATCATAGGCTTCACTTGCTACGATGCCAACATCCATACGGCTTCCATCATTTTTGGGTGAGGTGAAAGAAACAGTAAAAAGGTCTGCATCGTTGTTGTCAACACCAGCAGTAGTAGACAGAGTAAATGTCATCCCACTATTCAGTGTTCCCGGCGCAACACCTCCATTAACAATAGTTTCTGTACTAGCCGCCGTAGCGATTGTCTCATCATAATACACTCTGTACGTCAACGTACCTACTTTGGGGTCAAAGTCATTTGTTAACGTAAACGTCACTACGCCACTCTCACCCAATGCCACGTCGGCGACATCAGATGCGGATAGCGTACCTTCTCCAGCTGCAGTTGCTCCCGTTACGCATAATAACAGGACAATTAGAACAGCCAGAATCCTTTTGGTTTGATTCGTCATCTCTCATACCTTCTTTGTCAAGCCAATTCTACCAGAATTATCTAACATGAATCATTTTTCGTTTTTTAATATAAATACGCTTCCAATTGCAATTAGTACAATAACGATATTAAACGGTGACTGTGTTGGCGGAACTGTCTTCTCATTTGTATCCGGAACTACCGGAATATCATTATCTTCAGATGATACCTGTGTCGCAGATGCCGGAGTCTGAACAATAGTATCAACAGGAATTTCGGTTTCACTCACGGTCGCTTCCGGCGTTGTTGCTGTTGTTGTAACCTGTTGTTCTAAAGGATTTTCTTCGGAATCTGAAACATAAATGTCAGGAATAGCATCTTCATCACCGGCTGCCGGAGTAGGCACAACACCAATAAATTCTTCATTTGTGAAAGAAATCGGGTCTCCTTTCACATTTACGAGTTCCCTTACTGATACTTCAATAACTCCTGAACCTGTTGTGCTTACGGAGGCAACCGGAATATCACCAGTCAGACCCTCGCCGGATATCCCAGCAATAAAAGTCTCATATTTAGTATTTTGGATATTTGATGCAACCATAAACCCTGATTCACCCTCCACAGACTGTACGCTTAGATTCCCACTATAGGTCAGGACCACACTAAAAGCCCCAAGACCGATGCTGTCATCGACTCCTTTTACCAGCAGTGTATTGTTTTCAAGTGCTACGTCTGCAGCACCCACATTAGAGACTAAACAAAAAAAGGTGAAAATTAATAAAAGGGTTATAAATTTTTTATTCCACATTATTAGCTCCATTGATAATATTCATCGACATTACCCACAACTCTGTTCAGTATCAGAAGTGAATCACGTGATGTAATTGAATGAGCATCCCTGTCGACAACATCAGGGTAATCAAAGGTATCAAATCCACCAATATTGCCAACAACAAAGTTCAGGATAAATAATGAATCTCGACTCGTTACTAGTCCTTCACCCGTAGCATCACCAAGAACGTCGCCATCAAACTCCATACCAATATAATTGGTGCCTGAAGGTGTGTTATAGACAACAAGCGTTGCATTGGTAGTCGTGTATGCTCCGGCATCTCCGTATACAAACGTTCCCGGAGTTAATTCATAATCATCCTCACCAAGCACAACACCGTTCAGTGTTACAACCGGACTGTTGACAAGATACCGCTGTGGGAACTGAAGTGCAACACCAAGTTCACCGCCATCTCCCATCACGGAGATGTTGTAGATAGCATTCTCGCTATTCAAAGCATTCAGTTGTTCTGCCGGGATCTGCGCCACACCTGCAATGCTGCCGGAACCACCCTCTGAAAGAATCAGAACAGGTTCGGTCATTGTCGTGGGAAGGGTTACATTGTAGACAGCATTCTCACCATAATTGATCTCGACGGTACCACTTACATCCGGATATCCGGACTTGGTGACACTGAACTGATAGGTATCCTCGAAAAGGTCACTAAATTCATTGGTCGATTGATCGGTGACAGTGACACCGTCAACAGTAATACTGTCTGCAACAACCGGAGCATAATTCTCATCCTGAACATGGATGGTAACATTGCCCGTTCCCGTCACATCGAAGTCATGACTGGTGTATGCAACATTGCTGTCATCATACAACGGAATAATCCGCAATGACATATTGAGTGTTCCATAGTTTTCCGGAACAATTTCAAATGTATATGAGTATGCAGTGCCCTGCACCCAGCTTTCCGGCTCAATGAAGATTGAATCCTGGTTCTCATTTGCAGTACTGTTAAGGACTTCATAGGCTACCGAAGCTCCTTTGCTATCGGTGATATCAGATGTGTTGACAAAGGAGAAGTCTGCAATAGGAACTTCAATCATCGGTGAGAACAGGTCTGCATCCGAGATCACGCCTATACTAACATCCGTTGCTTCATCTACCACCATTGGGGAAGGAACTGAGTCCAGCGTAAGAGAAAATCCTCCGACATCTAATTCAACTTCCGAAAGGATGTCAATATTTGTGTTAATCTGAGGAATTTCGAAACTCTCATCGACACCCTCCATCTGGATTAGACGCGAGTTTCTGATTGTACTGTCAATTTCATTGAGTGGTGCCCACTGGCTGTTCTCAACAGAGAGAACAACAGGACCGTCTCCTGCGGTGAGTTCTGCGGTCACTTCGTGTGATCTCACCGTGCTGAAGCCATCACCGAAGATATCTCTTTCTTCAGTGCCATCTGCCATCATCGCTGTCATCTGGGCAGAGGTGAGTGTGTACTCTTCACGTGGATTGGTTGCATCCATGGTGAACGTGTTCACCAGGTCTCCGTCAACATATACACCAACGGTTCCGGTAGAGATCTCACTTCCCTGGCATACAATTAGTGCATCAATTGCTGCCTGACTTGCCCAGGTATATCCCCAGCTTCCACTGCTCTCATAGGTATCAACAAGCCAGCCAACACCCTTACTGATAGTTTCATTATCATTTGCAACTCCTGTTGCATTCAGGGCAAGAAGTGCATAAGCTGTGCTCTCGGTAACACGGCCTTTGGAATTCCATCCATAGTTAGAAGCTGCCGACCATGAACCATCTACTTCCTGACTTCCAACAAGATAAGCCGCAGCATTCTCTTTTGCATCAGTAATACCTGCTTCGGTTACTGTGCTGGATGGCAGACCAAAGGATTCCAGACCCCACAGACCAAGTGCAGTTGCCATATTCTTGTCACTGCCAGAGGAGAATGAACCTTCATCAGGTCCACTATTAACCTGGTTACCAATGACATACTTCGTCGCATTCTGCATGTTCTCTTCCATGTAGCCACGATACAGCTGCTGGACATCCCCTGACTGGTTGATCATGTCGTGGATGACCATGACAAACGCCGTGTTGGATTCCTTTGTCCATGAATGGCAGACAGGAGCACTCCAGGACCATGTACCTTCAGCAGTATCAGGATTCTCGTGGAACCACTCGATAAGTTTCTCAAAGTTCACAGTTCCCGTAGTAACCGTATCACCATTAGAGATCTTGTCTTCAAGCAGGCGGTTTAAGTCTTCATCTGTTTGGTTTATCTTTGCAAGAGTGTAGCTTGCATACGAACTGGACGATGATTCTGAAAGGCCATAGCCCCAGAGACTCCATCCGCCATCATCATGCTGACCGCGAAGTCCACCATTTACCAGTACATCGATTCCGGCACTGACAGACTCATTTGCCTGTTCACGGATTGTATCAAAGTCACTTGGCCGATCTCCACGCCCGAGATAGTAATCCTTCACATTCATCGATGCAAGCATCTTGCATGTGGTCTGCTCGACACAGCCATACGGATACCCAACAAGATATCCAAGCCCGGAAAGGGTTCGTCCCTGTGCACCTGACTGTGCCACAATCGTTGTGACATTACGGATGGTGTTGTTTGTATGGAGGGTGTTAAAATTGATAGTATCCGACGTGCCCAGGTCAGATACTCGAGCTGAACTGACTGATGTTACCTCGATTGAAGGAACGTAAACTGTTAGATCATTACCATTAACAGAAGCGCTTTTTCCATTTGCTGATAGATTGTAGGAAAAGTCAGCTCCACTGAAACTGCCTGGTTCATTTGATTTCATCCAGACATAGAGATAATTCCACTGGCTGTTATAGAGATATGTAGTCCGTTCTTTCCCTCCAGAGATTTCAAAGGAATCCGGTGCATCAATGGTTAAATTTACCGGACCTGCCTTATTCGCACTAACCCGGACATAATTGTAGAACCAGTTGTCAGTCTGCGCACGATCCGTACCATATACCTGTCCATCAGGGAAGCTTATTTGGTAGTCAATCGACGAAACTATTTTTTCATCAGTTGGGCTGCCCCTGAGAGCATCATCTGAGGTTACGGCGATACTAACCAGATATGTTCCCCCTGCTGTTGGTGTCCATGCAATTTCTTCGGAATAAGTATCTCCTGCGGAAATGGTAACATCAGGATAGGTCTCACTCTGGACAACAGCACCATCTTTTGCAATGGTTACATTGACATTCAGAGCAGAGGTATCATAACTGCGTTGGTTTGCAACACTGGCGCGGAAGAGAGTCTCTTGATTTACCGGAACCTGTCTGTTGGAAATACCGATACGTGCATCAACGACACTTGAAACTGTCGTGGTGATACTGCCGTTTGTTATATCCGTTACTTCAATGTCTTCACCGGACGTTGAATTTAAAAAACCATAATCATTCACCGATATCGAAACAGATGTCGTTTCACCACTGTCACTTAAACCGGTGAACGACAGATAGCATAAATCAGCGCTGTCGGATATTCCCTCAAGAGTTGAATTCAGGCCTGCAACACGTACACGGCCACTCTGAACATTCATCTCTAACGAGTCAATCGACGGCCCTGCTGTTACATCCGAATCTGATAAAGATACCAGAGAAGGGTTCCAGGTGACATCAATATCAAAACTTCCAAGTTGCTCAACATCATCTACCCGCAGCGTAAGTTCTGCAGACTCTCCTTTATTGATTATTGATTCAGAAGGATCAATAGAGAGAGTTGCCGCTGAAACAGCACTACATAATACTGCAAAGCAGAGGAGGGCAATAATACATAATTTCATATTTTTCATCTAAACCACTCCATAAAATTAGAGGATATTGAAGTATTCATCCCTCAATTCCACATTATACTGGGCGATAAACATTGCATCACCCACGTCCACATGGCTGTTCTTTGTGACATCTGTCTGTAAGAGACGTGTACCGATTGTTGGTTTATCTGTGTCAAGACCAACAACCCATTTAAGCACTTTCAGGGTATCTGCCTGACTTACAACGCCGTCATCATTCGCATCTCCATAGAGAAGGAGTGTTGCACTGCCGTCAGTGACAGTGACAGGCACAGCGAAACCATTTATGTCCCATAATTCTGCTGCATTCGAAATCGTAAGAAGCGTCTCATCATCGGTGCTTCCGATAACATCTATTACAAGGGTGGCAATGGTCACACTGCCGCTTACACCGCTCGTCTGGGCACCATTAAAGATCACATACCCATCCTGCAGATTTACCCCGGTCAGATCAACATCTCCTGAAACAACATTTGAAACGTCGATTACGGAAGCATTGTAGCTGAAGGTCATCTGATAGGCTGCAAGGTCTGCACCATCCTCCACAACAATGGGTATTTCCAGGCTTGTACCCGGAACAAACACACTATTCTGGGGCAGCACAATTGATGCCGGTGCTTCAGCATAGGAAATGAGATTTCGTGTATCCTCATTGTTTGTGTATGACGTCTCATAATCGGTCACATGACCAGGGTTGACCGCGGCAGAAATCTCATATGTACCTGTTGAAAGGGTGCCATTCCTCCAGATAGTGGTGGATTCACCGGCTTCAAGAGCAGCGATTGCAATTGGGGGTTCATCCGGAGTGCCGGTGATATAATAACTCAGGGTTGTTGCCACACTTGCGACATCCCCTGCGTTTGTAACCTTCACACCGATTGGTGTTACAACAAACTGAGTCGTTGCTGCAGGTGTGATTACCTCTGTTACCAAATCAGGGGCTGTGATCCTCAGATTGTGGTTATAGACATTGTTGTCATAGCGGAGTTCTTCTACTGCCCGAGGTTCAGGATTTACAGTTACTTTCACCGTTTTATCCTGTGGAAAACTGGTTGTTTCAGGATCAATTCCATACGTCTCAGCATCTTCATCCACGTTGAGGTAGAGCACTTCTGCAGTTTCCCCTATCAGAACGCTGTGACTGAACGATGTTTCTTTTTTATAACTGGCAACTTCCGCTACCACCTGAACATTTATGCCGCTATCAATATAATCAGCAGTCCCTACATTTTTCACAAGAAGACCAAGGTTATCCACACGGATACTGTCATCACGGTTAATCTTGACTACATCTGGTGCATCCACACTTGGCACGAAATCAGGCAATTCTCCTGCAACCGGCATGAAATACCCATATCCTGAGGAAATAAGCATATCATCATAGATGCAGACAACCTGATAATCCACTGAACTGGAACTGCCGAGTTCTTCCCGGTATGCCTGCTCTGCAGATGTCGGTGCAACAAACGTCAGAATCAACTGACCATTGGTGTCTGTGGACCCGGTATACACCTGACTGTATGGATCCGGATATTCTCCCAGATAAGTCCAGATATTTTCTTCTCTTGGATCTCCATATACCCCATATGAATACAAATCATATCCTGCTCCGGCACCCAGTTTAAAGAGTACCTTTGCACCCTGGACAGGATTTCCATTATGATCCATGAGCGTGAAGGTTACCGGAACAGATTGGCCCAGGAGCAGATCATCCATGATTGGATATGTCAGGGTATATGATGTGTCTGTGAATGTTGTGCCTGAATACTGTAGATTTCCCTCAACCGGGTTCAGCAGATTAAATTCAGCCGTGTAATATCCCTTTTCGGGCACTTCCACAGATTTACTGTATGTTCCATCAAACGCCACTGTTGAAGCATCGAATGTGCCGGAAGAGGAGAAATATGCTCCCAGCTTATCAAAGGTAAATATCCCTTTTTCCTGGATGGATTCATCATCAGGACCATTGCTGGCAATGGTTATCGTGCGTGTATCATTGTCTGCCACAACCGAGATAGTACGGCTTACCGTATCCGCGTATAGGTAGGAATGATACGACGGAACCACTGGTTCAAAGGCAATCAGATCTGCTAATATTCTTGAACCCGATTCAGGATATAACGGAGATGCCCTATCATATATATTACCATAAATATCCACACCGCCGGTCACTGCAAGGTATTCATAGCCCGCATCATCCGTCTCACCTGGAGTGAGGGTAAAGATGCACGTACCATCCGTTCCGGTGGTGGCGCTTAATGCACCATCTCTGGTGTAGAGATAGACAGTTCGGTCTGAAGCAGGTTCTCCGACATAAGAATTCGTAGCCTCATCAAGGGCATAGGTATACACAGTGAAGCCAAGTGATGCCTCATCTGCAGGAACAACTTCATATTCTTCCTGATCCCATGTTGCAGACCATTCTGATGAAGTTCTACTGAGGTAGGTCAATTCACTGTACGGAATCTCAAAATAACTCTCAGTGGTGCTGTGCTGTATCCACGGTGTTAGTTCACCATATACCAGAGCCGCACTCTCATAAGAATACGGTGTAAGCGGTGTTGTAACATACACCAATGCAAGATATGCATCCTCCGGCATGGTAAGATGATAGACACCAATACCACTGTTCATCGCGAAATTTTCAGAATATTCATTTTCATCCATACCCTGAATTTCAGCTTCCAATTCTGCAAGAGATGTGATTTCTTCTCCTAGGAGCAGATTGCGTTCTTCTGTCGTGAGGGAATTTACCAGAGTCTCAGTGAATGTCACCACCGTGGCAGTAGCTGTAGTACTGGCAGAGTTCCCGTAATGACCGGATGTAATGACTGCACTGATGTCAATTGAAGAACCCGGACTGCAAATTGATTTTTCCGGAGAAATCATTAATTCATAATAGTCATAGTCCTCGGAATTGACGTTTAACGAACCGACATTCACATCATCCAGATAAATGGAATTGTATCCATACTCATCTGCAGCACCAGGAATTGCGCTGAGATTCAGTTCTGTCGCCACTACTCCGGCAACCGGGGAAATCGTCTCGGTATACACATCTGACCCAGAGTTGTTAAGTGTCAATACCACGGCATCTGTGTATGGTGTCCCAATGGGATTGAGTAACGGATACTTAATGAGCACGGTGTCATTCGGTGCTGCCCTGTACCACCCATTACGATAGACAAAGTCACCGACTGAATGTTCCGAAGGAACTGTCTTGAAATGATACTCATTAATTACATGATCATTCCAGGCAATACGTAACATCAGGGACGTCTCATCCTCATACCCTGAAAGATCCATTGTTGTCAGGGCATTTCCTGATGAATCTGTATCTACCGTCTTGTTCACATAGTCATAGGGAAGACCATACGAGTTTCTCCGGACAGAAAATTCGATTTCTTCACCTGCCATCGGTACGCCACCGGTGACATTCCATGCGACTGCGGTAACAGGCAGCACATCACCATAGACATCATAACCTTCTGATACTGCACCGCCAAAGAGTTCATAAACAACACCATCACCAATCGGGGTGTTCCCAAGACCACCTGTTACATTGACAGCTTCATAGGCGCTCACTCGTCCGGCACCATACGCATTGTTCATCACCATTGTGTCATGAACAGCACCATTCTCATCGATGTGAACTGCAGAAGACATCAGGGCGTCTTTAATTTCATCAGGAGACAGACTGCTGTTTCCTGCAAGCATCAGGGCTGCTGCTCCTGCCACCGCAGGTGTCGACATCGATGTTCCGTCAAGGATTGCATATCCTCCATCCATATATGAAGAGATGATGCCTACGCCCGGAGCAACAACATCAGGTTTGACATAGGGATCATCTGAGTCCACCGGGCCCATACTGCTGAATGTCGCCAGATAGTCCATCATGTACTCGGTGGCACCAACGGTGATGACATCCTCTGCGGTACCCGGGGTTCCGATTGTACCGAGGCCATATTCACCATCGTTTCCGGCGGAGACAACAACAGTTATACCCTGCTCCACGAGGTTGTTCAGCGCTAATGAAAAGGCGTCTTGCCCATTAGACTGATAACATACTGCAATGCGGATTTTTTCAATATCAACGCTCTCATTGACATTGTTTGTCAGTGTCGCTTTCCAGTCGCCCCTCCATGCACCTGCATTGTCTGCATACGGTGCTTTGAAGTAGTAGATATTCGAAGGGGTGTCAAATCCAAGCCAGTCGATTGCACTGCCTGTGGCAGTGTCGCCGTTTGCGTCAGTTACTGCAAAGGTCAGATTACCACCACTGATAATCTCATCGATAGCCGAACTGTCAGCATACACAGCACCAACAATAAACTGTGGTTCCCAGGATACATTATATGATGAAGCTGTTTCGATGACTACATCTACAGACGAATTCCCACCAAGAGTCCCAACAATTTCTTCATCAGAAAAGTCATCTTCCCACGGCCCCACAAAACTTCCAAGACTCATGGAGATGATGTCTGCCCCATTGTCAACCGACCACTCTACACCTTTCAGAATATCTGAATTATATCCGCTGCCTGCTGAGTTGAGAACCTTCGCACCCATCAGGTTTGCACCGGGTGCAACTCCCAGCGTCACATCAATCAGATCTCCATTATAATAGGTAGTTTCCACCGCACCTCCGGCAGATATGCCAGCACAGTGGGAGCCATGACCATTGTCATCATATGGTGTTTCATTGTTACCATTGACAAAATCAGCCCAGGCAACAATCCGGTCGCCAAAGGCAGGATGGTCGCCGTCAATACCAGTGTCAACAATAGAGATACTGACTCCGGCACCAAGATTTCCGGTATCCCAAACAGATGGTGCATTAATATAATCTGCACTCCAGACCACACCAGTCTCTTCTGTTGAATCCTCAATGTAATCAGGAGAGACCTCATTCATCGTCTCAACTACCGGGTCAGTCACTGTCACGATGAAATCACGTTCGATATGATCTACGCCGGGCAGCGAGGCAAGCCTGTCCAGATCTGACGGATATGCCTCCACACGAATGGCATTTACAATCCAGAATGACTGTGCAGTCTCTGCAGCATAGGAATCAATTCCGGCAAGCGAATTCATTGCCATTTCCTGCTGTGACACAGCAGTAGTTTTCATCGTCTGTACAGACATAGTCCCGGTTGGCTGGTCACTCATGACCAGAAATACCGGGATACGTTCCCCACCACCCTCCTCGGGGGGGTCTACAATCACATATTCGCCAGTTCCATCACCGTCAAATTGCGCTGCTGACGCGGACGCAATAAGAACGAGTAATGCAAAAGACACAAAAATGCATTTTTTCACAAATGAATCCATAAATCTACCTCTCAGTAAATACTAATGAAAACGTTAGGTAAATATAATAAATTTGCCATCCCAAGCATATTTTTTTTGATTTGCATACCAGTAATGTTCACACATCTAATTGGAGTTTAAAACAATTCATTTCATTCATTTAACATTATTTTCGCCACTAAAATGGATTTTTTGATTGATTTAGCCCGATTTTTTAGAGAAAACTATACTATATATAGTTTTGTAATTCGGCAGATTACGTACTGAATTAGTCAGTGACGGAAAATCCGCACATATATCCTGTAAATTTCAATCAGACAATTTCACGATGAATAAAAATGACACCAAAATGTGTGGATCTAATTCCTGCATTGCAGTAGTGCATACATAATTCAACCCGACATAAGAAAATCCCAAACATACCATTTTAGGATAAATCAGTAGAAATACATCCATTTTAACACAATATATCAACAAATTGTGGAAAAATATGGGCGATAAAATCGTGTCGGTATCCAGGAAATCAGAGATTAAAGAAACGCACGACAGCAGTTACATATCATATTACTGAAAATATTTACCCGGTAATCGCATGACGCAAAAAATTTACAGAACATTTCTGTGTATTCTGGCTCTTGCATTTATTGCGGGTGGAGTACAGGCACTTTCAATAACCGCAGGACCAGACCAGATACAGGAAGGGGGACAAATAACCGTAACGATTCAGGGACTTGAAGACAGCAGCTCTTATTCCATGCATATTGGTGCGGAAATTGCCCCAGATGAGAATCTGGAATTTGCATTCTCATCCAATAATCTGAATATGCCCTTTGCTCTCTCTGACACAACAGTCACACTTCAGGCAGAATCAGTAGTATGGGCGAAATTCAGATACCAGCAGGACCCTGAAAACCCAATCAAAAGTCTCCAGTTCTGGAGTGATGAACACCCGGCACCCGGTGGGATAATTAGCGATCAGGAAAGTTTGGGACAGATCAACGAGGGATCTGAGATATCCATGCTTGAGATATCAGGAAAAGCCATTGAGGATACAAACCAGGTTTCCGTTTCATTTGAACTGGATGGAATAAAATCAGGAGATGACGACTCAACAATCTCGTACACTATTAACGATATGGAACAGGGAACAGTCAGCATTATTGTATCAGTTGACGGAACTGAAGCATTAAATCAAAAAATACAGGTCGGGGATGTAATCCCAACAACTGTTCCTACACAGTCACCATCAGGAAGCAGCGATGACAGTGACGATTATTCACCAAACCCCACAGCAACCCCGGACACCGACCTCTCTATATCTTCAAGTGATGGATATGCAACGCTCAATGCACTGAGAGAAACTGTTTCCGGTGCAGAGATTGAAGATGCCCTTATTATGAAAAACTCCCATCCTAAGGACATACCGGATGAATGGGAACTGGTTTACGGCGCATATATCATATCACCTGAATCACTCAGATTCAGTGAACCTGCTGAATTTGCAATTACCGGTGATGACAGCATGAAGACAAATGCACGGTTTATTGCTGAGTACAAAGACGAAACATGGACCATGCTCCCCACAGAACTGAGAGGGGATGCACTTGTTGCAGAAATATCAGAATCCGGCTCCTATGCACTTATGACCTTTGGGAATACGGAATCCGTTCCGGAAGCAACTGTTTCTCAACAAACACCGAGTTCTACTGATGCACCTGCAGCAACACCTGCATCTCCGGAACCTTCGTCACCAACACCCACAACATCAGGGCTTCCCATGTGTGTAGGAATATTCACAGCACTTGGAGCACTGTTCGTTGTACAGAGGCTGAATAAATAAATTTCACTCAACTCCATTTTTTAAAACGATGGTTTCCACTATCTGTACATGACTACAGCAGCGGGCATAATTTGTACATACCAAAATCAACTGAATTCAAACCGTTGCATTATTCTCTTTTATCAGGGTATTATTTTTCATTCCTGGTTAATTTGTTTCCATTCATTAAGGCACCTAAATACTGCATATTTAAAGTAAAATCTGATTCCATACACACATATCAGGCATAATTATGAGTTTTCAAAACAAAAACACATTTTCCTGGAGAAACATCTCCATTTCACACCATCAATAACCTTTAAGTATCAGATTATCTCATTTGCGTTGGGGCTAAGATGCAAAATTCCGTTAAAACCACTGAAGAAGATAGTCTTTCTAAAGAAGATTATGAAAAAAACAGAAGAAAAAATATTCAAAAACTCATCGAATTCCTCACAAGCGATAGTTTAACATACAGATGGAAAGCGGCTGAGATATTGGGAAATCTGCACGCCAGTGAAGCCTTTGAACCCCTCATCGAAGCCCTTTCGGACGAATATGTTGACGTAAGCTGGATCGCTGCCAAATCACTGGGAAAAATTGGTGACAAACGGGCAATCCCCCCATTAATACACTGTCTTGACAGTGAGGAACAATGGCTGAGAAAAGGGGCAGCAACAGGACTTGGTATGCTTAAGGATAAACGGGCAGTTGTTCCTCTCATCAGACTATTGGAAGATAAAAAACCAAAAGTCAGAATTGCGGCCATAGAAGCACTGGTGCTAATTGGCGACGAACGTGCAGCAGTGCCCCTTTCCCGATGCCTGAAGGATATAGATAAAAAAGTGAAAACAAAAGCCGTGGATGCACTTGTGACTTTTGGAGGAGAAGAAACCCTTAAAGCACTCAAAGAGTCTCGTGGCGACCCAGATATCAGGGAAAAAGTTGATATGGCAATGAAACGAATCGAGAGCAAAGATTAAATTAGGACCTTGGATAAATCCTCTGATAAAAATAGAGACAAGTCTCGTGTACCTTTACGTTCCTCCTAAAACAGTTCCATTACTATTTAGAACAGACATTTCAAAATTACGAAAATATCTTTCATAACAGAGATCCTGTAGCTCATCAGGATTCAATTTCCGGCATGTAGCTTATTGGTTGTCTCCATCCTCCATATCTCAACCATGGAATCCATGTTCTTCTTCTGGATGACGGGCACCAGATGTGCTGTTATATTCCTCCTATAGCTACGAATCGATCATTTTTCGTCATTTTGAGCGAAGCTCTGGAATCTGAAGTCAAATATCATTTAAATAGCACATCCTGCGGCCCTGCGCCCCGGAAAAATGCACCCACACAGAAGCCCGGAGTGGGCAGTTCTCAGTTGAGACAACCAATACGTCCTCCCAAAATTTCTGTTAATATTGACCCCTCGGTAGCTCGTAATTAATCGTCATTTAACGAAATAACCTGCAAAATTGCCGTATTTTTCCGGCAATAAATGTGAACGAAAAATACGCCCATTTCACAGCCCAATTCCCCAACACAGGGATTTAAAAAGGAGAGATTAGGGGATTTCTCAGCTGGATGCTCATTGAGGAGAGGATCTTCATAAAGCAGGTCCCACAATTTATTGCCTTTCCCGTCAGGTATGAATTGTGACATCTGGTTCCTTCGGGAATAGGTCGATGGGAACTACAAAGTCATTATAGCTTCGCGATAGTTCACTTTACAATCAAAACCGGACATTTTGCATGATACGTTACTTTCTGGCTAACGCTTCCCATAAATACCCCTTTAAGAGTACCAAGGCCACGACTGCCGATAACAATCAAATCGGCTGTTTCCTTTTCAGCAATTTCAATTATTTCAGCTGCAGGATCACCTATTGCAACCTTTAGTGTATATGCCAGACCGTCCTTTTCAAAAATATCTATAGTATGCTTTATTTCGGATTTTGCGTCCTCTTCAAGAAGGGAATGTACATCAAAATTTGCCTTCACCATTCTTGATTGTGACGGAGGATTATGTATGATATATACCAGAATCACATGGGATGATAATTCTCTGGCAAGACCTGCCGCCTCATTGGCCGCACGTCGTGCATTTTCAGAGCCGTCAGTTGCAAGTAGTATTTTTGTATACATGATATTTTTGCTCCGGTTAATTCCCTTCTAGGAATTCTGTAGGCAATATCCGGCACACTGTGCTTTATTGATATACCCGATATCCAGTCGAAGAGAGGATCATTTTGACATGTCTAAACCACAAAATGTCCAGGTTCATGCCACTCCACGAATTCGCGATAGAATATCATTTACCTCACATAAAGAAATAACGATCCACCGCATTCACTACGGAAATTAATACATTATTAGTTATCAAAACGTGCAGGACTGAGGCCTCACCAACGTTTATTATAAAGCATTTCAGTAGATCTGCATTATTTCCAGCACGATTCGATATTCAGAATCATCCCGGATTAATTATGAAATATGTGCCAGGTATTTGGGCATTATGATTTTTTTGGCTTCGAAATATTCTTTTTCCCCCTCGAAATTATTAACTATTTAGATGGCGATTATTATTGACATACGAGAAAAAACAGATCAGGGGATATTTTTAAAAATCCTTATGCCTGTTGTTAAAATTAAAACATGTTTTAAGAAAAATAGATTTTAAATTTAAATTTAAATGTCCCGCAAAATCCGATAAAATAGGCAAATATCCAATATTCAAATGAAACGGAGAAATAATTCTTGAACGCGCAAACAATAAAAGAAGAATGGCTTTCAAATATCAAGGGCGATGTCCTTGCCGGAATGACGGTAGCACTTGCGCTGATTCCTGAAGCAATTGCCTTTTCAATCATTGCCGGCGTTGACCCAATGGTCGGCCTGTATGCCTCATTCTGTATTGCAGTGGTAATATCGATTGCAGGTGGAAGACCAGGCATGATTTCGGCTGCGACAGGTTCGATGGCACTTGTCATGGTAGTTCTGGTGCGGGATTTCGGGCTTGAATATCTTCTTGCAGCAACCATTCTGACAGGAATAATACAATTTGCCCTTGGTCTTTTAAAAGTGGGACGATTTATTTCATTTATTCCATATTCAGTAGTGCTTGGCTTTGTAAATTCCCTTGCAATTCTGATATTCCTCGCCCAGATTCCATTTATTTTTGGCGCTTCACTCCCTGTTTATCTAATGACCGCAGCAACAATCGGAATTATCTGGTTTTTGCCCCGGTTTACAAGAGCAGTGCCAGCACCCCTTATTGCCATTATTGTTATGACGGCAATTGCCATTGGGACAGGGTTGACTGTCCTGACAGTAGGGGATTTAGGCACAATCACAAAAGCACTCCCCCTGTTTCATCTTCCAATGGTGCCGTTAAGCATTGAAACACTGCTCATTATCCTTCCATATTCTGCAACACTTGTTATCGTAGGCCTTCTTGAATCACTTCTTACCGCATCAATTATTGATGAAATGACGGGCACGAAAAGTAATAAAAACCGGGAAGTGAAAGGGCAGGGTATTGCAAATTTCATCACCGGCTTTTTCGGAGGAATGGCCGGATGTGCAATGATTGGTCAGTCTGTCATTAATGTGACATCCGGAGGCAGAGGAAGGCTCTCTTCCATGACAGCAGGACTTTTCCTGATATTTCTGATAATTGTTCTTGGCGATCTTGTGGCACAGATTCCCATGGCAGCACTTGTCGGGGTTATGGTAATGGTTGCAATCGGGACATTTGAATGGCAGTCAGTAAAAGATATTGCCAAAATACCAAAGAGCGATGCATTTGTTATGCTCACGACAATTGCCATTGTTGTTTACACCAATGACCTTGCAAAGGGTGTTTTAGCCGGTGTTGTCCTTGCTGCCCTTGCAATGGCGTGGAAAATGTCAGTCATTTCCGTTTCAGGCAAGGAAAAGGAAGACGGAGTTAAAATTTATACGGTAAAAGGACAGTTGTTCTTCGGAACAATGGCAGCATTCATTGACCTTTTTGATTATACCAATGATCCCGATAAAATTGAGATAGACTTTCAAAATTCCCATATCTGGGATCAGTCTGCCGTTGAGGCAATCGCGAGAGTAATCGACAAATATCAGCAGGAAAAAAAGTCGGTTTATGTCACCGGCCTTGATGTTGAAAGCCAGAATACACTCGACAAGGGATTCTCCTAAAAAAAGGATCAGGACAGAACATCTCCTTTATTCTCCGCCCCCATCCAAATTTATTTCAATCATATGCTATTTTGATTGTTCGCACAAATAAGTGAAAAATGAGTGCAAAGGGTTATTCACCCAGTGCAGCAGCAATACACTCTTCGGTGGAACCAAGAACTGCTTCTGCACCACACATATTCGGCACATATGCAAATGCCTTCCCGGAATTGACCATAATTGAACCAAAATGATCCATTCCGGGCGAGACAACGATACAGGTGTCCTCCCATACCTTTGCACCCGACATCTCAATTGTTCCCACAAGATTGGGATGAGCCTGTGCCACACCTCTTGCAGCAAAAATGTAGAGCGGTTTTGTCACCGTTTTTCCTTTCAGAAGTCCTGCAATCTCCTCCAGTTCCTCCTCTGAACAGTGTGGACATCCGATTGCCACGGCATCAACAGTCCGTTCCTCAAATATTGCCTCAATCTCATCCCCGGTGATGGTAATAGTTTCAAGGGCGGAGATATCTATCCCACGTTCCTGCAACACACGGGAATCGGGCGTGATATCTTCAACATGATAGAGTGCCACCGCACCACTGGCAGCCATTGCAGCCCCAAGTGCCTTCAGCTGGTCTCGGTTCGGCCGTAATCCATAAAAAAACGGCACACGATTTCCCGCCTCCTTTCCGGCAAGATACCCAATAGCCCCATAATGACTGGCATGAAGAGTCTCATCCGCTTCAACCCGGAATGCCACCTGCGGCATCCTGTTCTCCCAGAGATGCAGGCCATAATAGGGGGTTTTCCCAATAATTGCAGCAGCAAGGGCAGACGGGCCTCCTTCACGATTTGTCCGTGCACCAATGACAGAATTCGCATAACAGACGGCAGACGACTCTGACCATGCAATATGATCTCCATAAGAAGTCCGGTTGATGTAATACGGTGTGCAGGTACACTCCAGTTTTACCCCAAGCCGGCGGTACGCATCCAGAACAGCGTGCTGTTTTTCCGCAAAATCAGATGGAATACCCATCTCCTGCCAGCGTTCCCGCGGCATCCCGATTGGGTTTAATACGGAAGGCACAGCTACCCGTGCATCAAGACTTCGCAGCCATTCAAGCCCCCATTTTCCTATTGTCTTATATGATGCACCAGCCACCTGTGCACTGGTGATTGGCACAAACTTCTCTGCCCCAAATACCTTACCCAGAGCAACGAGAATCTCCATCATCTTCCTGCGGGTTTCGCCATATTCACCCGCAAGAACCTTTTCATCATCTGAATCAAGGTACATTATATATTAGTCCCATTCAGCTCTGATAAACTTCTCTTCTTCGCCCATGACCATTGTTGCGTCAATTCCCATCTTCACATTGGTCCCGTCACCAATACGGCAGGGGTCAAGAGAGGAACCACGGACTCCTTCTATAATCATCACATCGCGATCCGCACGCACGCGGGTTGCAATGGCATACTCCACATCTTCCATGCAGAACGGATTGATGTCCTCGTCAACCACGACAACATGTTTCAGGGATGTATGAGCAGCAAAAGCCGCCATGATTGCATTTTTGGCATCACCCTGCGTGCTCTTTTTAATCTGGACAATACCGTGCAGATACCCACATCCACCGGTTGTGAGAACCACATTTCTCACCCGGGTCACTCCGGCAACCGCCTGGAAAATTTTTGGTTCATAGGGCATACCCATCAGGATTTTGTGCTCATTCCCTGCAGGAAGAATCCCATGATAGATGGCATCATACTTCATATGCATCCCAGTCAGTTCAATGACCGGGCCCTGCCTGACAGGATCATAGGTGCCAGTGATATCCACAAAAGGACCTTCTTCGGTGGTTTCACTGCCAATATACCCTTCCAGAACAATCTCAGCATCCGGGACACGCACACCATGTGAACAGGTATTCAGTTCAATTTCGCCTCCCAGGAGTTCTGCAGCATATTGCATCTCCTTTCCCTGTGGCACTCTGGTGCATGATGCAAAGGTCACCGCCGGATGCGTACCGATGGTTATTGCAACCGGCAGGCGTTCACCATCTGCAAGCGCATCCTGAAGAAGAGAGTGCGTATGCCTCCCTTCCACCAACCGGGCCGCAAGCCGATTATTATCTACGACCTGCATGCGGTGAATAGATGCATTCTCCACACCACCATATTGCGAAAAAACAACCGCTGACGTCAGGTATCTCCCTGCGTCAAGGGGAAAATGTTTCATCACCGGAAGGACACTCAAATCAGGTGTGCCCATCTTCAGGCGGGATCCTTCCGTAACCTCTCCATTCTGTCCGGTTGCTGCCAGGTGTGGAACTATATCAGGTTCAGGAATTCCCAGTGCACAGGATAATGACGCACGTGATGCAGTCACATTCATCACACCCTTTTTGTCGCCGTCCAGTTTATGGAAGAAGAGCAGATCATCAGTCTCACAGGCCCGTTTAGGGGCTTCAAATACTGTTGAACAGGGATCTTCAATATCAATGACCCGGCCTTCTTCCCGCATTTTTTCAATAAAATTTCGCATTAGTATTCACCACTCCATCGTTTGCTTAGTGTATGGTCAATATTCAGATGATCAAGAACGCGGGCCACCACCATATCTATAAGATCCTCAATAGACTGCGGCCGTGTGTAAAATGCCGGGCTGATGACCATGATGGTTGCCCCTGCCTCATCAAGGGTGAGCATATTCTTCAGGTGAATCCGGGAGAGAGGCATCTCACGCGGCATCAGAATACATTTTCTCCCCTCTTTCAGGCAGACATCCGCGGTTCGGGTAATCAGATTATCCGAAAATCCGGATGCAATGGCAGCAAGTGTCTTCATGCTGCATGGGATGATTACCATCCCGTCATACCGGAAAGACCCACTTGCAAGATCGGCGAACATATTGTCATTGTCCGCATAGACAACATCAAACCCGGAAAAATCCACTCCTTCAAACTCTGCAATTTTGTGTGCAATATCCGAGATAATAAGATGCACTTCCGCTTTATCCTGGAGAACGTCCAGAAGGCGTCGTGCATACACCATCCCGCTTGCACCGGTAACTGCCACAACAAATTTTTTATTCATCTTTCAACGGCCTGCCTATAGTATTAGTCTGTCCTGCTTAGTTGGCTTTTTGATCGACAATATCCTGCCTGCTGCATCCGCAACAGCATTTTGCTGCCCGGGCAGGGTATAGATTCCCAGACGCCACTGCCCTCTCCGGGCTTTATTCAAAGCCGTCAGCAGGGGAGAGATTTCTTCAAGGGATTTTAGATCATAATGGTCCTCAACCCTGACACCCATCCGCATCTCGGATGGAAAGGCCGGAATGTCCACAAGAACAGTGGTCACATCAACCCCTGCCTCTGCAGCGATCTCTCCTGCAATTTCACGTGACCGAACAACTGAGATCCCCTGACGGTATCCCTCTGCATTGACCTGGTCCTGACCCACATAGATTGCACGTTTGTAGAGATGGCGGTCAAGAATTCGTTGTGTCAGGGTAACAGCTTCATCTGAAGGTGAGGAAAGAAGCGCAGCAATAAAGGAAAAATCATTCATCCGCACCATTTCATGGTATGCCCCCTCTCCCACTGCAGTGGCATGCTCCAGACCTGCTAACAGAATCATTGACTCTGCAATCCGTGACACATGATGATAATACACAGAGGGACGCATGAGTGTCCGTGCAAGAAGCAGAGACTCTGCGGAATGGATCCCGCTTTCCCGGAGATACAAGCCATATTCATCATTTATTGCAATACTGTGAATCAACCGATCAGGATCTACCGTCCCGTATGGCACGCCGGTGTAATGTGCATCGCGCATCAGGTAATCCATCCGGTCAACATCGAGATCTCCATGTATGATTCCCGCATATCGGTGGGTGCCGTTCACCATCGCCGCAATCTCATTCGGATCTAATCCTGCTCCGGAAAGTATGGGGGCCAGATCCTCAATCAGCAGGGGTGCTATGTCATCATGCCCTCTCCCACAGAATTCAGTAAGCAACGGTTCTGTTGCATGTGAAAATGGTCCATGCCCAATATCATGAAGAAGCGCAGCCGCTTCTGTGAGAAGACAGTCATCAGCATCTAAACCAAGTTCGCGGGCCATGCTGCCTGCCAGATACATCGTCCCGACAGAATGTTCAAACCGTGAATGATTTGCACCAGGATATACCAGATGGGAAAACCCAAGCTGCCGTACATACCGCAGGCGTTGAACATGGGGAGCATCCAGAAGGGGGAGGAGGTCATCAGATACACGGACATGACCGTGTACAGGGTCTTTTATTGTCTTCATCTCTGCTTCCGGTTAAGAATCAACATATATTTAGTGATAAAACTATTGTGTCATACATGATAACGTTCCTTTCCGGCGGAACCGGTACCCCGAAACTTATGCAGGGTTTCCGGACACTCATAGGAGACCATGATATGACAGTCGTTGTAAACACAGCAGAGGACATGTGGTTCTCCGGCAGTCACCTCTCACCAGACCTTGATACCGTAATGTATCTCTTTGCAAACCTCCTTGACACCAATCGGTGGTGGGGTATTGAAGATGATACCACAGTCACCAGTGATTTCCTGGAGAAGATAGGGTATCCTGAACCGGTTACCCTTGGGGATAAGGACCGCGCAGTCAACATTGCACGTGCAGAGATGCTCCGCGCGGGAATATCCCTCACAGAAGCAACCCGCCATCTATCTTCCCATCTTCAGTGTGATGCAACAATTCTCCCCATGTGTGACACTGAAGTGACAACGTGTATCCAGAGCGATGGCACGGAGATGCACTTCCAGGAATACTGGGTTGGCCAAAAGGGAGGTATCCCTGTTGACGCCGTTATCCGGAGATGCAGCGAAATACCCAAAGCAACAGAACAGGTATTAAAGGCAATCCGTGATGCTGATGCAGTTATCATCGGACCATCAAATCCTGTGACCAGTATCTCACCAATTCTTGAATGTGACGGAGTAAAAGACGCGCTCAAAGAACAGTTTGTAATAGTGATAAGCCCGTTTATTGGTGATGCGCCAGTGAGCGGGCCTGCTGCAGAACTGATGATGGCCTGGGGCATGGCACCTAACGGGCAGGCAACCTTTGATCTCTACCGGGAATTCACAAATATATTTGTTCAGGACATCCGTGACCCTGTCGCAATAGAAGGGGCTGTCCGTCTCGACACCCTCATGACAGACAAAGAAGTTACCCTGGCACTTGCAGAAAGCATTCAGCAAATCATTGACACGGAAAGATAGACTACAGGAATTCATGACACAGGAACACTTCGCATTTCGTGAGATTGATCGAGCTGTTGCCATGACAAAATCCATTCTCATTCCGTTTGACTTTGGAATCTGGCTTCGTCTGGCACTCATTGCCCTCTTTGTAGGAGGTGCAGCAGGTGGCGCACAGTTTTCATCAGGCACTCTTTCACCGGAAAATAGTGGAGACGGTCAATATCTCAGTTCTTTTATCCCACAGAACAATGATGCCCTTCTCTCATCCCTGCTTTTAATTGCAGGCATTCTTCTCTGCATTGGCCTCGTTTATCTCCTTTTGAACGGGATATTCCAGTTTATATTTGTTAAAGCACTGGGTGCAGGGAATATTCGGATACGAACATACTTCCGTGAAAGTACCGGGCCCGGCATCCAGTATTTTGCATTTCTTTTTTTTCTCTCAGCGCTCTTCTTTGGCATATGTCTGATACTTGCGTATCTCCTGTTTGCTCCCCTTCTGGGCACCATAAATTCGGATCCCGCACTGGCAGGAACAATTCTGATATTTGCCATACTGATGTTCATCCTCCTCGTTCCCTATCTCATCATCCTGATGCTGACAACGGATTTTGTTGTACCCATCATGAACATCGACCGGTGTGGTGTTATTGCAGGATGGCAACAGTGCCTGCATCTTTTTAGCACGGAAAAAACGGAGGCAGCAATCTATATTATTATGAAACTCATCCTCGCCATCTGCGTCAGTATCATCCTCTCCCTTGTGATGGTAGTCGTGGGGATTGGAGCAGGCATTCCCCTGATGGGAATCCTTATCGCCGCAGGCGGGCCACAAAACATATCTCTGGCTGCAATGGGACTTCTGTTCGCAGTATATCTTGCACTCGTTACCTTCTGCGGACTGATGGCAAGTGTCCCGTTTGTGACGTTTTTGCGCACCTATTCACTCTATGTCATCGGGGATTTCGATGAAAGATACACTCTTTTGCCGGATCTCCCCTCGCCTGACATGGAAAATATATCCGGAGTAGCATGATCACCTTCATATCAGCCGGGAGAAAATCTGCCCGCCTCATTGAAGGATTCCGTTCATTCATGGATGATTCAGCAATTTCTGTCATCACAACTGCTGCAGATGCAGAAGAATCACCATGCGGCTGTTTTGCCCGCGATCTTGACACGCTGACATTTCTCTTTGCAGGCATCCTCAACACCAAAACATGGCATGGCATCCAGGGAGATACCTGTACAACACATCGTGCCCTCATACGCCTCGGAACAGAAGAGCCACAACCAGTGGGAGACCAGGAACGTGCCCTGCACATCTCCCGGGCAGAGAGACTCAAAAAAGAATGCCTTACTGATGTGACCATTGCCATCAACCAGACATATGGAATTATGGCACACATTCTCCCGGCCTCCGAGACTATCGGCGGATGGTCCGTTACCACCCCGTCCGGACGAATGCCCCTCACCCGATACAGGACCACATATAGTGATGACACTCATGCATGTGCAATTCATGCCCCGCCAGACAGTATCCCTCATGCAAGCACAGAATCGATTGAAACAATCCGTAACAGTGATGTTGTGATCATCGGACCCGGCAGGCCGGTCACTGGCATCATGCCTGCATTAATGTGCAGAGGAATCGTGGAAGCCCTCAAAGAGGTCCCCGTCATTTCATTTGTCCCATTTACCGGAGAACGGAGCACGACACCTGAAATGAGAGCATATACCCCGGACGCCGTAGCCGAATGTC
Source organism: Methanogenium marinum (assembly GCF_028912405.1). Taxonomy (GTDB): domain Archaea; phylum Halobacteriota; class Methanomicrobia; order Methanomicrobiales; family Methanomicrobiaceae; genus Methanogenium; species Methanogenium marinum. The sequence continues at coordinate 2,083,522 of NZ_JAKELO010000002.1, read as the reverse complement.
CTGCCTATGACCAGTTCACCGACCTTTATCTCATGGATGCCCGTGACCCTCTCGCCTTTGATGGTGCCCTCCATGTTGACACAAGGATGGGTTCACGCACCCGGCGAGAGTCAGTCGCATGGGACATAATGGCACTTGCAGAAGGTCTGAAAAAAGAGTGAAATAATTCGGTTCCTATTTTTTTTGTGCCATTAATTCCCAATTCCGGAGAATGCTTCAGATACATTCTGGATTATATCAGCAAAACTCCAGAATCCGTCAATAATGACCTGGAAAAATGTAATGGTTCCTCCGACATCAATCCCGCCAAAGCCATCTTCCCCCCCGGAATCCATGAAATCCGGCAGCGATAATGTCTGAGTGGCAGGAACTGAAGTTACATCCAAAGAAGAACGGGAGCTGGTTACACCAGGTGTGTAGCCCCTCAGTGTCAGTCCTGCCTCCGTATACATATCCGCAAGATATACCATTGCCTCATCGGCTTTTTTATAGGCATCTTCTGCATACTGCTGTGCACCGGCATCATCCCCGGAGGTCTTTTTCTCTTCTGCCAGGACAAGAAGCATCTCAGCGTTATCACGGTATGAGAGAACAATGAGAATTCCCTGTTCATCAACCCCGCCGGCATTTTCGTACTCTGCTATCGCAGGTTCAATCGCTGCTATCATCTCACGGGCATCCAGGAAATAGTCCTGTGTTACAGAGTCGGTAAGTGTTGTCCATTCAGCAGTGAGGAGAATCTGTGCTTTTGAAAGAGCAGTATAAGCACTCTGTATATCCATCTCACGGGAGGCTTCAATAAGATCACGGACATCAGCTGCTACCTCTTCTGCTGCCGATGTGTCAGTTCCTGCACGATATGCAGCATTGATCTCTTCTTCAAAACGGAAGAGATCATTCTCTGTTTCTGTCCGCATTGCATCCACTTCCGCCAGATCAATGATGGTAATATTTTTAGAGACAGAATCAAGAATGGTTGAACCATCCCCGGCAATGTGTCCAAGAGAGAGAACTTCTGCCACACCGGAACCAGCCAGGTAATCGGGCACAACCCCTTCAAGGTGAACCTGCAGTTTCGTTACTGACGAACCCGGATTATACAACTCAAAACCGGTTACCGTCAGATACCGACCACTCCGGGAACCAAGAGGCATCTCACGGCCATCTTCAATGATAACCGCATCCCACGATGCAGACCCAAGATCAGTATACGCTGTAATATACTCACTCATCGAAGAAACGTCATAGATAATTTCTATATCCGCAGAAACCGTGTCCCCCAGTACTGCCTGTTCATCCGGCTCAAGGGAAGGACCGGCAGTAACGGTAAAAGCGGCTCCGGGAAGTATACAAAACCAGCACACAATCAAAAGCAGACCTGCATACACAGATCCGGAACGTAATTTTTGTATGCATCTTTTTTTTGACCCCAAATTATTGTCCTCCTTCAATTTTCCGGATGATTTTCAGGAGACGACGTTTCCCTACACCATCCTTTGATGCAGCAAATTCACGAATGAAAGGCACTACATCCACATCCATCTCCAAAAGCGATTCTGCTGCTGCATCAGAGATTGCACCGGAATCACCAGACACAATCTGAGCCAGACCGATAACACCATCCTTCCCACGGATACCGGAGAGTACATCAACAATGGTATTCTGCACAGAAGGAGGCATCGTCTGCACCATTCCTGAAAGAATTTGGGCGGTACTGTCACCACCCTTTTTCAGTTCAGCAATATTACCGGTAGCAAGCAAAAAGAGTGTCTCTTCCCCACTACCATCAGGTGACCAGCCAATCTTTGAGAGAAGGGTCGCAGCATGCATCGCAAACTCCCGGTCACTTCCCTTCATTGCAGAGATAAGATCCGTTTTCAGACTGCTCTTATCGTCATACAGATCAACCAGAAGAGCAGAGGAGAGAGACTCTTCCCCTTCCTCAATACGAAGCACCAGTTCCTCACAGGTGCGGGAATCCAGATGTACATTCTGTGAGTCAAACGTACCTCCGGATATTTCATCATATCCCGGTGCATCGGATGCAGGCCCTGCATCTGCCGTTTTCACTTCTCCTTTGCCAGAGACACCCTTTTTCTTTCCAGAAAGGAATGAACGGACAGAAGAAACAGGGGTCGTACCACTACTATCAGTAACTGCTAACGCTTCTTCAAAAATCTGACTGCCTACACCTTTCTCTCCTGCAAGATCCGGATTAATCTCATATAGGGCCAGAAGAGCAGCATTCTTTGCATCACCATCAGCTTCCTCAATAAACTCCTGCAGTGGCTCTATGGCCCGATAATCATGCTGCACAATCGCTGCCCGTATTACATCCCTCACCCTTTGATCAGGTTCACCCAGGTGAGGCAAAAGAAATGGCAGTGAACGAATATCGCATATCTCGCCCAGAGCCGCTGCCGCAGCAATACGGATTTCGGAGTCCTCCACCTGAAGTGACCTGAGAAGAACAGGAAGACCAAACCGCCCATATGTTGCCGCTGCATGTGCTGCAGCATCACGGACCATTGCATCCTCATCGGAGAAGAGATTTACAATGTACGGGAACGCACGCTCGTTATTCATCATCTGAAGGGCCCTGACTGTGGCAAGACGCACATCAACGACAAGATCCTTCGAAAGAAGGGAGAGCACCTTCATCATTGATGCCTGTGCAGTGAATCCAATTGAATCTGCAACTGCGCTCCGTACAATCGAACTTGCGTCATAGGCAGCCTTCATGATATACGGATTGGCGCGTTCTCCTTTCATTGAAAGGACATCTATTGCTGCAGCGCGGATGGCTTCGTCCTTCGATGACAGGGCCGCAACCGCCATTTCAAAAGATATATTATGGACTTCCACGCCCTCACTGATTATCGCATATATCTGTTCGGTGGCGACTTTTTGCAGTCTCAGCCACTTAAATCCTTCCATAACCCGTTTCTGAGCATCCCATATCTCTTTATCTGAGGGGCCCTTGGATTCTTTCTCTTTTAATTTCTTATTTCTCTCATCTTCCTGCTTCTGCAACTCTAATTTTTGCTCTTTTTGAAGATTTTCACGTTTTATTCGGTTTTTTTCTACAACTGTCCTAAAGACACTGACAATCTCCTGCTGCTGCGAATCCGGAAGTGACGGCAGAATAATCTGCAGTTCCTGTGCCGCATCAGGACCCAGTCCTGCAAGGGCATATACTGCACCCATCCATTCATTATCACCAGAACGCACAATCCGTATGAGATCCGGAATAAGCCGATCTCCAAGCCTGATAACTGCATCCCAGTTCCCACAGGCAATTGTATACCGGATCTGTTCACCTTCTGTCCGGGGACTCCAGCCTTTTCGTTTCAGTGCATGTGCCGCATCAATACGAATCTGTGAATCAGTATGGTTCAGGGCACCCACAAGGCACCGTTCTATCTCAGGAGTATCATACCGGACGAGTGCAGTGACGGCTGCAATACGGACTTCCGGGTCACAGTCATCCACATAAGGCATAATGACAGATACAACCCGACCGTCGCCAATTTTCCCCATCGCCCGTATAGCATTCCTTCTGAGAGTTGGATCATCCTTCTTTACCAGAGAAAACAAAAGGGGGAGTGCCCGTTCTTTTAGCCGAACAAGCTCCTCCCAGTCGTCACACAAAAAGAAAAACATCGGTTTTTCCTCAGGTTTTTCCGGTGTCCATTCAAGACGCTGAAGGCACCTGGCTGCTGTGCGCTGATCTTCTCCATCTGCACGATATAAAATCCCTTTTAAAACCGGGATACCGGTTTTTCCAATAAACCCAAGCAGACAGATAGCCCCCAGTCGTGCATTCTGATCTTCACCACCAGTGTGGGCCACCAGAACATCAAAGGCATCTTCACCACAGCGCATGACAGCACGACCAAGTGAGCGTCCAAATCCATTACCAGCAGATCTGGCAAGCGCAAGAACAGCCGGATGACATGGTCCCCCGGACTGCACAATAGCCCGCGCCACATCCATCATATCACGTTCATTCAGACTATCAAATACATCAGCAAGAGACTGAGTTTCACTCGTACCAAAAAATAAAAGAGCATTTACCGCTGCGGCGCTATCACCCGTCCCTTTCAGGGAAATTTGAACAATACACTGGTATTCATGCTTCTCTATGCATTGTTCAAGTGATTGTCCGGACCGCCTGAAGAAACCCATCTCAGTTATTCCTTCTCTTCAACACGGATAACCATAGTATTTACCCGGGCATGTGTCACAACCGAGGAACTTACGCTGCCCAGCAAAAGCTCTTCAATACCTGTCTTCCCGGTTGATCCCACAAAAATGCAGTCTGCACCTATTTCTTCTGCACAGCGGAGAATCTCTTCTCTCGGATCTCCCCACACCGGGTGTGGTGTTACAGACAGACCAAGACTCTCTGCCTCTTTTTCTGCTTCTTCAAGTGCTTTCTTTGCCTCTTCAGCAAGAAATTCGGTTACCAGTTCATAATTCACATTTATAGCATCTGTCTGTGGACTCACGAACATGGATTGCACCGCACCCGGATTTGTAACACATATCGTATGCAGACTCGCATTATGTCGCAATGCTTCCTCTGCCGCAGCGCGTACGGCACCCATAGATTCAGAAGAGCCATCTGTTGCAACAAGAATTATAGAAAACATCTCTTTAATCAATGATTTTCTATCATAGAGGGCTGATTAACCTTTGTATTGTTGAAAGCCCTCAATTCACACCGGGAGAAAAATACCTTACTCTTTAACGACAGATAGTATACCAGATTTGACTATGAGAATACCAATAAAGGACGTAACACCAGAAACTGAACGAGCAGTTGTTATCGGATGGATCAATGAAGTCCGTGATCTCGGAGGCCTTGCATTTTACATTCTTCGTGACAGAACAGGATTTCTTCAGGTCACAATCGTAAAAAAGAAGGCACCAGAAGCCGTGGTTGCTGCTGCAAAAGAGGCATCACGTGAATCAGTTGTCCGCGTAACCGGCACCATAAAGGCAACAGAAAAAGCCCCAGGCGGTCGTGAACTGATACCAGATACCTTTGAAATAATTTCACGCGCGGAGAGTCCGCTGCCACTGGATGTCTCCGAAAAAGTCCCGGCAGAAATTGACACACGCCTTGATAACCGCTATCTTGATGCACGGCGTCCCCGTGTTGCTGCAATATTTCAGATCAGAAGCGCCGTCACCCATGCAATAAATAATCTCCTCTTTGAAGAAGGGTTCACAAACATTACCACATCAAAGATCGTTGCAGCGGCAACAGAAGGAGGGACAGAACTCTTCCCGCTTGCATACTTTGAAAAAGAGGCATTTTTAAACCAGAGTCCTCAGCTCTACAAACAGATGATGATGGCAGCAGGGTTTGAAAAAGTATTTGAAATCGCCCCGATATTCCGGGCCGAGGAGCACAACACAACCCGGCATCTTAACGAGGCTACATCCATTGATGTGGAAATCTCATTTGCAGACCACCACGATGTGATGGACCTTCTGGAACGGGTAATTGTCCGGGCATATACCGCAGTCACAGAAACATGTGGACCGGCATTAGAGGCTCTCGAAATTGAATTAGCTATCCCGGAAACTCCCTTCCCCCGCATAACCTATGCTGAGGCCATTGACATCGCAGCACTCTCCATTGATGAAGACATAAGCTACGGAGATGATCTCTCAACCGCTGCCGAACGGGCAATCGGAGAAGAGATGGGAGTACACTACTTCATCACCGACTGGCCCACAGAAATCAAACCATATTATGCTATGCCCTATGAGGATAATCCCACAGTCTGCAAGGCATTTGACCTGATGCACCCGAGAATGGAACTTTCCAGCGGAGCACAGAGAATACATGAACATGACCTCCTGCTCACCCAGATTGCAGCAAAAGGTCTATCACCTGAAGGTTTTTCATTCTATCTCCAGCCATTCAGGTATGGAATGCCTCCACATGCAGGCTGGGGTCTTGGTATGGACCGGCTCATCATGACAATGTTGGGTCTGCAAAACATCAGGGAAGCAGTTCTCTTCCCACGTGACCGTCACCGCGTAACTCCATGATGCCAGAACAAATACTCCCGACAACTGTTGTCGGGAGTTATCCTGCAGTCGGGTCAGGCGGCCTCCGGGCCCTGTTTGACCCACTCAAACCTGCCCGTGACACTGCAGTATCCGACCAGATATCTGCAGGGATTGATATCATATCAGACGGTCAGGTCGGCAGGGATATGATTGCCCTCGTTGCTGACTTTCTGCCGGGCGTGAAGGGACAGAATGTCACCGGACAGATTCATCCGGCAGGAAAACCGATTACCCTCCCCGGAGTGAAATATGCCTTATCACGGCATCCGGCAGTAAAAGGTATCCTCACCGGACCAACAACCCTTGCCCATGGTCTTGCACTGAAGACACCGGTATACCGGGACAGAAATGAACTGATCCCTGACTTGGCGCATGCACTGGCACAGGAAGCACGGTATCTTTCAGATGCGGGGGTCACCATCCTCCAGCTGGATGAACCCATTCTTTCCACCGGGACTGCAGATTTGACTGTTGCACGCGAAGCAGTGAGTGTCATCACCAAAAATCTGACCGTTCCATCCTGCATGCATGTCTGTGGAAATATCAGAGGATGTATCGATGACATTCTTCGGTTTCCGGTTGACATCCTTGACTTTGAATTTGCAAACAACCCGGATAACGTAGATGTCCTCTCCCGCTCAGACCTGAAAGGAAAGAAGATCGGATTTGGATGTGTGGACTCAGCAGATCAGGAAGTCGAGAGTACTGCAGTAATTGTGGATCGCATCACAAAAGGAATTGACATCTTCGGTCCGGAAATTATGCTTCTGGATCCTGACTGCGGTCTGCGGATGCATTCCCGCGAAGGTGCATATAAAAAACTGGAACATCTGGTTCTTGCCGCACACCAGTGCAGGGAAGAACTCTGAGATATTTTTCATTCAGACAACGCGTGCCGTTGTTGAAAGATCAATTCCTTCTTCTGTGATATTATACGGGAAAAGGCGGCTTGGCACATTCGCATTTTTAATTTTTCCAATCTCCATTTTTCGTTCAATCTCATTTCCGTGACGCTCGTCAATGAGATGAATATATACATCCGCATACCGGATAACCGCAATCTCATCTTCTGGTCGATGAACACCATCATATAGCAAAAACAGGATAGCCCCTCCGTCCTGTGTGATCATCCCCCCACTATTTATAATAAGCGAAATTGCGGCATCAACACCCTCCTTACGTATAACACTGGAGAGTGAATCAACCACATACCGTTTCCCGGGCATCTCTGAGAGAGCATCACCCATCTCCCCCGTGTCCACCGGCGTCATACCGACAGACGGACTGCTGTCTGAAATAAGATACCAGCTGTCATCGCCACCGGTCGTCTCAACATCTGCTTTCCAGAACTGTTCAGCAATCTTTTCAATTCCCGAAACAGCGGATCCCTGAATGATTATAATGGAACCTTCAGGAAATCCACCCCCCAATTGATAATCCAGACCAATGATACCTGTTGATATCTTTTTATGACCAATGATTTCAATCTCTTCAATATCCACAGGCATTTACAAAAAATAAGAGATTCAAAATTATTTAAGCTATGCTATAAGTCAACCCGGACTTTTTCATTTCATTCCGGAACGGTGAATTTCATCCGGGCCCATATATCTCACGAAGTTCCCGCCTCAGCAATTTCCATCCTCCAACCCGGGGAAGCTCATTAACAATAACCATCTCCCGTGGCACTTTATACCCTGCCAGGCGTTCACGGGCATATTCCTGCAGGCCTGACAGGGAGAGAGATGCACCGGGGAGAAGTAAAACTGCTGCATAAGGGATTTCACCCCGATGAATGTCCGGCACCCCAAAGACTGCCACATCATCGACCGACGGATGTTCAATCAGCACCTTCTCCACCTCAGTTGGATATATTTTCCAGCCTGACATTACAATCATATCTTTTTTCCGGTCTGTTATTGCAAGCATCCCGTCTTCTGAGATATACCCTATGTCTCCTGTTAAAAACCACCCATCAGGGAGGAACACTGCCCGGGTCTCTTCTTCCATCCCCCAGTATCCGGACGCAACCGCAGGACCTCTCAGTGCAATTTCACCAATCACACCTGTTTCACACTCAGCAGACGCATCTTCAGTGTTTACAATCTTCACTTCAGTAAACCCAATCGGCATACCAACACTTCTGAACTCATCTGCAGACGCATAGTCCTCAGGGCGGATGGCAGTACCTGTGCCCACAACAATTGTCTCTGAAAGACCGTATGCATTGACTATTGGTATTGCAAACCGTGAAAAAAATTCCTTCCAGATACTGGGATGAAGGGGCCCGCCACCGCTTATCATCTCCCGTGCTGACTGCATCCTCTCCTCTGTTCCCGGGGGGGTACGCAGAAGAGAGTGAATGACGGGTGGCATGCCTGCGATAACAGTGGCCTGATATGTCTCTGTGAGGCGGATATACTCATCAAGGGAGAAACGATCCATAATGACCCAGGTAGCACCGGCACGCAGTGCTGAAATACCCCAGGAAACACCGACATGGGCCATCGGATATATACCCAGATACACATCATCTTCACGATACCCAAGCACTTCGCGTTCATTGTCCATCGCTGCCATCCAGTTTCCATGGGTGAGCATCGCCCCCTTCTGCTTTCCTGTTGTGCCGGATGTATACTGGAGCTGACAGAGATCATCCGGTCTGCAATTATGGGCACGGGAAATAAGCGGAACAGAGTTACATTCCTCCTCGAATGAGGGAATGCCAATTGTTACCACATCAGCCGTGATTCTCCCCAAACGAACAACAGGTTCAATCTCTGCATTTCCGGACACATCGGTAATAATGCAGACAGCACCGGAATCTTCCATCAAATAAGCGACTTCCTCTGCCCGGAGCACATTATTGAGTGGGACTGCTACACCACCCATCCGCCATATTGCAAAGTACCAGAAGAGATATTCAGGGGAAGGGGGCAGGTAAATTCCCACACGGTCACCAGCAACAATTCCCCGGGCAATTAAGCACGATGATAATCTGCATACCCGTTTCAGGAGTTCACAAAAGCTATATTCAGTCCCTGATGACGGATGAATCAGGGCAGGTTTGTCTCCCAAACGGACATTAACGTCAAGAAATGTGGTACAGTTAGGCATTCACGAAACCTCAGATGATCTACAGTGTATTATTGTATACATCAAAGGATAACCATACTGGTTTGAAAAAGTGGAGTGAAACATATGTTTCAGACGCTGTTCTATGAAAAAGAACAACCATTTCTGAGACATATATTTCCGGGATATATATTTCCGAGATACATTATTGGTATTCAGGTAGATGGACCTGCATCTGCTGGGGAAGGCCACCCTTGAAATACTGCTGAATACGGTCATACTGTTCGCGCACACGCTCATTCATCATCGGGCGGACTTTCATAAGTGCCTTCTCAAAGTGCTGCATCCCCACTGCTCCGGCACCATCCCGCATCGCAAACATAGCAGCCTCACGGCAGAGCAGGTTCAGATCAGAACCCACATAATTTTCTGCTTTTCCGGCAATTTCCCGGAGAAGTGCATCCCGTTCCGGATCTTCCAGTTTTATTTTGTGCTCTTCTATCAGACGGGCCACTGCACGCCGCCTTCTTCCGAGTGAAAGGATGTCGTCACTGACATTGATATCCGATATTTCAGTTGCCAGTATTTCATCTGCAGTCACCTGCACCAGATCAAATCCCTCTTTTCGGTGTGCTTCGACAGCTGTCCCAAAGAGTGCCTCAATACCACCCTCATCATAGGATGCGGTTCCGTTCACCAAAATCTCCACTGCTGAATTTTCAATCGGGATACCCCGGGAGTGAATGGAAAGGATCTGAAAACGCCCTTTTGTATCCGGCTCATGCACTGCAACAAGACGGTCAAATCTTCCGGCACGCATCAGAGCCGGATCGATAATATCCGGCCGGTTGGTTGCCCCCATCACCACAACCCCTGTCATATCCTCCAGACCGTCAAATTCGGTCAGAATCTGATTAACAACACTTTCGATCACATGATTGTCCTGACCAGAACGTGCAGGTGCAATGGCATCCAGTTCATCAAAAAATATGATGGACGGGGCAACCTGGCGCGCCCTCCGGAAAACTTCGCGTACTGCACGTTCACTCTCGCCGACCCACTTTGACAGCAGTTGTGGCCCACGAACCGGAATGAAATTCGCTCCGCTTTCCGTTGCCACTGCCTTTGCAATCAGGGTCTTTCCTGTGCCAGGCGGACCATACAGAAGCACACCATTCGGAGGATCAATGCCCAGATTCAGGAACTGTTCAGGTTTTGTCAGTGGATACTCAACTGCTTCACGTACCTCCTCGATCTCACGTTCTGCACCCCCAATGTCGTCCCAGGCCACATGCGGCATCTCAATAAGCACCTCACGCATAGCACTGGGATTAACTTCCCGGAGTGCATCGGCAAAGTCACGTGACGTCACCTCCATCTTCTTCAGAAGTTCGGGAGAGATTTCATCCTTTTCCAGGTCAATTTCAGGTAGATACCTCCGGAGCGCACGCATTGCTGCCTCTCTTGCGAGCGACTGCAGATCAGCACCGACAAACCCGTTGGTGCGGGAAGAAAGATCCACCAGGAGGCGTGCCCGTTGACTTTCAATCTCTTCAACCGCAAATTCATACCGCTTATCTGCATCTTCACGTAATTCTTCTGGAATATCACCCAGGGCTTCTTCCATATAGATCCTGTGCACCTCTCCTTCAAGCGGCATACCGTGTGTATGGATTTTCAGGATCTCAAGACGTCCCGTTTCATCAGGAACGCCAATCTCAATCTCCCGGTCAAACCTCCCGGGTCTCCGGAGTGCAGGGTCGATGGCCTCCAGACGGTTCGTTGCTCCAATCACAAGCACCTGTCCCCGCTCCTCCAGACCATCCATCATGGTGAGGAGCTGAGCAACCATCCGGCGTTCAACTTCACCAGTCACATCCTCACGGCGCGGAGCAATCGAATCCAGTTCATCGATGAAGATAACGGATGGTGCATTGGACTCTGCCTCTTCAAAAATCTCACGAAGACGCTGTTCTGTTTCACCATAATATTTTGAAAGAACTTCAGGACCCGCAATTGAGATGAAATGTGCCCCGCTTTCATTCGCAACAGCCTTTGCAATCAGGGTTTTTCCAGTACCGGGAGGACCATACAGGAGTACACCTTTCGGCGGTTCGATGCCAAGTTTCCGAAACAGTTCCGGATGTCGCATGGGAAGTTCAATGGTCTCCCGAACATTTTTCAGCTCATTTTTCAGACCGCCGACATCCTCATAACTGATTTCACTGAATCCATCAAATCCTGACGCAGGTTTCTCTGAAAACTCAATGATGGTATCCTTTGTGATTATTACAGCATCTTCCGGTTCAACTGTCACAAGACGGAATGGGATGAGTTGCTGCTGCATAAACGGAAGACCGGCCAGTACTGGCACTGTATCTCCTTTTGCCACAGGATAGCCAAGCAGGCGCAGCATTGCCTGATTAAAATTAATGGGAGGCTGATTTGAGAGGTCTTCCGGTGGCGCAAGAATGACACGGGATGCATCAGTCTCAGTCTCCACTTTCGCCACCTCAATTTTGTCTCCACTGCTTACACCGGCATTTGAACGGGTGAAATTATCTATCTTTACTTTTCCCTGATCCCAGTCATCGGCAAGCATCCGCCAGACTTTTGCAACCGTCATGCGTGACCCGGTAAGCCACACAAGATCTCCCGGGACAAGTCTCAGGACGTTCATCGTCGCAGGATCCAGTCTGCATCTCCCAAGACCCCGATCCTCAGGATATGCACTCTCAACATTCAGTAACATGGCCAATGGTCACCTACCTTCATATACCCTCTTGGGGTATAAGTACTGTATCTATGAGAGTGCTCTGTTTTGACCCTTTTTCCGGCGCAGCCGGTGATATGGTGACAGGTGCGCTGCTTGAATGCGGCGCCGACAGGGATGCAGTTACCCATGCTATGGCATCGGTTGTCGCCTCCCCTTCATTTACATCAGTTGAAAGATGCAGTATCCGTGCACTCCGAATTGAAACACATGCGGGTCCCACATCGCGCACTTTTCACGAAGTTTGTGACATTGTTACCGGTGCTGATGCTCCTCATGAAGTAAAAGAGATGGCCGTGAGGGTATTTACCCGCATCAGAGATGCTGAAGAAGAGATACACGGTGCCCACACTCATTTCCACGAAGTGGGAGCTGACGATGCCATCGCAGATGTCATCGGTGCGTGCACAGCATTCCTCTCTCTTTCACCCGACGCAGTCAGGACTTCAGCAGTTGCTCTTGGAACAGGAACGATAAAAAGTGCCCATGGCATCTACCCGCTCCCAGCTCCGGCAACCCTTGCAATCCTCAGAAAAGGGCACCTCCCCATTCGCTATACGAATGAAGAACGTGAACTTTGCACCCCAACCGGGGCAGCCCTCCTTGCCGAATTCATGGCAACAGAGACAGATGAAATAAATACCGACACCGGGCATGTCACCGCTGTTGGGTATGGTGCCGGCACACGCAATCCATCACATATGCCAAATGTATTACGGGTATCAGTCTGCGAATCAGGGACAGAGAAAGAAGCAGATACCATCGACATCCTCGAAACAAACGTGGATGATACGACAGCAGAGGTCATCGCTTACACTATCGAACGCCTGATGGATGCCGGTGCCCGGGACGCATCTGCAATACCTTTGATTATGAAGAAAGGGCGTCCCGGCACTCTGATCCGGGTCATCTGCTCCCATGCAATGGCAGGAGATTTAACCCGCATTATGACAGAAGAAATGGGTACACTCGGCGTCCGGTGTATTCCTTCTGTTCACCGGAGTTTCATTACTCGGACTGTGGAACCGGTTGAAATCACTCTCGGATCCGGAACTGTTTCCATACCCGTTAAAACCGGCTGGATTGGAACTGAACCGGTTTCATGCAAGGCTGAGTATGAAGTGGCACGGCAGGCAGCAAAAGCCGCACAGGTGCCGTTGCGTGACGTTACACGCCGTGCCGAAGAAAAACGCTGGAGAGAACTCCGGGGTGAAGAAAGATAATGGTAACACTGAAACAGAAGAGCACAGGCATCCCCTGCCTGGACAGTCTGATAGGCGGCGGGCTTGAGACTCGCATTATCATCCAGTTTTATGGAGAACCTGCTTCAGGAAAGAGCACGGCTGCAATGGCAGCGTCAATTGCTACTCTGCGCAATGGAGAAGATGTCATCTACATTGATACCGAAGGGTTCTCCATTGACCGGTTCTGCCAGCTTGCAGGAGTTGATGAGGCTGAGTCACTTGCAGAGCGCCTCATGCTGTATGAACCCGCAGACTTCACCGGGCAGGATCATGCAATTGCAGAATGTGCCCGCCTCTTAGCAGACAGAAATAACATTGGCCTGATTGTCCTGGATTCTGCAACCGCACTGTACAGGACCGAAAACGGCCCATCCGGAGAACCACAGAAACGCCTGGCACGTGAACTCATTATGCTCCTGGGGTATGCACGTCGGTATGATATCCCGGTGATTATTACCAATCAGGTATTTACCGACATCCGAACTGACAATCTTCGTGGTCTTGGCGGTACCAGCATGCACCATATGTCAAAGATAATTGTACGGTTTGAAAGAAATGATTCAAAAAGGCGTGCAATTCTCGAAAAACACCGATCTCGCCCCGAAGGAGCCGAAATAACATTTACTATTGAAGAAAAAGGGTTCAGAGAGGAATAAATCCCCCAAATACAGTAACTGCCGGACCTTCCATCGTCACCGTTTTGTTCATTTTTATTGTCAACGGTCCACCCTGCGTCTGCACGTGGACTGTAGAAGGCATCTTTCCAAGATGATGCGCCACAGCTGCCGATGCTGTTGAACCGGTGCCGCACGAATAGGTTTCATCCTCCACACCGCGCTCAAATGTTCGTATGGTGATACTGTCTGTACCGTCACACTGGACGAAATTTACATTGGCACCTTCCGGAAATACCGGGTGTGAACGGATACCGGGTGCCACTTCAGTGATATTTACTGCTGCAACATCATCGACAAAGACAACCGCATGTGGAACACCCGTGTTTGCCGCATAAACAGTGAGTCCGTTATATTCCATACTGAAGTCACCCTCTCCTTTGGCGGGGATTTCAGATGAAGAAAATTTTGCAGGACCCATGTCAATTGTTGCCGTAAATCCACCCTCAGCATTGTAAGACATGGTAACTGCCATTACCCCTGCCTGTGTCTCAACAGTGCATTCTTCACCGGTAATATCTGAATCATAAACATATTTGGCAAGGCAGCGGATGCCATTACCGCACATCGCAGCCTCGCTCTCATCCGGCTGGAAGAGACGCATCCGTACATCACAGGAATCAGAGGGAGACAAAAAAAGAACACCATCCGCACCAACACCAAAGCGTCTGTCACAGTAAAATCGGGAAAATTCGCCCTTCATTTCATCAGGGATGACCAATCCTCCCATTTCATCGACAAGCACAAAATCGTTACCATTACCCTGTAATTTGACAAATGGAATTTCCATAACAACTCTCCTGATATTCCCATCCTCATCACAGTGCTGCAAAACCCACTATCGGGAGAGGGGGCAGAAACAGCACGGACAATAGAGAGAATTACCTATCTCCTTGTATGTCATCGGGGGATAAAATTCCCATCGATCAGGAACTCCAAAAAAAAGGATTAAGATGTGCCCCAGAGATCCAGGGCATGTTTAAGTTCGACATGATCTTTTGCATATTCCGAGGCTGAAACTCCTTCAAGGAAGGCGTCCACTGCCTGACACATTGCACGGGCGCCGGCGGCAGTACCATCAGGATGACCATGAATGCCACCGCCTGCCTGCAACACAATTTCCGTCCCAAGTGTTTCCAGTTCGGCATGGATTTTTCCGGGGTGCAGACCGCCGCTTGCCACCGGAAAAACCGGCTTGAATCCATACCAGGGATCAGTAAGTGCACGGTTATCCAGAATAAGCTCTTCAGCGTTACCCCCCATCTTTCCACTCACCGTTCCGGTGTGTAGTTGATCTCCTCCCATCATCCGTACGAGACGGGCAATCGGGCGCATCGCAATCCCATGTTCTGGATTTCGTGTCATCGCTGCGTGCATGGTTCTGTGCACATGAATGGGAACAGAGATTCCCGGCTCTTCTGCAAGGGCCTGGAGTGCCGAATACCCACAGGTTATAACATCAACCATGAGAGTGTTTGCCCCCAATTCGATTGCCTCCTCTGCCCGTTCGACGATTTTGTCTGCACGGTCAGATATATTGACTGCATAGAGTACCTGCCGCCCGGTCTCATCCTTTGCCTCATCAAGGCGTGCCATAACTGCCTCCACACGGTCTGCCATTGGACAGAATGCCTGGTTGGTCAGTGTTTCATCGTCCTTGATAAAATCAACACCCCCGGATGCTGCCTCATACGCAACAAGGGCAGTATCAGTGGGAGTAAGGCCCACCTTAGGCTTAATGATGGTCCCGACATGTGGCCGGTTTCGGGTTCCAAGTAGCCTTCTGACACCTTCTATTCCAAAATTTGGACCATTAAAACAGGCGAGTGATTCTGGAAAATCAACATCAGTCAGACGCACCGCCTCAAGCCTTCCAAGCCCGAAAAGATTTCCTGCCACAACAGAGAGATACTGGGCGACATTGCCGGGCTCAAATATCTCGTAAGGATATCGTATAGCAGTGAGATACCCCCGGCCGGATTCTTCCACACTCTCCACCGTGCCGTCAAGCCCCCTTACGTAATCCTGCCTGGTTGTAAGGGCAGTCCAGGTGCCGGTGGTCTCTTCCTCCGCAATTGCCTGTGCGGCCTCCTGCGGAGTCGTCCTTCCGTCAGGACGGAAATAATAATGCGCAATGACGTCTTCCATCTGTCTCATTCTCCATAATGGTGAGTAAATGCATAGTCCTTTTGGAATTCACTTGTGTCCCACCCAAGATGGTCACGGATGACAAACGGTGCATAGGATGGGGCAAATGCACCTATCTCTGTTACAATGAGATCCACATAGGCAGGAGGAGTTACATCAAATGCAGGGTTTTTGACAACGACACCAGCAGGGAGTTGCCTCTCACTTCCTATCACCTCTTCTATGGGACGGTATTCAATGGGTATACGTTCACCAAGAATTGTGCGGGGTGCAAATTTGTAGGTTTCAGCAGCAACGATAAACGGTTTTCGGGCTTCATGTGCACAGAGTGCAATCTGTGACGTCCCTATTTTATTTACGACAGCCCCGTTTGCGGTGACTGCATCGGTTCCTGTTATAACCAGATCAACCTTTGGCATAAACATCCGCGCGGCAGAATCAACAATAAAGTTCACCGGAATTCCCGCATCAGAAAGCATTTGAATAGTAATATAACCCTGATTACGTGGCCGCACCTCTGTTGCGTACACTTCACGCACTTTGCCCAGTTCATGTGCACGTATGATACAGGCAATGGCCGCTTCAGAATTACAGTGTGTCATAATGACTGCATCATCCGGAATCTGCCGCGCCGCGATTTCAGCAATTTTCCCCACCGCAGCCAAAGAATCGCGGATGAATTCTACAGCACGTTTATTTAATGCGCCCTGTGCCTCTTCAAGTGTGGTTGAGCCCTGTACACCCTGCATAACAAACCGGACAGCATTCGGAAGAGAAACAGCAGTCGGACGTGTACCACAGAGAATATCTGCTGCATTTTCCATTTCACGGACAAATGCCGCAAGCGTGTCACAGTCAAGGGATGTTCCATACTCCTGAAGGGCGCCGGCAGCCGTGCGGGCAATGCGCCCAGCTCCCCGTATCCGCATAGAGGAGATATCATCTGCAGTCTTTGTGAGAACCATCGTATTCATTTACTTCAATTACACCAATCAGTATTAATGCGACTGTTTGCGGGTGAACACAGATGACAACTGCAGTTGTCTTTGACAGTGCAGGAACGCTTCTGCGCACCTATCGTGTACTAAAAGATGTCAGGAATAACACTGTCCAGAAAAACGTGGAGACCATCACGCTTACTGCCTCCTGTAAAGAACGTGCACTCATTTTGCTCTATCTCCATTCCCGTGAAATTATCGACGAAGACCCCACACGCCTTCTCTCTGGTTACCTGAGTGAAAATAACATTGAATTTGGCATATCATGTACCTGCAAGGCAGTCACTGCCGATTATATCCGTAATCTCCTCTATAACGACTCCCATGCAACAATTGGTGACCTGCAGGGATGTATCAGAACTGTCTGGGGAGCATGCAAAAAAGAGTCCATTGTAGCACTGAACTCAGGCGTGATGCTCAATGGGAATCTGGGGGGTATTGAATTTGTTATAACAGCAGGAGGTCGCCCCTTTTCACGTGCGCGCGAGACTATTCAGGACCTGCAGGCGATGGGCATAAGTACATACATTGCTTCCGGCGATCGGACAAATAAACTGATGCGCATGGCAGACTATCTCGGCATACCACAGGACAATACACATGGTGTTGCCACCCCTGCGATAAAAGAACAGGTAGTTGAGGACTTGAAACGCCAGTATGACACCGTTATAATGGTAGGTGATGGCATTAATGATTTAAGGGCTATGAAAAAGGCTGATTTCGCCATCCTTTCTCTCCAGCAGAACAGAAAAAAGCCGGATCCTCTAATGAAAGCTGCGGATTATATCATTGATTCAGTGCATGAAGTTGTGGATATTGTTGACAGTCTCCACCATTAATTACACCTATGCGCAATATTATGATAGAATAATAACTTTTAAACCACCAAAAAATGATACTGTGAACGGGAATTATGGTGCCTCTACTAACAGTTGAAGATCTTTCCATGGAATTCGATGGAAATGTTGTCCTCAATAATATCAATTTTCAATTAGCAGAGGGTGAGATCCTCGGCATCATTGGACGAAGTGGTGCAGGGAAGACGGTGCTGATGCATCTCATCCGTGGTGTGGATACCCCGCCGACAAAGGGCAAAATTATCTACCATATCTCTACCTGCGATAAATGCGGATATGTTGATCTCAGAAGCAAAGAGGGAAGCAAATGCGCAAAGTGTGGCGGAGAGATGGTTGCCAATGATGTCGATTTATGGGCGGATGGAAATGAGCATAAGAAACGCGGCGTTATGGTTCGGACTGCGATTATGTTCCAGCGCACGTTTGCCCTGTATGGTGATGACCGCGTTATCGAAAATGTTCTTCACGCACTTTCTGATATTGGATATCCCGGCGAAAAGGCAGTCAACCGTGCTGCCGACCTTCTGGATGAGGTGCGCCTGTCTCACCGGATGATGCACATTGCACGTGATCTATCCGGCGGAGAAAAGCAGCGTGTTGTACTTGCCCGCCAGCTTGCCAAGGATCCATTTCTCCTCTGTGCTGATGAACCGACAGGAACACTCGACCCCCGTATTGCATCCATTGTCCATGACATGCTGCACAATTCTGCAGTAAATAACAATATGGCAATGATTGTTTCATCTCACTTCCCTGATGTTATTGTAGATACCTGCAACCGTGCACTGCTTCTGGAAGACGGTGGGATAAAGGCTATTGGCGAACCTGCCCACGTCATTGATACGTTCATGGAAAATGCCCCCGAGGACAGCGGATACAAATCAGCAGAACTTGGAGAGCAGGTTCTCCGGGCACGGGATGTATCCAAACGATATCTTTCTCTCGACAGAGGTATGATCAAGGCTGTTGACGGTGTTTCGTTTTCTGTCTCAGAACGGGAAATCTTTGGCATTATCGGAACATCCGGTGCAGGTAAGACAACCCTTTCAAAGATGATTGCGGGCATAATCGAACCAACAGCAGGTGAGATGAACATTCGTATTGGTGATGAATGCATTGACATGACAAAGCCCGGCATTGAACAGCGTGGCCGGGCCAAAAAATACATTGGCCTTCTCCATCAGGAGTACGATCTGTATCCCCACCGGAATATTCTTGACAATCTGACTGACTCCATTGGTCTTGAATTCCCAAAGGAACTTGCAATGCGCAAAGCAGTCATCACTCTCAAGATGGCCGGTTTTACAGAACAAAAGGCAAAGGAAATTCTCAACAGGCGCCCGGATCAACTTTCTGAAGGAGAAAAACACCGGGTTGCCCTTGCTCAGGTTCTCATTAAAGAACCGAGAATCGTTATCCTTGACGAACCAACCGGAACGATGGATCCTATCACCAAGATCGATGTGAAACATTCAATCGTGACGGCCCGTGAAGAAATAGATGAAACATTTATTGTAGTCTCCCACGACATGGATTTTGTACGCGATATCTGTGACCGGTGTATTCTCATGAGAGGCGGAAAGATCGTAAAGATTGGACCAACCGCAGAGGTACTCCAGGAACTCTCAGATAAAGAGCGGCAAATTATGACAACCGTCTAAGTGGAGATATATATAATGACAGAGATCCGCCTCAACGGCGAGAGGCTGGAAGTACCTGAAGGAGCTCAACTCGGGGATATCATTCCCGGGCACCCTCCCGAATGCAGTGTTGCAGTGATCCGCCCGGCGGACAAAATATCTGCAGTCACACGCAATATTCGTGTTGCGACAACCGCAGGAGAGATAATCATCGAACTTACCGGTGATATTCCATCTTTTTTACAGGACAAAATATCTGCGGGCGCCCCTGATAACGGTACACATCCAGAGTTGCTTATACTAAAATGGGCTGACCGACAGGCAGCATCATTTGGCCCGTTTCCAACCAATATCGTACCGGAACGATCCCCTCATCGATATGCCAGGGGCGATGTGATTCTTGGCTGTGGTGGATATGACAGGGAAAAATCATTTCTGCTCTTTTCAATAACGACCCATATCGCTGACCACGGGGCAGCAAAAGGAGGAGGTATTGTCGGGAGGGTTGTATCGGGAATGTCCGTTCCTGAGGAATGGAAACCAAAAGATGCAATTACTGCCATGGAACGAATCATCCAGAGTGCAGACGCATCAAATGCCTTTGCTACCACGAAACAGGATGTGTTACTTGAAGATGGCATGAGTATCATCACCCACGTCCAGGCACGTGCTACAGGGTATCGGGATGAAACGATTGACATCACACGCGCACAGAGTGTCGAACACCTCCTCCTTACCAACAGAACCGGAAGATACCATGTTTCACTGGACGCAAGTACTCACATCCGTGATGATCATATGCGTGAGAGTGAGGTGTTTTATGAAGGCGAACCACACTCCAGATTTGATGGTACAGTAACCGTCCGTGTCAGCGGGAAAAACAGGGGTTCAGCATATATTTATACAGATGATATTGCCGGAAGCCCGAACCATACCGTTGTTGCCAGTGTGGAGCATGGCATTGAACTTGCTCATATCGCAAACGCCGGCGATACATTTCTGTTTAACGTAGAACCGGCACAGTTTGATGTCCGTGGCATGGCACTCTCTGATGCGAAAATGTCTGCAGAAAACCGGGGTATCACTCTTGTTTCAGACGATGAAATCGGAGACAGGGTAATAATTTCACAAACACCGGAAACCACGCTGGAAGTCTTAGCAGAAAAGAAGGTCTCGGTCACAACCATTCCAATTTCTCATGTTATCTCTGTTGAACTCTTTGATTCCGATGCACCACTGAGCTGTTACACATTCCGTTCAATAACCGGCCTTAGGTGGCATGATATTGGTGAAATGCCTCTTCTCATCCATTTTGATGATGTTTCATTATTCCAGCCGCAAATAAAAAAAGGTACAAATATCAATATAGAAAATACCCCGAAAGGAAGTGTACCTGCAAATATGCTCGCAATCACCAATGACTCACGGAAGAGTGCTGGTCTCATCGGATGCAGAACCACAGAAAACGATGAATATGGTCCCACATCCGAACCTTTTGAAGGGACGAATATCATCGGGCGTGTCTGTGAACCTGAAAAACTTTCAGCCCTGAAAGAAGGCAGTATTGTCTACATACGAGAGGTGAAAAATTGAGCAGAACTGAGTATATACCTACATACGTAGGCACAGTAACCAAGTATGTATTCATTGATTCTCCTGACTTCACACCACAGACACTAGTTATACGTGCGTATGAAATTTCAGAAGGATTGCTTATAAAAGAGACGTGTTTCGGACTTCAGGTAACGGGTGAACCGGAAAAGGTAAAGAACCTCATCAAAGAGTTGCGCACGGTTGACCCGACCCATATTTTTGTCAAAGACCGGGGCTTCCCTCCCGGAGACACACGGAGGTGCCGGGCAAATCTTGGTGGCGCACGACCGGGCTACTATGGCCATGAATTCGAGAGTGGCCTGTTCCGGTATATCTCACACGGCCTGAAAGAACTGGAAAAGAACACAGCACCGACAGTCACACGGTTGGGGAAGAAGAAACTGGACGAAGGAAAGTTACCCCTGAACAAATTAGTTGAGATCATCAATAACGAGGAGGCATAACAGAATGGCAAAAGTGTTTATTTTCCCTGCAACAAGTCTCATTCTCTCAGATATGGTTGAGAGATGGGGCCACGAGGCACTCGGGGCAGCGACCGGAATCCGGGAACGAATCCAGACCCCAAGTCTTGACTCACCACCTCTCCAGATGACACCGGAGGATCCAAAGAAGGGCCTGAAATATGCTGCTGTTGAAGTACCGTGCGGAGTCAGGGGACGGATGGCTATATATGGGCCGTTGATTGAAGAAGCGGATGCCGCAATTATCATCAATGATGCAGATCTCTCCTTCGGATGTATGGGATGCGCCCGCACAAATGAACTGGTGATGTTCATGGTGCGCCAGCAGAAAGGGCTGCCTTTACTCGACATAAAATACCCGGAAACGGAAGATGAAGGTGTGGCATTTGTAACCCAGATAAAAGAGTTTCTTGCAGGGCTCGAAGGTGAAATAAATGAATGAACATCCTGTTCGTATTGCACAAATCTCCTGCGGCCCCGAGCACAGTGGTGTTCAAAAAGAAATTTATGATGCAGCTGAAGCAGTTAATGCCGAAATGTTCTTCCCGGATGTAACACTCACCGACATCCGCCGGTCGTATGATGCATTTGGTCTTGAAGCACGCTCAGGGGATCTGAAACTTGCCATCGCCCGTGCGATGGCACTTGTTGAACAAAAAGTAGAGGCTGATGCAGTCTTTATTGCCACCTGTTTCCGGTGTGCTGAAGCGGCAACAGTCCGGAATGAACTGCGTCGGTATATCCATGAACATTCTGACCTTCCGGTTGTGAGTTATTCATTTACCGAACGCACCACCTCAGGGACACTCCTCACCCGGATGGAGGCGCTCACCACCATCGCACGGAGAAGAGCACTTCTTGCACGGGAAAAACAGAACGGAACCACAATGGGTATAGATTCCGGGTCTGCAACAACAAAAGCCGTCGTCATGCAGGACAATGAGATCATCGGCACAGGCTGGTTGCCCAGCACTGAAGTTATGAACAGTGCCAATGGTGTCATTGAAGCCGCTCTGAAGGAGGCAGGCCTTGAAATGACTGATATTGAGGCAATCGGCACCACCGGATATGGCAGATACCTGGTAGGAGAAAAACTGGGGGTAGATCTCATTCAGGAAGAGCTGACCGTAAATTCCAAAGGTGCGGTATATCTGGCTGACCGACAGCACGGTGAAGCAACAGTTATT
The DNA here is from genome assembly GCF_028912405.1 of Methanogenium marinum. GTDB lineage: Archaea > Halobacteriota > Methanomicrobia > Methanomicrobiales > Methanomicrobiaceae > Methanogenium > Methanogenium marinum. The sequence goes on along the minus strand of NZ_JAKELO010000002.1, from coordinate 2,060,761 downwards.
GATATTGGTGGAATGGACAATAAGGCAATTTCAGTCCAGGACGGCATCCCCGGCGTGTTCACTATGGGAGGTATCTGTGCCGGTGCGTCAGGACGGTTCCTTGAGCTGACTGCCCAAAGAATCGGCGTAGATATCACAGAACTTGGCCCGATTGCGATGAAAGGGAACTCAAATGTCGTCCCCATGAACAGCTACTGTATTGTCTTTGGTACCCAGAGCCTTGTCAATGCACTGGCAAAAGGGAGCTCAAAAGAAGACGTTGCAGCAGCAGCGTGCAGGAGTGTGGCAGAACAGGTCTTCGAACAGCAGCTCCAGGAGGTCGACATAAAAGAACCGGTGATCATGGTCGGAGGAACCTCACTCATTGAGGGACTGGTCCATGAAATGGGAGAACTGCTTCAGACAAAAATTCTTGTACCTCACCATTCACAGTATATTGGTTCTGTAGGGTCAGCCCTCCTTGCATCCGGATTTATTGAGGAGAAGTGACTGCTATGAAAGGGCTCGAATACTTTGAGGTAGAATGTATCGAACCGGTGGGTGCAGAAATATACAAAAAAATTGCGGATGACATTCTCCTGGATCTTAACCTGAGCCAATCCATCGGAAGGCTGCATATCTACATTGATCCGGAAACCCCCCTCTTTCTTGCAGTCGGTGTCATTAAGCAGATGCCCGGACTGGTGCATATCCGTGATTTTGCAAGTGCCCTTGGAACAGGTGAAGGAGTGGTGCTGGATATTGGAACCGAAACCTATCTTTCACCAATGCTTTCTATTCTCTGGGATACCTATGGCCGGGATCTCATCACCCAACCTGATCGGTTTACCGTAAAAATTATGGTACCTGGTCTAAACCCACGGGAAGTTGAGGAGATGGTTGTAGTCGACCCAAGTGAAGGAATGTTTCATGATATCATCTATGCAATGCAGTGGATTGCCCCCGAAGGGTTCAAAGTCAGGCGTGAAATAATAGGGAAAGGACACTTCAGCTATGTGGCAAGTGAGAACACCCTCGATGAAGAAGATATCGACAAACTTCTCAAAGAAAAATTAGCCTGTGTGGGAGTGAGTGTATGACCGTTTTTGTCCCCATTACCTATAAGGGAGGAGTATACCGCCACGATATCATCATTGACCTCATAGACGATCTTGGGGGATATATTGTTCAAAAACATATGATTGCTCAGGAAGTTGTCCTTCAGTCCCTGGTACCAAAGGATGATATTGAACTGATTCGAAAAATCAGTCGTCCCCTGGCAGGTGTGGTAATTGAGGCACCTCTTGTGGGAACAGAGATTGCTGTTGTGAGCCCCAGTCTTGAAATCCACCACCTGCCTCACACGTCTTGTGATGTGGCAGAGTATCTCAGAAGCGCCGGTGCAAAGACCAATATGATAGGCCTTGCACGCGGATTCGGCAAGCGCATTGCGAACCTCAGTATTGAAGAACGCGATATAATAAATGAACACGACTGTGCTGTGTTTATGCTTGGCAACTTTGAAACCTGCATTGAGTATAAAATGCCCGCTCTGCGCAGAGGAATTAATGTCCCGATTATTCTCACCGGACGACCTTCCACAGAAGCCCTTCAGCGAATTATTGACCCACCTGTTGATGGATATGTCGGGGGAATCGGAAGAATCGCCCACCGGATGAGACAACAGGAAGGCGAGATTGACCATCTTGACACACTGGTTGAGGAAGTTTCTGCGGTCCTTTCCCGGAAACGTGAAGAAGTGGCAAAAGATCCTCTTTCCATAAACCCTGCTCGTTTGATGGCAGTCCTTGATGATGCAATGGATATAACCAAACGTTCAACCCATCCAACACCGGTCGTCGTTCAGATACGAGCACTTCGTGTCAAATTGCCATATGATACGTATGCCGATCCAATTGCAGCAATTGAAATAGAAAACGGGGTTAAAATTGGCGACATTACACAAATACTCCCTTCCCGCATGCGGGATTATATCCTGATTCGCATCAGACCATTTTCAGAAACGAAAATAATGGTCTAAATACAAAATTATATCCCTTTTTTCTGACAACATTTTGGTGATACATTAATGGCGCATACCGTGGATTTTGAGGACACACTTCAGGAAATTTTGAAGCGTGGAACAGAAACAGCAGCAAAAGACTGGCTGGAAGGTATTCAGGAAGAATATGACAGTGTCCCCCTGATTTACCAGAAAATGTCCAAAAAACCCGAGGTACTTCTCTCGCACCTGATGTTTAAGGATGCAATTACTGAGACATCATCCATCGATCCAAAGATGATTGAACTTATAAGTATTGCTGTAGGTGCAGCACTGAACTGCAACCATTGTGTTGAATATCATATGAGTGCGGCCCTCAAAAAAGGTGCAACAAAGGATGAAATCCTGGAAGTTGTTCTCATTGCAGGATCACTTGCACAGGCAGCGGTTCTCGCAGATGCATACCGCATCATTGATACAGGGACAACGAATGGATGCGGCGCTTCCTGTGAAGTCAATGGCGTAAAGCTGAAAAAGAACGGGGAATAAACGGGACTGAATTATCATCTCTTTTCATCCCGGCATACACAAATCAGGAAGACTATAGCAATACCTGCAGCACAAAAACAGGAATATGAGAGAGACCCTGCGGTTGTGGGTGCAGGCATGGTATCCTCAGAGACAGTGGATGATTTATTGGTTTCGTCACTGGCATTGTTCAACGATTCCGCATCTCCAGCAGAGAATTCATTGGGATCCGGATTTGTTTCTTCGGATCTCTCTGTCGCAGTCTCTTCAGCCATTTTTTCTGTGCCACTAATACCGGCATTTCCAGTAGTTCCGGATATTTCTGCGGTCATTGCTGCATTTTTCAGGATTATATTTATTGTTGCATATGATGTTTTACCAAGATCATACCGTCCCAGGGGTTGGGGTACAGCCCATACCAGATAGGTGCCGGGATCCAGTGTCCCTCCTGTCCTGCCGGTGTTCCAGTCATATTCCCACACACCACTCCTGACGGGCACATGGATGAAAGAAGCATCATCGCCGGACACAACATGAGTTGTGATGCTATCAGGCCTGACACCACCGGGTGCAAGATTGGGACCGGTTAAAAAAAGATACATATCATCGTATCCGCCCCCATTTCCGGAGAGATGTACCGTCTCTCCTATCACTGCAGATGAGACAGCTGATACCGGGATCACAGACCAACTAAGAAGACAGATGCAGAGGAGAGCTAATACAGAGATACAGCCATTTTTTGTCAGTGAAGTTCCTCTCATTTTGATACTCCTTTCAGTCGTTTTCATTTAAGAGAATTTCTATAATCCTCATTTTTACCGGAAGTACTAATAGCTGAATGATTTCTCTGAGTAGAATGAAAATATCCACATATATATTATTAATAACAATTTTCCATCGTGAAATACGACTGGCCAATCCTCCTATACCCTGCTGAATGGTGCGTCCGCTTCTTCATCGTATCAGCAATTATCTTATTTTTCACGAGACTATCCACAACGTTTGCCTATATCTCATACTATGTAATGGTGGCTGCAGCCTTCGTTGCGTTCCTCTTCCAGGTAAGGATTATGTTCATGTTTGCAACTGGCAGGATATCGGAACGTGAATGAAAATAGCTGTCTGATTGGAAGATGATCGTGATTTTAAATAGGGGTGAGAATACCTCATCCCTGAATCAGCTATAGGACATTTCACACCTAAAACGCTTTGAATGTATCAATAAGCTGATTAAATTCCTTTTCACTCATTCCAGAATACATTTCCTTAATGCAATATTTTTCAAATCTAAGTAATTTGTTGTATGATAGCCCACACGCGAATAGAACATATTTTTTGTGGTTTAGGGCATTATTTTTCTTAATTTGGCCTTTAATTTTCATTTGTGAAAATATTTTGTCATATTTTCCATATATTGCAAATAGATATACAAAAGGTATATACAAAATCGATAATGCAATGGGTATTAAAAATCCAATCAATATTTCTAAACCATCTAACGATGAATAAATCTCAATAGCATTTATTGTTACCATTACAGAAAATATAAGGATTGTAATAATTAAATTTCGGGAAGCCTTTTTTTTATTTTTACTATATTTTTCGCTAGATTCTGAAAACGTATTAGATAAAACAACACCTGCAAATGCTGGTACCATTATAAATTCAGTTAAGAGACTGAATGTAAAAAGTCCGGTAATATATCCAACAAAAACTGTATACTTAAATCCGTCTATAAATATCCTTTTAATGTAATCTGTTTCAAGAGTACTCATGGCTGCTTTGAAACACATAGGTATGCCAATAAATAATGTCCATATGAGAATTATTTTTACATATACAATTTGCCAGAGTGGTGTGTTTAAAAATAATGCAATCAAAAATGCGCTGTATATTATGAGGATGAAAATTGGAATTAGTATCTCTTTTGAACATGCTATTTTAATTATCTGAAAAAAGGAATTCCTTGTGTTTTTTAATAATATGAAGTAAACAAAAAATAATATGATCCATATTCCACTTGCAATTTCGCGTGTTGTGAATATGTCAAATATTATGTCTAACACCTAATCTTGCTCTGTAAAAACCTCTATTTGTGCATTGTTCTTTTTTCCGATCAGCAATAACAATACCAATATTCTCCATAGTAGCATACTGGACAATGTTTGCTGCAGCTGCAGGAGCGTTCATACTCCAGGTAAGGATCCTGTTCATGGTTGCGACTGGTAGGATATCAGAAAGTGAATTTTAAAATGCTCATTTGAGTGAATAATACTCAATTAGAGTTCTTCACAATGGATGGTGATTTGCTGGAAAAAGAAATTATTTTCCCTTGAGGTAGTGCAAAAAGTCAAGAATTAGAAATGCTCTGATTGTGTGAGTTTTACGTCCATAATTGACATATTCACCATGAAGTATTCCATGTCGGAGAAATGTTGTAGGAATTGATATTTTTTTATTTTCCTGAAATAAAACATCAAGTAACAAGTAATCTCCTGCAGATGAATACTTATTAAGTGATTTGATCAATCTTCGTTTGGCATCGAGCATATTTTTAGATTCATTTCCAAAATCATCGAAAAAAATCAGGTCATGTTTGGGACCTTTTTTTTTGATGCTATGTTTCGCATATATTTCTTTTTGTATACCGTCAATTTGAGCAATTAAAACTGGTATTACTACATTTGATGGATTATCTCTTGTTTTTGCTCTTTTTATTGTCTGTACACAACTCCTGAAAATTTTCATTCTTGGTTGAAATATTGGGTTATTATTCCACGATTCAACCAATACGGTTAATTCTTCATAATTTTCATCTGAGAAGTAGTCTAAATATAGCTTATTGATTCTCGCCAACTTATTGTTCCCAGAGTTTTCAATTTCAAGAACATCAAAATAAAATGATATTGGAAGACTGAAAGATAAAAACCACTTATATTTTTTTAGAATTTCGTCCGCAGATTCATAATCAATATCAATGGTTCTTAACGATTTGGAAAATTCTTCGATTTGCTTTGATAAATTATCGAAATACGTGCCATTCAATTGAATCGATAATTGAAGTGCTTCAATTTGAGGAATATGCATTTGAGGAAATTTTATTTGCGGTAATATACTTTGATTAAATAAATTTTGTAAACCTGAAACCCCTGGGCCAATATCTTCTATGCCAAGGTTAAATGGAGTAATTAGCCCCTCAAGATTTATTGACATTTTTTTGATGATTTCATCACGATATCTTTGAATTCCATCTTTGAATTCAATAAAAAAATGTTCGTCTGTTGAAACACCAAAAATATTGTTTAATTCTTTATTATTTTCGCAAAATCTGCGAACAATGGATTTTAATTCTGAATCAGGAATCTTCTGAAAAACATCAAAAGAAAATTTTGGCTCTTCAATAAGGCCAAAGATCAATTTTATCGTAAATTCTCTCTCATTAAGGTGTTCTTCTAATAATTGTTCCGCTTTTATGAATTTATTTACTGTAAACGGTCGGACTTCTAGCTCTCCAAGTGATTTTGATGTAAATTTAAAATTGCATCGTTTCCTTATAGGCTTGACAGATGTTTGAATTTCTTTATCTATTTCGATTTCTTGCATATTTGTCACCAAATTAAAGGATTAAAAATATCCGAAGATTGGTATTTCTTTCTGTAGGTGCATCTTCTTGGTCTTGATCCTGATCCATAAATTTATGATGGTGAGATTATAGTTATAATTGTTTTGAAATTATATGGGCTCATTTTATTCAGTTTTCATAACAGGTCAGATCCCCTACAAATAATCTTTTAACTTTGACCATATTCTTGAACTCTGTTTTTAGGAAATAATCTCAGAATACCAATTGATCCAACTATTATCAGAGATATGAAGAAATGAGGTTAGTACATTATGGAATATGATGAGGTTTGTAACCGTCTTGAAAACGATCCTGAATTACTTACTTTCGTAAACCATTCCTTAACAGAAAATTATGAACTCAAAACGTATTGTGCCTCACCTGAGGCACGTATTGCTGAACCTGAACGTCACTGCAATCAAACTAATATGGTGGCTCTTTTTTTCTCCTCATAGTTATGTGTCACCGGGAATGTAGTGTAGATGTGTGGAAAAGATCACGAATTAGAGATCATTATTACATCGAATAAATAAAAATAGATCTGGGCGGTAGTGGTTGGGCGATCCTCAATACACCATATCTTTTTTTTCCATCACCACATCACAAAATCGCACATATTTAATAGAGTTACATTTATCGATTAGATTTCCAAAGGACACATAATGAAAAAAATTGAGCTTTTTATGGGAGTGTTGCTTCTCCTTATTATTGCAGTCGGAATTACCGGGTGTGTTACCCAAGAGAAGACAACAGTTGCACCTGTAACAGCAACAGAACAAACGCCATCACCAACCGCTATGGCAGGAACACCCCAGCCAGAAACGATTAAAGAGACAACCATCGATACCGGGGTGACAAAGACGATCTTTAGGAAAGGGGAAGATGGTTCGACATCTATGATAACTCTTAACAGGGTTACAAAGACCGCAACGGTCGAAATAAATCCATTTTATATAGAAAAGCCAAGTGAGGGACTTACAGATGAGAGTGTAGATGAATTTATGATTCCTATCGCAGTTGGAATGATGCGGCTTGCATTTTTTGATCCAGAAGGATTTGAAGAATGGCAAAAAGAAGGAACAGAGAGTGGCTTCCTCCTTGAAGACGGTACAGAAGTGGAGGAAGAAAACCCTCTGGATGGTTACACGGTTACAAAACTTACCCTAAAATTCGTTGAAGAAGGCACCAATACACCAATTTCTGACTATATTGTCACAGGGCTAACTGAGAATGACATGGTGGTTACAAAACACAGATGAAAGTATACCCTGAGCCATGAAGGCGGTAGCAGGGAACATCAACCATTCCATTCTCTTTTTTTAGAAAAAGATCTATACAGAAGCGCGTGAGAGCATTTTTAAGAGCTTGCCGAAGTTTTATTTTTTGAAATTTTTCAACAGAAGCTTGATATTAAATATTTTAGAGGGTTTGAGCTTATTCTACCATATAAATAGTGAGATTATACAAATAAATTACCTGATTAATCAAAAAAAGAAAAACAAGGATTAATCATAATAGATTGATTGACTCCATTTATCTTCCGGACCTTTGAGATCCATATGACCAAGAACATATGGGAAATCCTCTTCAGTGTTCTCTTTACTCCATAAATCCCATTCATCAGTACTTGTTAATCCCCATACGCCATCACGGATTTCTACTTTGAAACCATAGTATAGATCTTCATCAGACTCATATCTGCTAATTACCCATCCACATGAAATATACTCCGCAGACTCATATCCAGAAATTACATCTCCTGGTTGATAATTGATAGCTGGCTGTGTTTCACTCTTAGATGTTTCACCACTAGATGTACATCCTGATGCACATATGGCCAATATTAAAAGGCCAAATATAAAATAACTCCAGTAACTCCTACTGAAGTTTATGGGTCCACCTGACCTGTTACATATTATTTTACAATAAAAAATAGAGTGGAGCTGTAATTGATTTTTATGAATAATTATGAGAAAATAAGACCAAACTATTTTTGCAGTAATAATATCCGATACATATATCTCCAATAATTGCTAAATTGACCCATTGTATCTAAGTTAAAGAGAGTTCCTCACACACGTGGGGATGAACCGGGAGTAGATTTTATTCCTCTCTTCTTACTGTTGAGTTCCCCACACACGTGGGGATGAACCTAGTTTTAACCGATTCAAGGGCGTCATAGAATGGAGTTCCCCACAGGCGTGGGGATGAACCGGTTCCCATTACGATCGGTCCTTTCATGTTTTTACGTTCCCCACACATGTGGGGATGAACCTTGTTATGAGAAGAGCATGTGCTATCCTATGCGGAATAAGGAGAGAAAAAACAGAAAATTTTACCCCACATTTACAATCAGGAAAATTCGATTATTTTGTCTGTTATTTTGTCTGTTATTTTGTCTGTTATTTTGTCTGTTATTTTGTCTGTTATTTTACCGCTTATTTTCAAAATGAACAATCCCTGGGGGTAGAAAAAAGATAAACCATCCCTTAACCGCGCATTCCATATATCTCCCTTCTACAATGGTATTTTTTAATAGTGCTCATTTCAAGGATAAATACCCGATTTTCTGCTGTTCATACACTGTTTTAGAATGATCAATTTCACAATATCTGCCCGATACAAACATTATTCCCTGTTTCCCTTTCACGACGCAGTGTTTTTCTTTATGGCATTTGACGTCCCCTCTTTCATTGTGCATAACAGAAATCGTGCACAGGAAAGAATCCCCATGAACAGAATAAAAGAAATAAAAGAAATCAAAAAAATCGAAGAAACACAAAAAGGCACAAACACAGCAACCAAACCAGGCACAAAACCAGACACAAAAACAGTCCTGAAACCAACCCTGAAAAACACCCCCGGCCAGCCGCAGGCACGTGTCGAAACCAGCAGTATCACAGAAGAAATAAACGGGAATAAAACACGGCAGATCATGCCAGACGAGGAGATGGGAACATGCAACCCACAGACACAAAACAGGTAAAACCGATAAAACAGGTAAACGGCAGCCCCATAAAAAAACTATGTACCACCATTGTTCTGTCAGGAACCGCCGATGATCAATCAACTTCCAACATAATAAAATCCATGGTGACTGAAAAAACAGCCATCCCCACAGGCCCCGTCCCGCTCTTCCTCGTCCCAAAGAGAATTTCCGCAGAGTTTCAGACACACGGTGGATATATCTCTGATATCGCAATCCACCGGACCGGCAATCACATCTATTGCATTACCCTTACCAAAACGCCAAAACAGGAATGCAATCAGGGACAGGGACAGGGACAGGAACTGAACAAAAATCAGGGTGGTACAGATGCAGGCATGTCTATCTCCACAGGCCCTGTCCCGCTCTCCCTCGTCGCAAAGAGAATTTTCGCAGAGATTCAGGCACACGGTGGATACATCTCTGATATCGCAATCCACCGGACCGCCTATCACACATATTGCATTACCCTTACCAAAACGCCAAAACCGGGATGCGATCGGAGACAGGGACAGGAACTGAACAAAAATCAGGGTGGTGCAGATGCAGACTGAACCCGGCACTCTTGCACTGGGAAGAAGGGGCATTCTCTCCCTTTCCATCGTGGAGGAGACCTACTACCTCACACGGGATGACATCCATACACTTCTCTTCTACGGGCAGAGCGTCCCTCTCATCCGGACAGAAGAGACAGTCCACCCTGATGGGGCAATCCTCGTTACATCGGTCATCGATGGTCACATCGCGGTCAATGTCTCCGGTCGGGCCGTCCTTGTAGCAACGCGGGCGGGCCATTTTAGTATCCCGTTTGTGAGTTTCCAGCAGGTTGCCCGCGGTGAGGCGGTTTCCGCTCCCATCTTCCCGGCAATGCCTGACGTCACGGGAGGATTTGTATGAAAGCAGATACAAATGCAGATGCAGATGAGATCCGGAAGACTCTCTCCCTCCTTTTTTCAGAAGGTACTGTTGTCGAGTTACGGGCCCTGGGAAATGGTGGGGTACACAGTGGGTACTTCACCGACCATGATGCCCTCGCCACCCGTGCGGCAGCAATGGACACCAACACGTCAATACATGGCATCTATGTCACCCTGAACGAGGTGAACCCGGCACTGCTGTCTCGTCGGGCGAACCGAGTCAAACAACACCTCTCCCGGAATGATTCCACCACCGCTGACGCAGATATCATCCGCCGCCGGTGGCTCCCGATTGACTTTGATCCGGTTCGGCCAAGTGGTGTTTCTACGACGGATGAAGAACATGATGCTGCCCTCAGACGGGCAGAAGACGTTGCAGACTGGCTCTCAGAGAAGGGATTCCCGGCACCTGTTCTTTCAGACTCAGGCAACGGTGCCCATCTTTTATATCGCATCGATCTTCCGAACGATGGGGTATCCACCCGGCTTGTGAAAGAGTGTCTCACGGTCCTCGATGCGTTCTTTTCAGACGATACCGTACTCTGTGACACGGCAAACTTCAATGCAGGCCGCATATGGAAGCTCTACGGAACAACGGCCCGAAAAGGGGACAATACCGGGGTACGTCCGCACCGGAAGGCACGGATTGTCTCTGCCCCGGATGAACCGCAGGTCGTGACGACTGACCTGCTCCGGACCCTTGTCGGATGTATTCCCCGGTCCGCCCCCGCGGCAGAGCAGGGCAGACGGCGGGGATCATTTGACCTCCGCTACTGGCTCGAAACAAACAAAATCGCCGTCAAAAACGAACGACTCTGGCAGGGTGGCACGCTTTTCTCACTTGCCGAGTGTCCCTTCTCTTCTGCCCACACTGACGGGGCATTCGCCATCCAGTTTTCAAACGGGGCCATCTTTGCCGGATGTCATCACAATTCCTGTGGCGGCGGGACGCAGCGGTGGAAGGAGTTTCGGGGGATGTATGAACCGGAACGGGCTGTCGGGAATAAAAAGGGCAGGACAAAATCACCCAAAAAGGAGACACCAAACCGTTCAGAAGAACCATCGGATGATTCATTTTCCACTCCTTCACTGACAGACACCTCTGCAGAACAGCAGGAGTACCGGAAACGTGCCCTGGATATTCTCACCACCGGCGATCCGCTCGCCTTCCTCCTTGACGTCTTCCACCGCGACCATGTCGGCGACCAGACTGTTGCCGAGTGTCTCGCGATGTCGGTTGCCTCCCAGTCGGTGGAGAATACCTCCGGGCTGCATGTCGCCATATCAGGGAACTCAGGGAAGGGAAAGTCCCATGCATGCAACACAATGATACAGCTTCTGCCTGAGGAGTACCGGCTGACAGGTACCGTTTCTGACAAGGCCCTCTTCTACCATGATTCACTCCAGGCAGGAACCGTTCTCCTCTTCGATGATGTCAGTCTCTCGGATGATATGCAGGAGGTACTGAAGTCCGCTACTTCAAATTTCAGGGAATCCATCCAGCACAGGACACTCACCACCGACAGGCAGCTAAAACTATGCACCATCCCGGAACGATGTGTCTGGTGGCTTGCCAAGGTGGAGAGCATCGGAGATGATCAGGTGATGAACCGTATGCTGACGGTCTGGATTGACGACTCAAAGGATCAGGACAGGGCGGTGCTTGAACACATGAAACAACAAGAGGCACAGTGTCGGGAGGATGAACAGGCAGATACCGACATTTATGTGTGCCACGAGATGTGGAATCTGATAAAACAGAAGATACACCATGTGCGCACTCCCTTCTCACCGCAAATATGTTTTCGTACAGCCAATAATCGCCGCAACCCGGCGATGCTCTTTGACCTTATCAAATGTCACGCCCTGATCCATTTCTGCCAGCGGGATTATGATGAGAAAGGCAGTCTCATTGCAAATCGTGATGACTTTGCCTATGCCCGCCGCCTCTTCATTTCAATTTGCAATGATGCCGGTGGGCAGGAGACGAAGCAGACCCGTAACGAAGCAGCAGCACTTGAGACAATTATGAAGATGGGTCTTGATATATTCACTGTCAGGCAGTTGCAAAACGCACTTGGCCTCTCGTATCAGCAGACATACCGATTACTCCATGGCTATACCAACAACAGATCGACATACACCGGAATTCTGGACAAGTGCCCGGCAGTGAGTCTCATTGATGCAATAGTGGCAGAGGATGTATGTGGTATTTCGATGAAGAGACGGGAGCATCATTTCTCTTTCGATCATGAAATGTACCGGGAATGGGTGGATAAGGCAGATGTCTGGATCGATGATTCCGATGAGGGAGAGGGGGACAATTCCGATCCTGATGATCCTGATGATCCTGATGCCGATACTTTCACTCTTTCACCATCTTTTCACCAGCAAAGTGAAAACATAGAGGCTCAAAACAAATCCCATATTGATGTTTATTCTTCTAAAGAACTAAAGTATATAGAGAAATGTACAGATAGTAAGGGAAGTTTTCATGACTCAGCGGGAACACACAGCATACCCGATAATTGCAGTGGTACGGGTCTGTGTCTCTGTGAATCCGGGACTGGTGAAAATGAAATAGTGAGTCGTACATCCATGCCGCAATTGCCGAATAAAGGCAATTTTGTGCATAAATCCCAAATTCAACACGCAAGAAAAGTAAATAAAACAGGTGAAAGAGTGAAAACAAACCGTCGAAAGGATGAAGTGTTTCCCCTGCCTGGTATCCTGGATCACACATCCTTTTGCCGGTCGTCGGTGTCGCTCGGACACTGTTCAATCTGTGGTAACGGGGTGGCGGTGTATCACTCCAAAGAGCAGCGGGCGAGTATCTGCGAAAAATGTTATGCCAGGCTGGTCCGGGAGTGGAATAAGAGTGAGGGGGTGAGGTGAAAGTCCATTTAGGCGTTACTTAACCAGATGTTGGAATTCTCCCTAAGATCGAAAGTATTGCAATCCGCAGCTGAAGGAGGAAGCAAAAAGCACATCCGGCGGTCATCAGGTAGAAGAGAAGCACAAATTCCATTGTTGCAAAGTGAGAGACGAGAGCAACCAACATGGAGGCAATGAAGAAACGGAATCCCCATTCTGCAGGGTAGAGGAGTTCACGCCAATCATATGTCATATTCTTCTCTTTTATGAGAGAGATGGTAAAGGTTGGGGATGAAAGTATAGGAGGTATCCCCGATTTGATTCCTTCCTTTTTCATGGAAACGGCCGCTCACCCTTCGGGGCAACCTTATATGTTCTTAGTTTTGTTTGTATTTTGAACGATTCAAACATCACTAAGAACACTTTTATTTCTTCTTAACTGGCAAAGTCAGGCTATAACATAAAAGTCATTTTTGCTTCCCTTCCCGTCAAAAAGCAAAGAGACATAGTCCAAAGCACCGATTTTACAGTATAGGTAATCAGAGAGACGTCACCCATGAATAAACAGCAACTTGCCAATAAAATCTGGGAATCAGCAAATAAAATGCGTTCCAATATTGAAGCTAACGAGTATAAGGACTATATTCTTGGCTTCATATTCTATAAGTTCCTCTCAGATAAGGAAGTACAGTTTCTGAAAGAGAATAATGCAACTGACGAGTATATTGCGCAGATTTCTGAGACTGATCCGGAAACGGTTGCGTTTATTCAGGAGAAACTTGGATACTTCATTTCTTATGATAATCTGTTTTCTACCTGGCTTTCGCTGGGGAATGATTTTGATGTGTCTAATGTCCGTGATGCATTGTCGGCATTTAATCGGAAGATCAGTGACAAACACAAAAAGATATTCGAGGGTATTTTTACAACTCTGGAAACCGGTTTGAGTAAGCTTGGTAATAGTCCTGGGTCTCAAACGAAGGCGGTCAATGCGCTTATTCATCTGATTAAGGATATTCCGATGGATAACCGGCAGGACTATGATGTTCTTGGGTTTATTTACGAGTATCTTATCAGCATGTTTGCTGCGAATGCGGGGAAGAAGGCTGGCGAGTTCTATACTCCGCATGAGGTTTCCCTTTTAATGTCCGAAATTGTGGCAGAACATCTGAAAGGAAAGAAGACCATCGACATTTACGACCCAACAAGCGGTTCCGGTTCACTTTTGATAACGATTGGCCGCTCGGCTGCAAAGCATATCGAGGGTGAAAATAAGGTTCGATATTATGCGCAGGAACTGAAAAAGAATACCTACAATCTTACCCGTATGAATCTGGTTATGCGGGGAATTCTTCCTGATAATATTGTTACGCGGTGCGGGGATACTCTGGATAAGAAAGATTGGCCGTATTTTGAGGATAATGATCCGGTTGGAACGTATTCCCCGTTGTACGTGGATGCGGTTGTGTCTAATCCTCCGTATTCCCAGCACTGGGAAACGAAGGATATGGAGAATGATGTTCGGTATAAGCGGTTTGGGGTTGCTCCGAAGACGAAGGCGGATTATGCGTTTCTCTTACATGATTTGTATCACTTAAAACCGGAAGGAATTATGACGATCGTTCTTCCGCACGGTGTGTTGTTCCGCGGGGGAGAGGAAGGGAATATCCGCCGTAATCTGGTCGAGTTTAATCATATTGATGCGATTATCAGTCTTCCTTCGAATATTTTCTTTGGAACAGGTATTGCGACGATTGTTATGGTTCTGAAGCAGAAACGGGCAAATGATGATGTTTTGATTATTGATGCTTCGAAAGGGTTTGTAAAGGAGGGGAAGAACAATAAGCTTCGTGCATCGGATATTAAGCGGATTGTTGATACATATGTGAGCCGGGCGACGGTCCCGAAGTTTTCACGTGCGGTGAGCCGTGAGGAGATTCGGGAGAATGCGTATAATCTGAATATTCCGCGGTATGTTGATTCGTCCAATGAGGCTGAGCATTGGGATCTGTATGCGCTGATGTATGGGGGTATTCCGGCGTCAGAGGTTGCGGGTTTGTCTACGTTCTGGGATGCGTTTCCTTCGCTTCGCAGTGATTTGTTTTCCGCGGGGTCGAACGGGTATTTGTCGCTTGCAACGGATGATGTCAGAGGTCTGATTTCAAGTCATGCGGATGTTTGCCGGTTTACGGATGGTTTCACGGCGGCATTTTCTGACTTTGGCACGTGTTTGCGTGCTGAGTTGGTGGATGCCTGGGCGTCGGTGAATACGGCAAATGTAGAGGCGGTTTTGAGTGGGGATATTTTCTCGCGGCTTTCTTGTGTTCCGCTGATTGATACGTATGCGGCGTATCAGATTCTTGATGATTGCTGGCAGAGGGTTGCGGTTGATTTGGGGATTCTGCAAAGCGAAGGGTTTGCGGCGGCGAGGAAGGTTGTGCCGAATATGGTTTTGAAGAAGAAGGAAGGGAAGGATGTTGAGGTCCAGGACGGCTGGCTTGGGTATGTTCTTCCGTTTGAGCTGGTTCAGGAGACACTGCTCAAAGAGGATATGGCTTTACTTTCCCGGAAGGAAGAGCGGCTTTCTGTGATTTCATCGGAGGTTGCGGATGTTCTTTCTTCGCTGTCTGAGGAGGAACTGGAATCCGAGGCGGTGAATAAGGCGAAGGATGCGTTTGCTGCGGCGGCTGCGGCGAAAGAGGCGAAGCAGATCCGTGCGGAGATGAAACGCGGAGCGGTGTTTGATGCGGATTCGTTAGAGCAGAAGCTTTTGACAGTGAACGCTTTGCTTGATGAGGAGAAGGGGCTGAAGAAGCAGGTGAAGGCGGATGCCGCCCATCTACATGAGCTTACCATACAGACGATCGAACAACTTTCGGATGCTGAAGTTCTTGATTTGCTTGAACGGAAGTGGATTCTTCCGCTGACCTCCGCACTTTCGAAGATGCCTGAGGATGTTGTTTCAGATTTGACGAGCGGGGTGAAGTATTTGTCTGAAAAGTATGCGGTGACGTTTTCAGAAACGGAGGAGAGTATCCACGAGGCGGAGTGTTCTCTTTCAGTGCTGATTGGTGAGCTGGAAGGCGCTGAGTCTGATATGGCAGGACTTATGAAGCTGAAGTCTCTGCTTGCAGGTGAGTGATGATGGGGGAGAAGAAGCCTGCACTCCGGTTCAAGGGCTTTGAGGGGGGGTGGGATAAGTTTAGACTGGGAGATAATTCTGATATTATTACTGGTGGTACACCAAATACGAAAGTGTTTGAATATTGGCATCCAAAGGAAATACCATGGTTGTCTTCTGGTGAGGTTAATAAAAAGAGGATTAATTTCACAGAGAATATGATTTCCCAGTCTGGTTTATCTAATTCAAGTGCTAATTGGGTGAAAAAGAATTCGGTGATTATTGCATTGGCAGGTCAAGGTAAAACCCGAGGCACAGTAGCAATAACAAATATTCCACTAACAACAAATCAGTCTGTTGCCGCGGTTATGCCTAATGACGTTTTAAATCCTGAATTTATATTTCAAAATTTAGAGTCACGTTACGATGAATTAAGAATAAGTTCTTCGGGAGATCGAACTCGTGGTGGTTTGAATAAGCGTATAATCTTTGAGACATCTATCTCTGCTCCAAAAATAGAAGAGCAAACAAAAATTGGAGATTATTTCAAACATCTCGACACCCTTATCGCCCAACAACAGCGTAAATACGACACGCTTCTAAACGTCAAAAAATCCATACTGGAAAAGATATTTCCCAAAAATAATCGTAATATTTCAAAAATTAAATTTAAAGGATTTACTGATGATTGGGAACAACGAAAGTTTACTGATATTACTTTTCTTGCAGGAGAAAAGAATAAGGAAAATCTTCCATTAGAAAGTTACTCTATATCAAATGAAAGAGGATTTTTCCCTCAAAATGAACTGTTTGAAAATGGCGGGACAATGCGAGATGCTGATAAAAGTATGTATTATATTGTATCTCAAAATTCGTTTGCATATAATCCTGCAAGAATCAATGTTGGCTCAATTGGATACTATAATTTGCCTGAAAATGTAATCGTTAGTTCGCTTTACGAAGTTTTTAAGACAACAGAAGATGTTGATGATAGATTTTTGTGGCATTGGTTTAAGTCAGAAACTTTTCAAAGAATGGTAGAACAATATCAAGAGGGCGGAGTAAGATTATATTTTTATTATGATAAGTTGTGTATGTGCTCGATTGCACTTCCGAGTGTCAAAGAACAGAATCTGATTGGTGTTACTTTGGATAAATTGGACACCCTCATCACCCTTCATCACCAAAACCTCACCAACCTCAAACACATCAAAACCGCACTCCTCGAAAAAATGTTTGTCACGGAGGCAGCATGACACTCCAAACCGAAGCCGAATTTGAAGAAGCCTTAATCTCAGCCCTCAAACGGAAAGGCTGGGGAGAACTTTCGGTCCTCAAATACTCCACTGAAAAAGACCTCATCGAAAACTGGAAAAAGATCCTCTTCCAGAACAACAACGGAATAGACCGCTTAAACGGATATCCCTTAACCGACGGGGAAATGCAGCAGATTCTTGAACAGATCATTCTTCTTCGAACCCCCGTCAACCTCAATGGATTTATAAACGGAAAAACCATTTCCGTCAAACGCGACAACCCTGACGACGTAGCCCACCTCGGAAAAGAGATCAGCCTTAAAATCTACGACCGCCAGGAAATTGCTGCCGGACAAAGCACCTACCAGATAGCTCAGCAGCCAAAGTTCACAACCCCGTCCCCTATCCTTAATAACCGCCGCGGCGACCTCCTGCTCTTAATCAACGGCATGCCCGTCATCCACCTCGAACTCAAACGAAGCGGCATCCATGTAAGCCAGGCCTACACCCAGATAGAAAAATACTCTCACGAACATATCTTCACCCACCTCTTCTCCCTCATTCAGGTCTTCGTTGCCATGACGCCAGAAGAAACCGTTTATTTTGCCAACCCCGGAACTAATGGCATATTTAACAAAGACTTCTACTTCCACTGGGCAGACTTCAACAACGAACCAATCAACGACTGGAAAGAAATCGCCGACTCCCTGCTCTCCATTCCTATGGCTCACCAGCTCATTGGATTCTACACCGTCGCCGACGAATCAGACGGCACCCTCAAAGTCCTCAGAAGCTATCAGTACTACGCCGCAAACGCCATATCCGACCGGGTCGCACAACACCACTGGGAAGAAACAAACCCCCTCGGCGGCTACATCGGACACACTACCGGAAGCGGCAAAACCCTCACCAGTTTCAAATCCGCTCAGCTCATCGCAAACTCAAAAGACGCCGACAAAGTCATATTCCTCGTTGACAGAATCGAACTCGGCACCCAATCCCTCAGAGAATACAAAAAATTTGCCAGTGAAAATCAATCCGTACAGGGAACAGAAGACACCCAGGTCCTCATCGCAAAACTCAAAAGCAGCAACCCGGCAGACACCCTCATCGTAACCTCCATTCAGAAAATGAGCAACATCTCCGAAGAAGAAGGTGTCAGCAAATCTCTTCTCGATCAACTCAATACAAAACGCATTGTCATCATCGTTGACGAAGCCCACCGCTCAACATTCGGCGAGATGCACAGAAAAATCCGTGAAGCCTTCCCCGCCGCCCTCTTCTTCGGATTCACCGGCACCCCTATCTACGAAGAAAACCAGAAAAAACTCAACACCACAGCTACCCTCTTTGGCAACGAACTTCACCGCTATAGCATTGCAGATGGTATCCGTGATAAAAACGTCCTTGGATTCGACCTCTACAAAGTTTCAACCCACAAAGACAAAGACGTCAGATCCGCCGTCGCTCTTTACAAAGCAAAAGCACAAACCGTCGAAGAAGCCTTAAGTGACCCGGTAAAAAGCCAACAATACTACTACTACATGGGCGCCTCCAACGTCCAAATGGCAGGCTTTGAAGGGAGCGACGGAAGATACGTCAAAGGCATCGAAGACTACCTCCCAAAAACCCAGTACACAAGACCCGAACACCGGCAGAAAGTCGTTGAAGACATCATCGATAACTGGACCCGGCTAAGCCGCGGCGGAAAATTTCATGCCATCTTTGCAACAAGCAGCATCAACGATGCAATCGACTATTACCGTCTCATCAAACAGACAAAACCCGATCTCAAAATAACCGCATTATTTGATCCAAACATCGACAACACCGAGGGATTTGAAATCAAAGAAGACGGACTGGTCGAAATCCTAGAAGACTACAACGAACGTTACCAAACAAAATTCACTCTCGCAACCCATCACCTCTTCAAAAAAGACATCTCCGCAAGATTAGCTCACAAAGAACCCTACACAAGAATTCAAAACGACCCGGATGAACAGATCCACCTCTTAATCGTCGTTGACCAGATGCTCACCGGATTTGACTCCAAATGGATAAACACCATCTATCTGGACAAAATGCTGAAGTATGAAGAAATCATCCAGGCATTCTCCCGCACAAACCGCCTTTTTGGTCCCGAAAAACCCTTCGGCATCATCAGATACTACCGTAAACCCCACACCATGGAGAGAAACATCAAAAAGGCTGTCAAACTCTACTCAGGAGAGAACGTGTTTGGATTCTTCGTAGATAAACTCGAAGAAAACATAACCGAACTCAACAATCTCCACACCGACATAGAAACCCTCTTTAAAAATGCCGGAATTTCCAACTTCATCACAATTCCCGACGACATCCCATCCCGCAGGAGATTTGCTAAATTCTTCAAAGACCTCAACCTTCGCCTTGAAGCCGCAAAACTGCAGGGTTTCACCTGGAAGCAGCTTACCTATGAATTTGGACATGGAAGCGGCATACCAAAAACAACCGTAAAACTGCAGTTCGGTGAAACCATCTATCTCATCCTGGCACTCCGTTACAAAGAACTCTTCGCAGATACTGAAGGCGGCGGAGAACCGGCTGACATTCCCTTTGAAATTGAAGGATACCTCACCGAAATCGACACCGGCGTCATCGATTTGGACTACATGAACGCTAACTTTGAGAAGTACTGCAAATCCTTAGAGCAGACGAATCTCAACGAAGAAGAGCGGCAGGCTATCTTAGACGAACTGCACAAATCATTTGCAACCCTCACTCAGGAAGAACAGAAACATGCAAAACACATCCTCCATGATGTGGAGAGAGGTGACTTGAAGCTGGAAAGCGGCAAGACATTCAGGGAATACATTTCCCTGTATCAGGCATCTGAGAAAAATGACCAGATATCTCATATATCCTCAATATTCGGATTAGATAAATCTCTCCTCCTAGAGATAATGGAAATAAAGGTAAATAAAGAAAATATCGATGAATATGGACGCTTTACCGAATTAGAACGCTCTGTTGATAAAGAGAAAGCACGGAACTATTTCAGATCGCTGGAAGGCAAGAGCGTTCCTGATTTCAAAATCAACGTAAAAATACACAATCTCCTTCAGGATTTTCTTCTGCATGGCGGTTGTGATATCGAGATTCCAGAGAATCTGCAACTGTATTAGAGTTATCTCACTAAGGAATTGCAAAAACTCACATATTTTTAGTTGAATTGAAAAGAGGGCTGATATATGCATTTTCTACCTTAATAAATTTTAATTCATATATTTTTTCAATATTTTTAATTCACCCCACTTCTCCCATTCTCCTCCCTCACAATTCTCCCATAACACCTCTCACAGATACTTAACCTCAGCCCTGCAGATCTAAACAAAGCCTTCCCCTCATCACAAAGACCGCACCGGCCGAGATCAACCGACACCCTCTCAAAATCCACTGCACACATAACGCCTGGCAGCGGTGTGCTAAGAATTGATTGAAAATCGGCTACAAATACTTTTTTTTAGTTTATCAAAACTTAAGAAGTTCTACCCTGTGGATCTTATAAGGAAAGCGGTTGATCATCTTAATAATCCTCGCGATACTCAGCACACATTTCGGCATGAAAGTCATCCATCAATTGTTTGTTTGCATAAATTCCGGAACATAAACGATCAAGAGCCTGCGGTAGCCAATTTGTCACAATAACCAGATTTTCAATATTCAATACATCGATAGAATCTTTCATTAAAGGTTTCCCATCCCTGTCCACAGGATAACGAAATGTCTGTGCTTTTTTGTCCTGACAAAGTTCTTTGACAAAATGATCTATTGTAAGAAAAATCTCTCTTCCTTCTTTGTCAAGGTCAGAGTATTTTTTCCATTTATAGACTTCTTTTAATATTTTTTTGCACTCACCCCATAGCTGAACCAGATCATGGCCTTTTGAAAAACCTATATCTTCTCCTATCAATGGCCTACCGATTTGCATAATCTCCTTGAACCTAAGTTCAAGATAATGTGAAAAAAGGTAGAATATTGGATAACCAAAAGTGTCGCGGGTAAGTCTTCCTTCCAGTACAGATTTTATAAGTTCATCAACTGCATTGAGGTAACCCCTTGCATATGTGCCCCATATCTCGTCAGGATTCCCCATCCCTGCACGATATACATATCCAGCATTACAATAATTTTCAGCAGGTTCAAATAATGATAATTTTTTGTCAGGTATAGGAAAAAGAAAGTCCATTGATTTACTTTTCTAAACTGTGATTATTTAATTCCACTCCTCCCATTATCCTCCCTCACAAGTCTCCCGTAACACCTCTCACAGATACTAAGCCTCAAATCCCCAGATCTAAACAAAGCCTTCCCCTCATCGCACAAACCACACCGGCCAAGATCAACACTCACCCTCTCAAAATCCGCTGCACACATAACACCCGGCAGCGGCAGAGTGAAGCCGTCCACGTTTACACTGACTTGCACTGGAGAAGTGCAAACCAAAGGTGGGTTATCCATGGCCCCGACAGGATTTCCTGAAACCTCCGGCGTCAGCAAAATGGTTTGCTACATTCTGACCTGCATTTGTACAGGTTTCCTTTGCTTTGGTGATGACCGTTTACAACCTTCTTCTTTTGTAAAATTCAGAATAATGTATTGAATTCGAAAAAGGAATTTGAATCAGATATTTTTGAGAAATTCAGGATCAAACAAAAGTTCAATTTCATGTGCATTCCCTTTCCCTGCCCATCGGTGCAGATTGATGAGACGGAGATCAGAGAGTCTCAGAAGATAGTTGTAAAAGGACGCATGGGATATATCACCGGTCTTTTTGAATGACGTATAGAGGGCACTGGATGTGAGAGATGACATTTCATCCCCCTGTTTCATCTGAACGAT
Source organism: Methanogenium marinum (assembly GCF_028912405.1). Lineage (GTDB taxonomy): Archaea > Halobacteriota > Methanomicrobia > Methanomicrobiales > Methanomicrobiaceae > Methanogenium > Methanogenium marinum. Next base: position 2,038,595 of record NZ_JAKELO010000002.1, on the reverse strand, counting down.
ACGGGAGAGCAGCCGTTTCTGAATTGGTTTTAGTCCTTCTATGAGGAGGGACAGATGGGTGCCTGTTACGATCTTAAACGCGGTGTTGACATTCTCTTCCACGACTACAGCCCGGCCATCCTGTTCTGCATTGATAACGGAATATTTCAGGAGGTCGATGCCGACCCGAATGTCACCCCCCTCCATCGTGAGGGCGACGATATGGTCGAGGCAGGTGTGATTACTCCCGGATAGTTCTCGTACATCCGGGTGAGGGAACGGACGATACTGTCGAACTGGCCGTTACGGGCGAATTAGTGGTGTGAAAAAAAGGGAATGGTATGTTTCAAAAGGAGAGAATCTCCCCTCCTATCTCCGTTCTGCACATCTCCATAATCTCCGCCGGGTCACACCGGAGCACTACCTCCCGTGTGTTTCCTTTCGTATTCCGTTGGGTAAGGTCGATGAGACGGAAGCTTGCGAGTTTGTTCAGGTGGTTATAGAAGGCCGTGTAGCAAATGGTCGTGTTCTTTTTATATGAATCATAGAGATTTCCTGAGATGATTGGCCCGGTCGCGTCTTCCTGACTCATCTTCGCAATATACGAGAGCAGCCGCCGGTTGTCTGTTGTCAGGCTATCGACAAGATGGGAGACATGTGCTTCCTGTGTGCTCCGGAATGCGTGTCGGACATCTTCCTCTTGTACTTTTGTTTGTCCAATCCGTTCTGCATGGATAACCGACCGTTTCAGGAGGTTGATGCCGATACGGAGATCCCCTGATTCCATGGTGAGAGTGGTGATGAGGTTTAGAATATCGGGGGTGACTACTCCCTTACAGAGGCCCGCCGTGATGCGGCCATGCAGGATCCTCTGGATCTCTTCCTCCACGTAGGGAGGGAAAATGATCTCTTCGGGTTGATAGATAGATTCCACCGCGGGGTCGAGGATCGCGGGCCGGTGAAAATCCAGCGTGCTGATGGTGGTGATGACACCAATACGTACTCCCGGATTAGATTCATGCATCCGGAGCAGGGGTCGAAGCACCTTATCGAGCTGATGGTTGTGGCCCAGGTAGTTGGCATCGTCCAGGCAGACGATGAGGACTGCTTTTCGTCTGATGAGTTCTTTTGCGATGGGGTCGGTGAGCCGCTGAATGGGGATGCCGGAGAACGGCGGCTGTTGCCTGAATAATTCCTCGAATATTTTGGCGAAGATACGGAACTCGGTCTGGACGTTCTGGCAGTTGATGAGGACGGTTACGACTTTCCGGGTGGTCTCCTCAATCTCGGTGAATATCCGCAGGACGCTTGTCGTTTTCCCGGCTCCCGGTGGCCCCCGGAGGATGGTGTTGATGGGACAGACTCCCCGTAGGGCGGGCAGGATTGTCCCGGCGAGCTGCCGGAGCTGCATGTCACGGTAATTGATGGTGTTGGGTATGTAGTCGGATTCAAAGATCTCAGGATCTTTGAAGAGTGTCTGGCTAGCCAAGAGTAATTTTTGTGGCATGAAAAAAAGAGGATGTGAATGGTATTATCGGTTCATTGCGTGATGTGAAAGTGAATTGTGAGTTTTTGGTGGACGTGGGGGGGTTGAAATAGATCAGGATGTCGTGAGGTAGGTGTGCCTGGTTAATTCCTGGCGGATGAATCAATGGAGAAGAACACCAATTTGTGTTTCACCTGTTTATGATCCCTTTTAATAGGGAACTTATCACCCCATCCCCAGCCACTGCACCACCAACGCTGCCAAGGCCCCCACAACCCCACTCAGACCCGCAACAATACCACCGGTCCGCTTATCTACCCCGGCCTTTTCAGCCTGCCACCCTTCCAGTTTCCGGATGCGGTCTTCGAAGTCAACATCTGTCTCTTTCATCTCTCCCAGTGTCCGGCAGATCCACTTAATATCGCGGTGCATCTCGATGATTTTCGCGTCCAGGTCATTCATCATTTCTTCTTCCCTTCTCTGAATTTTTTACCTTGTATATACTCTACCAGCAATGAAGATAAATATTACCTTTGGTAATTATTTTGGCGAGAGAGGATTCTTCCAGTCAGGGAAGAAATGAGACAACCATTTGCACTACCATCAGTTCATTTCAGGTATGATTCATGAATGTGTCACTGAACGAACGTTCTCATCAAATAAATGACAATTCCTTATTGCGGCACCTAATATCAAATATCCAACAAAATGAATTTATAGGTGCGCCTCAGGTATTTTCCTCATCAATTCATCCATATTTTCCGGCGAAAGCGCGGAATATTTTCATCACGAAGTCAAATGTAAGGACAGGCATATATTACCCAAAGTAATATGTTTATATGTCAGTCGAACCCCGGGAACCGGCTGGCAGGAAGTGCCAAAAATGGCTGACTTTATCCAGACAACCAACACCAAGAGTGCGGTGCGGGACCTTCTCGTCCCCATCGCAAATATCACCATCTTCGATGCCCTCGTGCAGGACATCATCGACACCAACCCCTTCGGCTGTACCTCGTACGTCGAGAGTGGGGTGACCATTGACCCGGTCGTACGTTCCAAAGAAGCGTATGATGCAAAGGTCATATACGAAAATCTCGAAGCCGACACCATAGGCGATGTCTCCATCCAGGTCGCAACGGTCACAGCATTCGGGACCGCTGCCACCCATGTGATGAACGACGACGAACTCGCCACCGCTATTGGCGGAACCCAGTCCCGTGACAACGAAAAGGACACCTTCTCCTGCAAACTGAAGTGCCACGACGCGAATGGCGAGACGTACTATGTGACGATCTCCCGCACCAAAGTCCGGATCTCCTCATATGCGGACGATGCTATCCGGGAAGCGGTTGAGCTATGGGCTGACGGGAAGCCGGAACTCGGCTGAACCTCGGGATGAACCTGGCCGAACTGAACTCAGCTGAGTTCTCCCAAAATTTTTTGATTTTCATTCCATTCATGGAACCTCCGGACATCTCCTGAGACACTAGGGCAAATACCAGAAACAGGGGTATTGCCTCCCCCCTGTTTGTGTATATAACCTCTTGTCCACCCCGTAACGATCCTTTAACCAACCCATAATCACCCTTTGATCCTGTTTTTCGGCCCCCTTACTCTTCCTTGTTTTGGGAAATCGGGGACAAAATGGACGTTTTTTTGTGCGCGATTTTGTTGCCGGAAAATACGGCTGTTTTGGCGGTATTTGAGTACAAATATAACATGATACATAAGAAGAAATGTACCCTGATTGCGATGTTTGTAGACTCCATTAGCACAAAGCATATGGGTAGTAAATCCAGAGTTAAATGTGTATGTTGAGAGCCTACAAATACCGAATGTACCCTAACAAAGAACAGGAGAAAATGTTCTTTCAACATTTCGGTGCATGTAGGTTCATCTACAACTGGGGTTTAGAAAATAAGCTCCGAACCTATGAATCTGATGGTAAATCAATATCGAGATTTACATTAAACAAAATGTTGCCTGATTTAAAATCAGAACATATTTGGTTAAAGGACATCAATTCGCAGTCTTTACAAGGTGCAACATTAAATCTTGATAATGCATTCACTCGTTTTTTCCGAGAAAAGAAAGGATTTCCTAAATTTAAATCCCGGAAAAATCCCATTCAGTCATTCTCTGTTCCGCAGGGATACAATGTGAATTTTGATACTCATAAAATCAGATTACCTAAAATCGGATGGGTTAAAACAAAATTACACCGAAGATATGAAGGGATTGAAAAAACCGCGACAGTATCTGTCACATCAACGGGAAAATTTTTCATCAGTATTTTGATAGACGATGAACAGGAACAACCTGCAACGCAACATTTTGATAAAGATACGACCATAGGTGTTGATGTCGGTATCAAAGATTTTGCAATACTATCCAACGGAGAAAAGATCGATAATCCAAGAAATTTGAAAAAATCTATTCTCCGCATGAAAGTGTTACAAAGACGGTTAAGCAGAAAACAAAAAGGTTCAAACAATAGAAACAAAGCCAAAAAGACAATGGCAAAACTCCATGAAAAAATCCACAATCAACGCAATGATTTCCAGCACAAACTCTCTTTTAGATTAGTATGCGAGAACCAAGCAATTGCACTGGAAACATTGAATGTTGAAGGGATGTTAAAAAATCATAAATTAGCACAGCATATCGCTGATGCGTCATGGAGTTCCTTTGTCACCCAATTAGAGTATAAAGCACAGCAGTATGGTAAAACTATCCTGCGTATCGGTCAGTTTGAACCATCTACAAAAATATGCAGTACGTGTGGTTACTATAATCGGGATTTAACACTGGCTGACAGAGATTGGATATGCCCAGATTGTGGCACACACCAGGACCGGGATGTTAATGCCGCGATAAATATCAAGAAATTCGCACTTGATAAACAAAATCTAATTGGAATTTAATAATAATATACACCTTCGGTACGAGGGGAAGGGCCTGTGGACTCATGGACATAAGTTCGGGGAATGAAGCAGGAAGCCTCTGGGTCTTTAGCCCAGAGGTAGTTCACCAATAATAATTAATGCACAAAAATCCATACATTGAAGAATATGACAGGGCCACGCGTACTCATTGCATATGCCACAAAATATGGAACAACAAAGGAAATAGCAGAAGAAATTCAGGACGTTCTGGCAGAAAACGGCATTGAAAGTGATCTTACCAATGTGATGGAGACAGGAATTATTGATTCCTACGATGCAGTGATTCTCGGAAGCCCGGTATACATGGGAAAAATGCTTGTTGAAGCACGGGAATTCTGTCAGCATTACCGTCCATATCTAAAAAATATATGGCTTGCCATATTTGTTGACGGCATTTCATGCTGCAATCCGGGAGAAACGAATACATCACCACTGATTGCTGCAATCAGGGATATGCATGAGTATGTAAGGCCGGTAATGGAAATGGGATTTTCCGGTGCATTCAGCCCCGTTAACCTCTCAGAGGCAGATGCACAGATTGCTGACATGGTGCACCCTCCTGTCGGAGATTTCAGAGATCATGAAGCCATCCGCATCTGGGCACGGGAAATTGTATCAGCAATTTCCAAACACAGGGAGATATACTAAATAAGAGGTTTCTTAAAGAGAAACGATATACAATTCATATCTTCAAACTTCTTTCAGTTAACCCACAAAAGAACAATTAACAGCCATCGGAAGAGAGAATACCATGAATAATCGGATACTTGTCATATACGCCACCAAATATGGTGCAACAGAAGGAATTGCCACAGCAATCGCCGAAGGTCTTCAAAAGCATGATCGTGATGTCGATGTACGAAATGTAAAGGAAATATTCGATATTTCCGGTTACAGTGCAGTGATCATCGGAAGCCCCATTTATTATGGCAAAGTGCTTCCGGAACTGGTAACATTTGCCAGCCTTCATAAGAATATGTTGCATGAAATACCCGTGATAGGCTTTCTTTCAGGATACTCACTCCTAGATATTTCACCAGACAAAAAGCAGGCTGCATCTGCTGCCTTTGACCCGGTAAGAGAGCATATTGAACTCAGGGATATTGGATATTTTGCAGGTAAAATAGCAGAAGAACAGCTTTCATTCAAAGACAAAACGGTAATGAAGATCACAGGTGTAAAGCCAGGTGATTACCGAAACATGGAAGCTGTCTACATCTGGGCACAGGGACTTATTGATCTCTGTCTGCTGCAGTTATAATCCCGTTTTTCTGGCAAAACAGGCACAAAACATCCGGCCCTCTTAATCAATATATAGTGTATTGAGCCAGGCATATGCACAATCCTCAATAATTATATGCTTTCTCCGGGATTGTAATGTATAACAGGAGGTGAAAACCGAATTAAAACAGAGAGAGCAGGCACAAAAACAAGCCTTACGTTCATGCCGGATTACCTTCAATGCAACGAGTCATGCACACCGCTACTGCCATAAACATACGGTACCTCGAACCAGCATCCGCCATGCCAATGGACACTACCTGACTTGTTGAACAGGTACTTCCTAAAATATACACAACAAAATATTTATTCAATTTTTCCAATACAACTCTCATATTATTTGCGGATTCTCAAATAACCAATTTTGATATGTATTCATACAAAAATGATATTCCTTCAAAGAAAACATTTCAACATACAGCACATCCTCACAGGTGCCATGGGGACGCCTTTGAATATAAAAGAGCAATACCATTTTGTATAGCGCCGGGGGGCGGTGACGATGAAATAATCCATATGAACCATCACATGATTATCAGGTATTTTGTAGGAAATGAAACCTTTTCACTCATTTGTGCGGGAATACATACAAATTATTTACATACCACTTCGTCTCCATTCGTTAACCGTTACGTCCATACTCTTTCTCCTGGGAAAGGGGCCGGACAAACACATACAAAAAAAATTACAAAAATAAAACAGGAAAGATGCCCCTTCATCCCCGGCATATACTGTCAACACATATGGGGATAATTTCAGTGATAGGTAAAAATCATACAATTTATCAGAGAAAATTCATAATCTGGATTTTCCAGGACACTGCCTTACAAAAAATCCAGCACCTGTTTTACATACCACCCTAAAACAACGATGGAACGAAAGAAAATGGTACAGGAAATATATCCCACAACCTCCATGCCTCTCGACCTGATGGAGATCCCACGGGATATTCCCGGCAAGGATCAGATGGGATCGGGCCCGGACAACTGATACGTACACGAGAATCGTGGATTCAGAAGAAGTCCGAAAGCGTCGTGTGTGACGGATCCATCTCCTGCCAGGACCAGCCCACTGCCTCAATGATACGTGATATCGGTTGTTCAACCGACCGGTTCAGCATCTTTTCAATATCTACTACAAATTCTGGCGGGATCTGATCCGCGTATTCAAAGCATACAACGTCGGTCTTCGGGTATTTTCCCGTTACCTTTCGGATATACACACGTTTGGGTTTACTCCCGGAGACAAAACCTGTCCCCAGGTATTTGTTGGAATATTCTGCCCCCCTGACATGTGCATCCTTGTTCTTGTAACTGTCCAGTGCTTTGTTTATGCCACCGGGAGTACCTATTTCATCAAGAGAATAGTTCCCTTTTCGGTATTTTTTGATCACATCACCAAGATATGATTTAACCGCAGCCTTGCCTGCACCCCGGAGAATGAGTTCCATGACATGCTGCTGGACCTCTTTTGTCACCTGAGACGAGTCAGAACGTTTTATTTCAAAGCCGACGATATCAATTTTATCGACCTCTTTCCCCTCTTTCCAGACAAGTTGTCCCGCATACCGCTTTTTCTTCCCTGCCTGGAAGAAACGCCGGTATATCTTCTCAAATTTAATGGAAAAATAATGTGTTTCGGCGCCAAGCTCGTTGCGTGCAAAGTCACCGTAACTCTCATTGAGGCGCGACTCAATCGCCCGTGCCATCGCTATTGTCTTCTCTGTATCTGCGACAGGGAGTTCAATCATACAGGAATCCGTGTCTCCATAAATAACGCAGTATCCCATCCCGGTGATCACGTCACGGGTATGAGCAATTATCGCCCGTCCCACTGAGGTGACTGCCGATCCGATGTCCCGGTCATACAGACGGAACCGGGCATACCCTGAGACACCATAGTAGGTGTTCATAATCACCTTGAGGACATTCTGCTGGATATCATACAACAGGTAATCGGGTGAGCCATATTCAAAGGTATTTCTTAGTGCTTTCTTCTCATCGCGCTCATTAAGAAGGTCTGCGATGATACTCCGCGTCAGCCCGTCCGGAGATTTTCTGAACCTGATACCATTGGGTGCATGGAGTTCCCCTTCCGGATCTTTTGTTTCCATTGATGCATTGATGGTCATCATGCACATTGGATACAGGGACTTTAAGTCAAGCACAACAACATTCTCCTTCACTCCCCGTGAAGGATCAAAGACCGTTGCACCCTCAAATTCATCACCTGCTGCAAACCCCTTTGAAGGGAGTACATATTTGCCAAATGCCTTCCGGAGGACAAAGATGTCGATTACATTCGATGAGTTGAGCGTCCGGTCCAGTGGACAGCCCACATACCGGGCAATTTCCCGGTAGAACCCAATGATTGTACTCTTCGCATCAATGCCCACGCAGAGTTCAACATCACGAAGATTGTATGCCACCAGATCCTGAGGATTATCCCGCCAGAGTGCACACAGGGTGCCCGTGTATCGGATTTTGCCTTCCCCCAGTTCTTCTTCTCCGATGGCATCCAGGCGGTATGACTCCTTTCGTGAACTCTGCATCTTCCGGTATCCCATCAGAAGGTCAAAGAGTGCCCTTCCACGAAGGGGATTTCTGGCACCGGCACCAGGAATCCGGGATAATGAATCAGGTTCAAGCCCAATCGCCTCCATGCGTTTTGTGATATAACTGATATCAAAATCAACAAAGTTCCAGCCGGAGAGGATATCAGGATCTTTTTCACTGATATATGCGGCAAGACCCCTCAGGAGTTCACGTTCTGAAGGATAGATGATTATCTGATGATTCTCACGGACAGGGACAGGCACAACACAACCCTCATGTCCCGGTGGGTGGCGGTAGAGTGTCACATAGGCGTCATCAAATGAATCGTGGCAGGTGATGCAGACGATGGCATCACGGGCTGGCTCCGGGAACCCACGTTCATCCTCACACTCTATATCCATCATACAGACGCGGGCAGGTGCATCTACTTCTGCAGGTATGATGTCACGGTAATCTGCAGGTGTGCCGGGGACGATGGCCCCACCAGTCAGACCTCTGTCTATCAGGTAGCGGGTGGCAAAAGGAATGTCTGCTTCATAATGCGGTTCATAATAATCGCGCACATCACGGACATCGCCAGGTGACCGGGTATAAATTCTCCGGAGTGTTTCTCCACGGATGGAGGTATAGACTGCCGTAGTGTCAACCTCTGTCTTCGGATGAGGCGGGAGGGAATCGGCCTTCCCCTGGGGCCCATAGAAATATGGCTGAAAACCGGTCACATCTATCTGATGGGCCGTTCCTGAGGGATCACGGCCAAAGATATAGACCACTGGTCCGTCGGGGGTGTTTGCATACTCAACCTGGTTTATCGCAAGGCTGAGCCCGTCATTTTTACTCATCTGCTCTCCTGCAGAGCGCACAGGATGCCGCCGCCGCCTCCATGAACCGGGCCTTTTCCCAGGCGTCAAGGTCCCATTCAATAATCTCTTCAATCCCGCTCTGCCCTATCCGTGCGGGAACACCAAGAGAACAACCGGAAACACCATACTCACCATCAAGGACACAGGACACCGGCAGTACGGCGTGGGTATTGTCAGCCACATTACGTATAAGGCTCGCGATATGCCAGGCCGGCCCAAATACTGTCCCGCCCTTGCCCCGGATAACTTCCATACTTGACCGGCGCATCTTTCCCAGGATTTCATTGCGTATATCTTCCGGGACATCCCCCGGCAGGGTTGAGAAGAGAGGCACCTGGTGTTCACCATGCTCACCCAGCACCCATGCATCACCCGGAATACCATACTCTCCCAGATATCCACTAAAACGGGCCGCATCAAGCTGACCTCCAAATCCGATACACCGTTCACGGGGAATGCTGCAGCGGCGATGCAGATAATAATTATTTGCATCCATTGGATTGGTTATCGTAATGAGAACACCTGAATACCCTTCCAGAAATGCAGCGCAGTCATCGGCTGCAGGAAGGTTTACCGAGAGGAGGTCTGCACGGGTTTTGATATCAGGCGTCCGTGCTATACCTGCAGAAAATACTGCAATATCAGCCCCGCTGATATCGTCAGGGTCTGTTGAGACGGAGAGATCGATACCCGTATGGAGAATATCAAGCGCCTGTGCATGGGCAAGAGCAGCATTGCTGTCATAAAGACAGATTTCATCTGCAATTCCCAGCACTGACGCAAGGTACGCTACCTCACCACCGATCTTTCCGACACCCATCACCGAGAGGCTGGTCATGGATCAGTTATGGGTATGCTAATAATAAATAACTACAATTTTTAACCAGATGGTTACGTTAATTCCGGGAGAGATAACAGTGGGCGGCGTCAGGCTGCATAATCACTGTATGCTTGCAGCAGGAGTGCTGGGGACAACCGGTGCATCTCTTGCACGGATGCTCAGAGCAGGAGCAGGAGGCGTTGTGACAAAGTCAATCGGGCCGGAACCAAAAGAAGGCCATAAAGGCCCCTGCGTAGCGGTCTATGACGGTGCAATGATGAACGCAATGGGTCTTCCAAACCCTTCCCATGATTTTATCGGGGAACTCGACGGACTCACAGAGTCGCCAGTCATCGCGTCCATCTTCGGCGGCACACCCGAAGAATTCGGGGAGGTGGCAGACTGGTTTGCAGGCAGAGTACAGGCGCTTGAACTCAATCTCTCCTGCCCGCATGCTGAGGGATATGGCGCGGCAGTGGGGGCGGACCCGGATATGGTTGAACAATGCACACGGGCGGCCAAACATTCCGGGCTTCCGGTTTGGGTAAAACTCACCCCGAATGTTACCGACATTACAGAAATAGGTCTTGCTGCAGAACGCGGCGGGGCTGACGCCATTGTGGCAGTGAATACCGTGAAAGCCATGCGAATATCAACGAATTTCAGGCGCCCGGTGCTGGGAAACGGCATGGGCGGACTCTCCGGTCCCGCCATCTTCCCGGTGGCCGTCCGGTGTGTATGGGAACTGTATGAAGCATGTGAAATACCCATCATCGGGTGTGGTGGCGTTTCAAGTGCGGACAATGTTGTGGAGATGATGATGGCCGGCGCATCCGCGGTTGAAATCGGCAGTGCAGTCATTGAAGATACAGAAATTTTCCGGCAGATAACAGAAAGCCTGTATCGCCGTGACGGTGGGGAATGCCCGGAAGATATTGTGGGGTGCGCCCATGCGTGAGATACCCTCTGTTCCGGTTGTAATCACCGAGATCATTGAAGAGTCACCGTCCATCAGAACATTTGTATTCTCCCGCCGGTTTCCGGCAGAGCCGGGCCATTTCTGCATGGTCTGGGTACCCGGTACAGATGAAATACCCATGGCATTTTCCGCACAGAATGCCATCACCGTGCAGAAGGTGGGAGAGGCTACTGAAGCACTCTTTGCTCTCAGCAGGGGAGACGAGATTGGAATAAAAGGGCCGCTTGGAAACGGATTTACCCCCTCCGGCAGAACGCTCGCCGTTGCAGGTGGTGTTGGGGCAGCACCACTGCGCCTCCTTGCCACATCCGGCGTTGCAGATGACTTCATTCTGGGTGCACGGACGGCAGATGAACTGCTGTTCCCGGAAGAACTTGCCAAATGCACCAACCTTCAGTGCGCTACCGATGACGGCACATACGGGCACCACGGGTTTGTGACAGACCTTTTGCGTGCTGCAGACCCGACATCCTATGACACCATCTGTGTATGTGGCCCTGAAGTGATGATGAAGGCGGTCCTCGCTATTCTTATTGAGGCAGGATGTCCGGAAAACGGACAGTTCAGCCTTCACCGCTACATGAAATGTGGTGTCGGAATCTGTGGGTCGTGCTGCATTGATCCAACCGGACTCAGGGTTTGCCGTGATGGGCCGGTATTTACCGGAGATATAATTGTTGAGAGTGAATTCGGGTCATACGCACGGGATGCGTCAGGACGCAGAAAATCCTTCTGACCCTTCTTTTGTGAACCCGTGAAGCAGACCCCAAAACATTTTTGCCCTCCGCCCGCTATTCTGGACAGCATGGAAGATGAAGCTTATCGCAGGGCACAGGCGCACGTACAGGAAATCAAAGGATTTTACACCCACTTTGCAATGTATATCTTCATCAATCTCCTTCTCTTCACGGTCAATGCAGTCACCTCATGGGGGAACTGGTGGTTTTACTGGGTAACATTCTTCTGGGGAATCGCTGTTGTGATGCATGCGGCATCAGTCTGGGGCGGCAAAAAATTCCTTGGAAAAGACTGGGAAGAACAGAAGATACAGAAAATTCTGGAGAAAGAGAATAAATAACCATTTTATCTTTTTTACCGGTGATACTGCCGGCCGGCATTGATCATCGCAGCACGATAAATCTGTTCTGCAAGAATCAACCGCGCCATCTGGTGCGGAAATGTCATGAATCCAAACGAGAGCAGCAAGTCTGCCCGCGAACGTACCTCAGGGGCAATCCCAAGACTTCCACCAATGACAACAGTGATTCTGCTGTTTCCTTCCAATATTGCACCTTTCAGATACTGGGCAAATGCTTCTGATGTCATCAGTTTTCCTCCGACATCAAGAACAATGCACAGGTCCTGTGGACGGACATGGGAAAGAACGCGGCTCCCTTCTTTTGAAAGAATGCGTGCCCGGTCAGCTGCACCGGCATTGTCAGGAAGGCGTTCGTCTGCCACTTCAGTTACGATAAACTCCGCCATCCCGGTAAGTCGCCGAGTATACTCCGCAACTCCGTTCCGGTAGAATGGTTCCTTCACTTTTCCCACTGCGATGACATGAAATCTGACCACCAAAATCATTCCTCCGGAAAAACCGCACGAAGACGGGCGAGATCCTCTGCATGATTGATATTCGTAAAGGTCATGAGATCAGAATCATACCGGCGAAGAAGATTGCAGTCCACATAGTTTACTGAGAGACCGGCCACGAGATCACGCATCGAATGCGCCTCAGCACCCATAAAGCGCTCAACCAGTGCCTGCCTCTGGTATACCGCATGGAGAGGTTCTGTCATCCCGTTCTCCCAGCGCGGGATGGCAGCACCAAACCCTTCTGCGACATGGAAGAGATACTCAACCACCGCACCACTGACACAGGGCATATCACAGGCAACGGCAAAAACGAGGTCTCCTTCTGCCTCACAGACACCAGCATGAATGCCGCCTACAGGACCACGACCCGGATACAGGTCGGGAACTACCCTGACACCGGCAATACTGGAAAACCGCCCACACTGTTCACTGTCACGGGCAACAATGATGACTTCGTCAACGACTTCATTCAGGGTGGAGACCAGACGCGAGATGAAGGTCTCACCACAGTGACTGAAGAAATATTTTTCCCGGCCTCCCGCCCGGCGGGCTTCTCCGCCGGCAAGAATTATACCTGAACGCATGAATTAATCACGAATCTCCCAGTGATTCCCGGAACCGAATGAGACGGGTGATAAAAATATTTGCCGGGGTGGGAATTCCGTGTACCTCTCCCTTTGTAACCAGTGCCCCGTTCATAAAGGCAATTTCCGTGCGTTTCCCGGCTGAAAGTGCCTGATACATGGATGAGTGGTGACTGAATGTTGCAGGGATCTGCACATCGTGCAGGTAGTCCAAATAACTATCTGCGGTAGAATGCTCCAGCGTGATTCCTTCTGCATCGGCTACAGCATAGGCCTCCTGTACAATGTCTGTTATCACTTCCCAGGCATACGGATTCAGAAGGGCACCATACGGCACTCCCATCACTGCACCAAGCGGATTTAATGCCGCATTATAGATGGTCTTCCCCCAGATAGCAGAACGTATTGAATCTGTTGCGGTAGCGACAATTCCTGCCTCTTCAAAAAGACTGACAAGGGATGTTACGCGTTCATCGCATCCATCCGGGAACAGGCCAAACTGTGCATCTCCTCCAATAACAGATATATAAATATCAGCATCACCCCGCCATTCAAACCCGGTGATGATCATAGCACCAATCACATTGTCGGTATATTCACTGATTATCTCCTCATTCCCAATCCCATTCTGAATTGAGACAACAGCAGCGTTCCCAAACCGGTTCCCAAACTCCTCACAAATTTCCCGTGTCTGTGTCGCCTTGGACGTGATAAAGACATAATCATATTCATCGTCCGGAAGGTCTGTCGTGCACGGAATAAAACAGGTTGCGTCGCCCCAGAGGCCCGTGAGCCTCAGCCCAAGGCGTGTGACAGCATCTGCATGTCGTGCTCGTGATACTGCATGAACCTCTGCCAGTGATGAGAGACGGGCTGCAATGGAAAGCCCGACTGCACCTGCCCCAAGTACTGCTATCTTCATAGTATTCCAGTAGATGATAGATATGCCCTCAGTACATTTAAATGGTCATTATTTCAGTTCAGGAGGAAGCCTGTTCCATACAGATGGCCAGAGTGTTTCATCTTCCGGGTCCCAAAGTCATAGATATTCCAACATTTATCGCCGATTTGCAGGAAAAAACCTAAAAAACGAGTAATATCACCAATAAATTGATGATTCCAGGCATATCCGGAGAGGACAAAATATTCAGAAGGGACAAACAAAGGAACAAAAGACAATCTACAGTTCCCAATGGATGAATACCCACGGCAAAAAATACAATTCACACAGCTATTCTTTCTGTTCCATTGCAAGAAGAGCACTTTTTATTGAGATGTCAGGAGTGAAACCACCAAGCCCGCCCTTTGCCACAACACGATGGCACGGGATGACAAGCGGGGTTGGATTCCGTCGCATTGCTATTCCCACCACCCGGGGCGATGTATCACACTCCTGTGCAATTTCTCCGTATGTGGCAGTCTTTCCATATGGAATCCTGCAGACCGCACGATACACTGCAGCATAAGGCGCATTTTCTTCCGTTGCAACAGATTTGAGGGGAGGAGTTGCACGAATGCTGCCAGTGCAGTATGCCCGAATGGCAGGCGGCACTGGCCCCTCTTCACCAGTCTTTGCAAAAGACACGCGATGGATACATTCTTCAGACCAGTCCACATGAACCCACCAGAGGTTAAAACGGCAGGCACCGGATTTCAGCGCCACCCTTTTGCCTCATCAGCAAATGAGGAGATCGTACATGGTATCATCTCTTCCTGCATCCAGGGAGGGAGACCACCATGGACTTCAGACTCAAAAAACCGACTCTCCCCAATCAAAAGAACACCCCGGTCTTCCGGTGTGCGCAGCACACGTCCCAATGCCTGCAGGACGCGATTAATAGCAGGCATAGTGTATGAGATGAATTCACCCTCCCGCCCAAACTTGTTTTTGAAATACTGGTTCGTCATCCGCCGTACTTCGGAGAACGGCGCAAGCGGCAAGCCAAATACCAGTGCACCCGAGAGAAGTTCCCCCCGATAATCCAGCCCTTCACTCCATTTACCACCACAGACACCAAAGAGAATGCCATATTCTCCCCGTGACGGGAGGGACATAAACTCCCGAAGGTCATTTGCCGCATCTGAGGACGAAGAAGATTCAATATAGACCTTCTTGTGATACAGACGTGACGGAAGCCCTGCCGTGAACCTATCCAATAACTCATATGATGGAAAGTAGACGGCCAGACTTCCGTGGAGGGCTGCAAAACTGCGGATATACTCTTCAATTCGCCCGGTGTTTCCGGCATCCCGCCGCATCCGATAGGTGGATGTGACATCCTGTGCACAAAAAAGCGCACGGTTCTCCTCCGGAAATGCATTCGGAAGAGTGAGTGTCTTTACCGGCAGGTCTTCAAAATAGAGGCGCCGGTATTGTTCCACGGGAGAGAGTGTACCGCTGATAAAGATGGCACAGGCATGATAGGAAGCGATGTCCTTCATGGTAGATGACGGGTCGATATTTCGTACCTGAAGAGAGATTTCGTCTCCTTTTTTCCGGTAGAGTGT
Organism: Methanogenium marinum; assembly: GCF_028912405.1. GTDB lineage: Archaea > Halobacteriota > Methanomicrobia > Methanomicrobiales > Methanomicrobiaceae > Methanogenium > Methanogenium marinum. Next base: position 2,022,999 of record NZ_JAKELO010000002.1, on the reverse strand, counting down.
GAGAAATGCGGGGTCATCAAGCGCCCGCATGATCCGGTAGAAAAAGGCAGTAAGTCGTTCTACAGCACTTTCTTTAAAGTCCCCTGCCTGTTTTTGTGCTTCATGATAGGTCTCTTCTGCCCGGAGAAGGTCGTCAACGATATCATCGATACGCTGATACAGACTACCGGTCAGAACAAAACGGACAAAATTGGAAGGGTCAAACCAGTCCTCTTCCTTGAATGAACGCTGCAGGGAGTCCATAAACTGCCCGACACGGGGCAGCATATTCAGGAGAGCATCGGCTCCTGCAACACGCCCACGCATTCTCCCCAGTTCAGTCATACCCAAATCCAGAGAGCCCCGAATAAGGGTAACTGACTGTATACTCTCAACAGTATCTCCACAATTGTGTGCCTCATCAACGAGCAAAAGTGCATTTTCCGCTTCAATTCCCAGTGACAGATAGAGTTGGTCACGGATCTCTGTGTTAAAGAGGTGATGGAAATTGAGGAGAATCACATCAGCATCCCGTGCCGCCTGCAGCATCACCTCATACGGACAGAGACCTTTACTAAATTCATGAAGACGGTCAGGATTTACCTTTGTTCGTGCCACCTGATCTCCACGCGTCTTAAGAGTGGCCGAGGGCACCATTCGCAGGCCGTCTGCCCCCTCTACAAATACCCGGCTCCGGATGAAATAGGGACACAGAAGGGGATGTTCCATGTCCTGGAGTCGAATCTGTTCACTAATTATTTTATCATTGGCAGGCACATGCGCACCTTTCCGCGCACGTTCCCGCATCAGTGAAGAGGAGAATGCCTTCAGACCCTCACATATACGATATGTATCCCCTTCACCCCCCATCGGACACATCTGCCGTTTTCCCACGAGATAGGCATAGCGCAGCTTCGGTTGTTTTTTCCGAACGAGTTCGAGTTCACGCATAAACGTATTGAGCTGGCTGACCGTCCGTACAGCAACAATGACCTTTCTGCCATTTGCCTCTTCAAGGAGGGCTGAAACTACACTTGATTTCCCGCTCCCTGTCGGGGCATCAATCATCCCGATGCCACCTTCCCGTGCACAGTCAGCTGCCATATCCAGCATATCTTCCTGGTGGGGACGGTATGATCCGTACGGAAAATAGTCTCCTCTGACGACGCCCATTATCTTCCATGTTTGTCTGTGGTGCATCATCTACCCTTGGGTATGGACTGGCGAAATTCATCTGAATACCATAAAAGGCACAAAGAAATTTTATCCGGAAGGCAACAGATACATACAGTATGCAATCATCACGCCATTTCGGCCGGTCTGCTGACAACCGAATGCTGGGAGGTGTCTGCGCAGGCATTGGCGGCTACCTGCACGTCAGTCCCACACTGATCAGGATTGTCTGGGTGGTGCTCACGATATTCACGTATTTTGTGCCCTTTATACTGCTCTACATCATCCTCTGGGCCCTGCTTCCGGAAGAGAGTGACCCGATGGTAATTGACGCAGATTACCACATCAGAGAATAACCACTGCTCTTTTTTACCCATTTTCTGCAAACCATTTTTGCGCATCCGACCGCATGTAATGAGTACTATGGCAATCCACCCCATCGACTTCCGATACGGCACTCCGGAGATGCGAGCTGTCTGGGACGAAGATAATCGATTTCGCTGTGTAGTTTCAGCTGAAGTCGGCCTTGCTGTCGCAGAGGCAAAGGCAGGAGTTATCCCCCAGGCTGCTGCGGATGAAATCGAGGCACACGCACCAGATGCATCCCTTGCACGCGCAAAGGAAATTGAAGAAGAAATTAACCACGACATGATGGCCATCGTAAAGGCCCTTTCAGAAGTCTGCGGCGGGTCTGCACGGTGGGTCCACTATGGGGCTACATCAAATGATATTCTCGACACGGCAACCGGCCTGCAGGTGAGAGATAGTCTTGGCATCATTGAGCAAAAACTCAGAACACTTCTGGGCGTGCTCTTAAAACGCAGTCTCGAGACAAAAAACCTGGTCTGCGCCGGGCGTACCCACGGACAAATTGGTGTACCCACCACCTACGGTCTGCGGTTTGCCATCTGGGCATCTGAAGTATCACGCCACATTGAGCGGCTGGAACAACTCCGCCCACGGGCAGCTGTCGGACAGATGACGGGCGCTGTCGGGACACAGGCATCACTAGGGAGTGCCGGTACTGCGGTCATGGCCAATATGATGGAATATCTTGGCCTGACCCCGGTGGACGTCTCCAGCCAGGTCATCCAGCGTGACCGGTTTGCAGAGTATATCATGTTCCTTGCAAATGTGGCCACCACTCTTGACAAAATTGCTCTTGAAATACGGATGATGCAGCGCTCTGAAATAGGTGAGCTGGAAGAGGCCTTTGGTAAAAATCAGGTAGGTTCTTCCACAATGCCGCACAAGCGCAACCCGATTAAGTCAGAACAGGTTTCAGGCCTGTCACGTATCGTCCGGGCCATGATCGAGCCGGCCCTTGCTAACAACGTCCTCTGGGATGAGCGGGATCTCACCAACTCTTCCTGCGAACGAATTACCTTCCCTGAGACGAGCATTCTCTGTGACCACATCCTCACCGTCATGACAAAGGTGCTCACCGGCCTGCGCATCCGTGAAGATAATATCCGGAAAAATCTGGACCTCCTCCATGGCGTTAACATGGCAGAATCCGTGATGATTCAACTGACGAAGCGCGGAATGGACCGGCAGGATGCCCATGAACGGGTGCGTGTCGCATGCATGATTGCACTTGAAGAGAAACGTCCGGTTGCGACAGTATTTTCAGAAGACAAAGATGTTGCTGCTCTTATCACCTATGATGAAATTGTAGAGCTTTTGAATCCGGACAACTACATCGGAACCGCTGTAGCCCAGGTTGAAGCCCTCGCTGAAAAACTGGGACCACTCACCATTTAACCGGGAAACTTTTCCCGGACAATCCATTTTTGATGAAATGATATCTCAGATGTGTATCAATTTATTCTACCCCGTATGGCCACGATACGACCGCTACCACCAGGGAGAGTAATAATATGACATTTCCTGTTGTCTGGATATACTGGGCGATAAGTCTCACCATCGTTACGTATGCGGCTGCATGGATGCTGAACAACAGACGGGAATACGGTTATGCTGCGCTTGTGGCTATATATGCGGTTTATCTCGCAGCTTCCCAGATTCTCGCCGCACGAGTGGTGGAATTTGATATCGGCATCTATGTCTTCATCGCACCGGCGGCAGTATTCATCTACCCGTTCATCTCTCAGGCAATTGATATGATCAATGAAGTATATGGAATGAAACGGGCCCAGATTGCCATTTTCATTGCATTCATAACTCAGGTGCTTCTGGTTATCTTCTTTGTCATGACAAATTCCCTCACACCAGCCCCTTTCTTTGCCTACGAAGAGGCATGGCAGGAGATCTTCACCTTCGGCATCCGCCTCACCGTTGCGTCATGGATATCATTTCTCATTACCCAGACCATTGACACACGCATTTTTGCCGGCCTGAAAAAGCGCTATGAAAAGAGAATCATCCTGCGATCTGTGTCCAGCGACGCCGTTGGCCTGACCCTTGATTCCATCATCTTTGTCACCATCGCCTTTGCAGGTGTGGCTCCTCTTCTGCCACTCATTATCGGCCAGATTGTTGCCAAAAATATCATTGGGTTCCTCGACACCCCATGGTTTGTCTGGTACAAGAAGATGCTTGAAGATAAACCGGCCCCTCCAAAAGACCAGACCCAGTAATAAAATCCAGATCTTTTTTTAGAGAGACCAACTTGTTTTACGAAATGATCAAGCGTGAATCAATTTTGTGTGAATTATGAGGGACAGATCCTGCACCAATACCCTTACCGGCCAAATTCACATTCTTTTTCTAGTCAGTGAAGATAGTGTACCTGAATAACCGGACATATCAGGATCGAAGCATACATGGCAGTAGAGATTAGCCTGAAAGGCTGGATAGAAACAGATGGCACCCTTCTTACCACAGAAGAGATTGGCGGCCGCCTCTCCGGAGGGACAGAATGGCTCACTTCATGTGGAGGAGAATTTTTTCTTACCTGGGAAGACGGTTGTGCACGCGATCATATGGGGATTGTCCCCGGCAGATGCGATGCAGGAGTGGTGATGGAAAAGGGAGCGGTTACCGGCCATGTGAGACCGGAACCTCCCCTGTTACCCCTTGCAGATGCCATTGAAACCGCCGTATTACTCAGAAATACTGAAGGAATTGTCGCATTCTCAGGCGGCGTTGACTCCGCTCTTATTGCAGCAATTGCAAAACTTCCCTGCGTGACCGTAGGGATTTCCGGCTCACATGACATCTCCCATGCAACAGAGGTGGCGAATGAAATCGGTCTGGATCATATCTGTGTCACCGTCACTCCTGATGAGGTTGAAGATGCCCTGAAGGCAGTGATGAAGGTAATTCCCCGTGTCACCCCGGTTGATGCATCAATTGCAGCAACACTGTATTTTGTCGCACGGTGGGCAGGTGAAAACGGGTATTCCCGTATTCTTGCAGGCCAGGGGGCAGATGAACTATTTGGGGGATATTCACGATATCTTGAAGCAGAGGATCTGGAGCGTCTCTTCCGGGATGACTTTGCCGGCCTTGCAGTGCAAAGTGCACGCGACCAGGCAGTGGCAGGTCTTTTTGGCTGCTTTATTTCCTGCCCGTTTCTGGATACACGTGTTGTGCGCGCTGCAGAAGCGATTCCTGCAGATAAAAAGGTATTCGGGGGAGTACGAAAACGTCCCCTCAGAAAGGTCGCATGCAGCTATATGCCACAGGAAACAGCCTGTTATGAGAAGAAGGCAATGCAGTATGGAAGCGGTATCTGGAAGGTCATCCAGCGGGCCGCACGCAAAAACGGTTATAAAAACTCAGTACAAGGGTACATGAATCAACTCTGAAGGGCGCGAGACAGATGGTTTTGGAAAACGATGTTGAAGGAATTGCAAAACTTGCAGATATCCATATAAAAAAAGAAGAACTGGGGGAATTTACCTCTCAGTTCAATCATATACTTGAATATTTTGATATCCTGGATACTGTCAGTGATGGGGAAGAAGGCAAAGCTGACTTGGTAAATGTCCTGCGTGAAGATGAGGTTACCCCTTCACTGACGCAGGAAGCAGCATGTGCCAACGCCCATGAGACAGAAGACGGGCATATCAGGGCACCACGGGTGATGTGAGAATGGTAAAAGAGTACTTCTTTGAAAAAACAGACCGGACGAATGCATTTATCACCCGTCTGGATCTGGCCATGTACGAAGAGACTGGTGGCCCGCTTGAAGGAAAAGGAATTGCTGTTAAAGATAATATATCGACAGCAGGTATCCCTACCACCTGTGGATCCCGTATTCTTGCAGGATACGTCCCACCCTTTGATGCACATGTAGTAACATGCCTCAGGGAAGCAGGCGCTGCTATCGTGGGCAAGACAAATATGGACGAATTCGGGATGGGAACCACCACTGAAAACAGTGCATACGGGCCCACCACAAACCCGCACGACACATCACGGGTTCCCGGAGGGTCATCCGGCGGAAGTGCTGCAGCAGTCGGTGACGGCATGGTTGACATGGCACTGGGGAGTGACACAGGCGGGTCAATCCGCTGCCCGGCAGCATTCTGTGGTATTGTTGGTCTCAAACCAACCTTTGGCCGTGTTTCACGCTACGGGCTCATTGCATACTCCAACTCTTTGGAACAGATCGGTCCTCTGGGACAGACAGTAACAGATGTCAATACGCTGATGTCTGCCATTGCAGGCCCGGACTCCCGTGACTCAACAGCCTATGACCGTCCCTATACCCACACACCATCCAGTGAAATTGCAGGCATGAAGATCGCAGTTCCTGAGGAATTCTTCGGGGAAGGTGTGGACCCCACCGTTGCAGAGAGTGTGCGCAATGCTATCGGGAAACTGGAAGATGCCGGTGCTGAGACGATGGCCTGTTCCATCCCCTCCATGGCATACGCCCTTGCCGCATACTACGTGACATGCACAAGTGAGGCATCATCAAACCTCTCCCGCTTTGACGGTGTACGCTTTGGCCCCTCCGTTGAGACAAAACGCTCATGGCATGATGAATACCGTGACCACAGGGGCACATTCTTTGGAAAAGAGGTGCAGCGCCGTATCCTCTTAGGGACATTCGCCCTTTCTGCCGGATACTATGGGAAATACTACGCAAAGGCACAGGTGGCACGGGAGAATGTGCGCAAAGACTTCCTCAGAATATTCAAAGACGCAGATATCATCGCAGGCCCTACCATGCCACAGATTGCATTTAAACTCGGCGAGAAGAGTGATCCCCTCTCAATGTATCTTGCAGATATCCTGACTGTCCCCGCAAACCTCGCAGGAGTACCTGCCATATCGGTCCCCTGTGGAACGGTTGATAAGATGCCTGTCGGCCTGCAGTTAATCGGCCGCCACTTCGAGGATGAACGGGTTGTGGATGCTGCGTTTGCATACGAGACGGAGGTGATCTGAAATGACAGACAAAACAGTCATCATCGGTCTTGAAATTCACTGCCAGCTCAATACAAAGACAAAGCTCTTCTGTGGCTGTTCCACTGATTTTCAGGGAGATGAACCAAACACTCACGTATGCCCAATCTGTCTGGGACTCCCCGGTGCGATGCCACGCCTGAACAAACAGGCAGTGCTCTATGCACTGAAAGTGGCAAAGGCCCTGAAACTGACCGTACCGGAAGTCTCTGAATTTTCCCGTAAGAATTACTTCTACCCTGATCTCCCAAAGGGCTACCAGATATCCCAGTATGACAAGCCAATCGCAGAGAAGGGCATCATGGAAGTTGATGACGACGAGGGGCACCCAAAAAATATCCGCATCACCCGGATTCATCTTGAAGAAGATCCCGGAAGGCTTATTCACAAGACCTCACGGGATCGTGCAGGCTACTCCCTTGTTGACTATAACCGGAGCTCCATACCCCTGATTGAGATTGTTACCGAACCTGATCTCCGGTCCCCGAAGGAGGCACGCCGCTTCCTGAACAAACTCCGCTCAACACTGGAATACCTGGAAGTTTTCGACGGTGAGCGTGAAGGATCCATCCGTGTGGACGCGAATATCTCCATAAAGGGCCATAACCGGGTGGAATGCAAAAATATCTCTTCATATAAGGGAGTGGAAAAGGCACTCAACTTTGAGATCACCCGCCAGCGCAACCTCATCCGGAAGGGACAGAGAATTGAACAGGAGACACGCCATTTCCTGGAAGGACGGGGCATCACCACCTCCTCACGCAGTAAAGAGAACGAAAACGACTACCGGTATTTCCCGGAACCCGATCTCCGCCCCCTGAGAGTCTCAGGGTGGATTGATGACATTGTCCTCCCCGAACTTCCGGATGCACGCCGGGAACGGTTTATAGCACAGTATGGCATCTCGGAGAATCATGCCCGCACCCTCACCGGTGACCTGAAGGTCGCTAATTTCTATGAATCGGTTGCAGATGCGGACCCGGCCATTGCAGCCATATGGGTGGCAGACATTCTCCTTGGGGAAATAAACTACCGCTCAATGCGCATTGATGACGTGCCCACGATGAACATAGGAGACCTCATTGCCCTCATCCGTGATGGCACCATCACCGACAAATCCGGTGTTGAAGTACTCAGAGTTATGCTTGACCATTGCATAGGAGAGGATGTGGAAACCTGTGAAATGCCGGCTGACATCGTAACCCGCCTGGGCCTTACCAAGGCTGCGGGAGATGATTTCACTGCGGAAATAGGTAAAGTCATTGCCGCGAACCCGAATGCCGTTGCAGACTACCATGCCGGGAAGAAAGGAGCGGTAAACTTCCTCGTGGGTCAGGTCATGAAAGCAACACGTGGACGGGCTGACCCCAAAGAACTCAATACTGCAATGGCTGACGCTCTGAAAGAAACGGAGGAGTGACACCAAATGCACCTCATCATTGCAGAAAAGAATATTGCAGCCCGACGTATCGCAGAGATTCTTGCTGGTGCCGATTCAGTATCCTCTGAAAAGAAAGGACCAAAAGTTCGCACGGGAAAGGATAATGGTGTCAATACCTACCGGTTTGATGACACCATCACCCTGGGGCTGCGTGGCCACGTGGTGGAGATTGATTTTGAACCGGGATACAGCAACTGGCGTTCAGAGATAAATACACCACGGACTCTCATCGATGCCAAAACCATCAAAAAACCAACCGCGAAAAATATCGTCTCCCTGATAAAAAAGATCTCCAAAACAGCAACTCTTGTCACCATTGCCACTGATTATGACCGGGAAGGAGAACTCATTGGCAAGGAGGCCTTTGAGATAGTACGGTCCACAAATAAAGACGTACCAGTCCACAGAGCCCGATTTTCTGCAATCACCCCACAGGAAATAACCACTGCCTTTGAAGACCCTGCAGGTATTGATTTTGATCTCGCAGCAGCAGGTGAGGCACGCCAGATAATTGACCTTTTGTGGGGGGCATCCCTTACCCGGTTCATCTCAATTGCCGCAAAACGGGGTGGAAAGAGCATTCTTTCCGTCGGCAGGGTACAGAGCCCGACACTTGCAATGATCGTCGACCGGGAAAAAGAGATTGAGGCATTTGTACCGGAACCCTACTGGATGCTCTCAGTGGATTCGGAAAAAGATGGAACACCCGTCACCGCACGCCACACCACTGACCGGTTCCAGGACAAACGCGAGGCAGTACAGGCAGAACATAACACCGCTGCACCGCTCGTTGTTACCAGTGTAAAGGAAGGAACCCGAACGGATCGGGCACCAGCACCTTTTGACACCACATCGTTCATTGTTGCAGCAGCCCGTCTGCATTTCTCTGCGGCAAACGCGATGCGTATCGCAGAAGATCTCTATATGAACGGATACGTCTCCTATCCTCGTACGGACAATACCGTATACCCAAAATCACTGGATCTTGATGAAATCCTGAAGGAGCTTAAGAAGACCAGTCTCTCAAAGGCAGTGCAATGGACACAGGCAAACCGCAGGAAGGAACCGACCCACGGCAAAAAATCAAGCACTGACCATCCACCAATTCATCCGGCAGGTGCCGCGAAAAAAGAGGCCCTCACCGATGACCAGTGGAAAATATATGAACTCATTGTCAGACGATTTCTTGCGACACTCTCGCCTGACGCACGCTGGGCGACACTAAAATACCTCTTTGACGCTGGAACGGAGACTTATACTGCCACCGGATCCCGCCTCACAGAGGCTGGTTACCGGGAAGTCTACACCTACAGTGAGGCAAAAGATACCATCCTTCCTGAAATGCAGGTAGGAAATCATCTCCCTATCCTTGCTATCAACAATGAGGAAAAGTTCACCACACCACCACCCCGGTATTCCCAGTCCAAACTGATTCAGCAGATGGAAGAGCTTGGTCTTGGGACAAAATCTACCCGGCACGAAGTGATTGGCAAACTGATCTCGCGCCGATATGTGGAGGGAACGCCTGTTCGCCCCACCCTCGTCGGAAGAGGTGTTGTTGAGGCGATGGAGAACCACAATGTGCCCATCACAAATCCGGAGATGACACGCACCATCGAACAGCACATGGAGGAGATAAAGGAGGCAAACCTTACCCGTGATGAGGTCATCTCTGAATCCCAGACAATGCTGCGCCACGTCTTTGATGCCCTCGAAGCAAACGAAGACCAGATCGGACGTGAGATCATGGACCGAAACGATGAGGAGAGGATCATCGGAAAATGTCCGGTCTGTGGGCACGACCTCATGATACGCCAGACCAAAGGGATGTCACAGTTCATCGGATGTACAGGATATCCCAACTGTACATTCAATATCGGCCTTCCCAGTGCTATGTGGGGCACAGCCATTCGTGAAGACAAGGTATGCGAGATACACAACCTCAATTACGTCCGCCTTATCCGGAAAGGAGCACGTCCATGGGAGATCGGGTGTCCCCTCTGCAACCACATCAGCTCAAATCACGAAGCACTCATGATGATGCCATCTTCAGACGAGGAGATGATTGCACGCCTGCATGCATCCCATATCTACAGTGTGTATGAAGTGGCGAACCTCGAACCGGAACGACTGACAAAAGCTCTCGGTACAGATAAGGCAACCGTGGCCTGCCTCCGGGAAGAAGCACAGGGGGTTCTCGAAATCCTCAGAAAACGTTCCGAATTGAAGAAGTTTGTCCGCAAACATGTAGTACCCCGGCGTGGCCGCTCACCCGCCAAAGTGGCTGCAGCACTTGTAGAGGCAGGGGTCGGTGACATGGGAGGACTGGCTGCAATGACACCGGAGGCACTCACACAGATGCACCTCTCCGCAACAGAGGCAGAAACTCTTCTTAATGAGACACGGGCAGTCCACAACCGTGCTGCACTCCGTGAATACGGGGTGCCTGCAGTGAGTCTGAAGAAATACTTTGAAGCAGGCATCACGACGCCGGCAGACTTCTGTGCCCTTCATCCGGCATACCTCAGCATTATTACCGGGATAAAACCAGAAACCGCGTGGAAGCATGCAACAGCTGTCTGCACCGGAATGGGTGTTACACCACCGAAAAAGGTTACCACAAAGATGGTAGAGACCGGGCGAAACGAACTTCTGGATATTTCCGGTTTGGGAGAATCAATGCTTGAACGGCTGTACCGTGCCGGTGTTATTGACACAACAGGACTGAAGGATGCAGATGCCAAAAAACTCGGAAAAGCAACAGGGATACCCACAGAAAAGATCCGTGCATTTCAGGATGCATGCAAATAAAACATATTGATAACGATGGATGACAGCTGGAAGGACTGGGTTCACATCACAAAACTGGACCCGGACAAAGTAATTGACAACGATACTGTCGCAGATATTGCGACAAGTGGAACAGACGCCCTGATGCTCTCAGGGACACTAAATGTAACCCAGGAGAATATGCGGGAACTGATCATGCAGGTGAAAGAGTATGATCTGCCCATCGTTGTTGAACCTGCAGGGCCTGAAGGAGTGGTTCTGGATGAAGTGGACGCCCTCTTTGTACCCAGTGTCCTCAACACCCCTGATATGCGCTGGATGGTCGGAACACACCAGAAATGGGTAAAACATAACCACATTGACTGGACAAGAGTTATTCCTGAGGCCTATATCGTCCTGAATCCGGCATCATCAGTAGGGAAAGTAACAGCGGCAATCTGTGACATCTCTGCAGCAGATGTCGCTGCTTATGCAGAGGTGGCAGACCAATATTTTTCATTCCCTGTGGTATATATCGAATATTCGGGAACATATGGCGACCCAAAAGTCGTAGCTGCAGCATCAAAGGCGGTATCTGATGCCCGCCTCTTCTATGGCGGTGGCATCAATAACGCAGAGAAAGCTGCTGAAATGGGGCAATTTGCTGACACCATTATTGTTGGCAATGCCGTCTATGACGACGGTGTCTCTGCACTCAGGGCGACCGTGAAGGCAGTCCAATAACGAAAATACAGGATATGCACATGCCAGAGGTCGAAATAGTCCTTGTTGAACCCCTTTACGAAGGTAATATCGGATTTGCAGCACGAGTGATGAAGAACTTCGGGTTTACCCGACTTGTCCTTATCAACCCACCCGAGATGGGAATGGAGGCATTCACCCGGGCATCCCATGCACAGGACGTGCTGGCGTCAGCGGTGATCGCAGAATCCCTGGATGATGTAATTGCAGAGTCCAACATGCTTGTTGCAACAACCGGAGAACTCTCAAAGACGATATCCCATGCAATGCGCATGCCCTATTATGCCCCCAACGAACTTCGGGATATTGTTGCTCCTGTTGATGGCAGAATATCCATTCTCTTTGGCAGGGAAAACTGGGGCCTGTCCAATGAAGAGGTGCGACAGTGCGATGTTGTCTGCACCATTCCCACATCACCAGAGTATCCGATTGTAAATATCTCCCATGCAGTAGGTATTGTCTGCTATGAGCTTGCACACCTCTCGCGGGGGAATTACATCACTGCTTCGCGGCGCGATATGGATGCCCTCTACACCCATATTGACGAATTTTTGGACCTCATCGATCACCAGGAATACAAGCGGGAAAATACCATGACCATGATGCGACGGATCTTTGGGCGCACCCTTCTTACCGGGCGGGAAGTGACCACGCTCCATGGGATTATCAGCCGTTCCGAGTGGCATATCAATGTGGGAAAAGCAAACGACAGTGATGATCCGGTCACTGGGAAAAAATGAAACAGACCTCAACAGATTGTGACACGGCCGGCAATTTATCAAGAGAAAATAAATAACTCCTCACAACCCATTTTCTATCAGATATTATGATTCTCGTTGACTGGCAGATACAGGATCGCATTGAGCGGGGGTTTATAAAAATCGACCCGTTCGATTCGAAGTTTATTCAGCCCAATTCTATTGACATCCGACTTGGTGACCATTTTGTGTGGTATGAAGAGTCTGATGACGTTATTGACCCGTATGAACAGGATTCAATTGTATCCCACGTAGACGAGAAACATGCGGAGTACATTGATGTTCCGCCCGGAATGTTCCTTTTGGCAGAGACACACGAGTGTATCACACTGCCGGATAACATCGTTGCAACCATCGAAGGGAAATCAAGTATTGCGCGTCTGGGCATTGCCCTGCACCAGACCGGGGGATGGATTGATGCTGGATTTTGTGGGACAATTACCCTTGAGATCTCAAATGCAAACCGCCGCCCGGTCCGCCTCTATGCAGGAATGGCAATAGGTCAGCTTGTTTTTTACACAACAGAACGTGCAGAGAAACCATACGGTTCAAAAGGGGATGCCAAATATCTTAACCAGCGGCAGGCAACCCTCTCACGTTACCATAAAAATGTCCGATGACCCGGTCAGTACCGGGAATCCATACCCTAATTATGGAACAGATCTAAACAGTACTTGCGATATATATACCATGGAGTATCCATTATGCGAATTTTGCTGATTCATTCCGACCAGATAACATATGAGACCCAGAAGAAAACACCGGTAGCAGAAGAGAACATTATACCGGCCGACGGACTTGAAGAGGCACTGACAGCATTCTGTGCTGTCGAAGCGCCGGACGAAGATAATATCCCGGGTGTTGCGGCAAAGACCGCGGCGGAGATTTTGGAGACGGCTGAGAAGCTCGGTACGACAAATATCATGATCTACCCGTATGCCCACCTCTCCAGTGACCTTTCAAACCCGAAGGCAGCGATTGAGGCACTGACCACAATCGAGGAGATCTGTTCCCAGAAAGAAGGGATGACCGTCAAACGTGCACCGTTTGGATGGTACAAGGCATTCACCATCTCCTGCAAGGGCCACCCCCTCTCAGAACTCTCCCGGACAATCACCCCGGAAGATGCTGAAGAGAAGGCAGAGAAGAAGAAAGTCACCCATACGTTCTTTGTCCTCACCCCCGAAGGCGCACGGGAAGATTCCACGAAATATGCAGATGACACTCCATTCGGGAAACTGGTCAAAAAAGAAACCGGAATTGCTGCAGAAGTATCCGGAGACTCTATACACTGCGAACTGATGCGGGCAAAGGAACTCGTTGATTATGAAGCCCTCTCTGATGTCGGAAATCTCCGGTGGTTACCCCGGGGGAAAATAATTCGCGATCTCTTAAGCGATTATGTCCTCGGACTGGTACTTGACTACGGTGGCATGCCGGTTGAAACGCCGGTCATGTATGACCTTGACAACGCCGCTATAAATGAACACGCAGGTAAGTTCGGCGAACGCCAGTACCGGTTCAAGTCAGGCAACCGTAACATGATGCTCCGGTTTGCAGCCTGTTTCGGGATGTTCTCCATAATGCACGACATGCACATCTCGCCAAACACGCTCCCGATGAAGATGTATGAGCTCTCTACCTACTCCTTCCGGCATGAGCAGAAGGGTGAGTGCATCGGTCTGAAGCGCCTCCGCGCCTTTACGATGCCCGACATGCATTCTCTCTGTCTCGACATGGACCAGACACTCTCCTGCTTTGAAGAGCAGCTGATGATTGGCTGGCAGACCGGCCGGGATCTCGAAACTCCTCTTGCCGGCATATTCCGATGCACAGAAGGATTCTACGAAGAGCATGAGGAATGGGTAAAAGGCATCGTAAAGACGTCCGGTGTGCCGATGCTCATTGAACTGCTCTCTGACCGTGTGCACTACTGGGTGGCAAAAGTGGATCTTGCGGCGATTGACGGGCAGGGCCGTCCTATCGAGAACCCAACCGTCCAGATCGATGTTGAATCGTCAGAACGCTTTGACATCAAATATTTCTCCGAAGAAGGGGAAGTCCACCCACCTATCATCCACTGTTCTCCTACCGGCTCAATTGAACGCGTTATCTGCGCCCTCTTAGAGAAGACTGCAACACAGGATGTCCCAATGCTTCCAGTGTGGCTCTCCCCGACACAGGCACGGATTGTGCCGGTGGCCGAGCGCCATATCTCCTACGCAACAGAGGTCTGTGAAGTCCTGACAAAGGCAGGCATCCGCTGTGATGTTGACGACCGTGAAGAATCGGTCGGTAAAAAGGTCAGGGAAGCAGGCATGGACTGGGTACCATATGTTGTAGTTGTTGGGGATTCTGAGGCTGAATCAGGCCTACTTACCGTGACCATCCGGAAGGACTCACAGCCAAAGAAACCATACAAGGAAGAGATGACACCGGTTGCACTTGTAGAGAAAATTTCTGCTGTGACAGCAGGCAAGCCATCACGGAAAATATACACCCAGAAGAATCTCTCTGTAAAACCGCGGTTCATCTGAATTTTCCTACCATATTTTCCATTCCTTTTTGACCCCACTACACACCACACAGGATACGCCGGAGTATCATCTGTACGGGAGTCCATTTTACATCACTCACATATCGCCGGCGGAATGAACATACTGTCCAGGCAGAACCTGCAGGAGGCAAAATAGAAAGGTGATGTCCGGGAAAAGGAAAGAGAGTCTTAGACACCCATCATCGTCACACTGCTACCCATCGCCACCATCCGTTCCGTGACGTCGCCGTTCATGACAGTAATCTGCAGGGTAACATCATCCCGCATATGCTGCGGATCCTTCAGGGAAGGCATGGTGTGACGGAAGGTATAGACATAAACCGGCGGGGTGCCATCGTCGTGATGATAACTGGTGCAGTCAGTCACCTCAAGGCTGGTACCGTTGTAGAATGCAGTCACCGCATATCCAAAAAGTTTCGGAGATTCCGCAATTTCCTCTTCAATTATTTTTTTGAGGGATTCTTCTGCGTCATTCTCAGCCACCTGAAAATATGGGAGAGAAACGGGGTCTCCGAGTGCGGGGGAGGCAGTCTCCTGCGGGTTGGGTGTGGTGAGACAACCTGCCCCACAGAGAGCAGCACATATGCAGGCAGCACAGAGAATAAAACAGGGGATTCTTCCAGATGCCATCCTACACATCCTCAATTCCGCCCGGTTCCGCCATGCTGGCGGGAAAACGATCATTCAGGACATATTTTGTCAGAATTACTGCATTCATTCCCTGATCTTGTTCTTTCGGATACTTATCTACAGTGATTTTTCACGTTTTTACGAGTACCTGACACTGCCCTGCAATCAGGCAAATCATCCTACCACATCAAGCGTCATCTGCCGGTCACAGGCAATCCGCCCATTCTTCCACTCACAGTCTTATTCAATAAAGAGATACCGACCGGCATACTGCCACATTACATCCAGATATGCATCTTTGGGGCGGGCAAGGATCACAATACGATTTGCAGACAAACATGCATACTCCCGCAACATCGCAGCGACACGGGCTGCACCCTCCTCATCATTTTCATAGATCTCCGGGTCATGCACAACCACAATCAATGATGCATTGCATATCCGGACACCATTTACAACCTGTGACTGACTGCCAACCCTAATAACTGAAGTATCGGGATACCCATCTGCCGCCGTCACAAAGGTTCCGTCACGGGCACGGCCACAGGTAATGACCAGTGCATCCCCTGATTTATGCAGGAGGAGGCCAGCAAGTGTTTTTTCCAGAACAGGCCGTGGCGCTGTAACCAACGTTAAAAAGCCGCGTTCACAATACCCCACTGGCTGTATGACATTCTGATGCATGTACGTATATCCGACCCGGTCTACACATGAACATACGCCGGAGACGGGGTAAAAGTGTTAGTCACTCATCAGAAGGAGAGATGCGGCAGGCACCAGGGGGAAAAAAGAGAGAAAAGGTCGCCCCCCTGCCCACCGTACCCGTTTCTTCAATGGAGATATTGGTTAGCTCCAATATTTCCCGAATTAGATATAGTCCATATCCGGTGTTTGACCCAAAACCTTTCTCAAATATCTGTTCTTTCTTCCCGTCAGGCACACCAACACCATCATCTGCAAATGCGAGCGTACCACCTCCTTCTGAAGACGGAACCCATGTGACTGCCACTGAAGAGGCATTAAACCCGTGCCTGAGTGCATTATCCATCAGATTAAAGACAACCTTCTCAAAGAGATCATCTGCATATATCTCAAGATCACCCGTAGAACACGATATATTGAGTGCAGATACCTCCGTATTCTGCGAGACATTTCTGACAATGGCCCGGACATACTGCCATCTGGGCGCCTTCATCCCAATATCCTGATAATCCTGTGAAAAGAGGATCTGCCGTTCAATTGTCTCTGCAATTTCAAACAAATCTGACACATACTCAGCAGCAACAGGATTACCTGCTTCAACAGTATCTGCGAGCAACTCTTTGAAGAGCAGCATGGCAGTCACCTGGTTCAGGATGTCATGTCGGGTGACAGAGGAAATGAGCGAAAGTTTCAGGTTCGTCCTCCGCAGGGCCTCTTTTGCCATCACCTGGTCACTAATGTTGATCACCGCCCCACGTATGCCATCTGATTTTCCATCACGAATTATCTGCCCACCAGAGACCAGTGCAGGGAATGTAGTCCCGTCCACACGCCGGACAGTTAACTGCATCCCCTGTATCCAACCACCACACACAGCCTCGGCTATTTTGTTTTCAGCATGGCTGACATCATCAGGGACAACATAGTCAGTGAGATTTAAGCTCATATCCAGCTGATCCGGATCTAACCACAGGGCAGAAAATGCGGTCCGATTTGCAAATGTCACGGTTCCTGCTTCATCACATTCAAAGAGAATAATGGGAATGAAATCGGCAAGTTCCCTGAACTTTTTTTCACTATTTCGCAGCTGTTCAAGCATCTCTCTCTTTTTTTCGGTTATATCAATACCAAAGATGGCAACAGCATCCACCTCCCCGACACTGCCAATGACCGGAGTCATGTGCATCTCAATAGCGCAGCTATTCATCTCCATTTCAGTTATAGCAGGCTCCCGATTTTCAAATACACGCGTAATTCCCCCCATCATGTCCTTCATGACAGGGGTAAAACGCTTTTGGATATCTGAATCATTCATCCCGGCATGTAAAAAGCCAGGTATCCGGTTAAAGACAGAATTGGCTACAATAACAGACCTGTCACTTCCAATTAGTGCTGCAATTTCAGGGATGCTGTCAATAAATGTCTGCATCGCATTTTTTGAATCTTTCAGACGTTGTTCTGCCACAGTACGTTCACGAATTTCATCAACCAGTGCCTGGTGGGAAAGGCATCCCTGGACAGATATCGCAAATTTCCGTACTACATTGCGCAATTGTGCCATTTCTTCCGCACTGAATGCTTCATCCCTGTTCTGAGCATAAATCTTCAGGACACCGAAATCCCCCAGAGGATAGAGTGCATACGCCCCTCCCTGAATTCTTTTTTCTGCAATAAATGAATCAAACTCAGGATCATGGAAGGAATAGGAGACAGCCCTTTCATTGGTAAGCGGATTGAAGAGAGGATGGGCAACAGGCAGCGTCACCTGGTCTGCCATCACCAGAGGATAGGCATAGACACATGTTGCATCTCCTGCTTCCCCCCCATTTTTCAGAACATCATTTCTGAGCCAGAGTGAAACAAATGAATAGTTCTTCCGGGCCAGCAGAAGGGTGCAGAATGCATCACAGTTTTCCTGCAGGTCAAGGGAATTACCTATGGAAAAGGCCAGCTCGTTGATGATTGAAAGATTTTTAGAGACAGCAGATACCTGATTATTACTCATAAAACCGTCCGGCCACACATGTATAATTCAGATATTCAATCATCCCTGTGCCCATTGAACTTATTTCCCCAAATGACAGAATACCTTCCAGCTGGACTGACTCCAGTTTACCTGAAAGTACCTGTTCCACCGCTTTGAGTTCACAGGGATATTTATCGCCGCAGTTCCATTTCCGGGAAATACAATCAATCAGGAAAAGAAATTCAGATTTCTCCTGAAGACCCGCAGTCGCAACCTCGGCAGCTGAGGCGGCGGCTTCCACCAGAGACGCATAGGAATATTTTGCAACACGAAAGACAGCATTCTCCGGAATATCACCAGCACAAACAAGTGACCCTTCCGGCGTTACCTGCAGCACCCCTCTACAGACAGATTCAGGGAATTCCGTCTGAAGTACCAGGGGATATTTTACGATGCATTCTTCCGGACGTATGCCGGAGTACTCCCTACGGCAATCTTCCTCTATTGCTGAAAAATATTCATTCCAGGGATTTTTCCAGTTTATTTCCAGCACATGATTCTGTTCAGTCAGGGTTGAAACCATGGAATCTGAAATAGGAATAAACCCATGACGGGCTGCAACCGTGCATTCTGAAGAGAGAATCACAAAGACAGCAGCACTATCTGAGAATATCTCATTTGAAAAGACACAGGGCCGAAGGATTTCATCCTCATATCCCATACCTGAACCAATATATGTCACTCCATTCCCAAACATCCCATATATCTGACGGAGAAAACGGGTAGCAGAACAATGGCCGGGAAGATACATCATCACTGTCGTGCTATGTCCCGCACAGGGGATTTCCATATCCTGAACAAAGCCAGATGAGATATGCCCAAAAACAGGATCCGGTACAACAAACGGGCCTGCAGCACAGGTATATCTATGGATTAACGCACCGCAGTCCCTGACAGTTGTTCCAACGATGAGGCCCGGCGCAATCCCCCCAATAAACCGGATCCCCCCCCGGGTGAGTTCTCTCTGCAGTTCTCCAATATCCGGAACATCTGTATCCGCAAAGAACAGAGTGTAAATATCATCGGATCCTTTCGAGAGACTCTTTGCAGAAGCGAGAACATCATCTGTTGCTGATGAATTGATATACATTTATTCAAATGCCCCAAACATTCAATATATAAGCATACATTCAAAGCATTATAAATATTCTTCAGAAAACGCTCATTTACCCGCCCTGATTCTGGTTCAGATTAAAAATAACATGCAAATGAATATATTTAGATTTTATCAAAAATATCCGGAAAAGAAGCGCAAAATAAAATCAAAAAATTGTAGAAATATATTACTGTGAACCGCAGTTCCGGTATATTTCATCCTGCACATCTTTCCCAAGCTTTCCAATAGCATCAGAGCGGCAACGTGCACAGTGCCTCATCTGGCGGACATACGGCTCACATGCGTCATGCATCTCCTTCTTGTCTGCAAGCGTGGGTGGAGTGATGTGGGCAAACTTATACTGCGGAATGACCGGGATAATATTGAATGTATAGACCCCCATCTCCCCCATCTTCTTTGCGATATCAACGACATGGTGGTCATTAACACCCGGAATGAGAACCGTGTTTATCTTCACCAGCATCTTGCGCTCCACCGCCATCTCAATGCCTTTCAGCTGCTGTGCAAGGAGGCGTTCTGCGGCCTCACGCCCATGCAGTTTCTCTCCTTCCCATTCAACATGGGAATATATTTTCTCCCCGATTGCAGGATCAATCGCATTGCAGGTCACCGTAATGTTCCCTACATCATACTCATCGAGGAGATCAATATACTCGGGAAGCATCAGCCCATTTGTGGACAGGCACTTGATGGGAACAGGGAATTCTTCCTTTAACATACGAAGTGTCTCGAAGGTCTCCTCGTTTGCAAGGGGGTCGCCGGGCCCTGCAATGCCTATAACCTTGATGTATGATAACTTCGCCATCACTTCCCGGACCAGCACGAGGGCTTCTTTGGGGGAGAGCACCTTACTGCAGACACCGGGCCGACTTTCATTGACACAGTCAAAGTCACGGACACAGTAATTACACTGGATATTACATTTTGGCGCCACCGCGAGGTGCATTCTACCAAACTTGTGACACGCATTTTCACTATAGCACGGGTGTTCCTGAACCTTCCTGAGGACGCTGGGGTCGTACGGGATCTCTTCCCCGTTAACTGTTGCGGTGGGATATTCGCCGGATGTCATATAGTAGCCAAATTTGTTGCAGACTAATAATAAACGTATGGAAACGACATAACGAATCCAGGAGAGACCAACATAGTAAGGATTACTATTATCCCATTTTTTGAAATAGCCAAAACAGATACAGAATTCAATTCTGCCCAATCCCTTTACTCAGGCTCCTTTTCTCTCTTTTTCAGATAGCGATCGCTCTAAACTCTCGGTTACAGAAATATCCGAAAAATAAGCGAAAAACAGAACTAAAAAAGAATTGGAAAATTACAGCGAACCACGGTTCCGGTATATCTCTTCCTGCACATCTTTTCCCAGTTTCCCTATAGCATCAGCACGGCAGCGTTCACAATGCCTCATCTGGCGGACAAAGGGGGCACATGCATCATGCATTGCCTTCTTGTCTGAAAGAGTGGGCGGGATGATATCTGCAAATTTATACAGCGGAATGACTGGGATAATGTTGAAAGTATAGACACCCATCTCCCCCATCTTCTTTGCAACATCAACCACATGGTGGTCGTTGATACCCGGGATGAGAACCGTGTTTATCTTCACAGCCATCTTGTGTTCCACCGCCATCTCAATGCCTTTCATCTGCTGTGCAAGGAGGCGTTCTGCGGCCTTACGCCCATGCAGTTTCTCCCCTTCCCACTCGACATAGGAGTATATCTTCTCACCAATGGCAGGATCTATGGCATTACAGGTGACGGTAATGTTACTTACACCATACTCATCGAGAAGATCAATATACTCGGGAAGCATCAGGCCGTTTGTGGAGAGACACTTGAGGGGAACCGGGAACTCTTCCTTTAACATACGAAGTGTCTCGAAGGTCACATCATTTGCAAGTGGGTCACCTGGCCCTGCAATGCCTATCACCTTGATGTAGGAATCCTTGCTCTTCACTATGGTGCCGGATGGGTGGGAGATTGGAAAAATATCAGAGCCTATCACCTTGACGTAGGAATCCTTGCTCATCACTTCCCGAACCAGCACAATGGCCTCTTCCGGAGAGAGCACGCTACTGCATACACCAGGGCGGTTTTCATTGACACAGTCAAAGTCACGAATACAGTAATTGCACTGGATGTTACAGTCTGGTGCCACCGCGAGGTGCATTCTTCCAAACTTGTGAGACGCATTTTCGCTATAGCACGGGTGTTCCCGGATCTTCCTTAGGGCGCTGGGGTCGTACGGGATCTCCTTCCCATTCACTGTTGCAGTAGGATATTCGCCAGATGTCATGTAGTAGTAAACCATGTTAAAGACCACAAATAAACGTATGGAAACAGCGCAATGAATTCGAGAGAGACCAACATAGTATATATTCGATGATGGATCTTCTACTATGAATCGGAAAGGATCAGGCACTCTTGCCATATTTGCACTTATCCTCGCAGCGCTGATATGTGGATGTGCCACGACAGAGGAACCGGCGGAACCCGTTACACCGGTAATTACACCCGTTCCTACCATGGAAGAGACGTGGGCCGTTACCGAACCTATTTTTGTCAAATCGCCCGGGGTTCCGGATTACAAAACAGAGATCCGGGCAGAACCAATTAACAATGTCCTGGGGGTCTATGTCAGTCTGGACATTGATGCCACCGGAGCAGGGGGCAATATGGCAAGTGAGGGGGACAATCTTTTCATGGTCGGATTTGCCTACAATTATGCAAATGTACCAAAAGACTTTGCCATAACATCCTATAACGACGTCATATCCTCAGGAATTCCCTATAAATCACAGACTGACCGCATATTCCCCATGAATGTAAAGACATATCACCTCGAGGTTGTCGGGTTGAAAAACGGGATGCAGATTAATCCCGCTGAGCCCTACAATTACGGTGTTATCATCATGCTCAGGGATGAAATGTAAAAAACACCCTCAGGGATTCTCTTTTTTCGGTGCTCGTGTTATCATCACATCAAGATTCGGGACAATCATCCACACCGGGAAATATCCGGCGAACACCTGATCATCTACTTTGAACATATGGAGCCGCGTATACGCTTTATTGATGGTCTCGAGTTCTGTTTCCGCATCCTCCCCGGGAGTTTCCGGAAGTGCCTGAAGAGAGGTAAGCATAGTATCCCGCATAAGTCCATTGTTATATACAGAGACGTCAAGAACCAGTTTCCTGCTGTATATCCCCTGAAAATACCTCACAACCAGAAGTTGTGATAAAAATACCAGAAGAAGGGGAAGGGCATTCGGCCCGAGGGCAACGAATCCTTCTATTCTCATCACACTGGATAGCGACTGTCCCGGAAGGAGTAAAACACCCAGTATCAGTACGCCTGATATGGCTGCAAGGAAGGCCATGACAAGAATGAATTTCATTCCGTTTGCAATCCCCTGATTCATGCTCCGTGATATGTCTGTGCGTATTCCCAGAATTCCGGAGAAGAAACCAGGAGAATACGGTTTTATTTTCATTATCCCTATATAAAAAGCAATAATCGCAAGGGACTGTACAATGAGTATTATCGCTGATCGGATTTCAAAAAATCCGGTGAAAAGACCAGTCAAAGCAAGGATGATACTTACAGAAAAGAGCAGAATAAAACCCGGGGCTATTGGCTGGCAGTTAATAAAGAAGAGATTCCAGAGAGACTCTGCATAGAGCTTGCGTTCATGTTTAACCGCCGTACCGGCACTTGTTGCCGCATCACGCAGGAGATCGGTGAAACCCCCGTTTCCTTTGTCTGACGGAAAGGCGATATCTGATTTCTGAGTCGGGAGCATCAGAATAATTGGATTAAACATCAGAAGAAGGAAGGATGACACCACCCAGAAGAGGCTGAAATTTGGCAGTTCTATGAAGAAAATAACATTCATGATAAATGCAAAAAAAATCAGAACCATTGCATATTTTCCTGCCCCGTGCACTTTGCTGTATTCCGATATCTTCTTGTCAGTATCGATAATTTCTCCCTGCATCTCATCAATGAGACGCTGGCGCTTCGCTGAATAATTGTCACTCATTCCAAACATCCTGATGCCGGCCGGACTCCCTGTCCAACTCTCTTCATATGCAGATATGTACTCTCCCTATATTGAAATTACTTCGGGAAACCGCATGTAGGAATATTTCGGAGAAAACATACGGATTATCTTCACGAAATCTGTTTTGATTCAGTTCATCCTGTGAATGCACCATTTTGTTCCGGATTATGTGTCCATATGGAGGAGTGGGGGCATATGAATACACAGGAATACTCCCCCCACAGGCATGCCTGGTAAAATGGCAAAGGGATTCCGAGGAACCATTTCTGCCAAACGTTCACGTCCTGGACAGCACCAACAGCGACATCTCAGCTTTTCGGTGCATTTACCTACGATCCTGCTTTCCTTTCAGGATTATCTGAAATACGTGCCTACCACATTATTCAAAATTACACAAAAAGGACCATAATTCTTTTTAATTGCTTACCGTCACAGTAATTATATTACCAGACGGGGCGAGGCAATGTATACCAAACGGGAGAATTACAGGATGATACAATATGTGTGCGTGTTCTGCATCTGCATAGCAGCACTGGCAGGAATTGCAGCCGGAGGGCTGTATGAACCGACAGTCATGGCGACAGGGAGCACGGTTACACCCACAGTCCTGATGCCCGGGGATACCGGCATGATCACCGTCGTTCTGAAGAACACAGCGCAGACATCGACGGCGACCGAATCTGACGTGCAGATCACCACACAGACAGATTTAAACCCCACGATTACAAGCGTCTTTTTAGACGGCAGAAATGACATAAGAGTCCTCGGCGGAAACTCACAGTTCACGGGCGACCTTGGTCCGGGACAGGAAGTCACTCTCTCGTTTCTGATCAAAGCCCCGGAAGAAGCAGGCATCTACTTCCCGGTTCTTCGTGTCCGGGTACGGGGTGCAGAAGGGCTTACCTACCCGGTGCCGGTGAATGTGAATATGCCGATAGCAACCCTCAGCACGGCAATGCTGGTTGTAACACAGGATGATACCGGATATGTGGTTCCAGGAGAGACTCTCAACCGCAATATAACCGTCACAAACAGCGGCAGGAGTCCTGCTTCAGACATCCGTATCCGGATTGCAGATGACAACCCCTATGTCGGCCCCGTACAGACCGGAACATTCTATCTTGATACGCTTGCACCCGGAGCGTCAGAGGAATTCACGGTCAGTCTTGTTACCAGCCGGTCACTGGAGAACAGTGTGCAGGAGATTCCCCTTGAAATTACCTACGCTGTCGTGGACGGATTACCGGTGGCACTGAAAGACTCCCTCACCCTTGATGTCCATGGGCATGCAGAACTCTCCATCGCATCGGTGCGCACCGAACCAGCCAAAATTTCCGGGGGAGAACCCTTTGAGATGACCATCCGGCTGGAGAATACGGGCACAGATGAGGCCATCTCAACCACAGCAGAGATAGACCTGCCCTTCGGTGGGACAAAAGAAGCATTTATCGGAAAAATTAAACCGAATAACGATGGTCCGGCAGTATTTTCTCTTGACGGTGGAAATGGCGGGGATTACCCTTATACCTTAACCGTCACCTGGGAGGATGACTGGGGTCTGCATACTGAATCATTTGACCTCACTCTTCCGGTGAAAACACAAAATACAACCGCGGGAGTTATCGGATTTATAATTGTCCTCATTCTTGCGGCGGGCGGTGCCTATTACTTCCTGATATATCGAAAGAAGACCGGGCAGGAATAGTCAATGTTTAATGATCTGCGAGTGTCTGCCTTTCTTGCGACCCGGTCAATCCAGCGGGGCGGCAGAGGCAGAAATGCCATGTATATCATAATCATTGCGCTGGTACTCACCAATATGATATTCCTCCCTTCGGTGATTATGGGAGCAATGGACGTCTATTATGAGCAGACCATCGATTACATCTCATCAGATGTCATCATCAAACCGCCCGAAGATGTCCGGTACATCGATGATGTGGAGACACTGCTTGCAACGGTCAACCGGGTGCCAGGTGTCGTGAGGGCCTCTGCCCGCTATCCCATGGCGGGGTCAATAGACTTCGAAGATAAGAACGTTGCAATGAAGATTGATGCCTTTGATCCACGGGATGAGACAGAGGTCACCTTATTTCACAAACACATAAAGGATGGAGATTTCCTTGGCAGCGGAGACAGGGACCAGATCATCATCGGCAGTCTCGTGGCAGGCGAAAAAGATGATACCGGCGAGTTTTATGCCTCCCTCGGTGGTGCCACAGTCGGAGATTCAGTTAGTGTCAGGTATGCAAACGGTGTCGTCAGGGAATACCGAATTAAGGGAATAATAAACACCAAGTCGTACCAGGCAGACTACATGGTCTTTGTGACAAAAGATGAGATGGATGCTGTCACCGGCCCGGGCGGGGCACAGGCAACAGAAGTGCTTGTGAAGACTATATCAAACGAAGATGCACCACTCGTTAAAAAACGAATTCTTGAATTTGGTGTTGGAGAGAATGTCAAGACATGGGAAGAAGCACTGCCTGATGTCGTGAGTGAGTCAATTGAGTCCTTTGCGATAATCAACATGATCAGCGTCTTTGGAGGACTGGTCATCGCGGTTGTCCTCATCTTTATCATGACCACGATTAAGACGTTCAACAACCGCAAACAGATCGGCATCCTCAAGGCAATCGGTCTGAAAAAAAGCATCATCATCAATTCGTATGTAATGCAGGTGATCTTTATCTGCCTGATAGGAGCCATTGTCGGATCCCTTCTCCTCGGGGCGATGGTCCTTACCTTTACCACATATCCTATTGAATTTCCGGACGGGAATGTGACACCCATCGTGACATGGGCAATGATCGTCGAGAATACTGCACTGCTTTTCATCTCATCTGCTATCGCTGGGTTCATCCCGGCCTGGAGAGTGACAAACGAAGGAATTTTGGAGGCAATCAGAGGTGGATGAATACATAAAGGTCGGAGACCTTAGGAAACGGTATACCATGGGGACATTAGAGGTTTCAGCAGTCGACGGAGTTACATTTTCTGTCAGAAAAGGTGAGTTCATGGGCATCATGGGCTCATCGGGGTCAGGAAAATCAACTCTCCTCCATATGCTTGGCCTGCTTGATCCACCGACGAAAGGAACAATTGCCATTGATGACAAGGATGTCATCTCTCTTTCCGAGTCAGAAAAGGGGATGTTCCGCCTTTCCCGGTTCGGGTTTATCTTTCAGGATTATGCACTGGTTCCTGAACTGACTGCAGAGGAGAATGTCTCCCTTGTCGCAATGGCACGGGGAGAAGGGCCAGAGTCATATTCCCGCCGCAGCAGGCAACTCCTCAGCCAGGTAGGTTTGGGGGATCGTATGGCACATCTCCCATCTGAACTCTCCGGAGGTGAACAACAGCGGGTGGCAATTGCACGGGCACTCATCAACACCCCGGAGATCCTCTTCGCAGACGAACCCTGTGCCAATCTGGACAGTACCAATTCACGGGCAGTGCTTGATTTATTCCAGACCATTAACCAAAAAATGAATTTGACCGTGATCATGGTATCTCATGAGAACTGGCATATGGAATACTTTGACCGGGTAATTCGCCTCCGTGACGGAAAAATACATGAGGATTTCCGGCCGGAAAAAACAGAAGCTGCGACCTCCCCATTACGTCTCTGAACTTTCACCCTGCACGGTCCTGATTTTAAAAGGATGCTTCCGATACCATATCATGACCAGATATGGCCCGGCCAAAACAGGCAATTGATTTTCAGCGTAGTCTCTTTTCATTTCACACCGGAGGCATTCCACCCTGCAGGGATCAAACGGGGTTGAACGCCTACCGGCGCCTCTGCTATTCCTGTCCATATTCAGTGCGCAGAGAAGGGATTCTCTTCTGCCACCGCCACGACATGGTAGTCACGGTGCGGGACAAATACGGGCTGAAGGAATGGAAACAGCTTAGGAAAGTCATTCTGGCTCGGGACGGCCACCGATGCAGGCATTGCGGTGCTGAGGAGTACCTCCACATCCATCACCGGGACGGCGACCGGACCAATGACACACCTGATAATCTCATCACCCTCTGTGAGCGATGCCATTCCAGCGTCCATGCAAAAGAACGGAAGAGCTGGCACGTCTACGATTCCGGACTTCAGGAGAGACGGACCGTGTAAGATGGTGATTCACTCACGATCTGCCCGCCACCTTCTGCCGTTATCCTGACATTAACGGAAAATGAGGCGATGCCCAATGTCTTTGCCTGTCGGGCAACACCTGTCACCCACTCAAATTCTTCCGGGGGGGAATTCGGGTCAAGTGGGAGGGACAAAGTAACCGGACGATACGGAGGGGAAGTGGTGCCCAGATCAAATGAACCCTCCCACAGGGTAATAAATGGCAGGCCGGGAGATGGCACAGCAATATCCAGCCGCAGGGAAACAGGGGCCGAAAACTCCTCACCCGGCACCACCCGCACCTGCATCTCAAGCAATTCTCCTTCTTCTGCCTGATATCCATCAGCCGGGGCGTAGGTAAGAGAAAACGAATCAGGGGAGACAGGATTCATCAGCTCACCGGACTCATCAGTCACACCACCACCTGTTCCACCCACACCATCGGCATCCTCTGGCATCACTCCCCGGGCAGAGGAAGTTTCCACAGATTCATTACTCACCAATGACGACCGGGCACCTTCAGATGATACAGGAGATGGAGAATCACCATCTTCCAAACCCGTCGAGATATTCCAGAATGCATCAAGACATCCACATGACAACACCACAAGCAGACAAAAGACAGGCATCAGGGCAGAGATAATTCCCCTAATCTGGTTTTTCCGGCATACTGAAGCACTCCTGCCTTCACCCATCTCTCCCTCCTTCATACCCCTCAGTATTCCTGAAACCATATATAATCCATCTGTCACGGGAACCTGGGCTGGCAATCATGTTCAGGACAGCCAAAATACTAATATCAGATAAACCCATTTTCCCTTACGGGCAGACACTTGATTCTGGGGACAGTGGCTGCCAAACACCAGATTTACGGGATTCGGGGGGATCTATCATATATAATCTGAAATTAGGCAAATGGGGACTCATATTAGTATTATTTATCATTCTGGCAGGCATTTCAGGTTGTCTGGCTGCAGAGATTGCCATTCCTGCAGATCGTGGCACCATACAGGACACAGCAGACTATGCACAGACAGGAAACGGCATCGTTGTCACACCAGGAATATTCGAAATGTATGGAGAGGCAGATGCGATCCTTCCACTCCAGGGAACTGAAATCGCGGAATTTTACGGAGACAAATATTCCAAATCAGATGGAATCACACCGGAACAGACATCGGGCATCATCACAGTCGATGATGACGATAATAACATTCCGGTACCTCCCGCGGACTATACAACAATTCTCGATGCACTCGCTTCATCGGTGGACGGGGACACCATCCTCGTCTACGCAGGCAATTACACAGGATACCATGAGGTCGCATCCCGGGTAACCCTGACCGGTATCGGGTGGCCGGTTGTCACCGGGAGAGCAAATGATCCCACCAATCAGATTGGTGATGTATTTGCATTCCGTGCTGACGGGTGCGTCCTTGAAGGGTTTGACATCCGCGAGGCGGAGTGGAAAAATGCTACCATCAGTTCCCTACAGGATTCTGCCTGTGTCAGAATAGGATATGCGGCAGGGACTGTTTCATCATGGAGTTTTGGTGATGCAGACAGTATTATCGTCCGCAACAACCGGCTTGAGGATGGATGGTATGGCATCATTGCCACCACAGGGTCGGATAACAATCTCATCTACAACAATACCATCAGTGACACCCGGTACGGGGCCTGGTTCGACTATGCGAAAAACAACCGTTTCACCAACAATATTGTGAGAGACACAGTCAACAGTCCCCTCAAAAACACCTATTTTAAATCTTCAGTGGACAGTTATCCGACAGGAAACCAGTTTGAAGACAATCTCTTTGATTCTGATGAGGCCAGTTATACGCATACGATTCTCATTGAGGATACCAGTGGGAATTTATTCAAAGGCAACACCCTTCTGAACCGGACCAATATCCGGATTGCGGGTGACGGGAACACAGTCTCTGAAAATACTATATCAGGCCCGTCTGAACACCACTTCGCAGCCATTCACATTGATGAGAATGGGAACACCGTTCTGAATAATACTATCAGGAATCATAAATACGGCGTCCTGCTGGAAGGAGGCGTGGACAATCTTCTGATGGCCGGAAATACCATAGAAGACTGCACCTATGGATTCGGATATGCAGGCGATCTGAATTATGCCTCCGGAAAACCGGCACGGAATGTCATTGACACGACAAATACCGTAGACGGAAAAACCATCTACTGGGTCGTGGGGGAGACAGGCAGGACATACAATTACTCCACCCTCATTCCCGCACCCGGTTATCTTGCGCTCATTGGGTGCAGCGATTGTACGGTTGCTGACTTTTACCTGGAGAATAATGCCCAGTCACTCCTCATCTACCGGTCAGACAACATCAGCCTGAACGGTATATCTGCCCACGGAAATGCCTACCATGGCATCCTTGTCGGAGAATCAGAGGATATTACCATAACAGATTCCCACGCGGATTCAAACGGGCAGGATGCGGTGGATAACAGCGGCTATGCAGGCATTTATGCAACAGATACCGAGAGAATGCAAATAATACGCTCAACAACAACGGCCAATAATCCGACAGGAATATTCCTCCAGTACAGCTGTCCGGATGTCCTCATTAAGGACTGCACAATTACAAACAACGGCCATTCCAGCGAGGAAGACGAATCATACGGGATACGGAACTCCGGATCAGACAATGCCCGTCTTGTGGTAACAGGCTGCTTTATCGGAAATGATTTTTCAACCCGCCAGGGCATAGGCATTGCAAACCATGGCCAGGGTGCATTTATTTTTAACAACCGGTTCTTCAACAATTCAATAATCCCTGCAGAGAACTGGGGCGCAGATACCCACTGGAATGGAACGCCTGTCTCAGTCATCAATATCCTTGGCGGGCCGTGGACAGCCGGAAACTTCTGGGATGACTATTCCGGGAAAGATACGACAGGTGACGGGCTGGGCGACACATCGGTGCCGTATACCACCGGCGGGGGCGTCCCGGGAGAAGACTACTATCCCCTGGTGGACACATTCATCCCGGATACAAAGCCGCCGGTGATCATCATCCATGCGCCGGTTGATGGTGAAACCTACCCGGCAGCCAGTGTCCCCCTTATGGTTTCAAGCCCGGACAGTGATGTAGCTACGTGGTGGTATGCCCTCGATAACGGGCAAAATCTGACATTTGTCCCGGATATCGTCCTGCCGCTGCTCGACAACGGTTCCCACACCCTGCTCGTTGGTGCACGGGACGAAGCCGGAAATAAAAACAGCTCCGTTGTGACCTTCATGGCAGAGGTGGATACCACCCCACCCCGGATAGAACTGATTTCACCGAAAGAAAACATGACTTATACCTCCCATGAGATTCCCCTTACCGTTCATTCACCGGATAGTGATGTATTCTCCTGGTGGTACACCCTTGACAGCGGGGGGAACATGGCATTCATCCCGAATACGACACTCACCTCCATTCCGAACGGTGGCCATCTGCTCCGTGTCTTTGCCGACGATATCATCGGCAATGTGAATTCCACGACCGTAAACTTTACTGTGCAGGTTCCAGAACCCACACCGACACCCACCATATCTCCCACACCAACTCCACCATTGACTCCCACCCCAGTGCCCACCCCCACACCCACTCCACCGGATGACGGTGATGATGACGCAACGCCCGCGGACGCCTATCCCTTCCCGATAGTTGAGGAGCCCGATTTTGCAATCCGGATTCTCACCCCAGCACCGGTCCGAATGACCGAACGATTCACCGAGATTACCTACACCGCACCCCGGCCCCTGTCCCGTACATATTACCAGTTTGACGATGGTGAGATGGTGCAGGTAACAGCCGGTGCAGCCATTCCCATCGGACGCCTGACCCTCGGCACCCATACCATCACCGTGACAGGCGTGGATTACTATGGCCGCTATGGGGAAGGAACGATTGTTTTTACGGTAATTCCCCTTGCACTGGGAGAGATGGAAACAGTGGGTACCGATGCATATCCTGACGAAGCAACGTTCAGCTTCACCGGCCAGAGAGGGAACTATACCCTCACCTTTGAAGCTGAGACGAGCGCAGAAGAGAGCGTCGGCGTCTTCATCAACCAGAAGCTGACCGGAGTTCCCGGAGAAGGGGCGACAGTCACAAAATCCGCTTCACGAAACGGGCAGGTGGCAACCATTGCTGACCCGCGAACCGGGTGGCAGACCTACTCAGTGACGGTGCCTGACGAAATGGTTGTGACAGATGATGAGAATATCATCTCCTTCATCCACGCAACAAACCCATCGCACACAGACAGCCTCGCCGAGTGGCACGTCCGTAATATAAACCTTGCACCATCCCTGCAGATATCCGCTCCGTCTATTGAGGTATTCACTCCCGACCAGGCATGCGGACCAGATGAGGATATGATGGCATGGGTAAAGATCAAAGGCGTTGCACCTGATGATCAGTATAATGCGACCGTCTATCTTATCGCACCTGACGGAACAGAAATATCGTTTCCCGAAGGGACAGGTGATGTGACACCTCTTGACGGACAATCTGTCACGAATAACCACAACGGCCGCCTTCCGGGTTCCGTTATTTTCAGTGGGGAAAATGTTCCCGGGACATATCAACTGGTCGCGACCCTCACACCAAAGGGAAGTAGTCAACTGGTATCACTCTCATCTGTTCCGGTATACTACAGTGCAACACCTTCTGTGAACCTCTACCAGAACCGTCCAGACCTCGCGGACGGAATGCCGCTTCGTGTCACTGCTGCTATCACCAGAGGGGAGGAGGACATGGATGCCTCACTGACGGTTCTCCTCGAACCCCCGGAAGGGCCGGATCTCTATCTGCCGGGAGGAACAGAAACCTTTGCTGCCACAAGGATGGAACCACTGATATCTCAGTACATACTCCTGCTGGACGAACCCATCAGCGAGGGGTGGCAGGATGGCACTTATACCGTCCGTGCCCGGTTAACCGGAAGGGAAGGGACGCCCCTTGCAGAAGATACGATCACATTCACTGTTTCACGGGACGATGGAACCCTGCAACTGGTATTCCCCCGTGATGTCAGAATAAAAACGGTGACTGAAAGCAGAATCAGACTGACAGACATTTCCACACGGGAAATCGTGCTGGAACGTATCACAGATTACCCCAATACGGAAATCACCCTGGATGTGCCTGCAGGCACGTATCTTGTAAACGGCGAGTGCACCACCGCGGATGGTGGTCTGTGGATAATTCCCACCGGATCTGCCAACCAGGCAGTAGTAAAGGCAGGAAAAACGACGGTGAAGGAACTCTCTTTTCTGACACCGATGGGGGACATATACACGGAGGTGAGCACATGAACATGAAAACATCTCTTCTGGCCCTGCTGTTCCTGAGTATCCTCTTTACACCAGCTCTTGCAGAGACAGACGGATGTCTGGCACCGACCGTTTATGTAACACATATTTCAGCGGGTGACAGCGTAACTGCTGAGACAGCGGCTCTCCTGAACCTCCGATTCACACAGACCCTGCAGGAAGCAAACCCAGGTGTTCGTATCAGTTCAGCAGCGGAGATTGGTGAACTCCTCCGGGAAGAACATGAGAGGATGTTAGCCGGCACAGATACCGTGACAAACGAAGCCTCCATCGGACAGAAGATCAATGCGGAGTATGTGGCAGCACTTTCCATCAGGCAGGTGGGGTCACGATATGTGGTCACCTCATCTCTCTCAGATGCCGACCTCTTCATCGTGGTGGGACGGGCATCTGCCGAAGCTGTCTCAGAGGAAGGACTGGGCGGTGCGGTTTCACAGGCGGCAGCAGACCTCGGCGATCTTTCAGCTCTTATCCGAACGCATGAAAAAACGCATCCGGTTCCACCACGCGGCCCGTCACTCTCTATGGCAATTAGTCCCACATCGGTAACGGCAGAAGACATCCGCGACACCACAACCATCACAGCGACGGTCACCACCTGTGCTGGTGACCCCGTGCCGGGCACAAAGGTCTACTTTGAAGCAAAAACAACAAGGGGATGGGTGCGTGGTGAGGGCGAATCAGAAGACCCCGGCTGGTATGGATGGCAGTATGCCGTCACCGGTGCTGACGGGACGGCACATGCCACCTACCGGCTGGACGCCGCACGGGGCACCGGCGCTGGAAAAGATACGGTGAACATCGGAACAGACGGACGTGGCGGAAAGGACGCAACATACCGCGTGGATATTCCTATCACCGGGGTGATCCTGGAGGCGCTCCCGGCAAAAACAGAGATCCCACCGGAAGGACAGACAGATGTCATCATTTCCCTCTTTGAACTGTCGCCGGACAATACCCGCCGCCCGCTTGCTGACCGGAGTATCTATCTCGAGAAATACCGGCTTTCGGACGGGGTCCGCGTCATTGTGGCCGGAAAAACGGATACAAAAGGGAACCCGGTCACCGATGCAAACGGTGAGGTGCTCCTGAAGTTTATCGCCGGAACAAAAGAGGGCACAGAACAGATGCGCATCCTCTTCCAGGATGTCGGAGTCGGGTATAGTGATGCGGTTGACACATGGGTGGAAATTCATGTAAAAAAGGACGAGTATGCAGGAACCATAAACTGGAAAGAGTCCGGAAAAATGGCGTATGAATTTTCGTTCCAGAGTATGCATGATTCCATTGCATATGATTATTCATTCGGCTTTACCGGACACACCACCAAAGAGAAGAATACAGGAAAAGAACTGACAGATGCCTCATACACCTTCTCGGATTCATATGATCTCTTCTCCTCCGGCTATACAGTGTATGAAACTTCACCCACCAGTGAACACTATGACATCGTGCCATTTGAAGAGGAATGGAATGTGAACTCATCCATTCACGGCCGTGTTGCCGGGTATCCGACCATCAACACAGTACTTAACGAAAAATTCTCATCATATGAAATACCTGTTACCCCCTATCCAATACCATTGCCCGCTACAGGCACCCATTCATATGATACCACAATGACCTTTTTTTCCCACGGCACTCCCCACAGGGGAACGACCAGCGGTACGATTCCGGCAGCAGGAACACTCTCTGTCGGAAGCGCAGGGCCAATGACTGCCATCCGCATGGAAAGTATGCCGGTGCTCGACTCTGACGATCCGGATAGATGGATCAGTGATACACTCATGCGTCAGGGGAACGGGATAAATGAAAAGATGTCCGCACTCAGCGATACAAAGATCACTGGCTTTTTGGAACAGACCGGAAAGAACGTCTTTGAACAGTCGTGGTCGACACGCGACACAGGATCATATCATGACACCCTCTTTTCATTCCTCAGTTCTGATGCAGAGATGGATCTGGAGCAGTCATTTACCCGGGATGTAACCCTCCGGACGGTGAAATTATGAGCAGAATATCTGTGCGGGCAGCCACCATTCTTCTGTTTCTCCTCGTAGTGATGACGGGAAGTGTTCAGGCCCAGACTCTATCGGTTGCACCTTCCGGAGAAGACTACTCTGGCCTGCAGCAGGCACTTGATGCAGCTTTACCTGGTGATGTGATTGAAATTGCAGCGGGCACCTATCCAGGCGGAGTAATTGTAAATATTCCCATCACCCTCGCTGGAAAAGACAGTGCCACCATAGGCACCGGTGCTGACACTGTCGCCCTCTATGTGAATGCAGATGATGTTGTCATCCAAAATCTGGTCTGTATTGCATCAGGTGCCGGGATAATTGCAAACCAGACGAAAGGATTCCGGGTAGATGGGTGCCGGATAATAAGCGATGACAGCGGAATTATCCTCACTGGTTGCAGAGAGAGTGCAGTTGCCAACACAGAAATCACTGCCCTCAGAACGGGTATCGAAACAGTGTTCTGCAATACCACAACAATATCCCGATCCAGAGTTTCCGGCGATAGTGTGGGCATATCAATTAAAGATTCATCTGATACGGCGGTTGAGACTACACGCCTTCTCGGTTCTGAAATCGGCATTATTATGGAAAATTCAAATCGATGTGGACTGAAGGACACCATGTTCGCAGGGGTTGGGGGTGCAGTCCTCGGGATTGGCATCAGTGAGTTCACGATCACCGGTTCCACATTTACGGATGTCACCCAGTATATCCAGTTCTATGCTGCATCCGAATGCAGGGTAGAAGCACCATCTTTGCAGGGTCCTACATTTTTTGCAGCAGATATATTCTCTGACACCGAGTACCGGTGTGATCCGTATTCCATTTTCGGGCGAGACTTTGGTCTTCTGTATGACCCTTATGAAGCACCCGAAGGCTACCTGCTCTTCGGGGATGCGATGAACATCACATTCATCGCCGCAGCAGAATCAACAGAACTGCCTGTTGTTATCATCACCGCAGACCTTCTGGAAAACACGACAGGAATTGCAGAAAATACCTATGGTATCTACCGTACCGATGCAGGGGAACCGGCGCTGATTGCAGTTCCAAAAGTCTCATCTGAAGGAGGGCAAATCCTGCAGACAACCGTGACGGAACCCGGCAATTTTGCCCTGATGGCCCGGGCAGAGGAAGAAGAATCACCATATTATTACATCTTCCTCTGGGTAATTGTCGCCCTCGGTGTGCTGTTGCTTCTGGTGCTGTGGCGAAAGCAGTAAAGACAGAAAGTAAGAAAAAATCTTCTTTTTTCAAATGCCGGATATGAGTGCGAATGAATTCGAAATTATCGCTTGGTTTATCAATCTGCCCGCCAATATTCCACTGAGCGCCTATGAAACAAATATACGGAATATTAATCGCAGTCGCCCTCGTCGGCATTCTCTGTGCAGCGGGGTGCACCACGACTGATACAGGAGGAGAGACAACAACACCGACACCCACCCCGGTGCCAGGGAACACTGTCTCAGTTGCGCAGGACAACAACGGCGATATCATCCCTGTTGACATGCAGACAGAGATCATAATACGACTCCCGGAAAACCCCACAACCGGATATTCCTGGAATGTGACCGATGCAGACAGCCTCGCTATCACCGGTGACACGTTCATCCCACCAGAAGAACAGATACCTGGTGCTGGCGGTGTGCATGTCTGGACTCTCAAGCCAAACACGACCGGCCTTGTGACATTCAGTGCCGTATACGTCCGTTCGTGGGAAGATATTCAGCCGGATGATGAGAGATACACCATCACCTTCTACGTAGCACCGGAGGGAACCTCGGTGGTTGATGTGACCAGTGCTGACAACGGAACCACCATCTCTGTGCCAAAAGACGGTGCTGTGCTTGTCGCACTGAATGAAAACCCAACGACCGGATATCAGTGGAATGCATCAGTTTCAGGCAGTGCAGAAATTACCGCTGACTCATTTGTTCCCCCATATTCTGAGACACCTCTTGCCGGTGCAGGCGGAATTCACAAGTGGCTGGTAACATTTGACGGGGAGCCCTCCGGAACCTTTGACGCGGGATACACCCGCCCATGGGAAGAGACAACGGCAGATACTGAATTGTTCACTGTCACCTTTGCCGGGGTTTAATTACCTCCCATTTTTACCAATATATTTACATCTCCTTTTCAGAAAGGAAGAATGACAGCAGTGGCAGGTATTGCAATATATCCCCGCCACAGGCATTCCTTTAATCATTTATCACTTTCATCCTGCCCGGCGAATCAATAAATAGAATATTAAGCAATTCTTCGATGAACACCTATGACTGACATTATCATCACTGATATTGCACCACAGACAGTCCTTGGCATACGCCGCCGGGGCTTTTACCAGGAGCAGATTCCTGCAATGATTATGGAACTCTTTACCTACGTGGAACAGGAAGAAATTGAGATCGCCGGCATGCCACTATTTGTCTGCCACGAGACATCCGTTGAAGAAACGATGCGGGCAGCAGAGGAAGGAAATGCCGACATTGAAGTCGCAATCCCAATACCATCCCCGGTTGAGATCACTGCAGAAGGCACCGATGGCATCACCTGCTATGAACTCCCCGGTGGGACGATGCTGAAAGCGATTCACAAAGGGCCGTATGCAACGTCAGAGGTAACCTACAACGAAGTATTCGAATGGATGGCTGCACACAAAAAGGAAGGAACCGGCCCAATTCGCGAGGTGTACCTGAATGACCCGGGTGAAGTGGCAGAAGAGGATATTCTGACAGAGATTTACGTGCCGATGGGATGAAATGTGGGAGGAAAATCCCCACAATTGAATATTTTAAAATACGTTCGAATTCGGGCAGATTGATTTTAATTGGTAATTCAGTCCCAAAACTGAATTCGTAAAATCATGATTAGGTTAAGAATACGATATTTCCGAAGTATCGATGGAAAAAATTGAATATCCGTTGAATACTTCCAATCAAAGATGAAAAACAATTCATATGCCGAAAAACGATGGGCCTGCCCGGATTCGAACCGGGGACCTTCGCCGTGTAAAGGCGATGTCATAACCAACTAGACCACAAGCCCTACTAACACCTTGTGCCTTAATTCCATTTTTTTCAAAGGAGTTAAGCCTTCCGAATTCATCGTGACAAATCGCTGAAAAGTGTTGAAAATCTCATTTACGTTCCTGTTTCCCCGTTCCAATTTCCCCGTCTCAATTTCCTTCTTCTCAAATACAGTCATTCACATTTTTTTCATAGTCTCTTTTCTTTTCCTGTTATCTCTCTCCCTCCCTTTTTTCTGCATAATACCTTCCTGAAGCCTATTTATGATACGCCACCATACATCTTTCAGAAGAAAAAATTGCAGTAAATTTGCCTGATTCAGCTGTATTCTGCTTTTTCCCTGCAAAAAAAGGAAACATCCCATGCAAAACATCATCATATTCGCGGCCTGCTACGTCGTGGTAAATATCATCGCATTTCTTGTCT
Organism: Methanogenium marinum; assembly: GCF_028912405.1. Taxonomy (GTDB): domain Archaea; phylum Halobacteriota; class Methanomicrobia; order Methanomicrobiales; family Methanomicrobiaceae; genus Methanogenium; species Methanogenium marinum. The sequence goes on along the minus strand of NZ_JAKELO010000002.1, from coordinate 1,984,651 downwards.
ATAGACAAGACAAGCGTAAGGCAGAAAACGGTGCGTGGCGTACACCAGAGAAAACTCTCATCATCGCAGCATTCCTTGGGCCGTTCGGGGCATACGCAGGCATGCGTCGATTCCGTCACAAAACGCAAAAACTGAAGTTTAAGCTTGTCCCGTTCTTTCTCATCCTCCATTGTGGTGCTATCATCTGGTTTGGATATATCGTTCTCATCATGTGAAAGAGAAAAAAAGAGAGGGAGAGAGAAGAAGCACACCAGACGGGTATCCATGCCGGAATCAACGAGGGAAGGGTGCTTCTTCTGCGTCATTCCTCCATTCTTATCTTTTTCGATTGTCAATTCAACACATACCTTCTCTTAAATCCTCCCGGATTTACGGATACCTCTCCATCAACAATATCTTCATAATTATCGCACCCTTCCAATCCACACCCGGAATCTGCGAAAGAGACAGTGAAGGAGAAAAACTGATTTCATCTGCTGAAAATACATTCATATCCCATTTTCATGAGATTTCAAAAAAGAAATGTTGATTAAAATCCCCAAAAGGACCATACAATTGAGGCCCCCACCATCATGATGATAAAGAGAACAGCCACAATTTTGAACCAGCAGGATTTGCAGACCCCAAAAGGACCCATACAGTCATCACAGCAGCCGGTTTTACAGGTTTTACATGAGGAAGTTGCCAAAATTTCCGGGTGCTTTTTGCAGTGCGTATTCGTCATTAGTCCTGAATTGGGGTAGTAAGCAAAAAAGATGACGAAATGATATTTAGCCCCAATATATCTAAAAACGGTTTTAAAAAAGTGGAACAAATGCACAGATAACCATATTTCACAGAAAGCGAAAGAAAAGAAAAAATCTACGAAATATCGCCGTTCCTGAGAGCATACAACCAAATATTCCGGGAAAATTAAAAAACCGGAAAAAAGAAAATATTCAGAGGTAGCCGAAGGACTGGAGGGTCACTTCAGGGTTTACTGCACCGCAGTGGTAGACCTTTCCTTCAGAAACTTCATTGATGGTAACTTCTGCCGGTGCAAAGAGTCCCTGATCAATCTTAAAGAAGTCGAAATTTGCCGCCTTGAATGTGTCATAGAACGGCTTGCCATAGGAAGAGGACGTGTTGGACGGAATCTTGTCGACATAATCTGCGATGTCGGCACCGTCGATGGTCAGGTTAATCTGGCCAAAGTAGATGGTAGCATCATTGGTGCAGCCCATTGCCTTGGTGGAGTCCGACTTCACCGGGGGTACCGGGGCTGAACCACATGCACAGATAACCTTCTTTGGATCGTAGTGGAGCTGTTCGAGGCGGTAGATAGCTGTCTCAACACAGCGGCCGGCGACCTGAACAGACCCAACCACAGATGCGGTTGGTGCAACAACGGCACAGACATTTGCGACATCAACATTGCATGCATCTGCAATCTTCTGCATCACTGCCTCATTGGGAAGTGAATCAGACTCGAGACAGATAACAGCAAAGTCACAGTCGTCTTCGTATTCTATGAGTTCGTAGCACTCCTTTGGGTTGCGGGAGAGGGCACGGGCCGGGCCACTGCCCATTGCGAAATACTTCTCGTGGGTAATTCTCCAACCCGCTTCCTGTGCACCAAGGCATGCCAGTGCAGGGAAATCGGTGTTGACATCGATGAAAGGCATCGGGACGTGGTTAATCTGGCCCATCCGGAATGAGACCTCTGCAAGGCCGCCCATGCAAATTTCAGTAAAGCGTTTTCCTGCGGCATATCCGCCTTTTGCCTGAACACCACAGTCAACGATGCGTGCACCGTTGTCGAGCTGGTGGAATACTGCATTGAAGTCTTCCGGGAATTCTGCAAGCTCTTCAAAGAGCTCAAGTGCAAGTTCATTAATGCTGATCATAAGAGATAACTCCTAACGCATACATTGTTTGAACAAAATAGATAAGGATTGTTAATTGGTAGAGTCAGCAACGATCAATCTCTTCAATAACACGGTCCGGATCGTACCGAAGGGTGATCAAACGGGTCCTGCCCCGCCCTTCCCGATAGTGCAGATTGATAAGCCGCATAGAATCAAATTTTGTGACCATCTCATAAAACCGGGTATAACCAAGTTTCATTGAAGATGCCTTCACCGCCTCATGCACCTTTCCTGCGGCCATCTCATTCTCTTCGTGTGAGCGTTCGGCAATCAGATACAGGAGGGCACGTTCTTCCGGACGGAGGGCATGAACAGTTGCCGTGAGGTGCAAATATTTTGAAACCTCATAGGCACGGCAGATATCATCGCGCTCCACACTCCGACGGGCATCCTTCTCTGCATTGAGGCCCGCCCGTTTTAAGAGATCAATACCCACCCGGAGGTCCCCGCCTTTCAGGGTATGCTCAGTGATGAGTGCCAGCATTTCGTCATTTATAACTCCCGGATAAAATCCCTCTTTCACACGCTGGAGAAGAATCTCCTTAATCTCATCCTCGTCATAGGGCGGGAAGTAGATGTCAGTCGGCTGAAACACAGACACCACGCGTGCATCAATCATCTGCATCAGGTCAACAGACATATCAGAGATTACGGTTATCACCCCTATTTTTATGCCAGGATAAGCCTCATGGGCCCGCAGGAGAGTGTAAAGTACATTGTTGATCTCACGTTCATACGTCAGATAATTCGCATCGTCAAGGCAGACAAGGAGAACCGTATCTTCCTTTGCCAGGAGTTGACAGACCCCATCAAAAACCTGTTTAAACGATGTACCGGAACCAGGGGGGAGATGCCCGGAGAGGCGCCGGAATATCTGGGAAAATATCGCAAATTTGGTATTATCTATCTGGCAGTTGATATGCACCGGAAATATTTTTTTGGTGTGCTCTTCGATCTCGGCAAAGAGTTTCCGGATACTGGTTGTCTTTCCGGTGCCCGGCAAACCGCGACAGATAGTATTCATGGGGCGCCCACCACGGAGAGCCGGTTGTATCTGAAAGGCAAGTTCCTGTTCCTGCGTACCACGAAAATCGAACTGCCCGGGGACGAAGTCAAACTCAAATACCTCCATGTCCTTAAAGATTGACTCATCCCACATCAGCAGGTTCTTTTTCATACCAGTGAATCTCACGGCGGGATATATAAGAATAGGTGTTTGTTGCGTTCACCCCCGCAACACTCAGTGCTGTGCTTTTTGCAGGGTTTCCAGACAGGCCTTACAGAGAGGACGATCCACAAAGAGATAACCCAGCTTATTCTCTTTTTTTGAGATCGGGGCACCACAGTCTGCACAGACAAAACTGGTTTCATCCTTTACCGGCGCTACGGGCAGAGGAGCATCAGATGGATTTATAACTCCTTTTTGTGCATCTGATTGCACCGGAATTCCGGCAGACAGATCTGATTTTGTACCTCGTTCTTCCTGCTGAGACAGAGTTCCATCATTCACAATATCCCCCTTCCCAGGAAGAACACGGAACCGATAATGTGCAATCTGTTTTTCGGTTTCCGGATCATTTTTCCCGAATCCGGCAAGTACATCGTCAAGATACCGGGCGAGATTCTCTGCGTCCTCAATGGTCTCGACATCTCCTTCCACGGCAACACGAAGATTTTCATACCGTTCAAGGTTCACAGTCACGCCAATTGTCAGTCGTTTTTCCGATGTCATACTGCTGTCAGATATATGGTATGTCTGCCCTCTGTAGTTATCTCTTCCCCGCAGAGGGCACGAGTATTTATCGCATGGTGAAAATAAGTTATAGTGCGAACGGCAGACAATGCCGTGCCGGGCAAATGATGACAGTTACCCCCACTGACAACCGGATGATGATGCTGGGGTCTGATGCCCACATTATGGCACCCGACGCATTCTGCCAGCCGTTTTTTATCAAAATATGATTTTGGTTTCTTGTTTTAGTGATATTGTTATCAGATTATTCTTTGTTCTTTGTCAGCATCAGAATGAAATCCAGAGCATCCATCAGTCCGAATGAACCCTTTTCTGCCGCAGTTTCTGAGTAAGAGTCCACATCATCAGTACCTTTTCCTATCACCGCAAACGGCACCGGATCACTCGTGTGCGTCTTCAGGGCAAGTGGTGTCGGATGGTCAGGCAGGAGTGCAATGACCCCGTCCACATGATCAAGAATGTAACCCACCGCCTCGTCCAGCCGTTCAATGGCCCGCACCTTCTCCTCTGCGCTTCCAAGATGGCCCGCTTCATCAGGTGCCTCAACATGCATATACACAAGGTCGGCTTTCTCAAGTGCTGCAACCGCGTACCGTGCCTTTGCCATATAATCCGTGTCCAGATACCCGGTTGCACCGGGCACGGTGATGACATCCATCCCTGCACACCGGGCGATGCCGTTCAACAGGTCAACAGCAGATATCATCGCACCACGGACACCATATCGCTCTTCAAAAGACGGAAGCTGTGGTTTTTTCCCACCGGACCATGGCCAGATCTGAGTCGCAGGCACTTTGCCGTCCGCAATGCGCTTTCGGTTCACCGGATGATCGGCAAAGACCTCCCTGCTCACTCGCACGCACTCTTCAAGAAGGGAGGCATCTCCACCTGTCGGCAGGTATCCAACAATTTTTTCATCCACAATATCATGGGGAGGTTTGGTCTCTGCTCCTGCCCCACCGGGCACCACCAGCAGATTGCGGTATGAAACACCGGGATAAACCGACACTCCGGATAGTGCCGCATCAAGGGATGCCAGTAAAGCGGCACCCTCTTCTGACGTGATATGACCCGCCGAGAAATCATGCATCACCCCATCGTTCACCGTCACCAGGTTGCAACGGTAGGCGATGTCATCGGGACCAAGGTCGACCCCCATCGAGACAGCTTCAAGAGCACCTCTCCCGGTATAGTAGAGCGCCGGATCGTATCCCAGAACAGAAAGATTTGCAATATCACTGCCCGGTTCAAACCCGTCTTTTACGGTCTTCAGCATGCCGGACCTCCCAATGCGAGCAATCCGGTCCATATTGGGGATATCTGCGTATGCAAGCGGGGTCATATTGTTCAGCGATTCACATGGCCAGTCAGCCATCCCATCGCCCAGAATAATTAGGTATTTCATCTCAGTATTCCTCGGGTATTTTTTCTATATTCCTCTTGTATCTCTCACGTATCCCATTCAAATTCCCGGGTATTTTACGCAATTTTATGAATATCTGTTTTTCAGGCAAAAAATAACAAAGGTTATGCCATCTCTTTTGAGAGGGCACGTACCGCAGTGCGGACTGACTCAGCGGATGTCACAGGAGGCACCCAACCAAGTGCCTTCACCTTCTCAACTGCGAGCTGCATCTTCGGGACATCGCCAACCCAGCCACGGTCGCCGCCGGTAAACCGGTAGGTGACATCTTCAAGGCCCATCTCCTCTACAATAATGTCTGCAATATCGGTTACACTGATCCAGTCCTCTGATCCGACGTTATAGTAATTGAATGTCTCATCAGAGTGGTCGATGGCATACAGGATTCCCTCGACACACGCGGTAACCTCAAGATAAGATTTGGTCTGTTTCCCATCTCCAAGGATCTCAAGTTCACGTGGATTGTCTCTCAGCTTGTGCATGAAGTCCCAGATAACTCCATGATTGCTCCGTTCACCAATGATGTTTGCGAACCGGAAGACCCAGGCCTTCATGCCGTATGTGGCAGAATAGGCAGAGATCATCGCCTCGTCAGCCAGTTTGGTGGCAGCATAAATGGAGATCGGGATCATCGGGGAATAATTTTCCGGTGTCGGAATGACTGTGGCCTCTCCATACACGGTCGAAGTGGAGGTGAAGACAATTTCCGGCACTTCATAGATTCGCATTGCTTCCAAAACCCGCATCGCAGCCTCGGTATTCTGCCGGTATACCTCATATGCCGCTCCTGCACTTGCCCGCACATCAGGATCTGCTGCAACATGATACACACGCTGTGCACCGGCAAACGCATCCTGCCAGCCATCCTCTAAGAGGTCGTCTGTCAAAAGCAGCAAAGAATCTAATTCGTTGTGGGCAGCAAGATGATCCACGGTACCTGTTGCAAGGTTGTCAATAACAATGACCTCGTCCCCCCGGGCGACCAGTGCATCTGCCAGATGGGATCCGATAAACCCGGCCCCGCCGGTAATAATCGATTTCATAGCTGACGGAGTTTCGTCTGCTATACCATTAAAAACTCTCTTTTCACATAGAATAGTGTGACACCAGACCAAATCAGCCGTGAATATATCCTTATTTTTCTCAAAGGAATGGTGATGGGTGCCTCAGACATCATTCCGGGTGTCTCCGGGGGGACCATGGCACTTATCACCGGCATCTACGAACGACTCATCAATGCCATCGGAAATATCCATATACATACCCTCCAACACCTTATCAGGGGAGATAAAAAAGCGTTTATGGACGGCGTGCGGGCAGTAGACCCCTTTTTTATGGGCTCACTCTTAGCCGGAATCGGTGTGGCAGCACTCATCATGTCTCAGATCATCCTCTTTCTTCTGAACGTATATGCAGTTGAGACCTATGCGCTCTTCTTTGGAATTATTCTCGCATCTTCGGTCCTTGTCTTTTCAGAGATTAAACGCAGGGGTACAGACATCATCGCATTTCTCATCGCGGGCATTGCAGCCGGATTTATCATTGCAGGATTAAACCCTACATCCATGGGCCACTCCCTTCCGGTTCTCTTTTTTACCGGTGCCATCGCCCTCTGCGCCATGATCCTTCCCGGCATCTCAGGTGCGTATATCACACTCCTCTTCAACCAGTATGAATATCTCCTGAATGCAATCCACACCCTCGCACTCCCGGAACTGATCACGTATGGGACAGGCGGGGTCATCGGTCTTTTGCTCTTCTCCCGGACACTACAATATCTCCTTCGCACACATCATGCGGTGCTTCTTGCGTTTCTCACCGGACTGATGCTCGGATCCACACGGATGCTTGTAGGAATCATCACAAAAGAAGGTGGATTTGGATTATCTGCCGTCCTCTTCACCATTGTAGGAATAGCCCTTATCGGGATTATGGAGTATGCAAAACGCCGGATGGCAATATCTGTTAATCCAGAGTGATGGACAACAACCGAAGTGTTCCCCCATCTCTCATCTCACCTATATAATTGATTGAAATGACAGTTCCCCACCAGAACAGGGAGACCTCAAAAGATGAACTATAATATTATTAGCATCTAATTTTTTACGACATCATAGCTCAATGATGATTAATTTTCAGGGATTGAAATAATGGATATTGGAATTGGTGAATTTGGAATCAAGGAGGTCTTTGGCGGCCTCCAGATTATTTTTGTGGCATTCGGCTCATTGGTGCTGGTGCCACTTTTAACCGGGCTTGATCCCGGTGTTGCGCTCTTCACCGCTGGTGTGGGCACACTCATCTTCCAGGTGATTACACGGTTTAAAGTGCCTATATTTTTGGCATCGTCCTTTGCCTTTATACCGGCTATAATATTTGGAATTGCAACATGGGGTATTCCCTCAACGCTCTGTGGTCTTGCCTTTGCAGGTCTTTTTTACGTGCTTCTCAGTTTCTGTGTGCGCTATTTCGGTGTGGAAATCATCACAAAAATATTCCCGCCGATTGTGGTCGGCCCTGTGATAGCTGTCATCGGTCTCTCCCTTGCACCGGTTGCGGTCTCCATGGCAGTTGGTCTCTCAGGTGACACACAGGTAGTCCCCGTAAACACTGCACTCATTATCTCAGGCATCTCGCTTCTGACCACGATGGTCATCTTCCTCTTTGCAAAAGGATGGCTCAAACTCATCCCGATTCTCTGTGGAATTGCCATCGGGTATGTGGTCTCGATTGTTCTCGGGGTGGTCAATTTTGCTCCTATATCCACTGCTGCCTGGGTAGCAACACCAACCTTTGTCTTCCCCGAGTGGAACCTTGCTGCAATCCTCTTCATCATTCCGGTCGCAATTGCACCGGCAATTGAACACTTTGGTGACATTCTCACCATCAGTTCTGTGACCGGCAAAGATTACATCAAAGACCCGGGCATTCACCGCACCCTTCTGGGCGATGGTGTGGCAACCTTCTTCGCATCCATGGTGGGCGGCCCTCCAAACACAACCTACTCTGAAGTAACAGGAGCAGTCAAAATGACCGGTCACTTCAACCCACTCCTGATGACCTTCGGTGCAATCTTTGCGATATGCTTTGCCTTCATAGGGAAAGTCGGTGCATTCCTCAGCACCATCCCCGGCCCTGTTATGGGCGGTGTGCTGATTCTCTTATTTGGGCTGATTGCAAGTCTGGGTATTGAACAGATGGTCAAAAATCAGGTAGACCTCACCGTTCCAAAGAACCTCGCCATCCTTGCAGTAGTACTTGTCTCCGGAATTGGCGGACTCTTTATTCCCATCGGTGACTTCCAGCTTGCAGGAATCGGTCTTGCAGCAATCATCGGTGTAGTGTTAAACCTCATCATCCCGGGACCAAAGAAGGGAGAGGAACCAATTGTCGAGGTGGACTTCTAATATGGCAGTCTATCCGGTTACCCACCCCTTAATTCGTCATAAAGTGACAATGCTCCGGGATCCTAAGACCAACTCAAAGGATTTCCGTGATATTGTAACTGAACTCTCCACATTCCTCGCATATGAGGCGACAAAGGACCTCCCCCTGACAAATATCACCATAAACGGCTGGCAGGGCACTCCAATTGATGTTCAGATAGTAGAAGAGAAGGATCCCTCTATTGTTCCTGTTTTCCGTGCGGGAATCGGGATGCAGGAGGGTTTTTTGAAGGTTATCCCAACAGCACGTATCAGCTACATAGGATATTATCGGGACGAAACCACCCTTCAGCCAAAGAATTACTATGCCAAACTGGCTGAAGATGTACAGGAAAGGCGAAATTATATTCTTGACCCAATGCTTGCAACCGGCGGCACCACGTCTGCTGTCTGCACGCTTCTCCGGGAAGCAGGGGTAAAAGACATAAAGGTACTCTGCATTCTCGCAGCCCCGGAAGGTATACGCCGGGTAGCAGAGGATCACCCGGACGTCGATATTATTCCTGCAGTAATTGACAGCCACCTGAACGAACGGGGCTATATCATCCCCGGCCTCGGTGATGCCGGTGACCGACTCTTTGGCACCAGATAATTATACCAATTTTTTTAATCTCCTTTTTCTGGTCAGGAATATGGGCAAACGTGTTTCTGCGAAATATCTGGAAATTTTCCTCAGTTAAAACCCCATATCCAGAGTGAGGAGAGAATTGACAGGGGTTCAAAACCCAATTTCAGTGGGATAAAAAATACAGGAATATTTTAGATTTTATAAATCCAGGTTATTTTGAGAGAAAATCCCGGAATATTGCTGCCAGATCAGGATATATTTATATAAGGGTGTTGCATTTTTTGCAGTAGGAGAATCTGATGCAAAACGACAATCAATATTCAGATAAAAAGGAAGGAAAATTTCCCATTGAAAATGCATCGATAACTGCAGGATTTTTTGAAACCCTCCTTATGAACGCAAATGTCTGGATAACATTTCTTGACACAAAAGGGTGCATTGGCATCTGGAATACGGCAGGAAAGGAGATTACCGGATATTCTGAGGATGAAGTCAGAGGGGGCAATGAAATCTGGAAAAAACTCTATCCTGACCCCGAATACCGTAAAATTGTGACAAAAAAGATAGAGCGTGCAATGAAAAACCGGCAGAAGCTGGAAAATTTTGAAACCATAATCCTGACAAAATACGAAAATCAAAAAGATATTTCATGGAATACCCGGGAAATTATTGATAAAAACGGTGAAATTCTCGGTTATATTGCAATGGGACGGGATATCACCGAGAAAGTAGTACTGGGGAAAAAATTCAGAACTCTTCTGATGGATGCAAACGTATGGGTTGCATTTCTTGATTCAAACACCCGTATTGAGGTATGGAACAGGGCTGCAGAAACGATCAGCGGTTACACCGCAGATGAAGTAAAGGGCAGCAATGAAGTCTGGAAAAAGCTTTACCCAGACCCGAAATACCGCAAAGATGTAACAGAGAAGATACTCGACATCATATCCGCTAAAAAAGATCTGGAGAATTTCGAGAGTAAAATCACTACAAAAGACGGAATGCAAAAGATCATATCATGGAATACACGGGAGCTTGAAAATGGCAATGGAAAGACTCTTGGGTTCATTATGATTGGAAGTGACATTACAAAAGAGAAGAAACTGCAAACCGACATCATTGATTACATCGGTGAATCTGCGATGAGACTAAAAAATCCTGTCGAAGTGATCAAAAATAATGTGGATGAACTTATCATACGCCTGGAGAACAACGAGTGCTCAACAGAGGATCTAATCCTGCAATTACGGATACAGACTAAAAATGCAGAGCAGATCATTGAAAATCTCTTTGAACTGAACAAAGCGGTAAGTATGGCCTTTGAAGATATGCCTCCCGAACTAAAGAGATATTTATCGGAGTAGGCGGATGGATATATCATATAATGAGAGTGAGGAGGGGACGATATATCTTGTTCTCTCAGAGCCACGGAGCATCAGAAAAAAAAATATTGAGATAATAAAGGAGATTACTGATAAAGGGTTTACGACGATTGTCATAACCACAAACGATCCGTATAATGTGCTTCGAAAAGATTACGTAAAGGGCGGCATAAACCTTGAAAAAGTCCATTTTATCGATGCCATAACAAAATATGCAATCGGGAAAGAATCGGAAGGTGCTGTCAACTGTACATTTGTTAACAATCCCTCAAACCTGACTGACATGGGTATAGCAGTCACTGAGCTTTTGAAAACAATTGATGGAGATAATGTCTGGGTTCTTCTGGATTCAGTTAATAGTATGCTCATATATATCTCATCTGCAAATCTGACAAAATTTTTCCATTTTATTACCAGCAAATTAAAGATACTCGAAATATCAGGAGTATTTCTCGCTGTAGAAAAGGGAATTGAACCATCCATTCTGGCACAGCTTGAGGGCTTTGTGGATGGTGTTGTTGAAAGTGAGGGATGAACATGATGGTATTTCCCCATCTATTATATTCCGGGGAACAAAGTCCGATGTGATAGCTTCCCTATTTTTTTCACATGTCACGACGGGATGTGGGACAGGTGCCATCCCCGGCATCCGGTATATACGCCGTCCCTGCACCAAGTAATAAACGGTATAATACCCCCCGCTGATACTAATACAGATAAAATATGTTTATTGGCATCGACCACGGCACAACAGCACTGCGGTTCGCATCAGATACCGCAGAATTCAGAATACCCCGTGAAAAAGCGACCGAATTCACAACCACTGACCTCGAACGTATCTGTCCCGTTGAAGAGATTGAAGGCATTGCTGTCTGCTACTCGATGGGAGATGCCATTACAGACATAACTGACATCAGGAAGGTCAAAAACCGGGGCATCATCACCCGTGAAGGGGCCGGAAAACACACGGGTGGCGGAACACGCGTTTATGACGAAATTGCAGCATCCGGCATTCCCGCTGTGGTGATACCCGGCATCCACAGAGGATCCCCGACTGACCCACGGTTCAAGGCATACTCGCATCAGACCAGCCCGGAAAAACTTGGCATCGCCTACGAAGTGATGCAGACACTGGGCGAAACCTTCATTGTATCAGACGCAGGTTCCAACACGGTGAGCCTGCTTATTACGGACGGGACCATCACCGGTGCCTTCGATGCCTGTGTCTTTGCGCCGGGCACCACCCACGGTGCCCTCGATGTGGATGCAATACGCCGGATTGACCGGAGAGAAGAGACAGCAAACGAGGCATTCCTCCACGCAGGCGTCCGCCATACCATCCCTGAGGATCTACAGGAAGCAACCCTCGCCCTCTGGACAGCAATGGAGATTGCATCCCTGCGTCTGCTTGCCCCGGATGCACCGGTAGCCATTGCCGGATCACAGGCACCCGGCATTGCAGCGGAAGTATCACGCCTCATCAAAACGCCGGTTGTAGTCTATGATGACTGGGTCGCGGCGAGAGGGTGTGCACGGATTGCACGGGATGTATTTGTTGGCGGAGTGACGTCGGTGTTGGGACTTGGGATTGACAGGTAAACATAGATAGAATCTCCCCGATGATATCTCATCCATGTCCACAGCACCAGAGGCAAACATCATCTTTACCCATGATATGATGAATGAACTTTCTGTGTCGACATATATCACCACACTTTTTCTTCACAGACTTAAAGACCAAGCATTCATAAACCACACTGATCCCCTGCAGATGGCCGGCATTCTGTCACCCCAATCCAAAAATACAGCACATTCATGGCCACTACTGAAAACAACAAGACAGCAACACAACATCAAAAACACACCCACGACCCCACACTTTTTCGCGTGTTTCCTCTCGTTATTCCACCTATTTCGACAAATAAAGAAGAATTACTATTCAATTCCCACTGATCGAAGGTATCAGGTGTACATCCTGCCAAAAATTCTTATCTATTAATCATGTAAGATTATATGGGGATATTTTTGAGAGAACTACGCATTCATGGAAGAGGAGGGCAGGGGTCTGTAACCGCAGCAGAGCTCATTGCAACCGCTGCCTTCAAGAGCGGCGTCTTTTCACAGGCGTTTCCCGCATTTGGTGTCGAACGGCGTGGAGCACCTGTGCAGGCATTCGTCCGCTTCAGTGACGAAAAAGTCCGTCTCCGCAGCCAGATATACGAACCAGACTATATCATCGTGCAGGATAGTTCGCTCATCACTGATGTCGATGTATTTAGTGGACTAAAAGAAGGCGGCATTGCGCTTGTCAATACCGAGAAAGACACGGTCGATGGTGTGCCTGAGGGTGTGAAACTCATCGCAATCGATGCCACATCCCTTGCGCTTGAGATCCTCGGACTGCCGATAACAAACACCACCCTCATGGGTGCATTTGCCGCGGCCACTGGTGAAATCGGGCTGGAAGCACTGGAAGAAGCACTTTCCGAACGCTTCTCCGGCTCCCTTGCTGAGAAAAATATCGCAGCAGCACGCCGCGCATATGAACTCGTGAAGGAGGGACAGTAACATGGCACTTCGTATCGGATGCGCTGCCGCACCAGGCAGGGCACGGGACAACAAAACCGGATCATGGCGTGTCTACATGCCAGTCGTGGACATGGAAAAATGCATTCTCTGCGGCAACTGCATCCTCATCTGCCCGGAGACAGCAGTCAGTCAGAAAGACGATGAAATCCTCTTTGACCTTGACTTCTGCAAGGGTTGTGGCGTCTGCGCCAGAGAATGTCCGGGAGAAGCGATTACCATGATTCAGGAGGAAAAATAGATGTTGCAGATAATGGAAGGATCTCACGCCGTTGCAGAAGCAGCAAAACTCTGCCGGCCCGAGGTTGTCTCCGCATACCCAATCACCCCACAGACTCATATCGTTGAACGTCTGGCAGATTTTGTCGCTGACGGCGAACTGGACGCAGAATATATCTGTGTGGAGTCAGAACTCTCCGCACTCTCCGTCTGCCTCGGATCATCCGCCGCAGGCTCCCGTGTCTACTCAGCCACTTCATCACAGGGCCTTATGCTGATGGCAGAAGTTGTCTTCAATGTGGCAGGCATGCGCCAGCCGATCATTATGTCAATTGCAAACCGTGCACTCGGCGCTCCGCTCTCCATCTGGAACGACCAGCAGGACTCCATCTCCCTCAGGGATGCAGGATGGTTCCAGCTCTATGGCGAAGATGTTCAGGAGATGACGGATCAGCACTTCATCGCATACAAGGCAGCAGAACAGCACGATGTCCTCTTACCAGGATTCGTATGCTTTGACGGGTTCATCCTCTCACACACATATGAACCGGTGGACATACCAACGCAGGAAGAAATAGATGCATTCCTTCCACCCTATGTCCCCTACAACAAACTCGATGCAAAAGCACCCATCTCGATGGGAATGTATGCCACACCTGACTACTACATGGAGTTCAGGTACGAGACAGACCAGGCCCTGCAGCGTGCTGGTGACGCCATCAGTGCGGCAGGCAAGGAGTTCGGCGAAATGTTCGGACGCGACTACTCCGGTCACACCGAGAGTTACCGCATGGATGATGCAGATGTCGCATTCGTTGCGCTCGGCTCCATATGCGGCACCGTAAAAGATGCCATCGACGAGATGCGTGCAGACGGTATCAAAGCAGGCCTCGTCAAAATACGGACCTTCCGTCCGTTCCCGTCAAAAGAGCTTGCAAAGGCACTCGCAGGGGTCTCAAAAGTCGCAGTACTCGAGAAAAACATCTCCCTCGGCTCTACCATGAAAGGCGCAGTTGGTCCTGAAGTCAAAGACGCAGTCACCGGCACGGCGATTGACGTATACAGCTATGTCATCGGTCTCGGTGGCAGGGATATCCGCAAAAAGGACATCCGTGGCATTGCAAATCTTGCTGAGAAGGGCGTTGGGAATATGTTCTATGGCCTGAGAACGGAGGTGCTTTAAATGGTTGACAAATCACTGGAACTCTTTGACTGTGGACACCGTGCCTGCGGTGGATGCGGCCCTGCAATGCTTGCACGGCTCATGCTGAAAGGGACAGGCGATGACGTCATTGTGGTCGCATCAACCGGATGCATGGAGGTTTTCTCCACACCATACCCCGAGACAGCATGGAAGGTCCCCTGGATTCATTCACTCTTCGAGAACGCAGCAGCAGTTGCATCCGGTGTTGAGGCTTCCCTAAAGCACAACAACCGGACAGAGAAGGTTGTCTGTATCTGTGGAGACGGCGCCACCTTTGATATCGGAATGCTCTGCATCTCCGGCGCCTTTGAGCGCGGCCACGACATCACCTACATCTGCTACGACAATGAGGCGTACATGAACACCGGTATCCAGCGGTCCGGTGCCACTCCGTATGATGCGAGCACCACGACATCGCCTCCGGGCAAAATGTCAATGGGCAATTCCCTCCCGAAAAAAGATCTCCCCCAGATTCTCAACGCCCACGGAGCATCCTATGTCGCAACAGCATCGGTTGCATACCCGATGGACGTCATGAAGAAGGTCGAAAAAGCTGTCAACACCCCGGGTGCATGCTATCTCCAGGTGCACACCCCGTGCAGCACAGGATGGGGCTTTGATGGTGCAAAGACAATTGAAATAGGCAAACAGGCTATTGAATGCGGTCTCTGGGTCAACTATGAGATGGAAAACGGTGAATTTGTCAAAGCAAAGAAAGTCCGCCGTGTACCGGTTGATGGCTATCTGAAAGCCCAGAAGCGGTTCCGCCATCTCTTCAGACCAAAACCAGTCACAGAAGAAATCGCTAAGATTCAGGCAATCGCCGATGCAAACGCTGCAAAATACGGCATTGATATAGAATTGAACGAATAATTCCACTACCAGTGGAGAATTATACTTTTTTTACATCCTTCAAAAAATAAAAACAGGAAAATAGTGTTATCTCTTCTTCAGAAGAGCACACGCTGCAAGCCCTGCCACAATCCCCAGGACCCCGACAGGCGATTGCATAGGAGTTGGAAACACCACCGGTTCCGCAGGTGGTGCAGTAGTCTCCGGCAGGAAGGAAGGCTCTGAGACAGGTACCATAGATTCCGTAGGATACGTCACCATAAAGAACCCGGTCTTTGTAATATCTGCCTTCAGATATCCATCATCATTACCCGTTTCTGCATCAACAACATGCCATTTGCCAACCCTCACATCCCACCAGTACAGATTATAGAATACCGAATTATCACCAATTAATATTCCCAGTTCTACAGACGGGGAGAACGATGATTGCTCTGGACTGATATTATATGTGAAAAGCGGAGTCTGCCCATCAGGGAAAGCCCCGATATTCTGAGGATCATTTACCATGATGAGAGAGAGGGATTTAAGTGCCTGCGCCTTCACATTTAAGGCCCGGATCCCTTTCTTAAGAGAAACATATGCCACCCCACCCTGGTCTTTCAAAAGAGTGTCCACCTGCAGAATGCCACCACTGGTTACGTAAAGAGTGACTGTCCCGGTGCCGTTCACCTGAGTGAGAAGTGCAGGTGGGGGCGTTGTCTCATCAGAAGTCCTTCTCTGATAGGAAGTTGTAGGGTATGTAGGGTCTGTAGAGCCTGCAGCAATCAGGGAAAAGGTATCGCCCAAAATCTTCCCCATTGTATTCTTTATCCCGTTCACATCGGCATAGGCATAGTAGGTATATTCACCCGGCTGATACTCTGAATTACCAGTATCCCAGACACAGGTGGCAGCAGATTTAACCGGCACATAGGTAATGGAGGTTCGCGGATGCAGGCCGGTTATCGCAACAGAATGCCGCAAGGGTGCATCATCATAGAGAGTAGAATAGGTAACCCCCCCAGGCCCTTCTACATAGATATCAATACCCGGGTGTTCGGTGCCGCCAATCCGGTCGAATATCGGATACATATTTGTTTCCAGCCGGAACCCAAGTTTCACACCCTTTACCGTCTCATAATTAGTAGCATCCTTGCCCGCCGGAGATGTATATACCCAGAGTTTTACCTTTGCTTCCGGCTTTTTCACTACAAATGCCAGACGAGGGGTTGCTTCTTTCACCCCGTTTGGATAGGAATACCAGGCACCGACATAACTGCCAAACAAAGCAGGTGTCACATCAAACGATAACGGATTCACCGTTACGGTCGTTCCCGGATCACTCATACCAGTAACTAATGCCCCCGATGGATACCATGCCACCTGGGTATCGTTGGCTGCAAGCACACCCTCCTGCAGGACGAGTCCCTCTTCACCAACAAAAACCGTTGACCCCGGTGTGATGCCAACATATGGACACGCGCTGACTGGCACCATACAGATACCAACAAGACTAATTAAAAACGCAAAAATAATCAATTTTGATCTCATTCATTTCACCCCATACACGTGTCCTCTATTACCTGCCTCATATAAGATAGTGTCGCCATCCAACTGGTGCTTCACTCTTTTTTCCTATTGGCGATCATGAACAGAATAAAGATCATCACAACGGGGCCTATCAGGCAATTTCCAGAGAGAATCAGTGATTGTTACAGGAAAAACTCTTTAATTCCGAATCTGCGCGCACAGGCATCTTCCCGGATAATTGTTGTACCATTGCCGGACTCATTGACACCACCTTCGGTGCTTAAACACTGACCATAACCATGGGCTATGACACCCCATCTGATGTGATCACGAAAAAATCCCGATATGGAGAGATAAATAATTCCACTGTCAGGAAGCATTCGCCACCTTTTCTAAATTCAGTAAAAAAAATAGGAAATACGAATTGTGTTATCTCTTTTTCAGAAGAGCACATGCCGCACAACCTGCCATGACTACCAGTATTCCAACCGGTGACTGTGTAGGTGTGGGAGAAGCCGTTGGAACTGTAGTTGCAGTAGGTTCCGGGAGGATGGTAGGCTCAGCAGTTGATTCAGTGACTGATCCTGCTGGATACGTCATCATATAATACCCGCTCTTTGTGAGATCCCCCTTCAGATAACCGTCGTCATTGTCTGTTTCTGCATCAACAGCAGACCATTTGCCCATCAGTTCATTCCACCAGTAGAGGTTGTGAGAGAGCGAATCGTCACTGATGAGAATCCCCAGTTCTGCAGAAGGTGAGAACGATGAATCCTCCGGGCTGATACGATATATGGAAAGCGGAGTCTGCCCATCCGGGAGCGGCACAAGAGTCATGGAGTCCCCCATCGCCACCATGATAATGGAGAGGGATTTGAGTGCCTGCGCCTTCTCGTTGAAGGCTTGTGTCCCCTTATCAAGGGAGACATATGCCATATTCTCCTCATCATGCAGAAGAGTGTCTGTCTGCACAATACCACCGGTGGTGGTGTCAAGGGTGACCGTCCCGGTGCCGACAATCAGATTGGGAACTTCCGGCGTGGGTGTTGCCCCGGCGGAATCCGTTGCCGTCGCAAGCAGGGTGAACCTATCACCCGAAATTTTTCCAACTGCATCTTTTAGGCCGTTCACATCAGCATAGGCATAAAAGATATAATTCCCTGCCCCGTATTCAGAATTGCCGGTGTCCCAGACACAGGTGGCACCAGATTCAACCGGTACGTAAGCATACGAAGTCTGTGGATGCTGACCGGCAATCGGGACAGAATGTGGCACGGCTGCATCATCATAGAGTGCTGAATAGGTGGACCCGCCGGGGGCCTCCACATAAATATCAATGCCGGGTTCGCCAGCGCTGACACCGGGCCGGTTGAAAATTGCAAACATATTTGTTTCCATCCGGAACCCAAGTTTCACACCCTTTATTGTTTTATAACCGGTACCATACTCGCCACCTTCAGATGTATATACCCATAGCTTTACCATCGCCTCCGGCTGATTCACCAGAAATGCAAGATGTGGAGTTGTTTCTGCCACCCCATTAGGATAGGAATACCAGGCACCGGTACGACCTTTAAACTGAACAGGCGTTACATCAAACGACGATGGACTCACTGTAATGGTGATCTCCGGAACACTTGTACCGGAAACTGTTGTCCCCGACGGATACCATGCCACCTGGGTATCATTTGCGGCAAGCACACCTGACTGCAGGACAAGTCCCTCTTCACCAACAAAAACCGTTGACCCCTGCACGACATCAGCAACAGATGCACAGGCCGGCATCGCACAGATCCCAACAAGGCCAATAAGACACGCTAAAATAATCAGTTGTATTCGCAATCAATTCACCTCTTATATACTGGCAGATATTATCTGCCAGATATAAGATGGTGCCGTCACGCTCCCCTGAGTTTTTACTCTTTTTTCCGGCG
This sequence comes from Methanogenium marinum, assembly GCF_028912405.1. GTDB lineage: Archaea > Halobacteriota > Methanomicrobia > Methanomicrobiales > Methanomicrobiaceae > Methanogenium > Methanogenium marinum. The sequence continues at coordinate 1,965,865 of NZ_JAKELO010000002.1, read as the reverse complement.
GACAATCATATATGGAACCAGAAATATCACCACAATGCCAATCCAGAATGTCCCGAAGATTATGAGCGCCTGTTCCTGAAAGGCATCATAATACCGAACCTGCGCGCTCCGGGCGTCCTCCCAGAGAATTGTTGTGCCATTACCGGACACATTGGCAACACCTCCGGAGCTCACATAGCCTAACAGAGGATTTGATACCGCATACTGTTCCGGCAGTGAGACAGAAATATTCGAGGTGTCAGCCAGAAGCACCGTAATTTCATTCGAATTCAGGGGTGCAGAATAGCATATTGTGTAATTGCCTTCCGTAAACCGTATGGTACTGGAGCCCTCTTCGGTGAAATTTACCGGACCTGCTTCATTGAAGACAGATACATCCGATACCGTAACCGGTACCGGTTCCCCCAAAAGCCCGGGCTCAGTGAAGGCATATTTCTCTGTCTGCAACACCTCAATCTCTGCGGAATATGCAGTGCCGTTCTCTGCAACCGTATACACGGCTGAGAGAGCAGACACACCACTCACACAGAAAATCAGCGCAAGACAGATAAGAGCGACTGAATATCTGCATCTATTTCTATCGGCGGGTCGCATTGGCGGATCACCGTCTCCGGGTCTTTTAAGAGGTGCCCGGTCACCACACACACAATCCGCTCGTCAGGGTCGATGCGCCCTTCTTCCATCAGTTTTTTGATACCTGCAACCGATGCCGCAGAAGCAGGTTCAACACCGATACCCTCCTTGCGGGCCAGGTCACGCTGCATCGCGAGGATCTCTTCATCGGTGACAGACGCGGCTGTACCACCTGTTTCACGGATGGCACGCAATGCCTTCTCTGCATTGACCGGTGCCCCGATACGAATGGCCGTTGCCACTGTCTCCGGTGTTTTGAACGGAATTACTTCCGGCAGATTGCCCATTATTGCCTCTACAAGTGGCTGTGAACCTGCTGCCTGGATGCCGGTCATCATCGGCATCCGGTCAATAAACCCAAGTTCGATAAATTCTCCGAGACCTTTATGGACAGCGGAGATATTGCCTGCATTACCGACCGGAAGGACAATCCGGTCCGGCACATCCCCAAGCTGATCCACTATTTCAAACCCAATGGTCTTCTGCCCTTCCAGCCGGTAGGGATTGACCGAGTTCAAAAGATAGAGGCCTTCGGAAATGCAGAGGTCATGGACCATCTCAAGGGCACGGTCAAAGTTGTCACGGATGGCAATGACCTTCGCGCCGTGCATCAGTGCCTGTGCCACCTTGCCAAGTGCCACATTTCCCGCAGGGAGAAGTACAATGGCAGGGATTCCCGCTTTCGCTGCATAGACAGCAAGAGAGGCCGATGTATTGCCGGTTGACGCACAGGCAACAGTCTTCATCCCAAGCTGCATCGCCATAGAGACACCGACAGTCATCCCGCGGTCCTTGAATGATCCGGAGGGATTCATTCCCTCATGCTTTGCATACAGGTGTTTCAGGCCGAGTTCCTCACCGAGTCTCTTCATATGGTAGAGAGGGGTGCCCCCTTCCTGCAGGGAGACTGGTTCTCCTGTTACGGGTAAGAGTTCCCGGTAGCGCCAGAGTTTCAGAGGGCGGCGATTCCACTCAGCACGTGAAATATTCAGTCCATCGAGGTCGTATTTTACCGCAAGCAGATGACCACATTCACGGCAGTGATAGATGATTTCATCTGGTGAATATTCAGTACCACAGCCTACGCAGACAAGACGATACATGCTGTATAGGTTGGTGCCCGGAACAGGTATAGATACTCCTCTTCCCATACGCTTCAAAGAGAAGAATACAGGTCGTCCCGGCGATCTGAACGCACCGGAAATGCAGCACGCGCTTCCCGGACAGTGGCAATCACAATATCTGCAAAGACAAGAACAGTCCCTGAAGTCTCTGCCTGCACAACAGTCTCTCCCCACGGGTCAACAACGGCAGTACCACCACAGTATGCCCCATCCGAAACTCCTTTTGCAGGGTTAATTCCCACCACATACATCTGGTTTTCAAGGGCACGGGCATGTAAAAACAGATTCCAGTGTTTCAGCCGGGCGCAGGGCCAGGCGGCAGGCACTATCACCGCATCGCAACCCCTCCGTGCATAGGCACCAAAGAGGTCAGCAAACCGCAGGTCATAGCAGATGGCAATACCAAATCTGATTCCACCGAGCGTGAATATACTGAGCCTTTCCCCCGACAAAAATGATTTGTCTTCCCCGCCTGGCGAAAAAAGATGAATCTTGGCATACTCTGCAATGAGTGCACCATCCGGTGCAAAGACGGCAGCAACATTCTGTGGCATGGATTCTGTTTCTTTGCGATAGGAACCCATCACATGAATCCCCGCCTCTTCTGCAACGGCAGACCACCCACGGCAGATGGCACCCGCCCCGTCATCAGTATATCCGGTTCCCTGTGGATCCCACCCGGTTGGATACTGTTCGGGAAATGAAATAAGAGAGGCCCCCTGCTTCTTTGCCTCCAAAGCAAAATCTACTGCGCGTGCAAGATTAATTTCAGGAACATCAGGGGCACTTTCTACCTGCACACAGCAGATACGAACGGTTCCCTCATTCATCCAGATTCCCGGATGTTGCCCCAACAGCACTCTTATTCACAATATATACCCCGACAATAATGAGTGCAGCACAGATGAGCAGGATTACCCCCCCAAATGGCACAGAATACCCCATTATCTCCGCTGCGATCAGCGTGCCTGCAAGAACAATGGATCCGCCGACAAGAATCATTCCCCCCTGTTGTAATAATTCAGACATGACCGTAACACACCCTCAGATTATCTGCACTAAATTTATTTCATGCCTTCATTTAGTTTTTTGTTTCATGCCTCACGAATGGAGAACAAGCCTACGGCTATCAGAGGGGAGAAATGAAATATCATATACTGTCTCTGTGGCCGACAGCACTCCAAAAACACCAGAAATTCTGTCCCTCTGGTGTAATTAAAAAAAACGATAATTGCCTGCACGCTTATTCGTACAGGAATGTTTCGTCAATTCGTTTGTATGAAATAAGTTCTTCCGGAGCAAAATGAATTGCAATCTCGCGTGCTGCTGTCTCATCAGAGTCAGAGCCGTGAATGACATTCATTCCAATCTCCATTGCACAGTCACCACGGATAGTGCCGGGTGCTGCTTCTGCAGGGTTCGTTGCCCCGATCATCTGCCGGGTGATGGCAACGATATTTTTGCCTTCCCATACCATGAGGAAACAAGGTCCACTCGTGATATATGCTTTCAGACCTGCGAAGAACGGTTTTTCTGTGTGCTCGGCATAGTGCTCCATCACACGGTCTTCCGGAAGAGTCTCAAACTTTCCGGCGACCATCTTCAGGCCTTTCTTCTCAAACCGGGCAATAATCTCACCGACAAGGCCACGCTGGACACCATCGGGCTTGATCATTAAAAAAGTGCGATCCATAAGGATTAATCCTTACCGAGCGCTTTGCGGCCTGCTTTTGTCCAGACAACACGCCGGGGGACACGCCCGAGACGATAGTTGTTCTGGCATTTTTGACCACAGAAGTAATAGATGGATCCGTCTTTACGGACATACATCTTTCCGGTACCAGGTTCCAGCGGCTCACCGCAGAACATACAGATATGATGCTCAACCATTCACTTCACCTTCTTGATAATTTCTTTGCCTCACGCTCAGTCTCAATGAGCATGAGAACATCGCCCTCACGGATAGGACCAACCGTGTTCCGGGTGACGATACGTCCTTTATTGTTTCCTTCCAGGACACGGCACTTTACCTGCATGGCTTCCCCATGCATACCGGTACTACCGATGACCTCAAGGACTTCTGCCGGCGTTGCGTCTGCCATAGGTCAATTCACCCTCTCAGTTCTGAGATCTGTCCTAAGACCTCAACAAGAAGATCCTTTGATTTTCCTGCTTTGACAATTGCTGCTGCTGCGGAACCGACATCCAGTCCGCTTGCTGCGCCAACATCATTCTGCTTATTGATGATAATATATGGAATCTGCTTTTCGTCGCAGAGGGCAGGAAGGTGCATCACAATCTCTTCCGGCTCAACGTCGCCGCCAATAAGCACGAGTTCTGCGTTTCCGCGCTCGACTGCCTTTGTTGCTTCGTTTGATCCTTTCTTAATTTTACCTGTGTCCCGGGAAACCTCAAGAACTTCAAGAGCTTTGTTCTGGATTTCGTCAGGAACTTCAAATGTTGCGTATATTTTTGACATAACTCACCTCATTCAGGAGCACAAAATACGCCCTGCATTTCGCCAGGGCATATGTAGTAACGTATTGCTCCCTCATCACTCATCAGTTCGTGATTGATGCAGCTATATTATATCGACAGTCCGGGAGATAAAAGTTATTGATGCAGGTACCGGACTGCTCAGAATTCTGTCATGCAAAATCCATAATTCAGGCAGAAAGCGCCATAAAACGGTATATTGTGGTTCCATTTTCTGAAAATACCTCTTCTAAGATATCTTCCGGAAGCCGGACCGTATAACGCTCATTTTCTGCATCCCCCAACACCAGATAGTCCACCCCATAGAAAGCAAGTAATGACGGCGAACGGGACGGGTCTTCATAAATAATCCGTACATCGGCCGCGCGTTGCGATGCCCCTGCATCACTTCCCCGCCACATCGTCTCATGAAACGGCATGCCGATGATGGTGGGGATGCCTGTGAATGATGATATGCGGGAGAAATATTTGTAATCTCCACCCTCTGCCTCAACAATGGTGATGTTTCCCTGCAGGGCCGACAGATATGCCACCGCAGCAGCATCACCAGGATGAGATGTTTCCACCCAGGCAAGACCATCCAGAGTCTTCCCCCCATAACCATACGTCAAATCCGGAATTGCCACCGGTGCACAGATAAGAAAGAGAATAACAGCACCGGCACCGGCACGGACGGCCCACACCGGTGCGGACCGGTCTTTGAAGTGCTGCGTCAGCCATTCCCCCAGCCAGACAAAAGCACCGGCACTCATCATCATCCAGGCAGCAAGACCAAATTTGAATACCGTATTCATCCGGTAATAGGTGTCACCCATTCCGTCAATGAGATAGAACAGTTCACTGAAAATAAGGACACCCAACCCAAAGATGGAGATAACCTCTGCAGGAAGAAACCTCCGCCGCAAAACAAGGGCAGCGAGAGGCACTGCAGCAAGACCTGCGGCCACATACCCGGTGAGAACAAACGGCACGAGAACAATGAGCAGCCGGGTGTTTTCCAATATGTCACGGAACGTGGCACACCAGAAGACAACGATAAAAAATCCGTAGACCAGCATGAACTCCGACACCGCAGACGGAGTCGGCACGATGCCAATTCCTGCGATGCCCTGCGTTGTGAGCATCAGATAGTACGGGGCAAAGAGAAGAACAGAGAGGAACGGGCAGACGAGAAAGAGACGCCATGGATAGGGGTCCGGCACCGCCGCACGTCCTGCCCGGTACCATATCAGGGCCCCCACCACAAGCAGCAGAGGAGCATAGACGAGAACGTCCCAGGAATTAACCCCCGGCATCACACCCAGCGTGAGAGCTGTTGCACCCAGACATACCCACCGGCTCCGCTCAGTCAGATTACCCCATTCATGCAGGATATAGAGCATAAGAAAGAGGAAGAGCGCCTGACAGAAGAGCCCGATGACATGGGCATGGGGGTCTCCCCAGAGAAATGAGAAGAGCGGATATTCATTGATAGTATCAGTGATGGTGCGGGTGGAATTCCAGAGCACACCGTGGGCATCGGCACCCATGAACACCTGAAGAATAAATGAAGGATTGACCAGGAAGAGGGCCATCACCGGAAGTGCCCGGAAGCGAGTAAGAAGCAGATGGCCGATTGCATAGAGGGAGACTGCCGCATTGGCAAAAACCGTCGGTAAAATAAGATTAAACGCAACCGGTGACGGAGTGCCGGAGAGAATACCTGTTACGCCCATCGTCCAGTGCCCCAGATAATAATAGACACCAAGGGACCCCCCTGCAAACCACGGATCAGCAGGAGGCACCACCGGTGCACGCATCACGGACGCAAGAAAGGCATGGTCCATGAACTTCTCTGCATACGAGATCATCGGATTAAAGAACCGGACCTCTGTCATGAAAGCGAAACAGAGCAGAAAGGCCATGTCCCACTTCCACACGCCGGCACATTTCTCCCAGGTATACCACCCGGTGACCGCATAATATCCAATGATGAAAAGGAACGGAAGCGCTGCTGCCTGTACCGGGAGGTGTACAAGCCCCAGATACCAGCTGATTCCCCCGAAAAGAAGAAATGAAAGAGGATAAGATACCGGGTAGGCAAACCGCCCGAAAGCACCGGAAAGAGCAGGCCAGAGAGCGACCTGAAGTACTTTCAGGACGAGCAGCCAAAGAATCAGCCCTGCTGCCTGCTCAACGGGCCCAATCATTTAACCTCCGACACATCCAGTGAGTGGGAAAAAGCCCGGCGCAGGAGGGAGACAGCCCAGTCACCAAAGACATAAAGCGAGACCACACCACCCGCAACGGTGACACCATTTTTAACGAGATGATCTATCACAGCGATGAGGGTTGCAACCGCAGGATCCACACCAGCAAGCGAGAGTGTCAATGCAACGGCGACCTCATAGGTGCCGATACCACCGGGCGTAACGGGCACCGCTTTAATGAGATTCCCAATGACAATAGCAAGAGTTACCACCACAAACGGAATTGACGCACCGAACATCAGGGCAACAACATAACAGATCACCACATCCGTTAACCATATCACGATGGAAAGGGCAGAAAGGCCCACAATACCCTGTGGAGAGAGGGATGCCTCTTTCACCTGATTGAGCAGATCAATGCCCATTTTAAGATATTTGTTCTCAGACTGAAACCTCCCCACCGAGAAGAGCACCACCACAAAGATGCCGCAGAGGGCAAGCGCCACGTAAATGACCGTGATAAACCAGTCAGGGACATTCAGGACGAAAGGCAGGGTCACCGCGCCAAGAAGAGCAATTGTCACAATATCAAAGAACCGCTCCACCACCACAGAAGAGAGGCCGCTCGTGTATGTCGCATCTGCCTCGTGCTTCAGGATAAAGAGGCGGATTAAGTCCCCCAGACGTGCCGGAACAATGAGATTTGCTGTCTGCGAGAGATAGATGCAGGCAGTGGAGAGCCAGATGGTAACAGATACCGCGAGACTGGTAAGAATGGCACGGTACCGGATGCCACGAAGAAACCATGCACCGACACATATCACAATCGCAAGAACAAGATACGACCAGACAGCATTCTGGACAGCGATTAAAAGATCATCCCATACCCGATAGAGCATGTATGCGATAATGCCAACGGCAAGAATGGTGGGCAGCACAATGGCCGCGGCCTTTTTAATCATTCAGGTGCCGCCTCAGATGAAATATCGCCGTACCCATCCCATATACATCACTGAATTTTACCGTTGTCTTGTCACTGGTCCGCCAGCGAACCGGGATTTCTGTGATACGGAATCCCTTCCTCTGGGCCCGTACAAGAAGTTCCGTGTCCCAGAACCAGTGTGGTGCCTCAATGGTATCAAGAAGCGGGAGAATGCGATCCCTTCGAAATGCCTTGAATCCACATTGGTGGTCATAGAGACGACTCTTCAAAACCGTCCGCACCAGTAAATTATATCCCTGACTCGCCACTTCACGCCCCTGTGTACGCACAATGTCACTTTCAGGCATCAGACGCGAGCCGGTCGCCACATCACTACCATCCCGGACAGCCTGAATCAGTGCCGGCAGGTGTGCCATATCGGTTGCAAGGTCCACATCATAATAACAGACAATCTCTGCATCCACCGCACGGATGACACGGGTAAGAGCAGTCCCGCGCCCAAGGCGCTCATCCGCATGAAAGAGACGTACACGAGAGTCTTTTGTTTCCCATTCACGCACAAACTCCGCGCTGCCATCTGTGCTGCCATCCTCTGCCACTGCAAGCAGGAATGAGTCTGTCACCCCCTCTAATACCTCAATCGAACGGGGAATTGCCGTTTCAAGTGCATCACGATCATTGTAAACCGGGAGGATGGCACATACCTCATATTCAGTCACGGTCTGCCTCCCGGGACAGGATCATCTCTGCAACAGCCTGTGCTGCAACCACTGAACCCTCCATACTCCGTTCCGGGTAATTCGGTAAGGAGAACATACCGGCACAGTAGATGCCATCCACCTCATACGGGGAAATTAGGTCCCGGTATCCGGTGATGTATACCGGTCCTGCTGCCGTATCAGTCGTCATATAATGCCAGCGTATTTCGTCTCGGGAGACACCAAAACGTTCACAGAAGTCTGTAATCATCCGCTCCTCATGGCCCTCGGGAAGACTGTCACGGAAATATGATGCCAGATAGACAATGTGTTCTCCATACCATTCAAAGGGAGCAAAATTCGTGTGTCCGATGACAGCCCCGTATGGTGCTTCATCCTTTACATTGACCCAATAGATACCCTGAAGCACATCACGAGAGAGGCCCATTGATACACATGCCGCACCCTGATACGGAATCTCCGGAAGGGAGGGGCCGCCCAGGGATGTGAGAATCGATGGCCGCACCGTTGAGATAACAACATCATAAGGAGCACCATTGACCCTCCATTTTCCTCCATCTGTTTTTTCCAGAGCACGGGCAGGAATGCCGGTGTGAATGGCCCCACCATTTTTGCGTATCGCATCGGATAGCGCGGTGATGAGACTTTGGTATCCATGCCGCAGATACCCCAGCCGTTCCCCCTGCGGGCCACGATCTGATCGAATAGCAATGCGTGATATCAGCCAGGCGGCCGAGACCTCATGGCGCATCTCCCCAAATTTGCTGCGCAGCAGAGGTGCAAAGAATGATTCATATGCATGCTTCCCACAGGTGTCCTGAATAAATGCGTCTGCTGTAATATCATCATATGAGGCTGCCTGATATTTCCCCGCCCGGAGTGTCAGCAGACCAAGCCTGAATTTATCAACCAACGTAAGAAGCGGATAGCGGAGAATCTCGAAAGGTGTGGTCAGGGGATAGATGCGCCCTTCGCTGAAGTAACCGGTGCTCCCACTAAGCCATGAAATATCACCTGATAGATCGAGTTCGTCCATAAGCGCTAAGAGATTCGCATCACCCGAAAAGCAGTGATGATAATACCGCTCAATAAAGGTGTCATGGAAATGAGAGGAAGAAAGGAGCCCACCCACCTCTGCTGAGGCCTCCAGCACATCAACAGAATGCGTGCGGGAGAGATAATATGCAGCAGAAAGACCGGTTAATCCTCCACCTATGATGCAGATTCTCATTATAACACTATTATTAACAAGAATTGACATAAGAAAGTTTTTGAAGTTATGAAAGAAACATGTTTTATAATCTGAAGAAGCGTTTATCTTCATTCAATCAGATGGTGTGCACATATGAGAGTTTTTTTCATAGGATTCGGCCAGGCAGGCGGAAAAATTGTCGACATGTTCATTGAACAGGACAAGAAAGCACCGACAAGGAGTTTCCGGGGAATTGTAGTGAACACTGCACGGACGGATCTTATGGGTCTCGACAACATCGAACTCAAAGATCGGATCCTCATTGGGCAGACCGTGGTCAAAGGCCACGGGGTCGGCACTGACAACGTAACCGGGGCCAAAATAACCGCAGATGAGATTGACAGCATCATCAACACCATCGACAACCGCGGCACTCACGACATTGATGCATTTGTTATCTGCGCCGGCCTTGGAGGAGGTACAGGATCTGGTGGATCACCGGTGTTAGCACGTCACCTGAAGCGGATTTACCGTGAACCTGTATATGCTCTGGGAATTCTCCCTGCACCCGAGGAAGGAAGACTGTACTCCTACAATGCAGCCCGCAGTTTGTCAACCCTGGTGAATGAGGCTGACAACACGTTCATATTTGACAACAGCGCATGGAAGAACGAAGGCGAGAGTGTCCGTGGGGCCTACCAGCGCCTTAATGACGAAATTGTCCGAAGGTTCGGCGTTCTCTTCCGTGCAGGAGAAGTCAGTAAGTCCGGTGTCGGAGAGATGGTTGTTGATTCAAGTGAAATCATCAACACCCTCCGGGGTGGCGGTGTGAGCACTATTGGCTATGCAGTCTCTGAAACGGTCAGCAAGAGCACAAAACAGAAACAGGGATTTGCAGGTGGCCTTCTGAGGGGGCTGAAGAAACGGGAGGCAGCAGAGGAAGTCCTTACCGGTGAAGACAAATCAGCAAAAATAATCGGCCTTGTGCGCCGTGCAATGCTGGGCCGTCTGACTATGCCGTGTGATTACACCACTGCTGAACGTGCACTTGTGCTGATAGCAGGCCCCCCGAATGAGATGGATCGCAAAGGGGTCGAGAAGTCCAAGTCATGGGTGGAAGAGAACATCGCGGGCGTTGAGGTTCGTGGTGGTGACTATCCGACAGAAAGTTCAAAGATAGCTGCCGTGGTTATGCTTGCAACGATTGGTGACGCACCACGCATTCGTGAACTAATGGAAATCGCAAAGGAAACAAAAGAGGACGTAGTCAAATCAAAGGAACGTCGTTCATCCATGTTCGACGGTGACGAGATTGACCCACTCTTTGAATGAGAATCAGGTGAGATACACCATGAAACGGGGAGTAACACTACTAATATCGTTAATGCTCGCACTCTGCCTTGTGCAGGGTGCAGCAGCAGCAGATTTTGTTGAAAGCGTTGCTGACGTGGATCCGGCATCCGGGGATCTTGCACCAGGTGAACAGGTCATTGTTCATGTCATCGTCAAACTGACAGGCAGCGGAGATAACACATTTGATACAGATGATGAACTTGAGGCATACACTGAACTTGAAGATCAGCAATGGGATTATAAAATCCTTGTGAATAGTCAGGGTATACCGAAACAGTCATCCAGTCGGATTTTGACCCTCCTTGGATGGGACCTTGCATACCCGGACAGCAATGAGGTAACGGTTGACTACACCCTGAGTGGAAAGGTACCTACAGTCACAGAAACCACTGATGTAACCATCTTCCGTCTGCGCCAACTGGATGTAAACGGAAATGTACCATCCGGCGGAGAACTGCTCATTGAACGTAACGTCATAAATCCTGGAGATGTCGATAAAACCAGAGATCTCCGTGAAGAGCAGCTTGATGAACTCCGTGCATCAATTGATGAGTATACTGCACTCGGTGTGAATGTCGTAGAGGCAGAGCAGCTCTACGAACAGGCAGATGACAAGATCGATCAGTCAAAGACGGCCAGTTACTCTCAGGCAAATGTGATGCTCACTGATGCAGGAAATCTCATTGATCAGGCAGAAGCAAGCCTGGAAGATGCATATTCTGGTCAGCTTATTAGCGATGCACAGACGACCATCGATTCAGTAAATAGTGACATCAGCTACTTTGTCAACAACCGGAGCATGTCAGGAGACACCCGGGTTACCGCTATCCAGAACAAAGTGTCTCTTGCAGAGACACAGATGTCACAGGCAAAAGACTTCCGTGACAATAAGGACTACTACCAGTCCCGTCTAAATGCAAACGAGGCTCAGCTGACAGCAAATGAAGCGCTTGCATTATCTACCGAATTAAGAGAGGAGATCGGCGAAGGGGGACTCCTTCCTGACTTCAGCGGACTGGGATATTACGTCCTCATAATTGTGGTTGTTGTCGTCATCGCAGGCATCGGGTTTGTGGTATACCGACGGTTCAACAAATGGGATGAGCTGGGATAAAACAGTCCCATCAATATTTTTTTATCCGGTTAATTTTACTGTTTTTTGAAACGTTTTTTCATTCACTGATATCCTTTCTGCATCATCATAATGAGCAAAAGCTGCAGGCACCTGCATTCTCCCTAAAAAAATTATCACCATCAGATGTCCCCGTGGAATCCGGTTTTTTGGGAAGTACCCAATAAATACCCCTATGAAAATGCTGCACACAAATATCCTTCCAACCACATTATTTCCCCCTGCTTTTCTGCATTGAATCCCACGCCAAAATATTCGCAGGATTAACAGGACAGGACCCTGAATACACGTATGCACTATTTTTTTCAGACAGGAAATAACACCTTCACCACCCAGCCAGCTTCGTTGCTGTTGTACCCTTCACATCCACTACTCCCGTACGGATAATACAACAACGACAGATGAAAGAGAACAATAACAAGCGCTCCAGAATTCCAGTCGGACAAAGAGAAAAACCTAAACACAGGAAGACAAGCCACATACAGGACAGCTGTACCACGTCCACCAACATACCATAAAAGGGAAGGAAGAGGAGAAGGGGACGAACGTTAAACAGGTATCTTCAAACCGATAAACATGATAAAAAAAACAGAAAACGAAAAGAGAAAAAGAAAGGGATGGGCATGCCTTGTCAGGCATTACCATTCACCGAAATATCGGTTCCAGAACCTGTTTCCAGAGGAACAAAGATATTCCAGTTGACACTCCCCAGCTTTCCGTCACGGAAGAGATAATACGCAGCCAGCCGGTCATTGTTTTCATAGATAGAAAACCAGTAACTCTGCCGGATAACATCTGTTCTCAGATATCCCGGCACCTCAGAAAATCCATCCGGATTATGAGATACAATGACATCATACTTTCCGTCTGCAAAATACTCCGGATTATCAGCCATAGATGAGAGATACGTCAGCTTTTCCGAACGATCACCCCGGTAATACCAGGGCAGCGGCCAGACACTCTCTGAGGTCACTGCAGTTGCATTCCCTGCATCGATAAGACGGAACAGTTCCCGCAGTTCCTCTGAATTTTGAACCTGGACAATGGGTTCACTGATGTCAGCAGGGGTAAAGGCCACATGCAAAACCATCACCACAAGGAAGACCGACAGTACAAGAGCCAGTATCGCCTTATTTCGGGACATTAAGAAAGACGCCACGAAGATCATCGGAAGGAGCTGATGCAGGATCAGCCACGGCACCTTCTCGCCGATGACTGCATAGACACCAAGTGATGCACACATCCACCAGATGCAGAAGAGTGTGAAGCCGAGGTGGCGATCAAATACCGGGCGGTCCACATCACCACAAAAAGAGCCGGCGCGGGCAAGAAGGGCAGATGCCCTGCTCTGTGGCCGGGACGAATGATCCACCGCCTCTATAGATGGAACCTCACCTGCTACATCTTCCTGACTGCCCGGTGATTCGGTGGGCTCAACTCCGGATTCTGATTCAAACCCACATTCTGAATTCAATCCGGAATATGATTCAGATTCAGATTCAGGTTTAGACATTACAGCACATTCAGCTGTGGCTATATCCATCACTTCAGACAGGACTGGAGTTTTGCAACTCACAACCCCCTCTTCACCTAACACCACAGAATCTGCCTCACTGCATGCAGCACCATCCTCTCCTGTTGCTGCCACGGGAGCAAGCACTTCTGTCTCCGGCCGTTTTCGCTTCCAGAGGAACAAAGCACAGACAACCGCCTGCAGAGTTCCCACCAGAGCCAGGAGAAGGATCGGCACCTCATAGAGCATGAGGAGGAGGATATAGAAATACGGCGGCCCGCCCAGACGCTGCTGGGACGACATCGCCGTCCAGTGTTCTATGGCCTGGAATGCCCCCGTCCACAACACCTCGGGATGGGCGCCGAAGGACGAATAAAAAAGCGACCCCACCGCACCTATCACTGCGATACCAAGGATGAAGTCTACCCACCATCCCTTTTTCAGGTGCACCCACTTCAGCACCACTGCTGCGAGAAGGAAGACTCCGAAGATCAAAAGGATGATCGGCATATTCTCCTTTGAACAACACCCAAGTCCTGCCGCAAGGGCTGCCACCAGCACATAACGACGCTGCCCATATTCAAGATAATACAGGAGCGCAACTAAAAGGAGCAGAGTAAAAAATGCGATGAATATATCATTGCGCAGGAAACGGGAGAAGTAGACCATATCCGGAGATATGGCAAGGAATAACGCAGCAATAAGAGCACCACGCCAGCCAAGGTATCCCAGCCGGTATATCGGCCAGACCAAAAGCACCATCATAGATCCCAGCAGGGCGGGAACAATCCGGGCGATGAGATCAGAATCACCGAAGAGGGCGAACATGCTCGCGGTTGTATAATACAGAAGAGGCCCGTGATAGACCGGATCATATACATAGGTCCCTTCCATCAGCAGTTTAAACGAAAACCAGGAATGTACCGCCTCGTCATGATGAAAGAGCTTCAGGTCAAGGAAAAAGAAGCGCAGAATGAGCGCAACAATAAAAATTACAATAAATAAATGTTCAAAACGTACTCTACCGAGAAATGTTGGAGAGGAATCTACGGCTTCCACGCCGCACCCTTAGTTCTCCAGAACTATCTCAATTGCAATATCTTTTGGAACCTGTATGCGCATTAACTGACGCAGTGCACGCTCATCGGCATCAAGGTCAATGAGGCGTTTGTGTACACGCATCTGCCAGCGATCCCAGGTTGCAGTTCCTTCTCCGTCCGGACTCTTGCGAATCGGGACGACCATGCGCTTTGTTGGCAGGGGAATTGGACCTCCGAGGTTTACCCCGGTACGTTCTGCTATTTCTCTAATGCGATCACAGACCATCTCAACTTGTTGGAAGTCTGTCCCTGAAAGACGAATTCGTGCTTTTTGCATATTAATCACCAAAAATGTATGAGAAGATATTATCTCATATCTTTAGGAATGACCTGAATGCACATACCTGCTGCAATAGTTGATCCCATATCACGGATTGCAAAGCGACCCAGCTGTGGAATCTCTTTGATATTTTCAATGACCATAGGCTGAACAGGGCGGAACTTTACGATTGCTGCATCGCCAGTCTTGAGGAAGGTTGGGTTCTCCTCTTTGACCTGACCGGTGCGTGGATCGAGCTTCTTCTGAAGTTCCATGAATGTGCATGCAGTCTGGGTTGTGTGGCAGTGGAAGACCGGAGTGTATCCGACGGTGATTGCACTTGGGTGGTGAAGAACCACAATCTGTGCAATGAATTCCTCTGCAACTGACGGTGGCTTCTCTGCAGGACCACAAACGTCACCACGGCGGATATCGTTCTTGCCGACACCACGGACGTTGAAACCAACGTTGTCGCCAGGCAGTGCCTGGTCGTGCTCTTCGTGGTGCATCTCAATGGACTTGACTTCTCCTACAACATTTGCAGGCATGAAAGAGACTTTCATTCCCTTCTTCATGATACCGGTCTCAACACGTCCGACTGGAACAGTTCCAATACCCGAGATGGAGTATACATCCTGAACAGGAAGACGGAACGGAAGAGTGGTTGGAAGCTCGGGTGCTACAAGTGTGTCAAGGGTCTCAAGAAGTGTGCGTCCCTTGTACCATGGAGTATTTGCAGAGTGGGTAGAGATGTTGTCACCAACAAACGAGGACATCGGGATAAACTCAATGTCGTCCGGCTTGTAACCGACCATCTTAATGAGGGAGGAGAGCTCTTTCTTCACTTCATTGTAGCGCTCTTCACTGTACTTGGATGAATCCATCTTATTGATGCCAATGATGAGCTGGTTGATACCAAGAGTACGGGCCAGGAAAACGTGTTCCTTAGTCTGCTCCATTGGACCATCAGGTGCTGCAACGACAAGAAGTGCTGCGTCAGCCTGTGATGCACCGGTGATCATGTTCTTGACAAAGTCACGGTGACCTGGGCAGTCTACAATAGTGAAGTAGAACTTGTCAGTGTCGAACCTCTTGTGAGCGATATCGATAGTAATACCACGTTCACGCTCTTCCTTGAGGTTATCCATAACCCATGCAAATTCGAATGATCCCTTACCTTTGGACTCTGCTTCCTTCCGGTAGTTCTCAATAATGTGCGCAGGGACTGCTCCTGTCTCGAAGAGAAGTCTCCCAACAGTTGTTGACTTCCCATGGTCGATGTGGCCGACCACGGCAAGATTCATGTGTGGCTTATCAGCTGCCATATTTCTATAACCTCCAAATCGTAAGGATGGGCTCGTCAGACGTCTGCCCGGTCGCTTTGATACGAGTATTATTAATAGGAAGGGTAGGTATTTAAAAGATTTCTTCAGTGGTTGCTTCACCAGGTTTACAGAACAGATTCCACACCAACCGACACCCTGATATTACATCGAATTCCATCTAAATCTTTGATGAAGACGTTGCCATTGAACCGAACAGGCCCAAACGATATGGTGAAGGTCATGTGCGCCGACGAAAAAGAGCTCTCCGTGTACAGCAAATGTGCATTCTGTTCCCACTGTGAAGGTGTCATCGTCGGACGCCGTGAGATGCCAAACCCAATGAAAAAGGTAATTCAGGACAGCAAACTGAGTGCGGGTGGAGATGAAGACCTTCAGAACGCCCAGATGATGTATAACACTCTCATCAGGGACGGAAGCGCTCTTCTCTGCAGTGATGAGAAGAACGAAGGTTTCAAGTCACTATATTCCTATTAACTGAACTCTCTCCAAACCTTTTTTTCAATACAGTATGCCCATAGTATGCTCCGGGATCGTTATGGGAGCATATGTCCAAAGCAATTTCCCGCAGCAATTCAGGGCCGGTTATATCAGCATGCGTACGGCAATCAATTCTAAAAAAATATCAGGGGGAGCCAGAAAGAGCATCGAAACCGCCGCCCCTGTTTCCTCCACAGCACCGCAGATAGTCACAGACGGACATCCAAAATACAGGGTTAAAAACCCGTGATCGCAAGGGCGAGAAGCACCATGCAGCGCGTAAGTTCATGGGACGCGCCGACGATATCTCCGTTCACTCCACCAAAGAGTCGTCGGGTTACCACCAGAAGGATACCTGCGGTCAGAAGTGCCGCTGCTACAGCAGCTCCCGCAGAGAGCGGACTTATTACCTTCAGGAGAAGGAGCGGTAAGACGAAGAGACAGGAGAGAGGAATGAACCACCAGCGCGCAAATGTGTGGATGTAGGAAAACATCCCGTCACGGAAAGGATTGCCGATGACTATAAGGAGTACCTGAACGAACTTCCCCATCACTTCTGCAATGATTATTGCACCTGCAATCCAGGTAACGGTGGTGATGCCAGCGTATGCAAGCAGCATGACGACAACAGCAGTCCCAACAGCACCCGCCCCGAGCGTGCGGTCGGTAAGTGCGGTCACCCGTTTTTCCCTACTTCCGTGGGCCATCATTCCGTCGCCCAGATCACAGAGACCATCAAAGTGATTGAACCCGGTCAGCACCAGAGCGACAGAGAGCGCAACGGCACCGGCAACGAGCGGCTCTCCAAAGAGCATGGAGACTAGCGCTGCAATACCCCCGACAAGATATCCTGAGAGGGGCAGGAGATAGGCATGCCGGGCAAACGCGTCATAGTCAGCATGTCTCCCCATCGGAAGAATCGTCGTAAACTGGAACATGGCACGGAGCGCTTCGGTAATTATCATCGTATATTCCAACATTTACTATCAGGCTATAACTGCCTTATTATCTTCATATCTACAACAAAGCTGGATTGTTTTGAAATCAAATTAAATTGAGTTAACTGTGCAGATTTGTAACTATTAATTACTCATTCACCCAATGGTCAGGGAATGAGCATCATTACAGAGAAACCCGATATCACATTCTCCCGCCCGATGATGGGCGTGGTAATCGGAAATACCAGAATATCAACCGTGCCGGGCATTTCTGCCGCAGGCCCGACACCGGAGCTCACCCTTGCCACATCGATGCTTGACGGGGAAATAATTGTCAACGGAAAAATCACAAGCGCTCCGGTTGTTCCCGTCAGTCCCACGGGATGCGCCACCCCTGCCACCCTGACCCGCGCCATGGCCGAACTCTGCGACCTTCAGCCCTTTGTGGTGAACGCCGGTCTCGCTTTTCCACCATCCTATCCTGCATTTGATGTCTATGGCACATGTGGCGGAGACCCGCGGGAAGGCGATGCAGTACCTGACGCTGAAGCACTTTATATCCGGGGAAAGACCCTCGGCACCTTCCTGGGAGCGCAGTCAGACTTCCTCTTATTAGGAGAAAGTGTCCCCGGCGGCACCACCACCGCACTCTGTGTTCTGCGGGCCCTCGGCTACACCGCAAATGTCAGTTCCAGCCATGTTGAGCATCCGGCATCGGTGAAAGAGGAAATTTGTGCCGCTGTCATGAAACGGATAGAAGAAGAGAACATCACCGACCCGCTTGCAATTGTCCGGGCGGCAGGAGACCCGATGATGCCAGTCTGTGCCGGTATTGCTGCAACCTATCCTGGT
Source organism: Methanogenium marinum (assembly GCF_028912405.1). GTDB lineage: Archaea > Halobacteriota > Methanomicrobia > Methanomicrobiales > Methanomicrobiaceae > Methanogenium > Methanogenium marinum. The sequence continues at coordinate 1,947,599 of NZ_JAKELO010000002.1, read as the reverse complement.
ACCCTCGTCTATGCCGGAGGCACCCAGATGCTTGCCGTTGCAGCAGTGGTCAAAGCACTTGGCGGAACACCACCCCGGCTTGCAACCACGGTATATGTCCGGGATGATGCAAACGCAACGTTTGAACAGACCGCAGCAGAGATAGGCACTACGGCCTGGTTCGTTGACCCTGACTTCGATAATATCGGCCATCCCGGCCTTGCCCGCTACTGTGCCGGTGAAGTGAAAGAGGGGGCAGGTGCCGGCGGTGCACTCTGGCTTGCAAACGTAATGGGCCATTCCAGAGAGGACATCTGGGAAAAGATACGCGAATTTATGAAGGATTACTCCTGAACAAAGGGTATGCCATCCCCGCACGGCTTCGTAGTGCTCCTCGGTTCGTCCCGCCTGAGCCTCATCCCCGGACTTTCCGGTGCGGGCAGAACACCGGAAGACACCTGGAACACACCGGGCCGGGATGCCGCCTTTGTGACAGGCGGTGGGCCACTCCCTCCCTGCCTGACGGTGGCTGCGGTGACACGGGCAATGTGCACCCTCACCGACACCACTCCTCTTTTTCTCAATGCCGGGTATGCAGGTGACTTCTCCATCCCTGCGGAGGTGCTCTCCCGGATTCCCGCCGGTGATCCCCGTAAAGAACCTTCTGTCCCGGATGCCGTGACGATTGTCAGGAAGGCAACAGAGACGGGGGCTGCCTTAGGAAAAAAATTCCATACACTCTGGGTGGGAGAATGCATCCCCGGCGGGACAACCCATGCACTCTGTATCCTCCGGGCACACGGGGTTGAAGGCCGGGTCAGTTCTTCTGCTTTGAGAGAGACGACCGCCCAAAAAGAGGCAGTCTGGGAAGGCGTCAGAAAACGCTGCCCGGATATCTGTTCACTCCATGGGCCTGCCCTTATCCGGGAAACCGGAGACACCGTCATGGCCGCGGCGCTGGGACTTATACAGGGTTTTCCGGGAGAAGTAGTCCTCTGCGGTGCTACCCAGATATGTGCTGTTGCCGCCCTCGCAGACGATACCAGCGGCCGGGTAACCTGTGCAATGACGGACTGTGTCTGGCAGGACCCGGCAGCAGATGTTCCCCACATTGCGAATAGTGTTGGTATTCCCGTGACAGTGTCTCCCGTCCCCGCACAGTTTGTGAGGAACCAGTCACCGTCACGATCGCGTGCCTGCATCCGGTTGGTAAAGGAAGGATTTGGAGCAGGCGGCGCACTTGCTCTTGCCCGTCTCTCTGGGTTTACCGAAGAAGAAATTGAGGCGGCACTGGCAGCCACCGTCCGGGAGCCCTGAACGGTCTTCCACACCGCACCTCTGAAAAAGATATACCCTCACACAACAAATTACTATAAAATGCATCCCATTTACGTGGTCAACAACTTTGGCCAGTTCAACCACCTCATCCTCAGGATGCTCAGGGATAACGATATCGACGCAAAGATGATCAAAAATGATGTACCTGTAGCAGAGGTCGCAGATTCCTGCCGCGGCATCATTCTTGGCGGCGGCCCGGACATCAGTCGGGCAGGCAATGCACCGGAATATGTCGACGCCGGCCTACCGGTTCTGGGCATCTGTCTGGGTCTGCATATTATTTCCACTGCCCGCGGCGGTTCCATTCGTCCCGGTGCATCCGGCGGATTTGGCGGCATTGAAGTCACCATCAACGACCATGACACCATCCTCGCCGGTTACCCGGACACCATCTCTGTCTGGGCATCCCACGGGGACGAAGTTGCAGAGGTGCCGGAAGGGTTCCGGGTGCTTGCCACATCACCAATCTGCGGTGTGGAAGCAATGGCTCATGAAACAGAACCAATCTTCGGCATTCAGTGGCACCCGGAAGTCAGCCACTCAGTTGACGGTAACCGTGTGTATGAAAATTTCAATACACTGACCCTTGAACGGGACTGAATCACCATGAAGAACGCCCGGCATCTCGCTGATGAAATACGTCCCACCGGGTTTACCTGCCTCATGTGCGGCGGATGCTGCAGCAGGGGGGAGGATGACGGGAATCTCGTCCTTGTGAGTGCACCGGAAATCCGGGCGATCATGGATTTCACAGGGCTTGCATGGGACGATATTGCTGAACCATATCCTGATATGATGCCGGCAGAAGGAGGCGGAGAGTTTACCCTTGCCTGGTGCCTGCGCCGGACAGAAACAGCCTGCATCTTTCTGAACGAAAACAACAGATGCACAATATACCCGGCACGCCCCCTCATCTGCCGCACCTACCCCTTTGCATGGGAAGAGGGAAAACTCTCAGTATATGCATGTCCGGGAATAGGGCAGAACACATTATGCAATGAAGCAGATACCATTGCAGAGGAATGTATCAGGCGCGAAGGTGCCGAGGCAGAAGATGCAGAACGCACGGGAGAGATATTTATGACAATGGACCTGAAACCGGGCGAGTATGCCGTTGTAGACAGTGAAGGAGTGAAACGGATTGGGTGAAATAAAAATTGTCGGGACGGCCCATGTCTCGCAAAAAAGCGTCGATGAAGTGACTGATGCGATGGAAACATTTGAACCGCAGATTGTCGCAGTCGAACTGGACAGGGGCCGCCTGATGGTGCTGAAAGGGGAAGCAGCACCACCATCTGTTGATGCCGTTCTCAAGGGGGGAAACTTTTCTGCCATTATTGCACAGTGGCTGCTTGCCTATGTCCAGCGCCGCATTGGAAAGGAGACGGGTGTATCCCCTGGCGCAGAGATGATGGCCGCTGTTGAACTGGCAGAAGAACGGGGCATCCCGATTGCCCTCGCCGACCGTGACATCCAGATCACCTTCAGTCGGTTCTGGCACCTGATGCCCATCACCGAGAAACTGAAGATGATGTATGCACTTGTGGGGTCGGTTACCGGTGCTGGGAAGGCAGGGGAAGAGATAGACATCGACTCAATGACCGATCAGGACATGATTTCGGCTGCAATGGATGAATTTCGCCGATTCGCCCCAAAGGGGGCATCAGCACTCATCGATGAACGGGACGCCTACCTCGCACATGCCATCCATGACCTTGGCAAAGGATATGACCGGGTGCTTGCTGTGGTCGGCGCCGGACACCGGGAGGGAATTGCCAGATATCTGGAACACCCGGAAACCCTGCCCACCAAAGCAAGCCTCACTGAAACGCCAAAGACCTTCCCGTGGGCGAAATTTATCGGATTCTTTGTCCTTGCAATCTTCGTATTCTTCCTCGTCCTCATCGCATTCTCCGGCGCCGGCCTTGATGTGCTCCTCTCCGCGATGATCTGGTGGGTGCTCATAAACGGCATTTTGGCAGCAATCGGTGTTTTTGCCGCAGGAGGACATCCGTTCTCCGCACTGACCGCATTTGCAGTGGCCTGGATGACGTCTCTGAACCCCTTCATGGCAGCAGGATGGTTTGCCGCTATCACTGAGGCAAAGATCCGCCACCCAACGGCCGCTGACTTCAGCCGGATAGCAGAGGCAGATGACCTCAAAGATATGCGGAAGAATCCCTTATTCAAGGTGGTTCTTGTTGCCGCACTCGCCAATATCGGGAGTATCGTCGGGACATTTGTCTATATTATCTTCATCATGCCCATCCTCGGTATTGATCCGCGGGATATTCTCAGTGCAGGGCTCACCAACCTGCTGGCATTTCTGGGAGGCATCCTCCCCTTCTGACGGGAACATTTTCACGAAGCATATATTGATGATAACTGAAAATAGGATATGAATCTTGGAACAACCATCCTTAAGGGCCGCCGCAGTATCCGGAACTACAAGGATGAACCAGTCCCCGAAGAGGTAATAGAACAGGCAATGGAGTGCGCACGCTATGCACCAACCGCCCGAAACGGGCAGCCGTGGCTCTTTGGAATTACCACCAAAAAAGAGACTCTGGCAAAGCTTGGTGAACTGGCAAGCCACGGAAAGTTCATCGCCGATGCGCCTGCCTGTTTTGCAGTATTCGGCCTGCGTGATGAGAAATTCTATGTTGAAGACTGTTGTGCTGCCACCTCAAACCTGATTCTTGGCCTCTGGGCATACGGTGTTGCATCCTGCTGGGTTGCAGGAGACAAGATGGATTACAACGAGGCAGTGCGTGAACTCATGAAGGTTCCACCGGAGTACACCCTCGTATCACTCATCCCTGCCGGATACCCCGCCATGGGAGAGAAGATGGTTTCACCAAAGAAGAAATTGTTTGATGACATCACCTTCAGAGAGACCTTACGGTAAGTAGTCCCTGCATTTCTCCTTACTAAAGAATACCAATCTTTAATTTTTTTGGATACCCAGACATCTTGTATGAATTCTCCCCATCTGCAGGTCGCCCTGGACATCCAGGAAGCCGGCCGTGCAGTGCCAATCGCACAGGAAGCGGTTGCAGGCGGTGCCGACTGGATTGAAGCAGGCACCCCGCTCATTAAAAGTGCTGGAATGGACGTCGTCCGCCGCCTCAGAGAGGCGTTTCCCAACCACGAAATCATTGCAGATATGAAAATTGCTGATACCGGCACCATGGAAGTCGAGATGGCAGCCAAAGCCGGTGCAAGTATCGTCTGTATTCTCGGGGATGCAGACGATGCCGTTATCCGTGATGCGGTGCGGGCGGCACATCTCTACGGAGTGCGCCTGATGGCAGACCTCATTAACACCCACAACCCGGCAGAACGGTCACGTGAACTTGAGGCACTGGGGATAGATATCATCAACGCCCACGTTGGTATCGACCAGCAGATGATCGGCAAAAGCTCCCTTGACACACTCGCCGCCATCACGGGTGTTGTGACGGTTCCTGTTGCCGTGGCAGGTGGCCTTGATGCAACAACAGCCGCACAGGCGGTGGCGGCAGGGGCTTCCATCGTCATTGTCGGCGGGAATATTGTGCGGTCCAATGATGTGACAGGATCTGCTGCCGCCATCCGGGCAGCAATCAATGACCCATCAATTGTACCGCCAAAAAACCAGTCAAAAGAGGAGGAAATACGGGAGATCTTTTCACAGGTCTCCGCTCCCAATGTGACGGATGCGATGCACCGCATGGGTGCGATGCAGCACATTGTCTCCATCTGCGGAAGGGTGCACATGGCAGGCCCTGCTGTCACGGTGCAGACCTTCGGCGGCGACTGGGCAAAACCGGTTGAGGCAATTGACGTCGCACAGGAAGGGGAGGTCATTGTGATAAACAACTCCGGCGACACCTCAGTTTCGCCATGGGGCGAACTTGCCACCCTCTCTGCGATGAACCAGAAGGTGGCAGGGATTGTCATCGATGGCCCCGTCCGTGATGTGGACGACATCCGGGCATACGGTTTTCCCGTCTTTGCAACGGGTGTGGTGCCCAACGCTGGTGAACCAAAGGGGTTCGGCGAGATCGGTGCAGGCATCACCTGCTGTGGTCAGGCAGTCCGGCCCGGCGACTGGATTGTGGGTGACGAGTCGGGAGTTGTCGTTGTCCCACGTGAACGTGCGTATGAGGTGGCACGCCGGGCGCTTGAGGTAAAAAAGACCGAGCAGCGCATCAGAGAAGAGATCAGACGTGGCTCGACCCTCGCGTCTGTGACAGAGCTCCTGAAATGGGAGAAGAAATAAGGATATTCCGGCCGGAAACCCGGTCATCTTTTTTTCCGTAATTTTGAAGATAGCGGGAGACATCGGGAAGGCCTGCGAAACAGATCCAAATCATATTCAAAACATATTCAAAACAGATCCAAAACGTGCATGTTTACGCCGGCGGTGAAGGCCTCAACCAGCAGGAATAAACAATAGGCAAGGGACTAAACAAACAATCCAATATATCGGGATGCCCCAGTATTTAGCAGACAAATGGGTCACATAGAATATCCAACAGGAGGACAACTGCAGTGCAGGCATTTGAACTCTTAATTATCGCCATCGGTCTTGCGATGGATGCATTCGCCGTCTCGGTATCGGCAGGCATCACCACCAGACGGTCGCTTGCAAAGACCGGCATCATGGCAGCAGCAGTCTTCGGAGGTTTTCAGGGTGGCATGGCCATTCTCGGATGGTATGCAGGTAGTGCAGTATCTTCATTTCTTGCAGACTTTGGCCCCCTCATCGCATTCCTGATTCTCGCTGGCATCGGCATCAAAATGATATATGAAAGTCAGGAAGAAGGAACCGGGGAAAGCCCGATTGAAACTCTCCCTGCCCTTATAATAATGGGCATTGCAACTTCGATTGACGCTCTCTTTGCCGGGATGGGCATTGCTCTTCTGGGTGAAGCCGTGCTCATCCCTGCGATTGCCATCGGCGCTGTGACAGCCATCCTCTCGTTTGCAGGAGTCTTTGCAGGAAGGCGGATCGGCCACCTCATCGGAGAATATGCTGAGATTGCAGGTGGGGTTATTCTTGTGGGAATTGGGCTGAAGATTTTGTTATTGTGAAGGGTTCCCGGAACAATGCCTCAGCCCCCATATTATCTCTCATGAATCTGAGGGGTATGGCCAGTACCGGCCACAGGTATGGCAACGGAGGCGCTGGCGGCGGAAGTTCCCCCCGATGCCGGGTGTGACGTTGGCGGAATGGCGGCTGCACCCTGCTGTACATGCTGCCAACGAGGGTGCACCCGGTGTCTGCGACGCAGAGCTGCTCTCTTCCCTGTTTTTGGGAAAACGGGGGCAAAATCAGGCCCTTTATTATCACCCGCCGGGGTGTTCAAAAATACCGATATTGTGTGCGTTATTTGATGTTTTGAGGGATTATTGTGGACTATTAAGGGGTCGCGATTGTCTGTTTTTTTGAGAGGATGTATGGCATGGATCAGGGTGAGACTGGCCCGCTCCGGGCCGCTGTGTTGATACATAATCTGGAGGTTTTGGCCAGTTTAGGGGGCCTATTTATGCGTCGTTTATGACAATACCACAGCAAAATTGACCAGGGAAATTCATTCTCAACGCAGTAGCTCATGGCTGCATCATCCCACACGGGCACTATTATATGAACCGCACCAAGGTGGGTGTAATATGAAGCTGAAAGTGATCATCCATGACGCAGAAGAGGGTGGTTTCTGGGCAGAAGTTCCTTCAATCCCCGGCTGTGTGACCCAGGGAGATACCTTTGATGAATTACTGGCCAATATATATGATGCTGTTGAAGGATGCCTTTCAATATATGTTCAGGATATTGATCTCTTTTGGAAATGGTATGGCCATAAAGATTGAAATTTGAAACCAGTCAGCGGCAGGTAATTTTTCAGCATTCCTGAACCAAACGCATGGGAGCTGAAATGAATAGCCGGCAGCCATCATATCTATGCCATACCCGGAGATACAGCCTGGATAACTGTCCCTGTTCACGGGAATACCATGTTAAAGATTGGCTTGCAGAAACATCTGATGAAAATAACTGATATTGATGAGTCGGAACTTTACGCCTGGTATAAGGCTGCATCCCTTCAGACAGAACAATTCCGTCAGGATAAGACACTCTGTTTTATGAATGAAAATTGAGACAAAAAAATAGGAATTTGTTTTTATACCAGCGCAAACCACCGGTCCCGCAGACCCACATTATATTGCGCTATGTACATCGCATCACCAATATCGATGAAACCATTCCAGTGTACATCCGTCTGTTCGAACACATCCGTTCCGCTCTCAGGAGACGGAATCATCCCAACGACCTCCTTAAGCACATGCAGGGTATCCGCCTGATTAACCGTACCATCACCATTTGCATCGCCGAGAAGAAGCGAAGTGACCCGGATGTAGTTCTGCTCCACTGCGGTGGACTCTCCACCATTTACCAAGAGGGTGACCGGATAGATGCCATCGTGTGTGTAGGTATGCACCGGGTGCTGATCCGTTGCATTCGTGCCATCACCAAATGTCCAGATCCAGGATTCTGGATTTTCAGTCGAAGTATCCGTGAATGTAACATTCAGTGGCGGTGCCCCCACTCGCGGCGTTGCAGTGAATGCCGCACCCGGACATCTTCGTGACTGTCCTTCGACCACAGACAACAGATTATCCTGTCGGACGACGGTCCAGTCACAGGACCGGTTGCTCTCAACCCAAAACTCAGTCGCATCGGAGGGAAGCAGGTCATACGGAACCTGTGCCCTGTATGTCCTGCCAATATCTGCTGCCTCATGATTCATGCCTTCCCAGACATAGACCAGTGGTTTGTGAATCACCGGGGACCCGTTCAGCTGGATGCGGGTATCAAACGTGAATGAATACTCCGTACCGGTGACAAGGCCAGACGTATCGAGCTGCAGGTGGTAATTCCCACCGACAGGAAGCGGTTCCATGAGCGGTGCATTGGTCGTGACCGTATCAGCAATTATCTCTGCTGTCACATTTGCATTGTCTGCACCGGCAAACCCGACAAAGACAGATTCAAAGTCGAGGTCATCGAAGACAACTGTGACAGTGGTATGCTGGATACCATTTGTCCGGAAGAGGCTCGTGTTGGTGGCACGGGTGATAGTGTGGTTGTAATTGTAATCCTCCATGGATGATGTCCCAGCCCGTGTGTCGAAGCCACTAACAGATGTTATCACATATTCCGATGGAAAATCCCAATATGCAGATGATGAATCCCATGTCGCATATTGTGGGTAATCTACCCAGGCAATATTTTGGATCCCTGCCAGATACTTCAAATTTCCAAGCGTTGCGTTCTGAGTGGTGGTTGCTGCATGGAGACGATAAGTGAGATTTGCCGTATGACTACCCGGAGTGAAGGTGTTGTTCTCTGTTGTTGCCGCAAAGTTCCGGTTCAGGTCAAATTCTGCTTCCGGAACGGAGACAGTAATCAGATTTGACTTTGTGATCGTGTCATTACCAACTATGTTCGTGACAGTCAGGCTCACATTGTACCTTCCGGCGGAGGTATAGGTATGAGTCGGATATTGGCCAACCGATGTTCCGCCGTCACCAAAGGTCCAATACCAGTCAGTTAGAAAACCGGTTGAAGTATCATTAAACAGAACAGTAAGCGGCACCAGGCCGGATACCGGATCGGCGGTGAAATTCGCAACCGGCATCGGAATTGGAATCTTTATTGATTTCCCTTCAATCACGGAAAGCAAATTGTTCTGCCGGACAACGCTCCAGTTACACCACGTATCTGTCTCAACCGAAAAGTTTGATGCATCAGCAGGGAGCAGAGTTGCAGGCACTTCAGCCGTGCAGGATTCTCCAACATCTGCGGTATCATGGCTTATTCCCTCCCAGACATAAACAAGCGGCTTGTATATCACTGCAGATCTGTTCAGGATAAACCTCGTGTCGAAGGTAAGGTAATATTCCGTATTTGAAACAAGCCTTCCTTTGTCGAGTTTCAGGTGATAATCCCCGCCTGCAGGGAGTGGTTCTGAAAGCGGAATATTCGTGAAAATTGACTCAGGTATGATATCGGCAGACACATTTGTGTCATTTAAGGAAGTAAATCCAAGGAAAACAGATTCAAAGTCGAGATCATTTAATTTCAGGGTGACATTGGTCCTTTGTATACCATCTGTCCATAATTCACTCGTATTGCAGACTCTGGTGAGGATGTGATTATAGAAGGTATCCTCCGTGGTTGCCGTGCAGGCGCGCACATCTAATCCACTCCCTGGTTCAATTACCCAGGATTGTGGGAAGGTCCATTCCGCATAGGAGTTGTTCCATGTCGCATACTGTTCATAATCAATCCGGTTAATATTCTCTGCCGCAGCAACGAATGTCAGATTCCCAAGTGTCACCGTAGAATCATTGTTCGCCGCGTGGAGCCGATATGTGATGTCTGCCGTGTATGTTCCCGGGGTGAATGTATTGTTCTGTGCAAAAGCGACAGAATTTCGGTTGAGGTCAAACTCTGCCTTTGGTGCAGGAACAAAAACGGTGATCAGTTCTGTCTGCATTATTTTGTCTAATGAGGCGATTTTTGTTACGGTAAGATTCACATTGTACATACCAACATCAGAATAGGTATGGCTGGGATGTTGATCTGTCGATGTTGCACCATCGCCGAATGCCCATAGCCACGCAGTTGGTGTATTCTCAGACGTGTCAGTGAACTGAACCGTAAGGGGGGGTTCACCACGTGTTGTGTTAACAGTGAAGTTTGCAACAAGAGGAACGACCGGCGAAAAAGTTTCAATTCGGTGGTTATTGGTATCGACGATGTATACATTACCCACACTATCTATAGCAATCCCGGATGGCGAGTCAAATGCACCGGCACCATCCCCGGAAACACCCCATGATGTCAGATACGTGCCATTTGCAGTAAATTTCTGTATGCGGTTGTTCCAGGTATCGGCGACATATACATTATCTGAGGAATCGACTGCAATTCCCCGTGGATACATAAACTCACCAAACCCATTGCCTTCAGATCCCCAGGACGTCAGATAGGTACCGTCCGGTTCAAACACCTGAATGCGGTGGTTGTTGCTATCTGCGACATACACCCGGTCAGATGCATTTACCACAACACCAAACGGATACTCAAACTCACCTTCACCGTTTCCTTCAGACCCCCATGAGGTCACATAGTTCCCATCCACATCGAATGTCTGGATGCGATGATTTCCAAAATCGGCAACATATGCTATATCGGTGGAATCCACTGCAATGCCAGAGGGTTGTTTGAATTTACCCTCTCCAATACCCTCCGTTCCCCACGTGGAACGGAATGTGCCTTCTGATGAAAATGACTGGATGCGGTTATTCCAACTGTCGGTGACATAGGAATTTCCTGCGGAATCGAGGGCAATCCCTTTTGGATACATGAATTCACCCGTGCTGTTCCCTTCCTCTCCCCATGTGGAACAAAACGTCCCATTTGCATCAAACGTCTGAATGCAGTTGTTGTTCGTGTCTGCTACATACACCGTATCTGCTGCATCAATCGTGATTCCGGAGGGAGAGTTGAACTCTCCAATACCACTTGTCCATGACCCCCAAGATAACAGAAACGTGCCATCGGATGTAAATTTTTGGATGCGGTTGTTTCTTGTATCAGCAACATATACATCGCCTGAAGGACTTGCAGCGACCCCATATGGAGCATTGAACTTACCGTAACTGTCACCTTCCGACCCCCATAGACCTATGAGTGTACCGTCTGTAGTAAACTTCTGGATGCGGTCGTTACCCATATCAGCAACATATACATTGTCCATGGAATCTATTCCAATCCCATATTGACTATTAAACTCACTTTCCCCAAAACCTTCAGATCCCCACAGGTTAATGAGAGTCCCGTCTGATGTAAACTTCTGAATACAGTCGTTACCCATATCAGCAACATACACATTATCCTTAGAGTCCAACACAATATCTACAGGGATATAAAACTCACCGGGATCGTGGCCTTCGGAACCCCATGAACCAAGGTATTTACCATCTGAAGTGAACTTCTGGATTCTATGATTCAGAGAATCAGCAACATATACGTCTCCTGCAGTGTCAAAATCTATTCCATATGGGAAAAGGAACTCACCCTCTTCACTACCATCAGTCCCCCACGATAAAAGGAATGAACCATCTGAACTAAACTTTTGGACACGATTATTACAATCACAGACATAAACATTGCCAATGTCATCTACTGCTATCCCTCTTGGATGGAAAAACTCCCCATCTCCTTGTCCTTCAGACCCCCAAGATAACAGGTGTATGCCATTGGAGTCAAATTCATGGACGCAGTGATTTCCACTGTCAGCAACATACACATTACCGAAAGAATCAACTGCAATACGTTCCGGGCCGTCAAACTCACCAGCACTCGCCCCATACGACCCCCACTCATGTGAAAATACATACCCAGGATACTCTTCAACCGCAGCAGAAACAGAACCGGCATAGGCATCAGATTCAGCAGACATCTCAGCCCCAAATAAATCACCCATCGAAGAATCAGATTGGGATGTTGTCATACTGTCATCAAAAGAAGGAAACTTCTCCGCCGTCACCGGGCATATCATCAGGCAAATAACAAGTGCCGCACAAAATAAACAAAAATAACTGTATTTCATATGTTTCAATCACTACACCATAGCTGTGTGTAAGACAATCACAGGAAGTCGGGATCACATGCAATTTGCTGGACGGAATAATTCTGAACCAAACGTTTTGAACCAGCACCGAAAAGTATGAAATTGCTTTTACTATTAAAAATGGATACTGACATAAATGCAACTGTCTACGTTACAAAAATTCTTTTTCCACCACATAAAGATATCTAATTTATTAAAAGGGACGAGATAAAGCTAATATAGAAAATTCACCTACCACATAAAACTCCCGCAGGACAAAAAACCAGAATTTTTGATAGACAAATCAAATGGAATGAACGAATGATATATACAAATGGGAAACGCGGCCCCGCATACAGGGTAATGCAGGAGAGATGCCACCGCTGGTTACGAAGGGGTAGGAATGAGAACAACGGAGGAATACATCCGACATGCACTCAAAAGACTGAAGAACCTTAAAGAATTTGATAATGTACAGTTTATCATCCTCCATGGTTTATTTGCCAAAGGACGGGAAACGGAAACCTTTGATATTTTTTTCTGCATGCACTACATCGGCACTCGTGAAGAGAGAAAAAAAAGTTCCAATTTATGGGCCCCTCCCTTTTCTGTGATAAACGGTATAACAGACATATATTCAGAAACCTTCCTCTATATGTCCTAAAGGAAATACTGCGGGGCCAGGTGCTGTACTGCCCCGATGAGCGGTTCTTATATGACACAGCGCTTGAGACTATCCGGGACTATGTGATGCGTTCAGGCACCACCTCCCACAACATGCAACACCACCAATATTATCCATATATGCAATCCATCACATCCGTGCAATCCCATAAATATCTCTGTCACCGACAGGAGAATATGACCGCCACCAAACGCATTCCCGTCTCCGAACCGGTCTGGACCTCCCTTTCGGAGCTGAAGAAACCGGGCCAGACCTTTGACGGACTCCTGGCCGAAATAATCGGGAACGAGAAGGAAGAGGAGAACAACAGCGATGATAAAAGTGACACAGATAATGACGGTGCCGGTTGCAATATTCCATCACCGTTGCAGCAAAAAATGATTTAATTCAATTCAGAAAATTCATCTCTTGTAAGATTAGCCTGTTTAAGAATTGATATCAGCGTTCCCCGCGGCACAGGATCCCGGTGAGGGATAATCACCAATAGCTTTTTTCCGTCATCATCCACTTTGTAGAGTGCAATGTGACTTCCCTTGCCCTGACGAGGGGCAATCTCAAACCCGGCTTTCTTTAATTTACGAATAACAGTATCAGATGAAACCAGGGGAAGTCTGGTCATCCCTCAACCTCAAGAACGGATGTAAATTTATGACGGGATGTCAGGGAAGGTTCAAGATCCTTAATAATACCAAGGACACGGGCATTTTCGAGATATAACTCAATTGCCTCCTGGATATTATCGAGTGCATCCTGTGGTGAATCCCCACAACTGGCAACTTCCAGTTCCTGGCATCTGGATACATATACTCCCTCCTCTTCCCATATTGAAACGGTAAACCGCATTTTTGCCATAATATCTACCAATTACTACGTAAATTATTCATCCATATAATATAAAATCTGCCCAAAATGTATGGTTTAAAATATACAGCTCCGTTTATTCACCTCCATCACAGTATGTCCCGATAATTCCAACAGTGTGACGGGGTAATTTTCAGGCGGGGCAATTCCGGTAGTTTCATCTGACCCATTCACCCGTGCAGACCATCCCTGAGCATGGCGTGTCTTCAGCCATTTCTGCAACACACCATGGGTTTAGCGCTAAAAAAATAGATTTTCGGGAAAATACTTTAAGAAAACTCATCCGCACTCAGGAGCGTCCCGCCACGTGCGAGAATCTTCTCCACCGCCGCATCAACGCGGTCAACCCGGAGAATAAGGACTGCTGCCTCGCGGCCTGAGTAGGCATACGAATATTCGATATTGATTTCTGCTTCCGAGAGGATGCGTGCCATCTCAAAGAGACCGCCCGGCACATCACGCATCTTCACCGCGATGACATCGGTGAAAGATACCATGAATCCCATCGCATTGAGTTTTTTATAGGCAGCATCCGGACGGTCAACCAGTGCCCGCACAACACCAAACCCATTTGCCTCGGCAATGGAAAATGCAAGGATGTTTATTCCCTCATCCTCCAGGGCACCTGCGATTGCGGCAAGTCTCCCTGGTTTGTTCTCGGAAAAAACCGAAATTTGTTTGATTGTATATTTTGTTACGTCCATTACAGAACCCTCCTGTCAATAACCCGTTTTGCTTTTCCCTCAAACCGCGGCAGTGACCCCGGTTCACTGATCTCTACATCAACACTTACGTTGAGCATATTCTTAAGCGTGTGTCCGACCTTGCGGCGGATATCGAGAATATCGTTAATTTTATCCGAGAATGCCTCCGGATTAAGCTCCACTTTGACGAGCATATTGTCAAGAGCACCTATCCGGTCCACTTCAATCATGAAATAGCCTGATACTTCAGGGATACTGAGAAGGGTATGCTCCACCTGCGATGGGAATACATTGATACCCCGGATGATGAGCATATCATCCACCCGCCCGGAGAGGCGTGCAATACGCGGATGCGTACGGCCGCACGGACAGGGAGAAACATTCATCGATGTGATATCACCGGTGCGATACCGGATGATGGGAAGGGCCTCTTTCTGGAGGATGGTCACCACCATCTCACCGTCCTCTCCATCCGGCACCGGCTGACTGGTCTCAGGGTCGATTATTTCAACAAAGGCAAGATCACTCCACATATGAATCCCATCCTGTTCTTTGCATTCGGTAAACATCGGGCCGGACAGTTCAGAGGTGCCGTAGATGTTGTAGGCCTTTATGCCCATCTCCTCTTCAATACGCTGGCGCATCTGATCTGACCAGGGCTCTGCACCGAGAATGGCCGTCCTCAGACGGGTGTCATTTTTAATTGAGATACCCAGCTTTTTTGCCGTCTCACCAATGTGTGCCAGATACGACGGGGTGCAGCAGATAGCAGTAACCCGCAAATCCTGCATCAGTTCCAGTTGCCGTTCGGTATTGCCCACCGACGCCGGGACCACCGTAGCACCAATGCGTTCTGCCCCATAGTGCAGACCAAGACCGCCGGTAAAAAGGCCATAGCCATACGCTACCTGCACCACGTCACCACGGCCGACACCGCATGAAGTGAGGGCACGGGCCAGTGACTCAGTCCAGTTATCGAGATCGTTTTTGGTGTATCCCACCACCGTCGGCTTTCCGGTTGTTCCTGATGAAACATGGTAACGCACCAACTCTTCCGGGGTTGCCGTGAATATTTTGTCAGGGTAATTGTCACGCAGATCGGATTTGACCATAAAGGGAAGTTTGACAACATCCTCCAGACGGGTGATATCATCCGGGTGGACACCATGTGCATCCATCCTCTCGTGATAGAAGTTTGAGAACGAGTACAACCGGTAGACCAGCATCTTCAGGAGTTTAAACTGCATCTTCTTCAGTTCAGCCTCCGGCATCATCTCCATATTCGGGTCCCATGTGATCATATGTCATCACCTCTCCGGTCAATAACCCGTTTTGCCTTCCCCTCATAGCGGGGCAGGGATTCAGGTTCTACCAGTTGAACACGGGTACGAAGGTTGAGAGCCTCTTTTAATGCTGCCACCACCCGGTTCTGTGTCCGGGTCAGGTCTTCGAGTTCACCGCGGAATGCACTGCGGTTCATCTCGACTTCAATTGTCATCTCATCCAGGTGGTTCACACGGTCCACATAGACAAGGAACTCATCGCCGACCTCAGGCACTGAGCGAAGGACATGCTCAATCTGGGACGGGAAAACATTGATACCCCGTATCACAAGCATATCATCACTTCTCCCGTGCAGGCGGGCAATCTTCATCCCGCGACCACAGGGGCATTCTTCTTCCAGAAACATCGTGATGTCACCCGTCCGGTAGCGCAGAAGGGGCATCGCTTCTTTCACGAGCGGCGTTACCACCAGTTCACCACGTTCCCCAGGTTCAAGGACCTCTCCGGTCTTCGGATCAATTATTTCTGAAAGATACATATCATGCCAGATGTGGAGACCATTTCGCTCCGGGCATTCAAACGCCGCACCCGGCCCGTACATCTCAGACATGCCGTATGAATCATACGCAGTTACCCCGAGTTTTCCCTCGAGGACACGTCGCATATTATCAGACCAGGGTTCTGCACCAAATATGCCGGTTGCGAGCGTGGGAAGTGTGGTTCCTTCCTTCTCGGCCACTTCTGCGATGTGCATCGCATAACTCGGGGTGCAGTGGATGGCTGTCACCCCAAAGTCATCAATCATCTCAATCTGGCGGCGGGTATTTCCGGTGGCACTCGGTATGACCGTCATCCCGACCTTCTCTGCACCGTAGTGGAACCCGAGTCCTCCGGTAAAGAGGCCATAATTCACCGCATTCTGAAAGACATCCTCATCAGTGAGGCCAATCATTGTCAGGTTCCGTGCGATAAGTTCAGACCAGTTATCAAGGTCCTGACGGGTGTATCCCACTACCGTCGGTTTCCCTGTTGTCCCGGACGTTGTGTGAATCCGCACGACCTCCTTCATCGGAACCGCAAAGAACCCGAACGGATAACCGCCCTGCAGGTCTGTCTTCCGGGTAAAAGGCAGTTTCTGCACATCATCAACCGTTCTGATATCTTCAGGACGAACCCCTGCCTCCTGCAGCATCTTCCGATAGAACGGAACTTTACCTGCCTGCTCAACGGTCCATCTCAGCCGTTTTGCCTGAAGGGAATGCAGAGCATCTCCCTTCAGAACCTCCATCTCTCTGTTCCAGTATTTCATTATGACAACCAACGAATTTTGCCGGGCCGGGCACTGGATATGTCCATATCACACCACCCGAATATTGTATATCCCAAAAAGCGCAGCAGCACCCGGAATAATAATACTATAACTTATGCAGCGATGATCTGAAAAAAGATTGCTATGCCGTAGCATAGCACACCAGATATTTGGAATTGTATGGGTATGTCCCGTTACATCCCGGATTCGTTCAGAGCCTTCTTCATCTGAGACTGCATGATGAATCCAAGAATTATTGTTGCAATACCGATGAGAAGGGCAAACAGACCCATCACCCAGATAAACGCCGCTGTCAGGGCAAGCGGATAGATGATGACATACATGCCGAACGCAATGAAGAGAATTCCTATGATAAAGAAGAGAATCCTGAACCAGTGGAATTCAGTTGCGGTAAATGCCGTATAGAGAGAACTAAATCCTGAAATAAACGCCCAAAAGCCGAGCATAAAGGCAATAGTCAGACCAAGGACCATCGTATTCATCAGTGCAAGGACACCGATGATGACACCAACAATTCCCAGAATGATCATCAGAATTTTTCGCCCGCCGGAGTCTTTGCTCACAATCGACTGGACAATTATGGACAGACTGTAGAGCACGATGATAATTCCCAGCATTATTGCAAGTAAGTCAACGATGAACACAGGGAAGAGCATCGCAAGTCCACCAAGAATGATTCCGAAAAGACCCTGGATGATAAAAACCCACCAGGCAGCGGAGATCAGTTCATCTCCGGAAACCATCATTTCTGTTTGTTCAAATTCCATAGTTCATGTAGTGCATACGAATAATATATATATTCTCCTTTAAATTAAGAGAAAATCAACTCAAAACAGCTAATCTTCGGCATTTATGGGACGTTTTTTTGAAAATGTTGTTTCACCACGCAATGTGGCAGCCCATCCTGCCCAAGAATGCAAACGATGAATTAATGTACTGATAGAAGGAGTACCTGATTACTAATCTATTGTGTGCATATATGACAAGCGAACACTCCTGGCATGTTGTGGCGGGTTTCGGCGCCCACATCAAGTCAACCGGAACAACACTCAGTATTCTCTACAAGGGCGAACAGAAGGAGTTCCCGCTTCCATCAGTACGGCACCTGCTTCTTGTGGGAGGGCACAATATCCATACCTCTGCGGTGACACGCCTGCTGCGACAGGGTTCATCCATATCATTCTTTGATGCGGACGGGACACCTGTCGGCATGCTCAACCCTTTTGGCAGTGACGCGGGGTCTGAAATACGGGAAGCGCAGCGGACACACATGCCCCATACCTTTGCCCGGGTAATTGTCCAGACTACCCTGAAATCACGACTTCTTGCAATTGAGCGTACAGAGAACCAGTTAGGGGAAACTCTGTTCTATAAGGGAGAACAGGAAATCCTGCATAATATCCTCTCAGAATTAGAAAACCTCATCACCATGGACGAACTCCGCCGTGTGCATAAACTCGCCGGCGACATGTATTTTGAGATCATGGCACGCAGCCTCCCTCCGGAACTCGGGTTCCGCCGCCGGACGAACCAGCCTCACCAGGACCCTGTTAACGCTATGCTCTCTCTGGGGTACGCCATGCTCTTCGGCAATGTTATCGTCTCTGTCATTGGCGCATATCTTGATCCGGATCATGGATTATTGCGGGAAGGAGAACGGTCACTGGTAACCGATCTCATCGATCCTCTGAAGACGACGATGGTGGATGCAGCGGTCTTCTCCATTGCACGTGCGGGCCTGATTAACGGCAGGTATGAGGTCAGCACAAAACGCTGCCATCTCAATGAAGAGGTCATAGACGCTCTCATTGCTGCCCTCCGTGCTTCGATAAATCAGGAAATTATTGATGACAATGTGCTTTCCCTTTCCCAGGCAGTGATGGAAGAAGGACCATTTTTCCTTGCATACCAGATTTCAGGAATCCAAAATGATTCAGTATTACAATCCCGATAATGGGGTTATCATCTTCTGAAGAAATATATCCGGACATTCTTTTTTTTCCCTTCTCCACCTGTCTCCCCGGGTGCATAATCCTGACAAAACCATTGCTCCCACAGAATAGAGATGGGAAGAGTGCGAAGAAAAATAACCGACACCCTCATCCAATTCCCTGGATTGGGATAAAATCATCTGATTTAAAAAAACGACGGGCATCTCCATCTAATAATGAAACAGCACCCGGGGTGTGTATAAATGTATGCCAGATTATTCCGGAAATACGATAGAAAACCCGTCAAACTCACGGAGACGTTCTTCTGTGATCTGAAGATCACGGACAACAGCACGAGGACAGGAATAGAGAAGTGATATAAATTTTTCGAGAATAACGGGTTCAGCTGTGGCATAGACAGCAACCGTCCCATCAGGTATGTTCATCACAACCCCTGTGACCGTCAGATTCTGTGCCGTTTTTTTTACACAGGAGCGAAATCCGACATGCTGAACCCGCCCGGTAACGATGAGCCTGACCGTCCGCTGCAGGGCTTCTGTAGCTTCACTCTCCATGGTACACCTCTGTGGGTGAGTTTGGGGGACTTCACAGATAATATATTTGATTTCCTGCTCCACACCGAATAACTGATACCTGTTCCTGTGAAACAGTATGATAATATGGGAGATATGGATGAAATTGAGGGATGCATCGAGACAATCAGGACAGGAGATGTAAAAGCACGTCGTGAAGCAGTCAAAACTGTTGCAGCCTGTGGCAGTGAGGCGGTAGACCCACTCGTTGGTGCACTCATCACCGCAGATGACAATGACGTCCGGTGGTACCTGGCACGGGCCCTTGGAATGATAGGGGAACCTGCCATTGATTCACTTATCTATCTTCTGACTGTTTCAGAAGACACGGACACCGCCAAGTATGCAGCAGCAGCACTCGGAGAGATGGGGGAATTAGCCCTTGAACCACTCATCGAACTCTTAGGTGACGAAGAGGCACAGGTCAGGGGATTTTCTGCTCTCGCTCTCGGGCGGATGGGTGAACCGGCAATAAAGCGGTTGGTGACACTCATAGAAGATTCAGATGGCCTGCGCAGGAGTTGTGCAAAGATGGCCCTGTACCGGATGGGCGGAGAGGGAACAGAAGCCCTCGCACACTCAATGATGAATGATGATGCCTAAATTTTGATATAGGCACTATTATCCAGTTTTTTTATCGTATCTGCAAGTCCCAGACCGTTCACGTATTTCATCAGCTCTTCGTGGTCACGTACATAATAGATATGCGCCGAGACTGAGGTGTGGGAATACCAGCCAACATGAAGACCAAGAGCATCTGCGATGTGCTTTTGCAGATGAGCCAGTGCGTACATGTTTGCACCGAGTGCAGAGAGCATGTCATTTGACCGGAACTCAACATGCATATTGAGGACACCATCCCGCACCAGACACTGAATACGCTGGAGGCAGGGAGGATTTTTGGAACCATCATCATACTCCGGATACCAGGTAATACCCTCTGCCCGCCGGGATGAAGGGTCTGACCTGAGTTTTTCAATGATATATGCCACCTGATCGATGCCATCCCCGTGACCATCACCGCGCGGGTTTCCGGCATCATCACGCCGGGGATAGTCAAAGAGACGGTCATGGTACGTATAGACAAAATCACTATCTGTGCCCTCAATGAGATCATGCACATACTGCTGCATCGCCCGTTCGCCGAACATGTTATGGGGGCTTACCATGTAATCTGCGAATGGGGTGCCCACGTGAATATTGAAGGGTTCCGGCAGTTCCAGTGTCTTTTCACCGTCTTCAGTGACGAGAAAATTCCCTTTTCGCACGATGGTTTTTATCACTTCTTCATGCGCCTTTCCAAGGCAGAATGCACGGACATTAAACATAACAGATATCTCTCCGGAGGCAGCGGGATGATACCAGCGCCTGCCTGTATATACCATTTCTATGGCACCCATACAGATGAAGATAACGAAGTCCCCCGGCATGAACACAAATGATAATGAGTCTCCGGGAGAGACCACATCACATGCATGCATCACCGGAGATGGAAGCTTACTTTGCCGGGCTTGATGCCAAGCTCAAAGAGGCAATTGGGGTCGCCAATGAGGCGCGGGCAAAGGGGATTGACCCGCGGACTACAGTGGAAATTCCGGTGGCAAACGATCTCGCCGACAGGGTTGAAGCCCTCCTTGGCTATAAAGGGGTAGCTGCCCGGCTGCGTGAACTCGCCGTTACCATGCCGCGTGAAGAGGTGGCACTGAAGATTGGTGACGACTTCATCGCACATATGTTCGGGGAAACCACACGCGAGGAGACGCTGGACCATGCTATCCGGACCTCGATGGCCCTTCTCACAGAAGGAGTCGTAGCAGCACCCACCGAAGGAATTGCCAAGGTGGGTATCGGTAAAAACGATGACGGTACCGATTACCTGAAGATATATTATGCAGGTCCTATCCGGAGTGCCGGAGGAACCGCTCAGGCACTTTCTGTTCTTGTCGGGGACTATGTGAGGCGTGGTCTCGGAATGGCTGCGTATATTCCCCGCAAAGAAGAGGTCGAACGTTACGTTGAAGAGGTGAAGAAATATAACAGTCAGGCATCTCTCCAATACCTCCCGTCTGACGATGAACTCAGGGTAATTATACGAAACTGCCCGGTCTGTGTGGACGGGGAACCGACCGAACGGGTGGAAGTCTCCGGATACCGTAACCTTGAACGAATAGAGACCAACACCGTCCGGGGCGGTATGGCACTCGTTGTGGCAGAGGGGCTTGCCCTCAAGGCACCGAAAATAAAAAAGACCGTCGATAAGGTGCACATGGAAGGCTGGGACTTCCTGGACACCATCATCTCAGGGGCATCAAAAAGCAAGGATGATGACGAAGACGGTGAGGATAAGAAACCCGGTGTCAAACCAAAGGATAAATACATCCGTGACCTGATTGCGGGCCGGCCGGTCTTCTCATACCCCATGAGGCCAGGAGGATTCCGCCTCCGCTACGGTCGGTCACGCAACACCGGGTTTGCGGCAGCAGGGTTCAGTCCGGCCACCCTGCACCTCCTCGGAAACTTCCTTGCCGTCGGTACCCAGATGAAGGTGGAACGACCGGGCAAGGCAGCGGGAGTTGTGCCGGTTGACAGCATCGAAGGGCCGACCGTAAAACTCACCGACGGGAGTGTCCTGCGCATTGACGACGTAGAAACTGCTCTCCGCCTGATGAGCCAGGTAGAGGAGATCCTTGATGTCGGGGAGATGCTGGTATCATACGGAGAATTTCTGGAGAATAATCACCCACTCATACCACCAACCTACTGCGAAGAGTGGTGGAGACTGGACGGTGGCACGCACACCCCGGCAGACGAAACGGAGGCAATCGAAATGGCATGTGCAGGAGGCTACCTCCACCCTGCATATACCTATGTCTGGGACGATATCACCGCGACAGACATTCGTGCCCTCGCAGACTGGGTGGCAGCCTCAGGAAGCATTACCCCCAAAGGCCTTACCCTGCCTGCGGATGCGCCGGAGAAGCGGCACCTGGAAATTCTCCTGGTCCCTCATACCGTAAAAGACGGAACCATTCTCATACCTGCCCCAAAGGCACTCTGTGCATGCCTCGGCCTCACTGCAGATCTGAAAAAACGCAAAGAATGGGAGACAGCACCGGAAACCGATGGCCTCTCCCTTGCCATGTACCTTTCAGGAATACAGATGCGGTCCCGTGCGGGCATCCGTATCGGTGGCAGGATGGGGAGACCCGGGAAATCAAAAGCACGCGAGATGCGTCCTCCACCCCATGTCATCTTTCCTGTCGGGGATGAAGGAGGGTCACGCCGTTCTTTCCAGGGAGTCATAAAAGGGAAAAACAACCAGAGCGATACCATCCAGGCTGATGTCGGTCGGAGACGCTGTCCCTCCTGTGGGCAGGAGACCTATAAGTGCATCTGTAGTGAATGTGGCACACACACAGATGCTGTCTTTAGCTGCCCACGCTGCAAGCGTGACCTCAATGGAGAGGTTACCTGCCCGGTATGCGGCGCAGATGGCGTCTGTCAGCAAAAAGTAGAGATCAATATCAAGACAGAGTATACAAACGCCCTTACTGCACTTGGGATGCGCCCGGGCGATGTCGAACTCCTGAAAGGTGTCCGCGGGCTTATTTCAAAGGAGCGGCCCGTCGAACCCATTGAAAAAGGGATTCTCCGGCAAAAAAACAACTTGTATGTCTTTAAGGACGGCACCCTGCGCTATGATATGATTGACCTGCCTCTCACTCATATCCGGCCGGATGAAGTAGGGGTCAGCGTCGAACGACTTGTTGAACTCGGATACCCAAAGGATATTGACGGGGTGCCCCTCACCCGCCCGGACCAGATTCTGGAGATACGGGCACAGGATATCCTTGTCTCTGAGGACTGTGTCGGATGGCTGTTGCGGGTCTCAAAATTCATTGATGAGATGCTGGAGAAACTCTACGGCCTCCCCCCGTATTACAATGCAAAAACACAGGATGATATCATCGGACAGCTGGTGATGGGCCTTGCACCACATACCAGTGCGGGAGTGCTTGCCCGTGTTATCGGCGTTTCAAAGGCCCCCGTGGGGTATGCCCACCCATATTTCCATGCAGCAAAGCGCCGTAATTGTTTTGCAGCAGATACAATGATTGAGGTATTTGACGGTGCAGAATGGCGCAGCCTTCCCATCGGGCACTTTGTGGTTGAAAACTTTGATCTGGAACGGCCCGAACTGGACCAGGTGGGCACGTATTACTCTGACCCGAAGGCATCATTCTGGGTGCATGCACTTGACACAAACGGGATGATACACCTCCGTCAGGTTACCTCAGTCTCTGTTCACCAGGCACCGGAACACCTGATCCGGTTCACCACCTGCCGGGGAAAGCAGGTGACCGTCACCCCGGACCACGCAATGCTTGTGTCTGACCTCGCCTACCAACGGAAGATCCGTGCAATGGAACTAAAGGAAGGCGACACGGTCCCGGTATTTGATGGGCAGATGATGATCACAGATACCATTCAGACAAAAGAATACATCCCGAATTTGGATGAATATGTCTACTGCCTGACGGTGGCAGTTGATCACACCCTCGCTGCAAACGGTATCTTTACCGGCCAGTGTGATGGTGATGAAGACTGTGTGATGCTCCTCATGGACGGTCTCTTAAACTTCTCACGGGCGTTTCTGCCGGAAACACGTGGCGGGTCAATGGATGCACCGCTTGTCCTGACCTCCAAACTGGACCCTGCCGAAGTTGACGGTGAATCACACAACGTTGATGCCTGCCGATCATATCCGATTGAACTCTATGAAGCAGCACTGGAATACCGCCATCCAAAAGAGCTCGCAAAGATTATTGACCATCTGGGAAACCGGTTGGGCACACCCGGGCAGTATGAAGGGGTGGGCTTCACGCACGATACGAGCAATATTTCAGCAGGGCCGCTTCTGTCCACCTATACCACACTCACCACTATGTCTGACAAACTGGAAGCAGAATTTGATCTTGGTAAAATTATCCGGGCGGTGGATGTGGATGATGTCGCAGAACGGGTACTCAAAACCCATTTCATCCCGGATTTGCAGGGCAATCTCAACGCATTTTCACGCCAGAAACTCCGGTGCCCGAAATGTAATGCCAAATACCGCAGGATGCCAATGGCAGGGAAATGCCGGTGCGGCGGAAAGATTATCCAGACCGTTCATGAAGGGTCTGTAAAAAAATACGTCGATATGTCACGAAAGATTTGCAATGAATACGACATCTCAGAGTATACCCGTCAGCGCATCGAGATGCTGGATATGTATCTTCTCTCAACATTTGGTGAGGAAAAAGAGATCCAGATGGGCCTCGCTGATTTTATGTAACATCTATTGTGATAAAAACACAGAACGTATCCCCTTTTTTCCAGCACTTCTGATTAATGCATACAGGGACAACCATACTCAGCATACCGGACAAAAAAAGAAGATTTATGTTTTCAGGATATTGCCTCTTCTCCTGCCCCGCCAACAAGCGGCACCTTCCGTGACACACGCCCATTGACCTGTTTCCATTCTGCCATCTCCCCTGTGACCGGACAGAAAACCGGAGATTTTTCATCCAGCGTTGTTATGGTGCATGGTTTTGGACACATCTCGCATCTAAAAATATTCATCTCTTCAACCCCCATGGTTTCAAAAAAACCGTAGAGTAGGATGCTCCTCCAAACATATAGTAATATGCCAGCATGCAATCAGTGAAACATGCAAAAAACCTTTTAATAAAGAATTCCGCCACCATACGGGATTTTCAAAAAGTGCACAATATTTAATTCAAGCCTTATTTTCAATATATAATGCATGACATTATGACATCCTGAAATTCTCTCTATGCATATTATTTTTGGGAAATTCATTACAAAACAGACACGTTCACCAGTTCCCACAGAAAATCAGGCATATATACACAGATACACAGAGACAACCAGTCCAAAACACCATTCAAAAAAGAGATCTTCTGGAACCCTGTTTCTCAATTTCTGAGTGAGATGAGGCACCGGCGAACATATTACCCCTGCCGTCAATCCACATTCTGAGCACATATGGCACCTGACAAAAACCCATCCCTTCGGCGTACCCTGACATTTCCGGAAGTTGTCATCTCCGGCGTCGGGGTGATCTTAGGTGCAGGTATCTACGCACTGATAGGTGTTGCAGCAGCAGAAGCAGGCAATGCCCTCTGGATATCCTTTATTCTCGCTGCACTTATTGCATCTTTCACCGGGCTTT
This sequence comes from Methanogenium marinum, assembly GCF_028912405.1. Lineage (GTDB taxonomy): Archaea > Halobacteriota > Methanomicrobia > Methanomicrobiales > Methanomicrobiaceae > Methanogenium > Methanogenium marinum. The sequence continues at coordinate 1,921,986 of NZ_JAKELO010000002.1, read as the reverse complement.
CCTACATGGAACTCTCATCCATGTTCCCCGGAGCAAGCGCAGAATATGAATATTCCCGCCATCCCTTCGGAAATGAGATTGCGTTTGTCATCGGCATCATGGTGATACTCTCGGGGATTGTGGGTGCTGCAACGGTATCCCTCGGTTTTGCCGGCTATTTTTCCGCATGGACGGGTGCTCCTGTCCTTCCTGCGGCAATCGCTCTCCTGATTGTGCTTACCATCATTCTTCTGGCTGGCATCCGGCATTCAGCGATATTTGCCATCGTCTTCACCCTGATTGAGGCAGGGGGTCTCATCGGCATCATCATTATTGGTCTGCCGTATATCGGGTCGGTTGATTATTTTGCTGCACCGGAAGGGATTCCCGGCATCTTTGCCGCAGCAGCCCTCATCTTCTTTGCATATCAGGGATTTGAGGAGATAGTCAAACTTTCAGATGAGACTGTCCAACCGGAAAAAACCATTCCCATGGCCCTTCTTGTGGCAATCGGAATCACAATTCTCCTCTATATCGCCGTCTCGATATCGGTTGTAAGTATCGGGGGTGCTGAAGCCATTGCCGGATCACCAAATCCCTTCGCTGAGATTGCTGGTCAGGCATTCACCGGTGGTTATCTGATTTTTACGATCATTGCTCTCTTTGCAACGGCAAATACCGCCCTTCTGATGCTTCTCGCCTCATCCCGGATTTTCTACGGCATGGCAAAGAAGAATACGTTACCTGCCGCTATCGCATATGTACACCCGGGAAGGCGGACACCGGTTGTGGCCATTGTTGGTGCGGCCTTCGTTTCGATACTCTTCCTTTTGCCGGGAAATATCCGGGATGTGGCACTCATCGCAAATTTCACGCTTTTCATCACATTTATTGTCATCAATGCCGCCGTTATCAGGCTCCGGCAGACAATGCCGGACGCACCCCGACCGTACCGGGTTCCCGTGGCTGTCAGGAATGTGCCCATCCCTGCAGTCCTTGGAGTTGTGACATGCCTCTTCTTCCTCTTTCAGCTTGACTGGCAAATACTCCTCGTCGGGGTTGTGCTCCTTGTGGGGGCGGCCGTTTTGGGGTGGATTTTGCCTTATATACGACAAAGAAGCGATGAAAAACAATAATGCAATTATATACACAATTTTTTCGCTTTTTTTAACCATGCTGTCATTCATACCAGCAGAACAGTCTCTGGCAGGTGATACGAAATCATGACACAGGGTGAATGTGCCGGAACAGTTCCTCAAACCACATATCAAAAAGAGCAGGGAAACGGATGAAAATAGGGATTGAGGATAAAAATGTCAGGTTATCTCTTTTTGCCAAACGACAGGACACCCACTGCAAGGGCGCCTGCTGCACAGAGAATGCCAAATCCGGGAGTGGATGTCGTTTCAGGAACTGCTGTTTCTGGTGGTTCATCTTCTGCAGGACCCTGCCATGTTGCGAGAACGAGATGAGAATCCTTCAGCATTTTTGACTGCACCCATACTGCCCGATTGCCGTCAATGGACGGAAATGCGACATCACCGTCAATTTTGAGATGGGAGACAGCCCCCGTCTCTGCATTCACGGTAATGAAATCAGACTCTGATATCCCCGTCTCAAGCGCCCAGCCAAGGGTATTCCCGTCTGTAAAGAGGGCATTCATACGAAAGGTTGCTGCCTTGTCATCTTCAGTGAGGTTTTCCACCGGCAGTCCGGTGACAGGACTGAGTGTTACGTTTGTCTGTTCTTTAATGGAATACCAGGTCAGAGTATTGAAACTCCGTTTTGGGGAATCCTCGACTGTCAGGGTATTATAGAGGAGCACGTCCCCCGCCATGGCATAGCCATGGATATGCCTAAATGTTGTATTGGTACGGATGGGGACAGATACCACTGTTCTCTTCCGGGAGGGAATGTCATACAGGACGAGGGCTGATGTGTTTACATCCACGAAAGCAATGGTATCACTGTCAAGGACAACAGATGACGCGTCCCACGGATCCATGGGTAGAATATCTGTCGTCTGTGCCGCAATATCATAGATCAAAAGAGTAGAGGTTTCGGTCTCGTCATCGATCTCTGACCAGACGACCCGACTGCCGTCTGTCTTTGGCCATCGTGCCTCTGGAGACGATCGGATGGACATGTTTGTGCCGGTAGAAAGAGAGTAGAGAAAGACTGAATTGTTTATGTCCAATGCAGATGCATCCTCAAACAAGACAAATGCATCCCCTGCATCCTCAAACCAGACAACTGCATCCCCTGCAGTCTGAACACCCCCGAGGAACGTCCTGTCCGTGCCGGACACATATGCAAGAGAGGTTGTCGTGCCGGCATCTGCATCATACAGCAGAACCCCCCATGGCCATGGCGTAGAATAGTTAATTGCTTCGTTGTATAACACGTCATAAACTACATTGGAACCGGAGATATCGGCTGCACCGGGTCCGGTATCTGACGATGAGATGGTTTCCGTTACCCAGGTACCGGCAGCGAATACCGGGATGGGAAGACAGAGAAGAAGAAGTATGGCTGCCGCCGCGGACCAGCGGAGTTTGGCGTTAATATTCATGATATGAGGACTTGAGTTTGTGCCGGGATAAATATTATGAAATTTCTGCATCACTCTTCCGGACGGGGAGTGAGGCCTGCCCGGCAGCGTGCAAGCATCTCCTCAGTCTCATCCGGGTGACGGATATCGGGGATAATAAGAGCGTCATGCGGCAGCATATGTATCCCCCGGAATAGACTCTCCCAGGGAATCCCATCATCCTCTCCTCCGACAACTGGCCGCAGAAAAAAGCCTTTCAGGGAATCTGCGGGGAGCGGTGCGAGGTGTGTGGAAAGAGGGGTTTTTGCATGATGGGCGGCGGTTGCAAGGGCGGATGTGTCCAGAAGAACACCACAGGTATCGCAGCACTCCGGCACCTGCGCCTGCATTGTAATCCAGAATTCACGGATATCCGCTCCCGACTGTATCAGCGAGGGATACCCGTTTTGAAGCAACACCGCAGGAACAGTGGTGCAGGCATCTGCATACGCATCCCGGATATACCGCATCGCCCGTGCCATCCCGGAGAAGGTTACTTCCTTTGCCTTTCCGGGATGGATGACAATCACGTCAGCCGGCTGTCCCAGATGATCAGAGATGAATACCAGCATCTCGACAAATTCCGTCAGCCAGACACGGTCGTCCCACCGGAGAGGGGCCGCCGGGTGGCGTTTGCCAAACCGGTCGGTGTGCGGAAATGAATATTCTGTATTTAACAGGTACCGAATACCTTCCGGAAGACGAAGCCCTTCACCGTAGAGAGAAGGAATGGCAGCAGGTGTCAGCATCGCATGCATCGGAAGGCCCGTTGCCTCTTCTTCTGCTACACTACCGACAAACCCTGCGGTTATCTCACAATAGGAACACCCATTCCGGGTGGCCTCTTCCCATCGGGTGGCAAGTTCCCCACGAAAGGGATCCGTCTTCTGCCTGAGGGAGGGACAAACATACGATACCTGAGCCATATCTGAAATGAATGTCTTGTCATCAATGGGGAAAAATGCTGTGAATCTGTTTTTTCCGGGTGACAGGTGAGAGGAAGGACAACAACACCGGATGAGCTAAAAAACGGCCAAACAGGCCCGGATTACCATTCTAAATGGGAGCAAACGGATGTGTCCATACCCGGCATGCGGCTCAATTTGCTCTAAGACAGATACCAGAGAGAAAATCTGCCACAAAGAAAACCGTTATGCAAGTCCGACCACTGCCTTGTGCATGATATAGAGCGTCATTCTCAGAGCTTTCCCTCCATCCCGGAGATGGTGATAGATTTCCCGTTTTTTCATGGCATTCATCGCATCGTCCGTTCGGAAGAGGTCTGCCATACAGGCGATGTAACAATCCTCTATGGTATGGACATATGTTCGCCCTTTTCTGATGCATTCTTCAACTTTTTCCTTATCTGTGCCCAGAGATCGTGTCCCCTCCACCACCTGTCGGGTGCCATACAGCAGATTTTCTGACATCTCACGAATAGGGTCATCGGGACTGACATCAAAGGCATGCATCTCGCGGGCGGTGTCAACAGCATAATTCAGGATATAATCGATATTCCGGGAGAGAGTATAGATATCCTGCCGATTAAACGGCGTGGAAAAAGCCTCCATAAGTTTGTCTTCCAGTCTGTAGCGAACAAGATCCACTTCCTTTCCGGTGCTGATAAGTACGGAAGGCGAAACCAGAGAATCTTCATGAATCCACTCGATAAAAATCTCCATGCCGCTGAGAGTGATCTCTGCCTGCTCGACAAGCATTGCTTCAAAGTTATATTCCTGTGGAAAAACAGAGCCAAACAGATTCCGTTTTTTCCCGTTTTTTTCCGGGTTGTTCTTTTTTGTGTCCATATGGTTCCACCATTCAGATATTCTGTATAATCATCAGGATGATACTGGAGATGACCATCGTTCCGGGCATGGTGACGATGACAGAGATGAACAGTTCCTTCCCGACATGCCACCGTACATTCCGGGGGTTATCCGCAGCACCTACACCAATGACAGACATGGTGATGATGTGCGTGGATGAGACAGGCGCACCGGCAAGGGTGGAGAGCCCCAGCGTCACCCCGGATGATATCTGTGAGTCGAGGGAGTGGACGGGTTCAAGCGCAAATATTTTGCTTCCGATAGTCTTCATGATACGCCAGCCGCCACCGAGGGTTCCTACGGTGAGGAGGGATGCACAGGCAAACCGTGCCCAGAACGGCACAGTGAGTGCAGCATATTCCCCGGATGCAAGAAGGACAAGCGCGATGATGCCCAGTTGCTTCTGTGCATCGTTTGACCCGTTAAAGAAGGCCATCCCTGCCGTGGCCACCCAGTTGACACGGATAATACTCCGGTTTATGGTGCGTTTTGCATTCCTAAACAAAAGCCAGGTGCACCTGCGCATCAGGTATCCCCCCACCAGTCCCAGAACGATGGAGAGAATGAGGAAGAGCATGACTTTGACCATGCCGGTGATCTCGTGCGGAGGCACCAGAAATTCGGCAACCCCCCAGTAGACACTCTCAATGCCTGCCGCGGTGATGCCCGCACCTATCAACCCCCCGATAAGGGCGTGGGTGGAAGAGGAGGGAAACCCGAAGTACCATGCCCCGATATTCCATGTTGCTGCCGCAATGAGAGCGGCGAGGAGCACCTGCAGGAGAAGCACACCTGATGTGATAGTGAGAAGACCGGAGAGGGTGAATGCAACTGCACTTCCACCAAGAATGGCCCCCAGAAAGTTCATGCCCGCCACCATCAGGATACCCTGCCGGGGGTGGCAGACCCTGAGGCAATGAATGTTGCGGCAACGGTGGCAGCATCCTGAAACCCATTGGTAAACGTGAAGGCAAAGGCGAGGATTATGGTGATAGCGGCGATGAGGAGCATACGACGGACCTCTTTTCTGGTGCGGATGGTTTTTGGTGCGGGAGGATTTGGTGGTGCGGACGGCGCCAGAGTGGGGGACTTTGCAGTTGGCGGAGAGGTGGTGCCCCACCATCCTGGTCTGGGGGCGGGCCAGACACTCAATTTTTTACGTATTCCCCCACACGGGCTTTTCCAGGCCAGGTTTACTGGTGACTTACAGATGGTTCACAAGGCAGGGGTATGCATGGATTTTTCCGTCAACTGCTGTATTAAGTCTTCGCCTGAGCAGGGAATGGAATGTCTCATCACCCATTATCCGCCACCCTAACCCCCACTATCACTCTTTGCACGGATCTTCAACATTGTTGCTGCATGCTGCAGGTAATTTTGCCACAGGAACCATACCTTCAGCCGGGTTGTGCATATTATGGCCCGGCCTGATCGCATATTGTCCTCTATTGTCCTCCGTTGCCCAATATTGTCCCGCCCGGCAACCGAACCTCCTGCACACAAAAAGTCCCGGATTGGCCCCCCACCCAGCTGGAATAAGCTATTACCGCCCAAAATAACAGATGCAATTGCTTATAACACTTAGGAAATAATATATGTCCACCCTGTCCTCACTGGTTCACACTAACACAAACCCTTTGTAGGTCAGGGTCCCCAATCTTATTTCTTAATATTCGCCACAAAATGGGTGAGTTTGGTTCTTTTTGATTCTTTTTCCCTCTATTACGTTGATATTCAGATTGAATATTGAATGCACACCGGGTGTATTGCAAAAAAAGGGTAAAACAGTATATACTACCAGTATGACAAATTGCGATGTCTTCAACAGGTATATGGTACCTGCAGGGACTGCATAGGCATCCGCTACAGGCGCTCACATCCGTAACATCAATATCAAAGAACACCAATTATGTTACGCACGTTTTGCGCGAGGGTAGCCAAGTGGCCAACGGCGATGGACTCAAGATCCATTCTTGTAGGAGTTCGCGGGTTCGAATCCCTCCCCTCGCATTTTCTCATTTTATTTATGGGTAATACCATTTCTCATGCGTCCAATCAAAAGAGACTGCTGACCCATGAACGCTGACCCCCCGGAAGTCCTGATGATCCAGAATGGGAGGGAGAGCAAAAATGTTCATTTTGCCTTCTTTGTTTTCACATTTTCACTCGTTTTCACTCGTTTTCACTTTGGTTTATACCATGAAATAGGGCCTTGTAACGGTTGTATTTGAATTTAAGCATAATATGCTGTTTTTCCCGGTTCATTTTCACTTGCCCCAATATCACATACAACCACTCCCCACCACAGAAAAAACAAAATCGTCGAATGATACTGGATTTGAGTGAAAACATCCAGTACTCTCTGTACATATATCTATACTACTATCTCTTTTAGAAGAATGAACATCATTTTGTTCTTATTTTACGTTTTCACTTTTTGCCGTTTTTGAGTGAAAACGAGGTGAAAAAGTGAAAACGTGATCTTCCCCATCGTCGTAATTGTTATCATCAAAATTTCCATACGTATCTCCGGGCTCCAGTCAGACATCCGACTGTGCCTTCCACTCTCGATATCTGCCGGTATCAAAGGAGAAGAAGAGTGCTCCCGCTGTATGTATGGATCACTGGGGAGAGTGCCCGGGGATTATGATTCCCTATACTATTGGCGAAATTCAGGAATATAAGGCAAATAAACGATTTAATTGCACATCCTGCTGAATTTTGGCTCAAAAAAAGAGTCCATACAGTAGCCCGGAGCGGGCCGATCTCAGTCAGGACAGCCAATACATCCTCACAAAATACCTGCCAATAGCGACCCTTCAATGGTTCACAATCAGGCGTATTTTAAGCAAATAAAAGGCACTACACCCATATTTTCCCGGCTGTTAAATTGAGTAGAAACTACGTCCGTTTTACCCTTATATTCCCGAAAACATGAGGTCAAAAAGATGGGATCAAAGAGAGAGTTTCCGTTCCGGGAACAAAATGTTTCTGAAATGGGAACAAAAAGATTCTAAAGTGGATCACGGTGGATTTAGCTTGAAAAACGAGTATTTCGTATTGGGAAACCTCCATCGCCTCGCTGCGCCATTAGATCGCTACCGTTAGTAAAATATCATTCAATTATGTTTAATTCTAATATAGAGATCATTTTAGACAGGGATATTTAATACAGAGACATTTCAGGCACCAATTAAATTACATGAGCTTTTATCAGTTCCATGAATAACGGGATGACGAGGTGAATGGGGGCATCGCCAATATCACCGATTACTTTTGTTGCCTTCTTCCACAGTCTTTCATCAGCGAAGGCATCCAGGAATGCATAACCTTCCCGTGTTATTGAGTAAATGACATACTCTTGGGGAATTTTTGAACCCTCATCACACACAATTTTTGCCTTGATGATGCCCGCCTCATTCAGGAGCATGACATGGTAGGCAATCTCCTGATGAGAATACCTATCAATCTGCATTCCCGATATTGCATCGTTATGTTCACACGCATCAATGTTGAGCAATATTTTGCGTATCAAATCCATATCGCGTTTCATGCTTCCACTTCTCCCCTCACACCAATATTTCCTGCCACTACTGCAGAGATGAGCGCCACACGGTATTCGCGGAGCGTCGCAATGGATGTCTTTACCCTCTCAAAGAGGGCATCGAAACAGGTTGACCCGCATTCGGGATATGAGGCGATGAATTTTCGCTCAGGGATGGAAGGGACTGAAAGCATACCATCCCTGTACTGATTCGGGCGATATGGCCCCCGAAGGAGATCTGCCACCGACCAGATGAAACTGACTTTTTTGCCAAAATTGTTCATACTGAAGTATTCCTCGCTGCATCAACCATCCCGCTATACGGATTGGGTGTACACCTATTGATTTCAATTGGACATAAACGGTCATCATTTCTCATGAGATGCCGGGGGATTGGTTTCGGTTGTGCAGAATCAATTCGAATGGACAATAAACGCCTGGCACTCTTTTTCCCCATCAGTCCAAAAAAAGGAAGCGAAAAAACAGTGCAGCAAAAAAGTGCATAATCATCTTTTCAGGGCAAAAAAAACCGATTACGTGCGGACTATCCATCCTTCGTATATGCATACCCAATCAACCCGATGAGACCAAGTCCCACCACCACCGGAATAACAAGGAACTCCCGCAGCAGATACCCGCTCCAGAATGAGAGAATCAGCAGCATACTCCCTGCGACAGACAACGGTATGGCCTCACCCTGTTCAAACCGGCCCCGGACAGCCAGAAAAAACAGACCAGCGTAGACCGTTCCGGTGATTGCCCACCCCAGAAAATTGACCGCGGGGATGCCATAGTACACACCGGGGCCATCCCATATCCAGAAACCGGCATGCACCGCCGCCGGATCAATGACGAGATCAATTGCCACCACCAGAAAAGCCGTTGCCGGAATAAACCGCCGCCAGTCGGTACCCACCAAACGGCTCGCAAGGGTTACCGCCCCTAACAGCATCGGAAGATAGGCAAACGAAACCGTCCAGGGGACCAGCCCGAAGAGAGGTTCGCCCAGGGTGCCCGCATAAGAAAATGACCCATAGGGAAATCCGGTTGCAACCGCGAGTCCTTCTACAAGCAGAGGCAGGATGCTAAAAACCAGCAGGATAAAAAACGCCTTTGCAGCACCAAGCCACCGCCACAGGGCCACATAGGAAGGAAGGGCCAAAATGACCACAAACGCTGTTGAGACTGCAGGCACTTCCATCCCGGTATCAAACCGCACAAAGACCAGCCCCACCACAAAAAAGGCCACAGCGGCAATTGTCATGATACGTCGTGGGTGCATCACAAAACCACCACCGGCCAGGTAAATGCGAGGAGAAAAAGAACGACAAAGGTGAGCCCCCCAAGAGCAGTGTTCAGAAGAGGGAGATACCGGTAGACTCTCTCAATACGAAGTGCAGGGGAGACAAGAAGAGCCAGCGGTACCAAAGGAAAGAGAAAAACCAGATAACTGAGAGGGAAATATCCGGCTAGGTCAATCACCAGAAATGCAAACGCCGTCCAGAAAAGAAGACAGAGTCCAAGAGACGCATTTCGGCCGAGATAAACCGCAGTGGTGGCAATTCCCGCCTCCTGGTCGCATGCAATGTCAGGAATGGCAGAAAACAGGTGCATTGCCGCAATGTGAAGGAAGCCTGCCGCAACCAGCACCAGCGGGGGAACGTCCCTGACGCAAGATAGAACCCGAATATGCCAGGCATAATGTAGAGCATATTGGAAGAGAAGTCAAGGAACGGGATCTGCTTGAACCGGAGCGGCGGCGCACTGTAAAAGTATGCAAGACCGAGAAAGGACAGAAATATCAGCCGTGCACCGGTGTCCTGAAAGATGAGGAGAACGACACTCAGAGCAACCACTCCCAAAAGCACGGTGCGAAGCCCCTGCCGTTCTTTCTCAGCCAGCCGGTGCTCCTGCCCATCCTTCCGGGTATTGTTCCGATCGGTCTCCCCGTCCCAGTAGTCGTTCACCCCATAGATGAACACATTCGCCGGGAAGAAAAAGTAGATGAGATAAAGGGTGTAGGCAGGCTGAAAAAACGCAAGCCAGTTCTCCATCCCGAGGGCATAGCCCACCACATAGGTGCCCCCGGTATAGATCCAGAAGCGAAACCGGGAGACTGCAACAGCAAGAGAGAACAGGGAGGTCACTCGGTCTCACCCGCACAGTCAGCGGGCGAAAGATGTACCCCCAGCGTAGTGGCACATGCCCGGGCCACAATCCTGCCGGCCGAGGGTTTGACCTTGTGGTCATAGACCACAAAGGGATCACGGCGTATCTTTTCAGCAGTCCATTGATACATGTCAGAGGCCGTCCGGACGGGAATGCGCAACCGGGGAGGGATGAAAGAGAAGCCATCATCCGCCTGCTTTTGCCAGGAGAGGTACCGCTCAACCTGATATTCAATGAACTGTGAGAACGCGTCCGGCCGGTTCCGGGTCACCGACGATTCCAGACCGGAGAGCCCGAATACTGCCAAATCCTCCTGCGGGAAGTAGGTTCTCCCCATCGCGAGGTCTTCATCAATGTCACGGATAAAGTTGATGAACTGCATGGACTTGCCCAGCGCCCGGGCGGCGGGCAGGGACTCCTCCGGGAGACTCATAACCCGGGCCATCATCATCCCTACCACCTCTGAGGAACCGTATAAGTAGGATTCAAGATCGGCAATGGTTTCGTAGGTATTCTGATGCAGGTCGCGGCCCATAGAATCCAGAAAGCCGTCCACCCATTCCGGCTTGATTTTGATACGCTGCATGAGTTCAACAAAATGATCGATGACCACATCCCCCGAAGGCTCCCCTGCGAGTGCCCGCCGGTAGGTGTCACAGAACGCCCAAAACTCCTCACCCTGCTGGGGGACGGCGTCGACGTAGTCATCTGCAGTGCGGACGAAGCTGTAGAGCACAAATACATCTTCCCGTATCGCCTGCGGAAAGAACAGCGTGCTCGTGAAGTACGTCGTACTCCCCCGCCGAAATATTTGGAAGTGGGTACGGGAAACCATACATCCCCCCGTTCATGTACTCTCGTTGAAACGGTCTGCAAGCTCCTTTGCCACCATGGTTGAGGAGATGAGCGTCATCGGGACCCCAATTCCGGGATGGGTGTAGTGGCCGCTGTAATAGAGATTCTCCACCTTTTTGCTCTTGTGCGTCGGACGCCAGAGTGCCGTTTGAAAGAGCGTATGGGAGAGTCCCAGCGCCGTGCCTTTATAGGCATTATAGCGCTCGGTAAAGTCTTCCAGAGCAAATATCTTTTTTACCTCCACGGCGTCACGAATGGGCTCACCGATTTTTTTCTCCAGATCGTCCATGATCCGCGTGTAGAACTCCTCCCGCCGTTCCGGGGTATCCTCCAGTCCGGGGGCAAGTGCCACCAGAATGAAAAGGGTGTCACACCCCTCCGGTGCTGCGGTGGGATCGGTTCGGGAGGGGACATTGACATAGTATGAAGGACGGGAAGGCCATGCTGCCTTCTTTGGGTCAAAGATGAGATCAAACCCTGCCTCCCAGTCTTCATCCAAAAAGAGGGTGTGATGCTCGAGTCCCTCAAAACGGCGGTTGACCCCGAGATAGATAACAAAGGCCGATGGAGCCATAACACGGGAGTCCCAGTACTTTTCGTTGTATGTCTGTTCCCGCTTATTGATGAGGTGAAGTTCACTGAATGGATAGTCCGCGTTGACAAGAACGAGATCGGCATCATATCTGCCCTCTGCCGTCTCCACCCCGACTGCTTTTTTTTCCTCAGTCAGGATACGGGTGACCGGTTCATTGAACCGAAATACTGCCCCCTGATCTCCTGCAAGCCGGTACAGGCCATCCACTACTGCCCGCATCCCTCCCACCGGGTAGTACACACCAAGAGTCAGGTCAATGTGAGACATAATGTGATAGAAGGATGGAGTGTTTTTGGGTGACCCTCCCAAAAAGCCGATGGAGTACTCCACAATCTTTCTCGCCTCATCGCTATCGAAATGATGGTTCACAAAGGTATCGAGATTTTCGAAGACGTGGAGTTTTCTCCCCTCCATCATCAGCCGGCCGTTAAAGAAATCAAAGATGGAACGATAGTCGCGATACAGAAGCTCATTTATCGAAAGATCATACTTCTCCGCAGCAGAGGCAAGGTAATTTTGCAGCTTTTTTGCCCCGTCCGGCTCAAATGAATCAAAGAGGGCATAATTTTTATCAAGATCGGCTGATACATCCACCATCTTTTCACTGCCGAAGTACATCCGGTAGGCAGGATCCAGTTGCTTCAGCTCAAAGTAATCGCCGGGTGTTTTGCCAAACTCTGACAAAAACTTCTCATAGACATCCGGCATGAGATACCACGAAGGACCCATATCAAAAGAATACCCCCCCTCCTGGTAGACACTTGCCCGCCCCCCAGGCCGCTCATTTTTTTCAAAAACCTGCACGTCAAAGCCGTCTCTCGCTAAAAGCGCTGCAGCAGAGAGACCTCCAAATCCCGAACCAACAATGGCAACCTTCATAAAAATATATTCCCCCCACGAGAATTTCGATGATATCCCCTAATTCATTGATACTGCATAAATAGGTATCTCCGGCACACTAACCCGGGGACTACTCAGTGGCGGCGCACCACATAGATGATCGCAACAATGCCAATAGCAATCGCAAAAACATATCCGCCAAGAGTGAACTTTCCGATGGTGCTGCAGATTCCTAAAGCCATTGGCTGGTCCATGGAAAGGACAACAAGTGATGACCCGATGAGAAACGCCGATGAAACCATTCCAATGAGGAGAACAGAGGCAGAAAAGCGGATGGATGCGCCAAGGTCCTGCACATCGTCTGTTGCAAAATCAATCCGTAACGGCCCCGATGAGAGTTTTTTGATAGCCGCGTTGAGGGTCTGCGGAAGTTCCATTGCAGACTCTCCAATATCGATTGCTGACTTCGAGGCACGTTTAACTGCCTCTGCAGACAGATAGCGGTGATGGACGATTTCAGTGAGATAGGGGCGCACCCTGTCTGTGAAATTAAAGGAGGGATCAAGGTGGACGTTGATGTCGATCATCATCATTATCACTTTCATGATCTGCATCATGGAAAGAGGTACAACGATGTGATACCGGCGCATCACCTCAGGTATTTGTGCCATCACATTGGCCACCTCAAACTGCTCCAGCCCGAAATGCTGGTATCCCTGCAGGATGGCATAGGTCTCGTCCTTGAACGCCTCTTCGTCTTCTTCATGAATTATGATGCCCAGACCACGATAGGCATCGATGACTGCTTCCACGTCGACATCCACAATCCCGAGAAGGAGCCGGACGAAAACCTCCTGACGCTCAGGCCGCATGATTCCAACCATTCCACAGTCAATGAAGGCAAGCTGCCCCCGTGGAGTGACAAGAAGATTCCCCGTATGGGGATCGGCATGAAAAAATCCATCACGAAATATCTGTTTGAGATAAGCCCCGAGTGTGAGTTCGGTGAGATCTCCGGGAAAGATGCCACATGCCCTGATACCCTCAAGGTCATCGATGCGTACTCCTTTGATGAGATCCATAGTTAAGAGCCGACTTCCCGAGTATCTCCAGTAGACACGGGGGAGCACAATGTCGGGAAACTCCCTCATGTTCCAGTAGAGTTCTTCAGCGTTCTTCCCTTCCTGATTGAAGTCAAGTTCACGCCGGATCTGGATAGCAAACTCACGGACCAGTCCGGCAGGATTGTATATTTGGTATTCGGGATACCGACGCTCAACACGATGGGCAAGCGATTCCAGGATGGCGATATCATCTTCGATTAGCTTTGGGATACCGGGACGCTGCACCTTCAGTGCCACCTCTTTTCCATTCTTTAACACAGCCCGATGTACCTGGGCAAGAGAAGCAGCGGCAAACGGAGTTTCATCAAAAGAGCTAAAAGCATCAGGTATCGGGCCGCAATATTCCTCGATTACCGGGCGGACCGTTTCAAAAGGGAGAGGAGCCACACTGTCTGTCAGAAGGGTGAGTTCTTCTATGAAGGCAGGCGGGAGGAGATCACGGCGCAGGCTCATGATCTGTCCGAACTTGATGAATGTGGGACCCAGTTCTTCAAGAGCAAGGCGCACCCGCCGTGCTGTGCTGTGAGAATCGGCCTTTATCGGGCGCCGGAGTCCAAGCCGGGCTATGGGTGGAAACACTTCATGGATGACTATACCAAACCCGTATTTTACCAGTATACCCCCGATCTGGCGATACCGCTTCAGCAGATGAGACATGATACCCCAATTACACTCCCCCTCAGGGTATGCGTTTAATTTATCTAATTTTCCAGAAAGTAATTAAATGGATAGGGTGGATACATTTTGGAGGTTCGTACACCCTTGCCTTCCGAAGAGAATATGACCCTGCATCCGATGTACTCATATCTTCAACGGTCTCTCTTTTGATCACCCGATTTTCGAATAACTCTTTTTTTTGCATGGAGAATGTACATTAGTAGTTAATGATCACTGTCCTCTGCGCCTCGTGCGGAGCAAAGCTTTTCCGCTATCAGAAAATAGGCAAGGGCCGTCTTCTCCACTGCTGGAAGAACCGTATCTCCTCCAACCATACTGTCCGGGAGGGGGATGATGTCTATTGCCCGAAATGCGGACAGCACATCGGAGTGGTGGAGACGCAGTGGATCAATATTCACGGCGGGTCGTTTACCGTGAAAGGATCGGCGCTGAAGAAGTGAGGACAGGGCATCTGTACTGGTTATTTCCCGCATTCGTCCATTATTTTCTCGCTCCCTCTGGTTGATTCACGCTCCTCTCCTTGCCTCATTATAAATCGACACCACCGAGAGACTAATAAGGTTCATCGTGGTTGCAGCATACCAGAGGTAGGCCTCGACTGTTGTAAGCTCTGTTATCCACCCGGACCATAGCATGAAGCATATAATAGCAAATGAGAGGAAGGTGTCGATTGCAAGAAAGACCAGCGGCCGCCCCACAATACTTCCTGCCTGTGCAATTGTGCAGTACTGAAAATTTGACGGGTGTCCCAGAAGGTCGAGAACACTTCTTCCGGTGTTCATCAAAAGGTCTGCTGCCGCCCAGATGATGACAGCCCAGCCAAACCAGACGAGGGGAGACGATGTGCCTATCCCGATACGGACAGCAGTGATGCCAAAGAGGAGTTTGAAGATGCAGAACGGGATGCCAATGGTGAGACTCAAAAAGACGGGCCGGATAAAGAACCGCTGGATTTGGTCGGTTTCCTCTTCACGACAGGTCATCTCAGGGGCATCAACGGGAGTCTTCATTCCTACAGGACTTTTGACGCGATAGCACATAACATGGCATTCCCGGACGTGACCCGAATTCATGCTATGCCTTGCAGATTTCTGGTGCGTACGTATTTCTCATGCTCATATCAGATGGTTTTCTTTTCCGCAACAATCACAGAGAATTCATTCTCCGTCTCTGCTGAACGAATGGAAAAACCGGCGTCCCGGAGAAGCGCCTGCACCTCAACTGAAATGAAGAACCTTCCCTGCGAGAGAAAACGGTGAGCCTCATCACCGTGCAGGTATGCCTGAATCACCCGCCCCCCACGTTCCAGAAACCCGACAACAAGAACACCACCGGGAACAAGCACCCGGTATGCCTCCGCAAAGGCCCGTGCCGGGTCATCAAAAAAGCAGATAACGGTCACCATCAGGACTGACGAACATGACCCGTCTTTAAAGGGAAGAGACTCACCTACCCCACCGATAACTTCAATACCACGCAGGCGGGCCATCCGTCCAAGGGAAAGAGACGGTTCAATCCCAAGCGGAATCCCCAGTGGTGCAGCAAACCGCCCGGACCCAACGCCCACCTCAATTGACCGGGCGTCCGGGGCAGGAAGTACCTCCCGGATACGCTCGCATTCAGCACGATACACCTCCCGGTGCACAACAAACCAGTCATCATACGCATCGGCATGGCGTTCAAAGACTTCCTGCGGCAATTTAATCACACGGTCCTGAATGTGCATTGCGCACGCCGTGAGCATTATGGTTACCCTCCGGGCCTCTCCTCTTTTGATGCAGATGCGCACTCACAAAAAGTCAGGGAGGTGATTAAAAAAGGGAAATTGTTGATATTGATGCTCTCTTTCTGGATGCTTATGTACGGTGAATCAAAGACAGTCCTGCTTCACTTCAAGAGAACGCATCGACGTCTGATCTCCTCTGCAAAGAATAACCCCTGTACCCGCAAGGTGTCGTACCCTGCTGAAAATGTAATTATCACCAATTTGATGATATTCATCACTAAGCTGTCCAAGCGTATCACCAACAACCCGTGCAGCAGGAATCCATTCATCCGGAACAAGACCACAGATGAAATCGTCATAAAAATCATCTTCAACCGAATACAGCTGGCCTCTCCACAATGATCTGAGATTCGCATTTTCTTCCTGAAGCCTTGCCCATACAGCAGAATAGTATGCACCTTCATCATCACTAAGCGGTCGTGCTGTGCCAAGTGCAGCAACAATCATCTCCGGCCTCATCGCACCGACAGCGTCAGTCACAATTTTGTACGGCTCTCCACCATATATTCCCCCATCGTCACCGGTGATTCCATCCGTCAGGTCGACAACTTCAATCCGGGAGAGATCATCCTGCTGTGATAAAAATTCCATAAATCCGGCATATTCCATCACGGAACGCCGTGAAAACCAGACGACTTTCTTCTCATATAGTTCTGATGCCGATTTCCAAAACGTTTCAGATAACGTCCTCATCTCATCTGCATACCCGGAAAATTTGCCCTTCGGACACATTTCGGTGTAGAAATCAATCCGTGTTTCGATATTATACGACTGTATTGGTCCGATTCCCAGGTCATCCGGAAGCGAAATTACTGAGCAGTCGGTATCCTTCAGTGCATGTCTGACGGTGCCTCTGCCAGAATCTGAAAAGGTAATATGTTGTGTTCCTGTGTGCATTGTAGTGTCACCAAAATGGTTTCAAAAATAAAAGAAATATAAATATAATTTACCTCTAACTGTGAGTCAAATCAGATGATATAGGTTCGTGACAGGGCACGTTCATTTCTGGCAACAAACCGGATAGTATCACAATATAATTATTTGGCCCTCCAGGATTTCTGCCTGACTGAGCGAAGAATTCGCATTGTGTGCCACCTCCCATATCACATTCACTGCAGTCCTGCACTATGGATCTACGTTTTCGATGATTATTCAAACCAAGGGAAAGTGGGCACCAATAAACCAACCCGTTTTTGTCGGTAACGTCTATTTGATGCCCAAAGAGATGCAATATCCCGGTAAGGCAGAATACTATGAAACGATTTAGCGCAACACTCACCGGATATATCGACGTGGACACCGACTTACAGTGTGATGCAGAGGTTCTCCTCGAAAACATCCTCAGGGATGTCAGGTCAACACTTGCAGAACGCGGAAGCATTAAAGAGTCCTCAATTTCTGTTGAAACGATCGTAGAAAAGACCGACAAATAATTGCTATTTTCTTTTTACCATTATCCACCCGCCGGGAAACGGGAAGAATTCCCCTGAAGTGTGTGTATCACATACTCTGTGTAACAAAAACACCCCTTACAGCGTATGCAGACGGAATGATTCATGTATCATGTTACAATAAAACGGATACCTGAAGGGGCAGATCAAGCAATTCCCGCCCCTAAGAGAGGGAAAATATTTGATTTACCCCCCCATTTACCACAAAATCTGCTGCACTACTACAATACCCCTTCACATAAGACTGCATACAATGGATTTCGTGCACGCGGAACAGGTCACTTCATCCCGATAACATCACGGATCTTCTGCTGTGTTTCAGATCCCCTGGTGCAGTAAAACGAAAACGCAAGCCCCATCTCACGCGACAGGGGACAGGTGGAACAGAGGCATTCACCCTCAGTTTCGATACAGGCACTTGCTCCCAGTGTACAGAAAGCAAAGGCTTCGTCCTCTCCCTTCTCCCCTTTACATGCCTGATACGTTGGGCAGATATCACAGATACACTGCTCCTTTCGCTTCTTAACTACCATCTCCCGTTCTTCTGACGTCAGGTTCAGGGAACGCAGCATCATTTCAAAATAATCGCTCGGCATACCTCATCAACAGGAATCACAATGGCATTTTTATTATAAAAATGTAAGCCCGACCATGCCCGTCCACCGGGAATGGGAATTATTTAAACAGAGAAAAAACAGAAATTAAGACCAAAAACGGGTATTGAAGATCATCTGAACCAAATTGTTTTAAAGAGAGCCACTATTTTTTTAGACAAAATTTCATTCGCTCCTTCAGGTGAGAATCCTGAAAAGATCATTCAATTCATATGAACCATCAATTTTGAATGTATTCCTCAACTCCTCATGTATCAATTCAATCCGAATCTAGGTTCATAATTGAGAGATACTATCTCTGCATATCTCTCTAAAACTGAATTCAACAGACATAATGAGCCAAAAATTGCTTAGAGTGAGATGAGGAGAAAAAAAGAGAAATATTACAGTATTTTCAATCAATTATCCAGCGTCAGATTATACACCGTAACACCGGATTTCTGCAGCGGTCCAACGGTCACTGTACCTTCCTTAAAGGTGGTCCGGTTCAACGCAACCGCGACATCATAACTTCCAATCGGCATATATGAAAACTCATGCGGGGTGGTAACACCAGTATACCTTCCCTCCAGATAGATCATGCTGCCGGAAGGTGTGCTGTCAATAAGGAGACTCCCGTATGGATATTCCCTCATGAAAAAGCTGAAATCTGAATTGTCAGGTTCACCGGTGTTTACAAAGTGGAACTCTTTTTGTTCCGGATAATATCCACCTTTCGAAACACTGAGCACGTGTGGGCCTTCCGTCACATTGTCCACCGTGCAGGGTGTTTTGAGACCGGTCCGGTATCCGTCAACAGATACGTCTGCACCCTCAGGGGTAGTGGTGATACTGATTGTTCCGGGGGTTCCTCCCGAATCAGGAGAGGGGATATTCAGAACCGAATTCTCTTCCTGGTGTCCGGTATTAAATGTATAAAATGTCCCGTCTTTCACCGTTGTGATGAATGTCCCGCTCTTCTCGAGAGAGACCGTTGATGGGAATGTATATTCCGGAAATTCACCTCCAATCATAAATGAACTGTCTTTGAATTTCTTCGACTGAACGGTAACAGGTATTTTCTGTGAAAAGACACTTGGCTCCAGTTTTACAAAGGAATCATCACCGGCAAAGACATAGGCGGTTTCCTGTGCCGTTTTCACAGAATCTGAACTGTAGGTTACCAGTGCCGTATGCGAACCCTCTTTCAGACCGTAAAAATATTCAGGAGTTGATTCACCCGTCTTTACGCCGTCAAGAGTTATCGGGAGATTGTCCGGATAGGATGTCACATAGAGTCCTCCGGTTCCCTTTTCTCCTTCGGTAATGGCAGATTCTTCGGATTGTTCTCCGGGGGCATCACCATATACAGGAACACCCGGATTTAAGGGAGGATTTTCCGGTGAAATTCCCTGTGCCGATGGGTTGGATGGATTGGATGGATTGGATGACACAACCGGGAGAGATTCTGATTCTTCAGGTGCACCGGGGAAGATACCTGCAAAGAGACTAAAGATATACCCGATAATTCCGTCATTTCTGTTTTGGACGGTTTGAGCAGGCAAGGATGTTTCCCCACCCATATCTACTCTTTCTTCCCCATCAGCAGCATCGTTTTCAGACGGTGATGGGTCAGCCGGGTTTTCATCATGCACATCCTGATTTGAGGAATTTAGTGTGGATACACGTGCCCCGCTCCCCCCAAATATAAATGATATTTCAGATTGTTCACCCATGATTATTGCAACATCTGCTGATTCCGGGGAATAGCCTTCATGGTACACCGTGACGGTATGAGTTCCTGATTCAATCCCCGTCACAAGGGAGTCAGTGTGCCAGAGTGTGTCATTGCCGTCGACAAAAATATCGGCCCCTGCAGGAACAGATGATACAAAACAGGAACCTACGCCTTTCTCTAAGATGAATTTCTCTTCGGTGACATACCCCCTTTTTACTCTGATAGTCTTCGGTTCTGTTGTTTCATACTCGTCATGTTCAAGATACACGCGGTAATCCCCTGCAGGCACATCAACAAATGAGGCGTTTGTTTCCTCTCCAGAGTATACACCATCGATGTAAATTTTTGCTCCAGTTGGTGCAGATGAGATGTTGAGGTTTCCAACCTGCGGCTTCCAGCTTCCCGGAAATGCCGATGTATCATCAGAGTCGTATGATATTTTTCCTGATGAGCCTCCTTCTCCTCCACCGGAACCGACAATATCCACAACATAGCCGCTGGCGCCTTCACCGACAATTTTGTTCGTCCAGGAAATCCCTGTGCCCTGATTTGACTGTTCTTCATCACACCAGCCATAGGTGTTGAATGCTATACGTCCGGAATCAAGGTTTTCGATGGTATATTCAACCTTCACCATCCCGTTGTCAATAAGGCCCGGCAGCATTGAGTTTTCACCCACTTCTCCGACCTTTAAGTCAACAAAATAGATGTAAAACTCCTCATCGTCCATCATATCCTGATCGCCGTAGATGGGATAGTTCATCGGGTCGTTATTGCCTGCAGGTTTCCATTTCTGTGGGCCATAACTCAGAGATGATAGAGTAAATGTCTGATCAACTGCTCCTGACAGATACTCAAGGTCTTTTGCTGCCGGAGGCTTATTTACAACACCTGATGGAACCCAGGTATACCCGCTGGAACGGATTTTCAGCGTGAAATCATCAGAAATCGGATCTTCATCTTCAGCAGGCTTTCGGACGGCAATCATCAGCAGCACATCATTGAAAAAACCTCTTCCTCCGGTATCTGACAGGTAAAAGGTCCCGCTTTTCATTGATGTTGTGGTAAGCTGGCCATACCGGTCCGATGTGCTTGTTGTCATATGGAGGGCATTTAATCCACCTCCATCGAATTTTATGTAATAACCCCCCGCATTTGCCGTGTTGATGTTTACATGCATTGCCCCGGCAATCGGGTTTGAGGGCAGGTCCAAAGCAGAAACGCACTGGAACGCTGCTACGATAATAAGCAGGGCGACAAGGATTCTGCCGTATCCTTTTTTGTTTTTGTCATTGATTTTCATGTTCGACACCTCAGATGATTACAAAATGAATCAGAATTATTATCAAAACGGTAAAGAATGCAATCACAATGATTGCCATAATATCATCTGCCCCGAGAACAGGGGCATTGTACAGGCTTGGTTTTTCAGCATTCCCGTAACCTCTGCACTGCATGGCATCCGAAACCTGATTGGACCGGTTCAGCATTATGACGGTCATCGGGATGAATAAGGAGAGCAGTTTATCTATTTTTTTAACAGGTGAACCCCGGTCAAATTCCAGTCCCCGTGATTTCTGTGCATCAATGACATTGTTCGCGTCCCGTGAGAGCGTTGTCGTTGATGAAAGAGCATACCCGAGGGAAAATGAGATAATATGCGGGACTTTCATACTCTGAAGGCTCTTTACAAAATCGCTGTATTTCGTCGTCATAATGAACAGAAATGAAAAACCGGCGATAATGAGCAGACGCATGATCATGGAAGCCGAGAAATACAGGCTTCCTTCCGTTGCATACGCATGGATAAACCAAATCTGTGCTGAGAAAAATTCAGCACCCGCACTTTCGTGGGAAAAAAACAGGTCCATTACAAAGACGAAGATTATGAGCGGAAGAAGTAACCTGAGTGAATATACCCATTTATCAAATAGCCCGGACGTATAGGCAAGAGCCACGATACAAACGAGCAATAGAACCATGACGAACAGATTTGTTGTCAGAAATGACATGATGCTGAATACAACGAGCATGAGGAGCTTTGTTCGTGGGTCAAGGGAATGGACAGGGGAATCACCGGGAATATACAGGATTCCCTTCTTTTTCTTCTGTCCTTTCATACCAGAAATCCCTCCTGAAAACGGATAAACCGATCTGCGCACAGCCGGGCAAACTCCTGATCATGGGTAACGACAATAACAGTCTTTCCTCTTTTCTTCAGGTCAATAATCAGGGAAGCGAGGTGCAGTTTTAGATTTATATCAAGGCCGAGGGTAGGCTCGTCCAGCACAATGACCGGAGTCTTCATAACGAGGTGACTTGCAATCGCCACCCTCTGCTTCTCTCCCATCGAAAGTTTGAGAGGCCGCCCTTTTCGTCCCAGATGCGTCATGTCCATCAGTTCCATAATTTCATCGATGGAACAGTCGATTGCACCTTCCTCCATCCCGAGATTACGTGGGCCAAACGCAAGTTCGCGCTCGATAGTCTCCTCAAAGAGCTGATAATCCGCATGCTGACCGACAAGAGAGACAGTAGCCGCATTTTCTGCCACCGTCTTCCCTCCGATATCAACACCCGATACGAGCACACATCCGGTATCCGGCCGCAGGATACCATTGAGATGTTTAATGAATGTGCTCTTCCCCGAACCGTTCGGCCCACAGATGAAGACCACCTCACCCGGATTAAAGGCGGCAGACACTCCATTTAGCACCGGCTTTTCACTATTCGGATAGGTGTAGCTGACATCAGTCACCTCTATGATTGGGGATACGCCTTCAGGATGGGAATGCAATTCAGAAGTATGTGTTTGAGGGGCATCAGTTCTTGATAAATATGATTCAGAAAAACAAACTTCGGGTAAAAATGGTTCAGAAGAGCATGCCACACCTGCATGCAATACCCTGCCGGTCTCCCCCGGATGCGGAATCATGGCTTCTGCAGAATAATCCACCACAGGCCCGTCATACACAATCCTGCCATCATCCATCACCACCACCCTGTCCATGAAATCTTTCAGGAGGTCCAGCCGGTGCTCAACAATCACAACCGCAATATTCCACGTTTTGACAATTGTTCCCAGATGGTCAAGGAGACGTGCAGCAGAATCCATATCCAGACCGGAGAGAGGCTCGTCAAGTACAACCATCTTCGGCCGCATGACGAGCACTGACGCAATCGCAACCTTCTGGCGTTCCCCCCAGGACAGATCAGAAATCTCCCTGCCTCTCAGATGCTCCATCTTTAGCATTCCCGCAACACGGGAGATTCGCTCCTCAATTATCTCCGGGTCCAGACCCGACTGTTCAGGCCCGAATGCAAGTTCGGAATCAACTTCGCTTGTCACCATCTGATGATCGGGATCCTGAAATACAAAACCGACGGTTTTTGAGAGAAGCGGCACCGTTGTAACTGACGTATCCACTCCGTCAACAGTCACCCTCCCCTGCATCTTACCGCTGCGTGAATGGGGGATCAACCCGATAAATGTCTGAATAAGAGTGGACTTTCCCGAACCGCTCGGACCGACAATCACAACCCGTTCACCTGTTTGTATCTCAAGGTTGACACAGGAAAGAGCCTGCCGTTTTTCTTCCGTTCCAAAATAGGGATATGAATAGGAAAGTGAGTCCACAGTAACCAACGGGTCACCCACTCTTCTCACCAATAACACCAGCCCGGGTCAGTCTTCGGACGATATAAACAGAAATCAGTCCTCCCAGACCTCCAAAAATAAGGTAGGTAACTGAGCTGATACCGATCCCTAAGATAATAAAATACTGGGGAACACCCAGTAAAATCTCGACAGAATAATGAATAACCATCTTCACGACATTTGAAACAGCACCGGTGATGACACCCACCGAAAGAGAATCAAAACGGTATCCAAAGACTACACCACATATATCTGCTACAATGCCAATCGTCAGATAACTGAAAATATCAAAGACATGAAAGGCCCCCAGACCGAAAAACGAGCCCAGCAACCCGGAGATAAGCCCGATATATGTCCCGGAGCCAGGTTTTCGAACAATTGCAATCCCGACAATCATCGGTATGACCCAGAATATGCCGGTATGCCCGGGAATATGCACAGGAACCTTGAATGCAATTTTCATCACAAAAATCATTGCACCACAGATGGACATCAGGGCAATTTCATTTAGGGAAAAATACTTTTCAGGATGCATCTCTTCTAATCCCTCCTCACAAACGACGTTTCAATATCGAGTCTGAAATCTTCCGGCTGCACTTCATTCACACAGACAACAAGCAGCACATCTTCAAGCAGACTACCACCCGTATGCGTGATGTAAAACTGTCCTGACTGCTCATCCGTTTCAATAAATCCACCTTTCAGCATCTCAGGGTGGTCAGTAAAGTGAAGGGAGCCAACCCCACCCGACAGGGGATCGAAATGGATGAAGTAATAAAACGATTCAGGCCCCTCATCGGTGTTATACTCACCCGGCGGCAGAACTGCCACATTGTTCCATGACGTCATCGGGGTGGAGAACGTGTACCCGCTACCTGCAACAGACGTCCCGGTAACAAAATACGATGAGGCGCCATAACTGTCCTGTCCGTTTGTCCTGCATTTCGCCGTTGCATCAAACCCTATAACATGAAATGCCGCAGTCCCGGCAAGACTCGTAAATGAATAATTTACCCGCACATTCCCTCTCCTGTGCAGAGCAGGATTTCCACCATACGGAGTAGCATTCGCTTTGACAAACATCAGATACCATTCATTATCGCCATACGGCGTGTTCGAGATATTCAGCGGTTCTTTAAACGGCCGCCACTGCTGCGGGCCGTAGTTAAAGTCATCCCAAGAGAAGGTTTCCTTCATTCCGGCATCAAAAAGAGGGGTGATGGTATCAGGACTAATTCCCTTAATCCATTCCTCACCTGCTATCTGAAGTGCAAACATGCCACCGGCGAAAATTACCAGAACGGCAAATGCAATCCCAATCCTTTTTTTGAATGTGTCCGGAGCCTTCATCCTCGTTTCACAGAATGATACTGGCCGTCAACATTTTCGACAAACAGTATTTTTTTGCCGTCAACCGGGCAGGGTTTTGCAGATTTTCCTTCCGGTATCATGATCATCCCGTCTCTGACCTCGTGCCCATCAATGGTATAGACAGCATCCACTCCGGCTGCGCACAGTGTCGCGACATCCGCAGGGCCGGTCATCTCCCGAATCTGGCCGCACATCAGGAATCTTCCATCATTACCCGCTTTTGCAAGACCAAGGCCGGCCATGGTGCCAATCACGCCGTCTTCAGTGCCGCCGAGACCTTCAAGCCGGATACCCAGTGTTTTTGCAAGCGTTCGTGCCTTTTTCTGATTCAGAATAATTCTCTGTGCATCTCTCCCATACGCAATCAGGGGGGGCAGAATTTCATCTGCACAGGCTACAGCAATGCCGGGATCACTTCCCTCCACAAAATCGCCGAGCATACACTCCTTCGCGGTTTCATAGATCCACTCCTTGTCATCCCGCTTTTCTGCCTCAATGTGAATCACCGCACAGCTGTTGTGTGATGTAAAAGGGATATCCTCATGCACAAAGAGCTGGTGACGGGAGATTCCGTCAACGTGAAATTCCTTTGAAATTTCTGCTCCTGTTGCCCTCGCAAGTTTCCCTGTGCCGCGTGAATCCAGGCTGTCCGTGTCGTCCATTGCAAGATATATTTTCATGAATTATTCACCTTTGTAAAAAATAGAAATTGTCCCATAATTCGGGATATTCACTCGTTCTTTCTCCTGTATGCTGCAAATGACATCAGGGAAACAATTCCGATAGCACCGATTACCGAGAACATGCCTGAGAAGAGAGAACCTGACTCTGTTGGGGGGATATTCCAGGTACTCTCATCGGAAACACCACTACTCTCTGATGAAACTGGCGCATCAGTGTTTGTTACAGCGGGTTCTTCAGGCTCGTCAATTATTTCTAATGCTCCCTCAGAACTGACATAATTGTGCAGCACAATTGCAAAATTGCCAAGTTTTGCACTGTCGGCAAAGAATTCAAATGAACCGTTTTCTTCGCCATTATTTACCGTCGAAAGCTCTGTCCAGACCCCATCTTCCTCATTATAGTACAGAAGTTTTGTCATGGAAGGATCATATCCGTCGGCAAATGCCGCCGAATCCACGGTAAACCTGATAGTTGCCTTCTCAATCTGTGCCGGATCTGCCTTGTACATCGTTATGCCAACATACTGGTATACATCACCGGAAGGTGCCTCTGCAGAATCAGGCATTGCACCCTTCTTTGCGGTCAGCATAATCTCTTTTACATCTTCCTTTGCAACGAGGGTTATTCGATAAATGGCAGATTCATCAAAGCTGAATACAACATTTTCACCGGCATTCACATCTGATTGTGCTGCTACAGCGATTTGACTGTTTCCTCCACTGCTACCGCCACCTGATGTGGCAAGAGTAGTAACAGAAGAGAGACCAAAGAGGGAAAGACCGTTCGGGCTGGAAGCAATGAAGGTATACATACCATCTACCGGCCCGGTATAGGATGTTTCAAGGACCTGTCCTGCACCACTGTCTGAAATACGGATAATTTCAACATGGGACGGGCCACCATGTGAATCGACCCATCGGGAATTCACTTCCATTAAGACAGCAGCACCCTCGACATAGTCGTCAAACCCTGCAGATTTTACCACACGAAGGGTATAGGCAATATCTCTTGAATTCAGGCCACTTACGGCAGCTATTTCTTTAAATTTCGTGAGGTCGTCTGCAGAAACGGATTTGTTTACTATCGAATCAAGTTCTGAACCGGCAGGAAGACCGGTTAAATCAACTCCAATAAATGCCTGCACTGCACCCAGACCATCAAACTGTGTGGCTACAGGTGTTATGAAAATATTAACAGAATCCACAACACCGGTAATGACCGTTGTGTTCCCACCCGGAGGACTGACGGTATTGATGACGATAGTAAAGCCATTTTCAGCAAGAAGAATACTGTTTCCAAAGATGGATGCATGGCCGGTAGAGTTGTCAACCACGACCGACTGTTCACCCGGTACACCAGTAAAGGTGCATTCGGGAACAGTAAGAGGAACGTTTTCTACAATATCACCGGTATAGTCACCATTCTGATAATATTCACTCAGATTGGATGAAACAAGGGGATAATTATCAGTTACACCGTCAGAATAGGGACTGTCGGCAATACCGTTTATATCCGAATCAGTTTTGTCCGCATCTACCCAGTAATTGCCAAAGAAAGAAGTGCACTGGTGGCCCTCATAGACATAATTTTCAACTACATCGGGGGTATTAAAGACATTTCCGATGCCTTCGTCCTTTGGTGTCTTCCCTTTGGCAAAGACATTTTCATAAATCCGGTTGTTCTCACACTCAGCACTTTTAATGGAAAACAATCTTTTTTTGTTTGAATTCAGACTGACCGTGTTCTCTGAGATCTGATTGTTGTCCGAATTCCCGTTCAGTACAATACCAACACCATCACCGCCGGCGGTATTGTTCGTGATCACACACCCTGACGCATCAGAGAGATAAATTGCTCCGGAATTGGAATCATCAGTCGTATTTGTGACGGTCATTCCATTGAGAACAACGCCGTCTGCGGAGATGAGAACACCACGATTTCCGACAGACTGAATTATTGCTGCATCAGCCCCGTTCTCTGAAGTGACCGTGAGTGCCTTGTCAATCGTAACCGACTCTGCATACGTCCCGTCTTTCACAATGATGGTGTATCCTGCATTTGCTGCATCCACTGCGGACTGAATCGTTGAGAAATCCTCTCCGGCACCGACATAAAAAGTATCTCCGGCAGGGATTGCAGATCCGAAGGTATAGTTTCCGATGGGAGCGACCAATGGATAATTGTCAGTTCCCACACCAGGGATTTCATATGCTACTGCACCGATTCCGGGTGTTTCACCGGACACACCGGTATATGCAGACCAGTAGTTTCCGGTTTGTGAACTTCCCTGATAGGTTGTCTGACCGTCAAAGAAGGAATACTGATAGATATCAAGCGTATTCCAGAGGTTTCCGGATGAACCGGATGCAGTCTTCAGACCTCCTGACACAAAGGAATTCTGGTATATTGTGTTGCTGCCCGAATTCTTCTTAATCCGGAGTGCAAAATGGTCATCAGATTCCGGACAGTCAATGACATTTTTACCAACGGTATTGTTCTCTCCTGAATTGAAGAAGACACCGTCCGTATTGCCAACAATCCAACAGTTAAAGAGAATACTGTCTGAGGCTTCATTGAAATTTACCGCAAATCCTTCAGAATCACCGTCACCGGATGCACCGGTGATGGTAAACCCGGAAATATTCACGCAATCCGCATTCAGAACAAATCCACCGGTATTGACGGGGAGTGTGGAAAGATTCAGTGTGGTCAAATCAGGACCGTTTTCTGAGTGAATGGAAAGAGAACGCGGAATATCCACACACTCTGTGTATGTCCCGTTCCGAACAATTATTTCAGTTCCTTCATGGGCATATGTAACAGCTTCAGAGATTGTCTCGTAATCTCCACTTCCGTCACCGGCAACATAGATTGGGGATACAACAGGTGTTACAACAACCTGGCTTGTTCCGGTTACGTTTTCACAGGAAGCGGTAATGTTACTGATTCCCAGATGTGTCGTGGTATAAAGGCCATCCGAATCAATCCAGCCCGCCATGGGATTGTCATTTTTCCATTCAAAGGTCAGACCGGGAATTTCATTTCCACCCTGATCCAGTCCCACTGCACTCAGCTGAAGGGTTGAATTGGGGGCGATTACTGCAGTTTCAGGCGAGACGGCAATTGACGTCACCTGAGGAGCAAACAATGACCAGACAGAATAGCCACTGACCGTCCTGCCTGATTCATCATTCATTCTGTTCGTCCACTGTGTGGTATTGTCAAGCTCAGGATGACCTACTTCAGGATGTTTGCTGTAGGCATAGACATTGAAAGCAGCATAGCAGTCGTCAAGATTCTGAAACTCGTAACTGACCTTTACCGAACCACCATTTTTAAGGGTTGAATAGCCGAGTGAATCTGCATTCAGGACACCGGCATTGAGATCAATGAACATCAGTTTGAATGCATTGTCAGTATCAGAGACATCCTGTCCGTAATAGAGGGGATAATCAGAGGTATTGTAAATTTTCCAGTTTTGTTTGACATTTTTTCCGTCATACACCAGGAAATCATCCTTCGTGAAATCCGCATTCAGGCAGCCTTTTACATACGTAGCTTCACTTTCAAGGGGTGGCGTATGAGGTGACGCATTGGGAGTCCACTGATATCCATTGCAGGCCAGATTCATAGAAAAGTTATCATTCACAGAACCATTTACCGCAAGAAGAAGAATGATATCATCCTTGTATTTCATTCCACCCGTATCAGTCACATAAAAGGATCCTGACATCTCCGCAGTAGTAGTAATCTGCCCGTAGGAGTCTGCATAATCATCTGTTATATGCAGGGTATTCAGGCCCGCATCATCCGGAAACCAGAACCAGTATGTTCCATCCCCCTGATCATCAAACCGGGGAGTATTGACTGTCTCAAGGTAGAGATTGTTATTATCCGGCAGAGCTGCACTTCCCGCACTGGCAAACGGAATTGCCAGAGATACCAGAAGAATAACAGCCATAATTCTCACGATCCATTGAACAGGATTACATCTTTTACATCTCATACAAACCAACCCATGTTAAACACAAACAATTACCGTCATTTTTTTGAAATAACTAATATAATCTTTTCCAGATACGATATAAAATATCACATTTGATGACGAATTTGCGTAAATATGATTAATTTGATTTGATTTACTTTACCGCATTTTATGAAAAATCGTGCCCCACACTCCCATGATAATTTCATAAGTGTTTACCTTCAATACATCATGAGTGAATGAAATGCCGGAAAAGAAAGCAGACAGGTTTGAAACAACAAATATTTCTTCAGATAATGCTTCCGCCTATAATTCCGGCACTCACAGGGACACGGATATAACACAGTATTCCGACAAACTGGCCCTTCTTGAATCAGAAATTAAAAACGTAATCATCGGGCATGAAAATGCAATTCAACAATTAATTATCGCATTTGCAGCAGGGGGGCACGTGCTGTTGGAAGGTGTCCCCGGTATTGCAAAGACATTGCTTGTGAAAACGCTCTCTGACTGCACCGGATGTTCATATAAACGGCTTCAGTTCACCCCGGACCTTCTCCCGGCAGACATCACCGGGACGAAAATCTATCGGTTTGAGAAATCCTCATTTGAAACAATAAAAGGGCCGGTTTTCTCAAACATTATTCTCGCGGATGAAATAAACCGTGCACCGCCAAAGGTGCAGTCCGCACTGCTTGAAGCGATGCAGGAGAAACAGGTCACCATTCAGGGGGACAGCCACCCTCTGGCTCCGCCGTTTTGTGTCCTTGCAACGCAAAACCCCATCGAATCGGAAGGCACATATCCCCTGCCCGAAGCACAGACTGACCGGTTCATGCTGAAAATTCTGATGGATTATCCCTCTAAAGAAGAGGAGATACGGATAATCAGGCTGTTTACCGGCAACGATTCTCCATCCGCCCAAAAAATACTTGATACAGCCGATATTCTGAACATTCAGGCATCCATCCGATCAATACACTGCAACGCCCTTATAGAAACATATGCCGCGGAAATTGTTGATTCCACAAGGCATCCGGAAGAATACGGCCTTACCCTAAAAGACTACATCGCATTCGGCGCCTCACCACGTGCATCCATCAGCCTTATTGTATGTGCAAAAGCACGGGCACTCATGGAGAAGAGGGCATATGTCATCCCCGATGATCTCAGGGAGATGGCACACCCGGTCCTCAGGCACAGGATACTCCTGAATTATGAAGCAGAAGCGGACGGCATCACCACAGAAGACATCATCGATGAAATCCTCTCCAGGGTGAACATACCTTGAATACTATAACAGAAGAGAGAATATCGTCAATATCAGGATATTCAGCAGAAGAATGCATGAATATCGTCAGGAGAATCAGAATCACTGCCCGTTATTATTCACAGAGAGAGCAGACGGGCATGCATAAATCTCTCTTCAGGGGCAGGGGAATTGACTTCACCGACATACGGGAATACGAATACGGGGACGATATCAGGTCAATGGACTGGAACGTCACCGCACGATACCGTAAACCGCATGTCAGAATCTACAATGAAGAGAGAGAACGGACACTCTATCTGGTGATAGACCGGTCGGCCTCATCATCGTTCGGGGCTGAGGTTTCAAAGGATATAAAAATCCTTGAGATTGCCGCAACAATCCTCTATTCAGCAGTAAAAGAAGGGGATGCAGCAGGCACCCTCCTTTTTACCGATACTATTGAGAAATATATCCCTGCACGGAAGGGCAAAAACCACGCAGCATCGGTCATCAATACCATCATCTCACACAATCCTGTCTCAAAACAGACCGATATCAAAAATGCCGCGGAATTTCTTCTGGGAAGACTGAAACGAAAAAGCCAGATTGTCATTATCTCAGACTTTGATTCACCATCCTTCGAGGATGCAGTTGCACTCCTCGGGAGACGGCATGACGTGCAGGCAATTCAGGTTTCAGACGAGCATGAAACGGAAATCCCCAATGTGGGACGTGTCGAAATCATGGACCCGGAAACAGGCGAACAGATCTGTATCGACACCTCCGATCAGGATTTCAGGGAACAATACAGAGAAATTGCAAAATTTCATCAGGAAAAACTGACTGATTATTTCTGCAAAAACCGAATTCCGGCACTGCATATCCAGACCACAGATCCTTACCGGGATGTATTTTTAAAGCTCAACACGTTTTACCGGAGGATTGCATAACCAATGACAGGATTTTATCACCCGGAATTTCTCTTTGCCCTGATTGCAATTCCCGTTCTGGTGTATTACTATTGGTATCATGAAAAACACAGCCGCCGCCGTGCTCTGGAATTTTCAAAACTCTCCTTTGTAAAGGCAGCTGGGAAAGCACAGACATCAGACGGAAAACATTCCAAAGTATCATATTTCACACCGAAAAAGACCGTTTTTATCCTCTTTCTTCTGGCATTTATATTCCTCATCATTGGCTTGGCAGGACCCCATATACCCCTTGAGACCGAAAAAGAGGGCGTCAATGTTGTCCTGGCGATGGATGTGTCCGGAAGTATGCAGGCAACCGACTACAAACCAAACCGGCTTGAAGTGGCAAAAAAATCTGCTCTTCTGCTGGTAAACAGTCTGGGAGAAAAAGATTATGCAGGAATTGTGGTCTTTGATTCCGGTGCATCATCCGCCGCATACCTGAGCCCGGACAAGGAAAAAACCGGACGAAAACTGATGGCAATCACCAAAAGAGACGGAAACACGGCGATCGGAGACGGGCTTGCACTCGCAACCGACATGGCAGACTCCATCCCCGGCAAACGGAAAGTCGTCATATTACTCTCAGATGGTGAGAATAATGCAGGAAGCATTACCCCCGCAGAGGCCGTAACCTTTGCGAAAGAACGGGATATACAGGTATTTACCATAGGTCTTGGCTCCGATGAACCGGTGCTGTATGATTATGACCCGTTCGGAAATCCGCTCTACGCAAATCTGGATGAAGGGAACCTGAAATTCATTGCGGAAGAGACAGGAGGGGAATATTTCAGGTCCGTTGACGAAGAAACACTTCAGGAAATTTACGCAGGACTCAATCAGGAAATTGTCCGGGAGGCTGAAGAAACAGATGTCAGCCGGATATTCTACTACCTCGGCGTGATTGCCCTTTTGGCCGGAATGCTGTTGGCCTTTGGACGGAGGCAGGTAATTCCGTGAAAACACCAACCATCTTTTGCATTGTGGTCATGGTGATTCTTATCATGGCTGCCACGGTTCCTGTTCAGGCAGAGGACGATGCACTTTTTCTTTCCACCGGTTCTGCACACTACCAGTATTCCCTGAATGAAGAAGCACGGATTCCGGTGAAAATTACAAACAATCTGGGCAACGATCTGCCCGGCACCCTTGTCGTTCAGATACGTGACCCAAAAACCGGGGAATATGTATATTCACAGAGTAAGCAGATAACCGCATTTTCCGGGGAGGACATGTATTATGTCTCCGCCGGAAATGCCGGAGACGGCCAGGACATACTTGTCGATATATCATTTGAATATGGAAACGGGCCCAAATATAGCTCAGAATTAAAGGGAATTGCCCTCAGTTTCAGCAATGAAGAACCACTGGATGAGGAAGCAGAAGAGGGCGTGGAAACGGATACCGGTTCTGCACCGGTTAAAAGCACCTCTGAAATAAAAACCGAGAATCCGGAAACCGCATCCTATGCATCCGGCTCGGCAGACGGGGAAATAGACGCTGTTGAGAAACAAACGGATGCTAATGCACTGAAGAGGACACTCCTTGAAGAACAAATAGAACGGGAAATCAGGAAAAACGCCCTCTCTGCAGCAATAAAGGATGACTCCCTGTTTATAGCCGTAAACAAAACGCTATACGACCAGAATTTTACCCGTCTCTCCCTTGTCGTCATCCCACAGGGGAATAATTCAGGTATTTTTTCCTCACTCTACCGGGACAATGGTGACGAAGAAGTGTCTCTCTCAGGAACCATCACAGAAGAGATAATTGCAAATATTTTTGAGAATACCACGGCACGAATTGCTTTTCCGGTGATTTTTCAGGAGAATGAGACGTTCAGAAGCCTCATCAACGAGACGGAATCAGAGGGATTTGTCCGGTCACAAACAGAGATAAACATGTCGCCCCGGTATTCCGATCTGAAAATTCTCTACGATAAAGGAATTTATTCCGCAGAAATCCGGGCAGAATCTGTTAACGGAAATGTGACAGCAGTTAGTCTGGTAAAAGACGACATCCTGCCGTTCTATATCCTGCCACTCCTCATTCTGATATTTACCTGCCTCAATGCCATGGTGATTTATGTCTATTATATGTACAGACCTGACACATCCGGGAAGGGGAATACAGATGAGAAACGTGATGACATTCAGAAGTATGACAGCACGGACATACTCGATACCGCAGAATCGCTCTTCCTCCGGGGATACAAAAAAGAAGCCGTCAGTATGGCAGTACGGGTCCTCAGATTAAAAATATCTTCAGAACACTTCGCAGGAAAAGAGATTTCAGACAGGGAATGCAGGGAATACCTTCTGGAAAATACCTATGAGAGAAACACAGAAGAGACCATCAGAATACTGACATCAACAGAAGAGCAGCGGTTTTCTAAAGAGGATATCACCGAATCTGAATTCAGATCCCTGACAGAAGAAATTCGATCACTGATACAGGAGTGATTTTTTTCATAAAAATGACGAAAAAGGGAGAGAATCCCTTTATCATCACTGAACTTTTTTGAATTCACCCATCACTTCTCCCTCAAACCCTGAAACACTGCCATCATCCTCCACGGTGAAGGTAAAAATATCAGGGGCGTCATCCGGGTCTTTCCAGACTGCCTGATAGGTATTTCCATCCCAATGCCTCAAAATCCCCGGATAGGCGACACGTCCAAGCGACAGGGAAAATTCGCCATCTGTGATTCCATCCACTGCACCGGATGTGATCACAAGCGGCCCATAGAGATTACTCTCATACATCCCTGCAATCTCCTCAGGCTGTACAGACGCGGGTGCAGAAGAGGCGGGTGGTTCCGCCATAACACCCATGGCATACCATGCTGCCTGATGTTCCAGTATCCGTGCCTGCAGGTCAACACCACTCTCTCCACAGACCCGCTCCAGAAACTCTGCTCTCACTGCCTCCGGGAAGACGGTCAGGTGTTTGTTTGCAAGAACGACAATGCCAATGTCTTTTTCCGGGACAAGGGTAACGATGGTGCGGACACCGTCAAGGGCCCCGTTCTTCTCAACGACACGGTCGCGACCGAAATAGTAGGTCTCAGACCCCATCTGTGTCAGGCCGTTCGGGTCATGCAGGGGCCCGCCACCACCGTTTCCCATTGTAGGAGAAGAAGCAAGAATTTCTGACATCACATCGGAAGAAATCACCTCATTTCCTTCGAATGTTCCCTCATTCAGAACCAGCGTCATCCACCGGGTCATGTCAGCACCGGTGGAAACCACATCACCCGCACCGTTTAGCCCGGCAGATTCTAATGTCATCGGGATAACAGCTTTTCCGTCCTGCATACTCCCATCAACATGATTTTCATCCAAAAAGAGGGTGGCATAATCTCCGCCGGAACGGGTCATTCTGAGAGGAGTAAATATCCGTTTATCAAGGGAATCTTCCCAGGAAGTACCATCAGCCACTGCTGCCACCTCTCCTGCGATAAAGAACCCGACATTTGAATATTGATACCGGTCACGGAAGGATGAGCCGGGCTGCATATATTTTACCCGTTCCAGAATCTCTGCATCTGTGAGATTCAGCCGACCGAGAAGGCCGCAGTCATAAGGACGAAGACCGGAACGGTGCTCAAGCATATCACGGAGGGTCGCATGCTCTCCGGCATATTCGTCCATCATCGCAAATCCGGGAATATATTCCCGTAATGGCGTATCCCAGTCAGCGCCGCCGGCACTTACCAGTGTGCCCAGCTGGGTTGCAGTGATAAACTTCGATGTGGACGCCAGCTGAAACCGGGTATTTTCATCAACGGGTGCTGTGCTCCCCACACCGAGAACACCATATCCTTCTGAAATAATGACCCCGTCACCGGTAACAATGCCTACATATGCACCCGGAACCTGGTAGGTATCAAGTGTCTCCCCGACAAAGACATCAAAATCAGCAAATTCACTTACGTAATCAGATGACATTTCCGCCGTATCCTGCACATCGTCAACGGAAGAAGTGGTACATCCGGCAAAAAATACCAGTATGGCACATAAACATACCACACAGATTCCTGCAACGTTTCGGCCCGTTCTCATATAATGAAGTGATTCACAACAGCAGATTATAAAAAGACTCATTTAAAATCATACATTCCCGAATCACAAGGAACACAATAAAACCCCGTTAGACGGGCGAAATATCCAACAAAAGCAAAAAACCAGTTCCCGATAATTACCACGGGGACTGACGAGGATACGAAATATCTGCTGTTTTCAACAGACATTACACCTCCCGCCAGACACCGGGAGAGAAAGGGTTACGAAAATAAAGGAAAAAAAGGGATTTTGTTCAGATAAGCCCGCGGGCAAACCGTCTGCCCACATCCCGTGCCTTCTCCTGCACAGCAGAATCACCTGCCACCGCACTTTTCTTAAAGTAACCTTCAGCAGGGAGGGTATCAGTCACCACAAATCCCAGCGCTTCAAGTGGCCGCTGCATCGCCTCAATGGCAAATCCCCGCTCTTCAGGTTTTTTCTGCTCGGCAATCGAGAATACCAGCACCTTTCTTCCCAGCCCCTGAAAAAAACTTGAATACGGACCGGGCCGCTCAGCGGAAAAACGGTAGTAGGGATACAAACGGTCGATGAAGGCCTTCATCTCCGTAGTGATGTTGTAGTTATAGGTCGGCGATCCTATGATGAGCCCGTCTGCCGCCTCTATCTTTGGATAAAGGAGATGCATACCGTCCATAAAACGGGTACAGGTGAGGTCCTTTCGACAGCGTTCACAGCCGATGCAGGAATGGATGGCATAATCACGGAGATGCACCATCTCCGTCTCAGCCCCTTCCATGGCCGCACCCGCAAGCAGTTCTCTGAGCAGGGTATCGGTGTTCCCA
Source organism: Methanogenium marinum (assembly GCF_028912405.1). Lineage (GTDB taxonomy): Archaea > Halobacteriota > Methanomicrobia > Methanomicrobiales > Methanomicrobiaceae > Methanogenium > Methanogenium marinum. The sequence continues at coordinate 1,885,427 of NZ_JAKELO010000002.1, read as the reverse complement.
CCTGCCCGAGGACTTCCGGATATTCCAATAATCTTCATTTTTCTGCTCCGCCGGGAATCAGGGATTGTTCAAGGACCTCCCGGATGGTCTCAAAGTCTGCCGCCAGCACCTCCCGGAATGCGGGCCGATAGATGGTGGCCGCCGGATGATACACCGGGATTATGACCTGCTCACATCCGGTGTTGTGGATACGGAAAACGGTGCCATGCACCTCAGAGATGGGGCCCGGAGTGATTCCATAGGATTCAAGCACCCACCGCATCGCAAACCGCCCGAGGGGAACGATTACCTCAGGACAAAGGAGAACAAGCTGACGCTCGAGGTAAGGACGACAGGCTTCGATCTCTTCATTCGTCGGATCACGGTTTTTGGGCGGCCGGCACTTGACGATATTGGTGATGAATACCTCGTCACGGGCAACGCCTATTCCTTCGAGGAGACCATCAAGGATACTCCCCGCCCGGCCCACAAAGGGAATTCCTTTCGTATCTTCATTCCTCCCCGGCGCCTCCCCGATGAAGAGGATGCGGGTTGGAACGGGCCCATCGCCCGGGACGGCATTCGTGCGTGTCTCTGCAAGAGGGCAGCGGGTGCAGGTGCGGACGGCTTCGTCCAGTTTAGTGCGTTCGTTCTCAGTTGTCATCCCGATGGTATGCTCCTGTAAAAAATAGTTGAATTTCAAAAGAGAGAAAGGATGCGGTGTGTGGCAGCACTATCACGATGCCGCGACCGTTCCAATCTCATCGAAATATTTCTGGTACAACCCAAGATCACCATCATTGAGAGCCTGGCTTGCAAGATCATAGAGTTCAGCGATACGGGCAAGCTTCTCCAAGTCGTCTCTGCTCACCGGAGGCAGGTCACCCGGACCGGCCTCTCCGGTATCGCTGATGTCGCCTGTCTCACCACTGAAGATGACGGCGAGTGCCTCCCCCAGAGTATCCTGCATCGTAAGCCTGTCTCCATAGGCAACAATAACCCGTTTGAGCTGCGGAAGTGTTCCTTTCTCCGTTGCCTCAAGATACAGAGGTTCGACATAGATGATAGAGTCCTCGATAGGTATCACAAGCGTATTGCCCCGAAGCACCGACGATCCTGACTGCGACCAGAGGGTGATGTCCTGTGATATCTCAGTATCCTGATCGATCCGGGCCTCTATCTGCATCGGACCGTAGGTGAGCTCCTGTTTGGAGAACTGGTAGACAACAAGGGATCCATAAGAAGCCCCGTCCGAACGTGCGGCCATCCACCCGATCATATTTTCCTTGTTTCGCGGGGTGAACGGGATCATCTGGATGAACTCCTCAGACTCCTCCCCGGGCAGGTCCATAATGACATAGTACGGTTCCATCTGCTGACGGGAACCACGGTATATTTCGTCAGGAATGACCCATGCGTCCTCTCTGTTGTAGAATACACGCGGATCCTTCATGTGGTAGGTTGAATAGATATCCGCCTGCACCTGGAAGAGTCCCTGAGGGTAGCGGACATGGCTCTTGAGTGCATCCGGCATCTCTGCAAACTCTTTGAAAAAGCCGGGGAAGATGTTGTCATATGTCCTGACGAGCGGATCTTCAGGGTCAACGACATAGTACGTGATATCCCCATTGTAGGCATCAATGACGACTTTCACACTGTTTCTGATGTAGTTGAGCCGCTGACCACCGACTGCTGAGACATAAAATGGTTCAGAGTACGGGAAACGGTCTGCAGTGGTGTAGGCATCGATGATCCAGTAGAGTCGGTCATCGGCCACCACGACATAGGGGTCAGCGTCATAGGAGAGGAACGGAGCAATGGTCTGTGCACGGTCTTCAATATTGCGGTGGAACATAATTTTACTATCATCCGTGAGCGATCCTGATACCAGAAGTTCAACGGATCCAAATTTAAACGCATAGATGAGCCGTTTTACGAGATTATCCATTCCGACACCGCCCTGCCCATCATAGATATGATAGGCGTTCTGGTCGCCTGCCGGATAGTCAAACTCTTCGGTGGTGGTAGCAGTCACGACATAGTTGCCCGTCTTCTCGCCGTAATAAATCCGTGGCTCATCAAGGGTGAGATATGGGGATGTGGCGGGAATATCCTTCAGATAGAATACCGGAAGACCGTCGTCTGTCACTTCATCAACCGGATTCATCACTGCCCCATACCCGTGGGTATAGATCAGATGGGTGTTTACCCACGTCTGCGCCTGTGGCTGGAGACCCTCAATATTCATCTCCCGTGCTGAGACAAGGACCTCCTTGTAGGTGCCATCAAAGTAGTAGCGGTCCACATCAACATCATTAAAGTCGTAATATGTCCGGAAGAGCTGAAGCTGTTCATATGTGGTCTTAAGCGGCCGCCAGTCCCAGAGCCGGATGTTACTGATGGTGGCATTGTTCTCCCGTATGTCTGCTGCCGTGAGATTATACGAAACCGGGAAGATTGCCTCATCGGCCGTATCAAGGTCATAGCTCGCAAGCGTGAACTGGATGTTATAGTTTAGATATTCTTCTTCAAGATTCAGCTCATTGGGCTCAACGATAAGCCCCTGCATAACCATACCGGCCACAATACCGATAAACGCGATTGCGACAAAGGCGGCAATGCCATAGGTGATGACTTCAAACCGCTCGAATTTTTCATTGATAAGAAATCCGATGCCGATTAAAAAGGCCACCACAGCAAGAATGGTGAAAAGCGGAAGGGTGACATGAACTGCGGTATATCCTGCCCCAATCACTGCACCGGTTTCAGAGAAGAGCAGATCAAACCTGGCAAGCCAGATACGGATGGCAAGAGTAGCAAAGGTGAGAAAGAGCAGGGCATTTAACTGTGGCAAGAATGCCTTTATTGTCTGGGCAAAGGTGACATTACCCCCATATTCCGGTTCTCCCTCTTCAGGAAAACCGCCCTCAGGCCGGTAAAAAACCTTGCTCCGGAGAATATTCCCGGGAAGGCCCGCAAGATACGGGAGAGAACTGAGAATAATGGTCAGGATAAAGAGGGCAATACAGAGATTGAGAATGAGATTGTAGAAGGGAAGCGAGAATACATAAAACCCGACATCAAGCCCGAATATCGGATCTGTTAATCCAAACGGAGCCTGATTGAGATATTTAAATACCGTCTCCCATGCACCGGATATGCTGAGCCCGGTAAAGAACGCGATAAGTCCCGCAAAGAAGACTGCAATGGTAAATCCATCGGAGGGGGAGCCCTGTATGCGGGCAGCGTTTTTTGCCGCATACCGGATATTCAGATAAGCAAATACAAAGAAGACAGCGGTCGCAATGACAAAAAGCACGACCCTGATAGAGAGAATGGAAAGGAATACATCCTCATACCCAATGGCAACAAACCAGAACCAGTCGCCGAGGAGGCCGAACAGAACCAGTATGGAGACAAAGATAGCGATGCCGGCAATAATTAACCTTTGTTGGTTCATGGAATCACTCTGGGGAATAGTAGCGGTTATAGTAGTAAAATGATTGGGAAAAATAATGTCGTCAAAAAATTCCGATGACGGGCATCAAAAACCGGCCGGAAGAATATCATTCCCAAAAATGAGGGGGAAAAACCTTGGCATTGCACTACCTATCTGCCCATGCTGTTCTCCATATGTACGGAGACAGATACGGGAGAATAAACCAGGGTGATAATGGATGGAGAAAACAGGCTCGGAATTTATGACACAGACACTGTACAGAAATCTTGAAAAATCAGACCAGATGATTGGGCGTACTCAGCCACCTCTGGAACTCCCCTATACCGGAGGCGGAGAAATAATTCATCTTCCGGCACCAACATCAGTCACCATCCCCCCCATAGATCTCCGTGACGCTATTCAACACCGTGAGAGCAGACGGTCGTACCGGAAGGAACCTATTACCATCGCTGAACTTTCCTTTCTCCTCTGGTGCACGCAGGGCGTAAAAAAAGTGACCACGGGAGAGTACACATTCAGAACCGTTCCGTCGGCGGGTGCCCGCCATGCTTTTGAAACCTATGTGCTCGTAAATAATGTGGAGGGTATAACACCGGGACTCTACCGTTATCTCGCCATTGAAAATCAGCTTGCAGAAGTCAACCGCGAGCGGGGGATTGCAGACAGCATGTTTCAGGCATGCCTGTATCAGCAGTTTGTCAAAGAAAACGCGGTCACCGTCATCTGGGTGGCAGTTCCCTACCGGATGACATGGCGCTACAGTGAACGGGGCTACCGGTATCTCTTCCTCGACGCGGGCCACGCCTGCCAGAACCTCTATCTTGGTGCGGAGGCTGTCGGTTGTGGCGTCTGTGCCATTGGAGCCTTCGATGATGAGGCCATGAACCAGCTCCTCGGAATTGACGGGGAAACCCAGTTTTGTATTTATGCTGCGACGGTGGGTAAAATGACCCACAGAAAATAAAACATACTCTTTTGAGGGCGGGAAAGGAAGAGGAAATTCATACCTCCCTGCCTTCCTTTTCAGGAATAAAGACCCAGATCCCTGAAAACAGTCTCGTCTCCCAGCCGGTCCATCATCTGACCGAACCGTTCACCATCACAAGCATTTTCCGCGAAATATGTGATGATACGTTCAGTGATTGCCGGTACATCCATTTCTGCCACACGGCTTTTCACCTCTGTTCCAAAACGAATTTTCCGCCCGGCCCTTCCGCCAAGAAAGAGAGACAGCCCTTCATCTGCGATACTGACTGCATCCTTCGGACAGACGGCGATGCAGTCACCGCACCCGATGCAGCGTTTGGGAGAGAAGACAATCCCGTCATCTCCCATCGTGATGGCATCTTCTTTGCAGACCGTTTCACAGGCACCGCACTGTGTACACTCCTCTTCGGTAAAGCGAGGGTAGCGGTGTCCCATGAATCCGATGTCATTGAACTGCACCCGTGAGCAGTTGTTCGGACAGCCAGCAATGGCAATCTTCAGTTTCCGGGGGAGAGGACGGCCGCCCTCCGTTTCCTCAAGTTGCCGGGCAATACCAAAGGTATCACAGCAGCCATGCCGACAGATAGTGCCTTTGCAGGAAACGACCGAACGCACCGACGGACCGGTGCTTCCCAAAACAAGATCCGCAGCAGAAAGAGCGGCTGCAGCGTCAGTCACATCCGTTTTGCTGATGCCCGGAATCTCAAGATTCAGCCGGGCGGTCGTGCAGACTTCACCCTGCCCGTAGTCCCTCGCTGTCCTCGCCAGTGCTTCAAGCTGTTCTGCGGAGAGAAAGCCTGCCACAGCCTTTACTCTCAGGGACACCACCCCTTTCTCACGGAGATGGAGAACACCCTGCTGTCTGTTATTCTTCCCGCCATTCATACAAAATCACTGCAGAAAAGGTCTGCAGGCATACAGCATCAATGCTTACCTGATAGCTGATTTTGTGGTCTGCATAAATTGGATGCACCCAGTGAAACAATGGAATAAAAGCAGGAGTATCTCTTCTGTACCTGACGGAAACAATACAGATGACGAATGGATTGGCGGATCATCTGTTTCATCTGTACCACAACAGAAAACAGCACAAATGCTTAAGAGAATTCATAGGAGATATCCCCGGTACACATGACTGACATTCCATTTGAGAAAGAACAGCAGCAGCGAAGCACCCCCCCGAAAAAATGCATCTGCCCCCAGTGTGGATATGAAACCGAGAGGACTCCTGCTGTACCCTGCTGGAGCAGGAAATGCCCCCGATGCGGTATGCTCCTGACGGGGGACTGACAGAAAAAGAGCACAAATCAGCACAAACACATAAGATGATTCAGGGAATATAGCCCCCTGATATCAATGACTGACATTCCCTTTGGTGGGGGCCGCCAGCGACGTGGCAACCCCCCGACAAAATGCGTATGCCCCCAATGTGGCTATACAGCCGAAAAAACGCCCGGTGTTCCCTGCCGGGACCTGAAATGCCCCAAATGTAACATCCCTCTGATGGGAGAATGACATCGCACATACCTCAGGTTCCACCTGCTGTTTCTGCATAGCAGCATTTATCCCGTTTCCTTTTTTTGGTGAATCCATTTTACCGCAGGCAGATCCTCATCATTTCTTGCAGACGGAATCAACCCTCTTCCATTAATTTCCGGGGGAATCTTTTTCGAACGAACTGTTGTATCCTCTTAATAATGAGGGGGATAAAGAGATGGCGGGTATGGTGCTATATTGCCTGCCTTACGCTGGTGCTTGCCGCCGGGTGCCTGGATAACGAAGCGGATACACCTGCAGTAAACGAAACAGAAAAAGCCATAGAAATTGCTCTTGCTAACCCGGAAGTGCAGGAGAGCATCCCGGTTGATACCGGCGCATATGAAATTCTGGATGCAGGACCTGCTCACTATGAAGCAACCGGGCCGGAAGGGAGCATCTCATGGACAGGCACAGAGATGAAATTCCGTGTCATCAACCAGTCGTCTGTTTACTATGTATTTGTTGACGTGCCAAACGGGACTGTTGTCAGGAATTACTGGCAGTACATCAAAGACCCGCTGCCATGCATGCAGACCGGGCCACCGGAAGAATATGCCTCACTGGAGGAGGCAGCGGAAGCATCCGGCCCCGACTGCAGGCTTGCAGCACCCTACTACGTGCCGGAGGGATATGGATTTTCAAAAGTCCAGGTCTTTGGCGACCCCTGCCCCCGGCGCCAGATCTATTATACCAGTCAGGACGACACGCTGCGTCTGGTGCAGACCTGTGCCGGTGACCCGCCCTGGGCCTTTGCCATCTCCGCACTGAAATACTCTACGGTGATGGTGAACGGTGCAGAAGCGAAGGTCGTGGATGGGATCAGCGAGACACAGATCTCATGGACAACGACGGGTAACACGTCATACTGGTTGTGGGGGAATTTCGATACAGATGAACTGCACAAAGTCGCCCAGTCGGTAGCGCCCTTCACCGGCCCTGCAACACCAACACCAACAAAAACCCACGTGCCGGGCGAACTCATCACACCCGGCAAGTCCCATTTTGGCGCCCCGGTGATACTCTGGCCGGACAGCATCACCGTGAAAGCGGGAACCACAAACACCGGAGAAATTGTAGCAGAATCACGGGAAAAAGGCTACGGCATGGTGCACCTGAGTATCGTCTCCCATGTTTCCGGGGAGTACAACTCAACTGAAATACTGCCGCCTGATGGAATGGAACTCTCCATTACACCCGCTGATTTCATGACCTACCCAAAAGAGACCTACTACCCGGAAATAACCGTCTCCACCACGGCTGCCACCCCACCGGGAGAGTATGTCTTTTTGGTTCATGAAACATGGCAAGGATACGGCGGAGGTCATTTTGATGTGGTTGTTACTGAGTAGGGAATAAATATTTTCAAACCAGGGTGAAATCCGGAAACATAACAAAAAAACCTGAGAAATCAGGCAGGAATCACATGAATGATACGTCCATACGAACCAAAGCCCGTCTATCATTCTGGTGAATAATCACCTCTTTCAGCGCATTTCGTCCGATTGTGGACGTGCCTGTCCGGATTACATTTCCCAGGTCTCTTTCTTCTTCTCCTTTTGTTCAGATTTTTTCATTCAATAGATTCTGTAGATATAAACCATTCCACGCGGAAGTGGAAACTGTTTCATGCAGGATGTTCAGGATCATCACAAGATGGATAAACCCCCTGAATGTGCATGAAAAACACCCCTGCGAGGGTAATCTTAAATATCCTTAGAGAGTGAAAGCACCTCATTAATGACAGCAGATCATGGGAAGCCGGAAAAAACCCAACTTGCTGAAGAAACTCTACAGTTGGAAAAGGAACTTGCAGAGATGACTACTCTTGCAGAAGAGCGATTAAACCAGCTGAAATACCTCCAGGCAGAGTTTGATAATTTCCGGAAATGGTCTGAAAAAGAGAAAGGGTCAGTCATTACCCTCGCAAATGAGAACCTGATTAAAGACCTCCTTGTCATCCTCGACGATTTTGAACAGGCGCTGCCATCACTTGAGGATGAAAAGGACCGGGAGGGAGTTGGTATGGTATACCAAAAGATGGTCAAAATTCTGGCCCGGTACGGGTTAGAACCCATCACATGCATGGGGGGAAAATTTGACCCGCAGTTCCATGAGGTTCTCTGCAGAAAACAGTGTTCAGAAGAGTCTGACACCATTGTCGAAGAAATTGGAAAAGGATACCGCCTGAAATCAAAGGTGATCCGCCCATCGAAGGTCATGATTGCAGAGCATGCGTCCAAAAAAGAAGGTGAGGAAAATGGGTAAAGAGAAAATTATCGGAATAGACCTTGGAACATCCAACAGTGAGGCTGCAGTGATGCTTGGCGGCAAACCCACCATCATTCCCTCAGCAGAAGGAGCAACCGTCGCGGGGAAGATGTTCCCTTCATATGTCGCATTCACGGCGGACGGTCAATTGCTTGTCGGGGAACCAGCACGCAGACAGATGGTGAGTAACCCTGAGGCTACGATCACCGCAGCCAAGCGAAAGATTGGCACAGACCATGTCTACCATATTCACAACAAGGACTACACCCCCCAGCAGATATCCGGGTTTTTGCTGAAGAAGATAAAACGGGACGCAGAAGCATTTCTGGGAGAAACGGTGACAAAAGCGGTGATAACAGTTCCTGCCTATTTTAACGACAATCAGAGAACCGCAACAAAGGATGCCGGAAAAATTGCCGGTCTCGATGTCGTCAGGCTCGTAAACGAGCCCACCGCAGCTTCGATGGCATACGGGCTTGACCGGGCAGGGGAGTATAAAATTCTCGTCTTTGATCTGGGAGGCGGCACGCTTGATGTGACAATCATGGAGTTTGGAGGCGGAACATTCACCGTGCTTGCAACCTCCGGTGACACGCATCTCGGCGGCACTGACATGGACACACTCGTCTATGAATGGATTGCCACTGAGTTCAAAAAACTGGAGTCTGTCGATATCAGAAATGACAAAATGGCCGTCAACCGGGTAAAGGAAGCAGCTGAAAAGGCAAAAATTGAGCTTTCAACGGTCCTTGAAACAGAAATTAACCTCCCCTATGTCTCCGCGACCCAGGAAGGCCCAAAACACCTCTCACTGAAACTCACCCGGTCAAAACTCGAACAACTGGTCGAACCGACCATCAAGCGCTGCATCGAACCATTTGAACAGGCACTGAAAGATGCCAAACTGACAAAGGACGATATCCAGAAGGTAATCCTTGTTGGTGGCCCGACGAGGATGCCTGTTGTGCAGAAATTTATCGAGGACCATATCGGAAGAAAAGCGGAACGGGGGATTGATCCGATGGAATGTGTTTCCATTGGAGCAGCAATTCAGGGAGCAATTCTCGGAGGCGATATCACCGATATGGTTCTTTTGGATGTGACGCCCCTGACACTCGGCATCGAAACCCTGGGAGGCGTACGGACCTCACTGATTGAGAAAAATACCACCATTCCCACCAAAAAAAGCCAGATATTTACCACCGCAGCAGACGTCCAGACCTCAGTCACAGTGCATGTACTCCAGGGAGAACGGCCTATGGCAGCCGACAATGTGAGTCTCGGGCAGTTCAATCTCGTCGGCATCCCTCCCGCACCACGGGGCATCCCACAAATAGAAGTCAGCTTTGATATCGACACGTCAGGCATCCTCAATGTCTCCGCTAAGGACCTCGGCACCGGCAAGGAGCAGAAGATGACAATAACCGCCTCAACAAAACTGTCGGAAACAGATGTCAACAAGATGGTGAATGAGGCAGAGCAGTTTGAAGAAGAGGACCGTAAACGAAAAGAAGAGGTTGAGGTCACCAACACAGCTGATTCCCTGATTTACACCGCGGAAAAGACACTATCTGAACTGGCAGACAAACTGAACCCCGAACTGACCGGTAAGGTGAACGCCGCGATAACAGCCGTGAAGGCAGCACTGGAAGAGAAGAATATCGATAAAATCAAATCAGAAACTGAACATCTCCAGACCGTTCTGAGTGAGGCGGGTTCTGCCATATACCAGCAGTCCGCACAGCAGCAGTCCGCACAGCAGCAGGAACAGGCAGCAGGCCCGCAGGCGGGATCTGCAGGAAGTGAAAAAGAGGCCGGAGGAGAACAGAGAAAGGCCGATGAAGATGTCGTGGATGCCGATTTTGAGGTCCATGACGAGAAATAATAGTTTTTAACGTGACGAATGGACACAAAAGATTACTATGAAACGCTGGGCGTCAGCAGGGACACATCACCGGATGAGATAAAAAAATCGTACCGCCAGCTTGCACGAAAATATCATCCAGACCTCAACAAAGGCAGCAAAGAGGCAGAAGCAAAATTTAAGGAAATTAATGAGGCCTACCAGGTTTTAAGTGACCCACAGAAAAAAGCCGAGTATGATCAGGTGGGCCACGCTACATTCACTCCTGAAGACGCTGCGGGCTATAAAACTCCAGGGTATGACGATCTCTTCCGGGACTTCGGTCTGGGCGATATCTTTGACGTCTTTTCCGGGAAAACGACCGGACCGGGAAGAACCGGAAGGACACGAAGCAGAGCGGGTGCCGACCTCAGGTATGATATCGATATTTCTCTTACCGATGCATTCTACGGTATCAAAAACACGGTTGAAGTGCCGCATGATTATGAGTGCACAACATGCAACGGCACCGGTGCACAGCCTGGATTTGTGCGGGACTGTCCCACATGCCGGGGAACCGGTGAAATTCGCCAGGTGCAGCAGAGGAATGGCCAGCAGGTGATGATGATTGCCCCGTGCCCGGACTGCGGCGGACGGGGAAAAATAATCGGAAAAGTCTGTGAGACCTGTCAGGGGAAAGGAACAATACGGAAAACGAGACTCATTGAAGTATCTATTCCCCGTGGTGTACGCGACAACCAGTTTCTAAGAATAGCAGGCGAAGGCGAACCCGGCGTGCAACATGGCCCGCCGGGGGACCTGTATGCGGTTGTCCATGTAAAGCCTCATCCATCATTTGAGCGGCATGGGGCAGATCTTCACAGCCGGACAAACATCGGACTTCAAATCGCCCTTCTTGGCGGAGATGTTTCAGTACAGACCCTCACCGGAAAAGCGGTGCTGACCATTCCCCCCGGTACGCAGAGCCACACCCTCTTCCGGCTCAGGGGACAGGGAATGCCATTTCTGGGTTCGGTGAGCCGGGGGGACCTCATGGTAAAAGTTGTGGTAAAAATTCCCAAAAACCTGACCAAAACACAAAAAGAGATGGTAGTTGCAGCCTTTACAGGTCTTACCTGAATGCTAATATTTGGAACAGATATATACAAACAAATCGATCCTTCCTTCATCCAGATGAAGCACTCAAAGAAAAAAGTAAGACTCTGTCAAATATTTTTTTAAAATATAATTATTTAAATTCTAAATGTTGTGTTTTATAGAGAATATTATCTAAAAGCTTGAACCCCAATAATTCTGTTTTTGATCATATTTTTCCTGAACTGTTTTTTCTTTTCTTTCCTGTATCTCTTCTTTAGTTAATCTCCTCCTTTCTGGTTTGCTTTTTCTTTTCTTTACTGTATTTTGATTTGAATTTCGATTATTTGGGAGATTATTAATTTTAACATTATTATTTAATTTTGTAATATTTGTGGTTTTAACTTCTTTTTTAGGATTAAACAATTGATTTATAGTTTTATTTTGTCCATATTCCTTTCTTAGAGTTAAAACTCTATCACAAAGGTTGCGGACTTCTTTTTTGTCCATAGAATAAATTGCCTTCGGTCCAATTTCTTTCCGAATTCCATTAAGGTCTCGTTTTTTTAATTCAAATCCCAATTTTTTTTCAAATCTTAATTTTATATAAGATAGTTCCTTTTCAAGTTTGATTTTTTCTTTTTCAAGTTCTTCCGCCCGTTTTAGATTTCTTTCTTTTAGTCTTTTAGCTCCAAGAATTCTTTCCGTTTCAAATATTATTTCCCGCTTAGTTCTCACTCTCTCATTTTTAGTAATTTTTTTCCCATTTGTTTTTCTATTATTTTGAAGATTCTTTTTTAATTTATATTTCGATGTATCTTTTATCTCAAAAAGAATATTTTTTATGACCACTGTTTTAGTTCTGGCAGAATCATTGGAATTGACTCTTTTCATAATTTCTTCTTTATTTGAAAATATCTGAATTTTTTCTAAGAATGAAAAATTATTTATTTCCGAATTTTTTGAAGAGCCATAAATTTTACAAAATAGCCTTTCGGTTTCAATTATTATTGCTTTTATTTCAGCATGTCTCTTATTCTTACTAATTATTATCTCAGACTCTATTTTGTCCTCAGACTTAACCATTATTTGAACATTATTTTGTGAAATTAAATTTCTTTCCATATATAGACGAATATTTATTTAGGTTAATTTGCTCAATGAATTATCATATTATGAACGAAAAACGGGTGAATTGCAGTTGATATTATTAATTTCAATATACTGCATGGATAGAGAAAAGGAAGGTGGGGGTCTCACACTGTCGGATCTGCCACCTGCCCCATAAAGAGCAACATCCCTGTTTCGTCATCGGTGATCATGAAGATGAACGGATGGTCTGCCCGGAAGACAGGAACCGGTTCCTGTACCGAAACCGCCCGTCCCACAATAACTCCGGTCGCAGCGGCGGCCTCGGTTCCTTCTTCATTGACCTCCACAAAGGCCTTGTGGATGACATCGGTGATGTAGAGGAAACGGGTGTTGTCCATGCCGGATAAATCTGCGTCAGACCCAAATGCGGTCGGCATCCCCATCGCTCCAAGAGTATCCGGCAGGAAATATGTGGTCTCAAGGGTGAACTTCGGGAAGAAGACCTCCACCTGCTTTGGTTTCATCGATGAAACCGCATCTGCAAGTTCTGTGGTGCCAAGGGCATTTTCTGCTGCTGTGATGTCCTTATTTTTCGGGAGAAGGACCGTCATGGAGAGCGCCTTCCCGCTCTCATGTTCGTACGGCATCCTGAGAATTTGCAGGTCATCAGTCTCGGCGTAGGGATAAATGGCATTATCATCTGTTCTCTGCATCATATCAACCAAGACAGAATCCCCGCTTTCCGTGAAGAAAGCCGCCTGATGTGTCTTGTTTTCATCAAACTGCAGCACCCATGTTCCCTTGAAGTAGATGGCATTTGTAATCACAAGACGCGTTAATGGAGTGATTGCCCCCGCAGGAATGAGGTCCTGTATCCGGTCTTCCGTCTGGTCTTCCACCCACTCGTTAATCGTAAGCCGGGACTCATCAGGAGCAGTGATAAAGTCCATATTCCGGACTTCCGCTGCATAATAGCGCTGTGCGGTTTCGATATATTCCGGGAGGAACGGATAGGTCTCTTCCGCCCAGAGTGCGTTTGCCGTGCTGAGGCTGTACGCGGCATCCGGACGGTTCAGGCCTGCGATGAGGGAGGCGTAACCTTCCTGCCGGACGGTGTCATCTGCCGGGAAATGAAAGACCGAACGAATTTCCTCTGCCGTCGTCCCCTTTGCCCCTTCGTACGTCAGTGCAAGAGCAGTTGAGATACTGTAGGGTGAGAAAAAGAGGTTTTGTTCCGCATATTCATCATCACTTTTGAGCGAGTGGTATAAATCATACGCAAAGAGGGCGTTTGCACTGACTACATCATCAGAACGCTCTGTTGCAACCGGGGTTCCCACCGGGGTTTCACCCGGTAAGACAGTGGGAGTTTCAGTCGGGATTTCAGCGGGAGTTTCCGTTGGTGTTTCTGTCGGGGCTTCAACCGGACCTTCATCCGGTGCAGTGCACCCTGCAAAAAATGTGCAGGCGAGGACGAGACATACTGCAGCCCCCAGAAGGAATGCCTGATTCTTCATGCAAACCAATGGCTCTCAAATTTATATAATTCTGGTGATAATTACGAATCCATCCGCACCTATCATACACAAAAAAGTGGGATGGGAATTAGAGAGGGAGGCCAAGGAAGGTGAAGACTCCCATCATCTTCAGGCCCATATAGATCATCACCGCAATAAAGACATATTTCAGCTGTTTTGCAGGAAGTTTGTGTGCCACCCGAACGCCCACCTGTGCCATCGCGATGCTGGGGATGGCAAGGAGTGCCCACTGGAGCAGATTGACATACCCAAGAGAATATGCCGGGAGCCCAAGGGCACCCCACCCATTGATGATATAGGCAATCGTCCCACCGAGGGCGGTGAAGATCATAAGAGCCGTTGATGTCCCGACAGCGGTGTGCATCTTAAAGTGCAGTGCTAAGACCATCACCGGAATCAGAACCACACCACCACCGATACCAATGATACCAGAGAGAAGACCTATAGGAATACCCCACAGGAGGAATGTGATGACATCATCGACCGGTTCGGCATCCACTGACGGCGGTTTGGCCGTAAGCATCCGGACAGCGCTGAGAAGGATCACCAGTCCAAAGAGGGCCGTCAGATATTCTCCCGGAATCAGAGTCGCAATATATCCGCCCACAAGAGCACCGGCAAACCCGGCAATACCCATGGTCAATGCGGCATTCCAGGCAACCGCACCCTTTTTGTTGTGCCCATATGCACCGGACATGGCGGTCGGCAGGACGACCGCAAGATTCGTTCCGAATGCAATCAGGATAGCTATCCCGGGGTCCAGCCCCATTGAGGTCAAAACCCAGTACTGCACCGGGATCATGATGAAACAGCCGCCGACACCAAGCATTCCGCCGGCAAAACCGACCACAATACCGGTCAAAATCAGTGCTACGATATAAATAAGTTCTATTGCCATGTGAAAACCACAATTTGATTCAAATAATTTTGAACAATTCGTGTTGCCTGTGATCCACGATAAATACTGGTTTTATCACAATTACTATCCGCTGGATAAATATACTTCGACCCTTCGGACAGGACTGCCTCCCGGACACGCCCGGATTGCACAAATGGCAGACTGTTTCCTTTTTATTCAAAAATGGTCAGCCATTACTCTTCGTAATTCTCTAATATTCCGGGACTGAAGACACGCATCATCTTCGGGCCCGGGAAACCTGAAATACCAGCACCACCCCTATCACCCTTCATGCGTACCACCCATGCCCTCCTCCTCCGCATCTGGCATGATCCGGAGTTTAACTTCAAAAAGGCCACGGTGGAATATATCGACCGTGGGGCACCAAATGACCGTTCAACTGCCGAAGGGGAGTATATCACCAATCTTGATCGGGATTATTTTGAGGTGATCTCCACGGGAGGGACCACACCAATACCGTATCACCGCATCAAAAAGATCACTTATGCAGGTATTCCCATCTGGGAACCAAAGGAGGAATAGCAGAGGAACAGGGAAAGAAGAAAAAAAGCGTAAGCGGCCACCCTTCCCGTGACAATCTATCAGTACCCGGTCGCGTAATACCAGCCATCATCTTCTCTAATATGCACCGGAACCCCGAAATGCCTCCCAACCCACTCACCCGTCAGCATCTCCTTCTTCGGCCCGTCACCACAGAACCGCCCGTCCTTCATGAGAATAATCCGGGACGTCTCCGGGATGATATCCGGGAGCATGTGTGTTACCATGATGATGCCGGTGCCTGCCTGCGCAATCTTCCGGAGTGTTGCACGGAAGATGTGCAGAGCATGGAGGTCAAGACTCGTTGTCGGTTCATCAAGGATGAGCGTCTTTGGGTCGTGAACCAGTGCCCGGCCAATCAGAAACCGGCGAGCCTCGCCGGAGGATAGTGTGGTGAACAAACGGTCGCTGAGGTGATCTATTTCAAGGAACCGGAGAATTTCATCTGTTTTTTGCTCCATTGCAGGTGTTGCCTCATGCCAGTACAGCCCGATACTGGAGAAGAATCCCGAGAGAACGACATCGCGTCCGGTGATCTCACGGGTGAAGGTGTACTGGAGTTCATTTGAAACAATGCCAAAGTGGGATCTGAGATCAGAGACGTGCCACACATCATTGCCACATACCCGGAATACCACCCCGTCTCCTCTGAGGGGATAATATTCCCGCATAATGGCTTTGATAAATGATGATTTTCCTGCACCATTCGGGCCCAGAATGGCGATATGCTCTCCTTCCGGAATGGTAACCGTGAGGGAATCAAGCAGTTTCTTTGAACCCTTCATCACCGTCACATTACGAAACTCAAGGAGCGGGGGAAGAACAGCCTCCCCAGAGACAATATTCTCGGAATTCATGAATATATCAGCCTGATCACGTTCGGGAACCGTGCATATCAACATTTCCCATAGACAGATCTGATGCAACCGGAGGCACAATTCCGGGACATAATACCGGTTCATAAAACCAGAAGATGCGATTTGGTTTCCGGCATAATTCATGGGAACAGATAAGACAAAATAAGACCAAACAGGCAATAAATCAGATTTTAAACACAGAAATCACAGGAAAAAATGCACGCCGGCACCAAAACATTCATTGGGAATTACGCAGATCACACCTGCTGGTCAGGAGAGTATACATGGAAAGCCACAAACTCTACGTTGGAAACATCAATCATTCAATGACGGAAGAAGAGCTCAGAGAGATATTTTCCGGGTTCGGCAACCTCACGGATATAAAATACATCCGTGACAGGGGATTCGGGTTTGTCACTTTTGATACACTTGAAGGGGCAGAACAGGCACGCGAAGCTCTGGCAGGAAAGGAATTCGAAGGACGAACCCTCCGGGTGGAAGACGCACGTCCCATCTATCAGAACGAGAGAAGACCCTAAGAGACAAGGGCGGAATGCATCTCATTGGTCATGCAAGACATGAGAGCACTGCTTCTTGCTGTATCCTGCTTACTATTCGCAAGGGCAAAATTGCAGACCTGCAGATGGTATAGCGGAGTCTCAATTAATCCTGGAAAGGAAGCAACACCGTACCAAAACATTCATTGGTGGTTACGCAGACTAAACCTGCTATTCAGGGAGAAATACAGATGGCAAGTCACAAACTCTTCGTTTCAAACATAAAACATTCAATGACAACACAGGACCTCAGAGATCTCTTTACCGGGTTTGGAGAAATCAAAGGAGTTCAAATCGTCCATGGCAGGGGATTCGGGTTTGTCATCTTCGCGACAACGGAACAAGCCGAACTGGCAAAAAAATCCCTTTCAGGAAGGGAATTTGAAGGAAAAACCCTTCATATCGAAGACGCTAAACCATTCAGAGGTAACTAAAAATAACCAGAATACGGGTGGTGTACGCGTTATCCGTTACTCATGTGAGGAATCAGGAGATTTATATCTCCTTTCTGTAACACTCCACAGGGATGACCTGCGAACGGTGTGGGCAGCACATCTATTTTTTGGCTCTTCGCTATTTAACGTGGACTCTTAAAATAAATGATTTCATTTTTCACATAAACGAAATTCCCGTCAATATTTTCAGACGTTATTGTCTTTCGTTTCTGACGACGAGCAAGAATGGGTCGTCCATTTCCCAGCATGCAAATACCCACATGCAAAAGCAACACATACACCAGAAACGATCGCTCCCAAAATCAGTGCCCAGAGATATTTAAGCCATGAAAGGCATGATATCAAATGAGCATGAACAAACGTCGTTATGTTGACCTCGCTGCAATCGCATGGGATGCAATGGAGAGATTCGGATTTTACCCCGAATTTCCCAACTCAGTCCTGCACGAAGTCAATGCCATAAAACCGATATTTTGGGAGGAAAAGGAGGATGTACGTGACCTCCGGTCTCTTCTCTGGTCGTCCATCGACAACTGGGACTCCATGGATCTCGACCAGATAGAATATTGTGAAGAGGGGAAAAACGGGGAAATACATGTGAAAGTCGCAATATCTGATGTCGATTCGTATGTTCCCTACGATTCAGATACCGACCGGTATGCCGCCCATAACGGCACCTCGGTCTATACCGGAATCGTTACCTTCCCCATGCTTCCCGACCATCTCTCCAAAGGTATCTCTTCCCTTCTGCCGGAACAGGACTGCATGACTGTCGTCATCGAGTATACCGTTCTCCCCGATGGAAGCACCCGCCATGGAAGTTTGTACCCGGCCATCATCGAAAACAAGGCCAAACTCATCTACGAAGAAGTCGGAGAGTGGCTGGAAGGAACCCGTGAAATCCCGCCGTCTGTTAGTGATGTGCCGGAACTTGTTGCACAAATCCGTCTGCAGCATGAAGCATCGCAACGCCTGAGGCACTATCGGATGAAACACGGCGCCCTTGACCTCCGTACCATCGAAGCAGAACCAGTGGTTGAAGAAGGTATGGTACGGGATCTGGTGGTGCAGCGTCAGGACCTTGCCCGCCAGATAATTGAAGAGTTCATGGTTGCCGCCAACGGAACAACCGTTGCATATCTGGAAGACGCCGGGCTCCCCATGATCGAGCGGGTTGTCGTCACACCAAAATACTGGAGTGAAATCGTTGATACCGCAGCGGAAATGGACTGGAAACTGCCAAAAAAGCCGGATGCAAAATCCCTCTCCCTGTTCCTTGACCATGAACGGGAAGAGAACCCGGAGACGTTCCCTGATCTGTCTCTTACCATTGTGAAACTGATGGGGCCCGGTGAATACATCGCACGTGACCCAAAACGGGAACCGGTTGGCCACTTTGCTCTTGCCGTCACTGATTATACACATTCCACCGCTCCAAACCGGCGCTACACAGACCTCATCATCCAGCGGCTGGTTAAATCGGTCATTGAACAAAAACAGTGTCCATATACCTACGAAGATCTGGAAGGAGAGGCAGCCTGGCTCTCTGACCGGGAAAAAGGGTCCAAGAAAGTTGAGCGGTTCATGCGCAAAGCGGCATCCGCAGTGCTTCTTCAGGACAGAATCGGGGAAATATTCGAGGCTTTTGTCACCGGTGCTTCAGAGAGAGGCACGTATGTAAGACTAATCACCCCACCTGTAGAAGGCAGGGTCATGCGGGGTACACAGTGCCTGAAAGTGGGCCATAAAGTCAGAGTCCGCCTCATTAACACTGACCCGGAGAAAGGATTTGTTGATTTTGAATGCATCGGGCAGAGACCAAGTATCAGAAGATTTGGGTAAAAACCCCTCTTTTCCCACCGGTACATTTTGCGACATTTAGCGACACTCGGCAACATTCAGTGATATTCATACCGTGCTTTTCCCAAAAAAAGGCTTCCGGCACTCTTCGATATAAAGCACAAAAAAGGGATTATGTATTCGTTCCGTGACGGAAAGTGCACATAATAACGAAAAAAGGAAGAGCGGATGACCTCCGGACGGGCCCCTGTCTCATTTTTTTATTTTGCTCTTATTCACATCGCACTCTTATAGATGGCAATAATTTCTGCCAAGTCTGCCTCTCTCGGATTGGTCATGCCGCAGATATCCTTCATGGCATTCTCTGCAAGCATTTTAAGATCCTCTTCCTTTGCCCCGATTTCACCAAGACCGGACGGAATGCCAACCTCTGCTGCAAGAGCTTTAATTTCATCAATGGCCGCAGCAGCTGCTTCGTCCGTGCTCATCTTTGAAACATCCACTCCCATGGCCTTTGCAATAAGGACAAACCGTCCCGGTACTGCCTCTTTGTTGAATGTCTGCACATAGGGCAGGAGAATGGCATTGCACACACCATGCGGCAGGTTGTAGAAACCGCCCAGCTGGTGGGCCATCGCATGCACATACCCGAGGCTTGCATTATTAAAGGCGATGCCTGCGAGATACTCAGCATACGCCATCATCTCACGGGCTTCCATGTTTTTCCCATCACTCACCGCCTTTGGCAGGTAGCCTTTAATCAGTTCAATGGACTTCAGTGCCGCCGCATCGGTAACCGGTGTGGCAATCGTCGAGACAAATGCTTCGACAGAGTGCGTCAGTGCATCCATGCCGGTTGCCGCGGTAAGGCCCGGAGGCATACTGACCATCAGCTCAGGATCATTGATCGCCACATCGGGAGTAAGCCTCCAGTCAACCAGCGCCATTTTTATGTGCCGGCTGGTGTCAGTGATTACCGCAAAACTGGTCATCTCACTTGCTGTTCCTGCAGTAGTGTTAACGGTGATCAGCAGCGGAAGGGGTTTCAGATCATGCCCTCCACCTTCATAGTCACGTATATTACCACCATTGGCTGCGACAATCCCAATGCCTTTCGCACAGTCCATCGGGCTGCCACCGCCAACGGCCACCACCATGTCACACGATTCACTCGCATACATCTTTGCACCGGCATGCACGCTGGTATCGGTGGGATTGGGCTCTGCCCCCGCAAAAATAGCAGACGCAACACCGGAACCATTCAGAAGTGCCGCAACATCCTTTCCCAGGGCTTCACCATGTTTCGAAACGCCGCATACAACAAGAGCTTTCGTTCCCCCCATCGCTTTTGCCTGGTTTCCGATCTCTTTCACACACCCTGCTCCCATCAGGGCGATTCTAGGATTATAATAGGTATACACCATCTTTCCCCCATAGGCACATCTGCCGTGCCTGCACCACCCATGCATCAATTTACTATTTATAAATTCCGCCGATCAAAACGCCCGGTTTTAGAAACAGAACCACATACGGGCAAAATGAGGAGGTCTATTACAAACAACCGGACAGAGGACTGCATATTGCATGGGGAAAAGATTCCCCCATGGTAAACCGTTGAAAATGCATCACACCCGGACAAAACCAGAGTAACCGGAATATCCTCCCTGGTAATGCAGTATAGAACAAATTTCGTTGAATTTAACGCATATGTATCAAATAGAAGGGCAAAATCCAATGAGTGAGTAGTTACTCATTTAAACACGGAGAGAAAATAATTACTGAATCCGCAGTAATGCACGGAAAAGACGGGGAGGAATTGTATGAGCAGACAATTATCAGAAGAAAAACGGAGAGCCCTGATGGAGGCAGCAGTAGAGCTCTTTTCAACACAAGGGTTTCAGGCAACACCGACACAGCAGATATCAGACCGTGCCGGCGTCTCAGCAGGAACTCTTTTCCGATACTTCCGGACAAAGGAAGAGCTGATTGATTCACTGTATGCCTCCATTCACCGGGCACTTACCGATGCGGTTGATGAGGCAATCCATCCGGAAACACCGGTGGAAGAACAGATTCAAAATGTCAAACGACAGGTGCTTCACTGGATGTTTGAAAACCCGAAAAAGACCCTCTTCTTTGAACAGTTCTCTTCCTCACCGAATATTACCGAGAAGGCAAAAAAAGAACCAGGCACCCGTTTTGCCGCCCTTGACGAGCTGTATCAGAAAGCAGTATCCCGTGGTATTCTGAAAGGAATCAATAAAGAGGTGTTTCTGGCAAATTTCTGGTCCCCGAACTTTATGCTCATCCACATGCATGCCTTCGGCAGACTACAGAGTGATGTTGAAGAGACCATCGAGCAGTCTGTCGCATCAATGTGGTGCGGAATGAGTCCGAGACAATGTGCTACCGGAAAACCCGATACTGAGACTTTTCACACCATGCTCCCATCGGGAGAGTCCCTCAGGAAGTTTACCCAGACCAACCTGATTTCCGGAAATAAACAGCGGGAAAATCATTCAAATTCCAGATTATAATCGTTTGGACAAACAAAAAATACAGGAACAATACAACAATGCATAAAATACAGGGATACCAAAAAATGCTCCGCACAGGAGACTGGATAAAATTTTATCCGCTCTTTCCCCTCGCAGGAGCATGTCTCGCCGCAGGGATCTCACCTGACCTCTTCATTGTCTTTGCCCTTTTCTTCTTCATCACCGGATACGGATTTGTGATTAATAATCTGTATGATGCAGAGATTGACAAAAATCATTCGGGAAAGGCAAAAACAGGTAAAAATCCATTTGCTGACAATGTGGTATCAAAAGGGGAGACCATTGCGATGTGTGTTATCCTTGCAGGCATACCACTCCTCATATCCGTTACCATCTCAGGCGCAGGATTTATCTTTACGCTCCTCTGCCTGATTGCCCTGACTCTCTATTCAGCAACACCGGCAAGACTCAAGGACAGATTTGCAGCAGACATCATATGCCACGGTGCAATGTTCGGAGGGCTCCCGTTCCTTGCAGGATATACTCTTGCCGGCGGGTCAATTCCCCAGCTGTTTTCCCTTCCTGCCACAGCAGCACTCGTATGCACGTTCATCTGCTGTGAAGCGTTGATTGTACACGAAATACTGGACTATCACGAAGATCTGGGCGCTACATATACCACGGTTGTCGGCATCGGTCTGAGAAACGGAGTGATACTCCTGGGCATTACTGCTGTGCTTTCCCTTGTTGCACTTGAACTGATGGCATGGTGGTTTGCGATTGCTATCACTCTAAACGCAGTGATATTTATCTTCCTCATCCTCTATCCGCTCTACAGTTGCCGGGAAATCCTTATGCCAGCTGCCGGAAAGGGGTGCCGCCTGCTCCTGAATAACCAGATATCCCGTATCCGGTGATTTCATGATATCAATAATCATTCCCACACTCAATGAAGAGGAGACAATCCTCAACTGTCTGAGATCTCTGGTAAACCAGAGCATCCCACGGGAAATGTATGAAATAATCATTGTCGACGGCGGTTCCTCTGACAAAACCTGTGAAATGGCTGCAACCTTTGCAGACCAGGTGATATCCCAGAAACGGGCCGGTATCGGGGGTGCCCGTGGAGAGGGAGCCGCAGCAGCAACCGGGAATATCCTCGTATTCACGGATGCAGATACCCGCCAACCCACCACCTGGCTGGAAACTATCCAGGAAGAACTTACAACCGGCGGATATGATGTCTGCACGGGCCCCGTCAGATTCTATAACCGTACCATCCGTTCATGTATCATTCAGGGATGGCGGCAATATTACCTTGCACTCCATTGTTTTGGATTTTACTGGCTGATAGGGTCAAATTTTGCTGTGAAAAAAGATATGTATCTCAAAGCGGGCGGCCACCGGGACATATCAATCCTGGAGGATTATGACCTCTCACTACGTCTCGCTGATGCCGGCGCCAGGTGCGTCTATGATCGCCGCACCGCAGTGCAGACGTCTGCCCGCCGACTGAAAGGAATTCTGCCGTATACGGGCATTTACCTCACCGGATTTTATCACTACCACATCACCGGAAGTGAAGAGGGGCTTTTAAAATACCCGCAACCGAGAACAATTTCCTTTGAACGGTTCCCCAGACCGGCGGATCTGAAAGACGCACGCAAGAAGATTGTTTCCGCATGGTGCAAATTAATTCTGAACGGCCCACGATTTGACTGAAAACGGAATAAACAGGGCATTCCGGATTGTTCCTGATTTTTCAGGCACTTCCTGAAAACGCACATTTCCTGACCTTTTTTCATTTTTTTCTCTGTACACGTCTATACCTATCCATAGCTTTAAAGATACAGCCACACATAGTACGATATCGAACCGTTCAATACAATACAGTATTGTGATGAACCATTCCAGGACAGACGTGATTCCACCATGAAAGGCATTCTGAAATTTACCACCCATAACGGCCATACACGGTCTCTGATAACCCTGTATGTCCTGCACTCCCTTCACCGTAAACCCAAAACCGGGTATGACCTCCTCAGGGAGATAGACTATTTAACCAAAGGGGAATGGGTGCCCAGCAAAGGGACACTCTACCCAATGCTCCGTCATCTCGCAGATGAAGGACTAATCGCTCCACAGGAGACGGGTGCACGTTCAAAGACCATCTATGCCCTGACAGAAAAAGGGGAAAAAACCCTTGCAGAGATTAAGGCACACAGACACCAGTCACGTGAACACTTCCAGCTTCTGAGAAACATCCATTCAGATATATTCGGGGAAGAATTCGCAACCCTTGCAGAGAGCATGTGGGAGATCCGGGAATGTGTGCGTGACCTGCCGGAAGAAAAAACGGAGGCGGCAGCAGAAATTCTTGACACCTGCATCTGTTCCCTTCGGAGACTTCAGGACAAGAACAAAGGAGATGAAGGGGAGGGAAAGATATGACCGCAATTCATGTGGAAAACCTTACCAAACGGTTTGGGAACTTTACTGCTGTCGATGCAATATCCTTTGATATTAAAAAAGGAGAAATATTTGGTCTTCTGGGCCCGAATGGTGCCGGCAAGACCACGACAATTTCCATGCTCTCAACACTCCTTGAACCGACATCAGGCAAAGCACGTGTCAATGGAATAGACATTCAGAAAGATCAGGACGGCGTGCGAAAATCCATCGGTATTGTCTTCCAGGACCAGAGTCTGGACGAAGAACTTACCGCATGGGAGAACATGGATTTTCACGGCAGGCTCTATCGCATCCCAAAAGAGATTAGAGAAGAGCGAATTACAGACCTCCTACACCTTGTTGAACTGGAAGACAGGAAAGAGAGTCTGGTGAAAACATTCTCCGGCGGGATGCGGCGGCGCCTTGAGATCGCCCGGGGACTCCTGCATGAACCGTCCGTTCTTTTCTTAGACGAACCGACCCTCGGCCTTGACCCCCAGACACGCAACCATCTCTGGGAGTACATCCTGACCCTGAACCAGACGAAGGGTATCACCATCATTCTCACGACCCACTACATGGACGAAGCTGACCGCCTCTGTGGCCGCATCGCCATCATTGACCAGGGGAAAATTATTGCAATGGACACCCCTGATGAACTGAAAGACCGTGTTGGCGGTGATGTCGTAACCGTATCTTCTCCGGATTCTGAGAGAATTGCAGCAGAAATATCTGCTCCGTGGATATTCGGTGCAGAACAGCATGACGGGCAGGTAACCATCCGTCTCCAGTCCGCAGAAGAGCATATCACCGAACTCATCCGGTTGTTCGGGGAGCGTGGATATGCGATTGCCTCAGTTTCCATCCATAAACCAACGCTTGAGGATGTCTTTTTGCACTACACCGGAAAGACCATCCGGGAAGATGAAGCGGGCGCAACAGACCGTATAAGGATGCGGATGATGGGAAGGAGGCATTAGATGGATATTGTATATACCCTCTGGCTGCGCAGCGTGAAGCGCTATGTCCGGTCAAAGAGCAGAATTGTTGGCAGTCTCGGCATGCCCGTCTTCTTCCTTCTGGCTTTGGGATTTGGGCTGAATTCTGTCGTGCAGATTCCGGGTGGCGGAGGAGAGGACTATCTTCAGTTTCTGGTCCCCGGTATCATCGCGATGAGTGTACTCTTCACTTCGGTCTTTTCAGGCATACAGATTATCTGGGACAAACAGTTCGGATTTCTGAAGGAGACACTCGTGGCACCGGTTTCACGCCTTGAGATCATGCTCGGACAGACACTCGGAGGCGCAACGACAGCAGTCATTCAGGGAGCCTTCATTCTCATTCTGTCACTCTTTATCGGTCTTAAACTGACCACTATCACAGGATTTGTGATTGCTTTTCTCTTCATGACTCTTATAGGGATCTGCTTTGCAGCATTCGGCATTGCCATAGCCTCAAAGATGGAGGATATGCACGGTTTCCAGCTCATCATGAACTTTGTGGTATTCCCGATATTCGGGCTTTCCGGAGCTCTGTTCCCCATCGAGAGTCTGCCGGAATGGGTGATACCCCTGACACTCATCGACCCGCTCACCTATGGTGTGGAAGGTATCCGTTACGGCCTTCTGGGCACATCAGCCATTCACCCCCTGGTATGCCTTGCAGCTCTCGGTGCCAGTACAGTAGTGATGATTGTCGTGGGTGCTCTGCTCTTTAGAAAGGCATCCATCTGAAGATAATAAGGAAATACATGGATGAACGGTATAATTTCGTAAACATAGGACAAAAATAACAAATGGATTCGGCCGGCTTATGCCGGCATTTTCCCCCTCGCCTTCAGCTGCCGGGCCAGGCAGAATCCACACCATTTTCTGCAAATAATCCGGCAAAACCGGTGGATTCCCCCCGTATCATACAGCAGGCATGGGCTGCAGCATCTCAAATGATTTGTCCAGAATTTCCATACCTGTGTCAATATGCTGTTTTTCAATGACAAGTGGGGGGCAGAACCGTATCACCGATTCACCCGCAGGAAGCATGGTGAGCCCACGTCTGAACGCCTCATTTAATATCCGGCTGCGTTCCTGTTTCGCAAGTTCCTTAGTGGTGCGGTTTCTGACCAGTTCTGCACCAATCATCAGACCCATTCCCCGCACATCGCCTATGAGATCATGCCGTTTTTGGAGGGAAAGCAATTTTGCGGTCATATATTCACCCATCTCTGTCACATGATCCCCAAAACCGGGTTTATCCATAACCGTAAGAGCCGCAAGACCTGCTGCACAGGCTACATTATTCCCGCCAAAAGTGCTTGCATGCGAACCGGGCGGCCAGGACATTACCTCATCGGAGGCTACCGTCACCCCCAACGGGAACCCTCCCCCGAGGGCTTTTGAGAGGCAAACAATGTCAGGGACAACACCGAACTGTTCAGATGCAAGGAAGGTTCCCGTACGGAAACACCCGGACTGTACTTCATCAACGATGAGGAGAATGCCGTGTTCGTCACAGATCTCACGCAGGCGTTTTAAAAACGGCCGTGGCGGAACAATGTATCCCCCTTCACCCTGGATAGGTTCAACGACAATCGCCGCCACTTCGTCGGGTGATACCTCCATCGGAAAGATTTCTTCTTCAATGTACCGTATGACATCCACGTCACAGGTCTCTGTTTTAAACCCGAACGGGCGGTATGGGTTTGGATAGGAGACATGAACGACCGGCAGAAACGGCCCGAAATACTGGCGCTGGATAACCCGCGATGCAGTCAGACTCATTGCACCATAGGTTCTCCCATGAAATCCGCCATAAAACGCAATGAAATACTTCCGTTTGGTGTGGTGGCGGGCCAGTTTCAGGGCAGCCTCCACTGTTTCCGCCCGGAATTTGAGAAATAGACACGGTTCAGGTCACCCGGCAGCATGGAGACAAGTTTTTCTGCGAACTGAACAGGCACCTCAGAACAAAAGTCCAGAAACGCACCATGGGAGAGTTTCTGCACCTGACTGGTGACTGCCTGCACAATATCCGGGTGGT
Organism: Methanogenium marinum; assembly: GCF_028912405.1. Lineage (GTDB taxonomy): Archaea > Halobacteriota > Methanomicrobia > Methanomicrobiales > Methanomicrobiaceae > Methanogenium > Methanogenium marinum. The sequence goes on along the minus strand of NZ_JAKELO010000002.1, from coordinate 1,858,513 downwards.
TCCATCCGAGATTCATCACGGCAATGCCTGCGGTAAAGTCGAGGTAGCGGTTTCCGTCCACATCCCAGAGGTTCATGCCTTGTGCCCGGTCAACGACCAGCGGATAATCCCGCACCATCGACTGCGAGACAACACCTGCATCCCGGCGGAGAATGGCCTGTGCCTTCGGGCCCGGCAACCCGGTATTTATGAGTGGTTTCATGGTCTAAGATACCATTTTCGTATATAATACCTATCGCCCGGCAACAAGGAACAAAAGCCACATATAAGGCCATTTGAGAAAGGGATGGTAGATAAAGCCTCAAACAAGTAACATACTTTTGAATAAATCCAGAATTGGAACAAAAAACAGAATTGGGCTCCCCCTTTGCGGATATCGGATAAAATATCTTCAGGGACAAATTCACCTGCCTGAAAAAACAGGTACTGCCACACCATAAAAAAAAGCTCTATACATTTAACTGATTATTTTAACTCTTCACCCCAAACATCTTTGAAATACGTGCAGAATTATTGTTATCCGGATCACCGTCCCATCCGGCGTCAGGTGAAGAGGTCACCGGTAGATTTCAGATTGACAATCAGGCAACGTACTATTTAGGTGAGATAAAAATGCAGAGATCATCCGTAATATGGTATATTCAGGCAATAATCCTTTCATGTGTGGTGATTGCGATACTCCTCTTAGCCATTCTTTCTACAGGTATTGGAAGTGGCATTTTGGGAGGAATGCACACAGGTAACAGCACGGATTTAGGAGAACAAAACGATTCACCCTATTCAGGGACGATCAGAATTTTAACGACACCTGATATTCACAGTCACCTGTTTGGCATGAGTGACACCGATACCGGAACACGCATAGGAAGAATCGGTGCACTCGCAGAAACGCTTGGTGAGGAAAAGGATACCACCCTGTATCTGTTTGCAGGCGATCTCGGTGAAGGGAGTTTCTATCACACGTATGCCGGAATCCCGGAGGTTACCGCATATTCGATGGCAGGATTTGACGTAGCCGTGCCCGGAAACCATGCATTTGATTTTTCAACGGGACTGTTTGAGGAGTGGGCGACAAACGCATCCTATCCCGTTATCTGCGCAAACCTTGATTTCGCAGACACCGGATTGAATGACACGGTAAAAGACTACATAATCCTTGACGCCGGTGGGGCAAAGGTAGGAATATTCGGGATTATCACTCCCCAGCTTGAAAAGATTGTGCCCCTTGGTGAAGATGTCATATTATACGACAACACGGCTGAAATCGGTAATTCGGCAGTAACATCCCTGAAAGAAGAGGGTGCGGATATTATCATCGCACTCACCCATCAGGACAGAGATGAGGATATTTCCCTTGCACAGTCTGTTCCGGGCATTGACCTTATCATAGGTGGCCACGACCATCTCGTCTGGAATGAAACGGTAACCGCCGGTGACGGTACGGATACGCTCATTGTTCATGCAGGAAAATACGGCGAAGAGACTGATACTGTTGATATCACCATGTTTAACGGCGTTGTTATCGGGACGGCCATTGAACGATATGAAATCACTGAGGATATGCCGGATGATGAAGAGATAACATCATTTGTCACCCCCTATTACGAGAAATATACCGAAAGCCTGTCAGAAGGAATCGGCTCTACGACCGTCCCTCTTGACGTCCAAAAGAAGACACTGCGAACAGGGGAGACAAATGCGGGAGATTTCACCATGGATACGGTCCGTGAGAACGTGCCCGGTGTTGATATTGCTCTTATCAATTCAGGGACAATACGTGGTGACTGCATCATTCCTGCAGGAGAGATATCATATCTGACGTTAAACGAGATGTTCCCCTACGAGAATCTGATTGTAACGGTTCAGATGACCGGCAGTGAAATCAAAGAGACGCTTGAACGGTCTGCGTCAGCACTGGTTGTAACGGGCGATGGATGCCCAGGGGAAAATCGGGCGCCTTCGGGAGGATTTTTGCAGGTTTCGGGTGTGCGGTTTACTATCAATACAAAGGCGGAAACGTTCTGCATCGACTATGATACCAACACGGTAAACTCTGCGGGAGAACGGATCGAGGACCTTTCGGTTGTAACAGAGTCCGGCGACGTGGTGCCAATAGGGATGGATACGACCTACACTGTTGCAGTAAATGACTACATTGCAGGCGGTGGCGACGGGTATACGAATCTTGAAGCTATTTCAGATGAGAGAAAATTTGCCACCGAGATTAATCTGATAGACCTTGTTGCGGGTGATATTGAAGAGAATTCTCCTATTTCCCCGGAGACGGATGGAAGGATTTTGGTTTTGTGGTGAAGTTCGGGAGGAGATAATCTCTTTTTTCCCCGGATTTCTCAAACATCTGTTCATTTTATTTTTGCAGGTTTGGTCTGCATTGTGTCTTTCATGATTCCCATTCTGAAGAATCATTCTGATTTTATCGTCATTTTGTGGGAATATTGTTAAGGCTTTCAAAATAAAATGAGATTTAAGAGCGAATGCAATTGTGACACCAGAGGGAAAAGCAAGAATTACCATTGACGGGATGCTCCTTGCTGCGGGGTGGGTAATCCAGGACAGGGATGAGTTGAACCTCGGTGCAGGAGCAGGCGTTGCAGTCCGGGAATACCCACTCACCGAAGGGTATGCGGATTACCTTCTCTTTGTTGACAGAAAGGCTGTCGGTGTTATCGAGGCAAAAAAAGAGGGAACGACCCTGAGCGGCGTCTGTGAACAGTCAGACGGATATCTCACTGGGAAGCTCACAAACATTCCGAATGAACTTGGATATCTTCCGTTTGGATACGAAAGCACGGGAAAAGAGACATATTTCAGGGATTTGCGTGACCCGGAGCCCCGTTCCCGAAGAGTATTTTCATTTCTCAGACCGGAGACATTTTCTGAACGGATGAAGCAGGAGAAGACACTTCGTGCACGGATGCAGGAGTATCCCCCTCTTGTCACAACAGGTCTTCGCGAATGCCAGATAGAAGCTGTTACCAACCTTGAACATTCGTTTGCAGAGGATCATCCCCGCTCTCTGATACAGATGGCGACCGGCTCGGGAAAGACATTCACTGCGGTCTCATTTATTTACCGTCTGATTAAGCACTGCAACGCAAAACGTGTCCTGTTTCTGGTGGACAGAACCAGTCTCGGTGTGCAGACATACAAGGAATTTCAGATGTATGTCACACCTGATGACGGGCGAAAATTTACCGAACTCTATAATGTGCAGCACCTTTCGGGTCAGAAAATAGATCCGGTGGGAAAGGTTTGCATCAGCACGATTCAGAGGCTGTATTCCATATTAAAAGGCGATGAGGATTATGATCCAGAATCAGATGAATTCTCATCGTTTGAGGATGGGGTGCCAAATGCAAAGCCAAAGGATGTCGTCTATAATCCCGATATTCCGATTGAAACCTTTGATTTTATTGTGACCGATGAGTGCCACCGTTCAATTTACAATCTCTGGAGTCAGGTGCTGGAGTATTTCGATGCACATCTGATCGGCCTTACTGCAACGCCCTCCAAGCAGACGCTTGGGTTTTTTAACAAGAATCTGGTGATGGAGTATGGTTCTGACAGAGCGGTTGCAGACGGTGTCAATGTCGGATTTGACGTATTCCGGATTGTAACAGAGATAACCAAAGGTGGAAGCACGGTGGATGCTGACTTCTGGGTTGAGAAAAGAGAGAAGCTTTCACGGGACCGGAGATGGGAACTTTTAGATGAAGAGTTCACATACACCCAGAGACAACTTGACCGCAATGTCGTCTCATATGATCAGATCAGAACAGTCATCCGGACGTTTAAGGAGCATCTCTTTACATCGCTCTTTCCCGGAAGAAGCGAGGTTCCAAAGACACTTATTTTTGCAAAGAGCGATTCGCACGCTGAAGATATTGTCGAGATTATCAGGGAGGAGTTTGGGCGTGGGAATGACTTCTGCAAGAAGATTACCTACCGGACCGGCAGAAAACCGGAGGATATGATCCGGGAGTTCCGGTCCTCCTATAATCCAAGAATTGCGGTGACCGTTGATATGGTGTCAACCGGCGTTGATATCAAACCGCTCGAATGCCTGATTTTTATGCGGGATGTGAAATCGCAGGTCTATTTCGAGCAGATGCTTGGCCGGGGTACACGAACGGTTGATATCACTGACCTGCACCAGGTGACAACAGATGCACCGGCGAAAGACCGGTTTATTGTGGTCGATGCGGTGGGCGTCTGTGAATCATCGAAAAATCCGCAGGTGGTCATCGACAAGAAGCCCTCCGTTTCGTTTAAAAAACTCCTTGAATCGGTTGCGGTTGGAAATCATGACAATGCTACGATAACAACACTTGCAACACGACTTGCGAGGCTTGACCGGCGGATTGGCGACCGGGAACGTGAGGAAATTTCTGATACGGCGGGGACACCGTTTGTTGAGATTATTAAAACTCTCTACACATCCGTTGACCCCGATGAGGCACGGGAACATGCAACGGAGCTGTTTGCAACAGAAACACCGGATGCATCCCAGATAAAAGAGGCAAAAGAGTCTCTTGTTTCAACCGCATGTGAACCGTTTGACAGCCCGAAGTTCAGAACCCTGCTGCTTGATTTAAAGACACAGTCAGAGCAGGTGTTGGACAAGGTGAGCGAGGACAGGGTGATTGAGGCTGGTTTTTCAACGGATGCAAAGGAGCGGGCCGTTCTTACGGTTGCAAACTTCAGGCAGTTTATCGAGGAGAACAAGGACTCGATAACGGCTCTTCAAATTATATACAGCCGCCCAAAACGGGAGCGGCACCTGACGTATGAACAGATACGAGAGCTCTCGGATATTCTCGCAAAGCCCCCGTACGGGTTTACCCCGGACAAGGTCTGGCAGGCATATGAGCAGGTGGAACGAAACCACGTCCGGGGTGCATCTCCGCACCGGATGTTAACGGACATCATCTCCCTCGTCCGGTTTTCGCTCGGATGCGACGATTACCTGGAACCATACAGAGAGACGGTCGACCACCGGTTTGAGCGGTGGATAGCCGAACGCGAGGAGGACGGCATCACCTTCAGCCGGGAACAGATGGAATGGCTCACCATCATGAAGGACCACATCGGTGCAAGCGTCTCCATCGGCCCGGACGACTTTGAGTATAATCAGCGGCTGATGCAGAAGGGCGGTCTGTTTTCCGCACACCGGGCGTTTGGGGATGGTCTGAATGGTATTATGGCAGAGTTGAATGAAGTTTTGGGGGTATAAATGGTCGATTATGATTTGGAATGCTTATCCCCACAGGAATTTGAATTATTGATCTGTGATATATTCCAAAAAAAGTTGGATGCGACTCTTGAGACATTTAAGTCAGGTCGTGATAAGGGAATAGATATCAGGGGATGTTTCAAAAGCGGAACAACAATAATCCAATGCAAGCATTATTTTAAAAGTTCGGCCAGTACTCTAAAAAGTCATCTGAAAAAAGAAGTGAAAAAAGTTGAGATAATTAGTCCAAATAGATATATTATCGCAGCATCAACTGAATTGAATCCAAATGACAAATCAGAAATAAAGGGTATATTTGGGTCATATTGTCAAAATGAACAAGATATTTTTGGAAGAGAAGACATTCTCAATTTCCTCAGAGAAAATGAAGATATCGTAAAAAAACACCCAAAATTGTGGTTTACCAGTAGTACCGTCCTTGAAATTATTTTGAATAAAGCCATCTACAATCAAACAGATATTGACATCGAAAATTTCATTGACTTTTTGCCTAAAATGGTTATAACAGATGAATTCCATGAAGTAGATGAAATTCTGAAGGAAGAACATGTCTGCATTATTTCCGGCCAACCCGGCATAGGTAAATCTACCCTTATGAAGGGTTTGGTAATCAAGTACTCTGCAAATGGATATCAGCCAATAAAAATATCAGGAGATTTTAAAGATGCATATAGTCTCCTTAAACGAGATAAAAAACAGATATTTTACTATGATGACTTTTTAGGTTCTACCTATTACACTGAAGGGCCTGGTGATAATAAAGAAAAATCAATTGAATCATTTATAATGGCAGTAAAACGCTCTAAAGGCAATACAATATTCATTCTTACAACAAGAGATTATGTCTTGAATCAGGCGCAACAAAAATCAGATGTTGCTGAAAGATTTGGACATTTTGAACATATTATATCATTCAATGATGCCGAAAAGAAGATTAAAGCTCAAATATTATACAATCATCTCTGGCATTCTGAAATTGAAGACGAAAATATAAACAAAATAATCGAAGATAAAAATTATCTGAAAATAATTAGTCACAGGAATTTTAATCCAAGAATAATTGAATCAATGACAAACTTAACAGAAATAAATCGTGCTGATTTTGTAGACACTTTTTTATCTGTCCTTGATAACCCAGAAGAAATATGGAATAAGGTATACACGAGTTCTCTGTCAGATTACTCTCGGACTATTTTAGTCATTTTAACGATTTTGGATAACAATACCAGTAAAAATTCAGTATTTGAATACTATCATGAATATTACCATAATGAAACAGATGTAGTCAAGCTAAAGAGAGAATTTGATCTTTCTTTAAAAGAGTTAGACGGCTCATTAATCACTTTAACAAAATCTGTACTGACAGGAGATATTAAAATAGGATACAAAAATCCTTCTGTCGAAGATTTTATGAACAAAAAAATTGTTGAAAGTGATCTTCTCTTGTGCCATTTATGTAATTTAATTAATGGTATCAGAGAATTGGAAAAAATATGGAATGTTTTTAAAAATCAAAATAAAGTTGATCAAATAGAGAGGTATCCAAATTTTATTGAACAATATTTTGAGGCGAACAAAAGAATTGGAAATAAATACATCGACGAAAAGGATACGGCAAAATTGGACAAATTGACAATCCACCTAGTATCTGTGAGTGGACAAATAAATGAAGAAAAATATATTGAATATACTAACTGCCTGCTTGAAATATTATTGAAAGAAGTTGAAGTGGATAAATTCTATTTCAGGAGAATTAATCCATTACTTTCAATTTTAACAGAGAATAAGAATATTTTCTTTTCAAGCTGGAATGATTTTGTTTCTGCAATTAAAAAACGTCTCCTTTCTAAAGAATTTACATATTTATCTGAATATATCCAAATCGTTGAATTTTCAAATGCAACAGGCGTTGAAATTCAAGGGAATGATTGGGATAAATTAATTTCAGACTTGGATATATTTATTGAAGGAGGAATAGAGATTGAAATTAATCAAGAGGACCGTGAACCAAGATATTATGAGTACAACTTAAAATATGACTGCTATGACCATAATGGTTCAGACATAAATGACTTAGAAAATATTAAAGAAGAGATAGAAACAATTGCTGAATTCTTTAAAATCGATATTGATTCAATATTGGGTGAAATAAGTTCAGTTATCGATGGGTATTATGATAATTGTGAAAGTGAACCTGATGAAGATGAATACAAATATCAAAATCTTCAGGATCAATATCTTGAAGAAGAAATTGGAATCCAAGATCTATTTGAAGGGCTTCGTGAAAAAAATCAATGAAGTGGCTCACCATCATAAAGGACCACATCGGTGCAAGCGTCTCCATCGGCCCGGATGACTTTGAATACAACCAGCTGCTGATGCAGAAAGGCGGGCTCTTTTCTGCGTATCAGGCGTTTGGTGACGGGCTGAATGGGATTATGACGGAGTTGAATGAGGTTTTGTCGGCATAACTTTCAGTCCGCCCGGCCAATTATATTAAGGTACATCATACAAACAGTTGGTAAATTATGGCGGATTCAGATCTTTCCTTCGAACAGGAGGAAGCAATACGGAATAAATTCATTGCAATTCTTCTGAGCGGAGCAGACAGACCCATAAAAAATAAAATTAATTTCCAGAAAGAATTGTTCCTCTTCTCAAAATCATTTCCCAAATTTTTTGAATTTTTTGAATTCATCCCCCATTATTACGGGCCATATTCCAGTAGTGCAGCGGACAGTATTGACAATCATGATGATTATTTTGTGAGTGACACGAAGGGCATCTATCTGACCGCAGAGGGAAAAAATCTCGCAGAAGAATCAATACAAGAATTCACTCAGGAAAATCGGGAAAAGATAATCATCAGCTTGAATATTGTTCGTTCACTCTATGATTCTCTCACGAGCGACGAACTGATGTTTCTGGTGTACAAGACCTACGGTTACACGGAAAAATCTGATAAAATTGACAGTCTCCTTAAAAATAAGGAATATCTCGCAGGACGACTCCTGAAAAAGGGAGTCATCACGGAGAAACGTTACCGGGAGCTGATTGAGGATTAGAACCAAACTGATCCCTGATTCGTCTTTTTTCATCTGCTTTTTTGATGACCTTGAAGACTTGATGGACGAGCCGGAGCGTTTTGGTGTTTTCTCTCTTGTTGTCAGGGAATTTTGCGTTGAAATCCCTGAGCATGTCCAGTATGAAGCGGGTTTAAAGAACAGAAGTTACAATTTTTCAGATTCGATTTCCGTTGTTTCCATTGATGATTTTGCATCGGGAGGACTTCCTTTTGAACCACTCAGACTGGTAATTGACCAGGGTGAATTTGAGGTCATCGCCCTCTCTTATGTGCACAAGACAACAAAGACAGGTGATTTTATGTTCATTCTGGATGATGAGACCGCCAGGAAAAAAGTGAAACTGTTCCTGCCGGTTTTGTTAGATCATTTAACAGGAACAATTGGATTTATGGCTCATCTGGAGGCAAATAATTATCTTACATCTGAATTTACTATTAACATACTCAACTGTATAGGGAAAAGCAAGTTCAGAATCAGCCAAAAAATTCTGGATTCTGCTGTTCGGGACATTGAGGGGAGGAGATATGAGCAGTATTGAGATTCGCAATTTTGAAGCGGATGACACGACACAGTTTACCATCAAAGACGTCAGGTTCAATCACAATACTCTGAAAACTCCCTTCAAAACACTTGATTTCAATGATTTGGGTTCATTACGGGACATTAGATCGCTCGAAAGAAGATGGCTTGATAAAAATCCAGTTATTGAGAAAAGCCAGAATGTTAAAAAAAATACGTTCGAGAAGGAAATTGACCGGCCGGATGCTCCATTTCTTTCAGACAATTATGATTCTTACAAGAGAATTCCCGTTCTTTCCGACAAATTGATTCTCAACACCCTGACATTTTCATTTAACCCATGCCTCATTCCTGATTATGAGGATAGCCTGAGCAATTTTCTTGACATATACCACGGAAGAAGTGACATTTTGTTTGTTCCCAATCTGAAAGTCAAAGAATATAATCAGGATACCAGTAAATCTGAAGTCGCAATAAAGACCGGGGATTATCTAAATTATGTTGGCTGTGCGTATGATTCCCTTAAATTCCGCAATTCAAAACCAATATTTATCCCTGTTTCAACACGATATGGTGTAAAATCTTCTGAAGAACTGGTAACAGAGATGCTTGCTTCAGGGTTCCGGAATTTCTGGTTTGATCTTGAAGGCAGATCATCAGTTTCCGTCACTGCACAACTGCGAGGATTTCACCGTGTGGTTGCCCGTCAGGGCCTTGATGATAAGGTCATTTTATACGGTTCAAATATCAGGCGTGAGGTAAAACCCCACAAGAGCGATTCAGCATCTGCGGCGTCAGATGTGCTTGCAACCCCCCTTGGTTTTGATATTGTCGGAGTAAACAGAGATACGCAACGGAAATGGATGGGAGGTAATACTGACTATACTCCACCTCCAAAAGAAGTCACCATTCAGCACAAAGGCAGATTCTTTGATTATACCACCTATGAGTATGTCAAATACCCTGACTATGCGGATACAACAACCCTGTTAGACAGGTACGGAATCACCGTCCCCGATTTAAACAGACGGCCAAAGTTCTATTCCACCTTTGCGAATTCATTTGAACTGAATATGGAATTTGAACGGCAGAAATATGCCATGCAGTATGACAATTCCCTGATGAATTATCTCGGTGGAAAGAAATCCATAACCGATAAGGTCCTCAAGAATTTTGAGAGAGTCTCAACACGAAAAGAGACACCAAAAGTTACCCTTAATGATTTTATGTGAACCAATAGTAGAGGACGGACATATCACAACTATGAATACCTTTTTAGAGAATACAGAAGAATCACAGTCCGAATTGTATGAGCTTCCTGATGGGTGGATTGTCACAAGTATTGGGGAAATATTGGAGCTAAACTATGGAAAAGGACTCCCAAAAAGATCAAGAGTAGATACTGGAGATATTCCAGTTTATGGCTCAAATGGTATTGTAGGACACCATAACCTCCCAATAGTAAACTCACCGGGATTAATTATAGGTAGAAAGGGGACAGCTGGCTCTGTTCATATATCAAAAGAACCGTTTTACCCAATAGATACTACATATTTCATAGAGGAATCTAAAAATTTGTCATTACTTTTCTCTTACTATTTGCTTCATTCATTAAATCTAAATTCTCTTGATAAGTCTACTGCAATTCCAGGATTAAATCGAAATGATGCATATTCCGTTAAAATTCCCCTTCCCCCTCTCCCCGAACAACACCGCATCGTGGAAAAGATCGAAGAGGAATTCACCCGGCTTGACGCAGGCGTATCGGCCCTGAAAAAGGCAAAGGCACTGATACCCAAATACCGGCAGTCAGTCTTAAAGGCGGCGATGTGCGGCGACCTGACAGAGGAGTGGCGGGCGGAGCATCCGGATATTGAGAGTGCTGAGGTTTTGGTGGAGAAAATTAAAACACAGGATCGGAAAACAAGTGAACCCACATATAATTCACCAGATTACTCTCTTCCAGAGGGTTGGACATGGATAAATTTGGCAAATTTAGCTTGGGATTCAGGTTATGGTACTTCTGTAAAGTGTGATAGCAGTTGGGAAGGGCATCCAATTTTAAGAATACCAAATATATACAAAAATAAAATTTCCCTTGATAAATTAAAATATGCTCCTGCATCTGAAAATTTAGATAGTTCTAAAGCATTAGAGAAAGGCGATTTACTGATCATACGTACAAATGGAAGTAAGGATCTGATTGGTAGATCTGCTATTGTGATGTCTAATTTTGATTCACCTCATTATTTTGCATCATATTTGATCAGATATCGATTAATCGATAACGAAATAATCTGGCATTGGTTGGGATTAATCTGGAATAGTAATTACATTAGGAATAAAATTGAAAAGATGGCCGCAACTACCGCCGGGCAATATAACATCAATCTCAAAAAATTGAATGGTTTATCCTTTCCACTTCCCCCCCTCCCCGAACAGCACGAAATCGTCTGTGAAATTGAGCGAAGGTTCTCGGTCATCGACGAGATGGAAAAGGCGGTGAATGATTCGCTTGCAAAGGCAGAGCGACTCCGGCAGAGTGTACTGAAAAAGGCATTTGAGGGGAGGCTTGTGCCACAGAATCCTGATGATGAACCGGCATCCGTTCTTCTGGAGAGGATTAAGGCTGAAAAGGAGCAGCGGGCAGCGGAGGAGAAGGCCAGAAAAAAAGAGTTGAAGGAGCAGAAGAAGAGGCACTCATAAATCTGATCGCGGCAACGGAACGTTACCTTCAGGAATTCCATATCAGGCCCACCCTTCACCCCAAAAAAACGCATCCACACAAAAGCCCGGAGAGATGCGTTCTCAGTCGAGAGGACCTACACATCCTCTGAAAATACCCCTCAATATGGGGCGCCCCATAGTTCGCAATAAATCGTCTTTTTTGCAAATAAATGGCATTCCACCCATTATTTTTCCATCATCCTAAATGAACACAAAATACGCCCATTTTGCCCCCCTATTATCCAATAAAAGAGGTAAAAAAGTGTGGAAAAACGCATCCACACAGAAGCACGGAGAGATGTGTTCTCAGTCGAGAGGAACTGCACATCCTCCAAAAATATCCATCAATATGGGCTGCACTATAATTCGCAATAAACCGTCTTTTCTGCAAAAAAATGGCATTATACCCGTCTTTTTCCAGGACAAAGAAAGAACAGAAAATACGTCCATTTTGCCTCCCAATTCCCCAAAAAATAGGGTCAAAAAAGGAGGTTCAAAGAGTGCGGGCAGAGAGGGAACATGGGTGACCGGGAGGTAAACATACGGAGAATATGGGTAAAATATGGGGAGATAATTGGGAGAATATCTGAGGAACGTACGGTAATCATGAGGAGAGCAGAAAATGGACAAACCAGATGGGAGGCAGCACCCCTGTTCCCGGTATTCTGCCGGTTGGTTTTCATACGTTTTCATACATTTTCATACGATTTCATACGTATTTTCCGGCATGAAAATGTGAATTAACCAATATTAGCCATTTATTTTACGATTCCAGCGCGTATGTGCAAAATCACATTTACGTTTTCATCCATCCCAATATCACAGAGAGACAAACACATACCCACCCGCACATATCAGACACGCTGAATGATACCTAAATCTGATGAAAACATCTCTTACTCTCTGTACACTTCTATATATATTGTACTTAATAAGAGAATAAGCCTCAATATGGCCGTCTTTCAGAGCAGTTTCATTTTCATCTGCTGATGAAAAATTGATGAAAAACGTATGAAAAGATGAAAACGTGAAAACAGAGGGACTCTCCTGATGACCATTATTCATTCCTATGTTGTATATATTTCGCCAGTATTTCTACAGAGCCAAAATGAAGTATTGCTCACTGTTCGGAATGACGAACATATGTTCGGATATACGAACAATCACTCGTGTATTTTATCGATTATGAATCTTCCCGGAGATAATTCATACCAAAGGACAGTGTGAGAAAAATATTCCTGATCTAAATATTCAGGCATCCGGATGAGAAACCACCATGTGATTTCCATAGCAACGGTTATCCCTGTTCGTAAAACAAATACCTCATTAGTATACACCGATGAAACCAGAACGTCCTCTATTCAAGAATCTCGCGGAAAGAGAAAAACTCGAAAAAATATGTGAAAAATATCATGTCTTACAGATGGTTGTCTTTGGATCTGCCATTCGCTCCGATTTCAACCCCGATACAAGTGATATTGACATTATGGTTTCATTCAAAACGATGACGTACACTGACCATGCCGACTCCTATTTTGGTCTTCTTGAAGAACTTGAACAATTGTTCGGCCGCAGTGTTGATCTTCTCGAAGAAAAAGCGGTGAAAAATCCGTATCTTAAAAAGAGCATTGATGATTCCGGAGTACTGGTATATGCCTCAGCATGATCCTGAAAAAACCCTGCCGTCCCATTCCAACACCCTAAAGCACTCACAAAATACAGAAATAGTCAGGCAAATATGGCATCCGAATCCTCAGCACTCGTACAAAAACTATGGAATTACTGCAACGTACTCAGAGACGACGGCGTAAGTTACGGGGATTACGTCGAGCAGCTTACCTACCTTCTCTTCCTGAAAATGGCAGACGAGCATACAAAACCGCCGTTTAACGAACCATCAACCATACCGGATGAATACAGCTGGGAAGAACTCGCATCAAAAGAGGGGGATGCACTTGAAATCCATTATCGCCACACCCTCGAAGCCCTCGGAAAAGAACACGGACTCCTCGGTGTCATATTCAGAAAATCGCAGAACAAGATACAGGACCCGGCAAAGCTCAGACGACTTGTCGAACTAATAGGAAAAGAGACCTGGGTCGGCCTTGACATGGATGTCAAAGGCGAGATATACGAAGGTCTTCTCCAGAAGAATGCTGAGGATACCAAAAGCGGTGCGGGCCAGTATTTCACACCACGAGCGCTGATTCAGGCGATGGTTGAAGTAACTGTCCCAAAACCCTGCCAGACCATTGCAGACCCTGCATGCGGAACAGGCGGATTCTTCCTTGCAGAACGGGATTACCTCGTCAAAAACTACCAACTCGACCGGGAACAGTCCGTATATCTAAAAGAGAAGACATTCCACGGAACCGAGATTGTCGACAGTGCCGCCCGCCTCTGTGCAATGAACCTCTACCTGCACGGCATCGGAACGGATAAAAGCCCGGTTAATGTCGCAGACTCACTGTTGTCAGAACCAAAAGAGCACTACGACCTTGTTCTCACCAATCCACCTTTTGGCAAGAAAAGCAGCTATACCGTCATAAACGGTGACGGAAAGGCAGAGAAGGATAAACAGACCTACGAGCGGGATGATTTCTGGGCGACAACATCAAACAAGCAGCTCAATTTCCTCCAGCATGTACGGAGCATGTTAAAGATAAACGGAAAAGCAGCCGTCGTTGTGCCGGACAATGTCTTGTTTGAAGGCGGTGCGGGCGAAGCAATCAGAAGAAAGCTTCTCACCGAATGCGACGTTCACACCCTTCTGAGACTTCCCACCGGAATCTTTTACGCACAGGGAGTAAAGGCAAACGTTGTCTTCTTTGAACGAAAAGCAGGACGCGAGGAGCCCTGGACAGACACCCTCTGGATATACGACCTCAGAACAAACAAACACTTCACACTGAAGGAAAGTCCCCTGTCACTCGATGACCTCACCAATTTCATCGAATGCTATAACCCCGAAAACCGCCACGAGAGGAAGGAAACTGAGCAGTTTAAACCATATCAATACGCCGACCTCATAAAACGCGACAAGGTCAGTCTTGACATATTCTGGATAAAAGACGAGAGCCTCGAAGACACGGAAAACCTGCCGGAACCCGATATTATCGCAGGCGAAATTGCAGAAAACCTTCAGACCGCAATCGAACAGTTCGGAGAGATATACGAGAGCCTGAAAGAGGAATAAAAAAATACGATATTTTACTCCAGCCTGCACTCAGCAACCTCTTTCTTGAAGAGCCAGTTTCTGAAGACAATCGGGGTTATAACCGTTGTCAGAATGCTCATCACAACTATCGAAGTATAGATATCCTGACCGATAAGAGATAGATTAAGGCCGAGAAGAGCGACGATCATTGCCACCTCACCCCTCGGCGACATACCGAATCCTATTGCAAGAGAGTCTCTTTTGGAATAGCCAAGGATTCGTGCCGGAATGCCGCAGCCGATCACCTTTGTGATTATCGCAAGAACTGTGATTACGGCGATAAAGAGAAGCACCGGACCTGTCAGGGCTGTTAAATCGACAAGTATCCCCAGTGATACGAAGAATATTGATGCAAATATGATATAGAGATACTCCGCACCCTCTGCGATGTCCCTGCTATGTATCAGGTTGATGCCGTTAAAGGAAACCCCGGCAATAAATGCACCAATAATCGCCGAAATCCCGATAAATTCAGACAGTGCTGCAAATAGGAATGCAATCATCACCGCAAATATGAATACAAACTCGGGGTATTTTTTTGCAATCGGGCTCCTGTCCATCCTGACAATCATCTTTGAAATGACGAAGAGGCCAATCACGGCGATAATAATCAGGAATCCGACCTGTTTTATGATAATGAAAGCAAGACTCTCTATTGAAAAGCTCCCGGATGCAATATCAGCCGTTATCGAGAGTGCAAGAAGACTGAGGATATCATCAATAACCGCTGTGCCAATTATCGCCTTTGCAAATTCGGTGTCCAGAAGACACATTTCCTTTAAAACGTTGGCTGTTATTGCAATGGATGTCGCAGTAAGTGCCGTCCCGATAAATAGGGCACTTTCATGGTTGAACCCAAAGGCAAGAGAGACAAAATAACCCCCGATCCAGGGAACAATTATCCCGATAATACCTAATATTCCGTAATTTACATTCGTCAGGTCCTTTATCTTAAACTCAAACCCTATCACGAACATAAGGATTACAGCACCAAGTCCGGCAATAGCCTGGACAAATTCCGTGTAGGTAATCAATCCGAGAACAGAAGGGCCAACGATAAGACCAAGTAATATCTCACCCACAACGGCAGACTGGTTAATTCTTGAAGCAAGAAGATAGCCTGCAAGGGCAAAGAACAAGAGGAGAGTCATCTGAAGTTCTACAGTTGGCAATATCCCGGCACTCATCAGTCAGTCCATGAGTCAGTCTGATATATCAGGTTATGGCTAAAAAGCCATGAACAGGAAGGTCATCGGTTAAATTGACATTCAGGTATCAATGTAAGAAAGAAGAGCCTCCGGAGAGTAATATCGATTGATAAACCCCTTATTCAAATGGGAGAGGACGCAATTATCCATCAGGAATAGAGAAAATAATCAGGGAATTGAAAAACAGGTCAATAAAATGTTGAAGAACGATGGAGATGAACAGGCACCCTGAAAAAGGAACGGATCTTTTTCAGAGAGAATGGACGAATGGAACAGAGTGGACCTACCTCAGGAACCAGAATATCCGCGATACTGATTTTGAAATGAGATACAGGAACCGCACCAGACAGTCCGATCCATACTAAAATCCCGATACAACAGAACCCATATACACAAAAAAACAGGGAAATATACACGGGACTATCTCATACCATCCACCAAAAAATATTCTCAAAATCTGCAATTAGTCATTTATTATGCAATCAAATCAGATAATAAGGATATTTAGGCCCATTAGCCCCATAAATTATATAAATGCTACTAAACATTACCAAAAGTTTATCATATTACCAATAAAATAGACATATATAGACACCCATGCCGGAAACTGCACATGACTCGAACCTTCACCGTATTCTGTATGTGGATGACGAAGAATTACTGTTAAACGTCACACAACACTATTTTCAACGGGAAGGGAGCTGTATCGTTGACACAGCAGGTTCCGCAGAGGAAGGTTTTCTCAAAATTCAGGAATTCCGGTATGACGCCATCATCTCTGACTATGAAATGCCTAAAATGAATGGCATTGAATTTCTCTCCCTCCTCCGTTCAACAGGAGACGACACACCTTTTATTATCTTCACCGGAAAAGGCAGAGAAGATATCGTCATTGACGCACTCAATGCCGGAGCAGACTATTATCTTCAGAAGGGTGGCCATCCAAAAGCACAATTTGCTGAACTACTCAATACCATCCGGAAGGCAGCTGAAAATAAAAGTGTGAAAGATGAAATCAAACAAAAAAAACTGGAAATAGAAGCAGCAAACCAGAAACTCTCAAAAAACAGGGATGAACTGATCAAAAGCAGAAACGAGCTGGAAGAAAGTGTTCAGCGTGCACGCTCACTCCTTGATTCATCTGTCTCAACAATTGTACTCCTTGACAGGGATGCCATCGTGCTGGATGCAAATGATGGGTATCCGGCACGCTTCGGGAAGACACGGGAAGAGATAATTGGAACAGATGTTTGGAATCTCTTCCCCGAACACATTGGAAAAAAACGAAATGTCTGGCTCCAACAGGTTTTTTCCACTGGCAAACCCTTCAAAAAAGAGGAATCATGGGAAGGAATATGGGATTACTCTATTGACCCGGTATTTGATGCCGACGGTAATGTGAAGAGTGTAACGGTGCACGCAACCGATATCACCCTCCGCAAACAGATGGAGGATACCATCCGGACCAGTGAAACCCTCTACCGGACAGTCGTAGAAGACCAGACAGAATTTGTCTGCCGGTTTCTGCCGGATGGAACACATATATTCGCCAATGATGCCTACTGCCGCTATTTTGGAAAAACACGGCAGGAACTCTTGAAAGCTAAATTTAAGCCAAATATTCCGAAAGAAGATAACAAACGCATAAAAGAGACATTATTATCTCTTACACCGGAACATCCGGTTGCAACCATCGAAAACCGGATTATAATACCTGATGGCAGCACCAGGTGGCAGCAATGGAGTGACCGTGGAATTTTCGATGATCGTGGCAAACTAACAGAATACCAGTCAGTGGGCAGAGACATCACAGAATTAAAACGTACCGAAAATGCCATTTTAGAGGCAAACAACAAACTCAATCTGCTCTCTTCCATCACCCGTCATGATATCCTCAACCAGTTAACGGTTCTTATGATGCTGGAGGGATTCCTGAAAGAAGACATCACAGAAGAGCAACCATCAACCTATGTTGATAGAATAATTGATGTCACCAATAAGATCGAGGAACAGATTCAGTTTACCCGCGATTACCAGGATATGGGACAGAGCAAGCCCGGATGGCAGAATCTTGGAAAGGTTGCTGATGGGGCATTTATGCAATCATCGGCGCAGAATATCATTACCGACATCGATGTCGAAGGCATCTTTGTTTATGCAGACCTTATGCTTGAAAGGGTCTTCTATAACCTCTGTGACAATGCCATCCATCATGGGAAGTCAGTAACCCAAATCCATGTTTCATTCCGGAATGAAGAATCCATTGGGATTATTACGGTAAAAGATAACGGCATCGGTGTTCCCACAGATATGAAAGAGAAAATATTTAGCAAAGATGTCGGATCAAATACCGGACTGGGACTATTTCTTGTCTCAGAAATCCTTAAAATAACCGGCATTACCATTCGGGAAACCGGGATTCCCGGGAAAGGGTGCTGTTTTGAAATATTTATACTGGAAGGCAACTGGAGACGTGAGACACAAAAAAATGCTCCTGACATCCCATTGCTAAAACTCCCGACATGACACTCCTTTTTTGTATGTTCAGAAGAATTTCTCCACAAAAAAACGAACCATTCTGCATTCAGATAAATACAAAACACTATAATTTTTCCAAAAATTAATGGATTAATTTTAACATCAAAGATAACCATTAAATGGAATCCTGCCAATTTAATTCAGCATGAGTAACATCACTGTCAACCCGGAAACCTGCACAAAATGCGGTGTGTGCGTCAGGGTCTGCCCGGTGTCAATCATCTCAATGAAAGAGAGTAAACTGCCGATGATTGCAAAAGACCTCGAAGACAAGTGTATAAAATGCGGACACTGCGAGATATTTTGCCTGTTTAATGCCCTGGAAACAAATTTTGAAGGTGAATACCCGCTATCCATGAACGAACGTGCTTCTGATATTAAACCAGACCAGCTCGCAAGATTTGTTCAGACCCGCAGATCAATCCGCCACTACCGGAAAAAACCTCTAAAAAGAGAACTGATTGAACAGATGCTGGATGTTATCCGCTACAGCCCGACTGCAGCAAACAGCCAGAAGGTAAAATGGATTGTTGTCCATGACCCGGAGAAGGTGCAGATGATTGCAGCTCACACCGTAGAGTGGATGAAGACAGAGGTTGAGAAAAGACCAAACCACCCCTATTCCCTCCAGTACAACGGTATCATCCGACGATGGGGACTGGGCGAGGATGCAGTCTGTCATAGTGCACCCCACCTCCTTATCGCCACAATACCGGAAGGGAGCACCTGGGCAAAGGCAGACCCAATCATTGCACTTTCCTACTTTGAACTGGTTGCGAAGGGATATGGAATCGCATCCTGCTGGAATGGATTTTTAAAGATCGCAATGGAAGAGTTCGCACCTTTACGGGAAGAAATGGGAATTCCGGAGGGATACATGCCCTCATATGCCCTCACCTTCGGATACCCAAAACAGCGGAGCACCATGACGGCACCCAAAAGAAATCCACTGAGTATCAAGTGGCTCTGAAAATATCTCTTTTTTTCCCGGGGAAGGAAATCCAGATTCAGGTGAAACATTAAGAACCCTCTCCCCAATGAAGTGGTGTCTGCATGTACGAACTGGTCTCACCGGTAAAACCGCTTGTCGTTCTGAAATATCTCTCGGTATTAGTGATGGGAGCGGGTGCCATGCTTTTGGTGCCACTCATTGTTGCCCTGTATTTCGGAGAGTATTCAATTGCAGGTACGTATACAGTAATCGGGACCTCTATCATTTTCCTGGGATATCTCTTCCACCGCCTGCTCCCGGACGGTGAACTGGAATGGAAGGAAGCCCTCATCATTGCAGCGATAATCTTTCCCTTTGCAGCATTTCTGAGCGCCATTCCTTTCACCCTCTCAACAGGTATGCCCTTTCTGGATGCCTTTTTTGAAGCAGTCTCCGGGGTGACGACAACCGGCCTCTCTGTTGCCCCTGCAACCGTGGGTCCCGCATTTCTCTTTGCCCGTTCATGGCTCCAGTGGGTGGGCGGCATTGGAATTATCATCATCATCCTGATGGTTTTCATCCCGCCGGGGACAAGTGCACACCGCCTGTATGCAATCAACAGCCCTGAGACACCCCTGCGTCCCGGCGTTACCGCAACTGCAAAAGTGCTGGTGCAGATATACTGCCTCTTAACTGCCATTTCGTTTATCATCCTCTTTGCAGGGGGCATGCCACTTTTTGATGCAGTCTGCCACGCACTCTCCGCAGTGTCCACCGGCGGATTTTCAACACAACCGGAATCTGCCGCCGGGTTTTCCGGACTCACGATACCATTTCTTATAACCCTCAGTTGCCTGATGGGAGCCTTTAATTTCAGCCTTTATCCCCGGCTGATTGAGAATAAATTAGCCATCTTTTCAGACATTCAGTTCAGGTATTTCCTTGTATTCGCCGTCATCGGAATTCTTCTGTTATTCTTCACACTGGCTGGGAAAACGACTCCCACAGAAGGATTATCTATCTCTGTCTTTCAGGCATTCTCCGCACTGAGTACAGCAGGATTTTCCACGGTTGACATCGGCACCCTTCCTGACGGGTCAAAGGCAGTACTCACCGCCCTCATGTGGGTGGGCGGTTCTGTGGGGTCAACGGCAGGAGGCATCAAGATTCTCAGACTCATAATTCTCCTGAAAGTAGTGCATCTTGTTTTCATCCGCTATTTTTTGCCACGTGAAGCACTTACCCCCCTCAAAGTTAAAGACGAAGTGATTGAGACAGAGATGGTCTACAATATACTCACTTTTGTCTTTCTGTATTCACTCGTCCTTATTGTCTCCAGTTTTATCTTTATGCTCCATGGGTTCAGCCTTGACAATTCCATCTTCGAAGTATCAAGTGCCCTTGGAACAGTCGGCCTCTCCTGTGGCATCACCAGTGCTGCAATGCCAGCCCTCCTGAAAGGGGTGTTAATCATCGACATGCTCCTCGGACGGATTGAAATAATTCCATTATTTATTCTGTTGTTCCCGAGAACATGGGTGAAGAGATAATGGAAATACATAAGGATGAGTCTGTCAGACGAACCGGGAAAACCAGAAGGATTTTGAAATAATCCGGAAAAGATCATCATCAGCCTCAGTTACCATCCCAAACCTGATATTAGCCATCTCACGATGAAACTCGTGCTGGCCAGAGAAATCTGCATTCTCCGTCTTCCACTATTTTGTAATCATTTCATCCAGCTCACACTATTCTGAGGAGAACTAAATCACCTATACCCTTCATAAATTCCCAAATGTGAGGATTAATATCAAAAAGGAGAGGAAATAATCACTATCGTTCAAAAAAACGACAAATTGGACCAAAATGAAAAACAAACAAAGGAAGTCTATACATGGATAAACGTGGATTTTAACGCAAAATCCTGAATACAACCAGAATATCAATCAGATTCACGAATGATTCCCCTGTGTGTGCCATAACTCTACGTACCCCCCCATCGGCCTTTCCCTGATAACAATTAAGTAAATTAACATCAATTAACCGACATCCATCTGATGATGGAGGGTGTATTGAATGAAATCACTGAAAATGCTGGGCTTTATTCTTGTGGTGGCAGCAGTACTTGTCGCGGGGTGTACTACTTCAGAAACCCCCGAGGCAACGCCTACCCCAACACAGACACCAGCAATGAAAAACATAGTGGAAACTGCACAGGATGCAGGGTCATTTACGACCCTTCTTGCAGGGATCCAAGCCGCAGGACTGACGGAGACGCTCTCGGGGGAGGGCCCATTCACCGTATTTGCGCCAACGGATGATGCCATGGCGGCACTTCCCGAAGGAACAATCGCAGCCCTCCTTGAGGACCCGGAAGGAGATCTGAAAGATATTCTCCTGTATCATGTTGTTTCAGGAAACCTTATGGCAGCAGATGTGACATCACAACCGGATGCAATGACACTCAATGGCAAACGGATACAGTTTGACACAACAGGCGGCGTCATGGTTGAGGAAGCAAACATTATTACCACAGACATTGTCTGCAGCAACGGTGTCATTCACGTCATCGATGCAGTGATGCTGCCAAAAGACAACATTGTCGAGACGGCGGTTGCTGACGGACGGTTCACCACCCTTGTTGCAGCTCTCCAGGCAGCCGGACTTGATACAACTTTGAGCGATGAAACGATGGACTTTACTGTATTTGCTCCCACAGACGACGCTTTTGCAGCATTGCCTGAGGGGACGGTTGAAGCACTTCTTGAGGACCCCTCAGGGCAGCTGACAGACATCCTGCTCTATCATGTCGCGGACGGGAGATACATGGCTGCGGATATCACGACTATGAGCGAAATAGACACTCTGCAGGGCAGCCCTCTCGCCATTGATACTTCTGACGGAGTGATGGTGGATGGTGCCAATGTCATCATCACGGATGTAAAATGCAGCAACGGCGTCATTCATGTCATCGATGCGGTAATGATCCCGCCGGAAGCCTGACAAACAAATCTCTCTTTTTTTCAGAGTCAGAACTTTTATTTGTCCGCTATGCAACATTCGAGGCTAAAAAAATAGATCCGCTGTGGAAAAGAGACACACCATCACGAACAGGCCAATTCCTTCATCGATACCAGTGCAAAATCAATCACTGCAAAATCCATCTCCATTGGCACACTCCCGGAAAAATCACCCACTCTCTTTATTACACCATACACCTATCTGGAGATATTGACATGGTATGGTGGTAACCGGTGTGACTCCTGAGATAATCCTTGTCCTCCTTGTCCTTGCAGCGACCGTCATCCTGTTTGTGACAGATAAACTCAGGGTCGATATCATCGCCATCATCATCATGCTCACGCTGGGATGGCTGGGTCTCGTCTCTCCTGCCCAGACCTTCTCCGGGTTTGCAAGTAACGCTGTTATCTCGGTTATGGCGGTGATGATCCTCGGGTATGGGGTGGACCGCACTGGCATGATGATCCAGCTTTCACGAAAAATCGTCATGATTGCAGGTGCAAACGAGACAAAACTGATGACCATCGTCTATTCAGTAGTCGGAATTTTGTCAGGATTCATGCAGAATATCGGGTCAGCAACACTCTTTCTTCCTGCTATCCTGCGCATTTCCAAAAAAACCAATATCCCCCGTTCCCGCCTTATAATGCCGATGGGATTCATGGCAATCATCGGCGGGACCATTACGATGGTGGGGTCATCTCCTCTTATTCTCCTCAATGATCTCATGATACAGGGGAACCTTGAGCCGTTCGGCATCTTTGCCGTCACCCCGATAGGGCTTGTTCTCCTTGTGGCCAGTATTATGTATTTTCTCCTGTTAGGCAGGTATGTCCTCCCGTCCGACGATGGGAAAACAAAAACCATTCCGGTCCAGCAGGAAATAATCGAGACCTGGCAACTGCCCGGGAACATGCACCATTATATTATTCCCAAAAACAGCCCCCTCGTCGGCACAACCAGGGAAGATAACTCCCTCAAATCCCGATACTCGCTGCATCTTCTGGCGGTAAAGACCGGAAGGGATATTCTTTATGCACCGTGGCGATATTCGGTCTTTGCTGAGGGGCAGGTACTCTCCATCCTCGGAACGAAGGAGGATGCGGAACAGTTTGCGGCAGACTATAGCCTTGTCCCGGTGGGAAATCCTGAGCGCCACACCGAAGAAATCGGAGAAGAACATGCAGGATTTGCCGAAATAATTGTCCGGCCCCACTCGCCCTACACAGGAAAAACAGTCCGTGAAGTAGCATTCAGAAAACAGCACGGACTCGAGGTCATCCTTTCCCTGACAAAGGAAGGAGAACACCGGCGTGACATATCCGACATTCCCATGAATCCGGGAGACACATTTGTAGTCTTCGGTCCGTGGGAGAAGATCACCCGTATCGGGCAGGGACCGGAGTTTGTTCTGAGCACGGTTCCCGAAGAGAAAGGAGTGACAGCATCAAAGGGTCCTTTTGCCCTCCTCTGCCTTGTGGGCGGCATTGCCCTCACCTTCACTGGTGTCCCAATAGCACTCGGACTTCTCAGCGGCGCAATAGTAATGATCCTTGGCAGGGTACTGACCATCAATGAAGCATACCAGGCCATCGACTGGCGGACGATCTTTCTCCTTGCAGGACTTATTCCGCTGGGCATTGCCATGGAACAGACCGGAACAGCAGCTTATCTCGCTGATGGCATGATGGGTATGCTTTCAATGGCACATCCACTCCTCATCCTCCTCGGCATTGCGGTGCTTGCTACCTTCTTTAGTCTCTTCATGTCAAATGTGGGCGCAACCATTGTTCTGGTGCCACTCGTGATAATCATCGGCACTTCAACAGGCCTTGACCCTCGCGGGCTTGCCCTCCTTGTCGCACTCTGCGCCTCAAATTCGTTCATCCTTCCCACGCATCAGGTCAATGCATTCCTGATGACCCCCGGAGGATACCACAATGGCGATTACCTGCGGGCAGGAGGGGGAATGACCATCCTCTTTCTGTTCATTGCGACAGGATTGATTTATATATTTTTCATCGTATAGGGAGCATCACTGAAATTGGGAATCGATAATATGTTGTTGAAACAATTCTTTATTGAAAAAATCGCCCACAGCTCGTATCTTATTGGTGGAAAAACAACGTGTGCCATCGTTGATCCGAGCCGTGATGTTGACCGTTATCTCGAGGCCGCAGAGGCTGAGGGACTGAAAATAACCCACATTCTTGAGACGCATCTGCATGCGGATTTTGTCTCGGGCCACATGGACCTTGCCGAAGAGACTGGTGCAACGATTTATGCTCCGGCCGCAGGCCACTGCACCTTTGCACATATACCACTTTCTGATGGTGACACCTTCAGCATCGAAGATATGGAATTCCATGTCCTCGAGACACCTGGACACACACCCGACTGCCTTGTCTATGTGGTCACCGACACTTCCCGGGGGGATACACCCGTTGCGGCATTTACCGGTGATACACTCTTTGTTGGTGATGTTGGCCGCCCCGACCTCTTTCCGGGAAAAGCACATGAGCTGGCAGGAGAGCTGTATGAGAACCTCCATACAAAGGTCATGGTCCTCCCTCCCGAGTGCCTGGTGTTCCCTGCACATGGAGCGGGGTCACTCTGTGGGAAGGCAATGGGTGCAATGCGGATTTCAACCATCAGGTATGAAAATACCTACAATCCGGCCCTCCTGATAGCGGATAAAGAGGAGTTCATCCGTTCACTGACAGTCAGCATGCCACCGGCACCCGACCACTTCGCCCGGTGCAGTGACATCAACCGCAGGGGTCCGGCCTCTGTCAGAACCCTTCCCCCCCTGAAAGCAATGAAACCGGCTGAATTTTATGAACAGATGAATGATGCAGACACCATCGTGGTGGGTATACGCAACTATGCCACTTTCGGAGGCCAGCATATCCCCGGGAGCTATCATATCGACATGGGCGCCAACTTTTCCACCTTCGCAGGATGGGTGCTGCCGCCGGACAAAGACATCCTCCTTGTGACCGACAACCCCGAACAGGCACATGAGGCAGTTGTCCAGCTCCGGCGTGTCGGCCTCGACCGAACGACAGGATACCTGAAGGGGGGCACCCATGCCTGGGTGACCGCCGGCTACACCACCGATCACATCCACCAGCTCTCTCCCTCAGAAGTGCATGACAAAATTCAGGACACAAACACCGTTCTTCTTGATGTCAGGTCCCCGGATGAATATGAAGAACAGCACATTACAGGTGCAGTCAACATCCTTGCCATGGACCTCAGAACACGAGCAGACGAACTCGACCCGGACAGGCCCACGATTGCAATGTGCCGCACCGGACATCGTTCCAGCCTTGCCTGCAGTATCCTGAAACAGCACGGATTCTCCGATGTATACAATGCTGCAGGCGGGCTCACCGGTTATATCGCTGCAGGATTTCTGCCAAAGAAAGAGTAAGGAGAGACCGTAACAAGGAGGGGAAATGAATGGATGTGACACCATATATTGCAGGAGCGGGCATCGGCATACTCAGCTGGATTGCATTTCTGCTCTCAAACAAACCACTCGGGTGTTCGACTGCATACACACGGACGAGCGGAATGATTGAACATATCTTCAGGGGAAAGAAGACTGACGAAAAACCCTACTACCAAAAGTTTGCTCCCATTGTTGACTGGGAATGGATGCTCGTAGCAGGTGTGTTTCTGGGAGCGTTTGCCGTATCAGTGATTCTTGGGGGATTTTCGCTCGAATGGGTGCCGACACTCTTCGGTGACACCTTCGGGTATGACACCGGGCTGCGCCTCGTGGTTGCTCTTGGAGGCGGCATTCTTATGGGACTCGGCTCACGCTGGGCAGGGGGCTGCACAAGCGGCCACGGAATCAGCGGCACACTTCAGCTGGCGATTTCGAGCTGGATTGCCGTGATCGTCTTTTTTGTGTCGGGCATTGTGACAGCATTCCTTCTCTACGGGGTGTTGTGGTGAGGAGGAGAACATGATGTTTGAACACCTGCATGAAAACAACCGGCTCCAGCTCCTGATCGGATTTTTCATCGGCATCTGCTTTGGAGGGCTCCTCTATATCAGTGGAGTGACCGAGTACAACGTAATCCTCGGTCAGCTTCTCTTAACAGACTTTACGGTCATCAAGGTGATGCTCGCCGCAGTTGTGGTGGGGATGATCGGCATCTATGCAATGAAAAGCAAAGGGATGGTCGAACTGCACCCAAAGCCCGGCTCGATTGGATCAACCGTCATCGGCGGCATCATCTTTGGGATGGGATTTGCCATCCTCGGTTACTGTCCCGGCACCGTCGCAGGAGCAGTGGGACACGGTTCCCTTGATGCCCTCTTCGGTGGGGTGACCGGAATTCTCATCGGTGCAGGCATCTTTGCGGCAGCCTATCCCGTCCTCAACGAAAAGGTTCTCTCGAAAGGGACGTTCCCTTCCATGACAATTCCCGATTATCTGAAAATAAATCCCTGGTACATTGTCATCCCGCTCTGCATCATGATTGTAGTTTTACTGGCTGGACTGGAGTATTTCGGGTTATAGAAATGAAAAATACCGTCCCGGACAATGGATGAAAGTCACTCCGCTCTCCGGGAGATGAATTATTTATACCCTCCATACCATTCATTTCCCTATGAGTCTCCTCTCCATCGATGGATATGCCCTTTTTTTTGAGCTCCTGCATATACTCACATTTTTCTTTGAGGTGACCGGAGCCTTCATTATCATCTACGGCGGTCTCGACGCAATCGTGAAGATGATAATCATTGAATTCAGGAGAGTAAAAATTCCTTATAACAAGCTCAGGATGAGACTGACGGGAAAAATCGTCTTTGGGCTGGAATTTCTCATTGCAGCAGACATCCTTGCCACTATCTTTGCCCCAACACAGGAGGAACTTATCATGCTCGCTGTTGTCGTTGTCATCAGGACAGTACTGGGTTACTTCCTCGAAAAGGAAGCTCTCGAATTCGAGATTACATAATCCGTCACTGTCGCGGGATAAACGTACGGAATAAAAAGCACAACAGGTATCTCCGGCATCACCGGTGCAGTGATGCCAGTTCCTCAGAAAAGGAATTCAGAACACCGATATGCTCCCCGAAAAGAGAGAGAAATGCACCGTTATGTATATCGGGTTTCGTGAGAACATGAGGTGAAGAGGCAATATACATGCGTGTCATCATTGTGGAAGGAAGTGCTCTGGGTGTCAATCTGGCACAGACACTGATCCAGACAGGATCAGAAGTAGTTCTCATTGAACGAAATCCGAACCGGGCAAAAGAGCTTTCAGAAACTCTCGACTGTACAGTTATTAATGCAGAAGGTACACGGCCCGACATCCTGGAAAAAGCAGAGATTGAGAAGGCAGATGCCATCGTCGCCTGCACCATTCATGACCAGGATAACATCATCATCGGGCTGATTGCAAAACAGTTCAGTGTACCTGAAATAATTATCACCACAGATGATGTCCAGTTTATGACCGTTGCAAAACGGCTCGGTTTTCATCACGTTGTCAATTCCCCACAGACAACATCCACCAGCATCTTCCATACCCTCCGCGGTATCGATACCATCGAACTTTCAACCATGATGCGGGGGGATGTCAGGTTCATCAGTGTCATTGCGGGAAAGAAGTTCGAGGGAACAGAGCTCTCGGAGATTAACCTTCCAAAAAACAGTGTATTCATCGGCCTCTACAGAAACAGCGATTTTCTCCTTTACAATCAAAATCCCATAATAAAAGAGAGCGACGAAATTATGATCGCCACCCGTGTTGAATTCATTGAAAAAATATATGAGGGATTCAAAGATGAGGAGGAAGAAACGAACAAATCATAGAAGGCAGACACACAATCTCCTGACGGGTTCTCTTCATTCATTTATTTCTGAATCCCATCACCTGAGAGAGAGACAGGAACAGTATATATCCATCCTGAATAACTGCATACGGCCATCGGGCATTCCATCAGCCGGGCGATTCTAAGGACAACATCCCGCCGCTGTATATCTAAGGCCAAACCAACTATCGTCGTGGGTCATACCACCCATATACAACACCAGATTGTCCGCCTGCAGACCTGACGCGGGGCAGATAGATTTGTCTCAGTGTCCCGTGCAGACACCTATTATTTTCCTGCCATTCCTCCATACAAATAACTCTGATACAACAGGGTATAGCGAAAGACCAAGGGTGATTATTCCATTCAGGGGGGAGACAAAATGGTGAAAAACCTTATTCCGGCTATGATGTGGACATACATCACGGATTATTCACGTTCATCCGGTCTATCGCTCCCTGACATCGTGAACGGTGTCCGGCCCGAAGGAGAGGTGACCATGCAACGGTTCTCATGCAATTCAGCAGATTTCCGGGATATTAACAGGAGAATGGTGTTTTTTTTTCAATCATGCACAAAAGAGGACAACAACATTTAATGCATGAAAAACTGCTAAGAGGTTGATCTTCGGGGACAGTCGGCTCCAGGCGAAATCGTGGGCTCATTGAAAACCGGATTACTATGATAATGTGATCCTCCGGAAGCCTTACACTCAACAGAGGGATTCAGCCTGTTATCCGGACCCCCAGGGAGGGAGAGGAAGAAATGGTACAAAAACTAAAACAGATCTCGGCTGAACAACGCTGGGATATTGCAACCCGGTGTTCTGACATGATGCCCTTCGCCTATGAACAGGCATTCAGCAAGATTGCGCCGGAGCAGCAAAGTGAACTGAACATGGCAGAAAAAGAGATCTGGCAAA
This sequence comes from Methanogenium marinum, assembly GCF_028912405.1. GTDB lineage: Archaea > Halobacteriota > Methanomicrobia > Methanomicrobiales > Methanomicrobiaceae > Methanogenium > Methanogenium marinum. Next base: position 1,829,231 of record NZ_JAKELO010000002.1, on the reverse strand, counting down.
AACTCGGAGAGAAACAGGCAGACATTGCAAAAAGCATTGGATATCCAGTTAATTCCGCTGTGGAGGTTGCTGAAGCATTCAATGAGATCTCAAGGATCGTCCTGGGCCCTCAACTGCAGGGCCGGATCATACAGGAAAAGGGAAATTCAGCGACCATTATCACTGAGCAGTGCCCGATGGCAGCAAACACAGAACGGTTCGGGGGGGAAGCCCGTCACACCTGTGAACTCTGCAGCGCCTATACTACAGCGGCCGTAGAGAGCCTGAACCCCGATTATCACATCAGTACAGACACACACATGTGTATGGGCGACTCCTCCTGCCGGATGAACATAGAAAAAATCCAGAGATAACCTTACTTAATCAAAAAACCATTTTTTTGACTACGGGTCACACGCGAGCATCTTTTCTTTTTTGCCTATTTTTCCTTCAGACAAATGAACCATTCAGGTGCTCCCTGACCAACTCTCGCGAGAACATAATCATCAGATGATTTGGACGGAAAAACATAATTTTGCCGCCCCTTTTCCAAAAAATTATCAGAAAATGGCCTAAGCATAAGGCAGGTTTGAATTACAAAAAATTGAAATTAAAGGTATAGTGCACCCGTTTTTACCATCTGTAGTATATTTTCTCCTGCAACAGATGTATATGATAATTCATCCATTTCTGCACGAATCCTCCCTGCAACAGGGTTATCCGCATCCTCAAAGATGTTACGCGGGATTCCATGGTCTGCTATCCGTATGGTGACATCACCTTTGTTGAATGTACACCCAAGTGCAAGGTATCCGCGGTGATCCGGGTATCCGTTCATGATAATATCAAACATCACCTCCCCCAGAATGCGTTTCACACAATCATTCGCAGTGTCACAAACACCACATGAATTCATTTGTCGCCCTGCGGCTTCCACCAGTTGAGATACGCCACCCGTTGACGCCAGTTTAAGATTTACATCAAAACATTTTCCATTAGATTTACTCAATTTATACCCCCTCCGGGAACCCAAAGAAACACCCCCCATACGGTGTTCCGCCATACAATCATCCGTACACTCATTTACTTCTTTGCCCTGCAAACGGTACGGGACGACATGACAATACCATCAGAAAAATGATGAATATTTTGTTTTACAAAAAATCCTTTGTTTTCAGAAGATATCCCAGTAAAAAGCAGACTGCAGCGGAGAGGAGAATAATAAAGAGGTATGCAGACGGGTCATCCTGCATGGGAAGCCCTACATTCATACCATAAAAACTGGATATTATCGTTGGAACAGAGAAAATAATCGTAATTGATGCAAGAATCTTCATCACACGATTCATATTGTTATTAATAACAGACGCGAATGCACCCATCATCCCGTAGAGAATATTGGAATAGATGCCCGCCATCTCAATCGCCTGCCGGTTTTCAATTATTACATCGTCAAGTAATTCGCGGTCCTCCTCATAGAATCGTATAGGGCCAAACTTCATTATTTTTTCAAGGACACCTTCATTTGCCTTCAGGGAGGTTGAGAAGAAGACCAGACTTTTTTGTAGGTTCATCAGGCCAATCAGTGCTTCATTTTTCATGGATTTATGAAGTGTCAGCTCATATTCTTCACTTTTTTTGTCAATCGTCCGAAGATCTTTCAGATAGAGTCGTGCTGTCCTGAATAATATGAGAAACAGAAACCGGGTGCGTTTATAAGTGACAAATGACTTGATTTCACCGTTGATAAAATCATCAATAATCCGGTTCTTCCGCAATGAAACGGTTATGATTGCATCTTTCGTGATGATAATGCCCAAGGGGAAGCTGTCATAGAGATACGGTTTTTTTCCTGACGTAACTTCCGGGATATCGATGACAACCAGTGAAACGTCATCTTCAGAATCAATCCGTGGCTGTTCATCATCATCGAGTGCTGCCCTGAGAAAATCATCCGGCACAAAGAGAGCATCTGCAACCCGTTTTATCTCTGCATCATCCGGCGCGATAAGATTTATCCAGCAGTTCTTCTCAAATTCTGTGACCTTTATGGGTTGACCCAGGCGAGCGTCATCACCATTACGGGATAAATATATTTCCAGCATTTAGGCATCCCACACTTCACACGTTTCTCGCAATGTCATATACTTCTTCTTCCAGTATTTCGTCTCTTTATTCGCAATCAGAGAAGAAATATACCCCTGGACCCACCCGTTATTCAGGCATATCTTACCGGACAGGAAATATGTTTGAACATCCACTCCAAAAAAAAAGCAAATACGCAGAGAAGAAATGAACAAATCCGGAAATGTAACACCCGTCTTTTACTATCCATGAATACAATTACCAGAAAATATCGTACATGAACATCTCTTCCTGTCAGAGATGAATAAAATTCACCACTGCCAGAAAAATGACGTCATCCCGAACACCCTTTGAAAAAATACGTTACTATTTCGCCTGCCAACGTTCATTGCTTACATTCTTGGTGCATTTCAGGTTTGCAAAAATCAGTTCTGCGAATAACAGGCCCATTCATGTCAACAGCATAATATTCAGGGTGTTCGACAAGATCTGAGACATTTATTTTCATGTCAATCAGGTTTTCATAACTGAAGAGTTCAGATACCGTGTCATTCCCAGAGAGGAATGATATCTGGATTCCGTTGAAACTCTTTGCGGCATGGATGATGGTTTTCATAAATTTTATTATGGCGCATGATAGTAATAAACATATACCCCATCTTCCCCAATTGAGAACCTGACACTCAGATCCCAAATTATACAAAGAAAAGAGGAAAGGCTCCCATATCCACGATTCAGCGGAATTATTTGTATAATAACCAGACAATCACGACTGCTTTTCAAAAAACAGCTCTGAAAAATCAAATAATTTATATATTTGGTCACCCTCACATGGAGGTTCTGGCCGGGCAATATTTTATATATCTCACCCACACTATTACCACCATCCTCACTGGGGGGGAACATATATGAAAAAAGAAGAATTTCGTAGTATTCTTTCAGGTGCTATCGCAAACGAGGTGGAATCTTACACATTCTATCGGGGAATCGAGAGATGCGCAACTGATGAGACAATGAAAAAAATATTCAGTGAACTTGCTGAAGAAGAACAGGGCCACCGGGAAACACTGGAAGATTTTCTCACGAAACCGATTAAATCATTTCACTTTGATGAAGAACGGGACTACAAGATTTCAGAAACACTGGATGTTCCACAACTGACAGTGGATATGAAACCCGTCGAAGGCATTGCCCTTGCTATCAAGAAGGAAGAGGATGCACGAAATATGTACCGGGAACTCGCAGAACTGAGTACAGACGCGGAACAAAAGAAATTATTCACAAACCTTTCCAACATGGAAGCTGGCCACAAGGCACGCCTTGAAGATATCTATACCAACATGGCATTTCCCGAAGTCTGGTAGATCTGTTTTTTAATTCATCAGAAGGATGCGGCATCTTCCTGCCCATCTTTCGTTGAAATTTATCCACATTCCACTACTCAAATCTTTTCCCGGCAACGGCCCACACTCAAAGAACAGGGTTAATCACCAAACCGGGATCCCAATGACAGGTGGGATCCCAACCATTAACCCACTCTTCCCATAATGAATGAATATGGATATACGGGCCAGTGCTGAGAAGACATATACGTCCATGGTGCAGGTGATCCCACAGATCCTTGGAATCCTGCTTCTGGTAAGCCTTCTTCTGACAATAATTCCACCCGAATGGTATGGAATGGTCTTTACCGGCCATCCGCTCGTTGATCCGGTCGCCGGTGCTGCAATTGGAAGTATTGCTGCCGGAAACCCGGTTACAAGCTATGTAATTGGAGGGGAACTCCTGAACACCGGCATCAGCATCACTGCGGTTACCGCATTCATCGTTGCGTGGGTCACTGTTGGTGTTATTCAGCTTCCCATGGAGATGAACATCCTCGGGAAACGATTTGCAATTGCACGCAATCTCTGTGGATTTATCTTTGCAATTCTTATTGCCATACTAACTGAAGTCACCCTCTCCCTTCTTGGAGGCATACTATGAAGCAGAAAGGGGAGATGAAAAAAGAGAATGGAAACGGGAACCAGAATAAAAAGTACAATTCCCGGTTCCCTCTCATCTTCCTCGGGATTGTCGCAGGTATCTATTGCATTGTTGCCATTCTGGACATAACAGTTGCAATCCAGGCACTGAATGCCTTTTTTGATGTTCTCCGGCAAATAATCCCTGTACTGGTGTTGGTTTTTGTCCTGATGTTTCTCGTCAATCTCTTCATCAAACCAAAAGCAATTGCAAAGCACCTCGGGTCAAAATCGGGACGAACCGGATGGATAATCGCAATCATCGCTGGTATCATTGCAACAGGCCCTGTCTATGTCTGGTATTCAATGCTCGCTGATTTCCGGGAAAAAGGGATGAGAACTGCTCTTGCAGGTGTATTCCTCTATACGCGGTCGGTAAAACTCCCGTTCATTCCGGTCATGATCTACTATTTCGGCGGCCTCTATACCGCAGTCCTGACCACATACCTGATTGTGTTCTCAGTACTGACTGGGATTGTCTGCGAGGTAGCAGAAGGGAAGGAAGAGACTCCCGTTCCGAAAGATAAACACCCGGAATAGATACCTGAAAATCCTAACCCCGGTCACATAAAAAACATCAATGCCCGTTCACCCCTTTTTTGCCCGTTAAAAATTAAGGCATTACCGGATACGAATAAACTCCCGCAGATCAGCCTGCAGGAATGCTTCTGCTTCCCGCATATCCCCGTCTTCCATCTTCACAAAGAAGAATCCGAATACCGGATATAAGTCAAAGTCCACCGGACGCATCTCTAAGGGATGGGCAAACGAGGCTGTAAACCCATCATAATCAAACCCGACAATTGTTTTGGGGGGCATATCTTCAGGGGGTTTTACCACAAAGAGGGCGTAGACATCTCCATTGTCATCTGCCAACAGTGTCTCCCAGTCAGGTGCATTCTCTTCAAAGTATGCCCGGTAAACGTTGATACCATAGGCGTACGCTGCGATATCAGTCGTACACCACCCTGCAAACCGCATTGGATTTACTTCAATAGGTACTACATGCCCGTCTTCATCCACCCGCACCTCAATATGGAGGGGGAAATTCCTGATGCCGGTGAGTGCCTGAATCTGACGAAGAAGGTTCATCACCGGAGACAGGTATTCTCTGATAATCGCTTTGGACGTCAGGTAGACTTTGTCGTCCACATCCGCATCGGATGAGAACATATGAGAGAGAATATTGAGAACAACCGGTTCTCCATCGGCTGTGAAACAGGCGTCCACTGCAAGTTCGGTTCCCTGAATATACTCTTCAATTATCCATGTCGCAGAGTTGTATACCTGTGGGGGAAAAAGCGAAGAATGAACGTTTATCTCTTCTCTCAAGGATAAAAGCACCTTTTCCCATTCAGCGTCAGATGTGACCATATGCACACCCGCGCTGAAAAACCCTACTGCCGGTTTGATGATAAAGGGCTTTGGAATACAGCGGATGTCCAGGTTTTCCAAGTCTTCTGCTGCCACTTCACGAAAGAAAAAATCAGGGAAGAGTGGCAGGAGAAGACGGCGGAATGCCACCTTATCCTTGAACTGTCTGATTGTTTCCGGAAGTCCGGTAAACACCAGATTATCTGCAATCCACTGAAGAGCATGTTCAGAATTACTGTACAGTTTCTGATCCGGGTCATCCTTCATCAGGGCAATACTTGCCGCATCGTCCATGAGCATAGTCTCATCCGGAAAGTCCTGCGTTTCCGACATCTCATTTATGAGCACAGGCAAACCGGCAGAGATGATGGTCTCTCTCAGGTAACGGGATACATAGGGTTCATCAAGTATGATCATACAGGTAACAGCTCCGGTATCGGGCAATACAGAATATTTGAGTCATGCCGACAAAATGGTACCGGAAGCGGGCATCAGGGGCAAATATTTAACCCAGATTCAGGCAGGGAAAATACTCTTTAGATAAATCGGGGAAAGAGAGAAACCATGCCCTGGTCAGGAAAATAGATTCCTATTTAATAGATAAAATATCACACTTAATTAGAATAATTGTATTTTTCGTATGACCCGTGCCTGCCCGGTCACTGAATACGCTCATACAGCACATTTCAGAAAGAAACCACCGGTATGCCCACATGGAGAATTATGCAGAAATCCCTGACACCTGAGGAGAGAATATGACACAGACACCCATCGACTGGAACACATGCTGGAAAGAACAGTGGCAGAAGAACCATGAAATAAACAACCGGAAGGACAGTGCAAGTATGTGGGACGAACAGGACGCCGCCCGCAAATTCTACCGGATGTCATATGAAAAGAACGGCGAAAGGGTCAACCGGACCATCGCCGGACTCGCCCTGACACCTGAATCACGGGTTTGTGACGTGGGAGCAGGGCCGGGTGCCATCACCATTCCCATCGCCCGCCAGGTCAGCCATATTACTGCTGTTGAACCTTCTGTTGGTATGTTTTCCGTTTTAAAGGAGAACCTGAAAGAGGAGAACATCGGGAATGCAGACTGCGTACAGAAACGCTGGGAAGATGTGGATGTGGCAGCAGATCTCTCGGGGCCCTATGATGTAGTTTTTGCCTCATTTTCGCTGGATGTCCCCGACATGAAAGCAGCGATTGAAAAGATGATTGAAGCATCCTCAAAATATGTCTATATCTTTTGGTTTGCGGGAGTTGCCTCATGGGAGAGGATGTCTGCAGATCTCTGGCCGAAACTCCACGGAACAGAGTATGTGGCATCACCAAATTCAGATATTATCTTCAATATCCTCTATGGGATGGGTATTTTCCCCCATATCGAGCATTTTGTCTATGAACATATCTACCGGTTTGCAACCGAAGATGAGGCAGTTGAATATTTCAAACCACGACACTTTGTCACAACAGAAAAGCAGGAAAAGTTGCTCAGGGAGTATATCATGCAGTCCCTGCAGCATGACGGCGATACTGTCGTTGTGCCCGGCCATTCCCACCGGATGAAGATTTGGTGGGATGTGAACGATTTTTCTACCCCACAATAAGGATAATTACACATCTCCCTGTTTCATTCCCTTTTTTGTAATCTCTGGTGATCATACAGGAAAACCATAATTATGACTCCCATTTTCGGGTTTCATTCAAAAAAATATTGTGCCAAAATTATGCATCAGACGTCAACAAAGATCTGCATCCTGCCAAAAATATACGTTTGAGAGATCTACTCCCGCAAAAACCGGATCACCTGTTCAACCACCTCCGGGTTTCCCGGCAGGCGGAGATGGCAATAATCCGATGCAGCCACATTCAGCGCCGCTGGATCATCCGGCAGTACGGCAATCTCAGCACCCGACATATGGGAATCCATATGAGAGACAATGCCATCCCCCCGGGCAGTCATCTGCCACCCTTCTCGCGAATATGCCCATGTCTGTCCTTTGAAGAGGGGGAAGAAATCCGGTGTGCCGGTCGTATTTCCGGCAACAATCACCCGGTACCTGACATCATTGCGCAGACCGACATCCCGTAGTGCCTGCACAAACGGCCCGGTTGACCGGAATTCCTGAACCAACCTGTCAGCCGCCGGATCATAAGTCTTCGGCACAAAGGTGCCCTTCAGCTGCTGCAGAATGGCGGGCCCGTGAACGGGATCATTGAAGAGTTCTGCCATCGATGAACCGTTATTCGGCGGGCCGATACCAATGAGCATCCTCACCGGAATGGTACGGGAGTCACCATCCATCACTTCCAGCATATATCTGGCTACCGCAGCACCCATGGAATGACAGACAATATCAACCTCGCCCCGGTATTCATGCTTCTCCTGCATCGTATGGATAAAATCCATCAGGGCACGGCCAATCTCTTCTGCGCCTGCATCCCGCAGTTTGGCATGGCTAAAGTTCCAGCATACAAAAGACTCCTCCTCCAACCGCCGGACAAGAGGATTCCACACTTCTGGATGACTCTTCCACCCATGTACAAGTACGACAGGACACCTCATCTCCATGACAAATATGGTAGGTTCTCACTCTCGATATATATTGGTGAAAAAAATGAATATTCAGTGATCTTTAGCATCGTTCACTGGTGAAACATCGTCCAGTTCATAATTGCCGGGCTCAACCGTGGGATCTTTCATAATATACATTGGAATCGCAAATAGTGCAATTCCGATACAGATGATACCCACTACGATGAGTGCCAGAAAAAGGAACGTGAAGAGTCCCGCTGCGATGATGCCCAAATTGGCCAGTACAAACAGGAGAAGTGCAATGACGGCACATGCAAGGAGGAGAATTCCCCCTGCACGTCTGCCCCGGCTGTTTGCTTCGGACTGTATTTCTGTCATAAGAACATCAGAATTTCAACTGGAACCCACCACTGTCGCCCCCGGATGACTGGGTCGGAAGGAAGGGCTGCACGGCATTTGCCAACTGTGGCAGGGTCATCGACTGGATAATCACTTTGCCAGGTCCGGTGAGCGTGGTCATGAAGAGACCTTCACCACCAAACATCGCTGTTTTTATTCCACCTACTGCCTGTATGTCATAGGTAACCGATGGTTCCCATCCGACCACATGGGCTGTAGATACCTTGTATACCTGATCCGGTTTCAGGTCAACCTCCACGAGGTCTCCTGCTGCATGCAGAAATACCATACCCTCCCCGGAGAGATGCTGGAGAATAAATCCTTCACCGCCAAAGAATGTGGAACCAAGACGCTTCTGGAATGCAATCTCCCATTTTACACTCTCTTCGGCACAGAGGAAGGCATCTCTCTGTGCAATGAACTCTTTTCCAGTGATGTCCATTGCTACAATCTTTCCCGGACAGTTTCCTCCGAATGCGGCAAGCCCCGGACCACCGACACTGGTAAAATGTGTCACCATGAAAGATTCACCGGCAAGGGTGCGTTTCAGGCCTTTCAGAAGTCCGCCCTGAAGTTTTGCATCCATATTAATGTTGCCGGACATGTATACCAGCGCACCGGCTTCCGCATAGACCTTATCCCCCGGCTCAATTTCCAGGGTAACGAACTGCAGATTGTCTCCGGTCAGATTGTATTTCATAATTGTTTATGGGCAAAAAAATGGTAAAAAGGTTCTCCTTTTGCCCTTTCATCCGATGCAACCGGGAAAAAATAGCGGATCTATTGGTGACTTTGTAGGAAGTGAAGTGATAGTGATGATAACAGAAGGAAAGAAAAGCAGGAGAGGAGGAAGACTGGCATCACCCCATCGTCATTTGCCACCGTTGGGAACAACCACCGGATGGCCGGCAACCGTCTCCACATAGACGGGGAGACCATACACCTCTTCTATTACATCCGGCCGGATAATCTCATGGCCACCCACTTCATAAATCGTCCCGTCTTTCAGGAGGATAAACCGGTCTGAGAAACGGATAGCAAGATTGAGGTCATGCATCGTCATGACCGCAGATACCTGGTGGCTCTTCACCACTGCCCGTATGGTGGAGAGAATGTCAATTTGATTTTTCAGATCCAGACTGCTCGTCGGCTCATCGAGGAGGAGAAGCCTTGGTTCCTGCACAAGGGCACGGGCAATACTTACCTTCTGAAGTTCTCCGCCGCTCATCTCATCCGTGTAGCGCAGAGAGAGATTTTCAAGTTGAAGCATACGGATAGCAGACTCAACAATCTTTAGATCATCATCCGAAACACTCCAGCCCATATGCGGCCGTCGTCCCAGAAGAATGGCATCAAAGACCGTCAGGCGTGCCTTTTCGCACTGCTGTGACACATATCCGATGCGGCGTGCCACCTCCATGCGTGAGAGGGAAAGGATATTATCATCACCAACAAGGATATTTCCCGTCTTTGGCGCAAGAATCGCATTAATACACCGTAGAAGTGTGGTCTTCCCCACCCCGTTTGGTCCGAGGATAGAGACCACCTCTCCCGGTTTTACGTCAAAGGAAACATCATGCAGCACGTCTGAACTGCGATAGGTGAAAGAAACACCATTGATATCGAGAATCACCGTGACCGCCCCCATATAATGAGATAAAGGAATATTGGAGCACCCATGAACGCGGTGAGAATAGCTACCGGCAGAATATGAGGTGCAATAATGAGACGGGCGGCGGTGTCAGAGGCCAGAAGCAGGAGGGCCCCGCAGACACAGGTACCGGGGACAAGGTAACGGTGGTCATCGCCAATTAACCGGCGAACCATATGCGGACATACAAGACCGACAAACCCGATAATACCCAAAAAGGCCACGATGATGGCTGTTACAAATGAGGCGACAAGCATTCCCACAATACGTTCGCGGTCAACATTGACCCCCAGTCCTTTTGCCGTTTCATCACCGGCATCAATCGCGTTGTAGTCCCAGCGTTTCATTACGAAATAGATGATAGCCAGTACGACAACGACAGTCATCACAATGAGTTCATTCCACCCGGCCCTGCCCACATCTCCGAATGTCCAGAAGACAACAGCCGCAAGCTGTACATCGTCAGCAAAGTACTGCAGAAACATCGTCCCGGCAGTAAAGAGCGAACCAATGGCAACACCTGCAAGCACCATCACCTCGGGCGATGACGCCCGGATACGTGATATCGCGATTATAATGAACGTTGCGACGAGGCAGAATATGAAGGCGAAGATGGTCGTAATATACGGGTTATTGAGTGCAACTGCGTCAGCACCGCTGCTGCGCATCGTGCCGGTTCCAAGGACAATGACTGAGAACGCAGCACCGAAGGCTGCTGCATGGGAAATACCCAGAGTATATGGTGAACCAAGCGGGTTTCTCAGGACTGACTGCATCCCAACACCGGCAATCGCAAGACCAACTCCTGCCACAATCGCGGCAAGTGCCTGCGGCAGGCGGATATTCCATATGATCCGGTCATAGAGTGGATCCGGTGCCATTCCGGTGAGCGTCCCCACAACAGAACGAATGGGAATATCAACAGCACCGACCGCAATGGAAACAACGAGGAGCAGGAGAAGTACCAGAATGCCTGCTCCAATAATCGCCACCTTCCGCCGGGTGTAGGTAATATATCCTTCCGGAATTTTTCCATCAGTAAAATGCATCAGGGTACCTCCGGATACCAGGCGGGAAGAACTGCACAAAAAAGCCGATCAGTTCTGCAGCCGGTTTTTAGAAAAGAAGGTATATTGGTCATTACAGATTGGTCCGTTTGAATGCCATCCCGTCAAATAAGGCGTCCATCTCATCAAAGACCGGTTCTCCCACAAGGAATGTGTAAATTTCATCTGCTTTATTTGCCGGGTCAACATCTGAAAATTCCTCAGGATAGAGCACGGTGCCAATGAAGTAGGCATCTGCCATCACTGAACCGTGGTTAATAGAATAGCAGTTATACGGTAGCACACCGTACACCTCGCCTGCCTGCACGGCAGTCATCGCGGTATATGACGGGTCATCTCTCAGTTCATCGACGGCCGAGGGGGTGGTCTGGAGAGTGAAAAGGTCAACAAAGATTACCTCCGGATCAAAGGCAATTATTTTTTCCTGAGCAATATCAGCATGTGCAGTGTCAGGACCTTCAGAGAGTGTACGAGCATTGACAAACGCAAACGGTGGATATGCAGGTTCAGTTGACTGGAAACCGTGCGGGCCACGGTAGGCAACACCACCGACAAAGACTGTTGGGCGGTCTTCTTCTGCAATCCCCTGTGTTCGTGTATTAAGGTCAGCAGTGAGGTCATCAAAGTATGTGATCACCACTTCTGCCCGATCTTCATTTCCTAAGACGGTGCCCATGGTGCGGAGTGACTGATCCATATCAGCACGACCGGCACCGGGGTCACCATAGTTCAGGGCAACCACCGGAATACCAGTCTTCTCCTGCAATTCGTCAGCCTCCGATGCCTCGGTGCAGAAGGTCTTGAATATCACCTGCGGATTGGAGGCAACAATCTTCTCAGGGTCGTCATTCCCACGGAATTCACCGATCATCGGCAGGGAGGAAAATTGGGGATTTGCAAGAGCATAGGGACGTGCATCAAAGATACTCTCTTTTATCTCCATATCATCAACCCCGACGGCCCGATTCTCTGCCTGCAGATAGGTCAGGTAGCGCAGACAACCTGAGCCGGAACAGACAACACGTTCAGGAGCAACAGGAACGGTTACACTTCTGCCCATCCCGTCTGTGATAGTTATCAGACTAACAGATGCATCTTCTCCTCCAACCGGTGCGGCTGCAGTTGTTGATGTGTCGGTGCACCCTGCACAGAGTGCCACAGCAAGAATAAGACCGCATAACGCGGCTACAAATAACCCTGAATATTTCATGAGATCACTTCACACTTTTTTTACCTTTAGTAGCATCATTGATAAATATTTTCTATTTTGATCACACCAAATTTAACGTAAATAATAATTGTATGATTTATTCGACATAAGTGGATGGAATATATGATTTTCAAACCAGCAGAATCGTATTTTTTGTGTACGAATGATCCTGGATAAAATAACACAACAACTCTTATACGTACAATGGATATCGCAGATCACAAAGGGGAAATACGAAAGAAAAACACCCAATCCAGATTGAAATTATCTTTCACCAGGATTGATGTTCCCCATAAAACTGCCCCGGTGCCATAGTTTTAGTATACCCGCACACGATGCAGACTAAACCCAACCGCTACCCTCAAATCAATTTTTGTTTTGTGAATCCCTTATCCTGAGAAACAACAGACATGCAAAAAAATAGGTGAGAATGGAAACAATTATAAATAGTATCACGTAAGGTAATCCTCTTGTGAATCATCATGGTGGCACTTGAAGCCGGCACGCCGGCACCCGGATTCTGTCTTCCGGATAAAAATAATACTGAAATCTGCCTGAATACCTTTGCAGGGAAATGGGTTGTTCTCTATTTTTACCCAAAGGATAACACGCCCGGCTGCACAACAGAGGCAAAAGGTTTCAATGAGGAACTGGATGCATTTTCCCACCTGAATGCAGTAGTCCTCGGAATCAGTGCAGACTCCTGCCAGAGTCACGCAAAGTTCGCCGGCACCCATGGCCTAAAGATTATCCTCCTCTCGGATGAATCACACGCAGTCATCAAGGAATACTTAGCATGGCGGCCGAAAAAGATTCTGGGGCGTGAGATGTTGGGAATTGTGCGGACAACCTACATTATAGACCCCGATGGTATCATCTGTGAATCGTGGTCCCGTGTCAAGGTGACCGGTCATGTTGATGCGGTCAAAAACCGGCTGGAAGAACTGCAGGCATCATCTGAATAAAGATACTTTTTACTCTTTTTTAAATTCCATCTCCCACGTTTTGACAACCGGATAAAACGTTCCGGTGACAGGCAGAGATTCACCACTATCCCGGACACCCTGTATATTTCAGAAAATCCGGACATTCAGAATATGTCCTCACATATTTACCACAAAGCCCACCGTCCCTCCCTTTTCACCCAAAAGATATGACAAACAGGGACGACAATTACCCCTCCATGTGACAACATATCACAGTGTCCGGCAGATTCATCATCAGTGAAACCTATTCAACCCCCATGGTGACAGGATTCCGGTTCCCGGAAATAACTGCTGAAACACTTTCCGGGAAGAAAAAAACACTCCCAGATGCAGCAAAGGGGGCCCCGGCACTCATTGTCGTTGCATTTGTCCGCGAGGCTCAGGATATGATAGATTCCTGGGTAATCCCCATCAAAGAGGAGTTTAAGGGGAGAGAAAAAATCGTAATCTATGAGATCCCGGTCATACGTTCAGCCATCTGGCGGCCAATGCGAATAATGATTGATGGGGGAATGCGTTCAGGAATTCCGGAAGCAGACCATGACTATGTAATGACCGTTTATGGCAGTGCATCTGAACTCACCGAACCCCTGGAGATAGCAGACCCGACATCGGCATATCTCTATCTCATCGACAGAAACGGTATCATCCGCTGGGAAGGAAGAGATTTTGCAGAGACACAGACCCTCTTTCGTCTGAGGGAGATGATACACAAATGTCTCAGGCAGGGGATAAACACAAAAGAAGAGGGAGAGAGGAACAAAACTGTTCCTCTCCCATAATTATCCAATAAATTCATCAATACGGGGTACCAGGTTAACCGTTCCCCGGCTTACCGGTTCCACATACTTCTGGCTGCAAATCGGATGGATTACATCTCCTTCGCTTTCGTGTACCCATCATACATGCTGTAGATCCAGACAATGACATACAGAGGAATAGTAATAAGCGTGAACGAGAAGAATCCAAAGATCACTGCTGCAACGAAGAGCAGAACAGCTTTCAGAAACTGTCCGGTATACAACTGTCCAAGTCCCGGAATAAAGAATGAAAATACCACTGCGAGAAGGGGGGATGCCATAATAAATGAAATATTCATTTCAATGCAGATGAATCTGGTGATCGGTGTAGAATATCTATGCTATTGAAACGAACAGCAAAAAGAATATACCACTCTTTTTCTAACATCTCAGGGTGAAAGCAGACACCGGGCCAATTACCACAATTATCTCAATCTTTATTGCAGCAGCTCTCATCTCTTCTGTGATTTTTACAGCAGGATGTCTCCATACAGAGGAGTCGCCTGCACCCACTTGTGATGATACCGCAGCACACGCCGAAATGCAACAGATTCTCAGCACCCTCCAGGGTGACATCAATACCCGGCTCCTGATACTGGATACAACAGCGGCAGAAACAGCAGGAGAACTTTCAGAAATGGGTCTTGATGCTTCATGTGCGTGCAATTATGTGCCACTCTCTACACTCCTCTATGCTGCCCCCTCCTGTAAAACCGTGATCACCGTCGGCAGAGACGGAACCGTCCTCACGGGACTGCCGGCATCAAAGACAGATATGCTCATCGGGAAGAACCTTGGAAACCAGACCGTTATTCAGGAATTATTTTCCACCAGACAGGCACTTATGAGTGACCTTTTCCCCCTTGCACAGGGAGGATATGCTTCTGTCATTGAATACCCGGTATTTAACGAAGAAGAAAAGCTGGCAGGCCTTGTGAGTCTTTCGTTTGCACCGGATGTAATCATCGGGGAATATGCAGTCCCTGCTGTTGAAGACACGCCATATACCATCATGGCAGCCCAGACAGACGGACGTGTCCTCTATGACGCAGACCCGGAAGAAATCGGCAAAGAGACCTTTAACGAATCCCTCTATGAAGATTTCCCGGAAATACTTGACTTTGCACACCACTATGCGGGGAACTGGTCAGGGTATGACACGTATGCATTCTATGACACCGGTTTTGGTGAAGTTGTACAGAAAGAAGCCTACTGGACCACTATCGGGATACATGGCACAGAGTGGCGGCTCATTATCATCCGGGAAACCTGAAAAATACAGCCAGAATATAAAATACCCAACCATTCCATACATTTTTTGATTCTGTTGATGAAGCCATATCTCTGCCGTTCAAAATATCATTTCCGGGAGGAATCCATCCGACAGGGGTGTTGATTAACGAAAATTTCAATAGTACCGCCTCATATTTTGCTCCCGCAAATCCGTTTGCCATGCAACCTTGAGGTGCAAACCACTATATTTCCAATTTTCTAATATATTTTCGATCAGAGGAGTGTGCACCCCGTATAACCCGCTAAGAATCCATACCAAGAATGGTGTACAATTATCTGGTTGAAAGAAGAGTATCATCCTATATTCTACCAATTAAAACCGTCCTTTTTTTCAAAACATACGTGAATCTGGGAATGTTTCGCATAAATTGCCTGATGAAAAGATTTGAATAAAGCAATTCAATTACTCATCACCAATAGAGAGAACACCGGAACGACAATGACCCTGATGACATCGACGGAACGTATAGTCCCGGATATGTTTGCAGCTTTGGAGTAGCTTTGCACACAAAAACAGCCAATATTGCAAAACTAAACAACGGACAAATTGCCCTTTATATTCCTAAATATGAGACTATAATAGATAGATATACAGAGAATACAGGTACTTTGCATACTTTGCACGGATCATACAGCAATCCTGATTTAGCATCCGATGGGAGTGGTTGTGCCTGTGATCCCTGCACAATTGCAAAGAGATCCAGAAATCCTTCAATGAGAAGTCCAATTGCTGATTCTGGCCATATTTCCCAGAATTATCTTTACAAACCGGATTACAAAGCTGTGCAAAGCTATACAAACATGCAAAGAACAACGGGAAACAGGATCACCCCCCGCACGGACGGCATATTCTTTGGGACTGCCACAAATCAACGTCAATTCGATGGAACCATCTCGGGGCTGAAAACATACGGCAGGACTCTGACGGACGATGAAATATCTGCTCATGCTGCAACCGGACATCCCTGAACGGGGATGAAAATAAGAACCAAAAAAGTAAGATATAGGGTAATGGACACACGTATTGGAATCATCGGGACAGGGAGCATGGGGCGGATGCTCATCCGGTCATTTCTCAGAGGGGGGGCAGCAGTTCCACAACAACTCTGTGCCTCAAACCGGACACCGGAGGCACAAAACGCAATTGCCGCAGAGACAGGAATACAGACAGCAGACAACAACCGCACACTTGTGAAGGACGCGGGTGTCATCATCCTCTGTGTCAGACAGCCGGACGTGGTGCCGGCCATGGAGGAAATAAAAGACCTCCTGACAGACGATAAACTGCTTATTTCGATTGCATCGGATGTACCCCTGAGCGAGCTCGAAGCCCTGACTTCGGCACGGGTAGTGCGGGTGATACCCTCTGTCACCTCAGAACAGCTGAAGGGAGTATCACTCATCGTTTTTTCTGAACGCACAACAAAGGCAGACAGGGAACGGGTAATCTCCCTCTTTGGGGCCATCGGCACTCCGGCCATCATATCTGAACAGGACATTGAATCGTATACCACCCTCACCAGCTGTGCCCCTGCATTTTTTGCGGAGATGATTCACGAATTTGCCGTATCTGCATCCCGGATGACAGGGATTCCTGCAGACGAAGCAGAAGCACTTTCCCGCGAGACATTCATCGGAACGGCCGCTCTGCTGGAAATTCCCGGGACAGCGTGTACAGATATCGTCAGTCGTGTCGCCACCCCCGGAGGAATAACCGAAGAAGGAGTGAACGTTCTGACCTGTCGCTTCCCTGCAGTCTGCGATGAGATATTTGCTGCAACCGGGAGAAAACATGCAACTTTCCGAAATGCATCTTCAGAAAATACCAATACCGAAGGAAATTAGTCACCTTCCACACAAAGGGGGCAACGCCCTGTAAAAGATAATACGGCATAAATACCAACGAATACTGACCCAACAGATATGACATACGAAGATAGTTCCACCACCAGAAACATTGCCGAAACTGACACCATATATACCGCCATCGTCATCGGAGGCGGGCCTGCCGGACTCTTCTGTGCCTGCCATGCCGGGGGGGGCAACAAACGGATTCTGGTCCTTGAGAAGATGTCATCCTGTGGCAAAAAACTCTGCATCACCGGCGCAGGCAAATGTAATCTCACCCATACCGGAACAATGAACGAATTCATTTCCCATTACGGGGAAGGAGGGAAATTTCTCCGGTCTGCCCTGATGAACTTCAAAAACACTGACTTGCTGGAATTTTTCAACGAACGCGGGTTTTCTTTTACCGCCGATGAGAACGGCAAATACTTTCCAAAAGACAATGGCACTGCAAAGGACGTTCTCTCTCTCCTCCTCACAGAATGCACCAGAAAATGTGTTGAGATCCGGTGCGGGGAATCTGTCCTTGAAATCGAACATTCAGACGATCTGTTCTCCGTTAAAACAGGAAATGCTACCTATACCACAGAAAATGTTGTGCTTGCAACCGGCGGTGCCTCATACCCGGCAACCGGATCGGCGGGTGACGGATATACCCTTGCAGGAATGCTGGGACTGCCCGTCACAGAGACGGGGCCTGCCCTCGCTGCCCTCCTCATCCGGAATTATCCCTTCCGTGACCTGACCGGCATCTCATTTGACAACGTCCCGCTCTCCCTGTACCACGATGGTAAAAAAAATCAGCAGGTAACAGGAGATATCATCTTCACCATCAACGGCATTTCCGGCCCCGGTGCCCTGCACATCTCCCGGTATGTGCGGCCCGGTGATATCCTGCACGTGGGATTTGTGGCAGGTAAAGATGAGGTGGGAGCAAGAAAAGAACTGACTACCACCATAGCAGATGGAAAAAATCATCAGGTGAATACAGTCCTTTCCGGAACAGAAGCTCCCGCCCGGTTTATCCTTCGCCTGCTTGAACTTTCAGGGATCCCGCGTGATGCCACCTGTGCCCACCTCACCAAAACTGACAGAAATACCCTCATCAGATACCTGACAGACTTTCCATTCACTGTGGCAGGAACAGAAGGATATGCAACGGCAATGGCGACACGGGGCGGCGTGGCACGGGACGCCATACGGCAGAAAACCATGGAGGCAAAAGCAGTGACCGGCCTCTTCTGCATCGGAGAAGTCCTTGACATCGATGGTGACACCGGCGGATATAACCTGCAGGCAGCTTTTTCAACCGGTGCGCTTGCTGCAAAAGCCATTGTATCAGGAAAATCAGGCAGGAAGACATAACCAAATACATAAGGGATGCCCAACTGGCAGGAGAAAAAAATCCAGTGCCGGTAATATATCGTGTCAGACCATCGGAACGACACGATAAATATGAATTTTTTTCTATTAAATTATGAAAAATCAGGGAGTGTTTTCTGCCTGTTCCTTCTCATCGGGGATGCCTGCTGCAGACCATCTACCTGTTGAACGCCGATACACAAGGGCACCTTCCACCGGGCATACCTCAATACACCGGCCGCACATATAACACTCCGATTTCAGGTCACCAACCTTTGCCTCATTGGTGGGACAGGCCTTTTCACATAATCCACATTCAATACATTTGTCTGTGCGCCGGAATTTAAAGGAGCTCACCGCTGCAGTGAGAGAGAGGAGCAGCCCATACGGACAGATAAACCGACAGAACGGCCGGTATACCACCATTGAAAGAAGCAACACTCCAAGAAATACATAAAATAAAACGGACGTCACATCAAGTGAAAAGAACTCCTGCAAGCCAAAATAATCGATAATGCCGACAGACCACCCGAACGCTGCTGCAAGAACAATTACAAAAACGACCGCCCGGATAACACGAGAAATGGTATTCAGGTTCTGCCCGAATTTGGGCAGTGGAACAAGAGAAGCAAGTTCCTGGATTGCACCGGCGGGGCAGATATGCCCACAAAATATCCTTCCAAAGACAAGTGAGAGAAGCAGAAGCAGAATCAATCCAAAAGCCGCCGCCTGGAGGGACGCACCAAGGGAGGTGACATCGCGAAGAATCAGCTGCTGGAAGTTGTGGGGTGCAACGGGTGCAAAAATAAGGAAACCCAGTGCTGTTGAGATGAGTAAAAATACCAATGCCTTTTTGCGATTTATTTTCCCGGTGTACCAGAGTATCCCCAGTGCAATTATTACCACAATTGCGTACGCAAACCCTGCCACCCGGGGAATGAGATTCACAGCACCTGCTCCACTTCCACTACCGAGACCTTTCCCTAAACCTCCACCTTCTCCACTCATGTACCATTACCTCTCCACAACACCGTTATGTGATATAGTCCGATTTCCGGCAGAGGAGAAATACTTTATCTAAAGATTCGGGTGATATTTTCCGGCAAAAGAAAAGGGCAGGTTCCAATACCTTCAGTAAAAAAATCGAGATTTGTCTCTGAAAACTCAGAAATCACCACAAATCGGTAATCTGATTCCCTACACATTCACATGAAACCTTTATTGCCACTCAGGAGGAGGATACAAAGAGAGATGCTGGCAGAAACAGAAAACAGGGATACATGGCAGACTGAGGCAGATACCTCCGCCCAACAAACCAATTCTATATACCCGCCCGGCCCCCTTGCAACCTCTGTTCAGGTGGGACTTATCGTAACAGAACACCACTTCACCGCTGGCCCTGTACTGAAGACAATAAAAAATTGTTCCTTCGCATCGAAAATAGCCTCGCCGGCACACCGCATTCTTACCGGTTCATTCTCCCTCACCAGGCAGGGCCGGAGCACACCATTCTTGAGGCACTGCTTGCAGACAGTATATGGGAAGGCATTTCACCCCCTGAAATAGTCCTCATTTATTGTGGGGAAAATGAACCGGATCATACAACTGATCCGTTTGAGGGGGACATAGCCCACACCATTGAAAGAGTCCGTGCCGAAAATGCAACCCCGGGGTTCAACCCGGTCCATGACACAATCATCGACTGGTGCACGCTTGCCCTTCTTATCGGGGAGTGGGAACCCGGTGCAAATCTTTACAAACCAGGGAGCGTCTTTGATCTTGCACGAAATCATGGACGGACTATTTTTGCAGTTGATCCGATGAATGGCAGGCATTATGAACTGCCCCATGACGATATGATCTTCGATTCCTATGCACAGCTCAATCAGTACAACACAGAAAATGTAAATCTCTCCGATTATTCTGCCACATACCAGCGATACATCACATCTCTGCATGAGGAAACGGTGGTGGCATCACTGGATGACACGGTTCTGGAACCCATTTATGGATCTTTACTCCCTTACTTTACCCAGACCCGTCTTTTAGCAAAGAAATATCAGCGTCTGCACACATGGACCGGCACGCTTGTCACCCTCCTTGCCGCCCTTGCTGTTGCCACGATTACATTCCAGACACTTTTTCTCCCGGAGTTGCCCTGGCTGGTTTGGGTTGAGGTGTTGGAGATCTCCTTTATCATACTCCTGATGTATGCATCACGCCATGGGGATTTCCACCGCAGATGGATTGATTACAACTTCCTCGCCGAACGCCTGCGTGCAGCATTCTTTCTCTGCATCATCTGTATCCAGTGTGAAAAACCGGATACACCCCCCCACATGAGTATGGCCCACCGCCCAAACGACTGGATGGTGATGGCATTTGAGGAGATAATGGCCACACGGCCCATCTCTTTCTGCCGCCTTGATATTCCGTATGTGCCCATCAAAAAATTCTTCCGCTCAGCATGGGTAACAAACCGCCTCACGTTTTATGAAAAAGCACGGAAATCTGCACAACGTACATACACACTGCTGACCTATGCAGGTGTAGCAATCTTTTTTGTCACACTCATACTTGCGGTTCTTCATGCAACCGGTATCGGTCACTGGGAAACAGATTACCCGTTTCGCGTTCCCATGATTCTGGCCTTCTTTACTATCACCCTCCCCGCCGTTGGTTCAGCCATAGCTGCACTCCGTCTCCAGCGGGAATATCAGCGCAATGCTGAACGATATGCACACACCGTCCGCCACATCACTGCCATCAGAAACCAGATTCAGCATGCGAAGAACATGAAGGACCTCTGCCAATTCCTTGAGGAGATGAATGAGGTCACGCTTCGGGAACAACAAGACTGGCGTATCATCTTCCGTTTCCGCCGGGTAGAGGCGATGTAGAAACACGGTCTGCAACACAGAGAGTAAAACGTCAAAAGGAAAGGACTTTTCTCACATTCTGCATTATGTGCATCAGGTTCACATCCGAATTCTTTTGCACAGATTTTTCACGAGGTTCTTTTCAAATGTCTTATTCTGCCGTTTGTGCATCGGGTCGGAATGGTACATGACCCATTTTTGTTTGATACCGCCATATTCGCTGGAAAATTCGTGATATGAATAGCGCTCATCAAAAGCAGGGGAGAACGTACAATCTGATTTTACCAGTTCTTTTGAAATTTTTGGCTGGACAGAATTTATATTGAATTCCTTTTCTTTGCTTTTCTCAAACGGAAAAGAGTATACCAGAGTGCAATTGCCAGAATAAGGAGCAGTTCACCTATGATTAACATCAGAGGATCATGAATCGTACTGGTATCCTGAACAGTATAGCCGCATACATATGAGTGAATAAAAAACAAACCGGCAGTAAGGGTAAAAATTGATGTGCCGAGCAACAATAATATTCTGTGTCCTTTTTCCGGATGGAGAATGCGTTGTGCTTTTGAGGTAAGAGAATAGGTACGCCATTTTCTGCTACCATCCACTTTTATGAGCCCGGAATCTATTAAAATGCCAAGATGCTGGTGGACAGTAGACCTGGCAAGATCGAGTTCTCCTGCAAGGTCGTTTATACTATTCCCTGACCGGTCATCAAGTGCCTTTAATATGGCTATCCTAACGTCTGAGGATAAAGCAGTGATGTCTTCCCGATTGAGTGCAATATCATTCATATCTGAATTATCTCCGAGAGACCCCCAGGGATATAATAGTATAATATTTTCCGAACAAAGAGTTTTGTGGATTGCATCTTCACTACAATCCCCCATAAATCGGCGGTTCACAGATTGTAGTAAAAGTATGGAAAATATTACCTCAGGAATTCATAGTGAACTACCTCTGGGCTAAAGACCAGGGGGTTTTACGCTTTACTAATAAATCCTAAAATAAAATGGTGTGACAATATCTCAAAAATAGTTGGATGTGGTTGTTTTTTTCACCTTCCACGAATTGTTGGTGCCGATCCCAGTTCCGGTGCATCCTTTCCTTTTAGTATAAATTTTACATCTCCGGATGGCAGCCCTCCATGATTGGAATAATAAGTGCATGAAGTGCTGTTTTTCCCGGTGAAAGTATATGGGGCACGCATTTTGATCGTAAGACGACGAATTTCTTCCTTTTCGGGTTTTAAAAGTTCAGCCACAATCCGTACTTCATCTGATTTTCCGGCTGAAATATTGTCTATACGCACCTCTTTTGTGATGAAAGACACGGTCCCCCCCTCTGGATAACCGGTGGTTTCATTCAGGTTTTGTGTCCATACTGTCATATTGAGGATAGCACTCTCACAATCTTTCCCTGCAGTATTCCAGACTAAAAAATCAATGCTGAGATTATTACCCTCAACTGTTATATCGGGTGTATACCACATATCTTCCGGGTGTGACATATTGGGGCTGTAGCGGTCTCCGATATTTATTGCCCGGCTCCATTTGTCCTCATCCTGGATATGCCAGCTTCCTCCCTTATCTTCATCATAAATTATGACCGAAGATTTATAATCCAGACCAAATGGCATTATCCACCGGTCAATTTTGAGAGGTTCCTGCACATGGTTTGATTTTAGATTAAATTCACTGACTATGAAATAATTTGCGGAAATAATGAGAATTATGGTAGCAATAAGGGCTACCCAGATCCAGACCTTTGAATGCATTGTACCATCCTGTGATATACGGTCAGAGGTATGGGCTGGTCATCAGCACCTCTCCTGTCAATGCATCAATTACTACCAGCCCCCCCTGAAGGACATGATCCTCAGGCTTACCTTTCATTGTAATTACCCATGTCAGAGACTGAACGTCCGGTTTTGTATATTCTATGGATAATTCGGCTGTTGTTTCAGTAACCCTTATGTCAGGGAATTGTTTTTCCGCAATTTTTAAGGCATCCTCTTCTGAGAGCTCAGGTTCAAGTACGCAATTAATCTCTCGCTGAATTCCTATATATGACACTATCCTGCCGGATGCAGGATGAATATTTACAACAACTGTATTTGGTGTCAAGACTCCTTCAATATTTTCTCTCCAAATAAATGAATTCTCACTGCCTGCATCACCATGATTCTCTGAATCAGATTTTATAAGCTGCATATTCATGTCAGCAAAGCCACAGTATTTCTCTTCTGCATACTCCCTTGCAACCATTTCTGCCCCGGCATAATCAAGCCGAATTTCACCAGACGATTTCCGGGCATCAATAAAAGATGAACGCTCAATCACGCCCGTGTACATATTGACATATACCTGACCATTGCCTGTGCTGAATGTATAATAATCACCTAGATTCAGGCATTCGGTATTCTGATACTGTATATTGACTGATGGATCATTAACAAATTCCTGTACTTTTTCTTTTGCAATGTCCACCCCGATTGGAGCTGTGGCTATAACTGCATACACCGCTAAAATAGTAACAAATATACACATAATTGCGATAATAAATTCTTTTTTCATTTTCAAATCACCTCTCAATAGACTCCATAACGTGCAGGAGTAAGGTAACTATTGTAACTGCCTGAGATTTCATAGGTATCAACCCCATGGTAGCCGGTAGGCCATTGCGAAAAGCAGCCATCTTTTGCATTTCTTGCAGCATCTGAAACTGTCTCACCATTCCGGACACGATCCCAGAAACCTTCGGACCAGCATTTCCCGTTTTCAACTTCTATCTCACCATCAAACCCGATACAGATGTCTGCACCTTTATCCATAGTCTGCTGGGCAAGATGTCCATTGTATGGGTTGTAGTGGGATGAGAAACATGCAAGGTAGACAACAAGCAGGACATCCTTGATATCAGTTCCATAATCGCTGATGTAATACTGGTAGTCCCCGGGATAGTGACCATCAGTATTAGCCAGAATCCAGGATTCAGTGGAGAAATTAATTCCATTTCATTGCTATTTCTCCACTTGTAGTAACACCGTATTATTACCCTGAAGCAATATTTTATTCAGAAGATGAACCTATAAACCCCTACGCGGTCGTTCGGAAAAAACCGAACGAATCTTAAATATTTCCATTTACGTGCATGGTTGAAAAGGTATGAAAATCTCCAGCACTAATATAGGTGATAACACTTCATGAAACCTGACTTTCAGATCATATAAACTCTGCAATGAAAAGTTGGCAAAGGTAATGCTCAGCAATTCAAACCCAAAGAACAATGATCCGTATGACGACTTCTTTGACGGTCTCTGCAGGAATTTCAATATCGAAAGAATCGCTGCAAAACAATCCATAAAACCCATAAATTCAAAAGGTGAGTCATTGTAAACGTTCACCGAAAATTGATTCAGTGTGACGGGAAAAGCTATATCGATGGATTGAGATTATCCTATCCAAAATATGTGACAATACTAAATTTGGAGGGCATATCTAGCATAATTTTGGGACACTGTCGGAAAATCCAGTTATTCCAGTTATAATTGGTCATCCTTAAGCAGCAATTACTTTTTCAGCTGATTTGAACTGAGACAATCTATTTCGTAATCTCCTATCACTGAAAAATCCGACAGTGCCCATACCATATGTGGGCAGAGAAGTTCCTCAAAATAAGGACATTCTGCCCGAGCAGAAAATATCATCTGCCGTACACGATACAGGAAATTTGCCTGACCTGTAATTCTGGTTCACCGGGCACAAAAAAAATATTTAGTATCTTCTTTTCCGGGAATTTTCATTCTTTGGACAGTCATATCCAAGAGCTTTCCCATTGACAAGTTTGGTGCCACCGATGGACTTACCGATCATTCCCTCGACAACCTGCTTTGCCTTCTCCTGTGGTACTTCCAGCAGGGAGTATGTATCAAAGATGTTAATTGCACCAATTTCCTTTCCGGTGATGCCTGTCTCTCCGGTGATAGCGCCGACAATATCCTTTGGCCGGATACGATCTTCCCTGCCCAGGTTCATGCAGAGCTGAACAACGCCTGACTGACCGAAACTATCTGCCTGAATGGAGGAGTTGTCATCCGTATCATTACCGGTATCCAGTTTCATCTTCAGCAGTGCTGCAGCAATATCAAGGGAGGTGTAGCCTTCAACCATGATCTGCTCGACTATCTCAACGTACTTATCATTTTCACTGTCATCTGAGGTCTCCTTAATCTTCTCAACCAGGTTGCGCATGCGGGTACGTTCAACGTCCCGGGCAGTTGGAAGCGGAATTGCAGTGATTTTGATATGTGCATACTTCTGGATAGACCGGAGTTTGTAGATCTCCTTCGGTCCGACAAAGGTAATAGAGCGTCCTTCACGTCCTGCACGTGCTGTCCGTCCAATGCGGTGCACATAATACTCCACATCCTGCGGAACATCGAAGTTGATGACAAGGTCCACATCATCCACATCAATTCCACGTGCTGCAACATCAGTTGCAATAAGGACATCAATTGCACCCTTGCGGAACTTTGCCATCACACGGTCACGCTGTGACTGCTTCATATCACCGTGGAGCGCCTCTGAGAAGTATCCACGTGTCTGAAGCTGGGTCGTCAGCTCGTCTACAGCACGCTTGGTATTACAGAAGACAAGGGCAAGTTCTGGATCGTACATCTCAAGAATACGGCAGAGAACTTCGTTTTTCTCACGGTTGCGCACTTCAAGATAAAGCTGCTCAATCTGTGGAACCGTCAGTTCACGGTGCTGAACACGCACAAACTCCGGATTATTCTGGAACCGGCGGGAAATCTCCTTGATTGGGGCAGGAATCGTTGCAGAGAAGAGAACAGTCTGTCGCTCTTTGGGAGTTTCTGCGAGAATCTTCTCAATATCATCCCTGAATCCCATATCAAGCATCTGGTCAGCCTCATCGAGGACTACCATCTTTACATCTTTAAGGGAGAGTGTCCCACGATCGAGGTGATCGAGTACACGTCCGGGAGTACCAACCACAATCTGCACACCTACTCTCAGTGCCCGGAACTGACGATCGATGGGCTGCCCACCATAGACAGGAAGGATGTGCATACCCTTTATGTATTTTGCAAGCCGGTTAAATTCTTCAGCTGTCTGAATTGCAAGTTCACGGGTCGGTGAAAGGACAATTACCTGTGTCTTTCTGGAGGCCAGATCAACAATATGCAGTGCCGGAATACCGAATGCTGCAGTCTTTCCGGTACCAGTCTGTGCCTGTCCGGTCACGTCCTTTCCTTCAAGAATGGGGGGGATTGCCTGCGCCTGTATTGGCGTTGGCTCCTCGAATCCCATATCTTCTATTGCCTTGATTATTTCCGGTGATATGGGAAATGTCGAGAAGCGAAAAAAGTTTTCCATTCTATAATAATGTAGGCTAATACTTCTTTATACGTTGCATTGATGAGGGGTCTTTACTCCTGGACAGCACCGCCAGAAGAGGAAGAACACCAGTTCATTGAATATTATCAAAATTGTCGCCTGAAATCTGCATTAAAATCAAAATTGTTAACCCATTTAAGGTAGATTATTAGATAATTTGCACCAGACATGGCTGATGTTAGCCATACATGCATTGAACGAAAAAATGCGAATGTATGCCATTCAGTTCATGCTGTCCCACGTGATTTTTCTGATTCTCAAAATTATGTATAAGGAGTATATACCCTCTGCTGGAAGACTATATCGCCAAACCTTTCCAGAGGAAATATTAGATTCCATTCACCCTTCCAGCTCAGGAGAATAGAGTGATTCGGATATTCAACAGGACATTCAACCGTTTTAAAGCCAAATTCATCCATTCCCCATCCAAACCAATCATTCCCATGCAGGATGCTACCAACACACATGAATATCCGATAGATCATGAACATCGATCATTTTAATACTATAACAAGGGACTAAGGGTATCCATTCGCTGAATGGAAAGGGGGATTAATATGAAAGTACCAGACACACCAGAAAATCTGGAAATCTGTAAACGATTTTGCGGGCCCTGCCCAACATTCCAGGAGAACAAGCTGATGGACGTTGAACCACATGCACTCTTCTGTGCACGTGGTCCGACAAAAAAGACAGACTGCGTAAACAAGGGTTGTAACTGTCCGGAATGTGAAGTATTTAAAAAATATGGCCTTACAGGCGGATGGTTCTGCCTGCATCCACCAAAAGAAGAGTGAATAACCGGCAGTATTTACCGCACCAGATGGATGGCATAGTCCGGGGAATCGACGGAATGCCGGAGTATCATATTCCTGCATCGCCCGGGAAGTCCGGAATAAAAACATGGATGCCATGCGAACCAGATGCCTGCGGAAGATACACACCGGTTCAGGATGGATTGAAATGCAGATGGAAGAGGACATATTGTATACTGCTCTGCGCAAACATATGGTTGAACGGCAGATTGCATCCAGGGGAATTTCCGACACTGCAGTTCTTGACGCCATGCGCCGCGTTCCCCGTCATCTTTTTGTCCCAAAAAATTTCCAAAATGACGCCTATGACGACTGCCCGCTTCCCATAGGATATGGAGCAACCATCTCACAGCCCTATATCGTAGGACTGATGACGGCTCTGATTGAACCAAAACACGGGTACCGGGTTCTCGAAGTTGGAACCGGGTCAGGATATCAGGCAGCAATCCTCGCTCAGATCGGATGCAGGGTCACATCTGTTGAACGAATTCCTGAACTGGCAAAACTCGCACATGAGAACCTAAAAAGGGCAGGTGTGGAAGGAATTACCATCATCACCGGGGACGGCACTTCATTTTCTGAAAACGAAGGGCCGTTTGATGGAATAATCACCACCGCCGCAGCACCGGATGTCCCTCCCTCATTGACGGCCCTTCTGGCTGACGGAGGGACAATGGTGCTCCCAATTGGAGACAGGGATATGCAGGTACTAACCTGTGTCCACAAAACAGGTACCAAATTAACGATTTCACATCATGGGGGAGTCCGGTTTGTACCCCTTATCGGTGCAGAAGGATGGTCAGAACAGTAATCATAAGGAAGGGATGACATCCAAATTATGAGGAATCAAAAGGGAATACCCCTCAGGTTTTTCACCACCATTTCCGCGCGGGGATTACTATTACTAAATTCTCATTTGAAGCCCTGCAAAGAGAATGAACCGCACCGGAAAAGAGGAAAACTCAATAATCTGATAAAGATACAGGAGAGGGAAGTGGTTTCTGCTGCAAAATGTCCGGCAAAAATCAGATATTTGGCCACAAATTGCAGAAAAACCCGGCAAAACTCACAAATTGTTCTGGAATTACCATCATGGATGACCTTTTTATCCGAAGAGGACACATATATATAAAAGGAGTGAGTCTTCTGGCAAACCAAAACAGGAAAAAAAATACACAAACCGCACCGCCGGCAATTGTACGGGTGAAACTACCCAATAAAAGGAACCGGGAGATTTTTGCAGAAGCAGATCTCATGCTCGGTGCAAACCATATCAGGGTACGCTGCTTTGATGGAATAACACGAACGGGGCGGATTAAAGGGAAGATTAAAAAGCGGGTCTGGATTCGTGAGGGGGACGTATTAATCGTAGTGCCATGGTCATTCCAGGACGAGAAGGCTGATATCATATACCGTTATACCCGCCCGCAACGTGAGTGGTTGCAGCGTAATAAATATCTCTGATAATCTTAATTCAGGATAAATTTCCTGAATTTAACCACATATTTTTTCCCAAAAAACGTATCACACCCAACCGTAGCAGCGGAGCCGGCGGCATTGCAATACGTATCTTTCAAAAAATTCTATAAAAAGGGTTTCGGGATTAGATTCCCAGGATTTCAACATTGTACTCTTTTATTACTAAGCGAGTCACATTCAGCCGGTATATGTCTGGATCACCCGGATTTCCAGTAGGTGCATCCATCAGGAATCCACTATCCACAATATAGGGACCGGTCAGGTAGTTTTCCCATGCACGGGAATAGTCATCAGCCAAGTCAGGGAAATACTCTATTTTTACTTCACGCGTGCCGGTGGTATAACTGAAGTCATGGATTTCCGGTGCACCAAGCATCGCCATCTGGATAGTCCCGATGCCACCCAGCGTCATCTCTTGTGATGAGGATAAATTAGTCATAAATAAGACAAGTGTATCTTCATCCTCATCATAAAACCAGCGGGGATCAGAGACCATGGAAGACCCATCCAGATCCTGCTGGCGTTTGATAACCGCACCATTGGCTACCGAAATAACCGCAGTACCTTGGTCAGAGACAAATTCCAACGATCCCGGATAATATGGAGTAGTGATCCAATTTGTACCATCATAATAGTTGAGATTGAAATGCTCGCCACCCCCGTTCTCCGACGCAGTTGAGTTGGTCACAAATACGCTGCCACCCGAAACACCGATTGTTGTGTCGCGGTATGGCACATTGTTCCGGGTCAGAATCTTGATATCATTCTGGAGGACAATCATATTCTGCTCCATTATCTTCTCATCTGAATTGATTTTTGCATCTGCAAGCACGGGGTATCCATAGAGTGTAACAATTGAGATTCCCAGAATCACAATCGTAAATATCAGGATAAAACCAATGGCTTCAGATACCCCAGATTCATCTTTCCGTATACATGTTTTCATCAAAATTCACACCCCTGAGGAGTTATAGGATATCAGATTATTTCCACTGCCGGTAGTGTTGCCAGTGACCCCCTGCTGGCACCAATACCCGATATGGCCACTTCTGCAAAGATCGACCCGTCGGTTACCCGAATATACTGGCTCTCTTCATACCCTTCCAGAATAACCTCATAATCTTCCCCTGCCACCTCATCCGGGAGATCAAAACGGGACTCAATAGTCCCATCTCCTGGTGCAATGGCATACAGGTCAACCATGCGAACACTCACACCATTTCCGATATCCACATATGAGTGATATTTCAATGTATTAGCCGGACCTTCAATCAGGCCTGCGTTCACAACAAACATCAAGATGACAAACATAACGACCAGAAGAGAAGTTATTGAAAGATATTCTGTCGTCATTGAGACGCCATCATCATCCAGTTTTCTGTAGATTCTCTTCATGTATCCTCATTCCTCTGCGAAAGCAGCAGATCCTCAGTGTATTCAGTGATGCCATTATTGTAATGGATATGAATCTGGTGATAGGTATAGAAAATGTCCTCATATGTTCCATTTTTTTTCCAGTTTGACCCATCAATAGAATAGGTCGCAATCGCATTATTGCGTGACATCGAGAGCAGAGCTATATCTCCACTGAAACGACCCTGGAGAGTGACACTGGCAGAGTCATCAGACAATGTACTCCCCATCGAGACCAGTTTCCCCCGAAGGTCCTGCACCTCATTTTTGGGGAACTCCATCACAGACTCAGCGGTCGTCTGCCCGACAAGCGGCGCCTGACTGACGATGATGGCGAGCATGAACATGCCAATTGCCACGAGAAAACCCATCATCACAATCCACTGTCCTTCATCATTCAGCGTCTCCATATGAGCACCTCCAGAAGGACAAGTTGTGCATCGTTGTCATACTCGTCAGCCCCAAGGTGAGTATTCAGGTAGTTTGCATCCGAAAGCCAGACATAGCGGGTCACACTGATGGCAGGTTCACGGGTCAACAAACTCACTTCACTCATCGTAGAATTGCTGAAGTGATATGAATGGATAGTTTCAGCACCACCATTTGTTACCCTGTTAAAGATGGTTGCATTGAATTCCAAACTGTCCAAAACTTTAGTGGTACCAGTATGCAATCTCAGATACTCATTAAATTGTGTTTTGAATCCCCCACCATCATTGCTTTGGATCATCTCTGCAAGTGAACTTTGACTAAGAGAAACCGATTCATCCGGCGTATCCATCATCAGCAGGGCATCATATCCCAGCTGCTGAATCTGCATATCCGAGATATGGGCATCCCCCGGCGTATAGACAATGCCGGAATTAAATATCGTGAACGCCGTCACGAGCATGATCACTCCTGCAGTGATGCCCTCAATCGTGTAGAGCTGCCCCTCGTCATTCATCACCATATTGTCACCTCCATCACGCCGTCAACAAGTTTTGGCTGTGTCACATTTGTGGTATAGTCATACTGGTGGGTCCCGCTCAGATACTTATGTACTGCGGGATTGTCTGCATACGCATAGGAGAATGAAAATTTCACGTTCAGGGAGCTGGTGATCTCATTTGAGAACGGCAACGGCGGGTATAGCTCCATCCTAATCACCGAACTGTTGTCGACTAACTTCGGGGAGTCTGCGGGAACCGATGTCCCGTCAACCTTCAATGAATAGGTATCATTGTCATATGGGTACAGACCAGGGATGAGAATCGTGCTGCCATCATCCAGTTGCTTATAGAGTCCAATACCATCAAAATTCATTGTAACATTGTCTGTTGTTGTATTCAGGTGAGAATACATATTTGAGAGAACAATCGTGAGATGCTCGGACTGTGGATCAATGCGATATGCAGGGTTCACAGATCGGTTTATGAGATCTTCATACGGGATCTTCACCGAAAAATTCCTGGACAGAACACTCACATTCTCAACGCTCCCGGTATACGCATAGCTGGCGAAATTTATATCCGCAACAGAGGGTTCCTTCACCTTGACAAGGCGCCGCATATACCCATACTGGAAGGTCGGCACGGAGTCCCCACCTTCTGCGTAATATGACTCACTTTCTGTATCCAGTCTCAGGGAGATATTGTAGAGATAGGTGAGGTCACCAAAGATGACTTTCTCACGGAAATCCTCAGCAGAGAATGTAAAGTCAGGAGTGCGATTAAAGAATTTGTCAACCTTTGCCCGTGAAAGAATATTGGGAGTATCCTTGGAGACCGCAAGACCCAGTCGCTGGATCTCATCCTTGTGCTGCATATCATATTCCCCCATCAGATTCCACGACGGATTGGAAGGTGCCCCCGGGTCCTCAACCAGAATCACCGACGTCCGGTATGCTACGGCATCATAGTCAATATTATTACTCTGGATACCTGCAAGAACCCCCGGCACAAGTGATATGACCATGATAAGTGACAGTATAAATATCGTAAATCCGGCGAGAAAATCGACAGAAAGGATAGCATCCTCATTTTTTAATCGCTTTATCGCATCCACTCCCCTGTAATTGCTTCAAACCGGAATGTCTCAAATAAATCCGGCCCGTATATCGTAGTCACATAGGTACCATTACCAAGAAAGAGGTCCGCCTCAGTCTCATTCGAACTGAAATACCCTGATAACTTCTCTTCGTGAAGACGGAATAGTTCATCAGGAGAGAGGATGACTGCGGGGTCAAAAGGCACATAATCAATACCCTGTTCCCAGTCATACTCACTCCAGCCCCGTTCAGTATAGATAAGAACTACTGTTCTCGTCTCATTTTCCGGTCGTGCAAAGAGAGCCCAGGATGAGGCACGCCCGCCCCCATCCATCTGTATGCCCCGCACTGCAAGAAACGACTGGTTATGAAACGAGATCATCTCTTCATTCTGACTGACACCGAGGTCAGCCAGAGCTTCATCAAGGGTCACCCCTGTGCTCCGCTCATCGGGAATTTCCAAACCAAATGATTGAGAATGCCCCCCCGAAAATATCGAGTCATCCCCTACACACCCAGAGCAGAATGCCAAAGCCACGAGCAGCAGGAGAATCCCCCCCCCATATTCACTCATACAGAAAGCCTTCCGTAGTGAATATTACGCAATACCGGCTAATAAACATTCATATGACTTCCAGCCATTCAAAACCTTTTCGAATTGGCTCTGAATTTAAATTAAAAGGCTAATTCAGGACAATTGGTTAAAAATAAGATTATTTGAGTGAATGAAGAACAAGACCACTGAGCACTTTTGGCTCAAACCATGTTGATTTCGGTGGCATCACACCACCCTCGTCTGCTATTCCCAACACGTCATCCACATGAACAGGTTGCATGGAGAATGCAACAGCAAATTCACCCGAATCTACGCGGTTCTGCAGATCACAGAGTGGCCGGGCACCGCCCAGATACTGCAGGCGCGGGTCACCACGGGGATCGGTGATACCTAACATGCCTTCAAGAACAGTCTTCTGAAGAACAGATACATCAAGTGAAGCAATCCGGTCTGCTGCAGCGTCCACAGGGCATGAGAGTTCGTACCATACACCATCCATATACATGTGCGCCACATGAACAGGCACCGCAGACTCAGCGAGCGGTGGGATGCAGAATACGGTGTCCTCAATATCACCATATGGCTTCACGGAAAAGGTCTCAGAGAGCCCTGCCAGGAACGTTTCAGGAGTGTAGTCCCCGATATCCCGCAAGAGCCTGCTGTAACCATGGATCTTCACACGGTTTTCGGCCAGAATAATTGCCATGAACCGTTCGGATTCAGGTGTGAGGCGTCCTTCTGCTGTGCGCTTATCTGCTACGTTGACCGATGATTTGGCACGGTGATGCCCATCTGCGATGTAGAGAGCATCAACGCCTGCAAACATTTCCTGCAGAGTCCCAATTGCTTCTGGATCAGCAATGCGAAATACTTCGTGGACATCACCGGCACCGCTCTTTACAACGCCGTCGGGTACACCCTCTGCAATAAGAGAGGAAACGTAGGGGAATATTTCCCCGGGGTCACGGTACAGGAGCACCACAAGGCCCGTGTGCATATCTGTTGTGTCGATGTGACGGGTCCGGTCCTCTTCTTTCTCGTACCGGGTATGCTCATGGCGTTTAATATTATTATCCCGGTAATCATCCACACTGACATTTGCAACAAACCCGGTGTAGAGATTCCCACCCTGCTTGACACGATAAAGATAGATACCCGGCTCTGCATCCTGCATGAGAAGGCCGTCTTCGATTAATTTTTGAAGATTTGCTGCTGCGGTTTCATAAACCACCGGTGCTGCGGGGTCTGTATCTGTGGGAAGCGTTGCTTCTGACCGGATGACCTGAAGAAAGCTCTGCGGATTCTCTGCAAGGAGTGCGCGCGATTCCTCGGTTGATACCACATCATACGGGACAGAGGCTATCTGCTGTGCCTCTGCTGTCGGTGGGCGAAACGCCCTGAAACTAAATATCTGGACCATAATGAAAATACCTGCCTGTACGGTTCGGGTGCGTTATTTATTGATCTTCAGATTAAATATGAGTATCCGCAATGGAGTACATAGTGAATGCAGAATACTAACATCCAGATTCGCCGGGCCCGACAGGCTGACCTGCCAGGCATCTGCGCAATCGAACACGAACTTTTCCCGGACCCATGGGATGAATCTGCATTCCGGGACGCACTTCACCTGTTTCCCGGCCTTTTCTTTGTCGCAGAAAACGGCAATGAAATTATCGGCTTTGTCTCAGCAGGGATGGAGGACACAGGAGATGCTATCTACGGTCACATCATGAATATCGCGGTTCATACAGCCTCCCAGGGACAGGGAGCTGGTGGTAACCTGCTGCACCGCATTGAATTTGAATGCATGATTCTCGGGGCGGGGGCAGTCCAGCTTGAAGTGCGTGTCTCAAACCTTAACGCACAACGTTTTTACCAAAAAAACAGATATGCACAGGTCTTCATGGTAGACAACTACTACAGCAATGGTGAAGATGCTCTCCTGATGATGCGTTGGTTTACCTAAAATTAAAAAAATCGAAAATATTTGATTATCCACGCCCAAGCTTCTTGTGCGCCCGTGCAAGATGACCTGCCGCAAGGGCCCCAAGAAGGGAGAGTTCGCCCGCAAGCACACCCGCTGCAATAATCTCTGCAAAAGCCCGGGCATTTGCACCGGCCGGTTCTCCGCCTCCCGCAACACCAAGCATCTTCAGACACGCCTGCTGTGTCTCAATTGCAGTGCCACCGCCCACTGTTCCTACCTGAAGAGAGGGGAGCGTTACCGAGACATAAACCCCGCCTTCCACCG
This sequence comes from Methanogenium marinum, assembly GCF_028912405.1. Lineage (GTDB taxonomy): Archaea > Halobacteriota > Methanomicrobia > Methanomicrobiales > Methanomicrobiaceae > Methanogenium > Methanogenium marinum. Next base: position 1,793,766 of record NZ_JAKELO010000002.1, on the reverse strand, counting down.
GATCAACAGTTGTAATGGCATTGCTGCCCTCAACAACATGTGCCGGATCCTGCCCGCATGCGAGAAAAACTGCTGCGATGACATTTGCCGCATGGGCATTGAACCCGAGAGAGCCCGCCCGGGCAGACCCAACCAGATTTTTCCGGGTATTGACCTCAGTGAGGGATGCAGTATCGGCCTTAAGTATCTCTTTTACCATCGCATCTGAGAGGAAAACACCTGCTGCCACAGTCTTCCCCCTGCCCATCACCACATTTGCTGCGGAGGGTTTCTTGTCCGTGCAGAGGTTTCCGGAGAGGGCAACCAGGCGAACACCAGTCTCTGCCACAATGACTTCTGCTGCCTTCTCACTCCCGATTGTGACCATATTCATCCCCATCGCATCGCCGGTGAAAAATTCAAATCTCACATACAGACTGGTGCCGGCGATGTGAGTGGTAATTCGTTCCAGACGGCCGTGTGATGTGGTAGTGGCAGCCGCCTCTGCAAGAGCGTCGAAATGTCCCTCAACCCAGCGAGCCGCTTCAACCGCATGCGGCACACTGCCGCAGGCGAATACCGGTGCCCGTGTCATCCCGTCACGATGGATGCGCACCTCAGCACCGCCTGCCTTTGTAATGGCACGACACCCGCGGTTCACTGAGGCAATGAGAGCACCTTCGGTTGTCGCAAGGGGCAGGTAATATGCCGCATCGGCATACTCACCTTTAACTCTCAGGGGACCTGCCACACCGACTGGCACCTGAACAGCCCCAATCATATTCTCACAGTTGCGCTTTGTGACGCGCTCTGTCGTGATTGCATACTTGCCAAGTATTGTGAGAGACACCCCGGTCTCTTCTTCAATAAAGGAACGGCGAACGGATATCGCATCATCCGACGTCATCTCCCCCTCCAGTGCGTGGAGTTTCAGCGAACCATCCCGTATTCGCTGTATATAATCATCCATGTACATAAAACATAGAAGAGAAAGACAATAAATGGAGGTGGTCAGGTGAAACAGGAACAATGGTGCGTCCGCGTGCCGGTGAGGGAGGGCGAACCCATGCGACGGCAGCTGCTCAGTGACGGCGTCCTTGACACGTCACTCAAACCCATCCGTGACGGGGCATTTTTGCTCTTTCCGGTGACAGAACCCGCCCGTGGAACCGAACGGTGGGAATGCGAAACAAATGTAAAACCCACCCCCCTTCCACGGCATGATTTGGTGGGAGGTATTGCTATCATGCAGGACGATGACGCAGAGGCAGCAGAGATCCTCCTCACATCACGCCCTTCCATTCACACAGTATTACATGCCGAAACGCCTGTGTCAGGCGAATACCGCACACGGGCATTCCGGGTGCTTGCGGGAGTTCCGGTGACCGCCACAGAGTGCACGGAGTATGGCATGCGGTTTAAAATAGACCTTGAAGCCGCATACTTCTCCGCACGCCTCGCAAATGAACGGCAACGGGTTGTATCTTTGATGAAAGAGGGAGAACGGGTCTGTGATATGTTCTCAGGAGTTGGCCCGTTTGCAATCGCACTCGCAGAAAAGGCAGGTATTGTCTTTGCAGGTGACATCAATCCCGGCGCAGTCCTCTTAATGGAAGAGAATATCAGACTGAACCGATGTCATAACGTCATTCCTATGCTTGCGGATGCCCTCCATCTGGGAGACGTTCTCACAGAGGATTCGTTTGACCGTATCATTATGAATCTTCCCATGAGCCCCGTTCCCTTCTTTGAAACAGCAGTCCGTCTCGTGCGTCCAGGGGGCACAATACATCTCTATGCGATGCAGGAAGATGAGGGAGAATATCGTGAGATGATTGAAGGGTATCCCTGCACTATCACAGGAGAACGCCAAGTTCGCTCATACTCCGCCGCACAACATCACGCAGTCTACGATATTATCCGCACCATAGAGTGAAAGATGGGGAGAAAACCCCTTTGTTCTCATATTTCGGGCAGGTAATTTATTTCCCTTTTTCACCGGGCGGTACGCCATCGCCCCTTTGGCACCGTAATCTCAAAGCGGGCACCTGACCCAAATATCCCTGTCTCTGTGATCGTAAGCCCGGTCAGCGCAAGGATATCAGATGCAAGGAAGAGCCCATACCCGGTGTTTGCACCATATCCCCGTTTAAAAATGTGTTCTTTCTTCCCATCGGGGATACCAGCGCCGTTATCCTCCACCACAATGACCTGTGCATCGCCGCGGAGACTGGCTGTTACCTGCACACGGGTTGCATGCTCTCCATGACGGACGGAATTCTCAAAGAGATTGGCAAAGACCTTCTCCAGCATGGGATCGGCAAATATCTCAATTCCCGGAAGGACCACATCAACAGAGACTCCATGTTGACGTGATCCCGCCTCTTTTGCAATTACCCCGGGATTCTGCCATACCGGGTCAGAAACACCGGCCTTCTCATAATCACGGGCAAAGGCAATCTGTTCCTCAATATTCTTCAGAGCTTTTCTGATATAATTGATAAAGGGCTGAACACCAGTGTCTGTGATATCCTCACTTAGTATTTCAAGGAACCCTGACGCTGCCATCACCTGATTATTGACATCATGCCGGGTTATCGAAAAGAGCGTCTTTAATTTTTGGTTTGATGTGTCCAGATCCCGTTTTGCCTTTGCAATATGCCGGTTAGAACGAACCAGCACCAGCACTACCACAGTAAGGGCACCAGCCCCCACAATGATTATAAGAAGGATCCAGCCAGGAAGAACAACCCCTTCATACGGCTGATTTATGACCTGACTTCCCTCCGGCAGGAGAGAAAACGGGAGGCCATATTCCTGCATTTCCACATAATCGACAACGACATGTGCCTCTGGGGACCCAGAAACCGGCATATCAGTTGGGAGCGTCCCATTCAGGATATCTGCACCCATCCCTGCCGCAGATTCTGCCTGGTCAGTAGTGCCGGTGACAACGCCCCCTATTATGCCATGGCCAATGAAAGTGTCAGAGATCCCATACACAGGTACTGGTGACCAGTCAGAGATGATTCCGGCAATTTCACTGTCGCGGTAAATCCGGCCGTCACTGTCACGGTTAAAATCCATCAGAAGAACGGCAGAGCCAGAAGTGAGATTCTTCAGGTCATGACAGAGTGCTGCCATCCGGGTCTCACCGGGTGCACTGAAAGTGAGGGTCCCATTATATGCTGCTGCCTTCTCTGCCAACTCTGCAGCAAACAGTCTGCCGGTGGTCGTGCCAGGATCATTTACCACATAGATGTTCTGTACTCCGGGCTGCAGTGTTGTTATCAGATCAACCGTTGGATTGACATGCATCTCTTCGACTACCCCCGTCAGTCTGGGCATCTTTTCACGGTGTGCAGGAGCATAGCCACTTACCCCAAAGAATACGACAGGAACATCAGGAAAAAGTTCATCCCCATATGTAAGGAGAAAAGAATACGCATCATCATCGGAGACAAAGATCAGGTCAACAGATATGGATGCATATTTGTGCCGGTATACTGCAGCGAGATTTTCGTAATGCAGAGAGTCAGACACTATTTTTCCGTCCATATACTCAGTATAGATAACCGTACCCGGATCATCTTCCGGAAAGACCCGCACAAGACCCTCTTTTACCGCCCCAACCCAGTCCATATCAGGCCCATATGAATGAATGATGAGAATCTGCCTGGCCTCCTGTACATCACAGGCTGGGGGTGCAGCTGCACCAACAGGTATGCACAGCAAGAAGAGGAGCAGGAGGACATACACACCATTTCGTATCACGGGGGAGAAAGGAGAGGACAGGACCATTGTATACTATAGATGACAAAGAGGACGAATATAATCTTTGCCACAGAACGGTGAAACCGGAAAAAAAGAGGAAACCTATTTTTGTGTGATTTATGCAGGCACAAACTTTGTGCCGTACACAATAACGCCACTGTCCCCTTCAGAGACTACCTTCCTGAACACACGCTTCACCGGCATGCCAATATACAGTTCATCAGGTTCACATATCACCTGCGCTGTCATGCAGGTCCCTTCTTCGAGTTCTATAATTGCTATACCATATGGCGTCTGCATATCATAGTCGTCGCTTGCCGTTCGGATTACTGAGAATGTACGCACTGTACCATTCCCGGAAAATTCATAGTCAACAATCTTTCCTTCTCTCCGACATTCCGGGCAGATAGCACGCGGTGGATAAAAATACCGTCCGCATGTCTCGCATCGGTTGCCCTTCAGGTTATACCGGTTCTGCTGCTTTCTCCAGTAACGTGGGACTGACATTATTTTCAGACCCCCAGAATGTTACAGACAACTGTTGCACCCGTTCCGCCAACGTTGTGGGTCATGCCAATCTCTGCGTCGACCTGTCTGCCAACTGCTTCTCCACGAAGCTGACTGACAATCTCACAGACCTGCTTGATACCCGTTGCACCAACCGGGTGTCCACATGACTTCAGACCGCCTGATGTGTTGACCGGAATGGAACCACCAATTGCGGTCTGGCCGTCTTCGGTCAGTTTTCCGGCCTCTCCCTTTACACAGAAACCAAGGTCTTCGATGGCACAGAGTTCTGCTATAGTGAAACAGTCATGCACTTCGACCATGCCGATGTCTTTCGGTGTGAGAGACGCCTGCTTGAACGCACGCCTGCCTGCAGCAACCGATGCGTCCAGAGTCGAGAAGTCCCGGCGGTCGTGCAGGGATATCGTGTCAGAGGCTTGCGACGATGCGAGCACCTTCACCGGTGTATCGGTGAATTTGCGTGCCATTTCCATCGGGCAGAGAATTACTGCGGCAGCACCGTCTGTTACCGGAGAGCAGTCCAGAAGCCGCAGCGGATCTGCGACAAGCGTTGACCTCATCACATCTTCAACCGTGATCTCCTTTCGGTACTGTGCGATAGGGTTGTGAACACCATTGCGGTGGTTCTTGACAGAAACCATTGCAAGCTGTTCCCTTGTAAGACCATATCGGTTCATATAGTCGGTTGCAATCATAGCATAGAGACCAGGGAAAGTAGCGCCGGCAAGGCCCTCCCATTCACGGTCTGCTGCGCCTGCGAGTGCATCGGTTGTCTCACTGCCGCCGACATCGGTCATCTTCTCGACACCACCTGCAATGACGATGTCCTGGATGCCTGATGCGACTGTAGTGTATGCCTGCCGGAAGGCGAGGCCACCGGATGCACATGCTGCCTCCACACGGGTGGCAGGGATGTGGTTTTTCGTAAGTCCGGCATGGTCTGCAATGAGGGCACCGATGTGTTCCTGCAGGACAAACCGTCCACCACTCATGTTTCCGACAAACATTTCGTCAATCTGGTCGCCACTCATTCCTGCGTCTTCAACGGCCTTTGCGCCTGCTTCAACGAAAAGATTCCGGAACGATGTGTCCCATCTTTCGCCAAATTTGGTGAGGCCGACTCCAACAACTGCTACTTCTCTCATTACTGCATCACTATTTTCCCTTTGTGTTTGGCATACAGTGCATAGTCCAGATACTTCCCGTTTGCAAGAAGTTCTTCCACGGTTGGTGCGGCAGACCGGTTGAACAGATCAGACTCAATGACATCCGTTACGGTGATGTCAAATGCGTCACTACCGGCACCTGATCCATACGAGGTGACAAAGATACGGTCACCGGGTTTTGCCACATCAAGGGTGGCTGAGATTCCCACAGGCACTGCACCTGAGTAGGTGTTTCCGAGGCGAGGGACCGGAAGACCGGGACCAATCTGCTCCGCGGTGAACCCAAGCATCTTGGAGACCCTCCGCGGGAACTTCGCATTTGGCTGGTGGAAGATGGCATAGTCATAATCCGATGGAACTGTTCCCATCTGATCCAGCATCAGGTGTGCAGCACCCTGGACATGCTTGAAGTATGCCGGGTCACCAGAGAAACGACCACCGTGGCTTGGATATATCTGACCTTCACGTCTCCAGAAGTCAGGGGTATCGGTGGTAAACGAACAGGTATGGTTAATCTCTGCGATCGGGTCATCTTCACCGATGAAGATTGCTGCACCGCCTGCAGAGGCTGTGTACTCAAGTGCATCACCAGGTGCGCCCTGTGCTGTGTCTGCACCAATGGCACATCCGTATTTGATCATGCCTGACATCACCATGCCCATACAGGTCTGAATACCTGCTGTGCCTGCCTTACACGCAAACTCGAAGTCTGCTGCAGTCATCACCGGTGTGGCACCAATCGCCTCACCGACGGTTGCTGAACTGGGTTTCACCGCATACGGGTGAGACTCTGAACCAACGTAGATGGCCCCTATCGCATCACGCGAAATGTCCCTGCGGGCAAGGGCATAGCGTGCTGCTTCAACAGACATGGTAATCGTGTCTTCGTCAAGGTCCGGGACCGACTTCTCTTTCACACCGAGGCCTGCGGCAATCTCAGCACCGTTTGCGCCCCATACCCGTGCAATCTCCTCGGTCTTGATGCGGTAGCGCGGGATGTATGCGCCGTATGTAATTATTCCTACCATTATTCTTCCCTCAGAATATCGACAATCTCGTTGACATCCATTTCAGTGCACAGCAGGGTAATCCGGTCACTCTCTGCGAGGCGGGGAACAAGCGGATGCACTTCTTTCGGGGATATCCCCTGGAGAATCACACAGCGTGGTTTGAATGGTGTCACCCTGATTGCGATCATCGGCGATTTGCCGGTTGATACATTGGTAAATATTAACGCCCGTTCTGTACTCCAGCCGTAAATCCGATTAAATTCATTGGCTGAAAGCTTAAGAATAGCGTTTTCCGAGTTGACAACAGTATACCCGTAGATCTGCTGATCCATGGAGCCCACCAGATGCGTGCAGGCAATCGCACTGCAGAACTGTGTAAGCTGAACCGGCATGTTGTAATCATGCATGTCATAGATGACATCAGGGTCAAAGTCATTGTAGAGTATCTTGCCAAATTTGCTGATGTGTCTGCCACCATTTGCTTCATCAATACTCAGGATGCTGTCAACAATCTTTCCAACAACCGCAGTACCCGGACTCTTACGTCTGCCACCCTCATAATCAGAGATAACAGACGGAGAGACGCCCATCTTATCCGCAAGTACTCCGGGGGCGATGCGAAATGCAAGGCGCCACTTCTTCAGGGCCTCACCCGGGGATGCAGAGAGCGTGATTTCTCCTGCCATTTTTTCAGCAAGACGGGTCCGCAGTGCGGATTTCATGTATATACTATTTGCACGCCTTTATTATATAATTAGCGAAGGCCACTTCGTCATTCAACGACACACATGCAGCATTCACCCTTACCAAATGCATAAGAGACCCTTGAGATACTCAACCAGATAATGCTGCGATTTATAGTGGTATAAGGGCATTTTCAGAGAAAAAACACGTCAGAATACCAATCCTGATTCCAGAAACCAGAGATATTTTGCCATACCAGCGAGAGGGAATGGCACCGGATTAAAAAACATAGATGCGGTGGTCGCAAGATGATTCATTTTCATTGCCGATTTCACTCCCGCTTCTGTTGTCATTCCCACCCTTTCATTCTCCCTGCACAACAGGAAGGCCGGATTGCTGTTTTTTTACCGCTGAAATTATGGAAAATCATGGATTTGCAGCAACAGGAAGAGACACCATGTATTAACTCAGCAGATATGGCGAAAGGGCAACCCATATATGATATGTATGCCAAAAATGATATCAGATGATCGCACCCGATGACCTGGTATGCCTGAAAGCGATCGCCCTTTTGGGAGGGCTTTCCAGTGCTGTGTCTGTCTCTTCCCAGAGCCTTGCACAGGAACTTTCTATAAGCCCTCAGACCGCCTCACGAAGATTGATCTCCCTTGAAAATACCCATATGATCTCACGGACCATGCGGGGGGATGGACAGTATGTTACTGTCACACAAACAGGTGAGGAGAATCTAAGGGTTGAATATGCAGCATATCGCCGTATATTTGAAACGCATGACAGGCATTACATACTGGAAGGGGAACTCATCAGCGGCCTTGGTGAAGGCCGGTATTATGTAAGCGTTGAGGGATATGCCAGCCAGTTTTCAGATAAACTGGGCATCACCCCGTATCCCGGGACATTTAATGTAAAACTCAGTCCGTCAGCGATCGAGACACGCCGCAAACTCGATGCAATGGAATGGATAGAGATTGAAGGATTTACGGACCATGACCGCACATTTGGCGGAGCCCGGGCCCTGAAGTGTTCCATAAACGGATATACATGTGCAATTCTTATTCCCGGGAGAACCCACTATCCCGAAGATATTGTTGAACTTATTTCAGCAGAACATCTACGCGATGTGCTGGGAACAGAGGATGGGTCAGCGGTAATAATTGAGGTGACACGATAATGATAGAGAAAGGACTGGAAGCATTCAAAAGAGGGGAATTTGTTCTCCTCTTCGACTTTGATGATAGGGAAGGAGAAACAGATTTCGCCATCCGGTCTGATGCAGTCAAACCGGAACATATTGTCCGAATGAGAAAAGACGGAGGTGGCCTCATCTGCACTGCCCTGCACCCACAGGCAGCAAAGAACTTCGGCCTTCCGTTTGCAAGCGAAATTCTCCAGCCGACGCATCTTGCAGAACAGGAAGGAGATATTCCCTATGACCGCAGAAACCATTCATCCTTCTCTCTCTGGGTCAACCACCGCGACACGTTTACCGGCATAACAGATATCGACCGGGCACTCACGGTGACCAGCCTGGCAGACCAGGTGAAAAGGACGCTGAACGGCGGCGGAGATACCTTTGCAGCAGAGTTCAGGACTCCGGGTCACATGGCCCTCCTCAGGGCAGCAGACACCCTGCTTGACCAGCGCGAAGGGCAGACTGAACTTTCCATTGCCCTTGCTGAGATGGCAGGTGTCACACCGGCAGTCACCATCTGCGAGATGCTTGACGAAACGACTGGCCGGGCTCTCACAAAAGAGAATGCACGAAAGTACGCTGACGAGCACGGCTTTGTCTTCCTTGAAGGAAAGGAAGTCAAAGAAGCCTGGTATGCCCGAAAGTCTGCGTGAAGATTTCCAAAATATCTTTTTTTCATTCGTTCGTTTGTTCATTCATCCATCCCACTATCCCACCACCCACAGTAGAATAAACATTAAAATACGCACAATTCTCGGTGAATTAATAATTCTTGGCAAATTGATATTAAATCCCAAATCTGCCAGTTTGTCATTCAATCATCCAAATAAACCATCAATTCGTGTTTCAATTATCCCGGTTTTGTAAGGAAATATCGGGTATTTGCATTAAGCTGAACCGTTGTCGGTTGATTCGGATCAATACACACAATCCGCAGACTTTTCCTCTATCATCACGGCCTGGTCTGGAAACGCGAAAATGTCTACACCTTTGACCGGGAGACTTACCGGCTATGGAACGGGCCGTCTGGTCGTCTGGTCGTCTGGCTCGAACCGGCACCACACAGCGGGGATGGCAGCGAAGGTGATGGGGGGGACATCCCCCCACCAATGGCAGGGGCGACGTTGGCGGAATGGCGGCAGCTTTGCAGCAGCATGGCGGCACTTTCCGCCAGGACTAAACCTGGGCATTCCAACCGAATGATACAAATCTAAGAGAGAAGAGAGAGACGCTTATTTAAGAGAAGAGTATATGGCGGCAATTTGGGACCCCACAGCACCGGGACATCTCCCGTGCAGATGCGGGTTCGGGTGGGTGCGCTCCGGCAGATTCCGCCAACCAAATTGCTTCCGGCACAATTCAGGCAGGAAAATACGAGCAAAGCCCACTGAACGCCATGTATGATGGCGGCAACTTCCGCCATCTGCTGCACTCTGCTGTACATGCCGCCAACGCGGGTGCATCCCGTGTCTGCGGGGAAACAATTTCTCCCGGACCGGACATCCTGTTCAATCCCCGTCCGTAAACCATTACCTTTGATTACACAGCAGGAGAATTATTTACTGCGTGAATGATGGTACAGACGAGTATCCGGTTGTGATTACCCGGAAACCTGTTCGCAATGCCCGAATGCGGGTGAAAAGTGACGGGACGGTTCATATTACAGCACCCAAAGGATTTGATACCACAGCCTTTCTTGCAGAGAAGAAGGACTGGATTACGGCACATCAGGCAGAGATGAACCGTCTGGCAGAAAGGCATCAGACGGCAGCGGACCAGATGCTCCTCCTCGGCACTGAATACACCGTTCGTGAAGGGAGCCACTGCCGAACTGACCATTCTGAAAAAGTGATCACAGCCCCGAATCCGGTTGCCCTCAGGTGGCATCTGACGGATGAATTTCGGGCATTGATCAGAGAATCCGTTTATGCCCATGCAGAAGAGTTGGGAGTCTCCCCAGGTCGCTGTACCATCCGGATGCAAAAGACCCGCTGGGGCAGCTGTTCATCAGCCGGAAACCTCAATTTCAACCTCAAATTATATGCCCTGCCAACACATTTAAGGGATTACGTGGTGGTGCATGAGCTTACCCACCTCAATATACTGAATCATTCCCCTGCATTCTGGTCAGCAGTCGGAGCATACTATCCCGCCTACAAACAGGCAGAAGAAGAGCTGCGCACATACTGGATCGGGATTGAACGCAGCCACTGGTGGAACGCTCTGAATAAATAAAACGGATGGAACAAAATGAAACGGGTATTGCAGTGGTGTAGTGAGATGCGCCGGAATCCAACCGTCCACAACTGGCACATTTTCTATGTCGTTTTTCCGTTTGCGATTCTGATACTCTATCCCTGCATACTCTATTTCGCCCTCCCTTCCAGCCTCTTCTGGACATTCTTTGCCCTGTCTCTCGCCTACTTCATTCCTCCTGCAGGAAAAGAGACGGTTATCCCCCTGATGGTGGTGGCAGGGATACCCTGGTGGCTCGCGGCATTTTCCATCATGCTCTTTGACCTGATGGGTGCCCTCTTCATCATCTGGAACTTCCCCCTGGCCCTCAGAATACCGTGGTTCGGACACTGGGCAGAACGGTTCATGTTAACCGGACGCGAACAGTTTGACCGGTATCCCATCATCGAACACATCTCATCTGTCGGTCTTGCATTCTTTGTGATGATTCCTTTTGAAGGATCGGGAGGGGTCGCCGCCTCCATCATCGGGCGGGTGCTGGGGATGGATTACCTGAAGATCCTCATCAGTGTCGGCGTTGGTTCCCTTCTTTCAGCATCAGCAATCGCCCTCTCCGCTGGATACATCATCTCATTGGTGGAGTCAGGAATAATCTCAGGTATCGCCGGGGCGGGAATCCTTATTGTCGCCGTCATCGCGGCCTATATCTGGGCAAAACGGAGACAGAGAAACGGCAGAGCAAAAGTGGATGAAAATAATGCTGAATAGAAGGGGACAGGGTTTTTTGTATCACATTGTATGCTCCCAAATAGAACACACAAATACATTATGTACAAACTTTTCTCTACCAATTAGCAGTATTGAATTTAAAAAAATGAGAAAATACCTTAAAAATTAATCATATTTTCCGCGGGGATTTTCCCATCCGGTATACCCGCAATAGATACAACAGTCGCCTCCACATTTTGGACAGAGTTTTGCCGGCTTTTTTACTTCAACAGAGCCAGTCTTGTTGCAATATACGCAGCCTGCCCCATCACAGGCATGGCAGGTCACTGTATCATATTCAGTCTGTTCAGTGTTTTCCGAAGTCTTACTCATTTCTGTATCAGCCATATATTCATCTCCTCCTCAGTCCGTATTATCAGTTTCTCCATCCTCACCAGGACAACGGGTCTCAAGAATCCGCTTCATGATAAGTCGTGAGCCGGCATACCCCGAACCGTTATAGGCACCGATTCGGACAACCTCTGCATCAATACCACGGTCACGGAGAGCTTTTCTGAGAGAATCCTCTGAAAAATGCTGGTTAAATCCTAGCGTAATAATGGAAGGATCAATCTCCTCAATGGGACGGAACATGTCCTCAGTATCCCCAAGACAGGCACTATCCACCACTGCAAGGGACTGGATCATGCAGAGCCGCTGTTCTTCCGGCACAACCGGAGCCGGTTTGTGGCGCACATTCACATCACGGGCCACAATAACATGCAGTTCGTCCCCCAGTTCACGGGACTTTTCCATATAGTAGATATGACCCGGATGAAGAATGTCGAACGTACCGGTTGCAACAACCCGCTTCACTCGATCACCTCAAGTGAAACAGGTGTCCCATCGCGACGGAATGCCCGCCAGTCGCCTTCACCATATGGGGGGCCGAAGATGAGATGATACTTCCCCATTCTCCCAAAAAAACGCAAATCTGCATCAGACGGCCGCAGAGCACCGCTCGGATGGGAATGAGCACTTCCCACCGCATGGACATCAAGCGGCATCATCTCAGGAGAAAAACCGGCACTCTGCTCAGTGACAACAGTTCCGGGTGCCAGGTCAAACTCCTCAATAATTCCGTCTCTCTCCCGTAGGACTGCCACAAATTCCCTCGGATACTGGCTTTTCCCAACAGCCCGTAGGGTATCCAGACATTCTTTTCTGATGCCACGAATCTCCATTTATGTCATATATGTTGGCATACCCCTCAAATAATGGTATCATAATACCCACCAATCAGGTAGATATCTTGATTATTGCACAGAATATATAGTGGATATCAGACAGGAGAAGAGAGAATGGTATTTAAAACACTACTCGTCGCATATGACGGTTCAGAATTTGGTCGTGAGGCACTGAAAACGGCAATCGCCAATGCACCCCTTTGGGACGCAAAAATTCATGTCATCTATGTGGTAAACCCCCGGTATTACGCATCCACCATCGTTGACCCTCAAATTGGTGTCGTTGAACCCCGTTCAGAGCACTGGATCGGCATGCTTGAGCGTGAAGCAGAAGAAATGCTTGCAGAGGCAGAAGAAATAGCCAAGGATTCAGAAATCGAGATTACCCCTCATATGGTCATCGGAGACCCTCGTGACGAGATAATCGAGACAGCCAAAGAGATAGACGCGGACCTTATAATCCTCGGATCAGCAGGGAAGGGCAGGGCAAAGCGGTTCCTCCTCGGTAGCGTGAGCACCTCGGTTGTCACACAAAGCCCCATAGCAACACTCGTTGTCCACGCACTCCCCGAAGAATAAAGCACAATATGGGATTTAAAAATCCCCATCCTGTTCAAAACTCCGTCCGAATCTGAGCGCAAGTTCTGCTTTATAGAGTTCTTTTCCCAGATAGCCCGCATGATCCATGAGAGAGACCCTCCCATCAGAAAGGATGGCAGAAAATACCTCATCCCACTTTTTTCCCCGGAAGGCAGTCCCGTTGTGTTCGGCAATGATCCACCCCCCCTCAATACCAATTCTCAGGTTCCCACAGGGATCAAATACCAGTTCTTTGGGAACATATGAAACATCACGCGTCACCTCCCGTGGAATCGCCGGTTCATGCCGTCGCCGTTTCTCCTTGATGCAGAAAAGAGAGAGCCCAAGGTCCTTCGGATACGGCCGGTCACCCATGAGTGCCATCATCTCTGCTGCACGCCGCATCTCCCGCACACTGCCCTGTGTCTTCTCGGAGTGTTCACTGGTAAAAAGGACAGCCGCGTGACACTCATGCGCCATCGCCGCTAAGAGGGCATTCACTCCCACAGAGTCGGCATCAATGAGTTCAGTGACATTTCCCGCCCCAAAAAAGAGCGGATAACCCACATCCTCAAATGATAAAAGAGAGGAGACCAGGCCACTTCCCACGGGCTGCAACAGAGGATCTGCAATGATACGGGAGATGCCTGCCGCTTCTGCCGCACGAATATTCTCTGCAAGAGAAACACCACCAGGCACCACAACTGCTGCCACACCTGCAGCCGCCACAGCAGCCCCCACAAGAGGAATATTTTCCTCCTGCAGGGAAAGGATGATATCTGCATCAGGAAGGGCGGCATGAATGAGAGACGGGTCCTGCGTATCGGCGGCAAGCGGCACAGGGAGACTCCGCAATGCGGCAAAGACTCTTTTGACATCTTCAACAGTCGCATCAAACCCAAAGCCAAGATCAATGATATCAGCACCTGCCGCCAGATATCGTTCTGTTGTAGCACGGATATCAGGCACACGGTGGGCATCCATTATTTCAGCAAGCACCTTCATCCGCGATGTCCCGCCAATACAGCATCCCCGAACCGTAATGGCACAGGATGCCCCCTCCTCCATCTCTTTCAGGTGGTTTCGTGCCTCTTCTTCTCGCATACGGGTGAGAAATTCATCGGCAGGCACCGTGCGGGAAAATTCCATTCTTCCCAGCATGCGTAGCATCATCCCGAGGTCTGCTGCATGCCGGGGCCCACGATAGACCGGAATCCCAAGCTCCTCTTCTACCAGGGCAAAAGACGCAGTGCACATTCCTGATGTGATAACAACATCATAGTCACCCCCCCGCGCTATCGCAAGAAGTTTCTCCGGGGTCAGGAAAGAAGCAATAACACCCGTAACAATGACATTGGCATCAAACCCAGCCGCTGCCTTGCGCACGATTTTTTCCGCAATTGTCCCTGTTGGAAGCAGTACCCGCATACGTATCACGATTCACTTTAATTAGCCATGAATGAAAAAAGGTACTGATCTGATGCTGCAATGTGACCTGCATGTACATACAAACTACTCTCGTGATGGGGAGAGTAGTGTAGAAGCGTGCCTGAAACGGGCGGAAGAACGGGGCCTTGATGCCATAGCCATCACCGACCATGACACCACTGACGGGGCAGTGTATGCCATGAAATGCGATTCACCGGTGCTGGTTATCCCGGGAATCGAAATATCTACTGCTGACGGCCACCTCATCGCCCTTGGCATCACAGAGAGAATCCCCGCGGATCTGGGATTTGTTGAGAGTGTTGAACGGGCACATGCAGCAGGAGCGCTCTGCATTATCCCACATCCATACCACAAATGGCGTCATGGCGCCGCCCTGAAAATGAAAAGCGCCATTGCAATGGTTGACGCTGTTGAATCATTCAACAGCCGCTACATCACGGGTTCCGCAAACAGGAAAGCGGCCCGAAAGGCTGCACAGTCCGGAAAACCCTGTGTTGCAGGAAGTGATGCCCATAATGCACGATATGTGGGATACGGTATCACACTCATTGACGCAGCACCTGAAGTCCCTGCAATTCTTGAAGCCATCCGTGAAGGACGGTGCAGCATTCATGGACGGATGACACCGCTGCGTACCTATACCCGTCAGTCTATGCGTGGTGCTAAACGCAGAATTTCCCGGCGGATTCACCGATGAGACTGGCATTTCAGGTTGCCTACATCGGGGATGATTTCTATGGGTCACAGATGCAGTCCGGCAGCCGAACTGTGGAAGGGGAAGTCATCAACGCCTGCCGGGGATTACGCCTCTTTGATGACTGGCGCGAAGCCGGATTTGCATTTTCAGGCAGAACTGATCGTGGTGTCCATGCACGCCGGCAGATCTGTGCCTTCACCACCTCACGCCCGGATCGTGCAATAGAACGTCTGAACCGTATTTTACCGGGAGACTGCTGGTGTAATGGCTGGGCTAAGACAGGTGACTCATTTCATCCAAGGTACCATGCAAAGACACGTACCTACCGATATTACCTGTATAATGACGGTTCAACAGACCTTGCCCGCATGCAGGAGGCAGCAGCCCTTTTTTTGGGGAAACATAATTTCACCCATTTCTCCCGCCTTAAAGGAAAAAATCCGGAAAAAACCATTTTTTCATCGCATATCAGTGCTGAAGATGGATTTTTTGTCTATGAAATCACGGCCACCGGGTACCTCTGGAATATGGTGCGCTGCGTCGTTGCATCCCTGACATCTGTGGGGAGAAATGAACTGGAAACAGATGATATAACAGCGTTACTCACCGCAGCGCCCGGTATGCGACACCTTCTCCCCGCACCACCGGAAGGACTCATCCTCTGGGATATCGACTGTGGCATCACATTCACCCCACTTCAGAGTGGCTGCAAAATGTTGGAAGCATCCGGAGAACGAGTAAGGTTCTTTGAAACAATGAAAAAAGTGAATATACTTCTGGATTAAACCGGTCGCACTGTTGCCTTGGAAGGAACAATAAGCCCGGTCATCCAGGATGACATGGGAGGTTCTGAAGTGCGGGCAGAGATGAGGAAATCCAGTTGATTCTGCACCAGACCACGATACGTAACTGTCAGGTGATAATCATTCTCCCGCCAGATGAGACCATACATCTTCACTGTCATGTGAGCAGGCTGAAACTCCACCGGTGTTCCGATGGAAAGTATCTGGCGTTCGTTTCCTATTTTCAGTGTCACATCATTGCCTGAACTGACCGCAAGGACCTGCACATTCCCGAAGAATACTTCAGAACTGTCTGGCAAAAGAACGTCATACGTTGCTACATACGGGTAACTGTTCCCCCAGGGACTCTGATTCCCGTAGGCATCGAAGGTGAGGTATCCCACAGCCACTGCTGCAACGATGAGTACGATCAGAAGAAGCAGACCTTTAAAAAATCCAAATTTCTTTTTCCGGTCATTTTTATGGTCCATTTTATAGGTTTTAACTGCCTCTTCCTGGAGTTTCTGCTCTTCTTTTACCCGCCTGCGTTCTTCCCCGATGATCTTCTGCCGCTCTTCTTCAGATATTACCGCAGCATCGGGAGAAGGGGCAACAGGTGTTTCCTTCTGCACCTCTTCTTCCCGTGGTGCTGCCTCACCGGGGGTTTCGGACGGTGGGGACACATTATTCTCTTTATCTTCAGCCATTTTCTAATCCATCCTCATATTATCCTGTATATGAAACAGCGTATTCACTCTATTTATTAATACCTGAAAAGGAGCAGTATTGGATATTTCATGACTCAAAAATCATCTCCACTAATGGGATTGACATCGACTCCGTCGGGCATGATGACACCAATGGCCCATTCCGGCACAGGACGGGTTGTCAGCAGTGCAACGGTAAAATCATTCTGGCTAGTTGCAGGAACATACCCCCGGAACTTTGCGACAATCTGATAATCACTGTCAAAGAGCGTGACACCAAATATCTGTATTACCATCCGTTTGGGCGATGAGAGAGTTATTTTGTCACCGACACCAATTTCTGTCCCCAGGCCACCGCTGATGCTGACAATTACCTTGTCCCCCGAACCGGATACCGTCACCGGAATTCCGGCAAATTCAACGGGTTCACCCTGTGGTATCCTCACATTATAGGAACTGACATATGGAAAAGAGTCCTGTGTCGCCGGAAGATTTGGCTGTACTGAGAAGGTGAGTGCTGCTGCAGCAATAATCAGGATGAGAATGACACCACTGACAATCCCAATCCGTTTCCATCTCCCAACTGACTGTTTCCGCGTATCTGCTTCAATCTCCCGTTCGATTTCTGTTCTCTGGCGGGCACGCTCCTGTTCAATAGCCTTCTGCTTTTCCTCCCATACCTGTGCATTTGCAAGTTGATCACGAATTTTCTGATCCGCGTCATCATTCTCAAGTTTTCGACGGATTTCATCAGTATCCGGGGGAATCTCATCACGGGGCGCCGTATCAGCAGGTGGCATGATTTCTTCGGAATTAATATGTTCACCGGGATATCCGGAATCACCCTTTTCACGTGCTGTATTTCCCCGCAATTGGTTAAGCACAACTGAAGCGTCTGCCTTTCTGCGGGCACCGTCTTCAGAACGATCCGGTATGCCAGTATCATCAGAGTCCAGGCTCATTGCTGTAAAACACCTTATCTTATTCGAGGAATGTAAGGTATATAAAATGCTGAGTCATTGCCGATTTTAGGAATTCACCCGTATATTTATGTATTTCTATAATAAACTCTTCTAACAGATTATCGGGGGTTAGATAGGATGGGTACTATTCTTGTATGTGACGATTCACTGTTTCAGAGGCGAATTCTGACTTCAATCGTCGAGAAAAACGGCCATACCCCTTTAGAAGCGGCAAATGGACGCGAATGCCTCAAAATTGCTACCGAAGAAAAACCAGACCTTATTTTTCTGGATCTCCTGATGCCGGATTACGACGGCTTTGCAGTCCTGAAGGATGCCAGAGAACAGGGCCTTGACATTCCAATTCTCGTCATCACAGCGGACATACAGGACATCACACGCAATGATTGCCTGAAACTAGGGGCGCGGGCATTTCTGAACAAACCGGTTGACCACGATGAAGTGAAGGCAGCTATTAGAGAACATCTTGGCACCCAGAGCTGATTCGTGATGGATGACAACCCTGAATCCGGCATGGATACCCTCAGAGAACTCATCAATATTGGTATCGGCAGAGCAGCAGGGATACTGAATGAATTGGCCCAGTCCAGGGTGATTCTTGAAGTGCCGGTGGTTGAACTGATACGCATGGAAGAACTCAGTAGCCATGCAGCATCACTTAACGGATCTGTTACGTCAGCAGTGAGAATTACTTTCAACGGATATATAACCGGATCTACAGCACTGGTCTTCAATACAGAAGGAGCTGCCGCCCTCGTTTATGCTATCACAGGAGAAGAGTTCGAAAAACCGGAACTGGATGTGATGATGGAAGAGACACTGAAAGAAGTAGGCAATATCTGCATCAACGGTGTGATGGGATCCATCGGAAATATCCTCCACGAACGAATCACCTATACACCACCCCGATATGAGAAAGGGACTGTCCAGTCTCTTTTCAAAAACATTGCAATTGACGGGCAGATGCTTGTCATTATCGTAAATACACGGTTTCGGGTCAGCCAGATAGATGTTGACGGCTACATTATGATGCTTCTTGAATTTTCATCTCTCGAAAAAATTCTCACCAAAATAGGACAATCAGAGGGAGTTGCATCATGACAGTGATTTCCGGTGAGACTATCTGGAACATCCTTGAATACCTCCCGGTTGGAGTCTGTATCATCGACAGGGACTACACAGTCCATTTCTGGAACTCCTGTATGGAACAGTGGACTGGAAAAAATAAGGGTGAACTAACCGGAATGGATCTCAGAGAGTATTTTCCCCGGATAAAAAGAGCCTCCTTCCAGGACAGACTCGGGAACATATTCACCGGCAGTCCCCCTGTCACATTTTCATCACAAATCCACTCATATATCTTTGACGCCCGCCTCCCGGACGGAACCATGCAAAAACAGCAGACAACAGTACTGCCACTAGAGCATCCTTCAGGATATTACGCGATGTTTGTCTGTGAAGACGTGACAAGTCTGACGGAGGAAATAAAGGCATACCGTGAGATGAGAGATACCGCACTCATTGAAATGGAGAAAAGAGAGAAAGCGGAATATGACCTTAATGTAGCAAACGAAGACCTTCTCGCCTATGTATCTGAAGCAACGGTACGGCTGAAAACACCAATCTCCCTGATTGAAGAAAGTCTCAGGGAAATTCTGCGTGAAGCTGAATGGGGAGACTGCGACACAGAAGAGATGAAAACCATCGTGAAACTTCAGATACAGGTGGCATCTACTGTTGTTGAAAACCTCCGGGAGCTTAATGAAGCGATCATAGCCGGAAAGACAGAGATCCCTAAAGCATACAGGAATATGATTCAAAAATGAACCGGATTACTGCGGAAAAACTGGACGAAGGGGATTCATTTCTGGTACTTTCATCAGCATCCACACTGAAGGAGAATAATATTCGCCTTGTAAAAGAAGTTCAGCTCCTGAAATACCGTATAATCATGATTACCTTCAATCAGCCGTCACCCATCCTGAAACGGACGTATCTAAAGAACAACATTAACCTCGAGACTATAATCTTCATTGATGCAGTCTCAAAATACGCGCTTGGGACACTGCCAGAGGACATTGACCGTGCGGTATTCATCAACAACCCACGGAATCTCACAAATCTCAGTGTAGCAATCAGCGAGATGCTGAAAGAATTTGCAGGCATAAAGGTCTGCGTCATCTTAGACAGCATCAGTACTATGCTTATTTACCTTTCATCCGAAGATATCTCCAAGTTTTCCCATTTTATGACAAGCAAACTGGCAATTCTTGGCATGCCAGGATTCTTCGTTGCTGTTGAAAATGGCCTCAACCCGGTACTGATGACACATCTTTCCACTTTCACTGACGAAGTTATTGATTTTACGCTTCCTGCTGAGGACTGATGCATGGGGTGGCATCTGCCTTACATGCAGAACCAAACCAATACTTCATTATTATTCATGTGAAATACCTTAAGAAGAGACTGGATACCATGGCCATACCTGATGAAGAGTTTTTACTCAAAACCACATCTGCGTGTGCAGGGTGCCCGTCATCCCTCATTCTGCGCTATGTGACAAAAGCTGCAGGAGCGGATACGGTGCTTGTAATCCCGGCATGCTGCACCAGCGTGATACAGGGAGTCTACCCCACAACCGCGATGAATTTGCCCGTTTACAATGTCGCATTTGCTTCTGCTGCCGCTGTTGCATCAGGAATGAGCGAGGCATTCCGTGCAGAGGGAAAAAAGACAAACGTAATCTGCTACGCCGGTGATGGCGGCACGATTGATATCGGCATACAGGCACTTTCCGGTGCACTCGAGCGAGGGACTGATTTCCTCTATATATGCTACGATAATGAAGCATACTCAAACACCGGTATGCAGCGCTCCGGCGCAACCCCACTGGGTGCAGTGACCACCACCACACCGGGGGGCAAAAAAGACCACAAAAAAGATCTGGACGCGATTGTGGCAGCACACAATCCGGTGTATCAGGCAACCGCCTGTGCCGCCTACCCACAGGATCTTTACAATAAGGTGGAAAAGGCACTCTCCATTCCGGGTCCAAAATTCATGCACATTCTCGCACCATGCCCGCCAGGCTGGCGCTTCCCCTCAGAAAAAACCGTTGAGATGGGAAAACTTGCCGTGAAGGCAGGTCTCTGGGTGTTGTATGAACGCGAGAACGGTAAACTCACCATCACCGGAGCCTCAAAGGCAGCGATGAAGAAGCGCATCCCGGTAGAGGACTATCTATCCGTACAGGGACGTTTCAGGAAGATAACTGCTGAAGAAACAGCAGAGGTCCAGAAAACGGTCGAGGATACAATTGCCCGTCTCCAGCGGGAGGTTGATGGAATATGCTAACATTCGGAACAGGCAACAAAGCGGTGGCAATGGCAGTCAGGGACGCAAAACCTGTTGTTGTTGCAGCATACCCCATTACTCCGCAGACAGAGATCGTTGAAGAGATTGCAAACTTTGTAACAGAAGGCTCCCTTGCCGCACGCTACATCCCGGTTGAATCAGAACATTCATCCATGGCAGCCTGCATTGGTGCTGCAGCAACCGGCGTGCGGACATTTACCGCAACCAGTTCACACGGACTGGTCTACATGTGCGAGATGATGCATATGTCAGCAGGGGCCAGACTCCCGATAGTGATGGCGAATGCTAACCGTGCACTCGGCCCCGGGTGGAATATCGGTGCAGAACATTCAGACTCGATATCAATGCGTGATACCGGATGGCTGCAGGTCTATGTATCTACCGTACAGGAAGCATATGACGCCACCCTGATGGCATTCCGGATTGCAGAGCATACAGATGTACTCCTTCCGGTAATGATCAACCTTGACGGATTCCTGTTGACACATATCACCCAGACATTTGAGACTGTTGAGCCGGGTGACTTCATACCGCCAATTGCAACCCCCCACGCTATTGACATCAATAATCCCGGCGGATACGGCACACTGACACCCGGAAATACACACTTTAAGTTCCGTCATGATATCGAACGTGGAATGCAGGCATCCATCCCGGTAATTGTTGAGACAGAAGCTGAATTTTCACGCCGCTTCGGACGTGAATACCACCTGTATGAGGAATACCGCTGCGAAGATGCAGATGTGGTCATCATTGCGATGGGCACACTCGGAAAAGAGATGGAAGTCGCAGTTGATATTCTCCGTGAAGAAGGAACCCGCGCCGGCGCGATTCGTATGCGCTGGTTCCGACCGTTCATTACCCCTGAACTCAATGGTAAAGACGTGGTTGTCATTGACCGTGACTACTCATTCGGGTATGGCGGTGTACTTGCAGGTGAACTGCAGGCAAAATCCGGTTGCCAGCCATTCAGTGTGATTGCAGGGCTTGGCGGACAGGAAGTGACCTATGATGATATTGCAGAATTTGTCAGGATACGACGTCCGGGCACAGAACACTGGTTTGGGGTGGATGACTGATGTTTGAAATACGCCTTCACTCACGTGGTGGACAGGGCGGAGTAACCGCAGCAAAACTGATAGCATATGCAGCGTTCCTGGACGGAAAATATGCCACAGCAACACCTCTTTACGGTGCTGAACGCCGTGGTGCACCAGTGGTATCGTTCATCCGTATTGATGACGAACCCATCCGGATCTACTCACAGATTAGAAACCCTGACCTTGTCATCGTCCTTGATGAATCCATAATGCAGCTGGTGGATGTTCTGAATGGAATAAAACCGGAGGGAAAAGTTTTCATCAACAGCCAGGGAGGGACAGAGGTGGAAGGGCACCAGACCTACCCGGTTGACCTGACCAGCATCTCCCTTTCCCTTGATCTGGTGCTTGCCGGAAACCCGATTCTCAACACGCCACTCATAGGCGCCATTGCAAAAATGGGAATTATATCACAGGATTCGGCAAAACAGGTTATTGCGGAAACATTCAGGGACGAACGAAATGTTGAAGCGGCACTGCGTGCCTACGAGGAGCTGAAGATATGAGCGCAAAACTGGCAATCTCCCGTCCAGGAGAAGGAGCAGCAGGAAAAACAGGAACATGGCGGACCTTCAGACCGGAAATTGACCTGGAAAAGTGTAATAAATGTGGCCTTTGCCGCCTGTATTGTCCTGACGCAGCCATCAGTGTCGATCTCGTTATTGACCTTGATTACTGCAAAGGGTGTGGGATATGCGCTGAAGAATGCCCGAAAAAGGCCCTCACCATGATACGGGAAGAAGACTAAACACCATTTTTATCTTTTTTTCCACAGTTCATCCATATCACCTGCTCACCTTCAGGTACCCTGGATGACAAAACCTTTTTTTGCTATCCCTTATCGGTATCCTTCAATATAGCAGTTACGCCTGTATATCACTTCATCCAGTGGGATTCATGCAATAGAACAGATACCGATAGAAGGTATAATAGCAATGACATCCTGAACCATACCATTATGGGATAAAAATAAATAGAGAGCACAATACTACGTGCATTGATCAGAATGCCATCTCACTACACCTACCTGCTCTTAATCACCCTCCTGTTATGTCTCTGCTGCACAACCCAGGTAATGGGGGAAACAGCAGACGTGCTATCTTTCTATGATATCTATCTGGATGTTAACGGAGCGGCCATATTTTTTGATGATGAATACATGGGTCAAATTTCAAACGGAATGCTGACAGTTCGTGTCGTATCTCCTGATAAAAGACCATACTATCAAGTCAGTGCCATAAATAATGGATATCGAACCATTACAGAAGATCTTCCGGAAATTGCCGGTGATATGCAGCACAGATCCGTTTTTCTGTCCCTGTCCCCATTGATATCAAAAAACGGAAAGCTCTCTGTATCATCATCCCCCTCACAGGCAAAACTCTTTATTGATGAAAAAGAGCACGGAATAACCCCACAGACAATAACAGGACTGGAACCTGGGACATACAGGATAAAACTTATCTTCCAGGGGTATGAGACATGGTCAACAAATGCAGTTGTTTCCGGAAATGCTACCTGTAATATATACGCATGCCTTGAAAAAAAATATAAATCCGGAATTCTTTCGGTTAATTCCAACCCTGATGGTGCTGATATTTACCTGGACAAATGGAAATATGGTATAACACCCATGAGGACTGGCGGCATTTCGACAGGTTCACACCTCATTGAGATTAAA
Organism: Methanogenium marinum; assembly: GCF_028912405.1. GTDB lineage: Archaea > Halobacteriota > Methanomicrobia > Methanomicrobiales > Methanomicrobiaceae > Methanogenium > Methanogenium marinum. Next base: position 1,769,908 of record NZ_JAKELO010000002.1, on the reverse strand, counting down.
AAGGAAGGGTACATAGATCTTGCGAAATCAGTCAATGTCACAGAAGGCATAGTAACACCCGTAACATTCTCCCTCATATCAATCGAAGAGCATAATTTACAAGAAGAAGAGAAACTCAGAAAAGAACAAATGAATAGAACAGGTACCCTTTCTTTCATATCATCACCCTCAGGGGCAATAATATTCATTGATTCGATAAGTCAGGGGGCCACACCAAATACCGTAACTGACCTGACCCCGGGTGCACACCAGGTGGAACTAATGTATGAAGGATACCAGGAGTATCAGGGGTCAGTGGTGCTCTCACGAGGAGAAAAAAGATCATTTAATATTACAATGCAGCGCCTCCCAGACCCTAAATTTGCACCCGCATCTGTTTTCCCTGCGATTTTCTCACTGCTTGTAGCTGCTCTGTTTGTCACCCACAAGTGGTACAGGAAAATGTAAGATTATTGGGTATCTGCCGGACCGTCACGGTCCGGAATATACTCCAGATCAAACCGGAAAAAATGGGTATAGTCACAATTTTCACAGTGGGTTGAAAAATTTCTGCATCCAATTATCAGGCGATGCGGCCCGGTGACATGACATTTTTTGCACGTCGCATCAGACAGGAGATCCCATACATCATAGCACTCGACAGGAGCAAATTCGCCGGGTGAGGCCGGTTCTTCAAACCGCGGGACAAATATTCGTGTTGCCCCGCAATTTGAACAGACAACCTCTGACCGTGAAGAAGAGGCAGTGATCTCCTGATCAACCAATTTGCCACAGTTGTAACAGGTGGTCGGATATCGCATCCGGATGAAATCCTCTGTCATACGAGGAAATATACATGCACGCTATAAATAGCTTCCCGGCAGGGGAGTGAGAACGGGATCCAAAAAATTCAGAGACGAACGAAAAGTGTTTGATTTACAATTAAGACATAAATATCAGAAAAAATCCTAGGATTACTCTTCATTATTCCCTCACATGCATTCTGCTACGATGATAAATATGAACAGCATAATGAACACAAAAAGTCACATGCCACCCTCAACAATCAGATCCATGCACCATCGGTTGGGGTAATTATCATCCCAAAATTTTCTGAAATACCAGCATAATTCAGTTTTTAAAAGAGAGAAAACCTCATAAATAAAGAATATTCATCCTTCTGCCAAATTTTAGGGGACACATCCTCAGATTCACAAAGGCCATGAAAAACCGATACAGTGTGCTATACTGTGCGTTTCCCAAATAAAAAATAAAAAATAAAAATATTATGGGTAGTGATTACATCATGCCAGGTGGCATTCCACCCATGCCGCCCATTCCACCCATGCCGCCCATTGCAGCCATCTCTTCAGGTGAAGGACCACTGCCGGCGCCGGAGGAGGCGATGACATCATCAATACGCAGAATCATCACAGCAGCCTCAGCTGCGGATGAAATAGCCTGGGTCTTTACACGCATTGGCTCAATGACACCTGCAACAAGCATGTCAGTAGCCTTTGCTGCAAAGACATCAAGACCAGCGGTCTTGCGGCCTGCTTCGTGCTCAGAGCGGAGCTCTACAAGCATGTCAATGGGGTCAAGACCTGCATTCTCTGCAAGAGTGCGGGGAATGATCTCAAGTGCTGCTGCAAATGCTTCAATTGCAAGCTGTGCACGACCACCGACAGTTGCTGCGTACTCACGGAGGCGCAGGGAAAGCTCAATTTCCGGTGCACCGCCGCCAGCGACAAACTTCTTGTCTTCCACTGCAACAGAGACAACACGGAGTGCGTCTTCCAGTGCACGGTCGAGTTCATCGACAACGTGTTCTGTGCCACCGCGGACAATGAGGGTCACTGCCTTCGGGTTGATACAGTCAGTCACAAAGATCATCTCCTCTCCGGAGACCTTCTTCTCTTCAACACGACCTGCTGCACCGAGTTCAGACGCTTCAATTGCATCAATGGAAGAGACAACAGATGCGCCGGTTGCACGGGAGAGCTTGGTCATGTCAGATTTCTTGACACGGCGGATTGCGAGCACACCTGACTTTGCAAGGTAGTGCTGTGCAATATCATCAATACCCTTCTGGCATACGAGGACATTTGCACCGGAGCTGATGACCTTGTCAACGATTCCACGGATCATCCTCTCTTCTTCGTCAAGGAACATCTGGAGCTGGTCCGGGCTGGTGATGGAGATCTCTGCGTCAACTTCAGTCTTCTTGTACTCGACCGGAGCATTGAGAAGCAGAATCTTTGCGTTCTCGACAAGCTTTGGCATGCCGGGGTGGACACGTTCCTTATCGATTACAACACCCTCAATGATTTCAGAGTCATTGATTGTGCCGCCGACCTTCTTCTCGACCTTGATGAAGTCCATGTCAACGGTATTGTCTTCGTCAGCGACCATAGTGACAGCGCGGACGACAAGTTCACAGAGCTTTTCCTTTGCAGCCTCTGCCCCTTTGCCGGTCATTGCGGTGTCAGCGATCTTTCTGAGCATCTCAATATCGTCAGCTCTCACATCAATTGCAATCTCTTTGATCAGTTCCTGTGCCTTGTCTGCTGCGAGGCGGTATCCGTGTGCAATGACGGTGGGGTGAACATCCTGCTCGAGGAGATCCTCTGCACGCTTCAGGAGTTCTCCTGCGACAACAACTGCGGTTGTTGTTCCGTCGCCGACCTCATCGTCCTGGGTCTTTGCGACTTCGACCATCATCTTTGCTGCCGGGTGCTCAATGTCCATCTCTTTGAGGATGGTCACACCATCGTTTGTGATGACGACATCACCGATAGTATCAACGAGCATTTTGTCCATGCCTTTAGGACCGAGTGTGGTGCGGACTGCGCCTGCAACGGCCTTTGCGGCTGCGATGTTAGAGCTCTGTGCATCGCGGCCACGGGTTCTCTGGCTGCCTTCTTTCAGAATGAAAATCGGCTGGCCTCCAAGATTTGCTGCCATAATTATCTCCAAATGCGATATAAAAAATGGTTTGTAGTTCTATATATAAGTTCTCAATCATCGATCAGATGTATGAGGTCTGATCCGGATTCAAGGGACTCAAATTTAGACTCTCCGATAATTAGAGCAATACCCACCCTCTTTTGCTTATTGTAACCTTTTATGACACAGATCGCACGCGAATTTGTGATGTCCGAGAGATTGGCTATAAGGGCTGCCCGCCGCATCACTTTCTGCGCAGCCCCGCAAACAGTGAGAATGGTATCATCGCCATAGAACGCAAGACCCTCAAAGGGCGCATTCCGGGTACTGAAGTATTCCACCCCAATTCGGCTGAAACCGGAAGGTAATTCCTCAGGATGTTCAGTAACACCTTCTTCAAACGGATTTGAGTGAGAAAGGAGATCAATCGCTTCTACGAGTGCTGTATCAAATATTTCTTCCATCCGACAGGCAATATCAAGGGTCGTACCCATCCCGCTTTCGTACTTTGAGATGGTCCGCCGGGAGACACCAAGAGATGAGGCAAGATCACCCAGTGACATCCGGGATTCTTCCCGCAGATTCCTGAGAAGGTCCCCGTTGATATTCACATAGAGACCGCCCGGCTGCGCGTAGACGAGCGGCGGAACCTCTTCTACAAGGGAATCATAAAGTGTCATCGCACTTGTGGAGACAATACCGTACCGGAGGTATACTGCACCCCGCTCGAGTTCGGTGTCTCGGGCCTTTTCACCGACAACAAGTGGTTTCCCCTTGAGAAAGTGTGCAATTGCCGCCAGTTCATGAGCGATCTCCTCACCCATACTATCGATGTGCACCACTCCCTTGATGACAAGAATTTCATCACCCCGCCGGGCAATCAGATCAAAACTCCGGGGGCGCATCCCACACCGTTCAGACACAGCATATCCCGCCATAATGAGAATACTTGTGACTGTCTGGAGTAAACGTTCATATGACATCTGGCTATAAACTGTTATAGCCGCGAACTGCATATAAAGAGTGGCATTTATGCTTATCGGGATTGATGATACAGATTCACCGGCAGGGATGTGTACGACCTATCTTGGAGCTGTGCTGATATACCGGCTCAAAGAGGCAGGAATCAGTGTAACCGGTCAGCATCTCATCCGCCTGAATCCCAATGTAATATATAAGACACGAGGGAATGCAGCCATCTGCATTGAGGCAGAGGGAAACACAGACGAGGCATTCCGGATTGCTGCAGCGTGCATCGAAGAACTGGCTGAATTCGATGAGAAAAAGACAAATCCCGGCCTTGTAGTATCTGTTACAAAGTTTCCGGTGTCGTTCTATCTTCAGGCAGTCACTGGATTCTGCACCATCGAAGAGGCAGAAACGGTCTGCAGGGCGGCAGGAGCACGGGTGAAAAAATGGAAGAACGGAAGAGGCATCATCGGGGCTACTGCCGCAATTGCAGCAAAGCAGGCGGATATGACCTGGGAGCTTCTCACATACCGCGATCCTGCAGACAAAGGAGAACGGAGTGTTGAAACAGATAGTCTCTTTCGCGCAGAAGAGGAGACGTTCCCCCATACCTGGGATACAGTGGATACACAAAATAACTGCATCGTCTGTTTCCCCCATACTCCCGATCCTGTCATCTTCGGCATCAGGGGAGAATCTCCGGAATGGGTGAAAAAAGCTCGTGGATATGTATGCTCCCAGAAACCAATTCTGGAAGTCATCTACCATACCAACCAGGGAACAGATGCCCATCTCCTGGAGGGAACCATCGCATCTCTTGTTGATGGATGCTCATACCGCCTCTCAGGAGTAGTTGCAAATACGCCGGAGACAGGGCGGGGAGGACATGTCTCATTTCTCCTCAGTGATGCCTCTGGAGGGGTTCGATGTATGGCATACGAACCAACCAAAGGATTCCGTGACATCATCCGCAGTCTTGCGCCGGGTGATGAGATCACAATCTGCGGCAGTTACAAAAATGAGAGCATCAACCTGGAAAAGATCCGGGTTATCACCTGCCCGGAGATTGTCAGACAACGTCCACCCCTCTGCCCCACCTGCGGGAAGAGAATGAAAAGTGACGGCGTAGATAAAGGGTGGAAATGCCGCCGGTGTAAAACACGGGCGGATGAACCGGAAATAATCCATGAACCCCGGACAATATCACCCGGCTGGTATGAAGTCCCGTCGTCTGCACGACGCCATCTGGCAAAACCTCTCTGCCGTGGCATACCTCCAAAATAATATTCCGGACTAATTTTTTCAGAATTATAGGTTTCCGGCATTCACTATTTGCAACCGGAATAAAAAAAATATTTTTCAGAGAGCGTAAGCACTGAGGCCCAGCTCTTCTAATTTTTCCATTGTTGGTATGCCGTCTTCATCCCAACCACGTTCTTCATAATACACTGGCATCATCTCAGTCAGATGACTCACTGTGCCTTTGGAAGGTCCCGCATGGATTGGATCATTCAGCAGCCGTGGTGGAAGCGTATCATCTACCTTTGTATAGCCTGCTTTCATGATGAAGAGACGTTCCAGGTTGTAAATCCGCTCACCAATTTTCATGAAATCATCTGCGGTATAGGTGACACCGGTTGCTGCCGTGAGCTCGGCTGCAATATCGTCACCGCCGATCGCAAATGAGGTAAAGAGACAGGTACCTGAGGCAGAGAGAGCCGCTGTTAAATCCTGGAATACCTTCAGGATCTGGGGTTTCCCCTCGGTCGTGGCCGGATCCATCTTCATCGGAAGGCCAAGCACTTCAGGAGAGATGGTATATCCCCTGACATGACAGCCGCCACGGTTTGAGGTGGCATACTCAAGGCCAATACCCTGAATAGCACGCGGGTCATAGGCAGGCATCTCCTGTTTCTTCACGGTCATCGAGAGTTCCGCATGACCATAGGAATCTGCAAGCCGGTATGACCCTTCGGCGAGGTTATTTCCGAACCCTTTCCGATATGCTGTTGCTTCTACCATCTCAACCATGGCATCCGCATTTCCAAACCGCAGATCAGTGCCTGTTATTGTACTGTCAATAAATCCTCTCTGATTGAGTTCCATCGCACAGGCAATGGTGCTTCCCATCGTAATGGTGTCAAGACCTAATTCATTGCAGAGGAAATTTGCCTTCAGCACTGCATTTACATCAGATACGCCACAGTCAGAGCCAAAGGCCCATGTCGTCTCATACTCCGGGCCCTCACCGGAAGATGCAAATTTGCCATGTGCCTTTTCGACACGCCCACAGCCAATCACACAACCGGCACATCCTTTTCCATGGGAGAGATTCTCTTTTGCCTGGGTCTCACCGCTTATCTTCTCTGCATCCGGATCATATGACTCCTGCCAGTTGTGGGTGGGGAGCCCTCCCACTTCATTGATGATATTGACGAGCACATTTGTCCCGAACGCCGGAAGACCACCAGATGTAACCGGGTTTGCAAATATTTTAGCACGGCCATCCTGAATAGCTTTAAGGAATCCGGCCTTATCTGCTATCTTTACACCACCAGTTCCGCGGACCACCAGTGCCTTGAGGTTCTTAGAACCCATCACCGCACCTATACCGGTCCGGCCGGCAGCACGATGTTTATCATTAATAATTGCGGCAAACAGAACCAGATTTTCACCTGCAGGCCCTATACAGCTGACCTTTGCGTCAGCGTCTGTCTCTGTGAGCAGAATATCCGTTGTATCAGGAACATTTTTGCCCCAGAGATGGGAAGCATCACGGATCTCAACACTGCCGTTATTGATGAATACATAGACCGGCTTTTCGGACTTTCCTTCAAAAATAATCATGTCATACCCGGCATACTTTATTTCCGGGCCAAAATATCCACCGGAATTAGATGCTGCAAGGGTATCATTCAATGGTCCTTTTGCAATGATGTCATGGCGGCCGGTAGAGACACCCATCGTGCCGGTCAGAGGTCCCGTTGCATAAATAAGCTTGTTCCCAGGTCCCAGAGCATCGATTTTTGGGTCCACTTCGTCCATGAAGTACTTTGATCCGAGGCCCCTTCCTCCGATATACTCATTTGCATCATCTGTTCTCAGGGGTTCTTTTTGTACTGTGCCCTCCGTGAGGTTGATACGGAGCACAGTGCCTGTCCAGCCATTCATTATTTATTCCCCTCCCCTATTGCTGCAGCCATTTTTGCTGAGAATTCATACTTTTTTTTGCTCACTGCCGCATCTGCAGGCACGTACTCGATGGCATGTGTCGGGCAGTATTTCGCACATTCAGGATCTCCGCCACATAGATCACACTTCATCGGTGTCTTTGTGACCGCATTGTACGCAATATTGCCAAACGGACAGGCCATCTCACACATCCTGCATCCGATACATTTCTCACTGTTAATGGTGACGACACCACTCTCAGTATTCTTCACCAGTGCACTGGTCCTGCATGCTGCGACACAGGCAGGGCTGTCACACTGGAAGCAGGTCATCGGGATGGTAACTCCCATTTCAAACCGGTATACGGTTATTCGTGATTTCGAGGGTCTGAATTCCCCTTCGTGGGCAAGGGAACAGGCCAGTTCGCATGTTCCGCAGCTGATGCACTTTTCAGGTGCAATCATCAGCAGTTTTCTGGCATTATCCATCGGATTTCAACTCCTGTAACGGATCTTAAATCAGATCATTACAAGTCACCAATGACCTGAGAACGTAATTAAGGTATTCATGAGCGCAATAAAAAATACGACCAATATTCAAATGAATTCAAAAATAAGGGCAAATTTGATCAATAATTAAATATTTACATACTCAGTTAGTTAATGGAAAATAGTATTTGAATTGTGAATAATTCACTCATCATCATGAAATTTTCATGCGCTTTGCCTCATCACGTTTCCGGCAGTGTGGACATATTTCAGATACCTCTACTCCACAGGAATCTACCTTCTCAAGCTGTTCTTTGGTTGCGAAATATTCACCACATGAAGTGCACCGGACAAGCCTGAATTCACGACCCCAGATCTCACGAATATTCCCTTCTTCACGGACCTTAATTGCACCTGTCGGGCAGACCTCTGCACAGGCAGCACATCCAAGACACCCCACAGGTGGTTCGTCAAAGGGGGGAATGATGGTGCGGTCCCACCCCCGCCCGGCGAACCCCAGGCAGTTATTGCCGAGTGCAGCACAGGCACGAACACACCGCCCGCATCGTATACAAAGATCATCATGCTCTGCAACAAACCGTTCATCCAGTGGTTCAACCCCATACTCACGGGCAAGATCCTGCAGGATGGTTGCCTGCGGGCACCGGTTCAGGTGGAGACGGATCACTGACCGGCGTGCATCCATTACCCGTTCCGTGTTGGTAAATACCTCCATCGGCCCACGGACCGGATACATGCAGGAGACCGCAAGCTTTCGCTTCCCACGTTCGACAACTTCCACCTGACAGAGGCGGCAGTTCCCGTCCGGCGGGAGGGCTTCATGATGGCAGAGCGTAGGAATTTCAATGCCCAGTTCTTTTGCCGCTGAAAGGATCTTTGTACCCTTTTCCACGGCCACTTTCCTCCCGTCAATGGTTATCTCAATCAACTCAGTCATTGGAATTCCCCCGTTCAATCAGAATGGCATTAAACCTGCAGGCATCCACACAGGATCCACAGGTGATACATAACGCATGGTCCACCACATGCACCTGTTTTTTCTCACCGGATATGGCATTCGCCGGGCAGACCCGTGCACACATCCCGCATCCGGTGCAGGTCTCCGGATCGATTGAAACCGCATACAGGCCGGAACATACGCCCGCACGGCAGAATCCTTCCTTCTCATGTTCCTCATACTCCTCAGGGAAGAATTTCATCGTCGAGAGAACAGGGTTCGCTGATGTCTGGCCCAGACCACAGAGTGATGTGTCACGCACAGATTCTGCGATTTCACGCAGTAGAGCAACATCACCCGGACGTGCTGTTCCTGATGTCAGGCCATGGAGAAGCACCTGCATGGCATGCAGGCCTTCCCGACAGGGAGTACATTTGCCACAGCACTCACCTACAAGGAAATCAATGAAATACTGGGCTACATTGACCATGCAGGTGTGGTCATCCATGATGATGAGACCACCAGATCCCATCATGGCTCCTGCCTCTTTCAGATGATCAAAATCTACCGGTGTGTCCAGCTTTGACGCTGGCAGACATCCCCCTGAAGGACCACCTGACTGCACTGCCTTAAATTCACGATTGTTCATCACCCCGCCGCCAATATCAAAGATAATTTTCCGTAGGGGGGTTCCCAGTGGCACTTCAACAAGGCCACTGTTTTTTATCTTCCCGACAAGTGAGAAAACCTTTGTCCCGCTATTATTTTCAGTCCCGATTCCTGCATACCATGCTGCACCATTGAGGATGATACGGGGAATGTCAGACCAGGTTTCGACATTATTGAGCACTGCAGGCGCATCCCAGAGCCCTTTCTCTGTAGAACGGATGTATTTCACCCGAGGCACACCGGCCATCCCTTCTATGGATGCCATCAGGGCGGTTGATTCTCCACAGACGAAGGCACCGCCACCACGGGTGATCTCAATATCAAAATCAAACCCACTTCCGAGGATATCTGTTCCAAGCAGGCCAAGACGCTGTGCCTCAACAATTGCCCTCCTAAGATTAGATACCGCCAGAGGATACTCATCGCGGACATAGATATAGCCGTTCCCCGCCCCGACAGCCCAGGCACCGATGATCATTCCTTCAATGATACTGTGCGGGTCACCTTCCATGAGACTACGGTTCATGAAGGCGCCGGGGTCGCCCTCATCTCCATTTGCAACCACATACTTCTTCTCAGATTCAACAATCCGGGCAGACTCCCATTTCGTTCCGGTTGGAAAACCACCGCCACCACGCCCCCGCAGACCGGATTTGATGACTTCATCAACAACCTCTTTTGGCGAGAAAGAGAGAGCTTTCACAAGGCCGGAGTAGCCATCCTCACGAATATAGTCATTGATATCGGTCGGATCAATATGCCCGGTCCGCTGGAGAACAATTCTTTGCTGGTGGGTATAAAATGGGATTTCCCCTTCGCTTTTGCATCGTTTTTTTGTGGCCGCATCCCGATAGAGAAGACGTTCCACAGATTCCCCCTCACGTATTGTCTTCTCAAAAATCTCAGGGACGTCATCCGGTGTAACATGCTGATAGAAGATATTCGCCGGGTCTATCTGCACAATCGGCCCATTTTCACAGAATCCGTGGCATCCGGTGGTGTCGGCTGCAAAGTCCACACCAATTGTCATGCCATGGTTTTCTGCTTCTCTGACAAACGCATCATAAACCGCCTGGCTTCCACTCGCAATGCATCCGGTTCCTGCACAGACGCGGACACGAACAGGGGCGCCACCCCCTTTTGGTGGGAGTGATACACGATATTCTTCCAGTGCACGTGGATTATTCAGTTTCATCTTCTCTGACCTCCTGTATAATGCAGGGGACATCTTTCACCCTGACTTTCCCAAAGACACGACCATTTACAGTAACCACCGGTGCAAGCGCACAGGCGCCCAGGCAGTTCACTGTCTGCAGGGTGAACATACCGTCTTCAGTGGTCTCTCCGTTTTTAATTCCCAGTTCCTTCTCAAATGCCTTCATAACTTCAGGGGAACCCCTGATGTGGCAGGCTGTCCCATTACACATTTTGATGACATTCTTTCCGAGAGGAACAAGGCTGAGTGCCTTATAGAACGTGGCAACACTGTATACCCGACTCTCAGGTACATCCAGATAGCAGGCAACTGACCGCATCACATCCACAGAGATATAATGCTCTTTTTCCTGGATGTCCTGCAAAATTGCAAGCAAATAGCGGGGATCTTCAGGATAGGAGGAGATTATTGATTCAGTAAGAGATTCCGTATATCATCACCTTATACAATCTACTTTGTTGCATGATGGCCACACATTAATCCTCCCTTCATGTCACACACAGTATATTAAAATTCACTCGCTTTAATCTCACACATGCTGCTGTATATCAGGGATACATAAAAAAAGATCGGGGTAACAATTATCACCCTTCCTTTCCACTACCCAATCAGCCATCTGATGGCTGTGATTTGGATGAACCGAACGGAAATAATTCAATGGGGGGCTGTATTAGCTACGCTATGTGCGCTGTGTGCAGCCGGATGTACAGACTATGGGGGCAACGGGGGAGCCCCGGAAGTGGAGACAGTTTCCGGGTACACAGATATGACCGCAGAGGAAGCGTCATCCTTTGCGATGAAGGCATCCACACTTGTAGTTGATGTATCCCCGGTATGGACTGAGGGACATATCCCCGGTGCGGTGAGCATGCCTCTCGCGACTCTTGAAGAAGAACTGGCATACCTCGGCAGGGACCGTGAGTATCTCATTTACTGCCACAGTGACAGTGCAAGCATACAGGGTGCAGAAACATTTGCTTCAAACGGATTCTCACCGGTATACCGGATGAAAGGCAATTATGCAGCATGGACAGATGCCGGATACCCAGTTGAAATGCCGGGGTACATGAATGTAACCGCAGAGCAGGCAAAAAATGTCATTGATGCCACAGGATCACGGATTATCATCGTAGATGTATCCCCGGCTTATCTTGATGGGCATATTGCAGGGGCTGTGAGTGCGCCACTTGCGACACTGGAAACAGAGATGATGACCATGGATAAATCCCGGCCGTATCTCATCTACTGCCACACAGACGAAGCAAGTATATCAGGAGCTCAGGCATTCGTGGATGCTGGGTTCAACCCGGTACACCGTCTTGAAGGGAATTATGCAGCATGGGTTGATGCAGGATATCCTATTGCTGTAGGTAAAGAAATTTAATTGATTAAAATACGGGATTTATTCTTTTTACCAGACTCCTGTACCAGAACTATCCATCCCCCCCGGAACCCACTCATTTTTCCTGTTCCCGTTCGTTTAATGCAGTGTCCGAACAATATTGTTGTCAGTTATATGGACAGTGAGAACGGGAAAACCGTCTGCAACAGCCCGGTCGTACAGGCACGGGTCAGAGCAGGCATGACAGTGGCTGAACTGGTGGAAGAACTGGGAAAGGCCGGAGCGTATAATGCAGGATATCTCGCACGGGCGACGGATATCTGCACTGAGATGTTCACCGATGGGGAGACAACACGATTTTTAGGCCTTGCAGGAGCAATGGTTCCCGGCGGAATGGGCGGGATAGTCGAAGACCTCATCCGTGACGGCTACGTCGATGTATTGGTTTCAACTGGTGCCAACCTCACCCATGACACTATTGAGGCCATCGGGTGCCATCATTACCATGGCACCGAAATATGTGATGACGATGAACTCTATGAAGAAGAGATTAATCGAATATATGACGTTTTCCTGCCATCTGATGCTTTTGTGACATTTGAGGAATTTATGCAGAAAACTCTTGGAGAACTCGAAGATGGCACTACCCTCTCGATATCCGGTCTTCTGCGTCACATTGGTGAACACCTTGACTCCGGTATTCTTGCAGCAGCAGCAAAAGCTGATATTCCGGTGTACTGCCCTGCCATCCAGGACTCAATGATCGGCCTGCAATATTGGCTCTTTAACCAGATGCACAAAGTGACCATAGATGCGTTCGCCGATATGAACGGCCTGATGGACACCTGTTTCAATGCAAAACGGGCAGGAGCATTTTTAATCGGTGGCGGCGTGCCGAAAAACTATATTTTCCAGAGCATGCTTATGACACCAAACGGCTTTGATTACGCCGTCCAGCTCACCGGGGACCGACCTGATCTCGGCGGACTCTCCGGGGCGACACTGAACGAAGCGAAGTCATGGGGAAAAGTGACAGGCGAAGCACGTGCCCAGACAGTCTATGGCGATGCAACCATTACACTGCCCCTCATCATTGCCGCCATGCGGGAGAGAATTGAGCATGCCTGACCTGATATTAGCCCTGGACGTCCTTAGCCGCTCAGAGGCACTTCGTGTCGCAGATGCCGCAGCCCCCCACCTGGATGCCATAAAGATTGGATATCCACTGGTGCTTGCAGCAGGGCTGGATATTGCAGGCCCCCTGAGCGGATTTGGCATACCCCTCATTGCCGATTTCAAGGTGGCTGATATTCCGAACACCAACCGGCTCATCGCAGAACAGGTCTTTGCAGCCGGATTCTCTGCTATCATCTGTCAGGGATTCTGCGGGAGTGACTCTGTTGCCGCCTGTGTTGAGGCCGCTGATGATGCCGGTGGGGAATGTTATGTTGTCACAGAGATGAGCCATCCCGGTGCTCTTGAATTTTTAAGCGGGAAAAATGCCGAACTGCTGGCACAGATGGCTGTTGATGTCGGTGCACATGGCATCATTGCACCTGCCACACGACCCGAACGTGTGCAGACCCTGCGCGCCATCATTGGAGAGAAGAAGATTCTCTCACCCGGCGTGGGTGCGCAGGGTGGGGATCCGGCAGTCATTGCCCCACTGATTGATGGGATGATCGTGGGGAGAGCTATCTACACCGCAGAGAACCCTGCAAAGGCAGCACGTGCCTATGCAGAATTTCGCCGATGAAGATTGACCGATTCTGATGCAGGCCATCGTGGCCCGCAGGTGATGAACCCTATGAGTCATCTGAGGCAAACCCCTATTTTATTCAGCAAATTTCTGTTAACCATTCTTCTTTTCAGGAAATCGAATGGACCATTTTTTCTCATACTGCCCTTCTAAGCAGAAGCTAAAATAAATCTCGCTAATCATGGAAATTTATATACGGATATTGTTGAAAAAATCGTAAAATTACAAATTGGCCACACCAATAATCTTATCTTTCCGGTCGATGAGAATATTTCATGAACTGGACCCCGGAACAACTCAGCCTCAAGAAAAAATACCCCACTCTTCAGGATATTCCAAATGAAGAACGCAGGTACAAGTGCCATACCTGTCACCACGTTGTTGATGAAACACCATGCCCCTGCTGCGGTGAAACACAACTTGAGATCATGTGCCCACTTGACCACTGTCACTGCACCCACAATATCACTGAGACAATCGAATACTGCCCTCTCTGTGGCCAGCCAGTCTGTCCGGAATGCGGCAGTCATGATGTATCACAGGTCTCCCGTGTAACAGGATATCTTGCGGATGTATCCGGATGGAACCAAGGCAAACAGCAGGAACTCAAAGACCGGGCTCACTACAACGTTGCCTGATATTCCCGACAATTTTCTTTTTCAATTCACAGTGTTTTTCATATCAGATACAACATATACTCAGATATGCGGTACTTTCTCAGGGACGGGGCACTATTTATCCGCGGTGCATTCACCGCAGTCATGTCAGGCACACAGGAGACTGACAGAGATAGCAGAATCACCCGGATATCGACAATCATCGCCACACATCTGCCACATAATAATACAACAGAGGATGCCGACACCCTCATTGGAAATCTCCTCAGGAAAAGTGGATACGATACCGATGCAATCATTCTGCCGGTCCCAAACCACATAGACCAGCTTCGCGTCTTTGCCTATGATGGAATCATGGTATTTATTCTCGCACAGCCGGGTAAACAGGGAGAGCGTCCGGACCCTGTTACCGTCATTGTCTGTTGCCGTGAACCACTCCCAGAAGCAAGTCTCAGATTACTTCAAAATACCGCAGAAGATGCGATACATCAGGCATTCATCATGGCCGGGTTTCCGGCGGGATCCGGAACGGATACTTTTCTCACATGTTGTGGAGAAACAGAAGAATACTCCGATTTTCATGCACGTCTGGCACGGGCAGAGGCTCTTGTGACTGAGACAATAGCATATGGCATCCCTGAAACATGGGCAACGAGTGAGATACCATTCCACAGAAAACCACCATTTTATATCCACAGTTCCATCGGTGGCGAGCGCTGGACGCGGTGGATTCCTGACGGATGTCCATATTATCCCTGTCATCCATCATGCGAAGGCCAGCGGTGTGATTTTTGCTACTGCCCTTTATACCCTTGCGGTGATGAATCACAGGGAAAATGGCTGGAACGCGAAAATTCCGGGAAAATCTGGTCCTGTGAAGGATGTACTCTCGTCCATGAACCAACCGTTGCAGACTATCTGATCCATAACCCTGAAGCATCCCTCAAAGAACTAAAAAATATACGAAAAAAAGGAAAAAATAAGGAATAATATTTCTTATTCTTCCATGCCCAGAGCTTCAAGAAGCTCATCCAGGGGTATTCCGTGACCAAGTGCTGCCTGTCTCATCGTCTCTCCGTTAGCAAGAGCACAGCCAATGCATCCCATTCCAAATCTGAAAAGGACATCTGCTGCTTCTGGCTTCTCTTTTAACACATCTGCTATTGTACTGTCTGCGGTAACAGTCATGACTCTTCTGTTAGGTATCCGAAGTATTTATTTTATATCTAAATCCCCTGCATCAGTTTTACTTTCACCCTGCACGGACAAGTATTAATCATCAATCCCGGATACTCAATATCAAACCAAGCAGGTTTATGTATCGCATGATGAACACTACATAATCAGAAAAAAAACCACGGAGATGTATTATGGATTCAATTACTAAAACAGCAGAAAGAATCTCCAAAACAATTGAAGAACGAGGGGGAAAGCCGGAAACAGAAAAGATCGAGGCCAAACTTCGTCTCCTCATCAACGAGTTTCTTATCCCGGAAGAAGACGCCGAACGCCAGGTAACTAATGAGGTGATGCGCGAACAGCAGATCACTGTACAGCGTGAAGCGGAAGAAAAAAAACAGATTGCAGAACTCCAGCCAAATGACTGGGCCACCATTGAAGGAAAGGTTGTGATGGTTTCTGCCGGAGGCAACTCTTCAATTGCACAGCGGGGAATCATTGCAGATGAAAGCGGTGCAGTAGAGTTTGTTATCTGGGATAAAGCACAACTCACGCCTCTCGAAGAAAATGCATGGTACAGGATTGAATCCTGTGTTGCGGATACATTCAGGGATAACCTCAATGTCAAACTCCACTCAGGCACAAAAATAGTTCCGGTGCCGGGAATGAGCAGAATTGTCAGCCAGGATTGGCACCCGATTGCAGAGAAGATGGCTGCATCATCCGGAGACTCATCAGAATTGAGAACCATTGCATCGTTAAATCCCGATGAATGGGTCACCATCGAAGGAAAGGTGACAAAAACATCAGAAGGGGGAAATCCAAAAATATCACAGCGGGGGATTATTGCAGATGCAACTGATGCTATTGAATTTGTCATCTGGAGTAAATCGGAACTTCCACCCCTGGAAGAAGGGAACTGGTACAGAATTGAGTCTGCTGTTGCAGATAGTTATAAGGAAAAAATGAGTTTGAAACTCCATTCAGGTACGAAAATAACTCCTATTTCTGATACAGACAAGAGCATTTCCCCAGCAGCAGATGAGATGGCCGTGACACTGAAAACCGGATCAGACAGTACGGATGAAGTCAGTGAAATCGCTTCCGCTAAGCCAGATGACTGGGTAACGATAGAAGGGAAAATTGTGGCTCTCCAGCCATCACCCAGCCCCTCTATTGCACAGAAGGGAATCATTGCAGACGGAAGCGGAGCGATAGAATTTGTAGTCTGGGAAAAAGCCGGAGCAGAACCTCTTGAAGAGCACAAGTGGTACAAAATTGAAAGAGCAACCATCAGTGAATTCCGCAGTGCCCCAAGCATGAACGTTCACTCCGGGACAACAATAACACCAATTACCGAAGACCGCTCTTTAATGCCGGTTATTGCCCCTCTTGCAGACCTCACCCCAGGTGTTGCATGTGTACGGGTGAAGATGCTCACCAACTGGGAGGTGCGCTCAGACCGAATGCTCCAGTCAGGTCTTGTTGGTGATGAAACCGACAGGATGAAATTTGTCATCTGGAAGAACCGTGACGAAAGTGCAGATGAGACTACCCTTGAAGAAGATAAGGTCTATAGCATCTATTATGCAGGCGTTGAGGAGTACAACGAACGATATTCCCTCAATCTTTCCGGGGCAACTATCCTTGAAGAAGAGGGAGAAGATATTGAAATTGGAAGTGACGGACGCGATGAAACAATCACTGGTGCTGTTGTGCATATGAGCGCAGGATCCGGCCTTATTAAACGCTGCAGGGTGGAAGGGTGCAACCGGGCACTTTCCCGCCAAAACTTCTGCTCAGTTCACGAGATGCAGCAGGAATTCAGATATGACCTCCGGATAACCGGTGTCGTCGATGATGGCATCACTGCAAAGAACATCATTATGCAACGGGACGCTGTTGAGAAAGTAACCGGCCTCACCCTTGAGAAAGCAGTTGAAATTGCAGAGAACTCACCGCTCGGACCGGATGACGTCTTTATGCAGTTCCAGGACCGCCTGATGGGGAGATACATCACCTGCAGTGGCCCGGATATTGATGGCACTCTCCTTGTCCGTGATGCTGAATCGGTGAACCTTGTTACCTATGACCAGGGAGAGCACGTGCTGTTGATAAACCGAGCTGAAGGACAAAAAGGAGGTGAATTCTGATGAGTACACCAGCAGCCCCGGCAGGCAATCAGCGACGTTACATGCGTGAACCCGCCCGGAGAGCATTTGCAGCAGAAGTACGGGAAGTCCGCCTCACCTTCAAAGATGGTGAAGACGAGAAGAGTCCGGTCTATGTCATGCTCCCCAGTGGGATACGCTGTAACCGAATATTCTTTTGTGGCCAAATGATACGAAAAGAGCTAAAAGGAGAGGAGAATCCATTTTACTCTGTGCGAATCCAGGATCCAACCGGGATATTCTTTGTCAATGCAGGTGGTTACCAACCTGAGGCAAAACAGCAGATATCACGTATAGATGAGAGTGCATGGGTAGCAGTCGTTGGAAAAGCAGTAGCACGTGACACCCCTGATGGTACAACCTTTGTCTCAGTCCGGGCAGAATCTGTCGCAGAGATTGATGAGGATACCTACCGGAAATGGGTAGACGAAACAGCAGGCCAGACGCTTGACCGTGCTGATGCCTTCGGTCAGACAGAAGATAGCAGAAAGGCGCATGAATTCTATACAAACGATCCGGAAACATACCGTCAGATGGCACTCCATGCACTCCAGCGGATAACATTCTAAAACCTTTTTTCCCTGTGCATCATATTGAATGAAAGGATACCTGTTTCGGGCAGGTATGTAGCCAATCCAGGCACCAGGTGATGATGCACTGACTACCATAGTAACAGATTTAAGGAGAGAAACACTGGCAGATTTTCTGGGAGTCTCAGCTGACCGCATCACCCAATCGGCTGGCAGAATCTATGGATACCATGCATATTACTGTGACAGGAATCAGGCATATCTGATACTCAGAGATGATGAGGCAGAACAGGCAGCACGAAAAGCAATATCAGAGCGAGTATGGGTCGTTGCGCTTGAATCAGTATTTGAATATTTTGGCATTGATGCATATCCCGCAGACGCAATTGAAGCTATTGGAAAAGAGCCGCTCTTTCATGTCAATGACGAACTCCGCGCAATTATCCAGAGTACATGCGGAATGGACACCCTCGCTTCACGTATGCTCGAACTGGGAAATCGTCCAAACATTCTCGCAGATTTTGACCAGCGTGAACACCAGCATCAGGATTACTGCATCTATCGTCTGTTTTGAAGAATTCAGGTTCGTTTTCCCGGTGCAACAGGGCCCTTCCACTCGCCTTTCAGTTCTGGATGATCACGAAGGATTTTGCTCACCGTACTACGGGAGACACTAAAGATACGGCACACTTCACCAATGGATTTTCCTGACCGCCGTGCTGCCAGGAGATCGGATATCCCTTTTTGATCCAGAGCATGGGGCCGTCCGGGCCGACGGCTGGAAACACCCGCACTCTTTTTTCCACGTTTCCCCTTTGAATGCTGGACTGAAAACTTGTCCAGATAACGATAAAATGAGAAGACAGCATCGCGTCGTTCATCGGAATCATACCCACCTGATATAAAATCTCCCTGGGCCCAGTAGGGGATATACCCACTTTTCAGAACCATCGAAAGTTCTGTGATGAAGACATCCGGGATTTTTAGTGTCACATTCAGATCATGGAATATAATATTGGAAATTCCATTATATTCACAATAGTTCAGCATTTCAATAAATTCAGGACGATTTGAGGCTGGAATCAGAGGAGACTGATTATCATGAAAAATCCGGTCAATATCAAACCGGTATTTACAAAAATGCTCAATTTCAACTTTTTGTGTCTCAAAATCAGCAGTTCTACGGCTGTTAAGATATACCACTGACTGTTGTTTCATGGCATCACATCAAAGGTTGGACAGGATATATTCTTTGATAACCTTATAAATAAATTTGGTTCCTTTTGGATCTGTTTTATTGACTTTATTTCCCTGTGGCGATGTGACCACACCACCGCCGGATATGTGTGCTGTATTTACCGGTAAATGAACCAACACACGATGTTACAACGACCATTACAGCAACAATCGGAACAACGGCAGATGACCCGTATAACAGTGCCAGGAGAATTGAAAATTCTCCACGTGATGCCGTGTCCGCCCATATATCAATTCCGGAGTAAATCCTTCCATGAATAGCTTTCCCTATTACCAAACCAGAAAATAATTTAGAAATCAGTGCAAGAACAATCACAGAAGTGAGAATGACAAGAGAGGGTACACCGGATAAACTGACCGATATTCCAAAAAATACAAAAAATATGACCAGAAAAACCTCCCTGAACGGACGGACAACCACTTCGGCACGATCAGCTGCTGCAAGAGAGACGGCCGAACCAAGAATAATGACAAACAGACTGTCAGGGACACCGGTTAGCTCGGATACCGCAACTGCCAGTACAACAGCCAGAAATACAGCTAGTATTGGAAGTTCATCTTCCCGTGCAAAGAACTGCCAGAGGCGGCTCTGGAATTTCCACACACAGGCAAAGGCTGCCGCTGCAACACAAATAATAATTCCAATAATGCGGAACGGCGATACGTCCTGTGCCGTAAACAGGATCAACAATGCTACCAGCATGATATCTTCAAATACCATCATCCAGATCACAGTATCAGATTCACGAAACCCAAGTTTCCGGTTGTCAATCAGTGAGGAAAGGGCAATAGCTGAACTTGATATATAAAATGCTCCGGCGAGCACCACTGCATCATAGAAGGGCAAACCGATAATGAGCGCCACCGCAAACCCGGCAGCAAAGTTGATAACAAGATCAATAGTTCCGGCAATCAGAAAGGAACCACGCCGCTTTGCCACTTCACCCGGGTGAAGATGAAGACCCATTGTAAAGAGGAGAAACAAAAGGCCCATATGGGCAATCCATTCTGATATTTCAGACGTCCCTACAATGCCAAGGCCTGCAGTCCCCAGGAGCAGGCCGGTGATGATATAAAATGGAATGGGGGGAATAGCATACCGTCGGCAGATGAGTGCCACTACTACACATGCTGCCAGCGCAATGGCAATTCCTTCCATCCCTTCCATCCTTTTTACTCCATGAACTCCTGCTCAAATGTCCGGATCTGATCAGATTCACCAATAACTACAACGGCATCTCCTGACATAAACCTGAAATCAGGACGTGGGTTCACGGTATTTTTTCCATCACGTGAAACTGCAAGAATCGTCACTCCGGTACGGGACCGGATATCAAGATCCGTGATTGATTTTCCTGATAGTTGATCACGGATGATATAGGTGTGCACCACAATCCTGAGGTCTGCAAGAGCAGAGAAAGCAATCTCCACCCCTTCCTCTTCTGCCTCCATAATGGCACCGGTGAGAACATTCCCCAGCCTTCGTGACTCCATCGGATTCAGATCTGCTGCATAGCAGTCCGGACATCGTGCCGGCTGTGTATATAGCTGAACTCTGCCATTTGGCATAAAGATGACAGAGATGAGATCCCCACTCTCCGTCTCCAGTTCATATTTCGTCCCGATGCCGGGAAGCACCTGGTGAAAGAACCCCATACCTCAGAATATGGGACGAGAGCATTAATGTATACCGGTAAAGAAGTACTCAAAGGAAAAACGGCGCATTTCGTCCACAATACGCCGGAGGAAAATACCAATGAAACCACCAGCCGGAAAAAGACTGAAGACAGCAGATATTGCTGAGACGACGGGGCTCCCTGAAGAAGACATACGTGACATTGCACAAAGACATGGTGACCGGATTCCTTCACGGAAGATGGGCCGAATTCAGATATATGATGAAAAGGCCGCCGAAATATTCACTGCAATTGCACACGAGGAGAGAATAGAGAAGGAACCGTCTCTACATGGAAATGAAGATAAATCTGAAACAGCAGTGAATGAAAAGAAAAAATACACTACCTCATCCCGACTCGGTAATATCTCAAAAAAACGCGAAGAGGAAGAGAAAGCTATGAAGGCCACACCCAGGGGGAAAGATACTCTGCCTTCAGGTCGTGTCCCGACTCAGCTAATCAATACTGTTGCAATGCAGGGCCAGCAGTTCTCCCGGTTTTCAGACCGGCTCACTGCGATTGAAGATGCAGCTACTGCTGACAGGAAGGCATTCAAAGAGCAAATTGAACGTCTCGAACGTCAGGTTGCTGCACTTCAGGAACAGATGGAATCAGTGGACTCCTGGATACAGTATGTTGACCAGAGAATGGATACAGCAGATGCACAGACAAAAAAGCTTGCCGAAGAGACATATATCTGGACAGAATATGTCAGAGATGAGCTTGCATACCTTAGACTGTCCTGGTGGAAACGAAGACAGCAAAAATAATATTTTTTGAGAATCATAGAGAATCCGTTTCAGTGAATATCACATACTCATTGGCCTAATAGTCCACTGTCAAATGAGTCTGCCATAATCAAAATGAGTATTTTTCCGCCAATTCTTTCAGGATGCACAATATTTCTGTGAGATGTTCCTGATATCAATCTTTTTATAGGTGGCACTTCAGTATTAACCACCTGACGAATTTTTGGGGGAGTGCATCATTCAGAGAAATTTCCTGCGGATAGTAATACTCTGCGCAATAGTTGCAGTAATTATCCTGTATCTATTTGACATATCGGACTATCTCAACACAGATCTTACACAATCAGAGGAGTTAGAAGGAGTTGAAGTCAGGGATTACGAGGGGGAGGACCTGTCCAAAATATCAGCATTTCGGGAAAACTCAATAAAGGGCCCACAGCACATTTCAGAGGAAGATTACCAGCTTACCATCTCGGGTTTGGTAAACAATACAAAGATCTATTCATATAGTCAGATTTTATCGGAATTTAGCAATTACAAAAAAGTAGTAACCATCCATTGTGTCGAAGGGTGGGACGTTACCATTCTCTGGGAAGGGGCCCTGGTAAAAGACATAATTGAACCTTCTGAAATACTTCCTTCCGCAAATACGGTGATTTTTACTGCAAATGATGGATATACGACATCATTCCCTCTTAGTTACATAATTGACAACGATATCATCATGGCCTACTCCATGAACAACGTAACCCTCCCTGCGGAGAGAGGGTTTCCCTTTATGCTCGTTGCGGAGGACAAATGGGGATATAAGTGGATAAAATGGATTACAAAGATAGACCTTTCAGACGATGAAAACTATCGCGGATACTGGGAGAAGAGAGGTTATTCAGACACAGGTGATCTTGACAGGAGTTTCTTTGATTAAGATGTATTTTCGGGGATTGCAATGACAACAAAGGTTTACCGGATATGGACAAACAGGATTTTGTTGGTACTTACATTTCTCATTCTGTTTACGGGATTTGGTATCACATACCCAGGTATCGTCGAACCGTTAACTCTTGGATTACTTGGTAAATCACTTTCTTTCAGGCTTCATACATTTTTGTGGGGACCGTTTGTGGTAGCAGTATTGGTTCACATCTATTTTGCAACCGGCCCAAAAACGGGTGTCAGAACAAAAAAGCAGGACACAGAGAAATAAGTGTATCAAAAGATACCCGACCGGGGTAATTTTATCACAGGATGCAGGTATGGCAGCTTTCCCGGTATGCGGACAGACCCACGATAACGGAAGATGCAATGACTTATGATGGGACACATTCGGAGAACGAATTGGACGATTTAATGTGACAGGCCACTATACTCCCGAAACATATGATGTGGAAAAATCTCCGGATTTAAATTTTCCACATTCCGGAGTTTTAAAAAAAATAAAAATATGATTATCTCTTCTTCATTGCCGCATATCCGGCAATTCCAAAGACAGCACAGATGAGTGCCAGTGTTGTGAAGATACTACCTGAGGAAGTAGGAGTCGCTTCAGCAGGCGTACTGGTCTCTGTTGCAGATGTAGGTGCAGGGGTCATCTCCGCACCCGTCTCTGCTGCACTGAATGCAACCAGACCGTAGCCATCATAGAGCACAGGCGATTCTGCAATGAATACACCCTCACTTGAGCCTGTCGTCGGAAGCAGGACTGCTGTCCCGTCAGGCTGGTAGCCGGCAACCATTACATTCCCGGCACCGCCACTGCTCTCTACCCAGAGTGCAGGGGCCGTAAGAGTCACGATTACACTGTCTGCTGCCACAGGAGCTGAGAAGGAGAGCGGCATGATAAACGCCACGTCACCCACAATCTTTCCGGTAGACTGTGCTGCCTGTTTCAGACCGTTTTCGACCGATGCAGGCACGTCTCCCTTAAGAGAGAGGCGCATCTCGTTATCTGCGGTGGGCATAACCAGGAAGTCAAGCGTGATGCCACCTGTCACACCGCCAATACCATTGAGCGTGGCAGTCATGGGATTTGCCACAAAGAATACACGGGTGACTTCACCGGAGATGAGATTGCTATCCTCGGAAATACCGGTGGCCTCAATGTGAAGTGTTCCGTTTGACATGCGGATCTGCACTTCCTTGCCGACAATGACGACTGACGCATCATTTGCCTCAGCAACACGGCGGTCAATGGAGAACGTCTTTGTGTTGTCGAGAGTGCTGAAAGTCACTGCAGAGGAGACAATCGTGTATGACCCGGCAGATGCGACAGGTTGTGTCGCAACAGGAGTTGGTGTAGGTGCAGGTGTCCACCCGGAATCGTCACTGTCATAATAAGAAGATGAGGTAGACACTGCTGCCATACCAAAGAGTGACAACCCGTTTGGTGAGAATGCCTCAAAAATCATCAGGCCTTCTGCATCTTCGCCAACATACGTCGTTTCGAGAATTTCTGTGACGCCCTCTTCTCCGTGGCGGATGATCTGAATTGCATTCATACCACCATGTGCAGTGACCCATTCAGGTGTCACTGCCATTCTGATGGTTGCATTGGTGATGTCGTCACCGTTCGTGATTCCGGATTTCTGGATGTTCAGTGTGTATGCCACATCTGTGATCCCAACTCCCTCTCCTGCTGCAGCAATCTGGAAGTAAGAAAGCATCTCAGATGAGGGATCCTTTGAAATCATTGATTTAATGGTTGCATCATCACTTGGCATGCCAGTCAGATTAACAAGGAATTCTGCAGTAACATTTCCAACTTCAGGAACAGTGCCTGATACCGGGTCGCCTGTTGCAATCACGCCGGTAACACTACCGGTTGCCGCGGTTGCATTCTCTGTAACACCATTTGTCCTGATGAGCATGCTCTCCCAGCCATTGCCGGCAGGGAAGAGTGCGATGTTAGAACCATCCACGTCTACATTGCCACCGGTAAGGTCGACACAGACAGTATCGCCGTCGGTCACCACACAGGGCGGAACACCGTCACAGTCCTTTTCGGCCACAGGCAGGCTGCCGATCGGGAATGTCAGGTCGAGCGAAACAGTCTCTGCACCCACAAATGTCGGGTGTTCAAGCGCCTCAACACCGTTCACGATGAAGGTGATAGGTTCACCAATGACATACTGGTTACCGGTGAGGGCAAAGGGAGCGTCAGCGGTTGCATACACATTCGTATCAGCCATCTCACCGGTTCCGGCTGCAATGCCGCCGATGAATGCCTGAATCGATGTGCCTGTTAAGATATCTCCCCATTCTGCCGTAACTGCTCCGGAATACTCATCCGGCGCATACGGGAGGTCAAGAATGACCTTTACGACATTCCGCACACTCTTCACGCCATCGTAATGGGCGGTGACATTCGGACCGACAAGGCGCAGTGGCCAGCCATTTCCGTCATCCGGCCGCATAAGCTGACCGTTGAGTGTGTTTGCAAGGACATAATTGTTGTTTCTGATTGTATCACGGCTGTCAATTACCGTCTCATAGCCATCTTCAGCAATGATATGGATATTATAGCCCTGTTCGGCAAGAGTCTGGTTATATGATTTTCCAACGTGTGAGTTGGCATCATCTACAAATCCACAGATCAGCCAGAGTGGCATGCCATCCCAGGTGTTGCCGGAGCCATCTGTGTAGGTGGCCTTATGGTTGCCGGACATGGTACATCCCATCGCACCCTCGAAGTATCCTTTCGATAATTCAGCAGGGATTGCACCTATTGCTGCCAGATTCCATGTTGGATCTGCATATGTGGTGAGTTCAATACGGGTCACCATCCGGGCAGAAAGACCCGCACAGGATGGAAGACCGGAGTTATAGTGCCAGTACTGGAACGGAATTCCTTCATACATATCCTTCTGGCCGAAGATGGCATCATCAGTTACAAAGAAGATGCGGAATCCATCAGCGTAATCCGGCATCGTACCGCCCCAGCCTGCACTGTACCATGCAAGAACCGGTTCTCCGACACAGTCTGCCGGTTCACAGATTACTTCGTATGGGAGTTTGCTTGTCCACCCATCTGTTGCAACGAATTTGACTTCAGTTCCAGCGTCTACTCCACCTGCGAGATCACAAAGTTCACGGATGGAAGTCCCTTTCATCTGTTCTGATACCTTGAATCCGGCCGGATAGGTTTCAGCCATATCCCATGGATCATTTGGTGGGAAACAGAGTCCCTCAAATTTGTATTCTGTAACACCGTCACCATAGACCGGCAGATTGTCTGCCATCCAGTCCCAGGTTACGGTTACATTGGAAAGTTCAGTAACACCGTCATCGGCGTACTTCACGATGGTCAGCGGTGTTGTGCCTTCCGGTTCACAGAAATCTGTCAGTTCAATCTTTGCGAGGTTCCCAACACCATAGCTTGCTTCCGGCAGGTCAGGACCGACCAGACGCAGGGGGAAACTGTCCTCAAGGGCTGAACCATTCAGGGTGTTTGCGACAATGAGGCCATTGTTGCGGGCAACAAGATTACTCGAAAGGCTCTTGGAATACCCATCGTCTGCAGTCACAATAACTGTGTAGCCGGCAAGTGCAACGGCATCGTTGAACCCGTCTGAGCCGTGCGGAGTGCGGTCATCGACCCACCCTGCAAGTATCCAGAGCGGAATGCCACCCCACTGTTCACCAGTCTCTTCATTTGTCCAGGTCTGCTGGTGGTGGCACACAAGTGCCTCTTCAAAGAATGCCTCTGTAATGTTACAGGAGATAATTCCCTTGGTGTAGAGGTTATAGGAACCCTCAGTAGGTTCAGACGGAATCAGTTCAACCAGATCAATGGTTGCGATGTTTGAAATTGCTGAGCCTGTGAATTTACCTTCGGTTTCATCCCAGACTGCCGGTCCTACCAACCGCAGGGGGTATGGCGCCTTGTCACCTTCATCTGAAAGCGGTTCACCGTTGCAGATGCTTGCAAGGATGTAGTCCTCCGAGCGTGCCATATCAGCGCTTGCAAAGTCTCGGGAAAATCCGTCACCAGCGATGATACGGACCGTATATCCTTCTGCTGCTGCGGTGTCATCAAACGTCCAGTGGGTTGTTGTCTCATAGTTGTCAGAGACTGCAGCCATGACCCAGAGCGGGACACCTTCCCAGACATCGCCGTTTCCGTCAGTCCATGTGACCGCGTGCATGCAGAAGTCATTGAATTCTGCTTCTGTTACAACATCAGAGATAACACCGTTTACTGCAAGTTCCCAGCCTTCAGATGGTTCCGGGACACCAATGAGTTCAATGGTGGCGATACCACCAACGAGTTTACCTGCGCCAACCTCTTCACCGGACATTCGGAGCGGCCAGCAGGGCTTTTCCTTGTCACCGATAGTTGCCGGAAGTGCAGCACCGTCGAGGGTGTTTGCTACAAAGATATTTTCATTTACTGCAATATCTGCAGATTCAAAGTTGATTGAATACCCATCTCCGGAAGTCACTTCAACAGAATACCCCTCCGCTGCAAGTTCACGATTGAATGCACCCGAGCCATGGGTAATATCATCATCAACAAGACCTGCAAGGAAATAAAGTGGCATACCGGCCCATGTGCCATCTACATCTGTATATGATGCAGAATGACCACAGCCAACGCCTGCTTCGAAGTATGCCTTGTCAACCGTAAATTCACGGGCACCGTTCTTTACCACAATGCTCCAGTCCTCACCGGGTGTCGGGCCACTGCCGTCACCAACCTGCATGCGTATGACTGCAGTCGCATTATCAGTAGTTTCGTCAGACTTCGGGCCGTAGTAGAAGACAACAGAGTCCCCGTCTTCAATCACGTTGTTGGAGATGCCGGTGACATCAGAATAATAATTTTGATAGACACCGTTGAGCTGATAATTCCAGCTAAGAGCATTATCCTTGCTATAATTGTACCAGGTATCACCGGTACCAATATCATCAAGAAGTGCTGTGGCTTTTGAGTCTTTCCAGCCACCAAGATACGTAAACGGTACAAGGCCAGATGCAGTATCAAGAGCCCCATGTGGCGTCAGATATGAGACCTCGTGACCATCCCAGTCAAAGGTGCCATCACTGAGAGCTACAGGACCTTCATAGATGACATCAACCGGGCCAATGGGTTCTGCCGGGTTGACCCAGATACGGATTACTGCCAAAGCATTTTCCGTTGTCTCATCAGACTTCGGACCATAGTAAAATTCTACGTAGTCACCGTCTTCAAGCACATTATTGGAGATTCCTGTCGTGTCTGACCAATAATTCTGATAAGCACCATTCAACTGGTAATTCCAGGCAAGGCTGTCTTCCTTACTGTAGTTGTACCAGGTGCCGTCAGCACCAATATTGTCGATAAATGCAGTTGCCTTGGAATCACTCCAGCCACCGATGTATTCAAGGGGTGCAACTCCTGATGCTGAATCAAGCGCACCGTGTGGAGTCATATCTTCGACATCATGACCATCCCAGGTGAATGTGCCGTCCGTAAGAGCTACTGAACCTTCAAAAAGAACATCCACCGCACCTGTGGGCACATCACCCGCGAAATTCACATCAATTGTGATGAGTGCTGTCGCATTTGCGGTTGTGGTGTCATCTTTCGGACCATAGTAAAACGTGATCTCATCACCGTCTGCAAGGCCGGCGAAATTTGAGATACCGGTTTCTGTAGAGTAGTAATTCTGATAAACACCGTTCAGCTGATAATTCCAGCCAACCCCATCATCCTTACTATAATTGAACCAGGTATCATCTGCAAAGATATCGTTCAGTAACGCAGTGCTCTGGCTGTCTTTCCAGGCACCAACATACGTGAATCCACCATACGTTGCAGCGGCTTCAAGCCCACCGTGCGGAGTCTGACAATTGATGTCATACGAGTCACCATTGGAGTCAGTCCACGAGAATGTTTCAGCAGCAAGGGTGACACTGCCATCATAGATCTCTGTCGGACCGGTGCCCGCGAAATTTACATCAATCGTGATGAGTGCTGTCGCATTCGCGGTTGTGGTGTCATCTTTCGGACCATAGTAATACGTGATCTCATCACCGTCTGCAAGGCCGGCGAAATTTGAGATACCGGTTTCTGTAGAGTAGTAATTCTGATAAACACCGTTCAGCTGATAATTCCAGCCAACTCCATCATCTTTACTATAATTGAACCAGGTATCATCTGCAAAGATATCGTTCAGTAACGCAGTGCTCTGGCTGTCTTTCCAGGCACCAACATACGTGAATCCACCATCCGTTGCAGCGGCTTCAAGCGCACCATGTGGGGTCTGACTATTGATGTCATACGAGTCACCATTGGAGTCAGTCCACGAGAATGTTTCAACAGCAAGGGTGACGCTGCCATCATAAATGGTCACAGGCCCCTCAGGTACCGGCTCATCTGTCAGAATCTTAATAATATTGATGTTCTGCACACCAAGACCTGTTGTTGCAGGATACGTGGCAGAGAAATAGTGCCAGTATATTTGTGGCATTGTCTCATGCATATCCCAGTTTCCATAGACATGGGCTCCTTCAGGATTGGTAGAAGTGTCTGCAAAGAATACATTGCGCATACCATCCGAGTAAGAATCATCAGTCACTGAATTGCCGTTTTTCTCCCAGGCAAGCACAACCTGACCCTGACGGGACTGCGGGTTATAGACATTGTCATAGGGCAATGATTTGCTATATCCATCAGAGGCACGGAGAACAATCACATCTCCACTTTCAGCACCACCAGCTAATTCGCAGAGGTCTTTAATGTCAGTACCTCTTACCGCACCCATGTCCTTATCTTCCCAGTTTATTGTCTCTGATGGATCCCAGAGATTTGAGAGATTAAAGCTCGGACCCTGTGCGTAGTAGTGCGTTGTTCCATCTCCCATCACGGGGAGATTTGCTTCCATCCATGCAACACTGACAGTCTTTTCATTGAGAACTGTCGTGCCGTCATCTGCGATTTTTTGCACTGTCACTTCTGTTGTGAAAGCAGCACATGCCGGAACGGCACATACCACTAACACCAAAAGCAGGGCAAAAAAGAGGGGCAGACCCCTTTTGTTAACCAAATCAACTATACTCATAAATATCATAACCCCTGAAGCATACCACTTATATCAGGTGCAATAGTCTCACATCCAGACAAATAAATAGATTACCATAATATGTACTGTTAATTACATAACATTAACATTTTAATCTGCAGGGTTCTTCGCGCCAATCCTGCAAGATATTGCCGCAGATATTTCGGAATTTTTATTATTCATCCAGATAGGATTGTTCACCCGGTACGGATGATAAATTCCGCACACCCCTCCGGCACGTTCATATCCACCATTTGTAATAATGCAGAACGTGTGCCAAATATTCTGAATCAGGCTGATTTATTGTGCATCTCCCGCCCCGATGCCATTCCACAGCACCCGGAGTCCCTCGTCTATTATCTCGTCTGTTGTCATCCCCGGGCATCCCGCCCCGGGGACGATCCCGATGATACCCGCTGCGGCCTGCAGGATGAGGGAAGAAGAGAGGAAGGGAATGGATATTAGAGTCTATAGAGCGACCCTGGACTGGTTTCTCGACATAATGGGAGAGCCCCAGATAAATACTGGCGCTGAATACGCCTAGAACATACCATTGTCGTGCGCCATCATATCGGGGATGACCTGCAACACATCCCAGTGTTCTACGATTTTGCCGAACTCATCCAACCGGAAAATATCGATACCCGCCCAGTCCTGATCCCCCGGCCATTGCTGATAGCAGTGAAGCACGACATATTTGCCTTCGGCAATCACGTGCCTGAACTCAACATGCTTTTCCGGATACTCTTCTGCCATCTGCTCGAAGTGCGCGATAAAGGCTTCTTTCCCATCAGCAACCGCCGGGTTGTGCTGGATATAAACATTGCCGACGTACCGTTCGATGGCCTCAGCCGGCTTACCCTGATTGAACATCAGGTTATAAAATGCAGTAACGGTTTTTTTATTGCGCTCGAGTTGTTCGCTCATTATTGTCGGCTCCTGTAATTGGTCAGCATACTCTCGAACCCTTTGTCAATGCGATCGGCGAAAATGATTTTGGACAAAATATGGCAGTGAAGTCCTTCCCAACCAAAGAAGGGAAAAATATGGCATGTCAGCAGGCACCATCGCCACCTCCCGCCGGTTCGACAACCAGCTCCCGGTCGCCGTCCCCATGATGGTCTTCTCCGTCATGCTCGGAGATGTCGTCCTCACGGATGTTCCCGCAATAGACTTCATCGGCGCCATGCAGGCAATATTCTTGATATTTTTGGCCTCGCAGTGGTGGGTATTGTTTGTTCGGTCGCGCAGGAAAAGGAACAATTGCGAGGGTAATATCAACAAATTCGCAGGCAGGCCAAAATACCTGAGACCTGTTTTTTTGAGGAAAAAAAGGAAGCAGGAGATGTGCAAAAAAACGGGAGATTATTGCCCCTACTCCTCTCCCTCGAGACTGACGGTGAAGTGGAATCCCGACAGCATATCAAGATCCACTGCCGCCTCATCCCAGACGATGGCCGGTTGCTGCCGGACCAGCCGGAAGACTACTGCACCCTCAGGGATGGTGGGGTTCATCGGTGCATCGACATCTTTCTGGATCACGAGCCGGGTCGGGTCGAGGTTGTTCGCGTAGTATGTTTTGAAGGCGTCCCGATCCTCCTCCGGAACGTCCACCCAGTCGGCGCTCTCTGCCACCGCCGGATCACAGGGGATCCAGCCATACCCTTCAATATAATACTCAGCCCAGAAGTGCGGCCCCGGATGACCGGTGACGAGCATCTGGTACCCACCCGTCGCCCGTGCGGGAATACCAAGCGAGCGGCACAACGCCGCAAAGAACTGGCTCTGGGTTCCACAGTCGCCGTGGCCGGTGGCAAGCATGTAGTATGACTCTGCGACCTTCGGTTCAATGGTGTCTATCGACACATGCGGGGCATAACTGTACGGGTAAGTGTCAATGATGTAGTGGTAAATCACCTGCGCCTGGAGATACGGGTTCATTTCATTGCCGACGATTGCCACAGCGAGGGCACGGCTTTCGTCTGTCACCTCGATATTCCGACCGGAAGACGTATACCGGATATACTCCGGGTCCATCGTATCATATGCTTTGACACGGGCGGGGTCGACCACGAAGTGCTGTTCGTATGAGGTAAAGGCAATATCCGCCGTGATGATGAGGTCGCCATCGATGGCGTCTGCCGGGACTTCATAGTAGACGTAGGCAATCTGCCCCTCCGTCACCGGCCCCGTAACGATGTACTCCTCATGGGAGAGATTCGTCACAACGACATCCCGCTGCGATTCGGTCTCCAGCGGAAGGGGATACCAGATGGAAAGCATCCCTGTCGCCGGCAGGACGTCCTCCGGCAGCACCAGTGCTTCGGTACCGGTGTACCGGACGGGGTTGACATATGGGAGAACGCTTTCGTCACCGGCGGCGGATGCCTTCTCCGGGATTGCGTAGCGGGAGACATACCCGAAGTCAATCATCGTATCTGCCATCGGCCGGAGGTCGTCTACGTGTGCATAGAGATAATCCTGTGCGACATTTTCGAAGTAGAGGGTCTCCCCGTCTGACACAATCGTCTGGGCACGTTCGTCCAGCCATGCGGTCATGTTGGCCTCAGTGAGGAGAGGGATCTTTTCCTGCATCTCCACCTCGGCAGCCGTCCGGTTGAGTGGATACTCTATGGTCGCCCGTGTCGCACGGAACATGCCGTTTCGGGCGAGGAGGGCACCCGCAACGTCATCCGATTCCGTGTAGAGCTGATAAGCCTCTTCATAGTAGGACGCGGCGGTGCGGTAGCTGGAATCTGCCATCACCATCTCTGCCTGGGCGAAGAGGTCATCTGCCATGGTCGTTGCCGGAAGGCCACTCCCCGCGACCTCTTCATCGGATGCATTCGTGCATCCGGCACCCGCAATAAAGAGGATGACAATCAGGGCAAGGGCCGGGAACATTCCGGGTACCTTCGGGATCATGAATGATACTATATATTGCCTGATTAATAGCATTTCGATACGAAATTGTCGCTTATCATCCCATTTCAGAAACAATCCGTAATTCACTCATTCCTGCCGTTTCAACCGATTCAACCAATTTAAATAGTCACAAAAAGAGGATTTATTTAGAGATGAAACCTGCCCACCCCACTTCCCCTGACTACCGAAGACGTCCCTGCCTTCGGTTCTGCACAGCCCTCCTTTTCACCCTCATCGTCTGTTGCACCCTCACATGCCCGCCGGTTCTCGCCGCAACAGGAGCAGGTGCCGCACCTGAGGTATCCGACCCGGCAGATGTAGAGACCTTCTTCGATACTGCCATTCCGGCGGGAATGGCGGAGTACAACATCCCCGGTGCGGTGGTTGCCGTGGTCTCTGATGGAGAGCTCGTTTATGCCAAAGGATATGGGTATGCCGATATCAAAACAGAGACGCCGGTTGACCCGGAGAAAACACTCTTTCACGTGGGCTCAATTACGAAGCTCTTCACCTGGACCGCCGTGATGCAGCAGGTGGAGGCAGGGACCATCGATCTCGATGCCAATGTCAATACCTATCTGAAAGACTTCTCCATCCCGGAAGCATATCCGGGAAAACCGGTAACAATGCGCCACCTGATGACCCATTCGGCCGGGTTCGAAGAGACAGAGGTACACTTCGCGGTTGCGGAACCGGCAGACCTCTACTCGTACCGGATCTACTGCAAAGAGAATATTCCGGCAATCGTTTATCCACCGGGGACTGTCTCCTCCTACTCGAACTTCGGCACCACGCTTGCAGCGGTAATCCTAAAGGATGTGACTGGCATCCAGTATGATGAATATGTACAGGAGAACGTCCTCACTCCCCTCGGGATGGCAGACACCATCGTCTCCTATCCCGAGTCGCCGGAGAAAGATGCAGAAACCGCATCCGGTTATCAGTATGCCGGCGGGGCGAATGTCGCCGTCCCGGACACGGTATTTGTCATTGGCCCGGCGGGAACGATCAGCTCGACTGCCACGGACATGGCGAAGTTCGTCGGGATGCACATGGAGAACGGCACGTTGAACGGCGTTCAGATCCTTGCACCGGAGACTGCCCACCTGATGCACGCACCGGCGTTTGCAAACGACCCTCGCGTGAGCAGCATGTGTCTCGGATTTTACGAGAACCATATCAACCGCGAGCGGATCATCACCCACGCCGGTGACACCGACACCTTCCATTCCCTCTTAGTCATCATCCCGGAGAGAAAGGCAGGATATTTCGTATCCTACAACAGTGCCGGAGGCAGCAGTGCAAGAATAGATCTCCTGATGGCGTTTGTTGATCACTTCTACCCTACGGACGGCGGGGCGGTGTCGTCAGAAACCGGAGAGGAAACAGACACCACGGGAACGGCTGCATCCGTTGAGAAGTATGCCGGCACCTACCAGTCAACCCGGCACAACTACCGGACATTCGAGTTCTATCTAACGCCCCCGCAGCAGATGCCGATCGAAGCAGGTGAAGACGGAACACTCCTGATGATGCGAAGTGGCAGGGCCCCCACCACATACGCCGAGATTGAACCAGGCGTCTTTTCCCAGGCAGACGGGACAGAAACTTTTGCCGGGAACGTAGTCTTCCGGGAAAACACAGACGGCGAGGTGACCTTCCTCTGCCTTGAAAATACCCCGATCATGGCCTTCGAGCGGGTGCCGTGGTATGCAACGAATGCGTGCACTACTGATGTGAAGAATGCGGCCACCCTCCTGCTCCTGACAGTCCTCCTCTGGCCCCTGATGGCAATTGCCCGGCGGGTGTATTGCGGCAGGGATGAACTACAAAACGAGGGGAGAAACAAACAATCATCGAGACTGCCCATCTATGCCCGGATAACAGCAGGGGCCGCGGCCCTCCTCTTCCTCATCTTTATCTACGTCATCCTCCCGGTGGTCGCAGGCGATGCGGCACTGATACAATCATACATGTTTGACCGGACGACACCCTTCGCCCTCACGGCGGCCCTCGCCGTCCCGGTCATTGCCTCAGGGCTATCAGTAGTAGCCGCCCTCTTTGTGATTCCGGTCTGGAAAGAACGTTACTGGACCATTGGACACAGGGTGCACTACACCATTGTTACCACCGGACTCTTCATGCTGGTATGGTGGGTAAATTACTGGAATCTGTTCTTCTTCAGGTTGTAGAAGGGGAACATTCACTACTCCTTTTTTCAAACTCCTGCTTCGAATTGAATTGGTGAGAAATCATTCTCATTCGTCATGAGATTCAGATAAACACAAAAAGAAGAGTGGGCCCGCGGAGATTCGAACTCCGGACCTCCGCCGTGTGAAGGCGACGTCATAACCAACTAGACCACGAGCCCTCTAGCCAGTATAGTTAGGAGGTTCAGATGGATAAGGGTTTTGAAAAGATGAACAAATTGTGGCCAAAATCAGATGATATATGCTGAGAAAACCATTGAAAAAAGGAGTGAAAAAATCAATGACGCCCGATGCATCACCGGACAAAAAGGGTGGAGCCCTCCCCTGTGATCTCACTCAGGTACACACCTGACCCCAGCCACCATTCATCATTCACCGGAAGCACATAGCCAATCTTGATCTCCTCCAGATTGTCATTGTCAGGATTTGGCCAGACAAAGACCACAAATCCACCACCATCTTCTGCAGTTTCAGAGAGAGCACGGATGTTCTCCATCCCGAATGGCCCTGTCCTGTCAATCAGATTGTTGCCAACCCGGTCACCCAGATAGGGATGAGCAACGAGGGTGCCGTTGTAGTCATAGGCATACAGATAGTGGCCGTTTTCATCCATAAACTGCCCTGAGACATTGCCAATCTCAGCAAGCGCCACATCCGTTCCGTTTGCCCCGGCATACGCAGCCCCGGCCTCAACAAGGGAGATCATCTTTGTTATCGCAACCGGATACCCCTCTTTGCCATCTTCCGTGATATCATTGAAATACATCCCTGAACCCACCCAGAGATCACTCTCTGCAGGATATGAATATCCAATCTTTGGCACATATGTCTCGCCCGCAGATTCATTGATATCACCGCCGGTTGGCGACGGGTAGAGATAGGCAATATATCCACCACCGTTTGCAGCTGTCTCCTGTGCGATACGGATCACAGAAAGACCGCGGGCATCTGTCCAGTTCCCACGGTCTGTTCCTACCACATCCCTTTCATACGGATGTGCACGCAGGATGCCGCTATAATCATAGGCATAGACATACCAGTCACCCTGTTTAAAACGCCCACCCTTAGCGTTAAACTCCTCCAGCGCCGCTTCGGCACCGGCCGTCTCCACATACCCCGCCGCATCCTGCACATATTCAGCAAGATCAGCCATTGACGATGTATTATAGACCTTCTTTTCCTGCTGCGATGTGCAACCGGCGAACGTGACCGCCAATAGGACACACAGGCAGACCAAAAAAATATACACACGCTTCTGCATAGAATCTGCATTTCACCTGAAATCAGAAAAATACATCGAAACCCGCTGAAAAAAGCCAATAAAACGAATCAGAATGAACAGAATGCAAAACCATCAGAATAATGAAAACAATGGAGAAAACCAGGAACAAAAAACCAGAATGCACCGACCGGGAATTGAACCCGGGCTATTGGCTTGGAAGG
This sequence comes from Methanogenium marinum, assembly GCF_028912405.1. Taxonomy (GTDB): domain Archaea; phylum Halobacteriota; class Methanomicrobia; order Methanomicrobiales; family Methanomicrobiaceae; genus Methanogenium; species Methanogenium marinum. The sequence goes on along the minus strand of NZ_JAKELO010000002.1, from coordinate 1,733,615 downwards.
CCAAAGTCATACCACTAGACCATCGGTGCGCACAAGTATCCCCTGTGCCTAACAACATTGTATCTGATTCGTATTAAAGATATATTATCTGAAAAGGAAGAGATCAGGAAAAACCCTTCATCTCCTGCTCAATCTTCTCAAGTGCCGCGAGGCGCTTTTCAAACGGTGGATGGGTAGAAAAGAGTTCCTTGAAACCCTTTCCGGAGAGGACCGGAAGAATATAGAACATATTTGCACCGGACATCTCCTCCTTCTTCTTCACAGGCACCTGATCCATTCTGCCACTTATTTTGGTGAGCGCAGACCGGAGTGCCGCCGGGTTCCCGGTGATATAGGCACTGCCACGGTCTGCTGCATATTCACGGTAGCGCGAGAGACTCATCATGAGTATGGTCGCAACCAGCCAGACAGCAACGGAGACAATCCCTGCAATAATCCATGCACCACCGCCCTCCCGGTTGTTAAACAGAGAGTAGAATATCGCATTATGCATGATCATGGATGCAAGCATCGCAATGAAGGATGCCACCGTCATGGTGAGGATGTCACGATTCTTCACATGCGAGAGTTCGTGAGCAAGCACTGCCTCAAGTTCTTCTCTGTTCAGTGTCCGCATAATGGAGTCAGTCACCGCCACAACGGCATTTTTGGGATTACGGCCGGTCGCAAACGCATTTGGTACAGGCGACGGCATCACTGCAATCTTTGGCATCGGAAGATCTGCCTCCTGGCAGAGTTTCCCTATCATCTGATGGAGTTCAGGATATTCATCTTCTCCCACCACCCGTGCATGGGTGGTCATTAAGACCAGCTTTGCGGAGAAAAAATACTGAATCAATCCAAATACAACGACAAATGCTAACAACATCCCAAACGAATTGGGAAGAACCATGTTGAGGAACCCAAGGAAGAACAGGTACACTAAGAGGAGCAATGCCCAGGTCATAAAAACACGACGGGTCAGTCCCCAGTCTCTCTTCCATTTCATAATCTTTATAGTTTCATTGCCAATCTGATATAACTATTCAGTGTGGCAATGTATGATCATTCCCCCCATTTCTCCCCATCCATATAGTTATACATCGAATAACGGACACACGCAGGGGCAAAAAGAAATCGGAGAATATTTAGTCATCTGTGTAATTATCTCTGAGCAGAATGCGGTAATGATGGACTGTCCTGACCTCAATTGCACAGTCGTCGGTGCAGGCTCCTCAGGGCCCACCGCAGCCGTATATCCTGCAGAAGCAGGGACGAATAACAGTGTTTCCCTCTCTCTCTCACACACACACACACACAGAAAAAAATCTCTGCCGGGTGTGTGCGGTATGTGGGGCGACGGAATACTGTTGCAGGAGGGTCCGCATGGGCCCCATCTTTGGTGCCATGTTCCTCTCCGGAAGACATGCGGCAAAGCTTGCAATAGAACACCTTTCCCACCTTTTTTGGTTTCACAATAAAATCGAGTGGTATAAATGATACCCGGTTAAAAACGAATACTATGGACACCGAAGGGGAGGCACTTGCAGACGTTGCCTACGGACTCTTTGAGGTTTTCCTGAACAAAGAGCTACGCAAACAGGGAAACACCCTATTTGGACTGGTTGAAAACAACATTGAATTTTCTGCAGCATTCGCCGATATTTTTGCATCATTTTCCACGGACTATCCCTTCCTGGCCGATGCACTGACAGATGAATATGGATCAGTCGATGCCATCTACCACCTCATCACTGAAGGAGAGGGCATCATTCCCACAAAGACAACAAAGATTTTCTGGATCCTGATTGATGCACCTGGCTATGACACCGGATGTGCTGATTCTGAAAAAGCGGGAAAATGGCTCATATTCCTGGAACCAAACCAAACAGACATAATCTGGAAGAAAATTCGTGATGCAACCGCAGCGGGAGAACTCGGCATCTCAGCCAAAGTATCAACGACAAAAGAGAACACAGAGTCCAGAGACGAGCGGATGGTTATCTATGTACATACCCCTGACTGGGAAGATGAAGAGGATGTCATGCATATCCGCGAGGTACTCAGAAATCTTGGAGTCACCGACAGAATTGGCTACAAACGAAACATCGAAACATTTCAGGGAGAATACAGCGAAAAAGGAAAAAAGGTCACATATTATACGGCGTGACCAGGCCATAAACGGGGTTTTGCAGGCAAAATTCCCCAAAAAGGACTATCCTTTCCGTTCTTTGTTTTTCGGACGGAGATTCTTATATCCACACTTGCGGCACATCGTTGCCCGCGGTGCATTGCGTGCATTGCAGCGCATGCAAATTTTTTTATCAAGGAGGCGTGCCTCTGCTTCTGGAAAACGTGCCATAATTGCTCTAACCCTCGTAATGTTCAGTTCTTTATACGTTGCATTTTGAAGTATTAAGGGTTTGGTTCAGATAGTTCCACAAATGTCCCATCCGACACCAAAAACCGGCGCAGCGCCACAAGGGCATGTCCCCGGTGTGACATCGTTGCCTTTTCCCCGAGCGTCCGCTCAGCAAATGTCCTGCCATCCACTGAAAAGATAGGATCATACCCAAATCCTTCCTCTCCACGAGGGGAGACAATCGTACCATCCACAACCCCACGGAAGACACGTATGACACCACCCTCGTCTGCATAGGCAATTGCCGTCTCAAAGTATGCAGACCGATCTTTTGTCCCCTCAACGAGGCGGAGAATGCCCTCCATCCCAATTGTGTCCAGCACATATGCAGCATAAGGACCGGGGAACCCATTCAGTGAGGAGATAAAGAACCCGGTATCATCGACAATGAGAGGGCAACGAAGTGCATTCCATGCATATCGCGCCTTCTCCTCAGCAATAACCCCCACATCATTATCCCGAAACTCAGGAATCTCAAGAAAAGTATGTGCGACATCAGCCACTCCCTCAAAAAAGGAGGCGACTTCCCGCGCTTTGTTTTCATTGCTGGTAACAACAGTGATTTTCATAAATATCTCCCACGCTGGCGAATTTCATCCACCCGTTCGATTACATCTGTAGCCCCGGAGAAGGCCAGACAGTAGCCATGCACAAACTCCTCTTTCAGATATTCTGCATTGCATGATGTGCTCTCAAGTGTCTGAAAGAGAACATGAATATCCACACCCTTTGATTCTGTCTCATCAGACCGATAAGAAAGCCCAAAGTCAATGAAGACCGGCACCCCGTCTGAGATGATGACATTACTGGTAGTAAGATCTCCATGAATGATCCCCGCCCCGTGCAGACGTCCCACACACATACCTGCATCATAGAGATGCTCCGGTGTGAGCACATGTTTCAGGAGCGCCCCCTCAATTCGTTCCATCCGGATAGTGTCGGCCGTCACATCACGAATCATTGGCGTCCGCACTCCTGCTGCACGGGCAGTGGAAATCATCCGCGCCTCCGCACGGGTCCGCTCTGAGATCAACCGATGGTCAAGCGAAGGAGTCCGATAACCCTTCGGGAGACGCCGTTTCAGGACATCATCCCCCACTGGTGTAACAACGGCCTCGGCACCACGTGCACCGCCGCCACCCATCACATCAGCAAGGGCATAGGCGGTGTCAGCACCGGCATCCCGCCAGCCTACTACCACTTCGTCAGACCGGTATCCCGGATTGACCGCTGATTCAGCAACAGGAAGGGTCTGACCTGCCGCAAGCATCAGTGATCCGGTGTAGGCGATCATCGCACCATTGTCACCAATGAACCTCCGCTCAGGCACATGAAACGTAGCGCCGCGTTCTTCACACATCGTCCTGAGCATCTCCTGCAAGCGACCGTTTGCACCGACACCTCCCACAAGAAGCACCTCATCCTTACCCGAGTGTGCAAGGGCACGCTCAGTCACCTCCACGCACATGGAAAAGGCAGTTTCCTGCAAACCGGCACATACATCCTCCAGAGGCGCCTGTGCGTCCTGAGCGGCACTCACAATCCCTGAGAAGGCAAGATCCATCCCTTTGACTGTATAGGGCAGATGGATTGGATCTCCCTCACGTGCAAGTGCTTCTATCTGTGGCCCACCGGGGTGTGTCATCCCCTTTGCCCGTGCAAACTTATCAAGGCCATTACCCAGACCGATGTCCAGCGTTTCACCAAAGATCCGGTAGCGAGTGCCCAGGTATCCAAGAACCTGCGTATTGGCACCACTTGCATAGAGTACAATCGGGTCATCACAGCCACAGGCCCAGCGACCGATCTCCACATGCGCAACACAATGGTTTACCCCGATAAGTGGCACCCCCAGAGAGACCGCAATCGCACGCGCGGCTGTTGCCACCGTACGGAGGCAGGGTCCAAGACCCGGTCCCTGTGAGAATGCAACGGCTTTTATTGCCGACGGGTTCGTAAGCACCTCTGAAATAACAGCCTTCATCTCACCTGCATGGTGCTGTGCCGCCTCGCGCGGGTGAATTCCACCAGAGGGTGGCCTGTATGGGGATGAATGAAGTGCGATTATTCGGTCATCGCTAAAAACAGCAGCACTGAGGTTCCATGCAGTCCCCTCAATACCAAGAATATGCCCAGTTTCAGGCATCGTCTATTGTTTAAATTCTGTATATCCGCACTTGCCGCATGAAACACGGTCCTTGTGCTCTGCCATAAAGACAGCAGGCCCACAGCGCGGACATGTTTTACGCTGGGGAACTGCAATATTTCCTTCAATGGAATAGTATTTACTGCGTTTTACAGCCATCCTTATGCCTCCTCTGATTCGCCACTCTCAGGAGCACTGCTGCGCTCGATAAGATAGCTTGGCTCGGTTGCCTTCAGAGTTTCCGCATCTTCATAAATACGTGCGTATCCGTTCAGATCCTGCTTCCCAAAGCTTGTCTTGAGTGAATCAAGCACCACACGGTCCTCAGGTACATTCTGCAGAGCGCAGAGCTTCCCAAGAATCTGGCGGCGTGAGGGAGTTGCCCCCTCAAATGCGAGGAGGAATTCAAGTTCTCTCCTCTTTAACAGCCCGTTATATTCATCACGTGCAAATTCAAAATCCATCGATATCCCTACAATATTGTTAATTGAGTTACTTAATAGTCGCGATCAAAAATCATTAATCTATTCATTCTGCCACAAAGAGACGAAAGAGCATTTCGGCCTTATCCCGGGCACCCTTGTCCACAATTATCACAACAACCCCTTCCCCTGGTTGCCCATAGAGCACACAGGCACCATCCGGTGCAGCACGTACAGCAGGAATCACCGCCAGATCTTCTTCCCCATCAACACGAATCAGACAAGGATCTTCATTCATTGCACCTTCTATCGCGCGGATAAGGGCACCGGTGATCATTCCCGCAGGATTTGATACAGCAACCTCCGGCACCGGGAGAGCCACTACCCGATCACATGGTTCGCGCATCGTACTGCCATCAATCACGGAGATATCCGGCAAAATACCCGCGTCCATAAGATTATGAGTAACAACATCGCCGACTGCAATGATCATATGGCCTGCAAATACACCCTCTGCTGCCGCAATATCTGGAAAAAGAGGGCCGAATGGATCCCGAAAATACTTTCGGCATCCATCAGGAAGGGAGTAATCCATTATCGAACCTTCAGTGCTACCCGTCCGGGGACATCCACATTCATCTTTTTTGCAATATCAGAATTCTTTGGATCAATAATGACAAGATAGCCCGCCCAGTCCTGCGTCAGATTGGAAGAACCGCACATCACACAAGCCTCGCCATCCACCACACGATGACAGTTGCGACAGACATTCGGTTGCTTTTTAGGCGCCATTTTCTGCATGCTCCGCTTCAAATTCTTCATCAAGCCAGGTTGTTGTACCAAGGCCGGACTGGCGCATAGTTAGGCCAATCTTTGATTCGCGGGGTTCACGCTCAGAAAGGGACAGTGCCACAACCCTTCCGCGCAGTCCATCACCGGTCTTTATCTGGCGCTGAGTGTCCTGGCAGGTAAGCATGCCATTCTTCTCATCATAATTGATGTAATCATCAGATATCTGACTCACATGCAGCATTGCATCAATGGGGCCCAGAGAAACAAATGCACCGAAACTGGTAGCCTCAACCACAACACCTTCAATGACTTCCTGATGAGCCAAACGCAATACAATCGCCTCAAATATTACCGAGTAATACACCCCGCCATCACCAGGAATAATATCTCCTTCACCGATTTCGCAGATCTTTGTCACGGCGATATAGATACCAATCGCCTTGTCAATACTCCCCTCCAGTTGTTCCTGCAGAACATCCAGAACAACGACTTTGATATGTTCAAGATAATCGAGATTATCCTGTTCATTTTTTATTTCTTTATCCCAAAGACGGCTGGGGGGTACCCGAACCTTATCTTCAAGCGTCATTTTATAAAACATGTAATCACCCGTTCATCCCCGAATAATTTCGAGCCTCTTTTTCTCACGCAGATATATCACATCAATATGCCGGCAGAGCAGTTCTTCCCGGAGGTGCCTGTCATTTGTCACCACAACACAACGGTGTTCTTCAGCATACCGGACAATCCGGTCATCCACCGCCACATCCTGGTAAGGGCTTTTCACCAAACTGCACCGTGCAGCGAGGGTGGCCCCTACCCGTGCCGCAGCCGCATCACGGCCACGACCCCGGGAAAGGCCGGCAAGTTCATCTTTTACATCCTCCAGTGTGACCGGTTCAAACGCTCCGACAAGTTCCTCCACCCCGGTGAATACATCCACACCGAACTGAACCGGAATCATCAGTGCATTTGTATCGAAGAGAACGAGCACTAAACCAGTGTCCCCATCCCAATCAAACGCCAGCGGCCACCGACCTGCCGGGATATTGCAATTTGTGAACCAACTGCAGCACATACCTGTCGTTTCAGGACTACTTCGACCACATCTTTCTTGGTATTTACAACTACTCCGACGGTCACTGCAGTACCAACCGAAAGCATCAGAGGTTCCTTATGACGGAGCGGATCAATGGTGAATTCGTCATCTGAACCAACAACCCGTTCCATCAGCTTTACCGTGAATGCAAGTTTGTCCCACACCGGGGGAAGATGACCAATATGGCCCGCTACCTGCCCGGAGAGAGCGTCACTCTTTGTCAGTGCCGGATCCAGTTTTGTACCCACACCAAGCAGGCCACCAGGACTTGCCTCCTGCACCCGTTTGGAACCTGAATTGATGGTGGTCACTTTTGTCTGTATGGGTTCCCATACGATCTGGTTTTCAACCTGCACCTTCAGACCAGGACGAATCTCAATATCATCACCATCACTGAAGACACCCTGCGTCAGGGAGCCGCCGATCACTCCTCCCTTTACATCACGCCAGCTGCACCCCGGCTTATTGACATCAAAGGAACGGGCAATCAGAAGAAGTGGTTCTTCATCCGGGTTGCGTTCCGGTTCAGGTATATACTCATTGAGTGCCTGGACAAGTGCCCCAAAATTTATTTTTTTCTGTGCAGATACCGGGATCACCGGTGCTTTTTCAGCAATAGTTCCCTTTACAAACTTGCGAATTTGCCGGTAATTTTCCATTGCGTCAGCCTGCGAGACGACATCAATTTTATTCTGGACAATCACAATGTTTTTGATACCCACAAGCTCAAGTGCCATCAGGTGTTCTTTCGTCTGTGGCTGTGGACATCGCTCATTTGCTGCAATAACGAGCATTGCACCGTCCATCAGGGCAGACCCCGAAAGCATTGTTGCCATCAGCGTCTCGTGGCCGGGTGCATCCACAAATGATATAGTACGGACAGGCTCCCCTTTTGCACCACAAACGCATTTCTGCGATGTGGAATATGCTTCAGAACCTTTACATGACGGACACTGATAAAAAGTGGCATCCGCATATCCAAGCCTGATGGAGATCCCTCGTTTGATCTCCTCGCTGTGCCGGTCCGTCCACAAGCCGGTAAGCGCAGACACAAGCGTAGTCTTTCCATGGTCAACATGTCCGACTACACCGATGTTGACACTGGGAATCAATGGATCACTCAATGAACTTCAAACCTCACTATTAGTATACAACCGCCCTACTTATACCTACTCGGTGTGTAATTTCCATATTACTCCAGTACTGAAACAGAGCCATGAACCGAACATATAACCAAACTCCCGGACAAAGGCAGACCCAAATAACACAGAGTAAGAAAAATATTAACCTTTGTAACTAATAAGTACAACAGAGGACGCCCAAATTTTGTTGAGGAACAGACATGTCACACGAATCAGACCTTTCACGAATCGGAATATCTCTTCCTAAAAATCTTCTTGACAGATTTGATGAAATCCTCGAATATCGGGGATATTCATCACGTTCAGAGGGCATACGCGATGCTATCCGAACATATATTACGTATTATAAATGGATGTCCGATGTAACAGGTGAACGGCAGGGAGTAATTACTATGGTCTATGATCATGAACAACGTGGTCTGCTGCAGGTTCTCACCGAGATTCAGCATGAATATCTTGATGTAATCCAGTCATCCCTTCATTCCCATGTCAGTCATGACAAATGTGTGGAGATTATTCTCCTCCGCGGAGACGGTGTAAAACTCAAGAATATCGCCGAACGTCTTATGTCACAAAAAGGAGTGGAGTCGGTAAAACTGACCACCATCCCAATTGAAGAGTGACAAGGCATACAAATTTTCAGTTATCCAGCACCGACGCCTGAAACCTGGTCATATGCATCCTGCATATCTTCAGTAGATTCAATCTCCCGAAGGTGCTCATAATCAGAAATTCCAGACGATTTCCTCTCTTTTTTCAGAATTTCCTTCTCCCCTTCGATAGGAACCAACTGATCGATCCTGTAGAGAAGGCCAGTCGTATCGATCTCAGCAAACTCGTTGCCATCGATCTCCTCAATCCGTACAACAGTGCCTGCTGTACCAGTACGTGGGTACCGAACCCGCATACCCGGAGATATCGCCACGTCTTCCATATACAAAAGAAAGGACGAGCCAAGATATAAAAAAATGGATCGCATATGGTAGGTATAATGAAAGGGTTCAAAGTCAGTCGCCATGAATACATCACCACATCCGGTATCCCGCGCACCTGTACAGCCAAAGATACATATGATACTGCAGTGACACTCACCGAAGAAGCAAAGATTGCAGATCTCATAGATATCACCGAAAAAGACCGTCTTGGGATACCTGTCTGGTGCACTATCCGCCCAAAAGAACGGCTGGGAAAAGTGACCGCCGGTGCAGGGAGAACAACGGACGATGCAAAATGTGCTGCAATGATGGGAACAGTAGAGCGCTATAGTTCAACATATTCCGGGGGTCAGATGGACATTGCATCATATGAAGAAGTGGGACTGACACGTGCTGTTGACCCTGAGGAACTGATTCTCCCCCGAAAACCAGAGATCGGGGAAAAACTTCACTGGCTTGCCGGGCAGGATATTCTGCATGATGAACGGGTATACATACCAGCAAATGCCGTGTATCATCCATACGATCCAATCGGAATGGCCAACCAGCTCTTCCGCAGTGATCCAAACGGCCTCGGAGCAGGCTGCGTTGCGGAAGAAGCGATCATCCACGGTATCTACGAAGTCATTGAGCGGGATGCCCTGAGTCGTGCGGAAACAAACTATTCCCTTGGAAAACGCCTGATCCCGGAGTCAGGAACACCAGCGGGAACACTTATGGAAATTTTTGCCGCAGAAGGCATTGAAGTCACCATGTGGCTCCTAAATGATACCTATGGCATACCAACTGTTGCAGCTGTAGCTGATGACACTATTACGCAGGACCCGTTCATGATCATGATGGCTGCATCCACCCATCCGGATCCAAATGTGGCAGCTGAATATACACTGCTGAAACTGGCACGAAACCGTGTATCACAAATATTCTCAGAAGAGGTCGGCATCTTTTCCGGACGCTCAGCAATGGTGGAAAAGGCAGGATATGAACGCTATAAAAGAATTAACCGCATTTGGTTTGGAAATACCCAGGTAATCTCCACAGATAAGATAGAAGGAACGCAGTATACTGCAACAGATGAAGAACTCCATGCAGCAATCGCAGCTGTCGCCCCCCATACTGATCGCATCTGTGTCGTTGACCTTACCCGAACTCCCCTGCCAGTCTGGCGGGTTGTCATCCCCGGGTTTGAAGTATCATATACTGACCCATCTCGGAAAAAAAAGACCAAACTGTCCTAAAAGGACAGTAATATATTATTTTTAAATCTGTTTTCCTGACTGAATGTCAGATTCTGTGACAGTAAACGTCTGCCCGGTTCCGGCAATGGTATATGACCCAAGGGTAGTGATGCCGGACACCGAACCATCTGTGGGATACGGTACGACAAATGTACCATTTACACTCTCCTGCCGGTAGGTAAACTCACGACCGGTGTTGGTCTTCAGAGGGATCTCAATGATGCCGTCTCCTTTTATAACCGCACCGGGGACATACTCAAAGATCTTGACATACTTCAGGTTGCCAACCGCCTTATTTCCAAAGACATTGGTGTCAGATTCATGAACCAGCCGGTAGTGCTGCAGGGCTGCCACAGGCTCCACCGGGGAGAGAACCAGATAGCTGTATGTCTTGCCATTATTTTCAATAATATAATTTTCATCCGGCACTGCCATTGACCCGTCAAAATTATGCAGACGTGAGACCATGGTCCGATAGTATTCATCTGTATATATCCAGCCTTGGTTTCCACTTTGGTCGCTGTATCCGGTTATGTATGGGGCCCCCCCCACATCAGCGTCATACCAGGTGGCCATGGCCCAGAATTTTCCGGTGTCCATCTCAATATCAGTGATGATATATTTTGTACCGACATTATCAAGTATCGTGTCTGCACCTGCTTCATTGTCCTGCAGGAAGAACGCAGCAGCACCGTTCGATCCTGCTACTCCGTGCTGGAACGGATTCGCATTGGGTATCCGTTTTGAAACGAAAGTGATGTAATGCCCATAATCCCACCACGACATCACACCATATGATTCAGACGGGTACGTGAAGGTCTCTTTGTCATAGATTTCATAGTAGTCTACTCCTGGATCGGGGGAATTTTCCCCGAACCATTCAAGGGATGAGTACCAGTCGGGCTGCATGCCACCGTATGCCATGCCATTTCCAATTTGAAGATCTGTTGCAACAGAGGATGAGATAAAGAGCAGGGAGAAAAGCACACCTACTGCAAACGGAATGATGACAACTGATGACGGTGCCCCCTGTTTTGTTGATTTTGCCTCTTTCATCTCTTTTTTTGCATCATTTCGTTTTCCTTTTTTTCCCTTTTCAACAGGGGATGAAGATTCTTCTGTCACTCCTTCGCCCCTGCTGATACCTGTCATCTCCAGAAGCCGTCCCTGCGCTGCTCCAAGCGTCCAGTACATGAAATAGGCTGCGAGGAGAGCAATATTTACGGCAATATAGTATTCATACCGCACATGTTGCATGGTTGATAAGAGAATTATTACTGACCAGACCACCACAAAGAGATGTTCTGCACGCCCTTTCCGGATAAAATCCCAGATAATTACTGCAAACCCACCAAACATGAGGATCAGGCCAAAGCCAAATGCATCCCATGCCAGTGCCGCCTCCCAAGGACGGGCTTCCTGAATTGTTGATACCGTTGCTGACTGGCCAAAGAAGGAGAATAAGTTTCCAATCAGCATCTCATAAAATGCAGGTGCGATGAGATACAGGAGAATGGACACAATAGCACCTGCTCCAGCAAGTATACCCGGATAATAATACCATGGTTTGCCCCGTAGAACACGGGAAATATACCAGAGGACACCTGTTGCGACGATAAGAGTGAGATAGGCAATAACCTGAGCCGGGGAATACCGATTCATTGACAGGCTCATCGTATTGAACCCAATTATGAAGATCCCAATCACCGCAGAGAGAAAGACTATGGTATTTACAAAAAGTAAACCATCATCGGATTGCTGTTTCCAGAAGTCATAGACATACTGAAAGAGGGTGTACACAGCAACAATCATCGCAAAGAGGATCATTGTCGGCATCACAGCAAGTCCTAAAATGTAGGCAATACCTGTTCCCAAAGCAAATACTGCCGGCCTTTTTAGCGTTTCTATATCAGAAAAATGAACCGGATTATTTCTGATTTCAATTAGGGTGAGGATATAACAGAGGCAGAAAATGAGCCCGAAAAGAGTCTCTGCGATATGGTGATCCACAAACCCAAAGAGAGAACGATAAAAAAACTGCCCTGACACAACTGCCCCAAACAAGGCGGCAAAAATACCACATTTCCAGTCACCGATCTTCTCTCCAACGAGATAAAGAACCGGGACTACAAGCATTCCCATCAGGGGTGGTACCCAGGAGGCAACATACATCATCTCCGGCCGGGTCGCTGCACCTACAAGGATACTCAGTCCGGCAATGATCTGGATGAAAAGCGGCCCCCAGTGGATACCATTTCCTGACGGATACTCCGTCATCGCATCAAACCAAAGATACGAAGGGAAATTTTCTACCATTGACTCTACCTGACGGAGATTATACCAGGGGTCATTTCCAAGGAGATTTACTCCCTCCTCAGTCACAAGCCCTGCCGCCGGTAACAACCGGAGCCAAAGCGCAATAATCGCAAAGAAAATAAGAATGCCAATTATAATATATGGTTTATATTTTGCAAGATTCTCTATGTTCATTGAACCACTCAATATTATTTTATCACCAAAGATTAATTTCTTTGGTGTTGGAACATGCACGACTAAAAATATATTAATGCATTTTGATCAGACTGAACAGGACATTCTCCATCTCTTCTGCCTTCTGATTCCAGTCATTCTCATTAATCTGTTCAGGCACATCTGAATGATACGTACCTTCCTGATATTCATCAATGCATCGTTTTATTGAATCTGTTAATTCATCCTTCGAACGGTAATATTCAACATTTTGATACCCGTAATCCATAATACCAGGGATCTCAGTTGAAAGAATGTGTTTTCCACATGCACTATATTCAAAAAATTTATTGGGCAGCGCGATGTCTATCCACTGTTTTGGCTCCAGCGGGATCATACAGAGATCCATTGCATTAATGTACAAAGGAAGTTCAGAATACTCTTTTTTTCCTGCAAAGAAAACCCTGTCTTCAATTCCATATTCCTTTACCTTCTCCACCAGTTCATGATAATACGCTGTAAAAAGACCCGGCCCAACAATCAAAAAAATTGTTTCCGGATAATATTTGATAATCTCCGGCATCGTGTCAATAATTCCAATGAGATCATACCACCGTTCCACACTTCCGGAAAAGCCGATCACAAAAGATTCGGGTTTGATTCGAGCGTCTACTCCTTTCCTGTCTATTTTCATAGGAGCAAAACAGGATAAATCCACACCATTTGTTATAAGATCTGCTTCAAATCCAAAATTTGCAAGTTTTTTAACCAGAACAGGCGAAACGGTGGAAATCCGATCACTATTTTTGAGATTCCATCGGGTTATTCTGAAAACAGCATTCCGTACAACAGACTGCACCCCCGAATTTGAATAATATGCAGCTGCAGAATCAGGGAACCAGTCTTTCAGATCAAACAATACCGGGATTTTATGACGTTTTGCAGCCAAAATTACTGCGGTTCCTGCAAGAACATGGGCTGCAACCACCACATCAATGTCATTTTCTCTGAAAAATTTGTTGAAGAATACAAAATGATACGGAGCATTCAGGGTATAATGAAGAAAAGGACTCTTCAGGGGAAACAGTGTTGCTTCATGTACATGCAGACTGGTCGTTCGTTCAGGACCCCGTGATACATGAAAATGGGGAACATGCACAGTATGGCGCTCTGCCAGGCGTTCGAAAATATAATGGTGGCGGGATGGGATGGGATGATGGATGTAGTCCTGTGTGGACACAAGAAGAATATTCATTCTTTTAATTACTCCATGGTAATATGAGAATAAGGGATACTTATTGCACGTACCTTTCCCTTATTAGCACGTGACTTTACCGGATTAACATTCATTCAACCGTCACACTCTTCGCAAGGTTCCGTGGTTTATCAATATCACGCCCAAGAGCGAGCGCCGTATAATATGCAATTCGCTGCATGATGACCGTCACTGCAGCCACCTGTGCATATTCATCCCCTTTGGGAATCGGGATGCAAACATCAGTCACATCCTGCAGATCAATATCATCCCCATAGCCAATGCCAATGAGGGGTGTACCCCGTGCTTTCATCTCCCGGAGATTCCCTAACATCGAATGATACCCGTCCCCAGGGAGGCAAACAGCAACAGCAGGTGTCATTTCTGAAAGGAGAGCAAATGGCCCGTGTTTTATTTCACCCGCCGCATATCCCTCTGCATGGATATAAGAGATTTCCTTCATCTTGAGTGCCCCTTCCAGGGCAACAGGATAAAAAATACCCCTGCCTACGTAGAAGATTGTTGATGCCGGGACACAGAGACTGACCGCTTCACTCACATCCGTGAGAAGGGACTCCTCAATGGCCTGTCCGACTGAACATTCCACAAAAGACGTTTCAGAACAGGTCATTCCTGCAAGCAGTCCGACAAATGCCGCAACCTGTGCCATGTACGATTTCGTGGCAGCCACACTGATCTCAGGCCCGGCCCCGGTATAGATAGTCCGATCTGCTGCACGGGTGATAGAACTCCCCTGCACATTAGTAATTGCAATAGTCGGACAGCCGGAAGCCGCTGCCTTCTTTAGGGCCGACAGCGTATCAGCAGTCTCTCCTGACTGGGAAACGGCAATTACAACCTCATCTTCCGGAGTGGAGAGATACCGGTACTCTGAGGCCAGGTCAACCCTGACAGGTGTACCACACTCTTTCTCAACAAAATACCGAAAGAGGAGAGAAGCATTGTAGGAAGTCCCACAGGCGATCACTGAAATACCATGTGCATGCCTGAGAAGAGCACTGGTCTCCAGATGGCTGAACGCCAACCGGAACGACTGCTGGAATACGTCGGACTGCTCAAAAATCTCCTTGAGCATAAAGTGCGCAAATCCACCTTTCCGGGCCGCTTCTACATCATAGTCAACGTATGAAGCCTCACGAGCGACTACCTCGCCCCCATTCTCCACTGCAACAGAACCTTCCCGTATCACCGCCATATCGCCGTCTTCAAGAACCAGAATATCCCGTGTATACATAACAATAGGGGTTGCATCAGAGCAGGCGAAGAATTCACTATCCCCAAGACCTATTACAAGTGGGCTCCTCTCCCGTGCAGCAATAACCTCATCAGAACCCGCACAGAGAGCAAGAATCGCATATGAGCCCCTCAGAAGCGGGAGGACACTACGAACTGCTGCAGCAAAATCACCCTCCCATGCTTCCTCGATAAGATGCACAATCACTTCACTGTCAGTATCAGAAGTGAACCGATGGTCACGACTTTCCAGTCCCCTCCTGAGTTCAGCATAGTTTTCAATAATCCCATTGTGAACGATGGCAAACTGCCCGGTACAGTCAGTGTGCGGATGGGCATTGCGATCATCGGGCAGACCATGGGTTGCCCACCGGGTGTGGCCAATCCCACGGGTACCATGGCAGCCTACCACACACTCCGCTTGCTCCGATATACGCCCTTTCCGCTTGGCAACCATGATACTGTCAGTCCCGGTGGCAACCCCAAATGAGTCATACCCCCGGTATTCAAGACTTTTCAGGCCCTCGACAATCACTGGTGCGGCTTCACGCCAGCCGATGTACCCGACAATCCCACACACCTACATCACCACCGTCTGATCCGGAATGACCCCTGAAATTGTCCGTCCACCCGTCTCAAAAGCAACATTATTACCGACAACTGCATTCCTCAGAACAGTAAACGGTGCTGTCCCTACCCTGTCCCCCATGATAGTCCCAAACATTCCGGAGGTACACCTTCCCCGGACATGTGTTTGAAATTCACCACAGACAACCGCAGTATGATCCGCGAGAGTGCAACCTTCCCCTATTACACTCTCTCTGATACTGGAGTGTGACCCGACACTTACATCATCCATTAGGATACTGCGGGAAATATGAGATAATGGCCCTATCGTCACACATGATCCAATTGCTGTACCAGGTGAGATACAGGCATTTGGACCAATGGTGCAGTTTGATCCGATGACTGCAGGCCCGGTGATCACTGTGCCCGGGAGTATTTCTGTCCCATGGCCGATTGAGACACGCCCCTCTACCGTTGCATGCCGTGATATACTGCCTGCACTTAGAGACACTGTATTCTTTAAAAGTGACCTGTTCAGGGTGAGAAGATCCCACGCAAAGACCGCATCCGACCATCCCCCTGTAATACGGTGCGCACGTATTTTCGCACCATCAGAAACCATTTTGTTGATCATCCCGGGAAGTTCCAGTCCGGTTTCGTAATAGCCAAACACCGAAGGGTCCAGTGAAAATACACCGGTTGAAACCGTGGATAATTCAGTCACATCAGGTTTTTCCGTTATTTTTCTGACAAAGCCATCCTGAACATCCACCACCCCATAATCCGTCGCCCGGGAATCTGTGGTTGTAAGAAGCCCAAGTCCGTCTCCGCAAAACGGGCGAAGTGCTGCTGCTGTGATGATATTGTCACCGGGAAGAAGAAGGAACTTGCCAGAAACATGCTCTTCTGCCGTTTTGAGGGCATTTGCCACCCCCAGTTGTCTCTCCTGTACGGCAACATTCACCGGCACCGGTAGATCTGCAAGGCAATGGATAACCTGCTCTTTGCGATAACCGACAACGACGGTAATGTCTCTGACCCCTGCCTCTGTCAGGGCTTCAATAACATATTCTATAATGGGCCTGTTTGCCACCGGAAGAAGTGCTTTCGGGCGGTTGCGGGTCAACGGGCGCAGGCGTGACCCCTCCCCCCCTGCAAGAACAACGGCCTGCATAGTATCAGTTCCTCCCGAGAACAGATTCATTAGCAATCATACCGCTGACCACAGTGTTGGGACCAACACGGACATCCCGTCCTATTGAAGCCCCCACATTAATCGAGCAGTTAATGCCAAAGAGGACGTTATCACCAATAACGGCCCCGAACTTCTTGCGCCCGGTGGAGACACCCCCTACTTTCACATGCTCTTTGTCATGGCGGAGATTAGCCACCTTTGTGCCGGCGCCGAAATTACAGCCAGACCCGACGACACTGTCACCAATATAGGTGAAGTGTGGAATCTTTGTGCGGGGAAATATTACTGAATTTTTCAATTCACTGGCATGACCAATGTGACAGTCATTTCCAATTACCGTCTTCCCTCTGATATAGACATGCGGACCAATGGTGCACCCTGCCCCAATCATACAGGGACCTTCAATATAGGTGCCCGATCGGATGACACTACCCTCTGCAAGCACCACTGCTCCTTTCAGGGTGACACCATCTTCCACCTCGCCCCGGATATCAGTGACCATATCAGAGAGAGCATCTTCATTTGCTTCCAAAAGATTCCACGGGGCGCCAATATCGCACCAGGATGTCAGTGGCACCGCGTGGAGTTCATTGCGGGTTATCGCGGGCTCAAGTGCATCAGTCAGTTCATATTCCCCACGGGGCGAAGGGACAAGACGGTCAACTTCTGCAAAGATATCATCATCAAAGAGGTATATTCCTGCATTAATTAAATTTCCCGGAGGATTGGTGGATTTTTCATAGATGCCTGTCACCTTCCCCCCTGTCTCGGTGATCACACCAAACTGTTCCGGATTTTCACTCTTAACAACACCAACTGCCGGTGCAGGAGATGCACAGACATTCCTGATATCATCAGCCGTCACGATCATATCACCGTTCATGAGCAGGAAACGTCCCTTTACCAATCCCTTTGCTGAACGGAGTGCATCACCGGTTCCGCTCTGAGTTCTCTGAACCATATACCGGATCGAGACACCCCATCTTTCACCATTCCCAAAATAGTCCCGAATTTCCTTCTCCCGGTATCCGACAACAATTATAAACGTATCTATGCCCGCATCACGCACTGCACAGATCAGGTGTTCAATCATCGGCCGGTTTGCCACAGGAAGCATGACTTTTGGGCGGGTTGCGGTGAGGGGAGCCATCCGTTTCCCTTCACCCGCTGCAAGCAGAACACAGAGCATAGTCAATCAAATGATATTTGCTCTGCATTAATGTATAGGTTACGCCGAATGGAGAAGGTCTTCCCCTTTTCGTACCATTTTTTCTGCAGACTCTGTGTCACGCCCTTCTGCAGTGATGCGGACCTTGGGTTCCGTGCCGCTCGCCCGGATCAGGCACCAGCCATCATCCTCTTCAATGCGAATACCATCAGTCGGTTTATCTGCACCCAGTGCCAGAAGAATGGAACGCCCGTCTTCACAACGGTATGAACGGCGAATGAGAGGATAATGAGGATATTCTGCAACCTTCTCTGCAATATCCCACTCCGCTGCCATTGCACAGTAGAGAGCTGCTGCATATGGTCCGTCCGGGCAAAGAGAATGAGCAGGGAAGATCCAGCTTCCGGAGGGTTCGCCGCCGAAGTCCCCTCCGGATACCAACGCTTCAGATACAAAAGAATCACCAACGGGTGTCCTTCGGACTGTTGTCAGCTCTTCAATGGCCATTGATGCGTCCACCGTTGTTACCACACTCGCCGCACCAGTCCATTCGGCAAAGAGCATGAGGAGATGATCTCCACTGATATAGTTCCCCTGATTGTCAAATGCCATGAACCGGTCAGCATCACCGTCATGAATCAGTGCCCCCGCAGCACCTGCCTGCTTTACCATGGCAGGAATATGAAGGAGATTCTCCTGAAGAGGTTCGGATGGGCGCGCAAAAAAACCCTGCACCGTGCAGTTAATGCCGGTATATCGTATTCCTGCACGCCGGAGAAGAGCAGGTGTTACACGCGACGCCGCACCGTTTCCACAGTCAAGGACCATGTGCAGATCTTCCGGAAGAGACACAGCATCCACTATCGCATCCAGATACGAGCGGATGATATCTGCCTCACCGGTCTCCCCCTGCCCTTTCCAGTCAGTAATATGTGGCAGAGTATAGGTGTCTTCAATCTCCTGCTGGCGCGCCAAAGAGAAGGCTGAACCGTCAGGGTTCACCAGTTTCAGCCCGTTATATTCCTCCGGATTGTGTGAGGCAGTTATCATACAGCCGGCATCGTACTGCCGTGCGGCATACGCCACTGTTGGAGTCGGAGCAACACCGCCGGATACAACCCGGCATCCGGCCGCAGCGGCACCCGCGGCAAACGCTGCTTCCAGCAGAGGACCTGTCGTGCGTGCATCACGGCCGGTAACAATGGAAGAACAGGAAGCGCCAACACAACCGCCAACCTCCAGCGCAGTTTTTATCAGTTCAGGGCCGAAAGGACGGCGTATTCCAGAAGAACCAAAGAGCATACAGGTACCATGAAAAAGAGGAGTATTCAATCTATCTGTTTGCGGCCATTCACCGTGCAAAAGGGCACCAATGCTCTTCATCCAGAAAGGTTGCTACACCTGCAGTGGAAGGACCGACAAAGACCATCTGTTTTTTGCCTCTGTACTGGTCTGTTACTGCAAGACAGTCAGCCGAGAAAAGGCCATCCCCACCCACTACAATAACATCCGCCCCTTCCGGGGAGGAGACTGCACTCTTTCCAAGGAAACGGACAAGGTCCGGAAGATTCCCGTTCACATAGATCTTCTTACCGTCAAAAACAGAACAGAAATTTATGAAACACTGTTCATGGTCTTTGGGATCACATGCCTTTGCTTTCCGGCAAAGACAAAGGAACCGGGCCACGACACCCATTATTCCACAGGCAGCGGTTCTTTGTTCAGGGGACTCCAGCGGTGCATCAAACATAAAGGGAATTCGGGTGACCGTCTCTATCGGATATTGGGTGACCACATCTGATTCCGCACCGCCAAACCCGAACCTTAGGTTTACTCCACGCACATACTGACATGTAGGTGCATCCGGCTGGCGTTCAATCTTCACATTACAGTCGTGGCAACCGGTACCCTGGGTTACCTCTTCCATCTTCTTTACAGCATCAGTAACAATACTCATACATCCTCTTCCTTTCGTACGATGACACGGGCTGGTGCCCCATCACCGCCAGTAATCTTCAGTGGCAGAGCGATCATATAATAGTCTCCCTCGCTGACCCCACTGAGGTCCAGATATTCAATAACCGGAATCCCGGCCCCCAAAATCAGGCGGTGCACATCACCTGTGCCCCGATATGACTCTATAGATGGGGTATCTATTCCTATGACCCGGATACCGGATGTGGCGACCAGACGCGCTGCATCTTCATCAAGATAGGCATATTCACGATCAAACGACGTTTTTTCAGAATATCCGGTTTTAAGGATCAGCCGCTCGACATTCATCCAGGGACGGATATCCTCCGGAAGGATGGCTGAATGCCGTGAACCCAGGTCAACAATCGTCACCGGGCCAATAAAAGTCTCGGGCGGAATTAGGTCAATGGTCCGCCCGTCTTCGATATAATGGGCAGGTGAGTCTATGTGAGTCCCACTGTGACTGCTTGCAACCAGCACTGATACCCGATATCCATCCCTTAAGGACTGGTGGCATTCCGGGACACAATCCCCGGGATACGTACAGGCTGGTTCAGGAAAGGAACGGGTAAGGTCAAAATAGACCATATCTCTCAGAATCCTTTTTCTGCAGCGTCAATCGCGGCATCAATCTGCCGCTGGAGTGATTCAGGCAGGCCCTGTATCTTCACATCAAGGAATCCGCGGATGATGGTCGCCGTTGCCTCTTCTTCATTCAGACCACGGGCCATCAGATATTCAATCTCATCACGGGCTATTTTACCCACTGCTGCCTCATGAGAGAGTGAGGTATTCGTGAGCCGTCCTTCAATCTCCGGGATTGCATGGATTATTCCGTCTTCAAGAATGAGACCTTTGCACTCAATATGGCCACGCGTCTCCTCTGCCCCACCAATAATGTGGGCTCGTGTTATCACAGTACCACCACGGGTAATAACACGGGAAAGAAGTTCAGCACTTGTACCTTTCGCTTCCAGAATAGCACGCTGGCCAAGGTCAAGTTCAGAGCCTTTTGGTGCAAGCACGATGGAACTGAACCTGGCCACAGAATTCTCACCGGTTAACCGGGCTTCAGGGTACATCTGGACACGCTTCACCGGTTTCATGCTGATATAGTTGGAGAGGAATGTGCCGTTCTCCTCCACCCGTGACGCACTCCGCGGGACGACTGTCACATCCTCGCCCCAGGTATGGATCATCGTTGTGCTGATGAGGGCATCTTTCCCCACATAAAACTCAGTGATACCATAGTGCGAACCATGGCCGACGGAGTGACTGGAGACACATCCTGTTATGAGGTGAAGTTCAGCTCCCTCCTCCGCAATGATTATGTTGTGGACAGTCTGGATATCATCTGTTGCCATAAAAAGACAGGTTTGGAGAGGGAATATGTTTTTACTGCCTTTTTTTGCGATGATAGTATACCCTCGTGGTTCATGGTCTGCAACATACCGGGTGTATTCATCCTTGTCCTTATCAACAAGATTCCAGTAATAGTCCTTAAGCCAGTCATATTTTTTGAGTGCTTCTGCTGTCGGAAGCATCTCAATTCCTTCATATGTGCAGGAAGTATGCCTAACATCCTGATCTGACTGGAAGAAGCTTCCACACCTGTTCTCTGAAGAAAGCACCATCCCTGATTGTTCAAGACGCTCTTTATCTTCAGGAGAGAGATCATCAAATCCTTCTACAGCTTTACGCATTCCATACACTCCTGATATCCCTTTTCCTGAATTACCTTCAGTATCTCCCGCGGATTGCCACGGCACCGAATCTCACCATTGCAAAGCATATGGCCAGCATCTGCTTCCAGATAGTCCATGATAAATCCGGTGTGCGTAATAATCAGCCCGGATTTCTTCCGGTTTACGATATGACGATCTTTATCGACAAGCCGTGCAATCGCTTTTCCAATAAGCGCGATATTTTCAAGATCCACGCCACTTTCCGGTTCATCAAGCATAACAAAATCAGGCTGCTGAACCAACAACTGAAGCACTTCACTGCGTTTAATCTCGCCTCCGGAAAAGTTAGCATTCAGATCGCGTTCCAAAAAAGCACTCATATTCATCGTTTCAGCATATTCAAATGCCTTTGCAGGTGATTTCCCTGACATCACTTCCAGCAGTTTGCCAAGTTTAAGGCCGGAAATGGTCGGAGGGCGCTGAAACATCATACCCATGCCATAACGCGCCCGTTCATACAGCGGAAGTTCAGTGACATCATGACCACGGAAGATGACCCGTCCCTCGGTTATGGTGTAATTACTGAATCCCATAATTGAGCGCAGAAGGGTTGTCTTTCCGGATCCGTTCGGTCCCATCAGGATATGGGTTTCTCCTTCCGGAATCTGTAGATTAACTCCGTGGATTACCTCTTTCCCCCCTACTTCAACGTGGAGATTTTCAACATTCAGCATAGCATCAACTCTATCTCTTATATCTGACCGGATTGGATATAGGGATGTCGTCATTCATTTTGATAAATTCGTTCATTTTTTTGGAACATTAAATACGAAGTCCATACTTTCCAAAACCAAGACACAAAATTCACTTTCACCCCCCACACAGATCAGCACCATATATCAGACAATGCGAGTCTGGAGTATGTCACAGACATTTCAGTTCATTGCAACACGGGCAAAAGACCATCCACAGATCATTCGGAAGAGTCAGATGTCAAAACAGGCATTCTTCTCCAGCAGAACAACAGGTGAAAATAGAACGGAATACTCCTCCACATTAACTCCCCGGAAATCACATACAATCATCTATGTCTAAGATAGAACCATTCACAAAAAAAACAGAATGTGTATGGGTTCATGCCATTCCGCGTTCCCAGACAGTAACCGCCTTTGAGAGGCCCAGACGGTCATAAAGATGGGTTGCTGCATAGTTGACAAATTCAACATCCGCAAGATAGGCAGTATATTGGGTGCGATATTCTTCCAGCGACTGGTTGTAATCTGCAGCATGACGGTTGTAGTCTGAAACAGCAGCATTATACCCCTCTATGTTGCCAGACCTCTTCAGTGAGGCGAGGGCAGCATTCTCTTCATCCAGTGCATGCTTCATCACATCGAGGTTTTCTTCCATAACAACAAGGGACACCTCTTCATCCTCTGCACGGACCCGTGCTTCAGCTGCTGCCTGATCAATCCGCCGTGTCTCCTCAGCTTTTCCATACCCCATTGTGCCATTCCCAAAAGGGATAACAAACAGGTCTGATGTGAGCATGGCACCGTTTTCAAATTTTTCGGTGGGAATGCCTATCAGGCTCACATTGGTTGTTTCAACAAAGAGATATCCACTGTCACGAAACCCGGGTTTATCTGTTCCAATTCCCACCGCCATGTGTGAATCGTCGGGGAAAAAGAAAAGTGAGACATTATAACCTTCCTGTTCGAGGAGACCTGCCAGAAGAATGCTCTTATCATCGCAGTCTCCCCCTTTTTCAATAATTGTCTCAACCGGGAATTTTGGCCCTGCCTCATCAGGACGAGTGTCATATGCCAGCGACTGCACATAGACTGTCATAAACTCAATATATTCGTCACTGCCTTCTACTGTTCCGGACGCACCTTTTCTCAGTGCATCTGTAGTGGCTGAATACACCTGCTTCATCTGAGGATCAGTAAGAAATGAGAGATAATATCCGGTTGTCCAGTCGTCATCTTCTTCCCATTCACCCAGAAGAACCGCTCGTTTGTCAGCATCTGCTGCCGCTTCATACAGACCCTGTGGCGCAGACACCGAAACCGATACAGACCTATCCTGGAAGGGGAATTCCAGGGATGAGGTGGCAATTCTGCCATCATCCTGATATTCCCCAACCTCAGGATATTCTGCAGCCGGACCGGAACTGAAGAGCGATGTAGTGCATCCACATGCAGCAACAGAAATACTAATGACCAACACAATGAGCAGATAATACCGGTGAATCGGTTTCATTAGTATCGATTCTGTCAGAGAGAGAGAAAAGGTTCACCATACTACTCTGCTGAAATTCACTTTCACCCTCCCCGGCATGCATTAAATTACTCACAACCTGAGATCCCATACAGAATATGTATGACAGGAAACTGATCACCGGAATAGCAGACAGATGGGCTGGTGAAACAGCTGTCACATATGGAACAAACGCATGTATACCTAAACAACAGGGATGGTTCCCCGGGATCCCATCCCCCATGACCGCTCACACCATGCAGCATGCCCTCTTAGCAGAGTATGAGGGATGTACCGTTGAAGAAGCATTTGACGGTCATGAAATTGAGACTCAACAGGGAACCTGCTATGCTATCGAAACTTCGGAAGAACTGGAATTAGCACGCCCTGATATACCCGCTCTTTCAGATGCCATTATGCAGGAACTTCGCCTGATACCTGGCATTGGAAAAATCACTGCGGAAAAATTTCACCAGAGAGGCATACAGGATATTTCAGACCTCATAACCCATCCCCGATTTGGTGCAGATGCACGTATCATAGCAGATGCAGCAGATGAGAATGACTGGACATTTCTGGAGGCCCACTGCCGTAGACGATGCACAGCTTCAGACAATCTCTTTCTGCTCTTCTCCCTCGTGACTCACCCCTCTGATTTGCTTTTCTTTGACATCGAGACACTGGGCATATTTTCCCGGCCTGTAATACTCTTCGGGGCAGGCAGAATAGAGGGCAGGAGTCTAAAAGTGACGCAGTACCTGTTGCGTAACATCGGAGAAGAACCAGCTGCCATTTCAGCTGTCATGGAAGAGATCACTGAAAATACCCGTCTGGTCACGTATAACGGCAGGGCATTTGATTATCCGTATCTCAGGGATCGTGCAGGGTACTATGGCATTCCCTCCGTCAATGACCCGGCACATACCGATCTCCTTCACCACGTACGCCGGCAGTGGAAAAGAGAAATGCCAGATTGCCGCCTGGGAACCGTCGAAGGGAAAATTCTTGGCCAGTACCGAAAAGAGGATCTGCCTGGCAGTATGGTGCCATGGTATTATCAGACATACCGTCGCACAGGAAATCCCGGACCACTGGTCCCGATAATCGAGCACAACCGCCTTGACATCACCAATCTCCCGTTGATATACGAACGTCTTCTGGAGGGGTGCCTCTGCCCGTCACACTGACAGACAGAATATGCAGAGACCCAAATTACAGAGGACATGTAACGCACCGGGAGGAATCATTCGGTGCATTGGCTCAGTTTGAAGAGCCCGACCCCCCACTGGAAAAACATGTGGGGGAGTATTGCAGGAGAAATCATCTGCGTCTCTATACGCACCAGACTGCAACACGAACTGCTGTCCATGAAGGCAGAGATGTAATGCTTGTCACCCCGACAGCGTCCGGAAAAACGCTTGCGTATCTGATCCCTATCATGGAAGGGCTGAGGACGGATCCTACCGCCCGTGCTCTCATGCTCTTTCCGACAAAAGCACTGACCCGTGACCAGCTAAAAACTGCCACCTCCCTTTCTGATGCAATCGTTCCCGATGCAAAACCAGCGGTGTACGACGGCGACACTCCAAAAAACAGGAGAAAAAATATTCGTGAATCATCAAGAATAATTCTTTCAAATCCACATGAACTGCACCATATTCTCTCCTGGCACTCTCTCTGGCAGGGATTTTGGAAAAACCTCAGGTATCTGGTTATCGATGAAGCACATCGTTACCGGGGTGTTGCAGGGTCACACGCCGCCCTCCTCTTCCGCCGGATGCTTAGGGTCGCCGCTTTTTACGGCAGTCATCCACGAATCATCCTTGCAAGTGCCACTATCGGAAACCCCTCCCCCTTTGCCTATACACTCACCGGCAGGGATGTCTCTGTCATACACTCATCAGGGGCACCGGAAGGTCCCCGGAGTTTTCTCCTTTATAACCCATATTTTCCACCAGAACAGAGAGATACCACCTACCGGGCGGCAGCCTCTCTGATGCAGTACTGTGTGGCACAGGATCTACAGACACTCACCTTTACCAATTCCCGGAAAGGAGCAGAGACCCTCGCCAGCATGACAGGACGACATCATTCCGAAAAAATTCCCGCATATCGTGCAGGGTATCTTCCCGGCGATAGACGTAAACTGGAACAGGGACTGAAATCAGGGAGTTTTCGGGGAATTGTTTCAACTGATGCCCTTGAGGTCGGTATCGACATAGGAAGCCTTGATTCCGTCATAATGGCAGGATTTCCCGGGTCACGCAATGCAACATGGCAACGTTCGGGCAGGGCTGGGCGAACGACGCGACACGCACTCTCTGTCCTTGTTGCATCAGAAAATCCACTGGACCAGTATTATATGCACCACCCGGAGGCTTTCTTTGGAAGACCGGCGGAAAATGTAGCAATCAGCCCGGAAAATCCCTATATTCTGGCAGGCCACCTGCTTTGTGCCGCAGCAGAACTGCCACTGACAGGAGAAGACTGTAGCATCTGGTTTGGTCCGTCGGCATCCGGAATAGCAGAAGAACTTATTCAGGGAGGTGCGCTCACCCACACCAGACGTGGCGCTGTCTACAGCGGGTCTGCCCGCCCGGCTGAGATCGTCCGAATCTCCGGGACGGGTGGAAAACAACTGAAAATTATCTCTGACGGAAAACTCATTGAGACAATAGAGATTGGACAGGCCTACCGCGAAGCACACCCAGGTGCTGTCTTCCTTCATGCA
Source organism: Methanogenium marinum (assembly GCF_028912405.1). Taxonomy (GTDB): domain Archaea; phylum Halobacteriota; class Methanomicrobia; order Methanomicrobiales; family Methanomicrobiaceae; genus Methanogenium; species Methanogenium marinum. Next base: position 1,706,880 of record NZ_JAKELO010000002.1, on the reverse strand, counting down.
GGAGACACCTATCTAATAAGAACACTTGATCTGGAGACAGGTATCATCCGGGCAGACCGCACAAAGGTTGATTTCCAGACAACTGTCCACTCTTCAGGACAACCTGAGTCAGTAGTGGAGAGTAAAAACACCCGGACATATGGTTGCAGACTCTCCTTTGGGAATGTGGTTGTCAGTGAACACTATCCCTTTTATCAGGTGAAACGATATGGCAAACCGGTGTCAACCGAACCACTCTCTTTACCCTCCCTGAAGTTTGCAACAGAGGCATTCTGGTTCTCTTTCACTCCGGAAGAGATGAAAGCCCTTGAACAGGCAGGATTTGACCCTGCAGGAACACTACATGCCATCGAGCATGCCCTGATTGCAATGATGCCGGCTGAAGTCCTCTGTGACCGACAGGACCTGGGCGGGTTTTCCACACTCTGCGCAGCAGACACCGGTATGCCCACCATCATGGTCTATGATGGCTATGAAGGTGGGGCAGGCCTTGCCGCGACAGGATTTAACCGGTTTGAAGAGATCCTCCGCATGACACATGAGCTGATTACCGAATGCCCCTGTGAAAGCGGGTGCCCCTCGTGCATATTCTCACCAAAATGCGGTTCAATGAATCAACCTCTGGACAAGGCAGGTGCGGCAACGCTTCTTGGGATGATGTGTAGGGCCGGGAAAATTTCCGCTGATGATGAACCCTCTTTCACGTGTGACAATGCAGAATAATTCACATCCCTGTCATGCATGCACCGTCCTGCATCCGGTACTCCATAAAGATGCGCCGGTTGATGATGCGCCACACAAGAATCAGTTCCATTGCCTCAGTTGCGGTCACATACTCCCGTCCTGCATAGAGGGATACGGACCCCACCCCGGTCTCCTCCTCTACAGCCTCTTCAAGCCGGCGAATCACCTCATAGCGGAAATCACCATCAAACCGGACAGCACCCATCGTTCTTCCATACATCTCTTCTGAATGGAACCCAATAAGAAAATCCCGCTCTGCAAGAGAAGTCATAGCAAAGAGGTCCAGAGGAAATACAATGTTTTTGACCGTATTTTCAAACCGTTCCTGCAGAAGACTGACCGCATACATGCCCTCCTTTCCAGATGCATCAAAGACCGATGGTGTGATTGTGAGGATGGCATCGGCATACTGTCTCTGGGGGGCCACGTATGCATCATAATCCGGTTTACGTGCGTGAATTTCTGATGTCACCTGATCACGGGAATATCCTCTGTCCCCGACATCGCGGGCCATCTTCCATGCATACTTCACCTCTTCAGCAGGGTCCACATAACAGGTAAAATCAAAATATCGGCGCATTTTTTCTGTTGAAAACGGATGAAGGCCTTCCACGATTACAATCTTCTTTGGCGAAAAGGGAGCTGGTGCGTCAAAACTACCTGTTGTATGGTTATAGGATGGTTTTGATATTGTCTTCCCCTGCTTCAGGAGGCAGAGATGGTCCTCAAAGAGGGAGATATTGTTTGCATCCGGATGCAGAGGAGTGATGCCCTTCTCTGCACGAGCATCCCTGTCGAGTAAATGGTAATCATCCATAGAGAATGAACAGACCAGGTCAGGACCGAATATTTCACGAAAGGCACGGGTGAAGGTTGTCTTCCCTGATCCTGAATCTCCGGCGACACCAATGGTATAAATGCAATCAGACGCCCGAATTGTATCTCTGAAATTCCCGGTTTCCATCAAAGATATCTCCTCACCGAAAAGTAAAAAGTGCACCGGTACGGAGTGGCGGCACAGGCAGATGCCATCAAGGGCCATTTACGGAATAATCCCCGGGTGGTATGTCCGACATAATGAATTATTTTATTCCGACTGTGAAACACCATGTTTTAAGTATCAAAGATTAACAGAAAGATATTCAGGTGAACTATGGCTGAAATCAGAAGTATCAATGTTATTTCTCTCGCGAAAATGTTTGCTGCAGTATCCCTTGTGATTGGATTTATCGCAGCTGTACTGGCAGTGCTGATAGCCATCTTTGGGGTTGCTGTAGCCCCGTTCTATCCATTACCTGTCGGAGAGATGACACTTATCTGGGCTATCGTTGCCATACTTGTGCTGACAGTCGTCTATGCAATCATCGGATTTATTGCAGGTGCTATAATAGCAGTGATCTACAACCTAGCTGCGGGTATATTCGGTGGGGTGGAGATTGTTCTTGCAGAACCCGCGGTGATGCCGGAGAAACATGACGGCGAACAGGACCGTAGTTACGAATAATTCTTAATATCTCATTTTTCCAAATTTTTATCCATTTTCTCCGCCTGTATTCATACAGAATATTCCAAAATGTACCTACAGGACATCTCCCTGCAGAAATGAACTGCGGCATACGTTCTGAGAACAGTAACCCTGAAACCACGAAGCAGCCTTGGCAAAAGCACGGAATTCTTAGATGACGCCCAAATTACTTCAAAGTCGTGAAAACCATCAAAACCATACACCCGTAGGGCTAACACCGCCCCGCGAATATTTCAAAATAGTGTGTATGGTGTTGTGTCCCTGACATCCACCATTACACCTGCTCCTGCTATTTTAACTCAGCAAAAAGTATACCACTCCGGTTGAAAGGAACGCAAAGAGCATAATTATCAGGGCCACCGGCCAGACTATCCCGACACTCCCGGTGACAATACCTGCAAGCTGGGTGATACGCTGTGACCCAAATACCACCACATCTGCACAGTGTACAGTCCCCCCCGCACTCTCTGCGGGGGCCATATCTTCACGTGCAGAGTCCACCGCTTCACGGACAAATGGCATAAAAAGGGGAAGGGGCACCTTCCACCCGACCGGATTTTTGCCGGACGCCATATTGACCACATGGGTATCACTGGTCGCAATTTCACACTCCGCACACTCTAAGAGGAAGAGATCCCTGAGTTCCTCGCGGATACCGACATGGAGATTGTTCCCGTCAAAGACGAGCCATATCGTTTCTTTGTCTTCCACGGTAATTACCATCGCCATCACACCAAGATCGCCAAACCCCTCTTCATGGGAGAAGGGCACATCCAGCTGGGAAAAACCAATGGAATACGGATACTGCAGCTCATCTATAAGTGATTCGCAGGCAAGGGCCGCTGCCTCCCGGTAGTCCTCTCCGATACGGCTACCGAGGAGGACAGGCGGAGGAAGGTCAATGAAGCTGTTGTGGGTATCTGCCAGGACGACATGCCGAAACCATTGTTTACCCTCCTCAATGATGGCAAGGCCAACCGCATATTCCACATCATCAGTGATATCCGGCGACCGCGTTGCAGCAATGAAGATGGTGTCACCAAATGCCTGGGCAAGGACCGAAACAGACCCTGCCTGATATCGCCGTGCATGGGTCGCAGTTGCAGACCAATCCAGATGCTTCTGCTGCACATCACGGATGGAATCTGCAATTGTCTCCACTTCAGATGCAGAGACCGGATTAAAGTCATGGGTGGCCATCCCATGGAATACCAGTGCCTGGCCTTTCAGACTCTCTGTAAGCAGACGGGGAAGGGCCGAACCCCCAATCTCACCGAGTGGCCCCGGATGTAGGTTTGGGGCAGTCACGGTCATTACATCCTGCCCTTTACGCCGAAAGAGCAGTGTTCCGAAGATGACTGTCACGGGATCACCCATCTGCCGGAAAAAATCTTCCAAAGCGGTTGAACCATAGATCATATGAGCCATAAACGCATTGGCAAATCCAAGAGGGGAAAGGCCAAGTGCCTGCTTCATTGGCCGTTCCAGAATCCAGATGAAGGCCCAGGCAGCCAGGCCAAAGAAGAGATGCAGGGGAATGACAAACAGGGCGAATGTGTCCCCCAAAAGGAGGTAACCAAAGAAGGAGGCAACTGCCGTCTGTGTCAGGGCGGGAATCAGGATATGCCGGAGATGATGATCAACAATCGCCCCTAAGAGAAGCATCCTGAGGAAAAAGACAATCCCCAGCGATGCAGCAAAAAATAGGGAAACAAAGCTCGTTGCAAGGAGCAGTACGGGGGAGAAGGTGATGAGAATTGTCACAACACAGCTGCCCAGTGCGATGAGGGCAGACCAGTCCAGGGTGATGTTATTCCCACTTCTTCGGACAAGGGGGCCGGTCACAAAAGCGGCAAAAAGAGCAGGAACCGTGAATACAAGAATTCCTGAGTAGGCAACCAGGTCAGAATACCTGATACCTGCAAGAAGAAGCATTGCCTCAATGGCACCGCCAAGAAGGAGAAGAAGAAGAACAGAACGACGCCATGAGGGGGCCTGCATAATCAATGCAGAAAGCCCCTCAAGCTGGGATGAAGAATCAGAAACCATAGAAGTACGCGAACGTAGCGATTATACAGACAAATAGGTTTCGAATCAGAATAGATACCAAAAAGATCCAGAAAACATATGGATACCATTAAGAGTTGTCAACCGTAAAATCTGCACGATATACATGGAGGGGCAATGGATGTATCTGGGAATAGCGATTGTATGCATTGCAATCGGCTGGGCAGGGGGGTATTATGGATTTTCATATTACTTTCAGAAACGGTTTCTTACCGTGGCAGATGAATGCAGGGACGCTGATTCAATCGAACCGCTCATTGATGAGCTGGAACGGCAGAGCTGAAAAGAGGTATAAAAGAGATGGTTGATTTATTTAGTGCAGGGCTTCTCGGGATAGTATCACTCTGTTTCGGCCTCCTTGCAGGCATCCAGATTGCACATATCCATTACTCACGGCGGCTGACAAAACTCGCAAAACGCAGCATCTATTCAAAGACGATTGCACCGATACTCGTTGCAGCAAAAGAGAGCCGTGATGAAGAAGAATAAAGGCAGCGGGTAGAGAAAACCACTGAATATGTGCCATATGCCAGTGGAGAACAGATTCCACAGAAATTTAATCCCTTCCTTTTTTTCCCTTTAATCTATATCCCGGTTCTATGCCTGTACGCCGACGGGGCAACCAGCAGGAAGAAGACACATGCACCTACCGCAATGAACCCTCCCACCAGGAAGAAAACTGCCTCCAGCCCGAAGGCATCAGCAATAAGGCCACCTGCGAGAGGGGCGATTATCCCACTTATACCGCGGACGGAATTATAAATGCCCATCGTTGTTCCCATGCCATATGTCCTTCCGGCCTCAACCATTGTGGCACTTACCGCAGGATAGAAGAATAGGGCCCCCATGGCATTGAAAATTGACACCAGCAGAAAACCGGTAAGCGTTGTGCATGCAGGGAAGAGAGAAAGTGACAGCGCAAAAATAAGTGCTCCGGGAATGATGAGCTGCCACCGGTTGTGTCTGTCACCGATGCGACCGAATACCATCTGGAGAGTGCCGGCAACAAATACATTCAATGAGATGATAAGACCAGCTCCCGCAGGGGATATGCCAAGGAGTGGAACAAATAAGGGGATAAACACGAGTATGCCAATCATACCGAATTCACTCACAAACGAGATCAGCATGATGCCACAATAGAGAGGGTTTGCGAGAAGGCTGCGAAGTACCCCGCCTTTCTCCAAGGCCCCATTGCCACCCTTTTCAGGGCCCGGAGTCACAGGATATTCGCCAACTGCTGCATTACACGGCAAAATCATTCGTTCTTCGGGAAGAAAGAGCACAACAATCAGACATGCAAGAGCGGAAAATGCCATGAGGGCATAGAATGATGCAGAAAAACCATAGAGATCATAGATGACGCCACCCATCAGCGGCCCTGCACCAAACCCGAAGAGCATTGATGCCTGAAACCGTGACATGATACGGGCTTCCTCACCTTTCCCTGCGATTCCACCCAGATACGCCATTGCAACCGGTGCGATCATCGCGGACGCAATACCATGCACAAACCGGACAATAGTGAGGAGAAAAACCGTTGGTGCAATGATATACCCGAGTGAGATTATTGCATAGAAAAAGAGACCTACCGCCATCATGTGCTTTTTTTCATACCGGTCTGACATCCTCCCGAATAGAGGCATACAGATTGTCCGTGAGAATGCAAATGCCGCAAATATCACACCAATCCAGAAGGATGACGCCCCAAGGGTATCGGCATATACCGAGAGAATCGGCACAACCATGCCAATACCTATGAGTGAGATAAAAACAGAAAGCGAGATCACAACGATGATGCGGGTTTTTGTGTGCCGGGTTATCGGGCACGGTGCTGCTGGTGTGGAATTTTTCACGGGAACCTCTCTCTCATACTATACGTATGACCACATATCGACCTCCCCTAAGATAGGCGTAATCTCTCTGGCATAATCCCATCCCGTCATTTTTCAGCACTTAATTAACCAGATTATATTAATAATCCATAAATTAGGACATGCAGAAGACAATCAGGGTTATCTCTTTGGAATCAGATATCTCCATCATATGCCCGTACCGCAGGAACGTACTCCCTCATCTTCTGGCACAGAGATACGGTTTATCCACACCGCAGACCTTCACCTTGGGACACCCTTTACCGGAATATCTAAATTCAGCCCTGAATTCGGAAAAATACTTGCAGATGCAACGTACCAGGCATTTGAAGAGATTGTGTCCCTTGCCATCAGAGAAAATGTCAGTTTCCTCATCATATCGGGGGACATCTACGATAGTGAAGAACATAGAATATATGGCCAGCTTTTCGTCAGAAAACAACTTCAGCGTCTTTCGGACGTAGGAATCAGAGCATACATTGTCTTTGGAAACCATGACCCGCTGAACGGATGGTCAAACCATATCAGATGGCCGGAAGGGGTGCATATCATGTCGGGAAAAACACCGGAAGTGGTATATTTCCCATCAGATGTCGACAGGCGAGCAGCAATTGTCGGGATGAGTTTCGCCCGGAAGGTAATTTCAGAAAACCTTGCGGAACTGTTTCCCCAAAAGAAACAGGACTGGCCACTAACAATAGGGATGTTGCACTGTACTGCGGGTGCAGGAAACGGACATGAACCATATGCCCCCTGTTCCATGCAGGATCTTACCGGAACCGGGTATGATTACTGGGCCCTTGGTCACATTCATACCCCTGTTGTTCTCCGGGAGAATAATCCTGCAATAATTTATTCCGGAAATCCTCAGGGACGCGATTTCGGAGAGTGTGGCCCACGTGGATGTTATCTGGTCACCCTTTCCGGAAGCGGAAAAGGGGATCATGAATTTGTTGAAACCTGCCAAATCCGGTGGGAAGATCATGAGATATCAATTGTTGGAATGGAAGACACCGACACCCTGATAACAGCGATAGAGGATGCCATTGCTGACATACGAGAAAATTCAGCGGGAAAAGGGACTATCTGCCGATTCACACTGACCGGGAGAGGGGCGGTTCATACCGTCCTCGCAAGGGACAATGCAACAGAAGATATTCTCGAGGCGGTGAGAGAGGGAGAGTGCCCGTCACCCGGTTTTGTCCTTATTGATAGACTCATCGACAGGACAGAACATCCGGTTGACAGGGAAAGTGTTGCATGCCGGACAGACATTGTGGGGGACATCATCCAGATATCTGACCTCCTGATGCAGGAAGGAGATTCCAACATCATACGAGGGGAACTCTCAGAACTCTACAACAACGCCCGTTTTAAGCGTTATCTGAACGAACTCACGGATGATGACATAGAAGCGCTCGTCCGTGAAGCAGAGACATACCTTCTGGATCAGTTTGTAGGAGATGATGGGGAATGAAAATCAGGGACATTCACATTGACGGATTCGGTATCTTCCACAACCGTTCACTCTCAGATATATCCCCACACCTCACCATCATTCTCGGGGACAATGAGTCGGGAAAATCCACCCTTCTTGCATTCATCCGCCGTGTGCTCTTCGGGTTCCCATCAAAACGAAAAGGGGGCAACCACTATGAACCACTCAATGGTGGCGAACAGGGGGGGAGAATTGGAGTAACAACCGATTCCAATAGGGATTATGAGATAATCAGGTATGAGAAAAAAAGCAAAGGCCTCTTAATTCAGGATAAAGAAGGTGTATCTGCCGGAAATGCACTAACTGTTGTTGCAGGAGGGGCTGATCAGGCATTCTTTGAGAATGTCTTTGCATTTGGGTTGGGTGAACTGGAATCCTTTGACACGCTCTCTGATGATGCAGTCCAAAACCGTCTCATGAGCGCCGGCGCCGGTGTAACAAAGATACCGGTTCCTGAAGTGCAGAAACTGCTTGATAAGCACATTGAAGGATATTACAAAAAGGGAACCAGGAAACCCCGGGTTCCTGATATTCTCAAACAAATCTCGGATAATGAAGGAACACTCAGTACGATTTCTGAGACACAGGATGAATATGATTCTCTCAGCACAGAACTGGAAGAGATTGAGGCGAATACAGGGCGCCTTATCACAGAAAAACAGGGAATGGAACGGACTCTTCACCGGAATGAAAATATCATTCATATCTGGGACGAATGGGTCACCTTTGAAGAGACTGAGGAAATACTCACATCATTAGATGTGCCTGAATCATTTCCGGACGATGGCATTCAACAGCTGCATATGATTGATGCCGAAATCGGACATGCAGAGGATAGGCAGAGAGAACTTGTCCGACGCCTTGAAGAAGAAGTTTCTGAAGCAGAGAACATCACCATCGATGACCGATTATTCTACGAACAGGACCGGATCAGAGCACTTGAAAAAAAACTCACCCTATGGGAAGCAGACCACGCCTCACTCCCGGAGATTAATGCTGACCTTACCGTGTCAGAGAAGGCATGTACTGAACTATTGAAGTCCATAGACCCCCGGTGGACAACAGAAACATTGCTCTCGTTTGATGCATCCCTTCCAGCACAACACAAGGTACTCCAATACCAGAAACAACTGGAAGATATCTCAAAACAGAAAGCAGTGCTCAGCACAGAGCTAAACCAGTATGAATCATTAGTCAGTTCTGAAAAAGATGCCATAGAACGACGTTCAGGTGAACTGCCAGACGGAATGTCCGCTCTCTCTGAAGATAAACTGCAGGCACAGGAACACGCCCTTGTTGAACTTACCGAAGCACTCCCGGCCCTTGAGCAGAAGAAGAAAGATCTCTCATCCCTTCAGGAAGAAGCAGCGAAACGGACAGAGGCATTCAGGGAACAGGCAGCACTCTCAAAAGTAACCCTTCCCACATGGCCGGGATACCTGATGGCAGGTGCGGCAATTGTCGGCCTTGGTATCGGATATGTCACAGATGCCCTTCTTCTGGGTGCCATCTTCTGCGCAGTACTCGGCATATCCACATTGGTGTACCTGAAGGCTGCCAGTGTCGCATCACAGAAGTCACCTGATTTCCCTGAAGAAGAGACAAATGGTGCAGGCATATCCCACCTGATAGAAGAAAGAAGAGAAGAGATCACAAGCCTGGAAACCACCGCCCACAGGCTGGCAGAAATGTGTGAATTTCAAGGCATTCCCAGCGTCCAGGCAGCATCCAGAAAGAGCATAGAACTCCTTGAACTCCGCAAGGCATTTGAGAGAAAAATGGCAATCACCGGTGAGATTGCGCACCGTCAGCAGATCATATCCGGACTGGAAAATAAAATCAGCGAACTACACGGTAAAATAGGCACAGAAAAGGCAGAAGAAGAGTCTGTTTATGCAGAGTGGCAGGAATGGCTGAATGGAGCAGGACTTGACCTTTCACTATCTCCGTCTTCTGTTGAAAAAATCTTCACCCTGTCCGAACGTGCCAGTGAGAAATATCGCGAAATGCATGCACTTACGACAAAAAAAGAAGGGAAAATTCGTGCAACTGATGAGTTCAATGATGAAGTGACCGCAGCCATCCATGCCTGCGGTATTTCTTCCCGTGGGTCCCCTGAAGCTGATGTGAGTGCCCTCACTGATGCACTGGAGGAACAACTGGCAAAGCGTAGAGCACAGGAAAGCCACAGAAAGGAAATTGGACGACTCCACCGTGAATCCGGGCAGGAAGATGAGTTAATTGCAGCGAAAAGAGAGGGCAGAAGAGACCTCCTGAGAAGTAGCCATGCGGATACACGGGAAGAATTCCTGAAACATGCAGAAACAACAAAGATTCACAAAGAATGTATGAGACGACGTACTGAGGCAGAACACCGTCTGAAGGTCGCAGCAGATAATCCTGCAGTGTATGATGCGTTTCTTGAGGAGCTCAGGCAGACCGGTCTTCATGAACTGGAAGATATGAATGCCACTATTTCACCCAGAATTATCGAAATTGAAAATGAAATTAACATCTTGCAGCAAAGACATGGGAGTGTTGCCCAACGCCTCAATGGCATGGAAAATGAAGATGAAGCAGTCCTCCTTCGCATGAACATAGCAGCACTGACAGGTGACCTGAATGATGCATCACGTGAGTGGGCAAAACTGGTGATTGCCCGGATTATGCTTAGAAAAGGTATTGAAAAATATGAAAAAGAACGCCAGCCGGCAGTGTTCAAAGAAGCCGAACGGTATTTCCAGTCGGTCACCGGGGGGAGGTATATCCGCGTCATCCAACCGATTGGTTCAGACAAAATTCTTGTTGAAGACCAGAAAGGCATGCGCATTCCCGCTGCTCTTCTCTCCCGCGGGACAGCAGAACAACTATATCTCTCACTGCGATTTGGATATATCACAGAATACGGGAACCATGATGAACATCTGCCAGCAGTCTTTGACGATATTCTTGTGAACTTTGATCCGGAAAGACGGCAGAGGAGCTGTGAGGCCATTGCAGAACTATCCAATAAAAATCAGGTGATCTTTTTTACCTGCCACCCGGATACAGCACAGATGCTGCAGTCTGCACGGCCGGATGCACGGTTGATAGAGCTTTAAGAAAGAGATTCATCACTATACCATCACAATTTTTTTCTCCACCACTTCACCACCCCAATTCATAACAGGAAGATTAATTCAATAAAAATCAGGACCATATCTCCCACAAATTTAATTAAAATTGGCAAATCATAGATTTTTGGTATAAACACAATCTTCAAGCCACCTCAGTTCACATTGGGAAATGTGATATTATGGGGTTTGATCAGTCCAAATGTATATTTTCTGAGTGCAAAGGGGAATGCCTGACCCGCTGCCCCTACATCTCCTATGATGAAGGAAAAGCAAAAGAAGCTATCCAGACACTCATTGCAGGGGAAACTGCACCGATTCTTTCAGAATGCATCACCTGCGCAGCGTGCAATGACTTCTGCCCACTGGGTGCGAATCCATGGGATCTTATTTCCTGGAGACAGGAACAGACCGGCATTCTGGGAATTCCGGAAGATGCAAAACCATCGAGCGACTGGCTGACAAAGCCGGATCTGGTCATACCCGGGAAAGAGGGCGGCCCTCTCATCTCGATGGGCGGCATCTTTGAAGTGGTTCCACAAACTGAATTTTTAACGGGAAAGATGTTTGCAGACGCAACGCTCATCGGCGGTGGCAAAATTGCCTGCGGATTCACTGAAACACACCTGGGGCGGGCATCCCGCCCTCTGACGTTTCTCCCGGAGTTCATTGCCAACCTGACAAAAGAAGCGGAGAAGTACGGAGTAACCGAGATCATCTTCACCCATGATGCCTGCTATAACGTGGCAACCACCATCGCCATGCGTGAACATATCGATGTGCCTTTCCGGCCAATACATATCCTTGAATACATCCGTAACTGGCTACGCGACAATCCAGAACAGATCACACCGCTCAATCTCAAAGTCGCTGTCCAGGGCGGGTGCACCACCCGGTATGCACCTACAGGAGGCGACCATGAAATCTGGTCGGACTGGCTCGCGGATATCTTCGACCTTATTGGTGTAGAATCCGTGGAGGAGAAGCGAACCTACACCGGCGATGACCGTCTCTGCTGCGGGTCAGCAATCTTTCACAAACAGCATGAACGGGCGATGGACATCCAGCATAAAAATATACAGGATGCCATTCTTGCCGGTGCTGAGCAGTATGTCTTCATCTGCCCCGCCTGTATCTCGATAATGCGGGCCACATGCCGGAAGATGAAACTTGACCCAGTATACATCACGCAACTCGTACGGCAGGCACTGGGAGAAGATCTGGGAAAGGCAGGATCAGCAGGATTTGGCTACCCGGTGAAGTGAGAGTTAAAAGGCAGAAACAGAAGAGAAGAATCACAGAAGAAAACCAGAGACAACGGTGAAAAAAATGGTGAAATTCACAGAAGAAATGATAGAAGGACTCAGGGTCCCTGGAAAAGGGGGAAGTCTGGTATATCTCTGCACATCCAGCCTTGACGGGAAGCCAAACATTGCCGCCATGCGGTTTGTTGCAACCCACATGGATGACAAAATCCTGATCGCTGATATGTTCCTCCTGAAGACAAAGATGAACATCAAGGAGAACCCTGAAGTTGCCCTTGCCATCTGCCACCCACTGGAGGAAGGACGATGGTGGGTTTTCCGCGGAAAAGCGGTTGACATCGAGTACGGATTCCCACGGGACTTTGACTGGTACGGGGCAAATGCAACAGATATTCTCAATGAATGGGGCGACTGGAACAAGTCAGAACCTCCTGATGAAGTCCCCCCTGACATTGTCTTTCCAAAGGCAGCACAACGGGGCGTCGTGGTCATCCACGTCGAAGAGGCGTATTCCATCGAACCGGGCCACGCAGGAGAGAAGATCCTTTAGGAGGCAGGATACAAAATGACCATTAAACTGACAGAACGAATGCAGGCATGGATTGAAGCAATGGGATGCCATCTCTGTGTGGCCACACCACGGGGTGTCCCCTACGTGACACTGGGGAGATATGCCTCCGTCACCGCTGATGATGAAGTAGCCTTTGCCCTTGCACAAGACGAATTTGCCATCATCAGTCCGGCACTGACTGCAAACCCATGGGTTGCCTTCGGTGTCTCAAAACAGGGGGGCATCCGGGCATCCTTCCAGTTCAAAGGAATCGGACGATTCGTCAACGAGGGGCCACTCTTCACCGAAATCGCAGCAGAGGCAAAAGAAGTGCAGGGAATAGACACCTATGCAGTACTCTATGTGAAAGTCAGTGAAATCTACTGCACAAAACCCGGTGCCGAGGCAGGCCAGCGCCTCGATATGATGGACCCGGATGCAGTATGCAACTGGGAAAAAGAGCGTTGGAAGGACATTCCTCACAAAAAAACCAAATGAAGAGTACAAGTATGAACAGTGAAGCAGAAAACACGGACACAATAACAGCACCCGAAGCAGAACACAAAATTCCAAAAAAATTCCCCTGGGTCATCCCTTTTTCTTGTGAAGGATGTGGGGACTGTGTTGAGGCATGTCCCACAGGATCAATTACTCTCGTTGATCTGGGGAAAAAAGTGGACAAGGCCTGGATCACCAGCCCGGAAACCTGCATCGGCTGCGGAAAATGCGCCGCTGCCTGCGTCGTCTGTGCCGTCCAGATGACTGAGTATGTGGAAAAAGCACTCACCCGTTACCGGGAACACCCCACCCCGGAATAACTTTTTTCCCGGAATTTCCCCCCAGACACTGTTCATACTCTATTGAACACCAAATGAGGTCAGAAGCACCTCACTGTTCCGTACACCAAAGTGGCGGACATCGCCTGTTGTGCAGTCATTGATGGTTACCTCTGCAGGAGAGAACGCAAGACGTGAGTCAATACCGAGGAAATCATTCCCAGCGTCCCGAAATAGGGTAAAAAATGGTTTCCCATAATCAGGGGACGTCTGCGACGGCAGGGTTTCAAAGATGGTGTCATACTGTTCTGTGGTGATGCAGACTGACCCGTAATAGATATTGCAGTCATTGGTTGTACCCATTGCTTCCATCATATCTTTTTTCACCGGGGCTATTGGAGAAGAGCCGGCAGCATGACGAATCAGTGAGAGGTCATACCCTGCTTCCTCGAGAGAATGCATGACCATCGTGACAATCCGCCCGGATATCTGCACAGATCCGACGAGGCTTCGTATCGGTGCGACAAGAATCGTCAGGCCGGACGGGTCTATTCCGCATTTTTCTGCGATGTATCTGGCAGTATCAACATCCGGGAGTGTGTCTGCCTCAAGGGCAATGACCCCCTCTTCTGACTCATCCTCATACCCAATCGTGCGATAGGTGCTCTTCGGCTGGAGGGAGAGTGCCCGGCCCGGCCCGGACGCCATCGCACGATATGACGGGGTCTTTATGATCCACCCGGCCTTCTGTGACCCGAGACATGCAATGACCGGGTGCTGAATCGTGAGGTGAAGAAACGGAAACGGAATGCCACCGATGGATTCAACCAATATCTCTGTTGTGGCAAGACCGGCGAGGCAGGCCTGCACGTAGAGTGCACCCGCACGGTAACTGCCCCGCACATCCACTCCACAGTCAATTACCGTGGCACCATTCCCAAGGGTATGTGCCCGGATCTCAAGTGCTTCCTGTGTGGCAAGCATCTCATCAATGACCGGCTGTACTGTTCTGTTAACGCTCACCTTCATTTTTCCATCCACGTAAACCATCATTTGTCTGTTCCTGACGTAAATCCATGGATTGCAACAGCAGATATGAATGATGACAAAACCTTTGCCTGACGTCTCTTTCCTAAGGTTGCAATTGTCCTGATTCGCACATAAAAAAACAGATATTATATCATATTTATACAGAATTATCTTTTATTTCCGGTTTTTTAATGATGAAACCGACGATCAGTATCAGGAGATAGAATATTGTCGCCCATTCTGATGCCATGAAATATGCTGCACCGATGACGATGAGAGAAACCGCAGACGTCAGCAGGCCGCGGCGAATCCCATTGGTGATGGCTGAGTCCGGCACATCAGCAGACAGAAGCCGCCGGCCGTGTGTCGCATAAGCCCAGCTGAGTGTGTACGAAAGGCTGATGAGCATGATATTTCCCGCATAGATGGCAACCGCCAGAGGATATTCGGAAAAGTCATCGTTCAGGTTTGTCGTGAACGGGACAAGCGTAATGAAAAAGAGGCTCACCAGGTTCAGCCAGATATAGATGCTGTCGACATGAGAAATTCTGTTCATCTGCCGGTGGTGTACAATCCAGAATATGGAGAGCAGAAAAAACGAGAGTGCATAATTGAATAACTGGGGGACTGTTTCACTAAGGGAAGGATAAAATGCGCTGCTCTCCACCGACCCTGAATAGAGTCCGGTTCCGATCATCAGTACGGAAAGTGTGAGAACAATCGCATATATGCCGTCAGTAAGGGCTTCAACCCGGTTTTTTTCGAGAAGGTTGGTGAATTTGCTGATATCTGGTCTCTTCATATCTGAGTCCCTTTCATTCCTTGTGTGCCTTTTTATATTGTGTATCCTGCATGATAAGAAACGTGATGATTCACCATCGGCCGTATGACTCTGAGTCCCGGATGCAGCTGCAGCCGGACAGCACAGGTGCGGCCTCTTCCACCAGCAGGAGGCCTTCCCCACTCACCGCATTGAATACCATTTAGTATCAGGATAACTGAAATCAGACCGTGGACTCATTCACTCATGCCTTTGCAATAGCCATCCCTCTCCTTCTTGCAGGAAACGCCATCCTTGTCCCCTTTGCAGTCATAGGTGCAGTAATTCCTGATATTGACGGAATATTCTTTTTTTTCCCGGATAATGAACCGTCTCACTACATATTCACCCACGGTGGCATCACTCACAGTATTGCCGGTGCAGCCTTCCTCTCCTTTGCGGCGTTCATCGCCCTGAAATTCCTTTCCGGCATCTCACGGTTCGGACAATTCTTCCCGGAAGGAGTCACTCTGATAGCAGGTTTCGCCATTCTTGCGGGTGCGATGCTGCACATTTTCCTTGACTACCTTGCCTACCCCGGCATACCACTTATCTGGCCTTTTTCAACAGAGAAATTCACACTTGGCATCTTTCCGGGCCCGTCCCTTCCCATCCTGATTGCAAGCCTTGCCCTTCTTTCCCTCGTTCTTACCGGGCGGGTGGGAATTGGACATTATCAGGCATATATGATCGTATTTCTTGCAATAATCCTTATTTACGCAGGAATTGCTGCATATGCAAACACAGAGACAGAAGGGAGGGCCATTCCCACCATGAATCCCGTTCACTGGATCACCATTGTTGAAACAGACAATTCCTTTGCTGTTCAGCCGTATGACATCCGGCACGGCACAGGCGGGGAAACCCTGTACCGGAAATATACAAATATCACACCAGATGAACTGGCGAGCATCGCCATGCTGCCGGAGGTAAAGCGGCTCTATTACCACTCATATATTGTCACAGCAGAACGCCGTGGAGGCAGTATTTTGCTCCGCGACCCCCTCAGAGAAGAGAAGGTATTCCGTTATCCTCTGGACCATTCGTCACTTGAAATACCGTACCTGAGTCCACTGCCCTGAGAGGGCTGACTTTCTGGACAGCATAAAAAACTCCTGAAAGCTCAGAATGAACCCTTTAAGCTACCCAAAGGGTTTCAAAAAATGATTTTTTCAGTCAAGAATGGCCTAATATATTTCATATTGTCTCATACAATACATCACGACGCCAAAAGGACCTCACAAATCCTGAAAAAAAGAAAATAAGAACGTGAATGTAATCCGGATTATACGTCCAGTACACTTCTTACCGTAACAAAGACCGGACCCCGGACATCAATCTTCTTGTTATTGTCATTGATTGTCCGCATCACATGATTCTCAATTTTTAGATTCACATCAGACGGAATTTTTGCCATCTTTACCTGCACCCGGATGCTTTCCCCGGAACAGGCCGCTTCCTCGATACGTGCTGCAGCAAGGTTTGCCACTGCTTCAAGGTACGAAATGCCGGCAGAAGCACCATTCTCTCTCACCTTGGCAAACTTTTTCGTATCCGGCACACCGAGGATTTTGCCATCTTCGACATAGATGTCATTGAAGACCGCCGGGCCACAGAGACGTGAGTTCTCTTCATCTTCTTCGACAAAGACACGAATCTTTGTCCCACAGCATTCCCCGTCCCATGCCTCAAATGAACAGGGACTCTCTTCCTTTGCATGGACAGTTGCGGCCTTTAAAATTGCCTCTGCCATAAGAATGCCCGGTGTCGTCTTCGGGGTTTCCCGCAGGCCGATGCCTGCTGCAAGGTCTGAATCGGAAAATACCGGAGGGAAAAATTGCGGATGGGTGAGCTGGCGGACATCATCTGCCTGATACTCAATCATTGCAAGACGTTCCACCCCGAACCCGAGGTTCATCACCGGAACACCGACCCCGTATTCAGCAAGAGCAGAGGGGGAGTACATGCCAAATGTGGCAACTTCCACCCAGCCATGCACGGGATGACGGGCATACACTTCGGTCTGGGTGTCAGGAATATAATATTTAGAGCGCTTCTCATCGGGCCGGAATTCGAAGTTCTCAAACCCAAATGCTCCCAGAAGGGCTGCAACAACGGCTTTGCCATCTTCAACGGTCACATGCTCACCTGCAACAATACATGAAGCAGAGTGATAGGTCATCAGGCGGGTCGGCCCCTCCTCCTGTTCCCGCCTAAAACAGCGATCGATGGAAAACTGGCGAATGGGAAGGGGCAGACGGTCCCACATAGCCCCTAAAGAAAGGAACCAGCCGGAAGTCATGTGCGAACGCAGAGTGGTCCGGGAAGACTCCGGCACCAATGCACGGAACTCAGGGAAGACCTCATCCATCATACGCACAACAAGGGCATCGTCACAGTCAAGTACCTTTGCAAGTTCATAGGTGAGTTCATCGCCGTCCACCTCCGCTTTTTTGTATGCATGCAGAGTCTCACGGAGATGCTCTTCTCCCTCTTCACCCAGACTTTTGCCGAGGATTGCCTCAATCTGGGAAATACGTTCCTTCCCTATGCCCACATTCGGACGCGGCAGACCACCAAGATAGAAGACACGGTCAAGAACCGCAGATGCTTCTGGTCCAAACTGGCGGTATACATCTTTTTCATCGATAAAAAGGGGAACCCGTGCTTCATCAAACCCAATCGAGAGATAGGCTTCCCGCAGGCGTGAGATTGTTTCTGCAATTGGGTGGCGGCGGGCAGATTTGTATCTGTACCGCGGGTATTTGTTGTCTGCCCCAACCGGATCCAAAATTTCAGGTCCTTTATTCCATGCATGTTCAAAGTCAGTACGTGCTAATTCCCGGTATTCATCTGGATCAAATTTCATTTTAATCACCGCGTGTAAGACAAACCACCCGGGATACCGGGCTTTCATCATGGACTTCGTAATCACAGTATTTCGTGATTTCGTTTGCAAACGCCGCCACATACTCGTGGGATGGCATATGCGCACGGGTAAGACGGTTACGTGAGTAGCCAAGATACATGTATCCCTTCACCTCAACATAAAGGGGCCCGGCATCCTGAATCAGGCGGGCATACCCCTCCGGGCTGATATCATTGAGCCCTTTTACGACAGTTATGCGTATCGCAGACCGCCTGCTCCCCAAAAGGGAGAGAGTTTCCAATACCTGTTCCCAGGAGTCCTCCATGGGCCGGCAGACACGCTGGTATGTCTCCTCATCAGGACCATCCAGTGAGACATAGGTCTGATACGGACTGCATTTTTTGACCATCTCAGGGCGGGTGCCGTTTGTGACCAGAAACGTGGTGAAACCGGCATCATTCAAAAGGTCAAAGAGACGCGGCAACTGTGAATAAAGCGTGGGTTCACCGGATAGTGAAACTGCTGCCATGTCAGGCGCGAGGGCCTCTTCCCAGAGTTTCGGTTCAATCGCACTGTTTGCAACCGGATTATATCCGGCAAGAGCCTTCTTCTGGAGAGGGTGCAGACGATCCATGATGACCTCCGGAGGGCACTCTTCCTCTTCAACCACTTCATACTCCATAGACCGCCAGCAGAAGAGGCAGCGCTGGTTGCATTTAAGAGTCGGAGTCATCTGGACACAGCGGTGGCTACTAATGCCATAGAACTGTGCCTTGTAACACATATCCCCGCCACGCAGAGTCCGTTTATTCCACATACACGGCTTGAGAGCCGCAGAAGAACGGGGTGAAAAAAACTGATAGCCCTGTTTTATGAGGGCCCTACATGCTTCTGATTGCATCGATACCAAGGGTTTGGAGCACTTCGCTCAGGGTATTCTGTGCCGCCCGGACAAGAGTCAGCCGGGCATCCCGTACTCCCGCCTCTGCCTTGAGGACCGGGTCAGCATGGTAAAACACATTAAAGAGATCCGCAAGGTCACGGGCATATATTGCAAGGTGATGCGGGCGGAGTTCAGCCATCACAGTCTGCAAAACATCAGGGAAGAGGCCGATGTGTTTGGCAAGGGCGATCTCAGATTCTGTGGATAATGTATATGAAGGAGTGAACTCTCCCGCTTTTTCCAGGATGGAACAGGCCCGTGCATGAGAATACTGAATATAAGGGGCACTCTGACGTTCAAAGTCAAGCGCCTGCTTCCAGTCGAATACCGTGCTTTTCTCTTGTGAGACACGGACAATATCATAACGGACCGCCCCGACAGCGACCGATGCAGCAATGGCCCGGCGTTCCTCTTCAGGGAGTTCAGACCGGCGGCTCGTCACCTCATCAAACGCCTTTTTGGTCACCTCATCGAGGAGTTCATCAGCAGAGATGAACTTACCGGCACGGGTACTCATAGAGCCTTCCGGGAGGCTTACAAACTCAAAGAATACTATCTCGGGTGCTTTTTCACCAAGGAGTTTCATTGTCGCCTGCAACTGGGCACCGATTAGTTTGTGGTCAGCTCCCAGCACATCTATGAATCGTTCAAAGTTTTCGCCTTTCCATGCATGATAGGCAAGATCACGGGCAGCATACACACTTGTTCCGTCTGAACGCCGCAGCACATACTCTTTTTCAAACCCAAATTCCGTGAGGTCAACGGTGAGAATATCATTATGGGATGACTCGGGAAGGGCCTCCACCCGGTCAAGAATTTTTACCATCGAACCGTCCTGAACAAATCCTGACTCCCAGACAAACTGGTCGTGGGGACTATTGAGGCGGTTGAGTGTGACCTTTATCCCCTCTGCACAGAGAGATACCGCCCGGCGGAACTTCTCCACTGTTTCGGGATCTCCCTGTTCAATAAGGCCCATGCGCCGGTCGATTTCTTCTTTTATTGAGGGATCTGCCTCAAGGGCACGGTTTGCCGCAACATAAACACGGGCAACATAATGGTCGTCCTTCTCGCCTTGATTCTGTGGAATATCAAGAAAATCAAATCCCCAGGAGACGATTGCAATCTGACGACCCATATCGTTCAGATAATACTGGACATCGATGTCATACCCTGCTTTCCGGAAAACCCGTGAAAGAGTATCTCCAATGACCGAATTTCTGATATGACCCACATGCAGTGGCCCGTTGGGGTTTGCCGAGGTATGTTCTATACAGACCCTGCCCGAAACGTCAGGCAGGCGCCCGTAGTCCGGATGAGACGCCGCTTCAACCACACCTGCAACATACGCATTCCCAAAAACAAAGTTGATATACGGTCCTGTTGTGGAAACAGTGATGCCTGCAGAAGCCAGCTTATCTGATATTGATTTTGTTATATCCCCTGCAATCATCACAGGGCTCTTCTTCTCTGTCTTTGCGAGTGCAAAGGCAACGGTTGACGCAAGGTCAGCATGGTCGCCGCCATCACCAAGGAGCACGTCTGCTACTCCTGTTGCGTCTTTCAGGGCTGTTTCAACAGCCTGGTATGCTTCCTGGTACATTATTAGTATCCTGTCTTGTATCGCAGTATTGCTGCAATCCCGCCAAACGCATTGAAGAGGATTGATCCTTCTTCAAAATCATCGGATATTATCATTACTTTCGTCGAAGTTGAATCAGCAAGTTCAGTCAGTTCATCAATGATGTCGGTCTCTTCCTCAAGGTAGAGGGGTGCAGTGCAGGTAGGGCAATTTCCAAGGGGAATGTCCTTTACAGATTTCCCCGGATCAATCTGCACCGTCTCTTCCTTTTCATAATCACAGCTCTGACACCGGATACGGAGGCGTACATTGCGGAGAGTCTCAGAGAGAAGAAGTGTATCAACCGCACCAATTTCAAGGTTCTTTCTCACAGATTCCTCACCATAAGCGGAAGCACTCTCGTCTTTGATCAGTTCCTTTAAAAACCGGTCCATAACAGACTTCTCCTTCATCACCTCGACACCGCGGAGTGCCTCATGCGCGTTATCTACCAGTTCACTAAGGCCTGACTCATTTGTGTATGACACATCAAAGAGACCGATGACCCGTTTCTGGAGTTCGTGATGGAGGTATCCGCCGCTGGCAAACTCATCTTTTGTGGGCGTGGGACCACCAATAAGGACTCCCTTGAACCGGTTATAGAAGTCCGGTTCTGCCATGAAGACATCAGTCGCCCGGTCAGCGATCTTCTTGTAGAATTCATTGATAGCAATCAGGCGGAGACGCTGGAAACGCATAGCTGACTGACCACCTTTTCGCTGTTTCCCGGGTACTGTGGATGTCACACCGGAAATGGGCTCGATACGGTTTCCGCGCAAAAATCCGAGATACGATTCACGACGGTCGAGAACCAGAAGCCCATAAACTTCCTTCTCCACAAGCATCTGTTCCATCGGCTCAAGTTCAAAGCGCGATGAGCACCGGTACATATAGAGCGGTACGATATCAGGGGGTTCAATGATGGTGCATTCAAGATCTGTACGATCACCGCCGATCTTGATAGCCCCGCAGAAGATGGCAAGGCCCCTCTCCGGTGGCCTATTATAATATTTCAGGCGCGAGAGAATCGAGGAGATGGCACTCTGAACATTTGATCGTGTCTGCTTACTCTTAATATTGGAACACTGCCCAAATTCGTCCCTCAATTGAGATGTGACATCATAAATCTGTTTATCCGGGGGAATGTATATTGTTATCAGTTCGGTTCCGCTGCCCTCTTTCTGCCTCAGCCGTTCGAGGGTCTTTTTAAACTCATAGCGCTTTCGGGCGCTGTCCATCTCCACTTCTTCTGCCATGCTTGGGTATGCCTCCGGGTGGCAAATTGTTACTATAATTCTCTTTCAGAAACATTAAAAGGTGAGTATAGCACCGGTGATCATGGTATCAACCTCAGGAGTGATCCCATGGGTGCCATTGAATGATTCAAAATTCTTCGGATCTTCTGCTGCATTAAAGAGAGACAGACCCTTTTGATATGGGATAACTGAATCTGACGGGGAGTGAAACAACCACACCGGGTCCGGGGAAATCCCTGCTACATATGCACCGGGGTCAACTGATCTGACAAAGGACAAAACATCCTGAGAAGCATCATCTCCAGCAGATATGCCAGATGTTGAAACACCAAAATATCCGGAATCACCGGAGTCAATGGATGCTGCAACCGCACCCGTCATTCCACCATTTGATGATCCTATGATATACACGGGGACACCGAACCGTTCGGTGAGCATCATCCTTGCTGCCATAATATCACCGATGGTCAGATACCACTGGGGGGTGGTACCAGAGGTGAACCGACGGAGATCCCCACTCAGACCATCAGTATGCCCGGTCGTCTCACCACCATTGCCTCGCAGATCAAGGACCACCATCGCAATACCTCTCTCTGCATAGGTGACAGCACGCTCCTGGTGTGCTGTAGCTGCGACTCCCGCGCCCGGCACCATCACAACCGCTGCCACCGGGTGGGCCGGAGCAGCAAGGATCGCATGGACATTGCCATAATTATCTGAGAAGATCAAACGGGAGAGCACCACACTTCCATTTTTTGGAGAAATCTCTGATGGAGACTCTTCATAAACAGATGTGATACCCACGATGGAAAGGGCTCCTGTATCATCAAGGGAATAAAGAGGCACTGTCTCTTTTGCGCCAGGGGAGGTACATCCCGCCCCCAGAACCACAGCAGTCACACAGAAAAGAAGGAGCACCGTCCATTTCATGACTTTGTCTGCCCGCGGAAATAATGATAGGCAAGGCAGATGGTCTTTGCATCGATAATGCGGCCGTCCAGAATCATCTCCTCCATCTCACGGAGGGAGACTTTGACCACTTCAATCTGTTCGTCCTCATCCATCCCATACGCGTCAGACGCAGAGAGATCACGGGCCTCAAAGAGGTAGATTACCTCATCTGTGTATCCTGGTGCCGGGTATATTTTCCCACGGGAAATGAGCGTATCTGCCGCCATTCCGGTCTCTTCAATCAGTTCGCGGAAGGCGGTTTCCTCAGGTGTTTCACCGGGGTCAATTGTACCCGCGGGAACTTCATAAATCCACTCACCAACAGCAAAGCGATACTGCCGTTCCAGATAACAGAAATCTCCTTCAATGGGCAACATTGCAACCGCATGCCCGGGATGGACAACCCGCCGTTCCTTCACCACACCAGACGGCAGGGTGACAGAGATGGTCTCCAGCGTGATCTTCTTTTTCCCGGGGATTGGTGTCCCGCTCATTCCCGCACCTCATACGGAATCGGGTCTTCCCTCCCTACCTCCCGGAATGCCGCCAGACGATAATGACAGGAATCACAGGTACCACAGGCAGGTGCACCGGACCGATAGCACGACCATGTATCTTCATACGGCACACCAAGGGCAAATCCCTGTTTCAGAATTTCCGTTTTGGACATATTCACAAACGGTGTCATGAGACGGATGTGCGTGGAGTCAGCAGTCCCCGTATCAATCACCTGCTGAAATGCCTCGACAAACTCCGGGCGGCAGTCCGGGTATCCGGCATAATCTGATGCCTGCACCCCGATGAAGATTGCCTCAGCCCCACGGGCTTCCGCAAGTGAAGTCGCAATCGCTATGAGATTTGCATTCCGGAATGGCACATAGGTATTCGGGATGCCACCCTCACTTCCGTCATGATCCCCTATAGTCAGTGAATCATCAGTCAGGCTGGACCCCCCGATACGACGGAGATAGTCCAGATTCACCGTAAAGAATTCTTCCGCATCCAGTGATGCGGCAATTTTTTGGGCACAATCGTACTCTGTGTCTTCGGTCGGCTGACCGTACCGGAGGTGCAGGGCGATGATACTATACCCCATGTCCCGTGCCACATAGGCAAGCGTGGATGAGTCCATCCCGCCCGAGAGAAGGCAGACTGCTTTCATATTATTTTACCCCGATTGATTTGTGCAGTTGCAGTTGGAATCGCGCTTCAATTCCCTCTTCCAGAATAAAATCTGCAATTTCCCGATAATTGCCCCCCCATACCGGGGAGATGAATACCGTGCCTGCAATATCATGAGATTCAATTACCTCCTGTGCATACAGGCAGTCGGTGCGGTCCATAACAACAAATTTCACAGAATCTTCGGGCCGGATATCAGCAAGCAGAGTAGCATCCGACTCCTCACCGGAAGACGGGCACTTGATATCCATACTCACCGTCGCGTATTCCTGCACGCCCCTGAAGTCGATAGTGCCATTTGTCTCGATTTCAATGCGGTATCCCGCATCACGGAGAACGGTGAGAAGTCCTTTTAAATCATTTTCCTGCAGGAGTGGCTCCCCGCCTGTGATAATTACATAACGAGGCATGCCTGCAGAAACAGCAGAGACTACCTCATTTATGCTCATCTCCGTTCCCTCATTATGAGACTCAGGCGTATCACACCAGGCGCAGTGGAGATTGCAGCCGGCACAGCGGACGAATGTAGCCGGAAGGCCCTGCCTGAGACCTTCACCAGATATCGAAGAGAATATCTCAATTACTTTCATATCACATCAAAAGTGAGCTGGGCATAGCAGGACGTCGACTCCCAGACACGGATCTTTGTCACGGAGGCGGGGATACCATCTGCAGTGCAGGATTCATCTATCATCCCTGCAATGATTCGCGCAAGGTTCTCAGAGGTCGGATCACCCTCTGTTGTAATGACCTCCTGAAAAGCGGAAAGACACGGAACCATCGGGTCTTTGCAGTTAAGGATAACCTCATGATCAAACCGGTTAACCACCTGTTTGATACAGTTATAGTCAACGAGAATTTGCGACTCTGCATCAACCTCTCCTGTAATCCAGACCTCAACACGCCACTGATGCCCGTGCAGGCGGTAGCACTTGCCGATATAATTGAGAAGGCGATGACTTGCCTCAAAATATGCTTCCTTGTATATTGTCATGCTCATAGCTATGAAACAGCATGGGTGAGGATAGTATATGATGGCTGTCGTAGAGGTCCATCATACATGGCAGACCATATGTCACCATACTGCGCCAGACCTATGTGACGCGCGCTCACATGCAAAAATAATTCACACCCACACGACAGTATTTATTAGTTGCCCTGTGTAAGTATATAGGCAGAAATCTGGTATGTCAGGTGACAGCGGCGGAGATGGATGGGAGATCAGCCGGATATCCCCTATAATGGAAAAAAACGGGAATCCGGGCAGGGATTGATTCTACCCATCTCAGTCACAATAGGATATCAATTTCGAAACCAGGCATGAAATTTCAGGCGTACCTGCGTTCATGCTGAAAACTGAGGTAACCAAATGGGAAATGGAAAATTTGCAGCGCGAAAATGCAAGCGCGTTGCCAAGGATAACAGGTGGCGCGACACCAACTATGCACGCCGCCAACTCGGTCTCGACATTAAGTCAGACCCTCTCGAAGGTGCACCACAGGGCCGGGGAATCGTTCTTGAGAAGGTCGGAGTGGAAGCAAAACAGCCGAACTCAGCTATCCGGAAATGTGTCCGTGTACAGCTGATCAAGAACGGCCGCCAGGTCACTGCATTTGCAGTCGGCGATGGCGCTATCAACTTCATTGATGAACACGACGAAGTCACCATCGAGGGCATCGGCGGCCGTCTCGGCCGTTCAAAGGGAGATATCCCTGGTGTCCGATACCAGGTCATTGAAGTGAACAATGTATGTCTCCGTGAAATGGTCATTGGAAAGAAGGAGAAGCCACGCAGGTGATCATCATGACAGAGGAAGAAATTAAGGCAGATGTTGCTGTCGAAGAACCAGTCCTGGATACACCAGTTGAAGAGAAACCGGTTATCCCCGGATACCTGCTCTTCAACAAGTGGGACATCTCAGAAGTCGAAATCAAAGATCCGGGTATGGTTCGCTACGTCAGTACCCAGTCCATGATTGTACCACACTCCTGTGGAAAGCTTGCAGGCACCCAGTTTGCAAAGAGCAATATGCTCATTGTCGAACGCCTGATTAACAAGCTCATGCAGACAGAGAAAAACACCGGCAAGAAGGAACTCACCACCCGCATCGTCAAGGATGCATTCGACATTGTCTTCAAGAAGACAAAGAAGAACCCGGTGCAGATTCTCCTTGACGCCCTTGCAAATGCAGGTCCCCGTGAGGAGACCGTCCGTCTGAAGTACGGTGGTATCAATGTCCCAAAGTCAGTTGATACCGCTCCCCAGCGTCGTGTTGACACAGCTCTGATGTTCATTGCACGTGGCGTAAGCCAGTCTTCCCACAAGAAGAAGAAACCGGCAGCAAACGTCCTTGCAGACGAACTCATTGCAGCAGCAAGCGGTGATGTCCGTTGTTACTCTGTTGGAAAGAAAGAAGAACGCGAACGTGTGGCAAAGTCTGCACGATAAACCCCAATATTCTTTTAGAGATTCACTATGACGCGTAGGCGAAAAATGGTCGAGCGGGTCACAACACTGATGAGCCAGCCGGAACAGATCCGGAACATCGGTATTGTCGCACACATTGACCACGGGAAAACCACTCTCTCTGACAATCTCCTTGCCGGAGCAGGGATGATCAGCGAAGAAATTGCCGGAAAGGCATGCTGGATGGACTCCGATGAGGAGGAACAGGCACGCGGTATCACCATCGATTCCTCAAACGTTTCGATGGTTCACGAATATGGGGGAAAAGAATACCTCATCAACATGATTGATACCCCGGGCCACGTTGACTTCGGCGGTGACGTTACCCGTGCAATGCGTGCGGTTGACGGTGCTGTAGTGCTTGTGGACGCAGTTGAGGGCACGATGCCCCAGACAGAGACTGTCCTGCGCCAGGCCCTGAAGGAAGGAGTCAGACCCGTTCTCTTTATCAACAAAGTAGATCGCCTGATTAACGAACTGCTTGTTGACGAAGTCGAGATGCAGATCCGCCTCGGAAAGGTCATTGACAAAGTGAACAGGCTCATCAAGGGCATGAACGAAGAGGCCTACAAGAGTGGCTGGAAACTCGATGCAGCAGAAGGAACTGTCGCATTCGGTTCAGCTCTCTACAACTGGGCAATCTCTATCCCGTACATGAAGACGAGCGGTGTCTCCTTCAAGGACGTATATGACTGCTGTAAGGCAGGGGACATGAAGACACTCGCCAAGTCAAGCCCTCTGTGTGAAGTTGTCCTTGATATGGTAGTAAACCATCTTCCAGACCCACTTGTTGCTCAGAAACGCCGTGTGCCAATCATCTGGCAGCACGGAGACCCGAGCACCACGGAAGGACAGGCAATGCTCCACTGTGACCCTAAGGGTCCTGCATGCCTGATGGTAACAGACATCTCCTTTGACCCGCACGCAGGCGAAGTCGCCACCGGGCGTCTCTTCTCCGGCACCCTGAAACGTGGAAACGAGTTGTATGTCATGGGTACTGCAAAGAACGTCAACCGCCTTACCCAGGTTGCTATCTTCATGGGTGCAGAGCGTATTGAGGTCGAATCACTGAATGCAGGGAATATTGTCGCTGTCACCGGCCTCAAAGATGGCATGGTCGGTTCCACCGTCTCAACTATGATGGAGATGCAGACCTTTGAGTCTCTCAAGCACTACTCAGAACCTGTCATGACCGTTGCTGTTGAAGCAAAGAACATGAAGGATCTCCCGAAGCTTGTGACCGTACTTCGTCAGGTCGGAAAGGAAGACCCGACCGTTCTCGTAAAGATCGACGAGGAGACCGGAGAACACCTGATCTCCGGTATGGGAGAACTACACCTTGAGATCATCACCCACCGTATCCACCGGGATAAGGGTGTTGAGATTGTGACCACCCCACCGATTGTGGTATACCGTGAGACGATCACCGGTAGCATAGGCCCGATCGAAGGAAAGTCACCAAACCGCCACAACCGGTTCTATCTCGAGTTCGAGCCTCTCTCAGAAGAAATCGTCAAGAAACTCAAAGACGGAGATATCATCATGGACGTCCCTGCGATGGAACGCCGTGACGCACTCCTCGAAGCAGGCTTTGACAAGGACGAGGCAAAGAACCTGACTGCAATCCAGGGCACCAACATGTTCTTCGACATGACCAAGGGTATTCAGAATCTGAATGAAACCATGGAACTTGTCCTTGAAGCATGGCGTGAAGCACTCGCAGGTGGTCCTCTTGCAAATGAGCAGGTTCAGAATACAAAGATCCGTCTTGTGGATGTAAAGCTCCACGAGGATGCCATTCACCGTGGCCCGGCACAGGTCATTCCTGCTGTCCGTGGCGCAGTGAAAGGCGGAATTCTGATGGCCGGCGTTTCACTTCTCGAACCTATGCAGATTCTCCAGATCACCGTCCCACAGGACCACATGGGTGCAGCAACAGCCCAGATCCAGGGACGTCGTGGTCAGGTATTTGACATGAAGTCCGAAGGTGACACAATCACTGTCATCGGAAAGGCACCGGTTGCAGAACTCTTTGGGTTCGCAGGCGATGTCAGATCCGCAACAGAAGGACGTGCTATGTGGTCTACAGAATTCGCTGGATTCGAGACTGTGCCAGCTGGCATGCTCAAAGACGTAGTAAAGGAAATCAGGAAGCGCAAAGGCCTCAAAGAGCAGATTCCTGAACCTGCAGACTACCTCTCATAATCTTTTTTTTCCTGAATTCACCCACAGAACAACAGGATCGTTCAGTTTTTCTACCCATATCGGATTGATTTTAGTATCTCCCCCGCAGACAGTATATGAGAGACACACTTCCATGAACTATCAGTTTGCACGCAGGCTTGACGCAGCCCCGGAATCATTCCTGGACCAACTCTTTGCGATATCACGCGATCCGAAAATCATCTCTTTTGCAGGCGGACTCCCGATGACCTCCCTCATTGACGTGGCGGGCATCCGCGATGCCGCAGCAGCCGTCTTTGCAGAAGAGGGAGAAACAGCCCTCCAGTATACGACCACCGATGGGTATCTCCCCCTGCGGGAATTTATCGCAGAACGGTATCGGTCCCGTCTGGGGCTTCCTGCCACTGCAGATGAGATACGCATCACAAACGGATCCCAGCAGTGCCTTGACCTGATAGCAAAATTATTCGTGGACCCCTGTACGGTGGTCGGGATGGAACGACCGGGGTATCTTGGAGCGATTGAGGCATTCAGTTACTACCAACCTCGTTTCAAAACGGTTCCGGTGACAGAAGAAGGCCCGGACATTGACGCCTTTCACACCCTTTGCCAAGAAGATAATCTTGCATTTTTCTACGGCATTCCAAACTTCCAGAATCCGTCCGGGATGTCATACACTGAAACCCGCCGGAAGGAATGTGCAGAATGCTGCCGGGAGACAAATACCATCTTCTACGAAGACGATGCCTTTGGCGAACTCGCTTTCGATGGTCGGCCACGCATCCCGGTTAAGGCTTTCGCACCTGAATGCGGGGTGATGAGCGGGTCGTTTTCAAAGACTGTCTCACCCGGTATGCGCATCGGCTGGATATATGCTCCGGCTCAGGTCATTGAAAAATTCGATGCTGTCCGTCAGGCAGCAGACCTTCACCCGAATGCACTCTCACAGGCAGTGATGTACCGATACCTTACCACCCATGACTATGAGGGACATCTCGAACGGGTGCGTCGGGTCTATCAGAAGAACTGCAACCAGATGTGTGACCTTTTGGATGACCTGCTCCCCGATGTCATCCACACCACTCCGGAAGGGGGAATGTTCATGCTTGCCACCATGCCGGAAGGGAAGGACTCAATGGCCCTCTTTCATGCGTGCCTGAAAGAGTGTGTAGCAGTGCTTCCCGGCGTTCCCTTTTATGCGGAAGGTGGCGGCTATGATACATTCCGCCTGAATTTTTCCACTGCAAACGAAACAGAGATAGAAGAGGGGATGGCGCGGCTGAAACGGGCATACTGCCTCTGTGGCAAAAAATAACTTTTTTCGTTTATTTGCGACAAAAAACGGATACTATAACGATCATTTTCTTATATCACTGCCAATATCTCTAAAGAAACCATGGCTACATGCTACAGTATTCAGGAATTGATGCGGATGATCTCTTCTGCTGCAGGTTCAATAGCAGATACCGTATCTGACAGGGAAGGACACCAATTTATGGATGCACTCCTTGGTGCATCCCGAGTCTATGTGACAGGCGCAGGACGGTCAGGACTCATTGCAAAAGCGTTTGGAATGCGGCTGATGCATCTTGGGATGGAGAGCTATGTCGTTGGTGAAACAATTACACCAGCGATGCAGAAAGGGGATCTGCTCGTTGCCTTCTCCGGGTCTGGTGAAACACATTCCATCACCGACATATGTAAGACAGCGAAAATGGTTGGCGGCACACTCGCCCTTGTCACATCACGCAGCGAATCTTCCATAGCAACGATAGCCGACCTCGCAGTTGTCCTCGACAGCCGTCAGTATGACGACGAAGGGCTCTCTTCTGACTTTGCCATCCGGCAGATAACAGGTTCACACCGGTCAGGTGCAGACTACAACCCAAAGGCACCTATAGGCTCTCTTTTCGAAACCGCAGCCATGATCTTCTCAGACGCGGTCATCCTCGAACTCATGGACCTGCGCCACACCGCAAAAGACGAAGTTGAAGACAATTACTCCAATATCCAATAAATTTTATTTGCCCCTTTTCCCGCAGCCGGGGTGCAAATCCGACAATTCTGGATGAAACTTAGGCACAGGAGGCATAATCGGGGCAAAACCCCATATTCTGCAACCCTGTGGCCCGGAAAAAGTATCCGCACATAAGCCCGGAGTGAACCATTCTTAGTCAGGACGACCAATACGTCCTCCAAAATTATCCACCAATAGCAGCCACTTAATAGTCCAGGATAATCGGTATTTATAGCAAATAAGAAACATTACAGCCATAATTTTCCGGCAGGAAATATGAACAAAAAATACGTCCATTCTGCCCCTAAATCCCCCAACGGAGGAAATCAAAAAGGGTGGATAAATGGTAAAAAAACAGGGATGAGTGAGAAAGGGGAGCACCATTTCAAATATTCAGCCAGTGATATTTCATTCAGCCGGTTGTTTTTCATATTTTCACACAGATTCTTTGCCCTGTTTTTGTGTGAATGTAGGGGAATACCTCATTTATGACCTATAACAGGTCATTTCCACGTGCATATTTTATTCATCTCTTCGTTTTCACTCTCCCCGGAATCAGAGAGACACAGACATGTCCCTGCAAAATAATCAGACATGCTGAATGTTCTCCCGGATGCATGTAAACGTCTCTTACTATCTGTACATATATCTATATAATATACTTATTTAGAAGAATAAAGACCAATACGGGCATTTCATGAAGTCTCTTTGTTTTCATTTTGTGGATGAAAACCGGGTGAAAGTGTGAAACGTTCTCCGGGCTTGAGAGAAAATAATTGTGCAGAGACTGCCCCGCCACGGGTGCCCCAGTGAAACCCGGAACAGGCAATACTCAGTCGGGACATGCAATACATCCTCTGAAAATATCCGCCAATAGCAACCGCTTCATTGTCCGTGATAATCGGTGTTTTTAGCAAATAGCGAGCATTAACACCATAATTTTTCGGCAGAAAATATGAACACAAAATACGTTCATTCTGCCCCCAAATCCCCAAATGCAGGGGACCAAAAAGGGTAGCAAAAGGGTGACAAAAAACAGGGACGAGTGAGAGGGGGGAGCCCCGTTTCCAATATTCAGACATTTGTTTTTGACAACAATGCCTGATATACCTGAGGAGAGAAGATACGTGAAACACCGCTGCCAAACGTCTCTTCCTCCCAGTCACAAATCTGCCTGCAGAGGTCAGTATCTGCAAAGTATACCGGTTTATAATGACGCCGCAGGAGACGTTCGAGATCACGACCCCTGATCTCTTCACCATCACGCAGGGAATACCGCAGATTGAGATCACGAAGCAGGATACATATCAGATCATGCCCCCGACAAATATGCCATGGGTATTCAAAATAATATCCACCCGATTCCCGTATTATTTGATCAAACACATCGATGAACTCCTGCCCCCGTTCTGCATTCTTCCCAAGAATCACCTTTTTCAGGGCTTCGATATCACATTCAAGTGTTTCAGCATTGACAAACCGGGAAAAAGTGTCACGTTTCTTGCAGTTGATGTGCTTAAACGAAATATTGAGACCAGCCTGGTTGTTCACAAAGACTGCAAGACCCAGGTACCGGGCCGCCCGTGTCAGTGCCACCCGCAGGTTTCCCTGACGTAGTGATCCATAGGCCTTCTGGGAAAATGTCTGTGGAAACGCATTATTCTCAATGATTTCTATGACCGTTTCAAGGGCACCGGACACAATGAGCATCGTCTCCAGATCATGAGTATCAGTCCGGAAGATATTTTTATATCCCTCTTTCAATGACCTATCAAAAAGGGAATAATCACTGTCAATTATACCAATGATACGACGTTCTGTCAGGGAACTACCATGCTCATGCCCCGCTGTATTGGGTAGTGTATTCCTGGAACAGATCCCTTCCACAATATCACAGACATTCTCCTTTGAGTTCGCAATCCGCAGAAAACATGCATCACTGTTAAAACATCGATCATACACATCAAGATCATAAGGACCTTCGGTGATCACAAAAACCTTTTCACCCATCCCGGGATAGGTCATCTCCATCATCTCAATCATGCCCTTGATTTCATCGGGATCAGCCCAGATATCTTCCAGACGATACCCGGCAAACCGACGATTTTTACCCTTCATCGGGATAGTTCCCTGATAAGTCAATAGTTTTGTCCCAGTGTGTATGAATTAGCTGCGGGGAATGGGTGGCGAGGATGAAATCCGAACCTGTTATTCCGATGATACCTAAAATGGTGTCTAAAAATTTTCGCTGCCAAACCACATGCAGAGAAATTTCAGGTTCATCAATGAGTACCAGTGTGCCGGGATCAGTCTTAAAAATAAGATCATAATACATGACCAGTTGATTCTGTTCGCCGGAGGAGAGGGATTCAGGTCGAACAGGATCACTCCCCATAAATTTCAGGAGGAAACCGCTCTCGATGTCAACCGTGAGATCAATATTCAAAAATAATTCGTTGATTATTTCCTCCAAAAGGTCAATCTTCTGTTTCAGCCCCCCAAATATCTGGTATTTTTCCCGGGAATCAGCAATATACAGATAGATTGCTGTCCTGACACCTCGGTCATCCGGAATTCTGCCGGGGGATATCATCACATCCCCTTCATCAAGCCGGGTATATGGAAGAAAACCGAGAGTTTCAAATGATTCCCGCTCTTTCTGCAGATGAATGAGATCTGTCTCTATCTCTGTTGCTGAAGGAGTAGAAACACCATCCAGGAGTGCCTGCAGGAAACGGGCGGGGTATGTGGCATCCAGTTCCTGAGCAATTGAAGCATAATCTGCGAGAAGTGCCTGAATCCGCCGGATTATGTCATCTGCATATGCAAGGATCGTGAGTTCATATGCCCTCTCATGGTTACGGTTATACGAGGCCAGAAGATCACCGGTTATGCCCATCTTATGATTCCGGTCATGCCAGAGGCGCTGGGCAGAGATATACTTCACCGGCACCGGCGGAATAATTCCCGCAAGTTCTGCGGATACCACATCACTGTCATATTCTCCATCTTCGAGCACAAAAGACCGTGTATCCTCATCTCCACCACGCTTATACGTAAACGATATATCAATTCTCAGAGGAAACTGTGAACGTTGATGTTTTTCAATCAGAAGAATATCACGAACATCCAGTTCAGTGGAGTCATCCCGAATAAATTCCAGTTCTGTGGATTCAAAGGGAAGTGTCCGGAGTTCATCTACATTGCCCACAAAGACAGCCCGGAGTATCCGGAGGATGGTCGTCTTCCCATATCCATTCGGTGCGGTGATTATTGAGAGGGAATCTTCCGGAAACAGAGATATGTCATGAGTCAGTTGCCCAAAGAGACCCCCAACCCGTATCCGGGAAAGATGAATGATATTGCTGCGCAGCGGACTCCCTCGTGTAAGGGAGTCAACAAGATGACCAAGCATCTCGCCCCCTGATGCAGCATGTTCAAGCGGCACCTCCACCCAACTTCCGGTAAAGGTCTGCCTGACCACATCAATGTACCCTCCATAATCCTCACGATTTCCAAGAAAAATGACTGAATCATACCCCAGAAGACCATCATAATCTGCATTTTCACGGATAGTATCAAACTCGAGGCTGTATTCCCCAAATTCATCATTACGATAATTACGTACCTCATCATCCGGGAGAAGATACCCAAAGTTTGGCGAGAGAATCGCCCAGTCCTTCGGGTAGTGTATCCGGGCATATTGAGCACACCGGCGCGCAAAACGACCAGTAAAGGCATCTCGCGCCCGTACCGCATCCGGTGGATTCCTGCCGGGAACATCCCAGACTTTCTCCTTACCTGCCGGAGTAACGAGGAGTGTCTTGAGTGACATAGGTACCCGGTATTCTACCCGAGATGATATTAGGTTGTGCCCAACAAAAAAACAGGCGAGGAAAATGAGGATAGTATGTACCATCTACCGTTTCATCTGAAAACGGCAAGGACGCTGGAATTACACCATACGCCAAATTACAACAGACCAATGATACCTCTGCCTGGAAAACCGTATCAATCTCCCGGAAATCCAGTCTTTTTTAGTTTCACATCACACGGTAAACCTTCTAATATCCCACGTCCTGAAATAATACAGAGAAACCTGCCAGAAGAGAGGACACAGAATATGCACAGAGCACAGACAGAACGAATCATCCTTCATGTGGACATGGATAGTTTCTTTGCATCTGTTGAAGTCCGGGAAAATACAGCCCTTACGGGTCAGCCGGTGGTCGTTGGTGCTGACCCGAAAAACGGGAGGGGACGTGGCGTTGTCTGTACGTGTTCATATGAGGCACGTGGGTATGGTATCCGGAGTGCGATGCCTATCAGTGAGGCATATGTGCGCTGTCCGGAAGCAGTCTACCTGCCGGTTAACCACGCGTTGTACTGTCAGGTATCAGCAGAAATTATGGACGCCATCAGGCCATTTGCCGATATATTTGCTCAGGTGAGTGTGGATGAGGCGTATTGTGATATTTCTTCATGTGGGTCATATACCGCAGCAGAGGCTTTGGGAACAGAAATAAAAAATATTGTCAAATCCCACCACGGAATTACGTGTTCCGTCGGTATCGGGCCAAATAAGACAATCGCAAAAATTGCATCTGATTTCCAAAAACCGGATGGTATGACCATTATCAGACCAAACAATACCACATCATTCCTATCACCTCTTCCGGTGAGAAAAATTCCCGGTATCGGAAAAAAAGCAGAAGAACGACTTGCATCACTGGGCATCACAACCGCAGGAGACCTCGCAAAAGCAGACCCCGGTCTGCTCAGAACAAAACTCGGAAAATGGGGTTTCGTAATGCATGCACGTGCCAATGGTATCGATGATACCCCTGTTGCAGACAGAGGTGAACGGAAATCCATTGGTAAGGAACGAACCTTTCCCAAAGATGTGACAGACGCACAGTACATATGCCAGACCCTTACCTCTCTCACAGCAGAGGTATGCAGGCGCCTCAGGAAGGATGGGAGACGTTGCAGTACGGTAACCGTGAAAATTCGTTACCGGGGATTTATAACCCGGACAAAGGCATCATCTTTCAGCCATGCAACTGACCGCGATGACCAGATTGAACAAACAGCTCAATCACTTATTCTTCCGTTTCTCACCACCACTCCGGTCCGTCTGATTGGTATCTCTGTCTCCGGGCTTGAACGGACAGGTGACGGGCAGATGACACTGGATGCGTTTTCAGAAAACTCAGGATGACCGTAATCCAAAAGAAAACAGCTCATTTCGAACATAAAATAAGATAAAAACAGGTGCTACAGGGACAAATAAGATAAATTGCTACACTCTCCCCAGACACTCTCAGGAACAGACTTCATGAGTAACGCTGGGCACATCATAGGCAATTTCCCTGCAAATACCAATAAAAAGACAAAACGAGATAAAAATATATGGATCGGACAAAATGCTCATGCGAGATCTGTTCCAGCATCACCTCCCGAAGGGGAACCATATCCGACCAGACTGCATCTCCTGCAGTTATCCGAATACATGAAAATTTAAAAATTCATACTGTTTTCATCAATCCAAAGGCCCATCCACAGCCAAAATCATCACATTTTTCGGACATATTAAATACCACATTCACATACCATTGCGATAGTGAAAAACTATGACCGATATCATTGAAAACGAGACAGCAGGAGCAATGGATTTCACCCCTTCATGGTGGACTTTTGTTCTCATGGGAATCATTGCAGTTATATTTGGCATATTCTGTGTGATCATGCCAGGATATGTGACGCTCTTTTTAGGCTACTTCATCGGTGCTTTTGTGGTGGTCTGGGGAATTATTACAGTCGTGCAGGCTTTAAAACCGCACGAAGGCGGAACAGGACGTTCGATTGCACTCATAATTCTGGGTGTGCTTTCAATTATCCTCGGCCTGATGGTATTCACCAGTATCCTCAGTGCATGGTTCCTCATGACCTACCTTATTGCCTTCTGGGCATTCCTGACAGGATTTACGAATATATTCCAGGCATTTACCGGGAAAGACAGTACCTGGTACAAAGTGCTCCTCATCATTGCAGGCATCATCGCAATCCTCCTTGGATTCTATGTAATGATATACCCACTGATGGCAACGGCAACCGTCATCTATGTTATGGGCATATTCCTGATTGCGTGGGGTATCGTTGTTACGATAACCGGCCTTATGGCACAGAAATAATCATACCTTTTTTCGGTTTCCCCTGGTTGTCTCAAATCATCTCTGGCACCGGATGGTGAAATCCGGCGATGAATCCTCCATATTTGTCTGATGGCACTCGTGTGACACATACCTGCACACAATGAATATTGTGCATCTGCCACCGATGAAAACATGCAGGTATTTTAGCGGGCAGCACCATACGTATTATTATTATGGAATGGACTATCAGATCAGAAGAACCGGATGACGCTGCAGGTATTGCTGCGGTTCTCACTGATGCATTCAGCCGGGAGGACGAGGCCGAACTGGTCTCTCTGATCCGTAATTCTGATACCTATGATCCTGAACTCTCACTTGTCTGTATTGAGGATGAAACCATCGTCGGTTACGTGCTCTTCTCGCCGGTGGTTATCCGTGCGAAAGACTGCGATGAGACACCTGCCCTCGCTCTTGCCCCCATGGCAGTGCTTTCAAAATTCCGGAACCAGGGAATCGGCACCGCACTCATTGAAGAAGGCATTCACCGATCCTACCAGAAAGGAACGAAAATCATCGTTGTACTCGGTGAGCCTGGATACTACCGCAGATTCCGGTTTGAATCAGCAAAAGCGCATGAAATAAAACCGCCATGGGAGGTTCCCGAAGGAGCATTCATGGTCCTCAGCCTCGAGACAAATGCCCTCCGTGACGTACATGGGGTTGTACACTATCCGGAAGCGTTCTCACACACGACAAACACACCACAATAAAAATCCGTGAGGAAACACAGACACATGGCACGCATACTCTCTGAGAAAGACCAAAAAATTCTTAAAAAATGTGCACCAGAGTGCGATGACCTGCTCTGTTCAGGGTCAGGAGTCACCTATCGCTCTGTCCTGCCACCTGTTGCAAACCATTATGCGACGAATGCAGATGACTTCAGAGAACGAATAAACCGCCTGACAGCAGATGAGCTTGAATATCTCACTACGCTCATCACCACCGGCGAAGAGAGCCTTTGTTGCCTTCCTCCCGACTACTTTGCCGCCCTTCTCGAACAGGTAACAGAGCAGCTTGGCAAAAGTGTCCGGCGTGAAATGCTGAATGCGTATCGCAGTGGTGATGACTGTTTTATCTAAGCCACAACCACAAATACTCTCCAATCCCGGAATACGTTTCAGGAATGTCCCGGATAAAAGATAGATATGATTCCCTTGAGCAGAAGATACAGATATGAAACCAGAGATATTACACAGGAGAGTAAAATAAAATGAGAATAACAATTCGCAGTTTTGCCCGCTTCCGTGAGATATTCGGAACAGAAAAACTGATTGAAACCGACAGTTTCGCCTCGCCTAAAACCGTGCTTTCACTCCTTTGTAAAGAGAAAGAGTGCAGAGACACACTCTTTACCCCGGATGGCACACTTCATCCACACATTACCATAACCCTTAACGGGAGGCGGTTATCTACCGGAGAGACAGATGAAACAACGCTTGCAGATGGTGATACACTGGTGATCTATCCACCAGTATCAGGAGGATAAAAATACATGATTTCCATACAGAAAGATGATATTGACATTGGAGCACTCATACAACAGTCGCGTAACACCCATATGGGTGCTCAGGTAGTCTTTGTAGGCACCGTGCGTGACGATGGTATTGAGGCAATCGAATTTGAGGCAGACCGAACCACAGCAATCGCTGATCTCACCACAATTGCAGCGGAAGCAACCGAAAAACATGGGCTCATTTCAGTTGATATCATTCACCGGGACGGTCTCCTCCAGACAGGGGAGACAATTTTGGTCATTATCGCAGGTTCCGCTCATCGTGAGGAGGGATTTGCCGGGTGCCGGTATATTATTGAAGAGATTAAACGATATGTGCCGATCTGGAAAAAGGACATCACTGCCAGTGGTGACTCCCGCTGGCATGATTAGGTGCCGGTGAAAAACCAGCAGATATCAGAAGGACTGAATATCCGGAAGATTTCACCTTCTTCTTCGCCCTCAGACTCTTCAATCACAACAGTAGCGGCCACATATATTTTACGGGAGAAAATAGGCGTACCCCGAAAATAGTCCTTTGCATCAGCATATAAATACAGCAAAATCAGGTATTTTTTGAGTGAAATGACTGATTTTCACCACAAAACTCAATAAACAAAATCCGATATACTCCTGTCAGGATGGCAAGTGCCAGCGGCCCGTACAGAAAACCCATCACCCCCATAATAGCAATTCCACCAAACAGGGCAATAAATATCAGGACAGCATTCATTTTTGAGCGTTTTCCCATAAAAACGGGGCGCAGATACCAGTCAGGAATAGCACACAGGAGAGGCCAGCCTATCAGCAGTATCAGTGCCACTCCAAAGTAATCCCCGAGAGATAAGGCATAGACGGCAAGAAATGCTACGATAATAACCGGCCCAAATACGGGAATTAATGCAAATATCGCACAGACAATCGACCAGAAGAGTACATGCCCATATCCGAGGAAGGTGAAGAACGGCAGGGCAGCTATAAAGACAATCAGAGCGATTCCCACGTGGACAATGATAAGGGAGTAGAGTGTGTCTGAGAGGAGCACATTGAGAATAGAGAGTTTTGGTCTCGATTCTTCCGGTACAAGAGCCCATATTTGATGAAAAATCTGTTCCCCGTACAGAATACAGAGATACAGGAAGAGGAAGAGAATCATGAAAATGATTGAGTAATAGGCGGTTGCACCAAGAATTTCACCAATAGAGCCTGTCACTGCAGCGATGATACTATCGACAATTGACTGAATATCCAGGACAAACGGGTTGACAGACATGCCAAATACCCCCCCACCTATGGAAAGCCAGGCAAAGATGCTATTAAAGACCTCCTGAATATACTCCCCGTTTGCAAAGATGACACCAAAGGAGACCAGCAGCATAACCACAATAAAGATGACCACGCCGGTTGTGATGAAAATGGATGAAAGCGACGGTCGGATATGCTTCTTCAGCCCATTGTGAAAGGGTATCAGAACCACTGCAAGTGCTCCTGCAATAATGATGGGATTGAGCAGTTCACGGAACACCAGAGTGATCAGGAGAACCAGAAAAACCAAAATGGCAATGACAAACCAGTCTCTTCTCCTTCTTCCGTCATTCATTGGGGGGCTATACTTCATACCCGGTTATAATACTATCGTCAGCAGGATTACTCACGGGGGAGAGGAGTATAATACTCACACCAGGTTCTCTCTCTCTCTCTCTCTCTCACATAACACGAGTAAAGGCGTCCGCATAATGTGAGAGGCCTCCCTGTGCATTGTCTCTGTATCTGTGGACAGGAGGTATGGATACATTGACGGGTACTATTTTGACGGGACACATGTTCGTATCCAAAATATATCAGAAATCAGGCATGACATATCCAATGCCAGACATTCCGGCATGACATTCTTCTCTTTGATGGTCATTCCCCCTTGTTTTCGGTTATTGCTCACAGATAGAGAGAGAGATACAAAATTGAGAAGTCAGATTCACCAGGACATGACCGAATAGACACAAAATCAGTTCAATTTACAAATGAGCTTATTATATCAGAGGAAAAGTGGTAAAACCATCTATACCCTGCCATATCTTTATTATCCTGACATGCGATTGGGTGATACAAGACAGGATGTTTATATGAAAGATGGATGGCTGGTTACACTGACGGTCGAGATGCGGGTTCGTGGAGCTGATTCAAGGCGGGAAGCCGTATGGAGCGCTGCAGAACATCTTGAAAATGCAATCCGCAACTCTGTTGATGTTACCTACTCTGCAGATGCGAAACGTATCAGCCAGTTCGATGAAGAACCAATATTTGGAACACAATGGGATTAAAAATCAAATTGAGCAGTCCTGACTACTGATAATCACACAAGAATTGTAACTTCATCTATTTTAGCCGGGATCGTTCGGATGACGGTGACAGCAGTACCTACAGGGGGAATAAGAGTGATAGTGATCTTTTCACCTGCCAGTGCCGCATCCGATTCCTGCAAACGGATCACAATAGTCGCCTGTTCATCTGACTGGATGAGATATGAATCCCCGGCAGAAGATACATCAGCTATTGTCCACATCCCTGGAAGAGGTGGCGTACCCGATATAAGAGTGCTGTTTGGCTGGATGGCCAGAATTTTTTCAGACGTCATATATGTAATTGTGCAACCGCTGAGATCTACCGCCCTTCCTCCCCCGACAGACTGACCAACCGTAAAGCGCAGCATATCCACAGCATCCCGGCCGGGTGCCCGGTAGCCATATACATCACCGGCGAGCATCATGGATGATGCAGACTGTTCCACACCTGCATAGATGACCTTCTGTGCCGTATCTGTTGCAAAAAAACCGGAATTCAGAATGATGAACGAAAATACTGAGGCAACAATGACAAAAGCGATCAGGATAATGGCACCCTCAAGTCCGGTAAACCCGGCATCATCACATCGCCTCTTTTGTATCTGCACCTGATTTCCCCCTCAAAAAGAGCACCGTATGCCCTCATCAGTTGATGCATTTCTGCCCATATAGCATATCGCATACCACCCTTCCGGAGATGATAAGTAAGGTATTTCTCATTCGCACACAAGAGAAAAATATGGAATTACAGGAAACAGGATCAGGCATTGCAGGAATGCTTCGTCCGTTCAAGAAATATATGGTCGAATCGGGGATTGCAGACACAGATCAGGTAGTTTTTTACGGTTGCCCTGGAACGTGCACACCATTCGTTGAACTTCTCACGTATGCAGTCCGTGACCTGCCCTTTGAATTTATTTTTGTTCCCCGGCTGGACGAATCGTCAGCGAAAGTCCTCAAACCGGTTGCCCACGTAGGTATGCAGGTTACATCCCATGCCCCGGAAACCTTTGATCCCAAGGTCATTGTGATAATGGGAGGTCTTGCCATGCCAAATGAGCCAGTAACAGCTGAGATGGTTCAGGAAAAAATTGCAGGATATGATGCTAAAATTGTGGGCATCTGTTTCATGGATATGTTCCGGCGTGCCGGATGGCTGGAGAAAATAGCCTTTGAAATGGTCATCAATGCCCAGATGGATCCGGTTGAAGTCTGGAAATGAACTATTATCCAGTCATTTCATCAGAGATCACCGGAGAATACAACCTCTTTTTTTCCATCCGTATATGTCGCTGTGGCAACCACATGCTCAATTGCAGATGGGGTCCCGTTATACGCTTCCCTCGCCATAATAAACGATTCATGGCGTGAAGGATATACCCATTCCATCGTATGAAGGCCGCCCGTGTCTTCAACAGCCACCAGAATCGTTGCAACCTCATTTTCCATGAGACCACCATCAATCTCCACTTTATACCCTCCCCCATATGCAGATACGGAGAGAATCAGATTCTCAGAGGGGGCAAATATGGGGACCAATTCTGTGGTAGAAACGGGTGTTTCATCCGGAAGAACAGTTGGAAGAGGGGTCGGAGTTGCCACCAGAATATCTCCTGAACCTTGTCCTGGCAGGCCATATATGAGAATAGCAAGGCCCAGTACCACAAAAATCATGACTGCCAGCCCGGCAGTCATGGAACGTCTCCGTGACGTGGGTTTGGATTCAGTATATGAAAACGAAGCAGATGGACATGATTTATTTTTGGAATCATCAGGGGATACACTTTCTATCGGAGCAGAAGATTGTCCTGGTGAAGGGACACTACCCGATGAGGAAGCAACGGAAGGACGAATCCGGCCATTCCCTGTGACGGATAGTATCTCATCTTCAGAAGGGGCATTTTCCATATCATTCTCTTTGGATAAATCTTCCTCCCATCTCTCAGACAGGGTGTCTTCATCAGACATAGTCCTGTCCGCCATATCAGTACGTGATGACGTAATTTGACAATCCGGACTCTCATCCGGCAACTCACCTTCCTCTGCCTCAATGATGGCAGGCTGGCTCACATCACCCCCCCACCCTCTGGCACCTTCCCGGACCGGACCAAATGGTGTGTGTGCGTCTCTCGTATCCTCCGCAACAATGAACGGAGTATATTCACTCCCACCATGATTGTGCGACACTGAAATTTCAGTACCACATTCCGGGCAGACATGTAACCCCACCGGAATATTTGCACCGCAGTTCGGACAGAACATATATTTTACCAATGTAATGTGAACACTCTAATTACAATATCTTTCGTTCCTCATGCCATCTGTATTGTGTCAGCCAAAAAAATGCAGGAATAAACCATTAACAGGAGCATATGCAATATTCCACCCCCAGAAGAAACCAAAAAATACCTCCCCTCTTATCTGTTCTTCTCATCCGGGGACATTGTCAGCAAAAACTGCGATATTTTATACAAAATTTTTACTGAGTGCACGTTCCTTCAGCAGGCAACAAAAGGAGACAAAAAAAAGAAAAAATTAGATGTATGGATTGCGCAGACCTTTGTCAACGCCAAAGGTTGCACGCTCATCCAGATGCTTCTGGTTCTTTGTGATCTTCTCAGTTGCGAGTTTGGTCACAAGATCCAGACCTGGCTTGACATCTGCAATAGGCTTGGTCTCGAAGTATCCTGCTTCGATTGCCTTGCCCCAGATTGTTTCACCGGCCTTTGTGCGGGTGAAGACTGTGGACCATCCGTCGGGGCTTCCGACAGATCCGGTTGAGACGTCAGCAAGATTTGCGACATAGTCCAGACAAACATGGCAGCCAGGCTGCTCAAACTTGTGGGTCAGCTTGAGCGGGATCTGTGAGACTGCACCACGTGAGGTGTACACAGAGAATTTACCCTTGCCAATGTCCATTTTAGCAGCGCTCTCCATCTTCACATTACAGAGGTCTTCCACCATGGTCTCGAGACTCTGGTAGGAGAAGTTCTCCATACAGAATATACCAATTGCAAGAGCAACCTTGGATCCGACAGACCGCATACCCATTGGGTAGAGCTGAGCCTTTCTGATAGCCTGAATCTGGCACGGTGTGCCAACGATTCCGACCTTATCAAGACCATACGAACGGGTTGCCTCTTTAATCATTGACATGTTCGGGCAGATGGTGTAGCGAGTGCCGCGTGCTTCCATCAGTTCTGCAACCGTAGTTGCAACAACAGGCTCCGGATTGTATGGCTCATCGCCCTGTCCTGCAACAACAGCACCATCAATGATGCCCTCTTCGAGTGCAAATGCAA
Source organism: Methanogenium marinum (assembly GCF_028912405.1). Lineage (GTDB taxonomy): Archaea > Halobacteriota > Methanomicrobia > Methanomicrobiales > Methanomicrobiaceae > Methanogenium > Methanogenium marinum. The sequence goes on along the minus strand of NZ_JAKELO010000002.1, from coordinate 1,662,779 downwards.
AGAGCTGGGTGACAATTCCACCGTCCTGTGAGGCGGAACGAATTGACGGGTCAGCTGCACGTGCGGATACACAGTTCTTGTAATTTCCGAGAACCATTTTACTCATCTCCCTTGCCCATAGCAGCATCAATTGCTTCGCCGATTGCCTCAAACTGGTTCATCACATCAAAGTTGAAGAAACTGCGTGGACACTGTGCGTAGCATGCACCACATTTGATACACAGATCACAGTCAATGTTCGGCTTTCCGTATGACATTGTAATTGCACGAACAGGACAGGTTGCAACACAGGTGCCGCATCCCATGCAGAGACCCTGGTTTATAACATCAAACATCAGGTCACATCCACATGCATCTGTACCTCGCTGTGCGAGATCCATGAGAGGCTTGAGGTATGCTGCTGCAAGTTCCTTCTGTTCATCGCTTCCTCTGAGGAGCAGGTATGCCATCACAGCAACATTCTTGATTGATTCCGGTGAGGGTGGGCATGCCGGCAGGTAGACATCTACGTTGATCAGGTCACCGATCGGAACGTAGTTCTCATGCTGGGGCTGATTCCACTGTCCCCCCCGGGCGAACCGGGTAATGTTACCATATGCGGCACAGGAACCGAGTGCAACAACAATAGTTGCATTCCTGCGTGCCTTTTTAATATCCTCCACAGAGTGTGGGTCGTTTATACAGACTGACCCCTCGACAAGTGCCACATCCATCTTTGGGATGTCACGCACATCTGCGAGAGTCAGACAGTAATTGAGATCTGCATAGTTGTCAAGCAACGTAAACAGACCTTCATAATTATCTGCGAGAGACACGAGACATCCGGTACATCCAGACATGTGCACGTGCCCAATCGTAATTTTTTCAGCCACAGGCTTTTCCTCCATCTCTTGTATTTCAGGCTTTTTTTCAACCTTCACATCGCTGGGTTTCACAACCGGTTTTTCCTCAGGCATGACCTTGGGGACAGTCACTGATTCTGGAACCATAACCGGTTCGGGAACGATGACTGCCTCAGGGGATGCCTCAGATTTTTCCGGTTTGCTCCCCGTGAAGATTTTCTTCAGATTTGATAGTAGTCCCATATTCCACCCCTACTTCGGCAAGTGCCATCTGCACTGCCTTCGGAATGGCCATTGTAACTTGTTCCGTGAGCCAGTAATCGACATCCTCAGATTCATTATCAATATCGGATATCGCGATGCTCGCAGGCTGGCACCCAAGTATTATCACTTCAGTCCGTTTTGAGAGTTCAGTCAGCGGGTCCTTAAACCCTCCCCATGAATGCGGATCAAGATACCTCCCCGTCTCTTCATTGGCCAGAAAGTCAGGAGAGACTTTCGTCATCTGACCAGGGTTACCACCGAAATCAAGAATATCAACGATGACCATCTTCTCGACCGGCTGTTCAGCCTCTGCGACCATGGTGAAAAGGAAATGCGGCCCCGCAAGGCCCACGTCCAGAACTTTCAGGTCACCATTGTCCGGAAGGGACAGTTTTTTGATTTCTGATACCACTGCAGGCCCGAATCCATCATCTGTATAGAGAGGATTACCAACACCCACAATCATCTGTCTCGCATACCAGTCAAGCATCTGACTATCTCACTGGAACAGTTTCTGGGCCACTACCTTCTTTGAATCATCGACCACCATCATGTGGGTTGCACAGGACACACATGGGTCGTAGGCACGCATGATGACTTCAGTGAGCTGCCACGGTGCACCCTCAAGTGCCCGGCTGACAGTCGGGAAGTTCCAGGTGGTCGGGACAAGGAGCGAATACCACTGTACTTTGCCGTCCTTTACCTTGGTAAGGTGGACATCAGTTCCACGTGGTGCTTCATTTGCAGCCCAGCCAAGTGTTCCATCACCCTGCGGGATCTCATCTGCGAGGACTTTCCCGTTGGTGTCAAGTGCTTCAATAGCATCCTGCATGCCGTACAGACAGTCCATATATTCCATCTGTCGTGCAATCTGCAGGCCCATTGCGCCCTTGCGGTCATAGTTCCGGAACATTGCAAGACGTGCACGGGGACCAGTCTCAATGGGAGCTCCATCATAGAGTGGGACACCAGTGCATGCTTCCATTGCCGGCCACACCTTGGTACCAACAGGAGTAGTGCCACCAATTGGGTAGTCAGGATCTTCGAGGGATACTTCGAGTTCACCCTGATACCAGTCCCATGGACGGACTTCTGTCCAGCGCTCAGGATACCACTTCTGGTCCAGATCAAGTGATGAGGAACCATAAAGTGTATCTGACGCCATGTAACCCTGGTCGTGGAAACCAAACTTCTGGGTCTTCTCGACTTCTTTGCCACCGGCAACAGATGCCATGGGGCGGTCATCCCAGTCCTTGAAGACAGAGATCATGAAATCCATGTGGTCACGTGCAAGGGGAATAGCCTCTTTTACAAGATCCTGGATCTTAATCTGTGCACGTGGGGAGATGTTCTTGTACATACCACCAACACGGGGGTTGGACGGGTGAATAGGTTCTCCACCGACGATCTCACCAATAGTCTGAGAAACTTCACGGAGTTTCTGGATTCTGAGTGCCACGCTGCGTACTGGTTCTTCGGGAGTGAACGGGTTGATATGGGTGTCCGTTCCCGGGATGTACATGTCAGGCAGTGACAGGATGTTATGCAGTGCATGACTTGCAACACGGTTTGCACACTGAAGGACGACTCTCAGAAGGTATGCATCATCGGGAATGATACAGCCAATCGAGGCTTCCATTGCTTCAGTACCTGCAAGGGTGTGCGCAATCGGACAGATACCACAGACACGGGAAGAAATCTTCGGTGCCTGGTGCATACTCTTACCGATGGCGAGTTTCTCAATGCCCCGTACAGGTGTAAGACTGAGCCAGTCACCGCGGGTAACGACACCGCTGTCGTCAACCTGCATCGTAAGCTTGGTGTGACCCTCATGTCTTGTGGTTGGGGAAATCTCTACAACTTTCGACATAAATTATCGCCTAATTTTTAAATTTTGTTCTTCTGGCTATTCAAACACATACGCATGCAAGAAATCACATACTGTGTGTTGCAACACACGTACCCGCTAAGAAGTACGTATGAGTTATGTGAATGACTGGTTAAAAATAAGTTTCGTTAATTGCACGGGTTTTGTCAAAAAGGTTATGTTGATAAAGTTCCTTTTTCCGGAAAAATTCTCGATATAATGAACCTCTTATTTGCAAAAAAGTTGGGATTTTTGATTAAATTGAAAAATAAGGATTAACTAGCTTTTATTTCAGCTTTCAGTTCAGCAATGGTTGCCTTGCGCTCTGCATAGGCATCATGCTGATGAATACTTTCCTCATTTGTCTGCTTGATAGTGATGACTGAATCACCCGGCAAATAAGAGAATTTCTCAACCACATGTTTGGCCATCTCACGGACACAGTCTTCCACAAACCGGGCATTGCTGTGTGCCGCAAAGACCACGTGACTCTCATCACCGCGTTTCAGAAGTTCATAGATACGGGCACTCATAGAGTCTTTCAGGATATCTATGATGGTCTCGAGTTCAACACGCTGGTCGTCATCCGTCTCGATTAAGAGGAACCCTTTGCCACGTTGGTTATGAGTGGCCATTGGGATCTCATTTAAAAATTCCTGTATTTTATCCTCACTAATCTCAAGATTACGCAGTTTTGCCGAAGCAAGTTCCTTCATAATATTCTGAGCACAGGGACAGGCAGTGATACCGGTCACTTCGGCACCGATCATCTTTCTGACAATAGGTGTTCCATTGTTTCTGTCAGCAACCGCACTGGCATGCACCTCGACGACCTCGTGACATTCCGTCTTTGTTACCGGCGTCTCACGCTTCACCATATACAGACTCTTCATCTTCACTTCTGTACGGTCTGCATACTCGTGATGGTCAAGGAGTTTGCGGGCAACAGCATTGCATACTTCTTCAATACCATTTACTTCACCCTCAATGGCCTGCTGGAGCACTTCATCAATCACCTCAAAATTACGGGAGAGATTAGCTCCTTTCAGGCTGCTGGGGAGATCCACATATACATTAAATGTTGATATGAAAATGACCGGGCGTTTTCCCGGACGTGCGACTTCAACGAGTTTCTTGACATTTTTGACGCCGACCCGGGTAAGGTTGATTCTGACTTCGGGCTGGGTTGATTGTGTATCAGGCAGTTCCATGTTAACCTCGAATGAAAAAAGCAGATTTCAGGTAAGAATTCTGCTGATAAATATTCCTAGTGTTAGGTTTTTTATTCTATGCTATAATAGTTATGAAGGAAACCTGAAACAGAAAGGGATGAGAAAATGATACAGAAATACTACGAATCCGATGCAAAGCTCGGAGATCTCGGGAATTGCCGGATTGCAGTCATCGGATATGGATCCCAGGGACGGGGTCAGGCACTCAATCTGCGCGATTCAGGACTGGATGTCATCATTGGTCTGCGCCCCGGAAAAAGTTGGGAAAAAGCATCTGAAGACGGCTTTGAGGTCTTTGATGTGGCAACCGCAGTAGATATGGCAAATGTCGTGATGATCCTCGTTCCTGATGAACTTCAGGGCGATGTGTACCGTGCCCAGATCATGCCAAATATCAAAGAAGGGGACTGTGTGATGTTCTCCCACGGTTTCAACATACACTACGGGCAGATAGTTCCCCCACCCACAGTTGATGTCATTATGGTAGCACCGAAAGGACCCGGACATATGGTTCGGAGGGTCTTCACTGAGGGAGGTGGCGTCCCGGCACTCATTGCAATCCATCAGGATGCAACCGGAAAGGCCAGACAAATTGCTCTTGCGTATGCAAAAGGAATCGGTGCCACACGGGCAGTTGTCCTTGAGACAACATTCCAGGAAGAGACAGAGACTGATCTCTTTGGTGAACAGGCAGTTCTCTGCGGTGGCATGACTGCACTCATTCAGGCAGGATTTGAGACCCTTGTGGATGGAGGATATGCACCTGAGATGGCATACCTCGAGGTGCTACATGAGTGTAAACTCATCATTGACCTCATCCATGAAGGTGGATTTACAAAGATGCGTGATTCCATCTCCAACACTGCTGAATATGGCGACCTCACCCGTGGCCCGCGTGTCATCGGCCCGGAGGCATATGAAGCAATGGAAGAAATACTCACAGAAATACAGAACGGAGAGTTCGCTCGTGAATGGTTGCTTGAAAATCAGATCAATCGACCGGTATTCACTGCACTGAAACGGCAGGGTGAAGAACTTATGATTGAATCGGTTGGCCGTGAAGTCCGCGGACTTATGCCACAGTTCCGGAATTTATCTAAATAACCCTTTTTTTCCCTGAAAAACTTCGTGGTTTATCCTTACACAATATCTGAAACAAAACGTTTCATGCACAATTTTCAAAAAAAATATGGTGACCGGCTTCACCCCTGTACCATGCCGGTTCTGTTTACTCAACAGGTGTTGACTTGAAAAACCCGGATCCAACCTCTGCCTGTGCAAGCATCTCTTCTACCCAGATACGGGCAATGGCATTGCCAACCTGGTAGGCAATAACCTCTAAAGACATCAGACTTGAATCCGGAATGATATCAGTATAGTTCGACCCCAGCAGGATAAACCCGATAGAGGCGTTGTTGTAGATAATGGGAATGATGAGAATTACCTGTACCCGCTCCTTTTCGGGTGTAAAACCGAGCATATCCGGAAGATCAGAATAGCGGGCGTAGATATATTCCCCCGCTGCAACACGGCGGGCCAGAGGGGCATCCTTCCCTATTACATGCACTGAGGAAAGGAATGCATCAGAAAAACCGGTGGCACATGAAAGGACATAACTCTCAGTATGGGCGTCCTCAAGATAGAGTGCCCCAAATCCCATCTCTGCCACCCGTGATGCAGTATCAAGGCAAAGGGATACCGCATCATCAAGAGACCGGGCCGCTGCAAGAGAGAGCCCCAGGTCACGCTGAGCGATGAGCTGTTCCTCCATCTGCTTCCGGTCAGTGATGTCATAGAGCGTCCCATGCACTGATGCAATCTTACCGCTCTTTTTTCGGACATAATTGCATGATTCCTGTACCCAATGAACATCCCCTTCTCGTGTGATAATGCGATATTCACTCACACTCACAACCGACGGATCTGCCCGTGCATCTTCTACTGCCTGAGAAAGGATCGGCAGGTCATCCGGGTGTACAATGGTGTCCCAGCTGAAATCACCAGACATGAACATCTCAGCCGGATAACCGGTGATCCTCTCCACTGCACCATTCGCATAGATGATACGATTATCCGCACGCCGCTGCAGGATGATGCCGGTAAAATTCTCGATAATGAGGCGATAGCGTTCCTCACTCTCATTAAGATCCCGTTCAAGATTTTTGTTCTTCACCATTCGCCTGACCTGCAGGGCCAGTTCAGCAAACTCCGCCTTTGGATCATCACCTTTTGGCAGATAATAATCACACCCGTTTCTCAGGGCTGAGATCACAACATCTTCCTGCCCTTTTCCGGTGTACATCATAAACGGCATCTCCGGATACCGGATACGCACCTTCTGCAGAAATGCAATGCCGTTCATGCCAGGCATCTGGTAGTCTGATATGATACCATCTATCTTTGTGGTGCGGAGGATCTCCATAGCCTCCTCTGCTCCCAGCGCGGTGATCACCTTCAGATCGCCTGTCCGCTCGAGAAAGACCTGACCCAATTCAAGAAGACTTGGTTCATCATCCGCGAGAAGTATTGTCATCATTGTGTGGTATCCCCCTATTTTTTAGTAAATTACTGTGTGTATTCTGCCCCTTCTACTCAGCATACATTACTGATGTCAGCGCGTCCAGTGCTGCTTCTGTTTCCTGAAGTGTGAACCTAATAGTCATTCCACTTACAGATATGATAAGTCCATCCCCACCTACAGCACCGATTTCAACTGCGTCAAGTCCTTCTGCAAGAGATTTATCGGCATAAGCAATCAGGAACCTGCCCGAAGATTCATCAAAGAGAGCAGATATTGCATCACCCGCAAGGCTGACTGTGGCAGCAGGTGCACACTCCGCAAGGGCTGCGATTAACCCCCCTGCCGAGATGTCTGCTGCAAATCCACCATTTTGTACAAACAAGCGTATTTTTTCAAGGATCGAGGGGTCAGCCATTTCCGGAGCCTCGCCACCGCAACCGGTCACGATATCCAGTACTGAACCACCCAGAGCAGGAGCAGACGTCCCGGCAATGGCAAGCGTGGCCCCATCTGCCGGCAGTGTGTACCGGATTACCGGTCCCTTTCCTGCCATCCCAATGGAGGGAGTCGGAAGAATCCGTGTTCCAAACTCATCACTCTCGTTATAGAGTGAGACATTGCCACCCACCACCGGAGCGCCGATGGCAATTGCCATGTCGCCCATACCCCGGACTGCCTCACCCAGCTGCCAGTAGATCTCCGGGTGAACAGGGCTTGCAAAGTTCAGGCAGTTCACCACGCAGAGAGGATTACTGCCAACACAGGCAAGATTTGCAGCATTTTCATACACCGTGTTTGCAGCCCCTTCATATGGTTTCAGTTCAATATGACGCGGGGAACAGCCACAGGAAAGAGCGAGAGCGCTATCACCAAGACGGAGAAGGCCGGCCCCGCCTGCAACAGACACCGTACGCAGCTGCACATCGTGGTCATACTGGCGGGAGATCCAGTCTTTGCGGGCCACATCAGGATGGGAAAGAACCGAAAGGCAGAGATCTTTGAGATCCCCTCCCGGTGCCTGGTAAGGACGTTCATGTGAATATGGTTCAGCATGCCATGCCTCACCGGGCGCCCCTTCAACCAGCAGATCAATCGGCAGGTCACATACCATGTTTCCTTCAAAGGTGACAATATAGCGTGCCTCTTCTATAACTTCACCAATATCACGCCATTGGAGACTGTACTTCTCCATGATAACGGCAAGTGCCGGAATATCATCTTTTGCGACCTCCATGAGCATCCGCTCCTGGGATTCGGCAAGCATAATTTCAACCTCATTCATGCCATTCTCCCGCAGATGAACACAATCTGCCTCAATGCGGGCCCCATAACTGGAGGACATCTCAGATGATGCACCCGCAAGTCCTGCCGCACCCAGGTCACGACATGCCACTATCTTCCCGGTGGCTGTCATCTCAAGTGTGGCATCGATGAGCAGTTTTTCTGTGTAAGGGTCGCCAACCTGAACACAGGGCCGGTCTTCAGCCTCTGCATCCTCTGAGAGGTCACGGGAGGCAAACGATGCCCCGCCGAGGCCATCTCTCCCTGTTGCTGCACCATAAAGAACCAGCCGGTTGCCCGGCTTCTTTACACGGGCGGTGAGGTATTTATCCGGATCAACAATTCCCACACAAACAACGTTGACAAGGGGATTGCCGGAATAACCTCTGTCAAATGTCACTTCTCCCCGGACGACCGGGACACCGATACAGTTACCGTAGTCACCAATTCCCTGCACTACATGCTCAAGCAGGTACCGGTTCTTCTCTTCGGTGATCTGGCCAAAGTAAAGGAGATCCATAAGGGCAATTGGTTTGGCCCCCATGGAAATGATATCCCTTACAATACCACCAACGCCAGTTGCGGCCCCGTCAAAGGGGTCCACATAGCTGGGATGGTTATGAGATTCCATGCCGATTGCAAGTGCAATATCGTCAGAATATTTTACAATGGCTGCATCATCCCCAGGCCCCAGAAGGACATTTTCACCGGTAGTTGGCAGAGTCTTCAGGAATGCTTTTGTTGAACGATAACTGCAGTGTTCACTCCAGAGATTTTCAAAACAGGCGTATTCGAGCGGAGTTATTGGCCGCTTCAGTTTTTCTTCAAGATAGGCAAGGTCACCGGCAGATACCATGATGCAAAATGGTTTGACACCTGCGCTAATAATGATGCGCATACGGCATCCTACCGATAGGCAGGGACAGAACGTGTGGCCCGGATAGCACGGAGGAAATTTTTTTGCCGGAACACAGGGCGCCAAAAAACACTATTAATACATTACAGTACAAATGGTACCAGCATGCCTGATCCATATGAAGCGCTGCTTGACCATGCCTATGAAAATATCACTGAGACCTCCGGTGATGAGGGACGGTTTACTGTTCCTCCGGCAAGGGTGTTTATTGAGGGGAAAACAACTGTCCTTGAGAACTTCGGAGAGATCGCATCGATTCTTCGCCGTGAACCAGACCATCTGATGAAATTTATGCTGGGTGAACTGGGGACATCCGGCAAGATAGACGGAAACCGGGCGGTCTTCAATGGTAAGTTTGAAATTGACCTGATCAAGAACCTGGTGAAGAAGTACACAGAAGATTACGTCATGTGTTCCGAGTGCGGAAAACCTGACACCCGCCTCGTAAAAGACGGACGTATCACCCTTCTGCGTTGTGATGCATGTGGCAGTCACAGGCCAGTCAGAAAGCGCCGTGCACGTCCGGAATCAGTGGCAAACCAGCTGGAAGAGGGCAAAGAGATGACAGTTGAGATTCAGTCCATATCAAAGCGCGGGGATGGTGTGGTCAGAATCGGCAAGTACACAATGTATGTCAGCGGTGGAAAACCCGGCCAGAAATTAGCAATCCGAATCACCCGTGTGGCCGGATCAATCGTCTTCACCGAACGATTATAAGTTTCTCTCCCTTTTTTTCAGATTTTGAACCTTTCTAAAACAGTATATTTCCCTTAGCCATGCGTTTTGGCTGGTTTGGGTGCTTTAGCTCATTTTCTGCCAGGATGTCTAAAATGATCTGCAGGCATTGCTATCCTGCTGAATCAAAAAAATAAGAGTATTTTATCTAAGACTGTGCAATTGCTTCCAGCAGCTCAGCACAGTCTGCACTGATTCGACGTGCTGCATCGATGATGACAGAAATGGGTTCTACACCATCTTTGGTTGAAACAAATAACTCTGGATCAGTGAAATCGAACTTCGGATTATAGGATGCCATATCCACACGAGTATCTGTGAGAATCTCATGAGTTAGGGCATTCATATATGTGTGGCTCTCACCGACAAAGAGGATCTTCACGCTGTCGGGATTGAGCTCAAGAATTTTGATCTCCATAAGTACGCAATAGTTCTGTGAATGAACGGCTAAATATATATGGGTGACCCCCGGCAGATGGGACAGGAACCACCCTCCATGGAATACAATGAGTGATATCTCTCAGAGCACAAATGTATCCCCATCATACCCGATATGCGGCGCATCCCACCCAATTTTATGGGAGAGATGAACAAGGCGGAAATCCTTTGCATGCAATTCGCCGGCAAGTGATACTGCTTCTGAATAGTTCATGTGCTTCGGGTGTACGATCCCATTCGGAAAGAGCGCGTCAGCAAAGAAAAGATCACATCCATCCAGGAGATCTTTCGTCCGTTGGGGAATGTCAGGGTTTGTATCAGCTGTATACCCGACACGTGTCTCACCATCTTCAATCAGAAGGCCAAAGGTCGGGGCGGGAGGGTGATTCACTTCTCCAAGGGTGATCGTTAACCCACCGAGGGTGAACGGAACATACGGCTCCTGAGGGTGGGCAGTAAACCGAATGAAATGAAACTGATTCTGCATATATTCCACTACCACAGGGGCGCCATACCCGGGCGGATATCTCTGGACACGGTAAAAGTCATTAAACCCTGCAAAGTGATCATAGTGCCCATGTGTCCAGATCACAGCATCAATATGAGGGGAACCTGTCTGGAGCAGCTGGCGGCGGAGATCAGGTGAAGTGTCAATGAGGAGGGTGAACCCCTCATGTTCCACCAGAAGAGAGGTGCGGAGACGTTCCCTCCCCGATGCAGCACCTTCGGTACAGATCGGACAGGTGCACCCGACAAGAGGAGTTCCGGTGGTATCACCGGTTCCGAGAAGTGTGATTTTCACGGTCATATAAACAGACACCCGAAATTCAGATATTGCTCCGGATGATATGACGGTTCTTGAGATTCTGCATCCCGACTTCAATATCCTCAGCAGTTACCTTATGACGGTTGTCTGTGAGGGCAGACATGATCGCTTCTTTGACCATCATCCGCAGGTCTGCACCAGAAAATCCTTCGGTCTCCTCAGCAACGGAATCAAAGTCGCATTCACACTCAATCAGGGACGTGACCGCACGCAGGATGTTCCCCCGCATCACCTGGTCAGGCATTGGGAACTCCACAACATCATCGAAGCGCCGCCATGCCGCTTCGTCCAGCAGGGCAGGATGATTGGTTGCGCCAATGAGAAGGACGCCGTTTTTGACAAAACTGACCATATCAATGTTTTTCAGGAGCATATTTACTGCCCGCTTCATTGCAGCGTTATCATCAGTGAGACGGGACTTTGCAACAAAATCAAACTCATCTATAAAGAGTATACAGGGAGCAAGACGCCGGGCAAGCTCAAATATGCGGTCGATATTCTTGGAGGTCTCTCCCAGATACTGAGATGTGATCATCGCAAGACGGACTTCAAGGAGGGGCATATGCAGTTCACGCGACAGAGCGAGGGCAAGAGATGTCTTACCGGTGCCGGGAGGACCTACAAAGAGAAGTTTTCCAAACTCATATATCCGGTGATCACGTAGGAAATCGCGATTTTTGAGTGCCACATCGATTTTTTTGATCGTGTCCATCTGCCCCCTCGTGCAGACAAGATTATCCATACTAAACTCCATCTCATCCGGTGCGTAGATGATGATCAGGTCACGGGCATTGCGCATCTCCTCAGACTCGGCAACGATTGGGGCAATCTTTGCCTCAATATACTCAACAGAGTCTTCAAAACGGCCTGTCTTCTTCAGTGCATCCTGATAGGAAAACGTCCCTATATTGTTTTTTTCTGCATATTGTGCAAGTGCAGGATTCTGCTCTATTGATTTTTTACCCCCTTTCTTCACAAACCATTGCATCGCAGGTGCAAGCGTGGTGATGGAGAGCCGCTGCCCAAACTCATCATAGTCAACGAAGGGATTTGTGCGCAGGTGCCCATAAGCGCCGCTCACCCCCATCTCCCGTTCAAGGAGACCTTCGCTTATCACCAGCGGTCGTTTGAATTCTGACGCTGCTCCGGACACACCGGTTATTTTCCGTAATTTCTGCGGCAGATCATTCTTCGAGATCTCGGGGTATTCATTGGCGACTGCGGCCGTCAGGAGAATCTCCATGAGATCAAGAACCATTGAATCAGCATCATCAGACATGCGTAACAGGAGATATACTACGCAGGGAACAAAAAAGGTTGGCTAAAGAGTTGTTGCCACACAGCCATCTTCAGTGACAATAAGAGTATGTTCTGTCTGAGAGATAAGTGACCCGGGAATATCGTGAAGGACTGGATAACCCCGCACCACGCCACTCCTCTTCAGGGCGGAGAGTGCTAAGTCAATCTTATCACCCGTCAGCCAGCGTCGGGAAAACGGCAGGGAGCGCCGATCGCGGATCTGGTTCATGACCCGTTTCGCGGATGCAAGGCGAACCCCACGGTTTGCTATCTGGCTGTAGATCATAGTACGGGCACTGTCAGATACCATCCCTGCCCCAGTGGATGCAAATGGTTCAACTGCAAACACCATACCTTCTTCGAAGACTGCCCCCCCTTTCATGGCAACATTGGGGATCATCGGTTCACCGTGGAGATAATATTGAGAGAGGCCGTGACCGGTGAGATTTGCCACTGGCCGGAACCCTCGTGATTCTATTTCATGCTGGATAACTGTGCCCAGTTCCCCTGCAGTGACACCCGGGCGCACCAGTGCAATGGCTGCATTGAGAGCTTCCCGTGATGCTTCGACGAGGAGAGCATTATCTCCAAGGTCAACGGTCTGTGCCGTGTCCGCCACATACCCATCAATATGCACCCCAAGGTCAACTTTTACCACATCTCCTTCAGAGAAGAGACGTTCATCCCCCGGCCCCGCGGTATCATGGGCAGCATCCTCATTTATAGAGATATTAAGCGGAAAGGCAATCCCGGCACCTTCATCGAGGATAGCCTGTTCAATGGTGTCCACAAGTTCCAGAATTGAAGCGCCCGGGACAACCATTGCGGCAGCTTCCTCACGGAATCGCTTCGCAAGTGCTCCGGCTTCCATATATGCAGAGTAAATATCATCGTTCATACGATCAGTCTTCTCTTGTATTTCGTGTAACAGACGAAACCATCTTTGGTTATAACACCAAGATCCTCGATCCGGACACCCCCGGCATTCCGGTAATAGAGACCCGGTTCAACAGTGACCACATTTCCCGCCACAAGCGGGGTGTCAGCCCGTGGGGAGAGGGATGGCCCTTCGTGGATCTGCAGGCCAACTCCGTGGCCCAGACTGTGGATAAACCCTTCATCTCCGGTTGCATATCCCCGTTCAGTAAAAAGGTCAAGTACAGCATTGTGCACCTCTGCACCGGTTACCCCCGGCCTGAGCATCTCTTCTGCGAGGGTCTGCCCGTCACGAACGGTGTCATATATTTCCTGTATCTCAGGGGACGGTTCCCCTTTCACAAATGTCCGGGTCATATCAGCAAAGTAGCCGGTCTTTTCATCCTGTGGGAATACATCAATGAGAATTGGTTCGTCTGCGAGAAGGGTGCCCGACCCGGGATTGTGCGGCTGGGCTGTTTCTTCTCCGCATGAAACAATGGTATCGCGTGCGGTGTATCCATGACGGAGGAGCCAGCAGTGCATCTCCCGTCGAAGGGTATCGGAGGTCAAGGGGGCACCCTCATGCCAGAGAGCACCGTCTTTTACGGTGGCATGCCGGATGATATCTTCAGCAAGTGCCATTACCTCGTTTGTACGTTCCTGGGCTGCCCGGATTGCATCACACTCAAGGGAACTTTTTACTTCCCGCATGTTTTCAACCGTGTTGGTATCAACAGTGACCCTACAGAATGACCGGATATCTTCAGCCATTGCAAGCGGGAAGGTGCCAGGGACGATGATATCTCCGCCTGCATATTCATATGCCATGCGTGCGGCGGCCCGGTAGGGACTGACCTCCTTTTCAAGATAAGTAAAAAATCCTGCATCGCCACGGGTAATCGCATCACAGGATGCTTCGTCCTGCGCCCGCCCGATCTCCATCTGCGGGACAATGATTACTCCTTCTTCTCCTCTTTTTTTAATATAAAACAGGGGATCTGACGTGACAAACTCCGTCAGGTATCTCATATCAGGATCCTGGGAAGAGGCATAGATGGCATAGGCTGCCGCTCCTGCTCTCTCAATGGCCTCATCGAGTGTGTCCATGCCTGAATATAGATGACCAAAGCACAAGTAATTTTATCCTGACGGGTTGATATATGGACAATGGACGAGTCAGCAAAGCAGATATTCAGGATGAAATTTGCAAAGCTCACCATGGTTCTAAACGGTATTTTTCTCCTCGCGGCACTTTCCATCCTTGCTGCATTCAGGGTAATCCCCGTCTACAGTTACCAGATCGCAGGTATTTGCGGTGTGGGAGCGATTGTGCTGGCACTGTATTTCAGGACCGCTTACCAGAGTGACAAGGAATGGCTGATGGCCCAGGATAAAGAAGCCGGGAAACCAGGGGAACCATCCGGTAGTGCAGGGGAACATACAGGCGACAGTGATGCTTGATAAGATCCGGTCTGAAGTTGAACTGGTGGGACGTCACCTCAGGGTAGTGCGCATCGTAGCAGAGAATCAGCCGATTGGTATCATGAAACTTGCGGAACTCACGGGGCTGCCGGCACACCGGGTGCGCTACTCACTAAAGGTGCTCGAGGGCCAAGGGTATATTCAGGCATCGCCTGCGGGCGCAATGGCGACAGAAACAGCCAAACAGCGAATGGAAACGCTTGATTCTGAGATTGATGACATCATTGTCCTTCTTGAAACAATGCGTAAAGAGAACACAACAAATCAATAATCTTAATATCCCTCACTGTGACCTTGTATAGCACACAGGTTGTGCATGCCTCCATAACTCAGTTGGTAGAGTGTCTGGCTGTTAACCAGAATGTCACAGGTTCGAGTCCTGTTGGGGGCGCTTTCGCTATCATATTCTTTTTGCAATAATGATTTGATGTGCATTTTTGAAATTTATTCCGGGCAGTTTAATCGTAATGACTTCCATGGAACGTTATTTAACCCGGATTAACCGCTTCAGGAAAGACAATTTCAGAGATATAATACCATTTTATAAACCGTAGAACAGATATCTCCCTGATGGAAAGTTACCAGGATACACTCACCAACATCCGGGAATATCTTCAGGAGAAACATCCACAAAAAATTTCTATTTCAGCAATCTCAAGGAATCTGGGGATTCACAGAAGTACTGCTTCAAAATATCTGGAAATACTCAGACTGAATGGTCAGGTAACGATGTGCTGCTATGGCAAATCGAAACTCTATACCATATCTGACAGAATACCCACCACATCTCTTTTTGATTGTATTAATGAGATTATCGTCATCATAGATTCGAATTCACGGATTTTAATGGCCAATAAAAGTTTTTTTTCAAAATTCAATATCAAAAATGAGAGAGAACCCATTGGAAAAAATATCCAGGAAACAGGATTGGATATTTTTTCTGACATCGCGATTCAGAAAAATATTGACAGAATGGTTCAGGGAAAAACGTTTCTTGATGATATGTTGCATCTCGATGACAAAACCAACCGGATATATGCAATAAAATTTATCCCAACGGTTTCTCATGATGGAAATCAGAGCATTATGATCTCCCTGAACGACATAACGGATCAAAAACAGACGGAAGAAGCGCTCTCCATCAGTGATGAAAAGCTACGAACAATCTTCAAAAGAGTCCCCAGTGGAATCTTATTCTTCAATGAAGAGGGAAACATCATCAATGCGAATGCGGCAGCCCTCAGTCTCCTGGGAATTGAAGATTACCATGAACTAATAGGGACAAATCTGTTCAACCTCGTCTGCCAGAAAGATAAGATAAAAAAAGGGCTGATGTATGGAAAAGCAGGAGGAACCGAAATCACCTGTGATTTTGATCTCCTGAAGAGGGACAACATCATTTCTTCATCCAGATCGGGGAGAGGCTATTTTGAAGCAGCGTTCACCCATATCGCAAGTGAAACCGGATCGCAGGAATTTGCCCTTTTATTCATGGATGTTACAACAGACAGAATGGCAAAAATTGAACTCAAATTTAATGAATCGCGCTATCGCTCATTCTTTAATGGTACCTGCACCGGTGTTCTAATTTACCAGCCTGCTGATAAGGGAGATGATTTCATCATCAAAGATGTCAACAATGCCCTTGAAATCATACTGCAGGTGAAAAAAGAAGAATTAATCGGGAAAAAACTCTTTGAAGAATTCCCCGATCTCCCGATTAATAGTGTCCGTGAAGCACTTAACAGGGTTGATAATACAGAGATTCCGGAGATTGTCCCCCCTCTCCAGTACATCAAAAATGAAAATTCCCCTTGGCTGACTCACTTTATTTTTAAACTGCCAACAGGTGAAATTGCTTCATTTATGATGGACATTTCAAAAGAACTGAGCAAAGAAGTGACATCTCAAAAAGTTCACGTCAATTGTTTTACATAATTACAAATTTGCCCATATCATTTTGTGAAATACTGGTATTTTCAATCAAAAGCTGAGAATTGATGTTTTTTGCTCATTTCGGAAAAATATTTAGATATATAAAAATAACCATTATTGACCACCATTAGAACCTCCAATAATCCATTAAAATCTCTCACACTGGTTTTTTTTGTCAATAAATCCCAAAAAACGATTATATCTGTTAAAAAAAGACATATTTGAGTTAAACAGAGCGTAACCAGAAGGAGCTCGTCAGAGATATAATTCTATTGACCATCAATAAAAGAGATAAATATATACAAGATACTTCAATCATAAAACGTGTAGGTTTGTACCTGCACAGAAAGATGGCACGGAAGGCTTTAGCTTTCGCATGGACAGGGAATATCTGAAATTCGCTCTTGAGAACTAGCATAATCGCAAGCAAATATCAGTATCCACCCTTATCCAGACATGGTTTGGAGACAACCACTATTTATAAATTTGGTTCAGGATCCATGCATTGAGACTCATCCTCCGTGCGGGAGTCGATAAACATGGAAACAAAAGTAGGTTATTTTGCATCACTGGAGCAGTACACTCCAAGGGACGCACTTGAACAAGCTGTCAGAGCAGAGAATGTCGGATTTGACTCAATCTGGGCGGATGACCATTTCCACCCATGGTATCACACAAATGCCCAGTCAGCACAGGCATGGGCATGGATGGGAGCAGCACTCGAAGCGACGAAGGATATTTTCTTTTCAACCTGCATAACCTGCCCGATTATGCGATACAACCCGGCAATTGTTGCACAGACATTCGCAACACTGCGCCAGATGTATCCGGAAAGAGTCGGGGTTGCTGTTGGTGCCGGTGAAGCGATGAATGAAGTACCGGTCACTGGCGAATGGCCAAGTGTACCCGTGCGCCAGGCTATGACGGTTGAGGCTGTCGGTGTGATGCGGCAACTCTGGGGAGGCAAAGAACCCGTCAACTTTAAAGGCGAGTATTTCACTCTGGACAAGGCATTTTTGTACACCAAACCAGAAAATGAAGTCCCACTATACTTCAGTGGGATGGGCCCAAAAGGAGCACGACTGGCCGGGAAATATGGGGACCACCTGATGACAGTTGCGGCAGACCCGTCTGTCCTGAAAAATGTTACCATTCCGAACTTTGAGAAAGGGGCAGCCGATGCAGGAAAAGATCCAAGCAAGATGGAGCGTGCAATGCTGATATGGTATTCTGCGGATCCTGACTATGACAAAGCAATTGAAGGATTGCGCTTCTGGGCAGGCTGTCTGGTGCCTGCAATGTTCAAGTACAAGGTCTATGACTCAAAGGAGGTTGAAGCACACGCCAATCTTGTCGGACATGACACCATAAAAGAAAACTACATGGTAGCAACCGACGCAGAAGAGCTGATCAAGGAAATCGAGAGATTCAAAGAAGCCGGCATCACCCACTTCTGTCTTGGAAACTCCAGTCCGGACAAAAACCTTGGCATTGATATATTCAAAGATGTCATTCCGAACGTTAAGGACTGATCGGAAGTGGGAACAACAACTTTCACATATTTTTTTAGTTTTATCCGGAGGTAATTCTTATGGAAAGAACACAAATCGTCAAACAATTCGATGAAGGAACGATCATATCGCCCCAGACAGAAATTCAGTCAGGCAGTCTGGAATGGTATGAACATCCTGCATTCAAAGGAGTATATCTCAAGGATCTCATCCCGGGATCAGATACCAATGGGCAGTTCAGCTGCCATATCGTCAGGATTGAAAAAGGATGTGAAGTCGGCGACCACTCTCATGAAACCCAATGGGAATTCAATGAATCACTCCAGGGAAACGGGGTATTTGTCCTTGGAGGCAAAAGGATTCCCTTTGGCTCTAATTATTCGTTTGTCACCCCACCAGGTGTGGAACACACAGTCATTGCAGAAGACGAAGATCTCTATATATTAGCTAAATTTATCCCGGCTCTCTGAAGAGTTTCCAGAGAGCCATATATTTTCCAGTATAGTACAGAATCACCGAAACACCTCTTATCAGACAATAACCAGATTCAACATTTTTGATAGTCCATTTTTGAACAAAGCGGTTTTTGTACGATATGTGTTTTTTGAATGTTAATTGATGGCAAAAATCGTACAGACAGCCCGTTCACCGGGATGATGGACAAAGTGAGAAATACTCCAATATGAATAATTTTGGTGATACAGTCAGTTTCATCTGGTCGGTTGCAAATCTCCTCCGGGGACCTACCACCCGAACCAGTACAGGGATGTCATGCTCCCGATGATTGTGCTACGACAGATGACGGAATCGCCGTCATTATGAGTTCACACTTCCCGGAACACAGTTTCATTATCCCCCAGCGGGTGGCAATCATGAAAGACCGCCGGTTCATCGCAGTCGGTGATGCAGATGGATGTTATCACCCCGGCAATTCTGCAGCAGGCATACGGCATTGATATGACGGTAACCCATGTTGAGGAAGTGGGACGGCGATCTGTGTCCCGTCTGCGATGGCGGCGAGGGAGAAAAATACAATTAGGCATGTATAGGGGGAGAAAAGGAATCGGCACCTCCTGTATTATAGGAATTCATCACCTGTCAGACACCAATTCCGGCACCCGCCTAAGAGGCACAGACAGCCAAAAAAAGCAGATTATTTACTCTTGTATACAAACATAGGATTGTGATCAGATGGATGAACCTGAATTAGAGAAAATCATCGCATTTCTTGATCTTGGTACCAATTCTGTACGACTTCTTGTTGTCCGACTCAATACAAACTACTCCTACACTATCCTCACCCAGCAAAAGGAGCAGATTCGTCTTGGTGAAGGGGGATTTACTGATGGACTTCTCACACCAGAAGCAGTCGAACGCACGGTGAATATCTGCGGAAAACTCGTCTCACTGGCACGGGGGTTTGGGGCAACAGATATCATCGGAGTTGCCACCTCAGCAACACGGGATGCCAGAAACCGTGGCATGTTTCTCCAAAGGCTTTTTGATGAGGCAGATATTGAAGTAAAGGTAATCTCAGGCGAAGAAGAGGCACGCCTCATCTATCTCGGGGTGGCGGGCGGAATAGAACTCACAGACCGAAGAGCCCTCTTCATTGATATCGGGGGTGGAAGCACTGAGGTAAGTGTAGGTGATGCCAGGAACTGTTACCTGCTGAAAAGTCATAAACTGGGTGCGATACGCCTTAAAAACCTCTTCTTTCCCAATGGTGCAGACAGTCCTGTCGAACCAGAACGGTATGCCGAGATCTGCACCTATATCGGGGATACCATGGATCACACAATCCAGAAGGTAAAAAAAGAACAGATTGACCTTTCCATCGGGAGCTCCGGAACAATCGAAAATCTTCAGCAGATCGCACACAATCTCTATCACCGCGATGAAAAAAGACAGGTTATGCCAATACTCCTCTTAAAAGATCTCAAACGGCTCACCTCCACACTCTGCCTTCTCCCCCTTGCCGAACGGCGGCACCTTCCAGGGATCAATCCAGAACGGGCAGATATCATCATCGCTGGTGCTGCAATCCTTGAAACCATTATGGAAGAAATGGGGATTCAGGAGATACAGGTGAGTGACCAAAGTCTGGGAAATGGTCTTCTTGCCGATTATCTATCAAATATTCCGGGATTTCCAGACGCAGAGGAAAGCTCGGTCCGGCGGCGAAGTGTTACTCAGCTTGGCCGGGCATGCCAAATCGATGAAATTCATGCAGAGACAGTCACACGGCTTGCCCTGGCACTCTTTGATTCTGCGAAGAAAACAGGCCTGCATACCTTCGGCGCCTCCGAACGCGAACTCCTGGACTACGCCGCGTTCCTGCATGATGTCGGCAATTTCATCTCCTTCTCCGGCCACCACAATCACTCACGCTATATCATCTCACACGCGCCGCTCCCCGGGTTTGACCGGCACGAAATCGCAATCATCGCAAATATCTGCCGGTATCACCGGAAGAAGATACCAAAAAACCATGACAATGTTATGCAGGATCTCGACCCTATGGCAAAGTCTATCGTCAAAGTCCTTTCCACTCTGCTCCGGATTGCAGAACATCTTGACCGGAGCCATTTGGGTCTTGTAAAGAAGGCAGTATTTACGCCGGCAGACAAATACACAATTCAACTTGAGATTACCTGCAGGGGTGACTGCAGTCTCGAAAGGTGGGCAGTTGAGGCGGATACAAAGGCATTTTCAAAGGTTTTCAGGCGGGACATTCTGGTCTCAGTCACATCAACTGAGGACTAAATCACACCCCCTCTTCACTGATATATCTTTTATCATGACTCTTTTTCCACTACCCCTGTATAACACGTCCCACCAAACCGCCCGTTTTTTGTCCCATAGCCACAAAACACTCTCCTGAGCAGGAATACCTTATGCAACCACCATACACAGAACTCATCAGTCTCCCCGTCTATCCCTGGGGCCGCAGTATTTTCGGGGGGGGATGGGAAAATGTAGCGGAATTCTGCCGAAAAGAAGGACTGAACGGCGTGGAAGTCTATACCGGTTATGAGGAGGTTTCACCCAAAGAACTCCCGGAGGAACTGGTAAAAAGTGTCCATCTTCCCTTCCACTCCGGCTGGCTTGAGATGCTGGAAGAAAATGAACAAAATACCAGAGATAAGATAAAATCCGGAAAAAAACCCGGTCACAATGTCACGCGGTTTCAGACACCGTTCTTTGCCTGCAGCACACATCAGGATTTCATTGCCGCCCTCAGGCTCCAGCTCGAGCGGGCCGCCTGCATTCGTGCGGATTATGCAGTATACCACATCGGATATTATCACACTGCAGAGATGTTCACACAGACCTACGCAAGGGATGATGGTGAGGTGCTGGAACGTTCCGCAGATTTTCTCAATGAACTGGTCTCCGCTTTCCCAAGCGGGGAACCACCCGTACGCCTCCAGTTTGAGAACCTCTGGTATCCAGGCCTTACCTACACCGATCCAGACGCCATCCTCTCTTTTATGGACCTCCTGGAGTTCTCGAACTATGGGTTATTGCTTGATACCGGACACCTTATGAACCGTATCACCACCTCTGACGCAGAGGCGGACTGTATCACCGCCGTCTGTGAATGCATCGAAACCCTGCCTCCGGAGATAATCAACAAAATTGATGTACTCCACCTTCACTGGAGCGGTTCATACTCCCTCCGGCAGGAACGCATACGCCGGGGAATCCCAAACGGGTTTCATTCGATGCAACGCCATGAACAGGAGGCGTTCGCATTCCAGCATGCGATCCTCACCGACCAGCACCGGCCCCTCTCACTCCCGGAAGCACAGGCGATGGTAGAGATGATTGCACCCTCGGTGGTCGTCCACGAATGTATCCCAAAGACCCTTGACGAACTAAAGGAATTTCTTACAATGCAGCGTGGTGCACTGCAACAAAAGAAATAGGAAACCGGGATATCCCCAAATCTTTGGACCATGAGAACACAGTAGCAATGATACAAAAAAAGAAGAGGGATTATCGGGAATCATCCTCAACCATCCATCTCTTTCTTATGCCACTTTTTTTCTGAAAATAATGATGGCAGAGGTTCCCTTACCCTATGGACGCCCGGGAAAAATCACGATTCTGCACGATTTCATCAGACGTAATGCCATAGAATCTGCGATAAAATTCCCGTTCCTCCTGCTCCAGATCAAATGAAAATATCTCCGGATGAATGGTATTTGCGATATACATGAATCCAAGAATCCAGCGGGGGCTGCCAAAATCCCAACCCGCCGGGACATTATAGATAGTGCCGGAACGGGTGGCCTCTGTCACAATTCCATGAGTTGCACAATAGTGGATATAATCCGATACGGGTGAAGAGAGGAATCCGGATATAAACATATAGTCAGGATTAAACAAATTGAGTTCTTCTGCCGGGATATTCACGCCCGGTTTTCCCTTCCGCTCTATGCGTTTATTCACACAGGTGCCACCTGCCGCTTCAACAAGATTGGTTTCAAACCGCTCGGCATTGAGAGCAAAGAGAGGATACCCCATCGAGTAGTAGACAGTCGGGCGGCTGGACACACGGGCAGCGCCTTCAGTGATTATCTCCACCCGTTCCTGAATGTATGAAATTAGTGTCCGGCCCTCTTCCTCTCTGCCTGCCCGGCTCGCAAGGTCTTCAATGAGCCCAATCCAGGAATCAATCTGCTGGATGCGGTCATGCATGCCACGGATGAAATCCTCCCGTATAATGTCACCAAGAACATCACCCAGTTCCCCGTCATCCCGAATCCCAAGGGTGACAAGAATGGCATGGGCCATCTCAATTGCCCGGGTGGTTCTATACCCGCCAAGCATGCCGAATTCGGTGTACTGCTCTCTTGATATCGGGCCGCGGATGGGTGCCTGCCACCCACAGGTACATCTGCCGTCATCAGAAATGGAGTCCGTCCTGCATCCCATGGGACCATAGAATTCCCGTGCAATGACAGTCTTTCCACAGGCAGGACATATGGTGTTGAGATACTCCGTTCCTGGCGAATTAAAGAGATATACATGATTCATCACCTCCCTGAGACGAACAGATATATTCTCTGATGCAGCAATGGTTGGTTCAAGATCGGGTGCCGCTTCTCCGAACGGCACAAACCGCATCACCTGTATCGGGATGTCCGGGGATACCGCCGCCACACGCTTTGCGGCACTGGTGATCTCGTCATCCGCACCATTGATGTACATGGCCGAAACTTCCACATGCACACCGGCATCATGCAGAATGCCAATATTGCGGTACACCGGATCTGAGGACGCAGCACCACATTCACGGTACCGATCATCGGAGGAGCCCTTCAGGCCAATATTGACAAAGTCAAGATATGGTATCAGCCCCCTCAGGGCCGATTCAGTAAAGTATCCGTTTGTTGAGCACCCAACATAGATTCCTGCCTCCTTTGCTTTCTGTGCAAGAGCGAGGAACGAATAGTACGAGACTGTCGGGTCATTCAGACAGAATACAATCCCAATGCATTCCTGCTTTTTGGCACGCTGTACCACCATCTCCGGTGTTGCTGACTGAAGAGCACCTGCAACCGCATCAGCATGTGATGTAAGGGTTTCTGAGATGCACCCCGGGCAGGTAAAGTTGCACCCGACGGTGCTCACCTGAAAGAACTTTGATTTCGGGGCAAAATGCACCATCGGCATCGTCTCGATGGTGATGGGGAGCATCGTCAGATAGGATTCCGGAAACCGTTCCACAATGGTGTCATTCCGGTTGATGTACATCTTACACCTCCCACTCCTCCCTTCAGCAATTTCACAGCAATTTTCGCATATCGTGCATTTCATAAGAGTGCCCCGGGTTCTGTCTTTGAGATCACAATCCAGAAGCCTTCGTCCCCAAGAATTATTTCATACCCGGGTATACCGATTTCATCGAGCATGGCACGGAACCGCCCCACATTCCCCGGTGATATATTTTTTTTGTTGAATTTTTCCCAGTCCGGATTCTTTTTTATCATGGCAAGAGAGATCTCATCCCGCAGTTCCTTGTTGCCAAAACCGCCTCCAATGTAGGTCTTCCCACCAGGTTTTAAGATACGGTATACCTCCCGGAAAGCGGTGTGTATATCATCCCAGAAGAACATTGAACCCCGGCTGATGATGAGGTCGGCAGAGTCATCATCGAGCGGCATCGCATGGACATCTCCGCAGAGGAGACGAATCCGCTCAGAAAGACCTGCTTCATTGATATTGCGTGAGGCAGCCTCATGCATGTCATCAGAATAGTCCAGTCCGATAACAAAGAGATCTGACTGCCGTGCAACAGCAATTGAAAGACTGGCCGGACCGCTGCCAAGGTCGACACAGGTGCCGGTCGTAATCCCAAATCTTCGGATGATATTTTCTGCAATGACAGGATATATCGGCGCAAATATAGTTTTTGCGATTTCATCCATACCACTGGCTCCTTTTTTTTCAAATTTTTTCTTTGTTTCTGACATAAGAATAGTCCTATAGTATATGTGTTCAACAGAGGAATGACACTCAAACAGCAATACAGGTTAACTTTCTGATTTGGTAAATGACAAATTGTTGTGGACTTAGCATAAACATGACGATTCAGACAGTGAACACCGGTTAATGCATCTTTTGCAGGATTCAATTGAAATCTTCAGCAATACTGAATCATCTTCAACGAGCAAAATGCCTCTGCTGGATATACAGTGGCAGAAAATACGGGGATTAAGCATTCAGAATACACTTATTCAGAATACATTGAGATCATACGATTTTCTCTCATTTTTCGGGAAATGTCCGTATGAATCGACATCAAACTCCCCGATAACCATATAGTAAAATTATCCGCCCACAAAAAATGCAACGAGAATATCCAAATTCTGCCTTCGGAAACTCATTTGATATTTGCCACACTGCCCCAATGCCTCAAACGAGTCTGAATATAAAATTGCAATTCTAAATCCAAAAAATCTGCATTAATTTAATCCACATATGAAAACTGCAGAGGAATCCTAAAACTATGTTAATTTAATATAATTATAATTTCGCGCAATTGAGTAAAAACACTTATCCTATTTAAAAATAAAAACCGTTCAAGCCATTTCTGGCAGACGTTATTCATTGAAATAAATGAGAGGAATTATATGGAAAAATCAGTTTTATCAATCATTCTTGCAGTCGGCGTGGCTGTTGTGGTAGTTGCCGGTGCTGCTGTACTATTAGGTACTGGCAGCAGCGATTCAGCAGAAATGCCACATGTAGAGATGCCCAGTGCATCGGATTCATCCGGCAGTGCCGGAGCAGGAGCACCATCCCAGGGAAACGTAGCCCCTGAGGCCACACAGGCTCAGACAGAATCCAACGCAGCGGATACTGACACGGAAAAACCTACTGCAACATCTGCGACAGAAGAGCCAACAGAAGAACCCACACCTGAAGAGACTGTGGAACCAGAGGCTACCGTTTCAGTTGGGATGGCGGCATATGAGGCGGATGACGATGACAGTTCCAACACACCAACATCACGGACGGTCACTGACATGAACGGCAACACGGTCACGATCCCCTATAATGTGAAACGGGTTGTCTGCCTGTATGCCCCGGCAGCAGCGATGGTCATGGCCATGGACGATGGTCAGGCCAGATTCCTTGTCGGTGTTGACGGCGATGCACGGGATGACGAAGGATTTAACACCATTGACCCCACCATGGCAAAGAAAACCGTCGTTGTCGAGGCAGACGGCAGTCTCAACAAAGAGACCCTGCTTTCCCTTGACCCCGATGTCATCATCGCAAAGACCTGTGGGCCGGCACCGGACTTTGAAGGGATTGGCGTCCCCGTCGTATGGATCAATACTGCAAGTCTCGCCAATGTCGACACCGCCCTGACCCTCATTGGTGACGTGCTTAACAGACATGACCGGGCAGCAGAACTTGTTTCATATCTGGACACAAAGAGAAACGCTGTGCTTGACGCCACCTGTGACATCCCCGCCTGTGAACATGAAGGACTTTACCTCTCCGGCAGTGCACCCCTGAAGACCTTTGCCGGAGGCAAGTTCCATGAAGAGTGGACAAACGGCGCCGGTTGTGATCTGGTATCATCTGAACTCGTTGGAAATTACAAACCAACCGTCAGCATAGAGACTATCATTGGCTGGAATCCTGATCTCATCATCCTCTCAAACAGCCTGTGCACGGACGATGTGTTAGATGATCCCGCATGGAAGGACATCAGTGCTGTTGAACATCACCGTGTCTACTGTGTCCCACGATTCGTTGGCGACTGGGCAAGCCCCGTTCCGGAGTCCGTTCTCGGTATGATGTGGATTGCAAACGGCACATACCATGACTGCATCGACTTAGACATGGTGCAGGAGACAGAGGACTTCTACAAAGAGTTCTACAACTACGACATGAGTGACGACGATGCATGTGAACTGATGGGTGCATTCCCGGCATGCCGGACGAAAACCATCACTGACATGGCGGGCAATACGGTCACAATCCCATACGATGTCCAGAAGGTAGTCGCTGTCTATGCACCGGCGGCTGCGATGATTATGGCAATCGATGAAGGCAGTGCGGAAAGGCTGGTCGGTATCGACAGTTGTGCACAGGTCGACGAAGGATTCAACGCAATTGACCCCACTATTGCAAGTAAAGCCGTTGTCGTTGCAGCCGGCAGCAGCGACGCCAATAAAGAGATGATACTCTCACTGAACCCCGATGTCATCATCGCAAAGACCTGCTTACCCATTACCGGCCTGGACGATATCGGTGTTCCGGTAGTAAAGATAGACCCTTCAAGCCTCACCAATGTCGACAGTGCGATAACTCTCCTCGGCAACGTGCTTAACAAACCAGACCGTGCAGCAGACCTGGTCTCATACCTCGACGACAAGCGTGCATCGGTCACTGATCTTACCGATGGTATCGCAATGGATGACCGCAAGGGACTGTACCTCTCCGGCAGTGCTCCCCTGAAGACTTTTGCTGGTGGAAAGTTCCATCAGGAATGGACTGAGGGTGCAGGATGCCGACTGGTCTCAGCCGATCTTGTCGGCAATTACAAACCGACCGTCAGTATCGAGACCATCATCGGATGGAACCCAGATATTGTCCTGCTCTCAAACACGCTGGACCCGTCAGTTGTACTGAACGACGCCACCTGGCAGGACATCAGTGCTGTTGAGAATGACACAGTATACCGCGTACCACGCTTCGTCGGTGACTGGGCAAGCCCTGTCCCGGAGTCTGTGCTTGGTATGATGTGGGTTGCAGATGGTGCCTGCCCTGATGTTGTTGACCTTGATATCATCGAAGAAACAGAGGCATTCTATAATGAATTCTACTTCTATGAAATGGATGACGCAGAGGCAAAGGAAATTATCGGCCCATTCGTGCAGATACCCGCAGCAGCCTGAATTATCAGGTCAAAAAGAACAAAAAACGGGTTATTACCCCACCATTTTTTAAAATCATCTGAAATAGCGTTTGCACAGGAATAATCAAATGAAAAAAAGCCTGATACAAAAATAGCAGGGATGTCTTATGGAGAAAACAGAAATTTCAATGAAAATACGACAGCCCCTCTTTCCATTCGAAAAAACCGTGTTGGACTGTTTCCAATAATATCCAACCAATTCTGTTCCAACACCCTTTTTCTCAGAAAATGTGACAGAATCAAAAGGAGTCCAAAAACCATGGTATCGATGAAATATCACCAGTATCCAACAGACGGAAGGGAAAAACCAGAATGACCTCACACATAAAACCGGACTAAAAAAGATGAACACAGAAGAAGCACGTCAGTTCAACTCCATTTTAAAAACCGCTTTCGCACCGGTAAATCCAGCTGTCGCCCACCAAATCACAGAGAATTGTGGCATAACCAAAGGCACAGCAATTGATATCGGAAGTGGGCCCGGACATCTGGCCATTGAACTTGCCCGGCTCACCTCACTTACCATCTATGCCCTGGACATCTCAGAGGCAATGTTTCCGATAGCCACAGAGAACATCCAAAAAGCAGGACTTTCTGACCGGATAATTCCGGTAACAGGAAATGTCATGGAGATGCCCTTTGCCGATGCATCAGCAGACCTGATCATAAGCAAGGGATCCGTCTTCTTCTGGGAGGATACAGCAACGGCATTCCAGGAGATACAGCGGGTGCTGACACCCGGCGGAAAAGCATTTATCGGCGGTGGATTTGGGACGGAAGAAATCCTTTCCAGAGTGAAACAGACGATGGACACCATTGACCCCATATGGATAGTTGGCGTCAGAAAACGGCTTGGAAAAGAGACTGCAGACCGTTTCAGGTATGCACTTGAGACAGCAGGGATACAGGACTACAAAATCATCCACGACTCATGGCAACTCTGGATTATATTCGGAAAGGAGAATGCCCAATGAAACTGAATGAGAGAGCACGGGGGCTGGGAGTTGGCATATCCCTTTTTGCCCTCGTAATACTGGTCTTCTTTGTCTCACTTTTTATGGGCCGATATGCAATTGAACCTGCAACAGTCATTACGATCCTTCTTTCTGCCGTGAATGATGCGTTGCCATTTTCTCTGGTCGACATCCCACAGACATGGCCCGATGTGATGAACACGGTCATCCTCAGGATCCGCCTTCCCCGCATCTGTGCCGCAATGCTCGTCGGTGCGGGCCTTGCAGTCTCAGGCGCCTCGTTTCAGGGACTCTTCCGCAACCCGCTTGTCTCACCCAGCATCCTTGGTGTGGCGGCAGGGGCTGGATTCGGTGCCGCACTGGGCATTCTTCTCTCAGATTCAACGGTGGCCGTTCAGTTCCTGGCCTTCGTATTCGGTATTATCTCAGTCACCGCCACCTACATGCTCTCCCGTGTCTACAAGACCACAACTACCACACTCGTCCTCGTCCTCTCAGGTATTATTGTTGGTGCCTTCTTTACCGCACTCATATCACTTGCAAAATATGTGGCAGATCCGGATGAAGAACTCCCTGCCATCGTCTTCTGGCTGATGGG
The DNA here is from genome assembly GCF_028912405.1 of Methanogenium marinum. GTDB lineage: Archaea > Halobacteriota > Methanomicrobia > Methanomicrobiales > Methanomicrobiaceae > Methanogenium > Methanogenium marinum. The sequence goes on along the minus strand of NZ_JAKELO010000002.1, from coordinate 1,633,692 downwards.
GAGCCTTGCAGATGTGAGTACAGGCGACCTCTTTTGGGTGGCAACAACGATCATCGCAGGCAGCATTGTCCTGCTCCTTATCCGGTGGCGGATCAATATCCTTGCGATGGGTGAAGACGAAGCAAAGTCCCTTGGCGTTAACACCCGCATGATGACCGGGGTGATCATTGTTTCCGCAACATTCATCACCGCTGCTGCAGTCTGTATCGCAGGGCTTGTCGGGTGGGTCGGCCTTGTCGTGCCCCATATCGCCCGGATGCTTGTCGGCCCGGACTACAAAAAGATCCTGCCGGTATCAATAATGATCGGTGCCGCCTATCTTCTCGCGGTCGATGATATTGCACGGACACTGACAACAGCAGAAATTCCCCTTGGCATTCTTACGGCCATCATCGGGGCACCGGTCTTTGCCTATCTGCTGCGGTTCCGGAAGGTGGGATGGGAATGATTCTTGAAGTCAGCGATGCAGCATTCTCCTATGACGGCGAACGCATGATCTTTGAAGATATCTCGCTTACCATCGGGAAGAACGAGTGCCTTTGCATCCTTGGTCCGAACGGCACTGGCAAGTCAACCCTCATCAAATGTCTTGTCGGCCTGATGCCACTGTTACACGGGAGCATTCTTTTAAACGGGCATGAAATTGGAGAACTCAGCAGAGCGGATATCGCAAAGCAAATTGCTTATGTCCCCCAGGGCCATCAGGTCGTATTCCCGTTCCCCGTGCAGGAATATGTGTTGATGGGACGTTCCCCTCACATCTCTCTTTTCAGTTCCCCAGGTGAAGAAGACCGCAAAATCGCAGAGGATGCCATCGACACTGTCGGCATCACTCATCTCGCTAAACGACCCGTTTCTGAGATCAGCGGCGGCGAACTCCAGCTGGTTCTCATCGCCCGGGCCCTCGCCCAGCAGCCTGAGGTGATGATACTTGATGAACCGACTTCACACCTTGATTTCGGCAATCAGGTCCGGGTGCTCCGTCTCATCGAAAAACTGGCACACGAAGGGATTGCCATCATAATGAGCTCCCACTTCCCGGATCACAGTTTTATTATCCCCCAGCGGGTGGCAATCATGAAGGACTGCCGGTTCATCGCAGTCGGTGACGCTGACATGGTCATCACCCCGGCAAATCTGCAGCGGGCATACGGCATTGATGTAACGGTCACCCACGTTGAAGAAGTGGGTCGGCTGATCTGTGTGCCATCTGCATGCAGACAAGAGAAGTGAAAACGTTCAGGTGGACTCTCCACTCCTCATACAAAAGATGAACAGGCGAGTGCTAAAACAGTCTGGAGAATCTCTCAATAAACTGGTCGCAACCTTCTCCGGTGGTGAACCACCAGTCCGCCTCCAGTTTGAAAACCTCTGATATCCAGGTCTCACCTACACTGACCCTGACTCCATCCTTTCTTTCATGAACTTCTTAGAGTTTTCGAACTATGGATTTCTGCTGGATACCGGCCACCCCATAAACCTCATCACCACTTCAGATACAGAAGCGGACTCCATCACGGCCATGCGCCAATGTATCAATACCCTGCCCCCGGAAATAATCAACCAAATTGATGTCGTTCACCTCCACTGGAGCGGCTCATACTCCCTCCGGCAGAAACGCATCCGTCGGGGTATCCCGAACGGATTTGACACGATGCTGCGCCACGACCAGGAGAAATTCGCATTCCAGCATGCCATCATCACCGACCAGCACCAGCCGGTTTCCCTCCCGGAGGCACGGATGATGGTGGAGATAATCACCCCCTCGGTGGTCATCCATAAATGCATCCCGAAAACATTGGATGAGCTGAAGGAGTTTCTTGTGATGCAGCGTGGTGCGCTTGAACAAAGATAGGAAAAAATTGATTTGTGTATCTGATTACCTGCTGGATGCGGTCATGCAAGTGCCCCGGGTTTTGTCTTTGAGAGCACAATCCATAACCCTTCATCCCCAAGAATGATCTCGTACTCCGGCACCCCGATTTCATCGAGCATGGTGCGGAACCGTTCCACATTCTCAGGTGAGAACGTTTTTCTGCTAAATTCCTTCCAGTCTGGATTCGCTTTGTTCTTTGTGATGTATATTTCGTCTCGCAACTCTTTGTTGCCAAATCCGGCCCCGATATAGGTCTTGCCGCCGGGTTTTAATATGCGGTATATTTCCCGGAAGGCAGTGCGGATGTCGTCCCAGAAGTGCATAGAGCCCCTGCTGATGATGAGGTCTGCAGAGTCATCATCAAGCGGTATGGCATGCACATCACCGCAGAGGAGATGAATCCGATCAGAAAGGCCTGCTTCATTGATATTGCGTGCTGCTGCATCATGCATGTCATCAGAGTAGTCCAGCGCGATAATTGAGAGATTGCTCTGGCGTGCGACAGCAATTGCAAGGGATGCCGGACCACTTCCAATGTCAACGCAGGTGCCTGTTGTAATCCCAAGTCTTCGGATGATATTCTCTGCGATGACCGGATATACCGGGGCAAAGAGAGTCTTTGCAATCTCATCCATATCGCGTGAACCTTTTTTATCGACATTTTTCTTTGTCTCTGACATAGGAATGGTCCTTTTGTTATGCATACTCACCACAGGAACTAAATGCAGTATCAATTGATGTTACCATCTAACATAAATAAATGATATAATTTTGAATGGTTGCCGGAAAAATGACGATTTAATAACGTAATTAACGGAGACCATGAAGAACCAATTTCCCGTTTTCACTTCTCATGATGAGATAAAAGGATATAAACAGGGTGAATTTCCATGCAAAATTTTCGTCAATACGCCATTCACACATCATAAGAGAAAGCATCTGGTCATTTTACCCGTCATTCCCCGCACAAACCTTTATACGCTTCCCACCTGAGTAAGGGGCATATGGCAGAAGAGAGACAGGCACACCCCCCACCGAATGGTTAGAAACGGGCCAGCATATCCGTCCGACACGTTGTATTAATCCTCTCCGGCAAAGGGGGTGTCGGCAAAACAACCGTTGCCGCCAATCTCGCGTTTGCCTTTGCAAACCACGGCTTTATAACAGGGCTTCTGGACATCGACATCCACGGGCCGGACATCCCTAAGATGCTTGGGATTGAAAGGCGAAAGATGGCTTCATATGATCAGAAGCATATGGAACCAGTGCCAGTGACAGGCAATCTGGGAGTGGTCTCGATGGCTTTTTTTTGCCCGAAACAAGTGCCCCTGTCATCTGGCGGGGGCCGATGAAGACCGCAGCCATTCGGCAGTTTCTCGAAGATGTCCACTGGGGAGAACTCGATTATCTGGTTGTCGACCTCCCGCCGGGGACGGGAGACGAGGCCCTGACGATCGCCCAGTTTGCCCCAAACATTGCAGGAGCAGTCATTGGCACCACCCCGCAGGACGTGGCCATTCTGGACATCACAAAGGTGGTGAAGTTCGTCCAGACAATCGGGCTGCCTGTTATAGGCATCATCGAAAATATGAGCGGCATGGTCTGCCCCCACTGTGGCAAAGACATTGACCTCTTCGGGAGGGGCGGTGGTGAACGTGCTGCAAAGGAGATGGACGTCCCCTTCCTCGGCGCCATCCCGTTGGATCCTGCGATTCGCAAAGCGGCCGATGAAGGACGGCCGTTTCTTATCCGCACCCCCGGTATGCCAGCAGATAATCCCACCTGGGTGCAGGTCGATTCTGTAATGGAAAACCTTGTGCGGGTCATCGAAGAAGGTGATGCGGGGGGCCGTCGCGAGGAGATGCCCCTGCATCCCGCATGGAAAAAACAGCCGGGATAAACAATAGTATCCAGTGGCCAGTCGCCCTGACCTGACATCCATATCAAAACCACCTCGCAACCCATGCCACAGGAACAGGCTGATAGACTGTCAATATATTATTCGGAAGAACAGACCAGACCGAATGAAACATTAGAATTGACATAAAATATCAATTAAACTGAAAATTTGCAAAATAAGAGAAACAAGAGGTTTATTACCCTCCACAAGCATCTCTCAATAGATATTTCAGGGGAGTTTCAATTGAAGGAAGTTGCGTATCAATGCCCAAAATGCGGAAAAGATCAACTGCATGCAGAAGAACCTGATGAATACGAGATCTGGCTCAAGTGCCATTCATGTGATTTCTTTATGGGCATGAGCAAAGACGACTGGCACCGGATGGAAAACAGTCCCAACGTCAACCAAAAGATCAAAAAGGCAGCTGAAAAATACGCCTGAGTCCGACAAAAATCACCCATATTTTTCAGGAGCAAAGGCTGTAAATGGTGGTCCATTCAGTTGTAACATTATTTTTCTCATCCCAGCAGATAGTGCACCGTCCACTGGGTATAGCGAAACAGACTGATCTGCGAAAAAATCTTCAACCAGCCGAGTTTCTTCTCATCCGAATCAAAATACGACCACTCATCAAGCAGCCGAATCCCCGGATGCCACTCCTCCATTTCTTCACTTCGGCGAATACCGGACCGAAAAACTGCATCCTTCCCAATGTGCAGGCGGCGTCGCATCTTATACTCCGCCAGTGTGTTCAGCGGTTTTGTGATCCATATCGAATTCACAACCTCACAGACAAGTTCGGAGCCGGAAAAGTGTTCCCGGAGCCTGAGCACCAGGGACTTCACCGCCTCTCCTTCGAGGTACATAAAGACACCTTCTGCCAGAAAGAGGAACGGGCCTGCATGTGCAGAAACAACAGACATCCATGCATCATCCAGGACTGACGATGCAATCAGGTGATATCTCTTGGTCTCCGTAAAAAACCGCTTTTTGAGTGAGATGACCTCAGGAAGGTCAAGATCATAGAAGTCCACCAACCCGTTATCAATACGTAGAAAGCGGGAGTCAAGCCCGCACCCAATGTTTACCACCACCCCGTCAGGATATTTCACCAGGAAATCCAATACATACTGATCGTATTTTCTGGCACGGATGGCAATATGCACCACCAGTTTCGGGTCTACCATACCTTTAGCCAGCGTCCGTTCCAGCGGGCTTTTGGAACGGGACAGAATAGGATCAAGAACCGTAGAGATTTCTACGGATTTCGGGTCATACAATATCGGGTCTTCTGACCGGGTTTCAATGGCATGGCAATAGAGAGTAATAAGCGAAGTCGCAGCCACATCCCCCAACTCAATCTCCGGCACCATCATCCCCCACAGGGAATGCATCCGCGGGAAATAAAAAATGCTGTGCTTCAGGCACGCCTTCTCGGGACCATGCCCATAAAACAAATTATTCCCCTGAATATTCCGGCATGAGTATTCCCCGGCATTCAGATGGGGAAGAAACAGTGCACACTACCGGTTTCCAAACGCAATAAACGGACGGAGTTGTTCTGCACACTGCGTCAGTTCTGCAATAATCTCATCCTGATCCAGTGACAGGATATCAGATAACGGAATCAGATACTCAAACCGAAGCGCCATAAATGCATCCGGTTCCGGCGTTTTCTTCGCATCCCTGCCCTGATAGAATGATTTGTAATAGGCAGTCGCGTCCTCACCATACCGGGGGTCAATCTCCATTGTGGTAAGCCCTTTTCGCATTGCCTTATCAAATCCGGTTCGTACCCCATCGATGCGTTTCATGACTGAGGCAGCAGATGTCTGACTCTGACTGAATTTGACCACCAGCTGAAAGTAATATTCATCCCATCCAACAGGGCCAAGAGGTATTTTCGTATAGAGGCGGGAAGTGAACCGCCGGTCAGGAGGGAGGGACGCAATAAGGTCATTAAATTCTTCAGGATTTTCTTTCAGATTTTGATAAAATGCACCAATACTTGTCGGGTATTCAGTATTGGTAATAATCTGAACATTACGCTTCCCGATAAAAAAATTCAGGAATGTATCCTTCTCTTCTGCCGGCGTATCAAAGAACGCGATATGGACATAATTGAAGTCCCGTTCATCATACCCGATTCTTGATGTACGAAATCCCAGTTCATCCCTCAAAACCTTATACAGAGGTTTTATTTTTTCTTCCACAAACCGTTCTGAACGCTCTGCATGAGTGCGTTTTTCGTATTCATTCATCTCCGGAAGATGGCAGAACACATCAAAATCCTCCAGTGAAAAGTATTCGGTTTGTCCGCTCGTCATAACGCATCCGTTGTGCTGAGTGCATATCATTATTTCGAACGATGAAACAGAAAAACGCTGTTTTCAGGAGAGTTCTCAATGAATCTGAAAAACAGGATATCGTATATTCATTGACACCAGCGCTGACAATGTGCAGAATAAAACTATAAACAAAGATAAACAGCACTCCTGCCGCAAAAAAAAGAGAGGAAGAGGAGGGGGACTAAGAGATAAGAACCCGTAAAGGTTCATTTCAGATTAGTTCTGTATTCCGTAAACAATATTCACCGTTGCGGTGACATCAAGGGTACCTGCCTCAATGGGTGTGGGTGCATATGCCTTTGCAGACTCCATGCCACCAAATGACATCGTATCCGCCGCATAGTTCATCGGTGTTGAACTGCCGTAGGTTGTGACATCCTGCACGCCGATGATGGTCACACCAAGGGCGCCCGCGAGAGTATCTGCATCGCCCCGTGCCTGGGCAACTGCGGCAATCAATGCCTGTGCACGCAGGGACTGCGCCTTCTCGTCACTGATAGTAAACCGGACAGAGTTCACATTGTTTGCGCCGCTCATCACCGCAGTGTCGATTATTTCACCGGCACGGCTGACATCGCCGGAGGTGACAGTCACCGTGTTTGAGACCACATATACCTCTTTTTTGCCGGCAAAGATGCTGTCATCATCCGGTGTCCGGGAGTACATACTGTACCCGGATGTTTTGATATCCTCTGAAGCAATACCCAGTCCTTTCAGGGCGCTAATGACAGCACTTGTCTTCTGTGCATTCTCCTGCTGAGCAGTGACGGGGTCGGTGTGAGTCGTCTGGACACCAGCAGAGATGATTACTTCATCAGGAGCAGTAGTTATCGATCCAGTGCCTGACACGGTAATTGATGGCATATCCCCACTTTCTGCAGCGGCAACCGGGATTACCAGGCAGCATACCGCGAGGAGGCAGATGCTGAACCATTTCATCTTCATTGTCATATTTGTCATATCCACTAATAGGCAGGATTTGAATATAATCATGTCTTTGACTTCGAAATAGTTCGCACATACGAGAAGCCCACACACGCCTTATTATCTCAGACGTCATATCACTTCCACATCAGAATGATAGATCCAACTCTCATCATCGTCGTCATCGGTGTCGCCGCCTTTGCCATATCCGGTGTTATCGCAGGCGCCCGGCAGGATGCAAACATTCTCACCGTTCTTGTGCTTGGTGTAGTTACCGCAATCGGCGGAGGGACGGTCCGAGATATTATCCTAAATATCCCGGTATTCTGGGTGAAAGACTTTACAATCGTCTGGATTGCCATTCTCTCGTCCCTTTTGGCATTCCTCTTTTCATCATTCTTCCGGGAAAGGATATGGAAGATACTGCGTTACGCGGATGCAATCGGTGTCGCCTTCTTCACTGTTGCTGCGATAAACAAAACTCTGGCACTTGGCCATACCGGAGAAGTTGCGGTTATTATGGGGTTTATCACTGCCTGCACGGGGGGTATTCTCCGGGATCTCCTCACTGGAAGACCTCCTCTGGTGATTGCATCAGACGAACTCTTTGTTACCCCTGCACTGCTGGGAGCGATCCTATATGTACTCCTGCTTGACATTGCCCCGCAGTACACCACACAATGGTCAGTCATCTCCATCTGCTTCATAATTGGATTCAGAATCATTGCTATTGAAACAGGACTTCAGTTTCCCAAATGGTTGCAGATGCGACCTGGAAAACAGGCAAAAAAATGAGGTGAAGAGACATTTTAGTCCTCTTCCCTACAAAAATATCATTACACCAACTCCGTATCCAGGTGCGTTACCTGCATTCACCGACATACGCAGTGTAAAAACATGTATCCTGTTCCTCCATGCAGAGATATCCTGACAAAGAAAGAAAAAATTGTGTCCCAGTGCCTGACACAAAGAAAATACGTCTCCAGATTATTGCATACTGTCCATGTTAACGGCGGATTTCCCGCTCAGCTGCACGGCAGACCACTTCAATATCGCGAAATAACGGTTCGTCCATACCGGATTTTACCACCCCGCAGTCAGTTGCCACCACATGGCAGGCAGGCACAAGGCCACACAATTCTGCTTTTTTTCTTCCACAGAAATCTTCACACCCGTCAATGACAATGACTTGCAGGGAACCAGGATCCAGTCCTTCCGGCACCGCCAGGGACTCTGCCCCTGCTGTGGAAATGTGGTAATCAACCAATTCCGGATTGCGCTGACGCAGCATCACTGCCGCACGTGTTGTGCATTTGCCGGTATTTGACAGACCGGAACAGGTGACAAGGACAACCGGACTCTCCGCGTTATCCATTCCGACCACCATTCCCCGAACCTTCAACAACCTTCGCATTCATGGAAGAGCAGAATTCACCAGATTCAGTCAGGCCATAGACAATCCATGTCCCTTTTGCAGTACCGGAAATCATCCCCGCCTCCTGGAGAATCTTCAGGTGATAGGAGAGTTTTGACTTGGTAATTCCCAGCGTTTCCCGGATGATACAGGCACAGAGAGGCTGAACCCGAAGCAATTCAAGGATTTTGATACGATACACATCTGCACAGGCATGATGAAATGTCCGTACACGCACAATACTCATATCATCCGGCAGGGCTGCAAGGAGACCTTCCAACCCCCCCTTTCCGCCAATCGTCTCCAGTGCCTCAGCCGGTATTTCACTACAGCATGATGGTTTCATTGTATATTCCCGCAGTATGTCAGTCAGCCGGCAGATGTATGCGCAGGTGCATCACCTCATCCACCTACAACCTATTGTTCAAGATTTTTTGAATTACTTTTATATATTATCATCGCTTAGTTTAGTTCAACAAAACTTGAACAACTGGAGAATAACCATGACAGACTATATCACCGGAGCACTGATCTCCGGCCTGAATGCAGTTATCGAGTATCTCGCCGCTCATACGATAACCTGCCTTGTTCCGGCATTCTTTATTGCAGGTGCAATTGCTGCATTTGTCAAAAAAGACGCTATACTCAAGTATTTCAGTCCGGATGCAAAAAAATCAGTATCATACGGTATCGCATCGATATCGGGTATTGTGCTCGCCGTATGTTCCTGTACGATTCTCCCGATGTTTGCAGGAATAATGAAGAAAGGCAGTGGTATCGGGCCTGCCATCGCCTTTCTGTATGCCGGCCCTGCGATAAACATTCTCGCGATCATCTACACCGCAACCGTGCTGGGGGTGGATATCGGTATTGCGCGTGCGGTCTTTGCTGTTGCGATGGCCATCGCCATCGGCCTTATCATGGCGGCCATATTCAAAGACCACGACAAAGAAGCGAGAGCTGCCGCAGCACAGATGGCTGGGGTGGTGACAGGGGGAGAAGAGCGCCCACGCTGGGTGAACCCTGCATTCTTCGTGATGCTGGTGCTTGTACTCATCATCGGTGCTTCACAGCTCGACATTGTTCTGCGTCTTGCGGTGGTCTACCTCCTTACCCTTGCAATTGCCGTTCTCCTCATCTACAACTTTGAACGTGATGAAGTGACGGAGTGGGGATATGAGATATGGGATCTCGTGAAGAAAATTTTCCCAATCCTTGTTGGAGGAACGTTCGTTGTCGGAGTAATCGCATTCTTCCTCCCTCCTGAGACCTTCCAGCCGTTCTTCGGAACCAATTCTGTTGGCTCAGTCTTTTTAGGAGCAGTCGTTGGAGCGATTCTCTACATGCCGACCCTGCTTGAAGTGCCCATCATCGGCGGAACATTCGGCTACACTCAGGGACTGATGGCAGGCGGCCCGGCACTGGCCCTGCTCCTCGCAGGCCCGACCATCAGTCTGCCCTCCATGCTCGTACTCACGCGGATTATGGGTGCAAAGAAGACGGCAGCCTACGTCACACTGGTGATTGCATTCTCAACAGCAGCCGGAGTACTCTACGGGGCGCTCATTGGATAAGGTAAAAAAATAGGAAAATAGGAAGAAAGAGAGAGTAAATGAACAGGGACAAACCATGCTGTGCGGCCGAAGCGATGCGAAGAATCAGACGGATATCTGTCGGAGGTACCGTCGTCGGCCTTTCCATGCTTGAACAGATATTTCAAGATGTTGCAGGTGCAGACCTTAGCCGGGACACAGATATCCGCAGTGAACTTATTCGGCAGGTAAAAGTCTACAACTATGTGCCGAAACCTGCTGAAAAATCCTATGCGGATGCAGTATTTGAAGAATATCAAAAGGAAAAAAAGAGAGGAGTAAAAATGGTCAAAATTGAAGTACTGGGAACCGGATGCATGAAATGCAAACGCCTCCTGAAAAACGTTGAAAAAGCAGTGAAAGAGACCGGAATTGAATCAGAGATTGTCAAAATCGAGGATATAAACACGATCATGGATCGCGGGGTGATGCTCACACCGGCACTCATCATCGATGGTGAACTAAAGGTATCCGGCCGTGTGGCTGACGTGAAGGAAATTTCAGGCTATCTCACGGAGTGAAGGAAAAATGGCAGATAAACCAACCTGTTCCTGCGGCTGTTCATGTGGAGAGGCACAGCAAACAGAGAAAACCGTTAACCGCATCATCTTCCCCTGTGCAGGGGTGGCAAACACCGGACAAATTACCAACTGTGCCGCAATACAACTCACAGAAGAAGGCTATGGCGGGGCAGCATGTACTGCTCTTCTTGCCACCGGCGCAAAGGGAATTGTTGACGCTGCAAAGGATGCAGACGAAGTAATCATCCTTGACGGATGTCCTGCCCGGTGTGTGGGGAAGATTGCTGAAGCACAGGGAATTTGTGTTGCACAAAATATTGTGGTCACAGAACTGGGCATCGAGAAGAAAGGGTCACGGGAATACACTGAAGACGACATTGAAACGGTGGTCTCCGCCGTTTGGGAAGGGAAAGGGCGGACAGAATAACCAATCATTTTTTCGTACCAATCAGGTAATACAGAATTATCTCTCACAATTGCATTACATCCCTCAATTCGGGACACCAATTGGGAAAGGGCCCATCTGGCCGGATATGAATTTCAGGAGAATCATCCCCCGGTCTCTGAAATACCGGGTCACTCAAAAAGGAAAAACGACATCCCCCTTTCACCTGCCCACATTCGCCATGCCCATTCTCCTCAAAAAAAGGGGAGGAAACCCAGGGATTGATGTCAGGATTTCGCAATACCAGTGCTGAAAAACAGATTAATCAAAGGATCTCATACCATCCCATAAAGGATTTATCAGACCTGAGAGCGACTGTCAGGAGGAGGAACTCCCCCGAATCGGAAGAGATTCCGGAATATTTTGAAAACAATGAAACAATAGTCCTCCCTGACGCAGAAAAAATCCCATAATCAAAAAGAGAAGCACACATCACGCAAAAAGAAAGATAATTTTCCCCTGTCAATCCTACCGATATGAACGATTCAGAACGACGGGGACAGAGAAGGGGAGAGACAGTCATCCGCGGTGACATGAACCGCAGAAGGATTGAACGAAACAGAGACTGCCTGTCCCAATACAAGACCCTTCTCTTTGATCTCCTGTTCGGTGGCAAGGGCATACAGACTGATTCCACAGGAAATCCCCAGCAGATAATACGATTCCCGAGGAGTTATTTTCTCAATTTTTGCCGGGAAACAATTGTATTCATCATCAGCAGTCATACCAGCCCGGCGGACAGACACATCAGCCGCACGGATAAAGACACAGACACGGCACCCATCGGGAATCACATCAGCCGTCCGTATGTTGCATCCACCAACCATGATTACCGAACCACCGGCACCGGTGCCAGACACTGTCCCGTCAAATACATTTTCAATGCCCACAAACCTGCCAACTCTCCGGTTCGGGGGTTTTCTGAAGACTTCGTCACGCTCACCCTCCTGCTCCAGGGTACCATCAATGATAACTGCCACACGGGTGGCAAGCGAGAGAGCCTCCTCGCGGGAATGGGTAACATGCACAATTGTTAGATCGTTTTCCTTGTGGATGGCACGCAAATCTGCAACAAATTTGTCCCGATTCACCTGATCCATCGCAGAGAGCGGTTCATCAAGCAGCAGAATATCAGGTTCTGTCACCAGAGCCCGTGCAAGCGCCACACGCTGCTGTTCACCCCCACTCATCGTATAGGGAGCACGGTCTTTGAGATGCGCAATACCAAAACGACTGAGAACCGCATCCACACGCTTCGCGATCTCCGCTTTCGGCATTTTCTGCAGCTTCAACCCGAATGCGACATTCTCACCGACCGACATATGAGGGAAGAGAGAATAATCCTGATAGACCAGCGCAATCTTTCTTTTCTCCGGTGGGATACCACTCACATCCTCACCATCAATGAGTACTCTCCCGGAATCCGGGTGGTGAAGGCCTGCTATTGCTTCGAGGATGATGGTCTTTCCTGCACCGGACGGGCCGATAATGAAGTAATAATCACCTTTTTTAATCCTGATACTCAGTTCATTCAACCGGAATACTCCCAGCGTCACCGAGACGTTATCAAACTCTATCATCGTATTTTCCCACCCTCTTCATCAGACCACGCAGAATGGCAAAGACCACAAGACAGACCAGAATCATTGCAAATGCCACTGCGGTACTTTCCCTGAGACCTGCTGTCGTGAATTTGTAGTAAATTAGTGTTGAAATGACCATCGGATAGTAGGCGATCATGATGATTGCCGCGAATTCACCGATACCCCGCCCCCATGCAAGAATACTGCCACTAAAGATATGCCGCAATGAAAGCGGAAGGACAACCAGGCGGAATGCCTGAAAACGTGACGCCCCAAGAGTCCTGGCTGCGTTCTCCAGGTGCACCGGGACTTTCTCAAACCCGTCACGCACTGCGTTCACAAAATATGGAGAGGAAACAAAGAACATCGCTGCAACGATACCAGGATATGCACCCTCAAATATGATGCCTATCTGTGAGAATGGTTCACCGATGATACCGCGGCGCATGAAGAGAATATAGACCATAATACCAGCAATAGTGTGAGGCAGCATCACAGGGATATCAACGATGCTCTCTACCACACCTTTCCCTCTGAACTCTGTGCGTGCCAGAATATAGGCAAGAGGAATGCCAAAGATGAGGAGCAACAGAACAGCATTCAGACCCGCCACCATCGTCAGCAGGATGGCATCCACAACCTTTGATTCCGTTGCAACAGAGATGAAGTATGGAAGGTCGGTTATCTGCCTGAGAGTAATAGTGAGGAGGGCAAGAACAGTTAGGATCACAATCATGCTGCCAATAAGGGCAAACGACAGCAGACAGGAATCAGGAACCTTCGATAGTCTCTTCATTCATCTGCTCCGAATAAAAAAAAGGAAAAGAGATTCAGGCGTTCATCTCAACCAGGCTGTCCAGTGCTGCGGGAATGTCAACAAACCCGACCGGAGGATTGATTGGAGGCTGGCCTGCATCTGCCATGATCTGCTGACCGGTTGGACCGATAAGCATGGAGACAAACTCAACACCTGTTTCAGGGTTGTCTGCAGTCTTTGGAACAGTTACGCCGTAGACAATCGGTTTGCCCTTCATCATGCCACCCTCGGTGTCAATCAGCACCTTTGCATAGGTGTCCTTGTAGGCAATGGCTGAGAGATCAATACCCTCAGGCATTTCAATGTATTTCACACCGGATTCAGCATTCTGCTCGGCGACACTGCGGTATTCCCATGCATAGTCAAGGTTTCCGGATTCAAGACCTGCGATTAACTCCACACTCTTGGGTGTAATCGTGACAGGGTAGACAGGTGCGGTTTCATTTGCGTGGACAGTGACAACACCATCTTCAATGGTCTGGTATATCTGTGAATATTCGCCAACGAGATTGTCAAAGATCATATCGTCATTATACTCCATCTCAGCGAGGGTGATAACCATCAGTGAGCGGTATCCGCATGGGTCAAGGTTCGGGTCTGAGAAGCCCCAGGTAACACCATCACGGGCGAGAATCTCGTACCAGTTGTCCGCGGTGACTTCATCAGCAAACGTACTCTCGTCTGTGTAGCAAAGCACCATCTGGTTCTTTGCAAAGGTCACATACCATGATGCGTAATCAGGGATCATCATGTTGGGAATGAGTGAGTAGTCTGCAGATGCATACACATCAGCAACTGCGTCAAGTTCAGTGATCTCTTTAGCGAGTTTTGTGGAACCTGCCGGGTGGAGCTGAACATCAACATTCGAGTGTTCTGCCTCAAATGCAGCTTCCATTTTCTCCATCGGGCTTGTCAGACTGCCAGCCTGATAGACTGTCAGGACAATTTTTTCTTCCGCTGCTGCTGTCTGTTCAGGTGTCTGATCGGCTGCAGGTGTTACAGGTGTTTCACCGCTTCCTGTACAGCCACAAATGAACACAGTCGCACACACCACTGCGACTGCCATAAGAAGTACCAAATTCTTTTTCATCAAATAATAAATACTGTTCAGAAATGTTTAAGTCTTTATACTCAGAACGGACAAAAAACCAAATGGTCAATTTATTTAGTTTAATTTGTTAATTAAATCCAGTATCACACAAAAAACAGGTATTCTTCCGGCAATACGAATCTGGATAAAACGTCACAGAATAATTTCTCCCGGATTCATCAGGACAGCAATACCGCCTACCAGTTCTCTCCTCCAAGAGTCACAGCAGGTTTTATCAGAGCCAGGACAAAGAGTTACATATCATCCGGACATACCGGCGAAAAGATGAGGTCAAAGACAGGTTATGCCAGAACGAAGACGAGAACGCTACACACACCTACGTGCGGCAATCAGGGACAAAAAATCACTGCTGATATCATACTCCGGCGGCATCGACAGCACTGTTCTTGCGGTTGTCGCACGCGATGTACTTGGCAATAATTCCGCCTGCTGCCTGATAACAAGCCCCCTGCTTCCTCCATGTGAAGAAGAAGCCGCCCGTGCCATTGCCGCACGTGAAGAACTGCAACTCTTCGTCAGGGATTCGGATATTCTCAACAATCCCGAATTCAGGATGAACCCAAAGAACCGGTGTGCCATCTGCAAACAGGAGAGTGCCCTAATTCTCCATGGGGTGGCAGATGAAAATGGCCTGAAATGCATTGCAGATGGGACGAATGCCGATGATATAACCAGATACCGGCCTGGTTACCAGACGGGTCTTTCGGCAGGCATCACCCACCCCTTTGTTGAGGCAGGCATCACAAAGGATGACATACGGGCTATTGCAAAGATGCACTCAATACCGGAATATGCGAAGCCATCCTCTTCCTGCCTTGCAACAAGACTGCCCTATGGTGAACCCCTCGAAACACAGCTTCTCACTCGTATTGCACGGGCAGAGGACGTAATCCGTGCTGCCGGGGCACAGCAGGTACGAGTCCGTGTCCATGGAGATGTGGCTCGCATCGAGACCGATCCCGAATCCACAGAACGGATCTTTGTACTCCGTGATGTCGTAAGAAAGGCATTTCATACGCTGGGATTCCGACATGTGGCACTTGACCTTGACGGATTTGAGAGTGGAAGCATGGACTAAAAAAGGGAACAGAACACCCCACGGCAACCATCCATATCAGAATTAATCCCTTCACGAATTGACAAAGCCACAATTATAACTACCTGAATTCCAGCATCAATTGGCCTCCTCGGGGGTCTTCAAAAGTAAAAAACCCAAGTACCTCCACCACCCAGTTTTATTCATGCCCGGAGTGATTGTTCATATTTTTGCCATCCTTCACATTTTTGACCACTCATACACCAATACCTGAGCGCTTGTCAAACCAACGGCATTCTCTGGTGTGAGCATATCTTCCATGTCAAAAGGAACGATGGAATGAGCATGATTGAGGCACAGACAGAGTAAAAATGATTGAGGAAGATAATTAAAATTGCTATTCCCGGTCACTTTTTTTCTCTTCATCAAAAAAGAGCATGTATGTCATGGCAGTCCAACGTTCTTTCAGGACGGCAGTATCAGTCCCGAAGAATAACGCGTGCTTGAGTCCCCCAAGAGAATACATCACAACCTCTGCAAGGCACCGGGGGTCTCCACGGGCAGAAATATTTCCGGCCTTCTGTTCTTCCTGGATGCGTTCAGAGAGGAAAAACAGTCCGTCATCAAAGGCTGTCTGCATTGACCGCTGAATCTCAGGAGTTCGGGATGCGATGCTGAAGAGTTCGGCTTCAACTGAAGGCAGCGCCTCTGATGAGAGCACCATCAGTTCAAACATTAAAGAAAGGCTTTCTTTAAAGGATTTTTCCAGAAACGTATCTTTGAAAATGGCCTTTCCGTCCTCTTCCATTTCGTGAAGAATGGCTTTGAGAAGGGCTTCTTTGTCACTGAAATAGTTGTAGAGTGCAGCACGGGAGATACCAACACGGGCAGCCACATCCTCCATCCTAAGTGCCTGCAGTCCACAGGCATTGACTTCTTCCAGTGCTGATTTCAGAATGCGGCGCCGTACGTCCTCTTTGTATCCTGGTGCAACACGTGGCATAGTAACGAATCTATATGTCGTCCTCACCCATAAATGACACGCACGTCAGCAATGAATATATATTGGTGACACCAATGTCATAATAATGACAACAAAGTCATTAATGAATGGCACACACACTACCGGGTACCTGATAACAAATACGGAACGGTTCCGGGAACGAGTTCGCTCATCCAAAAATCCTCTCCCCGATGAGCCGGATGAAATGACCGCGGTTCGTCTGACAACAGAGATCATCCGTGAGTACATGGGCGAGAAAACAGACGGCCTGATGAATTCATCCGGTCGGCCTCTCGAAACAGAAGCCCTCTGGGACGAAGCCGGATATGAACCACCGCATGACGTGAAGATGCTCGTCGAAATTCTTCACCGTCTCCATGCAGGCACCTGACACACACACTATTTTTTCACCTGCACCATATGCCCGGTTTTTACCAAAACCGGGCTCGAACTCATACAGAAGCCCACATAATTGTGGCAAAAAATAATTTTTTTATAGGTTTAAAACGGATTCAGACGATTTTATTGCCAGCGCCGGGCCCTGCAACACAGGTATAAATATCAGTTATTTTGATGACAAGCATCCCTTTTGCAGGCACATGTGGCATCCGTGCGAGAGTTTCTTTGCGGAATGCCTCAAACTGTTCACCCTCATCTTCATACGTGACGTCACCATGGATCTGGAAACAGCCTTTCACACCTTCTCCCCAGACATAGATAGCAGCTTTCGGGTTTTCCCGGATGTTTGCAACAGTCTTTTGCATGAAGTTGTCCATCACAAGAATCGTTTCCGGGTCCGCGATCGACTTTGCACCCATAGGTGCGACATTGGGGACACCGTCTTTGTCTGCTGTTGCAAGGGGAATTATGCGTAATGCATTGAACGCTTCAATCAGGTCATCCGTTAGTTGTACCATAGTATTACTACTCCAACAGACTATTTGTAGCAGGATACGAAAAAATCTGCGGGAATAATCCCAGGGGATGGCAGGTGTCTGCATGTGTTATGCAAATATTATGCAAATCATTTCATGATTTCAACATTTAACCATGCAAAACCGGACAATATCATGCTAATTTTTTGGGAAATGTCAATACCCAGGTGGTACCCTCGCCACGAACAAGCTCAATCGTTCCGCCCAGCTGGCCGGTCACCACACTCTGCACAATATTCATCCCAAGGGATCGCTGGCGGAAGGGATCTACATTATCGGGAATCCCCACACCGTCATCAGAGATGATTAGAACCTTTTCTTCACCATTGCAATCCATTACAATGGATATTTTTCCGGCATCCCGCCCATCAAATGCATATTTTATGGAATTGGTGATGAGTTCATTGACAATCAGGGAGTAGAGTATACCGGAATTCAGGTCAAGGGTGCAGCCATGCGCATCAACAGAAACCTCAATTGCTTTTCCAACGGAGAAGTTCGGGATGACCTCATTCACCAGTGACATCAGGTGCTCTTGAGCATCAATAGTGGTAATGTTTCGTGAGCGGTAGATGCTCTCGTGAACCATTGCCATAGAAATAATTCGGTTTGCCGTCTCAGTCAGTGAAGATATTGCCTGTTCATCGTCCAGAGTACGCATCTGCATCTGAATCATCGATGAAATTAGGGCAAGGTTATTTTTTACACGGTGATGGACCTCCTGCAGGAGCATCGTCTTCTCTGCAAGCGACTGCTTGAGGGCATCTTCAGCCTCTCTGCGAAGGGAGATGTCAGTCACAAATATACAGGCAAACTCCATTTCGCCAAGATGCACATAATCCACCGTTATCTCAGCAGGGAATGAAGTACCATCTCCACGTTTCTGTACTGTTTCAAACTGCTGATTTTCTCCAACAAATATTCTCTCCCAGAATTCCTCCCACCGGAGGGGAGTGAGGGAAGAATGAATCTCCCAGATTTTCTTCCCGAGGAGGGTTTCTGCAGGGATGCGCAACATTTCAGCAGCCTGAGCATTGACATAGATAAATTCTCCTGTACGGTTGAACCATCCGACACCAATGGTCGCCTGATCCACGGTAAGTCGGGTGACGGTGAGCATCTCCTCATACGCTTTACGTTCTGTAATATCGATGATTGTGCCGATGACAGCCGGCTTCCCGCCATATTCACCAGATGAACCAAATATTTCAACAGGGAATGCAATCCCTGTCAGGGTAAATCCCTGCACCTCCAGATGGATCTCATCCCGAACACCTGCAGTGCACTCTCTGAAGATATCATCCAGCTCACCACGCACTTCAGGTGCGATTATAACCGCAGCTTCCATTCCAATCATCCCTTCAATCGAATACCCAAAGAACCGTGCACAGGTATCATTGACATAGACAAACCTGTTTTCCTGGATAATATAGGTGCCAATACTGGGATTTTCTGCCACGAGCCGGAACTTTCTTTCGCTCTCCTGCAGGGCATTTACTGTCTTAACACGCTCTGTGATATCAATGATAGTCCCAAGGGAACGGAGATAGGTTCCATTGGTGCGGTAGTAGTGACTGCCCCGGCAGAAGAGATGCAGGAGATCACCATTCTCTTCCAGAACAGCACGGAATTCCTCTGAAAATTCACGTTTATTTTCGACAGATTCACGAAACTTCACTGTCAGCCATTCACAATCATTCGGATGTACTTTAAGACCGTCACGTTCAAGGAATGTGAGTTGACAGAGGGGGGCACCCTCATCAGTCCGGGAAAATGTCATAAACGAACTGTCACATTCCCAAAACCTGATATGGGTAATTCGCTGTGCCTCATTCACCTTCCATTCACGTTCGAGGAGTGCGTTTTCGGCTTCCTTTAACCCGGTGACCTCCTGAACAATGCCCACACTCTTCTGTGGCACACCGTTGGAATCAAATATTGTCTGACATCGGCTGTGGAGATACCGTATTCTCCCGTCCGGCAGACGTGCACGATAAACCATATCGAACGGTACATACTCTTTCAGGTGTTGGGAATATGCCTCTTCCACCACTGCACTGTCTTCTGGATATACAAACCCATGGAAAAATTCCCCCAGCGTAGTCGGTGCAACCGTCTCACCAAATCCAATAGTATCCAGAGTGCCACGGTCAAAGGAATAACGGTCTTCAGGGATCTCATACCTCCAGCCCCCAACACGGGCAATGTCCTGAGTCTCCCGCAACTGCTCTTCCCGCTCCGCCAGGGCATCCATTGCCTCACGCTGTTCATTGATATCCATAATAGTGCCGATCATCCGCCGGCCAGTGCCTGAAGGATCGTGCGATACAATAACACCCCGCCCCCTCACCCATCTCCAGGTACCATCTCTGTGACGCATCCTGAATTCACTGAGAAATGGCAACCCTTTTTCAGCAATATAATCCTCCAGAACCTTCCGGAATACTCTACGTTCACGTGGGTGAACCAATGCCATCAGATCTCCAAATGTGCCTGCCTCCATCTCTTTCGGAGCTACTCCCATGATCTCTGCAAACCGTGCATCAAAGACCATATGATCAGACGTCATATCCCAGTCCCAGATGCCCAGATTTGCCCCCAAAACCGCAAGAGAGAGACGTTGTTCACTTTCACGGAGAGCATTCTCCACTATCCGGCGATCGGTGATATCACGATAATAGACACAGGAGAATTCACGGGTGCCCACCTTCACATAGTTTTCTACGACTTCAACAGGGAAAACAGAACCATCGTTCTTCCTGTGCCAGGACTCACGAATCCGGAATTTATTCACTCTGAGATCTGCCCAATGAAGCTGCCACTTCTTTTGAGTATACACAGGATCAATATCACCAACCGTGAGACCGGCAAGGGAACCATCTATCCCGTAGGCATTCACTGCCTGCTGATTGCCATAAATAATCTCCCCATTGGGGGAAATATAAAGGACTTCATCACGTGATGTCTCCACGGCGATCTGGGTCCGGAGAAGTTCCTCTTCTGTTTGCCGTACATCAGTTATGTCCTGCATCGCACCAAATACCGGCGAATAATTTCCATCTTTAATAGTACCCGGCTCAATCCATGCTCTTACCCAAATCTCAGGCCCCCCACGGGCAATAATCCGATATATATTACTGTAAGAACGATTATCCCGTACGGCAGCAGTAATTCCTTTTTCCACCTGCTCACGCTCATCCGGATGGATAAACCCACAGAATTCATGAAATGTGTAGACCGGTTCTTCATCTGAAATGTTCAGGATTTCATAAATTCCGGCATCAGGAAGGATGAGGTCATTTCCCACATCATATTCATAGTATCCAAGGCGGGCAACCTTCTGGGCATCCCGGAGAAGACGATTTGTCCTCCGGAACGCAGTTTCGGCACGCCTACGACGGGTTATATCAGAATGAGTACCTATTAACCGGCCAGGCTTTCCGTCCGGAAGCACACTAATAACCTTTCCATGACTCTTAATCCATCGCCAGGTCCCATCGGCTGCCCGCATCCGGTATTCATTGAAATATTCTTCGCCGGACTGAAAAGTCATATCTGCCAGAATCAGCACAGAATCCCGATCATCGGGATGGAGATGCTCAATCCAGAACGAATAAACTTCACCCGGCAGATCACCATCATACCCCAGCATCGTATACCATTCTGGTGAAACAGTCATAGTCATTTCCGGAAGTCGGATGTCAAACACACCAAGGTTTAGTGCCTCAATCACCAGACGATATCTCCGTTCTGTTTCCAGAAGTGCGGCTTCGGCCTCCTTCAGGGGAGAGATATCAGTAGAAAGCATTCCAACCGCCCGGACAGTGCCATCAGAGGAAAGGACCGGATAAAGGATGGTATCAAAAAAGCGACCTTCGCCCTCATCCTCAAAACGCACTGCCTGCCCACTCTTCAACACTTCAGAAAATGAATCACGCAGAAACGACTGAAATTCATCTGCCCTTCCAGTGAGACTAATGATATTATTCCCCGGAAGAAAATCAAGACCAATACCGGATGCAGCAGCAAAAGAACGATTCGCGGCAATTAATTTCTCATCCGGCCCAGCAAGTGCCTGGTATGCATCAAGTGAATCTACAAGCGAGCAGAGGTCCTGTCTGCTCTGCCGTAGTGCACGAACTGCATTCAGCCGGTCAATGCCGGCACCAGCCTGCGCAACCAGTGCTTCGATAAGGCGGCGTTCAGTATCTGGGATCTCTGGAGTTCCATAAGAAGAAAGCAAAAAAAGGCCCAATACCCCATTACTCCCCATTACAGGCAGAATTCCGATCATCTTTGGATATTCTCCAGACCCCCTGATAACCCCTGCACGGACAAGGTCCTCCACAGATCCATAAACTGGATTCCATCCCGGTATTGCCGAAATACCTTTTGGTGATGCCTTTATTTTTTCATTTTCACTCATGAATCTACCAGAAAAACCGGTACTATAACGATGAGAAAATGACAAACAATCCTTATCAGCAAAATAATATGCCCCAGCATCAAGGGTACTGATCTCCAGTGCAAACCCAATAACAAGTCGAACCGCTTCCTCACTGTCTCTTGCATGGTTTAGAGAAATAGCAACATCCCGCTGAGCTTTTAGTATTCGGTTCCGGTGATATCTTTCAGTCATATCAATTGCAGTAGCAAGAATAATCGGCCCGGACTCAATATCAAAAAGATGGACCTTCACCTCCACCGGAACTTCCCTTCCATCTTTTGCGAGATGAAATGACTCAAGTTCACCATACGTATCAAGATTCTGTCCTTCCAGTCTGGAATGCAGCCACTGGGCGTACGCATCAGGAACAATGTCATAAAGGCTCATTGAGAACATTTCATCCCGAGTGTATCCAACCGCAGCACACATCATGGCATTGACATCCATAAACCTGCCCAGAGTACCATCGGGATTTATTTTTATGGTGAATGCAGCATTGGAAAGATTATCAAAGAGGTTGCGGTAGGTATCCTCACTATTTCTGAGACGGTAGGAGAGATAGGAGACGGTAGCTCCTATAACAAGGAATATCAGCACACGTCCGGCAGCTTCAGAGAGACCAACCCCCGGCACGGTGGGATTGATAATTATCCCATACAACACCAGATACAGAACAGATACAAATACCGCAAACCATACGCCCCGTCGGGGATAACGGTAGGCGAAAAGGATAATGGGAATGTCTATAAGGTGCGGAAAAACGGATTCATACCCTGCATACAGGCTAAATGTGATAACCAGCCCTATGAAAAGTGAAGTTATAACGATCAGGATGTCCCATAAAGATGAATCGTCCGGGATCTTTGCACTGATAAACGACATGAAACTCCTCTGGCTGTTTCTCTCTTGCGCACCATGCAACAGATATCAGTCATTTACAGAAAGACCGAAAGAGCAGGTACAAAACAGCAGCTAAGAGGTAATTTATATCAGGAATATGTTATTCTTTCGGGTTGGCTAATTTCGGATAATTTATCGATTTTTATAAAAATATACCCAGCTTATTGAAATTTTCTGATTAAATCACATAACTCAATACTCTGTGAATATATCATGCAGACCAAAAAGCAGGTATCATCCGGATGGTTTTCAAAACAGATTCGTCGCATTAATTCATAACAGAGTTTGTTATGGTCATAATTATTTATAGCCACACATATGCGGTACACCACCTTCGCCACCGGAATGGCATCCTGGCACCCCTGCAGGGGAACAGAGAAAGAGATACATTGCTTCCGATGATTCCCAACCCATTGAGTTGCCATTCTTTTCACAAAAGGTGAATACGTAAGAACAAAGAATGTGGCAGATAATGTGGTCAGGAAATTTTTGTATCGGCCAAACCCCAGACTTTAAAGAAAATTGAAGAAAAACAGCAACAATCCAGATATGGGAGGAAGCTGTTGTAGGAATGGATTTTATTGGCTATTAAAGGCAATAAGTCACACATCGGTATGACAACGAAACATAAAATAAAGGTCGTTTTGTAGTCCAATTGCCCTCACATCATCTACAGCAAACAGTTCATGCAACACCCCATGAGAGGACTTATATTAATGCATACATCTCCTCATCAGGCAAGAATTACATCGATATAAACGAATATATACAAAACACAGTGACTATTCTCTATATGTGGTTGTTCGCCCCGGAACAGGATAGCAACTCCTAGTAGTGGTTAAATGCGGGTAAATACCAGAAATATCCTCATCATCTGTGCGATAATACTCGCAACCAGCGTTGGATTCATCATCAGTGCTCAGTATTATCTCATTGGTGGAATACAGGAAATAGAGACAGAAGAGATCACCAAAGATCTCAACACAGCCCAGAGAGCTATTGACAAGCAGGGAGATAATCTCGCAGTCACGGTAGAAGACTATGCAGGATGGGACGACACCTATGCTTTTGCATCCGACCTGAATCAGGCATATATCAAGAGTAATCTGGTTCCCTCAACCTTCTACAATGTTGAAATTGAAGCAATCCTGTACTTTGACACTGCAGGGAATCTGCTCCATGGAGATTCGTATGATCCTGAAACTGAAGAGATTCTGCCAATCTCAGCCCAACTGAAAGAGACACTCCAGTCCCTTCCTCTCATCTCCTCACCTGAATATGCCGGAGATGACCTTTCCGGAATACTGAACACACCTGACGGTATCTGGATAATTGCGGTTGAACCCATCCTCACATCATATTATGAAGGACCATCACGGGGCCACCTGGTGATGGCATCCCGGTTTACACCCGATACGGCAGCAGAAATTGCCGCAGATACAAACATCGATGTCAGGGCAGAGCCCCTGCAAAGAGGAAACATCGGAGATGCCTTTGTGGCAGGACAGGATGGCACACTGAATACCACCACACATGTGGTCACTTCAGAAGAAGATATCACAGCAAGTGCTCTGATGTATGATATAGCAGGCACACCAGCCTTTATACTCAGTGTCAACAACCCCCGCGATACATACATGTTCGGCAAAAAGGCAGTTCAGAATTCTGCCATCCTGTTTATTGTCACCCTTATTATCAGTGGAGGGTTTGCCTACCTCTATCTGGGACACCATCTCACCAGAAGAATCGAGGGCATTTCCCAGGGAGTTCGCAAAATTGCAGAGTCAACCATATATCAGGCAAGGCTCGTTGATGACGGGAATGATGAACTGACCGCCATTGTCAGGTCGGTTAACAGCCTACTTGACACCATTCAGGACAATATGACAGAGATTGAAGGAGCAGGAACAGCACTGGAGGACTCCGAACGCAAATACCGTCACCTCTTTGAAGCAGCCAATGAGGCAATATTCATTCTGGATAACAGAGGAATCCTTGAATGCAACAGGGCGGCAGAAGATATGACCGGATCCGACAGGAGTGACCTCACCGGGAAACAACTTCGTGAGATTATGGGCACCTGTTCAACAGATCCGGATGGTAGTATTCTCAAAGAACGCATACACGCTGCGTACGCAGGTGAGCCACAGCACTTCACGTGCGAACGGCATCCGGACACCAATTCTGTCAGGCATTTCAGTGTCTCAGTCTCACGGTTTACGGGGACAGAAACTGAATATCTGATTGCAATTGTGCGTGACATCACCACTTTCGTGAAGAATAAAGAGAGACTGTGTATCACCCAGTTCTCGGTCGATAATGCTGATGATGCAATATACTGGGTAAAAAAAGATGGAACGGTCACATATGGAAACACAGTCGCATCACAAACCCTTGGTTACACTCCTGAAGAACTCACCAGCCTGAAGACATGGGACATAAACCCAACCATTACACCGGATACCTGGCCGTCTGTTTGGAAGCAGATTGCAGATGGCACTCTGGTACATATGGAATCACATCTGATGCGCTCTGACAATTCTGTCTTCCCCATTGCACAGACCAGCAGTTTCCTCTCCACACAGGGTGAGGAGTTTACCTGTTTATTTACCCGTGACATCACAGAAACCGTGGAGATGCGGGAACATGAGAAGGAGGCACTCGGACAGATAGAAGAGAACCTACTCTCTCTTGCCATTCTCAATGACCATATCAGAAATCCTCTGACCATAATAGCTGCAATTGCTGACCTGCAGGAGGGAGAATCACGGGAGAAGATCCTCACCCAGGTTGACGAGATTGATGCAATTGTCCGAAAACTCGATCAGGGATGGCTGGAATCTGCAAAAATCCGCGAATTTCTGGTCAAACACCATGAATTTGAACAGAACAGTGACACAGAAGACCCGGGCAACGATACAGTTGATAAAAATAAATGAAGATGGTCAGGTGACCATCACAGATGAGTCAGGGTCAAAGGGATTGGTCCGCAGTGCAAGAGAGAAGAGATATGGGTAGTTTCTCTTCAGATAGTGCATGTATGAGATCCACTCATGAATCAGGAGCCCGTAGACACGTTTGACATCACCGCCGAGATGAGAAACATCAGAGAGGGGGCACTCGACAATAGCCCCACGACGACTCAGTTCTTCGGTGAGATGAAAGGTAGCCCGCAGGAGTTCGGTGAATTCTTCATGTTCCAGAAGCACCGGGTTCTCCAGCATCCTGATGAGAAAATCCTCCCGGTCAAGAAGGAATGCACGGAGACGTTCGAGGTCAATGGTGCAGGTATCGATATCATATTGGTATGTCTTCATCCGGGCCAACACTGCACTGAAATTTTCCTCATTCCATGCATCAGTCACCACCAATTCAGACCGGATGGACTCAATGTTCGGGTCATGACTCGCAAAACAGGTGATAAGCGTTGTTCCCACACGTGAAAAAAACGTGCCGATGACCATATTCATCTTTTCAAGTTTCTGTTTTCTTTCACGTTCCTCCAGAAGACGATGAATGACAAGGGTGACAATAAGCACCTCAATGGGGAGAAATGCAAGTTCATGCAATCCAAAGACACCGATGTGATGCAGGTCATGAAACAGCAGGAAATGAACAAAATAGAGCATTGCTGAGGCAAAGATTAGGGTGGCAGCAATGCCAATTAACCATTTTTTATCTTTCATACAATTCAGCAACCCGGTTACCAGGTTCCTCCAACACTCCTGTTCTGATACAGGACAGCAATAAAACAAACCCTGCATGGACAGGGAAACATAACTGCAGACTATGCTTCTTCTCTGTCCTCTGTTCTCACGAATCGATACCCGTTTTTCGGGATACGGAGCTCAAACCGGGCTCCTGCACCCACTTCACCAGCCTCATATAGTTCAATGCCGGTCACACCAGCGATTTCACGGGCGATAAAAAGCCCCCCCCCAGACCCTTTTGAAAAACTATGAGAAAATATTTTTTCTTTATCTTTGAGGGGGATCCCGCACCCGTCATCCTCAATAATAAAAATCCCGCTGTCATCTGTCTCTGCGAACCGTACAACAAGTGTTGTTGCCCCTTGTGCGTGCCGGGTATTTTCAACAATGGTCCTGAGAACTTCTACAAAGAGATAGTCTGCATATACCTCCACCATCGGGGATTCATTCCGGTAAATAAGTCTCAGGTTATCCATACCAGTGACGATTTCATCAGCGAGATAGTGGAGGTTCTGCCATTCAGGAGGTTCTGTGCCGAGCATATCATAATTACGGGTTCGGATAATCTGGCGGTTGATAGTCTCTGTCATCTCATTGATCTTCCCTGCCATCACCACCACTTCATCCATTGTGTATTCACCAGTCTTCATCTCCTCTGAATAGAAGAGCAGACCCTGAATCTGGTTGAGAATATCATGCCGGGTGATACCCGCTAAAAGACTTAGTTTCCGGTTAGCCTCCCGGATGGCAAATTCTGCCTGTTTTTTGCCCTGCACATCACGGATAATGCCAACAACCCGTTGAGGACGTCCGGTGTTGTCATACTCCACCACCTTTCCTTCCAGGGCAAACCAGTTCCAGGCATCATCGACAGTTTGTAGTCTCAGTTCTGTTTCAAACTCAATGATACTTCCACTCATAATAGAAAGGCTGATACTTTCAGAAGTGAGGATGTCATCCGGATGAATACTATTGCGACATATATCCGCAGAGATACCTGATGCAGAAGAATGGACACCACCGAAAGATAGCAGTGCAAAAACATCCTCACTCACCGTGAAGCTACTCTCTTCTATATCATAATCCCAGATACCAACCCGGGCGGCATCAATTGCAAAACGCAGAAATTCTTCACTTTCTGTCAGCGATTCAATGAACTGATGCCGTTCGGTATTGTCCCGTATGATGAGCAGAAAGTGGGGGTTTCCCTGATGCATAAACCGGGATACCGATGCCTCTGTGTGAATAGCACCACCCTCTTTTGTGCTGAGAGAGAGTTCTGCAGGAGTGCCCCCGGAAAAAGTTGCACCCGGTTCCAGAAACCGCTGAAAGATCCGTTGGCCGTCTTCCGGTTCACGGGAAAAAAGGAGTGGGAAGATATTTTTCCCTTTGACCTCCACAGCACTGTACCCAAACATCTCTTCTGCAGCAGTATTCCACATCTGAATGTCATACCCACCATTCAGTAAAACAAAAGCCTCACACCCCGATGAGAAGAGTTTTTCAAACATCTCCTCGCGGTTAGAGAGTTCTCCAGTTTTCTCATCCTGCGATGAAATATCCTGAACAGATACAATATACAGGGATGATCCGGGTATTGAACGGACAGAAATAATGGCAGGAATTTTACCTGATTTTTTGGTTTTGAGGGTAATTTCATGGTTTTTTATTCGGAATGCATCAAATCCTCCCGACACATCTTCCCCCTTGGAAATGGCCGGAAGCATGGGATCGTCAATAAACTCCATCCATGTAAAATGTCTCATTTCATCCACAGATACACCCATTATCCTCGCAATTTCTGAATTAGCAAAGATGATACGGGTATCCCGGTCAATTATAACAAGACCGGTTCCTGACATCTCAAAGGCGGTATGGTAGAGATCTGATGAACCGTTCTGTTCATTCTCCGGAATGGCCCTCTCAGGAATTTCACCAGCGACAACACGAATACACTGCTCACCCTGCAAAACAATAGGACAGTATTCCAGTTCCAGCACCGCTCCACTACCGGACACAACTCCTGCTTCAAACCGGACACAACCGTTTTCAATGGCAGACTGGATCAGTGAATCAGGCGTATATGCATTGTTAAAATCAATAAATGAACATAAAGTATGACCAATCACAGAACGTTTTGGCTTTCCAAGCAGAACAGCAAAGCGTTCATTGATATCAAGCACCACGCCATCACTGTCAAGAACAATGAACCCATCACTGGCTGCCTCAAAAAATGAACGATATTTTTTCTCCATTTCACTCAGTGCTTCAGAAGTCTGGTCTGTCCGTCGAACCTCTCTGATGGCCTGTGAAATTGAGAGGAGAGCAGGCATCCCCCGGTACTTTATTACTATGGCATGCACCTCAACCGGAAATACCTGTCCGTCTCGTGTGACATGCAGAGTTTCATATATTCCTCCCCCTTTTTTTAGAAGTGAAGCATGTCGCACCGGAGTCGAATCACGACACTTCGGTGCAACAATGTCGTCAATCCTGAGTCTGAGCATCTCTTCTCTGGTATATCCAAACCTCAGGGGGGCCGGAACATTCACTTCCAGTATCCTGCGGGCCTCATCTGCAATCAGGACATACCCATCTCCTGTTGTATAATCGTTCACTGAGGCTGTCTTCAGTGGAGCACCGTTGCCGCTCCATCCCCTTCCAGGGATCGCAACGGTCAGTGCAAACGGACCGGATGTATCAGATGAGGGAAACAGGGAAAAAAAAGTCCTGAATCCAGATGGTCCCAGTCTCACCTGCAGTGAACAGGCAGTCCCATTGCAGGTCTTTTTGACTGCTACAAGAAACTTCTCACGATCCCCTGCAGAGAGACCAGGAGGAACACCTGTCTCCGGTGCAATACCCACAATATTACGATAGGCCTCATTGGAAAAGAGCAGGCTGCCTTCGGAAGAAAAACCTGCTACCGGGATCGTTTCCCCTCCTATTGTCTCACCAGAATAATCAGGATGCATTCACTGATAACCCCCTGTCAATCAGTTAATAAGATCCGTATTCAGGATACCATAAACGTTCTGTTCGGAAAGGCAACCTGTTATCATAAATAATTCCTGAAATTAAGGACGTATATTTAGTTTACTAAATTCTATCCAAATTTACTGTTAAAATAGAGATTTAAGACCCATAATGCAAAATCATAATGATTTTGAAATTCACCTGCCCTAAACCGTTACACATTACCCGGAGACATTCCATTCACCACGATGATCAACCATCCACTGCTGTGCATCACACGGCGAATTCTTCTCTGATTTCATCCTGACATACAAACCGTCTGTACCCTGCATCCGGGCATTCTCAGTGTCTGAACAATGAACACGGAGAATGGAGAGAAAACGGTCTTTCATCTCCGGACGGGTAACCGGATAAAGCACCTCCACACGACGTTCCAGGTTCCGGGGCATGAGATCCGCACTCCCCGAGAGAACAATATCCTTACCACCCTGATGGAAATAGTATATTCGGGAATGTTCCAAAAACCTCCCAACGATGGAGGAATTCATAATATTCTCAGAAACACCGGGGACACCGGGAACCAGACTGCATAAGCCCCTCACCTGAAGAGTGACCTTCACACCGGCTGCAGAGGCACGGTACAGTGCAGAGATACAGTCGGGGTCAGACAACTGGTTAATCTTAATGATGATATGTCCATTCCCACTCATTTCATGACAGGCAATCTCCTCATCAATCAGGTCAATAATTGCCTCTTTCATGGTGGAATTTTTTCCGAATGATACCAGAAGGCTTCGATACTGACGAATTCCCGGTGGTCCGGTAAGTGCATTGAAGAGATCCCGTACATCTGATGCGATATCAGGATCGGATGTGAAATACCCGATATCGGTGTAGATGCGGGCGGTCGCACTATTGTAATTTCCACTTCCAAGGTGCACATACGTCCGTATCTTCCCCTTCTCACGCCGGACTATCATGCACATCTTCACATGAACCTTCAGGCCGACAATGCCATAAACCACATGCACACCCGCTTCTTCCAGTGCCCGTGCCCAGATGATGTTATTCTTCTCGTCAAACCTCGCCTTCAGTTCAACGACAACAGAAACCTGTTTTCCGGCATTGCGGGCATCGATCAGCGTATCAATGATAGGAGAGTCCTCTCCAATCCGGTAGAGCGTCAGTTTGATTGCAAGCACATCCGGGTCTGCCGCTGCCTGCCGGAGAAAGGTGATGACGGGAGTAAAACTCTCATACGGATGACAGAGCATGACATCACGGGACCGAATAACCTGAAACATATCGGCCCCGTCCTCAAAGAAAGACGGCACCGACGGCATGAATGGCTTGTCCTTCAGGTCAGGACGGTCAATTGAACAGAGCTCTGAAAGGTCAGACGCCCTCAGCGGATCGCAGAGGGAATACAGGTCTTCCGAGGGAACGTTCATATGGGATGCAAGGACAGTCCGCACCCAGGACGGAGTTGATTCACGCATTTCCAGACGAACAACACGCCCCACCCGACGGTTGACGACATTGCGTTCAATCGCAGTCAGGAGGTCAGATGCTTCATCTACTTCAATCTCAAAATCAGCGTCACGTGTCACAGAGAAAGGATACGTAGTGATAGCATCTTCTTCCGGAAAGAGCAGCCTGATGTTCGCTGCGATGAGGTCTTCTAAGAAAACAAAATGATATTCCTTTCCGGCATCGGGATTGCCAGAGTCGGCCACTGCACCGGGTGGGATACGGATCAGGCGGGAGAGCGTCTCTACCGGAACTTTGACGCGGGAGAAAATATGGTTTTCACCATCCCGGTGCAGGACGACAGCCAGATTGAGACTGAGATTTGATATCCGTGGAAAGGGATGACCGGCATCCAGTGCCATCGGTGTCAGAACGGGAAATATCTGCTCTTCAAAGATAGTCGAAAGGACAGCCGCTTCTTCCGGACGGAGGTCATCACAGCTCCTGATAAAGATACCTTCCTGATTAAGCCCTGGCAGGAGATCATCAGTCCAGCAGGCGTGTGCCTCGTCCATCAGGGCACCGGTGGATGTACGGATGGCGGCAAGTTGTTCAGATGGAGTCATGCCGTCCGGCGGTGCTTCCAGTACACCACCCCGCGTCTGACGTCTCAGGCCGGCAACCCGAATCATCACAAATTCATCAAAATTACTGGAAAATATGGAGAGAAATTTAACCCGTTCAAGAAGAGGGTGGCGGTTGTCCCACGCCTCTTCGAGCACCCGCCGGTTGAACTCCACCCACGAGAGTTCACGGTTGAAAAAGAGCCGATGGCTGTTGTTTTCAGTACCATCAGATATTGCTCTCTCTTCCATATTACCTCCAACCGTTACCGGATCTCAACACGGGCGCCTTCCACCATGAAGTATATTTTCTCTGCCATAATACAGGCATAGTCTCCGCATCGTTCCAGATGGCGTGAGACGGTAATACACATAATACCACGGTGAATATTACGGGGGTCTTCCATCATATAGGTAAGGCATTCACGGAATATACCGGTCCTCATCGCATCAACCTTATCATCCCGCCGCCCCAGTGAATCAAGGTCCATCACGGTGGATATACGAAATGCCCTGATGATATCCTCAAGCATGCCCACAACCATATCAGACATCACCCAGAGACTTTGTATCGATACATTCAGGCCGTCATTCAGGTCTTCGAGCACATTCTTTGCAATGTCCTTGCCCATTCTCCCGATACGGTACAGAGAATAGTTCATCACATTATAACAGACAATCCTCCTGAGGTCATCTGCCACAGGATGATAGAGCGTAAATACCCGCATAATCCGCTCTTCTATCTCCTCATGCATTTCAGACAGGATATTTTTTCTATCCATGATATCATTTCCAAGCACGATGTCCGTTGTTTTCAGGCATGTCATCCCATCGGTGAGCATGCCCAGCGAATGCTCTGCCATTGTCAGAATGCGTGCCTGTATTGAATCCAGTTCCGCGTGAAACGCCTCAAAAGTCATATTATCCAAACCTCCCGGTAATGTAGTTATTTGTCAGTTCCTTCTCCGGATTCTCAAAGATTTTTGCAGTCTCCCCGGTCTCAATGAGCTCTCCCATGTACATGAACCCGGTATAATCACTCACCCGTGCCGCCTGCTGCATGGAATGTGTTACAATGATTACGGTATATTGGCTTTTTAGCTCCTCCATGAGAGATTCAATCTTTGCTGTCGCGATCGGGTCCAATGCAGAACAGGGCTCATCCATTAAGATAACATCCGGATTCACCGCGAGGGTACGAGCTATACAGAGACGCTGTTGCTGTCCACCGGAAAGGCCCATTGCAGATGCACTGAGGCGATCTTTGACCTCGTCCCAGAGAGCGGCTTTCCTGAGACTCTCTTCGACAATTTGTTCAAGGGTTTTCCTGTCACGGATGCCATGCATCCGCGGGCCATAGGTGATATTGTCATAGATGGACTTGGGAAACGGATTCGGGCGCTGGAATACCATGCCAACCTGTTTTCTGAGATGCACCGGGTCGATTGCCGGGCCATACAGATCCGTTCCGTGATAGGATATTCCCCCTTCTATTCTACAGGAGGGGATAAGGTCATTCATGCGGTTTAAACACCGCAGAAGAGTGGATTTACCACATCCTGAGGGTCCGATAAGGGATGTGATTGTCTTTTCCGGGAAACTGATTGTGACATTGGTTAATGCCTGATTGTCTCCATACCAGAGATTGACTCCCTGTGTTTCAATTACTGCTGAGGTGTCCATTGTTTACCACCGGATACTTTTCTGATAATGTGTTCTGACTGCGATTGCAACGAGATAAATGCCTACCACCATTGTTATGAGCACCAGTGCAGTGCCATACTGATTGGTCTCTGCACCCGGCACATTGGTCGCAAGGATGTAGAGATGATAGGGAAGAGCCATCACCGGATCAGATAGTGACGACGGAAGGTAGCGTGATGAGAAGACAACTGCGGTGAACATGATAGGTGCTGTTTCACCTGCGGCACGCCCGATTGAAAGAATGGCACCAGTGATAATGCCAGGTATCGCGGGCGGAATGACCACCCGCGAGATGGTCTGCCACTGGGTGGCGCCCAAGGCAAGACTGCCTTCCCGGAAGGATGTGGGGACGCTCCTGAGCGCTTCTTCGGTCGTCCGGATTACTGTCGGAAGAACCATCAGGGCGAGGGTGATTTGTCCCGCAATAAGGCTGATACCTAAGTTCAGGTATAACACCAGAAACGAGAACCCGAACAGACCGAATACAATGGAAGGAGTACCATTCAGGAGGTCCACTCCGGTCCGGATTAATTTCGTGAGGATATTTTCCCGGGTGTACTCGATGAGATAGATGGCCGCACCAACCCCAATAGGGAGCGCAATTGCGATTGCACCCGTTACCAGGTAGAGTGTACCGATGATCGCGGGGAAGATACCGCCCTCACGCCCGAGTGCACGTGGTGCGGTGGTTAAAAATTCCCAGTTTATTGCAGGCAGACCGTTTATCACAATATACCCGAGAATGATGGCAAGCGCTGCAAGCACCACAGCGATAGCCACATACAGCAGAGAAAACGCTATATTCTGCTGGTGCCGCGGCTGAATATGTGATGGAATATACCACAATGCAGCACCGATAAGAGCGAAGACCAACGCCACCAGTGGCGATACAAAAAAAGCCACCAAAAGAAGGATAAAGGCCACCGCTGCAATTTTCAGGTTTTGCTGATAACGGGCGAGGAGTGCAGACAATCTGCCTGGGCCTTTGCCTGACCCGGTCTGTTTTGCATGAATGTGCCCAAGGATTACCGTTGCCGAGAGATTGACTGCGAGGGTAATGAGAAGGAGGAGCAGGGCAACACCAAAGAGGGCATGATAATGGGCACTGCCGATGGCAGTCTCTCCCATTTCTATTCCCAGTGTGCCGGTGAGGGTGCGTATGGGAGAGAGAACATTATAGATGGGGTCAGGAATGATGGCTGCATTGCCGGTCACCATTAAAACAGCCATCGTCTCACCGACCGCACGACCGATTCCGAGGATGAGTGCTGCGGTGATGCCGGAAAGAGCAGAGGGGACAATCACCTGTGAGATGGTCTGCCAGCGGGTGGTTCCTAACGCAAGAGAACCTTCGCGATACTCTTTCGGAACTGCTGAGATGGCATCCTCCGAGACACTGATGATCGTTGGGAGGGCCATAATCCCCAGAAGGACTGAACCTGCAAGCCATGTCTCACCGGTAGGGATGTCAAAGTTCACCCGGATGAAATCGGTGAGGACAATCAGGCCGAAAAAACCATACACAACAGACGGGATACCAGCCAGAAGCTCAGTTGCAGGCTTGAATACTGCCTTTAAACGAGGTGAGGCCAGTTCTGCGATGACAATCGCACATGCTATTCCCAGAGGGGCTGCGATGACCATTGCACCGATGGTCACAAGAACGGTTCCAATCCACAACGGAAGAGTCCCATATGCCGGTATCGCGCCGGTCGGATTCCAGGTCGTGCCAAAGAGAAACTCCACGGGGGAAACCGTTGCAAATATCGGAATACCATCAATGACCAGAAATGCCAGAATAAAGAATACGGTGAGCACACCGAAGACTGCTGTCATAAACCAGACAGAACGGATGAAGCGTTCTTTCAGGTATGAACTGCGGCCTGAGAAGAGCTCAGCTGATACTGCAGGAGTATCGTTTACCACGTGTTCGTTTTCCATAATACACCAAAAAAATGACTGGGAAGGGTGCCAGGTTTATTCAGACTACCGGAACAAAGCCTTCTTTGAGGACAAGTGCCTGAACTTCAGAGCTCATGATGAATGCAAGGTAATCTGCAGAAAGACCTTCAGCTTCACCCATTGTGAACATGTTGAGGCCACGTGCGATGGGGTAAACACCTGATATGACAGTTTCAACGCTTGCATCGACGTTGGTGCTACCAATATTGACAGGAACTGCCTTCACGGTTGCATCAATGTAGCCAAGTCCCACGTAGCCGATTGCGCCGGGGGTCTGTGCAACGGTCTGGCGGACAGCACCATTCGAGTTCTTCTCAAGCTGCCCCATGGTGAAGTCTTCCTCGTCCATTACCGCTTCATGGAAGTATTCCCGGGTTCCTGAGGCACTGTCACGGCCGACAACGACGATTGTCTCATCGGGGCCCCCAACATCTTTCCAGTTAGTGGAATCTCCAAGATAGATGGACTTTATTTGTGCAACGCTGAGATCAGAAACCGTGTTAGACGGGTTGACGATGATTGCGATGGCATCCTTTGCAACGACATGCTGAACCAGTTCAGGGTACGCCTCAGATTCTGAAGATTTCAGGTCACGTGATGCCATACCAATGTCTGCCGTGCCTGCTCCAACAGCTTTCACACCAACGGATGAACCACCGCCGGAGACCTGAATGTCAGCCTCGGGGTGTGTGTCCATGTATGCTTCAGCCGCAAGTTGTGCAATCGGAAGAACGGTTGTTGAACCGGTCACAGAGATAGTCTTAGTCTCTGTCGGGGCAGGACCGGAGTCAGTACATCCGCAGACAAACGCTGTTAGAAGCAGAATTGCTGCCAGTGCAAATGCAATAGATGATTTCGAACGCATATTCATGATGGGTTTCCTCCACACCTAAAAGGTAAAAGAGCATATATAGTTTTGACCGACATTCAACATATAAAGAATATTCAAGTAATTACCCGAATATACAAAAAATACTAAATATATCCAATCGAGAAAAACAATATATCTAATACAGCCAAATACAGATGCAATGGCAGATATGGATATCCGTAAGGTTCAACGGAGTGGCGGGTCCTCGTTTATTGTTTCTCTTCCAAAAAAATGGGTTGATGCAACCAACATTCAGAAAAATGACCCGTTGGGCCTGATTATTCAGAATGACGGCACACTGCTTGTGACACCAAATACCACCGGTGTGCAGGTACAGAGAAAAAAGGTATTTACTGCTGATGCAGGGACTGACCAGACGCTCATTCTCCGCGAACTGGTGGGCGCATATATCTCAGGGTACACTGAAATTATGGTCCGTTCCCAACACCGTCTGCCCGCAGATATTATTGAACAGGTGCGGAATTTCACGGCAATGTCCATCGGGCAGGAGATTGTGGAGGAGACAGATACAGAAATTACCGTAAAAGATCTCCTCAACCCAACAGAGATGCCAATTGAAAACAGCCTGCGCAGAATGGCCATTATCGCAACCAAGATGAGTGAGGACGCAATCACTGCTCTGAAAGACCGGGATCAAACCCTTGCCAGTTCAGTCATTGAACGGGACGGGGATGTAGACCGCCTCCAGTGGCTGGTGGCCCGTCAGGTGAATCTGATTTTTTCTGACGTGAATCTCTCCCGGCGAATGGACATACCGGTTGAAACTGCATCCGTCTACATTCAGATCGCAAAAATAATTGAACGGATTGCAGACCATGCAACCAAAATAGCACGAAATGCTATTGAACTCACGGAATTTACAAATGAAAGTGGTATTAATGAAGCCATCCAGCGTGCAGAACATAATGCTATGGCAATCTTCCGGGCTACAATGGAGGCATTCCATTCCGGTGACCTTGAGAAAGCAAACGCAACCATCGGCCAGACGAAAAAACTTGAGGAACGCTGCCGGGAGGTAAGTCAGATGGCGCTCTCGTTTGATGCCATAAATGCCATTCATTTTGTCTATATCGCAGATTCACTCAGAAGAATGGGAGATTACTCGGCAGATATCTGTGAACATACCATCAACCACATTGTCGGAACCAGCGTCTGATAGCGAGGAAAAAGACAATATCCGGATCTTTCGGTTCTGTTTTTTAGGTTTTCACACCTGCATTGATGTGAAACCCACCAGACAAAAGAGAAGAATGGAAGCATAAACCAACCAAATCCAGTACCAAAATGACAAAAATTCTCAATACATTTTTACCCATTCATGACATAGAGAATATGCACATTTAATTTGGGGCCTGTAGCTTAGTGGTGGAGCGTCCGGCTCATAACCGGACGGTCATGCGTTCGAATCGCATCAGGCCCATTCATTTTTTTGGTTTTACCCGGTATGTGACACTGGTTTTTCCTTTCTCAAAATTCCTAAAACAGCACGGCACGAAATACCGTTTCGGAAAGATTCATACCAGCACAGATGCCAAAAAGAGAGTCGGGTCTGACAAAAATCAGTAAAACTAATTCATTTAAACCGATCCATTGAAAGTGAAAACAGAAAATATTATATTTGGATCATGGTGCGAACCAATCACTCTTCTTTGGTATTCCCGTTCAGTGATTCAATGACTTCATTTGCATTCAGTGATCCAACGACATCGGTTTTCTGGTGGTGACGGAAGTAAAAAACACCCAGAATGGCAACAATGACAGAGCCTGCAAGGACAAACATCATGTCAAGCATTGTGTCATTCAGACCATTCTGCATCAGACCACCAAGGGACCCGCCAAAGAAGGTGTCCATCAGAAACTCAAACATTTCCCAGAATGATCCAAAGGCAACCCCAAACATGATCATAAACCCGACAATGAACGGGGGAGTGAGGTTCATATTCCAGTAGCGGTCAAGGAAGATGACACCTAAAAAGCCGAGCAAGGCAACGGTGATGCCGGAGACCAGATGGGCAATCTTGTCATAATACGGGTAAAACAGATTATAATAACCCTGGACATAGCCGGCATTATGGAACCAGAGAGAAAGGGCAATCAGGAAAAAGACAAACCATGGAAAGTGAATATGCATTCGATGAACGATGATGAAAGGAATCATGGTCCCGATAAACATGATGAGTGCATTGAGAAACCCGCTGATATTCCCCATGAAAAAGGCATAGACACAGTTCAGACCAATGAGGACCTGAAAGAAGTATGCCAGATACATACCATACGGCGTGTCCATAACCGCCTATTACTACCAACGACCATAAATTCATTCCGTCAAAATAAATTTGTCATTCCTTCTTCGTTTAACGTCCAATTCCACAGATATTTCATACAAGCCGGGTAAAGGATCAATCTTCCCTCCCATACGTTTCTCCAAATGGGTTTTTCCTTCCATCACCGGTTTCACCCTTCCCCAAAATTCCCCTAAGGTTTTTGGGTCCATTTCCAGCCATGTGATGAAAAAAATGAAATCACGGATATAATATTCGAATCGGAAGAATTGGTTGCATGGTTCCCTTATCGGACATGAGGAGAACAGTTTCCTGCTTATTCGACTATACAGGGAAACGGTCTCCGGATGTTTCACAGCCGCGTAGCAAATCCGCAATTACCCGGGGTGTGCACCACTGCACGGAGAAAAAAGGATTCTTTGTAAGACCTCATTTTTTGAAATCGAACAGAAAAAAAGATTATTGTATCGTGTCATAGCAGAGAACAGACTTCATTCTTCTTTGACGTCCCCGTTCTTCAGTGAACTAAGGAGTTCATCTCCGTTCATTGACCCCACGATGTCCTCTTTGCGGTGGTGACGGAAGTAAAAAACACCCATAATGGCAACAATGACGGAGCCTGCAAGGACAAACATCATATCAAGCATGGTGTCATTCAGGCCGTTCTGCATCGGCCCGGCAAGGGATCCACCGAAAAATGTGTCCACCAAAAACTCGTATATCTCCCAGAATGCACCGAGTGCTACCCCAAACATAATGGTAAACCCAACGATGAAAGGGGCCGTGAGATTCATGTTCCAGTAGCGGTCAAGGAAGATAACACCCATAAAGCCAATAAGGGCGACCGTGGTGCCGGATACCAAATGGGCAATCTTGTCATAATATGGGTAGAACATCTCATAATAGCCCTGAATATAGCCGGCCGTATGGAACCACAGGGCGAGGGCAATCAGGAAGAAGACGAACCAGGGAAATTGAATGTTCATCCGATGGGCGATGAAGAAGGGAATCAGGGTTACGGCAAACATGATGAGTGCCGAGAAGAACCCCGCCATATTGCCGATAAAGAAGGCATAGATACAGTTCAGACCAATGAGGATCTGGAAGAAGTATGCCAGATACATACCGTATTGCTTTTCCATAGTATTCTATTTACTATCTACGGCTATAAATGCATACCACCATAGAAATTACACTCGTATTTCTCCCTTAAAGTCCAATTCCCCAGATTTTCAGACGAACGGGTAAACAGTAGAAATTATAGGGATGAGAGACCATCTCTGTGCAGATGCTTCCCGCCATTGGCCTGACACTGCCGCTTGAACTCTCCATTTATCTCTTTTTAGTGGCGACGATGTTTTCTATGGGCCTTAGCCTTACGATGCGAAAAATCGTTGAACCCCTTCAGCATCACCGCCGGCTGATGGGGATTGCCCTTTTTATCAACCTCATCCTCATCCCTCTCGCAGGCATCGCAGTTGTACGGCTTCTCCCAATGGACATAAATGTCGCTGCAGGCCTTCTTATTGTTGCCTGTGCACCGGGTTCAACGATTGGGCCAAAACTTGCGGAGTTTTCGAAGAGCAGTATATCACTTGCAATCAGCATCATGTTCTTTCTGAGTGTGTTAGCAATATTTACCACACCTGTCACTCTTACCCTCATCCTTCCGGGTGCCATCACAGAGCAAATTGACTTTTATTCGGTTATGACAACTCTTGTTATCCTTATTTTTCTGCCTATGGTCGCAGGGATGGCAATCACCTCCCGGTGCCGGAATTTCGCCGACCGAATACGAAAAAATGTGTTTTTATTCGCGAA
This sequence comes from Methanogenium marinum, assembly GCF_028912405.1. Taxonomy (GTDB): domain Archaea; phylum Halobacteriota; class Methanomicrobia; order Methanomicrobiales; family Methanomicrobiaceae; genus Methanogenium; species Methanogenium marinum. The sequence goes on along the minus strand of NZ_JAKELO010000002.1, from coordinate 1,593,400 downwards.
TCTCACAATTGTCATATTCGGCATTCTGTTTATCTGGGTACAGGTGACAGGAGAGGTCAGGTTCGTTGATTCATTTTATTCCGTCGGTATCAATGCCACACTGGCAGTCCTCATTTTGGTCGCATTCTCGATGCTGGGAGGCTATCTCCTTGGTGGCCCGGATAAATCCAACCGGCAGATGCTAGCCACCAGTTCTGCCAACAGAAATCTCGGCATATCCCTCCTCGTTGGAGCAAGTGCTCTTGCGGGCCATGGAGAGGCATTTCTAATAATCATTGTCTATGCAATTGTCCAGACGTTGGTATCTGGCTTGATTGCCGTGAAGTGGGGCCAGAAAGTGAGAAAAGAGGAGAGAAGGAAGCGAAAAGAGATGAAATTGAATGGAGAATGAGACAAATTAAAAACTATATTATCTTTTCCTTACAGCTTTTCCAGTTAAAGGATCAATCTCCCCCCTCATTAGTTTCTCCAAATGGGTTTTTTTTCTACCATCACCTGTTTCACCCTTCCTCATAACTCCTCTAAGAGTTTTTGGTTCTCTTGAAGCCATATGATAAAAAAAGAAATCCCAACATATAAATCAATCGGTTCATTCCTTACCAACCATTTGTAAAATTCCTTCTGGATTCTCAACAATAACCACAACATCTGAAAATTCACGTTTGATACCTGTAATAAATTCACAGAAATATTGCGATTCCAAATCAAATTTTGGATAAAAAAGCACAACAATTATTCTAGGATCGTAATGTATCCGATACCTTATTAATTTTTGACCTATATCGCGAACTTCTTTTTTTCGAGTTGGACCCTTAATTTCAATACATATATCCCCAATGACGATATCTGGCCGTGAAGAGCCCCTTTGATCCATATCATTTATTGCATTTGGATAAACACTTTTAAGCCATTGATGCAACTGATTATGATAATCCTCCTCTAATTCACGATTGTCACTAAATTGTCTTCTTCTGTTTTTATTATATCTAAATTGAAGAATTTTTTCAACAATTCCATTAAAATTATCCCAGTCATCATCATCTCCTTCATTAGAAAACAGCGATTCATTATTATTACCATTTAAATCCTTGAAAGGAGTCTTTGCAAAGTGATGCTTCTCATTTTTACTAAGAATTTCAAACTGATAAATCGAATTTCCACCATTAAAATAACAAAATAATCCTGCCAATACTAAAATCGCTATTGCAGCAATAAAAATCCAAGCCAAATTTAAAACAATAATGTTTATTGCACCATCAACAATAAAGGCAAATGGTGAATGCGGTATAAATGTGATTAAGGAACCCCAAAATATTGAGAATACTCCTGCAATTGGAATATTATTAAATTCCTCATAGATTCTTGCAGTTGGAATAATAATTATGAGGACCCAAAACACTATATAAATTGAATTCATCAATGGATTAATATCTATCATTTACTCTCATCCATACAATGCATATATTAAATATGGCATTATAATTTTCTAATTGAATTTCTTCATAATATCTGATTAGTTAATGAAATAGTGGGACAATAACCCAAAACAGGAACCGTCACACATTGGAGAGTTGTCGGAGGGAATAACTCCTCCCTTGCAAACAGACAATACCAAAATTTACCAAACCTTTTTTTCCATTCCTGCAAACACCAATAACAGATGCAGACCACCTGGACTTCGCCCTCCCTCACGTTCTCATACGTCACACTTGAAGACCTCACACCCATATCTGAGATGCTCACAAAGGAGACCGTCTGCCGCTGGCTCTTCTTTGGCCCGAACCTGCCGGAAGTCACCCATGCCTACTTCCTGCCCTTTTTGGATGAAAACGCTCTTGCACTGGCAGAAGACAGACTGCCCTCCAACTTTGTATTCACCATCCGGAACAGGAAAACGAAAGCCTTCATCGGCCAGTGTGCCCTCATTGCAGATGAATTTTCACCCGGAGCATACCTCGTCGGTTACCAGATAGACGACCCCTTCTGGAACAAAGGTATTGGGTCTGAAGCGGTCACATTTCTGATATGGTTTGCCTTCCGCATTGCAGGTGCTTACCGCCTGAACGCCGATACCGCCGCCGGAAATCAGGGTTCGGCGAGGGTGCTTGAGAAGGGAGGATTTGTCCCTGAGGGGCGACAGCGAAAATACTGGCATGCTCGGGGTGGGTACCATGACCGCCTTCTCTTCGGCCTTCTAACTGAAGAGGTCAAAGAAGATGTGCTTGCCACCCTTGACCGTTTGTTTTCCTGAGGTTTGGGACAAATAGAACAATCGAATCCGCCAGATGTTCATATAATTCCTGCACTTCATTCCTACGAATCTCACACAAAACAGGGCATTTTTTAAAAACTACGAAAAAATTCAGCATATTTTGAAATACGTATGGAAATTACGATTCCTTTCTCAGACCCTGCATTAATCGCCGCCCTCCTTCAAAACCTCCCGTCTGCAAAACTTTTAAATTGAAATACATTTACTACACAGCAGAAGTGACAGTATGAAATCCGGGGGGAATTTCAAATGGGGGGTACTCATCGTCATCTGCATGGCGGTCTTCATCATGGTCATCGATACGACCATTATGAATGTTTCAATCACAGCCCTTGTTCAGGATCTGAACACGACGGTGCCTGTTATTCAGGCAATAATCGCGATTTATGCTCTGGTGATGGCATCTTTCATGCTCATTGGTGGCAAACTTCAGGACGTTCTCGGACGCAAAAAGGCATTTCTTATTGGAGTTGCCATCTATGGCATTGGTACATTCACCGCCTCAATGAGCTGGAACGCAACCAGTCTTCTCATTGGCTGGGCCATCTTCGAAGGGTTGGGTGCAATCCTGATGATGCCTGCAACCACCACATTTCTGACCAGCACATACAGCGGGAAGGATCTGGCCTTCTCTTTCGGTATGTGGGGTGGCATCGGCGCCGCCGGTGCTGCGTTCGGTCCCATCCTCGGTGGATATCTAACTACCTTCTACAGCTGGCGCTGGGCCTTCCGAATCGAGCTCGTCATCGTCATTCTTATCCTCATTTTATCTTACCTCCTCACAGAGTCCCGCCCTACTCTCAAATGGCACGACCTTGACGTCATCGGCACCCTTCTCTCATTTTCCGGGCTCTTTGCCATTGTGATGGGAATCCTTCTCATGCGTAACTACGAGCTCTGGCAGTACATATCGACCCTTATCGGGGGGGGCCTTCTTATCATGGGAATCTTCTTCCTCTGGCAGAAGCGGCGTAAAAATAAGGGTCGTGTCCCCCTTGTCGATATCAGTATCTTCCGTAACCGGAGCTTTGTCCTTGGCAACACCATCGGCATCGTCCAGAACATCGCTTTCGCAGGATTCCTCTTCATCATCCCGGTATTCTACCAACAGGTAACCGGCATCAGCGCATTTGAAACAGGCATTCTCCTCCTCCCGATGTCAATTGCAGTCTTCATTTTCTCTTTAGGCGGTGCCCGCCTTTCCACCTTCATCAGCCCGAAACACCTCCTCATAACAGGCCTCATCCTGGGGATGGCAGGGTCATTCATGCTCAGGGGAATCTTTGGAATCGAAACAGGTTCCACTGAATTCATCCCTGGATCCATCGTATTCGGGATAGGTCTCGGAATCATCCTCTCACAGGTGACAAACCTCACCCTCTCTGCGGTACCGGACGAGCACTCCACAGATGCCGCAGGGGTTCTGAACACCCTTCGCCAGCTGGGCACCTCCCTTGGGACAGCCATCATCGGGGTAATTCTGCTCATCTTTATCTACACCGGGATTGCAGATGAGGTCGAACAGCAGGCGACGATCAGCGGGATCCCCGCCGAACAACTGACAACCGGGCTTCAGGGATGGGTCAATAAAATGCAGACCGGCAGCCCTGACCTCATTGTCCCGGACACGGTCCTTGCACAACTGGCAGAAATCGCCGACTCCGCTATCAGCGCCGGGATGCTTCACTGCTTTGATGTCATAACGTTCTCCCTTGGCATTGCGCTTATCGCTGCCCTCTTCCTCCCCCGAAAGGCACTCCAGTCAGAACCGGAAAAACAGACCTGACGGCATGGCGCTGTAGAAAGTACACACTCTTTTTGAGGTGGATGCCGGTACCGACAAACAGTTACCTGAATACATCCGTGAGCAACCTGCCTCACCACCTTTCCATCCGGTCATGTTCAGATCCGGTATGAGCACACGGATCTCATACCTGTAGAGTATGAACAACCAACAGAATAGTAAAAAAAAGAAAGATTACCCGAACTACCCGATTTGAATGAAACACGGCCGTTCATCACAGCAACCGCAGATACTCCTCATACCGTTCCAGCTCGGCATTGACCTGCAGATCATCCATGACACCTACATTAAATACATAGAACGTCGGCACAACCTCCATTCCACAGAACTCGATGGTATTGTGCCAAAGACTCATCAGGTGATGATTAATGTCACCGTGCGGCCCTCCTTCGCTGTAGAATTCCGGTGGTGACCCGGCTGTCGTTGATATCAGCGCCTTTTTTCCTGATAACAGACCTTCCTGGTAGAGTTTTCCCTCCGCCAGATTCACTGCAAAACCCTGTGCTAAAACACGGTCAATCCAGCCTTTCAGGATGGCGGGCGTTGAACTCCACCAGATGGGAAACTGGAAGATTAAGAGATCAGCCCACTTGACCTTGTGCATCTCCGCCTGGATATCCGGTGCCAGGGTGCCGTTTCTAACCCCTGCCATCTGTTCTCCCGGAACTGAGAAATAATCCCTGTTACAGGGTTTAAGAAAGTCATTCTGGTCAAGGACTGCCTTGAACTTCATTGCATAGAGATCTGAGACCTTCACCATATGGCCCGCATCCTGCAAAACGGAAACTGCCCGATCCTTCAATGCCGCATTCAGTGATGCGGGATAGGGATGGGCATAGATTATGAGAACATTCATTCACAACACCTCCATGTTCGATACGTCCCATTAATGAAACACAGGATGATGAAGGTTTCGCAGGGGAACAATTCCATTCCATCCAAATATTATTCACGGATTCAGTGCAAAGATAGGGCATGACTCAATCGTTCAGTGACCGCATCCGAACTTGTCTCTTCTCATTTGATCAGGGATTTGGCGAGTACCGGAACGAATCATTCAAAGATGCCTTTGTATTCTACCTGACACTTCTCTTTGCCTTCTCTGTCCTCATAACAATCGTTATTGCCGCTGGTCTCATAGCCTTTGGGCCCGAACTGGAGATACCCAATGCTGCCCTTCTCTTCATCATCCCGGCAGTATTTTTCGGGTCTCTGGTGGGAGGGATTATCTCTCTGTTTATCAGTGCTGCTGTCACCCACATATTCATTCTCCTCTTTAAGGGAACCGGCGGATACCTGGAGACAGTGCGGGCGGCGTGCTACTCCATGGTCCCGACTCTCTTAATTGGCTGGACCATCATCGGAGCATTCCTTACTCCCTACTGGGGAATGGCCATACAGGTTTTTGCCCTCCATGAATTCCATGGAGTATCAAAGTTAGAGGCAGTTCTTGCCGTATTCATCCCAGTTGCAGTCTTTGTCGCACTTTATTATATGTTCATCTTTGCGTTGGTGTTCAGCGCCATGATATTCAACACACTATAACCATTTTTCTGCTGCATAATGTGAGTAAGACCTGTGTTCATGCCAGCGTTCCGGACCATATCAGGCTGAAAAAACTGAATCGGGATGACATGCACCGGTTGCATGTCATCGTGATGAAAAGAGAAGGGGTGAAAAAGGTGTATCATCCACATAATTAAACCCATTTTGTGAGGACGTAGCTGAGGGGTCTCACTTTTTTGCACCAGACCTGGTGTCATTCGTGCCGGTGATGCCATTCTCGATACAGAAATTTGAGATGATGGTGGTGAAAATATCGCCATAAGAATTCCATTTCGCGACACCAACACCCTTTATATTCAGGAAATCGGCCTTTGTCTGAGGATAATATGCTGCCATCTCAATTAAGGACGGGTCGGTAAAGATCATATATTTGGGAAGTCCTGCACGCCGTGCGATATCATCCCTCTGCACACGGAGCAATGAAAACAGGGACTGATTATACCTGACATCAGAAAGATTACACTTCTCTCCACCATGAGATTTACCTCCTGTCTTCTTTGGTTTGCTGAGGAATATCGGGGCACCCGTTTGCCCGTTCAGATATGTTTTCCCTTCTTTAGAGAGTGAAACGACAGGATACCTCCTGCCGGAGCGGGTAAGATACCCCTGGAACACAAGTTCATCAACCCACTGCTCCAACTGTTTTTCAGATATCTCCACAACCGTTCCAAACGATTTCAATTTGCGAAATCTTAGGGATTCCATCTCTTTGGCAGATGAGCCGGAGAGAATCTGAACGATCTTTCCCCGCCCAAGTTGACCGTTCAGTTCACTGACACAGGCCAGAACCTTCCATGCATATTCTTTCGCATCAACTCTCGGATTTTCCTTCCGGCAATTGTCGCACATCTCACAGTTCTTCTGTTCATATTCCTCTCCAAAATAGGTCAGAAGGGCATGTCTTCTGCATACCGGAGACTCACAAAATCGTGTCAGTGAAAAGAGCTTTTTCTTCTGCACCTCCTTGTAATCCTTGTCAGAATCACCCTTATCGATGAGCCAGATCTGTTTTGCGGAGTCTCCTCGATTATAAAATAAAATACATTCGCTGTGCAGACCATCTCTCCCTGCCCGTCCGGTCTCCTGATAGTAGGATTCAATGTCTTTGGGCAGTTCATAATGAATGACAAACCGGATATCAGGTTTATTGATACCCATCCCGAAGGCAACCGTCGCACAGATAATCTGCGTTTTATCACGGACGAATGATTCCTGGTTTTTCCTCCGGACATTGTCCTTCAAACCGGCATGATACGGGAGAGACGATATTCCATTTTCTCGTAAGCATTGAGACAGTTCCTCTGTACTCTTCCGGGAAAAACAGTAGATGATTCCTGACTCATCCCGATGATTGTTCAGAAATGCAATTATTTCCCCTTTCGCATTTCCGGATTCACGAATTTCATAATTCAGGTTTGTCCGGTTGAAGGATCCAATAAGCACACACGGGTCTTTCAGATTCAGTTGCCGCACGATATCGTCTTTTACCTCACGGGTGGCAGTGGCTGTTACCGCGATGACCGGCACATCCGGCCAGGTCTTTTTTATCATCCGAAGTTTTCGGTAATCCGGGCGGAAATCATGGCCCCATCGGGAGATGCAGTGCGCTTCATCGATGGCAATGAGGGAGAGGGGAATGTTTTTCAGAAGACGGACAAACCGTTCGCTGACAAATCGTTCAGGTGAGACATATAAGAGGTGTATTTTGCCTTCCCGAATGGCAGTTTCCGTTCTCCTCTTCTCATCGGGAGTTGAATCACTGTTTAACGTCACTGCACGGATGCCTTTCTGGCAGAGATCATCCACCTGATCCTTCATAAGGGAGATTAAAGGGGAGACTACAATACCCAGTTTTTTCTCGTGAACCGGAAGGATCTGGTAGCAGAGAGATTTGCCACCTCCGGTCGCTTTCAGCAGCAGTACATCCTGCTTCAGGTAAATCGCTGATATTGCCTCAGTCTGCTGAGGAAGAAACGAGGAGTAACCCCAGTAATCTCTGAGGGTATCATACAGTGACATAACAAGTAGCAGGATATTATTTCATTTTCAGCAATAACATATCGGATTTGATCTGATCGATTGGTAAAGGATGGGTATACACGCCAGATCAGCACTGGGTTGACAGTGTTAAATCACCAACATTGTTCCCCACAATACCTTTTTCTCCCACAAATGAAAACGCATCAGCAGGTGAAACATTACCATGTCAAACGGATTTATCAATAAAGTGAAAGGATTCCTCCTTGATCCTACAGAGACACTGATTGCACACAGAGAAGAAAGTCTGGGGGATGCACTGCAGTATTTCATCACCTTCCTTGTAATCTACGGGGTACTGACCGGAATTATGCTCGGACTGCTTATGGGTATGGCAGGAGGAATGGCCGGTGCTGAAGCTGGAATGGGAGCCCTCGGCGTGGGCAGTCTTGCCGCATTAGGCACCCTCGGGATGGTCATTGCATCCATCATATTCGTCATCATATTCGGCGTCATCGCACTCTTCATCGGAAGTATCATCCTTCATATCTTCGTCTGGATAGCGGGCGGAAGAAAGGGTCTTACGACCACCATACGGGCTTTCATCTACTCCCTCACTCCGAACCTGATCTTCGGTTGGATTCCCTTTATTGGCCTTCTCGCAGGATTCTGGACACTTGCTCTTGAGATTCTCGCAATAAAAGAACTGCACGAAATATCCACCACACGGGCATTTATCGCAGTATTTTTACCAGCAATACTCCTCACAGTTCTTTCATTCTTCTTCCTTGCAGCACTCGTGGCTGCAACACCCGCCACCGCATATTATTATTAGAACGAATCAGGGATGTGACAGGAATCTCATCCTGCCCCACCAATATTTCCACAATTTAAGAATAAAGACAATTTATTCACTTAATTTCACTTTTTTGATCGTACCATGCAGCGTCAGTTTTCACCTCGTCTGCCTCTCAGGCTGGGTATATCCGCACGACCAAAGAGGCCCATCTCCGGATGATCCGGTCCCCCTCACTTCACCGCATTTGCTTTGAAAAAAGAATAAAACAACGTCCCACCCGGCTCTTTTGTCCGCCGGAGTGCGGAAATCCCTGCCTCCCAGCGAACTGGATCAGATATCCCTGCACGGAATGACGCCTCCCGCGAGGCCTCTACCATTGCAATGAATATTTTTTCGATAAATCCTTCCACCAGTTCCGGATGACCCGCATCCACATATACAGGGGCGGGTGTCACGGTGACCTCTGAAAAACCGGCATCTTTGAGCAGGGGATAGAGCCGCCGGCCAATATTTCCGTCCCCGCCGCTTCGGTGCTGGAGTTCAATCAGGCAGTCCACCACATGCCGGGCATCCGGACTCTCGGGATGGAAAATGGCAGACCCGTGATCCCCTTCAATGACCGTCACCGAACCACCCGGACGGAGGGCACGGCAGAGATTTTTGAGCGCTGCCTCCGGTTCGGGGATATGCTCCAGCACAAAACAGACAAAGATATGGTCCGCACTCTCCGGTGGCAGGTCAGTTGCTGCAAGATCGGCCTGGCGGAAGGTGACATTTCTATAACCAAAGGATTTCACCCGCTCCTCAGCCTGTGCGAGATAGGTCTCAGAGATATCTACCGAGAGAATCTCTGCCTCAGGAAACCGATGGGCAAGAATCACCGTCTGGGCACCGACACCGCACCCCGCCTCAAGGATCTGCGTGCCTGCCGGAAAATCCTCATCTGCGTGCAGAATTTCTTCCAGGGCAACTGATTGTTTAACGAGGCGGGAAGAGTCCTCTTCGCCATATCCATGGACATATGGATTTTTTGTCATATGTAAAACCTACTCCGGAGAGACTTTCGGACAATTTTTTCTTTCCGGGCAGCTCTTCCTGACACTACTATATTCCCCTCATCCTTTCAATCTTCCGCGAGATACACGAATTCCTACACTATCTTTTTTTACTCTGACAACGTGACTGAGACCCCATACCACTCTTGGGGGGGTGGAGCATATGGAAAAGAACAGAATATCATACCATGAATCGGTCGTGCAGATGTACAAACATCTACAGGAAGACGGGATGAGTAATGTATGGGACCGCTATGAAGCACAGGGATTCGGGGACCCTGACACACGGTGTGCCTTCTGCACCGCAGGGGCACGCTGTGACCTTTGCTCAAACGGGCCCTGCCGGGCAGATGCAGAGAAAGATAAGCGGGGTGTCTGCGGCATCAGTGCAGACGCGATGGCAATGCGGATGATGCTCTTACGCAATGTCATGGGAACAACCACCTATCATTACCACACCGATAAAACTGTACATACTCTCCGGGAGACGGCGAAAGGGAATACATCATTTACCATTATATCCCCGGAAAAACTCAGGAATTTCGCAGGACGCCTTGGGGTGTCGCCGGACGGAACTGACGAAGAGGTGGCACTCAGGGTCTGTGACATGGTCGAAAAGGACTTCTCCCGCCCGGTCACCGAACCAAGTGAAGTCGTCCGCCGCCTGGCACCACCAGAACGGCAGGAGACCTGGGCAAAACTCGGCATCTTTCCGGGCGGTATCCACCCGGAGATTATGAACGCCACCGGATCATGCCTCACAAATGTGGACAGTTCGTATGTGAGCCTCGCTCTCAAGGCGATGCGCCTCTCCGTTGCAATGGCATATCAGAGCCAGATTGTCTGTGAATATCTGCAGGATGTGCTCTTCGGGATTCCCGAACCGCATACAGTGAACGTTGACCTTGGGGTGCTTGACCCGGATTATGTGAACATTCTCCCGAACGGGCATGAACCATTCCTCGGGTTTGCCCTTATCGAAGCGGCACGCAACCCGACATGGCAGAAAAAAGCACAGGATGCAGGGGCAAAAGGCATCCGTATCATCGCAAATATTGAGACCGGACAGGAGATGATCCAGCGCTGGAAGACCGATGACGTATTCTGGGGCTATACCGGCAACTGGATCATGCAGGAGGCAATCCTTGCAACAGGTACAATTGACGTCTTTGTCGCGGACATGAACTGTTCCCTGCCCCTTGATCCCCTGTATGCTGAAAAATACCGGTTCCACCTGCTGCCGGTCTCCGATCTTGTGGCCTTTGAAGGCATTGACGAACGCCTGAATTATGTACCTGCAGAGGCACACGAACAGGCTGAAAAAATTCTCGCCATGGGAATTGAGAACTATCCCATCCGACGGCGGGACGTGACGCCTGTCACCGGCCTTCCCACCCGTGAGGCAGTGGTCGGGTTCTCACCGGAGAGTATTACCGCAGCCCTCGGAGGATCGCTTGACCCGCTCCTTAACCTCATCAAAGACGGCACCATCCGGGGCATTGTTGGCCTTGTATCCTGCACCACCCTGCGTGACTCCGGCCAGGATGTGCACTCAGTCGCTGTCGCAGAGGCACTTATTAAACGAAACCTGCTCGTTCTTTCGATGGGTTGCGGCAATGCGGCAATGCAGGTTGCCGGTCTTTGCGTACCGGAGGCTGCCACAAAGGCAGGGGACGGACTCCGGGGTGTATGTGAGTCACTGGGCATTCCGCCGGTTCTTTCGTACGGAACCTGCACTGACACCGGCAGATGTGCTGACCTTGTATTTGCGGTCTCCGAGGCCCTTGGCGGGGTGCCGATTCCCGACCTGCCTGTCGCTGTGGCAGCACCGGAATACATGGAGCAGAAAGCTACCATCGATGCCATCTTTGCGCTGGCATTCGGTCTCTATACCTACGTCAACCCTATCCCCACCGTCACTGGTGGCCCGAAACTGGTGAAGCTACTGACCGAAGATTTGAAGGATGTGACGGGAGGCCTCCTCAGTGTCGAACCGGATGCAGAAAAGGCAGCAGATGGCATTCTTGCACACATCGAAGGGAACCGGACAAAATTAGGGATCTAATCCTTACTCAGTCACAAATTCATTCACGAATCCCCCTTTTTTCTACGAACTGGTGACAAAACGTTATGCCTCCCGACCCCGCAAAGAAGAATAATGGATATCACAATCATCGGCACCGAATCCCTCGGGGTGAGGGGCCTCTCCTGCATGGTTGAAACCGGTGCGAGACGCATTCTGATCGATCCGGGAGTGGCACTCGGGTATCTTCGCCACGGCCATCTGCCGCATCCCTGCCAGGTTGCGGTGGGAGCCGCCATCCGGGAGAATATTCTCGCTGCCATAGGTGAGGCAACTGATATTGTTATTAGTCATTACCACGGGGATCATGTCCCGCTTGCGGACGCAAATCCCTATCAACTCTCCCTCGCACGCATCCCACCACTCGAAGATGTACGGTTCTGGTGCCGGGGAACAACATCCCTCTCGTTTCATTCACTCAGGAGACGGGAGGCAATCGAAGAGCACCTCGGCCACCCGCTCCCGGAATCGGACGGCACGGAAGAGGGCATCCTCTCGTTCTCTGTTCCTGTGCCCCACGGATCGCCACAATCTCATCTGGGGAGGGTGATGATGACCTGCATCCGGGACGAAGAACGGACTTTCGTGCATGCCTCCGACATCCAGATGCTCAACCGGGAAGCGGTGGCCATCATCCGGGCATGGGAACCTGATGTGGTGTTTGCCGCCGGCCCACCACTCTACCTCCTGCGTCTGACTGAAAAGGAACGGCTCTCTGCATGGGAGAATGCGCTCTCTGTTGCTGAAGGCTGTGGGACACTCATCCTTGACCATCACGTCCGGCGGTCACTCAACGGGTGCCGGTGGGCAGAAAAACTCTCTGAAGAGGCCGGAGGAAATGTGGTATCTGCGGCAGACTTTATGGGACGGGAACCACTTTTGCTGGAGGCCAGGCGGGAGGAACTCTACCAGGAGTATTCCGTGCCAGAGGGATGGCATGATGCGTATGCGAAAGGAGAAGCGGGGCTTGAAAATTTTATGAATTTTGTCGAGATGGTGGGGTGAAGAATATTCACCTGATGTGACGAAGAGAGGGAGGTCCCTTGGCAGGTCATTCCCCGTATATCACCAGTTCATCGTGATGGATGGCACCCGCAAGATAGGGGCTGACCGATTTTTCCGTGATGAGATCAACCTTTATACTGAGAACAGATTTGAGCTCTTCTTCAATCCGGACCAGATCAAAGAGGCTTTTTTGGGATGAGAAACGGACGAGGATATCGATGTCACTCTCTTTTGTTGCCTCTCCCCGGGCATATGAGCCAAATATCGCAATCCTTTCTGCACCGTATTTTTCCAGAACGGAGATGATAGTTTCACGGACAATTTTGTCCAATCCTTCTTCACTCATGCTTACATAACCCCCCACCCCATGGGCATGAAAAACATCCATCATTCTGTCGTGCCCAAATGGAATTATTCACCAGGATTCTGAGAATACTCTTCTCACCTGCCCCATCACAGATCTTCCTTCAATCCTACATGTACATAACACGTTTCACATATCACTTCACGTCACGGTACACCGCCACCCCATCGCCGCAAAGCATGCAGTGCCCCAGAGAGACGGATGAGCGCTCAAATTCGTGGTGGTCAAGGATACCGGGGAGGGGGAGAGAACAGTTCCTCCCTTTTTTGTTCCTATGTTCCACTCATTTCCCCTATGTTCCACTTTGTATTCCACTTGTTTTGAGCCGGTTTTGTTGATGTAATTGGAATCTGCAGCCAATAAGACATTTTTCCATATTAGTTCCACTTTTCTCAGGGTCATAGATACCCCCACAACCATCCGCACAGGAAACCAGATTGCTGTATGTTATGGGAATTGAGTGGAAGACTCCGTTATTATCTGTACATATATCTCTATTAATATCCTCTTTACCGAAATAGTCGCCAATATGCGTATCATTCAGAGTTCCACTTTTGGCCGGATTTTGGTGGAACATTGGTGGAAGAGTGGAACTCTTCCTGTCACTGTCATCTCCTGTATAGCTGTCATCATCAGAATTTTCATCCGAATCATCGGGTTTCAGCCAGGCATCCGACCCGACCGTCCAGGCATGACACATGATATAATCAAAAGAGAACAAGTCATTTTTCCGGCGGGTTTCCATCCCATAGAATGGTTCTGCCACCGTTGCGGGAAGGTTTACAGCAGATCATTTTTCGAGGATACCCTGACGAGGATACCAGTGTAGGTTGCCATGCTGTTAGTGTATTTATGGAGCAGCCGTTCGTTTTTGGTCAGATTTGCCTCCTGGCCACAAAAAATGCGATTTTAGAGATATCCAGATAGAATTAAGAATGCTTTCCTGCAGAACCAGGTATTCTGCCTAAAAAAGAACAAAAATAATATTCCACATTTAAAGGAGGGAGGGAGGGAGAGAAAGAGCAACCGGCGGGTTTGGTTTTCATCACGCCCACACAATATCTGCCCCTTCAATCGGGACAGAGGGATTAATCACCACAATTTCGGGTGGCACATCGAACCGGAGGTCCTGTTCAATCAGACTCGATGATCCAATACCACGAGTGATGAAGGCAGGCGTTTCACCCTGTGAACAAAAACCCTGCAAATCAATTATTTTCAGTTCCTTAATGACATCCAGCCCCGGTGCACTGAACTGTCCGCCATGCAGGTGGCCGGAGAGAATGAGATCAGCATCCCATTCTGCACGGGCACCCGGCTCATGGATCATATATATCGTGAAAGCATCTGTCTCCGGGAGATCCGGCGGGCTGGATTTACCTGCCCATGCATCATCAACACCGACAAGCATGAGATCTGTCCCACCGAGATTCAGCAGTTCATACTCATTCTTCATCACATGGACACCAGCTCCTTCAAGGGCCGCGGTGATATCCTCTGCCAGTCCCCAGTCAATCAGCGGGTCGTCCTGTAGCATCGAGACATCGTATCCCTCCACCGAGAGATTGGCTTCCTCCATTGCAAGCATCTTCGCAGGCCCGTTCAGGCCTTTGACCCCTGCATTATAATCATGATTTCCAAGAACAGCATAAACCGGTGCATCAATCTCAGCCCACACCTGCTGGTAACTAAGATTATCATCCTCGCCCGTCACAAAATCCCCCCCGATAAGAACCACCGAGGCATTCATGGCATTGATCTCCTCGGCCACTGAATGCATAAATTCCAGATTCCCGCTTTTCAGATGTGGGTCTGCGATAAAAACGATATCACTGGGTGCTCCATCCATCTCAATGACCGTTATCTCTGCCGACTGAGCTTCGTATACCATGTATCCTCCCATTCCTGTGAGGAGAACAAGGCCAAACACCGTTGCATAGATATGTGGGGTATATGTTTTGAGCCTGTCTTTCATGAAATCTGAATAAATGTTTGTTAACAGAATATAAAGGGATCGGTTTCGTACCCAAAAATTATACCACCAACCATTATCAGGAACGCCAGACTAATACCTGAATAATGAAATGCCCGGTTTGTGGCGGCCCATGCCTTGAAAACACAGCAGATGTCGTCCAACAGCGCGAAGGACGCTTTCTCCCCTGCTCTTCATGCAGAACCACCATTCTTGATAAACAATCACCACCCTCATTTCGCAGAAAAGCACCATGCCCGGCATGTGGTAAACGGCCACTTGATGAGGTGGTCGCAGACTGCTGGACCATCATGGCAGAGGAGGGTGACCTTGCTCCCACAGCCCCTGTCATGGCAGCGGGCATCCCCCTCATCCATCCTGGGTTGGCACTTATGGCACCACCCCATCTCGGTGACGCATCCATGATTTTTCTCTCTCGTTCGGTTACCCAGAAAGCAGCAGACCGCATCGTTGCAGAGATCCCCGAGGTCAAAGGAGTTGTACACGATGGTGGAGAGGTGCCGGGAATTGCAGAGATAGACGGCACCACACCCGAATACCATACCAATACCCTGCTTGCCGGGTGCGATGTCAGGGCCAATATCTTTGAAACAGAGGAAGCACCGGTCATCGTCTTCATGCAACAGTCCTATGCTCATATCGAATATCCCCGTGGGTTTGATCCGAAACTGGTTGCAACAGCGACAGAAATAATCCGGTACCAACCTGAGGTCTTCGTTGACGCAGCCTGTGGTGTGGGGACGCTCGGTATCACCGCAGGGCAACATGGCATTCCACGGGTAATCATGAACGATGCATGGGGATATGCGGCATACTGGGCAGCCGTCAATCTGGATGTCAACCGCAGAACACTGGGCCTTGATAACGTGGATATTCACATTACCTATGGAAACATACAGGAGAATCCTGTCAGAAAAGAACCCCTGAAAGTGGCTGATGCCTTCGGTGACGGGAAACACTACGAGGTATGGTGGGGAGATCTGCACAACCTCAAAGAGGTACTCCCAAAGAAAGTTGATCTAACAGTAATCGACCTTTTTGGCAAAGAAAACAGGGTCAAAATGGCAGATGCTGTCCGTCGGTGGAAGAGAGAAACTGGCGGCGAGGTTTTTATTCCATAAGAGCAACACTATATGGGGACTAGCCCGGGTGGTTAGGCGTCACCTGTTGCCCGAAACCGCCGATACGCGGGGGGCGATAGTCCGGAGATGGCTTTGGCGATCTGTCTGAAGCTGTCATTTCCTGACTGCGAAGCCTTGTCCCATGAGGTCAATGGAGGGGATTCTGGATATTCCGGAGGGAATATCCTGCCCCTTGTCGCGGAGACTGGCCCAGGCCCGGAAGGGAGCAGGCTTACCGTGAACATTCGGCGCCCATGGGGGTGCGGGGTGGAGGATGGAGTGGCAGAATATGGCAGGCACGTATTGTCTACCCCGGATATGTCCCTATTTTGGTGTTCTCTATGGCAAAAGTCGCAATCATCGGAGCAAGCGGCAACGTCGGCCGTTACACTGCACATGCAGTTTCCTATATTCCCCATGTCAGTGAACTATTGCTTTTTGGACGACCCGGCAGAGAAGAAGTTCTGCACGGCCTCGCCTGTGATCTCCATGACTCGTTTGCCGCACGCGGCAGCCAGTCTGATGTGAAATTTTCCTGTACCCCGAAGGACCTCGAAGGGTCTGACATTATCATCGTGACATCCGGTGTTCCGCGAAAGGAAGGCCAGAACAGAATTGACCTTGCCCACGAGAATGCACGGATGATATCTGAAATTGCTGCCATGGTCGGCTGGTATGCACCTAACGCCATTTTATTCATCGTCTCAAATCCAGTCGACGTTATGACCGCTGTAGCACTGAAATACTCAGGAATGAAACCAAATCAGGTCATCGGCCTCGGAACGCACCTGGACTCCATGCGTCTGAAATGGAATATTGCCAAGTACTTTGATGTTCATGTAAGTGAAGTCCATACCCGTATCATTGGTGAACACGGCGATTCTATGGTTCCGTTATGGTCAGCGACCACCATCGGTGGAATCTCCATCCAGAACCTCCCTAAATTCAAAGATCTCCCGGAAGAACAGATCATGCACAATGTCATGAACGCCGGGTCGGCCATCATCCGACGCATTGGTTCAACAATATACGGGCCGGGAGATGCAATCGCAACCATAGTAAGCACAATTCTCGGGAATGAAAAACGGATTCTCACGGTATCTACCTTTATCAGCAGCGAAATACACAACATCGGTGATGTCTGCATCGGCACGCCTGTCCGGCTGGACAGAAACGGCGCCACAACCCTCACAATTACCATCAGTGAGCATGAGGTGGAGGGATTCCGGAAATCGGTGGATAAAATTCGAGCCATCACCCAGGAAGTTATTGAACGGCTGGATGAAAGTTGCTAAATCACCAATTTTTTTATTCATTCCATTTCCCTGCAAAACCATACATCCCTTCTCTGGTGCCGGCGCTTTTTTCAGGACAGGCTGTATGCTTTGCAAAGAATAACCGATTACGGCCATATGGGTGCACTATGTATTCAAAAATTGTTTTTCTGTATGTCATCGGTATGCCACCGTCTGTATAAAATTTCATCTCTCACACGGTTACTCCATCCGGCAAATACAGAAATACCACACCATTTGTGAAGGAATAATGGTAGAATATTTTGCCATATTATCTTCAATGAATCTAAAAATTCATTCTTTTGAAAAGAACGAAGAAGAATTGTACAAAAATACGCTGGTAAAACATACCTCTGTACTCCCGACAATCAGACCCCCATGAAGTTACGTACGGGTTGAGGGAAGGCATTATTATGGGTTAGGAGACAAGGGAGCAACAGGAACATCAGGGCATCGCTTCCTACAACTGTACCCGGACAGAAGAACATCAATTTACTCAAAAAACATAATTTAAACCACAATTTTCAAATGGGGGTTGAAAATGACGGAAAAATATATTCTCAAATGCCCGGACTGTGGAAGGCGAATCCCTGACCGGTATACCAATGTCTGTCCGGAAGGGTGCACTGGCCTTATACGTGCATATTACCAGAAAACACACCTGCAGATTCAAAATTATCTCGGAGTGTTCAGATTCTCTGACTGGCTCCCGATAGAAGGAAACCTGCCATCAGATGCAGGACCTGTCACATACAAAAGCGAAACATTCGCAAAAGAACTGGGACTTTCCAATCTATACATCAGTTTTTCAGGATATTGGCCGGAGCGTGGCGCACACATTGAATCATGCTCGTTTAAAGAACTGGAAGCACTTCCAACCACTGTCCGGATGAGAGAAAAAGGGAACGGAATTCTTCAGATATCATCCGCCGGAAACACCGGAAGGGCATTCTGTCAGGTTTCGGCCCTCACCGGTGCCCCTGTGGTTGTTGTTGTGCCGGAATCATCTGTGGACAGACTCTGGACAACCGCACCAACAAAAAATGTCTGCCTGATAACAGTAGAGGGCGACTATACTGATTCAATCGAATTTGGAAACACCGTCTGCACCATACCAGACATTGTCGCAGAAGGCGGTGCACGGAATGTCGCCCGCAGGGACGGCATGGGAACCGTTATGTTGGACGGGGCGATTACAGCAGGACGCCTCCCTGACTCTTATTTTCAGGCAGTAGGGAGTGGAACGGGAGGCATTGCAGCATGGGAAGCAGCAATGCGTCTTATCGGTGACGGGAGGTTTGGGGCAATCCTGCCACGCCTGCATCTCGCACAAAACGAACCCTTTGCCCCGATGACAAACGCCTGGAAGGACGGCAGGCGGGAAATAATTCCTGACAAAGATATGCCGGATGCCAGCCGTACAGTGAATCAGGTCTATTCCAATGTCCTGACAAACCGCCACCCTCCATACTCCGTCAGAGGAGGTGTGTATGATGCCCTGTCTGCAACGGGAGGGACAATGGACAGCATCACCAATGCTCAGGCAGCAGAAGCAGAACAACATTTTGTTGATGCAGAAGATATTGACATTGACCCGGCGGCATCAGTCTGCGTTGCATCCCTTATAAAGGCAGTTGAGGCAGATGCCGTTGGAAAGGATGACTGCATTCTTCTCAACATCACCGGCGGGGGATACAAACGTGTTGCTGAAGATAAAAACCAGTATCCTGTGGAACCGTCATTCAGGGTGAAGGGAGGCGCTCCCATTGATGAAATCAGACGCGATATTGAGAGCTGGGCGAATACTCATGCACGGAGAAATTATGCCTGAAACACCCATATCCGGTAAATACGACCCCCAGAGGGTCAAAAAGAGTGGGATTACCCCGTACAGGATAATCAATTTAACATCAAAAGGTAACAACATTCTATTTCAACAGATTCGGTTCTGCCTTATGTATCTCTGAAATATAAGGAGGACTCATTTTCATATTCCTCCAGGAGAGCTGAGAAATATAAACCAGCGCCAAAAAGCGATTTTCCCCATCGCACCTATATCTGAGCACATTTTTATGTATACATTTCCCAAACCGATATTATTCCCTGATTCGAGGGAGTTATGTATAAATATTACAGTAATGAATTCAGGTCATGCTCCGGAATTATATTATTCCCATTGTTCTTTTTTCCAGCTCCGCACTATTCTGGTTTCTCAACGACTATTATCAGGAGCAGATTTACTTTAATTTATTTTTATCATTCCTCATCACCGGAATTATCTTTATTTGTTATGGAATTATAACCGGAAGGATAGCCAAAACATTGATAAAAGACAGAAAAACGCAAATTACATTTAATAAAGGGATTCTGGTAATTTCGTTCATCCTTTTTTTGTTTCTGATAATTCAGATCTGGGTTAAAAATACAGAATCACTGGTAATATCATATGGAATTATTGCCGCCGGAATCGCAATTGCTCTTCAGGATTTGTTCCGAAATTTTGTGGGAGGGATTATCATTACTCTAACCAGTGTCTATAAAATCGGAGACCGCGTGGAAGTTGAGGGATCGTTTGGGGACATTATGGACATTGGAATTATGAACACGACAATGATGGAGATTAAAGGCTGGATTGATGCCGAACAGCCAACAGGCCGCCTGATAATTATGCCCAACTCGATTGTAATCTCCGGGATGATATACAATTACACAAAGGACCACAACTTTATCTGGGACGAAATCAGGATTCCATTAACATATGACAGCGACTGGAAATCAGCAATATCCAATATCATGCAAATAGTGAAAACAGAAACCGGGGAGATGACCCTACAGGCAGAAGCTGAAGTTGAAAGGCTTGGAGAAAAGTATTACCTTCCAAAAAAAGTCACCGACCCGGCAATATATGTAAAACTGACTGACAACTGGGTAGAACTTGGCATACGATATGTAACTGACTCAAAGAGCAGAAGAATTCATAACGATAAATTAAACAGGGAAATTCTGGAAAATATTGCGGCTTCAGATACATACCATATCGCTAGTGAAACGATGGATATCACAGGAAAACATACGGTTGAGGTTATCAGAAACTAATCTGTCCGGATTTCAACCTCATACTCATTTTCAAAAGAAGCCGGATCTAAAACACATTCCGGAATCAAATGTGACGAATACGATTATTGAACAATCTCCATTACAGTACCGTGTTTCAGCTTATAGGTAAGAAGATCCATCAGTTCCTCAAGATCTTTTGATAATCCAATTTCTCCGGCGGTTATCAGCAGATTCAGTGATTGACCCGATTTTATAAACACAGCCGGAAGGCGAACAGCTAAAGCAGGGTATTTTTTGGTCATCTCATCACGATGTAAAAATTCAACACTGACATCAAGTTCTTTTAGAAAATTCTTCCATCTCTTTTTCATACCTGTGCTTCCGTAGGTCAGTGCACACAGGGAACAGTCATATGTGGACGGTAAAACAGCCTTATGAACATAATCCTTCAGTTCCCTGAAAACACCGCTGTCTGCATTGTAAACAAACAACAGAATTTCTTCTTCATCCCTGTTCTCTTCCATGACACACATAGGATGTCACAAAAAACATATAAATTGATCCTGAAATGATATCCAAAGAACAAATTTATCCTCTGATTTCAATAGTATTTCACCGAGTACCCGGATGCGAACAAACAGAAAGTGTATCAAAATAGTATTACAAACCGAAATGTGAATTCCAAAATTCATTTCTTAATGCAAATTGGTGGCAATCTGTGTTGGCCGGAATTTTGGAAATCCCTGCTTTTGTAAATCACTTCATATTTTCATCAAAACATATGAGGATGATGCCTGATAGATATCTACTCCTAAATCAAAAACGATGGATTCTTTTTGCAAATCTGCAATCTTAAACATATCCGGAAATGCGTGTAATTCACATCGTTCATTCTGAATTAATTCCCAAAAAATCCGTCCAGATAGAATTGGTAACGATGCAATGATAAAATGATTGGCCAATAGTTATCGTATTAGAATCTATAAAAAGATGGCAATGGATGGCAAGAGCATATACACATCACTGAAAATTGAAAATATTGTTGCTTCCGGAAGTGTTGCGGAGGCTATGGATATTGAATATCTTTCAAACGTACTGGATGGGTGTGTCCTCAATAAAAAGAAATTTCCCGGTGCCATTTACCATATGAAAAAGCCTGAGATAGCACTCCTCCTCTTCTCATCCGGAAAAATAGTCATGACCGGAATATCAAATAAAGAAGAATTCAAAGAAGGCCTTACCACGATTATCAGTCAGTTGAATAAATGTGGGGTAAAGACAATAGAGTCTCCGAATGTTGTTATTTCAAATATGGTCTGTTCCTATGACAGTGGGACTTTTATCAACCTCAACAAAGTAATGCTTACGCTCAGTCATGAGAGTGTTGAATACGAACCCGAACAGTTTCCCGGTCTTGTGTACAGAATGACAGACCCAAAAGTCGTGGCACTGCTCTTTTCATCCGGGAAATATATTCTCACAGGGGCAAAGAATCTGGATGACGTTAAACTCTCTATTGATTATCTTACGAGTAAATTAGGACAGATTTAGTAATCCACCTGACTGAGGTAAATACTCTTGATAAAATTGCCTGGGGTGTTCATATCATACCGGTATGAACCAATGAAGCAATTTAATTTAACAAATGGGTTTCATCTATTATCGGTTAAGCCATTAGGCAACCGATAAGACGGGTCCAGCCCATCGAAGATCGTTCTGAATTTTTCTTGCACATACTGAAAAAATCGTCACCGATATATCTCTTGTGTCAAAGCCACCATGCTTTCTAAACAAAGCACGGAATGGCAGTATCTTAAGGAGCTGTTGCTTGGTTCAAACAACAGCCTCCTGTGGGACAAATTGTTACGCAATTTCTCCCCATATTCTATGGAAACCAATTCGTAATGTCTTTCCTAAACGGTGTCTGGCTATTCGTTTTAGATGCGATTTTCAGCAGAATATATACCATTGCATGCCACAACCGTCAATAATATGAATTTTCCTCTTATTGAACCAGACTCTTTTCCCTTCTTCACACCACCCCCTCACTCCTGTTCCACTCCCTGACCGGCCATGAATAGCACGCTTCACAGATACTCGCCCGATGCTCTTCAGAATGATACACCGCCGCCCCTTCACCGCAGAGATGACAATGACCCAGGATGACTGTAGAACGCTCAAAGTCCCGATGATCAAGAATGCCAGGGAGCGGGTTTACGATTCCCTTCGAGCGATTTGTTTGCATCTTTTCATATGTTTTTTTGCTTTGTTTTCAGCTTTGCATGAGTAAATATCGTTTTTGCTGTCACGAAATGCCAATTGTTCATTGCATTTATATATTGACTCTTTGTTTGCACCCATTCCAGATTCACAGAAGTCCCTACCGGAATCATCCCCTCCGTCAGGTGTGCTGTGTGTTTCCCCGAAAACATGCAAACTTCTTTTACTATCTGTACATATTTCTCCATATTGTACTTTTTTAGAAGAATACACATCATTCTGAGCATTTTGGGAATCCGTTATGTTTCCATTTCTTGAGTGCAAAGCAGTTGAAGAAGTGCAAACGTCGGCGGGGTCGGGATGCTCATCCTCATCGCCACCATCATCTGAATCATCTATCCAGAGATCGGACATCTCCATCCACTCCCAGTATATCTCACGGGTGAAGCCAGATTATTTCAATAGTAAAAAGGAATGACAAATACGTCTATTTTACCTCAAAATACCCCAAAACAAGGGAAAAAATGGTCACAAAAGTACGGACGGAGAAAATCTCAATTACCCACATTCAGTCTTCAGTATATACGGCAGAACATAAACGTCACCATACCAAAAAGGCACACACCAACTCAAAGGAAAAAATTGATAAGAACAGAAAATACTGCTCTTAGGTCAGGGTAACAGAGATAATCTCTGCAGACTCGACACCCTCAAGACCGCGGAGTGTTGCCTCAGCCTCTTCGGTGCTCCCTTCAGCGTCAGGGACAACGATTGCAGCTTTCAGACTGGAGAGACCAAAGCCGATAGGCTCGACAACCAAGTCCTGTGTTCCGGGAAGCTTTTCCTTGATTAATGCCTGCAGTGCCACGAGGTCAACGTCAGGTGACTTGGGCATAATCTTGATAATTACTGCTACGTCACCCATACTTCAGGGTCCCATGAATCCGCATTTCTTGCATTCGTAGGGGATACTCTGGTGCCGGCAGTCATGGCACCGGTATATGGTTTCTCCGCACTTGGGGCAGGAGAACTTTGTCCAGCCCTCTGATGCGAGCGGGACATTACAGGAGGTACACTTCTCTATTGCCATAATTAACTTATTAGTTCGGCATCAAAACAATTAAAGATGTGGATTAGAATAGGTACCAAGGGGCTTTTCACCCTGCAGAAAAAGACGTAATCGTTCCGGTTCACGGCCGTTGATGATGGCCCATCTGACACCTGATGCATGGGCGAAAGGAAGAAATAACGGATCTACCACATCCGTTTCTATTGTTCCCGGCCCCATCTCCCCAGAAACAAATTCACATAGTTCCCCCTCACACAATATTCCATCCACTGATTTCAGGAGCAAAAGCGGGGCATCCCGTGCCGATGCAACCCATGCCGCAATAGTATCTGACGTCACATCCCAGGAATGGGGCAGCGGATCGGCTTCCCGCATCGCCCGGTAGGGTAGTAGCACCGAAACGCCCTCTACCGGGTCATGCACCCCTTCCACAGGAACAGCCCCTGCCGCCACCAAAAGCCATGCAGTCTGTTCCATCGCACAGACAGCCATCCAGTGTGCCGGTGTTCCTTCAGCACCTGCATCCCTGACAGCATCGGCAAAGCGACCGCCGCCCGGAACGATCAGAATGTCACGGCCGGATGATACGAGAATCTCATATAGTTCCGGAATCTCTGCTGTCAGGCTACCGCCGACCTTAACAACCAGAGGGCCATTTCTCTTTTCTGCTCCCGTATCCATTTCAGTACTCTGATAAACCATCATCATTCTGAGACATAAATAATTCGTCAAAAAGAGGTCCGGATTCAATTCGAAAAACGTATATTTTTCCGGACATATCTCTCAGATATGCACATCCTCCCCCTCTTCCTGGCACTCTGTCTCCTCTGCTGTGGCACGGTGACCGCTGCATTCACCATCACCGAAGTTTGTCCGGATACCTGGTACAAGGGGGAGGCCGACGAATACCTCGTCATCTCCGGCAGTGGCAGTCTCACCGGTGTCTCAATATCAGACGGGGAGGGCAGTGCCCGGTTCCCGGACGGTGACAGGGCAGAGGGGAGAATTGTTGTGGCACAGCAGGCAGAGGCATATCGCACGGTGCACGGGGCATACCCAGACTATGAATGGTATGATTCCGCACCCGGCGTACCTGATCTAATTCGTACGGGGACCTTAAAACTGGGAAACAAAGGGGACGAGGTCATCCTGCGGGAAGGTGGACAGGAAACCTGCCGCGTCACCTGGCCAGGAGACATTGTCTGCCGTGAGGGACAGGTACACTTTCAAAAAGATGGCATCTGGGATCCCCGCCCGCTGATGATTGGCCAGTCACAGTTTGTTCCTGTCTCCTTCTCCGGCGTCTCCGGAACGGTGTTTGCAGCACCGGATGCATCACGGGAGATGCTCGAGAGCGCCATTGCTCTCGCAGACACAGAGCTGCTCATCAATGTCTATGAGTTCGCAGACTCGGGCCTTGCAACAGACGTTGTCGCCGCACTGGACGATGGCGTCAGTGTCACCCTCCTCTTAGAAGGCGGGCCGGTCGGCGGTATCAGCAGCGAAGAGAAGGGGACGGCCACATATCTCCGTGATAACGGTGCCAAAGTATACACGATGGAGACCACAGATAACGCTCATGCCCGCTATCGCTATGACCATGCCAAATATATCATCGCCGACCGTGAAGCAGTCCTTGTGACATCCGAAAACTTCAAGGGGAGCGGATTCCCTCAGAGAGGAAGTACAGGAAACAGGGGATGGGGCATCCTTATCACCGACCCCCGGGTGGCAGACTATTTTGCAGACGTTTTCACGGCTGATATGACAGGGAATGATATTGTTCCATTTTCCGGCACAGGCACCCTGCCGGAGGAGAGTTCAGGGTATCCATACAAACCGGCATTTGGTACACATTCCTTTGAGGGCGCTACCGTGACTCCGGTCCTTGCCCCGGATACTGCATACCTTATTCCGGAACTCATCAAAGATGCAGAGAATACGGTTGACATACAGCAGGCCTACATCAGCAACTGGACAAAAGACACACCAAATCCATATCTCGAAGCGGCGGTTGGCGCTGCCCGCCAGGGGGTTACCGTACGTATCATTCTCGACAGTTACTGGTTCAATATCGAAGGGGAAAACGACAATGATGAAATGGCAGCACAGATAAATGCCCTTGCGACAGCAGAAGGACTTTCAATGGAGGCACGCCTTGCTCACCTCGGCCCCGGATACCCGGAGAAAGTGCACAACAAAGGGGTCATCGTAGATGGCGATGCCGTGCTCATCTCATCGGTCAACTGGAATGAAAATTCCCCTTCCTTCAACCGTGAAGCAGGTGTCATCATTGAAAGTACGGATGCAGGAGCCTACTTCAGTGATGTCTTTACCGCAGACTGGGAAGATGCCGGTCCCCTGCCGGATGACGCATCAACACCAGCTAATGATAACCTCCTCAGACAGGAAATTGCCGCGGGGGTAATCATGCTGCTTTTTATCGGTTACATCATCCGACGCCGCCATTACTAAGACATGGTTTTAACACCAGAAGACTACAGAAGAGATATTATGAATCCCTCCCGTGAAGATGCCGTCACCGGTGCAGATATTGTCATTGGCATCATTGCCATCATCGGTCTTTTGATCGTAGTCCATTACCTGCTTGGATCCCCCCTGACCTCTAACCACGATGGAGGTATCATTCCGAACTTCATAGAATCATCCGCTGACAAACTCGTACCAAAAGGGGACATCTACGGGTTTGCTGACAATGGCGGCCCGTATGAAGGCGTCACGGTTGCTGAAGGCCCCACCCATCCGGAAAAAATGGGAGCAGTATCGCTCCCCCTGCGTCTGATGGGGGGGGAGACGGGAGGAATCAACATGGAAACCGCAGACATCAGAATATCTACTGAAGGGCACATTGAAGGGCTCCGGTATTCCGGAAACATGCCGCTGGAACGCCCAAACTGGACGGTTGCATCACGAAGCCACGTCAATGCAGGGGAGCAGGCGGATAACGATCTTATCATCGAGCCAGGGGAAATATTCACCATTCTCGTCTACCCCGCAGAAGGTCTGTCCCCGGGGACAGAATTCTCCATTCAGATTCAGAACGGGAAAGGGGGGCCCAGTACCATTACCCGGAAAGTCCCGGGTACCATCAAAACAGTGATGGACTTAAACGCTCTCTGATCCCTCTCTATTTTTTTCCTGTGCCCGCAGCACAACCGGGATGAATAAATCTGTTCAGATATGACTCCCAAAGACGCTGTCAGATAAAAACAGTACAGAACGAAAATACAACACATGCCGGAGACCATCGGCAGGAATATCCCCGAAATATAAAAAAAGAAAATCCGGATTTGGATTGAACACTATGTTTCAGAATACGGCCGCGGCCAGGCATCATATCCGGCTTCCATCGACTGAAGAACAAACTGTGCAAACTGTTCTCCCTCTTCCGGATGGGTGGCTGTTGTCGGCACGGTAATGCCGTATACAATGGGTCGTCCCGTCCTTTCACTCCCGATTGAACTGAACCGCTGGTATCCGAGGGTTACACTGACATCATCGTACTGATCAGCATAGACTGGTGTACTAAGATCAATTTCCGGCGGGAGGGAGATGTACCGTAATCCGTGTTCTTCTGCTACACTTCTGTATTCAAAGGCATAATCAATCCCTCCCGCCTCCAGAAGGGAGAGCAGATACACACTGCCATCACGGATGACAAGCCCCGGCCCTGACGTCTTCATCATCTCCGGGAGGATGACCTTTGCTGTTGTGCCATTCCGCACCACAACAGGTTCCTGTGCAAGATTGCGGGAGATGATTGTGTCAAAGAGACCTTCTGTATCATAGTAATTTTCTGCTAAGAGCAGCACCATCAGACCACGGTAACCAGATGCGTCAAGCATCGGGTTTGAGATACCGGTCCGCACATCGGGGCGGCGGAGAATTTCCATCCAGTTTTCCTTTGTGAACTCATCTGCATACTGACTCAGGTTGGTATAGGCAATGACCATTTCATTGCGGGCGAGAGGAGTGTATGACGTGGCATAGGTGCCGTTTCCATCCTCACGGGGGACATACATCATATCAGGAATAAGAGATTCATCTGCAACAATGACCACATCAAAGTCACGGTGCAGGTCAGTTACCTGTCGTATACACTGGATACTGCCATGTCCTTCACTCCGGATATCAATCTCCGGGTGCAGGGCTTCGTACTCAGCCTCCATCGTCTCCATCGGGCCTAAGAGACTACCTGCCGGAACCACATTAATGACCGTTTTCCCGGTTGTGTCACTACATCCGGCCGCAGTTATCAGAGTGACTACAACAATACAGATAGCCAAAAAAAGAAAGAAAGAAGTTTTGGAATTACTTGATTTCAATGGTATCAACCCACTTCACCCAGGAACTTCCTTCGGTTATAACATCAGGAGTATCAGTTGCCACCACCATCCGGAATGGACCTCCGTCCTCATTGGTGAGGGGCATCCCATCCTGTTCATACATGATGATGATAGTCAGTGGCGGTGCGGGCACTTCTTTGAGATTTGCATCAAAAGTGATGAATCCCTCACCCAGTGCCTGGTCATAGTCAAATACCCAGAGATACCCATCAGGGGCCGAAACCCAGACCTGGTTCTCCAGCCCAAATTCACCTACAACAGCGATGAGATCTGTGAGACGCACCCCTTTCACACCATAGGGACCGTATTTGATCCCGACAGTGGAGACGGCATAACCATACCCAACAAATGCCGGCAGGTCCCTGATCATATCCCCGTCCAGAACAACCTCAAGATCACCGTTTTTTATCGTGAGATTCCCCGGCAGGATGTCAGTTGCAGACGGATCTGTTACCACCGGGTCAGCATTACCGGTGCATCCACAGATACAGGCGGTTGCAAGAAGACAGAGACAAAGAATCGGAATGAACCGTTTCATCAGATCCTCCGGCGCAGCGGCACAAGGGCAAGGGCAAATCCTGCAGCGATAAGCACCAAAGGAGCAGGCGTCGGGGTTGTGTCCGGCACTGCAGCAGCACCGGTTTCGGTAGCTTCAGCCTGCAGAGATTTAACCGGTGCTGAAGTATCGCCGGTAAAGCCGTCCTCATAGATTCGCACTTCATCTATCCACTTTGCGGTGAAACCATTGGTTGATGGCATCAGTTCAAAGAAATGCTGCGCTGACCCAGGCATTGTCTCATGCATATCCCAGTTTCCATAGACATGTTTCCCATCCACATTGGTGGAGTCGTCTGCAAAGAAGACAAGGCGCATACCACTGTAGTAATCCTCAGGAGTATAACCAACACCGGCACGTTCCCCGCTCACCGCGTCATCGCCATTATACCAAGTGACAACTATCGGCCCCTGACGGGAATCGGGAGTGCAGACATTCTCATACGGGAATTCCACATGATACCCGTCGGAAGACCGAATCATGATCTCATCTCCTGGTTCAGCACCGCCAACCAGACTGCAGAGGTCAGCCACATCAGTTCCCATCACTGCACCATGATCCTTGTAGTTTTTTGTTTCATTATGATCCCAGGCCACATCTTTGTCTTTAGAGAATACCGGACCCTGGTGGTAGTAGTGGGTGACACCATCACCCTGCACCGGCAGATTCTCCTGCATCCAGAGATAATCCACCGTCTTCTCAGCAATGATGTCACCAGTGCCTGCTGCAATTTTTGTCACGGTAATGTTTGTCGTCGGTCCTGCAGCAGCCCCTGCACAGAGGAGGAGTGCTGCTATAATTACTGCCACTGTGATGCGGCAGAAAGTCGTGCGTCCTGAAGGACGAATATTTCCAGAATTCATTGAAATCATACTCATTTTCATGCTTTTTGCATCTCTTTTTATTCATCTCCTAACCGGAATTCATACGTCACCGCAGTTTCCGGAAGGACAGTCACTCCCTGGACAGTAGTTTCATCGTCCAAAGAAAGACCAATTTCATAGGTACCAATCGGAAGGCCGTGAATCGTTGCAGGCGTTACCAAACCGGTGTAGTGGCCATAGAGGTATATTTTTGCACCCGCAGGTTTTGATGTCACAAGGAGGTCTCCGTTTGAATACGGTTCGAGAGTAAATCCAGCCTCTGCATCCAGGGTTCCGGGAAGATTATTCACCACCATTACCTGTGCATCCGGGTTATATCCCACCAGGGAACAGGCTATCAGGTGACGACCTGCGGAGAGACCGGATATTTCAGATGGAGTAGTTTCACCTGTTCTTTTGCCATCCACAAAGATCTCAGCACCTGCCGGTTCGGATGTAACAGAGACCGTGCAGGGTCCGGGTTTGGCCAGGGAAAGTGATAATGCACCGCCCTCACGCCGGTAATCCAAAGGATACGTCTGATATCCATCATCTGAGTGGACTGCAACGAATGAATCGGTATCTGTGATGGTCACCACTGCAGGCGTTGTCTGCTCCGGCAGGTTTCCGTTCACCGTAAAAATCATCGGTTCATCTGTTGCACTCTCCACCTGTACGGACGCCTCCGGGAGACTGCTGGAGAAGTCAAAGGTTGCAGGAATAAGCGCCCCCGGATAGACCCATGCCGTATTGGACTGTGAATCACCGGTGAGGGCCGATGAAACACTAATACGATGTGTTCCTTCTTTGAGACCGGCAAAGAGGGAAGGGGTCTTTTTCCCGGTCGATTTACCATCCAGACTTATCCACGCACCCGATGGCACAGATTTCACCAGTATCCCTCCCGTAGGAGAATCAGTTCTGCCATCTTCTGCAGACCCCGCGGGTGCTGCGTACGTAGGATTCAGATCAGGGGCAGGAACTGCAGAAACCGGTGTCGGCGTCACATCCGACAGAGGGACGTCAACAGGCGGATATATATTTTTTTCACCAGTACATTCCCCATCTGAAGGAGAAGAGAAGAGTGAGGACAAAAACCTGAAAATGCCTGCAAAAAACCCATTATCATCAACAGGAATATCTGCACCGCATTCTCTTTCTTCCCCGTTTTCTGTTTCTGCTCCACCAGAAACAGCGTCGGCCTCCGTTGTTGCAGTCGCCACCACAACCCTGACTATACATCCGGGAGGAGCATCAGTTGCGGCAACTCTATATGCACCACCACCGGGCGGCAGGGGCACCCTGATATGCACAAGACCCGGAACAGGAGCAAAATATTCACCTTTCAGTGGAAACCCGTTCACTGAGACAGACGGCCCATCTGCTCCTGCCCCGGTGCAGATCAGATTGAGAGTTTTTGTCCCGTTTTCCGGCAGAGTATCTGCGGGAACGATACAAATATCTCCTTCCGCCGGGACGCATCCTTCATACACCGCATATGAAAATGTATCAGGACCGGGAAGAGCACACAGGGATACGACACCCAATAGAGAGAATACATCCTCTGCCCCTCCAGCGCCACCAAGTGTGAGGGCTTTTGATGCGGAGGGGAAAAGAGAACAGATCTGATCAACCGTGCCTGCGGGAGCGAGGGAATTTGCAATATGCCGGGGAATCAGTCGTACATCCCCGGACGTAATCACAGGTTGTGGTTCAGCAGGAAGACCCGATGCCGTGTCATAGCCATGGGAAAAAAGGAGATATGACGTGATCTCTTCCCCACTTATGTCAGGCAGAATCACCGGTATCGATTCACCCCCGGCAATAAAACCGGGGTATCCAGGTGCCGTAGCCACCAGAAAAGATCCAGGGAGAGTGCCATGTGGCCCGGCGGTGAGGAGAGGGTTATCTATGCCACTGCAAAGGGGAACAAGCACACCTTCCACACGGTTCTCCCCGTCTTTCGTGATGTGTACCGGTATTTCCAGTAGCACATACCCATCCATGGTGAGGGTGAGGGTATGATTTCCGGTAATGAGAAACAGAGGGTCAGTGTCTGCTGCCCCACTATATGTTCCGTCCACAGCGACAGTAGCACCCGCCGGATGAGAAACCACTGTGCATGGGGCGGTGATCCCGGTAAGTGCAAAGGAAACCGTGGCATTGGAACCGTCTGCCACCCAGACCCATTCCTTATCCGGAGTCTCATATCCCTCCCGCTGCACCGTGACTCCATAATATCCCACCGGCATTTCCGGGATGGATACATTGGTCAGATACTCACTTACCGCACCGTCAATCACCACTGCGGCATCCACCGGTGCAGAGAGAACAGTCAGTGTACCAAGTGCAGGCGCCCAGACATCTACTCCTCCATCATTATCACCGGACGGAACCTCCGGGGGTTGTCCACCGCTTGATTCATATATTTCGATGCGTGAAACAGACTGTACAGACAATCCGGTGCTGGCGGGCAGACCCTCCTGGAAAAAGTGCCAGTATTCCTCCGGGAGAGCAGCCCGCATATCACTGTTGCCAAAAATATGCTTGCCCCCCAGATTAACCGAAGTGTCTGCAAAAAACTGGAGCCGCATTCCGTCAGAGTATCCCGCACCGGCCTTCTGACCGTCTTTTTCCCAGGCAAGAACCATTCTGCCCTGCCGGGCTGGTGGTGTATACACATTTGCGTAGGGAAAGGACTTCCTGAACCCGTCATCGGCACGGATGAGAATCACGTCCCCCTTATGTGCACCGCCTGCGAGATCACAGAGTGCGGCCACATCCGTGCCCCTGACAGCACCCATGTCTTTATTCGGATAACAATTGATGTCCTCATCTGGATTCCATGGGTCTTCTGATTCATCAAAAACTGGTCCCTGCAGATAATAATGAGTAGTGCCATCTCCCATTACGGGGAGATTCTCTTCCATCCATACAATGGTGAACGATTCCTCATATTCCGGCTCGCTGTCTCCTGAGGCATAGCGCGCCACGGTAACCGTATCTGTGGCCATAACGGGGAGAATGAAAAGCCCGAGGAGCAATATAAGCAGAATACCAGAACGGCAGATACGAATGACCACAATAACACCAGATTCGAAAAGGTCTGCTTCCTGGGTTTAAAACACTAATGATTTATTAAGAGCAATATTAACTAAACATGATTTACACCCATCAAATAATCCCCCCACCCCTTCGCATATCTGCCGCCACATTTACGGTGCAGGACGGCAACATTCACACATATGCTCCATCCTCAGGAACGGACTGCCATCATCCTTATCACAGGGGTTCTCATTTTGCTGGCAGTGATGTCATTTCTGATTGAATCAGCAGGAGAAGAACCATTTGCAATACCATTCTCAGAGACACTTGAGGACGGAACCCTTGCTGTGCTCACAGGTAGTGTTACAGTAGCAGCCAATACCCGAACAGGAGGCCACCTCATGTTCACCATAAACAATACATCCGTCTTTGTACCAGGTGGCGCTCTGGATGAACCTGAAAATATCATAGGAGAAACGGCCAGGGTAATCGGCATAGTTCAGACGTATCGCGAAAAAAAAGAGATAATCGTTGAGCACCCGGAAGACGTTATCCTCCAGCCTCAGTGAATCCGGCACATTTTACCAGAATATATTTGCGTTATGTCATTCTTTAATCGAGAGGCGATCAAATGACTTTCCTTTTTTTGCCTTTTCCTTTGAGTTCTGGTCCCGTTCACCAGGGACAGGCCGTCCCTCAGATGTGAGAGGGCTGGCTGACACCTCATCAACACTGGCCTTTGTATCATGAGCCCGCTTTCCTTCTACGCCCAGTCCCTCATCAAGATCCGATTTTATGAAGCGTTCCCGTGCCATACTGAAAACGTTGACCCGGAAGGCAATAACGTTACTACCTTCGGCATATGATTCATGCCGGGAAAAAAACTGCAAAGAGAAAAAAAGAGGAAAATATATGCTCTCTTTTTCAGGGACCAAGCACTGGTTCCAGTGCCCACGTTGGGATCTCAGAACCAATACCAAGAGCCCAGGTGATGATGGTGAACATCATCACGGTCAGAATACCAATACCAATGAAGTTAAGCACCCACCCGGAGCGCATCATATCATGCATAGTGATGTAGCCCGAACCATAGGCTACCGCATTCGGCGGGGTCGCAACCGGCAGCATAAATGCCATCGATGCAGCAAAGGTTGCGGTGAGCATCAGGATCCACGGATGAATACCCATCGAAAGGGAGGTTACAGCCATGATCGGGATCATCACCGATGCCATCGCAGTGTTTGATGTCACCTCGGTCAAAAAGGAGACGATAACCGCCACAGCAACCACTGCCACTACGATCGGGAGACCATGGAATATCGTGAACGTGTTGATTATTTCCTGAGCAAGCCCAGAGGCAATAAATGCCTTAGAAAGGGCAATTCCACCACCAAAGAGAATCAGAATACCCCAGGGGATTTTCTTTGCCCATTCCCAGTTCATAGTATATATGCCCTGTTTCCGGTCAACCGGCAACAGGAAGAGCAGGAGAGCCCCTGCGATTGCAATGGTGGAATCATGCACCCACGGCATATACGTATTGATACCGGGAATAATAAATCCACCAATATCCTTCTCAGAACGCATAATCCAGGCAACCGCGGTTAGTACAAAGACCATCAGGGTCCACCGTTCACCTTTGCTCATCGGGCCCAGTTCAGAAATACGCTGCTGGATAATATCATGCCCGTGGGAAATCTTCTTCGGCATATTTCGGTACGGCCCGTAGGTGAGCCATGCCCATGCGATCGGGAGGAAGACTATGGCAAGTGGCAGCCCGAACTTCATCCAGGTGAAGAAATCAATGGTCGGCGCAGTGGGAAATATCGTCTCCATCTGTGCGAGGAATATGCCGTTAGGCGGAGTACCGATGATCGTTGCAAGACCACCAATACTGGCTGCATAGGCGATGGAAATAACAATACATTCTGCAAAGTCACGCTGTGGCTTGTCCATATCTTCAAGTTTCAGGTCATTTTTCGGTAGAATCGTGGCGATGATGGCAATTGCAATGGGGACCATCATCATCGCAGTTGCCGTATTTGATATCCACATCGAGAGAAACGCAGTTGCAACCATAAACCCAAAAATAAGCATACGTGAATTAGAGCCCGCCTTATTCAGAATCGCGAGTGCAATTCGTTCATGCAGGCCCCAGCGCTGCATGGACATCGCAATGATAAAACCCCCCATAAAAAGGAAGATGACCTTGTCAGCATACGGAGCT
The DNA here is from genome assembly GCF_028912405.1 of Methanogenium marinum. Classification (GTDB taxonomy): domain Archaea; phylum Halobacteriota; class Methanomicrobia; order Methanomicrobiales; family Methanomicrobiaceae; genus Methanogenium; species Methanogenium marinum. Next base: position 1,558,662 of record NZ_JAKELO010000002.1, on the reverse strand, counting down.
GTCGCCTCAGTGGCTGTCAGCACACCCAGGGCGGGAAAGAGTACGATGGGCAAAAGAGCTGTCGCCTGGATGGGAATTGCCTCTGTGATCCACCATATAACCATGAGGAGTGTGGAGGCGGCGGTCGCCTGCACCGGGAAAAAGGCGGGGTCCATGGGCCAAAGAAGAATGATAAAGAATACCAGAACCCCAACGATTTTTCCGATTGTCTTTTTCATACGGTAAAAGTTACGGTTCGTATGATATAAATCACATATCTTTTAAAAAAGTCGCACAAATCAGGTTGTTTTTAAGAAATAAAGACAATTTATCCATTTTTCAATAAATACGCCCATCCAACACGGGATTTTATGAAATATCCACTAAATTCAACTGAATAACCAAAAGATGCCTGTATTTTTGGTATTACCATAGCCCGACATACGTTCCATCAGAAAAAAAGCATAAACCCAAAGACCTTTTTCTTTGCGCGGACATATCCACATTCAGGAAGTGATTCGGTGGTACCTGCACTTGAATGGAATCGGTATGAGAAAGAAAAGCCCGTCATCTGGGTGGCTCTTGTAGTTATAGCTGTATTATTGGAATTTTACTGCCATCTGATTCTGGGCATCTCTATTGTCTACACCTCATTTTCATATCTTTTGATCGCCATTGGCGGTTTTTGGTACAGAAACGGAGTCATCTATATGGGTGCAGCACTGGGAACGCTCCACATCGTTGACGGATATCTGCTGACAGGCATCTTTGAGCCAGCCATTGTCATGCGTGGCCTGATGTACTTCGTAGTAGCAGTCATCATCTGGGTAATCTCCGGGATGGCAGAAAAGGAGCACTTTGCTCTCGTCGGGTATATCACTGAGACAGCTCTGCGCCTGAAGGAGCCCTTACATGACATCAGCAAAAATCTCGAGGGATTAGCAGACGAAGTCGCTGACGAAGAGATACGTGATCAGATTCTGATTCAGGCGTCCCACGCTGCACAGGCATCTGAAACTATCCGGGAACTGAACCGCGACATTCTATCCCAGACAAAAGATATTCCTGACGCATACCGAGAGTACCTCTCAAAATAACAGGGCACCCTGCCCAACCCTTTTTTCTGATACAGAACATATATTTTGTAAAGGCCAATACCGGCCACCGATACGCATGAACGAACATACACTTATTCATATCACGCAAGGCAGTCTGCGGCACATGAACCCGGTGACAGACTCGGCAATCCTTGAGGCAGGACGGGTTGCAGGCATCGGGAAAGAGAGTCTCATCATCGACGCCGGGGCTGGCAACGGAACAGCACTCATTCTGCTTGCAGATACCTACGGTTGTGCCGGATCCGGCATCGACATCCGGGAGGATGCCTGTAAGGCGGCCACGGCTGCCGCAGCCCGTGCAGGTCTCTCAGACCGCCTGGAATTTATCTGCGGAGACGCGGCAACAGCAGCAATCCCAGAGGAACCCGACCTTGTCATCGCCCTTGGATCTGTTGACTGCTGGGGCGGGCCTGATGAGGCAATCAGTGCCTGTGCTGAAATCGCCGGAAAGAACGGTTCCATCCTCTTTGGGGATCGGGTCTGGAAGGGGACATGCACACCCCCTGAATTTGCCCGCGAATGGCCAGAGGTGCGAACCTTATATGAACTAATCACTGCAGGCCGCGAAGCTGGCCTGAAGCCTGTATGGCTATGGCATGCAACACCTGCAGACTGGGACCGGTACGAGTCCGGCATCTGGACCCACACAGCCGCATGGTTGCGGGAACAACCCGAGGCTCCGGAATCAGACGAACTTGCAGCATATTTTGAGGCCATACAGGACGAATATATCCTCTTTGGACGGGATTCCATCGGTTGGGCAATGATTTTGTTTAGTCCGGCCTGAATTCACAGAAAAACAGTATAAATGGAATAAAACCATGAACCAATATGCATTTGTCACCACCATACCCATTCAGACCGGCGGCCTTCAGCGTGGTGTCACCATCATTACTGACCATAACGGCAATATCAACAGAATTCATTTCGACCGGGGCATCGACCCGCACACAGCTTTCTTTGAAGTAACTGCCACCCCGGAAGAGTACGAGAAGATCCGCCAGGGACTCGCAGATATCGGATATCTGCAAACTTCCCTTGAGACCTTCGCGTCCCTGAAGATTCATATTCACCTGCCACATGAATCAGGAGCACTCAATGATTTTCTGACGATGACCACCGGAGCGGGGGCTCAGATCACCTCCATCACCTTCGATGACGCAGGCATTCACCCTGACCGGGTCACCATCAGCATGAACGTACGTGAAAGCAACCCTGCTGAAGAACTCCTTGATGCACTCAAGTCACGTTACCCGATTGAGGTGCTGGAGTTCGACAAAACGGGTAAAAGCCTCGATGACACGGTTTTTTATCTACGTTTTGCCCAGAAGATGCGCACACTCATTGATACCAGAGACGACGATTTCCTATTGCGGTTCCTTGGTGACATAAATCATACTGCACAGGATCTGACAGCACGCGGAGAAGACCCAAAGACGGTGTTCCGGAATGTCCTGGAGGCAGGTGAGTATATCGCAGCCACTTGTGGAGATGGATTCTATGCAGATGTCCAGATACTGACCCTCTCCGAAGAGGTAACTCTCTATGCCATCCAGCTTCCCAGCGGTGGAAATATCTACCTGTTCCGGGCACTGGATGGATTCCAAATGCTGGATACCGGCTATGCTGTTTATAACCCGGACGTGATGCAGCTCTTTGCAACATACGGTCTCCCGGTTGCAGAAGAGTTGACCCGCATCATCACCTCCCACGGGGATGCAGATCACTGCGGAGCAGGAGGATTTTTCGACGTCCCCACCCTAATGCACCCTGCCACCCAAGAGATCATCCGAACCGGCAACCGTGCATGGGGATCGCGAAATGAGGGCATGGTGCTCGAAGAGATATACACCACCATGATTGCCCTCTACTCACGATGGAATCCTCCGGCAGAGAAGAATATCCATCTCATCAAACCGGAAACAGAAGAGAAACGCTCCATATTTCCTGTCATATGCCGCCTCACCATCGGCGATCTCGTCTTTGAAGTACTGGAGACACCGGGCGGTCACCAGGTAGGCGAACTCGTGCTCTACTGCCCGGAGGAAGGATATCTCTTCACCTCCGACAGTCTCATGAACTTTTCAAGCCTCACAGAAGAACGGCGCCGCTACAACTCCTATGCTGACTATCTCGTTACATCCGTAAACGTCGATTCTGATCTTGCACGGGCCGAGCGGCGTGCCCTCTCCTGGATTGCACAGGAGTTCACAGAAAAAACCGGCAAAGTGTGCACCATTTTCGGTGGACATGGGGCAGTATCAGAGTACCGGGACGGCACACTTACGGTGAAAGGCACCATCGAGCACTACACCCATGCCAGGGGCAGGGTAATTCCGGAGGAACGGGCCTGATGCGCAGCGTCGCCGACCCGGTGATGGAGATCCGCCGGATTGCAGCGGGTATGGCGGCAGCAAAGACAAAGGGGGATCTTGGTGAATTTCTCGCCCGCGAGGTGAGACGGTTCGGGCACTATGACCTTGCGGTACTCAGCGCACGGGTCAGGCAGGAAACAGACATCCTGCCCAACCCCTACCGTGAACAGTTCCGCCCGTATGCGGATAAGTGGTTCTTCGGTCGGTACCATGAACTCCTGAAATGTGACCGGACATATGGATGGACACAGATGCAGGTTCCTGTCACTGACCGTGAGACCTTTGAAAAATTCTGCCACATGATCCCGGATGCCTGCTTCCGGAACGAAGATGACACACCCTATCCCGGAGATAACGAGGCAATGGTGCCGTTTTACCACCTTTTTTATTACCTCCTCTGTGCGTTTGCAATGTATGTATGTGATGAACCAGGTCACCCGGAGGGAACACCATTTCCCGGCGGATTTACGGTGCACAAAAAAAACGGTGCTTTTTATTGTGCTATCCGGGACAAGGAAGAGGAAATATGGCATTCGATCTGCAACTTCTGTCCGGCCCTGCAGGACCCGGAAAACCCCTAAATAACGGATTTCGTGGACCTGCAGGATATATCAACCTGCAAAAAACGGATGTGACACATCACAAATATCACAGCATAAAGCGCGAAGACAAGGTCACAACACATATTCGTGGGAGAACTCCTTTGTCTCTGTAAGGATCACCAAAATATTATTTCAGGGAACGGAGCATCACCATCAGGGCAAAGAAGAATGTAATATAAATGTCTGTTGCGCCACCCATCCACTGCAATATAAAAGGCCAATCTCAGAGCAGAACATATATTTGTCGTGATTTGAATGATGAGGATGCGGTAACCTTAACACGTACGGGAATATATCTAAGGCTGGTGATAATTAGATGTCAGGAGAAGACTTCTTTAAACTTGCAACCGATGAACTTGACAGCCTCATCAATGCCAATACCATAATGGGCGATGCGATCGATACCGGGGACAAAATGATCATTCCCATCGCCTCATTCGGATTTGGATTCGGTGGCGGTATGGCAAAAGGAAACGGAAAAGAGGCATCAAAGGGTGAAGCCAGCGGCGAAGGGGCCGGAGCCGGAGCCGGTGGCGGCGTCTCACCCGTGGCACTTATCATCCTGCACAAGAAACTGACAGGAATTGAGAGCGTTCAGGTGATCTCCCTCAAAAAGCACACTGCCATATCAGAGGCCATTGCCACCATCGGTGAGAACGTCCTCCCGCAGGTGACAGAAACCCTGAAAGCGATGACAAAAAAGGGTGAGCCGGCAGAAAAGACTGAAGAGTCCGAAGCACCGGCTGAAGTACCGGAAGAGACAGACAAAGCATAAACGGGATATTCCCTACTCTTCTTTTTATGATATACGGGATTCTTCTCACCACAGCGGCGCTTCTCATCGTCTTTATTGCAGCCCTGCTCATCATTCTCTGGGCAGTGCCGGTAACCATCAGCGGCAGGGGTAAACTCTGCCAGGACACACCGACACTCTTCTTTGGACTTTGTGCAAAGTGGGGAATTATTACCCTGCATGCGAATGCTCTGGATGAATCCACCATCAATGTGTCTCTCTTCGGGCGAACATTTCAAAAAATCCTGCCAGATATCACTCTGAATGAATCGCCGGAGAAAGAAGAGCAGGAATCTCCACAAGAGGGGGAGGGAGAAAACGGCGAAGAGAAAACTGCACCTGATATCGTAGGCATAGCGGATGCTGTGCTGCCACAGATTGGTCCTCTTCTGCACCAAATAGCAATTGATCATCTTCGGGCCAGAGTCCGATTCGGACTGGGCGATGCCGCCCTGACAGGAGAGGCATTTGGCCTTCTGATGGCCATCCGTGGCATGCTGATGGCGACAGGGGGGAAAGTATCCCTTGCAGCCGAGGCAGAATTCCATGATAATGTGGTGGAAGGGGATGCGGATGGGGCCATCCGGGTTGCCCATCCCCTCGCCCTTGTGCCGCCTGTAGTCAGAATCATCCGCCATCCGGCGGTATGGAAAATGGTGAGGAGCCAATGAAAGAGACAATCGGAATTGATAGTCCTTACACACAGGGTAACATGACCATCTTCCCGGTATTTCAAAGCCGGACAACGGTGTTTACAGGAGGAGGTATGGGTGAAAAAAAACCGCTTGGTCTCCTGATACACGCGGGCACCAACCTCTCCATCGTCTCGTTCACCGGATCATATGCATGGTGGACGGATCTCACACATAACTATCCGGATTTACAGACACTGTACCCTGTTTTTCCAGAAGAAGTAAATATACCATAAAATTCTGAAAAAACCCAGAAAAAATAAGATAAATTATTTTACTCAAACCGGAGTGCTTCAATCGGGTTGAGATTCGCTGCTTTCCACGCCGGATAAAGACCGGATGCAAGCGTTACGATAAGCCCGATACCCATCCCGTATGGGATATAGAAGAGCGTTTCTGCATTGAAAAGGTAGGACGTGTCCTGCAACATGACGGAAATAGCAATGTAGCCACCTGCAAAAGAAAGGATGCCGCCAATACCTGACCCTATAAGTCCCAGAATAAACGCCTCGTAAAGGAACATCCGCATCACTTCAAACCGTTTTGTCCCGATACTCCGGATAATGCCGATCTCTTTTATCCGCTCGGTCACTGACATCATCTGGACATTGAAGATGGAGACACCGGCGACAACAAGAGAGATGCCACCGATTGCCGTTGTAAAGACCGAGATCTGGTTAAAAGTCTCGACAATCATCTCAAGGATCATCCGGGTATCGTAGACAGTCACCTCATCGTCCCGCCGGTTGAGTGTCCGCTCCACTGCCAGTTTGACCGCATCAATGTCATTGATGTCACGCACCTTGACGATCACCTGGTCATAGTTTTCCTGATTGTAGGCTGAAGAGTACCACCGGTCAGATACAATGAGTGCGTTGTCCGGGTTGATATCAAAGCCCATACCCTGTTCTTCAAGAATGCCTGTGATGCGCACAGTCTCATTGCCGACTTTGACCCGGCTGCCCGTCTTCAGGTCATACTCATCTGCAAGCGTGGCACCGGCAAGGGCCCCGCTGGTACTTCGGGGGACGATGCCGTCGGCAATATCGACCATTAAGGGAATTTTGTCCGGGCTGATGCCATAGAGAGATGCCACTGTCTTATCAGGCCCAATCTCTATTCTGTCTGCGCCGGCATAGATGGGCACTGCATCATTGGGGGCGACCACACGGATTATCTGCTGGAGTTGCCTGTCTGTTATAAGGGCATCCGTTGCCACCATATTCTGGCCCGGCTGACCTACGACAGGAACAATAATAACAGAGTCTCCCACCGAAGAGAGAGAATCAGTAACAGAAAGCGTAAGCGAACTGCCGAGCATGCCCATGGAAGAGATCGCAACCACACCTATAACAATGCCTGCTGCTGCCAGAAATGAACGCAGCATGTTGAGGCGTATGTTGCGTTTGGCGATTTCAAAGAATATCATGCAACCTTCCCGTCCACAATGGTTATCCTCCGACTCGCATAGGCTGCGACGTCGGCATCATGTGTGACCATGATGATGGTTTTCCCCCGGCGATTCACCTCTAAAAGCATGTCCATGATCAACCGTCCGGTTGCCTGATCCAGATTTCCTGTCGGTTCATCACAGAGCAGAATCGCCGGGTCATTAATGAGTGCCCGGGCGATGGCCACCCGCTGCTGTTGTCCACCTGAGAGCTCCTTTGGCTTGTGTGCGAGCATCTGTTCGGTAAGGCCGACCTTCAGCAGGAGATCCCGTGCACGGGAATTGCCCTTCACTGCCTGCCGGCTCTTGAGAATCATGGGATATTCCACATTCTCAAGGACGGTCAAAAGCGGAATTAAATTGAACTGCTGAAAGATGAAGCCGATACGATCCCGCCGCAGTTCAGTGAGATCATCATCCGACAATGTGCGGGTATCACGACCATCAATATAGAGGTCTCCTGACGTTGGAACATCCAGGCTGCCAATGAGATTTAGAAGGGTGGATTTCCCGGATCCCGAAGGACCCATGATTGCAATAAACTCACCCGGCATCACAGCAACGCAGACCCTGTCCAGTGCCACTACATCACCAAAGGGGAGGGAGTAGACCTTTGTTGCCTCCTCCAGCCGGATGACTGCGTCTTCAGGAAGTTTTTCAGCACATACCGGTCTTTTCACTTCTTCTTCCATGAGTAGTAGATGACGCCGGCAACAGCCGCCGCACATATGATAACGATCACAATCCAGACAACAGGCAACTCATCGCCCGCTCCAGAGCTGCTTTTGCCAGGAAGCACAGCGGAGGAGAGCGGGAGGGTAAGCTGGGACGAGTAAAGGTTTCCGTCCTTATCCTTATAATCCGTGATCAGCAGGACATTCTCTGTGCCCGTTTCAGCTGAGAAGGTCACTTCAAAGCTCGCAAAGTCATCCGGTTCAAGCGCACCGACCACATAGGACCGATACGGGTCCACAGGAACAGCAGGCGATCCGGTGGTGACCTGAACTGATTTCGCATCTTCCAGTCCCGCGTTGGTGACATCACCGGTGATGATATAGTAATCCCCTTCCGGTGTGACCACAATATTGTTGAGAACAATCTCTGCCTGTTTGCGGTCGGTACCGAAGGTGACCGGCACTGCTGTGGTGACCTCATGGTCATTCATCCCGTTACGGTAATGAACCGTAAACTCCATCGGAGTCTCTGAATAGGGGGTAACCGAAAAGGTTGCATCAGCTGCCTGATCAGGGGAGAGGGTGCCAATGAAATGCGATGTTTCAGTTGTATCATACCCATTCAGCATCGGGGTGATAACAACCCCGTTCACGGTGTTTTCCCGTGGGTTTCCAACCATGATAGTGACGTCTTCCTTTTTGCCTGAGGTAAAGGCATCCGGACGGTCATTCACTGAAACCGAGAGTCCGGTGTTCTCCACTTTAACCGGAACCCGGTAGCGCAGACTTGAGGCGTCCCGCAGATCGAGGTAGAAGAGGGGATAGTAGATGCCATCCGCTGCATCTGCCACTATCGTAAAAGTGAACTGCAGGCTATTACCCGGCCCGATGGAGCCTACTGAGCCGTAATTCTCGTCCCCCATGACATCCAGTTCATTGGAATAAAGTTTTGCCCGTGCTATTGCAACGGGCATTGTGCCGGTGTTTGTTACGGTGACCTTCACCGTCCCGCTGTCACCATACATGAACACACCAGGGTCAATGGCCACATCAGTGACTCCAAGCTGGCCCTCAACGGTTGTTGAGGAATCAGCTGCCATTGCCGGGACAATACAGAGTCCCAGCATAATACAAAAAACAGATATCAGATATCGAAATTTCATTTCAATCACCCTATATATGGAAGGAATGTTATCAGACAGTAGATCACGACCGGAATACCGACGGTAATTAATGCATCTTTTCCTGAGATACTTCGTGCCTCCTGCATCCCGAACACCCAGATGTTAGCACTCCAGAGAACAAAAATGAGCGATACGACACCCGCTATTGTCATGGAAGGGCTGGACATAATTTCTGTTAAGGCTGCACTTATCTGCATCGGGTCAGATACCGGACGTATGGTCACATCCGAGAGCGCGAAGTAGATGATGATTCCAGAGAGGATGCTCCCGAATACCATCGGCAGGGTGCCATAACCGGTCACCGCAAGGGTGCGCTGGAAATCCCCCTTCCCTCCCCGCAGAGCGGAAATACCATGGAAAATGGCGGCAATAATGACCCAGAATAACAGAGCGCCGATGAACGCTGAGAAAACACCGATGCCAATCATCAGTGATTCCATCCCTGCAATTTCAGTTGGCATCATTCCCATTGTGACGGATGATACATTCGCAGCTGATAAAGCGGCCACAATTCCATACAGCAGTACAATCAGAAGAGGCATTTTCAGGTCCGGTTTATCCCCTTCAAAACGGCCGTTAAAGAAGGCCGCCGGCCGAAGTAAAATATCGGCAATATTCGTCATGATACTCATTGATACTCCATACTAACTAATATATTCACAGGTTGAAAATGACCATTATGAACCGCAGACGGGATGCAGGGTTCGCGGGCATCGGAATCTGCATAATCATTCTTTTCACCATTTTTGCACCGGTAGTCCTTGCAATCATCGCAGGCTGCATCATTGGTGCTTTTCTTGTATATGCCATACTTCTCACGACACCCGCCGCATACAGTGACGAAGAGCAGGAAATCACTGAAGACGAGATCCTCTTTGTGTACGATGACATCTGACATGGATACAGCACAGATCATTTGTCTTCATCTCCGAACAGGAACAGTTCATCAATTGACGTTTCAAGCGCACACGCAACCTGCCAGGCAAGCCTGAGTGATGGGTTGTACTTTCCCTTCTCGAGAAAGACAATCGTCTCACGACGGACACCGACCGCATCTGCAAGGGCTGCCTGTGTCATGTTCGTCCGCGCCCGAAACTCCTTCATGCGTGTCTGCATCCACTCGCCCTCCGGGTATTCATCAGTAAACGTCACCCCGCCGGTTGTAATACCACTGGAAGAAGAGGGCGGACCCAATCATCAGAAACAGCAGACTGCCGAGGATAGTTGATACCTGCACCTTAAGGAGATCCAGCATATCCAGCCAGAAGAAAAGGATGACTGCCATGAAGGTGATATACCATGAGTACGCTGTCCCGTAACTGCCAATTTTCTGTGAGCGTTCGTCAACGATCCGTTTGTCTTCAGAACGTGCAAGCCAGATACCGCCAACGAATGCCATGATCAGACCACAGGTGATAAGAATTCCTCCCTCATCGGGGATGGTACCTGAGATAACCCCAAGAAGACCTGCCACCACCATCACCACACCCACCAGAGCCATGCCCATGAAATAGTGATGTCCTGCATGGACTTTCACCACAGTCAATACAATCATTAGAATTCCGAGGGCTACCAGGATGGCAAGGCCCTGAGTATCGACTGTACCTCCTGAGATAAACCAGGCTGCAACCGCAGCCGCGATAGCCAGAAGGCCAAATGCAATGCCCCACCACAATTTTTTCATTTCGTTTTTTTCATCCATATGAGATCTACCCAACATAATGTTATATTGTTCTAACATATTGTTTGCTATACCTCACATATATAGATAACTGCCATCAGTGCCCACCGTCACGAACGGGTGAGAGAGAGAGGAAAAACCAAAATTCAGCGGGCATTCCAAATCCGGAAAGCCCTAATAGGCAGATGGTGATTTTTTCGGACAGTCCTAACATGCAATCGCGCAGGTAAAGACAGAGACCGAAACAGTTCGAAGGTTCCTGATGGGAAGACAAATTCACCACCATCACATTATTTCCCGGCACATCCCAATTCGCATCCATCACACGGGTTGCCTCCCCCTACAGACAGGAGTAGGATAACAACAAACCAGGCGCGAAAGATGAGGGATAAACTAATTCAGTGATGATACCATGGCAAAAAGCCCCCACTGGTGGGATACTGCCATCCTAAATTATGAAGTGAATATTCAGACACATACGCTGAGAAGGCTGAATTCTTCCAAAATTTATGCGAAGGTAAAACCGTGCGGGCCAGACACCGACAGACAACCCCTCCTGCAAGACATCGACTGAAAAAAGGGAAAAATTCGGAGAAAGATGAGACAAAAAGCCTATATCAGTTATTTCAGGCCGCCGGCTTTCATCGCAGCAAGGCGCACCACCGACTCGGGGATACCTTCGTAGCGTCTGCCCCCAGAACATTCTCCCTCTGACCCGTCACAGGTCCCACACATCGAACATGTCTTCGGCACGTAGATAGGAACAATTTTTTCAAAAGGTACATTATTGAATAAAAGCTGCACCGGGCCGTCTTCTTCTGTGATGGTGCAGGGAATACCCTGCCTCTCCAACAGAGAACATATGTCACGAATGACCTCCTGCAGAGGGCGGCTGGTATCAGAACAGAGAACAACGGAGGGTATCGGCCCGTCCGGTCGTTGCCAGGTGATGGTGACCCCTGCCGCTGCGGCTCCAAAAGTCTCATCCACCCATGCAAAGACAAGGTCACGCACACGCCGAAATCCCTCCAGGACATCCCCGCCACTCCCCTCTATTTGTGAGGGATCGGAGATCGGATGGTCAATCACCCTGCGGGCAGGCGGTAATACCAGGCACGTACCTGAACAGTCACAGAGCCGTGCAATGGTGTCAAACTGCCGGCCCATAAACTCCTCCAGTGATTTTGGTGCATGCCCCGCCATTGGAATACCCACCTCTTCCATCACACGGATGGTATATGCATTCATTGACGAACTCGGATAGTTGCCCGCCGAGAATGCAGTATACTGTTCCCCATACCGGGCGTTCAGGTATGCCTCGGCTATTTGTGATCTCCCTGCATTGTGATTGCAGACAAAAAGAATGTCCTGTGTCATAGTTCCGTATCTCTCACACTATTTTGAATGCAGGGCATCCTTATCACTATCTTTCTCAACATCAGGTGGTCTCACACCATTATTGTACGGATCGATATGCACCACAACATCCACCATACCATCCAATTCCGTTTTCAGACGATCGCGGACCCGGTTGCCAATGATATGACCTTCACGAACGGTTATCTCCGGGTCAACCACCACATGCAGATCACAGAAAATCTCGCCTGGTTTCCCCCGGCACCGGAAATCATGATAGCTGCGTACGCCTTCCGTTGTATTCATAATTGCATCAATTTTGTCATAATCAACCGGAGCGGATGCGTCAGCGAGCACCTCAACGGCATTATAGAGAATCTCCACTCCCATCTTTCCAATGAGTACGGCAATCCCAAGTGCAATGATGGCATCTGCAACCGGATACCCCAGACTGACAAAGACAAAGCCAGCCAGAACAGAGAGTGAAACGAAGATGTCGCTTGCGGTGTGTTGTGAATCAGCCAGCAGAAATGAACTCTCCTCCTCTCTGCCCACGCGGCGTTCATAGAGGGTGATGGTGATATTCACACAGATGGTTCCAACCATCACTGCAACCGTGAGTGGAGTTATATCAGGAACATCTCCGGAAAAGAAGCGTCCAAACCCCTCATATCCGACAAAAGTTGCAGTGATAAGAAGGAGTATTCCAACGACCAGTGTCCCGATGGTCTCAAACTTGCCGTGGCCATACTGGTGTTGGGAATCCGGTGGGGCATCGGCGACATAAATACTGATGAGCCCAACGATGTTTGAGACAGAATCAAAGAGCGAATGGACTGCATCAGCCACCATACTCACAGAGCCTGCAAGTGCTCCGACAATTCCTTTTGCAATAGATACACAAAGGTTTAGGAAAAAGGTGAGGATGAGAGTCTTACGGACACGCGAGTAATTCACAGATTATCAGAATGATTCTAAATCGGCATAAAATAAGGCTTTCTTACGGTGCAACACAGGAATACCTGTACAGCCAAACACAGGCCGTTTTTTATGGGATTCAACCCTGCCCATCCCCTGAACGCCGGTGTGGCGGCAGGTTTGTTGGTATGCATGTACCATCATCAGGGTCTGTGTGAATGATCACATCCACAATGCCTGCAGATTCATCTATGAGGCGATCATGCACCAGATCCACAATATCGTGACCTTCCCGTACCGTGATACCGGCATCAACGATGACGTGGAGATCACAATAAATTTCTCCGGGTTTCCCACGGCACCGGATCTCATGATACCCGACAACTCCCGGAGTGTTCATAATTATCGCAGAGAACGCTTCATAATCAACATCAGGCGGTAGATCAGTGAGAACACCCGTTGCATCTCTCACAACTTCCACGCCCATCCTCCCGATTACCGCAGCGATGATGAGCCCGACCACGGCATCAGCCACCGGATATCCCAGACGGATAAAAAGAAAACCGACGAGAACCGATACCGAGACTCCTACATCACTGAAGGTGTGCTTCGCGTCAGCAAGAAGAAAGGAACTTCCCTCTTTTTTCCCAACCCTGCGTTCATACCAGGTAACACCAAGGTTGACGAAGATAGTAGCAAGCATCACCTCTACAGTAAGAAGAGTGATCTGTGGCACAGATCCTGAAAAAAACCGCCCCAATGCTTCCCAGGCAACGATACCTGTCGTGAGGAAGAGAAGCCCACCAACAAACAGTGCTCCCATGGTCTCATATTTCCCATGGCCATATGGGTGTTCAAAATCAGGGGGCATTCCGGATATGCGTACAGCAATCAGGCCAACGATGTTGGATACGGAATCAAAGAGTGAATGGACTGCATCTGCAACCATACTCACAGAACCAGCCCATGCACCCACTACCCCCTTCGCCACTGAAACAGAGATGTTCAGGACAAGGGTGATGAGGAGTGTTTTCCGTACATTCCGGTAATCCACTGATTATCAGGATACCTTAGCAATCCAGCACTCCATAATGCTTTCTTAGAAAATCCCGAACCTTCTCAGACTCGATATAACCACAATCAAGCCGCTTTATCAGATGGTCTATCTCTTCTACCTGACTGCGGATCAGTGGCAGGTTTTGCATCCCCTCCAGTTCACATATGCCAAGAATTCCCTGCAGTGGGTTTCGGATGTGATCATTGAGAATGGCAAGCTGCTCCATGTTCCTCTCGATCTGAACAAAGGCCTCTTTTTTCAGGACCTCAACATCATATTCTGCAGTGATGTCACGCAGCAGAATGACTGCCTGCACGACAACACCCCGGCGGAAAACCGGAACAAGCGTGACCTCTGCCCGTATCGGCACACTGCCCAGCACCAGGAATTTTGTATCTTTGATAAGCACCCCTTTCTCAAATACACGATGAATTGAAGCTGATTCACCCTTCGTGAGGGCTGGATAAAGCTCAGGGAGCAATTTACCTGTGGCATCTCCCGGGAATCCAATGCCTTCATAGAACAGACGGAAGGCCCGGTTTACCAGAACCACGGTGAGGTCAGGATCAATGGTAAGCATCGGTTCAGCGATGGCATCCGTCATATTACGATAACGTTCCTGAGATTCGGTAATCTCTGCTTCAAACCGAACCCGCTCTGTTTCGTCCCGCACAATGAGCATCACATACAGTCCTTTACCCCGTGGATCGGCAATCGCTGCTGAGTCCCATTTTAGGTTTCGGGACTCTCCACCGTCCAGATGACATTCAGTCCGTATCGTCTGCGGTTCGCCAGTGGATTGTGTCCGTCCAATGAGAATGGCAAGCGCTTCAACAGGGGCATCGTCCGGTGACAGGTCCTCCACCATTGTACCGACAACCTCATCTTTTCTCCACCCCGAGAGTATCTCCATCTCCGGATTCCACTCCACAATCCGTGTACAGTCAGAGGATAGATACAGGAGAACCATTCCCAGGGGATTATTCTCAAATCCTGCGGTAAACAGATAATTTTTGAACTGCACCTCATTTTCGGCTTCACGGGCCCGATAGGCATCAGAAATATCCTGGATAATGGCCATCGCACCGTTAACTCTCCCGTTCCCGTACATGCGGTTGGCATTAATGCTCAGATGGAGGGTCTGTCCATTGGAACCGGTGAAAATGAACTGGCGTCCGTTTATCACTTCACCCTCCAGAACAGAATGGAGAAGGGCCATTGCCTGTTCCTGATCCTCTGTGTCTGCATAAAGCTTCGTAAAACAGGTGCCGGAAATTTCTGACGGGGTAAATCCAAGCACCCGGGCAACAGAGGGAGAAGCATAGGTGATGAACCCTTTTGTGTCACAGGTGACGATTGCATTGAAACTTGATTCTGCTACCTGACGGAACCGTTCTTCTGATGCGAGGATCGCTGCATCAGAACGTTTCCGTTCGGATATGTCACGAACAACGGCGTAAAGATACACTTCGCTTCCTATGAATACACGGGAGAGGGAAATATCCGCATCAAAGAACCGGCCGTTTAGTCCACGGCATGCCCACTCAAAAGGAAAGATATTCCCCTCTTCTGCCTCACGTATCACCTCGCGTGCAAGGCTCCGGGAATCAATACCTTCGAGTCCATCCGGCTGATGACCGGGACTGAGATGGCCAGGAGTCAAATCGACAAGGTTTTCAACCGATTCAGCCCCGTAGAGCTCAACAGCTTTAGGGTTGGCATCTATTATACGTCCGTCCTTTAGGAAGAGGACGGCATCAACCGATGCTGTAAAGAGAGCCTGATATTTATCTTTATTTTCCTTGAGAGCCGCTTCTGCCTCATGACGCCTGAGTATACCTGCCGCCAGACGGCCGAATGCGATAAGAACCTCATCGGGAGGCAGAACAAAACCTTTGGGACATATTACCGGGCTCGCACCGTAACATGTGTCACCACGAAGATACGGAACAACCACAATTTCTTCAATCCCCATTTCATCTGAGACACGGGTGCAGAATCCTGGTTCCCTGGTTCCAACAAAGATTTCATTAATGTCCCCCGGGAGATGAATGACTTCAGCGGATCGAATACACGAAAGTCTGGCATCATCCAGAGGCATCTGATACGGCAACTTGATATTCAGCGATTCCATGACTGCTTCTGTAACATCGTCTGCATTCCCTACCCCCTCCATGATGAGGAACCTTTTTTTCAGGTCAATGCGGGAATATATCGGATAACATCCAGGGCAGAGTTTCGTAAGGCACCTCACAATCAGCTGACCGGGATACTCACCAGACGGAAAATCGAGGAAATGAGCGGCAATATCTGATATCAGGGCAAAATACCCATCATATTCCTGTTTACTGTGACTGTCCGTCATTTATTCCCCGTTGGTGTCCCCTATAAAATACCGTCACCTGCAGAGAAAAAGGATGCCTGAATTTAAATATCGTCTGAATAGTGCAGGTCACCAATTTCGGCATCCGGGAAGCACGCTGCAATGGCATCAGCAAGTGTCCGGCAGAGTTGCCGGTATCCGTCCAGTCCGTCGGCCCCCGACATACCAGGAACAGGAATATTCAGGGTGATTACCTCCCCCGCTGGTGGGAGACGATAGGCATGCACATGCACGGAGGGCGAGAGAAAGACAACAGTTCCATATAGAGTATCTGAACAGGAACCGAGAGATCGGGGATGGTGCCTGGAGAGGTCAATTCCTTTCTCTTTCATAACAGCTACCACACCTAAATCCACGGGGGACGGGAAGATACCTGCACTCTCTGCCTGGTAGTGATCACCTGTGGCTGCATTTAGAATGGCAGCCGCCATCGGGGAGCGGACTGAGTTGTAGGTGCAGACGAAGAGCACACGGTGCAGTTCAGGAGTCATCACAGGCACCAAAAAAATGATATTAGTCTGAGAGAGCAGCGATGCGTTGCATTGCCTCTTTCAGCCGGCCAAGGGATGCCGCATAGGAGAGACGGACCCATCCGGGGGTGCCGAATGCCGTTCCTGGTGTCACGGCGACATTGGCTTCAGCAAGCCACCGGGCAGACACCGCCATATCGTCTCCTCCTGTCTTCACGTAGGCATAGAAGGCACCCTCTGCGGGTGCTGTTTCATAGCCCATCTCATGCAGAGCACCGATGAGATACTGCCGGCGGGTGTCAAACTCACACCTCATATCACAAACGCACTGTTGATCACCAGTGAGGGCAGCTACTGCCCCGTGCATCGCAAAGGTGGCCGGGTGACTAATCGTGTGCTGTTGCACTTTGATCATCTGTTTTGCCACGGGTTCGGGTGCTGCTGCATATCCAATACGCCAGCCGGTCATTGCATAGGCCTTGGAAAAGCCGTTCACCGTTATTGTCCGGTCCGCCATGCCATCATATGACCCAATGGAGACATGGGTCTTTGTGTAAATGAGCTTCTCGTATATCTCATCAGAGAGGACATAGCAGTCATTGTCTACAGCAGCATCGGCAATCAGCCTGAGGGACGCATCATTCATCACCGCACCCGATGGGTTGGACGGGCTGTTGCAGATGATCATCTTCGTCTTTGGGGTGATGGCTTCAAGGAAGCTATCGTCAACCTGGAAGTCCGTTTCGCGGACACCACAGTGAACCGGTGTTCCTCCGGCAAGCTGCACGCAGGGTTCATAGCTGACCCACGAAGGGTCGATGATAACAACCTCGTCACCGGGGTTCAGAACGGCCTCCATCGCTTCGTAGATGGAGTCCTTTGCCCCACAGGCGACGATGACCTGTCCTGGTGTGCAGGGGACGTTGTTTTCGGTCTCCAGTTTTCGGGCAATCGCTTCCCTGAGTGCCGGGATGCCGGGGGACGGGGCATAGTGGGTCTCCCCACGTTCCAGTGCGTCGATGCATGCCCGGGTGATGTGAGCGGGAGTAGGGAAGTCAGGCTCACCAATGGAGAGACCGATGACATCGATGCCTGCCGCCCGCATCTGCCCTGCCCGGTCAGATATCTCTATGGTGGCAGACGGTGCGATGTCTGCCACTTTCCGGGAAAGGGGTCTCATGCCAACCGCTGGACAAGCTTGATTGCCGACTCAACCGCACGACGGGCGTAATCAATTCTCTGATGTGCCTCGAGGCGGGACATGCCAGGGCCGGAGATACCGAGGGTGACCGGTTTGTTGTATTCGAGGGAAAGGTCGATTATTTTCCGGGCTGCGTGCTGGACAACGATTTCGTCGTGCTGGGTGGCACCCTCAATCACGCATCCAATGGTCACAACAGCATCGACATTGCCGTCTTCAAGCATCTTTTTGATGGCAAGCGGCATGTCATAGGCGCCGGGAACATAGAACTTCTCAATCACTTCTGCACCGAGGAACTTTGCATGTTCTTCGCCTTCTATTTCCATCATATAGGTCAGGTCGCGGTTGAATTCAGCGACGACAAATCCAAGTTTAATTGCCATTTTTTCTTCAGCTCCGTATTGTAAATTTCAGGTAAATACAGATTGGCACTTATCCCATAAAAGTGATGCTTCCCGAAAGTGGGGAGGGAACTGCTGACAGGAGGAGATGGGATGAATACCATGGATAAATACAGATGGATAACACCAAACCATTTTCAAATGGAATTCGGTTTGAACAGTCGAATTTCAGTGAAAAAATAGGGAATGATGCTAAAAAAAGGTATTAGTGCCGGGCAGGACCAGCGTCCTCAAATCCCTGGCGCTGGCCGGTACCGGCCTCTTTGATGAGAGCATCGGGTCGGAGAATCAGTTTCACCGTGTTCTCCGCATGTTCCCGTGCCCGCTGTTCAGCAAGCCAGGCTAGCTCTTTGTCGTCTTTTGCCTCGTCCTCATGGACAAAGACCTCGATGATGTGATGATTGGTCATCAGCTGACACTGAATGAGTCCCTGGGACGCCTCATGAGCACAGAGGCGGTCCTTCTCCTTGCCGCCTGGCATCCCGAGGGCCATGACGATATCACAACCCCGCTCCTCGATGAGAATTTTTGCTGCAACCGGGAGGTCTTTGACACCGGGAACGGTGTAACGTTCTATGGCAACGGACGCATGGCGCCTGAGTTCGTCCACCGCGACAGCGCCCATATTTACGCGGGCAAATGTGGTGTCAGCGACCCCGACTTTCATGCGATAAGCACCTCGCAGGCGGCAGAGACACCGTCGCCCTTGAGGGGATATCCTGCTGCTTTGAATGCGCCCTGCACCATTGCGAGGACGGCGAGGATTTCAGGAGCACCGGTGGCACCCATGGTACCAATACGGAATATCTTCCCCTTTATGTGGTCCTGCCCACCGGAAACCTCAATGCCGAGATTTTTGACTTTTCCGCGGATTGCATCATCTGTGATACCCTCAGGGTAGCAGATCGCTGTTGCGGTATTGGAATAGGAATGCAGGGCATCCGGCTGTGCAAAGAGTGAAAGACCCCACACGTCTGCTGCCGTGCGGACGGCTTGTGCCATCATGCGGTGGCGTGCAATCCGGGCCTCCATGCCTTCCTCCAATGCAATGGCACAGGCCTCACGCAGGGCGAGGTAGAGCGGCACGGCAGGAGTGAAGGGAGTCTGGTTCTTGGCGGCGCTCTTTTTGTATGCCGGAAGGTCAAAGTAGAACGGCGGGTTCTCGCACTGTGCGTCCCATGCCTTCTGTGAGACCGAGAGGGCCGCAAGTCCTGCAGGTGCGGCGAGACACTTCTGTGAACCAGTGATTGCCACATCTACGCCCCATTTGTCCGGATATACCTCATCCGCGCCGATAGAGGTGATACCGTCCATGATGAAGAGTGCACCATGCTTCTGTGCGAGACGTCCAATTTCCTCTGCCGGGTTCAGGATTGCAGCAGATGTTTCGTTGTGAACGAGAGTTACTACCTCTGCTCCTTCCTCGAGCGCCTGTTCCAGTGCTTCCAGAGGCAGGGGAGTACCCCAGTCAGAGGCGAGTGACATCGGGTTTCCATAGCGCTGGCTCACCTGATAGAGACGGTCACCAAACTTACCATTGACAAGGCAAGCAATCTTTTTGCCTTGGCAAAAGTTTGAGATGGCAGCCTCCATACCTGCGGTACCTGAGCCGGTAATGGTCAGGAGATCGTTCTTTGTGCAGAATATCTCTTTAAGCATCGTGGTCGTCTCTTCAACAACCTGGCCAAATTCTGCACCGCGGTGATTCATTGCCTGACGAGCCATAGCGAACCGTACCCGTTCCGGCATTGGGACAGGACCCGGCATCATAAGAAGTGATTCATTTTGCATATTGATCAGTGGGATAATTTTTAGTGTTTATGCCATATGGAGGTTATGCAGGATAGGCCCGACAAAAGCATGATCCTGACTACCCGGACAAATAAAAAACACAGGCAGATTACACTGGCGCCACCTGTGTCATACAATATTCCTGAATACATCTATATCACATCTGACAGGAGGGAGGGACACATTATCTCACCATCATTTCCCGCACCAGGACGGGCATGGAACCATTCAGGGGATTCAATGCAGGACGAATGATGCATTCACCCATTCATACTAATAATTAATTTAATAAATTACCCCGTTTCGCAGTCCGGATGTGCAGCACAACATCTGCATATCCTGTGCTGCCAGGCATACGCGATGAAATACACATTTCAGGGAACCGCACAACACACCCCTGTATACCATTTGCAGGACCGGGATTTCACGGCAAACGGTGCCCTAAAGTCTACCTGCGCTCTTCTCCATATTTCTAAACCCCAAAGTCAATCTCTTTATGCAGAGACTTCGATACACTCTGCCAATGGTAGATGTAGCTGTGATCGCCGGTTCGGCATCAGACGGAGAAATTGTGAGCAAAGCAACAAGTATACTCGAAGAAGAGGGCATCACCTATGACTTCCAGGTAATTTCCGCACACCGGAACCCGGAGGAACTGACCGCATACGTGAAGAATTCAGAGGCACGGGTCTTCATCACAGTTGCAGGACTTTCTGCGGCACTCCCGGGGGTTGTTGCATCTCTGACCGAAAAACCGGTAATAGGCGTCCCTGTTGCGGCAGGCACCCTTGGTGGTCTTGATGCACTCCTTGCAATCGTCCAGATGCCCCGTGGCATTCCGGTAGCCTGCGTTGGAATCGGAAACGGAGCCAACGCCGCTCACCTTGCAGTGCGCATCCTGAAGGCATAATCTAACGATCATCAATACAAACCCACCCCCATATCCACAGAGATGTTAAATGAAGATCATTTATACCTCTTAAGCACGTTATTTTTCACAGATGCGATTGGAACCCCGGATCCTGGCAGCAGGAATTCTGCTTATTTATCTCATATTGCTGCCTGTTGCGGCTGATACGGGGGGGCATGACCAGATCATCTACATCAGCTCATACGGGCCAAGTTACATCTGGAACCAGGAGATTGAAGCAGGCATTCAGGCGGCCATTACAGACTCAGAACGTACCCGTATTCAGCTTTCCATCGAATATCTGGATGCAAAAGTCATCGATGATGCTACTCATTTTGAAAACCTGTATCAGACCTTTGCCCACAAATACGAAAATGCCAACCCGAATGTAATCATCACTTCTGACGACAACGCCCTTCTTTTCATGGACACATATGGGGATCGGCTCTTTCCGGGTGTCCCTGTTGTCTTTACCGGAGTGAACAATGCATCCATTCTGCCGGAGGGAGGAGAGGATGCCACGTTCTATATCGGGACACTGGAGATACTGCCCATAAAGGAGACAATTGATGTCATACAAAAAATTAACCAGGATACTGACACCATCTATGTCATCCTTGACAATACCTACGCTGGCCGCTCCATCCGGGACCAGATTAACGAACAGACAGCCGATGATACAGATATCAGCTTCCACTACCCGGAAGCAGGGGCCAATATCAGTACCATCAGTGCTGATCTGGCCAGTCTGCCGGATACAGCAGCCGCCCTCATAATCACCTACTACCTCGCCGACCAGGACCTCACTCCTTACCATATCGATGAAATCTCTGCTGAACTTTCTGCAGCAAGCCCGGTTCCCATCTATTCTGTGGTGAGCATGTTCAATAATAAGGGAGTGGTAGGCGGAGTTCAGATATCTCCCTACAACCTGGGATATGATGCAGGAAATCAGGCCATATGGGTGCTTGAAGAGAAACCACTGAAAGGCACCGGGCCCGTTGTCTACGCACCTGAAACGTCTCCCATCTTCGACTACACAGAGATGCAGCGCTTTGGAATCCCTGAATCTGTCCTGCCGGAAGGAACCACCATTATCAATCAACCATCCAACTCAATAACCATCAACCGTGGGGTTGCATTGGCGATCATGTCAGTTGCAATCATCCTCTGTTTCCTTGTGGTCATCCTCATTGGCCAGAATGTAGCACTTGGCAAGACCCGGGCATTGCTCACGAAAAGCGAACATCTATACCGCTCAGTGGTTGAAGGACAGACCGAGATGATCACCCGGTTCCGGACGGATGGCACAATTATCTTCATCAATTCTGCCTATGCACGATACTTTGGTCTGGACCAGGATGAAGCCAAAGGGACGAATTTCCGTGCCCGTATATTTGAAAAAGACCGGGAACGGGTTGCAGCGCACTTTGCCACACTCCGTGCCGGCACGGCACACAAATCAATTGAACAACGCATTGTCTTAGACGATGGCAGTATCCGCTGGCAGCGCTGGGATGATCACTCCATTTTTGATGAAAACGGGACCGTTGTAGAGTACCAGTCGGTTGGCATGGACATCACAGAACAAAAAGAGGCAGAACAAAAAATTAAGGACTCCCTTCAGGAGAAGACCGTGCTCCTACAGGAAGTCCATCACCGGGTCAAAAACAATCTTGCGGTTGTTTCCTCTATGCTTGAGATGCAGGCAGTAAAAGAAGAGGGTGCAGACCCATACGTGGCAACCCAAATTCGTGAAGCTGAACGTCGCATACGCTCAATGGCTGCAGTCCACGAAGAACTCTACCAATCAGAGACCTTTGGTTCGATTGACATACAGTCCCACTTCAGACGCCTGGCACATGATATCATCAACACGTTCCCGGATGCAGAAAAAGTCAGTCTGGAGGTGGAAGCGAGAGGGGGGTGCATGCTCTCACTACAGAATGCAATTCCTGTGAGTCTCATCATCAATGAACTTCTCACAAACGCGATGAAGTATGCCTTTATAGGCCAAACAGAAGGTATAATTTCCATTCAGATGTACTGTGATAACGCAAATGCGGTTCTCACTGTCAGTGACAACGGGGTCGGATTCCCCAATGGATTTGAACCTGAAAAGGCAACATCTCTCGGAATACGAATGGTAAAAACATTTGTTGAGTATCAGCTTGACGGCACCTATGAGATAACATCTGGCCCCGACGGGACTATATGGACACTGCGATTTCCACCAGATCTAAATTAATTTCGGAAACAGCCAGGGAGAAAACAGATTTAAAATGGAAGGTAATGAGAAGCGCTCCGTCGGCATTGTTGAAGACGAAGGAATGATTGCAATGCTCCTGCGGGAAATGCTGACACGGGAGGGGTTTGACGTAGTCTGCACCGTAAAGACCGGGAAAGAAGCAGTGGACTGTGTCCGTGATAATGCCCCAGGAGCCATGCTGATGGATATCAATTTGAACGGTGACATGGATGGTATTGAGGCAGCAATCCACATCAGAGAATTTTCAGATATCCCTATCATCTTCCTCTCTGCTTACACTGACCCCTCTACAAAAGAACGTGCGAAAGGTATCAGGCCATATGCCTTCCTTCCAAAACCCATCAATAAACAACTGCTTATCTCCACCCTTAGTGCGGGTATTACCGGATAACGAGGCGATAAAGCAGCCGCACCTTTTTTTAACAGCGCCACGTCAGCAGATGGAATCGAGGTATTTCTTCCGGCAGAATTCAGCAGGACGAATATTTCTGCCTATCCAAATTGCATCACACGCATACACACATGAGCCCTCGTCACCTCCAAAGAGTAACATCCACAGGTGTTCAACCAGATATACCAAATATATTACACCACCAGACACCATGGTGCCCGATTCACAAAAAAGGAGGGAGTATTTGTCAAAAAGGATCAGGATTCTCTTACTTATTACTTTTATACACGTTCAAACCAATTTTTACGTCTTCAGCATCAGGCACAGATATGTTACCCTCAGTTGACGCAATTGTAATGGATTTTCCTGATTTGGATGGCCCAAAATTCTTAGATATATCAATTTTCATCGTAAGAATGGTGCCTTCAAGAGTCATCTCTATGTTTTTCATGATGCGAGTTACGACCCTTTGATACATCTTCTTTTCTGTTGGAAGGAGAGGTAAATAGAACATATTGACCAAAATAACAGACAATTGATTTATAAATCACATTATAGAGGATTATTATCCCATTTTTTGAAATACCCAATATGAATACAAAGGTAAACTCAGTGAAATCAGTTAATTCCAGCTGAGAATAATGAAAATGGTGTCATATTTAACGGATTGGGCAAAGCCAGAGCTTGTGCCAATATTTGGTTTTCAAAAATCTGGATAATGGTAATTTTCGAGGAATTACCACACTGTCTGCAGCCCGGTACCGGTCTCTTTCAGAGGCAACGTCCGGGAGAAGGTGTGCAATGCCGTAAACCCGGTGCAGTGGCAGGCATGCAGTGATTCAAGGTTCAGATTTTCAAGGAACCGGGTCGTCCGGTCAATCCGGTTCTGATCAGAGTACATCAGATGAAGGCCACCAATGACAGACCGGATACGATCATCGCCACATACTGTCTTTGCATGGTCGATGATGTTTGCGATACCGGAGTGCGAACAGCCGCTGATGATTACAAGACCTGTGTCACTTTTGTACGCAAGGGCAGAGTCATCAGTCAGGTGATCCGGTGCGGTGGTGCCGTCTTTCAGTGTCACCTCTGCATTCGGAGTGAAAGACTCCCACTCATGTACCCGGGGAATTTCACCCAGGAATACCAACCGGTCAGTAATCCATACCGGCTCTTTTGAGAGCTGAACCGTACCAAAACGACCCAGAATATCTGCACTATAGAGAGTGCCAATTTCAGAATTCCCGGGACGCCTGCGGGGCAGATATGCCCCCGGGTGGGAAAGAAAGACTGGCGGTACATGCCCATCACCTTCGGTTGTCTCATTTCCCAGTTCGGGAAGCAGTGCCTTCATACCCCATGTATGGTCAAGGTGCCCGTGGGAAAAGACCACATGGGTGGCATCCGCCGGTTCTATCCCCATCCGCCGTGCATTATCAAGAAAAACACCGGAAAAACCGGTATCAAAGATAACCCGGACATCCCCATCATGGATGAATGCGGAAAAACCGGATTCGGAAAGGAGATAACGATCAGTAAAAGCCGTATTGTCAGTCAGTATTGTACATTCCATCGCCATTGCCCTGATATATGCCGGTCAGCATCTTAAAAGAAGGGTTTGGACTAAAACCGGTCAACCAGACATGGGATACATGATCCCACATACTTTTCCCATACATTTCTGAGTGCAGCAGATATCCGGAAATATCCTGTTGCGTATCCCCTATAGAGAGAAATGCTAATATCTCAAATCGCAGGAATTTCGGAAACCGGAATACAGGATTTCCTCACGACATCATGAATATCGAGGAAACGGACATCGCACCAAAGCAGACGAGAACGAAGACAAGGACATACAGCACAACATGATATATATGCATTTCACGGAACGGCAGGGTGCCGGCGTTCTGTCGCTGAGCAGTCCGGTAAGCATCATATACCCCTGCACCAAGAATAACAAGCCCTGGTACAAGGAAGAAGAAAAGGCCAAATATCGTTGCCACAAGCACAAAGAGACCTTTTTTGTACTCACCGTTATAGACCTGCCCAAACCCAGGGAAAAAGAACGAAAGCACCACCGCTGCATGCACATTCTTATGTGGGGGTGCAAGTGCGGACTCCTTCCATTCCCTGCAGGAAGGACAGAGCCCGGTCACTCCTTCAGGAAGCGGATTCCCACATTCCGGGCATACCGGTATCTTCTCTGCCATCTGTTCTCCTTCCCCCCCTATCTGACATTCTTCTATCGTCTTCCCGGAAGATTATATCTTTCTCTTAAAAAATCTCAGACTCCGTTCAGACAAAACGATAGCCGGAATGAGGGACCAATATCTCAAACCGGGCCCCCGCGTCAGGCACCCCACATTCACGGATTGAAATTCCGGTAATCTCCAAAATTTCACGAGATAGAAATAGGCCAAAACCGGTGTTTTTTCCATACCCTCTGGCGAATATGCGCTCTTTGAGATCAGCAGGGACACCTTTGCCATCGTCTTCGACGATAAGTATGCAACCATCCTCACCATCCTCAAACCCGATGGAAACCGTCGTCGTACCAACTCCGTGACGGACCGCATTATCAATGAGATTAAAGATGACGTTACCAAACATCGGATCTGCATAAATGTCCAGTCCCTCACATGCACAGACAACAGCAACGTTATTTTTCACAAACTCTTTTGCTGCCTTTTCAGCAAGGAAAGAGACACTCTGCCACTCCGGATTGGACTCCCCCAGACCCTGGTACTCCCGGGTGAAGAGGATCTGACGCTCGATGGTGCCGGCAGAAGACATTATCTGCCCGATGGTTTCTGCAAGCCCACTGTCCCCGTCCAGGTAGCCATCCATCTCCAACAGTTCACCTGCAAGCATAATGATACTCACCTGGTTGAGGATATCATGCCGGGTTATTGATGAGAGCAGATTGAGTTTCTTATTTGCCTTGTGGATGGCAGCCTGGTAGTTGGTAAGATCCGTAATATCAATATTAACACCAGCAATGAAAACGGCTTTCCCATCTGAATCGGTCTCAATGACTTTTCCCATCTCCCGAACCCATCGCCATCCACCCCCCGGAACAACGATACGGAACCGTCCCTCCCTTATGGCCTCTTCCCCCAGGACAAGGGACTCCACAATCTCATGGAATGCCGGGAAATCATCGGGATGCACCCTATTCTGAAGGTACCCAAACATCTCCCCCAAGTCGGAGAAATAACTATCAGGGGCAAAGACCACACCTCCGTCCGCTCCGATTTCGATCCCGTCCGGACCTTCACGGTAGTACCAGGTCTCAATATCCGCACCTTCAACCGCAACATGCAGGCGGTCCTGGTGTTCACGAAGTTCCCGTTCCAGTTCACGTTCACGGGTGACATCAATTGCTGACTCTATCACCCCAAGGACTTTACCGTTTCCCCATCTGACAGGATGACACTGCACCTGCCAGATACGGCTTTTATTATCGATAATTTCTGATGTTCGCACCGGTCTTTCAGGAGAAGGGCCGGAGAGGGTGAGAGGACAACCATGACAGGGAGTAGAACTGCCATGCAGGAGCTCATAGCAGTGCACCGGGCCAGGTTCACCTGCAACATCAACATCCTCCGGCTGTCTGTTGATCCAGAGAACCTCCATATTCTGGTCAAGAAACATCATGGTTCCGTACATCCCGGATAAGTCCTGCAAAATTGCGTTCATGTCACTTGCAAACCCGAGCACATCACGTGCAGTCACAATACCTGCTGCCCGCCCATCTTTTAACACCACAATCCGACGGATACTGTGCCGGATCATTAGATCGGCTGCATCACCCACCGTCCCATCAGCACCGATGGTAATAACAGGTGAGGACATAACATCGGATACCAGAATTTTCGTCGGATCTCTTCCAGCCGCCACAACCTTACGGGTGAGATCCTGTTCTGTTATGACACCTTGGAGAATCTCTCCATCCATAACAAGACAACTCCCGATACGACGTTTGGTCATCAGTCCAGCCGCTCCGGCAACAGTAATATCTGACGGGACGCATACCAGTTCCCGGGTCATGACGGCAGTAATCTCTACACATGAGGCAATGGTGATTGGCTGGGGATGTTCTTCTGATGACATGACAGACTCTGTGTTCTATATGATGTCCTATATGATCAACCATTAACCACCCCTCTGATATATACCGTTGCGTAACGGAAACACAAAATCTGAGAGAAATTGAGGGTTTTATTCAGACATGCCGGATACGGGTATACTCCGATATCTCAGAATTGACAGTGCAGAGATCATGCACTGACAGATCATGTACATCATGATGACCACACAGGCGGGAAAAATATTCAATTTCGGCCCGTGTTGCAGCAAAGAACCGGGCAACACCATCTGCCGCATGGGCAGTATCCACCCGTGCACGAAGGACAGGATCCTGTGTCGTCACCCCTGTTGGGCAATCGCCGGTATGACAGATGCGGTACTGGTCACACCCGGCAGCAATGAGGGGGGCCGTTCCCAGCGCAATGGCATCGGCACCGAGCGCGAGACCTTTGGCAATATCTGCCGAGATTCGGAACCCGCCGGTCATCACAAGAGAGATGCCGCGCACCCCGTGATCATCCATATACCGGCGGGCCCGGTCCAGAGCATACATCGTCGGGACGGCAGTCGCATCCTTCACCGCCTTCGGTGCTGCCGCTGTTGAACCCGGCCGGCCATCAATAGTGATAAAATCAGGATCCGCCGCAATAGCCACTTCAAGGTCTCCTTCAATATCTCCTGCAGCAAATTTGATGCCGACAGGACGACCACCTGAAAGGTCCCGCAGGTCACCCACCTTAACTATTAGATCCTCTGGAGAGCGGATGTCATCAAACCGGGCAGGGCTGTGGATATCATGTCCCTGTGGAAATCCCCGGATTTTAGCTATCTCTTCTGTTACCTTTGCACCGGGCAGAAAGCCCCCCATCCCGGGTTTGGCAGACTGACTTATTTTGATCTCTATAGCATCGGCCGCCTGCATATATTCCGGGGTTGCGCTATAGCGATTTGGCACATATTCAAATATATAACGATGAGACTGCTCAAATTCGGCAGGAAGAATCCCCCCTTCACCAGAACAACATGCAGTCTCAGCACGGGCACTGCC
The DNA here is from genome assembly GCF_028912405.1 of Methanogenium marinum. GTDB lineage: Archaea > Halobacteriota > Methanomicrobia > Methanomicrobiales > Methanomicrobiaceae > Methanogenium > Methanogenium marinum. The sequence continues at coordinate 1,529,827 of NZ_JAKELO010000002.1, read as the reverse complement.
CATTGCAAGTGCAATCTTTATTTCACGGGATAATGCCCCGAATGACATATGAGTCACATAGAACGGGATAGACAGAACCATCGGCTGTTTTGCATCCGGCCCGATAACCGTCTCCATGTTCACCGCTTCATCCGTGTTGAGGGGGAGACGACGGAGGGCCGCGGCAATGATGAGAATCTCATCCCATGTAACCATAAGCCGGGCAGTTCTCATTGGTTCAATGACCGGTTGACCAGTCTGTGCCATCGTCTTGATCTGGACAAAATGTGGTTCAATATAGTCAGGGGCACGACAGATATGAGTCGCTGGATCCGCCTCTACCGGAGGAGTGCTTACCTCCTTTGTCGCGGCACCGGGTTTCTTTTTCAGGTGAGTCCTGTCAGACATGCATACCGGACATGTCCAGTCGTTCCCCAGTGCCTCAGGTGACACACCGGCAGGTATCCCTCCCTCAACAGATCCCACTTCATCATCATACTCAAACGAATGACAGACATCACACATATACCACGACATATCCTCCCTCCAAAACCCGCATAACAGATCTGGGGTACTATTCCTTTTACCCTATTAGTCTTGTGGCGATTCAGCTCTCCAGGGTACACACACCCTCCGGGCGGAAAAAAGAGAAACACCACAGGCCAATAAACACCACCTTTCAGAACCCAAGATATTCCAGGACATACAGGACAAACACAATCATCACAACCATGACAACGGTAGCGGCCCAGCCGGGTATACCCAGCATTTCACCGACGGTTGTATGTTTTATTGGCCACCGGCTCATGAGACCATCTTTCAGGGACGGATACCATGCAGCAAAGATTGCCGCACCAATAACCATCCCCACCATTCCGCCGAGGAGGGCATCCATGGCACCCTGCCCAATGGCACCTGCAACGGTTCCGGGGCAAAGACCCAGAAGGCCAAACCCGACGCCAAAGATGAGCCCGCCTATGATCGCTGTGCCATAGGTACGTTTTGCAATATGGGCATTGACCCATTCAAAATGCCGGGAGATACCAAAGAGCACCATCCCAACTGCCACAGCAGTCCCCATCACCTTCACTACCGTGAAATCTGTCAACATAAGCTGGGAAATGATCACATCATACTGCGTCACACCTCCTTTCTGGAGACAAAAACCAAATCCAATACCAATACAAAGGCCCAGCACCAGCTGAGCTCCTTTGTTCTTTCTCAGAGCGGCAAATACCATAGTATTCACCTCACCCAAAGAGGGCGAATGTCACCATCGCCGTTGCAATCCCCCCCACAAAGAAGAATGCGGAGGTAACCATACTGGTAAGAGAAAGCTGCATCGACCCGGATATCCCGTGCCCGCTGGTACATCCCCCGGCCCAACGGGCCCCAAATCCCAGAAAAATACCACCCACAAGAGCAATAACCCACCGTATCACAGCAGAATCTGAAAACGTCGAAGCAAAGAGCGGCGGCACCCAGCTTATGGCAAACGTCCCGGATAATGATGACGAAATGAAGGCACCGATGATGATGCCGATGACAATCAGCCAGGACCAGTCAATTTTCGGAGTATATTTTTGATAATACTCGTTCTTCTCCACATGGGAAGGATACACACGTGAGAGAAGCATACCTGCCGTCTTTACATACGACGTCGAACACCCCATCGGCCGATCGGATACCAGAAATGAGAGCCATGCAAGGACACCAATGCCTGCGCCTGCGATATAGGGTGACCAGAGAGGAAGGGTTAAAAGTCCAGTCAATGACAACACCTGAGCCCTCAATCTGCGTACACAGTAATAAACATATTCCCAGCCGGTTCCAAAAACACCGACAGGAATTGTGGAAAATGATTGGGATAATTGACTGAAAAATATGAACTGAGTTATCAGGTATTTCGATCACTCAGTGTTCTTTTTATCACTCAGGATGTCACTGACCAGTTTCACGGCACAGAGATCCCCACACATCGAACAGGTATCAATTTCCCCGTCCCGTTCATGTATCCGTCTCGCATGCTCCGGGAACATTGCAATAGAGAACTGACGGTCCCAGTCAAGGGCACGGCGGGCATCGGCCATCTGCCGCTCCCCTTCTGTGTACCATTTTTCAGGCCGGCGGGTAGTATCACCGATGTGTGCGGCAAGTTTTGCCACCCGCGTCCCTTCTTCAATATCTGCCAAATCCGGCAGGGCAAGGTGTTCTGCAGGGGACACCATGCAGAGGAAGTCTGCACCGGCCATCGCCGCAATTGATCCACCAATAGCAGCAGATACATGATCATAGCCAGGGACGATATCGGTGACAAGCGGCCCCAAAAGGTAGAGAGGTGCCTGATCGGTGAGTTCTTTGATCATCTTCACATTGTAGGTAATCTGGTCAACCGGCATGTGGCCTGGCCCCTCAATCATCCGCTGGACACCCAGTTCCTGTGACCGTGCGGCAAGGGTGCCAAGGGTGAGATATTCCACCGTCTTTGCCTGGCGGCCGGCATCGACAACCGCACCGGGCCGCATCCCGTCTCCAAGGGATATACATACATCTTCTTCCCGTAGGATCTCCATCAGGTAGTCATACTCTGCATAGAGAGGATTCTCCTCACCGGTCGCATCCATCATCGCCAGATGAAAGGAACCGCCCCGTGAAACAACACCCATCACCCGCGGGTCACGCCGCAGAGAGGCGAATGCCTCACGGTTGACCCCGCAGTGGAGGGTAAGAAAGTCCACCCCGTCATGGCAATGATCACGGATGGTGTTGAAGAGTATGTCTGCGGTGATATCAGAGGCACTCCCGGCACGACGCACCGCATCATAGATAGGCACTGTCCCAACGGTGGTATCCAGCCCCAGAATACTTTTCCGTATCGCATGGAGGTCCCCCCCGGTTGAGAGGTCCATGAGGGCGTCTGCACCGTTTGCAAGCGCGGCCCCCCCCTTCTTCAGTTCAAGATCCGGATCACAGCGGACACCGGAGGTTCCGATGTTCACATTTACTTTTACCCGACATCCGGACCCAATGGCACACAGACGGTGTTCACGTCGTGGATTTGCCGGAACAACAATACGTCCCCGCACGACATCACGTGCCATCTTTCGCCCATCGAGCCCTTCTCTTCGGGCGAGTGCTTCAATCTCATCCGGCACACCGGAGAGGCACTCCCTGACAAGGGTCTGCATAAAAGACATTTGGTGGTACATCCTTATTACCTGTATGCAGGTGAGATGGATTCCTGGAGAAGGATACTGGGCAAACGCCTATATCTGTGGAGAGGTACTCATAGACGCGGGGGTCACCCCTATGCAGGTGGAAGCCTATGCTCCAGATATAACAACGATTGTACTAACTCACTGCCATTATGACCACATCGCCCATGCCCACCATATCGCGTATATGTGTGATGCAAAAGTTTTCATACATGAAGCAGATGAACCGGCCCTAACCCATGGGCGTTCTGAAGTGACACTCTCAGCGATGTTTGGGGAGCGGACACCGGCAGTGCCGCTTGCAGGCACCCTGGAGGACGGAGACACCATAGGAGGTCTGAAGGTGATACACACGCCCGGCCACACACCGGGGTCAATCTGCCTCTGGGATCAGGAGGATGAAAACCTCATCTCCGGCGACACGGTCTTTGCCGACGGCGGCGTAGGCAGGACTGATTTCCCCGGTGGATCGCAGGAGGAACTGGTGCACTCCCTCGACCGGTTGGCAGGGTATGATGTGCAGGCAATCTGGCCAGGCCACGGGATGCCCGCAAAAGAGAATGGGTTCCGACATATCGAGGCAGCACGCCGGATGATAGGGTATTACTGAAGAGAGAAAATAGGAAATAGGACATATTCAATGGCGGAGAAAGGCATATACTGCCTCATCCTGAAAACCACCGGGGTAATGCTTCCTATTGGTGCACTCGGCGAAACAACGTTTCCTGCCGGGTGGTACATCTATGTTGGTTCCGCCCTCGGACCAGGAGGGCTTGCACGGGCAGACCGCCATATTCGTGTGTTCCATGCAGGAGGAGAGCACCCACCACGGTGGCACATCGACCACCTGCTTTCAGATAACCGATTTATACTCACAGCTGCTGTCTGTGGGGAGACCGAAGATCGGCTGGAGTGCACTCTTGCCCACTATCTCGGAGGGGATGAGATCGGGGGATTTGGATGCAGCGACTGCCGGTGCACCTCCCATCTTTTTTACCGTAATAACAACCCACAGCAAGAGTGTTGCAAGGCCCTCAATGCCTGCGGGTGCAAACCAGTTATGATCAGCGTGACCCCGGGTCAGGGACATATTTAGTACAGCCATAACGCTCAAATAGGTTGAATCCGACCTACCAGTATGAATGTCCTGGGAATCTCAGGGAGCATGCAACCAAACGGAAATACAGCATATCTCGTGAAGAAAATCCTTGAAGCAGCAACAGAAGCAAACGCAGAGGCAACCTGTGAATTTGTCTCACTTGGGGGCCACCACATCTACCCGTGCACCGGGTGCCTCCAGTGCAGGGAGAAAAAAGAGTGTGTTATCACCAATGATGACTGGGGGAAAGTTGCGGAGAAGGTTGTGGAGTGTGATGTCCTTGTTATCGGCACGCCGGTCTATTACTACGATGTCTGCGGGCAGATGAAGAACTTCATCGACCGGACATATTCACTCTGGCATGACCGAAAACTCTCCGGGAAATATGTAGTCACTGTGGCGGTGAATGGGGATTGTGGGGCAGACCGTGCCCTTGAAACCCTCGAAGGTTTTGCAAATGCCCATGAATTCATCTATGCTGGATCGGTGACCGGCAAGGCATTTTTGCCGGGCGATATCGCAAACGACAAAGCAGCACTTGAGGCTGCAGATAAAATCGGCCAGAAGATTGCCACCCTGGGATAACATTCCACCTGGTAACATCTGTCGATCTTTTTTTGCCACATACACATCGTGAGAGGTAAAACCCCGAAGCGCTAAAATAATGTCATGTACAACCAGGGGGGCCTGAGATGACCGCAGATAAACGAACGGAAATATCTGTTTTACCAGGGGATAAACAAGAGGAATGTCTCCATTTCTTCGCTGAATGTGCAGCAGAAGACCCGTTTTCTGCAGTCCTCTGTCTGCCGACAATCCGTCTTGCATCCACCCTGCGTAACCTGATGGGCAGCCGCGGCATCCCCCATATCCCCACACTTACCGGTACCCCCACTGATGTGGCAAAGGTTGTCCTCGCCCGGGCTGCACCGAACCTGACTATCATTCCTGCAGAGAAGGCACGAGTCATCATGCACCAGGCAATCCGTGCCCACCCAAACCGGGGCATCCTCACTCCAAACGGAAAGGAAGGAGGACAACGTCTGGTTCAGGACCTTTCCCGCCTCTTTGGAGTAATAACCGAACGCGGAATTGACTATCCTACCTGCCTCGGCACCATCGCAGGAGAGAAGAACCGGGTTATAGGCAATATATTTGCAGATTACCGGGCACGCCTGGACGCAGAGGGGGCGGTGGACAACCCTTCAATATGCAGCGCTGCGGCAGATGCACTCGCCCATTATCCGGTTCATTTTTCCGGGTGCATCTATGGCATCCACGCACCCCTGCCGGAGGCAGAACGCTTTCTCCGGGCACTCACCGACGCAGGGGGACAGTGGATGATATTCACACCAGCCGGGGCAAATCCGGCAATCTTTGGTCAGACTACACCAGGGTCAGCAGAAACCAGAGACGGGCCAGAGTGGCTTTTCTCCGAAACCACCGCACTCACTCCGCCAGTGCCACTCTCCTGCGGCAGATTTCCCAACCGGAGGGCGGAGTTGCGGGCAGTGGCCCAGCAGATTACTGATCTCATCCATAATGGCACTCCACCTGGAAATATCGCGGTCGCCCTGCCGGACATCCGGGCAGAAGAAGGACGTATTTCAGCAATTTTTTCCGACTTTGGTATCCCAATGGCCTCATCTGCCACTCTGCCGCTTGCACAGGAACCACTTGTCCAGGCCCTCATTCTTCCACTACGGGTGATCGCAGAAGGCTATGAACGACAGACCATCGTGAACCTCTTCTCTCAGCCATTCTTCCGTTTCAGTGACGGAGAAGGAAATACCATCTCCGGGAGTGAAGTGAACCATCGGGCCTGTGAGGCTGGTATCAGGGGAGGGGTGGCTCGCTGGGAAGAAGGATTTGCCCACCTCAGGAAACGGCTGAAAGAAACGGCTGAAAACCCTGCGATACCACCCTATCGCCAGAAAGCCGCGGCAAATGATCTTGCAGCGACAGAACAGACAGAGCGGGCGGTCTTTGTCCTCATCCATGACCTGCAACTGTTAGAGAAGCCCAAACCGATAGCAGACCACATCCAGGCACTCAGGGATCTCTATATCAAATGGGATGCCCCACACTTCCCGCCCGTCCAGGATGCAACGGTTGAAGAACGCGAAAAATCAGCCTTGCATGAATTCAGCCATCTGTTGGACAGGATGGCAGGTACTCCCGGAGAGGAGGAACCGGCAGTGACCATCCGTGAGGCAACTGCGGTCCTCATGGCAGCAGCCACAGATGCACGCCCCGAACATGAACCAAATCCTGATGCCGTGCAGATTTGTGGAATCCGGGAACTTCAGGGACTCCATCTGCCGGTCGTCTTCATCGCCGATCTCACAGACGGACGGTTGCCGGATATACCCCCCCTTCTACCCTATACCACCGAACAGGAGGAGCGTGCAATGGGTACGATGCGCCGGCGTGAAAAACTGCAGGAAGAACGATACTATTTCCTTGCAGCCCTCCTGAGTGCCAAAGAAAAAATCTGGCTCAGTCACGCAGAGAGTGACGGCGGGGTGCTCATTCCCTCACCATTTTATGCTGCAGCAAAAGGTGCCTTAGTCCACGATGAGTGGGAATGCACAGAGATGCCGGCATCAGGAGAGAGCCGAATGGAACGGGCCGGACAGAGCGTGAGAGCTGGATTTTACCCGCCTTCACTCTGGTTGCCGGAGGGTGTCACCGCCGATTCAGTGGCCGCCCGCATCACAACAGAGGAGTATCATCGCCATGGAATGTGTGATTCCTCCTTTGACGGTATGCTTGACGCAGACACGGATATTTCCCGGATGCTTGCTGAGCGTTACCCTGAAGATACCATCTGGTCGGCAACCACACTGGAGGACTACGTCACCTGTCCGTTCCGTTTTTATCTTCGACATGTGCTGGGCATAAAGCCCCTTCCGGAAGAGGAACGAGACATCTCAGCCACTGCGTACGGAACCATCGTTCACGAAGTCTGCCAGCACTTTTACCATGACTGGATGCAAAACCACAACGCCGGCCCCGGACAGGAAGAACAAAAAGAGGCGACGGCCAGCATTCTGGCAGAGGCAGAGACGGTGCTGGACCGTTATGCCCGCCGCGGTGCTGCATGGGAGGCCGGGGTTGAGGCCTTCCTCGGCACAGACGGATTAGGACCAGGACTCTTTGAAGAGTTCATCAACCGGGAGGGAGAAACACAGGCATCTCTTTTTGTACCATCCCTCTTTGAGGCCGGATTCGGGACCCCCAACCGTCCGGGCAGTATCCAGGATGCCCCCGCTGCCCTGCCGGTTCCGGAACAGGAATATCCACTTCTCCTTCAGGGATTTATCGACAGGGTAGACATGATGGCAGACGGAACATTTCTTATCACAGACTATAAGACCGGATATCACCCAAAACAGAAGGACATTCTTGCAGGAGAAGCCCTCCAGCTGGCCCTCTATGTAAGGGCCCTCGAAGTGATCACCGGGGCTGCCGGAGCAGGTGCGTCCTATTATGAGATGAAACGACGGGGAGTAGTGAACAGTGTGGTCGTTCATGACGACCGCTACGCAGGCTCCCTTGACCCCTACCAAGTGAAACGGATGAAAAAAGGCGCACCCCCTTTTCCGGAAATTATTGCCAATGCAGTGACTGCAGCAGTCCATGCCACCGCAGGCATTCGCACCGGCCGTTTCCCCCTTGCACAGGATGCAGACAAATGCCCCGGATACTGCGAATATACCCATATCTGCCGGAACAGCATCCTCAGAACTCTTGAAGCAGACCGCACCAGGGAGGATGCATAGATGCCACCACAACGCACCCCTGTCCAGGAGACCGCAATCACCTGCCCAGGCAGCCTTTGTGTAACAGCAGGAGCAGGAACCGGAAAGACCTATGTCCTCGTCAGCCGGTATCTGGACCTTCTCGAACGTGAGGGAGACGAACAGGCAGATGTACAGGAAATTTTAGCTCTCACCTTCACCGAGAAGGCGGCAGCCGAGATGAAGGACCGAGTCCGCCAGGCCCTTGCAACAGCAGAAGGAGAAGATGCCGCCCGCTTCCGTGATGACCTTATGTGGGCCGGCATCTCAACCATCCATTCCTTCTGCACAAAAATTCTACGGGAATATGCACTCGAGGCCGGCCTGGAACCCGGATTTGCCGTCATTGAAAGTTATGAACTCGCAGAGATGACAGAAGAAACACTTTACCGCCTCCTCTACACCCCGTTGCCTGAACCAGTCAGAACAGCAGTCCTCACCTGTCTGCGAACCTTCGGGATCCAGCAGATGCAGGAGATGATCATAAGCCTCTATGACCAGCGATGGAATGCAGACCGGTTTTTTGACTGTGTAAGAGATACACCAGAGGCCCTGACTGATGTCTGGATGAAGGAGATCGAGGCAGAACAGGCAAATATCTGTACACAGTTCTTTGCCTCCCCTGTAGGGGAAGCCGCAAATGTGCTCATGGATCTGGCCACAGTATTTGCAGGAGAGGAAGATACAGGGACTCGCTACCTCGCCACGGCAGTCCCCGGACTGAAGAGCCTTGACCCCACCCGTCCGAAAGAGACCTGTCAGGCCCTTGCCAGGATCCTCTCCTGCAAGGGAAGTAAAAATATGGGGAGTGCAAAGGTCTTCGGGAAGGATGGGAAGAGAAGTCTGATCACAGCATACAGCGCCCTGAAGGAGTGGGAAAACGACAACTCATTGGGACTGCTGACACTCACCGTTTCTCCGGAAGACCCGAAGACAGCAGAGACTATCCACACACTGCAGGCCCTCGGAACCGCATTTTCCTGGTTTTCTGATTCCATCGGAAGGATGAAAACGCAGCGGGGGGCTATTGATTTTGGCGATATGCTCATCCGCACCCAGGCCCTGCTTGCAGAGAATCCGACGGCACGGGACAGCATCGCGGCAAAGTACCGTGCCATCATGGTGGACGAATTCCAGGACACCGACCCCCTGCAGGCAGCCATCATCTCGGATATCCTCACTGCCGCAGGGAAAGAACGTTCCCTCTTTGTTGTCGGTGACCCGAAGCAGTCCATTTATCTCTTTAGAAACGCTGATGTGACACAGTTCAAGGCAACCCGCGACCGTATACTTGCAGAACGGGGAGGACGGGAAGTGGCACTGGACACAAGTTTCCGCAGCGCACCGGAAATCATCGGGCTCGTCAACACCCTCTTCTCTGCAATACTTGGCGCTGACCAACAGCCATGGGAATTTGGATATAATTCTCTCGCGGTGACAGATAGCAGAAAGGAGCATTCCGGTTCAGCTGAGATTCTTATAACTCCTTCTATGAAAAAAAGTAGCGAAAGCCACCTCGCTGAGGCTGAGGCTGTCGCTGCATGGCTCGTGGATATGGTTCGCAAAGAGAAAAAGACCGTCTATGATAAAAATAGTGAAGGCAAGACAAACAAGAGGCCAGCCACATTCGGAGACTGTGCGGTTCTCATCGAGACACGAAGCCGGCTTCATCTCATAGAAGATGCCTTTTGCAGGATCGGAGTGCCCTACCAAATCCACGGGGGCACAGCCTTCTATGAACGGCAGGAAGTGCGGGACTGTGCGGCAGTGATTGCCTTCCTTGCTGATAATAACGACGACATCGCCCTATACGGGGCCCTCCGCTCTCCTTTCTTTGGCCTCTCCGATGCGGATATATTCCATACCACCGGGGGACATGGCCGGGGACTCTTCTCCCGCATCCAGGAGAACACAACCGGCCCTGCCGCGGATGCCTGCCGGATGCTTGGGCACTGGCAGACATATGTACGCCGGGAACCGCCTTCAGCACTTGTCACCCGCATTTTCCGGGAGTCCGGCATGTACGCTGTCTGTGCCGGGCAGAATAATGGTGACCAAAAAACAGCCAATCTCAGGAAAATTTCCGAAATCGCCCGTTCACGAGAATCTGCAGGATACTACGGGTTCGATGACTTTGCAACAGACCTTACGAAATCAGTACGGAATGCACCAAAAGAGGAGGATGCACCACTGCCAACGGCAAATGATGATACAGTCTCCGTGATGACCGTCCATGCCTCGAAGGGGCTGGAATTTCCGGTTATTGTCCTGCCCTTTGCAAATGCAGACGGTGGTGGACGGAAGAACGGGATGGTCTTTGAAGAGGGGCTGGGCCTTGCCACAAAGATAGCGGAGACGGGCGGACCTGTTGACGCACCTATATCTCTTCTGATCCGCCACCGGCGCAAACAGAAGGAAGCAGCAGAAGCACGTCGTCTCTTTTATGTGGCTGCCACCCGGGCCCGTGATCATATCCTTATATCCGGGACACTGCCGGATATGGAGATGGTTGCCCTCGGGCCGGACGCCGGGAAGACACGAATGCACCGGACGTTTGCCGCCCTCGGCATCACCCCGGATGCCATTGAGAAAGGGGGTACAGGTTGCACCACGCCGGGCGGACGGAAATGGTGGATTCCAATCATCACAACTGAGACAAATGGCGTGGCAATGGAGAATTCACCTCCGCCTGTGCCGGTAACGATCACCAAACCCCTGCCTGCTGACAGGAGAGATGCAGCATGGACGGCACCTCCCCTGCCTGCAGTCGCACCGCCATGTCCGCCCCTCCCGGTGACCGCCATCTCCCGGTATGCCTTCGGAAATGCTGGTGCGGGACAGGATCCTGTCGGTACCCTACAGTCTGGAAAGAAAGACAATGCTGCAGCACGGGAAGGAGACCTCCTCCATGCTGTTTTTGCCGGCATGTCCCCTGCCCGTGCCTGTATTCTCCATGGATTCACAGCGGATGCAGAACGGACAGCCTCTTTGGAGACTGCAAAACGGCATTTCTTGTCCCAACCGCTCATTCGTGAAAGTATCTGGCACCAGTGCGAGGTTGCATTTGTCCACCGGTTCGGTGATGGGATGGTCCGGGGTGCCATAGACCAGATCATACGTACGAAGGACGACCACTATGTGGTAATTGATTACAAAACTGGACCCGACCCGGGGGAGTGTCCCTGTAAAAAGGAGCACCTCATCCAGCTCTCCATCTATGCTGATGCAGTTTGTTCCCTGACAGGAATAATGCCTGACACATACATTTACTACACCCGTACAGACAGAATGGTGAATATTATTCCCGATATTGTGATGGCACAGAAAGTTGCGGCACAGGCCGAAGCTGAGGTGAAGTCACATCATCTGTAAGAGAGGAGATTCATTAAAAAGGATCTTCTGCTACCCATATCATGCCGTAAAACCATTTCAAATACAAATAATTTCAAATATCCATTCGTTTTTAAATTTAGTAAAATATACAGTATTTGATATCAAAAAATACGTCATTTTCTCAAGAAATCCGGAATTCAGGTATCTGAATAACTAGAATTTGAATATAATATTTTGCCATCTTTCACCAAAAAATATTTAAATTATTTTTTTAAACTATTTATTCTTTTGCATTCCACACAAAAAGTATATAATATTTCCACCCTCACATAATCCCAGAGGCTCTATGCTGACAAATCCAGATCTTTTTACTGACCGAATATATCACTCCGTCCACCATTATACTGAGGATGAGTATGACGTCCTGCGGTGCCAGCTTTCAAAAGAGTGTGATGCAGTATTCTCTGACCCGAAATTCATGCGAAAACTCAATTTGGTGTTTCCGGAATAACCAGGAACAGAGAATGCGGCGCTTGTCTTCTCTACCTACTGCTAATATTCTTCGGCCAGAAAATAGTTTCATTCATGAGCACCGCCCTTATCTCATCTCTCGTGTAAATGATACCATAGCGAGAATGCAAAGAGAGGAGGAGTGAATGAGTACCCGGTTTGCATACAATACAATATCAGTAGCAGGAAAACGGCCCAAAAACGAAGATGCCTGGGCGGTACACTGGCATGGCAAAACGCTGTTTTGCGCGGTTGCAGATGGAATTGGCGGCCAGCCAGCAGGTGATGTCGCCTCATCCTGTGCAGTAAAAGCAGCAGAAGATGTAGTCACCCAGGCCTTTGCCACAGGCAATTATCCTGATTACCCTGCAATTCTCCTGGCAGCACATGTCCATGCGGATGCGGCTGTGAAAGCAGAAGCCACCGGCCCGCAAACAGGCATGGGCACCACTCTCACAACGGCACTCCTCTACAACGGTTGCCTCACCGTCTGCAATACCGGAGACTCACGATGTACTGTGGTACGGAACGGTGGTCTCATCAGAGTGACACGGGATCATTCCCTCGTGCAGGAACTGATTGACGCAGGCACCACCCATCCTGATGATGCATTTGGCCACCCACAGAAACATATCATCACCCGATCCATTGGCTCTCTCTTTGCAGCCGATGTCACAGAGACACCTATTTTTCCAGGTGATTGTGTGATTCTATCGACAGACGGCATGCACGATGCCCTGACCCCGGAACGTATCGTCCATGAAGTGCAGGGCAAAAAGGCTCATGCGGCAGCAACCGCACTACTCACTGCAGCAATTCCCCTATCTGATGATAATATCACTGTGTGTGTGGTTACAGTCTCTGATGGTTAACATAATTCCATTATTCTGATTACAAATTCATCTGTTTTCCAACATTATTATCACCAAAGAAGGAGTATTCTTCTTCAGGAGGGAGGGGCATGAAGACAACATTATATTACTTTACCGGCACCGGGAATTCCCTTTGGGCAGCACGGGAACTCGCCCGACATATCCCAGATGCTGAGCTGGCACCCATGGCACGACTGATACATGATGGGGGGGCTATTACCGCACCAGAAGGAAGAATTGGATTTATATTCCCGGTGTACATCGGAGGGCCACCTCTTCTTGTCTCAGAATTTGCCAAAACAATAAACCTGGATGCCGCAGACGAGATATTTGCTCTTGTGACGATGGGGGGCTGTGGTGACGGAGCATGGAAACGGATTAAAAGCACCCTCAAAAAGCGATCATATCAGATGGATGCGGCATATAGTGTAAAAACACCCACAAATTACATGCTCCTGGGAGACGTGCTCCCCGAAGCACAGGAGATTGCCGTGATTGCAGCCGCACGGTCTGATCTCGAGAGGATTGCAGGGAAAATATCACGGGGAGCCAAGGGATTTGAGAAGGGGCCCTTTGTGATGAATACATTCAATAGTGCCCTTTATCCTCTTCTAAAGGGCCAACTACAGGCGCAAGGAAGTCGGTTCAGTGCAGATAAAAAATGCAATAACTGCGGAACATGCGAACTGGTCTGCCCGACCTACAATATCACAGTAAAAGGCGTGAACCTACCTGAATGGGGAAATGCATGTGAATCATGCTTTGCCTGCATAAATTACTGTCCCCGAAGCGCCATTCAGTCAGGAAAGAAGACAACGTCACGTGGACGATATCATCACCCGGATGTCAGTATCAAAGATCTCATGATCCAGAACGGCAGGGAATAACCGAAGGTATGGTCACGGCAATCTTTTTGTGGATGCACACTATATTCCGGATAGAGAGAAGAGGGAGATAATATGCCGGAAACAACTGTGCAGGAATTAGTTGGAACTGACTGGGAGAAAACAGTGGAAAAGAGCACGATCCCGGTTGCCGTGATGTTTTACAGCCCGACCTGTCCACACTGCAAAACCATGGAGCCATATTTCCGTGATTATGCAAAGGAATATTCAGGAAAGATGCTCTTTGTAAGGCTAAACCTTGCAGAGAATCAATGGATAGGTGAACGATACGGGGTGATGGCGACACCGACCTTTGGATTCTTCTGCGCCGGAAAACCAGTACAGAGTTTTTCAGGTGCCGTATACCCAACGATTCTCAAACAGAGGACAGAAGATGTACTGCTGCATGGAGAAGAATGTGCTGAGATGTCTTCTGCGATTGACTATGAGGTCAGCGGGTATGCATAACCAGCATCCTGCCGCACTACCAAAACCAGGATAAAAAACCATTTGAGTCAGTAAAAGAACACCCATATATGGAGGATAAATGCCCCTGCCGGTGTAGGTTCTCTGCAGCCACATCATGGCTGCATACCCACTGGCAGTATGGGACACCGTTCCTTGCCATATATACCACTTTTTTCCTGCTACTCTTCGTCTACCCAACGGAAACACCACTCTTCTGGATATGGATATGCCTGCCGGTCTATTTTGTGCACCAGTGCGAAGAGTATCTCTGGCCAGGAGGATTTATGACGATGCTCACGCACAGGTTTACCAAAAAAAACGGGTCAGACCCAAATACACTGGTCCTCTCCGCACGAGAGGCATACTGGATCAATGTTGGTATCGTCTGGGCGCTCTTCCCCGCCTCGGCTTTAGCTGCAATGGTTGTAGATCCAATCTGGGGACTCTGGATACCCTGTTTTACAGTATTAAACGGACTGTCACATATCATCGCATGGATGCAGGACCGCTCCTACAATCCCGGCCTTGTGGCTAGCCTTGCCCTGAATATACCGGTCGGAACAGCAGCCATTCTTATCCTCACATCTTCAGATATCGCCGGTTTCGTGGCATGGGCGGCAGCAATACTTATCGCGGTGGGGTTCATGGCATTCATTGCAGGATACGTAACATATCAGAGTCACAACCGCCATCCCGTCCTACATTAAAATACCATCTGCCGGAACCACCACAATTATGCGCACATGAGTAAATATATCTTTATTGTATTACAGGAGACAGTGTAACAGTTATGAAACTCTGCATACCAATCAACGAAAATAATGGACTTGAGAGCATCCCATACGGCCATTTTGGATCTGCATCGGCATTTCTTCTGGTCGACACGGAGACGAAAGAATGCTCACAGATACCACCCACAAGTTCAACCCATGGTAGTGGGGGCTGCGCACCAGCAGAGGAACTGGCAGAACATTCAGTAGAGGCAGTTCTTGTCGGCGGAATCGGCAGGGGGGCCATTATGAGCCTCAATGGTGCAGGAATCAAAGTATTCTGCGCCATACCCGGCACCGTCGGAGATAATGTTCAGGCACTGAACGACGGCAAACTCGGAGAGATGGATCCCGCAGGGGCCTGTGCTGGCCACAGCCAGGGCAACAGCGGCTGTTAAGGCCCTGAGTCCTGAGTCCCAATCACACATATATACTGCACATCCCTTCATCAGGATGAGGAGTCCCTCATCCTGATTATCTCTCAGGCACCTGACCTGCATCACAACCCATAACCCGCTCTTCTGCTAAACTTATTCGGAATATATTCCATGCCGATTTCTGATGTCACCACCGTTCTGAGGCAGTACTTCGGATATGAATCTCTGTACCCGTATCAGGAAGAGATCATCCGTGCTCTTACAGACGGGGAGGATGTGTTGGGGGTGATTGCCACCGGCGGTGGAAAATCCCTCTGTTACCAGATACCAGCACTGATCTCCGGCGGGATGACAGTCGTCATATCACCGCTGATTGCCCTGATGAAGGATCAGGTGGATACTCTCCGGGAATGTGGAGTACCTGCCGCATGCATCACCTCACTACAGGATTACCGCGAACGCCGGGAGACAGAGGAAGCAATTTACCACGGGGATCTTCGAATACTTTATGTCTCACCCGAACGGGCGGTGAAGACAGAGTTCTTCTCTCTTTTGAAGAAGGCACACGTAACCCTCATAGCTGTTGACGAGGCGCACTGCATTTCACAGTGGGGACATGAATTCCGGCCGGAATACCGCGAAATCTCCCGTCTCATCCGTGAGTTTTCACATGCACCGGTGGTGGCACTGACGGCCACCGCGACCCCTGCCGTACAGAACGATATCATCGCACAACTCCACCTCCGCCACCCCCATCGGGTAACGGGTAGTTTCTATCGCAAAAACCTCCGCTATGAGGTCAGACCGAAGAAGGATACGAAAGGGGCAATTCTCTCCTATCTCCGGAATCACCAGGGGCAGGCGGGGATTATCTACTGCCTCAGCCGCAAAGGAGTAGAAGAACTATCTAACACACTCCGCCGCACCGGCATCCGTGCCCTGCCTTATCACGCCGGCCTCACCCGGAAGGCACGGGAGGAGGCACAGGAGGCATTTGTCCGTGACCGCGTGCAGGTCATCGTCGCAACGGTCGCCTTCGGGATGGGCATTGACAAGCCGGATGTGCGATTTGTTATCCACCATGACTTACCCCGCTCGCCGGAACATTACTATCAGGAGACAGGAAGGGCTGGACGGGACGGGGACCCGGCAGACTGCATTCTCTTCTATTCTGCAGGAGACCTACACCGACATGCATTTTTTATCCAGCAGGAGTCATCTGTTGCCCGGCAGCGGGCAGAGTATACAAAACTTGAGGAGATGGCCACCTATTGTGAGGAACACCGTTGCCGGCAGGCAATGATCCTGCAATATTTCGGGGAAGAAACCCCGGTGGGAGGGTGTGGCACCTGTGATATCTGTCGTTCTCCACGGGAACGCTTCGATGGCACAGCGGTTGCACAGATGGCTATCACCTGTGTGCGGGATCTTACCGTTCCCTGCGGCAGTAGCCACCTTATCGATCTGCTCCGCGGGGCGAATACAAAGAAGATACGTGAGATGGGTCAGAAAGAAACCCCCGGTTACGGTGCAGGGAAGGCATATTCAAAGGATGAATGGCGCTCATTTATCCGAGAACTTATCCGCCTCGGCTATCTCGAACGTGAGAGCGGCGTCTATCCGGTGCTCACCGTTGGAGAGACAGGTAGAGAGCTTTTAGCCGCCGGTGAAACGGTGGAAGGCGTATTTTTAACCCGAATGAAGAAGACGCCCAACATCAGACAGGAAAAACCAACGGACCCACTCTTCATCAGGCTAAAGACACTCAGACGGGAGATTGCAGACCGTGAGGGAATTGCCCCATACATGATCTTCTCTGATGTAACACTCCGGGAAATGGTAAATTCGCGGCCGTTAACTGATGCTGCATTTCTCGCCATCAGAGGGGTAGGTGCGACCAAATTGAACCGGTTTGGCCCAGAATTTATGGCAGCGCTGATACCAACAGAAAAAGAGGGAGACAATTCAGCGGCAGAGACCCTGCGCCTCTATCGTGCCGGATGCACGATGGCAGAAATTGCAGAGAAGCGTTCCCTAACCCCTGATATCTGTGGCGCCCATCTTGCAGAAGCCATAGAGAACGGTGAGAACGTGGAGATAGATGACCTCATCTCTCCCCACCGGCAGGCAGCCATCCGAGAGGCAGTGGCACAGGAAGGGACACACGATCTCCGGCGACTGAAAACAGTTCTTGGCGAGCGGTTCACCTACACTGATATCCGGCTCACCTGTGCGGTGGACCGACAAAATAATCCGAAATAATACAGAGTGGCCCCTGGGTGGGATATATTTTGTCCGATGTATGTGTACCAAAACCACCTGAGAAAAAAGAAACCGGCCATCATATTTTTACCGGAGTGGAGGCATAATGTCTTCCATGACAGACGAGAAGATCAACATTGGAGTGAAAGAATTTGTCTGCTCCATAATCCCCGCAGGCCCGGTCAATATTGTCTTTGCCGCAAACGAACATGGCCTCGTTGGTTGTGGTGCAATTGATGTGGCAGCTCTTGCCAGTTTCGGTTATGCAGCGGCCCGTATCCGCCCGCCAGAAGGGCAGACATCGATTGCAACCGCAGAATACCTCCTGCGGGGAAACATTAAAGAGGCAAATGCCCCCGCAGAAGAGAAAGGTGTCCGGGTGGGAATGACCGGAGAAGAGGCACTTGCAGTGCTGGGATAAGAGAGAAACACAGATTCACACAGGCATGCCGGCACGGAGTATCTAATACAATCCAGAAAAAAGGGAGGATAATTTCTATAAACTCCCTTTACCAAAAAACCCTATGTCACTTTTTTCTGAAAAAAAAGTATCATACCATCAGCGCCTCTAAAATGACTCCCAGCCAGCCATTTTCATTTCCTCACCACAAAAACATTCAGCGAATGGCCCGTTTCAGTTCTGCCTCAATCCTTTCCCATTCATTCTTCGTCATTGTTTTGGTAGCCTCCTGCAGGACGTCACGACCCGACATATACATATTTTCTTTCCTGTATGACAACTCTCTTCTGACGTCCTCCCTAACATCCATACTATCCCCACCTCTACGGTGTCCCTAAGTGACGACACTATATATATATTGAGACAGGGAAATGGAAAGAATTTGCATTTTATAAATGAATGTGCTGTCAATTTCCCGATTATTCTAATTTGTCTCTGTCAATAATATTTTATTATATTATTGGAGTATTTGTCAAATATTTGGAGCTTCAATTAAAATATATAAAATATATAAGGTTTTTTATCTTATTTGTGCAAGTTCGAAATGCTCTGCTACCAGAATTGAGGATAAAACTGATTGCTGCCTGCCCATAACGTTCGATAACTCCACTCTTTATCTGTTCACAAACACGTTTCGTGACCATCCATTCTCGATGATTTTACAAATGTAGTATTCATGCTGGACCAGATCCTTCACCATATCAACAATGTGACTGTATGATTCCACATAATATTATGCAGGATCTCCCACCCAGTCTACGAGGAGGAAGGGGCAATTTCCCGTTAAAACAGGAGAACTGTAAACTTGCGCAAAGCGGATACACAACTCCATAATGGAAATAATTGCAGGATGGATGTCAGGAAGATTAACAGAATAACTCATATCCCGGACTCCACAGATTATCCGGATTCCCTCACAAAAATCAGGGACTCTGACTGTGCTGACACTGTCCACACCTTCTGTGAATAAACACGCTAAAACCAAAGAAAATCACATCAATTGTGCGGATTATAATCGTTGATATGAAGTGTGGCCAGATGTTCATCACCCTCATGATTACTCTGGTATTTGTTTCCTTTTCACACACGAAATTCAATTGTGATCCGGTCCGATCCACATCAAAATACTCTATCAATTCAATACATTTTGATAGATTCGGGAAATGAATATCATAGCACAGTATTTTTCCATCTTATCCGAAAACACAAGATGCATTTAAACCTCAAAAACGGCCAGAATTATCAATAAACAGCAGAATTTCACAATTCGAACCCAATTCAATGGTCACCCCCGCACCAGGTCAAAAAACACACACAGATGTCCACACAATTCCTCTGCCTTCTGCCTCAGCCGTGTCGTTCGCGGGGAATACTCCCGCATGCCACAGTGGGCAAAGTCATTTCTTATGGTTGAAAGTTCTGCCCAGAGATGTGTTGCTTGCTCCTCACAGGGGAGCAGTGTGTACCAGTCAGTGAATACCGTCGGATTGTATGGTGAACCTTTCAGGTTCAGGATCGCAGCCCCAAAGGTCTGTGACATCTCATACCGGGTATCGGAATTCAGCCAGCCGCGATACCCGTCTCCATAATGTGTCAGGAGCATGACATTTACCATCCACTCCCGGGAAAAAGTCACCCCCTGGAGCAGGAGTCCGTGTTCAACCATAAACCCGATAAGAGCAAGTTCTTTTTCGACATGACCCCACGTCAGTCCCTCTTCCTCTTCCGGCCTGCGGATCCCAAGGTCGCCCACCATGCGAATTTCATCGAGGACCTCCACAAGGGGCGGGGTGAAAACCTCCATCTCATGTGCTACCTCATCAATGTCTCGCGAAATGCCGGATGCAAAGTTCAGGGCATCAACCGGGCGTGCCATCCTTGTGGCAACCGCAAACCCCTCCAAAGTCTGGGCAAAACGGGAGAGTTTTTCCGGGACATCCGGTCGCCCGGAGAGATAGGCTTCTTTTACCGTCTGATTTGCAAGACGGTTTATGCCAGATGCATCCATGGACCGTAAAAAAGCGTGCACCCCAGTAGTCCAGTCCAGAATAGAAAGAAAGGGCGTCAGGTCCAGAAGGGGAGATGGTTGCCCATTGTCCCGGTGCTGGCCATAAAAGACATGGGAAATCTTTGCTTTTCCTGTTGTTCGCAGAAAGGCTGCTGAAAGAAACCCAACCAGAAGAAGAGAGCGAAACCCGTGGGTGATATCAAAAGCGATCTCATCTTCTTCATCAATGCAGTTTTCGAGCACTCGAAATATTTCCCACAGTTCATTTTCGGTCTCCCCGTTAGGGATAACAATCAATTCCGAATTAATCCCGCAGCCGGAAAGGGCAGCTGAAACCTGATTCCATGCAACCTCACGGGCATCTTCAGTCGCAAAAAGGACAGCATGGTCTACTGTTCCAAACAGGCGGCAGATTGCCTCCTGCACAAACAGGGTTTTACAGGATGAACCACCGCAGGTATACAACGTAGTCCCGTCCTCTCGCCCTCCCAAAAATGATATCAGTTTCATTAATGCCACCTGTCAACTACCCACGACTACAGTCATGTACTTCCTGCCAGTTTAATTGTGAATAACAAACAGGACACCTGTGTTGCAGAAAGATACCAAAACACAAGGTTTGAATGCAGTATACAAATCATCCACACTGCACTCTTCTTGTTCACAACTGATATCTACGTTTGTCTTGAGAGAAATAGGTTACATGAGATAGGTGAATCTCTGTGAAATTTGTCACATGGGGAGAGATACCAGAGGATCCTATCCTGATGTTATCATCAATTGCCAATGGGATGAATATGCAACACCAATAATTACCGTTGAAAAATAAGTATATACTATGAACCGGCATGAAATCCTGCCTATATCGATACTACTTCTCATTGCTGCGATAGCATGCATTCTTCTTGCAGCACCATACTTTTTTCCAACTGAACAAGGTAAAGAAGAGAACACGAGTATGAGTGACCTCGAATATATGAACTCAAATATCGAAACTGTTCTTACCTCTATTGGAGATTCTGCAGAGAATGCCGCCCAGGCACTCTCTTCAGCCGATTTAATGTCTACACCGGAGGTACAACCAGTTCTGAATGATCTGCTTTCTGGATCCGAATATGCTCTCTCGTATGCTACTATTGACCAAAATGGCACAATTACCGCCGTTGCACCAGATACATATTCCAATTCAGTCGGAATTAACATTGGCGGAAGTGAACCGGGGAAGACTATTATCAAGAAACGTGAACCATTTCTCTCAGATGCATTCACCGCAGAAGAAGGATTTACGGGAATAGAAATAGCCTGGCCTGTTTATTCAGAAGATGGAGAATACAAAGGTAGTGTCCTTGTAATGGCCGAACCTTCAATATTTGTTGGAAAAATTGTTAATCCAGTTGAAGAAGAGAAGGGCATAACAGTAACAATCATGCAGCCGGATGGATTTATTCTCTATGATCAGGATGCAGCCCAGATAGGAAAGAATCTCTTTAATGACATTCCTTTTACAAACTATCGGAGCCTTCAGGCATTGGGAAAGGATATTTCTGCAAATACTGCAGGAACCGGTGAATACACATTCTACAAATCTCCAACAGATACCACAGATTTGGTAAAAAAGCATGCTGAATGGGATACTGTGTCATACCTGAATAAAGAGTGGAGAATTATCCTGTTTTCTGGATGGTAATACAACATAATCTCCCGAAGGAGAGAAATTTTTTACCAATCTGACGGGCATAATACCAACACCCCATTTTTATCAGGGATTGGGAAGAAATACATCCTTACTCATTCATGCTACCTGTATTAACCAGATGAAGCTGTATGCCATGGTATAGGAGTGATTTACTCAATGCAGTTCATGAAAATGAGAAGTCATTCCTGCATGAACCAACCCTTCTGCATATACTTACAAGACACACATTTACCATTCTAAACTGAGTAGAGAACAATCATCCACTGTAGCTATCGCTACGAAGTATATCACAGATACAAAACAAAAAAATTCATTCATCACAACCATTCATAGCGAAATATCATTTCAAACACTCACGCTCTTTTGTATAGTATATACAGAACAGAATGCTATACATTTCACTACCAAGAATGTGCAGGAACGAGTCAGAATCAACACAAGAGCTCACGCTCTTTTGTATAATACAGTTACAGAACAGATTTTAATTTGCTTTTCAGAGCATTTGCAGCGAAGTATGGTTCCCGAGCGCTCGCGCAACTCAGTACAGCATACTACGTGAACGGGCTTAACTTCCGGGTTCGGTATGGGTCCGGGTGTTGCCCCGCTGCTATGGCCGCAAATACATGACACTGTATATGTTTGTGGTGTGCACACAGAATTTCGTCTGAGTTTTAACGGACGTTTTCAGTGTTAGCTGATTTGGGCGTTAGTACTCGTGGACTGAACACGTCGTTACCTTCGTGCGTACATCCCGAGCCTATCAAACGGATCTTTTATCCGTGCCCTCAAACGAGGTCTCTTTTCAGGTCTGGTTTCAAGCTTAGATGCTTTCAGCTTTTATCCATTATCGCGTAGCCACTCGGCACTGCCCTGTCGGACAACCGATATACCAGTGGCGACGACGGAAAGTTCCTCTCGTACTATTTCCGTCTTACCCTCAGACCTCTAACACTCCAAATAGATAGTAACCGACCTGTCTCACGACGGTCTAAACCCAGCTCACGATCCCCTTTAATAGGCGAACAACCTCACCCTTGGCTGCTGCTGCACAGCCAGGATGGAAAGAACCGACATCGAGGTAGCAAGCCGCCGGGTCGATATGTGCTCTTGCCGGCGACGACTCAATTATCCCCGGGGTAGCTTTTCTGTCGTCAATAGCACTCATCAAAAGCGCGTATTGGTTCGTTAGACCCGAGTTTCCTCTCGTGAACACTTGCTTTGCGTGTTCACGTCAGGCCAACTTTTGCTCTTGACACTCTTCTGTGAGTTTCTGACTCACATGAGTTGACCTTGGGGCACCCTTGATACCTTTTCGAGGGTGTGGCGCCCCACCCAAACTGCCTACCTACCGATGTCCTCACAAGGAGTTAGTGTTACAGTAATCAAAGGATGGTGTCTCATTGGTGACTAACCAACCCCCACGAGGGTTGGATCGACATCTCCCATCTACACTGCGCAATGAATACCGTAACACAACGACAGGCTGCAGTAAAGCTCCACGGGGTCTTCACTTCCCATTTGGAGTCACTGGCCTTTGCACCAGGATAAAATGTTCAACGGACTTGTGTTTGGGACAGTAGGGCTCTCGTTAATCCATTCATGCAAGTCGCCAATTAAGCGACAAGGTACTACGCTACCTTAAGAGGGTCATAGTTACCCCCGCCGTTTACAGGTCCTTCGTCCGGTTGAACCCGGTTTTCAGATACCTGCACTGGGCAGGAATCACAGACTATACTAGTCCTTACGGAGTTGCAGTCTGCTATGTTGTTATTAGACAGTCGGAGCCCCCTGGTCACTGCGACCTGCCCGATCACCGGGCAGGCACCCCTTCTTCCAAAGTTACGGGGCCATTTTGCCGAATTCCCTAAACACAATTAAACCGACACGCCTTAGCCTTCTCAGCTAGGGGCACCTGTGTCAGATCTCGGTACGGACATCTGATTCCCTTTTCACGGGTTCCAGGAGTTTGCTTTATTTCTCCATCACGCTTTCACTCAATTCTCACCATTACGGTTCTCCAAGAGCTTATACGATTAGACAGGGCGACAGCCCTGCAAAACATATCCAGAAACGTCAGGGTTAACCGAAGTTAACTACAACCAGATGGTACAGGAATATTAACCTGTTTCCCTTTCGCTGTACTCGAATTACGGTACAACTTAGGACCGACTAACCCTCGGCTGACGAACATTGCCGAGGAAACCTAGCCCCTTCGGCGGTTAGGATTCTCACCTAACTATGCTTCTACTAGTGCCAGAATTCTCAATTCTACACGGTCCACAGGAGCTTACACCCCTGCTTCCACCCATGCAGAGCGCCTCTCTACGCCATCACCTTGCGGTGGTCTGTGGTATCTGTGGTAGGTTTTAGCCCCGTCCATTTTCAGCGCCCTAAACCTCGACTGGTAAGCTGTTACGCACTTTTTAAAGGGTAGCTGCTTCTAAGCTCACCTTCCAGTTGTCTTTGGCCTAGGACATCTTTTAGTATTGACACTTAACCTACACTGAGGGACATTAACCACAGTCTGGGTTCTTTCCCTTACGCACTACAAGCTTACCCCGTAGTGCGGACTTCCAGCCTTCTTCGACGACGGGGAATTCGGAGTTTGACAGGAAGGTGAGGAATTTCTCCCCCAACTCCTCCAGTCAGTGCTCTACCTCACCGTCTATCTCCAGCCAGGTCATGCTACGGCATGTTTCGAGAGGAACCAGCTGATGCCCAGTTCGATTGGCCTTTCACCCCTATACGCAGGTCACACGAATGATTTGCATATCAATACCGCTTCGGCCCTCCACGCAACTTTCGTCACCCTTCAGCCTGCCCACGCATAGATCACTGGGCTTCGGGTCTTATCCTGTCGACTACACGCACTATTAATACGTCGTCCCATGGCCGAAACCTACGGACTTGTCGCTTTCGCTTCGGCTTCCCTTACCGGTTAACCTCGCCAACAGAATAAACTCTCTGGCCCGTTCTTCCAAACGTAAGTTATGACACCGGCAATACATCCCATACTACCGCCTCGCGACGGGTTCTTTCGATGTAAAGATCCTTTTATGCCATAACACACTATCACCTATCAGTTTCAGGCACTTTTAACCACCTTTCCAGGGTTACTTTTCAGCTTTCGCTCACGCTACTATTTCGCTATCGGTTTCGAGGAGTATTTAGTTTTGGAGGTTGATGACCCCCAGGTTCATGCGAGAATTCCAACCCGCACTACTCGAGACACTTCCTCGCCAAACATCGGTATGCGTACGGGGCTATCACCCTCTGTGGCAAACCGTTCCAGAAATATTTCCGCTTATGATGTTTGGGTAAACGGAAGGCTCACAACACCACATGTCCCCGAAGGGATTCGGTTTGAACTCTGTCGCTTTCGATCGCTTTTACTAACGACATCTCGTTTGATTTCTCTTCCTCCCCCTACTGAGATGTTTCAATTCGGGGGGTTCCCAATCCTTACGGATCGCTTCTTAAAAAAGAAGCAGGAGGTCCCATTAGGGAATCTCCGGATCATAGGCTCCTTGCGCCTACCCGGAGCTTATCGCAGCTTGGCACGCCCTTCATCGGCACTCGAACCGAGCCATCCACTGACAGGCTTGTATCAGCTTGTCTTTATGATTGTGTCCGTTAAAACTCATTTAACGTCCTATGTGCACACCTATACACAGCCTCAATGAGTCGGTTAGACTCTCGGCCCTTCCCCGATGACTCACGTCGCCGGGTGCATTGGGAGGCCTGGTGTTCAGAAGAATATGTCACGAATGACAGCTCTGAAAACCAGGCAATGGACTTAAGGGGATTTGAACCCCTGGCCTCGGCGTTGCAAACGCCGCGCTCTTCCAACTGAGCTATAAGCCCAAGTTCCCATATTATGTCGACATCAGCAATTTTACGTTTTATTTAGTAACCGCATCAACCCAATCTTTAGGAGGTGATCCAGCCGCAGATTCCCCTACGGCTACCTTGTTACGACTTAACCCTCCTTGCGAAACCTAGATTCGACTGCGGCAAAAACCACAGGCTCATCCAGACCTCACTCGGATGGTTTGACGGGCGGTGTGTGCAAGGAGCAGGGACGCATTCACCGCGCTATGTTGAAACGCGATTACTACGGATTCCAGCTTCATGTGGGCGAGTTACAGCCCACAATCCGAACTTAGGACAGGTTTAAGAGATTGCCTTCACCTTTCGGTGTCGATACCCATTGTCCTGCCCATTGTAGCCCGCGTGTAGCCCGGATAATTCGGGGCATGCTGACCTACCGTTGCCCATTCCTTCCTCCTCTTTAGCAGAGGCGGTCCCAACAGTGTCCTCTTCATTCCGGAGAACAAGCTAGCAACTGTTGGCGTGGGTCTCGCTCGTTGCCTGACTTAACAGGATGCTTCACAGTACGAACTGACGACGGCCATGCACCTCCTCTCAGCTGGTCAAACAGAGTCTTCAGCCCGGTTATCATTCCGCTGTCTTATCCGGTGAGATTTCCGGCGTTGAGTCCAATTAAACCGCAGGCTCCACCCGTTGTGGTGCTCCCCCGCCAATTCCTTTAAGTTTCAGCCTTGCGACCGTACTTCCCAGGCGGCACGTTTCACGGTTTCCCTTCGGCACCCCAGTGACTCGTGGTCACCGGTACACCTAACGCGCATAGTTTACGGCTGGGACTACCCGGGTATCTAATCCGGTTCGCTCCCCCAGCTTTCGTCCCTCACTGTCGGAGCCGTTCTGGTGAGATGCCTTCGCCATCGGTGGTCCCCCGGGGATTACAGGATTTCACTCCTACCCCCGGAGTACCTCTCACCTCTCCCGGTCCCTAGACCAACAGTATCTCCTGGACGCCCGCCGGTTAAGCCGGCGGATTTCCCAAGAGACTTATCGGTCCAGCTACGGACGCTTTAAGCCCAATAATAGTGGCCACCACTCGAGCCGCCGGTATTACCGCGGCGGCTGGCACCGGTCTTGCCCGGCCCTTTCTTCAGATGCGTTTTAAACACCTGGACAGCCCGCGTATACGGGCACTCGGGGTTCCCTTATCACAGTTTCCTGCATTGTAAAGTTTTCGCGCCTGCTGCGCCCCGTAGGGCCTGGAATCGTGTCTCAGATTCCATCTCCGGGCTCTTGCTCCCACAACCCGTATCGATTACAGGCTTGTTGGGCCGTTACCCCAACAACAACCTAATCGACCGCAGATCCATCCTAAGGCGCCGGAGCTTTCGACTAAAGAACATTCCAGTATCTCTAGTCTATGGAGTATTATCCCCAGTTTCCCGGGGTTATTCTCCACCTTAGGGCAGGTTATCCACGTGTTACTGAGCAGTCCGCTGAGGGTCTAAACCCTCTCAACTCGCATGGCTTAATCGAACCCCGATAGCAGTGACCTCTGGCAGGATCAACCAGAATTAATTTCTTGAAGTAGGCAAACTGATTCTTACAGTTTTGCTTTTCAAAGCACACTTACGTTCGACTTATTTTTTAAAGGATATTAGCGGTTACTAAATAAATTTCCGCATTGCCAATGCCAACGTCAGAACCGACACTCCCATCTGAGCGATTTCGGTTCTCCATCAAAATCTCGGACTCTAATATAGATGCTAAAGGATGATAAACCCTCGCATTTCCGTTTCGAGTCCGGAGATTATTCCCTGCGATCGTCCGAAAAATTTCGGGAGGATCACAGAGAGTCATATTTCTATGATATCTTGTTGTCTGCAGAGCAAACGAAGGCTATTGTGCCCGTTCGTCCCAAACAATCGACCTAACTAAGTTGTAACTTCCAGATTATAAAGATTGTGTATTCATCTCGTATTTTGCCCATTATTTCACCCATGACAGCCAGCATTATTGCCACAAACATACAGAATTATGCAAAATCTGCAACCTCGCGCAGATCGGGATAACACTAAAGTGGAAACACGAGAAGAACAAGCAATGTTGATGAAATATTTCCTCCAGGGTACTTGTTTCAGCATATGGCTCTGTTTTTACCAAAAAAAGAGCAAAAACGGCATGATGTGAAGCAGCAAACAGGCCGTACCTTTTTCACCTTACTATTCTAACAACATTATTACCAAAAAACTACATTTAGTCAATCCGTCTCAAAATTTTTCACAGTCAACCACCCTGTTCTTCCAGAGTAAACATCCCAAAATAGTCAACCAACAGATTATGCCTCCATCTCAGGAGATGCCAGAAATACCACGATTTTGTTCCTGTCATATAATCTTCAGAGAAAGCAGCCGTTCCTCATTTTTTCAGGTTACGATACCTGTGGGAAAAATAAACACTGGGGAATCTGAATCATGGATATCTTGATGGAATTACCCCCCATTTTTTTAGAGAAAAAATCACTCACCCCCCATATTCCATATGTTCTCCAAATACCAACAAAAAACGCAAGAATCCTGCTAAGATAGGTACCTGCAATGGTTATCCCTTACACCAGGATTCTGTTTCGTTTCAGATTTAGATCATTCAGGAAACAAAGTAAGGAGAATTTCTATAAACCTCCTTTACCGGAAGTACTTTTATGAACACGATCTATCACTAATTCTTGAGCACTTTCATTAATTTTGCAATTAAGTCTGAATACGAACATATTGCTGAGTTAGGCGATAAATTAGTTGAAGTAGGTAAACTAATAGACTGGGAACTATTTCGCCCAATTCTCAGGAGACCTGTATTCAAATAAAACCGATAAATGTGGCCCTCCGAATCTGGATGAAATCCTCATGATCAAGATACTTATTTTTCAGCAATGGCATGGCCTCTCTGATCCTGAATTTGAAAGACAGGCAAATGACTAAATCTCATTCAGGCAGTTTCTTGGATTACCCGATAAAATACCAGACCAATCCACGATTTGGCTCTTTTAGTGAAATAATATCCGAATCCGGAAAAGATAGTGCGATTTGGGATGAACTCCAGCGTCAGTTGGATACGAAAGGTCTTACTATCAAGGAGGGCATGATCCAGGATGCAACATTCATCCATTCCGATCCGGGTCATGCTTCTTCCAATACCCCTCGGGGAGGTGAGGCAAAGACAAGAAGAAGCAAAGATGGGACATGGACAAAGAAAGGTGAAAAATCCCATTTTGGTTACAAATTCCATGCAATTATGGATCGGGACTATGATCTGATACGAAGAATTACTACAACAACTGCATCAGTTCATGACAGCCAGATAAATCTCTCCGAAATGGGAGAGGTTGTTTATCGTGACAGAGGATACCAAGGAGCGGAATACAAAGGATACAATGCCACCATGAAAAGGGGGGCAAGAAACCATCCAATTGGAATCCGGGATAAACTTCGTAACGAAAGAATCACCCAGAAGAGGTTCAAAGGAGAAAGGCCATTTGCTGTTATGAAAACGGTATTTAAGTCAGGAACGATGAAAGTGACTGAACTTGGCAGAGCAAGGGTAAAGAATACATTCTCTGCATTTTGCTATAACCTCTACCAAATGAGAACGATTGAAAAACAGAGAGCTTAGAGCGATAGCTATCTGAAAAAGATTGAAATATTGTCTGAAATGAGTGATTAGGCAAAGTTAGAATTTGTATCCATATTTTTGGTCTTCAAAAAATTGGAAAATAGTAATCCTCTAAGATATCTACCATACGCGAAATAGATGTACACTACAAACAGGCACAAAATCCTGCCTTTATTGGCACTTATTGTAATTATTGCAGTATCTTGCATAATCCCCATAGCACAATATATCCCATCCATCCGAACCAAATAACGATGATAACACCTCTATAGGAAATCCCAAATACAATACATCAATATTGATACAATCATGACTTCTATTGCTGACAAAACACAGCCCACCTCTGGGGAACTCTCATCTTCAAATCAATGGAATTACCAGAATAACAGGAGGTTTTAAACGAATTCCTATCCATGCTAGATAATACATTTTCATATGCTACAATCAACCCAGACAGCATCATAACTGCAGTTTTACAGGATATTCCAAGTCTGTTTGTTGATGTGAACTTATCCAGAAGCAAGTCAGGAGATGTCATACTACGAACACAGGAACCATTCCTCTCTATGCATTCATCCCGAAGAAAAATTTCAGGATATGAAAATAGCAAGCCGATATTTTTCAAATCGGTGATTTACATAGGCAACATCCTTGGAATGTCTATCCTTCAAATTTATCGGACAATTATCAGCCCAATTGAAAAAGATACGAACATAATGCTACTGTCATGCAGCTAGATGGATTAATTCTCTATGAAAGGGTTGAAGCCCGGATCAAGAAAAATTTCTCTAAGCTAAAGCCCTTCACATGCTATGAAACTCTCAACACCTGGAGAGACCAAAACAAGCGATTGCAGTGAACAATCATTCCCGAGCGCTTTCGCTCTTCATATCCAAAATACAGATCAAAATTTCATCATCCCCTGCAGGTATACAGATACATAAAATATCCAGGCACTCACGCTCTTTTGTATACCATATACAGAACAGAATGTCTCCTTTCCGGTCTTTGCAACCGAAGAATCATTTTCGAAAGCTTACACTCTTTAGCATATTAGTTACAGAGCAGAATCTCTTCTTCACAAGCCTTTGCAATAAAGTATCGTATCCAAGAACTCACGCTCATTAGTGTACCCGTTACAATAACTGGAATCTCATCATCACGAAAACAGGTAGCGAAATATCATTTCAAACACTCACGCTCTTTTGCATAGTATATACAGAACAGAATGCTATACATTTCACTACCAAGAATGTGCAGGAACGAGTCAGAATCAACACAAGAGCTCACGCTCTTTTGTATAATACAGTTACAGAACAGATTTTAATTTGCTTTTCAGAGCATTTGCAGCGAAGTATGGTTCCCGAGCGCTCGCGCAACTCAGTACAGCATACTACGTGAACGGGCTTAACTTCCGGGTTCGGTATGGGTCCGGGTGTTGCCCCGCTGCTATGGCCGCAAATACATGACACTGTATATGTTTGTGGTGTGCACACAGAATTTCGTCTGAGTTTTAACGGACGTTTTCAGTGTTAGCTGATTTGGGCGTTAGTACTCGTGGACTGAACACGTCGTTACCTTCGTGCGTACATCCCGAGCCTATCAAACGGATCTTTTATCCGTGCCCTCAAACGAGGTCTCTTTTCAGGTCTGGTTTCAAGCTTAGATGCTTTCAGCTTTTATCCATTATCGCGTAGCCACTCGGCACTGCCCTGTCGGACAACCGATATACCAGTGGCGACGACGGAAAGTTCCTCTCGTACTATTTCCGTCTTACCCTCAGACCTCTAACACTCCAAATAGATAGTAACCGACCTGTCTCACGACGGTCTAAACCCAGCTCACGATCCCCTTTAATAGGCGAACAACCTCACCCTTGGCTGCTGCTGCACAGCCAGGATGGAAAGAACCGACATCGAGGTAGCAAGCCGCCGGGTCGATATGTGCTCTTGCCGGCGACGACTCAATTATCCCCGGGGTAGCTTTTCTGTCGTCAATAGCACTCATCAAAAGCGCGTATTGGTTCGTTAGACCCGAGTTTCCTCTCGTGAACACTTGCTTTGCGTGTTCACGTCAGGCCAACTTTTGCTCTTGACACTCTTCTGTGAGTTTCTGACTCACATGAGTTGACCTTGGGGCACCCTTGATACCTTTTCGAGGGTGTGGCGCCCCACCCAAACTGCCTACCTACCGATGTCCTCACAAGGAGTTAGTGTTACAGTAATCAAAGGATGGTGTCTCATTGGTGACTAACCAACCCCCACGAGGGTTGGATCGACATCTCCCATCTACACTGCGCAATGAATACCGTAACACAACGACAGGCTGCAGTAAAGCTCCACGGGGTCTTCACTTCCCATTTGGAGTCACTGGCCTTTGCACCAGGATAAAATGTTCAACGGACTTGTGTTTGGGACAGTAGGGCTCTCGTTAATCCATTCATGCAAGTCGCCAATTAAGCGACAAGGTACTACGCTACCTTAAGAGGGTCATAGTTACCCCCGCCGTTTACAGGTCCTTCGTCCGGTTGAACCCGGTTTTCAGATACCTGCACTGGGCAGGAATCACAGACTATACTAGTCCTTACGGAGTTGCAGTCTGCTATGTTGTTATTAGACAGTCGGAGCCCCCTGGTCACTGCGACCTGCCCGATCACCGGGCAGGCACCCCTTCTTCCAAAGTTACGGGGCCATTTTGCCGAATTCCCTAAACACAATTAAACCGACACGCCTTAGCCTTCTCAGCTAGGGGCACCTGTGTCAGATCTCGGTACGGACATCTGATTCCCTTTTCACGGGTTCCAGGAGTTTGCTTTATTTCTCCATCACGCTTTCACTCAATTCTCACCATTACGGTTCTCCAAGAGCTTATACGATTAGACAGGGCGACAGCCCTGCAAAACATATCCAGAAACGTCAGGGTTAACCGAAGTTAACTACAACCAGATGGTACAGGAATATTAACCTGTTTCCCTTTCGCTGTACTCGAATTACGGTACAACTTAGGACCGACTAACCCTCGGCTGACGAACATTGCCGAGGAAACCTAGCCCCTTCGGCGGTTAGGATTCTCACCTAACTATGCTTCTACTAGTGCCAGAATTCTCAATTCTACACGGTCCACAGGAGCTTACACCCCTGCTTCCACCCATGCAGAGCGCCTCTCTACGCCATCACCTTGCGGTGGTCTGTGGTATCTGTGGTAGGTTTTAGCCCCGTCCATTTTCAGCGCCCTAAACCTCGACTGGTAAGCTGTTACGCACTTTTTAAAGGGTAGCTGCTTCTAAGCTCACCTTCCAGTTGTCTTTGGCCTAGGACATCTTTTAGTATTGACACTTAACCTACACTGAGGGACATTAACCACAGTCTGGGTTCTTTCCCTTACGCACTACAAGCTTACCCCGTAGTGCGGACTTCCAGCCTTCTTCGACGACGGGGAATTCGGAGTTTGACAGGAAGGTGAGGAATTTCTCCCCCAACTCCTCCAGTCAGTGCTCTACCTCACCGTCTATCTCCAGCCAGGTCATGCTACGGCATGTTTCGAGAGGAACCAGCTGATGCCCAGTTCGATTGGCCTTTCACCCCTATACGCAGGTCACACGAATGATTTGCATATCAATACCGCTTCGGCCCTCCACGCAACTTTCGTCACCCTTCAGCCTGCCCACGCATAGATCACTGGGCTTCGGGTCTTATCCTGTCGACTACACGCACTATTAATACGTCGTCCCATGGCCGAAACCTACGGACTTGTCGCTTTCGCTTCGGCTTCCCTTACCGGTTAACCTCGCCAACAGAATAAACTCTCTGGCCCGTTCTTCCAAACGTAAGTTATGACACCGGCAATACATCCCATACTACCGCCTCGCGACGGGTTCTTTCGATGTAAAGATCCTTTTATGCCATAACACACTATCACCTATCAGTTTCAGGCACTTTTAACCACCTTTCCAGGGTTACTTTTCAGCTTTCGCTCACGCTACTATTTCGCTATCGGTTTCGAGGAGTATTTAGTTTTGGAGGTTGATGACCCCCAGGTTCATGCGAGAATTCCAACCCGCACTACTCGAGACACTTCCTCGCCAAACATCGGTATGCGTACGGGGCTATCACCCTCTGTGGCAAACCGTTCCAGAAATATTTCCGCTTATGATGTTTGGGTAAACGGAAGGCTCACAACACCACATGTCCCCGAAGGGATTCGGTTTGAACTCTGTCGCTTTCGATCGCTTTTACTCACGACATCTCGTTTGATTTCTCTTCCTCCCCCTACTGAGATGTTTCAATTCGGGGGGTTCCCAATCCTTACGGATCGCTTCTTAAAAAAGAAGCAGGAGGTCCCATTAGGGTATCTCCGGATCATAGGCTCCTTGCGCCTACCCGGAGCTTATCGCAGCTTGGCACGCCCTTCATCGGCACTCGAACCGAGCCATCCACTGACAGGCTTGTATCAGCTTGTCTTTATGATTGTGTCCGTTAAAACTCATTTAACGTCCTATGTGCACACCTATACACAGCCTCAATGAGTCGGTTAGACTCTCGGCCCTTCCCCGATGACTCACGTCGCCGGGTGCATTGGGAGGCCTGGTGTTCAGAAGAATATGTCACGAATGACAGCTCTGAAAACCAGGCAATGGACTTAAGGGGATTTGAACCCCTGGCCTCGGCGTTGCAAACGCCGCGCTCTTCCAACTGAGCTATAAGCCCAAGTTCCCATATTATGTCGACATCAGCAATTTTACGTTTTATTTAGTAACCGCATCAACCCAATCTTTAGGAGGTGATCCAGCCGCAGATTCCCCTACGGCTACCTTGTTACGACTTAACCCTCCTTGCGAAACCTAGATTCGACTGCGGCAAAAACCACAGGCTCATCCAGACCTCACTCGGATGGTTTGACGGGCGGTGTGTGCAAGGAGCAGGGACGCATTCACCGCGCTATGTTGAAACGCGATTACTACGGATTCCAGCTTCATGTGGGCGAGTTACAGCCCACAATCCGAACTTAGGACAGGTTTAAGAGATTGCCTTCACCTTTCGGTGTCGATACCCATTGTCCTGCCCATTGTAGCCCGCGTGTAGCCCGGATAATTCGGGGCATGCTGACCTACCGTTGCCCATTCCTTCCTCCTCTTTAGCAGAGGCGGTCCCAACAGTGTCCTCTTCATTCCGGAGAACAAGCTAGCAACTGTTGGCGTGGGTCTCGCTCGTTGCCTGACTTAACAGGATGCTTCACAGTACGAACTGACGACGGCCATGCACCTCCTCTCAGCTGGTCAAACAGAGTCTTCAGCCCGGTTATCATTCCGCTGTCTTATCCGGTGAGATTTCCGGCGTTGAGTCCAATTAAACCGCAGGCTCCACCCGTTGTGGTGCTCCCCCGCCAATTCCTTTAAGTTTCAGCCTTGCGACCGTACTTCCCAGGCGGCACGTTTCACGGTTTCCCTTCGGCACCCCAGTGACTCGTGGTCACCGGTACACCTAACGCGCATAGTTTACGGCTGGGACTACCCGGGTATCTAATCCGGTTCGCTCCCCCAGCTTTCGTCCCTCACTGTCGGAGCCGTTCTGGTGAGATGCCTTCGCCATCGGTGGTCCCCCAGGGATTACAGGATTTCACTCCTACCCCCGGAGTACCTCTCACCTCTCCCGGTCCCTAGACCAACAGTATCTCCTGGACGCCCGCCGGTTAAGCCGGCGGATTTCCCAAGAGACTTATCGGTCCAGCTACGGACGCTTTAAGCCCAATAATAGTGGCCACCACTCGAGCCGCCGGTATTACCGCGGCGGCTGGCACCGGTCTTGCCCGGCCCTTTCTTCAGATGCGTTTTAAACACCTGGACAGCCCGCGTATACGGGCACTCGGGGTTCCCTTATCACAGTTTCCTGCATTGTAAAGTTTTCGCGCCTGCTGCGCCCCGTAGGGCCTGGAATCGTGTCTCAGATTCCATCTCCGGGCTCTTGCTCCCACAACCCGTATCGATTACAGGCTTGTTGGGCCGTTACCCCAACAACAACCTAATCGACCGCAGATCCATCCTAAGGCGCCGGAGCTTTCGACTAAAGAACATTCCAGTATCTCTAGTCTATGGAGTATTATCCCCAGTTTCCCGGGGTTATTCTCCACCTTAGGGCAGGTTATCCACGTGTTACTGAGCAGTCCGCTGAGGGTCTAAACCCTCTCAACTCGCATGGCTTAATCGAACCCCGATAGCAGTGACCTCTGGCAGGATCAACCAGAATTAATTTCTTGAAGTAGGCAAACTGATTCTTACAGTTTTGCTTTTCAAAGCACACTTACGTTCGACTTATTTTTTAAAGGATATTAGCGGTTACTAAATAAATTTCCGCATTGCCAATGCCAACGTCAGAACCGACACTCCCATCTGAGCGATTTCGGTTCTCCATCAAAATCTCGGACTCTAATATAGATGCTAAAGGATGATAAACCCTCGCATTTCCGTTTCGAGTCCGGAGATTATCCCCTGCAACCGTCCGAAAAATTTCGGAGGAACACAGAGAGTCATATTTCTATGATATCTTGTTGTCTGCAGAGCAAACGAAGGCTATTGTGCCCGTTCGTCCCAAACAATCGACCTAACTAAGTTGTAACTTCCAACACATAAACTATTCCATTTGATTGTGAAAACCAACACCCGGAACACCATACAATGTATCAAAAAACATCATAGGCATGCTATCCACACCCATAAATGGAAGGAAATGCGTTCATTTGTTCACCCAAATACCTCATAACAGGCAGGGAAAGGGCACGCCCACTAAAACGCGCAAAGGACAGAACAGCCACTATTACACAAAATATTCCCAAAACAATCAGATATTACACTCACACAAACACGAAAACACCCCTTAAAAACACAAAATGTCATGTGGTAATGATCATAATTGAGATTTTGAATTAAAACACGCACAAAAAATAGGAACAGAAAATATGAGACGCCCTCATGCCGCAGCGGAGTTCTGCCCGGCCCCTCTGTCCTGCCAATATCAGGTTTCAGCCAAACATCCAACTACGTTGTCTGCTCCCGGCAGATGCTCACATGCTATGCACAGGAGAAAAAAAAGCAAATGTAGAGGATATAATATGAGCATGCAATGTGAAAGATAGGGATTAAAAAACGAGAAAAACCATTATTCAGTTCCTGTTCAGCAAAAAAGCAAAGAAATAGCTAACAATACCATCTATTCTATCAACAAATCAGAGGCTGTTCACAGCTAAATCTCAAAATGAGTATCAAAAGTCAATCAAAAAATAATATTGTGAGTAATCAGCCTCACAACACTGCCCATTCACCTCTAACACTCCCGAACTTCTCCAATCAATTCCAGCATCATCCTCGCCGCAGCCGCCACATCATCCTGTGCCACCACAGCAGAAATAACAGCCGCCGAATCAGCACCAGCCCGGAAAACGTCCTGCACATTCGCGGGGCCAATGCCACCTATGGCAACGAGCGGCACAGAAACTGCCTCACGAATCTCCTGCAAAAGAAGGAGACCGCGGGCTGCACCGGCATCCGCCTTAGAGTTTGTCGGGAAGACCGGGCCAAGTGCGACATAATCAGCTCCCTCATCCACTGCCTGGCAGGCTTCATCAACTGAGCCAACGGAGACACCAATGAGAAATCCATCACCATAATCTGTCTCTGCAGCATCCCGGGCCTCCGTTACTGACCCGTCGCTCTGGCCCAAGTGTACACCGTCTGCACCGGACGCAATGGCCACATCAAGGGAATCGTTCACCACAAAAAGGGCATCATACCCAACCATTGCCTCACGAATGGCAACGGCTTCCCTGAGAAGGGCCACCGGTGCCAGATATTTGTCCCGCAACTGAATGATGCCTGCCCCACCTGCCACAGCAGAGGCGGCAATCTCCACATGAGATCGGCCCCGGCCAATCACTGTATCAGTGACAACATAGAGTGCCGGGATACAATTACGCTCCGGGAAATCTGCCGGTTTTGGTATATTCCTGTGTTTCATCATATTTTCCAGTCCGGACCTATTATTTCGTTCAGAAATTGCCCTGTTCAGATAGTATCTGCTTTTTTCACGTCAGCATGGGCCGCGAGGTCCTCTTCCATCAGGTTTGCCATCTCGTCAAAGAGCGCCGTCCTGAACGAATACGGGCCGCGGGCCTGGGCAGCTGCCCGTTCCCCGGCACGGCCGAAGGCAGCACAGGCAGCAACAGACGAGACCACCAGATCGGTCCCTGCTGCTGCAAACGCACCCACAACAGACGCCGTCATGCACCCGGTTCCCGAGAGGCGGGCCATCAGGGGGTTGCCATTTCCGACCACAAACGTCCGTTCGCCGTCAGATATATAGTCCTCAGGACCGGTCATCACCACCACCGTCCCATACTTCCGGGCACAGGCAGCCGCAACCGCTGCGAGATCACCGGCACATCCGGCAGAGTCCACCCCACGGACTTCCCCGCCGGCACCGGCAAGGACACCAATTTCACCGGCATTGCCCTTCAAAACCGCAATATTTAGTTCTGCAAGCAGCCGTTCACACGCTTCTGTCCGCATCGCCGTTGCACCGGCCCCCACCGGGTCAAGAATGATAGGGATGCCACAGGCATTGGCCGCCTTTCCGGCAATGAGCATCGACTCCACCTGAGCAGAAGAAAGAGTACCTATATTGAGCACGAGGGCACCTGCCATCGCCGCCATCTCGCCGGCTTCCTCCAGTGCTGCCGCCATCACCGGTGCAGCACCGGTGCAGAGCGTGATATTGGCACAGTCATTGATTGTTACCGTATTCGTGATGTGGTGTACAAGCGGGTGGCAGGACCTGACCGCCGAAAGTTCGTCAGCTATTTTCTGAGAATCCATTGGTATTCACCGATGTACGTATACTATTGGTATTCAGACGTAAGAAGCGTTTTCACCCTGACAAAAACGCAGAACAACCGGGACCATATTCATTGAATCCCATGCCAAACGCTTCAACACCCGTGGCCGGGGGGGACGAGGAGGAGGGTGGAGAATCATATCGGAAATATTATCCTTGTTTTCACATACATGAACACAGGGGTTAAACAACATATGTTCCGGGGGAAAACAGAATCATTACAGTACAATAGCATACATGTTCGCGATCGTTCAGGAATCTTCAGGGGAGAATTTTCATGAACACAGATCTGCTCTCAAAACTAACCATATACTCGCCGGTAATGGCGATGATGGCCTATCCAATCATCTATACCGTAATTGGCGGTTCATACATCTCTATTGCACTTGCAGCCATCGCATCCCTGGGTGCATTTCTGTTTCTGGATTACCTGAAGGAAAAAAGCGTGAGATGGTGGATAGGAGTGTTCTATCCCATTCTTCTTGTCCTGATAATCGTCACAGAAATCTACTCCCTTAGATCCCCGGAATTATTCCGACTGGTCGCGGATGGGATGACACCAGCGAGACTGAGAGGAATGATGTATTATCTCATTGTCCCGGTTTCGCTCCTGTTCTTTGCTGTGATGACACCGGAGTTCAGAAAGATTATGAGAATTCCAATTGTGATTGCCGTATTCATCAGCATTCTCATGCTCGTCCCCATGTATGAGACCCTGTCCTATGCATTTTTCCCTCCGGATGGGGGCATGATTACCGATGTAACAAACGGATTTATCATATTGATACTCGTTGGATTCTGCGGCATTCCCCCTCTTGTGGTTTTTGGACTGATCAACAGCCTTCAGATTTCCAAAAGGATACGCACTGGACTGTCGGATGAACATGAATGAGAGGGGAGCTTCCTCCGCTGCTCTGTACTCAGTTCGATATTTTGAGACAGTGTATGGATTGATCTAAATCAGGGGAGGATTCCATCCCCCCGAAAGCCCCCCTCATATGAGATGGGCCATGTGTCTGAACAGATGCAGAATTTCCAATATGTTCTGTCTCTGTCCGCTGGTTGCCATGAACCGGAATAAAACGGAAGAGTCTGCATCCCCGTCATCCCGTCCATCCCACGGACCACCTCCCCCTGCGAAAGCCGGGCGGGAGAGAGGGGCTTTCTCTGCAAAACTGCCATAAATGTCCAGAAAGTGCCCCGCAAGTAAAGAATCAGAGAGGATTCCATTCCCCGACAGCCCCCCTCTCACATTGGATGCACCCTGTTAGGGGAAGTGAGAAAATCTCCACATTATTCTGAAACCCGTTACGATATTGCCACGGGCCGATATCCCTGCAAAAATGAATACTTCTGAAAAAAAGTTAATGCTGGTGTTCAGCGTGCCCGCCTTTCTCTTCCCACGCCTCAAGTCCATGCTTTACACGATAATCATTAATCGCTGCATGAATCGACTCTTCTGCAAGCACAGAACAGTGCAGTTTCTGAGGTGGCAGGCCCTCCAGCGCTTCTGCAACCGCCTTATTGGAGAGATCCCATGCCTCTGCAAGCGTCTTGCCCTTGATCATCTCAGTCGCCATGCTGGATGATGCCACCGCCGCCCCGCACCCGAAAGTCTGGAAACGCACGTCTGTGATGACATCATCTTCCACCTTCAGATATATCTTCATAATATCCCCGCACTGGGCATTCCCGACCTCGCCAGTGCCATTCGCATCCTCAATAACACCCTGATTTCTCGGGTGTTCGAAATGGTCCATCACCTTCTCGTTATACATATCCAAACTCCTCTTGTCTCATTTGCTCCTCAATTCCGTAGGTGTCAGAGGAGACATGTCCCGCAGCCGCTGAACGACCCCTGCCACCGCCGCCACCACATAATCAACATCAGCCTCCGTCGTCTCTTCCCCTAATGTCAGGCGTAACGAACCGTGCACCACATCATGCGGCAGACCACAGGCCATCAGCACATGCGACGCCTCAAGAGATGCCGAACTGCAGGCACTCCCCGTTGAGGCTGCAATCCCTTTGCGGTTTAAGAGCAAAAGAATCGATTCCCCTTCGATATACGCGAAGACCACATTCACATTGTTCGGCAGACGCTTCTGCGGGTGGCCGTTCAGATAGGTCTCAGGGATTGCAAGTAGTCCTGCCGCAAGCCGGTCACGAAGTGCCGTCACCCGCTCTGCATTCTCCACCATCTCTGCCACCGCAAGGGAGAGCGCCATCCCCATCCCGACGATACCGGGCACATTCTCGGTTCCCGCACGCCGTCCCCGCTCCTGTGCACCGCCGTGCATCAGGGGGTCGAGACGCACACCGGGCCCGACATAGAGAGCACCCGTTCCCTTCGGCCCGTGGAACTTGTGGCCGGAGAGTGAGAGGAGGTCGATATTCATCTCCTGCACATCAATTGGAATATGTCCCGCCGCCTGCACCGCATCCGTGTGGAAGAGGACACCATGCTTTCGGGCAACCGTACCGATCTCTGCAATCGGCATGATGGTCCCGATCTCGTTGTTTGCCATCATCACACTTATGAGAATTGTCTCCGGCGTAATCGCTGCCTCAACTGCTTCCGGATCCACCATCCCATAGCGGTCAACCGGGAGATACGTCACCGAAAAGCCCTGCTTCTCCAGCCACGCACAGGTATGCGAGATGGCATGGTGCTCCACAGCAGTTGTAATGATGTGATTCCCCTTAGATCTCTTTGCAAAGGCCACTCCTTTGAGTGCCCAGTTGTCAGACTCCGTCCCGCCGCTCGTAAAATAGATCTCCTTTGGCGCCGCACCGATGGCCGCTGCCACCTGAACCCGTGCTGCGTCCACTGCCTCGCGTGAGTCCTTTGCAAGGTCATACAGGGAGGAGGGGTTGCCAAAATGTCCGGTCATATAGGGGACCATCGCCTCCGCCACTTCCACTCGGGTGGCGGTCGTTGCTGCATGGTCCATGTAAACGAGGCGTTTCTCTGTATTCATATTGTATTCCTTCCAGGATAAATGTCCAAACGCAATATTCCCGTCAGGCACAATAAACGTATCCAACCTGTTGCACAGGAAAAAAGAGAGAGAAAAAGAGAGAAACACCACTCTCTGGTGCCTAATCGATAAGTCCGTATACCGTTGAGCGTTGGCGCAGCGTCCGTCCGAGGTCATTTGTGATCCGCTGCATATCTGCCGGATCAAAGTAGTCGGCCGCCGCAGCACCGGCCTCCACCGAGACCTCGTCTGTGAACATCGTCCCGCCAAAGTCATTCCCACCGGCCATAAGCCCGAGCGAGGCCATCCGTTCACCAACCTTCCCCCACGATATCTGAATATTGCGGATATTATCAAAGAAGAGCCGCGAAACCGCAAACATCAGGATGTCCTCCCGGCCGATGGACCCGCCAAAGACCAGTCCTGCCTTTGCAAGTGGCGTATTCTCATGGATGAACGGTAAAGGAATAAACTCTGTAAAACCTCCGGTCTCATCCTGTATGTCCCGTATAACCCCGAAATGTTCAGCCCTGTCATCTGCCGTATCAAGCGAACCATACATAATGGTCGCGGTTGATTTCAGCCCCTTATTGTGTGCCTCGGTGATAATACGCGACCATTCAGCGGTTAGGATCTTGTTCGGGCAGAACTGTTGGCGGACAGAATCCACCAGTATTTCAGCTCCGGTACCCTGCATCGTCCCAAGGCCCGCGTCTCTGACCATCTCAATTACCTCACCAGTCGATATTCCACTCTTTGTTGCCGCCCACGTGATCTCATCCGGACTCATCGTGTGGATATCAGCCTCAGGCATAATGCCATGGGCGATGCCAATCATCTCCGCATAGCGCTCAGCACTGAAATCAGGATTCACCCCGGAGAGAAAACAGAGTTCCGTTACCTTTCGCTCCTTTGCAAGAGTAACCTGTGCCCTGATGCCTGCATCCCCCACATTATAGGCGTCCGGTGCACCGGGTGGTCTCCCGAATGCACAGAACCGGCAGAGATTCCGGCATATATTGGTGATATGAATATTCTGATTACGCACATAGGTGACCACATCACCCACGGTCTGTTCACGGATGAGATCTGCTGCTGCAGTAATCTCCCATACATCAGATCCGCGTGCCTTCAGAAGCCCTGCTGCCTCAGCAGAAGTGAGCCGGTGCCCTTCGAGGACATCTTCAAGTAGCTCTTTCATCTGGATCAATTCCTATGATGACGTGTGAGTGTAGAGGTAAAAAAGAGTTGTGAATGGCCCCTGTGAACAGGAACCGGATTATGGAATTCAGCGTTTTTTTGCGGATTTTTCAGCACTTTTTTTGGAAGAACCCACTTTTTTTCCATTCTTTTTGGTGGAAGATGCTTTTTTTGCCTGATCTTTACCCCCCTCATCCTTCTGCTCTTTTCTTCGGGAATACCACTCCCATACGATGAGAAGTGCAATAATCAGCACCGCAAACTCGATAATATGCAGGGGGAGATACCCAACAAGTGGCACAGCGAAGAGTGCCTTGCCAACAATCCATTCCTTTCTCACCGGCTGGATGGAACCAATGCCCTGATAGTAGGCATCCTGATCGCTGATCTGATTATTGTCCCCCTTGGTGATGTAACCAGGCACCGTAGTATTCTCATACCATACGACAGCACGGTGGATAATTGGGTGCACCGATGTGTCCCCGTTTGGCTTATAGATGATTACATCACCATAGACCTCGTTGCCCTGTCGATCAGGGGACGTTGCAAACTTCGCATACCCGGTTTGTTGTCCTTCTGCCCATGAGGTGAGCATCCCATACCGATCCGGGGCGACCACAAAGACAAGATCCCCCACATTCATATTCGGGACCATGCTCTCTGACTCCACCGCTACAACAGCAGGCCAGGTGCCGGAGACTAAAAAGAGGAGAAGTGCAACCCCGCCAACCACACACAGCACCCAGAGAATATCGCGGGCCATGCCTGCTTTCGGGTCTTCACTCTTCATAAACCGCTGCACCTGGGTAACCACCCCAAGGTTCCGGCGCTGTTCTTTCATATATATTACCATACCCCTTCAGAACATATGAAAGATAGGGAAAACACGCCACTTCATATGGGTTTTTACCGCCTGAACTCCAACCTGTTTGTATGCTGCGTCCACAGGAGATCGTGCTCGGGTTTTTGGACTGTGGAATGCAGGTTCACCCCGATGTTGTTTCATATATCGCTGAACAGGGAGACCTCTCACTCATCCCTGCCATAGCTGATTCTGTGCCATCTGATGTTTCCGTCATCATGACCGAACACATCCCGGGTTTTACACGAGAACGAGACGGGACGCGATTTCTGACTGAAGCGCCAGTTGATGTCATATATGGCGTCGGAACCCAGGAAAATAACGGTGTTGACTTCACTGACTTCGTCCACTACTTCCGGGATCGCTACAACCGCCTCTCCACCATACTGCGGACACACAAAGTCTATGCCGGTGCCATGCCCATCGGTGGGATTGCCAAAAATAGTCGCTACTACAATATGGAGATCGTCCTTATTGGAATGGTAATGGAGGTCAGAAATACAAAAAATGGTCACCGGATGGCATTACT
Source organism: Methanogenium marinum (assembly GCF_028912405.1). GTDB lineage: Archaea > Halobacteriota > Methanomicrobia > Methanomicrobiales > Methanomicrobiaceae > Methanogenium > Methanogenium marinum. The sequence goes on along the minus strand of NZ_JAKELO010000002.1, from coordinate 1,486,143 downwards.
TGAGGATCCGACCGGCATGATCAATATCCTCTTTAATAAAGACCGTGAGGAATTTACTGAAGCAGAACGCCTCATCCCCGACGAGGTCATTGCAGTCACCGGCCAGCTCTCCAGTGACGGCAGCCTCTTCTTTGCAAACTCTCTTGCACGCCCCGACATACCCATTAACCACGCTCCCTTCCTGAGTGAAACACCGGGAAAGGCCGTATTCATCTCTGATGTGCATGTCGGCTCCAACACCTTCCTTGGGGAGGCATGGGAAAAGTTCACCGCATGGCTGCACGAACAACCGGATATCGGTTATCTCATAATCGCAGGGGACGTGGTGGATGGCATTGGTATCTATCCTGACCAGGATAAGGAGCTCACGATCCAGAATATCTACGGGCAATACGAAGTATTCGCGGAAATGCTCTGTAAACTCCCTTCTCACCTCCAGATTGTGGTTTCGCCCGGCAACCACGATGCTGTCCGCGGTGCAGAACCCCAACCCAGCCTTCCCCCTCAATTTTGCCAGAAATTCCCGGACAATGTCATTTTGGTCGAAAACCCTGCTGTTGTGAGACTGCAGGGAGTGTCAGTCCTGATGTACCACGGCAGGTCCTTTGATGATATGATCGGTCTTCTCCCCGGTGCCTCCTATACACGACCAGATGAAGTGATGATTGAGATGCTCAAACGCCGGCATCTCACCTGCACATATGGAGAACGTACCCCCATCTATGCTTGTCGGGAAGACCGGCTCGTCATCGACCCTATCCCCGAGATCTTCCATACCGGCCACGTACATATCTCAGGCATAACAAAATACCGGGGAGTCCTTGCAATTAATGCCGGAACATGGCAATCACAGACTGCATTCCAGAAACAAATGAATCTCCAGCCAACACCGGCCCGTGCAATCATCGTCGATCTCCAGACCCTGGAACCGGAAGTAATTGACTTTCAGGAATAATTTCCCACATCAAATTATCAGGCAGGATTGCCACTCTTCCGGATATGCTGCCGGGGAATAACCATGCGAAAGAGAGCCCCTGTCCCCTCGGTTCCACACTCGGTAATTGAAATTCCCGTTATCCCAAGCATCTCACGGGAGAGGTAAAGACCCAGGCCGGTATTTGTCCCATATCCCCGTTCAAATATTCGTTCTTTTTTCTCCTGAGGCACACCTATTCCGTCATCGGATATCGTAAGTATCCCCCCATCCTCACCATCTGCAAAGGCAATTTCCACCATATTTGCCCCTTCGGAATGGCGCCTCACATTTTCAAGCAGATTATATATCACCTTCTCAAAGAGAGGATCGGCAAAGACCTCCAACTCCCTGCAGATGAGATTGACTGGCACCCCATTTCCATGGAGCAGGATCTCAGCATTGCGCACCACACGGGCAAGGCTCTGCCAAATGGGTTGCTCCATTCCAAGTGCATCGTAGTCGCGGGTAAACGATATCAGCCGTTCGATGGTATGTGCCGCAGCATTTGCCATATCCCAGTAATGGTCGGCCTTCTCCGGCGTCGGTGCGACACCCGTATCACCCCGTACCAGTTCATCACACATCAAAATTACCGATACCTGATTTAAAATGTCATGCCGGGTAACAGAAGAGAGTAGAATAATCTTCTTTTTTGCTTCAGCAAGGGCTTCAAGTGTTTCATGCTCCTGAGTGATATCCATATGCAGACCCGCCACCCGCACCGGGGTATCATCATCGTCATATGCAATTACACGGCAGACAGACCGAATCCAAATCCACCTCCCATCCCGATGCCACATCCGAAATTCAGCTCGCCCTGAGGCCGCCGTCCCCTCATAAAGACGTTTGAAGTATGCCACTACCTCTGACCGGTCCTTCGGATGAATCCGATCCACAAATATTTCATCAAACGATATTCCCAGCTCCTCTGACTCATATCCGATGAGATGAGCCCATCCGCTGTCAACCGATAATGTGTTCTCTTTCACAAAGGAATCCCAGAAACCAATTCCAGCACCTTCCTCTGCCACCCGGATCTGATCCAGTGCCCTGCGTAATCGGGCAGACTCAGTTGCATGGCCGGTCACATCCACAGCGGCAAGAAGGCGGGCACCACCTCCCTGCCAGCTGACCGGCACTACATCGGTTGCAACCAACACCGGCGCCCCGTCTGAGGTGTTGCCAACGGAGGTATTTCCCCCCCCGGCACCCCAGGAAAAGAGCCAGGATATCTCGTCCGGGTCAGGCGGAGCACCCCGAAAATAGTCTGTTGCAGCCCGGTTAACGGAGCGTAGCTTCCCGTCATCATCAATAATACACATCGGCACAGCATTGTTCAGAAATACTGCCCGGTAATCCGGAATATTTTCCCCCATGAATACACCCCTTCAGCCCTGCAAACACCCAATAAGGCAATTCCGAGGATATTTCTACAAAAACCGCAGAATAAACCATCTCAGTCGCAGGATACTAAACCATCACCGTATGACCCCCCCAGGTCATGCATGGCAGATGTTAGATGGAAGCCCGAATACATATATCTTTCACCACCCCCAACCAGAAATTTCGGGATGTACTTCTGCAGACCTCCATACAAGAATAGTTTTAACCAAACCTTAAACGGAATTTTGATGGAAGGGTTAACAAAAAAGAAATGTCATATCTTTCAGTAAAAATTGGAAATACCACCACTATATGCCCATGTATTATGTCTGTTCCGACCCGCCGGATTCATCAGTTTCCGCTAAAAAAACTTCATCCGGGTCTCCATAATACCGTCTTTTTTGGTATATCCAGGCATATGCAGCAATAATGGCAAATACAACAGCATACCAGAAGGTTGCATTCAGGGAGAGTGATACCGGAACCTGCACTGTGGTCCCGGATGCCGTAATGCTCCCCACCGCATCTCCGGTGATAACAGGAAGGGAAATGGAAACACCAGACTCCCGAAGGGAATACTCGATTCCAAAGCCGCTAATTACGATGGAAAATACAAAGAACAAAACCAGCCATATCGGTTTTTTGGCTGCCATCCCAACCAATTGATCAGACTGCTGCCTGTACTGCCGACTACACCGGAGCACAGAACCGATGAAGAGGAGGGCACCAAATAAGACAATGCTAATGAGAATCGCTGTATTCACTGCGGTGAGAAGTGGGGAGAAGAACTCTTTTCCAAACCCGTACATCCCCAGCGTAAACGGTGAGACTTCCAGAACAAATGCACCATCCCCGAACCGCACCGACCACCAGTATCCAATGAACGGGAGCCCAATAAGGCAGATGCCTGCGATGAGACCAGGAATGTTACAGTCTGCAGCTGTCCACTCCTTTCCGGTGTATGTCATACTTCAACCTCCCATGCCCGGGGGATCTCCGTTGAGATACGGATGCCCATAATCTCAATTTCAAAAGAGAGAATTCCTTGTGCACTGCCGGATTTCAGGGCGATGACAGTATCCGGCGTCGCAGGTCCAGACAGTTCAACTGCTGCACTCTCTCCGGAAGGGACAGTCACCGGTGCTGCAAGGGAAGCAGTAAGTTCCCCGGATTCCCCAGGGATCCAGTATTCGATGTACTGTACAGTCATTGGGTATGCAGTTGGATTTTCCACAATTGCTTTCAGAGTGACTGTCCCTGCATTCAGATCACTCTCCACTCCACTCGCGGTTACAAGCGGCCGGTCTGCCTGCAGGAGTGATGTCAGGGTCTCATTCAGTGGCCCGGTGGGATTTTCCGGAAGGGTTGCCGCATCCATATCAAATCCTACATTATAGAGGGCAATTATGAGAGCAACAATAAGAATCAGCAGCGGGAGTGCCATAATCAACATGCCAATCCGGGAATTCTCCATACCCATTCCTGGAGAGCATCCCACATAAACCTGTCTCCCGGAATAAAAAGAAAGAAACTACCCGGAGAGGGAGCATAGCTCTCAGTCACATTCATTCAGAATATATCTCCTGTTTCATAGACATCCCCAAAAAATAACTTCTTCTGATACATAAATCTGGAATCAAACACCCGATCTGAATTTGATACCCAGCCAGGATCAAAATGACGGGAACGTTTCACTACAGAAACCGACCTATTCCTTACCTGAAGGGAGCCCTCCTCCGGGTTACTGTATCAAGGGCATCCGGCGGGCCATCGCATATCCACAAATAACCTGTAATGAATCAGGGAATTTTGAGCTTATTTCAGGATTACCAGCATCCAGATACAGAGCAGGAGTACGGGACAGTTTGGCCTCGGTTGCAATGACAATGAAATTCTCCGGACCGATACGTTCAACCACCGCAGGAGAGAACTGTTGGGTTCCCCTGCCCAGCACAAAACCCTGTGCCCCGATGGGTGAGACAACAGCCTGCACCCGGGGATACCGGTTTAGAAGATGAAGAATTCCCTCTTCATTGAGATCACGGGCGATGATGTCGCCATCAAAAACTGCGTCAATGCCCAGTAATGTACCATCTTCCCCCAATGCTTGTATAACAGCAGCAGTAGTACTCCCGGCGCCGATCAGGTACAATGTATCTCTTCGCATTATGTCTATGATAAACCGGGCAATCTCTGCCTGTGCCCGCCCCTCATGCATCGCGTCCGTCGCCCATTTCGAAGAGGGAAGATGACCGGTGAGGGCAGGCGAACGGGCAATCCCGGTGAGGGTTACTGCAAGTCTGCCATCCCGATAGGCCGACTCATCGATATCCATCACCTCTGCATCTGTCATCACCGCCTCTTCAAGCCGGTTCACGCAGTCAGCCGCTGCGGCAGGAGTCGCCGCAAAAATTCCGGAATACATCTTCACACCAGATGGCACGCCAAGAAGAGGAATAGTATCACCGACAACAGCGAAGACATCACGGGCAGTCCCGTCCCCCCCACAGAAGAGGATAAGGTCGCACCCCCGGTCCGTAAACACCTGACACGCCTTTCGGGTATCCTCTCCTGTGGTCTCGGTTCCATCAGGTACATACACCACATCTGCCGGGTGCCCGTTCTCAGCCAGCAGTGACTCACCCATCGGGCCGCCTGCAGTAAGAAACGTATGAACACCCGGCACGATGAGGGAGAGAAGTATACGGGCACGGCCCGGTGAAACAGGCACCGCTCCCCGCAACTTTGCCTCCTCCACTGCTCCGTCAGTCCCTTTCAGTCCGACAGCACCGCCCATCCCCGCAACCGGGTTTACTACAAAGCCAATCAACATCACTGAATCTTCGGCAGATCTTTGAGTGAAGCTGCAATAAGGTCTGCGGGATACTCATAATCCGGCAGGGCACCCGCGAAGTATGCTTCATATGAAGACAGATCAAAGTGGCCATGCCCGGAACAGTTGAAGACAATCGTCTTCTCTTCACCAGTACGCCGGCACTCTTCTGCCACATCCATCACTGTCTTAATTGCATGGGCAGACTCCGGCGCCACAATGATGCCCTCTGAGCGGCAGAACGCAACCGCTGCAGCAAATACTTCATTCTGGTGACAGGATACCGCATCAATAAGACCTTCGTGGTGCAGGATGGAGACAAGCGGTGCCATACCATGATATCGCAGCCCGCCCGCATGAATGGAAGGCGGGACGAACCCATGCCCAAGCGTATACATCTGCATTATAGGTGTGTAGCCTGACACGTCACCAAAGTCATAGGCATAGAGACCCTTCGTGAGCGTCGGACAGGCCGATGGTTCGGTGGCAATAAACTGACAGTCAGGCATTCGCCCTGCAATCCTTTCCCGCATAAACGGGAACGCCAGCCCTGCAAAGTTGGAACCGCCGCCGGCACAGCCGATGACAACATCTGCCGTCTCCTCACCAGCCATCTTCAGTTGCTCCAGAGTCTCCAGACCAATCACCGACTGGTGCAGGCAGACATGGTTCAGGACAGACCCAAGGGAATAATTAGTGTTCGCGTGTGAGGCCGCATCCTCAACCGCTTCAGATATCGCCATCCCCAGAGAACCGGAGGTATCAGGATCTTTCTCCAGCATTGCCCGCCCGGCATTAGTCTCCTTTGACGGAGATGCAATGCATTCCGCCCCCCAGCACTGCATCATCATCTTGCGATAGGGTTTCTGGTCATAACTGCCCCGCACCATGTAGACCTTGCACTCCATGTCAAAGAGCTGGGTCGCAAAGGCGAGAGAAGAACCCCACTGCCCGGCACCCGTCTCTGTTGCTATTCGCTCGATGCCATCTTTCATATTGTAGTAGGCCTGTGCAATCGCCGTGTTCGGTTTGTGTGAGCCCGGGGGACTTACTCCTTCATACTTATAGAATATCTTTGCAGGCGTCTTCAGGAGTTTTTCCAGCCGGCGGGCACGGTAGAGAGGAGATGGTCTCCAGAGGGTGAGAATGTCACGCACCTCAGACGGGATATCGATGTAACGTTCAGTTGATACCTCCTGTCGGATCAGTTCTGATGCAAAGATCGGTGCGAGATCTTCCGGACCAATGGGCTCCTTTGTCTGTGGATTATAGGACGGCGAAAGGGGCACCGGTAGATCCGCCTGGATATTATACCACTGTCTCGGCAGGTCATTCTCATCGAGAATATACTTGGTTTCCATACAGCACATGTGGGCCATTGTACATATATATACGTTGCTGCACATGCCCTACGATGGTGCCCGAAAAAAAAGAAGGGAATGATTACCGGCGGCGGATGACCGCAAGGGCACCGAGGATACCCAGTGCACCAATAACCGGAACAACGCCCGCCGGGGTGGTGGTGGGTACCGGGGTGGTGGCCACTGCAGTTGCGGTGGCTGTCACACCGGGAGCTCCTGCCTGACCAGAGGCAGAACCGTCACCGTCTGCACCGGACTGCTGTGGTGCACCCGTGTCATCGCCGGAATCGTCACCGGTATCATCACCAGTACCGTCTCCGGCGCCATCGCCTGTACCGTCACCTATCTCTCCCACAGGAGCATCCGGCGTTGTATACGGGATAAAGACACCATCAGGCCCGATATACCCGGCCTCATCATTCTCTGAGAGGGACTTCATGAAGATATCATGGCCCGGGTCGTCACTGCTTTGCTCTTCCACCCAGAACGGCGCAATGAACATCAAATCGGTAAATTCACCATACGGAACAGAGGCTGAGGGAGTTATTGGCACTACCATTGTTCCGACTGTTTTCGCAGACTTGTCATTGGTTACAGTATTGAATCCCCAGTATTCCCAGGGGGTCGTGGAATTCACTGCCCACTGTGGATACAAGGCTTCACCTTCAACCTCAGAGTATCCATAGCTGTAGTCATAGGTGATGTTCACAGTCGTGTTAAACCCACCCAGACCGGAAACACCGATTCCACATCCACCCATATGTGCCAGCCGCTGTGGGTCCGGCAGTACCGGAGCCCAGTACCCGGACGTGCTGTAGAGAACAAAGGGTCCGTCACCTGAGATATCGGCTGCTATCTCCGCAGCTTCATCAAAGAAGGTATTGTCAAATACATTGCCGGAGGAGTTCGGATAAACCACAATGCCCCCGTCAACTGCAGTACCGACAAATGCATTGTTGCATGAACCGGTCAGGTCAGTGAGTGCCCCGTCCGGCATGACCGGGCCAATAGGGGTGAGACTGTTGAACTTACTGCCGCCACACAATACCGACGCAGCCCAGTTTGTTTCAAACATAGTATCTGAGACCATGAGGTTGTCTGAATCAGCAAGGAGGATGCCCACATAATTATCAGAGCCATAGACATCCATCACATCTCCACCATTCGCTCCGGCGACCGCAAGACCTGCACCTTCGTTACTCACGGCATAAATCCCCCGGACACTCAGGCGTTCGGCTCCAACAGGTTCTGCGGGGTGCACCCACCCGAAAGCATCAACCGCTTTCCACGGACTGATAACAGAAACACCGTGATACCCATTGCCCTCTGCTGCAACATCTTCAATTACAACGGACGGGGAAAGAATCACGACACCCTGCCAGCCGTTATTGTCTACACTTACATCAGAGACAGACATTCCGGCATTGGTCAGGTAGTGGGTAAGGACAAGGTCGAGAATCTCAGTTTCATTCAGTTCAGTGATGTCTCCTTCATACGAAGAGACGTGTTCAACCGCCCACTCAATGAGTGTCCATGCAGTTTTAGTTTCAGTTTCAACATCGCCACTCACGGACGATACACTGTTAGTGCTGCCGGAGAGCTGGCACAGAAGTGCAAGCGTCTCAGGGGAGACAGTTTCTGCATCATCAGCGCCTGCCGACATGACAGGTACCAGGTACATGAGAACGGTTGCCACCGGGTCAACACAGACAATACCAGGGCCGGCATTTTCTATGGCAACAGAATCGGTGAGCGTACCATTGATTCCGGCGAGGACAATACCGGGGCCGGCATTTTCATCTGCCATAATTTCCGTGCAGTCACCAACAATAAAGAGAGAGACCACACCGACGCCGTTTTCATCTGCATCACAGGCGGTCATATCGGTGACGACGCCTGCAGTGGCGATTCCGGCACCGGTGTTACCGGATGCCGCGATATCCTCATAGTCACCAACGATGGAAAGACCAATAACACCACTGCCTGCGGCAAGGGAAATGATTCCACTCTCGTCATCGTTTGCAGCACCGTTGTCATCTGCCGTGACGCCGTCCATCACCACGTTCGGAGCGATGGCGACAAAACCAGGGTAACCGTTCCCGGATGCAGATACATCGTATGCATAGACACCCGCATTTTCAAAGTAAAGTTCAATGTGTTCGAGAAGGATATCCATCCCATCCTCAGGGATGCTGACACCATCAATGGTGGCATCCACAGACGATGTGCCGGTGTAGTAGGTAGAGACAATCTCCTGCACGACCGCACTCTCTGCAATATCTGCATGCATCTCAAGATCGGTCGTCTCTGCGGAATCTTCTGCTGCCATAGTCACCTGGGCACCGGTGTCGTCCAGCACCACAAAGTATGCGCCGAGCGCTGCTGCGGCAAGGGTGACAGGGTCGATGGTGACAATGCCTGCGTAGCCGTTGTCATCTGCAATGACACCATCATACTCTGACACCACACCAACAGTGACCATCCCTGCCCCGGTATTTTCAGATACTGAGGTTTCCATGAAATCACCGTTCAGATAGAGACCGACAATACCCGTTCCTGCAATGGCCAGAAGGGGGCTCCCGCCGTCATACCCGTTCCCATCGGCAGAAAATCCATTCGTTATCACATTCGGGGAGACGACTGCCATGCCAAAGAGTCCGTTCTCGTCTGCCGCGGAGTTCATCATATAGCACCCGGTTGTGGCCATATACTGGTGCAGCACGTCAATGATAAATGCCACATCATCTTCGGTGATATTATCGAGATCAATGCCGGACACAGAGGACGGAAGAACCGCATCTGTCGTGCCGTAGCAGGTCACGACATCCTGCATGGCAGGCGTGGAGAGACTTTCCAGATAGAACCGGTCTTCTTCAGAGAGAGCCGTTGTATCCATGATACTGTCCAGTCCGCCATGTACAAGAACAGCAGCGATGCCCAGACTCAGAGGGTCTGCAGCGACAATGCCACCATACGCATTCCCGGATGCCGAACATTCGTCACATAACGTAATGACTGAGGTCATGAGAATACCGGAACCGGCATTCTCGTCAGACTGAACACCGGAGAAGAAGTTTACCAGAGATACCGTGAGAAGTCCGGTCTGGAAGTGCGGGCCATGCGTATCACTGTACGCCTCTGCACCGTTGCCGGTGAACGTGGCATCATCAATATACAGGGCAAGCGAGGCTGCAGCCATACCGGCACCGCCATTATCTGCAGCCGCAATGTCAGAGAATTCACCAACGAAGGATGCCCCGACAATACCGGCACCAGAGAGGGTGCCTACAACATCTGTCGGGCTCGCTCCGTTTTCATCTGCACTGATATCCGTTGCATTGATATACGAGGCAATAACCCCGATTCCGGCATAGCCGTTATTATTCGCCTCAACAGAGGAGAGTGTCACATCCGGGCCCTCTTCGAAAACGTCTCCTATAAGGATGCTCACATTTTCCCAGAGGATGAATTCATCTTCAGAGACGACTGTTGCATCCGCCACAGATGCACTCATCCGGGTAAACGCAGTTTCAATCACTGCTTTTGTTTCAGCAGATTCCGTGTCCATGCCGGTATCCGACAGTACCTGACCCAAAAGCTGTTCGGATTCGTCAGACATAGACGCCGTGAGAATACCCAGATACCCGTTCTCATCTGCGGTACAGTCGGAGATGACCACATCGCCGGTCGCATCCACGAGGATACCAACAGACGGGTTGTTCGTGGCGTCCACATTCTCGATGGTGCCATTCCCGCTATTCATAACAAAGAGACCGTTCCCTTCACCGCGAAGGTCACAGAATATGCCACTATTTACCACATCCACATTCTCAGTCGCTGCAGCATCAACGTCTGCAGAGAAGAGGAAGTCGTTATTCCGGTCCATTTTATTGCACAGGGAAACACCATTCACGGAGTCTGCACAGGACAGGGACATACCACTTTCACCGTCTGCAAGGAGAATTGACGTAAGCGCCTCTCCCACCCCATTCCCATCAAGAAACAGGTCGCTTGCGGTGAAATCATCAAATCCTTTCAGGACCACGCCGTCTCCGCCGTTGCCGGTCGATTCAATGCGGGAAATCTCCGCATCTGAGGGACCAGATCCCTCGACAAAGAGCCCATCCCACCCATTATCCGCAACATATATTCCGGTGAGGAGAGTCGCGGGACAAGCATCACACCACGTGTGGACAGAAACACCGCGGTATCCGTTCTGGAAGGCATCCACGTATGTAAGTGAAACGTCACCAGCCCAGACACTCAGACCATGCCTGCCATTATCAGTACAGAGCAGGTCAGTCCCTTCAAGAGAATCAGAATATACATTGATACCGTGCCTTCCGTTGTTATATGCCTCAATCCCAGACAGCACAACCTTGTCACACCAGAGGACATTGACACCGTGATTGCCGTTATCTGCGGCCTCAATATCTGTGAGGGAGACAGTATTCTCATCTCCAGAGGGGTTTACCACCAGTCCGTTCCTCGAGGCATTTGTCACACATAGAGACGAAACGGCGAAATCGCCGTTATAGAGGAACATTGAACACTCCCCACAGCCCAAAAAACCGTCAACAAGACCGGGCAATTCAATCGCACCGTTCATGCCGTCTATTACCGGCAGGTCACCCGCCGGAGAGGGCACACCTGTGATCGTGAGTCCCCCACCGTCCGCGTCCACCGCGACCGGTTCCTTATAGATTGCATATTCAATCTCTATTGTGTCGCCACTTGTCCATTCGCTATCCAGTGCCGTCTGAATGGTGGTAAAGTCACCTGTTCCATCAGGATTTACCACCCAGGTTGTAGCCATCGCCGGTGCTGCCAGGCACAGCACTGCAATTATTATCGTAAGGACAGATAATGTCCCAGCCCATGTTTTAGATACCACAATTTTTAACCTCAATAATAGATACTTAAGATTTGGTTGTACCGGATATATCCCCATATCGGGCATAAAACATACATTAAAATAGTAATTTTGTTTTTTTAAGCACGGACTATAATACATATACCTGAAGCGCACAATCAGACCAGTTTTTTCCTCATGCTGTCACGGATAAAAGAAACTGCGATTATCACATAAAAAACCTGAAAAAATACATCACAAAAAAACATCCCCGAACCACCCTATACAAAAGATGATGCCCCTGACAAATCTGCCCTTCAGGATGCATTGCAGAGCACAGTCTTCAACAAAATGACACACTTGATTATAATTCTCCATATTTTTCAAGTATTTACAGACAGACGTACACCCGCCAGACATCACTGGTAAGTATGAGCCACGACAACCGAATAATACCTGAGAAGAATGATTATGAATAGCACATTTCCACAAGTCATATTCAGTGAACCCGACATCCATGATATCCGCAAAAGCGGTCTTGCCGGAGTGGACATGCACTTTCACACCAACCATTCTGATTCTCCCACCCGCGTCCGCGACGCCCTCGCACTTGCAAAAAAGAAAGGAATTGGCCTTGCCATAACCGATCACAACGCGGTGAGCGGCGTAACTGAATCTGAACGGCAGGATGCATCTGTCCTCCTCATCCCGGGGATTGAGATCAGTGCCTGGGACGGCCCACATATCCTCCTCTACTTCTTCTCGGTACAGGACCTCACGGAATGCTACGAAAAACACATCAAAGATACAAAGAGTGCCAGCCCGTGTCTTGCAACCACCCTCACAACACCGGATATTGCTGCACTCGCAGACGACTACAACTGCGTCATGGTCGCCGCCCACCCTTTTGGCTACTTACTCTTCAACAAGGGCCTTGCAAAATGCATCGAACGACAGTACCTCCCCCCCCGGATGTACAATGCATTCGACGGGCTGGAAGTGATCAGCGGCGGCATGTCACGGAAACTCAACAAAAAGGCTGCAGAAGTGGCAAAATCACGCGGGATGTGCATCACCGGCGGAACAGATGGCCACATACTCCCTGACCTTGGCCATGTCCTAACCTGTGCCCATGCTGAGACAACAGAAGAGTTTCTGGAAGCAGTGATGCAACAGGAAAACTGTGTTATTGGCCGGGAAAAAAATCTTATTGAGAAATGTGTGATGGCATCGGCCATGTTGCCACAGTACCTACCCTATACCATACCATCCCTGGAAGTACACTACCGTCAGAATATTCCACGGGTTAGGCATTTTTTCGAGAAATACCCGAAAAAAACCGACAAAAAACAATAAAATTCAAACATCAGAAATAGGGAGAAGAGTTAAAATTAAAATATCAGGATCATCACGAAAGGGGATACATTAAATCCCCACCAAAAAGACTCATAAAATCCCGGAAAACAGACGGGAAAACGATTCTTTTAAACGCACCACAAAAGTCCGGTTTCCATACATATCCAACGTCACTTCAGTACAGGATGCAATATCATCTGCAAAAATCTGTTTCAGGGCCGGGGGGACGTCTCCCTTGTACAGGAAGGCATTTGCTTCAAAATTAAGGGAGAAACTCCTGATATCCCAGTTAGCACTCCCGACGGATGCCGCAAAACCATCTACAACAACCGTTTTTGCATGGATAAACCCGTTGTCATAGCTATATACCCGCACACCAGACTCCATAAGCTCCCAGAGATAAGAAAAACCTGCCCAGTAGACAAACGGATGGTCCGGTTTACAGGGGAACATAATACGCACGTCCACACCTGATTCTGCGGCAATCTTCAGAGCATCCATGATGCTCCCGTCCGGGATGAAATACGGCGTCTGTATCCAGACACTCTCCCGGGCATTGCTGATAAGGTTCAGATATCCCTTTTTTATCGCCTCGCCATGGGAGTCCGGACCGCTGGAAACAATCTGCACCAACGTTCCCTCACGCTCCTCCGGGGTCGGGAAGTACCGCTCTTCAAAACCCAGATCACCATTCGCGGCATGGTTCCAGTCCATGAAAAACCGAACCTGCAGGGAATGCACTGCAGAGCCGGTGATCTTCAGGTGGGTATCACGCCAGTTTCCCAGCGGGCCTTTGCCCAGGTATTCGTCCCCGATATTATACCCCCCGATAAATCCGATTTTTCCGTCAATCACAGCAATCTTCCGGTGATTTCGGTAGTTGACCCGCATATTGATGTGGAGATATTTTGACCGGAAGAACCAGGCAACCTCCCCCCCTGCATCCGTGAGCTCACGGTAAAAATCATTCGGCAGACTGTGACACCCAACGGCATCCCCCAGCACCCGGACAGTCACTCCTTCCCGTGCCTTTCGTGCAAGAGCAGTTGCAATCTGCCGGGAAAGGGTATCGTTTCTGATTATGTAATACTCAAGGTGGATGAAGTCATCTGCATTGTCGATTGCCTCCAGCAGTGCATCGAATTTGGCATTTCCGTCAGTGAATACCTCTACAATATTGTCATTTGAGATAACCGCCTGATCATTTTTCAGCAGCATCGCAATCATATTGAGATAATCGCCTGCCTTATCCTCCAATGGCACATGGATACCCTCCAGCCTTTCCTCCTGCCGTGCAATCACCTCTTTTGCGATACGGTCATCCTCTTCTTTGAGCCGAAATATTCGTTCTTTGTATATTGTCTGCCCAAATACAAGGTACAAAAGGAACCCAAAGAGGGGCAAAAAGAAGAGAACAGCCACCCACAACAAAGCTGCAGAGGGTTTTTTCCTTTCAACAAAGACCACAGAGATGGCAAATATGATGTTTATAATAAAGAGAATACCCACCAGACTGAAACCAAATATTTCAATACCTAAACGCAAAAAAACCATAGATAAACCACTCCTTCCTGTTCAGATAGATTTCCAGACCCTGAACAGATATATCTGCCTGTTTCTGCCTCTGAACGGGAACGGATACCAATCACCCCACCAAAATATCGCAGTTACTCATGAAAAATACGCCCGGAATAGATAAAATACGACAAAACCCGCCACTCCGGCAGCAGGAGAGAGCGGCACAGATGTGGGCGATGTGGCCAGCGGTAGAGGTGATGATTCAGGCGTATCCGATGGAGACACCGTCGGGAGCGACGAGACAGCCATTTCCGATACATTCCCAGCAGGGAGAAGAGAAAAAGAGCCCGACACTACTGTCCCGGTCTTTGGTACTTCGATGATGACCAGATATTCACCAGGTTCCCATCCCCGGGTAGTGAAAGAAAATGACCAGAAAGAAGGGATGCCATCCTGCACCACCACCATTCCTGATGTGCCGGAAAGTGCCCCAATCCCACCCTTTTCTGAAGGACGAAATTCTGCCCCCTCTATCGTTATCAGAATCTTCGTGCCGGGAGCAAGATTCGTCTCACCTCCAAGTGTGATCTCTTCCCCTACACCATAGACATCAGATATCCCCGGGAGTTCAGGAACAATTGATTCTGCAGATACCACACCAGACATAAAGATAAATCCGAAAAACAGGATGGATAAAAATACCAGAGAGAACCGGGATTTTTTTCGACATGACCGGAATGGGAAAAAACACATATGGGGTATCCCGCATGTCAGGAAGAAAAAGGTTGCGGCAGCGACGTGAAGTTTCCTGTAATCATGGCACTTCCGGCAGTGGTTCAGCAGAGGTGACTACCCCCGCCGGTTCCCCATCCTCACCCGGCAGAATTGCATTCTGCCATGCAACCGGGATCAATGTATCATCAGCATGAAGGAGATAGCCTGTTTCAGAGACTGCAGAAAAACTGCCTATTGTAAGGACATTATTGAACCGCTCCTTCAAAATGGCATGTGAATGCGGGGGCACAACGGTATCAAACCAATTCTTCCCAATAAGCCCATCCATTGGGTAGCCGAGCATTTCACAGCCCCTGCGATTCATCGTTCTTATAGTACCATCCGGGGCGATTACGGCAATCAGGACACCGGCCGCATCAAGCGACTGCTGCGCCTGGTCACGTTCAGCACAAATGCGTTGTTCATTCCGGACTTTATCAGTCACATCTTCATAAATACCAAGAATATAACGGAGATGCCCTTTGCTGGAGAAGACCGGGATCTTTTTGACCCAGAGAATCCGTTCCCCGACACCCGGGACAAACGCCACAACCTCCGGCACATCCACCTCCTCAGCAGACATCACAGTTTCTTCATCCCCACAAAGAAGCACACGGCAAAGATCCAGAGAAAATATATCTCTGCACTGCCTGCCTGCCACCTCATCAGAAGAGATGCAAAACATCTCCTCAAATGATCGGTTCACAAACACCAGCGACCGGTCTTCCACATTTGTCACCATCACCTTTGCGGGAATATTTTGAACGATGGAAAAAAGAAATGACTTCCACTGCAGAATCCTGCGCTCCTGCACCCGCCGTTCACTTACATTTCGACAGACCGCACGATACCCGGTGAAGTCTCCCAGGAGATCAAACTGGGGGGATGCACTCACTTCCACATCAACAGAATAGCCATCTATATGACGCATGGAAATGGGAACAACCGAACATCCCCGGACAGATTTACGGCATTCCTCAAGGGCTGCCTCCACCCCTTCATGATCATTGTCAGGGATGTACGAGAAGATTGACTCCCCCTCCATGCGTGCCGGCAGGTACCCAAGGATATCCTCAGTGCGGGGGCTCACATAGGAGAATATCCAGTCATCCCCAATGATCCATATTGCGTCACTGATGTCCTCAACGAGGGTGCGGAATTTCAGTTCACTCGCACGGAGTGCCTCTTCTGCCACCTTCTTCCCGGTGATATCTTCCATAACAACAGCCACGCCGGGTAAACCGGAATTGAGCACAGTCGGAATAGTTTTTACCCGGAAAAATACCTCACCGTCCACTCGCATATATCGAAGTTCATCTGTTGAACCCTTCCCCTCCATTGCATCACTGATGCGCCCTACGATCAGGGGGTGGTCAAAAGCCCCAAGTGCTGATTCCCGCATCGGGTGACCTACGATACCATCACGGCATCCCCCCAGAAAGGTGCATATGGTATCATTTGCCTCTACAACCGTAAGCGACGGGTCCAAAACAAAGACCATGTCAACCGCACAGTCCATCATCGCAGAGATGGGCATTCGCTGTGAAATGTAGAAGACCTTCGCCTTGCCATAGGTCTTCATCTCCACCTGACCTGCCACACGAAGCATATCCAGATAGCGTGAGGCTGTGTTACGGTTCATCCCAATGGCATCGGCAATGTCACGGACTGCCATCCCCTTGGGGTTCTCCCTGAGAACCTCACAGATCCGGGTTAATTCCTGAGGAAAGGCACCAAGCATGTATGATTAGAATCTTTTCGCATCATAGCATATAGCTTTCGCTAATGCACGAGTCAATGCACGGCCTAATGCTTGGCATTAGGCAAAAGGTATATATGCAGCCACATCGAATAGATAACTAGTACCAGCTTGGCACAAGTTGGGAACCAATACATAACTCCCGCAGTGGTCTTTCACCAGATATCCACAGCGGCTGCATCCCGCCTTATCCGAATAGGGATACCGGATAAGGCACGGAAGCACAAACCAGGGAGAAAAAACGAGATACCAGAGAAAAGGGGCGCAACACACACACCTTACCATATCATACCTCTCAACACACGTACCACCAACAAAAACAATACCAAACCTCGCGCCCCCAACACCAACTCTTAACGATCTCACTTTTTGATTTCTTTAATAAAATGCAGAATATTTTTGTTTATTTCATTCTCTTCACTCATCACAGACAACGTTCTGCGGATCCATTGCCTGAAACAGGCCGGCAGAAAGGGTGATACATACATCAATATTCATAAAACGAGGAATTATGAAAAACAGTCAGTAATTTCTGACATGCATATCCGGACGCAAAAATGTGCCCCCCTCCCGAAGTTTTGATTAACCGAAATCTGTCAGGACATTCAGGCCAATAAAATGGAAAAAAGGTGGTTCGAGAGTCTTCCTGGAATATCCAAACAAGGATTCACTCCCACTGCACATGCTCTGCAGGACTATCCAGAATCAGGGAGCAACGTTCCAGCCCCCCCATAGCCTCACCAATAGCGCTGTCCACCCTGATCCGCATTGCAATCCATTCATGTTCCTCCGCATTTTCGATACAGTCAATCTCAACCTCTGCCTGGCTGATTAGCCGGTCAATATCCAGATTACAGGCACTAATATTTTCCTGCACTGCCTGCGGCGCATCCCCAATCCGTTCACGGACATGCGCTTCAATCTCCCGGACTTCATCCAGCCGGGCGCGTGACTGCTCAATAAACACTTCCCGCGCCGTGTCTCTGTGTATTAATTCACTCTCTGACATTTTCCAGCACCCCCATGGGTTGCCATCCCCTTTGATGTCATACCATAAAATAACTTCCAAGCCACTATAGGACCAGAATCTAAAAAATACCCCAAAAAACCCCATTAAATCATTAAATTCTTAAAGAAAAAGATCATTTGAGAGATCGGCGCCTGAGGGATAGCCCCTGCCTGCAATGTGGATCATTCCGTCTTAGACCTGACGGTTCTTTTCAATCTCAATGAGCCGGAAGTCAATATCACCAATGATCCGATTCACCTCATCAAGCTGCTCATTTGCTGCATCACGAAATGCAGGCCCTTTTTCATATGCCCATGACATCGCAAGGACGGACTCTTTAAGAGCAGAACAAAGATCCCCAATCTTCTCTATCGCATCATCTGTCTTTTGTGCCCCCTCACGTGTGAGTTCACACTGCCGTACTGCCAATGTCTCTGCAGTGACATCCCGAATTTGCAAGACTAAATTCCTTGATCCCCCATCCACATTCCGGGCTACCGGAAGATACCGAATGAGATAGACAATACTTCCGGTTGAATATTTCACCACTTTTTCACGGGTGACCAAATGGTTGTCGGCAAGGATTTCATGGAAAAAGGAAGGCCCCCCAATAAACGACTCCGGCAGTGCCATAGCAATATGGGGGGTCATGCCGCTGATATCATTTCCCAACCGTTTGCAGAGTGCGGAGAATGGATCATTGAACAGGATCACATCACCATCTTCTGCCACACAGGCAAATGGGTCAGGCATCGCATCAAGAATTGCTGCCAGATCGGGGCACACAACTGCTGCACCCCCCCCTGTTTCCGGAGCGAATGGCTCAATCAGGAAGGCGATATTCTGTATCCTCGAACTTCCCTTCTCCTGGATGATAGTAGTGTTCAGGTGGGCCATACTATACCCCCCGGACTTCACCCTGACACGTATCGTAGAGGGAAGAGAGAGCATGGAACCAGCAGCATACTCTGAGGAGGACAGGAGTTTCTCCATCATGAGGTCACGACCAGGAACAGTAACACTGAAAGCAGTGAAAAACGGTGCGCCTTCCACATCAGAAAGACAGTAACCGGTCACCCGTTCTGCCTCCAGGTTGAGGCGTTCAATGCGGCCTTTCGCGTCGGTTATAATCACAGCCCCTGCAACCATATTGAGGGCAGAATCCACCATCTCCGGGCTGCCCTCCAACCGGCTTTTCACGCGGTGCTTGTGCATGGCCATCTCAATATTTGAGTAGAGATCATGCTCATTAAACGGTTTTACAATATATCCATAGGGCTGAGTGCGGATGGCGCGGGAAAGGGTTTTTCGATCAGAATGGGCGGTAGTGTAGATAACTGGGATATCATAACGGCGGGCAATCCGATCAGATGCTTCAATGCCATCCATATCCCCCTTCAGGTGAATATCCATCAGTACGACATCAGGCCGAAGTTTCCCGGCGGCAAGAATCGCATCTTCGCCCCGGAGTTCATTCCCGACGACCGAATAGCCCAGGTGCTCAAGCGTCTCCCTAAGCTCCATTGCAATGATCGCCTCATCTTCCACAATCAGGATGCGCCGTCGAGCCATTTGTCATGTCCCCGGAACCAGCGTTGAGATGCTGCCAATCCCGTATATATGAACTGTCGGTTAGCGGGACAATAATAATTGGCATTAGATGTTGTCAACACAAATATCATCACGCAATGGGCATATACGGGGGGAAAAAAGAAGACGGGGCAGATGCTCTGCCTTGCTGGTCACACGAGCAGCCTCCTCAAGCATCAGATTCACCCGTTCTGATACACCTGCCTTGCGGAAATCTGTGCGCAGGGCAATGACCGGGATGCCCTGTGCATAAGCATACCCCATCTCCCAGGCCGTCCCGGAATCCGCATCTGCACCGTCGATGATTGCCACCACCACATCCGCCTCACTAAGAGCTGCCAGATTCTCCGTAAATATTGCTGCTGTGTGATCATCTGAGCGTTCAGCAGATGAGTCCCCACATTCCTGTGGGAGATGCACATCAAAGAAATGCTCTTTGAGGAGAGCTGCCACCGATTGATTATATCTCCGTTCAGCTTCTGAAAAGAGCGGGGCTGCGAGATACACCCGATAACAGGCAAAATCATAGACATCCACTGCAGGGATCTCCGGAAAACGGGAGAGAAATACTCCTCTACCCGGTTGACGGTCATCTGTTCTGTACCACTGGTTCACCCCACACACCGGTGATGAGTCAACCCCCACAATACAGAGAGGATCCCCCCGTTCCTGAATGATAGTGCGGACTGCTTCCTCCGAACGGTTAAGGATTGCTGCAAATTCCGGGGTATCAAGCCGACCTTCATATGGCCCGGGCGGATGGTCAGCACCCAGATATTGCGTTTCAGAACAGGGCATCATCACTGTATCGATGCCAAATGCACGGCAACGGTCCTTCGCCTGAGAAAAGGCAATGAGGTCCTCGTCTTTCGTGATCCCCACCGCACGAAGGGATGGCGTTGCGATGCAGGGGCACATAAGTACATACATTGATTATTCACTATGGAAACATCCATTAGATAAAGGATGATTCCCCTCTTTGCCTACCGCGACAATTCCTGCGATCCCCGGCGTTGTTCTGTTAAAAAACTCGAGCGACGCGGATGCGTGCGTGTTTATGCCCGTGTGGACAGAATACCCCATTCAAGCCTGATACTCGACCCCTCAGCACCGCAGGCACTTTCCCCTGCTGACCGAAAACCGAAGTCCATTACCGCTCTGGACTGTTCATGGGAAGTCTTCGAGAATATTCAGGTATCACGCTGGCCCCTGCGCCGGGCACTGCCATTTCTCGTTGCTGCAAATCCCGGCCACTTTGGCCGACCGTTTATGCTCAACTCGGTGGAGGCGTTTGCAGCGGCCCTCGTCATTCTGGGAGAAAAAGAGCAGGCAGAGGAAATTCTCTCGGCCTTCAGCTGGGGCATCCGGTTTCTTGAGGTGAACCATGACCCCCTCACCGAGTATGCCGCCGCAAAAGACTCCGCAGAGGTTGTTGAAATTCAGTCCTGTTATCTCTGATTCCTGCCGGGCTGGAATACCTGCCATGCATTCCATACCAGGATGAGCCCCCAGATGAGGGCAATCCACACTACCCAGAGAGAATCAGGAGCGGTCCTGAGGTTCACCGCCAAAAGAGAAAGCACCACTCCGAGGTAGAGCACGGCGTGATAGACAAGTCCCCGTACTGGCGGATCTGCTAACATACCCTGACCGCTACCCTTTTTGATATCTTTGCTGTTTTCTATCTCTCCCATTTCTTCCTGCATAGATACTTCCCCGTTCGTAGGCAGGGGTAAAAGAACCTGTGGCATAAGAGAGGAACTCTCCTTACACCTCATAAAAAACAGGCCTTCCCACAACACGGATATGGAGTGTAGAGAAACCCATATACCACACTACTGCCTGCAGACATTCTCCATCAGATATTACACCTCCGGGCAGGAAAGGAGAAACACACAGAAAATGGAAGCATGGGAAAATAATTACCGACAGAGAGGCGCCCTCTGGCAGGGAACAAACAGTGGTATCCCGTCCTTTTCCCTGGGAACACGAGTGCTTGAAGTGGGATGTGGCAATGGCAAGACCCTCTCCACACTCTGCCGGAGTGGATGTGATGCAACTGGCATCGATATTGCTGCATCCGCCCTCCGGCTTGCGCGGGTAACCGTGCCCACCGCCCACCTCGTGCAGGCAGATGTCCGATCCCTCCCTTTTTGCAATGCCACATTTGACGCCGTCATTGCCGTCCACATCACCGGTGCACTCAGGGAGACCGACCGTTACCGGGCGGCAGCAGAGTACTGGAGAGTGCTCGTTCCTGGCGGCACTCTCTTCTTCCGCGAATTCACGGTATCCGATTTTCGCTGCGGGAAAGGCAGACCTACAGAAAAAAACAGTTTTCTCCGTGGGGATGGGGTAATGACCCACTACTTCACCACCCCTGAGGTCAGTTCCCTTTTTTCAGAGGAAAAGTGGAGAGGAGATATACAGACCAATAGATGGGAGATGCGGGTACGTGGCACCCGTTACCCACGCGAAGTCCTCTCCGCCCTCTTCCGGAAAAACATACAGAAAGACGGGTGCTGACCGCTCACAGGTTACCATCCGGATCTTCTGGTATATCTTCTATCATCCCCTTGTTTCGCCGTCTTTTCAACGACAGATACTCAGAATGTTCCAGCATATCATAGCCACGTTCCCGAAGAATGATAAGGAAAAGAACCAGACCGAGGGCATTTGCAACAGCCATCGGCAGATAGGTCTCCCGGATGATATGCCACATCTCAAGCGAATCCCAGCCCCCGGCAAAGAGGGGAATGAAAACGAATACATGGAGGAATTCAACCCCGCATGCAAGGCCAATCAGTCGCCAGTGCGTAAGATGATTCCGGAACATCCGGGCAGCATATGCTGCGATGATACCGGCACAGATGGCAGATGCCGCACCGCCTGCAGCCCCCAACCCACCTTCACTCAGTCGGAAGAGAGCTGCAATGAGGCCGACACACCCTCCAACAACCGGACCCCCGAGAATGCCTGCCACCATCGGACCAAGGTCGGCGAAATCTATGATTACTCCGTTATAGAGAATTCCCCGATAAATCCCATAGAGAGAAAGTGCACCAAAGGTGAGAATCATCCACCCCCGATCCTCAAGCGTCCCCATCCCGGTGACGAGGCGTTCAAAAAGAGAGGTCTTGGTGAAGGCATAGAGGAGAATAGCAACCACTGCCACATGTTCCATTAACGGCAGACCAAAGGTGAGAATGGATTGTTCGGTTATAAGGGCAATACCAAGAAAGAGAATACTTCCACTACCAACGGTGAGCACCCAGAGAGATGAACCCCGGGCATAGGCAGGGAGACGACGGTCGATGTAAATGAGCATAAAACCAAGCATACCAAACATCACCGATGATACGGCTGCCACCGCCCGGATAAGAGACGTTGTCTCCCCGGAGAGAATACCCACGGTGATGATGCCTGCAAAGATAATGAGCACAATCCGGTACAGGGCCCGCTCATCAAACCGGGTAGCCGATGCACGTGATACCACGGATGAGACTGCCCGTGCACGACCGTCCATACCCGAGATGAGGGAACCTGTAAGGATAATAAAGGCAAGAAACAGCACCGTATTCATCCCGCCCGGAACCTTCGAGAACGTTGTGCTGAGAGTCTCGGTGAGCGCTACCGCACCAACCTCCGTGAGATGCTCATGTACAAATCCCCAGAAGCCGAGGGTCATGAAAATGAGAGCAACCACACCAACTATCAGGAAGGCCAGACCGAGGTCAAGGTTCACACTCTTCATGTGGCTGGCAAAGTATGCTTCACCATGGCGGTCACCCACCTTTTCATGCAGCCATAGCGAGTACAGGAGAAGGTTCAGACCTGATCCCACCACGCCAAGGAGAGCCATCGTCTCGATGAGAGCACCATCCGGAATGGAAGGAATACAACCATGAGCAATAGAGTCCAGAGGGAACGGCATCGCAAAGATGAGCACTGCAAGCCCCACAAACATCACCACTGAGATGATGATGATCACATGTTCAAGACGTTCATATGAGTTTTTCCAGAGTACAAGGAGAATAAAGATGAGGAGTGCAAAAGCATACGCCGCCGGTTCCACTACCGGGACAACCTTTGCAAACAGACCCCCTGCAAAAAGTGCAATACCCCCAAATCCCACCATCTCAAATAAATAGATAATTGCAATGAAACTAACTTCCCAGTTTTTGGGGCCCGGAATGGTACGCAGGCCATCAAAGATGGAGGTGCCGGTTGCTACCGTGTAACGGGCGATACCATTTGTGAATGCAAACTTGAAGATGAGAGCTGCCACAATGACCCAGAAGAGAGCAAAGCCATACTCAAACCCCACCCCAATGAGTTCTGTAATGCCACTCTCACCTGATGCCTCAACAGCGAGAATCAGGCCGGGGCCAATAAAAAAGAGCGATTCTGCAATCCCTGGCGGGATGCGACGCCTGAGTCCGGATATCATGATATTTTACCAGGTATATACCAATAAAACGAGAAGGAAGCGATATGATTTTCCATTTTTAAAGAAGTAATTACGGGGTAATTTCCAGATTATATACGTTCAGGAGAGACACAATACTCTTTTGGGTTTATTCTGTGTACGGAAAGACGATACTAAAGGTGAGATCGCCCTCTTCTGATACAGTGTATTTCCCGTCAATCTGGATTGTCAGATTTTTCACAAGCTGCATACCCAGCGTCTCCCCACCCTCCATATTAACATCAAATTTTTTTGCAGACCCGCCACTCTCTGAAACACGCAGACGTGCGAGACCCCTCCTGTATGGATCAATGGAGACAATAATCTCACCACTTTCTCCCTGGGCAAACCCATATTTCAGGGCATTTGTGATGAGTTCATTGATGATAATACCACAGGGAATACAGGTATCGATGTCCAGAGATATTGCCGGATCACAACGGGCGGTTATCTTAACATTCTCCATCCCACACGGTTTCTGGGATGACAGATTCTGGGCAAGACGGGGCACATATTCAGCCATCCGTATCGTTACGAGATTATCAGATCGATAGAGATATTCATGAATTAATGCCATTGAAGCGATACGGTTTCTGCAGTCCTCCAGAATTTCCCGCGTCTCCGGATCTGAGGTACGATAACTGTGCATCTTGAGAATGCTTGAGATTAGCTGGAGATTGTTTTTTACCCGGTGATGTACTTCCTGAATGAGAATATCCTTTTCATCCGCCGCACCCTTTGGCGACGGGAAAACTGACATATGCGATCGCCGCTGTCCCTCCTCCTGCTGCTGTCGTGCAGAAGCATCGTACTTCCGGGCAGCCCTCTTGATGGTGAGGCTGAGTTCAACATAGAACTGAAAACGGTTCTCCCCACGGTTCAGGAAGAAATCAGCACCCCGGTTGATGGCCTCAATGATTACCCCTTCGGTGTCATCCCCCACAATGATGAACGGAATCCGCTCCCCCTGCGAACGGAGATCGTCCAGGAACGAGACACCATCTGTCCCATTTAGGTGATATTCACAGACGATGACATGATATTCATTTTTATAGAGCATCTCCTTTGCTTCCTCTGTGGAGAAAGCATAATCAAGAGACATCTCACCCGATTTCTGCAGAAAATGGTAGGCACCTTCGCATGCCCTGAGGTCATCAACAACATAGAGCACAGGGATCTGACGTTTCACCATCATTCGTATCTACAACCAGGCACGCCTCTTTTAGGCAGGTTATTGAATACTTTGCATCCCCATCGGATAAAGATATGGAAATCTGCTACAATACAGGCATAGATCCTCATATGGAGCGGACTTTTTCCTATTTTTTACAACAAATAATAGGTAACCGGTAAACGATCACAAAAAACAAAGAATGGTATAATTATAAGCATAAATGAACGGTCCGCTCTCATATCAGAACAGGGGTTTTTCATACCGATTTCTCAGTTTCTCATAGTACTGCTGGTGGTAATCCTCAGCAGGCCAGAACACCCCTGCAGGGTGCACAACCGGCACAATCGGACGTGTATACTTCCCTGATGCCTCCTCTTCCCGGATGAATGCACGTGCCGTCCGGCAGTCCTCTTCAGTATGGCAGAAAATAAACGAACGGTACTGTGAACCATCAACCCCTGGTGTTCCCTCCTCTGATGTTGGATCAAACAGACCAAAAAAACGGGTGAAAATAGCCTGAAGAGATATGATAGCCGGATCAAAGGCAATCCGGACCCCTTCTACATGGCCGGTTGTCCCGGTGCTGACTAGTCCATAGTCCGGATTTTCAACATCCCCTCCTGTATACCCAACCACAGTGGCAAGGATACCGGGCAAATCACGAAATCCTGCCTCAATTTCCCAGAAACAGCCCCCTGAGAGGGTGATCTGGGAAACAGCCGAACCGGATTCGTCACTCGGATTTTCCATATCACCTAAGGTTGGAGGTATTCGCTATAAAGGGTAATGCCCTAAGAAACACTATCAGGTTAAACCCTGGTGAACAAAACCCACATCATGATGTTTACGCAGGAACTCCCGAATTTTTTCAGATTCAAGAAATCCCCGATCCAGCGTGTTAATGATACCCTCAATCTCCTGTATCTGATTCATAATGACCGGAGTATGTTCACTTTCACCCATCTCAGTATAGGCACTGATGACCATCAGCGGATTTCTGATTTGGTCATTTAAGGTGGCAAGATTTACAAGATTCTCTTCAATCTGATCCAGTGCTTCATTCTGACGCTGTTTCAGGTGGATCAGTTCTGTGACATTACGCCCGACAAGAATCACCATCGTCTTCCCGAGAATATTCACATAACTTGCATGGACATCAAAGAGTACCCCATTCTCATCACAGGAGAGGCTCTTTTCCACAAAACGTTTATTCGCCTGCCTCCGTAAATCTCCTTCAACACCTCATCCCTTCGGTCAGAAGAGAGGATACCGTCTTCCTGAAATTTCGGAGCGAAATCAAGAATAGAACGTCCTTTCATCTCTTCAGTCAGGTATCCAAGTGCCCCCGCAAATGCCGGGTTGACCTCACTGATTGACTTCATATCGGTGATGAGAATGGCATCGAAATAATAGGGACCCTTAATCCAATCCGTTTTCCTGGACGTGATAGGTATTCTGCAGATAACAATAATCATTACCAGAATCAGAAATTATGTGTTTCCTAAAATCGTGATAAAAAGGAACTCAGGATTATTGAATCAAAACTGCGGTGTAATTAAAATGATTGATAATATGGGTTCAGTCTATGACCGCATATTGGGATTTTATTGACGAAACGATCAGATGACAATAATCAGGAAATAATCTGGTCAAGGACCTTCTGCATGTCCACCCAGATTATGAGACGCATTGTGTCTGATGCATCCTCTTTTACCTTAATGATGCCCTTCACATAATCGGTTACATCACTGGAAAGGCTTTCACTGAGCGCCTCCACGTCCTCCTCATTCACCTGCATCACACTGCGCACATCATCGACAATAATACCAACGTTTGAACCCTGTGATGCATCAGGCATGATGACGATAATTCTCTGTGTCTCAGACGCAACCGATTCCGGAAGCCCGATAAGTTTGCTTATATTGATGATATTGGTGACCTCTCCCCTGAGGTTGGTTACACCGGTGATATAATCCGGAGAACGGGGAATGGGGGTGATCTCCATCATCTCGACAATCTCCCGTGCAATCTGGACATCAATTGCGTAATATCCGTTTGCAATCCTAAATTCCACTACATCAGTAAGCTTTGACATTTACTGCCTCCTCTTACTCTGTCCGGAATACGCTGACCATCGCCCGGAGTTTTTCTGTCATCCGCGTCACTTCATAGGTACCACTGCCAACCTCCTCAGTAGATGCCGCCACTTCTTCGGTTACTGCTGCGACATCATCGATGCGACCCATATTCTCCTTGGTAAGGGTCGTTGCCTCTTCCATTTTCTCCATCACACGGTTTGTTGCATTTGCCTGATCATCGGTGGCACGGGCAATCTCATGGATACCCTCTGAAGCCTCCTGTGCACCGGTGACGATCTCATTTAAGGAGGTAATTGCCCGATGGACACTCTCCAGACTGGCCTGAATTTCTGAGTATGCGGACTTCATGGAAACTGCTGTGGTATTGGAATCTCGCTGAATGCCTTCAATAAGCTCCTCAATTGAGTCTGTTGCAGCTTTGGACTCAGCAGCCAGGTTTTTCACCTCACCTGCCACTACAGCAAACCCACGACCGTGTTCACCAGCTCGCGCAGCTTCAATGGCTGCATTCAGGGCAAGGAGATTTGTCTGGCTGGAGATATCATTGATAAGTTTGACAATCTTTGAGATCTCAGCCATCTTCTTATTGAGCTGCTCAATCTGGGTAACGCTCTCTTCTGAGATCTTCTCCACCGCATTCATCTTAGTATTGGCTTCTTTGCCCATGCGAGAGGCTTCATTGCCCATTTTGGAGACATGGTCCGCCTGTGCCATCACTTCCTGTGATGTGGAGGCAATCTCCTCAATTGAGGCAGACAGATCTGAAATCTCCCGTGCAACAGATTCTACTGCCTCTATCTGGCGACGGGAAGCCTCTGATGACTGTTGACTGTTGACCGCCACATCCTCCATCGCCTTTGCAATTTCCTCAACACCACGGGCGGCATCCGCCATGTTTGCGTCCACATTATCGACAGCAATCTTTACTTCACCAAGGGCACTGCCCACATTGACACCCACATTATTGATGGCAGTCTTGAGTTTGAGGAAGTCTCCTTCAACCATAATACCCCCATCAAAACGTCTGGAGAAGTCCTTATCCGCATATGACTTCATGACACGGTACGACTCATTGAGTGGGCCCATTACCGTTTCAATGACATTATTTAACCCTTCAATTATGACAGCATAAACACCTTCAAACTGGTCCTGGTGAGCACGTGCCTTGCTGTCGCCTCCCTGCATCGCCTTCATGGTACCGACAAAATCCTCTACCATCTCCTCAATCGCTTTTTGTACCGCGGTGAGATTTGCATTCATCTCCCCAAAGAGGACACCCGCTTCAGCGGTATACTCGTTGGTCTTTCCGACCGTCAGGTCAAACCCGCTGGTGTCGCCATGCGCTAAGAGAGCCAGATTTGCCCCCTGACGGGTGATCTCCTGGTCAAGGAACTGTGAGAGGGCCCGTTCCGGAGTGAGGTCCTGGTAGATATAGTAATTGACGTCAATATCGCCGTTTTGATCAAGAATAGGCGTCTGGAAAAGACGCAGATAGCTCTTCTCATCGCCACCCCACGAAATTTCCATGTCGGTGACTGCCTTCTTCTTCGTCTCGTATGAGGCGTAGAAATCGTCACCACCAACGATGTTGATATTAAAGTCATAAAGTTTCTTCGCCATCAGATCATTGTAGCCGCCGTGCCAGATGCGCTGGTATTCCTCGTTCAGATCGAGGCGGTGCTTGTCTGCGGCAAGCACAGTAATACCCTGTGGATTCTGCTGGAGAAAAGCGTCGGCACGCCTTTGGAGCGTTTTAATCTCCTCCATCTCCTCATGCTGCTCGGTCAGATCCTGATAAATATAGTAGTTTACATCAATCTCGCCGTTTTCATCCAGAATGGGCGTCTGGAAGAGACGCAAGTAGCTCTTCTCTCCGTTTTCCCAACCAATCTCCATATCGGTTACGGCCTTCTTCTTCGTCTCGTACGAGGCATAGAAGTCATCGCCACCGACAATATTGATGTTAAAATCGTAGAGTTTCTTTGCCATCAGATCGTTGTAACCGCCACGCCAGATGCGCTGATATTCCTCGTTCAGATCGAGGCGGTGCTTGTCTGCGGCAAGCACAGTGATACCCTGTGGATTCTGCATGAGGAAAGCGTCTGCACGCTTCTGCAACTTTTTTAGCTCTTCCTGTTCCCCAATAACCGCTGTCTGATCCAGATAGATATGATAGACCACACTGATGTCCCCTGTACTATCAGTGATGGGTATCTGGTAGAGTTTCAGGTAGTTTTTGGTTCCATCATTCCATGCAACCTGCAGATCAGTCTCAGAATTTTTCTTGGTATCATGGGAAGCAAAAAGACTGTCCCCGCCAAGAACGGTGATATCAAAGTCGGAAAAAGACTTTTTCATCAGAGAATCACATGAATCACGGAAGAGGTCACAATAATGATCATTGAGCATCAGACAGGCACCGTCTGCAGCATATATACCCAGAGGATAAGGATAGTTTGCAATAAACTCATCAACTCCCCGGAGCATCTCCTGGTACTCAGCAGACTTCTGCATCTTTCCTATTGCTGTCTCAACAAGTCCGACAAGTTCCTGTGTTTCAGGGTCTGCGGCCGCCTGACTGAGGGACACCGTAAAGTCCCCGTCCAGTGCACGCCGTAGTGCATCTTCTATTATTTTTACAGACATGGGAATCACATATATCACTGGCACCTGTATGAAACACGGAACGGATTATCATCCACCGGGGGGGCATACGGGTGCATTAAAGTATATTTAACCTCTCTTTCAATCCTTCAAAAACCCTTCCATTCGGGCCACTAAACGGATAAACATGGAATAGACAATTGTTTAGATCAGAAATAAGTAAACGGCCCGGCCCTGCCTATGAAAATCGATTATCAAATCAGATAAATCACAAATTATAAAAAAAGCATGAGGGATGGGAAAGAAAGGAAAAATAGGGAAAATTATTATCGCTGCCGGTAAATGAGGTATCCAGCAAGGATTCCCGCAAGGATGACAAATATAAACATCCACACGTTAGAGAAATCAGTTTCCTTTCCAGCCTCATGGAACGTAAAAAGTGATATATCCCCATTCTCTCCTGCGGCGGCAAACCCATCATCAGTAGGGACAAATGCCCGGATGGAGGTGTCTCCAAACCAGTGCATCCACTCTTCCTCTCCATCAGGGGAGATTCCCATCACAAGATACTGAGGTTCACCATTCACCAGGCTGGCGTCATAGCCCAGCAGATAATACCCCCCGCCCAGGGCCGCATCTGCATAGTATACCAGTTCCATCCGCTTGGGGTAGAAAAACACCTCATTCAATGTCCCGGTCTCGTTTAATATGAGCACGGCTGCCTCATCTGCCGTGGTAAGGGCAGGAGCAATATACCCACCCCCTGGGAGGGAGTTGATATTCACCACATACCCAATACCCTCCTCACCATACCGTTCTTCCCAGATTACATTTCCATCTTCGTCCAGGTACATCACCAGTCCCGCCGAATCTGAAGATGCCACCAATGGTGAGGCATAACCTGCCACAATGTAACCACCATCAACTGCCTTTACAGACTGAATACGCCCAATACCAGCACCCGAGGTGTCAGCATAGGTCTTATTCCACAGAGGAGTTCCATCTGCATCCA
The DNA here is from genome assembly GCF_028912405.1 of Methanogenium marinum. Lineage (GTDB taxonomy): Archaea > Halobacteriota > Methanomicrobia > Methanomicrobiales > Methanomicrobiaceae > Methanogenium > Methanogenium marinum. The sequence goes on along the minus strand of NZ_JAKELO010000002.1, from coordinate 1,455,375 downwards.
GACGGTAAATGGTCGGGTAAAGATAATTTGCACCAATAATTACACCACCTGCGGGGACAGCATCCACCGTTGAAACTTCGCCAAAGGGCACATGCCATGTCCATTGTGTCTCACCTTCCGGGCTGACTCCTGCAAAGTCATGGGTTTCGGTGAAGACGATATACCCATCCCCTTCTTCCTGAACATAGCGGATAACCGAAGCATTTCCTATTGCAATCGTCATATTGCCGGTAACCGTCCCGTCTTTGGCAACAAACCAGACAGCAGGCCCATCTTCGGAGGTGCCTGAGGCTATAAACTTCCCTCCATCGGATGATTCAATAAAAGCTGCTACTTCAGAGGCACCGTCAATCGTGACTGTCCGGTTCAAATCCGGCGGCTGAATGGCCATAGCCGCCCCGGAGAAAAGGAGCAGAGTCATACAGAAAAGCACTGCCAGTTTCACATATATTCTCATTATGAGAATGGTTGTCCGCCGGGGCTAATAGTATTCTCCCTTTCCTGTTTTCTTCCTCCATAGCCACAAAGGCACCCCTTTTCGGTCAGACCCGGAACACAAAGAGGGAAAGAGGGAAGCAGTTTTCACCCGCATACTGAAAAATTACGTCTGAATACAGGAGGTAAAGGACGGCATGGCACCCACGAGGCTTGCAGGCAACACACATTCTGAGGCCACAAAAAGGCATCCCGGAAAGAAACAAAACGGCAACTGCAAAAGGACCCCCTGAATGTTTACCAAAACATTTTGAAAGCTATAATGCGAGTTATTCTGGGATTGGGCATCAAATATCAACAAGAAGTGCTCATTCAAAAAGGGGAAAATTATTTCATCTGTTCACTGCATCTTCTCTTCTATTCTTTTCAGGACAACGCCAATCTCCCGAAGTTCCACAAGCATAGCAGCATCTGCTGCCTGCCCTGCCTGAGATGGCCCGGAGGCAGGGGTTGCTGCAACATCTGCACCGGTGACGGCTGCAACCGGATGGCCGGATCGCACAAAGTCCATTATTACAGCACGGAGAGGTTCCGGGTCATTGATACCCTGCAATTTTATCTCTGCGAGTTGGTTTGCTGAGTAGCCGGCGGTCTGAATACGCAGATTTGATATCCCAAAGATCCGCATGACAGGGCCCTGGATGATATCTACGTTTGTGATCCGGTTGTAGGGGACAATACCTGTCTGTCTCCAGAGGACACCACGACCCCAGGTCATCTCAGTCGGTGTGAGAAGATAATGGACAGTACCGTAATAAAGATAGGCCCAGATACCACCTGCAAAAGCAAGCATTACAAAAATTCCGGCCATCACTGCAAGGGCACCACCCATACCATCTGTTATCGCAAATACCATGAATGCAAAGAAAAACGTGGGAATCAACATCCCAAATGCAGTCACGAGAATCAGATAAGACCGGAAAGACGGGGCAGGGGTGAATGGAACATCAATCTGAACGGACATAGATACCCTTTCTGTGAGACATCAGTAATCACTGTTCCTCCCCTGAAAGGAAAGGGGTAATCGCGGGATGGCATCTCCCCCCACATTATTGTCCAAAGGAGGGACATGGTCACCACATCTGCGTGATCCTCTCCAGAACTCAAGGACCGAACGGATACCAAAATTTGTCTGTTCACTCTCACCAATACATGCAGATCATCTGAAAAACTCATCCATTCAGATTCGGGGAATCTAAAAGCGAATACTGCAGTCTCACCACCATCATATGATACTGCCAACGTTACATGGCCACCATTCGGCACGGATAAAATAGAGGTCTGCCTGAAACAAAGCAATCATCATCTGCCGGTGCAGAAAAGAAATAGAGTATGGCAGGTATTTTCTCACGCTTACAAGCACGGATATTCGGGAACAACAGGCCGGAGGACACCACCTACCGGCCGGAGATTGACTGTATCGTAGATACCGCATCGGTGACATGCAGGGACACATTACCTTCCGGACAGGTGCTCCCTGCATACCGGGACAGTCTCGTTCATATTCAGACATTCTGGAAAACCGCGGAAACATCCCGGGACAAAGAGGCACTTCTCCCTCTTCTTTCAGACCACGTCAGGGAATATCCGCAGGAAACCCTTCGACAGATGATGGTAAATTTCGAACGAAAAACCCGTGACATTCCCACTGATTACCGTGATCCACTTCTCACCGCAGTCCATGAGGAGATCTTTGATACCCATCATCGCCTGATGACGGAGGGGTCATACGAGGGGGAACGGCACTGGAGAAAGACATCTCTGCGAGAGGGTTTTACCGAATACTGCATAATGGTCCAGCGGGCGACCACACGAAAGGCAGAGGAAAAAGATCCATCCATCCTCTCACTCCACTATGCACTCGCCTGCTATGCAATGTATATAGAAGACGGCCCCGGTCATCCTGTTGAAACACCCTTTCCAGGCGGACTTTCCGTTGAGCAGGATGGACGGATATATTACTGTCCCGTACGGGATCATGCAGACGATGTACCCTTCGCCCTCTGCCCTTTTTGCCCGGCAGTCCAGACAACGGGAGTGCACCTCATCCGTGACCCACAGGAAAGAGCCCGGATACAAAAACAGGCATATATTGACAATTATTTTACCAATTTCAAGGGATAATGATGGACATTTCAGGCAAAGGAGACAAGATATACACCTAACACAACGAGTGAAATCCCTATCCAGGCAGAAATGGGAAGAATACCAAAGATTCCTCCTGCTATAAGCACCAGACCGGCACCTGATATAAGATACCCTGCCCGCCGCATCTGCATCGGATCTTTCACTGCCTTATTGGGAGTAATGCAATGATTCTGTTCACCGCCTTCCTCCCTGACCTGTGAACGGTTCATCCACGGTAATGGTCCGGAACCACCACCAAAAGAAGAACCATGCCATTTGCTGTAGAAGGGAGACCCTTCACTCCCACGATCCTCTTCCATGAGACTGATACGGACAAACAAGTCTCCTTTCTTTGACCCATTCCGAAAACCAAGCCCTTTCAAGCGCAACACAGCATGTCCTTCAATCTGTTCAGGAATTTTGAAGGTGATCCTCTTCCCTTCGAGGTGAATCTCCTTTTTTTCCCCCAGTTCATCCCGGTTCACCCAGATTGCATATTCACGGTCAAGGCCCTCTGTCATCCTCTCCATTCTCCTTCACCATACGTTTCACCATACCATCAAATGACGATAGTATTGCTTATTTCCGTGCCATCGACATAGACAGCAACATAATAGATACCGACTGGTTTCCCAACGACGCCTGTCTCAACCGGACCGAGAATAGTTCCCGGCTCAGGATTTGCAAAGGAGAATATCTGCGATGAACGGCCCCCTTCTGCAAGAACCGCGATCTGCAGGTCTGCCACATAACTGCCATCAGCGGTACCGCTGTACTGAACGGACAGGTCCCCATCTGAAAGGGATACTTCAAACATTACATTTCCAGTGCTTGTAGCCATTGTCGGACCAAAAAAAACCGGATAAAGAATATATGCCAGTATAATCGCTATCACTGCAAAAATAACAGCAGCATAATGTTCTTTTTTTATGGTGCGCGGCTTTTTCAGGGACTGCCCACAGATCATGCAGATGGTGCCCCCCTCAGGCACCGGTTCACCACACCGTGGGCAGACGTTCTGTTTTATTCCCATAACCCCTCCTGTTACCGAATAAGTGGTTATTATGAGCACAGGGTAATTGAATATTGTTATTCCCGGATAGTCCGTTTGATTCACACATTCAAAGAGAACCTTTTTTTGTATTCCCGCTGTATCAGTTCCATAATCAGGTGAGAGGGACAGAAGGGTGCAAACTTATCCCCTGCAAACGGGGGCAGGAGAGGCCCGGAGTACCATCTGAAGGTGTGCAGCTATGATCAAAGTGGCAATTAACGGATATGGAACAATTGGCAAACGGGTAGCTGACGCGGTGGCAGCTCAGCCGGACATGGAAATTGTAGGGGTCTCAAAGACACGACCCTCAGGAGAGGCATACATCGCAAATGAACGGGGATATCCTCTCTATATTGCAGATATTACAAAGAAGGGGGCCTTTGATGAGGCAGGTATCGCAGTCGCAGGTGATGTGGAAGGCATGCTGCGCCAGTGTGATGTCGTTGTTGATGCAACTCCAGGGGGCGTTGGAAAGGCGAACAAAGCACTCTATGAACTCTACAACGTCAAAGCCATCTGGCAGGGCGGGGAAAAGCATGAGATAGCAGGCATCTCATTTAATTCATCATGCAATTACCAGGACGCCTACGGCGCTGACTTTGTGCGGGTGGTATCCTGCAACACAACCGGTCTCTGCCGTATCATCAAACTGGCAGACGAGGCATATGGTGTGAAATCAGTCTTTGCAACAATGGTACGCCGTGGATCTGATCCCGGCGGGATTAAGAAGGGTCCGGTTGACGCAATCGTCCTCAACCCGGTCTCCATCCCGTCTCACCACGGGCCGGATTTGAACACCGTTCTTCCGTCAATTGATATCGTAACAACCGCGATGATCGTACCGACGACCTTCATGCACATGCACGTTATCCGGATGGAGCTGGCACAGGAGGCCACCCGTGAAGGTGTTCTGGACCTCATTCGCAAACACCCGAGAATTGGCATTGTAAAAGGTTCCACCGGCATCACTTCGACAGCAGAATTAAGGGAACTGGCCTCAGATATGGGCCGCCCCCGTGGTGATCTCTGGGAATCCTGTGTATTCGAGGATTCGGTTGCGGTAGGCAAAAACAATGAGCTCTATCTCTTCCAGGCAATCCACCAGGAAGCAGATGTTGTCGTAGAAAACGTCGATGCCATCCGTGCAATGATGAAGGCGGCAGACAGCGCAGAAGAGTCAATTCGGATGACGAATGAGGCACTCGGGCTGAAGGCTATCTAAGATTCATTCTCAATTTTTAAGAAACTGAGAGAGGAAAGAAACGGATGTGGATGCAGGTGTGAGTGTTTGTCACATTCTGGCGTGAGGGGAACAGAGAATCACGATTCACCCCACACTGCCAAATTATATTTTGTACTGGCTGGATTTCCCCCGAACACCGGGTTACCGTTCATCCATTTCAAGCATATACTTTACAATCTCTGGCGGCATGGTGGTGGATGTTGCAATCTCATCCGCTGACATGCCGGATGATGCCAACCTTTTCACACAGACATCCATTCTCTCACCAACCTCAATCATATGTCCATCGGGATCAAGGAACCGCACGGTGAGTTGGCACCAGGGCTGAGCAGTCACCCCATGCACAAACTCAACACCGGCAGTATTCAGGTTCTCAAATGTCTTCTCCATATCCTCTGTTTCATAGTAAAGCTCGATCATCCGCTTTGATGAAAAATCTCCATCTCCAGCGTTTTCATCACCGAATATCACATTTCTGCCGTAATTGCCATCCCAGATTGCAAGTGCACTTTTAAACCCGATATTTTTGCCGAGATCAAGTTCAATCTCCTCGCCCATCACTTCAGTATAGAATTTCTTTGATATTTCTACATCCTGCACAAACAGAACCGTTGAATGGAAGGAGAAAAGGCTGTTTTCTGCCATACTTTACAGGTTCCTGCAGACGGGAATAATACTTTTGTGGGGGATATGAAAGTGTCAGGGACATACCATTTCAATTCCTGATATTCTTCCTAAATCAATTTCGGCATACAAATCAGGTCATTTTTGGGATAAATCCACACATATGACAAAGCAACGCATAAATAACATCTAAAATGACCATCATCCTTGGAAAAATACATCCACTCAAAAGCCCGGAGTGAGCATTTCTCAGTCGAGACAGCCCATACGTCCTCCCAAAAATATCCGACAATAGCGACCTCTTAATACTCTACAATTAGTCTCCATTTTAGCAAATAAATGGCATTAAAGCCTTATTTTTTCGGCAATAAAAAACGTGAAAAATATGCCTAATTTATCCCCAAATTCCCAAAAAAGGGGATCAAAGAGGGTAACCTCAAGGTAAGAAAAACAATGGATGGGGCAGGACCCCTATTCTTGTCATTCATCCGGCCATTCCGGGCACGTATGAATGTTTTCTTTCACTTTGTAACATTTCTGCAGAGCTACAATAAGCTATTAGAATGGATTTATTGAAAATAAATGGATATTTTATCCCTGATTTACTCTTCTGAATCATCCTTCGTATTGGCATCGTCACCCTTCCCCTCCTCATACAAATCATCAGTTCCGAAGTGCGTTTCTTCCGGAACAATAATGTCATCGCCATTTATCTCAGGAGCACGATGCACCTGCACTGTTGGCTCAACAATGAAAGTCTCCTCCACCTTCTTCTCAGATTTGCCATATCGCTCCTTTGCAACCTGAAGATGCACCATAAGGCGGTGAACACCCGGACTCCTTCCAGAGAGCATCACATCATATTTTCCCGGGTTCGTGAAGTGGTCAACGGAAATACCATCGATATAGACAGTGCAGACAAAACCACGGTACGGCCCTCCGGGTGCATTTACCGTAATTTCAGCCCGTGCAAGCATATCGTCCTCCCGTATGGTCACCGGAAGGTGTAAATCGATTTCAGGATTAACTCTGTGCCGCAACATGTCCTTTCCCAGAAACACCAGAACGAGAAAAAGAAGAATAAACGGAGATATGTATATCACGATATTGTGAAGATTCGGACTTATGTCAAACGGATTTGAAACCCCGTCCCCGTCAACATCCCGGGCAATAATAATTGCAGACTCCGCATAGGTAATCGCACTCTGTGAATCACCTTCCTCATACTTTTTTTGGGCATCTAGAAGCGCTTCCTGTGCTTTTTTCGGACGGTATTCAAGATTTTCGGATACCACCTGTTTAGCCTCTGCTATTGCCTGCGGGGCCATTGAAATAAGATTATACGAAAAAGAGGCACCTTCTGCTCCGACGTCCACCTCCGTTTCAATACGCTCATACCCAAACTTTTCAATACGAATTGTGTGCAATCCCTGTTCAGAAGGGATTTCGAGAGGAGTCGTGCCGGAATAAACCCCGTCAATTGAAACACTGACTTCTTCCGGCACAGTATTCACCAAAATAAGTACCTTTGAGGGGGAAAGCTCTGCAATTACTTCCGATATCTTTCCAGCCGCAACATCAACCCTGCCTGTCCAGTCATCATATCCGTTTTTTTTAATGACAACATCGTACGTCCCCGGCACAACCTCTTGAAGCGTCTTTCGGGTAGTACCTTCAAACTCCCCGTTCAGATAAATTTCAGCATTGGACGGGACAGACGCAACCGTTATCCTTCCTGTCGTAGGTATTGTCTCAAACGTATGGACAACCGATTGTGAAATCCCTTCGTTTATTGTAACTGTTGCTGCATAGTCTGAGTAATTATAAAGCACCAGGAGAACGCGGTGTTGTCCCTCAGGAAGATCGTACAGGATGGTATTCGATATGCCAAAAAAGTCCCCGTCAATATATATCTGTGCACCCTCCGGCTTTGTCGATACCGTGAACGGACCCCCCACGACAGGTTCCATCCCATGGCTCACGTAGGTGATTTCCCCCTCCCTTACTTCAAATATCTGCTCCCATGTCCGATAGCCCTCCAACTCAAGTCGCACATAATGAATTCCCGGAAAAACGTCCTGAATAAACGTGTTTGTCTGAATACCAAGGTATTCATCATTGAGATAAATTTCCGCCCCCTGCGGTTCTGATGATACAGATATCGTCCCTTTTTGTGTCTGTGCATCTGCAGATGAGATTCCTGCCTGTATGAGCAGAAGAAAAATGACAACGGAAATAATTCTCATTGCAGGATTTTTTTTCATGGCGGATACCTGTTTTTTCTATCCGGTATGACACAAACCAGTCATTTAACGGGAATTAAAACTGCTTTCCCTGTCAGACTGAAGATGCGATATATTCCTGAATCAGAGATGAGTGCTGTTGCAGATTCATTCGATATTACAAGCGTGGTGTTTATGGGAACCCACGAAGATACCGACTGGTTGTATCTCATCAGGTAGTACAAAACGTCCGGGTTATAATCCACATTTAAGGCTATTGTCACGTTTTGAGGTCTGGATACCGTTACTTCGTATGCACTCCCTATTCCCGAAAGGCCAGCAGGACTATTGCCTGGTGTTGTGTTCAGCCGTGTAATAATTCGGGACTCATCAACAGGAGCAATCGTAGCTGAAGGGGTTATATACGGCATCTCGGTTGCATTATGGCCAGGATTTACAAATTCCGGCTGGATTACAAAAAAAAACACTACGACTGCAAGAAGGATTACAAAAATTCCCAGAATAGCAAGCAGGCGAACCCTGCCCTTTTTTTTCTGCTCCATGTGCACCTCATACTCACGTTTAAGGTCCTCCCTGTCAAGATCGTTAATACTCCACTTTCCGTAATCTGACTCCTTCGGGTGTTCCAGTCCCTCTTTGTTCTGAGGTTCATATGCAGAGGATGAGAACTCCCCATGTTGGGCAATAAAGGTGCCAATATCTTCCTCATTCAGAAATTCCCCAAAGAGGCGTAATCTGCCAGGAAGCATCTTTTTGGTGGTTTTGTACTCAGAAACAAGCTGTTCTGCAAGGTTTCTGCGGGATTGTTCCTTCGACAGTTTTAGCCGGATTGTGGAATTTTGGGCGAAAATTCCCACGTCCTGGTATATCTCCTCCCACTTCGAACCATCTGTCCGCTCAGTATCCAGATTGATATGAACCTTTCCGGAATACTTCTCTGTGACCAGCAGATCAGCATCCCTGAAAGTCCTTTTTGCAACAACGATGGTAAACCCCGGAGATAAAAATGAATGAATTTTTTCGGTTACAGAAACGACAAAATCAACAGACATTGAGAGGTTTCCTGACACGCAGACAACCTCCTTTCCAAGGAGCATTCTTCCCACAGAGTAATTCGCAGCAGCAGAACTCATAAGGCCGGTAATTACCCTCTTTTGGCGTTCATCAAAGAACTCACTGTCTGAAGCGAGATCACGCACCACATATTCTATTTCAGTGAGTCTCTGTTCGACTCGACTGTAAAACGCATGGATGTATGCAAGATCAATTTTCGGTGGAAGTTCCCGGTTCCATCCGACCTTCTCAAGATAGATGAATGTGTCGGGCCTTCTCCCCTTCTTTTGCACGTTTACAGCAGTTCCGAGCAGAAAAACACCGTTTTTTGTACTGATATACAAAGACGCTGTACTCTCGTCAAGCCGTTCTGCAAGATGGAGTGCATACTCGTCATGCAGGGTGCCTGCCACAGCCTCACCATCTGTTGTGAATATTCCGTATGCATCATTCATTCTTCAAAAACCCCCTGACTATGTACCACCATTACAGGCCAAATTTGAATATCTCCGTAAACCTCCATGGTGCAAGGGATGTCGGTGAAATTTCCTCTTCAAATCCTTCCTCTGTGGGAAATGGTTCTGCTGATGCATCGACAGAAACGGCGACAAAATACATCGAAATGTCATTCATCATGTTAACCAGATTTTTAAAAACCGTGTTTGAACTGAGAATCTCAAAAAGAGTGGTTTCTATGTTCAGTGCCTCTTTGGATTTTTCCGGAATGTCAGATAATTTCCCGGCATTCATTGAGTGTAGAAGGTTTTGTATCTCCTTATTCTTCCAGAATACGAGATCTGTTTTGGTGACAACGAGAGCATATTTTTTGTTCGACCCGAAAAACCCGAAGTAATTTTTTCCTTCCAGGTCAATCAGAGTCTTCATATATCCCCCAAATTCCCGTGCAAGCTGTGCATGACCCTTTCTGTTGTCAGTGATTTTTTCACCGTCAATAAGAAAGATGACTTTTCCTGCCCGGAGAAAGTTGCCATACATGGTCGAGATTATCACACTTTTGGTGAATTCCGGATCGAGGAGATCATCAAAATGGTTCAACTTTATGTACTTGACAAAATCTATTGTCCCCGCACTCTTTCTGACCTCCCCCGGAGGCATATTGAGTCGTTCACTCAAAAGGGAGAGCGCCTTTTTGAAATTGATCTCATTTAACTCATCATAATACTCACCAGCATAATCTACAACTGTCCATTTGACTGGAATTATACCAAATTTCATTCCGGTAAGCTGGTACATCACCATCTGGTAACGGTATGTCCGTGAGAGGATCTTTCCGTCGAGAATATTTGCATACAGACTTGATATGCGCAGATCGTCGCCTTCGTCATTTGGATCTCCGGTTAAGACAACACCCTCGTTTGAGTGTCCCTTATCGAAATGTTCTGAAATATAGCTCCACAGACCAAGAACAAAATATGTCTTCCCGGATGATCGCGGGCCGAATATGAATATCTCTGAAGCCCTCACGCCGACGGTGATCTTAATTGCAAGCCAGTAGAGAATAAGAGAAAGAACAATTCCCGCACCAAAAAAGAAGATACTTTGTGTCGCATATGCCTCACCAACTGCTGAATCCGGTGCGATAGCAGTCCGATACATCTCATACGCAAGAAATCCGATGATGAGCGCGAAGAACAGGGTGAAGAGACCTTTGGCAAACTTTGCAAGATTGTCATACCGGTTTGTGATGACCGTTTTTACGACAAACACAGCACCACAGATGATACCCACTGAGTATGTGAGAATCAGGAGATCTATGTCAGCCCACGGAGAAGAATAAACATAAAATATTGGTATTGCAGCAAATATACCAGTGTAGATGACACCATTTATTCTCGAATCCTCGTTGAAAATCATACCCACAGCAATGATAAAAAACAGACCACATAAAAATTCAACGAGAACAGTCAACCCATACGATGGTGGATGAAGCTTAAAGGCGGGCGCTATGGTTGTGAATATATAAGCGACAATAATGCTCAGGGGAAGAGCTAAAAGAAGATAGGTTTTTCTTCTTTTATTGTTGATTATCATTCCCTGACTGCCTCTTTGATATCCTTTACCGTATATAAATCCAGAACCCTCTTCTTTGCCTCTTCAATCTGTGTTTTACTACCCGATTCAAGGTCAGCGATCTCTGCTGCCTCGGTTAAGAGCAACGTTTTTTCACGGACAATATACTTTCCCTCGTGAAGATACAGGGCATGGTGCAGGATATTGTCCTTTGACTTCTCATACTTCTCCCAATATCCTCCGCCTGTCGTCAGAGGGGAGATGTTGTCAAGGAAACTTGCCGCTGCAAAGAATGTGAGTGATATCTCCCAGGGTTTTGTGTAGTTATGTGAGTTTACCTTGGCACTGTCAACCCCTTTTAAGTCAAGGGATTTCACCAGATTTCGCCTGAAATCACTGCCTTTGTTGTCGATTAACTGTGAGAGCCATCTGGACGGTGACGATGCGACAAGGGCGGCTTTGTCAAAGCTCCATCTTTCTGTGCCTGCACTTCCATATCCAATTGATATGTTGTTTATACCAAGTTTGTGCGCATCGACAAGCTCCTTGTATTTCCACTGCACAATGTTGTAGAGCTTTTCAATCTCACGTTTTCCTTCTTCATCATAGTCGAGGACAGAGAGATCAGAGTCGTCACGTAAAAGGGAAAGAACGTTCGGGTTAATCTCCCCAAACCACGTCCGGTACATTCCTTCGATAGTGGTGTTTCCACTCTTTCTCTTCTCGTCAATGGTTCTCAGTCCGGACTCATATGAATCCAGGCCTGTATTGAATTTTTTTCTTGGATCAAAGGTTGAACTTACCAGATTGTCGATTTTTTTCAAAAATTCAATCTTCTGCTGCATCATCTTCTGTGAATGAATCAGGAGGTCTATCTCCGTGTTTGTATTCCCAATATTTGAGGAATATCCTTCGCGGGTATTTACTATCCCTGTAAGCGTCTCCCTGATACTCGCCAGAATAGAGGCTGTGTCCCTTCCGGAAAAGGAACGGACCAGTTCTGCCTTCTCTTCGGATTCAAGGTTGAACTGTGATAAAATAGGCGCAATTGTTGCCTCCCTTAAAGATACAAGCCGTGTATCAAACTCCCGGGTAAGGAATTTGTCCTGTATAAAAACCTCGAAGGGATCGCGTATTGATATCTTTCCCGGATGCATCTGCGAAATTTTTCGTATCCTCTCCTCCTTTGTCGCCTTTTCGCTTCTGAACATCTCAAAATTGAGTTTTCGCCCCAGGATACTGTCAGTAAAACCTTGTTTTTTGGATACCCTGACCATATAATCGTTGTAGAAGTAAAGAGAAACAGACTCCGCGAGATCCCTCAGGTATGAAAAATCGGTTGAAGTCGCCTTCTCAAGATTCTCTATATCTCCCTGAAGGTCTCCAAGTGGAAGGGAAGCAAGCCATGCATCACGTTTGACAGGCTTTGCCTTCTTCTTCTCCGACTGGTTCAGTTTCTCCTTCAGTGCAAAGAGAAGCGCCGAAAATTTGTCCAGAAATGCCCGCTCCAGAATTTCTATTGAGTCCTGCCCGGCGCCAGTGGCCGTCCCATGGCCGAGTGCAACGTAATCATCTATTGGTTTTGCAAGTGCATTGACCTCAGAACGTATCAGATCAAGCATCCGGTTCTGTTCTTTGGTAATATCCTCAAGTTCCAGGCGCTTCTTTTTAACCCTGACATCTGCCTCACTTATTTCACCTCTTAGTGCAGACTCACGGCTGGATAATTCTCCTGATACTTTCCCAAAGTTTTCTTCGCCACGTATTACGTTTACAAGCGCAATTCTCGCAGATTTTCCGTCTACCAAAAGGGTCTTTTTCAGGAGAACGGACATCTCCTCCAAAAGCTGGAGATTCTTCTTGATTACTTCGTATAATTCCTGGTCTTTCGCATTTTCATGCGGTTTGCTCTCATTTTCAAGGGATTTCTTGAGTCGTGACACATACTCTGAAAGTTTGTCAAAATCTGTTACCAGAGAGATCTCTTTTAGCTCCTCCGGCATGTTGTTCGTGACCGCCGATTCGATAATGGACTGTGTTTTGAAGTTTAAGAGATCGGTTATATCGTTCTCCCATACTTTTTTTATCTTTTCTATCTCTTTTCTGTAGAGATTTACATCATCATGGGTAATTTCCGTGTCAGTCTTTGAAAATTCTTCAGGGTAGAGGCTTTCATTGGTGGCGATAAAGTCAGAAACCTCTTTTAAGATTTTTTCCCTGTTCTGTCCGATTCCCGATAGGCTTTCAATTACATCCTCAAATCCTTTCTTCAGGGACCGCAGATTTTCAACAGGGTATTCTATCACATGCGAATCTGCGAATATAAAACCGGAATAGTCTTTTTTTGCGTCCACTATTGCGGATATGTCGGCAGTCGGGAGATAGAACGAATTTATGAACATATAGGGAAATGCGGAGTCAAACTCAACCACTTCCTGCTTTCTGTCTCCTCCGTCCACATATCCTGTAGGGCTTAAGGATGAGATGATAATGTAGTTGAAGAGCTTGTCGTCCTTCATGTTGAGATATTCTATCTCTGAAAGCGCGATAGCAGCGTTTAACTGCTCTTTTTCACCCTCACTTGCCGCCGGGAGCACAACAAAGAGCCAGATTTTCGATTCCTGGCCACGTTTTTCCTTGATATATCGGGCAAGATCGATAAACATCCCCGAACCTGTACCACCCCCAAGTCCGACAACGATTGCAACTGGTCCATGACCCTGAAACGAAGGAAATTGCTCTCCGCCCTGGGTGATTGCCTTGTAGAATACCGCCTTTGATATCGCACGTCTGCGATGCACCCCACCTCCGAAGTCATCTACGATGTTTTTGTCAATCTGTTTGAGCATCTGGTAGTCGAATCCATATTCGGGATCGTTCATCCACCATACGTCAACAAGAGGGCGTTCGCGTCTGTTTTTTATCTGTTCTGATATTTCCTTTGAAGTCAGGGATGACACACGCTCTACATTTGCAAGGTCGGGAAGGTGGTAATGGTAACTTTTGACGCTGCCCCCCATCTGATTGTTTGTCCTCTGAATTTCACCAACCTTTGCCTCAATCCGCTCTGAGCGTTTTATGTCATCCTTTCTCTGGTTGGAATCGGTGTCTATCGTATAGAGCGTGAGACGTTTTCCATCTGAAAGGTAGTGCTCTAAGAACCATTCATGATCATAAAGGTTGTTTATGAGTTTTTTTCCACACCCACCTATTGCAACAACGGTCAGTTCATCAGGCATCTGGAATGCTTTTCCCTCAATAATATCATCATGGGCCATTCAATTATTCCCCCTTGTAATCATTCTGGAATTCCTGCATATTTTTCGCCCGTATCCGACCGAATACCATCCCTACTGCAAACCCTGCGACAAGAAGGACAATTGCAATCAGAGCCGCTGTTGTAACCGGAATTGTCGGATCTTTAGGAGATTCTGCGTATTTTAAGAGTTCGTTTGCTTCATCCCTGAGTCCTCTGGAATAGAGATCGTCTATCAGAGTTCTCATGTCAGTGTCACTAACAGCGTTCAGCCGCGACCTGAACTGTTCGTCATCGGGAATTTTCACGGAAAATGTATCGGTTGTGCCTGTTCCAAGAATATCCCCGTTTTCATCAAGTGCCTGGATGTGATAGTAGACATACCCTGTCGTCTGCGTGATCCGTTTTGTGACAACAACACCGTCTACAATCTCAACCGATGTCAGAACAGGCACCCTGCCATATACGGTCACATTAATTCCGCCTGAAAAATCGTCATCCACGGCAAACTCAATAATGTGGTCATTTAATGCCTCGTCCCCCCCGGGTACCGTAAAGCCGTCCAATTCCGGATTCCAGAGATTGGTGCCCGGTACGGGCATGAGATCCGTATTTAGTTCAATACTCCGTGCCTGCTTTGGGATGCCGCTCATAACTATTGTATATTGTATTAATTCCCCCTCATTCTGGGATTCCAAAAGATTTCCATCCGTCAATTCTGCAACAATGGCAGCAGACGGAACACAGATCACCAAAAATGAAATAATCAGTGCCAGTGATATGCATATCGATGCCCAATTCCTTACACCCATGTCGACAAAGTTTATTTCAAAACATTTAAATATATCCCCTGAGGGTTCCGGGAATTTGTGTTGCCTGCAAAGGGACTGTTCTTTTGTGCATCAAAGCGGGTAGTCGTGCGGTCAGCTCAATCTATTTTTCAGATGATTGGTGGTTTTCACGGTCTAATGTAGTGCAATTAATGTAGTGCAATTTTCATCATGGTTCATGAACCAGAGGACTCACACACACACACAGAGATCAGGCACCAGAAAGAAATGGTGATCTTAAGGAAACTCGGATGACACCGTCACAAATACAGTCTACTCTTTCGTATATGGTTCAAGCAGCGTCAGGGCATTTGTTCCCATAAGACAATACCCCCGCTCTTCGAGAGATTCACACGCCAATGTAAAGTCAATTGAGGCAAGAGAAGCGGTTTTGACAGCATCCCTGAATGGAATAGGATAATCTGCGCCATAGACGTCGTAGAGCCGATAATACAGCGTCCTTGCATCCCCTGTCAGGGTGAAGGCGTCCCGTACCTTCAGAGATGATGACTGAATCTTCTCTGTCTTATGCGACATGGACGACCACAAATCCATGACATATTTGATATCCTCTTTTCTAATGGCAGTATTGGACTGCAGCCGGGCATACGAGGACGCGAGTTTAGGAATGGCACCGGAGATATTCTGCCGGAAGGGCCGCTGTCCGGATGTCAGATACTCCTCACGCAGTTCATATACCGCCTCTGTCATCGCTTTTTCAATGGAATCGGTTGATTGTGGCGTAATAAAGAGGCCATCTAACAGTTGTCCGGTAATAATTCCCGACTCCTCTTTGAGAATTTCACGATATTCGGGTTGTATTTTTTTCCGGGATTCATTGTCTATTGCAACCGGAATATCAGCGACTAATTTCTGCGGCCGGAGAATTGCCTGATTAATCTCCCCAACTGATTTCCGGACACGAACGTCAGTATTCGAGAAATGATAGTAGTAATAAGAATTGACTTTTTTGAATTCCTTCGGGATGATATTAAACGGGCGTTTGAACAGATCCCATTGGTGTTTCTTTCCAAATACTGCTGAATGTATCCCGCCCGGCTCATCATGAACCGGAGGTGCGGAAAATGCAAATAATGCTGAACAACCGGCAATCTCTTCGATACTATCCGCCTCACCATCGTATGGAGATGTGAAATATTCAATTATTTCACGGACATCCATAATCTTACGCTGCCGTGCAAGAGAAGCGACATCGAACTCCTCCCACCCTCCGATATCACGAATTGTCAGCCACTCATTTCCTCTGTCATCCAGAGGATGTTTCCCTTCGTCAATAACCCTGACTTCAATAAACCGGTGTTCAGGCGGTGGCCCCCGGGAAACCACAGAAGGGTCAGCAACGTACAATATCGAGTGATCTGTCTTCAGAAACGGAGAAGGATGAAGATAGAAATAGCGGGGGTCATTCCGATAATATTCAACAAACCCAACGTATTCATATTTTTTATTGCAGGCAAGCTCCCTCTCAACACCTGATAATTCCGCACCTATCCAACGGTCATTGAGAGACATACTTCATCGTTATCTCATATTTCCTGATAAACATTCGGTATGGACATCTTTAGAGGTTCACCAAACCCTGTCCATCCCCTATGTATCACGGGAATAACACATCCCCCCTACTGATTCATACGTACCCCCGAAGCAACCATTAATGCGCTGCACACCACAGTACTGACAATGGACTCATACGCGCTTGCAACGCGAAATACTGTTGAAGTTGTCACAGATGAAGAACTCCGCTCTGTCCTTTCACAGGACAAAAAGCGGGTGTACGCCGGATATGAACCATCCGGTGAGATTCATCTCGGTCACCTCGTCACCATCAATAAACTCATAGACCTCCAGAATGCAGGGTTCGAGGTCGTTGTCCTCCTAGCAGACCTCCATGCATATCTGAACCGCAAGGGCACCATGGAAGAAGTCAGGGAACTGGCAGAATATAACCGCCGCTGTTTTGAGGCAGTCGGCCTCAAAGATGCCGAATTTGTCATGGGCAGTGACTTTCAGCTTTCCCCGGAATATCAGCTCGATGTCCTGATGCTCTCCCAGCGTATCACTCTCAACCGGGCCACCCGCTCCATGAACGAGGTCGGACGCCAGATGGAGAACCCAACCGTCTCCCAGATGGTATATCCTATCATGCAAATGGTCGACATCGCCCGCCTCAATGTGGACGCAGCAGTCGGTGGCATTGACCAGCGTAAGATTCACATGCTGGCACGTGAACATCTCCCGTCCATCGGGGTAAAAGCGCCGCTCTGCATCCACACCCCCATCTTAAATGGTCTTGATGGGAAGAAGATGGCCTCATCATCCGGGAACTATATCTCGGTTGCAGACTCAGAGGAGATTATCATAAAGAAGATGAAAAAGGCCTTCTGCCCACCAGAGATTGAGGAAAACCCGGTTCTTCAGACCCTGAAGTACCATATCTTCCCTCGCCTCGGGACGGTTACCATCCATCGGCCGGAGAAGTTCGGTGGCGATGCTGCCTACTCTTCCTATGAAGAGATGGAAGCCGCATATGGGGCAGGAAACATCCACCCGGCAGACCTGAAGGCCACTGTTTCCAATGGACTCATCGAAGTGCTGGCAGACGCCCGTGCATTCATGAACGACGAGTAAGCGAATTCATACTAAAAATATTGGAGAATACATACACCATGGGAAAGAGAGACGATCTCATCGAACGCTTTGACCGCGAAACCGAACGGATGGGAGTCCGAATACGGGATGCCGACCAGTTTAAGGTCTCCGAAAACGTCTTTGATGACATTACCCTCCTCTCCCTCTACCGCTTGGTGCACAAGAAGAAGATTAAGGAGATAGGGGGCTCCATCTCAACCGGAAAGGAGGCAAACGTCTTCTATGGCGAAGGTGAGGAGATGCCCATTGCCATCAAAATATATCGTATCCAGTCGGCCAATTTCCGGTCAATGAGCGAGTATATTATCGGTGACCCCCGCTTCTCCTCAGTGAAAAAGTCCAAAAAGGATCTGATCTTTGCGTGGACAAAGAAGGAGTACTCCAACCTGGCCCGTGCCCTCGATGCAGGTCTCCGGGTGCCCATCCCGATTCACTTTGACCGCAACATCCTCATTATGGAGTTCATGGGCGAAGATGAGATCGCCTATCCCCAGCTGCGGCTTGCCCGGCCGGACGACTATCAGGCTGTCTATGACGAGATCACTGCCGCAATGAAAACCCTCTTTAATGAGGCAGAACTCGTCCACGCCGACCTTTCAGAGTTCAATATTCTCTGGGATGGGGAGCACCCAATCATTATCGATATCGGGCAGGCAGTGACTCCCAACCACCCGAAGGCCATCAAATTCCTCGTACGGGATATCAAAAACATCAACCGCTACTTCGACAAACGGTGCACGATCAGGGATGAGGAAGAACTCTTCCGTGATATCGTTGGGGAACACCGGATGCAGATCTAAATATCCAATTCTCCGAATATTCTGTTTTTATCTCAGGGATGTGTCCACCCCCATTCGGGCACTGTTGCCAGTGCCGGTGATTTCCACTATTCCGGGCAATGGTATGACATCGGTAGCCCGATAATGTATAAATACCCCATCCTGCGGCCCTTTGTCCAGGAAAATAGAATTCACACAGCAGCCTGGAACAGGTAGATCTCAGTTAAAACAGCCCATACATCCTCTTAAAATATCCGTCACCGGCGACCCCTTAATAGTCCACAATTATCCCTCTTTTTGGCACATAACAGGCATTATGACTGCTTTTTTTCAGCAGAAACAAGGACCAGAAAATAAGACAATTTTATCCCTCAATCACCTAACGCCGGGAATAATATAGTGAGATCAGAAGAGAAAAACCGGAAAAAAACGCATCAACACAGCAGCCTGGAGTGGGCAGAACACAATTAAGACAGTCCATACATCCTCTCAAAATATCCATCAACGGCGACCCCTCAATAGTCCACGATCATCCGTTTATTAAGCAAATAACGATTATTACAGCCGTATTTTTCCATCAGCAAAAAATATCAGAAAATATGCCCATTTTATCCTCAGATTCCCCTAAAAATGAACTCAAAAAGGGTGGGTATACAGTTACAAAAAACAGGGAGGCAAGGCAGCAGCTCCTATGTCAAACACTACAAAAAAAGAAAAAACAGGGGAAATTAACCGTTGATCCAGTAATTAACGGTGTCCGGGTTCGCATCTATCCATGCCTGTGCGGCATCCTCTGCGGTTGCGCCATCCTCAACTGCAAATATTACAGATTCCATATCATCAATAGTCCAGTGGAAACGCTCAAGAATGGCATATGCCTCAGGATCTTCTTCCTTAAAGCCTGTGCGGGAAAGAGTTTCGAGATGCTCCTCAGCACCGTAGATACCCTTGGGGTCTTCAAGGTACTTCAGGTCAAAGCGGACAAACATCCAGTGGGGTGTCCAGCCGGTGATAACAATCCAGTCGCCATCTGCGTATTCACCGGTGAGCTGACCTGCCATGGCAGAGCACGATGATGTGAGAAGTGTGTAGTCGAGACCATACTCCTCAATTGCCTTCTCGGTCAGTCCCATGATGCCTGCACCCGGTTCGATGCCGGTGATCTTGCCATCAAACTTGTCTGCGACACTGTTCATCTCGTCTATTGAATCGATGGTTACATACGACGGGACCACAAGACCAATCTTTGCTCCCTCAAGGTTCGTACCTATCACATCAATTGAGTCACCGTAGGTATCCCAATAGGCTGCATGCGAGGTGGGCATCCATGACGAGACAGTCACATCAACCTTACCATCAGCGAGCCCCTGGTACAGAGGACCAACAGCAACGACCTTGAGCTCAACATCGTAACCTTCCTGTTCAAGCACTTTCTTTACTACATTGGCACTTGCAATCTCTGTATCCCAGAGCATATAGCCGATGGAGATCTCTTTTGTGGGTTCAGTTGTCGAAGAATCAGCTGCATCATTTGTACAACCAGCAACCAAAATTGCACTGAGTAAAACTAACAAAACAAGTAAAATTTCTTTTGATTTAAAATTTAGCAAATATACACATCCATTAAGTCAGAAAATCGTTGGATATAACAATTCAAAATTGACTTGTAAAAAAATATGACTGAAGTCCATATATGCATATAGTTCACTGCAATTTCAGATGGATATGGATAACGAGAGATGAATAAGCGATTAACAAAAAAAAAAGTTAGGGTAATTACCCGTTGATCCAAGACAGAACAGTGTCCTGGTTTGCATCTACCCATGCTTGTGCGGCATCCTCTGCGGTTGCGCCGCCTTCGACTACAAGCATGACAGATTCCATATCAGAGGCCTTCCATGAGAAGCGCTTAAGGATGGCATATGCATCGGGATTGTCTTCTTTAAAGCCCATACGGGCAAGACTTGCGATGTACTCCTCGCCGCCGTACACTCCCTGAGGGTCCTCGAGATACTTCAGGTCGAAGCGGACAAACATCCAGTGCGGAGTCCAGCCGGTGACGACAATCCAGTTACCATCTGCATATGCACCACTGAGCTCAGCGGCCATGGCAGCGCTCGATGACGCGAGAAGTGTGTAATCAAGACTGTAGTTCTCGATTACAGTTTCGGTCATTCCCATGATGCCTGCACCTGGCTCGATGCCAGTGATGGTTCCATCGAACTTATCTGCGACACTGTTCATCTCGTCTATCGAGTCGATGGTCACATATGTCGGAACAACAAGCCCGACCTTTGCTCCCTGGAGATTCTGACCCACCATGTCAATGGAGTCCCCATAGGTATCCCAGTAGTTTGCATGCGTAGCTGGCATCCATGAAGAGATGCTCATATCGACCTTACCATCGGCCAGTCCCTGATACAGGGGACCTGCGTCAACGGCCTTGAGCTCAACATCGTAGCCCGCCTGTTCATATACAGTCTTTAATACATTGGTACTTGCGATCTCTGAATCCCAGAGAACATAGCCGATGGAGACCTCTTTTGCGGCTTCGGCTCCGGGTTCGGTTGTTTGAGAACCGGCTTCATCCGTGCAGCCGGCAACAAAAATTACACTGAATAACACTAACAAAATAAGTAAAAGTCCTTTCAAATTCGAATTTACCAAATAAACACATCCATTATGTCAGAACAAAACCGTTGGGAACCGGTTAAGAACTGACTTACGATAAAACATGATCCATGACCATATAAATATGGTCATATTTCTTTTTGCTGACCTGAGCTGATCACATTCTGCGTGATCCGGTCGAGGATGATGGCAATGATAACGATACACAGGCCCGCTTCGAACCCGCCACCGATATCGACCCGCTGGATACCAATCAGGACATTGAGCCCGAGACCCGCGGCTCCGATCATTGCTGCAATGACAGTCATTGAAAGAGCAAGCATGATGCATTGGTTAACACCTGCCATAATCGTAGGCAATGCAACCGGAAGCTGGACTTTCATGAGTTTCTGCCACTCAGTTGCTCCAAACGCCTCACTCACCTCAATAAGCTCGACCGGAACCTGCCGAATACCAAGGTTGGTCAGACGAATGGCAGGCGGCATCGCAAAGATGATGGTTGCAATCATCCCCGGCACATTCCCAAGACCAAAGAAGATGACCGCAGGAATCAGGTATACAAATGATGGCATTGTCTGCATCAGATCGAGGGCGGGTCGAAGCGCCGCATTGACCAATGTATACCGTGAGGCAAGAATCCCCAGGGGGATGGCTATCGCAAGCGTCACAAATGTGGAGGTGAGAACAAGGGCAAGAGTCAGGACGGTCTCGGGCCAGAGGTCCAAAAGATAGATGAAAAGCAACCCAAAGAGGGTCAAAAGCGAAATTTTGAGATTCTTTCTGGTAAGCAAGTATGCAAGAACTGCAAATATTACGATGAGAAGCACGGGAGGTATGGCTGCCATGCCGTCCTGAAAACCACTGACCAGCATATCCATAACCATAGTTATCCAGTCCAGTAGCCACCCGAAGGTATCATTGATCCACGCGACGACTGCTTCAGCCACCTCGCCGACCGGTAGTATGTCAGACATCAGACCTCAATCTCCAGCCGGGCAAGGCCTGCAAGAAGGGATCCCCGTACTATGAGCCCCTTTATTCTTCCCACATCGTCAAGAACCGCCACCGGATAGGCAGTCTCCGCCATAATCGGCATCAGTTCCTGTGCCGGGGTGTCCAGCAGAACCGTGGGAGTGTCTGTAATCATCACATCCCGGAGAGGAATTTCACGTTTCTTGGCGTCAACAGCGCCGTCCACAGTCACAAGGCCACGGAATATCCGATCCTTTCCTGCAACGAATATGCTGGAGATACCGTACTCCTCCATCAGACGAAGCGCATTTCTCGGTCCGGAATCAGGAGGCAAAAGGGGTTCAGGGCGCTTCATCACATCCTTTGAGACAAGCACACGGGAGAGGTTGACGTCTTCAACAAACCGTTCCACATAATTACAGCGAGGGTTCTGGAGAAGATCCTCTGCAGTTCCGAGCTGGGCAATGATCCCGTCTTTCATAAGTGCGATACGGTCACCAAGCTTGAGTGCCTCATCCAGATCATGGCTGACAAAGATAATCGTCTTATTCAGCCGTGCCTGCAGTTCAATCAATTCATCCTGCATATCACGGCGGATCATTGGATCAAGTGCGCTGAACGCTTCATCCATCAAAAGGATGTCTGCATCACTTGCAAGAGCCCGGGCAAGCCCGACACGCTGCTGCATCCCACCGGAGAGGCCTGAGGGATAACTCTCCTCATACCCGGAAAGTCCGACAAGGTCAATTGCTTCCCGAGCCTTTTTTTCACGGTCTGAAAGTGACATATCCTGAATTTCAAGGCCAAAGCCCACATTATCAAGGATCGTCCGGTGAGGGAGGAGAGCAAAATTCTGAAAGATCATACCAATCTTCGTGCGCCGTACCTGCCTGAGCTCGTCCTCATCCATCTCAACGATATTCACTCCGTCTATCTCAACTGTTCCACTGGTTGGTTCGATAAGACGGTTGATGCACCGCAGAAGGGTTGACTTTCCACAACCGGAAAGCCCCATAAGAACGAACAGTTCACCCTCATATACATCAAAAGAAATGGATCGAAGCGCAACAGTCTGTTGTGTGTCTTCAAAAATTTCCTGCTTTTTCTTTCCCTTTTCAACAAGGCGAAGGGCTTCTTCAGGACGCTTACCAAAAATTTTGGTAAGGTTCCTTACACTGACTTTGATATTTTTATGTATTTCTTTTTCCTGGGTTTCTTCCATGAAATGGCAACTCCGGGAGATTCAGATGATCGAATGATCGCTTCCGAATACATAAACCTTTTTGTATCCAGCTTACATGAATGGTTGGGTTCCAGCCAGAGGGGCGCCCAATGTTCCGAATCAATATATGGATTGCGGTTGAAATATGGAATTACACAGGATTCATTCTCTTACCCCAGAACCCGGCGCGCAGAACCCCCCTTGCCGCTAACCATTATCCCCTTCCACACCCCATTATACTGTGCTACTCAGGGAGAATACCCACCATGACCACCACTGAGATAAAAATCACCGCCAACCGCATCCCGGTTCTCATCGGGAAAGGCGGAAAAACAAAATATGGTATTGAAAAAAAGACCGGCACCAAACTCACCATAGATTCAGAGGATGGACTTGTCGGAATTGAAGGAGAGGACGCAATAGCGGTTCTCCGAACGACAGAGATGGTGCGTGCCATCAACCGGGGATTTTCACCCGAACGGGCCGCCACCATCTTTGAGGATGAAGATATGATGCTTGACATCCTGGATCTCTCCAACGTCTGCAGCACACCAAAGCAGATGGAACGTCTCCGGGGCAGGATTATCGGCAAGGAAGGACGGGCACGCGAACAGATCGAAGATATGTCCGGTGCAATACTCTCGGTACAGGGCAAAACCGTTGCCATCATTGGCATGATTGATCAGGTGAAAAATGCCCGAACCGCAGTTGAGATGCTCGTTGAAGGTCTGCCACACGCAACGGTCTTCTCCTTTTTAGACCGCAAGAAAAAAGAAGCCAAGTACGATATGCTTGACTATTATTACTGACCCCTATCATCACAAATTTTTTTGAGGATGGCGCATCCCATAAAAGACACAAAATCCCTGAAATCTGAACAATACAGGATTAGATGGATGATTTCCACTGGAATGCATATACCCGTTTTCTGCCATATTAAGGTGAATAAACTAATTATATTAGGTTTACACAGGAAAAGAAGGGGTGCCTTTGAAACTTTTTGATTTATCCTTGCCTGATACTTTTATTCAGTATTACAAGGACAAAGGCATCGAATCTCTGTACCCACCTCAAAATGAGTGCATAGAAAAAGGCCTTCTCAAAGGAGCAGATCTGCTGGTCGCCATTCCTACTGCATCCGGCAAAACACTGATTGCTGAGATGGCAATGCATGCCGCTATCGCACGAGGCGGCAGGTCCCTTTATATCGTGCCTCTGAAGGCACTTGCAACCGAAAAAGCCCATGAATTTGCAGGGAAGGGAGCCACAATCGGTGTTGCCACCGGAGACTATGATCAGAAGGAAAAACGCCTCGGTGCAAATGATATCGTCATCGCCACCTCAGAGAAGGTAGACTCCCTTCTCAGAAATGGTGCCCCCTGGCTTTCCCAGGTAACCTGTCTTGTGGTCGATGAGGTGCATCTCATCGATGACGAAAACCGTGGCCCCACTCTTGAAATGGTGATCACCAAACTACGGCATGCCTCCCCCGACATGCAGGTAATTGGCCTCTCCGCCACCATCGGCAACCCGAAGGAACTCGCCGGGTGGCTGGGTGCTGAACTCATCACCTCAGACTGGCGTCCGGTGGACCTCAGGGAAGGCATCTGCTACCGCAATACCATCTACTTTGACGATGAGGACAAGGAAATTCCCGCTCCTGCAAAGACCGAAGATATCAATCTGCTCCTTGACTGCGTGGCAGAAGGGGGCCAGTGCCTCGTCTTTGTTTCATCCCGGCGTAATGCAGAAGGTTACGCAAAACGGGCGGCAGCGGCACTCAAATGTGACCATGCAGTACTGGACAGTATTGCTGAGAAACTGGAAGCAGCTGCTGAAACAGATATGGGCCGGGTGCTTGCCGCGTGTGTCAGAAACGGTGCTGCATTCCACCATGCGGGTATGAACCGGATGCAGCGGACACTCGTCGAAGAGGGATTCAGGACAGGGTTTATCAAATCCATCTCCTCGACTCCCACACTCGCAGCCGGTTTGAATCTTCCGGCCCGCCGGGTGATAATCCGCGACTACCTGCGCTACTCCGGTGGTGAAGGGATGCGGCCCATTCCGGTGCGGGAATATCGCCAGATGGCCGGGAGAGCAGGCCGGCCACACCTCGACCCCTATGGTGAAGCAATTCTGATCGCAAAGGCAGAATATGCAGTAAATGACCTCCACGAAGAGTATGTCGAGGCACCGGACGAAGATGTTACATCCCGCTGTGGGGAAAAAGGGGTTCTCACTGCACACATTCTCTCACTCATCGCAACCGGGTATGCCCATTCCCACGATGAACTGATGACATTTTTGGAGAAGACCCTCTATGCATACCAGCACACGGGAAAAAAAGCTCTCACCCGGACCTTGGACGATGCACTCGTGTTTCTCACCGAAGCTGAGATGATTACTGACCTCTCCGGCATGCTGGATGCAACTGAATATGGGGATCTGACAAGCAGACTCTATATCGACCCACATTCAGCCGAAATTATCACAACAGCCCTCCGGGAAGAAGGGGAGCTCACCGATCTTGCCCTCCTCCAGCTGCTCTGCATGACGCCTGACATGTTTACCCTCTATGTGAAGAAGAATGACCTCGGCACGCTTGAGAAGTTCTTCTATGAACATGAGGAGGAGTTCAGGACAGAATTTTCCTATGACGAAATGGAGGATTTCTTCCGCAGCCTCAAGACAGCGATGCTCCTCTCTGACTGGACAGATGAAATTGGTGACGAGACCATATGCACCCGGTTTGGAGTCGGGCCGGGGGATATCTTCAATGCAGTCCAGGGTATCGGCTGGCTGTTGCATGCCTCCGGGAGACTGGCACGGCTTGTGGGACCTGAACACCGCGATGCAATTGAGGAGACCACCCTCCGGGTACGCCACGGCATCCGGCGTGAGCTGATTCCTCTGGTGCGGGTCAAAGGCATCGGTCGGGTCAGAGCACGGCGACTCTTCACAAATGGCATCACCGGCCCCGAATTACTCGCAGCAGCAGACCCATCCGTGGTTGGCAAAATTGTGGGTGGCAGGACTGCAGAGAGTATCATCCGCGCAGCCAAAGCCGTGAGACGGGGAACCGGCCGCAGGGATATCGCATCCGAACGGATGACTGCACGGGCAGGTGGCAGTGACCACCCGGAAAACCAGATTAACGGAACCCCTGCAAAAAACAGCACAGAATATTCCGATGCAGAGAAAAAAAGAGATTCCGGAGCACAAAAGTCCATTTTCTCGTTCGGGGAGAAGACCGATGAATAACACAACCAGCCCACTCATGCCCACCTACGCTCTCCTTTACGCCGATGCAGAGATCATAGACATTCAGGATTTTCTTGTGGCCGTACGTGCCGCAGCCGACCGTCTCGACGCTCATATTATCTGTATGAATGCAGACAAAATCGCCGGCCGTCTGCACATAAAAACAGCACTTTCTCATGCCTGCCGGACCTGGTTTACAGATAAAAATCCCATTGCCCGCTCTTTTGAAATGGAGGTACTCCTCTGGGTGGCAGCAACCCGACAGACAAGTGTTGCCGCCAAATTTGGAGCACAGAAAGGGACCATGCCACTCTGGATTGTGGTAGTGCCTGCAAAGGAGAGCACCACAGATGAGATTGATTGCCTGCCAAGCCTCTCCCTGTATTCCACCCCTCCTGCAAGTACAGAGGATATAAATGCAGAAAAAAAGGGACGCCTGATGGAGGAATTCTCAATCGGTGAGGCAGAATTATCAACCGTCGGGTGCGAGCGGCTCCCCGAGCTTGTTGCCGAACGGGTCGCACTCTCTGCTATATACCGCTAAGTGCACGAACGGAATTTTATTTAACCCGGCACTCCATATCACCATTATTCATGGATCTCTCCCGTCTCTGCTCAGTGTCTGTGCGGGCCATCTCCATCAAAAACGTCTCGCTCGCATCCATCGGAGGGATAGTAACGGTCGCTGTCACATCCCGTGCACCAGCCCATCTGACCCTTTCGGAGGTCAGATTCGATGTAATCCCGGTTGAAGGGACGATTGAACGGTCTATCATCCATGGATGGGCAGAGAATGTCCGTCTGGGCGCATATACTACTACCGAAGTCCCGGTGCCGGTTTCGGTCACCTCAGCAGAGGCCGTCCGCTTCCTCACCAGCGCCCTGACACGGGACATGGACGCTCATGTCAGGGGTATGGCAAAAATAGATGCTTATCTCTCTGAAATCATCATTCCATTTGACGAAGTTGTCACCCTGCCTTCCCTCCTGATGAGGTAACAGTCTGTATTCCTGTCACACGTAGTATTATTGCTCCTGAGAAAAGATACCCGTCCTGTTTATGCAGAGGAATTCATCTTACGGACAGCAGTTGTTCTCCTGAAACCTGCGGCATTCTTCCGCCAAGCACATGAAGGCACCCTCATGGAGGCTGCCCCTCCGGTACCAAAAAAGGACGTAATCATCTGGAAAAATAGGCCGCAAAAGCCGGAAATAAGATGAAAAAGGTGATAAACGAGGCCGTTGAAGATGCACGAAAGATGCTGAAAAAGACAGAATAATTTTCATCATTTTTGCCGGTTCTGCTCACCCGTGGTTCACGGGAACATGATACGAGCGAGAGTCACCTGCATTCTTTTTTCCCCTGACCAGAAGAAATACCGACAATCACGGATACCAGTGCATTCCCGCAGAATTGTTTTCCTTTTGCCAGAGAACTATCTAAAACGGGTGGACCACAGAAACATCATATTGATTTCATTTTGTCCAAAAAATGCACCCAAAGTTATTATAGAGGCGGATTGTATTGAAACGCAACACAGGATTGCAGGATACATGCTGCCCTGTGGGGGTGTGTCATTTTGACAAGACAGTATATGATGAAAGTCCTGATCATCCTTCTTATTGCAATGTGTATTGTGATGCCCGCAGCGGCAGTTGAACTGGAAGAGATGTATCTCGGTACAGTAACAAAAGCAGATAATGCGTCAGGGGCACTTGACGTGAAAATATCTGCACAATGGAACGGAGAGCAGTTTGCACCAGTCACCCCGGTGACTATTATAGGTACATCGACACTAGACGTGCTCTTTGACAACATCAAAGTGGGGGATGAAGTTGTCGGCACGCTGATGGGCGGTGAAAAGTGGATAGCAGTCGGCCTCGTAGGGTCCAAACAGTCTACCCAGAAACAGTTACTCTGGATGGCCGGCGACCCGAACGCCATGGTGGCACCATTTGTCGGCAACTACAGAGTAACGTATATCGCAGACCCGAAGTGTGACTCCTGTGCAGGGTCGGTCTGCTACGCCAATTCAGTGGACGTGACCACGACGACCATCGGATATAACACAAGCGGCAAGGAGTATACACAATCAAACGTCGGAACAGAGACTCTGCGGCCATTAGAGACATGGGATGCACTGGAAACAGGAAACCAACAGTACCTGAATATCCGCTTCATCAAAGGTGAAGCATCCGCATCAGCCTGCCCGGAGAGTGGAATGATTATAGGTCCGCAACCGGTTTCAGAATTTTTCATCAGATCAATGAGTACCGCGTCTGCAGTACCGACCACAGAGGAGACGACCGCTGTACCGGCAACACTGCCGGAAACAGAGGCCACAACTCCTGTAGCCACTGCAACTACGGCAGCCCCGACCCCCACACCAACCCCGGGATTCGGTGTATTGGTAGCAGCTCTCGGGTGTATCGCAGCAATGGTAGTTATCCGCCGATAATCTCTTTCTCTCTTTTTTTGTCCCTGTTGTTTCCACAAAGCGTATTGTATCCGCTCGCCGATTGTACTGGACATATGTATCTCGCGGTGAGACCAGAGACCATCATCATCCTCTTTCTCTTAATGGGTGGCAGCTTTCTCTGCAGGCATACTGGTGTCATCGGCCCGGCTGACCCTCACACATAGGTCAGGTTTGATGTCATCCCGGTGGGTTGACGGGATGACGGAACGATATCATCATCCACGGCTGGTCTGAGAATGTCCGTCTGGGTGCCTATACCACAACCGAGGTGCCTGTGCCGGTGCTGCCTGTCTTCATCACTGCTACTCTCCTCACCGGAGTCTGCTCATTCGTTATTGCCTCCTTCTTCTTCGGTTATGATTACTCCCGGTTCTTCTCCCTGCCATACCTTTAACGGAGAAATACCCTCTTTTTGCAGCGAAGTCATAAACGGAGATTCTCTCATTCGTGACCCGCTACACTACCAGAACATCTCCGGGATGAAACCGGTCACATTGAAACGACACATGCCCTTATTAGGCACAAACGAGTATATCTCCCTGATATACAATGGCAGGAACACGAGGACATTTTGAGAAAGGAGTATGGGTGGAAGAACCAATACCCGGTGCAGAGGAAGAAAAGACCGAACCTGAGGTCGATATTGAAGAGATAATCAGTACAGCCCGAAAATCTGTCTCCAGTGCAGTGAACAATGTAACAAGCCTTGGAAAGACTCTTTTTGGCACCAAAAAAGGACGTGAACACGTCGAAAAAGAGGCAAAAAAGGCAGGAGAGAAAATGGAGAAGGCCATTAACGAAGCCCTCGATGACGCCCGGAAAAAAATGAAAAAAAATGAATAATTCTTTTTTTCTCCTGAATTCCTGACAGATACGCCACCAGAGGCATATCCATCAGAATGCCAAATATACACCATTGAAGGTGATTCATTCAGTCAACGAACCAGTCCCCCCAGACAAACCGGAATGTACCACCATATCCATTCAGGCCCAAATTAGTACCTAATGTTATTATAGAGAGAAGTAGTATCTGAAGAATAACACAGGGCCGGAGATAATGTCCAACCCGGTGGAGGTGTGTTATAGTGACAAGACAGCATATTATGAAATTTTTAATCATTCTTCTCATTGCAATGTGTATTGTGATGCCCGCAGCGGCAGTTGAACTGGAAGAGATTTATCTGGGAAAAGTAACAAAGGCGGATCAGGCGTCAGGCGCTCTTGATGTGAAGATATCTGCACAGTGGGACGGGAAGCAGTTTGCACCGGTCGACCCGGTGACAATCCTCGGGACCTCAACATTTGACGAGCTCTTTGAAAACATTAATCAGGGGGATGAAGTTGTTGGAACCCTGATGGGCGGTGAAACATGGATTGCAATCGGTCTTGTCGGATCAAAACAGTCCACCCAGAAACAGGTCAGCTGGATGGTCGGCGACCCGAACGCCATGGTGGCACCATTTGTCGGCAACTACAAGGTCACATATACCGCAGACCCAAAGTGTGATTCCTGTGTAGGGTCGGTCTGCTACGCTAATTCGGTGGACGTGACCACAAAAACCGTCGCGTATGACTCAAACAGCAAAGAATACACAGTATCAGACGTCGGAACAGAGACACTGCTTCCAGCAGAGACATGGGATGCAGCAGAGACAGGAAACCAGCAGTACCTGCAGATCCTCTTCATCAAAGGTGAGGCACCTGCATCATCCTGTCCGGATGCTGAAATGGTTATGGGTCCACAGCCTGTTTCTTCCTTTTTCATTAAATCCGTGAGTGTTGCATCCAGAGTGTCCACCACTCCTGAGTCAGCCATTGCCACAACACCGGTCATGGAAGAAACAACTGCTATGCCTGCAACAATGCCGGAAACAGAAACCATGGCTCCGGTAACCACAACCTCGCCGACTGCCACACCGGTTCCCGGATTCGGGATAATGATGGCAATTTTCGGATGTGCCGCAGCACTGGTGGTTATCCGCCGGTAATCTCTCTTTTTTTTGTCCCTGTCTTTTCCGTAAAGTGTATTGTATCCGGTCACAGATTGTACAGGACATATGAGCATCGCGGTAATTGCAGAGAGCATCATCATACTCTTTCTTTTGATGGGTGTTGGCTATCTCTGCAGGCGCACTGGCGTTATTGGCCCGGACGGAGCCCGTGGGCTCTCTTCGTTTGTCGTGAATGTGAGCCTGCCTGCTCTGATTCTGATGGCCATGCAGGTACCTCTCACCGCGGAACTGGTAGCCAACGCGGGTGGCATCCTGTTTGGTATCGCGGTTTTTTATGGTGTCTCCTTCGCAATTGCCTTCACCATCCCCCGGTTCATCGCAGAATCCGACCTGGAACAGGGCGTGATGCGGTTTATGCTTGTCTTCTCAAACCTCGGGTTCATGGGCATCCCGGTTGCAGGAGCGGTATTCGGGCCTGAAGCCATCTTCTATGTCTCCATATTCAATCTCACATTCAGCATCCTGCTCTTCTCAGTGGGCGTTCTGATGCTCAGACCCGACATGGGCCGGTATCTCGACCCGAAACTTTTCCTGAATACAGGGCTCATCGCATCTGTGGCAGGACTTGTTCTCTTCGCCCTTCAGGTCCATATCCCATCACCGTTCGCTGATGTCTTCACACTCCTTGGCACCACCACCACCCCGCTTGCGATGGTCGTTGTAGGAGCACTCCTCGCAACGATGCCTATTGAGGGAATTTTTACGGACAAAAAAATCTGGGTCATCACCATACTGCGTCTCTGTGTCATTCCCCTGGCAGTCTTTCTTATACTCCGGCCTTTTGTGGAAGGACCCTTCCTGTTAGGCATACCGGTACTTCTTGCGGCAATGCCGGTTGCAGCCAATGCAGTGATGCTTGCTGAAGAGTATCATGTAGATGCCACTATCGCGTCCAAAGGGGTATTTCTCACAACCATCCTGTCACTCATTACTCTCCCACTCATCACGCTTTTGATCACCTGAATGCCCTTGGGGGGGGTGCATTCCTCACGGACGGATGGGAAAAAGTGGCCCAAAAGTGAACGGGCAGGATGGCAAGGTATTTTTTTTGTCCCGGCAAGAGATATTCAGGAGAATTCTGATACATGTACAGACTGGTATTACTACGCCACGGGGAAAGTGAATGGAACCGGGAAAACCGGTTTACCGGGTGGACCGACGTTGACCTCTCTGAAAAAGGACTCAAAGAGGCCCACGCGGCAGGAGCACTGCTTTGCCGTGAGGGATTCACCTTCGATGTTGCCTACACCTCTGTTTTGAAACGGGCCATCCGGACCCTCTGGATCACCCTCGATGAACTGGACAGGATGTGGATTCCCGTGCACCGCTCCTGGCGCCTGAACGAACGTCACTACGGTGCCCTGCAGGGCTTAAACAAGGCAGAAACCGCAGCTGAATTCGGTGACGAACAGGTATTCATCTGGCGGAGAAGCTACACCATTCCACCCCTACCCCTTGCGGCGGATGACGAACGATCTCCGGTAAACGATCCCCGCTATGCCACTCTTTCACCAGATGAAATACCCCTCACCGAATGTCTGAAGGACACTGTCACCCGCTTCCTTCCGATCTGGAATGATGAGATTGCACCGGCTATAAAATCAGGGAAAAATGTCCTCATCGCTGCCCACGGCAACAGCCTGCGGGCGCTGGTAAAAAACCTTGAAGGCATCTCTGATGAGGACATTTCACAGCTCAATATCCCGACCGGCATGCCACTTGTGTATGAACTTAATGAAGATTTAACACCCATCCGGTCATACTATCTCGGCGACGAAGATGCAGTCAATGCAGCGATGCAGGCCGTCGCAAATCAGGGCAAAGCAAAGAAATAATTCCTTTTTTTGGCAGACATCTGGAGGGCATGCAGATTATTCTGTGCACGCCATCTGAAGACCTCTTTTGGACTTCACCTGAGAGAGACCGGACACCTACTTTTCAAAAGAGAAAAACAACCATAGATGGGAAATTTTTGGTTCCTGCCTCAGACAGGCAATCCGCTCATCCCTTGAGGGGGGCCGGTTCATCGAATCGGTAGTTCTCCTTTGGTATTGTAATTGCAAAGGCAACTCCTTCGGAGTAGACACCGGTCTCCTCGATGGTGAGCCGGGTAACAGCGAGGATGGACTGGATCACATAGAGGCCGAGACCGATATGTTCTCCATATCCTTCCACAAAGATGGAGGACTTCTTCTTGTCAGGAACACCATCGCCATTATCCCAAGTAGTGAACAACCCGGTATCCCCCTCCTCCGCAAAGGAGAGGGAGATCTCGGTGACAACAGCACCCCGGATGTGTCCATACAGTAGCCCAGAGAGGGCCGTTCTCAGTCAATACAGTCCACACATCCTCCAAAAATGTTCGCCAATAACGACCGCTCAATATCTTGGAATCAACCGTATTTTTAGCAAATAAAAGGCATTACGGCCGTATTTATCCAGCAGGAAAACAGAGCAGAAAATATGCCTGTTTCATCCCCCAATTCTTTAACGCAGGGTTCTAAAAAGGGTGGACGAAGGATTACAAAAACAAGGGAGAGACATTACTCCTGTTTCCGGAATTCAGGTGGTTGTTTTTCACTTTTACACACGTTTTATTGCTTAATTTCCGCAGGTAAATTGAAAATAATGCCTATTATAGCCTTGATTGGACAATCCTGGCGTGCATGTATGATTCATCTTTTCATTTGCACTCGCACCGGATTCACAGAGACACAGACCCGCATCACTGCAAAATAATCAGACATGCTGTATGTGTTCTCCCGGATGCATGTAAACGTCCCTTACTCCCTGTACACTTCTCTCTATACTATACGTATTTAGAAGAATACGCACCAATATGGGATTTATTTTGAGCCTCTTTGTTTACACTTTGCTGGTGCAAACCGGGTGTAAAGGGTGAAAACATCGGGACCGGAAAAATTGTGCAAAGACCCCTTCACCACGAGCACCCCGCCGGAACCAGGCAAACGGGATGCTGTATATTATGTGGAACCTGCCTGTGTTGCGAAAAGGACAGTCTGGTATTGATGGCCTCCCGCTCATTCTCTGTAGTTATTTTATTCCGGCATTACTTCCAGAGAGCCAAAAAAAAGAGAGAAATAAAATCAGCTCTGACTGTTGTCAACCGCAATGATGAGGAAATCAGGTTCATCGTCGACACCCAAAAATCCGAAGATAATTCTGATATATTCGTTATAGAGACCGGTCATCTGCCGGTATTCTCCGTCGATTAGCCCACTTTCCTCTGCAACAGGCACCGGGGTTGCTGTCGGTGCGGCAGTCTGTGCCACTGTTGCAACCGCTGGCGATTTGACAGTAATTGTTGTCGTGTACTCATCGGTGTCACCGTTCTCATCTGTGACTTCAAGGGATGCAGTGTAACTTCCGGAAGAAGAGTAGACAATATTGGATGGCGATTCCCCATCATAGGTCTGACCGTTGCCAAAGTCCCATTGCCAAGACTCAATTCCCACACCTGTGGAAGAGTCCACAAACCGCACCGTAAGCGGTGCGGTGCCACTTGACGGGCTGGCACTGAATTTGGCATTGAGCCGAACCGTTCCGACGGTGATCGTCTTTAAAATTATGTCACTCCCACCGCTATTTTTGACGAACAATGTCACATCGTAACTACCTGCATTCTGGTAGGTATGCTGAGGATTCCGAAGCGTGCTCTCACGGTTTCCGGTGAAGTCCATCGGGTCCTCAAATTCCCACTTCCACTCAGAAATACCATCACCTGTCGAGGTATCAGTGAAGGAGACGGGACTCCCCACAACCGGACTTGTGGGCGTCCAGGTGAAGGCAGCGTCCGGTTTTTCACCGGTTAAGGTTGTAGTGCCTTCCCCGACGGTAATTGTTATGGTGACATCATCGGAGTCTCCATCGTCATCTTCAATGGTAAGTGTCACATCATACTCACCATCTGAGCTATAGGAATGAGTGGGGGTCTGGGCGATTGAGGTAACACCATCGTCAAAGTCCCAGTCCCAACTGGTCGGCTCCCCATCTGATTCGTCAGTGAAGGTGATTGATTCACCTGCGTCAGGGCTTGACGGAGAATAATCGAAATCTGCATCCAGACTCTGATCGCTAACGGTAATTATCGACGTATAGGTATTCGATGTGCCCCCGACATTTGTAGCAGACAG
The DNA here is from genome assembly GCF_028912405.1 of Methanogenium marinum. Classification (GTDB taxonomy): domain Archaea; phylum Halobacteriota; class Methanomicrobia; order Methanomicrobiales; family Methanomicrobiaceae; genus Methanogenium; species Methanogenium marinum. The sequence continues at coordinate 1,420,235 of NZ_JAKELO010000002.1, read as the reverse complement.
GCTGACTGTATAGGTGCCCTCGCTAGTAAACGTATGGAGAGGATTCTGTTCAATGCTCGTCCCTCCGTCATCAAAATACCAGTTCCATAACGTCGGGCTGTTTGACGACTGATCCGTAAAAGTGACCTGTTCTCCAGGTGCGGGTGTTGTCGGACTATAATCGAACGAAGCGACCGGGACTGCCGCCGCTGCTGCAACAATGAACGACTGGGTAGCAGAGTTTGTCTGACTCTCACCATCTGAAACAGTCAGGGTGACAGTGTAGGATTGAGCAGTGGAGTACTGATGGGATGGACTCTGTTCATTACTCGTCGTATCATCCCCAAAGTCCCAGGTCCAATCGGCAACATCACCCGTCGACGTGTCAGTAAAGGTGACGGAATCCCCCACCTTCGGACTTGCCGGCAAAAAGGTGAATGAGGCTACCGGTGGGACGGTCACTTCTGCTACGGTAATTGATTCTGTGGTAGTACCGGTTGCACCCGCCGCATCGGATACTGTAAGCGTCACTGTGAACGACCCTTCATCCTCATAGGTGTGGGTTTGGCTTTGGCCAGTTTCCGAATTTCCGTCATCAAAATCCCATGCCCAACTGGTAATATTAGACGCAGTGGACGAACCGGAGAAGGTAACCTCATCACCCACCATCGGTGTGGTTGAAGAAACAGTAATAGTTGCCGACAGAGTTTCATCCGCACTCACCCCCGGGACAGCAAAGGCACAGATGAAGATTACAATCAGAAGCCCACCCAAAAGGCGTGACATCGTGCCATCCGTACATTTCGAATTCCTTTCCGGAAGGGGAATATTTGGTATTTTCATTACTGTGAACCTCCTGCTGAGAGGAAAATATAGAATATCGCGACAAAGAGAATAACCGGGACGGCAACTGCAAGCATCGCAAACCGGTTCTCCACGTCATCTGCTGCAACAAGCCCTTTGTACTGCAGGAAGAGCATCCAGAGAGCCGCGAGGGGCGGGCCGAAGAAGGGAATGAGTCCTACGGTGCCAAACGGCGTTGCTGCATAGGCACAGGTACGGAAAGTTTCTGTCACGTCATCACTCTGGCCAAGAATGCGCAGCAGAATGTGCATGACAACGGACCAGATGAGGATACCCACAATGCCGAGGATGACAAGTCTGGGGATAAGGAGAATCGCCCCAACGATATCAGCGCCCAGAGCCCCCATCTGTGGATACTCTGCGGCATCAAGGGAGCCTGCAAAGAGGTAAAGAATAATCGAGGTAACGGCTGCAAAGACGGCGAAGACAGCTGCAAGATAGATTATTGCCTGCCCGAAACTGTCGTTTTTGGTATACCGGAATGCGTCATCCGGTGCTGCATGAAACCCAATGAACTTCTCAATGAACGGGACTTCAGAGAGACCCGTTTCCTGACTGCGGAATCGAAATGATGCCTTCCGCTGTGAACGTGGCTTCCGGGGTGCCCGTTCCGGCTTTTCGCGTTTTTGCTTCGTTTTACGTTTTGTTGCCAAGCCCTCGTCTTCCACTGCAGTATCAAAAGGCAGATCACGGATGCCACCATGGCTCATTCCCAATTCTGTCCCACTTACGGATGGTGTTCCGCAGTTCGGACAGAAACGAGGGTTAGCTTTGAGCGGTGCACCGCATTCAGTACAGAATATAACCCCACCGGAAACCGGTTCACCAACAGGTGATCGGGACCGGGGCGGAGAGGAAGAAGCATCTCTTTTGCCATGATCATGTCGGGTCGGGCGGGTGGCATGCACCACCGGTCCAGCGGTGGCCGTTTCTGCCAGAGCCACAGCCCACTCGTCGCGTTCCGATGCCCGGCCCCCGGAGTACCACTCAGAAAAGACCAACACCATCGTCCGCTCACTGCCGGTTGCAGACCGCACACGGATATGTAAAGAGGGGTCGCCCCCCGCGGATTCTTTTTGAAAGACATCGGAAATATCTCTCCGTTTCACCGTGAGCGGAGAGGCCTCCGGATTCTCATGGCGGATGAGGGTAATTGTCTCCGGCGTCAGGGAGGCAGTGAACTCATGACCTTTCACAATGATATGGTCCGCTTTCAACCCGGATATTGGGGGAGATAAGGGCTTTGCAGGGGGGATTTCCGGTGCAGGCATATTCTTTTGGGCAGACTCCTGCGGAACAGAAACAGGAGGTGCCAAAGAAGATTCCTCACTTTCTGCCGGGTTTATCAGAGATGGGACTTCATTATCCACCAGATCCGGTGCGGATGGAACGTCGCCATCTGTCACTCCCGGTGGAGAAGGCCCACCATCTGCCATATCCGGTACAAACGGTGCAGGAACAGCGGGAGAAGGGGTAGCCATTTCTGCTACGAAACCACCTACCAGTTCTGCTACCCGGTCCCGTTCATCAACCGGTTTAAACCCACCACCTCCGTCAAACGCAAGAACCATCGTCCGTTCATTCCCACCTGCCGTGATGGTAAGAGATAGAGACGGGTCGCCCTCCCCTGTCTCACTGCGGGAAAATTTCAGCACCGTACTGAATACAATATCCACCTGTGGTGCATCCGGATAATCAGGCTGTGTCAGAATGATACGCTTTTGTGTAAGAAAAAGATCAAAAAAATGAGATTTGACCCTGACAGAAGGTGAGGTCGTCACCAGTTTTTCGTCATCGCCGAGGTCAGGATATATCGTATAATCACCTCAAGAATGTTTTTCCTGAGATTAAAATATAGTATCGCCCGTTCTCATGCCAAATGCCACATCCCGGGAGACTTTTAATCCATACCAGTCAGCTATATCACACCATCCACTGAATATTCAGATATGACAGGTCGTGCATACCGGCGTCTCTGCTGTATCGGCATTTTGATCCTCATCGCAGGTGCCCTCCTCCTCTGCCCCGCTGCAGCAGGACTGGCACAGTACCGCATCCATACCAACGTAGATTATGCAGAGGTGTATTTTGACAACGACTATCGTGGCCAGACATATGGAGGGGTTCTGACCGCAACTGTCTCCACCACAGGAACACAATACCAGACAGTTGAAATCCGAAAGGCAGGATATTATACCGTCTCACAGGATCTGCCGTATATCCCTGACGGGGCGTCCACTGACCTCTACTTTACCCTTGCAGCGGACAGCGGCACCACAACCGGTACGCTTGCAGTGCAGACCACTCCTTCAGGCGCCTCGGTATATATCAACGGCATCTATCAGGGAACCGCCCCCGTGACCGTCAATGGAATTCGCCCGGGCACATACACCGTCATCGCTGAGATGCCAGGTGCTGAAAGTGTAACAAAAACAGTAACCATCACTGGCAGTGAATACCGGACGGTCACCCTCAATCTGGCCGGCACCGGTGATATCTCTTTTACCTCGGAACCTTCCGGTGCATTTGTTGAACTCGACGGGACTATCATTGGCACAACACCCCATACGGCAACCGATATTGAACCCAGAGAACACCAGATAGCCATCACAAAAAACGGCTATTATAATTGGCGTGAAACAATTGACATGACCGGCGGTGGCGCCCGGTATGTCTATGCTGCCCTCCGCTCTGTTACTCCCGAAAATGAAATCAGCATCAGATCAATTCCTGCGGGCGCCACGATATACCTCAATAACATCTACCAGGGGGAGACGATGGAAAACGGATATTTCCCCATCACAGATCTTGCAACCGGGCAGCATACCATTCTTCTCCGACTCAGCGGATATGACAATTACGAAGAGACAGTATCACTCTCAGAAGGACAGACTGTGACCATCAATGCTGACATGGAGGAAGGTGCAGGCAGTACCACCTCCACCACTCCCACCATGTCCGGGGGAACCGGAAAACTTTCTGTGAGCACCAGCCCACCAGGTGCAGAGATATCCATTGATGGGAGTATCTCAGGCCGTATGACACCTGCCACTATCACAGGGATTCCCGCCGGTACACACGTCATCTACACCAGGCTTGCGGGATATACATCTGCTGAGGCAACAGTAACGGTCACTGCAGGCAAAACAGCTACACTCTCTCTGCCACTTGCCCCGAGCGGGGAGGCGACACCGGTGCCAACCGAAAGCCCGGCTCCTTTCTTCTTCCCAGCAGCAGGTCTTGCAGCCATTCTTCTCGTCCGGTGCCGAAACACCCGGTGAACAGAAGCGAGGAGTCATAAACCCACACTCCGTCTTTTTTTAGATCTCCCCTCCACCAGTGTTTTCCTGAAATTCGTTGGGATAAACCGGAAGTCAGGAGGGGTGACGATTATTCAGAACAGTCAATCCTGAAAGGAAAATGAAGAAAAAATGAAACAGGTGGCACCATCACGCCTGTGGTGGCATAATGCATCTCAAAAGGACGGAAGGGTCGGGGTAAACCCATCTTCTGATCCAGGCCGGGACAGAAAGGAGATGGAATTACTATATCGCCCGTGGATCATTCAGCGAAATACCATTGATGACAGGGGCATGTCTGATCCCATCTGCTCACGTCATCCGGACAGAGGGGCCGTGTGTGTCATCAGGAGGAGGGAAACGCCGGCATATGTGCAGCATATCTCTGCCCAATTTGCCAAACGGTTCTGCACATCACATTTTGCATTCAGAAACCAGCCTTTAACTAACCGGCTATACTTCATGCGGATGCCCTGGGGGGCTGACATGTGTGTTCTGAAATATTACCATCCAGCATTCAATTTTGGTTTGGGAAACAGGCTCCCTTCATTCATCCCCTTCCCAGTACAAAATGATCATATATCAGTATATAATACCTTAAACCTGAATCTTCTCAGGGCAAATCAAAACACCAAAATAAGTATTTAAAATTTAAGTATAAATTTACAAATTTTTAAATGAATTATATGAAAGCCACTACAAAAGAGGCATATACATATGCGCTTACAGGAAGAAGGCAAGATGTATGAGTATTTTGCGAACGGCCTCTGTTCCACCGTCAAGGTACGCAGCCCCACAGACCGCCTCCATACACTCTGCAAGCACCCGCCCGGACCGCCAGATCTCCTGTCCGGACTCACCTTTTCCCCACGTCACATACTGATCTAGACTAATGGATTCAGCCAAACGGCGGAGAACCGTCATGTTGACCATATTCATCTTGGTTAAAGAGAGCTCACCCTTGCTCTCCATCCCCCCCGCAATAAGATGTTCCAGCACCACTACGTCGATGACCGCGTCACCGAGGGTAGCGAGAGCGTCCATCGAATGGTCATCGCCCTGCCCTTCTTCTTTTGCAGCCGCAAACCGGGTCATGGCACGGCCAAGAAGGGCACGATCCCCGAATCTATATCCCAGGGAATCCTCCAGTTCATTGTATAGTGGGTTCATGAATCTTCTGGATAATCTATCTGGAGTAAATGAAAGATAACCCCTTCTTTTGCTCCTCATCCATCATGCAGAGAAAAATACCATTCTGAATATGTACTAAAAAAGGTGCATTCGAATGAATTAGTAATACTTATATGTAGAAACGTAATACTACTCATTAGATCACCATGCATATACCTGACGCATTTCTCCCACTCTGGCAAAGTGCCATCTATTGGATAGTGGCACTTGTCTTTATTGCTCTGGCACTGAAATGGGCAAAACATGAATTGTCTGAAGATAAAATCCCGCTCGTGGCGGTGCTCGCGGCAGGAATATTTGCCATTCAGGCATTTAACCTACCAGTTGCCATGGGGACGTCCGGCCATCTCGTCGGCGGTGCACTTGCAGCCATTGTGCTCGGATCACCATATGCGGCAGTCTTCATCCTGACACTGGTTCTCATCATCCAGGGCATCATCTTTGGAGACGGTGGCATTACCACCATGGGCGTCAATATACTCAATATGGGCGTTATCGGCGGATTTGTTGGTTTTTATGGATTTCAGACCCTAAAAAGAGTCGGGTTGAACCGTTATGCATCCGCAGGCGTTGCAGCATGGCTTGCCTGTTTTATTGCAGCTTTAGCCGCAGCTGTTGAAATGGCCATCGCAGGGACATTCCCGCTTGTACCGGGCCTTATTGCAATGGGTACCTATCATGCAGCAATCGGGATTATTGAAGGTATCATCACTGCGGCTGCAATCTACTTCATATCAACTGCACGGCCCGATATGATGGCAGAAAATGCCACCGTGGAGGCTACAACATGAATATCTCGAATACCCAGTTTCTCATCGGCGGCCTTGTGATTGCAATTATCATCGGTGGCATTGCAGTCTTTTTTGCATCCGGTGACCCGGACGGCCTGGAATCTACCGCACTCTATGTGCAGGGTGATAAGACCCTCACTGGCGATTCCCCCGAAGACGGCGACCCTGAAGCAGTCGGCGTAAGCGATGCTGTCGAATACGAGGCCCCCCTGCCTGACTACTCCATGGGTGAAGAAGGAGGAAAAGCGGGAGAGCTCTTCGCCATTTTTGCAGGCATCGTCATCATCTTCGGACTGGCATTTGGTGCCACCCGTATCATTGCTGCAAAAAAGAACTGAACAACCCCACACCAGACACACGTAACCAAAAATTACCCCCAAAATCCTCGCTATCCCATCCCCAGGGCGGGGAAATTATTCCCTCCCCCCGCCCCCGACATACCAGTGGGAACAGGATAACTATTTTTTCATACACAATATGAAAATTATATTACCCATCCCTGCAGAGACTTCTCTACGGTATTTATCCATGCACATCATTGAGACACGAGACCTCACCTACTCCTACCCAGGAGAGATCGATGCCCTGCGGTCGGTTAATATGCATATCCACCGGCATGCACGTATCGCCGTTCTCGGCTCAAACGGGGCAGGGAAAAGCACTCTTTTTAGTCATTTCTGTGGAATCCTTACACCCACCTCCGGACAGGTGCTCGTGCACGGAGAACCGGTGACTAAGAAAAATATCAGAGAGGTACGAAAGACCGTGGGTATGGTGTTCCAGAACCCCGATGACCAGATATTCTCTCCCACCGTGGAACAGGATGTGGCATTCGGCCCGGTAAACCTGGGCCTCGATGAGGAGACGGTAACACACCGCGTCGATGAAGCCCTTCGCCTGATGGATGCTGAACATCTGCGCAAACGCACCCCCCACAAACTCTCCGGGGGGGAGAAGAAACGGGTTGCTATAGCAGGCGTTCTTGCAATGGAGCCGCAGGTACTTGTGCTGGACGAGCCCTCTTCCGGTCTTGACCCCCAGGGTGTCCGGGAACTTACCGGGTTTCTCCGAACCCTCCCCGATACCTACGGGATGACAGTCATCTTCTCCACCCATCAGGTTGACCTGGTTCCCGAGATTGCGGACTACGTCTATGTGATGCAGGACGGCATGATCGCGGGAGAAGGAACACCGGATGAAATATTCCTGCGTGAGGACCTGCTTCGTGGGGCACGTCTGGACGTCCCCATCCTGGCCCGCCTCCTGCGCTCACTCAGAGAGAACGGTATCAGGATAGATGCAGGCTCCTCCTATCACGATGTGGAGGCGGAACTCCTCCGGATGCTGGCGGACCGGGCATGATTGAGCATCTCGCCACCATAGAACGTGACGCACAGGGCACAAGCCGTGTCCACTGCCTGGATGCACGGGTAAAAATAATCATCACATTTGCTGCTATTATCTCGATGGTGGCCATGCCCTACTCCACCGCAGTATATCCTCTCGCCCTCTGTTGGTTTGCCCTCTTTGTCGTCTGGTGGAGCCTCACCGACCTTTCACCACGGGTCTTTTTCTGGCGCTACCTGATGACCCTCCCGTTCGGACTGTTCATCATTATCTTCCAGATTTTCTTTGAAAATCCGTATTATGACGTATTCACACCAATAGTAACGTTCCCGTTCGGGATCTCTATTTACGCACAGTCTGTGGAATTTGCCTCCATTCTTGCCCTGAAATTCACAGCCTGTATCATCTGGGTGATTCTCTTGTCATCCACGACCCCCATGGAAGACCTGCTGCAGGGAGCACGACGCCTGGGATTTCCTTCAGTGATGGCCCTCTCTTTAGGGATGATGATCCGCTATCTCTTCGTCTTCGCAGAGATGTATGCAGACATCAACGATGCCCTTGCCGTCCGCCACTTCAGCGCCTTTTCGCGGGCCCTTCCTTACCGCTACCGGATAAAGATCCTCGCCTACACCATTGGAACGATGTTTCTGCGTAGTTATGAACAGGGTGAACGCACATACACCGCAATGCTCTGCCGGGGATATGGAAAAGATACCTATGAACACCTGGAAAAAAAGGCACTCACCGGGGGGGAATACATTCTTATCATATCGATGATCGTCCTTTTCTGTGCAACATTCACCGGTGTCGTCCTCTTTTGGGCATAACTAACCCCGGAAGAAAGGATTATCTCCCGGCATCCCCTTTCTCAGATATATGAGAACTGGTGACTGACATGAGAATTTCTGTATTTATTCTGGTCATCCTTGCAGCCTGTGCTCTCTCAGGGACGGCCTCAGGATACCTGATATCGTTTGAAGCGCCGTCCTGGGTGAGCGCCGGAGAACCCATCCCGGTGACAGGCACCAGCACATTTCCGCCAGGCGCACAGGGCTCCATCATAGCTTACCGGGCAATGCCGGGAAATTTGCCCGTATCTGTTGATTATCAGGTTTTTACCATTCAACCGGACGGTTCCTGGGAGGTCACCTTTAACACAGACACCTGGATGGCAACCTCCTACAAACTTGAAATGGGAAAAAACAGCAACTATCCTCTCGGGTCATCCTCTGTTACCTTCCGATATGTCGAGGTGATTGACCGCTCACCGGGTTGTGTGGTGACAACCCCTGCGACACAGTACTGGCAGGGGAACATGGCCATCTCAGGAGTCGCCCACTCACCCGAAGGAGGGAATATCTTGTTGGAAGTTTCTGACAATTCCGGCCGTGATATCTGTGGAACCATCACTGTCCCGGTAGCAGCAGATGGCTCCTTTGCCTTCAGTTGTTCAGTGCCCGGACCAGGCACCTACAACGTCCGGTATTCCGATGAGAAGGGACTTCTGACAACAGATGAGGTGACCGTCATCCCCGCCCCCGCCGGAATACCTGCACCAACGGTGACACCGGTACCTCCCGCGGGAGCAACTGAAACACCTGCACAATCAACCCCGGCACCTCTTGCAGCTCTCCCTGGAGCAGCACTCGGTGCAGTATACTTAAGCGCATGGAGAAGAAAGGGGGGTAAAACATGAAACTCCTCAAGATATACATCGTTGTTGCCTGCTGCGTCCTTCTCACAGGGACGGCCGCTGGTTATACCATAGCATTTACCGTGACTCCCCCGGAAACCATGCCGGGAGGGATGGTAACGATCACCGGCACAAGCAGTATTCCTGCCGGATACGCAGACGAAGCAGTGCTCTATCGCGAAGTGCCAAACTACCCCCCGAAAGATGCGGGCCGTTACCCGTTTACGATAACAGAGGGAGGTAATTGGGGATTTACTATTGACACCACCGGTTTTTTACCTTCAACGTATAAAATTCAGCTTTCAAAATCAGCGGATTACCCTTATGGCTCTTCTGCGGTGTTGATGCAGACCTTTGTCGTCACCGCTCCACCGGAAACACCACCGTCTGTTGCCACACCCGCACCCACCCCGATGGCAACCACTCCACCAGAGGAAATCCCAACACTCATTATTCCACCGGAGCCAACCACATCTCCTGTCAGCATGGCGACAGCACTCGCTGCAACAGGAATTTGTGCACTTGCTTTCGCATATGAATTCAGAAGAAGAGACGAATAAAAAAAAGATATTTAGAGAACTGTTGCCTTTGTGATGACAATTTTCTCTACCGGGCGGTCGTTCTTGTCGATGCGGGAGAATGCAATGGCATCAACAACGTCCAGGCCCTCCACCACTTCACCAAAGACTGGGTGTTTGGATGGGGTTGACCGGTCATCAAAGTCCAGGAATTTGTTGTTCACCAGATTTATGAAAAACTGTGAACCACCACTGTTCGGCTGACCAGTATTTGCCATCGAGATGGTGCCACGGGCATTGGAATGACCCTTGACGAACTCATCTTTGATGGTATAGCCGGGTCCACCTGTACCGGTGCCCTTCGGGCAACCACCCTGGATCATGAAATTGCGGATCACACGGTGGAAGATAATTCCGTCATAGAATTTGTCCTCTACGAGTTTTTTGAAGTTTCCTGCTGTGATTGGCATGTCATCATAGAGTTCGATGATAATGTCGCCCTTGGTAGTTTCTAATTTTACTTTGGTTGCCATAGGGAATTACTCCTTTATGATATGCAGGCACTAATTTGCACCTGTATTCTCAGTCTTTTTACACCCACGCAGATAAATAATCATAGGTTCCGGGTTGTCCTGTGCCACAACAGAGATATCCATCTGCCCCCTAACCTATCGCCAGATGAAATGGTACATCCCCCTCATCATCATCGGCAGTTTTCTGTTTCTGTTTGCAATATTTGGAGAACCCGGCTCTCCGGCCCTCAGCTACGGGACAGCAACCTCTGTTGTAGAAACTGATCCTGAGAACCTCACCGTCACCTACTCAGTCACCCTGACCGTGACCAACATCGGGACGGCCGCAAGCGACAATACGGTCATATCTGTCTACCTGAAGACACCGCCCGACGCGCCTGAGTGGCAACAGGCGGACCTCATCTTCCCGATCGGACGTCTTGCAAAGGGAGTTGAGACAACACGCACTGATACCACCACCCTCACCGTGGGGGAAGAGACGTATGCCCTTCTTGTGAACGGAACACTCCCGGAGACAACGGTTGTTGGTACTTATTCAGATGCATTCTTTTAAAATTAGAAATACACACGTTTTTTCACCATTCATCCCATTGTCTCCTAAACGCTTGTCTCTCAGAAAAATGGGACAAAATTGATCGAATGCCAAAAAAATCAGGACTTTTCATCGGTTTGTTCCGGGTCCCATTCATGATGTTTGCGCAGGAATTCGCGGACCTTCTCTGATTCCAGCCAACGTTGATCCAGCCGCCGGACTAGTTCATTGATTGTGCTAATCTGTTGATATATCTTATCAGCATAGACACCCTCGTCAAGTTCCGTATACCCGAGGATCACCATCAGGGGGTTTCTGATCTCATCATTGAGAATGGCGAGATGCTCCAGATTCTGCTCAATCTGTTCAAGTGTCTCACGCTGCTGTTGCCTGAGTTCAACCATGCTGGTTACATCCTCGAGGAGAACGCCTGCCTCATTCTCCTTTGCGGTGGAAAAAGCAATGATACGCAGGTCTTTATTCAATCTTTCTGAGTGGAACTCCATGGGTTCTTCAGAACGGTTCTCTCGGAGACGCTGGAGTATCTCCTGCCCCGTATCTCCTCTGCCGGGCAGAATCTCATCAATCACCCTATTATCAGCGTCCTCTGTTCGGATCTCTGTTATCCTTGCAAAAGCCGGGTTAACAGTGAGGAACCGGATTTCACCCTTATCATCCTCATGAATCAGGGCAAATCCGGTTTTCATGCCGTTGAAGAGATCCCTGTACTGCCCTTCACTCGTTCGAAGAGCTACTATTGCCGCTTCACGGTCACTCACATCAAGAGCTGTTACCACAATGCCGGTGCAAAAACCGCTTTCATCCAGTACCGGACTAGCGATAACCTCAGTGATTCGGCCATCCACTGTCTCGACTGTCCCCTGCACAGGATGATGGCGCTCCAGAGCATCTGGTATCGGACAATTATTACAAACAGACGGCTCGCCATGAACGACTGCGTAGCAGATACATCCCTCAGGATCTATGTCCCCTGCAGACATATTCCGCCTGCCTGCAGCATTCACCCAGATAATATGAAAGCTGGTATCAAGGAAGAATACCGATTCAGTGACCGCATTTAATATCAGGGTTTTTTCTCCCTCAGATATCACAAGCTCACGATTCTTCTGGTTAATTTGAACGATCTTTCCCTTCAGCTCTGTGACAAGAATCGTAGTGCTGTCGGCAATTCGCGAGAGTTCAGGAATTCGTGCGGGCCGTATCGTATGGTCAAGATCTCCGGAGGCAATGATATCGATGTCATCAACAATATCGGTAACCGGCCGGGCAATGCGACGGGAGATAACAATTCCTGAAATTGCGGCAATGCCAAGCCCAAGGAGCAGAATGATGCCGTATGTGACGAGCGCCTGAAAAGCAGCTGCATCACGTGCCTTTGTGGAGTAGGTCACCTCTGCATAAAAATCCAGGAGTGAACTGATGGGAGAGCTGTTATCAGCAATATCAACGACGAAGTAACGTGTTTCGCTCTGGTTTTCCGGGTCAGAAACAATCACCGGTTCACCCATCTCCCGCACCTGACGCAGGATGGTACTTTTTGCATCATCCGGATTGTTCTCCTCAACTTCGGTGTTCACATCAAAGGGCGTAAAAGATGACGTGTAAAAGCGAATACCAGTCACTACCGGATGGCTATCAGTGATAGCGGGAATGATCTCACCATAGGTGAAAAAACGCTGCTCATCTGGCAAATCCTCCATGTTCAGGCTCATCTCAAGGACATACTGGTGATCAGGAGTTGGCAGGTAGGCAAACTTCCGCATTACCTGGGCCTTGTCCACCCCATTGCCACTGCGATCCGGCACAAACACATCTCCCTGACGTATTTTAGTAAATTCTTCAAAAAATTTTGGATAGATGCTGAAATCAATCCCTATATCATCTTCATAGGTGGCATATTCAATAACGCCTTCCGCATTGATAATATAAAGATCCACTTCTGCTGCGGTATATTGCTCCATCTCCTCTTTCAGAACAAAGAGATCGATTGCAGACGGATCTCCCCCTGATGATATATATATAGTCTGAAACTCTGTAAGACCCTTTTCAAGCTGACTGTCGAAGGTCGCTCCATGTATACGGTTACACTGGTCAATCAGATTCGAAGAGCCTGCAATTTGTTTTTCTGCTGACTGCTGACTTTCATAAAACGTTTTTTCAATGTTCTCAATGGCAACGGTATACAAAAAGACACAAGATATAGTAATAGCAACAGCCAACGCTACGATAATGGTCAGTGAAACTATTTTGGATAATGTGTGCTGACTCTTCAGGCTGTCCCCCGCCCCTTATATCTTACTATTAAAAATGAGGAGATAACCTTTCTGATTTATCATTCCAATTTTAAATTCAAATAGATTTTTAATTTTTTTAAAATAAACCTCTTTTCATAATCGAGAGGATTTCTATAAACTCTCTTTTACCAGAACTATTTCGTGCACCTGAGCCAATCGCCAATTCATGAAAACTTTCACAATTAACAATTATATTTTAATACGAGCCTATTGTTGAATTTGGTGATAAATTGGGCGAATTCGGGAAACTGATTGATGGAAAAAATTTCGTCCCATTCCAATTCCCTCCGGGGTGTTGAGGCAAAGACAGGAAGAAGCAAAGAAGGCATCAAATTCATCGTCCCGATTGTATTCGCCGTGCTTCTGGCGCTCTGCATCGGATTTACCCTCGTTGTCATTGCAGGCAAAATGCAGTGGGACAGAAACTCCCTAATCCATCCGGAACAAGCACAGTTTTTTGCCCCATGGGCCCCTTTTTTTAACAGAATTTTTATGGACATTTTACTTGCAATCGATATCATGGGAGGATTTGTCGTCCAGGGACAATCCGGAAACCGGGAGAGCTACCGGCCCCTTGACTGGGGACTGGTCCCGGATGCCACGCCCGCTGCATATACCGCGGCGATGAAACCAGTCTATGGCTATGTGGCCGACCTTGACGGTGTTGAACAGACCGGCCACGACAATGAAGAAGGTGTCCGGGCCTGCTGCAACATCCTGAAGAAAAGCTATGTCAACCGCGGGCATCGTGCGTTTACGGTGAGTGAAGAAGACCGTCAGGCTGGTATCTTCCCGGTCATCTCCACAGAAACCGGCGGAAACAAACTCGGAGCATATCATGGGGGGGCCCTCACCGTTGACCTAAAGGCCGACCGTATCTACCCAACAGGCGAATCACCTGCAGCATTTTTGAGAAATGCAAATGCCTGGGACTATGATGTCTGTATTATTATTAACCTCGGCTCTGTAGGGACAGAACAGGGACTGCCACCCTACCTTGCGGAGATGCGCTCGGCGTACGAAGGCACCCTCTTTTACGGCGGAGGTCTTGCATCTGAAAAGGATTGTGTAACAGTCTCTGAAGAAGGGTATGACGGGGCACTGGTTGCAACTGCAGTTCACCGTGGTGCCATCCCATTGGATGCTGTACAGCGCGGATACATCCCATAAAATCCCAATTCATTATTTAAGCCACAATATACACATATATATACTATAATTGTGGAAACCCGATTCAATAAATTAATATTTTCGCACAAAGATAAACTTTTTAATAGTATATCAGATGAGGCACGAATGGAGAAAAAAACAGTCAAAAAAATGATTAACCTCTCCATCGGGACAAAGATCATGCTGATATTTTTCCTCATCTTTACACTTCTTATCTGCACATGCTCTTACTATGGATTTACCACTGAAAAAGAACGTCTCATCACGTCATATTCTGAAAATATTGAGCAGAGCGAGACAGCGATCATAACGGCAGTCACACTGGTTTCGCAAGGAACAATGGTCCTCAGTTCCATCTATGACCCATCGATGAACGAGGCTCTTAACCAAATGGAGGCAGCATATGCAGCAGCAGGCAGTGATCCGGCAAACATGGATCTGCCCCTTCTTGGTGCCACCATTCAGGAAAATTTTTCCAATGACGTACACCTCTACATCATTGATCAGGAGAATGTGATCATAGACACAACAGATGCAGGTCAGATGGGGGTGGAAATTTCATCATATCCCGCCTTTTCAGAACGCCTCACTACTATCCGAAAAGGAACCATGTATGTGGGTGATCCCTGGGAACGGAGTGTACTGGACCCGACCCTTATCCGCAAGTATGCATACATTCCGACATCAGATCACCACTATATCCTGGGAATCAGCCTCTTTAATGAACAATTAGCTGATCCAAGGGCTCTTTTTTTCTCGTTTGGTGATGTCACATACCAGCTTGAAGAAGCGGATAATGCAATTGCATCAGTCCTGGTGGTTGATGTAAATGGCGTATTTGTTGAAAAAAGCCCGAAAGAGATTGAAAACTGGTATGCCAGCCAGCCCTACCTCTCCCCGGATGAAATCACCACCACAACAGCACGGGTGCTCCGAACCGGGGAAGGTATCGAAAAGACCTTTCCGGATCAGGAACGACTGGTCCACATCTTCTTAATTGACCCAGACAATGGCACAATCGCTCCTTCAGAAACCCTCTATGCTGCAATAGTGATCTACTCCACAGAAGACCTCAGTGCCTCACTTGCAAAAAGCCTCTCCCAGTATATTCTTATCCTTATATGCGGGCTGATCTTTGCTGCAGGGGTTGCTTATATTGTCGCCTATACTCTGGGACGCCCGGTGGAGATGATTGCGGAAGATGTAGATGAGATTGCCCAGGGGAATCTTGCACATGAAATCCGCCGAACACACGGGTATGAACTTGGCCGACTTGAAGATTCAATTCGTATTCTCGTCAGACGATTGGGAGATGATCTGACAGAGATACAAACGCAGAAAATAGCCCTTGACACCGAACTTAAGGAAAAAACAGAAGTGGAAAAACGTCTCAGGGCTGCAAACCGAAAGCTCTCACTTCTGTCCACCATCACACGCCATGACGTTCTCAACCAGCTTGCAGTCCTTGGGATGTACTGTGACCTTCTGGAAGAACTCACCAAACAATGCCCTGAACTCTCTGACCATCTTACAAGGATGAATGAAACTCTCAAAAAAATTGAACGCCAGCTTACCTTTGCCCGCGACTGTGAGTCTATGGGTCTTGAAGACCCCCGGTTCCAACCCCTCTCGGATGTTGTCGACAACGCCCTTTCAGCAATACACGCTCCATATCTGCAATTTACCGTGCAGACAGGTGGTGCAGAGATATGCGCCGACCCGATGCTTGAAAAAGTATTTTACAATCTTTTTGAAAATGCAATCAGGCACGGGGGGGAACACCTATCAGCAATTGAAATCTCATTTAAAGGCATATCAGGAGAGAACGGGTATATTATTGTCACCGACAACGGGGACGGAGTTGCCACACAAAAAAAGGACAAAATATTCCAACAGGGATATGGGTCAAATACCGGATATGGACTATTTCTGGTGGCAGAGATCCTCGCCATCACAGGCATCACTATCCGTGAATGCGGGACAGAAAGGGAGGGGGCCTGTTTCGAGATGGAAGTGCCATCTACCGCATGGCGCCTGCACCCGGAAGATGAATGAAATGCCATACAAGCATATTATATCCTGAAATGAACATTTTCCCTTATGAACGGACACCGGGGGGCAACAGAAGGGGAACTGAACAAAAGTGAGTCACGTATGCACCGCGGGGTGGCAGATGACCTCCGGGTCATCGCTGGCCTTTTTGATATCCGAATGGCCCAGACAGCAGACGAAGATGCCCTTCACTTCATGCGTGAACTGCTGACACTCACAAAGGTAATGGCGATTGTCCATGGGATAATGTATATGTCAGGCACCCCTACCGGTGTAGATACTCAGCTCCTCTTTGATAAGATTGCCAAATCTGTCCGTCTAACCCACTGTACACAGACATGGGTTGTGTTTTCAGTAAAATGCGGTGAGACATTACTACCTGCCACCTGTGCAGTTCCCTGTGCCTTTGTTCTCGCAGAAATAATACGAAATTCCCTCCTTTACTCATTTGAAGGAGTTGAAGAGGGAAAATTGGAAATTTCATTCACAGGTCCCGATGCAGATGGCTGGTATACTCTTGTCGTTGCAGACGACGGGTTTCCCGAGTATGCCCACCCCAATGTTGAGCAAGAAGACGAGGCTATCAGCATGTCAGTTGCAGAGCACATTGTTCGCTACCGACTCAGGGGGACAACCGAACACCGGGATGATGAGGGGACAACGTGGAAAATACGATTCCCGGGAGAGGCAGGGAATTGATGAAAAAAGAGGGCAGAAAACTGCCGGGCTGGCATCTTCAGTCTGTTACGGTGTAAATACTATTTCAGGGTCATTTTTATCACAGATCTGTCCCGGTATGATCAGAGACCGGATTTCCGATGCTTTTCCGGAATCTCTTTTGGACCATAAGATAAGGAAAAATTCACTTCAAAATCGCATGATTGGACCAAATAGTTACCGTCTCCCGTCCATCCGCCATCCACCGGGAGGTACCACCAGTTCAAAACGGGCACCCCGACCTTCTGTTCCACACTCACATATCGTGATGCCGGTAATCGAAAGAATTTCCCGAACATAAAAAAGGCCCAGACCAGTATTGTTGCCGTATCCCCGATCAAAGATCCGTTTTTTCAGGGCATTCGGAACACCTATACCATTATCCTCCCATGCGATAGTGAACTTCCCTGATTCTGCGGGGGCGCAGGAAACCACGACATCAGTTGCCCCCCCACCATGACGGATGATATTATCTATCAAATTGGAGAAGACGGTAGTGATAAGAGGATCTGCAAACACCTCAACATCCTCACAGGAAATCATAACCCTCAGGTCAGCATTCATCGCAAGATCTTCAGCCACAGCCTGAAGAGAAATCCATTTCGGTTCATTCTGGCCAATCCGCTCATACTCACGGGTAAAGGCAATTGTCTGCTCGATCAGGAGTGCTGCCTGATGCATCTTCTGCAGATAATCCCCAAGTGCCGGGTCAGGGTTCATCTCCTCTAAGAGAGAAATATATCCGTTCAATGCCATCGCCTGGTTCAGAATGTCATGACGGGTGATTCCTGACAAGAGCTGCAACTTTCTGTTTGCCAGCCGCAGGGCCTCTTCCACCTGTTTTCGTTCGCTGATATCTGTATGGGTGCCCACCATCCGTAGCGGTCGCCCCTCGCTGTCTGTCTCCATTACCCGTCCACGGGCGAAAACCCAGAGATATGAACCGTCCTTCTTGAGCATCCGGAATTCTCCGACATAATCTTTTTGCACGGAAAGAGTCTCCTGAATGATGGATTCCAGAACAGGGCGATCGTCCGGATGTACATAATTCCACCAGGCATCGTAGGTTATTGCAAACTCATCTGGTTCATAGCCAAGCATTTTGAGGTAATGCGGGCTGAAATATGCCTTCTCTCTGGCGATATCCCAGTCCCATATACCTTCATTGGCAGCATCAAGGGCATATCCAAGCTGTATTCTGCTCTCCCGAAGAGCATTTACTATCTTCCTCGACTCAGTGGTGTCCTCTGCGATGCTCAGGACCACCGCCTTGTCTCCCCACCTTGCTTGTGAAAGATGCACAAAGACCGGGTAAATTGTCCCATCTTTGCGACGCCGCTCTCCCTCAAATGAGATCTCTCCCTTCTCTTTCACTTCCAGGAAATTGTCTTCAAACCATGTTGGAGAGGATGGTACAACGATGTCCTGCAGCCGGAGAGAAATAAATTCATCATGGGAGTTACCATGCATTTCGAGTGTGCTCCTGTTTGCATAAATAAACCGGCCGTCATAGTCATGTATGGTGATCGCAGATGGGGCACCATCTACCATGTGCCGGAGGATACGGGTCTCCTCCTCTAAATTCTGGCGACTGGTTATATCGATGATCATTGCAACAAAGACCGGAGGTGAAACCACATGGGAGAGATGAACATGCACCTCAACCGGATACTCTGTGCCGTCTTTACGGCGGTGTATTGTTGTGAAACTGACGATATCTTTCTCTCCAAGAAGAAGGGGCGCAATAACTTTCCGGAAAGATTCGTCAGTGCATTCCGGTTTCAGATCAACCGGGGTGAGGGCCATGAGTTCTTCTGTTGAATATCCAAGGTTCTCCCGGGCACCACGATTCGCCTGCGTAAATCTGAGAGTATTTGAATCAAAGAAATAAATCTCATTCAATGAATCATCCAGAATATTCCCAATGAGTGTCAGGCGATCCCGCATTTCTTTCAGTTCGGTGATGTCAATATGGGAGGCGACCGACCGACTGGTTCCGGGAATGAGGCCAATTGTCATATAAATTGTACGCACATTTCCCAAACAGTCAACAAACTTAAATTCATAGTTTTCCGGCGCACTCCCCGGGGAACATCTTCGTGACCGATGGTACTCCTGCAGACGGGAGAGGTCATCCGGGTGGACAAAGGAAGACCATTTCATACGGCCTTCAATCTCTTCTTGGGAATATCCGGAAATGTCTGCAAACGCAGGATTTGCAAGAGATATTGTCATATCTTCTTCCAGGATCGCCGTCGCAGAACCAGTGTATGCAAATATTCCTTCATACATCTGTTCAGACTCCCGGAGGGCCTCCTTCATCGCATATAGTTCTTCTTCGCGGATGTTCAGTTCCTCAGAATAGACCGCCAGTTGTTCAGAGGAGGACTGAAGTTTATTGTAGGTGCTGCGGAGAACCTGTTCTGTGCGACAGCGTGAGACGGCAAGGCGGATTTTGTGCACCAGATCGGCAAACTGGGGCTCTGGGACTCCGGCTTTCTCCACATAATAGTCGGCACCATTGTTGAGTGCCTCTATGACAATCTCCTCACGTCCCTTCCCGGTGAAGAGCAGGAAGGGCAGATCCCCATATGTTCTGCGGATGTACTTGAGAAATAAAATACCATCCATTCCCGGCATCTGATAATCAGAGACAATAGCATCAAACTCACCTCTCACAAGTAACCGAATAGCCTCTTCAGGCGTTTCCGTTGTTGTGACACGTATGCCTTCAGCTCGTTCCAGGTATATCTTCCCTATCTCCAACAGCGCCGGTTCATCATCTACATAAAGAACTGAGATTGGGTCATCTGAAACCTGGGACATTTCCATACAAGGGAATGTGTGCGGTGGAATTCATAAGTCTATCCATCAATGAACAAAAAATTGTATATAATATTTTTCAGGAGTCGGAATCAGGAATATATGTGAAAACAAAATTGTATTCAGGTAATGCCATGCATATACATGCGCGGATGAGGGGAGAATTCCCACACTATCTCTCTCATCACAACCTATGGCCGTTGTTTTTTTCACAATGATATTTTTCGTGCAAGAGACACAACCATTCCTTACAATGAAGGTGAGTGAAAGCACCCGCGGTGTGCTGTATATTCTTGCAGCCGCATTCTTCTTCGGATCCGCTGCACCCCTTGCCAAACTACTCCTGACAAATATCGCCCCGGTCACTCTTGCCTCACTGTTGTATATGGGAAGCGGCCTCTTCTTTGCTGGATACTGGCTTATGCGGCGCACATTTTTTCCCGCAAACCATGCCCGCGAGGCCCCGGTTGAACGGTGTGACCTGCCGTGGATGGCAGGATCTGCCCTCTTTGGTTCCATCCTTGCTACCATCACCCTGATGGTCTCTCTGCAGTATACCCCCGCCGCTACTGCAGCAGTCCTCCTGGGATTTGAGGCTGTTGCAACGACACTTGTAGCCACCCTCATCTTTCATGAACAGGTGGGCAACCGGATATGGCTGGCCCTCGCCTGTATCACCGCCTCCTGTGCGGTTCTTACATGGGATCCAACAAGCCCGTTCGGGTTTTCCCTTGGTGCACTTGGTATCATCCTCACCTGCTTTTTCTGGGGTGCTGACACCAACATCTCCCGCCATGTTTCAGGAAAAGACCCGATACAGCTGGTCTCTGTCAAGGGCATCTCCGGAGGAATTACCCTCACGGTTATTGCACTCATCCTCGGGCAACCTTATCCTGAACCGCCACTCATTCTCGCAGGGATGGTTGTAGGAATTCTCGGTTTCGGTGGGATTATGACGGTCTGTTTTCTCAAATCTCTCCGGGTTCTGGGGGCATCCCGGGCCGGTGCACTCTTCTCTACAAACCCGATATTCGGGGTCATTGTTTCCCTGCTAATATTCCGTGAACTCCCGGAACCAGGATTTATCATCGCATTCTTCTTTATGGGAGTGGGTACCTGGCTTCTGGTTTCTGAAAAACATTCACATCTTCATACCCATGAGCCACTGCGCCATTCCCACCGCCATACCCATGATGATCTCCACCATGATGATCACATACACGGCCCGGAGGCACCGCCAGTGGATAAAAACGGATTTCATTCCCACCCTCACTGGCATAAACAGGAGGAACATGAACACCCGCACCGGCCCGATCTGCATCATCGGCATAAACACTGATCACCCCTCGCAGGTACGAAACGGAACGGACACATACATGCACTGCGGCCCGGTAGAGAAAAACCAAAGCCTCGTGAAACTGGGGCAGAGACAGAAAAATCACGGCAGACCCAAGACGAGATGCTGACCCTTGAAAATTCCATACCACTATCAACACATGGGCAGACAGAAGACCGGGACTCAGCTAATAAACAATAAAAAAACAGGATATTCACACACAACTGCCAATGGATCCGGTCACCGTTCTTTTCAAAAAAAAGATATCACTCTGGTGAACCTATCCGGCACGAATCTTCTCTTCTGCCGCTTCCAGGGTATTTTTCAGTTCCACTTCACGAAGCGGTTTTACGATGTAGCCCAGTGGGTCCATATCAAGTGCCCGTGACCGCATCTTCATATCAGAGTAGGCAGTGATGAATATTACCGGCACCGCAAGAGTGTCCCTGAGCATTCGGGCAGCCTCAATCCCATCCACCTCTCCTCTCAGACGGATATCCATGAGTGCGACATCGGGATGCGTGCGGGAGGCAATGTCAAGTGCCTCTTCTGCGGTATCTGCAACGCCGCACACCTCATACCCGAGCTTCTTTACCCGGTGTTCAATATCCATCCCGATTATTGCATCATCTTCAACTACCAGTACCCGCAGGTTTTTTGCCATATCAATACTCCTTCTTCAATGAACCCGGCATATCGTCCTGCTCAATAAACTGTATCATAAAACTGGTGCCGTTCGTATTTGATATCTCCATCGTCCCATTCAGTTGGCGGTCAACAAGTGTAGAGACCAACATCAGGCCAATGGATCGCTCATCGCCTGAACGATATTTATCCCCGATGCCTACACCATTGTCCTTTACCGAAACGACAACACGATTCCCGTCATCTTTCACAATGGTGATGGCAATAAATCCCTCACGCCCATTCGGGAAAGCATGTTTTATCGCATTTGTGATCAGCTCTGAAACAATAAGCCCAAACGAAACCGCTGTATCAAGACCAATCAATACCCCTGGAGCATTTACAGAATAATGGATCTGTTCCTGCGGAACCCGGTAGGTGACAAACAATGAGTCCACCAGTTCCTTCACATAATCCTCTACCGCAATATGCATGTGGTCGGGGGAGTCATGGAGATTGTCGTGAACCAAGGCAAGGGCCTCGATTCTGCTCTGCGTCTGTTGTACAATTCGCTTTGCTTCCGGATCTTCCACCTCTGAGGTCTGGAGGTTGATAAGACTTGAGATCACCTGCAGGTTATTTCTGATACGCTGATGAATCTCAGTTAAAAGCTGCTCTTTCTCTGCAAGCGCGTATTTGAGATCCTGTTCTGTGCGTTTCAGATCGGTGATATTCTCGAGAATAACTGTGGCACCCGGCCGCCCGTCATCAAATACTGTGGGGATCATCTTGATTAAAAACGAGAAATCCTCACCATCTGCTTCCCACCATAGCTCGCGCGACAAATCCTGGCCACGGAGCACCTCCTCAAAGATATGAGGATCTATGGCATCTGTCAGCACAGGAAGTTCGCGGTCCAGAACCGAGGTGCCGAGAAGATCCTCCCGCGAAAAACCTGAAAAATCAACATAATTGTCATTGAGTTGCACAATCTTCAGATTTGCATCAAGGACGATGATGCAGTCAGAAGAGAAGTCAAGCATTGCAGAGATGGGCACCCGCTGGGAGAGGAAATAAACTTTCGCGACCCCCACCGATCGCATATCAACATGCCCGGAAACAAGAAGCATATTTAGATATTTTGAAACCGAATTTCGGTTCATATTGAGAATCCGGGAAATATCTGTTATGGAAAGCCCCCGTGGTTCATTCTTCAGAAGCTCTTTTACCCGTGAGAGCTCCCGTTTACTCTCATCAATTTCCAGTGCCACTCCTACCTCTCCGTACGGTTAGTATGTCTATTCCTGCTATATAATGGTGTTCTCTTTTGATATGCAATACTGAATATATATCTGATTTGTTTTCGGACGTAAAAAATAATCCAGAACATTCTCTCTATATCGGTATGTCACAGGTTTTCTTAAAATATCACGTGCATTTAATATGAGAAAAACAATGGATATATATGGAGGGTATACGGAGAACCGAAAGGTCCACCGAAACCAATAGCTACTGGCACCTGAATTTCTGGGTTGCAGTCATCCTCACATTCAGTATCATTTCAGTTGTCATCATTCTCTATGGCATATCTATAGGGATCACAAACCTGACGCCATATCTTTTTTTAATTCCCATAATCTTTGTCGCCTACCGCTTTCCTGAACGGGGCATCTCATTCTCACTCATCGTTGGGATCCTCAATATGCTCCTGCACTATCCGTTCATCGCAGTCCTTGCAGAACCCTATCTCATCTTTGTTAATTCCATTGTTCTCGTAGGAGCAGGTGTTGCAATATCACTTCTTTCAGGAGAGGTAAACAAGGAAAAAGAAAGCTATGAAGCGATTTTTACCACATCACAGGCAGGTATTCTCCTCATCGATTACCCTGGCCTCATTATCAGTGAGGTGAACGGCCGCCTTGAACGGATGCTCGCCTACCGCCCAGGTGAATTACGGGGAGCACATCTCTCCCGCATCTGGAAAGACACAAAAGAGATGGAGGCCTTTTTTTCTGCCATCGCAGATGTTCGTTCCGCAACAGATGTGGAGACACGATTCATCCGCAAAAACGGAGATGAGGTTATTATGCTACTCTCTGTCGGCAATGGGTATGGCAAATCAGTGGTGCTCACAGTGACCGATATCACTGCACGAAAAATCGCAGAGAAGGAACGTGAACAGGAACGTCTGCGTTCCCAGACCTATCTCAACACCGCAGGGGTGATGCTCTTTGTGATACAGGCAAATCACACCATCGCACTTGCAAACCGACGGACGGCTGAAGTGCTTGGGAAAGACGAATCTATGATCACCGGCAATGACTGGTTTTCCACCTTTCTCTCTGAAAATATTCGTGACGATGAAAGCCATCGATTCAACCTGATACTCTCAGGAAAAATGGAATTGAACAATTCTTTTGAATATCCTGTTCTGACGCAGAAAGGAGAACGAATTATTGCGGGCCATTTTACAGCCCTCCGGAACGACAACGGACTTGTTTCCGCTGTACTCTACTCTGCAGATGACGTCACCGAGGCACGGAGATTGCAGGAGGAGATGCGCCTCTCAGAAGCAAACTACCGGACCCTCTTTGAGGTGGGCGGTGCAGCTACTGCTATTCTGACCAGGGAAGGAAGGCTGACTCTCATCAATACCCGTTTCGAACGCCTCAGTGGCTATACCAAGGCAGAGGTGGAGGATAGGATGGAATGGCAGGATTTTATCCACGGTGGAACCCGGCGAGAGGGCGAAGAAACACCCGAGTCTTCTTACATACAATGGCCACCGGAGATCGATGCCGGCCGGATGCCCGCAATGCAGCCACGGGAATATGAAGTGCAATTTATGGTTCGTGACGGTACATACCGGAATGTTATCTGCTGGACGTCACCCATTCCCGGAACTGACCGATATCTCGCCTCTATTATGGACATCACTTCACGAAAGGAAGCCGAAGATGAACTACGGCGATCCCTGCAGGAAAAAGAGGTGCTCCTGAAGGAGGTGCACCACCGTGTCAAGAACAATATGCAGGTCATTTCATCACTCATATCCCTGCAATCGGACAAGATCACCGACCAGGAAAGCCTAGAACGCCTTCGCGAGAGCCAGAATCGTATCAAATCGATGGCACTCGTGCATGAATCCCTTTACCAGTCAGAAAACCTTGCATCCATAGATCCGTCGGGATACCTCAGGAACCTAACGTCAGAAGTGATTGCCTCATACTCTCTGGAGACTGCTATCACGGTGGACTTCTCCATCACTGTCCATGCAATGGATCTCGACACCGCCCTCCCCTGCGGCCTTATCGTAAACGAACTTGTATCAAATTCCCTGAAACACGGATTTAAAGGAAGAGCAAAAGGAACAATAACCATTGGACTGGACGAAACTGATGATGAGTACATTCTCTCAGCCCGTGATGACGGCTGCGGTCTGCCCGCCGATTTTGATGTAACAAGCCTCGACTCCCTTGGGATCAAACTCATAAACGTCCTTACCCGCCAGATGCGTGGAACAATAGAAATAGAAACCGGGGGCCCTGGGGGTTCATTTACCTTTCACATCCCCCGAAAGGCTAATAATTGACAGCCATACTATCAGCAATCCCGCATCATGTATCCAAAAAAAGGAAATAACCCCGCCGGACATGCCTATGGTGCAACTTTGTATGCACCGAGACGTTCCAGAAAGAGTAGATGAAGACGAAGATCTCCGCCCAGTTCGGGGTGAAAGGAGAGGGCCATATGCGGGCCCTGTACAGCGCCGACGATGTGGTCAGCGTAACAGAGCGGCTCCGCCTCCGGTCCGACTGAGATAATGACAGGTGCCCTGATGAAGTAGCCACAGAATGGCTTTTCATCACCAGTTATTGTAACCGCCATCTCGCAGGAATCACGTTGACGGCCAAATGCATTTCTCCCAACCGTGATATCCATGATACCAAGCGGTTCGATCCGTGGGTCATCAATTTCCCGACCAATAAGAACCATCCCTGCACAGGTCGCAAAGATTCCCCCTCTGAATGCACGGAGCGGGCCATACATATCGTTTTTGTGGAGCAGACGGGAGATGGTGGTAGACTCCCCGCCTGGAAGCACAATTGCATCACAACGGGAAATATCCTCTGCGCGGCGGAAAGAGAAAACTTCTCCTTCCTGCCCTGATGCAGAGAGGGCCGCTTCAAATGCTGTTATATGCTCGGAAACATCGCCCTGCAGGGCACAGACACCGATATTAATGCCCACGGTTCCGGTACACCTGATCTTCTGGTAGTGTGTCAATATCCAGGCCCGGCATCGCACCACCAAGGCCACGGGATACATCTGCAATGATTGAAGCATCATCATAGTGGTTTACTGCCTCAACGATGGCCAGTGCCATCTCTGCAGGTGTCTCGGACTTGAAAATACCAGATCCCACGAAGACACCGTCACAGCCAAGCTGCATCATCATCGCTGCATCACAGGGTGTTGCGATACCCCCCGCAGAGAAATTTACAACCGGCAGGCGGCCACGGACAGCACAATCCTTCATTATTTCAAAGGGCGCCTCGATGAATCGTGCCCGGGCGGCGATCTCAATATCGTTCATACCCTGCAGCTCGTGAATCTCTGAAGTGATGGCCCGCATATGCCGTACTGCCTCTACCACATTACCGGTACCGGCCTCTCCTTTCGTCCGGATCATCGCAGCACCCTCATTGATACGACGGCACGCCTCACCAAGATTGCGTGCACCACAGACGAAGGGTACTGTAAATGCGGTCTTCACAATATGATACGTCGGATCCGCCGGCGTTAACACCTCAGACTCGTCAATCATGTCGACACCCAGCGCCTCAAGCACCTGTGCCTCGACAAAATGACCAATACGCGCCTTCCCCATCACCGGGATGGAGACAGTCTCAATTATTTCTGCAATCTTTGCCGGATCTGCCATCCGTGCAACTCCGCCAGCCTTGCGGATATCAGCCGGGACACGCTCGAGTGCCATTACAGCAACAGCACCAGCCTCTTCTGCGATAGCTGCCTGTTCTGCATTCACAACATCCATGATGACGCCGCCTTTCTGCATTGCTGCAAAGCCGCGCTTCACGAGTTCAGTCCCAAACCTGAGCTCTTCAAGTTTCATTGTCTGTACGTCTTGTTGTGGAACGGCAATAAATAGATGGTCAGGGACACCCCGGAACGTCTGTGTCATGCCCCTTCAGGGGAGAAGAGGAAGATAAACACCCGCCATGAGGAGCGCTGCAGTGCAGATGATGGCACAGATAATGGTTGCCCCACGAACTGCAGATACGATGGCCGGCCCGCCTTCCCGGAGGCTCTGTTCACCATTCCCAATGGTATAAACACCTGTTTTTACAAAGGCAATCCCCGTTCCACCGGCAACAAGCGCCATCGTGATGCCACCGTTATACCCTGGTCGAAGATGGGCATCACGACGCATACACCGCCAGGCTGCACCGGCACGCCCAAAGGGAAGAAACCAAAGGATGAGACAGAGACCGGCGAACCGTGCAGGGAGGTAACAGAGCACGTCGTCCAGACGGGCCGGGAACCAGCCAATATACCGACGATGGTCACGATACCCAAGCATCGCGTCCATGGTATTTGCAGCACGGAAGGCAG
This sequence comes from Methanogenium marinum, assembly GCF_028912405.1. GTDB lineage: Archaea > Halobacteriota > Methanomicrobia > Methanomicrobiales > Methanomicrobiaceae > Methanogenium > Methanogenium marinum. Next base: position 1,392,811 of record NZ_JAKELO010000002.1, on the reverse strand, counting down.
CAGCCCCGGTGAGGCCGGTTAAGGTAAACCAGAATATAGGACCAATAATCGCATCCGTGAGATTCTCTGCCATCGACTCATAGGCAGCAGAAAGTACTTCTTCATCACTGAGGGCGCCCGTGCTGCGTGAAACAAGCATCTGCACCTCATCCCGGCCCCCACCGCAGGAAAGCCCACGTTCCACGGCTGTGACATGCTCCTCAAGGGAGCGCCACCCTACAGTCAGAGAGAGGAGGAACGCACCCGCAATAAGATAGAACAGTGGCGAAAAAAAATGAGACACCAGATAGAACGGCAGGGCAAAGATAAAAATCGTACACAGGCAACAGAGGGCACCATACAATCGGTCTCCTACAGGAGAGAAACGACCCGGTACTCCCCACCATTCAATAATCCGGCCCAGCCAGGCAGTCGGGTGCCACCGATTGGGCGGGTCACCTGCGGCACGATCGGCCACAAGAGCCGCCCAGAGTATTACCGATTCGAAAACCATGCAGCGATGACACCGAGGAAGAGAAGCACGAAGGCAATGTAATTATAGATAATTTTCCCTTCCATAAACCAGAGAATATAGAGAAGCAGGGAGAGCCCAATCGTAACGAATACCGGGATGATATTGCCAATTGAGAAGGAAGAATGACCACCCCTGCCATCATCCAGATCGGGAAGATCCGGACTATCGGTAAAGGTTTCATCCACATCCGGCCTCACCACTTCTATGAGCGTTTTTTCACTCTTTGTGCCATAGCCGACGATGACCTCCAAAGAAAATTCGCCGGAAGGCGCATATTCCTGAATGGGGATGGAAAAGTCCTCAGTATCCGGGACATAGATATTTGCATGAAAAAATTCAGTGAACGATGAGGCATTTATGGCCTTCAGTGTCAGGTGAATTGGTGAACCATGGTTAATAAACCGGACAATCAGGTTAGTCCCGGGCTCAACAATTGTCTTTTGCGGTGTGTCAACCGCGTTTATCTGCCGCCTGTTTAGATGTATTTCACAGATACCTGCCATAGAGTGCCACTCTCCCCCATTATGGATCTTATTGGTCCGTTTTCTTTTCTTGCGGAAGGAGATTTGGAATCCCCTCTGCAATTGGATAATTTATGCCACATGCATCACACCGGAGAACACCGGTGATGATATCAGTGGTACCCTCCTCCGTTTCCACCGCCTTAAACGAAGTCAGCACGAGATCTCCCCTGCATACCGGACAACAGAGGATCTCAATTGTTTCCATCTTCATTGATTTTTTACCTTATATCGATGATCTGCGTCATCTCCGGTCCTGTTGAGATGAGTTTGACGGGAACACCTATATCCTCTTCTGCCTGCCGGATGAAAGCGAGCGCCTTCTCGGTCAGCTGACTGTACTCGGTTGCACCATAGCATGCCTCATCAACATTGTCAATACCCGTGATAGCACCTATGGTGCATCCGTTGATCATCGCAGAGTAGCGCGCCATCTTCCCATCCCAGCAGCCGATACGGCGTTCGCGGTGAGTGACAGTACCAAACTCTTCGATACCAAGTTCATGCGACTCCTTTTTGGTCATCTCTGTCCCGAATGGTCCTTCGCCGACACGTGTCGGATATGCCTTAAAAACAACGATGACATCATCAATTCGAGTCGGCCCTACACCATTGTCAGCCGCAATCTGAGATGCTGAGGTGTCTTTTGAGGTAACAAAGGGATAGGTGCCGAAATAGAGAGAGATACCAAAGCCTTGTGTTCCTTCCAAAAGGACAGTTTCGCCACGATCCAAGGCATCGTTGACCTCCTGGGCAGCATCAATGATGTACGGTGCAAGTTCAGGCACATCCTTTGCCTGCGTTGCAACCCGCTGCACCCGGTCGACATTTGCAGGGCCGCATCCGGTTCCGGTGGAACCGATGGTCTTAGAGAGGTGTTCATCAGCACGGTCCAGCGCGATATGCTTCTCCTCAATTATTGTGCAACGCCCATCGATGAATATTCGCCCTTCAACCCCGACGTACTCTATTTCCTGTTTCAGAACTCTGGGATCAACCAGCACACCTGTGCCGATAAAAAGACGTGCATCCGGAAAGACAAAACCGGATGGAATCATCCGCACGCCATACTCTTTTTCTCCGACTTTCACTGTGTGGCCGGCATTCGGGCCGACTCCTCCTCGGGAGATGATGGACGGTTTGTCCTTATGGGCAACATGGGCAACGATTTTGCCCTTCCCTTCATCTCCAAAAAACCCACCGACGATGATTGTGCAGCTCATTATTCAATCAAATAACCATTGGAACACCGAGCACATAAACCTTACAATCGGGTCTGAAATAAATCGTGTTGAAATGAATACTGGATTTTTCCAGTGGAAATGCAGGGGTTTGAAACCGATCGAAATGCTTTATGTCTGACAACGAAAGAAGGCGAATATTTAGCCCCCGCATCCTGCTACCACACACTCGTATCACCCAGACACAGCCCACAGAAAAAATCTGATTTTTAGCGACGCAAAAGAGAAAAAGACTCAAATAATACATCTTTTACCATTGCACTGACCACCAGTTTTCCAGTGGAAACAAGGGGGTATACTCTATATGATATCTATGATTCCTATTCCCAACATGTGATGATTTCCTGTGGAAAAAAAAGGGTCTTGAGATAAATTATACATCACAATGAAGTCGTAAATGCCTCAATTCGCCTGACCGCCTCACGCAGATCTTCACGGGATATTGCATAAGAACAACGCAGGTGCCCTGCTCCGGACGGACCAAAGACACTGCCCGGCACCACTGCCACATGATGCTCAATTAAGAGTCTTTCAGCAAATTCAACGTCAGAAAGACCAAATTCCTTAATTGAGGGGAAGGCATAAAACGCCCCGCGGGGCAAATGGCAGGTGAGGCCGATGCGATTTAAACCCCGGACAAAGAGGTTGCGGCGCATCTGGTACTCAGTCACCATCTCTTCACGGTCGAGGTCAGCATTCTTCAGAGCACCTACTGCCGCGTACTGACTCATGGTCGGTGCCGAGAGCATCACGTACTGATGAATTTTGAGTGCCGCGTCACAGAGTTCTTTCGGAGCACACAAATAGGCAACACGCCATCCGGTCATCGCATATGCCTTAGAAAATCCATTAATAAGAATCGTGCGTTCCCGGAGACCCTCTGCCTGAACTGCGCTTGTCATCTCACCGTCGTAGGTCATCTCAGTGTAGATTTCATCCGATATTAAGAGCAAGTCATGGTCACAGATGATCTCTGCTATACCACGATAGTCCTCCCGTGACATCACTCCCCCGGTCGGATTATTTGGGAAATTGCAGATGACAGCCTTTGACTTCGGGGTAATTTTCTCCATCAGGGCGTCAGGAGTCAACCGGAATTCATCCTCCATCCGGCAGGGCACCCGCACCGGCACGCCATCTGAGAGCATGACACCTGGAGAGTATGAGACATAGGAAGGATCAGCGATGAGAATCTCATCACCCGGGTCAGTGACCGTCCGAATGGCAATGTCAAGTGCTTCGGATGCCCCGGTCGTAATAACCATCTCATCTTCCGGATGATACTGAATACCAAAACGCTTTCCAAGATAACGTGATACCTCAGTCCGCAGGGCGGGCAGGCCACGGTTTGAAGTGTAGGATGTTTGACCCTGTTCAACGGAGGCAATTCCTGCCTCACAGGCAACCCACGGTGTCGCATAGTCAGGTTCACCGACACCAAGTGAGATCACATCGTCCATCTCCTGCACAATATCAAAGAACCGACGGATACCGGATGGTGGAATATTGTGGGTTCGTGCTGAAATAAAATCTCTCATAATTACACCCTAAAATGAGAACAGGAGGCGTTCTCCCTCTTTTCTGTCATATAGTATTCTCCCATTCTCCTTGTAGCTCTTCATCACAAGAATAGTACCGGTTTCACGAATCTGCTCCATCGGTGCAATCTGTTCTGAGACAAACCGGGTTATATCCTGGATATTTCTGCCGGTCACACGAATTTCAAAATCGTATTCACCACTGATGAGGCGAAGAGAACTGACCTGAGGAAACCGGGCAATGCGCTCTGCAATACGATCGTACCCAAAATCACGTTCAGGTGTTACTTTCAGATTCACGGTCGCCGCAGCCACTCCTTCGCCTGCCTTCTCCCAGTCTATACTCGCGCAGTAGCCGCGAATGATCCTGTCATCCTCCATGGCACTGACACGGTCTTCAACCTCGGCTTCAGTCAGGTCAGTGAGGTCTGCCACCTCACTCAACTCCTGTGTGCTGTCCTCTTCGAGAATACGAAGGAGCAGCCAGTCTTTGGCGTCCATGTTTTTATTCACCGGAATAATGTTTTAAAGCGAGATATATCAATCTGATTCAGCCGTTCATCTGTAAAACGGTCTTCCTGCTGAAGTGTCTCAAGAATCTTCTTCGTTCTGGCACCAAACCACATCTCTTTCGTCCGCCCATAGCGCCCGCGCGAAACGAGGCGTGCCTTAATGACACCGAGCATATCAAGCTCTGAGATGAGATCAGTGATGCGCCGGTGGGTAAGAACATCAAGGTCAAGCGCCAGGGCAACATCGCGGTATACCTGAACCACTTCTCCGGAGGTGAATACCTGTTTGTCCATTTCGGGAAAAAGCAGCATTGCATAGAGCACCGCTTTTGACTGGGTGGGCAGTGTCTTAACACATTCAATGAGACTGTCGGCTTCAATTTTGTTACGGGCCTCACGAACATGTTTTTCTGTAACTATCTCTGCATTTTTGCGTTCCGTAAGTTCACCGGATACCCGCAGGAGGTCCAGCGCCCGACGGGCGTCCCCATGTTCCTGAGCCGCCAGTGCCGCACAGAGCGGGATGACATTCTCATCGAGAACACCTTCATTAAATGCATAATCAGCACGCTGCTGGAGAATATCTACTAGTTGTGGTGCATTATAGGGAGGGAAGACAATCTCCTCTTCAGAAAGGGACGAGAGCACACGGTGATCCAGATAGCTGGTGAAGAGAAGATCATTGGAGATGCCTACAATACAGACCTTCGCTTTTTTCAGTTCAGAATTGATACGCGAAAGGTTGTACAGCGTCTCATCTCCGGATTTTTTGACCAGTTTGTCAATCTCGTCAAGTACGACGATATGGACACCACCAATTGCCTCTATGAGATTTTTGAGTTCGGTATATACCTGATCCGTTGGCCAACCGGTCATTGGGATATTGGAACGGGGCCGATCAGATGATCGCCCTTCACCGTCTTCAAGGAGAGTCGCTATCTGTGCAAATACCCGATACTGAGTATCGATTATTTCGCAGTTGAGATGCACAACATTGCATTCCACACCAACTGAGCCACAGGCTTTCTCCAGTTCTGCGCCGACATAACGAACAGAAGCTGTCTTCCCGGTTCCGGTCTTTCCATAAATCAGAATATTTGACGGTGTTTCATTCCGAATGGATGGCGCAAGGATAGATGCAATCGTATCCATCTGCTCCTTCCGGTGTGGCAATATATGTGGACGGTATGAGTGCCTAAGCACTTCCCGGTTTTTAAAAATTGATCTATCTTTAAGATATTTCTGAAAAAGTCCTATTGAAGAATTCTCTCCCTCTTCGGGTGAATCCTCTGCATCTTCACGGTTTCCATATGTGTTATCTGATGTATCATGATCGTTCCCCATCTGAATTCGTCACCTCCCCATGCGGTATTTCCATTGGATATATGTATCTGGATGGGACCTATACTAAAGGTATCTTTCTGGGTTGGTTTTCTGAGGGGGAAAGCAGACTGAAGCACTGGGAAACAGAGTGAGATCCATATCAGGAGCGCTAAATGCTTTTGTGTTTTTTGTTTATTTTGAATATGTGTAGCATTTTCACTATTATATCAGATGAATAACACACAACAATTGTCGCATTAAATCCGGGAAGAATGATCAACCTATATCTAAGATAATTTATCTGAGACGATTTTCATCAATTATTAACCCTTTTTTTGGCATCTTGCAGCAAAAATTCACTTAGAATTCCATTTTTGTGCCAAAAAACAGTTATTTTAATTTTTTTTGGGGTTTCATTTTTCCCTTATTGGAAATTACAGACTTTGAGAAGGAAAGGGTGTGATGATGGAGATGGATTATGAAAGGATGGATTATGAAAGGATGAACTATGGAAGATGAAAACTGATTGGTCTGAGAGTAAAAGATGGGGGACAATCATGATACTGAAAGTTTTTGGGTGCTGAAAATATTTTGATGAAATCTGGAAAGTTGAGGAGAGGGGAGGGGAGGACAGAAGTACCAGACAAATGCTGAAAATATTTTGGTCAGTTACGTCAGGTAAAATATGTGATGAAAATATGGAATATATATTCTATGATTTCTTGTTGTCTGTTGAATGGCTATATACTGTTGAATAGCTATATGGCATAACAGGTGGGAAGGGTTTTGAGTTTTTTTGATGAGAGGGGAATTGTTGTCTGATCAAATGTCTGATCGAAAGATCAGGAGGAGGAAGGAATCCAATATGTCACAATTTAACATACCACATTTCTAGATGCCGCAATTTCTTCCAATCTCTTTCTGTATTTTTATAAAAAAAGTAAAAAAAATTTCCTTTTTTTTTAAACCAATAAATTCGTGTTAGATTTAAAAAAAAACGTTTTTAAAAGGATTCTATAATTTTTTAGCCTTTCTTTTCGGTCAAAAAATTTCTTTACACCCCTTTGTTTCCACTGGAACAATTAAAAAATGAGCATTTTTGTAAAAATAGCATAATGACTCTCTAAATTAATAATAAGCCGAAATAATTGAATAATTTTCAAAAATTTTTTACTTTTTTTCCTTCTTTTGGGTCCCACCCCTTAATTTCCATTGGAACTGAAAATTTTGTGTGGGAGAAAAGCAGACATGCTTTTAAAATTACAACAAGAAAAGCCATTTAATGATCTCTTTTTCATAATATATAAAGTACTTCAATAATGTACAACAATGTTTGGAAAGGGTGATTGAGCAACAAAGTTGATCATGAAAGTACAAATTTGATAAAACCGTTATTTTTGAAAAAAAATGCACATTTTTTTAATAATTTAACAGGAGTGTATGACACCAAAATTCTTTTCCAATGGAAATAAAGGGGTCTCTCCCATTTTTTGATCATATAAAAATGAATACGAAAAAAAATTCTAAAATTTTTAATAAAATTTCTTTTTTAGATCCAAATTTTAAAAAAATAGAAGATATATAATCATTTTTTAAATTTTTATCGTTCTAATAACGAGTAAATCAATTGAATAACCAATTCACATATTAGACTTCCATAGGAAACAAAGGTATCTCATAATTCTTCTCCATGAAAAAATAAATTGAATTCATAAATTCATCAGATTTCGATCTTTATTCCAATTTTTCCTTCCCTTCCCCTTCCTCTCAGCCCCTTCCTTTCTGTCGCAAAGAAAAGCTAAATTTTTTTTCGTACTTTTCCTTCCGCTCCTCTTTCTCTCAGTCCATTCCTTTCTGTCTCAAAAAAACGCTCAAAAAAAATTTTTCGTATTTTTCCTTCCGCTCCTCTTTCTCTCAGCCCATTCCTTTCAGTCTCAAAAAAACACTCAAAAAAATTTTCCGTATTTTTCCTTCCGCTCCTCTTTCTCTCAGCCCATTCCTTTCAGTCTCAAAAAAACACTCAAAAAAAATTTCGTACTTTTCCTCCCCCTCTTTCTCTCAGGCCGTTCCTTTCTGTCTCAAAAAAAGCTCAAAAAAAATTTTCGTACTTTTCCTTCCCCTCCCCTTTCTCTCAGCCCATTCCTTTCTGTCTCAAAAAAAGCTCAAAAAAAATTTTCGTACTTTTCCTTTCCCTCCCCTTTCTCTCAGCCCATTCCTTTCTGTCTCAAAAAAAGCTCAAAAAAAAATTTTCGTAATTTTCCTTCCCCTCCCCTTTCTCAAAAAAAGATTGAATAAATTTTCACACTATTTTTCTTTCAGTCCTAACATTTCCCTTCAATTCTTTGTCTCCAGATTATTCAGATGAATAACTGTGATTTTATTGTTGGTAGAAATTTTTTCATGGTTGCAGGGATGTGCAGTTGAAAAACTATAACCGATATTCTGAAAAGGTTACAATACAATCATCATTAGTATGGACCCAACCCATCTCAGTGACGTCACTCTTATGAGTGCAGTGATTACTGTTTCAACCTCTCGTTCAGAAGATGAGGATATATCCGGGGCTGTGATTAAAGAGCTCAGTGAAGCAGCAGATATTCCTGTCACCTTTTATCGGGTTGTACCGGATGAGATAGATGCCATTCGGATTGCACTTCAGGAGGCACTTTTGGAAGCACCCTGCGTCATTATTAATGGTGGTACAGGGATCACACATGATGACTGCACGATAGAGGCAGTAGCCCCACTCTTCGAAAAGACCCTGGATGGATTTGGTGAACTCTTCAGAATGTTCAGTTTAGAAGAAGTAGGAACCCGGGTTCTTCTATCCCGGGCATCAGCAGGCATCATTGACAGGCGCGCGGTCTTCTGTATTCCTGGTTCCACATCCGCTGTACGGCTTGCGATGCTGAAACTGATTCTCCCTGAGATGCGGCATATCGTCACACACGCGAATAAGTAACATAGATGGGTTACTTTCTTGTGGGCACCTACCTGAATTACATTATATATGTGTACGTCCGTACCATTTGCGATTAGCATTGACGGTGTCTGGTTTTTATGGTGAGGCCTCTTTTGGAGAAGAGGATAATGATAATTTTCCCTGAATTAACAGTGTTCTTTCATGTGAAACCCGCATGATGCATGTGGCCATCACACAAAAACCAATAAAAGTCAACTTGGTATTTTGACATTTATAGTAAACAAAAAAACTGACCAGCCACAAACAGAAATGAAAATGACTGGAAAAAGAATACCAGAAAGGAATCAGAAGAATATGACAAGAACATACGGGGGAAAGAATCCGTGCTTCCTGCAGTCCATCTTTTAATTGGGATTACGCTTGGAATTTTTCTTTTGTATCTTACAAAGGACTGCCGGGCCATTATCTATTGTGCCATAGGCAGTCTCCTCCCGGACATCATCGATAAACCACTTGGGCATATCTTTCTGCCAAGCATAGGATACGGCCGGATCTTCTTTCACAGTCTGACCGTCTGTGCCCTTGTTGCTCTTCTGGGGGTCATTATCCTGATAAAATGGCGGCATCCAGGCCTTCTCTTTGTTGCAGCAGGCATGCTCTCTCATCAACTTGCTGATGGAATGTGGGATGAACTGCAAGGCTGGTTCTGGCCCATTTTTGGTGGATTCCCACACAGATATATGCCGAATTATTTTGAAAATATGTTTTCCCTTGAGCTTTCTTCGCCTTCTGAAATGTTGTTGATGGCTCTTGCTGTTATTTTTTTCCTCTGCTTTGTTTATGCAAGGTGGACCGGGAAAAATCGTATCTTCCATTGGGCCTCAGTTTTAGTCGGATTTCTCCTTTTTATTGCTGGATCTTATATTTTATTCGGGCTTGTATCAGGTATCCTTCCCATATATTTGATATATTCCGGGTGTTCGAATACCCTGATCTGTGGCCTTTCCCTTATATTTGGGGGTGTTGCCATCCTCTGTGTCTCTTTTTTCCCTCCAGTCAGGTGCGAGATGAAAAAATTTCTGTAATCAGCAGTACATTTCATATGTACCCATTTTTATCCGGAATTAGTTCATCCTCATCAATATTTATCTCTACGAGGTATCAATGAACTAATAGAGGAGAACGGATTGAATTATTCAACAATACCCATAATTTTGTGTGTCCTGCTCTTTTTTGCAGGAGTCGGAATCATTCCTGCCACCGCAGGTGTGCCCGGTGAAGTGGCATATGAAAATTCCACGGCAACTCTGAATTATACAGCATTGGATGAGGGAGGAAATTTCAATGTATCATCCATCCCGTTCCAGGCGGAATCAGTCGCTAAGGGTTCTTCTTCAATAAAAGAGGATATTTCTGAAATTTCCTATCCTGATTATGTGCCCGGAAGCGTTCTTGTTATCTACGAGAATGATAACCAGAAAACAACATCTGATTCCTTTGATTCGGCAGCACTGAGTGCCAACGCGGTTGTAGGTGCCACTGTTACACAGGAATTCGTGGGTGGTGTTCTACCCGGGTGTCAGGTTGTCTCTCTCCCTGATGACATCACCGTTGATGAAGCAGTCAGCTACTATGAAAATCAGCCTGGTGTGGCGTATGCCCAGCCAAACTACATCTATACGATAGACGCGGTGCCGAATGATCCATATTATTCTCTTCAGTGGGGATTGCAGAACACAGGCCAGTCGACTTCTGGTTTTCCTTCCACGGCCGGTGCTGACATCAGTGCAGAGGAAGCATGGGATTCCACAACAGGGTCAGATGATATTGTTATTGCGGTCATAGACACTGGTGTCGATTACCTGCATGATGACCTTGCGGCAAACATGTGGGATGATGGGAGTGGCAACCATGGATATGATTTCGTCAATGATGACAATGATCCGATGGATGACAACAGCCACGGAACCCATTGTGCAGGCATCATTGCTGCTGTGGGGAATAATGGCGTTGGTGTCAGCGGTGTCTGCTGGGATGCGAGAATCATGGCACTCAAGGTCTTAAATGCAGAAGGAACTGGGACGAGCACGGATGACATCGAAGCCATCAACTATGCGGTTACCAACGGGGCAGACATCCTCTCATGTTCATGGGGTGGAACCGGGTATGATCCCGCGCTGAAAGAGGCAATTGATAACTCCGGTCTCCTTGTTGTATGTGCGGCGGGAAATGATGGTACAAATAATGATGACAGCCCTCATTATCCGTCAAACTATGAAAGTCCAAACATCCTCAGTGTAGCCGCCACTGCACCGGATGACTCCCTCTCCTCCTTCAGCAATTATGGTGCAACGAGTGTCGATGTCGGTGCTCCCGGTACTAACATCTACAGCACTATCCCGCGGGAGATATCGGTAGGGACGAGCGTTTACAGTGATGATTTTTCATCTGCAGCCGGATGGTATGAATATGACAATACCCAATCCGATCGGGAGGCATGGCATCTTGATACCACTACCTACATCAGTGCGGCATCCTCGTTGGCAACAGGGCAGTACGACAATAACTGGGATCAGTGGATCATAAAAGAGGACAAAATATCCCTTGTCGGTCTAACTAACCCGGTTGTCCGGTATCAGTGGTTGGTTGATACTCAGATTTATTCCGATCCCGCATATCTGGGTATATCAGAAGATGGGTCGAATTTTTCATTCAAAGGTTTGTCAGGAAAGACAGGAGGTTTTATCGAACAGACGTATGATCTCACAGATTTCGGTGGCACAGACTACACAGGCAAGGATATCTGGATCGCCTTCCGGCTGAAAAGTGATGCATCAACCACCGGCAGAGGAGTCTGGGTAGATGACATTCAGATCGGGGAGCTGAACGGCCCGATGACGTCAGTCTATGGCTACAAGTCAGGGACGTCCATGGCAACACCGATGGTTTCAGGTGTGGCAGGTTTGGTTCTCGCGGAGAACCCCACTTATACTGCCGCTGATTTGAAGGAGGCAATCGTGGATACTGCAGATCCCATCCCCGCCCTCGCCGGAAAATGTGTCAGTGGCGGCCGGATAAATGCATATGCCGGAATAGCAGGCCGGGTGAATGCGGACTTTATTGTTGATGCAACGAATGCTACTGCCCCATTTTTGGTGAATTTCACAGATATTTCTACCGGAGATCCAACCGACTGGGCATGGGACTTTGGCGACGATGGCATTTCATCTGACGAAAATCCATCACATATCTACAACACCACTGGAATATACAATGTGAGCCTATCCGTCACAAATGGTGCATTTTCGGATACAATTACGAAGACCGGCCTGGTAACGATTTTGCCACCTGCACCAACAGCAGAGTTTGACCTAAACAGGAATTTAATTGTACAAACAGATAATGACACATTCAGCGCCGGAACCTACCATTCTGACCTTACCTACCGGCTCCATGCAGCGAATACTGATTTGAATACCACACTTGGAAATCTTGTGTATCGTGCAGCGGCGGAGAATATCACCTGGGTTGATAATCCGTCTTATGCGACATGGAATACAACCAATGTAGAATGGGATTTCCCGTCCGAATATGTGCTTTTTCCCGGAAGCGGTCTTGATGCACAGGCAAAAACATCATCTTCAGAGGCGAATGTCTACAACCACACCATCACCCGCATTAATAATGTGAGCCTCTTCCGGACAGACGGGGGTCAACGGACAAATGTTTCTGTCGTTTTTAATGGCCTCGACTTTGAATCGGTCTTTGTCGGATTTGCATCGGCAAATAATACAAATGTGACAACTGAAATAATTTCAGATTCGGTTGAAACCAATGCACCACTTGCAGAACCACTTCCATCAGGTGGGGATTATCATCTGAAGCTTGATACAGCAGAGCTTTTCACCGGGAAAGAATATTACTTCACCTTTGATACGGGGGTTTTCCTCAATGGTTCTGCGGTAATTCACAAACCGTTTGTCTATATCTGGGAAGGAATGAGCCATGATGGTGCAAATATCGGTGAAACCTACAAAGCCGAAGTGCCGGCGGCCCTGCTTCCGGCTGATGCCTCAGGTTTTTCCGTTGAGACCAATACATCCTGTGAATGGAACGTTACCCGGCAAAACAACCTGCTTTCCGTTCTGAATGGAAGTTCAGTAAAGGTCAGAACGCCTCCGGTTGCGGATTTCTCCGCAACGCCCAAGACAGGGGATCCGTCAATGACGGTCACCTTCACAGATCTCTCCACCGGAGATGTGGATTCATGGCTGTGGACATTTGGAGACGGCACCAGTTCAACAGAACAGAGTCCGGTGCACACCTACACTGAAAACGGTGTTTATACCGTCACTCTCTCGGTAAACGGAGGTGAATCCATCTCAACGGAAGATGACTACATCCGGGTTACTTCACTTCTCCTCGGAGATGCTAACAGTGATGGGGAAGTGAATCAGGCAGATACCCTGCGTGTGCTGAAAGAGGTCGTAGGGATGATGACACCACCGGTACAGGATACGGATGAATTTGAACAGACCGATGTCCACTGGAACAGTGCCATTGATATTGGTGATGCGATGTTTATCGCCCAATATAAAGTAGGTCTGCGGGACAAGTGGTTTGAACTGGTTTGAGTTAGTCTGAATTTTTTTTCATTTTCTCTTTTCCCTTTTCTGCGATCCTTTTTTTGTGTTTTTTGGCTCGTATTGATAACATAGTATACTTTGGGATGCGAAGGGGGCTGTTATCTGCGTATTTAAACACAATCCCGGTGGGACGGGCCGTGTGGAGAAACAAAAGAAAATCCTGACAGAAATGAAAGAGGCTGGAAGAGTTTCCGAAAATAAATGGGAAAAAAAAGCAACAAACAGGCCTGCATTAAAAAAAAAACCACAGTTACCATAATAGCCAAAATGATACACCCACTTTCGGGGCAAAAAAATAAAATTAGAGGAAGAGTGGTGCAAAGACCACTGCGACGATGCTCATCAGCTTCAGAAGAATGTTGATAGCAGGGCCGGAGGTATCCTTGAACGGATCACCGACGGTGTCACCAGTTACAGCAGCCTTGTGGGCATCTGATCCCTTGCCGCCGAGGTGGCCCATTTCGATGTATTTCTTTGCATTGTCCCAAGCACCACCGGCGTTTGCCATGGTGATTGCAAGCATGAAACCAGCGCCGAGTGAACCAACGAGAAGACCGCCGAGTGCGTCTTTCCCGAGGACAATACCAACGATAATTGGTGCTGCAATTGCGATGACACCCGGAAGAATCATCTCACGCAGAGCAGAGTTGGTGGAAATAGAGATACATGCTGCATAGTCAGGCTCTGTGGTGCCTTCCATGATGCCTGCGATCTCCTTGAACTGACGGCGGACTTCAATTACAATAGCATATGCTGCACGTCCGACTGCCATCATTGTCATGGATGAGAAGAGGAACGGAAGCATAGCACCGATGAGAAGACCGATGAAGACAGTAGGCTGCATGACATCGATTGATTCGAGGCCTACTGCAATACCGTATGACGCAAAGAGAGCGAGAGCAGTGAGTGCTGCTGAACCGATTGCAAATCCCTTACCGATGGCTGCGGTGGTGTTCCCGACTGCATCAAGGGTATCTGTTATCTTACGGACAGACTCTGGCTGGTGGCTCATCTCTGCAATACCGCCTGCATTGTCTGCGACAGGTCCGTATGCATCGACTGCAAGGGAGATACCGAGCGTTGCAAGCATACCGACTGCAGCAATGGCAATACCATAGAGGCCTGCGAAGTGGAATGCGAGGTAGATTGCAAGTCCGATCAGGAGGGTTGGGATGAGTGTAGACTCCATACCCTTTGCAAATCCGGTGATGATGTTTGTTGCAGCGCCTGTCTCACAGGACTCTGCGATGGTCATGGTTGGTTTGCGTTCGTAGGAGGTGTAGTACTCGGTGACCTGTCCAATCAGGAACCCTGCCACAAGACCGGAGACACAGGCAACAAAGACACCGAATCCATAGCTTCCGAGAAGCATGGTTGCGATGAAATAGGTTGCTGCGACGACAAGAACCAGTGCTGCCACAAGGCCCATGTTGAATGCCATGTGAATCGCGGAAGACTCGGTCTTCTTTGTTCTGACGAAGAATGAACCGATGATGGAACAGATGATACCGACTGCGGCAATGATCATCGGGAGGACGACAAGGTTGTACTCTGGCATGCCGCTGAGAGCTGCGGTAGAATCGATGCCCAGAATCAGGCTGATGTCTCCGCCCTTGCTGATAGTGAGAATTGCTGCAGCAGCAAGAAGCATGGTGGAGATGATTGAGCCAACGTAGGACTCGTACAGGTCCGCACCCATACCTGCGATGTCACCGACATTGTCACCGACATTGTCTGCAATAACAGCAGGGTTTCGTGCGTCATCTTCGGGGATACCTGCCTCGACTTTACCGACGAGGTCAGCACCAACGTCTGCGGCCTTCGTAAAGATACCGCCACCGACACGGGCGAAGAGAGCAATCGAACTTGCACCAAGGGAAAATCCTGCTATGACATTGACAATCTCATAGATGTTGGCGCCTTCCATCAGAGTGGACACTCCGATAAATGCAACGGAAAGACCAAAGAGGCCGAGACCAACAACGGTCATACCCATGACCGTACCGGATGCAAAGGAGACGCGGAATGCATCAGCAATGCCACGGGTGGCTGCATGTGCTGTCCGGCCGTTTGCGGAGGTTGCGGTGAACATGCCAATATATCCGGCAGTTGCGGAGAGAACCGCTCCGATGACGAAACAGACCGCGGTTAACGGGCTGATGATTAACGTCAGGATGATCGCGAGTACAATCACAAAGACCGCGATATACTTGTACTGGGTGTTTAAGTACACCATCGCACTTTTGTGTATCACGGTTGTGAGCTTCTTGATGAGCTCACTGCCTTCCCCTTCGGACTGAACCTTTTTAAAGGACAGTCCCGCAAAGAGAAGAGCAATCAGGGCACATAATGGTGCCAGATAGACGAGTGAATCCATGGTTTATTCAAATCCCCCTTTATGGTTTCAGGCACAAAACCACACGGGTAATCGATTCCATAGAAATTAGGGTTCTCTATATAAAAAAAGAATAGGAATGATTTAGGGTAATGCGGTTGGTTTACCCCACTGTATCTTATGAGATTCCTGTTTCTTTTCATTTCTTTCTCCCTGTCGTTATTCTGAGCGTGCGTCCGGGTTAAACTCAAAATTTAATTCATTTTTTCTGGTTTCTCTTTTCGAATAAGGATTGTCCGGATACCGAGATACAGGGATACTGAGAGTGCGATTATTTTATTCAGACGGCAGAAACTGAGTTGAAATCGCGGGTATAGAGTATAGATTTGGAAAAATGAGGGATTTGGTGAGTTTAATGATTCTGAAAAAAATTGGAGAGAATTCTCCATCTCACTGTATGTCAGATCCCCGCACGACGAGCACAGGTTGGTGGGCGCGGCGGATGACGTCAGCGGAGACTGATCCAAGAAATGCCTGTTTGAGGCCTTTTCTGGCGTGGGCACCCACTATGATGAGGGAGGCATCCCGGCTCTCTGCAATTCGCACGATTTCATCTGCAGGGTTGCCGCTGATGATCACTGGTTCAACTTCGAGCCCTGCTTCCTGGAAGCGGGTTGCGGTCTCCAGCATAAGTTGTTGTGCTTCCCTGTGAAGATGGTCACGGAGGGTGTCCTCATAAATTGTGGCCGAATCCGCATCAAGACCGGGGGGTTCACTGATGATTAAGTGGTGTTTTGGGCCATCGGAGACATGTAGGAGGACAACCTTCCTGCACCCGGCATTCGTGAGCCGGAGGACATAATCTACCGCCCTCGCTGAAATAGGAGAGAAGTCGGTTGCAAGGCAGACTGTGTCAAAAAGCATACATCCTCCTCTCTGGAACGGTATGTGGCATTCTCTGGTATATCATGAAAAACCTTCCTGACAGAAATGGTAATTCAGGCAATAAAATAGGTTGTGGCATTTATCTTCGTTTTTGTGGCTGAAAACAGGTTTTGCACCACCTGTGTACTACAAAATGAAGGTGAGACAGTGAGTATGCATCCGTGTCTGAAGTGATGATCTGCTTTGTCACACCAATGAATCATCGATAGGATGATACTGTGCAGAATGGAAAAAAAGAGAGTACTATAAGTGTCTGTACGAAGAAGAGCGCACAATGAAGACGATGCAGGAAGTCCGGGACCGGCTGACACGAGGGGAGGCTGCCGTCTGGACAGCGATGGAGATGAAAGAACGGGTGCGAAAAGGGGACATTCCCACAGTAGACGAGGTGGATATCGTCACGACCGGCACCTTTGGGATTATGTCGGGCACTGCCGCTGTGATGACCGTTCCCGTCGCAGCACCTGGTACGTTTATCCGGGCAGATACTGTCACCCTTAATGGTGTTCCTGCTGTCCCCGGACCCTGTCCGAATGAACGTCTGGGCACCGTTGATCTCATCGTCTATGGTACTGCTGCTGCATCAGAGTCTTATGGCGGCGGTCATATCTTCCGGGATCTGGTGGATGGTAAAGAGGTTGATGTGGTGGCAGAGGCCGGTGGGAAGACCTATGAGAACACCATCTACATCGAGGATCTCACTACCGCCCGCATCTTCACCACACGGAGTTGTTTCCGTAATTATACCGCCTTTGTGAACCGTGCGTCGGACTCCATCCACACCATCTTTTCGGTCCTCCCCCTGAAGGGTCGTATGAGTGCAGCAACTGTCTCCGGGTGTGGAGAGATAAATCCGGTCGAAAATGATCCTGACCTCACCCATATCCGGCCGGGCACGCCACTTCTGTTAAATGGTGCCCCTGGTCTGGTGATGGGGGAAGGTACCCGGAGTACGCCGGAACGTCGCAACCTCGCCGCCTGTGCTGAACTCAGTGCGATGGTTGGTGAGTGGATGGGGGGATTTATTACCTCTCATGGTCCGGAGTGCCTCACCTCGGTTACTATACCCCTACCCATCCTCTCTGCAGATGACATCACCCGCCTCTCTGTTACAGATGATCAGATTTCTCTCCCGGTGGCAGATATTACCGATCGTATCCCATTTTCCGCTGCTTCCTATGGCGATGTCTGGCAGCAGACCGATTTCACCGTGCAGGTCAATCCCATGAACTGTCTCTTCTGCGGGCCCTGCACCGCTGCCGAGGCCTGCCCGACAAAGGCTGTGATGATGGGTGGTGGAATTATGCGCTCACGCTGTGTTGCCTGCGGGACCTGTGTCCACACCTGCCCGAATGGTGTATATACAATGAAAGCCGGTGCCCTGCACCTGAGAGATGACAGTGAAGCAGTTGTGCCAATTGTGCTCCGACAGTCAGACCGATCACGGGCTGAGATGCTTTGTGGACATCTGAAAGATCAATTGTTAACGGGGGAATTTCAACTATGATAGCTAAATGTCGCATTATAGCAGCAGAATCCGCAGCAGATATTACTCCAGGGGGGGTAGTGGATGGTGACTTCCTGTCGGCGGTGTCGATACTTTTTTGTGATGGAGGAGATATGCCTGAAGGGGAGATCCCTCCGGAAACGGAGCAGATGTGTCCCGGGGAGATGATGTTCTATGCATGAAGAAAGCGCCCTGCGCTACGCTGCTTCTGCCGGTGTGGATACGGTTGTCAGCCTGCCTTGTGATCGGACACAGGGTCTCTATTGTATGATTCAGGATAATTTCCGGCATATTACCGTTATGCGGGAGGAGGACGGTGTCGGCCTCTGTGCGGGTCTCTTCCTCGCAGGAAATCGTCCGATGATGCATATACAGAGTTCAGGCCTTGGTACGATGCTCAATGCAATCATGACACTTCCTGTGCCGTATGAACTCCCACTCCCCATCCTTGCTTCGTGGCGAGGTATTCACAGGGAGAGAGTTGAGGTTCAGATGCCGTTTAATATCCGTATCCCCGACCTTTTGGATGCACTGGATATTGTCTATACGGTAGTCCATGAGGCAGGCGATCTTGACCGCATTGAGGGAGCCATTGCTGATGCATTTGAGCACCACCGGCCGCATATAATCCTCATCTCTCCGAAGGTTTGGGAAGGAATCGGAGGTACCTCTGGCACTCCTCCAGCTTTGGATTATCCTCCCCGCAATCGTGAAATAAACCTAGCTTATGAACGAACTATTACCACACCACTCTGGCAGAGGGCAGATGCCATCGCTGCGGTGGCACCACTTTTAACCAGTGAACTGGCAGTATCCAATCTTGGAATCCCTGGTAATGAGCTCTATGCGGCCCGGGACCGGCCGGAAAATTTCTACATGATGGGGAGCTATACACAGGCGACGCCCATAGGGCTGGGCCTTGCTCTCGGACAGGACCGTGATGTGGTTGTCTTTGATGGGGATGGTAGTCTCCTGGGGACTGCGATTCTCCCGGTGGTGGCAGCAGAAGCGCCAAAAAATCTCACGATAATCGCTCTTGACAACGGGTCATTCGGCAGCACCGGTAACCAGCCGACTCATGCATATGCCACAGCCGACCTCGAACTTATTGCCCGTGGGGCAGGGTTTACCCGGACCTGCAAGGTGCAGGATGAGGAGAGCATCCGGGCAGCATATCGTTCCCATGGGCCGGGTCCCCACTTCATCCATGCGGTCATCGCTCCCGGCAATACGAGAGCACCGGGTATTCCCTTCCGGGCACGGGAGATCAGGGATCGGTTCATGGGGGCGGTCTGGTCTCCTGCGATGAAACAAACTTTGTTTGGTTAAAGCAAACACATTTTAGTTAATCGATCCAACGGTAGTGAGAATACCTATGTCAGAGACCTCCCGTACCCGTACTGTCAGTATTGTCACCATCCTTGTTGCAGCGCTTGTCTGTGCATTCTTTTTTGCACTGAGCCTTGGGCCAACAACGGTTCCATTTGCTGCATTTATCCCGGACGATATGGTGGGAATGATGCTCACACTTTTCTCCGGCGGGGACATTGCGGGGTTTTTTCCTGACCAGACGTCATACCTCATCATATATTCCATTCGTCTGCCACGGGTTATTGCAGCGATACTCGTCGGTGCCGGCCTTGCTGCCGCCGGCACAGCGATGCAGGGGCTCTTTCGTAACTCGATGGCGGACCCCTATATCATCGGAACATCTTCCGGAGGAGCGTTTGGTGCTGCCTTTACCATTGTCTTTATGGGCGGTCTCTTTCTGCCGATCTTTGCTTTTATTGGTGCCATTGGCTCAACTTTTCTGGTCTATGCCATCGCGACCTGCAACGGTCGTGCACCGGTGGAAACTCTTCTGTTAACTGGTGTCGCGATTTCAATGTTCTTCTCATCCATCCTCTCGTTTCTTATGTATTCGGCAGGGAACAGCCTGCACCAGATCATATTCTGGCTGATGGGTGGCTTCTGGAACGTCTCCTGGGATGATGTCTGGCTTGCGCTTCTCATCCCTGTTGGAGGTATTATCCTGTTCATCCTTGCCCGTGACCTGAATATCCTCTCCCTCGGTGAGGAGGATGCTCTGCATCTTGGGGTCAATGTGGAGCAATTCAAGCGGATTTTACTCTTTGTCGCATCGGCTCTTACGGCGGTTGCGGTTTCCATTGCCGGGTCAATCGGTTTCATCGGGCTCATCACCCCGCATGTGATGCGGCTTGTTGTCGGACCTGATCACCGGATTCTCTTTCCGACGGCGATGCTTGCAGGGGGTCTCTTTCTCCTCGGTGCTGATACCATAGTCCGCTCGTTTCTGGGAGAGATGCCGGTGGGTGTTATTACCTCCTTTGTCGGGGCACCCTTCTTCATCATGCTGCTGCGCAGGAGGATGCGGGCATGATTAATGTGGACGATCTCTGTGCGGGATATGGTGGAAAAGATATCATCGGGGACATCACATTTGCAGCGGGAAAAGGGGCTTTCATCGGCATAATTGGGCCCAACGGCTCCGGGAAGACCACGCTCCTAAAAGCAATCAGCCGGGTGCTGGATATCTCCAGCGGTGTGGTGACCCTTGAGGGGCGGACTCTCACTGACTTTGGACAGAAGGAACTGGCCAGAACAGTAGGTGTCGTCCCGCAGGAGACGGCGATGAACTTCTCGTACACGGTCGGAGACATCGTCATGATGGGCCGTTTCCCCCATAAAGAACGGTTTGCAAAGGATGATCCGGATGATTACCGTATTGTGCGGGAGGCAATGGAGGTGACCAATGTTGCCCACCTTGCAGACCGGCCGGTGACCGACATTTCCGGAGGTGAGCGGCAGCGGGTAATCATTGCCCGTGCGCTTGCCCAGCAGCCAAAGGTGATTCTTCTGGATGAGGCGACTGCCCATCTTGACATCAACCACCAGGTGGAGATCCTCTCCATCGTCCGTGACCTGGGTGAAAGTGTCACAAAAATCGGGGTATTCCATGACCTGAACCTGGCGTCAGAGTTCTGTGACCGGATTGTTCTCATGTCAGAGGGTCGTATTCGTGCAATCGGCACACCTGCTGAGGTGCTCACGATGGGTCACCTGCGGGATGAGTATGGGATAACAGCGATGATCCAGACCAATCCTATCACCGGTCGGCCGCTGGTGACACCCCTGAGTGAAGGGGTGCCGCCCGCCCTGCGGGGTGCCCGCATTCATCTAATTTCTGGCGGGGGCACCGGAGCAGGTCTGATGTATATGCTCTCAGCTGCCGGTTGTATTCTGACGACAGGTGTGCTTTCACCCATGGATTCAGATTATACTGCAGCTAAACAGTTGGGAATCCCCTGCATAACGGTGCCTGCATTTGCACCTATCACCCCTGCCGTTTGTGATGCACTCGGGTCATACCTTGATGAGTCAGATGTGATTATTCTCACCGCAATGCCAGTAGGGGAGGGAAATCTCCCAAATATTCGGGCCATCACCAGTGCACGGCGCTCCCGGCTTGTGCTCTATGTGCCTCCTGAAGAGGGATTCACCGACTGCACACCGGCAGGAGATAACTCCTTCCTTGCAGCGATCCGGTCTGCGGGGTGTTCGGTTGTTTCATCCCGGAGCAGCTTGTATTCGGAGATTGAGCGGCTGGTTTTGGTCCGTGAGCATCTCTAATCGGTTTCCCTCCTTTTTCACATCATCATGGGTAATACACAATTAATCGGATATAACTAAATATAATTTGAGCAAACCAAATTGTGTTAGGAGCAATTGGTTTGTTTATGATTCCCAAAACTACTCTTCGTCTTTCTCTCCTCATCATGGTTATTTTCCTCATGGTGCAGGGTTGTACAGCATTTGATTACCCGACGTTCCACGGCGATGCCCAGCGTACGGGCTATGTCGAGGATGTGGGCCCACTTTCTGAGAATATCCGCTGGTCGGTTTCACCCGGGTCGATTGATTCATCCCCTGCCGTGGTGGATGGTCGTGTCTTTGTTGCGACCGGTCCCGATATGAACGATCCAGAGGTAACGCTTGCGGTATACTGTTATGATACCGACACCGGAGACGAGCTCTGGATGTATGAAATCGGATCAGAATCCGGTCTCACTGTCGCAGATGATCTGCTCATTGTTGGTGACCTTGACGGCTACCTCACCGCACTGGACACCACAGATGGGAGCGAAGAATGGTCAGTTCTTGTGGATGAAAATGCCGGATTCTTTGGTCTTACCTCATCACCACTCTATTATGGTGATCTCCTCTATGTGCTGACCCCATCCGACGGCGGTCTGCATGTCTATAACCTGGCAGACGGTAGTGAGGAATGGTCGGTCGCATTTGGTGCCTGGGACGTTGGGTGGACCAATGCGACGTATTTCACTGCTCCTGCAGCAGCAGATGGTGTGGTCTATTTCCCGTCCAATCTTTCAGAACTCTATGCGTATGATATATCAACACAAGAAGAGATCTGGAACATCTCCCTTGATTCTACCATCGCATCGGCACCGGTAATCGATTTAGACTCGCTTTATATCACGACCTCCACGACGCTCTATGAAGTATCTCTTGCAGATGGGAGTATACTTGAGACACGGGAGATTGCAGGCACCTCCAGTACGCCGGCACTGGACAGCTTGAACAACCGAGTCTATGTAGGAACCGGAAGCGGTCTTATCTGTCTGGATGTAACTGATATCTGCGGAGTTCCTGTATGGAATGCGGATATAGCAAAAATAACTACTTCACCGGTGATAGCAGGTGAGTATGTTTATGCTGCAACGAATGAAGAAAAATCTTCTCTCTATGCCTTCTCTGCCGTAAATGGCACAGAAATGTGGAGCTATCCTCTCCCGGAACCGGAAGGTGGTAACTGGGCCTCATTCTGGGGTTCTTCTCCTGCAGTTGCTGATGGGACGCTCTACATCGGTGCTGAATACACGAACACCCTCTTTGCATTTGGTCCGGGTGCTTCCTGTGAAGCAAGCGTGGTCCTGCGTGAAGGAGAACAGACAGCGCTCTCTGACGGCACGCTTGTGAACGAGACAACTGCGGCAGGAGCTCTGCAAGCCGCATCCGAGGCCTTTGGATTTACAACCGACACCTCAGCCGGTGACTGGGGCTCAGTTCTGAACGTTCTTGGTGATATGGGATATGACGCTGACACAGGACAATACTGGCAGCAGTTTGACAATGGCGAAGTTTCCATGATTGGGATTGACCAGAAAGTCCGTGACGGTGACACCATCTCATTCTGGTACTCAGGATGGGGCGATGTGCTCCCTGCCGAACCAACCGGTGTGGCCAACCTCGTGACAATTCACGTGAGTGTTCCCGAAGATGACATTGGCGCCTTCACGATTACAGAAACAGAAGTCCCCCAGGGTGGGTCAATTCTCGGGCGCCTCGATGTGACGAAGGCATCTGCGGGATGGTATGTAATTGACGTTTCTGGCGTAAATTCCGAAGGAAACAGCCTTTCAGGTCTTGCTACCGTTGAACTGGAAGCAGGCACGGAAAAGACCGGAGTTCCGGTGTATATACAGGTGCCCCTGAATGCCCCGGCCGGTGAGTATGAACTCTTTGCCGTGGTTTACTCTTTCGATACTTTCCCATACACAAAGCCAGTTACCTCAGAGGGAATCGTATGCACCGTGCTGTAGGCGTCTGTGCGGCATTCCTTGCCCTTCTTATCTGTGTGACAGCACCGGCTGCTGCGATCAGCATTCTGAGTGTCACTCAGGACGGGGCTGGTGAACCGGTGATGGTAACACTTGACAGGGAAGGCACCGTCTCTTTCCAATATAACGGTGGTACACCTATTTTTGCCCACGGAATAACCGTGAAGTTCATTCCACCGGGAGAAGGGGTTGTCACATTCTCGGCAACTGATCCAGTCTCCGGCATGATCACTACCCCACGGAGTATCACTATCACTGATGAAACTCTTTCCCCGACACCGACTCCACAGATTGGGGGAGGCGGTGGTGGCAGTGACACGCCGTCTGTTGTCTGGAAGAGTGTGACTCTGCCCGCGGGCACCTTTGACGTCGTCGCAGACAATTCCGAAGAGACCTGTGCTGTCTCATGGCAGAGTGCCTTGGGCACCCTGAAAGCAGCGGGTGTCAGCTTTAAGGTGAGTGATAAATGGGATGGTGGCCTCTTCATCTTTGAAGTGGATGGTACACCCTCTGAAGATGTCGCAGGCTGGATGTACCAGGTAAACGGAGCATCACCGGTTACAACCGCAGAAAAATGCACTGTCTCAGCGGGTGATAAGGTGATCTGGTACTACAGCGAGTCGATGAGTCAGACACCTGAACAGTCACCAAAGGCATTCTACTACAAAGTGCAGACAAGCACTGCCCCTGCTCCCGGTGTTTCATCCACTGAAAATGGAGAAACGGAAAAAGGGCAGGATGTAACGGCGGATGCGGTCTCGTATCCACTCTCCCTTCCGCCGGGATCTGACCTCCGCCTGAGCGAGGGCCGGATGTACCTGAGCGTCAATGTTCCGATGGCCGCGTCCGCAGGAGATGAGATCACATTTGTTGGCAATACGATGTTCATCACCCGTGAAGATGTCGTCTTAAAGATACGCTTTGCAGATTTCACCGACAAGAGCGGTGTTATCTCAGGAGAGATCACAGATGTTACCGTTGAGACCACACCGGTTATGGTTACCTGTGCAAGCGGGGCGGCTCCTGAGATTTGCCTCCTGATAAATCTCATGACGATCCCGATGGATGCAGACATTGATGTTATTGCGACTCCAATCTCCGGTCTCTCTGCTGTACCGGCACAGATTCTGGGTGCTGCAAATGCAGCACTCGGCGTTGAAGGAAAGTGCGTCAGCACTGCCGGATGGCAGATGGACGCTGAAAAACGGGGTTTGGAAAATGGCGTGGATGTGGGTGATGTAATAGTCCGCATCACGGCAGACCCCGCATGTATCACAAAGATGGGTGGTCTCTCTGTCCTGCGTCTGGTGCATATCATGGATGATGGCACAGCAGAGGTTCTCGCTCTTCGGTCTGCAGGCACCACAGAGGATGGGAAGATGATCCTTGAAGCTGATCCTGCAGCAGGACTCTCATCATTCATCTTTGTCTCCATCGCTAAAGCACCGGCCGCGTCCGGCACAGCAGTCACAACAACGGCCCCTGAAGCGCAGGCGACTCCTGAACCAACCGAGTCGGGAACACCTCTCACCGCACTCTGTGCAGCAGTGGGCCTCCTTGCAGTAACCGGCATATACCGGAACAAAAAAAGATAACTAAAACAAGACAGGCTGAATAAAATGGACAAAAAAACACATATTTTTTTTTTAATACTTCTTCTCGTTCCGTGCCTTGTGGTCACGGTCGGGGCATATCCGCTCACAGCAGACAATGATGAAGTCAATAGTGCGCTTGCCTACCTTTCCTCCTGCCAGCAGGCAGACGGTGGGTTTGCTGAAGATGGAAAAGAGTCTTCTCCCGCACTCTCCACCTGGGCTATCATTGCAATAGCGGCAGCAGGCAGCGATCCTGACCAGTGGTCGGCGGGCGGTGCCTCAGCGGGTGAGTACCTGCATACTGTGGCAGATGAAACTGTTGGAATCGATGGCACCTCAGAAACATCAAAACTCATCATCACGCTTGTTGCAGCAGGCGAAGACCCCCGGAATTTTGAGGGGTATGACTTCGTTGAACTCCTGCAGAAGAAACAGCGGGAAGATGGTCGTTATGGAGAACATATCTACACGACAAGCTGGGCAGTGATGGCCCTCTCTGCGGTCGGTGAGGATACTGCAAACGCGGTTGCATGGCTCAAATCTCAGCAGAATGAAGATGGCGGCTTTGGCTGGGCAGTAGGAGCTGAAAGTGACTGTGATGATACATCATCGGTAACAGAGGCCCTCATTGCAGGGGGCACACCAAAAGATGCACCTGTTATTCGTGATGTGGTTATGTATCTGAAGTCCAAACAACAGGCGGACGGTGGGTTTAATTACGGCGGATCGAGTGCGACAAACTCAGCTTCAGACTCCTGGGTCATTCAGGCACTCGTCGCCGCAGGTGAGGATCCTCTTACCTGGACGACTGCGACTGGCAACACACCGGTCTCCCACCTGTTGGCATTCCAGGCAGATGAGGGATATTTCCGGTGGACGTCCGTTCTGACTGACCTTCCCTGCAGGATGACAGCGACTGCAATCCCGGCATTAACCGGCAAACCATTTCCTATCATTCCGGATGAGAATGCAGTACCCGTTGCACCGCCAACACCCGTGGCAAAACCGGTGGCAACAGTGACCCCCCCTCCCTCTCCCGGAGCAATCCCTGTCCAGGACGCAGGTGGGCGAACTGTTACTGATGATTTTGGAAAGGAGGTATACATCCCTGCCAAACCTCAGCGGATTGTCTCTCTCGCACCTGCAAATACTGAGATCCTCTATGCACTGGGTCTTGGGGACAAGGTGGTTGGGGTGACCGACTACTGCAACTACCCTGAAGAGGCACTTACTGTTGAGAAGGTTGGCGGCTACAGTTCGGTGAATATCGAAAAAGTCCTGCAGGCAAAACCCGACCTTGTTTTGGCGGCGTATGGCAATACTGCAGAGGTAATTGATCATCTGGACAGTCTGGGCCTCACTGTCATTTCCCTCAACCCTACATCGATTGGAGATGTGATGGACAATATTCAGCTCGTTGGTGAAGCGACCTGGTCGGATGATGAAGCCGCAGCTGTGGTGGGTGACATGCAGGCCAGAATTGACGCGGTAAAAATTGCAGTTGCATGTGCTGACACCACCCCGTCTGTTGTTCATATGGTATGGAATGATCCCATTTGGGTCAGCGGCAGTGGTTCATTTCAGGATGAGATGTTTGCTATGGCTGGTGCTACCAATGCCTTTTCTTCGGTGAGTGGCTGGGAAATTGTGAGTATGGAGGAGTTCATCGTCACCGACCCGGATGTCATCATTGCGAATTCCGGTTCTGGCATGGGAGTGAGCAATTATGATATTCTCTATCGTTATGTTACCGAAGAACCCCGGTTCCAGGGTCTCTCCGCTGTCAAAGAAGAACGGGTATATCTGGTTGACTCTGACGTCATCGACCGGGGCAGCCCGCGTATTGTAGATGCACTTGAGATAGTGGCACGTGATATCCATCCAGAGTGTTTCACTGAAGGAAATACTTCTCATCCGGTTGCAACACAGACCCCCGCTCCGTTCATAGGTGCTCTGGCTTCCTTAGCTGTTGCAGGGCTTTGTCTCAGGGGGCAGAAGGATTGATTGGACGGATACCGGCTGTAATCGCCATATTCCTTTCTTTTCTCTTTCTCTCTTCCCCGGCCATGGCAGGGGAATGGGTGCCCGCTGGTGCTGATCAACCCGGATTTCGCATCACAGATGTGGCAGTTTCCGGTGACGGTGCATATGGCGCCCTCGTCGGGGATGCCGGCATTGTTCTTCTCAATATGAATTTTGTTGAGCTCTGGCGCAGCCCTGTGGGGAGTTACAGTTCTGTTTCCCTCTCTGGAGACGGTGAAATACTGGTGGCAGGTGGTGATGGCATTCTTGTGCTGCATCAGGACAGCACGGTACTTGCAACCGTACGATCCAGAAATTATGTGAATGATGTGTCTGTGACCGCGGATGGCAGTCGGGTTGTGGCTGCCCTCGATGATGAGACATTGTGTATCTATAATGCCACAGGATCCCTCGTCGGGAGCACGGATACAGGCAATGACGTGGTTTCGGTTGCCATTAGCCCTGATGGAACGTATATCGCAGGGGGAACAGACACTGGGGATGTGGTACTCTTCTCGGACACCGGAGAGGAACGCTGGACCTACAGCCTCTCCCACCAGCCAGTGACATCTGTTGCCCTGGCAGGCAGTGCACAGACCATCGCTGCGGTATCAGAAGATGGTAGCGTCGTCCTTCTCTCACGGGCAGGCGGTCTCCTCTGGTCAGGCACTTCACCACACTCGGGGGGTGTCTCGGTATCCGGAGATGGAACGATTACTGCTGTTGCAGACCGGCAGGGTATCCGATTTATAGGGAGGGATGGCACACCAGTTGGCCTGGTTCCGGGTGTGGACGCCTCGGTTGCCTCTGCAATGGATGGTGACGGTACACTGATCGCGGTGACTGATGGCACCCGTGTCAGTGGATTTATTCAGCAGAGTGCTGCAGTACCGGAAGAGATGGGACAGAAGGTAGGTATCGAAGGAAACAGTTTGAGTTCCTCTGTGGCCGTTTCGACCCAGACAGCGTCAGAGAGCCTGCTGTCTGGTGAAAATTATCCGGTTCCTACACAATCACCTGCTCCCCTTGTTGTGGTGATAGCAGGCCTGCTTTTTGGAGCGGGCTTCGCTGCAGTAGGTGGAAGGTCCCGAAAATAATCAGGTTTGGTTTATCAAATTCGATCCTTTTTTTGCACGCTTTTCCGGGTGCTGGAGACGTATTTCAGGCAATCTCTCTGAGAGATACTACACATTCTTTATGCCTGTATAAATCCGGGGAAATCTGAAAAATCTGAAAAATCTGAATTTGCCATTTTATTCCCGGATGCGTACCAGAGATTCAAAGGCCGCCCGGTAGGCATCCGGGCTGGGTCTGATGATGGCCACCGGAATATCGACGATACGCTCCACGAGGGTGGTGAGAATTGGGGCACAGATGATGCCAATGGCGCCATCTTTTTCGGCATGGACTGCGGCGATGATCACTTCTTCCATCGTATTTGCGCTATAACCATGGATGCGGTAGGTCGTATCGTTTACTGTATATTTCACTGACTGCATTTCATCGAGGAGAAACTTTGCAGCAATAATCGCTACGAAGTCTTTCTCTTTAGGGTCTAATGCATCCGCGATTGCCTTCACCAGTGAGAAGCGGGGGTCACGGTCCCCGGACGTGATCTTATAGAGGGTAGCAGGAGAGATGCCCACCATTCCTGCCAATTCCTTTATGCTCATGCCACGCCGGTCAAGTTCTTCTTCCAGTGCGGTCCTGAAATCTGTCTCAAATACGCGGGCTGCAAACATCAATTCTCCATTAGAACAGCATCCTCTTAAGAGTATCCGAGTCCGGTGCTGAGGCAATTTTGCTATATATGTGGGTGTGTATCCGGCTCGTTCTTTCTCACAGACATGTGTATCCCTGCGGAGTATAGGATGAAAATGGAAATGTTTTGCATCATCATATTACCGGAGTATCTGTCGGTGACAGACTGGGAAAAGAGGGTCAGACCGGGGGAGCCCGGATAACTTATGGATTAAATATGAGGGGATGGTATAGTATTTTCCATGGAGAGTTCAGAACCGTTTCTTGTGGGCGGCGAGTGGCGTACCAGCCCTGCTGTCCTGGACGTCGCTGATCCATATCTCGGATGTACGGTGAAATCAGTATGTTTAGCAGGAAGAGAGGACTGCAATGATGCTCTCATTGCAGCAGAAGCTGGTTTTAAACAGATGCGTATTCTTCCCGCATATCGGCGTTCAGAGTGTCTCATGGCAATGGCAGACTACCTCGATGAGCACGCAGACGAGGCAGCAGCGCTCATCGTTTCTGAGGCCGGAAAACCCCGGCGGTCGGCAGAAGGGGAGGTGATACGCTCAGTTGACACCCTCCGTGTGTCAGCAGAAGAGGCACGCCGTATCGGGGGTGAAATTTTGTCCCTCGACTGGACCGAAGGTGGGGAGGGGCGGACCGGATACCTTTACCGGGTCCCACTGGGTATCATCCTCGGTATCACTCCTTTCAACTTCCCGCTCAACCTCGCCTGCCACAAACTCGGGCCTGCCCTTGCTGCAGGCAATGCCTGTATCCTGAAACCAGCATCAAAAACACCGCTTTCTTCCCTCTTCCTCGGTGAAGCAGCTCTGGCTGCGGGTGTGCCTCCTGAGGCTATCTCGGTTCTTCCCTGTCTTTCTGAGACTGCAGAGGCAATGGTTCGTGACCCGCGGGTTTCCATGGTCTCGTTTACCGGCAGTCCGGAGGTGGGATGGCATCTGCAGGGGATTGCCGGAACTCCACGGGTCGGCCTTGAACTTGGGGGTAATGCAGCAGTTATTGTCCACGAAGATGCTGACCTTACCTACGCGGCCGCCCGGATCGTGCAGGGTGCCTTCTCGTACAGCGGACAGGCCTGCATCTCAGTTCAGCGTGTTCTCGTTCATCATGCGGTTTATGAGGAAATGCGGCTCTTAATCTGTGAACGTGCCGCAAGCCTTGTCACCGGCGATCCGGCGGCACCAGAGACCGATGTTGGTCCGATGATCAGCGAATTTGCGGCGATTGCAGCAGAGAAGAAGATTCTGGAGGCAGTGGAGGCAGGTGCGGTCTGCTGTACCGGTGGAAAACGTGAGGGTGCGATTCTCCATCCGACAGTTTTGGAAAACACCGCCCCGGAGATGAACGTAAATGCAACAGAACTCTTTGCCCCCGGTCTCACTCTCACCGCATATCATACATGGGCAGAAGCAGTTGCAATGGCAGCGGATACCCCGTACGGTTTACAGGCTGGCATCTTCACCAATAACCTGACCCGTATTCGGGAGGCGGCCCGTGGCATCCCTGTCGGTGGGCTCATTGTAAATGACATCCCGACATTCCGGATGGATCATATGCCTTATGGAGGTACAAAACGCTCTGGAATTGGCAGGGAAGGTCCACGGTATGCCATCAGAGAGATGACTGAGGAACGCCAGATTGTCATCAATGGGCAAGTTGGGTTCTGAAAAAATATCTCCCCTTTCTCTCTTCATATTCTGCAGAGCTTTTTTCCCTTCGGCATCGCTATATTATCATATATGCTCAGCAGGTATAGGGGATGCATGCTGGGTGCTGCCATTGGTGATGCACTGGGGATGCCGCAGGAGACGCTGCCCCCCTCCCTCTCGCGTCTTGATGAGGGTTATGCAAAACCGTTGCGCCGCCACCCAAACGAGGGCCTCCGGCCAGGTCAGTTCACAGATGATACCCAGATGATGTTATGTGCGGCAGAATTGTTAGGGGAAGGGGCGTTTACTCCGGAAGAATATGGCCGAAAGCTTGCTGCCATGCATGCAAGAAAAAGGCTGAGATTCCCTGATGGAGCTGTTGCTACCGCCTGTGCACATATCACTGCCGGATTGCATGACTCCGGTCGTGCTTCAACAACTGCCGGATGTATGCCCCTGGCGGTTCCATTTGCCCTAGTCTGTAAGGATGGCGACGAGATGCGCGAGTGCCTGCAGGCTGCCTGCAGGGTAACTCATACCCATCCGGCTGCCTATGGTGCCACTATCTCTTACGCCCTTTTTCTTCGTGCGGTGATGCACCGGCATCCTGACCCCTTCCGCGTGGCAGAAGAGATTGCAGGAGAGTATGACTCCCAGCTCGCGGGGTCAATCAGGAATGCCTGTGTTTTGGAAAAAGAAGGCCTTTCGCTTGAGGCCGCACTGATTAATGTGGGTAATGATGTCTCGGTTTATCACACCTATCCCTTAGCTCTCTTCTTAATTTCTCGTTTTGGTCATGATGATGCGTTTTTGAAGGTTGCTACCCATGTTGGGGGAAACACCGACACTATTGGTTTTATCTGTGGATCATGGCTTGGTGCGGCAGAGGGAACTGCCGGTTTCAGCAGTGAAATGGTGATGCATCTTGAGGATCAGGCATATATTGAGGAGACTGCAGAGCTGCTCTTTGACGTAGTTTCAGGAAAGAATTAATTCCTGTATAGAACGATACCTTTTTTATGCAAATTGCGATCATCGGAGCTTCAGGTTTTACTGGTGGAGAGCTCATCCGCCTCCTTGCTAGTCACTCTGAAGGAGAGGTGGTCTGTGCAACCTCCCGAAAGCTTGCGGGAAAAGCGGTTGCCCTGACCCATCCGCACCTCAGGGGATTTACTGACCTGGAATATACGAATCCTGATGTGGGTGATATCGATGTAGATGTTGCCTTCCTTGCTGTGCCGCACACTGCTGCAATGAATTATGCCGGTTCCCTGATAGAGCGAGGGATCCGGACCATTGATCTCTCGGCAGATTACCGCCTCCCTAAGGACACTTATGAGAAGGTATATGGTGTTGAGCACACGGATTACCATACTGTGCCTTATGGCCTCCCGGAACTGCACAGAAATGAGATCCCACGGTCCATCCTTGTGGCAAATCCGGGTTGTTTCCCGACTGGTGCAACACTTGCCGCAGCCCCGCTTGCGAAACGGGCTCATACTATTATCTATGACTCAAAAACCGGGGTATCCGGTGCGGGTGTCTCACCCTCGGTCACCAATATGTATACCAATGTTGGCGACAACTTTACCGCATATAAGATGACTGCACACCGGCATGTGGCAGAGATGCGTCAGGAGATGGGATTTTTGGGTTCTTCTGCCTCTGTGCACTTCACCCCGCATCTTTTGCCGGTGAATCGTGGCATCCTCACGACCGCTCACATCCTTCTTGATGAACCGATTACTCAGGAGGAAGTGGATGCACTCTATGAGGATTTCTACGCCCGTGAATTCTTTGTGCGTCTCCAGAGGCCATCTCTTTCCGGTGTACGGGGAAGTAACTTCTGCGATGTGGCATTCGAAGTTGAGGAAGGTGGAAAACGGGTTGTTGCCGTCTCTGCAATTGACAATCTGGTAAAAGGTGCCTCCGGGCAGGCAATCCAGAATATGAATCTGATGTGCGGGTGCGCAGAAGCTGATGGCCTGATGGTCGTCCCTCTGCAGCCCTGATAAAAAACAGCGGTGAACACGTGATGAAAGTTCAAGATGTAATGACTCCACGGCCGATAACGGTCACCACAGATACTCCGGTAAGCAAAGTATCCCTCCTGATGAAGAAGAATCGTATCGGCGGAATACCAGTAACAGAGAATGGAAAAGCGGTTGGTATTGTGACTGAGACAGATATCCTCTCTCTCCTCACAATGCCGGAAATAAATGACGACCTCTGGCTACCATCGCCCTTTGAAATTATTGAAATCCCCATTCGTGAACTGATGAACTGGGAGAAGACAAAAGAGGCACTTTCTGATGTCGGTAACATGCCAATCTCAGATGTGATGTCAGATGATCTCATTTGCACCTCACCGGGTATGGATATAGAGGAAGCAGCCAGTCTCATGATGAAAGAGGGCATTGCCCGTCTGCTTGTCATTGAAGACGAGAAACTGGTGGGTATCGTAACCCGGGCAGATCTGGTCCGTGGAATTGGGGCACGCTACGGAGAACCGGAGGAGTAATGAAGAGCATCTGCCTCGTTGAAGGTGTCCGGGCGGCCGGTGTGCGTGAGGGTAAGTACGGGATTGCGCTTATTGCCGCATCCGGAACTGCTGCAGCAGTATTCACAAAAAATCTGGTATCGGCGGAGCCGGTTCGCCTGATGCGTGAACGCATGATGGCAGGTACCCTGGATGGTATTGTCGTCAATGCGGGGAATGCCAATGTCTTTACCGGCGAGCAGGGTTACGCCGACGCCTGCCGGATGGCTGAGGATGCAGCGGCTGTGCTTGGGACCGTCCCGGAACGTATTGGGGTCGCATCAACGGGTGTCATCGGCCGATATATGAAGATGGACACTGTGACCCGTCAGATCAGAGAGGCAGGTGCTATGCTCCGCAGCGATGACTCAGCAGAGACTGATGCTGCACGGGCTATCATGACAACTGACCTCACCGAAAAGCATGCGGCAGTGATTCGTGACAACTTTGTGGTAGCGGGAATAACCAAGGGGAGCGGTATGATTGCCCCGAATATGGGAACAATGCTTGCTTTCGTCTACACCGATGCCACAATAGGAGCTCCGGATCTTCAGGAAGCACTTCAGATGGCGGTTACGCGGAGTTTTAACCGTGTCGTTGTCGACGGTGACACCTCAACGAATGATTGTCTCTTCTGTACTGCCACCGGTTATCGGGAAACGCCGGATATGTCTGTCTTCCAGGAGGCACTGGAGGAGGTATGTATCTCTCTTGCACGCCAGATTGCTGCAGATGGTGAAGGTGCGACCAAACTTATCGAGGTCAGGGTTTCAGGCGCTTCTACAGAAGAGGATGCAGCCACTATTGCCCGGACAGTTGTTGGTTCCCCATTAGTGAAGACTGCAGTCTATGGAAATGACCCAAACTGGGGTCGAATCATCGCTGCTGCCGGCCGTGCCGGGGTGGACTTTGATCCGTTCGGGGCGATCATTGCTGTGACAGACGGCACCCGAAGGGTAGTTCTGGCGGATAAAGGCAAAATCTGTGCAGACAATGTGATGTACCCGGAGGCACTCGCGGAAGCGGCGTCCCTGATGGGTGGGTCGGAAGTTATTTTTGAAGTGCTGCTTGACGATGGGACCGCATCGGCTACTGCATGGGGATGTGACCTGACAGAACGGTATGTGGAGATAAACGGGAAGTATACAACATGAAACGCGAAGAAGTGCTTATCGAGGCGATGCCCTACATCCAGAGGTTCCACGGGAAGACGATCGTCATCAAACTCGGCGGGCATGCTATGGTGGATCAAACGATTCTCGATACTGTCATCCAGGATGTTGTTCTCCTGCGGTATGTGGGAATAAACGTTGTCCTTGTCCATGGTGGTGGCCCTGAGATTACCGAGAAGATGGTGGCGATGGGTAAAAAACCGAAGTTTGTGGCAGGTCTGCGTATAACAGACTCTGAAACGATGGAGATTGCCCAGATGGTACTTGTGGGCAAAATAAACGACAATATTGTCTCCGACATTGCAAAGTTTGGTGCTCTCGGGGTGGGTATCTCCGGTAACGATGGAAACCTGCTCATTGCACGCAAGGCAGGGACAAAGACTGTGATGGTGGATGAAACCTCACAGGAGGTCGACCTTGGGCTTGTTGGTGATATTGAGGAGGTCAATCCCAAAATTCTAAAAGACCTGCTGGAAAACCACTATATCCCTGTGGTTGCCCCGGTTGCAATCGATCGAAAGGGGCATTCCCTCAATGTCAATGCTGACACTGCCGCAGGCGAGATTGCAGTTGCCCTGAATGCATATAAGCTCATAAACCTCTCAGATATAGATGGGGTGATGAATGAGAACCGCACCCGCACCTATCAGCGTCTGACGGTGCAGGAAGCAGAGTCACTCATCATGGATGGAACCATTGTGGGTGGGATGATCCCAAAACTGGATTCATGTCTCTATGCACTGAATCACGGTGTTCTTTCAGCCCATATCATCAATGGCAACCGAGAGCATAATCTGCTCCTGGAACTGTTCACCGATAATGGAGTAGGGACGATGATTCATCTGTCCTGAAGTGGAAACACCTCTTCGACATCTATTTAACACAGTATACCCGAAAATTTGTTATGAATATGGCAGAAATTGGTCAGGATTCTCAAAGGGCAATGGAATTAATTGTTATTTCCAGCCTGACCGTTCTCTCATTTGTTGTTGTGTCAGCAGGTCTCATGATGGGTGTCACGATATTGCTGGCACATCTGTTCTATATCCCGATAGTGTTAGAGGCATACTGGTTTCGGCGGAAGGTTCCACTTTTTGCGCTTTCAGTAGGCATCATCTATATTTTACTTGTGGCAGGATTTGGCAGCACCACGCTGGTCATCTTAACAGCCGGTGGTCGGGCAGTGCTCTTTGTTGCGATCAGTGTTCTTGTCTCATACCTTTCAGGACACCTACATGATGAAGAACATCGGTTTTCGTGTCTTGTTGACAGTGTAAGTGATCCTTTGATCTGGATGACAGCGGGAGGCACGGTTGCGTATGTAAATGAAGCTTACTGCACTCTTACCGGTACCACACATGAAGCCATAACCGGAAAGTCATACATCCCTCTTTTTTTTAGTAATGGTGCAACAGGAATGGAGGAATTTCTCTCCTCTCTTTCCCCGGCACACCCGACTGGTATGATAGAGTCGGTGATTGCCACCGGAGAGGGGGATGAGCATGTGATCCAGTGGAACGTACATACACACTACAAAAGGGACGGCACCATATCCGGATCAATTACGATTGGGCGTGATATCACTGCGCTCCGGAAAACTGAAACAGCGCTCACTGAAAATGTGGAGACTCTGAAGGCAGTATTTTCCAATGCACGTGAGTGTCTTATCATTGGTACCTGTGACAAAAACGGGATGCCGGATCGGATATGGGATGTGAACCGGTATGGATGTGCAATATTTGGATATTCCCTTGCGGAGATGCAGTCGCACCGGGTGAAAGGGCTCTTCCCGGATTCTCTATCGTATCTCTCCACCGCAATGGAGGCCGGGCAGGTTGGCATCACTGATGGCCACATTGAGGTCAGAGCACGGGGAAAAGATGGCGCCCGGTTTCCGGTGGAAGTGG
This sequence comes from Methanogenium marinum, assembly GCF_028912405.1. Taxonomy (GTDB): domain Archaea; phylum Halobacteriota; class Methanomicrobia; order Methanomicrobiales; family Methanomicrobiaceae; genus Methanogenium; species Methanogenium marinum. Next base: position 1,356,492 of record NZ_JAKELO010000002.1, on the reverse strand, counting down.
CCGTGTCCTCCTATGAGATGCATGGCGAGACGCGTTTTGTGCTCGCGATGCGTGATATCACCGCATGGGTAACTGCGCAAAAGACCCTGACTGAAAGTGAACGAAGGTTCCATGATTTTGCTGATTTTCTCCCTCTTCCTGCCTTTGAAGTTGAGTATGATGGGGGGATTATGTTCCGAAATCTTACTGCAGATACCCTCTTTGGCTACGGGGAAGTGGACTGGATGGAGGGGCTCGCCATCTTCGCTCTCATCCCCTCCGGTGAGCAACCGGAGATGCGGGAGATGTTCCAGGTATGCCTGGTAAAGGATACCATTCTTAGTAGTGAGTTTAGTTGTGTCCGTCAGGATGGTTCCCAGTTCCCTGCTATGATCTACTGCCGTCGGATGATGGAGAAGGGTATCGTCACCGGGCTGCGTGTTCTGGTAGCCGATCTCACCGAACAGCGTGGAGTGGAACAGGCGCTGAACCGATCAGAGACGATGTACCGTACCGTATTTGAGAATACCGGGACTGGAATGTTCCTTTTGAACGCAGATGGTACCATTGTGAATACCAATCGTACTGGTGCTGATCTGGCGGGTTATCCCCTCGGCACGCTTATCAGTGGGAATTTGTCCTTTGCAGACCTGGTAACAGGCGACGATCGCATCGGGTTCCGTGAAAATGCTGTCCAGATGTTTGCAGGAGCAGTACCTCCCCGCACGCTTCCGTCAGTTGGTCTGGTCGATGCCGGAGGAATGGTGCATGATACCTCCATCACACTCTCATTTATCCCTGACAGTTACCAGCTTGCGGTTTCTATCACTGATGAGACTGGAAAAAATCAGTCTGAACGGCTGATAGCTGTTTCAAACGGTATTATTCAGCTCATCATCTATGAAGATGACACCACTCATCTGCTCTCTGCTGCCTGTGCAGAGTTTGGCCGTCTTGATCAATACTATGTTGTTTCAATTTCCCTCTGTATGGATAATGAACTTAATGTGTCGGGTGTTTCATCCATGGCATTTCTGGAGACGAATGCAGCGTTTATCAGCACATCCCCTGCCCCGAGTGAGGCAATAGCATCAAAAATGGTGAGTTATTCCCCATGGACTGTGGGAGATGTTGAGGCAGGCACTGCAGAAGAGATTGATGTCTTTGTCCTCCCGATGGTCGCAGGAGACCAGGTTGAGGGAGTGCTCTCGGTATATATCCGTTCATCTGCTACGGTGACGGAACAGGAACTGACAACCCTGCAGGCGCTTGCAAATGATATCGCGTATGGCATCCAGTCCCGGTGTCTTGAGGAGGAGAAGGTGGAGGCTCTTTCACAGATCGAGAGGAACATGGAGGACCTTTCAATTCTCAATGACCATATCAGAAATCCTCTCCAGGTAATATTGGGGCTGGCAGAAAATGGTGATGAAGCCCATTGTGATATCATGGCGGCGCAGGTACAGGAGATTGACAGCATCGTCCGTCGTCTTGACCAGCGGTGTCTGGAATCAGAAAAGATACGGGACTTCCTGCGTAAACATTACCATTTTGAATCAAAGGACAAATGACCTGGAATGAGGGATAAAAAGCCGGAGGTCAGGGAAGGTTTCCTTCTCCGGAATATTCCCGCTGCCGTTCTTCGTTCATTGCAATAAGAATTTCAAAGATTTTCCGTACTTCCACCGGGTCAATATTGCAGGTGACGGCATACTCAAAAGCCCGGTTCAGCACATGGGTACGCTGGTCCTGATCTTTTATTGGGACATCTGTGTGGTGTTTTTCGCCAGCCACCACTGCCGCGAGTTTCTGACGTTCTGCAATGAGGTCAATTAATGCAAAGTCAATACGGCCAATCTCTTCACGGACAGTTTCCAGTGTCATACTGTCTTCTCTTTTAGTCCGGAATGTAAAAAAATATCTCTTCGGTCTGGTACAACGGGTGTCAGGTAACGACGTATTGAATACAAAGGGAGTGGAAAATATACTCATTCATGATCACTGATAAAATTGGCCGCGAGGAACGCAAGGACCTGGGCATTGCGTGCCTTGCACTTGCGCTTGCGTTTACCCTTGTATTTATCCGTGGGGGCTGGGATACGTGGATTGATCTGGTATTTATTTTCGTTATATCAGTCATCACCGTTGGTGCCGCCTTTATTCTCCACGAAATGGCACACAAATTCACCGCAATGAAGTTTGGCTATTATGCGGCATTCAGGAAGGACAATGGGATGCTTCTCATGGGTGTGGCACTTGCTGCCCTTGTGGGCGTGGTTTTTGCCGCACCCGGGGCAACGGTTATTTATGCACAACCCGGCCGTGAGATGACGAAAAGAGAGAATGGCATCATATCTGTTGCCGGACCCGTGGTGAATCTGTGCCTTGGTGCGCTATTCTTTGCGATTATCATTGCAGGATTTGCTGTGCAGTCAGTGCCAATCATTGTCATCGGGACGATGGGACTCTCGGTGAACGGGATGATTGCCTTCTTCAACCTTCTGCCAATCAGTGTCCTGGACGGGAAGAAAGTCCTTGCATGGAACCCGGTGATATTTGTAGTATTTATCGTATTATCACTTGGGATGATTCTTTTTGGGATGAACTATGGCGGTGTGATGGACACGGTCATAGCTGCAATATTCGGGTGGTAATCCCGTTTTTCACAACATTTTTTCAATTCAATATTTTCGTTGATACAATGGCTTGTTTTTCTGCATGTCTGATATTCGGGTCATTTTCTGCTGATTGTTTTTTGTCACCGTATCATGCTTACTGAAGAATGTGGGTCTGGCGAAACAGCCAGAGATTTCTGGAGCAAATGGTATTTGTTTCCACATAGAATCGGGTTTTATCGTGCTTTCGGATGGAATAGAAGGCCTGATTTGCGATAACGTGGGGGTGCCACTCTCCTGATGAACAGTGTGGGTAGGTCTGTTATGCTCTCCTATATGGGCGGACAACTCCTTATGAGGGGTGAGTTGTTCAGCGGGTGATGGAGGAAGGTGTCCAGCAATACTGGAGAAAAACAGCTTCCCAGTAGCAAATATATGGAGCTTTCTGCCTATCCGGTCTTTGGGGATTATAACCCATTTTTTCCTCGCCACTTTTACATGCACAGGCATATTCTCCCCGAGGGGGGCAGGTAGCGGTACTCTATACTGACAATACGGAACTTGTCAATCTGAATGAACAGAAGAAACAATCATTGCAGGCTGGGACTGAACGAAATCTGTTTCGCCAGAATGGCAATATATTGACCAAAATAGACTTGACTTGTGCCATTTAGTTAATCAAAGGGATAAAAAATGGCCTATTGTCGACATCAAATAGGGTTGTGTCCCAGCCTGATTGATGCAGATTGAGCATAATTTTGAACAGCTTGCAATCCCTGAACGATGAGATAAGAAATCCCCTGCAGGTAATCATCGATCTCTCCTCGCTTTCACCCATAGATGAGTGTGAAAAAATTCTGAAACAGACATATGTGATTGATATATTGGCGAAGGAACTGGACCAGTGCTGGCTGGAATCAGAGAAAATACGTGATTTCCTCCGCAAACACTATGCATGTCCCTGAGGGTCTCTGTGCCACCTGTCCTGCACCCCACCCTCTCTCCTTCAACGCTTGTTTTGCTCTTTCGGGGTGTGGGGCGGGGACCCCCTTATTTAGAGTGTAAGTAAACTGTCTCACATGTAGCGGGGTAATGGGCCCACGGTCGGTTTCGTTGAAAACCATAACTATAAATGCCTGTTTTTTGACTATACCCGTGGAGATTTTGATGAAGGTTGTAGCTTTTAATGGAAGCCCGAGAAGAGATGGCAATACCGTCCGTTTGCTGCGGGTGGTATGTGAGACTCTTGAAGATGAAGGGATTGAGACCGAGATTGTGCAGGTGGGAGGGAAGAGTGTGCACGGCTGCACTGCCTGCATGAAGTGTGCGGAGAATCTGGACCGCAAATGTGTTCTGACAGGAGATCCCGTGAACGAGTGGATGGAGAAGATGTTTGAAGCGGACGGCATCATCATCGGCAGCCCGACCTATTTTGCTGATCTCACACCGGAGACGAAGGCACTCATCGACCGGGCAGGATTTGTCGCTCTCGCCAACGGAAACCTTCTCAACAGGAAAGCAGGTGCCGCCGTGGTTGCGGTCCGGCGTGCAGGTGCTGTTCATGTATATGATTCCATCAACCATCTCTTTGGTACTACAGGAATGGTGACTGTTGGTTCTTCGTATTGGAATCTGGGTGTCGGTCTGGTCCCTGGTGAGGTGGACAGTGATCAGGAAGGCCGGCAGACGATGGTGGATCTCGGGAAAAATATGGCATGGGTGCTGAAAAAGCTTGGTGCGTAGATGTTCTCCCTTCCGTTTTCCTTTCTCTTCATTTTTTCATTCATTATCTGATGCATTTCATCATTAGTGTGCGAGAGGGTGCCTTTGAATTTATATTGGTCCGGATTACATTTCGTTAGAGACAGAGGAATTCATGCCAATTTCTTCTCAATCCCTTCATCCTTCAATGCCTATTTATCCCTTCAGTACGCATGGGTCAGACATGCAGATTCCCCCGTTTGCCCTTGAACGTTATTTCGGAAAATACGAATTCTCAGCTCCTTATATGCTCTCCGCCGCTGACTGTGAAACGTGGTCAGCAGGCGAGATATTTGCGATGGAGGAAGGATCACTCGATGCCTTCTGTTCGATGCGGTTCGGGTATACCGAATCGCAGGGAGACCCGGCCCTGCGGGATGAGATATCTGCTGTTTCAGGTGATATTGGCCCGGACCGGTGTGTCATCTTTGCGGGTGCAGAGGAAGCGATATATGTCACGATGCATGCCCTCCTTTCTCCCGGAGACCATGTCATTGTCCTTTCGCCGGTATACCAGTCTCTTCATGAAATCGCCCGTCACATCGGGGCTGAGGTCTCCTACTGGCAGATGAAAGAAGAGGATGGGTGGCGGCCGGATATGGCAGAACTATGGTCTCTCATTCGTCCGGAGACCAAATGCATTGTGATAAACACGCCACACAATCCGACCGGATTCCATTTTCCCGCTGCAGAGCTGGACAATCTCATCGGGATTGCAGAAGAAAAGGGCATATGGCTTTTCTCTGATGAAGTCTACCGCTTCGGTGAATACAACTCCGATGCCCTCCTCCCGTCTGTTGCTTCATGGTATGAAAAGGGTATCTCTGTTGGCGTGATGTCAAAGAGTTTCGGCCTTGCGGGCCTTCGGTTGGGATGGGTTGCGACACAGGACACTGATCTTATCCGCCAAATTCTTGCATGGAAGGACTATACTACCATTTGTACCAGTGCTCCTGCAGAGTTCCTCTCAACACTTGCCCTTCGCCACAGAGAAGAAATTATCTCCCGCAACCGGATGATTATCAACGAAAACCGTGCCCTGCTTGCCGCATTCTTTGCCCGTCACCCTCGCCTTTTTACCTGCCAGGAGCCGTGGGCCGGGCCGGTCTGTTTCCCCCGCTTCAAAGGAAAAGAAGGTGCGGAAGCCTTCTGTGACACCCTGATCCGGGAAACCGGTGTCATTCTCCTCCCGTCAACGGTATTTGGCATCGGTGACCATCACATCAGGTTTGGGTTCGGGCGGCGGGATATGGTGCCGGCTCTTGCGGTGCTGGAAGAATATCTGGTCAAAAACGGGCGCTGAATGTTCAGCCGGGAAAAAATGAATTCTACCCATTGCCCCCTTTCTGCATTTGGTGGGTGAGGGTTAAAAAACAGGGCCAGAGACTGGAATGCAGTGTTCCATTCTCTTTTCTTTTATAAATTCGGCGTTGTTTCGTTGCTCCTTTTGTTTCCATTCTTTTTGATGAGTTTTTTCACATAGAGGCTGGCCCATGTGAATGCAAAGAGGCCGCCTGCGACATCGCCCAGAACAATACCCCACCATGCGCCTGATTCTCCAAGGCCGAAGGTAATGGCAAGGAGGGAGGCGAAGAATGCAATAAATACGATATTCCTGAAAAAGGAGAGGACGAAGGAAGTGGGACCTCTTCCCGTGCCCTGAAAGATGGAGGACGACATAATCCCCATCGGGACGAAGGGGTAGAAGAAGCACATCGTCCTGAGAAATGCCGTCAGTTGTGGCAGCAGATGGGCACTTTCCGGGGTGTAGGCAAAAAGTGTGGCAATCTGCGGTGCAAAGATCCAGGTGAGGATGCTGATTGCGATTGCTATCACCGTGCCCAACCAGACAGAGTAGAAGTGGACTGTTTGGATATCTCCATAGCGTTTTGCCCCGTACAGGGCGCCGGTAACTGAGATAACAGCTGCGCTGATGGCAATCATTGGGACGATGGCAAACATCACCACCCGCCAACCGCCGGTATAGACCGCAACCCCGTCTGTCCCCGCCACTGTGACAAAAAGACCGTTTAAGATGATTGCTACCCCTGCCATCAGCAGGAATTCCCCGCTTGCCGGCAGGCCGACCTTCAGAATATCAGCGATAATGGCCCGTTGGTAGTGAAAGGATTTCCGGTGAATGGAGACATACATGTCGCGTTTTCCCAGAAACCAGTAGATAAGGATGGCAGAGACAAGCCCTATTGAAATCACTGTTGAAAGGGCAGCACCTGCCATTCCCATGTCAAGTCCATAGATGAGGATGGGGTCAAGGATCAGGTTGACGATAGATGAAACGGCCATCGCGTACATCGTCCGTTTCATGTCCCCTTCCGCACGGAGGATACCATAGGCAACATTGGTGAAGAGGATAAATATCGTTCCTGCGAAGACGATGTTGGCATATTCAAGCGCAAGGTCGATGGTGGTCCCGGCTCCGACCAAAACCAGGATAGGTCTGAGGAAGACAAGGAAGCAGATGGTCAACACAACTGAGACTGCTACTGTCAGGTAGAGGGCATGCATCGCAGTATTGTTAGCCGACTCCCGATCTTTTGCCCCTATTCTTCGGGCAATCGCTGAAGTGGCCCCGGAACCGATGCCGTTTGAAAAGCCAATCAAAACCATAAATACCGGTGTCACAAACCCGATTGCGGCGAGTGCATCCGGGCCAAGGCCGGCCACCCAAATCGCATCGACGATATTGTATATGGACATGAGCAGCATTGCAACGATCATCGGACCTGAGAGTTTGATGATGGCCCGTTTTGGGTCGCCGGTGAGAATCGAAACGCCTCTGGTGGTGCCCGGAGCGGCGGTAGCGCCTGATTCAGTCTGTGCTTTCTCTGTCATTTATATCGAATTCTCTATCTGCCATTGTACTGCTGGTGTATGCCATTGATCGGAGAATGGGCATCAGGTATGTCTGTGCTTCTTCCGGGAGATTTCCGGTAATTTCATGGTCAACGGTGTCTGCTGCTGCAATTACTTTTTCTGCGACCCGTCTTCCCTTTTCTGTCATAAATATACAGAATTTCCGGCGGTTTGTCTCATCCGGGATGCGTATGATGCAGCCTTCCTCTTCCAGCCGGTGGATGGTCCGCGCAATGGCTGCCTTATCGATCATGAGTCTGCGGCTGATTTCATCCTGGGTGGCGTCCGGGTGTTTTGAAAGATAGATGATGGGACCTACCGCACCTGCTGTGATTCCCATACGTCCCGTATGTTCATTGAGGAGAATATTACGGTTTCGGTGAATGATAGAGAGCAGAGCTCCTATCGGAAGGTCGGGAGGAAAAGGGACGTTCATAGTACATATAGCGTTTGTCAGTATTTAGTGGTTGATGTGACAACAGTTGATTTGTCTACAATTGAGATTTATCCTTTTCTGTAGATACCTGCTGCACACTGCCATAGACGCATACACAGGAGGAATCCTCATCTGGGATGGTGCAGAACACTTCTGCAACAGGGGAATGATATGAAAGAAGACGGGAAAGGAGCAACAGGTGACAGCGGCACAGACGCAGCAACGATTCTTGAAATATTCAGCCGGATTGCAGCAATTCCCCGTTGTTCTGGGAATGAAGACGGTATCGCCTGTTTTCTTCTGGATTGGGCGGAGAACTCGGGTTTCACGGCAGAGAAGGACGCAGCGGGTAATGTATTCATTTCCCGTCCGGGTAGCAGGGGTAAAGAGGCGCTACCGCCTGTCGTTCTCCAGGCGCATATGGATATGGTCTGTGTGGCGGCCCCGGGCTGTGACCATGACTTTGCCCGTGAGGGTATTGACTGGTATGAAGAGGATGGCATTATCCGGGCACGGAGAACTTCCCTTGGGGCGGACAATGGCATCGGCCTTGCGATTGGGCTGCACCTCATGGAACATCCGGGAGAGACTCACCCGCCTCTTCAGTTGATTGCAACAAGGGAAGAGGAGACGACGATGCGCGGCGCCGCATCACTTGACCCTGCACGGGTGACCGGGACAACGATAATCAATCTTGATGATGAGGAGGAAGGCGCCATCACCACCAGTTCGGCGGGGATGATGGCAGTGGCATTTACCTTTCCTGCTCACCGCATTCGGGTCAGGGGTCCGGTCAGCTGGCAGACAGTGGAAGTGGCAGGTGGCAAAGGTGGCCATTCGGGTATTGAGGCTGGTTCCGGGCGGGCAAATGCCCTCTCCCTTTTGGGAAAGCTGCTCTCAGGTCTTATGGCGGAAACCGGGTGTGCAGTTACCTCTTTAACTGGTGGTGAACGGGATAATGTCATTCCCGGACAAGCACGGGCCTGTATTGGTCTTGATGGTGCGGTGGTGAAACAGGCGGTCCGGTTCATACGCGAGGAGGGTCGTGCCTGTCGGGAAGCATACCACGAAACAGATCCTGAGATGCGGATACGTATCTTTCCTGCCACCCCACAGGATAATGTCTTTGCTCCGGACACTGCGGCGGGTATTGTTTCCCTTCTCGCAGATCTTCCTGCAGGTGTCTGTGCAACGGATCCCGTCATCCCTGGTCTCGTTGCCACTTCATCCAATCCGGCAACGGTCCGCGAGGAGGCAGGCATGCTGACCATCGGCCTTTCGGCCCGTAGCAATAAAGATGCAATTCTCACAGTGATGGGTGAGAGATTTCGCAGGCAGGGAAAGGAGGCAGGTGCGGCCGTCTCCATTCCGGGGGTTGCACCCGCCTGGCATTACAGGGAGGACTCCCCCATCCGTGAGGCAGTTGTGGAAACGTACCGCGATCTCTTTGGCACCACTATGCGTCTCCGGGGTCTGCATGCGGGTCTCGAAACTGCCTGGATTGCACAGAAGATTCCTGAGGCAGACATCATTGCCCTCGGGCCGGATATTTGGGAAGCGCACACACCTCGGGAATCAGCATCCCTCCCTTCTGCAGGGCGTGTCTGTGTCCTTCTCCGGGAGACGCTCCGGCGATGTGCCGGTGTCCCCGATATATAACCAAAACCAATCTTTTGGCAGAATATTTTTCGATATAAATTGTTCTGATTGTTGATTCATTCACTGTATCGAATTTTCCTAAAAATGCGAAAAAAAAATGTTATTTAAGCGTGTTATTTAGCACGGTAATTTTTTTTAGTTTTTGCGGTACCCGCACCATTTTGCGGAAAATATGTATAGGAGAAATTGAGAGATTTTGATTTCTCTCTCATACGGTGAATTCCGGTTTGCTCTTTTTTCCTCTCTCTTTCTCTCTCTCAGGCCGCGTGCCGGATAACTCCCGGCCCTTTCACTGTACTTCTTCCGCCACTCTCTTTTTTGACCCTGATGACGGTTCCTATTCGTTCGTTTAAGGCAGGCACATGAGAGATAACACCGATGATTTTTCCCTGATCCCGCAGTGAGGAAAGTGTGGAGAGAGCCATCTCGAGGGCATCCCCGTCCAGTGTCCCGAATCCTTCGTCAAGAAAGAGGGAATCTACCTTTATCTTCCCGGATGCCATCGAAGCAAGACCGAGGGCGAGAGCCAGACTCACAAGGAAACTTTCGCCGCCGGAGAGATTTCTTGTCGACCGGACGGTTCCACCCTGGTAGTTGTCGGTTACCGCAAGTTCCAGGGGCAGATCTGGATTCTGAATCAGAATATACCGGTCACTCATCCCCTGTAACTGGCGGTTAGCTGATGTAATCATCACCGCAAAGGTGAGGCCCTGTGCAAAATTGCGGAACTTTTTCCCGTCTGCTGACCCGATAAGAGCATGGAGTTCATCCCACCGGCCGGTTTCGGTCCGCTGCGCAGCAATCCGTGTTTCCTGTTCAGCATACCGGGCTGCCTCCTCTTTCTGACGCCTGAGTTGCTGTCGGATTTCGCCTCTGCGGGTGTTTGATTCCTGTTCTGCTGTGGTGAGAGCACTTAGTTCTTCAGTGAGGGTTTCTTCATCCTTTTGCGTGCCTGCTGAGGCGTGGTGTGCCTCTGCCTCTCTTTGGGCGGTTGCATGCCGTGCTGCAAGGCCTGCCTGCCTCCGCTCCAGACGGTCGCGCTCGCTCCTGAGGACTGCTGTTTCTTCTGGTGAAAGGAGGGCAGCAGTGAAGTCACCTTCCCCGAGGAATCCCGCACTGCACACCGCCTCCTCAAACTGGTGTTCAGCCTCTTCCAGTTCTTTACCCTGTGTCTGGATAGCCACCCGGAGTGTTTGTATTTTCCCATCGAGGTTTGCATTTGCCTCTAATATGTTCTGATGATGTTCCTGTGCAATTTTCAATGCCGCATCTTTCTCCTGGATTATCCGGCCAGATTGGCGTTCAGCTTCGTCCGGGTTGATATCACCAAAAAGGTTCTGACGTTTGTCCCTGAGGTGTTCCAGGTCACTCCGGAGCAGGGTGGTGCGTCCTGTACAGTGCTCAGCAGCCCCGAATATCTGAATTGCCTGTTGGCAATAATGAATGAGATTTTCTGTTGACCGGGCCTGATCTTTGAGTGCCCTTATGGCAGTATCTGCTGCATTACAACGTTCAATTGTCTGGCTGACAGCACTGAGGGCCACATGCACAGCCTCCTCACGGTTAGGTGTATTGAGGTTGAGGTCAAGGGGGAATTCGCGGCACCCTTCAGTCCAGGCTTCCCCCCGGTGTATGGCCCGTTCCCGTATGGCATTGAGTCCCTCCTCTGCGGCTTCCGCTTCGCTTTCACTCCGTGCAATCACCGAAAGAAGGAAGGCCTCTTTCTCACGGATAGTTTCAATTGTGGCCCGTTCCTGGCGAAGTTCTTCCTCTGCTGCACGGGGGAGTGTTGCTGTGTCCATGACATACGGGTGGATGGTGGCACCGCAGAGAGGACAGGGTTTGCCTGCCTCCAGATGGGAGCGTTCCTCCTCCAGGTCATGAACCCGGGCCGCAAGGCGGCAATTTTTCTCCATCTGGTCTGCAAGGCGCTCCCGCGTTTCACGCTGTTGTCCACATTCTTCCCCTGTTTTCTGATATTGGACTGCCTCCTGTTTTTTCTCACGGATACGTTCGGTGAGTTCACTGCTTCGGAGTGCATCGTCTGCACCGTCCCTGAGACGGTCCAGAAGACTGTTTAGCCGGGTTATCTTCTCCTGGCAAACGGTAGTTTTCTCTCTGAGAGTGTCAGGGTCTCTGTACCAGGGAATATCTGCAAGTGTCCGTTCCAGGGAGATGACCTGTTCTTCTGCAATGGTGCACGTTTTTGTGGTTTCCGGGGGAAGCAGCCGGAGGGCATCACCCGGCACTGCATCTGCTATCTCTTTTGCGATGGTTGTCAGGGTCAGATAGATGGTGTCCGGACTCTCTGTAATGCCATGTTCTTTCAGGAACAATTCTGATTTTTCAGCTGCTGCCGGGGTGATGAAATCTGCTTCTGCTGTTTTGGAGAGTTCTTTCCGGGCGGTGTCCCAGTCACGTTCTGCTCTCTCCTGTTCCCTCAGGCGATCATGGAGATGGTCTCTTGCAGACTGCATCTGCAAGTCAAGTGCCCGCACTTCCCGAATGACCGGAGCAGCCTGTTCCGCCTGTTTCTGTGCATTCCGGAGGTTCACTTCTTCAGAAGAGACTACGGCTTCAGCCTTCCTGGCGGCGGCTATCCGTTCAGGCAGTTCTGTTTCAATCCGGATGATGGAAGTTTTGTCATTTTCCTGTCTTTCCCGGAGGGTGGTCACCCGGCGGTAGGGGCCTTCCTGTGTGGCGGCCACTTCACCTCTCCGGAGACGAATGAGCCGCTCTTTCGCTGCAGCCCGTTCTTCTGTCAGGTCTGCCTCTTCCTGTTCTGTTTCAGCAATGGTGTGGGAAATTCTCGCCCCTTCCTGATGCCAGGCAATCCCTGTCCTGCATTGGCATATACCTCTCTGCAGTTTATCGCCGTTTTCTACAAGGGTTACTTTCTCTTCACGGAGTCTGGTTACCTCTTCATCAGGGAGAAGGTTGATTCCGCTGCTTTCTGCCTCCAGAACCTTAAAAATCTCCTGTTCTTCCCGTCTTCGGAGATGCACGGCTACCGATATTCTCGAATAAATTTCCGTTCCGGTTATCTGCTCAAGCAGGGGAGAGCGTTCGTCCGGCGAAGCGTTTAAAAATGCTGCAAAATCACCCTGTGCAAGCATCACAGAGCGGGTAAATCGGTCGTAGTCCATACCGGTTAACTCCTCAACCCGTTTTGGCACCTCACGTTTCCGTGTGGTGAGAATATCCCCGGAGATTGCATCAGCAATTTCGTGGTGCGGAGTCTGCAGAGCACCGTCCGGTTTTCCACGGGCCCGTTCCTGTGCCCATGTACACCGGTAAACGCCACCTGCTGTTGCAATCTCCACTTCCGCACTACAGTCAGCCGCCCGGCGGTGCATAATCTCATTGGTTGACTTGCTGATGGTCTTCAGCCGGGGTGTGCACCCATAGAGTGCAAGGCAGATGGCATCAAGGATGGTTGTTTTCCCTGAACCTGTGGGGCCGGTGATCGCAAATATTCCATCTGCGCTGAAGGCTTCGCCGGTGAGATCAAATTCCCAGTCTCCTGCAAGAGAGTTGAGATTTTTTAGCCGTACTTTCCGTATTCTCATGAGAGGTTACCTCCATCAGTTCCATCAGAATCCATCGCGCTGAGCACTTCCCGGAAGGTGGCCATCAGCCGTTCCTGCTGTTCGGATGGTATATCTGCTGTCTCCATGCAGCGTTCAAAAACTTCGGTCTCTGTCAGTTCTTCAAGTTCCTCGCATGACTGGTATGCCGAAAGAGCCTCAGAAACAAGACGAATGTCTTTGACCTTAAGAACCTCAATCTCTGACCCTTCCGTCATCCCTGTTACCTCTCCCATCAGGTCACCCGGGAGAACAGAACCGTTGTATATTACCTCGGCCCAGACCGGTCCGCCAGTCATTCTGAGTTCACCGATTTTATGTCTGATTGTCAGGAGGTCCCCCTGGATGGTGGCGAGACGGCGGAACTGTGGAACCGGGACGGGGCGTACCACAGTCGGTATCTCAGACCCGGTTGTTACGAGAATTACTTCCTTTCTCTGTTCTGCTTCGCCAAATCCGACCGGGATCGGCGATCCGGGGTATCGTATTGTATTGATGCCTGCCACAGTCTGGGGTACGTGCAGATGTCCAAGAGCCACATATGCAGCATCTGTTGGGAAGATGTCCGCACCGACCCGTTCTATAAACCCGGCGACCTGGTCCCGGACACCATCCCCCTCGATGGTCTTTCCTCCTGCAGCAAAGAGATGGCCGGTAATAATCACCGGCACCTTTGGGCCGCTGGATGGCTGCATGGCACAGGCAGCTTCCCATGCCTCGTTGTACAGGGATCGGACTCCTTCCCGGACTTGTGAGGCTTTCTCTCCGATGGAGGCGCCGGGTGCTGACCGACGGATATCACGGTCACGGAGGAAAGGGACAGCAGCCACGATGAGTTGAGGGGTTTTGTCAGACCCGTCCAGAAGAAAGGTGCCTCCCGGTTTTCCTGCACCAGCGGTTCCCACGACATGGATATTGAGTGCCTCAAGGATCTCATGCGGTGCCTCAAGGAATGCCGGAGAGTCATGGTTGCCTGCCGTGATGATAATATGGCGGCAGCCTGCAGCGGCTGCTTTTGTCAGGAAGCGGTAATAGAGGGTCTGTGACCGGGCAGACGGGGTACCGTTGTCAAATATATCGCCGGTTACAAGCAGGAGGTCAACGGATTCTCTCTCTATAACATCTGCCAGCCAGTCGAGAAATGCCGCAGCCTCGGTGTCCCGCCGTCTCCCGCAGAGAGTCATTCCAAGGTGCCAGTCAGCGGTATGAAGAACGTTCAGAGGTCTCCACCTCTCTCATGGAATCCGATCGAACGGGGTGCTATACGAGAGGTTCTGCCCTGCATATGATGTATCCCTCTCCTGGTTACCAAAAAGAGGGGGTCTGCGGTGCGAAACTGTGCTGTGTGAATACGATGTCCGGCTGCCATAGAAATATCACTGAATCCTGTTGTCCTGTGGTCTGTTCAAGAGATTATCGCCGGGTTCATATGGTTGTATCGAAGAGTGTTTCGGGCAGATATATGGGTATTCATCTTCCAAAGACCGGCATCCTTATCCACATGTCTGCTGGATATCCCGTAAGAAAGAGGAGAAAGAGACAGGGATGGATAAGAAGATACTACATACCATAGAGACTGAGCGTCTACGGGTCACATATACAGAGAGTGGAGGGGGTCGCCCCCTTCTTCTTATCACCGGGTATGGGCAGACCGCAGAGGAATGGCCTCCGGAAATGATCCGTTCTCTTTCCGGGGAATTCCGGGTCATCTGCATGAACAATCGTGGTGTTTGTGGCACAGGGGGTGGGGACGGTTCCTATACCGTCCCGGGGTGTGCAGACGATGCCGCTGCACTGATGAGTGGCCTTGACCAGGGGCCGTGGTATGTGGCGGGATATTCGATGGGTGGGATGATTGCACAGGAACTTGCACTCCGGCATCCCGGGCGGGTGGGACGCCTCGCCCTCATCTCTGCTACGTGTGGAGGAGCACAGGCCACCCCTGCCTCCCCGAAAACGATTGCCCTGATGAATGCACCTGCAGAAAGTGCCCTTGAAATGCTGGAGAACACCGGACGCTATCTCTTCCCAGGTGCCTGGCGGGCTGCCCATCCAGATCCCTTCTCCTGGTTTCCCCCGGTTACCTGCATCCCGCCCCCGGAGATCTATACTGCCCAGCAGGAGGCAATTGTTACGTGGGAAGGGACTTGGGGCCGCCTTCCCGGCATCCGTATCCCCCTCCTTATTTTGCAGGGTCCGAAGGATATTATCACTCCCCCGGACAATGCCCGTATCATTTCAGGACGGGTGGAAGGGTCGGTGATAATTGAAATAAAAGGGTGCGGGCATGGCATCTGTTACCAGGAACCGGAGAAATGTGCAACCATTCTGACCGGATTTTTTGAAGAGGGAGAGGAGAAATGACCAGTGCCGGGTATACCAAACCCTCTCATGTGTTCCTTATTTCTCGCGATATCCCTGGTATCCATCCTCAGGAAGGTGCATCACAAACCGTGACCCTTCACCTTCCTTTCCTTCCTCAGTGATGGTAATGTAGGTAAGGGCAAGGATCT
Source organism: Methanogenium marinum (assembly GCF_028912405.1). Classification (GTDB taxonomy): domain Archaea; phylum Halobacteriota; class Methanomicrobia; order Methanomicrobiales; family Methanomicrobiaceae; genus Methanogenium; species Methanogenium marinum. The sequence goes on along the minus strand of NZ_JAKELO010000002.1, from coordinate 1,341,068 downwards.
CTTTACTCAGGAAGAGACCAAATCCTGTATTCTGTCCATACCCTTGTTTGAATATCTTCTCTTTGAATTCCTGAGGCACACCCCTGCCATCGTCTTCCACCACCAAACAGCTCTCATCAGGATGGTGCTCGAAGCGGACGGTTACTGCGGTGACAGATTTCCCGTGGCGGTGGGCGTTTTCAAATAAGTTCTCCAGCACTTTTCTAAACATTGGGTCGGCATAAATTTCCAGCGTGCCTGTATCGCATGAGACTGCAATCCCGGTCCGGCTTATGATCCCTTTGGCCCATGCGGCTGCATCTGCCACGTTCTGCCACGAGGGTGTGTAGGTACCAAGGTCTTCATAATCACGGGTAAATGAGATCTGATCCTCAATCACCTCAGCAGAATGGTCAATCTTTGCAATCATCTCTCTCACCTCAGAATTCATTGCCCCATCAGGTTCCATTTCGGTGAGTTCTGCTACCATGCGGATCACCGTCACCTGGTTGAGGATATCGTGCCGGGTGATTGAGGTGAGCAGTTTTATTTTGGTATTTGCTTCCATTATGGCTGAGCGGGCCGCATAGTGGGATGAGACGTCCTGGGTGATGCCCACAATCCACACTGGTCTTTTGGCATTATCCCGTTCAATGACCTGACCAGTGATCTGGATCCAGCGGCCTTTCTGTGGGTTTCCCACGGGAAATTCAATGGAGAAGGTGTCCTTCCCACCAGTCACAATATCTGCAAGCGGTTCATCAAGTGAGGTCTCATATCCGTTTTTCAGGTACACCTTCAGTTGGTCTATGAGTGCTTCCACGGTAGTAACATTTGGTATCGCCCGGTCGGTAAGTGGATTTTCATAGGTTACATAGCCCTGCCCTTCCCGCCATTCCCATGAAGCAAGACCGGCACCCTCCATTGCTATCTTCAGTCTGAGGTCCTTTGCCTTCATCTCCTCCTCTATACGCTTCCGTGCTGTAGCGTCCCGGATGAGGATAATTGTCCCTCCTGATTGGGTGTCATACCCTTCAATTCTGCTGACAGTCAGGTCATACCAGCATATCTCCCCGGCAGTATCTGCATGTGATATGGTGAGTGAACGGGCCTCTCTGAGTGCAGTGAGACTGGTTTTGAATACCCTGCCAAGGAGTCCATCCGCAGAGGAGGAAATTGCTTCATTCTCTGTCACACCTGCTGACGTGCAGGCGGCACTGTTGATGTCGATGATAACGCCATTTCCGTCAGCGACAATCACCCCTTCATGGATTTCGGTGATGATACGAGTCCGTGCAAATGGCATGATACTGAAGAGGCCCAGCCAGAATATGGTGATGAAGACGAGGATGGCACTCAGGGCAAAGAAGAGCGGGGTGAGATCGACAGCGTTCCCCTCCACATCTGTGAAAACGGTGAAAATATTTGCTGTGAAGGGAAGGAGTGCACTCATAATAAGGAGATCTATCTGCCATCGGAAGTGCGGAGGTGAGGACGTCAGAATGCCGGTCAGAAGGAGCAGGGAGGCGGTAACGAGGGCATATGAGTATATCAGGTTTATCCAGAACCAGATGCCGTACTGGCCGATGTAGTTGTTGAATATCCAGAGGGATGGGTCAGCACTCTGTAGATAAAATAGGCCAGTCCACGGGTTTGTGAGTGCGAAAACGATGCTTGCCGCAGGAAAAAGGGAGATTGCTGCCCGCTGCCATCCCGGCATATGTTCATCCTTCCCGGTATATGCGAGGGTGAAAAAGAAGAACATGAGAGGGGTGAGGATGATGAAGATGTACTTGAAACCTGAGAAGACGAACTTGAGGGAGATATCGGGGAAAACGATTATAGCGGCATCGCAGCAGAGCCATCCGGTCAGTGCTGCAGCGGTATATGAGAGCCAGATTGCGCCGCGGGCCTCATGGCGGGACCGGAGTGTCCAGGCAATACCTCCGGTAATACATGCTGATCCCAGTAAGAGTATGAAGAGAAAGAATCCCGGATTATCCATCGTTATCAACTCTGCTTTTCCCCTGTTATGACTATTCTGGTGGCTCTATTACTGACGATATGAGTATTTGTTCTGCCTGATGAATTGGATCTGTTGTCATTGGGGTTCCTAATTTATGATGATATAGATGAGTGAAAGGCGGGTGGCAGCTGCGGCGGTTCCAAAAAAACCGTTTTTCATCTATTGAGATGCCAATGGTAATCGTTTCTCTGTTTTTCTCCGCGCTTCAGGATATGGCAGGGATATATATCTCCCACTCTGCACCTATTGAAATTCCCATCCCGATTTTTAATTATTCTATGTGTGATACGTATTTTCCTGTTTTTCGAGGTGGGCACCAGTGTTCGGACTTCACCCTCGGGATACTGGCACGGTGTGTACCTTTTAATATCTCAGACGTTGTTGTTTTTTAAGTAACAACAGCCTATATTTGTGGATCCCGGGCATGCCATTTTTCTCTCATGGCACAGCAGCTCCTGACCTGTTGTTCTGCATCCGTGGATCTTCTGGAACCAAAAACCGATATCAAATAATAATGTGATAGCATGCAGTCACCATTCGCCCTTCTGGCCAATTCCATCAATCATCACCCGAAGACCGTAGCAGCGGTAGTCGTGGGTGTGATCCTGGTAATGATGTTCTTTGCGTCCGGTGTTACGATGAAGACCGGTACCGAGACGTATGTGGACATCACTTCACCATCAGGTTCCCTCATTAAACATTATGAGGATACGTACAGTTCTGACTCCATTATTCTCATGTTCGAGGGTGATGGAGTCTATATGCCCCAGACACTGGATTATATCCAGGGCCTCTCTGAGGATATTGGAAATGAATACCAGGTTGTCTCTGTCGCAAGCATCATTGACCTTGTTGATATCTACAATGGGGGGGTAATTCCCGGATCTGAAACAGAGATTAAGAGCATTGTTGATCAGCACAAAGACGTCATTCCGGGAGCGTCAACGACCGGTGCGATGACCCTGATGCAGGTTGTTGTGCAACCCGGGCTCTCGGATTCTGCGTCAACTGCCGCTCTGAATAACGTTCGCTCGGTGGTAGCTGCCCATACTCCCCCACCCGGCATATCTGTTACAGTAACAGGAACTGCGGCATTCGCTGATGAAATGAAGACCTCAATGGGGTCATCCACCGGTATGCTGATTGGGCTCGCCATGCTTTTGATGATCGTTGCAATGGCATTCCTCTTTGGCCATGTCCGCTACCGTTTCCTGCCAGTACTGATTGTGATGATGGGAGTCATCGTCTCCTTCGGTGTGATGGGTGCCACCGGAACAGGACTCACAATGATGGTGATGGCTGCCTTCCCGGTGATGATCGGAATCGGTATCGATTATGCCATCCAGTTTCAGACACGGCTTGATGAGGAGGTGCGAAAGGGCTCCATTGAAGATGCGGTCTTTACTACCGTCACCCAGTCAGGCAGTGCAGTGGCAATCGCAATGGTCGCCACCTCACTTGGGTTTATTGCGCTTACCATGGCGCCATTTCCCATGGTGGTTGACTTTGGAGTAATCTGTGTAGTGGGCGTTGCTTCCTGCTATCTCTGTGCCCTTGTCATTGTTCCCACATTCGCAACACTGGTGAAGTACAGGCCGTTGGAGCCAAAACCCCATAAAAGCGGCACTGGTCATCAGGTGTCTGTGATGGATCGATATGATATCGTTCTGGGAAAGACAGCAGGGTGGATTGCCAATCATCCGGTTGGTGTGCTCCTCCTCGTTGGTTGTATCGCGGTTATAGGCATCACACTGGATGACAAAATTGTCATCAACACCGAAGAGGAGGCAATGGTGCCGCCGACGATGCCTGCTATGGTGAGTATGAACAAACTGGGCAGTGCGATGGGGTCGACGTCCACGATACCGCTCGTGGTCCGGAGTGATGACATATTTGAACCCGATACCCTGCAGTGGATGTATGCACTCACGGAATATGAGGAACTGAAGCATAGTGAAATCACCGGAGCGACCAGCATTGCAAGCATCCTTACATCGATGAACGGGGGGGAACTTCCACAGGACCGCGAACAGATAGCAGCACTCCTGAAACTCATCCCTGAAACTACCATCTCGCGGTATACAGATGGACAGATGGAGGGAGTCATCGAGTTTAGCACTGAGGATCTTGACCTCAATAATATGAAAGCGCTTCTCGATGAGATGCGTGAGGACCTTACCTGGTACGAGACAGACGCCGGTACAACGGGAGTATTTACGGGTACCCTTGTCCTCTTCGGTGACATGATCGATGGGATCACAGAGTCGAAAAGTGACATGAACCTGATGGGATTTGGCCTGATTTTTGCTTTCCTCCTCCTCATTTACCGGAAGGCAACAGCAATCACACCGATTATCCCGATCATCATGATCGTCGGATGGAACGCGGTCATCATGTATGTCCTTGGTCTGGAGTATAATATCCTCACCGCCACCCTTGGTGCGATGACCATTGGTGTTGCGTCTGAGTATACCATCCTCATTATGGAGCGGTATGATGAGGAGCGTGAACGGGGTCTCTCCTGCCATGATGCAATCCAGATGAGTATCCAGAAGATTGGAACGGCGATTACCATCTCCGGCCTGACAACGGTGTTCGGTTTCTCCGCTCTGACGCTCTCGGAGTTCCCTATCATGTCCAACTTCGGTCTGGTGACTGTGATCACGGTGGCATTCTCTCTTGTGGGAGCCATCATGGTGATGCCTGCGGTGCTGGCTGTTGTCAGCCAGATTCAGGACTGGTTTGCTGCACGAAAGTCTGCAAAAGCGTTCTAAGGGTACCGCACATAAAATTACAATGCAGGGCCTGGGATTTGGCTCTGCAGAGACTGTTTTCTATTTTTTTGGTATTTTAAGGTGGGTAAGGAAGACTGTTGCTGATCTGTTCTCACTTAACCCACCCTTCTCCTGAATCAACCTCCTGATCTTGTATGGTGCACCACCGGAGGGACGGACACTCGTCCCTTCTGTGTTCCAGATGTCTGCCGCTATTTAGATTGGGTTATTTTGTCTGTTCTGCAGGATTTTCCCGGATATTGCCGCGCACCGCAGAGAACCAGACGCCTGCCGCACAGAGGAAGCCGAAGGCTACAAAGGCGTAATGTGTTGCTGTTAATAGTTCTCCCGTTACGTTTGGAGTGATGACGACGGTTCCTATCACAATGGAGAACGTCATCATTGCAATCGCCATCGAGAGGTTCTGTCCTAACACCCGCATGGTGGCGGCGGTTGCAGAGGCGATGCCTGCCTGAGCATTGCCAACCGAACTCATGATGGAATTCATATTCGGAGGTGAAAATATGCCGTATCCGAGTCCGAGGACCATCAGAACGGCGAAGATGAGGTAAAACGGAGTATCTCCCCCGATGAATGAGAGTAAAAAGAGGCAGACAGTGACGATGGTCATACCTACCGTGGCGAGTATCCGGGGTTCTGTCCGGTCAGAGATTCTGCCTGCGAGGGGGGCTGTCACTGCCATGAGGACGGGTTGTGCAAGGAGGATGGTGCCTGCTGCCTGCGGGGTGAGGGCCCGGATATACTGGAGATAAAGGGAGAGCAGGAAGGTGACAGCATAGGTGGATGAGTAGTTGATCAGCGCTGCAATATTTGAATACGTGAACGCCCGGTTGCCGCGGAGGAGGCGAACGGGGAATATTGGTTCTTCTGCCTGTTTCTCCCAGAAAAAGAAGCCCATAAGACCACAGGCACCGGTGAAAGCAATGCCTGCTGCCCAGAGTGCAGGCAGATGGGAGGCACCCCAGATGAGGAAGATAAGGGAGATACTGTAGATGACGGTACCAGGGTAATCAAACGCTCTTTTTGGTGCAGTAGTCTTGTCTTTTGGGATCACCCAATATCCAACGGCAAGAGCGGCGAGGATGGCTGGTGCGGTCACAAGAAAGAGGGCCCGCCAGCCAAGAAAGCCGGTGATGATGCCCCCCAAAAATGGCCCTGCGGCGAGGCTCACATAGACGATTGCGGTGTTAATGCCTATGATCTTTCCCCGTTCCCGCAATGGATAATTGGTGGTGAGAAGAGGAAGGGCGGTTGCAAAGGTCATCGCACTCCCGAATCCGGCGACGGCCATTCCTGCCAGGAGGAATCCAAATGATGGTGCCAACCCGGCAATGATGAGCCCGGTGCCCATGATGGCGATACCGGTGAGGAAATACCTTCGTCTCCCGAGCATATCTGCCGTCTTTCCGAAAGGTAAGAGGAACATCGCATAGGGGAGGAGAAACGCGGTCGGTACCCAGCCAAGAAGAGTGGCGGGGACTCCGAATGCTGCTGCAATGAGAGGCAGGGCAATCTGTACTCCGGAGGAGATGAAGGGGGTTGCAAAAGAGGCGAGGCAGACGGCAAGAAGAATCGCGGTGAGGGTTTGTTTCGGCAGAGTGGGTGTGGCAGTATCCATGCAAAACTCCGGTATATATTTCTGTAGGGGCGGCAGGAGAATGAATGTTGGGGGGATTGGTGGGGGTGTGAGAATGGTATGTCTTCTGTATGAAATTACCTGCCCCTGAGATTGCCCCGTGCCGCGGAGAACCAGATCCCCGCCCCGCAGAGGATGGCAAAGGCAGAAAAACAGATCTTAATTGCCTGCAGGAGTTCGTTTACGACTGTGGGACCGATTTCCACATTTCCGATGACAATGGAGAAGACCATCATTGCAATTGCCATTGAGAGCATCTGGCCGATGACCCTCATGGTGGCGGCGGTTGCGGAGGCAACGCCTGCAGCGTGGTTGGGAAGAGCACTGATGATGGAGTTCATATTTGGCGATGAGAAGATGCCAAATCCGAATCCAACGATGGCAAGAATTGCCATCACGACGAATAGTGGTGTCTCTGTCCCGAGGAGTGCGAATCCTGCAAGGCTCCCTGCAACGATGGCCATCCCTATGGTAGCAGGAATCCATGGTTCAACCCGGTCAGAGAGATTGCCTGAGAAGATGACAGCTCCCGTCATCACGGCGGGCTGGGTGATGAGAATAATCCCTGCGAAGTCCGGCGAAAAACCCCTGACACCCTGGAGATAGAAGGAGAGGAGGAATCCGATGGCAAATGTGGCGGCGTAGTTGATGAGTGCTGCGATATTTGAATAGGTGAATACCCGGTTTCCGGCAAAGGCCCTCACCGCAAAGATGGGATTTTGCACGTGTCCTTCCCACCAGAGGAAGGTGATAAGCCCTGCTGTGCCTGCTGCTGTGAGAAACCCGCCATACCATTTTGGGATCAGTGAAAGTCCGGTGATAAGGAAGATGAGGGTAGCTGCATAGATGAAAGACCCTGGATAGTCGTAATTTCCAGCCAGTCGTCCGTTCCCATCGGTCGTAGGGATATCCTTTACACTTGGAATAAAGGAGAGGATGGCGATTGCTGCTGCCAGTGCGAAGACAGCCCGCCAGCCGAAGATGCCCGTTACAATGCCTCCAATGAATGGCCCTGCGGCAAGGGCGATGTAGATGACAGCCGTATTAATGCCGATGACCTTTCCTCGTTCGTTCAGGGGATAGTTCATAGTAAGAAGGGCAATACCGGTCGCATAGATCATTGCACTCCCGATGCCTGCGATAAACATCATCACAAATAGCACCCAGAAATCGGGGGAGATGGCAGCACCTGCAAGGGAGATTGCCATCACCAGAATCCCTGCCAAAAAGATCTGTCTCTGCCCGATGGTATCTGCAACCTTCCCGAACGGGATCAAAAATATGGCTGAAGCAAGGAGGTATGCAGTCGGGATCCAGCCAACAAGGTCAGCACCTGTCATAAACTCCGCTGCAATGAGCGGTAGGGCAATGTTGATAGCAGACCCGATAAAGGGTAAAATAAATGTGGCAGCACTTGATGCGATGAGAATGGCCCGGAGACGTTGGCGTGAATAGGAATGGGGGAGATTTGTGTCCATTGGGAGAAGAAATGTTCATTTTAGATAGGGTTAAGAGTTGTGCAGGTAACCCTTTTTGAAGGGTCACTGTAGCTGGAAGGTATCTGTTTTCCCGGTTTTCGTGCTGCAGTGCCAAATGTTCATATTTAAAGTATGTGTGTGTTTTATCAGAATAAAAGCAAAATATATGTAACGTTATTGGATTCTAAATGTATTGACTGCTGGCATCGTTTCCATTTGGAGTGCAGAATGTCCGCCAGTCTAATCCTGAATGCATCTGATAAAAAAATAGTTTAGAATATTGGTATTTCTCAGAAATGATGGGTGATGTAGGATGAAACAGGTGACATGTATGATATGCATTCTCTTTCTGGTACTCTGCTGTACCGGTTTTGTGGCAGCGGATAGTGCGGTAACAGGAATGATGGATGATGAAAGTGCAGGAAATGTCTCTGTTTTTTGCCATGGCCCATATCTGACCAGTACTACGACGAATGAAACAACGGTGAACTGGCTGGCCCCTATTCCTGTAGGAGGAATTGTGGCATGTGCAAGCGATGCATATTACCAGGAAACGGGCCGGTATAAGCAGCAGGTAATAGATGATGCACCTGTTTCTCTCCATCATGTCCACCTCACCGGTCTTGAGCCGGATACTTGCTATCACTATACAGTCACCATCGGCAGGGAAACGTCCGGTGACCACACCTTCCGTACCTTCCCGGAAAAAGGCTCTTTCACCTTCATTGTCTATGGAGATACGCAGGAGCAGATTCCGTACTTCACCCAGGCTGATCGTCATGCTCTTGTTGCAGAACGAATTGCCGCAAATGAACCGGAGGCCCTCTTTGTTTTGCACGTCGGTGATATGGTCTGCGTGGTGGATGATGAAGATGAGTGGGATCGCTTCTTTACAGCAGGTCGTGCACTTTTTGCCAATGCCACCATCATACCGGTGCTGGGTAATCATGAAAATAATGCAACGGTCTGGTATGACACCTTTGGTATGCCGGAGTGGTACTCCTTTGACTGTGGAGACGCCCACTTCGTGGTGCTGGACTCCAATGACTGGGCGGCCCCGCACTTTGATGAGGAGACGGCATGGCTCAGGGCAGATCTGGCAGCAAACCAGGAATCCCGGGAGGGAAACACGGCGGCCCGGACGTTTGTTGTGTTCCACCATCCCCCTTACAGTTCCGGAACCCGGCATCCTGGCGGATGGGAAGATCTTCGTGAAATCTGGAACCCGATTTTTGAGGAATATGGAGTGGATATGGTCTTCAATGGGCACGTACACTCCTATCAGCACTATTCAGTAAACGACATTGAGTATGTTGTCGCGGCAACGGGCGGTGGAGTGCTGTACAACCTTACCGAAGAGAAGACCGAAGGATATGCCGCGAGTGCTGACCACGAACTTGGATATGTGCGTGTAAAGGTTGATGAAGGCGGTATTTTTTCCGTGTTTGTGCCGGTTGCAGCGGTTTCGGTGGATAACCGGGTGGTAACTGGGAATTTTCCGGTTGGGACAGAGTATGATCCTGTGATTATCGGGGATTGTGAAATGGGTATTTTTGGTATTTTTCAAGGGGGATTTGGCCGGATGATCACTCTTTTTGTGTGATCACGGGTATTCGTTTTCTGGATAATTAGGACCCAATTTTCAGTATTGGAGATAATCTGAAAAAAATAGAATCCCCCCTTCCTAATAGGAATGGGTAAATAGGATGGTTTTTGGTATTGATGGTGGATGGAATATGTCTTTTGATTTTCCTGATACGTTTTCACAGAATTGTGTGAATCCAGCTAAAAAAGGGTGAGATATGTACTTTAGAATGTAAACAAGATTTTTTGGTTTTTCAGTTTATTCCACTCGTTCTTCTGCCTGCATCTTATCGAGTTGCCTTACTGCTTCCTTTCCTGCCGTATAAGCAAATGTGAGAGCGGTGGGGTGCCCTTTAATACCACCCCAACGGTCCATGCCTGGTGCGGTAATATTGTGATCTGGTGTATAACCACATCCAAATCCGTTAAAAAATGCTGTAATGATTGGGTAGGCGTAATCAAAGATATCAGGTCGTTCCATCCCTGCCGTAGTGAGGAAGTAGCCAGGGTGGGCGATGAAGTGCTCTTTTTCGTAGTGTACCATATCGAGTTTGAACTTCTGTGCCCAGATGGTGTGTGCCCGGTCAATGAACGCCTTCATCTCAGAAGTAATGGACATCGAGTAGATTGGGGACGCGAGGGCAACGATATCCGCATCAGGGACTTTTTTTGTGAGAATTGGTATGAAGTCATCATTGATGACACAGACCCCGGTTTTATGGCAGGCATTACACCCCCGACAGGAGCGGAATTCAAGAGTGGAAAGAATTATTTTTTCAGTATCTCCTCCCGCGTCCGCTGCCCCCTCCAAAAAGCGGTCCAGCAACTGTTCAGTGTTCCCCTGCCGATGCGGGCTTCCGGAGATGCCCAGTACCCGTAATGGTTTTCCGGTTTTTGGATTCATGCAGTTTTCTCCTTCTGCTGTCCATAATTCTCAACGGCCTTCATTTTATCTCCTGATTCTTAGGCCCGTATTCTCCTTTTTCGTCTCCTTCTGCAAGCCTCGTTTTGATATCTGTTATCATCTGTCTTCCGAGAGCTGCTGCATCTGCGGTCGCCGTTGGGTGGGCGGCAAGCTCTCCTGCTTTATCCACATTGTTTACCATCAGATACGATATATCGCGGTTTTTTATGTCCGCCAGATGGAAGAAGCATTTCACTGATGGGATGAGGGCATCAAAGACATAGTCCCAGTTCTGACCTGCAGTGGAGAGAAATGCCCCTAGCCGTTTGTCCTGCCGCTCTGCAGGGGCTATTGGGAGGTGAAGTACATATTTCCGGGAGCGAAGCACCTGCATCCGGTCGACAAGGGCTTTTGCCTGAGCACACATCCCCATGCAGTAGACAGGGGATGCCATCACCACAATGTCTGCGTCGACTATTTTATCCAGCACCCAGTGAAGGTCGTCATCCTCCATGATACAGTGGTTTAGTTTCTCACAGGCATTGCATCCCAGACAAGGGCGGATCTCGATTTCATCGAGTGCATATTTCTCCACCGTGACGCTCTCTTCTGCTGCCATAGCTCCGAGAAGGGCATCCAGGAGCGTCTCAGAGTTGCCGTGCCGCCGTGAGCTTGTCGCAAAAGCGAGGACTTTCACACCCATTACGGCACTGTTCGTGTGAATCTTACTTTAGGGTTTCCAACGTTGTGTCAGGAATTGATTTTTATTTTGGGGTGTCCGGATTGAATTCCTGTCACTGGGATTGTATTTGCCTAGAGGACAGATCACTCTCCTGTTTTCATATTGGTCACACATTATCGCCTGAAAATGCTTCAGTGAGAATGGCCGAAATTTGAGAGCAATATGTTATTCCACAAAAATGAGTTGTTTATTGCATTCTGTGATTCCTGTGGACGGCAGAAAAATCGTATCCCTGACCTTACGAAGTCTTGTTACGCATGCAAAGTTTGTTGATTTCGTGCGGGTGTAGCGGGAAATATCTCTGCCTCTTCTTCATCTGGCAGGTATCTGCCCTCCGAAAGTCCAGGACATGGAGTCTGATTAAAAGAACCAAAAAAATATATCTGGAGAGGTATTGTCAATAGCCTGGTGAAAGCCTGCAAACCATTTTTGGGGTGCAACAAGCACTGCTATTTTTTTGACTGCGATACCCTGTCCTTCTTTTTGTATGGGGGTAACTGAATGGAAATACGGTGCATTTTTTTCATTTCATCTGCATGGTAATGCGGGGGTTACAGCATCCCGCTCACTTCGGCAGTGAGATGACTGGTAACATTGTGCCTATGGCCGCATGTAAAAGACCTGGCGTGCGTCTGTGAAGTTGAACTTCCTGACCACAAAGCCTTCCTCAATGAGCCTGCGCAGTGCGTTTCTGACCGTTCGTGGTGCCCATTCAACCTGACAGGATATCTCCGAGAATGTACGGGGTTCGTGATCATCGAGTATAACCAATACGGCCCGAGCTGAACCCGGAAGCTTCTCTTCTGCGATTTGGGGTTTGATCAGGTCCTGGCCGGGTGTTACAGTATATGTTGTCATTGTTGTCCTCCTTGACTGGTGTATGATTTCCCCGGTGCTGATTTTTTTAGCACCGGTTTTCTGAATAACTGTGCATCTGATGGTTACTGCGGTGGTGTGGCCGAAAATATGATTGGGTTAGGGAGATTGCAGTCTCCTCCTATACAATAATTTTTCTGGCTCACAGGTGTAGTATCTCCTGCATTTTTTGCACTGTCTCGTTCGATGAAAGGGTCTCCACATGTCACGCATGGTGGGGCTGGTTTCGTGAACTTTTGGTGGAGATTTTCCCCCCATAACAGGTTCCCATCTCGCCGGATTTGATACGGAAGCTGGCATTCCCGAATGCCTGAACAATCTTCCCCGGGTCATTGGTGACGATTCCCCTGGTGTGTGGGGGGAAAACCACACTTTTCCCGCCCCCCGTCTCAACATGTTTCATTCCCTTTCACCGTTCTGTCAAAGTAGTCGCAGTCTGATTTGGTGGTGGTCCAATGCGACATTTGACACCCCTATCTCTATGCCAATCAGTATTAAAGGTTTCGCATAAATGCATCTATTAGAAAAGTATGATAAATCCAATTATCGTTTAAAATCAAGTTTTTGTCGAAAATTGCCTGATAATTACGTTTGTGGATATTTGGGGGCTTTCCTGCGAGGTAGGCTTTAATCCATGGTTGACTGCATCTTCTATAAGGTCATATGTCTGACTGTGTGGATGCTACCTGGGGGCAAAAGGGGCCGGGCGCTGGATGATGCCCGGTGTATATCGGGTAAACAATTCATTGAGGCGGGTGGTCTTTCGGTTTTTATGGCATTCATAGAGAATAAGGAACTCCCCGAGCACTTTTTCGGGGACACCTGTTACATCAATTATTTCATTTACACGGTAGCTCCGTGCATACAAAACCACGGTGTCGGTGAACTGTCGATGGTATTTCCGCACCATATCAGGTGAAACGCCGCATTCATTGGCTGTATTATCAATATCTTCGCCGCAGAGGAAACGGTCCACACAGACTGAACGTATGGATGGAATATGCCCGTATTCATAGATTGCACCCCGTGTCGGCAACCGAATCCCTGCAGTTCTCAGTTCCTTAATGTCCCGCTGGATTGTGCGTGAAGAGGTGGTGAGCAGAAGTGCAAGGTCATGCTGTGTCAGGAGGCCGCCCTGGTCATAAGATTCGCGGGCGAGGCGTATCAGTTTGTGTCTTCGCATCCCCTGCAGACCTCCTGTCTCAAATGCCACTGCGTCATCAGATTCTGAAATGGTGAGGAATACGGGGCGCAGAGGTATGTCTCCGATTGCCCGACCCGGCCGTTCCCGCATATCAACCGCATGGTAGATAATCTGCATATCGCCGCGGTGCCAGCCGTAGGGCTTTTCGGAGAATTCATTCATTAAATGGACAAGGGAACGGCTGGTCGCATGTTTAAAACCGTATTCCTCTTCAAGAATGGCAAGGAGCTGATACTCTTTCGTCTTCGTCCAGGCGCTTCTCAGCGACGGGGTCTCGGTACGCTGCATCTGCATAAGGATATATCCTGATGGAAGATGGATCGTTCTGGATGATAAACCCTGCGACAAATGTCAGATCAGTTTTTATGGTAAGAAGTGATAAAACCATCCAACCCTGCACGTTTCGTTTAGATGCGAGAGACACAAAGTGATTCCCTAACAAAAAGGAGGGGGTGATCTCAGATATCTTTAAAGCAGAGATACCAGTCTTTGCATTCGTAGCCCTCTTTCATACGGGCCTCTGCTCCTTTTTGGGTGGCAGGTGCCGGCACAACCACTTTGTCACCCGGCTGCCAGTTGGCAGGGGTGGCGACACCTTTCTCGTCTGTTGTCTGAAGTGCCTTTACCAGCCGGATAATCTCCGGGATATACCGGCCATTCGTGAGTGGGTAGTAGATCATCGCCCGCATAATACCCTCCGGGTCAATAAAGAAGACACACCGCACCGTCGCCGTGCTGCTCGCCCCTGCCTGGATCATGCCATAGAGCTGGGCCACATTCATGTCAAGGTCGGCAATGACCGGGAAGGGAATATCAACTCCCATTTTTTCTTTTATGTTCCTGACCCACCCGAGGTGGGCATGAACTGAGTCAATCGAGAGGCCGATGAGATAGGCATTCAATGCTTTTAGCTCCTCATAGACCCCCGCAAGTGCAATAAACTCGGTGGTGCATACCGGGGTGAAGTCTGCAGGGTGGCTGAAGAGCACCACCCATTTCCCCAGATAATCTTTTAGTTCCATTGGCCCGTGTGTTGTCACAGCGGAGAATTCCGGTGCAGGTTCACCCAGCACAGGCCCTTCATGGCAGCAAAGACATTCGTCAAATAACTCTTCGTCATTCATATCTATTCCTCTTCAACATCAGGCCGCTGCCGCTTGTCGGTCAGGGCCATTACAATCGTCTGATTCTCACCGGCAGAAGGCATAAATGTCCGCAGAACCGCGTCTAAAAGCTCCGCTCTTCTGTACAGATCATCGAATAAGGATGCTGCCGAAAGGGGAGTGCCTGATGATCTATCTTTTCATCAGGTCTTCGATTGCGGTGCGCCCATAGGTATAGGCGGGCATACCTGCCAGAAGGAATGTTACCCTGAGTGCCTCTTCCACCTCTTCAAAGTTGACACCGAGGTTTGAAGCCCCTGCTGCCTGGGCACGAACCGCGTGCTGGTCCCGGAGGGCGGCTGCCACACATATGGCAATTATTTTTTTTGTTTGTTTGGAGAGTTTTCCATCTTTCCAGATGAGTTTGTCCATAGATACGACCCAGTCTTTCAGTGCAGGGTCTTCATCTGCCCACTTCTTCACAATAAGAGGAACCTTGCCAATATCTTCTTCCAGTTCTTTAAGCTGTGCATCCATAGTATTCTCACTCCCTCAGGGCCATTGGTTCGCCGCAGCAGACGAGTTCTCCTCCGCCCACTTCTTTTACTTCAACAACATTTCCGCAGATTTCACATTCAAATTTTTGACCTTCACTTTCTACATTTACCATCTTTTATCACTCCATGGTTTGGGGGGGAACAGATGCCCCCCCTTTCTTTTCTTTCTTTTTCAGCGTTTTGGAGGATGTCTGGCATCTTCCGGGGTCTTAATGTCTTCCCGGATGTGTGTCATCGGGAAACAGTCATAATACTCACAGGCACATGTAGGGCATTTTCTGAGATCCTTATCAGATTCATCGATGGCAAATTCGAGACCGCAGTCAATACACTTGTATGTTCCTGGTCCGACTTTATCGCCGGCTTTTACTCGCTTCGGGCTTTCACTCATGGACAAATACCTCTGTGCCTACATCAGACTAAAGCATTATAAATCTTTTCCAGATGGAAATAGTTTTTAAATAGTTCCTGAGTTTTTCTTTAGAAATAATTATCTGTATGAGCACCGTACTCTCCATAATGGCACCACAGATCATTGCCCTTTTGGGAAGCCCCCGCCCGAAAGGGAATACGGCAAAACTGATGAATGAAGCGGTGCGGGGAGTCTGTGATGCGGGTTGTGAGGTTGAGATTGTCTCTGTGCCAAAGTTGAAGTTCAGCCCTTGTAAAGAGATATTTTACTGTCAGGAGCATGCCACCTGTGCAATTAAAGATGATGTGACCCCTTATTTTGAAAAATTTCGGGACATTGACGGACTCATCGTTGCCACACCGGTAATGACGATGGGCATTCCGGGTGCCCTGAAATCATTCATGGACCGTTTTCAGGTATTTTTCATGGCGAAATATTTCCGGAAAGAACCGCTTGTTATCCCTGAAAAGAAGGCACACCGCAGGACACTCCTCTTAAGCATAGGAGGAATGAATATCGAGAATGATTTTGATGGCGTTATTCTTTCCATGAAGGCCTTTTGTGACATTATCGACTGTCCTTACTGGGATGAGGTGCTGCAAAATAATATGGATGGGGTGATAGACATCACAACACGACCTGATGTGATGAAGGCCGCCTATGATAAAGGGTATCATATGGGCGAACTTATCGTTCGTGATATGGCAGAATAGAAAGTCAGTACGGTTGTGAGCACTGCTCTTTGTGCATATGTTTTTAATTGTATTCTGAGATGGAACCGTTCGTTTTCATACGTTTAGATGAGAGATTGAGATATGATTCCCGTTAGTGGAGATGCCTGTTTTGCTCAGGAAATCCATGTTTTTTTGAGTTTGATTTCTCCGTTCAGAAGATTCCCCGTTCCTTCAGACTGGTGTGCCCTGTCTTTGCAACGATGACATGGTCAAGCACCCGGATACCGAGAATTTCTCCTGCCTCGGCAAGTGTGCGGGTGATGGTGATGTCAGCATCTGAGGGTTCTGTATTACCAGAGGGGTGGTTATGGACAAATATCACGGAAGCAGCATGATCGGTGAGGGCAGGGGCAAAGACTTCGCGGGGGTGTACCGGAGAATGAGTGAGAGTGCCCTTCGTTATTGTATGACGCCGTATAACTTCACCAGCTCCGTTGAGTGTGAATACGATGAAATATTCCTGTTGTTTGTGGAGAAGATCAGCAGTCATCATCAGGATATCTTCGGGCCGTGAGATCGTAGTGCCCGGTTTTTTGATGTAGCGGCGGGCCAGTTCAAAGGCTGCGACCATCTGTGATGCCCGACTTCCCCCGATTCCTTTTATTCCGGTCAGGTCATCGTAGGTTATTTCAGTCCCTTTCTCATCCAGAAGGCTAATAATATCCTTTGATATTACGTTAACATCACGGCCGGGGATTCCCTTGCCGATGATTGCTGCAACAAGTTCCCGGTTCTCCAGAACCGTTGGCCCGATTGCGGCGATCCGTTCGCGTGGGCGGTCAATCATGTCTGTATCCCGCATCCGTTTTAATACCATTTTATGTCATTTCCATTTTTTTGACGATTTATTAAAGATAAAATAGGAAACAGGGAATAAAATGGTAACGGTATGAAACAATTTCTCTGTGACAGGCGAAGTATTTAATAATAAGTATGTCTGTTCTATTCCCTATCCAATAAGAGGTTAGAAAATATTATGACAACAGAAGAGAATGCATGGGAAGCGTTCGCAGGGGAATCACAGGCGAACCGCAAATATGCAAATTATTCAGTGAAAGCGAAGGATGAGGGATATCCGGTTGTTGCAAAACTCTTTGCTGCAGCATCAAAAGCAGAAGAAATTCATGCGAGGCGTCTTCTTGGTGCCCTTAAGGCAGTAGGATCAACCGAGGAGAACCTTGCCGGTTCCGTGGAAGGGGAGACACACGAGTTCACCACGATGTACCCTGCCTTTGTTGAAGAGGCAACGGCTGAAAATGCTACCGAGGCACGGACTGTCTTTACCCATGCAATGAAGGCAGAAAAGGTGCATGCAGGTCTCTATACGAAAGCACTTGCTGCAGTGAAGGCTGGTGGCGATCTCGCGGAAACTCCTGTTCACCTCTGCCCGTTCTGTGGCAATGTCATTCTCGGTGAAGTGCCGGAGCGCTGCCCTATCTGTGGAATTCCAGGCTCGAAATTTGAATTGATAGAATAATCATCTTTTTTGGACTTGCTGGTAAGTCTTATCTGTTTCTGTGGTGTAGATGAGATCATGCCGAATGTCACAATATATTCTACGGAAGGCTGTCAGTACTGTCGTCTGACCAAGGGTTATCTCTCACGGCTGGGGGTGCCGTTCACTGAGGTTGATGTCGGCCGTGACAAAATTGCTGCAGAAGAGATGGTGAAACTCTCCGGCCAGTATGGGGTTCCGGTCACCGTGGTTGATGGGGAGGTCATCATCGGGTTTGATGTGGCACGGTTCCGTGAACTATTTGAGACAGCAGAGGCGCCGGCTGTCTATGACATACTCATCATCGGTGGCGGGCCTGCAGGTCTCACAGCAGCGATGTATGCCTCAAGAAAGATGCTCTCTGTGTTGGTGATATCAGAGAATATCGGGGGGCAGGCCCTTGAATCATGGGCCATCGAGAACTACATGGGGTTCCGTCTGGTGACCGGTGGGGAACTAATGCAGAAGTTTGAGGAGAAGGTGCGTGAGGAAGCGGGTATTACTCTTGAACTCGACTCTGTCATTGCCCTTCACGAAGGTGAGGAAGGCAAATTTGTGGCAGATACTGCTTCTGAGCGGAAATTCACTGCCCGGTCTGTCATCATCACGTCCGGTCTGCGTCCGCGGTGGCTGGGTCTTCCGGAGGAGAAACGGTTCATCGGCCGGGGGGAGAGTATCTGCTCTACCTGTGATGGCCCGCTATTTGCCGGAAAGACTGTTGCCGTAGTTGGCGGCGGCAACTATGCCCTCACCACTGCAATCGAGATGAGCGGTATTGCAAAAGAGGTGCATCTTATTGTACGCTCAAATCTGCGGGCAGATGAAATCTACCAGAAAGAGTATGCATCTGTTAAAAACATCATCACCCACAAACCGGCATTGGTGACTGCCATCCATGGAGAGACGCTGATGCAGGGCATCACTATCACCGACCCGGAGACGAAAAAAGAGACCCGGCTTGCGGTGGACGGCCTCTTCCTTGCGATAGGTCATCAACCGAATAACGGCTTTTTAGAAGGGTTTGTGGATACGAATGACCACGGTGAAGTTACGATTGATGTGAACTGCTCGACTTCACGCCCCGGTGTCTTCGCGGCAGGTGACATAACCGAAATTCATGGCAAACAGGTGATCATTGCCGCCGGAGAAGGGGCCAAAGCGGCGCTTGAGGCATATCAGTATCTTTCGCGGAATCACTGAAGAGAGATTTTTGTTCTCTTCTCTGCTTCCGAATTTTTCATTCTCGGAGTGTGGGATTTTTCTCTTTTTACGATATAACGGGTATATATGCGACCATCTTTGGCATTGAAAGTCGGTGTCCTCATTCTTCTGCTCCTCGCTGCCTGCATCTGCGGATGTACGGATAGCACAGGAGGAGGGGCAGGCACCAACAGCGTGATTGACCAGCAGATACAGGCACTTTCGTCTGATGATTCAGACACGGAGCTTGCAGCCATCACCGCTCTAATCCAGACAGGTGAACCTGCGGTGCAGCCAATCATCGACTCCTTTGCGGTCAGTGACAACAAGACCCGTATCTACGGGGCCTTCATCCTTCAGGAGATAGGTGATCCAGCAATTCCGTCACTTGTTGCCGCCCTGAATTCAGAGAATAAAGACACCCGTTCCATCTGCGCAACAACACTTGTGGGTATGGGTGCTTCTGCGGTGCCCTATCTGCTGGATGCTCTTGAACGTGGAGACTCAGACACACAGAAAGTAAAAGAGGTCATCATCCGCATCGGAGATCCGGCTATCCCTGCGTTGCAGATTGCTGCTCTGAGTCAGAATCCGACATTTGCTGCTGAAGCAGATGCCCTTATCAAGTCAATATATTTCTCAGGAAAACTGAAGACTGGTGGCCTGGCAGGATCACAAAATACAACCGCTGATTCAGAGGACTGAGGTAGTAGAGCACAAACACATAAAAAAGGAAGAGGTAACCGTTTTTCCTCTTATTCCTCTTTTTTCCTGTTCTATTTTTTTGTGGTTATTCAATATCTCTGCAGGGGAGATCCTTCCAGTCGGTTTCCTCTCCTGACTCTTCATCATTCTTCTCGTATGCCTCAAAGAGAAGGGTTGTGATGTTGATGACGGGGACGGCGGAGTGTTCGCCAATATGAAACTCACAGAATGGGCATGACGTAACAATTGCCGCTGCTCCGGTCTTTGCAATTGCATCCCGACGGTCACGGCCGAGATCTGCTGCTACCTCGGCCATGCCGGACCGTACACCGCCGCCTGCCCCGCAGCAGCGTGCAGGCATTTCACGGAAGTCGTCTGTCAACTGGCGGAGAATGGCCCGCGGTTCTTCAGTGATGCCCTGGCCCCGGCGGAGATGGCAGGGGTCGTGGTAGGTCAAAGGAACCGAGGATGAGACCGGTGGTTCGATGCCATATTCCATCAGTAGTTCATTGATATCGATGACACGGTACGGTGTGTCATAGTCGTTTTTCAGGGTGGAACCGCACCCGGCACACATGGTGAGCACCGTGTCAATACCACGTTTGGTGAAACAATCAATATTAATCCGTTTGAGTTCAGGAATGAAGTCTGTCTGGCCGGTCCGTATGAGGGGGGACCCACAACAGACCTGTTCCGGCGGGATGATGACCCGGATGCCGTTTCTGCGCAGGACTGCAAGCATCTTTAGGGCAGTGTCCGGCAGACGGCCGTTGTACATACAACCGACAAAGAATCCGACCTCCCCTCTGACCTCACCCACCGGTTCGATCACATCAGGCACCTGTTCCAGCACGGTGGGCATGATATGATCCACACTCCGACCAGTGGCGCGGACCATCTCTGCGACCGTCTGGTGCTTTGGGATGGTGAGCCCTTCGCGGTGTGCAATCTCCCGCAATTTCTCAATGGCCTTCCCTGGTATTGCAATATGTTTCGGGCAGACCTCGAGGCAGCGCTGACATGTAGTGCAGGTGAAAAGTCCCTCATCAACGGTGAGTGCGGCACGGTCGCGGTCATCCCTCGGGTCAAGAGCAATACGCATCTCCTGGCGCATCGCGGTTGGACCTGCAAAGTCGGCGACTGCAATCGCGGGACACTCGGATACGCAGGCAAGGCATTCGATACAGTCCCGGATGGGTCGTATTGCCTCATTTGCTTCCATTGTCAGGTAGCCGCTGAAGATACCAGGTGTGATGCCTGCAAGATCCTGCAGATAACTTTTCATCTCCACCATAAGATCACGTTCCACGGGGAGATTCAGGGGGGATACTGCCATTCCGTCATATGCCTCGTGCATGCAGGCAAGCACCGGTTCATTGTTCACACGGACAGAACAGCTTCCGCATTGTCCTGACCCACAACAGTAGCGGTAGGCAAGGGAGGGGTCACACTGTTCCCGGACAGCGTGAAGGGCATCGAGTACTCGTGCCCCCTCGTTTACATCAACAGTGTAGGTCTCAATATGCGGTGCCGGGTCTTTTTCCGGGTCAAAGCGTTCAATCGTAAAGGTAATTGTGTTCATGCTGTCCCTCGTTTGTCTTCAATGGATGTCCCGAACAGTGACTGCACTGTATGGCCAAAGGGCGAGTCTGCAGGTGTCCAGTCCTGTTTGATGTCCTGCCTGACGTGGGCCCCGCGTGACTCCTCTCTCAGGAGTGCACCGTGAACGATGAGGCGGGCAACTGTGAGCATATTGGTGACAGTGCAGCACTCGTTGAGCATCCGGCGGGTTGTTGCCTTTGGGACCAGATTCTGGAGGCGGTTGATGGTGGCTTCTGCCCTCTTCAGATCTGTTTTTGTCCGGAAAATACCTGCATTTTCCCACATCGTGCGCTTCAGTTCCCTGGTGATTTCATGTGGGGTGATGGTTCCGTTGCAATATGCCTCACATCGTGCAGCTTCGGTTGCGAGCACCTCTTTTATATCCACTGAAATGGCAAAAACTGGCGATTTCCCTGCTGATTCTCCGGCACGTTTTCCGAATACCTGTGTGTCCGCAAGGGCGTTGCCACCGAGGCGGTTTGCCCCGTGGATGCCCCCTGTCACCTCGCCACATGCATAGAGTCCCGGAAGTGTGGTGGCCGCATCCGGCGTTATCTTCAGTCCACCCATGAGGTGGTGTGCGGTGGGGGCGACTTCCATTGGCTGAACCCGGATATCCACACCGAACTGAAGGAACTGTTCAAGCATGATGGGTAGCCGGCGTTCAATCTCTGCTGCGGGGAGGTGTGTCACGTCAAGATAGACGCCACCATGTTCTGACCCGCGGCCTTCAAGGATCTCAGTCGCGATGGACCGTGAGACCACATCACGGGTGGAGAGTTCCATTCTCTCTGGGTCATATCGTTCCATAAATCGTTCCCCAAGGTTGTTTTTCAAAACCCCGCCTTCTCCACGGACAGCCTCGGTGATGAGACGGCCGCGTGAGTCTGGTGGATAAACAGCACCTGTCGGGTGAAACTGCACCATCTCCATGTCGATAAGGGTGGCCCCTGCCCGGTATCCAAGGGCAAAGCCATCTCCGGTTCCTGCAGCGCAGTTTGTGGAGATATCATAACACCGGGTGCCACCGCCGGTAGCAAGAATTGTTGCATCAGCGGTGATTGCGCCCAGATTTCCGTTTCCGTCCAGCGTGATGGCTCCTGCCACCCGCCGACCGTCCATGAGGAGATCGATAGCACTTGTCTCCTGCACCTGTTTGATGCCGGTATTTCGTATCTGTTCGGTGAGGGTTGCGATCATCTCATGGCCTGACCGATCTCCTGCATAACAGGTGCGGCTGAACCGCTGGCCACCAAAGGGGCGCTGGGCAGGAACGCAGTCACCATCCACATCAAAGACAGAACCCCAGGCGGCGAGATCACGGAAACGGTCCGGTGACTCGATTACCAGTGTCTCTGCCAGTTTTGGGTCATTGAGGTATGCTCCCCCGCGCATGGTGTCTTCAAGGTGAAGGCCGGTTGAATCGTCCTCTGAAAGGACTGCATTATATCCCCCTTCCGCCATGATGGTGCACCCTCCTTTTCCCGTCAACGTCCGTGAAAGGAGCACTGTTTCGCCGTACTGACTGGCTTCGAGTGCCGCCCTGCAGCCAGCTCCGCCGCTGCCGATAACAAGCACATGGCAGTCAGTCACAAGATCTTCAGGCATGATATTATCCATTATGCAGTATACTTACATAAAGAAATAGATAGGATTGTGGAGCCAGAATGAGGCTTTTAATGAAATTTGGAGGGACCTCGGTCGGTGATCAGGACTGTATCGGCCGGGTTGTCAAAATATTGAACCATTACCATACCGTGGGCAATGAGCTCTGTGTTGTGGTTTCGGCGATGGCGGGAGTGACTGATCAGCTTCACGCAATCGCAGCAGAAATAGAAGGTGCCAGTGACGAACCGCCCATTGATACGTTTATTACATCGATGCGGACGCGCCACGGAAAGGTCTTACAGGCAGTGGCACCCGGTGAATATGACGCCGTCATGGAGATTATCGACGAAAGGCTCTGTAACCTTGAGAATATTCTTACTGCGGTCTATAACCTGCGGGAACTGACGCCACGGTCACGTGATTATATCATATCGTTTGGCGAGCGCCTCTCTGCACTCATTGTTTCTGCGGCACTGCGAGAGGTGGGAGTTTCCTCTATGGCACTGAACGGCTGCGAGGCTGGTATCCGGACTACAGACCGTCATGGGTGTGCTGAGGTGCTGCCGGAGAGCAGGACTCACATCCAGTCCCGTATCATCCCGCTTCTTGGTGAGTCGGTTCCTGTTGTTATGGGCTATATGGGCTGCACCGGAAACGGGATTGTGACAACACTCGGTCGTAGTGGTTCGGACTACTCAGCTGCCATTGTAGGTACTGCAATTGATGCAGATGAGATTTGGATCTGGACCGATGTTGACGGTGTGATGACCGCTGATCCCCGACTTATCGAAGATGCCCGGGTGCTCTCGGCTGTATCATACCATGAGGCAATGGAACTCTCGTTTTTCGGCGCAAAGGTGCTACACCCACGTTCCATTGAACCGGCGATGCAGAAAGGAATCCTTGTCCGGGTGAAAAACACATTCAACCCGGAGGCCGCGGGCTCCTGTGTGATGGACACGAGCACTCGCGATCATCGGGTGGTGAAAGCTATCACCTACATTGACAAGGTCTCGTTAATCAATATTACCGGTTCCCAGATGATCGGACGGCCAGGTGTTGCCCGTGCCATATTTTCGGCACTGGGTGAATATGAGGTGAATATCATGATGATCTCACAGGGATCGTCTGAGGCCAATATCTCTCTTATTGTGGATGATGAGCACCTGGCTTCCGCCCTTGCTGCCCTCAATGAAGTCATGCAGAGAGGGTCTATTCAGGAGGTTGGACACGACCGCAATGTGGTGGCGGTTGCTGTGGTCGGTGTTGGTATGGCCGGTACACCTGGCATATCCGGCCGGATATTCACCGCTCTTGGGCGGGAAGGCATTAACCTCATGATGATCTCACAAGGATCATCTGAGGTGAATGTGTCATTTGTGGTGAAACAGGCAGACGGGCAGCGGGCCGTCCGTGTGCTGCACGATGAATTCGGGCTTGCAGAGGAGACAGAATAGATGAAGAGACTCATCAAAAAACATACATACAGTGAAGCGGGCGTTGATATCGGGCTGGAGGCAACTGCGGTGAAAGCACTCGTCTCCACACTGACCTTCCGGCGGTCCGGGGACTGTGCACCAGCAGGCGGCAGTGGACATTTTGCCGGTCTGATTGAGTTTGGCGACTACTATCTTGCGATGGCAGTGGATGGTGTTGGTACAAAGATGCTGGTTGCTGATGTGATGGAGGACTGGAGCACCATCGGAATTGACTGCATCGCGATGAACGTAAACGACCTCTATGTGATGAATATCGAGCCTGTTGCCTTTGTGGATTATGTGGCCACCGATAAACTCTCTCTCATGAAGATGGAGCAGGTGGGCATGGGACTAAATGAGGGGGCCCGTCAATCCAATATGACGGTCATCGGCGGTGAAACTGCGACCCTGAAGGGTATGGTGACCGGCCTTGATGTGGCGGGCACCTGTCTGGGAATCCAGAAAAAGGATGCTATCATCACCGGAGAGACAATTGCCGCAGGAGATATTATTGTGGGCGTTCCTTCCTCAGGTATTCATTCAAACGGGCTTACCCTTGCTCGTGAACTGGTGAATTCCTATGCGGGCTATGATCAGGAGATGCCGTGGGGCACAACTCTTGGTGAGGAACTTCTCACTCCTACCCGCATTTATGCAGGAGTACTGGACGTTACTGCTGCCTGTGATGTGCACGGCATGTGCCACATTACAGGAGGTGGCCTTCTCAACCTGAAACGTCTGGGTGACTGGGGCTATGAAATAACCGATCCCCTTATCCCGCAACCGGTTTATCCCTGGATGCAGTCTGTGGGCGATGTAGATGAGGCAGAGATGTACCGTACCTTCAACATGGGCATGGGCTATGTCTTTATCGTCCCGGAAGAGTCCGTGCATGTGGTGCAGAAGATCTTTACTGATGCCCGTCCGGTGGGGAAAATCACAAATACGCCTGGTGTTTTCCTCCGGGGAAAATCAATAGAATAATGATTCACCCCATAATTTTCCAATTTTTATGAGAATTATACGTATTTCCGGGTAATTCCGTCTCCCATTAAAGGGACGTCACTTCCGGATCGAGGTAGTAATACTGATGTTAGATTGGATACCTGCCAAAATATGTATGCAGATCGTCTGTGTGTGCCTCTTGTGCGACGGTCTGCAAAAATGAGGTAGGATTGCCGCCCCCGCATAGCTCCGTCAAACCGGGCGGCATCAGGATATTGTGGTATTCTGCTATTTGGATCGGGTGTTTTCCGCATCCATGTGGTATTGTTCAGTCAGATGCGGGGCATGTCTTTCTGTACAATACAGATCCGATACGTACTGTATTTTCATTGGCATTCCCCGGTCATGGTGGGTGCATCCTTTCACGGGTATATGATGAAACACATTCAGTATGGTGGGTTCTTGAGCCTCGGATTGACTCTTTATCGTTCGTGAATGCCGCCCTGACAACCTTCTTTCATGGGTAAAGAAGGAGGTCAGTATGACAGTTAATTATCAACATCTGTCTTCTGATTCATTCATCTCTGTTCTTCTCTAACCACCCCCTTTGTGGTAGGTGGTGCATACTCCATTCAGGGGTAGATATACTTTTTCCGGGGACTATCCAGAAATGAAAAAATGGATTCGAATATGGTGATAAATTGTTCTTTAACCATAGATTATGCTTATTTATTGTTTGAAAATTCTGGTAAATTCATGTTCGGGGAGACGTCCGGTTCCATACTGACTGTTCTGTTTTTTACGACATTCGCATGGATTGGATGCGATGTTTCCGCACGATCTTCAAAAATCAGGTGTCTTCTCTCATTTTCATAATAGAATATGGACTTTCTATAGAAATTTAGGCCATATCTGTCGCTAATTGGTGCATATGCTACAGAAATTTCTCTTTTTCTTTTCCCCTGCTATTCTGTTCTGCACTATTTTTACTATAAATGTCGAAATTCCAAGTTGACTTCTGTCGGTTTTTGTGTGATGGCCGCGGGCATCATGCGGGTTTATCATGTATATGAAAGAGGGCGCGAACCCGCATTTTCTGGTGGAAAAAAAGGGGAAAATGGTTGATAGATTATTCGATTCTGTCTTCATACTCGATGAATGCGCTTTTCTCTGCATTTGGATGAATGATGGCACTGTTCCCGTCCTTGTCCTGGACGATCAGAACGAAGGGCACGGTGCCTGACCGCATCTCTTCAATACGCGCTTTGAGTTCATGGGCACGATCCAGTTCTTCCCCCTCTGACCAGGTAATCACGCGATCAATGACATCTTCAATGCGGACCAGCACCCCTTCCACATTCGTGATGAATCCTTCACAGATGGGGCCAGGTTCCACGAGTATGCCCAACTCGGGGATTTCTATCGTACCGGTCGTTGATCGAACCACACGGCCTTCCATATCCTTTGGAGAGGTTACTGCGAGTGTGTAACGGGCCGGGTCGTTCTCTCCGAGTATCATTACATCAACAGAGCGGAATCCACAGGAGGGACATACAACGGTTGTAATGAGAGCATCGGAAAAATATGGGATTTCCACAGTTTTATACAGATATTCGATCTCTTCTGAACATTGAAGGCATGGGGCACGGATGACCCGATCCACCCTCACATTCCTCCGCCGATCTTGTCACGGGAAATTTTCACAGCATTTGGAGTAAGAATCACGTATTTCTGGTCACCAAGGCCAACAATATCTCCGTTGATATCGTTTGCAACGGCACGGAGATCTTTGAGAACCCGTTCATAGGTGATTTTGTCCATCTTAAGCCTGGATACGTCTACAATAACGATGTTTCCATTATAGATCTCGTCTTTGACCCGCGGAGTATCCTTAAGGTCATTTATTGCGGCAATTTTGACATACATTGAGGCCGGTGATGCATCCCCTGAAGTGGATTCAAAAGATGCAAGATCAAGCTCCATGTAATCTGACTCAGCTGCAGATGTGGAACTCTTGCCAAGGATAGAATCCAGAAATTTAGCCATGAAAATCGTTTTAGAGTGAATTTTATTTAATGGTATCTTTTTTCCGGAATTTTGTCAGATTTCAAGGTTCCAGAGTTCATCCCCAACATAGTGGAAGGTACGGACCATCTTGCCGGTCTCTGAAGCGTTAATCTCCGCTGCATCGAGTGCTGCAATGCCAACTGCAAGTGGTTTGCCATATGTCTCCTCGGTGATAAGAACTGGGTGCCCTTCCCGGATGTCATCACTCACGCGGACAATACCGGGGCGCATCACATCAGCACCCTTTGCCATGAACCGGACGGCACCTGCATCCACGACTATGTTCCGCGCCGAAAATGGGTGGGCGATGGCTCCCCTGATGGTTGGAAAGACCATCTCCTGGTATTCCATCAAAAAGGGCTTTTTTTCGATGAGATAGAGGGAAATGTCTCCGGTGGTGTCTACCACTTCTACGGTTGATGAACGAAAGAGATCGGTGTCTGGTCCGATCTCTTCTTCAAGTCCCCGGAAGAGGCGGGATAGATCAGATTTTCGTATCGTGTGTCGTTTTCGTGAGTTAATCTTTGCCATTTTTACAATTCCCCGTCATTTTGTATGTTTTTTATGATTATATTCCGGCCTGGAGGGTCGGGTCGTTATGTTTATGTATGTTACTGCCGCAATTATACTAATCCTCATCGATTAGAGCAGGGAGTCTAATGACCAGAAGACCATTGGAAATTTTAGATAAGGCCCTTAACCAGAAACCGGTTATTGTTAGTCTCAAAGGCGGAAGGGAGATCAGGGGTATCCTCCAGGGGTATGATGTTCATATGAACCTCGTCCTCGATAATGCAGAGGAAGATATTGAAGGCGTGGCTGAGAAACGCGGTACTTTAATCGTCCGTGGAGATAATGTGATATACATATCTCCGTCTGTGGAATAAGATATCATTCAGGTTGGTGAAAAAAAATGAGTAAAGGCACACCCTCAATGGGTAAACGGCAGAAAACGACGCATATTGTATGCAGACGCTGTGGTAAGATTTCATTCCACAAGCGCCATGGAGTATGTGCGTCATGCGGGTTTGGAAAATCTCCACGCCTGCGTAAGTACAACTGGATATCGAAGAACTAGATGACTCGATTTCACTGATTTTAGGAATTTATTATGTGTGGAATTGTTGGCATCGTCGATTCAGGCGATGTCTCATTCCCCCTGTATTATGCACTTTATGCCCTGCAGCACAGGGGTCAGGAGAGTGCAGGTATTGCGACATTTGATGGTCTGACACTTTATAAAGAGAAGAGCCAGGGCCTCGTTGCGGAAGTGTTCAATAAGAAGATTCTTTGTGGTCTTCTGGGAGGAACAGGTCTGGGGCATGTCCGGTATCCGACAACAGGAGAGAAGATCCCGGAGAATATCCAGCCTTTTACCTTTACCTTTCGGGGACGGAAGGTGGCACTTGCCCACAACGGAAATCTTGTTAATACCAATAATCTCAGGGAGGAATATGAGGGACGCGGGCAGATTTTCTGCACGACATCCGATACAGAAGTGATCGGCAACATAATCGCTGATGAATATAGGGTGTCTGAGGATGTCGTAGAGGCAGTTGCGATGTGCATGCGCCGCCTCCAGGGCTCTTACTCGGTAGTGATGATGCTTGACAATGAAATTTGGGCATTTCGTGACCCGCTGGGTATTCGTCCGCTCTGTATTGGAAGGACTGATACCGGGCATGTGGTTGCTTCAGAGTCTGTCGCGATTGATGCTCTGGGTGGTTCGTTTATCCGTGACGTCCGTCCGGGCGAACTGGTATGCCTGAAAGGCGGGGAGGTAGAATCTCATCAGATTGCAGAGGCATCTCACCATGCACACTGTATCTTTGAGTATGTCTACTTTGCCCGGCCTGATTCCGTCATCGACGGGCGTCTTGTCTATGATGTGCGGCGCCGTATTGGCCACTCTCTCTTTGAAGAGGCGCCGGTGGAGGCAGATCTTGTCTCTCCTGTCCCTGACTCCGGGATGGCGCATGCGGCAGGGTATGCAGAGGCATCTGGTATCCGCTATAGGGAGGGGCTCATCAAGAATCGCTACATGGGCAGGACCTTCATCATGCCCAATCAGAAAGATCGTGAGATAGCGGTCAGAATAAAACTGAATCCGGTCCGTGGTCATCTGAAAGATCGGTCGCTCATTCTCATCGATGATTCCATTGTCCGTGGAACTACTTCACGCCGCCTGGTGAACATTGTCCGCGATGCAGGGGCCAGGGAGGTACACATGCGCATTGGATCGCCTGCCATTAAGGCTCCGTGTTATCTGGGTGTTGATATGCCCACACGGGCTGAACTGATTGCAAGCGACCTCGATAATGATGAGGTGTGTTCGTCCATTGGGGCGACATCACTGCATCATATCTCTATTTCTGCATTGATCCGTGCCATTGGTATCCCTAAGGAGGACCTGTGTACTGGGTGCCTGACTGGTGAGTATCCACTTGCCATTGGGGAAGAACGGTGCTGCCCGCGTAACGTTACCTGTGTTGCAAAACACTATCAGGCGGGGCTGGAGTCATTTTCTAAGGAATGACCCGTACCGATTTTTTTGGTTTTATCTGAATTTTATTCTCTATTTTCCGTTTTAGGGGCATGTATTGGTCCCAAACATAGTGTGTGTCAGAAAACAATATCTGCTGTAAACGTAGGATATAAAAAAATTCTTAAAAATGAATGCTTAAAATAGCGAGGGATGGATTTGAACCATCGATCTACGGGTTATGAGCCCGTCGGGATTTCCTGACTACCCCACCTCGCTCCAAGAGCTACACAACTAACCTTGTGTCATCTTACTTTAACTCGTATATTGATATATGTTTTGATTTGAATCGGTTGATTCTCCACATATTAGGGTGTGAATGCTCGCGAACATCAGTTTTAAGTAAATATCCCCT
Organism: Methanogenium marinum; assembly: GCF_028912405.1. GTDB lineage: Archaea > Halobacteriota > Methanomicrobia > Methanomicrobiales > Methanomicrobiaceae > Methanogenium > Methanogenium marinum. The sequence goes on along the minus strand of NZ_JAKELO010000002.1, from coordinate 1,311,041 downwards.
CCCATCTGTTCTCATGGATGATGACAATCTGAATAAGGATAAATGCGTACAGCTGCGCGAGAGAATTCGGGAGATATGGTGGGTAAAGTGACTTCTTCTGTCAGATATCCAGGGGCTGTGGTGGAGGTGACTGATATGAATTTCACTGATTTAATACAGAGCCATCAGTATTTTGTGGTCGGCTGCTGGGCAGAGTGGTGTGGTTCGTGCACGACAATGGCGCCGATTATTGAGGAATTGGCAGGGGAGTTTGGAGGGGAGGTCATGTTCGGCACATGTGATGCTGAAATGAACCTGGAGGTGATGGCTTCATTTCATATCCTTGCCATACCAACTCTGCTCTTCTTTGCAAATGGATCTCTTGTGGGGCGTCTCACCGGTGTCCATCCGAAAGAGTCTATACATGCGTCCCTGTTGCGGGTCTTTGTGCTCTGAATTTTATATCGCCTATCGAAACGTGCCGGGTATTCTTCCGGTGATCCGGTTCTCGTGATGGAAAATCTATGTCACGAGTTTTGCATAGAGCATGTTGAGCAGGGATGGTGGAATAGTGTTATGGGGTGCTGGTGAATGTGGTGGATTTGCCTGTTCTTTATAAACTTGTGTGCGGCACTCTGGTGATCTGTCCTGAATTTTTGGGTTTTTTTCTGCGCGATCACGTGTCTGTATCTCCTTATAGGGTGGGTCTGTGGTGGTTATAGTGGCTTATTGTGGTTGAATTCCTGAAAGGTTGCCTTTTTAGTAGTTTTTTGAATCATTCGCCTGGATAATGTGCCGGTTTTTCCAAATATCGACCTGATATTGAATTAAATGTATCTCCATCGCTTTTTGTAATATTTTATGGAATTTCATGCTCATATATGGTGTTGCAATCTGCACAAAGTTTATATGTGTGGCACTGTGACTATCCTTCTGTAGAGATATCATGGGGTTCATGAGAATTACCGGAATCGAGTGCCTGAAACCAATGGGGGAGTATGATCTTGAAGAGCGTGATGAGCTTGTCTGTTCATCCGTTTCTGACGTCTATTGTCTGGATTATGAGTCGTCCTGGCATGTAAACGGTCATGATGATATCCGCATTATGGTTTCTGAGCGCGATGAAGCAGACTGAAACACAGATTCGCTATTCCTGGCCGGAAAAAATACAGGATGGCGACGCCCGGGAAGACATAGTGGGCCATTCCCGGGATTGATGAATATTCTTTTTTGCCTTGCCTGAGTGAATCTCTTTACGGTAAACCGTATTTGGGTTTATGGGGCGGGCAGTATGTCTAATCTTCTGTCTGTGAAAATGCGTGTGGTGCAAGAATGTGTTCCTTCTGAAATGTTTGTGGTACTGTAAAAATATTTTATAATCTTTTTTAGGACAGGTGCGCCTTTTTGCAGGAAATTTCAGCGTTTCTATACCCGAAGTGCCCCGTCATAATTTATTTTTGTCTATACCATTTATTTCAATCAGACTTTCAGACTTCTACCAATTTTACAGGCACGCCCAAGGAATTCGCCAATCTCCCAGTAAGAATTGTCCGGCATAGTGAGTAAAAGCGGTTTTATCTCTGTGACATCCGGTTTTCCGCCGATAAAACAGTTTTCATCCCCATATGCACCTTTTATTTCGCCAATAAATAGATAGTTGGTTGGAAGGTCAATTGTCTCTATAAGTTGGCATTCAAGAGTAATCGGGCAATTCTTAATCATGGGTGCATTGTTCAGGTCACCATAAAATATGTCAAACAATTGTGATTTATCCTTGTTTTTTCCGGATACAAGTCCACAATAATCTGTTTCTTCAATAAGGTCGGTGCCGGGAAAATTTACCGAAAATACCTTATGCATGAGAATGCCGTCTACAGACACGTTTGATTTGTTAATTCCTATGGCTATCATTGGGGGATTTATGTTTGCACGTGTCACCCACCCAACGGTTAAAAAATTGGGACGGTTGTTCAGGCGTGTTCCGACAATAGTTACCGGCATCGGGCAGATGAATACGTTCTTGCCGATCGGTATTTTCTTAGTCTCAGATAGTCTATTTCCATTGGTTTTTGTGGTCTCATTTTGTGCTATCATCGTAAATATCTCCTGATGACCTCCGCGCAGAATGGCCTTCCAAGCCCCCCGATGGATCTGCCAGGTACGGATAATCGTTGAATCGTGTTGCTGATATTTATATATATGTCAGGATGCACATTTTCCGGGGGTAATATCCGAATTTAACCCGTATTCAGAGTTATATCCTAAAAATATACGAAATTATGGAATTATTGTTAAATTTTAAAAATTTAAGCAATAATTGGCATTATAATTAAAAATAATAGTATTTTTGGGCATATTTGGATATTTTATGATCCATCTCATGGACCATCCTGCATATGCCTGTTTTCGGAGCAAAGTGTGTAATTATGTTCTGGTATGGACAAAGCCGTCCATGTCGGTTCGTTTAGGTACTGGGCAACTCTCTTTAACGGACAGGGGATTCTCAGTCGGTTTCAGTGCTGGAGATTTCCTTCCATGAGACCCGTTTCCACATGCCGTCTTCAATTCGCATCACATCAAAAGCGGGAGGGACTCCCCCGTCATCCTCAAAGACTTTTGGCCCACAGACACCCAGATACCGGATATCCCCGAATGCCTCCCGGATTTCATCTGCAGAATATCCGCCATGCCGGATTGCCTCTGCAACAATCATCACGGTGTCATAGGAATAAGGAGCCATCCAGTTGACCGTCCTGGATTTTGATCGTACCTGGTATTCATCAATAAATTCCGGATCCCGAACTTCGCTCGCCTGCATCGTAGCAATGAATCCTTCTGCATAGGATCCGACATGAGAGCAAAGTTCGGTGGTGACAATGCCGTCTGACCCAACCCATTCAACGTCAAGTCCCTGTGCCTCTGCTTCTTTCAGGATATAATCTGCTTCGGTGATATGGGAGATGAGGGCGATACCCTCAGTATTCGGGGTGATGGATGCTATTTCACGAGTGAAATTTACCTGTCCCTCCTCAAAGGATATTGTCTGCTGTACGGTATATCCCCCATCCTCTCCTGCAAGGGAAAAAGACTCCGCGAGGCCGTTTCCATAGGCATTATCGATATAGATGACGGTGATATTATCTACATCAGGGTGGAATATCCGGAAGATTCGGCCCATGCCTCTCCCCTGGTAGGTATCAGATGAGATGGTCCGGAAGACATAGTCGCCATATTCACTCAGTTTTGGTGTTGTAGCCGCCTGGGAGATGAGGACAATATGTTTCTCTTCGGCAACATCTGCGCAGGCGAGGGTACCAGCACTTGTGATGTCGCCAATGACAACGGGGATGCCTTCCTCTGCACACTCCTCCATGAGTTCTGCCGCGTGTTCGGGGAGTCCCCATGTGTCCTTAAAGACTGCCTCCACCTCTTTGCCGCCGATGCCACCGTCTTCATTTATTTCATCGACTGCCATATCCACACCAATCTTCACGTCCATGCCATATTCTGCAAGACCGCCGGTAAGGGGTACCATGATACCTATTTTTATTGTCTCATTATCCCCGTAATCAGGCGTATTTAGTACAGCACTGAAGATGAGGAAACAGCAGATAATACCTGCGATGATGAATGGGAGGTGTTCAAGGAGTGTTTTTTTCATTGTTCTTTCTCCGTTTCCAGTGCTGGGTCAATGTTGGTATTTTCCTCTTTCTCTCCTCCAAACCGGGTCGTGAGGAAATACCCCTTCATCCGGACGATATAGATGAAGAGTATTACTCCGAGCGTTATTGCAAAGACCATCGGAAGCAGGGTGGCCCGGACGATGGTCATGAAATCAGCAAAGGTGGCAATATCCGAGAAGAGTGGTACAAAGATGAAGATGTGTATCACCTCGACAATGGCGACAAGGATGAATCCACGGAGATAGGTGATGTTCCCACGGTACATCCGGGTAAAGCATCCTGCCACAATACCTGCCACGATGGTTGCTATCGCACAGGCAAGGGCGGTCTTCTCCATGCCGGGGACTTGGTAACGGTATGCCGCACCGATAATGCCCGCGCATGCCCCAATAAGGGGCCCCCCCACGATGCCTGCGAGAATTGGGCCGAGATCACGGAAATTGACAATGATACCCTCGTATGCTATTCCACGGAAGGTACCGTATATGGAGAGTGCACCAAAGATGAGAATCGTCCAGAGCCGGTCAACCCAGGTTGGTTTTCCCCTGATGACATCCCGGAAGAGTGTGGTGCCAGCGAAGACAAAGACCACAAACGCGACGACGATCATTCGCTCCGCAAGTGGCAGGCCAAACTTGATGATACCTTCCTCCATGAAAAGTGCCATCAGAAGAAAGATGAGGCTACCAATGGTCATTATGGCGGTCCAAAGGCGGTTTGGTCTCTCAGGTTCTTTGATCTCCATATTGAGGTAGATGAGGATGAACCCCATCACCGCAAAAAAGATCGACGCAATGGCTGAGACGCCGTGGACCAGTGCCATTGGTTCCCCGATGATGACGCCGGTTATGATTATTGCAGTGAAGAGGAGAAGAATAAGGCGGAAGGTGGTCTTTTTTTCCCATTTAATGGAGTATCCAGTGTGAAGAATATCAGAAATGGCCCGTGCGCGGCCGTCCATCCCTGTGAGCACCGCACCGAACATGATGAGGTAGCCTGTCACAAGAAAAGTCTGGGGGCCATAGGGGATGGAGGCAATGACGTAGAGTACCTGGGAAATGAGGGCATCGACACTGAATGTCTCCCCATGTGCCAGATAGGAGATGGAGAATCCGGTGACGCCAAGAGAAATGAAGAGGATGGTGATGATACCCACGAAAAGAAAGGCAATGATGAGGTCAAGGTTCACTCCCTTGATCGATCTTCGGTAAAATGCCGGCCCCATCTTACTTCCTGTCTTTTCTTTGAGCCATATGGAATATAAAAGGAGGTTCAGGGATGAACCGACTGCCCCCATCAGTGCCATAATGGAGAGCAGGGAGCCTGGGGGGATTTCAGGAACCATTCCCGGCAGTATTGCTGAAAAAGAGATGGGATATTGTGTGAGGGAGAAGGCAATGCCAAGGAAAAGAAGGAGTGCTATTGCAATAATCGTGTGTTCCAGCTGTTCATAGGATTCTTTCCAGAGTAGGATGAGGATGGCTGAAAGAGAGATGAATACGATAATCGCAATCGAGTTGATGCCTGGGACGATGTAATCCATGAAGATGCCACCTAATAGCAGCATCCCTGCGAAGGCAAACATCTCAAGGAGATAGATAAACATCACAAGAATCCCTCCCCAGTTCTTCGGGCCGGGAATGGAGGTGATGCCCTGGAAGATGGTTTTCCCGGTGATCATCGTATACCGGGCGATACCGTTTACGAATGCAAATTTATAGATGAGAGTAATGGCGATGACCCAGATGAGTGCGTAGCCGAAGTGTGCACCAATTTCTATTGCTTCTGCTATGCCACTTTCACCTGCAGCAGCGACTGCCAGCAGAAGCCCGGGTCCGAGAAAACGAAGATAATCGGGGATGTGTTTCTTGATTTTGTGACTATATTTTCCGACCATCTCTGTGTCTCTTTAGAATTATAGAATAGTCTCTTTTCAGGGACACTTAAGGATGATGAAATCGGTACATCCGGTGATTTGATGATGAACCTTTTTTAGTCTGTCAGCGTAGTATTGATTATTATGTGTGCACAGGTCGGTTCAGCTCCTGTTTTTGAAAATATTCAGTTCCTGTCCGTCTGGGAGGGGTGATCACGTTTGTCTGTAAGAGAGAGTATGCCACTACCGGATATATGCCGTGGATTCTGTGAGAATGCACCTCACGCCATGCTCATTGCAGATGTGGGTGGGAAGATAATCTGGGCAAATGCAGCGGCGGCCCGGACTCTCGGTAAGGAATCTCTGGATGATCTATTCCAGAAACCATTTTGTTCGTTTCTTTTCTCCATAAGAGTGGGTAGTTGGGGTGACCTCTCTTCCCGGATACGGGAAACCGGGACATTTTCGTATTCTGCTCTCCCTTCTGGCCTGATGAATGCGGGGACTTCCCTCGATGTCATGGTCTCCTGTGCGACAGAGGATGAAAAAGAAAGGTATTTCATTTATCTGACACCGGTTTCCGGAACAGTGAACGCCCCGTGTTCGACACGGAGTGATGAGGAGCGGCTCGATCTGGCTCTTCAGTGTGCTGATCTTGGAACCTGGGATATGAATCTCCGTTCGGGTGAGATGATAGTGGACGGGCGCTGGGCAAGGATGGTTGGCTACCGACTGGAGGATCTGCTGCCCCTTACCTCAGAGCGTTTTATGCAATATGTGCACCCGGACGATCGTGATGCGTTTTTCAGCCTGTTTTCTGGTTGGAGTAAGGGTAAAAACCCGACTGGTTCTCATGAGATGCGTCTGCAGCACAAGAATGGCACCTGGGTCTGGATCCGTTCACAGTGGCAGGTGTTCTGGAGTCCTGAGGATGAGCCGGTGTTGCGGGTGGTGGGTGTCCACCAGGACATCACAGATGCAGTCAAAATAAATGATGCCATTCGTGAGGCGCAAAAGAAGATCACGACGCTTTCCTCTGTTACCCGGCATGACATCCTTAACCAGGTGACGGTCATCCGTATGCTTTTTGACATCATGGAGATGACAGGTGAGGTACCCGTTGATTCGGATACATGGGTGCAGCTCTCGAAAATAAATGATGCGGCGGTTACCATTGAGCGCCAGATTGGTTTCACCCGTGACTACGAAGATCTTGGATCACAGCCACCTGCCTGGCAGGATATTGGTAACCTGGTGATCCTGATGGGTGGGATGTCTGAATTTACCCATCTCACGGTTACGTGTACCTGTAAATCCCTAATGGTATATGCTGACCCAATGCTGGAGCGGGTGGTACATGAACTCTTCATGAATGCTGTTCAGCACGGTGGTGACGTAACCACCCTTACTGTCTCGTGCAGGACAGAGGAAGACGGCACGGCGGTAATTGATGTGTCAGATGACGGTATCGGTATCACTGACGACCGGAAAAATAAGGTATTTTCCCGTGGGATTGGTATCCAGACCCGCTATGGATTGTATCTTTCACGAGAAATTCTCTCTGTCACGGGCATCACTATCCGTGAGACTGGTACAGAAGGGAATGGTGCTGTCTTCTCTCTGTTCGTACCACAGCAGAACTGGAAGATGCGAAGGAACCATCACATCCCTTCATAAAACAGAGGAAAAAAAGAAATCTTTTTTTCAGACGCTTGCGTCTGCCTCATCGTCACTCATCAGGATGGCAAGCCAGCGGGTGCGCTCATCTCCTGCAAGCAGAGTCCGGAAGATGACAGTGAGGGGAATGGCGAGGAACATGCCGACGATGCCCAGGACTGCCGTCCAGATTAACAGGGCAATAACGACTGCGAGCGGGGTGAGCCGCATGTCATTTGCGGCGATTTTTGCAAAGACAATGTTCTCAACGACGAAGTTGAGGATGGCAATCCCTGCGAGGACGAGAATGACGCCCCCCCAGCCGAACTGCAGCCATGCAAGGATAACAGCAGGTATGCAGGCGATGAAGAGACCGATATAGGGAATATAACTGAGGATGATGGCGAGGACTCCCCAGAGAATGGCAAGGTCAACACCGATGATATAGAGGAATGCCCCAAGAGAGCCACCGAGGACGACATTGGTCTTTGTCCGCACAACCATGACATCATAGGTGTTGCGGATAAGAGTGGGCAGGTTACGACTGACGCTGCTTTCCGGGCCAAATGAACGGTTCAGTTTCTCCTGCAACGTAGGCAGTTCGAGAAGGATAAATGCTGTTACCACGAGGACAAAGAATCCGTTGACAATCACTGATGAGATGTCGCCTGCTATCGTCATCGCGGGTTCAATGAAGGACTGGAGTTTAATTGTGTCCGGCCCGATTATGTCAGAGAGAGAGATGCCATATGAACCCAGAAGTGTGGTAAGTCCGGTGAGGTTTGCGTTCAGTTCTTCCTGGTATTCCGGTAGTTCCCCGGCAAAGACGACGAGTGAGGCAGCCGAGAGCACAAAGAGGCCGACTCCTATAAGGAGATAGAACAGGGTGATTATGCCGGTGCCTGCCCAGATTGGGATATTTTTCCCCTGCAGCCAGACGAGCATGGGAGCGGCGAGAAACGCCATCACAAGTCCCAGCAGGATAACAGAAAAAACATCTGTAAACATCGTGATCCCGACAAGAATCACGAAGAGGGCAGCGCCTGCAACGAGTGAACGCAGGGGCCCTATTGGTGATTCCTTATATTTTTGAATGGTGGTGGTTGACTCTGGCATATTAGTTAGTTGTTGTTAGGGATTTGGAGATATGTGTTTGTATTTAGGAGGGGAGCGTTTGAAGGGGAATAATCTGGGTTCTGAGGTGTTATTTGCCTTGTAGAAATCCTGTAGATGAGGTGCATGATTTGCATTACTTTGGGAAAAATTGTTTCATTGAAGGCCAAATGGTGCATAAATGACCTTTCCTGCGGATATTTGCCAAAAAAAACGTATCCACACAACAGGCCGGAGCGGGCAGATTTCAGTTAAGACAGTACATACGCCCTCTCAAAATTTCCATCAATGGTGACCCTTTATTAGTCCACAATAATCCATATTTTTGGCTAATGGCAGGTATTACGGCCATCATTTCCCAACAGGAATGTGAGTCCGAAAATCCGTTCATTCTAGCCTTTAATCCCCTAACGCAGGGAATTAAAAAGGGTAGGTGTGCGTGAAAAAATATAGGAAAATGCATCCACACAACAGGCCGGAGCGGGCAGATCTCAGTTAAGACAGTCCATACACCCTCTCAAAATTTCCATCAATGGTGACCCTTTATTAGTCCACAATAATCCATATTTTTGGCTAATGGCAGGTATTACGGCCATCATTTCCCAACAGGAATGTGAGTCCAAAAATCCGTTCATTCTAGCCTTTAATCCCCTAACGCAGGGAATGAAAAAGGGTAGGTGTGCGTGAAAAAACATAGAAAAATGCATCCACACAACAGGCCGGAGCGGGCAGATCTCAGTTAAGACAGTCCATACACCCTCTCAAAATATCCATCAACGGCGACCCCTTAATAGTCCACGATTCTCCCTATTTTCGGCAAATAACCGGCATTCCAATGGTCATTTCCTGGTGGAAACGATGACACAAAAATACGTCCATCCTATCCTTCAATCCCCTAATACAGGGAATCGGAAAGGGTGGGGATACGTGAAAAAGCGTAGAAAAATGTATCCACACAGAAGCCCGGAGCGGGCTGTTTTCAACCGGGACAACCCATAAAATCCTCCTAAAATATCTATCAAATGTGACCCTTTATTAGTCCGCAATTTATCGTAATTTGAGCAAATAGAAAGCCTCCCGGCTGTTATTTTCCTGCAGGAAATATGATCTGAAAATACCCCGTTTCAGCCCCAAATTTCCTCTGGGTTGGGGTAAAATAGGGTGGAAAACCTTACCTATCCAGTTCTCGCATGATATTTTATCCATTTTAATGAGTGCAATACAAACTCCCTCCCCTCAGATTGAAATGTATGTTGATCGGGTTCTTAGGATGATTGAAGGCATGGGCAACGTATGTTTGGAAAATGGTAATGAAGACGCAATCATGGGGATATCTCATGAATTAGCTGGATTTGTACGTTTTGCCAAAATGAATGGGGATGATACAACATTTTCCAAAACTTTAGACGCAATGTTTAGCATTCGTGAGAGTGCACCTCCCAGGACGCTGAGAGACCTGGCAAAAAAGACGCTGGAACAGTTGGATATTAAATATCAATAAAATGTATAGACGTCCACTTTTTGTCCATCCCGGAAACCTATCCTGCTCCCCTCTAAAAAAGAATTATTCCGGAAGAAGACTTTGGTCAACCCCGAGATGATCCATCCAGTTTTTCAGGTCGGTTTCATTGATATTTTCTTTGCAGGTATTATAGAGATATGCAACCTCTTCGGACGTACCGCGGTCACCTGGCATTAGGATGAACGGAATAAGGAGTTCGAGGGGTGCGACAAAGAAACGTTTCCCGTTCACCATAACCTTCAGCCGTTTCAGATAGGCGTAGCGGTCACTGTCCCGTGGGTTTGCCCGGAGGGATACATTGGGGAAGAATTTGTCATCGCGTGCGATGCGTACACCCGCACCGGATATGAAGAGACGGAACAACTCTTCGCCGTCTCCGGGACTCATCATATGATACCCAGCTTCATAGAGCGATTCTATCATGGAGTAAAAGCGGTCGAGGCACAGTATCGGGAGGGTGAACTCCACTTCATTACACTGTCCGGTATACCCAAAGAGGGATGCTGCATATCCGCTGGTGATGGTATATCCGCTGAACTTCCAGATATCATCTGTGAGTGTCTCAACGAATTGGTCAGTATCTGTCGGTATCTTGCCGTCAATGGTTACGTTTCTGCCATTCCATTCAATCATTAATTCCTGCATTATCTGTCACGTCCCTGAATTATCTGCCCTGTTTTCTGTGTGCCCGGTGTGCCAGAATGCGTGTTCCGATCCCGGCGGCATGGGAGATGACGGCTCTCCGTGCTCCCCATAACGGGCCTTCATATTCCTGTTGTATCTCTCTGAGTGCGTCCGTGATGGGGATCTCCTGCGGACAGTGTGTCAGGCATCTTCCGCAGTTCTGACAAAGTCCGGCGTTTCCGGGTGCATCTCCCAGTGCCCCTCCAAGGCGGGCGGCATACTCAGTTTTGGTTCCCCGCCTCTGTTCCCTCAAAGAGTGGTTGTTCCAGAGATTAAAACACTCCGGGATATTCACGCCGTATGGACAGGGCATACAATAGCCACATCCTGTGCAGGGAACCCGCATTGCCTGCCGCCACGCATCCCGTGCCCCTGCCACCATTGTCTCTTCATCCGGGCTGAGGGTTCCAGGCAGTGTATCCCGGGCAATCTTCAGGTTCTCTCTGAGATGCCCTTCATGATTCATCCCGGAGAGGACAACGGTCACCTCAGGATGATTCATCACCCAGCGCAGGGCATGGGCGGCGGGGCTTCGTTTCACCGTGGCAGTACGATACCATGCCTCTGCTTTGGGTGGGACGGCGTTTGCGAGCATACCGCCCCGCAGCGGTTCCATTATCATTACGGCAAGATCGTTTTTGGCAGCATAACGGAGTCCTTTTGTTCCTGCCTGATGTTCTTCATCAAGAATATTGTACTGGATTTGGCAAAATTTCCAGTCCCTTGCGTCCACGATTTCACGGAATGTCTCAAGGTCGCCGTGAAAGGAGAACCCGGCATTTTGTATCCTCCCGCTTGCTTCGGCCTCGTCAAGGAAGTCCATCACACCCAGAGCGAGGAATTTTTCCCAGTTTTCCCGGTTCAGACTGTGCAGAAGATAATAATCGATGGAATGAGTCTGCAGGCGGGAACACTGTGCTTTGAGAGTCGCATCCATATCAGTGCGGCTGTGTGTGGTCCACGGCGGTAGTTTGGTTGCCACCTTAACCTTTCCGCGGTATTTCCTGTCAATCACCCGGCCGACGAATGCCTCCGAGGCACCCATATGGTAGGGTACGGCGGTATCGATATAATTCACACCGCCATCGAATGCTGCATGAATGAGAGCGGTAGCCCGTTCTTCATCGATGGCCCGCCCCTTTGTGGGGAGACGCATTGCCCCAAACCCCAGTATTGAGAGCTGGTCACCTGTTTTAGGAACTGTACGGTACTGCATATGTGGTTGTTCCTCAGGGCGCATACCAAGAATCTGGTGTTGAAGGGATAATTACCTTTACCGAATCTGCGAGGGTTGACAGAAAAAAAATAGTATGTATTTTGAAGAGAAGGCGAAAGGTGTAGTGATTCGTCACATCCGGGAGGAATTGTCTGTATGTTTTGTTGGTATACAGACGTTCTCCTGTTGGGGCGGGCGACATATGGGGGAGGGGCTGATTCTGGATTGAAATTCTCCTGCAGGATTCATAATTCTTTCTGAGAATGTTCTTTTTCTCCACTTCCTGATTGACATGTGTCCCTGCAGGATTATGTCTGTATCAGATGGTGGGTGTGCATCCCCCGCATGACGATTATGCGGGGGAGATGTGGTCATATCCTGTAGATTCAGAGGAATTCAGGGCAGGCTAAAATTCCAATGACCAGGAACAAGGTGAAGATTTCAATGATTGTGGTGTCTGTTTTCATGCTCGTCTCCATAGCATGTGGATGCATCTGGCATTCACCTTATAATCTGTTAGTAATAGTATACATTTTTGTTGATCAGGTGAAATATGGGGGGGTTATTGCCGGAGATGAATCAGTTTTTTCAGACCAGCGGCCGTATCCGTGCACTTGCAAGGGCGGCAAGGTAAATTTCGCGCCTGCGGTCGTACCCTCCGTTGTCATTCCCATATGGCAGGTATTCATGTACCTTCCATCCTGAGTTTGCCATCCCTAGCATCGTTTCGGTTCCCAACCCCTTTAGAAATCCAAAGGTAATGCGTGATCGTGCTTCAGGGATCGATTCCTGTAACCACCGGATCAGATCTGCGTCCTGGGTGCCGACAGAGAACTGCGGATGCCTGCGCGAGATAAGAAATGCCTGCGTCCGGAGTGCTGATATTATTTCATCATGCTGGTTGAGATCACCGATATATGCCCCTTTCACAAGGCGCACGGGAATGCCTTCTTCTGCGGCCCTATTGATGTCTACCGGCGTCCGTTTCAGATATGCCTGAAGTGAGAGGGTAAAGGAGTATCCGTGTTCTGCTGCCTGGAAAGCACCTTCAATTGTGTCTTTTACCAGAGGTGTGCCCTCCATATCGATTCCTACCGGCACGCGTTTTGCCATTGCATAGGAAAGGATCTGTTCGAGATATTCGTGAAATGTCTCTGTCTGGAGTGCGACACCGATTGCGGAAGGTTTGACTGCCACCGATGCGTTCAGGCGATGAGTATGGATAGCTGAGATACAGTCCTCGTATGTACGTGCGGCATCCTCTGCTGCATCCTGATCTTCTACAAACTCACCAAGGGGATGCATATTACAGGCGATGCCCCGTTCATTACATGCCTTGCACCAGGACACTGCCTCCTCCAGCCCCGGGAGATGCCATCTGTTTTTTGTGTGCTGTATGCTCTTCATCATGGCGCTCATTTTGCAAGCCTCGTTTGTGCCTGTTCACGCATGTAAGAGAGGAGATAGTAAGGTCCTCCCACTCCACGCCCGGTTGAACCACTACCTTTCCACCCGCCGAATGACTGGTACTCCGGCCATCCGCCGGTGGTCGCTCCATCTTTTCGGTTGGCATAACAGACTCCGAATCGGATATGGGAGAAGAACTCTTCCACTTCTTCTGGTTTTTCTGAGAAGATGCCTGCAGTCAGGCCAAATTCTGTGTCATTTGCAAGTCTGATGCCCTCTTCTATTCCGGTGAATGTGGCCAGTGCCACCAGAGGAACAAAGAGTTCGTTTTTCATCACCGGATGGTCATGTGGAATGCCGGTTACAATGGTTGGTTCGGCGAAATACGCTCCCTGAGTTTCTGTTCCATAGAAACTCCGGCCACCAAGAAGAATATACCCCCCGGCAGCAGAAACAGATGCAACCGCCGCATCAAACCGTTCTTTTGCCGCACTGTCAATGAGCGGGCCCATGAAGATCCCTTTCTGCCGCGGGTCACCGAAGGTGCAGCGTGCAGCCTGGTCAGTCAACATCTCTACAAAGGTATGGAAGATTGGTTGTTCGATATACACCCTTGAGGTGGCGCTGCATTTCTGGCCGCTGAAACCGAATGCACCCCGTATTACGCCTTCTACCGCCTTTTTCAGGTCAGCCTGTGCTGTTACGATACAGGGATTTTTACTGCCCAGTTCAAGGATTACCGGTTTAGGATATGGTTGGTGTGTGGTAAACTCCTGCCGTAGCCACGTGCCGGCATCCCGTGATCCGGTGAAGGTCAGTCCTGCAATACCAGGCGACTGGGATACTGCCTTTCCAAATGCCAGCCCACTGCCGGTGATGCAGTTTGCTGCCCCTGTGGGTATGCCTACATCTTCAAGAATCCGGCAGAAGGTGAGCATGGATAATGGCGTAGCAGATGCCGGTTTCATGATGACTGTATTGCCGGTGATAAGGGCTGCAGCTGCTGCCCCTGCCCCCAAAACAAGTGGAAAGTTGAACGGTGAAATGACAGCCCATGCCCCAAACGGGCGCATCACACTTTCGTAGCGGTCGGTTTCTGTATCGGCGGGCATTGACCGTAAAAATCCATCATTGTCCCGGATAACAGTGCTGTGGTAACGCAACAATGCCACCGCTTCGCCGACCTCAGCAAGGGACTCGTTTCTGGTCTTTGCACATTCAAGTGTGATGAGTGCTGCAAGGTGGTAATATTCCTCTTCCAAGCGGTCGGCTGCTTCATCGATGAACGCACAGCGGGTCTCCCACGGTGTATGCGACCAGTCATCATAGGTCTCATTTGCTGCCAGTATTGCAGCTTCAGTCTCTGCCATTCCGCACTGCTGGAAAACACCTGTTTTCAGTGTCTTCCCGATGGGTGACCAGACGGTAAAAGTCTCCCGTGCATGTATTTCCTCTCCTGCCACCCGTGCAGGGTGGACCTGGCCCATGTGTGTTTCTGCTTCGATTAGGGCCTCTTCGTATTTTCGGTCAATACCAGGATCTCCTGGTCGTGACGTGTACATAATCTGTTCTTCCAAAATCCAGTTCCCCCTATGAATCATTCTCCTTGCCCCCCCCCGGAGACAGGATTGTACGCTCCTAATACCTGTTCGCACAAATAATGGTTTGCCAGAGAGAGAGAGGGAGAGGGAGAGAGAGAGACAGGAGGGACAATAATTATGTGGGGTTATACCGGATCACGTCTGAGAGGACATGTCATACAGTGTGTGCCGCCACGTCCCCTGCAGAGTTCTGCACCTGATATTTCCAGTACTTCGATACCTTCTTTTTCCATACTGCGGTTGGTATGGATATTGCGAGCATAGGCAACGATGACACCCGGTCGGAGGGCAACCACATTGTTTCCGTCGTCCCATTGTTCCCGTTCTGCTTCATAGCGGTCACCACCGGTGGGGATGATTGTAAGCCGCTCCCCGAGTGCGTCTGCCACTGCTCTGGTGAAACTAACCTCCCGTTTTACCATGACATGTGTCATACCGTCCGTCGTCTCTTTTCCGGGGTGAAGAGAGAAGGCAGGAGCTTTTTCGATCACCGGGGGGTAGATGGTGGCCGTGCCCGGATCCAGGAAGGTAAAGACCGTATCGAGGTGCATATGGGCACGATCAGGGCTGAGTTGGCAGACGATGATACGGTCCGCTGCATCTGCTGCAAAGAGCCGGGATGCAATGGTCTCGATTGCCTGTGGACCGGTGCGTTCGCTCATGCCGAAGAGTATTGTCCTTGTGCCGGCATGCATCACGTCCCCTCCTTCCATGGAAGTAGTTTCACGTGTCGCCGGTGGATGCCCGGCATCTGTAGAATCTCCTCCGTACCAGATCGGATTGTCCTTTGCAATGAAGCAGGGGTGGTGGCGGTAGACTGCAGCGGTGTTCATCGTCTCCCGACGCCTCACCGGCCAGTACATTGGGTTCAGGGTGAGGCCGCCGGCAAACCAGGAGGAAGTGTCTCGGGTATACATCGTATTCGGGAGGGGGGGGATGATAAAACTGTCCGGATCAGAGGAGGCTGCCACAAGAGACTGTTGTTGCAGATGTAGGGTGTCCCTCCCGGCAAGATCGGCAAGCCGGAGTCCTGCTGTGAGATGGTGAACCAGTGCGGCGGGTTCGCTCTCGATGAGGTATTCAAATAATTTCTCCGCAAGTGGTGTGCTGCTGCCGGCTGCCTGCAGTGCTGAGGCAGCCAGTTCACTGCGGCATGCCGGGTTCTGGCCGATACTCTCTTCAAGGAGGTCTTCAAGGCGACAGACTGTAACACCCTCTGATTTCATCAGGTGGGTGAACTCGTCATGTTCACTGGCTGCACGGTCAACCCAGAGGACATCGTCAAAGAGAAGATCCCGCCGGTTTGAGGGGGTGAGGTGGCGGAGCTCGTCGCCTGGACGGTGGACAAGTACGGTGTGCAGCCTGCCGGTTTCTGAGTATACTCCAAATTCTGACATGGTTTTGTTCTTCTTCCTCTTATTCTGTATTTTCACCTTAACTGTTGGATGTCGTCTGAAACTGTGCTCCCAAGAATACCTGGGTTCCGCTGGTTCGTGCCACCATTGTAGGGATATCTGCGAGTGCACCGATCACGGCACGTTTTCCGGGAATATTGGCAAATCGGCAGGCTGCTTCGACTTTCGGGCCCATTGAACCGTCGGGGAAGTCCCCTGAATTGAGTGCATCCGGTGAGGTAGAAACGATGCGCCGGGCATCTGGTGTGCCCCATTTTTCATATACTCCGTCCACATCGGTTGCCATGATGAGGAGATCTGCCTCTGTCTCCTGGGCAAGGAGGGCACTTGCACGGTCTTTATCGATGACTGCCTCCACGCCTGTCAGAATCCGTCTCCCGTCCGGGGCAAACATCGTTGGAATGCCTCCGCCACCGGTGCATATGACGACGGTTCCGTGTTCCAGCAACCAGCGGATGGGGCGGATTTCAAAAATTCGCTGTGGTTCCGGTGAAGGGACGACCCGCCGCCATGGTTCCCCGTCCTGCCGGAATGACCAGCCATGTGCTGCTGTGAGTCTGTCTGCTTCCCGGCGGGTATAGAGGGGCCCGACAAACTTTGTCGGATGAGTGAACGCAGGGTCGTCCGGATCGACCTCCACCATTGTGAGGAGGGTGGCAAGGGGTTGTCCTTCCGGGAGGAGGTTCCCCATTTCCTGTTCTATCAGGTAGCCGATCATCCCCTCCGTCTCGGCGCCGAGGACATCTAAGGGAAATACGCCGTTTTCCCCATTCCCTTCGTTTTCGGCGGCTGCGGCCTGGAGAGCAAGGAGACCCACCTGCGGGCCGTTTCCATGAGAGAGAATTACTTCGTGGTCTCTGGTAACCGGTGCAATCGCCTCTGCTGCTATCCGGATATTCTCCCGCTGTGCTGCTGCTGTCATCGGTTCTCCCCGGGAAAGGAGGGCATTTCCTCCGAGGGCGATTACGATTCTCATCGTTTCTCTACTCCGCGTTCCATCTCTTCGCAGGGAAGATCCACGAGTGTCGCCACCATGATGGCCTTGATGGTATGCATCCGGTTCTCTGCCTGGTCAAAGACGATGGAGTATGGTGACTCGAAGACTTCGTCTGTTACCTCCAGTTCTGAAAGGCCGGTTGCACTGAACAGTTCTTCACTTACCTCGGTGTCCCGGTTGTGGAAGGAGGGCAGACAGTGCATGAAGCGTACATTTGGATTGTCAGTGGCCCGTATGACATCCATTGTCACCTGATAGGGCAAAAGTAGTTTGATGCGTTCGTTCCACACTTCTTTGGGTTCTCCCATTGAGACCCAGACATCGGTATAGATGAAATCCACCTGTAAAACAGCCTCTGCAACAGATTCTGTGAGGGTTAGTGAGGCCCCGGTCCGGGCTGCTATATCCTGGCAGGTAGCGATGAGTCCCTCGTCAGGCCAGAGTGAGTCAGGGCCGCAGATGCGGATGTCCATGCCCAGTTTTACCGCACCGACCATCAGTGAGTTGCCCATATTGTTGCGCCCGTCGCCCATATAGCAAAAGGAGATTTTTTCCGGTGTGCGGCCGGTTTGTTCGGTCATCGTGAGGACGTCAGCGAGGATCTGGGTTGGGTGAAATTCGTCTGTCAGACCATTATATATCGGCACTCCGGCATATGCTGCGAGTATCTCTACACTCTCCTGTGAGTATCCGCGGAATTCTATTGCGTCATAGAGGCGTCCAAGGACACGGGCTGTGTCTTTGATGGACTCTTTGTGGCCAATCTGTGAACCTTCCGGACCAAGATAGGTGACGTGAGCTCCCTGATCCCGTGCCGCCACTTCAAACGAACAACGGGTGCGGGTAGAGCTCTTCTCAAAGATGAGTGCAATCTGTCGGTCTTCCAGATATTTATGTTCCGTTTTGCTCTTTTTTGCCGCTTTGAGCTTTCCTGCAAGAGAGAGGAGTGTCTGCAGTTCTTCTGCCTCAAAGTCAAGAAGTTTCACAAAACTCCGGTGGCAGACCATGTTGGTGATTGCCTGTCTGGATAGAGATCCTGTTATCTGCGTCATGAAAAATATCCTCCGGTCCTGTTTGCCGTCCTATTTACCCCCTTCTTTTGGGGATAAGAGAATCGTACGGATAATACCGGGATTTTGATGGTAGGCGAAATTTCTTCTGTAATTATATATGGTTTCTCCCATCGCCAATCGTTTCAGATGGCGGGTTTTATCCCTTCTGGCAGACATCTTTTTTTCATGGAGAGATATGATGCTATTGTGCTCCTGCAGGAACATGTGGCAAAGGAGAGCCTCATTGGTCACTGTCGTGCAACCGCCGCCATTATGCGTGCAACGGCCGAAGCGATGGGCGAAGATGCTGATCTTTGGGAAGTCATCGGTATTCTGCATGATATTGATTATGAAGAGGTGGGCGAGGACATGGAACGCCACGGTGATGTGGGTGCCCGGATGCTCATTACCGCAGGGCTGGGAGAAGAGGTGGCAGGCCCGGTTCGCCGGCACAATTTTATGAAGTACGGCGACACCGATACCCCGGTGGATGTTGCCCTCACGGCCGCAGACAACATATCCGGCCTTGTAATTGCCTGTGCCATGGTGAAAGGCGGTTCTGTGACTGATGTCACCGCAAAAACGGTCAAAAAGAAGGTTAAGGATAAGGCGTTTGCCGCCGGATGCAACCGGGAGCGTATCAGAAAAATAGAGTCATATATCGAACTGCCTGAATACTATGCCCTTTCGGTTGCCGCCCTGCAGGGTATAAAAGAGGACCTTGGTCTTTCATGAGCGTCCCCTGTTCTGTGGGAGAAAGGAATCTGGTGATTTATCAGTCCCCCTATAATGACACAGAAAAAGCGGGTAGATACTGATGTCACTCTCATCCCGCTGTGCAGAACGTCTTCCTCCCCATGTGACCCGTCTCGTGCCGGATCACTATGATGTGATAGGTGATGTGGCCATTCTCACTCTGCCTGATCTCCTTCTACCCTATGGGGAGGTGATTGGACGGTGCCTGACGGAGGAGCGCCACAGCATACGGTCGGTCTGCCTGCGGACAGCCCCCGTAGCAGGAACCCGTCGGACGGCAGGGTATGTGGTCATTTATGGCCCTGATGATATCAGGACGGTTCATCGTGAGTATGGATGTATCTATCATCTGGATGTGAGATTGGTCTTCTATAACACGCACCTTGCCTCAGAACGTCATCGTGTGGCAGGCTATGTCCGGGAAGGTGAACGGATAATAGTGCCGTTTGCCGGTGTCGGCCCCTTTGTTGTGCCCGCCGCACAACGGGGTGCGCAGGTGACTGCCATTGAGATGAACCCGGATGCATGTGGATTTCTCAATGAGAATATTCGGGAAAACGGAGTGGAGGATGTGGTCACGGTCTTTGAAGGCGACGCCATGCAGTTGCTTCCCTTCTGTGGGGGGGCATATGACCGTGCCATTGTTCCCACGCCATATGGAATGAATACTGTTCTTGATGAGGTTATCCCCCTTGTCCGCCGGGGAGGTATCATTCATTTCTATACCTTTGCTGTTCCCGAAGAGACTGACATCCTCGCAGCAAAATTTCGGGGGATGGGATGTGTGGTGGGCGGTATGCGCCGGTGTGGTAATGTGGCCCCCGGTGTATCCCGTTGGGTCTTTGATCTTCGTATACGGTAAAAGGGTTTTGGACGTTTTTTATATGGTTGAGAGTTTTGGCAGGCGATGGAGTCAGACGCCAAATGCCGGAATAATATATGCAATGCTGCATATCAATAGGATGAGGGCAAGGAGATAATGGATAAGTTTTTGCATTAAATTCACCACATTTTGGATAATAAATGGAATATTGGGTTTTTTTATTGAGTGTTATAATAATCTTGTTTGGGAAATATTTATAGCTTACTTTGTTGGGGGAATGTAAGCAAAATCTCTGTGCATGAAGATATCAGGAATCTGCATGCAAAGAGATTTCCTGCTTTTTTGCCAGAAAATGTTTCAGGTTTTCCCAAATATAATTGAGTAAGTCCCGTTTTTGGTTCCGGTATAATTATCTAATTCTGAGAAACCATTTACCTATTATCTAACGGTTGGCAATGATGGCAATTCGTAAGGGAGAATGAGCAGATGAATATGTCAGGGGAACAGGTTTTGGGAACCCCGGCGGGGGTAATCTCTAAAAACCGGATATTTTTTGTTATTCTTATTCTGATCCTTGCGGGGGCGGCGCTCACCTCTCTTTACAGCTTTCTTCTTTTTCATGTCATCACTGAGATGTTCTCCATTCTCATCGCAGGGGCAATCTTCATCATTGCATGGAATACCCGCCGGTATCTTGAGAATAACTATCTTCTCATGCTGGGGATTGCCTATCTTTTTATTGGTGGCATTGATTTCATCCATACGCTTGCCTATTCCGGGATGAATATCTTCATCGGATATGATGCAGATCTCCCGACCCAACTCTGGATTATTGCCCGGTACATGGAAGCAGTTACCCTTGTCATTGCACCCCTGATGTTTGGCAGGGCTA
Organism: Methanogenium marinum; assembly: GCF_028912405.1. Classification (GTDB taxonomy): domain Archaea; phylum Halobacteriota; class Methanomicrobia; order Methanomicrobiales; family Methanomicrobiaceae; genus Methanogenium; species Methanogenium marinum. Next base: position 1,290,369 of record NZ_JAKELO010000002.1, on the reverse strand, counting down.
TGAAACCATACCGGGTGTTGGGCATTTATGCAGTGGTGACAGTCATGCTCGTCATTGCTGTCTTTGTGCCCGGACTCTTTCCTGCCTGCTATATAGAGGGGTCAGGACTCACCCTCTTCAAGGTAGTGAGTGAATACCTCATCTGCATTCTCCTTCTTTTGGGTGCTTTCCTGCTCTGGCGGCGCCGTGATCACTTCGAAGAGGACATATTCTGGCTGGTTGTTGCATCAATCATCTGTACCATATGTGCCGAACTGGCATTCACCTTCTATGTCAATGTCTATGGATTCTCAAATCTTGCTGGTCATCTCTTTAAGGTGGCATCATTTGCACTGATTTACCAGGCACTTGTGGTTTCTTCGTTCCAGCGTCCATATGAGACAGTATTTCGTGAACTTCGGCAAAGTGAAGCGGAAGTCAGAAAAGAGCGCGACCGCTTTCAGCGGTATCTGGATATCGCGCCGGCCATGTTCATTGTCATTGACAGGAATGGTGATTTGAAGCTCATAAATCGGAAAGGGGCGGATATTCTGGGGTATCCGGCAGAGGAGATTATCGGGAAGAACTGGTATGCAACATTCCTGCCGTCCCCTATACGAAATGAGGTGAGTAATCGTCTTGGAAATTTGATAGCAGAAGATATCCAGCCCGGTGATGAGATTGCCGAGAACCTGGTCCTCACAAAGGGTGGCGAATACCGGAGAATCCTCTGGCATAATGTGGTGATACGCAATGCTGAAGGGATGATCACCGGAACCCTGAGTTCTGGTGAGGATGTCACTGATATCCGTGAGGCAGAGCGCGACCTCCACCTGAAGAATGCAGCCATTGAGGCGACACAGGACGGTATTGCCCTGCTTTCGATGGATGGCACCTTGCATTATGCAAATGCGGCTTTCACAGAGATGACCGGACATGATGAGACCGCACTGGTGGGACGTTCCATCCTTGAGATGAGTGAGATATGGGCGCAGGGTGATTCTGTCTTTCATGAAATCATAGAAACCGGGAGCTGGTTTGGGGAACAACACGGAACAATGCCAGATGGGCGTTCGACTAATCTGTTAGTCTCGGCCACGGTCATTTCAGACATCCGTGGAGAACCGGTGAATATTGTGATTTCATTCATGGACATCACTGAGATGCATCGTTTCCGGATGGCACTGCGGGAAGCGAATAAAAAACTGAATATCCTCTCCTCTCTGACCCGGCATGATATCCTGAATCAGGTTCAGGTACTGCTCTCATACTCTGAACTCCTTGATGAGACAACGCAGGAAGATGACCCTGGCCATGAGTATATCGGAAAACTACTCGAAGCTACCCGCCGGATTTATCGGCAGATTTCGTTTACCCGTGATTATCAGGATATGGGGGTAAAGGCGCCGCTGTGGCAGGAAGTGACGTTTGTCTGTGCAGAGGGTGCCGATGCCGTTGATCGAAATGATATTGATGTTTCCTGTGGGACGGGATCACTGGAAATATATGCCGACACGATGTTTGTGAAGGTATTCTACAATCTCTTTGACAATGCCGTACGGCATGGGGAAAGGGTCACAGAAATAAATATAACTTTCAATGAAGAGCCGGACGGTTCCGGCCTTCTCTCTGTCGTTGACAATGGTGTGGGTGTGGGAAATGATAAGAAGGAGCGGATTTTTGACCGGGGTTTTGGCTCAAATACCGGTCTTGGTCTCTTTATCATCCGTGAAGTGCTGGGCATCACAGGTATATCCATCACAGAGACGGGAACGGAAGGGGAGGGCGCCCATTTCTCCATTCATATTCCGGCCGGCACCTGGCGCTATGGGCCTCCCTGATTGTGGGAAGCGGTTCATTTTTTCCTGTATGCCTGGCAGTGGCACCACTTCGGCACCTATATATTTCAGTATCTCTGAAAATCTGCTATGGATGTGATGGGAATTGGTCAGGATTCTCAAAGGGCACTGAAATTATTTGTTATTGCCTGCCTGACGCTCCTTTCATTTGTGGTGGTAACCGCAGGCATCTCCGTTGGATTTACGATTCTGCTGGTTTATCTCTTCTTTATCCCGATCATCCTGGAGGCGTACTGGTTTCACCGGAGATTCCCTGTCTTTGCAGTCGGTATCGGTATTGTCTATCTTCTTCTCATGGCAGGATTTGACAGCAACCCCCTGGTATTTTTTACGGCCGGCGGGAGTGCGGTGCTTTTTGTCATCGTTAGCCTCCTCGTCTCGGATCTTTCGTCAGAGGTGCAACGTGAAGAACGTCGTTTCTCCCGCCTGGTTGGCAGTGTGGGTGATCCCCTGCTCTGGATGACCGGGGCAGGTACGGTTGCATATGTGAACGATGCCTATTGCAGCCTTGCGGGCACTACGCCTGACGCACTTACCGGAACATCATATCTTCCTGTATTCTTCGGGGATAGTGTGGCGGGAATGGAGGAATTTATACGCTCTCTCAGCCCCGTGCACCCTGCCGGAATGATTGAGTCAGTAATTGCTGATAGTGGCGGGGATGAGCATGTTATTCAGTGGAATGTACATGCCTACTTCGCCAGGGACGGGACCTTGTCCGGGTCGATTACGATTGGTCGTGATATCGCCCCACTACGAAAGGCAAACAAGAAACTGAATGTCCTGTCCTCTTTAACCCGGCATGATATCCTGAACCAGGTGCAGGTGCTTCTCTCGTACTCTGAACTGCTTGAGGATGAAACGCCTGATGGCGCCCCTGGCCATGGGTATATCGACAAAATTGTTGAGGCGACCAGACGAATTTACCGGCAGATTTTATTCACCCAGGATTATCAGGATCTTGGTGTTGAAGCACCCCTGTGGCAGGTGGTGGATGTTGTCTGTGGAGAGAGTGCCGATGCCGTTGACAGCAGTGTGATTCAGATATCGTGTAACGTAGGAATGCTGGAGGTCTTTGCCGATAGAATGTTTGTGAAGGTCTTTTACAATCTCTTTGACAATGCGGTTCGGCACGGAGAAACCGTCACAGAAATTCATGTCAGCTTCACCGAAGAGCCGGACGGTTCAGGTAATCTCACTGTCGAGGATAATGGTGTTGGGGTTCCGGAAAGCCAGAAGGAACGGATCTTTGAACGGGGTTTCGGGTCAAATACCGGCCTTGGCCTCTTTTTAATCCGTGAAGTGCTGAGCATCACCGGGTGCCCAATAACAGAGGTAGGGAAAGAAGGCGAGGGGGCCTGTTTCTCCATTCATATTCCGGCAAATGCCTGGCGTTATGTCCCTTCCCTATCGCAGTGAATGGTTCTCTTTCCCTGATATCAGAATGGTGGTTTTTTTGGAGAGGGTGACGGTAAAAAAAGGTTCAGGGCCAGACATGATTCCGGAGACAAGACTGGAAAAACGCGTGGTGCAGACGGCACAGGGAGACTTTTTTGTTACGCTTGTCTGTGGGGATTATACCCATCTCTATCCTGGTATGGAACGATATGGGGTGCGGGTCAGTGATGCATTGGGCCATCCCGTGACGCAGTTTTTCACCAATACCTATGAGTATACGCCAGCAATGGGTCTGGATGCAAAATCTGCTGCAATAAAACAGGCAGATGAATGGGTGGAGGAGTTTGCAGACCATCCGATTGACATGGTAGAATATTTCCGCCGTCTGCATCCCCGCTGTCTCCCTGCAGCAGAGGCAGTAGATGTGGTAATCATCCAGGGAAGTCCCCGCCCGGACGGTAATTCCGGGCAGGTAGCACGGTGGGCTGCATCAGAGGTGGTTCGATTGGGGGGAACGGTGCAGGTCATTTACCCGGATGATATGAATATCCATCCCTGTATCGGGTGCTACCAGTGCTATAATACTGGTTTCTGCACATTTTCTGATGATATGGATGAGGTATTTGCACTGGTGCAGCGCTGCGGGGTGCTTGTTGTCTGTGCTCCGGTATATTCCTGCAGTGTCCCCGGTGCCCTGAAAGTCCTCATTGATCGGTTTCAGGCATACCATGCACATCGGAACCTTATGGGTGAAGATGATACTAAATCTCAGGCAGGGCTTTTTTTTGGTGTCTGTGGCAGGGAAGGCGATGCAAATTTCAGACCCCTGCGTGATATTGCAACGGCGTTTTTTGCAACTGCGGGTATTCCATTGACCGGATCGGTATGGGCGGATGGGATGGATACGAAACGTGACATACGGCGGGTGCCGGGTTTTGCTGCAGAAGTCCGTGATTGTGTCCGCCAGGCACTGCAGAAGACAGAGTATAATGGAGAGGATTAACAAAAATTTGGGCGTTCGAAATGGATGTTCTGGAGGGGTATCTATCCGGCTACTAGTACCTTTATTATCTTGCGGCTCGTTTTGAGCCGTATGAAGATCACCGAAATAGCAAGCCTCCCGGTGGGTAAAAATCCCCACAATGTGGACGTCCGTATGGCATATGACACTGAACATGCGGTGGCGGTTGTCATCAGTCTGCAGCCCGGTGAGGAACTCAAAAAACACATCACACCGGTTGATGTTTTCTTCTATGTCCTTGAAGGAACAGGGGTCGTTGAGATCGGCGATGAGGAGGAAGAGGTGGGAAAAGACATGCTTGTTGAGAGTCCGGCAAAGATTCCTCACCGCTGGTTCAACCGGAGTGACGCCCTCTTCCGTGTCCTCGTCGTGAAGGTGCCAAAACCCACAAAAGGAACGCAGATGCTCTGAGTTTTGGCACAGAATCCCACCTTTTTATAATGGATATGGTGAGGTATTGTCTCGTACAGTTTAGCGGGAGCGATATGATGTGATATCCACTGGAAATGGTGGGAAATACAGTTTCGGGCCGCAGTCCTCTTCTTTATACCAGAATAGTGTCAATCATAGTGCAATGTACCTTTCCTGCATTCCTTGGTGTGGGCCCGCACGGGCGGGCTTTCCTCTGCTTTCGATAGGCATAGGTGTGGTTGTGGGTAGGTCTTTGGTGATTGTGAGGTGAGGGGAGACGATCATGTTGTCCTCTCAATGGCAACCGCACTCCTCTGTATTTCCCCTTTTTTAGCGGTAGATCTCACCGTGGAATGCCTCTGGGGATGTGTCTTTTTTATGGTGGGAGTCTATGGTGGCAGTCGTCTGCCTGATGCGGATGTTGCCGCCACAAAGGGGTTGCATCCAAGGAATTGCAGAGGCCTTCTCTTCTCTGGTATTAGCATCGTTATCATATCCGTCGTGCGGGTCATCTACCGGCTGATGGGATTGCGGTTTAACCGGCGACACCGACATTCTCTCCATACCATATTTGGTGTATTTGTCGCTGTATGTGTCATAGGGGGACTTACGGGTATTATCCTTGTTGATGGAGGCTGGTGGTCAGATGCTCTTTACTTATTGTATGCAGGCATTCTCTGTGGGGGATTTCTCCATCTGGCTGAGGACTGCTGTACTGTCACTGGTCTCAACCCCTTCATGCCGTTTTCTTCCCTCCATCTAAATGGTGCAATAAATACTGGCGATTATGGCGACCGGCGGCCGGTTTTGTATGCGAAATTTCTGGTATGCATGGCGGCGTTGGTTATTGCAGGGGGGTATGTGTATCATGTTCCGGCAGGAAATCTCTTCATTCCGGTGCTGGCTTTTACCGTAGTCTTCTGGTTCATTTTCTATCGCTTCTCGCAGTATCTGCATGCCTGATAGAGTTGAACGCGTTTGGACAGGACGTGACAGGATGGAGGATTATTCTGTTGTTTCCCATGCCACACATCTTTTATTGCAGGTATGATCCAAATATCGGGTATTGCACTGTATGCATACGGCATACGACAGGTGATTTTTTTGACTGAAAATAACCGGGATGAATTAAAAGGGAAGGTCCTGCATCTCGCAGACCTTGTAGAGTATCAGGAAGGTGCGGTTGCAAGTCGGATGATCGTGAATAAACCGGTGGGAACAATTACGCTCTTTTCGTTTGATGAAGATGAAGGGCTGAGTGAACATACTGCCCCCTATGACGCGGTGGTCACTATTCTTGATGGTGAGTGTGAAGTATGGCTCTCCGGGGAGACGCATATGATGAACGCGGGGGATACCATCATTTTCCCGGCGAATGCACCACATGCCCTCTCTGCGGTCACGCGGTTTAAGATGATGCTCGTGATGATCCGTGCGTAGATTAGAGGGTTTTAGCAGGATGGATTTCCGGGTGGAGAACGAGGTGATTAAATAAATGGCGGATGAAGAAGGGGAGTACTGTAAAGTCTGTGGCGGGATGGTCCCGAAGGCAGGTGATGTGCAGCAGATTATGGTGGATGGCAAAACGGTTGGTATCAAAGGGCTTGATCAGATCCTGAGGCAAGTGGCAGAGATGGACTTCTCCGGTCCTGTGCAGGTGAAAGAAGCCCTCCTTACGGCGGTGAAGGCAACAAACTATGTCCCGACAAAGAAGGTTGGGGCGTATGAGGATGCCCTGTATAGCGAATATCTGCGATATACAGAGCTGAGGGGGTGATATTATCCGGGGCATGGATATTCCGATAAAATGTGGTTCCCTGTTTCTGAAATCGGTGATCACTCTTCCGCGGATGGTATTGTATTTCATGCAGCCGATTGTGTTTAATGGATCACTCTTTCGGGACGGCTCTGAGGAGAAGAATAAGTGGTGAGGGTGCCCGCAGCAGAGGTTCCCTTTTGTTCTTCCTTTGTTTCCTGTTCTTAATCTGCACTGACCATTTTCAGCCCGACAATCCCTGAGATTATCAGGAGCAGGCAGAGTATCCGCAGCAGATCCCGTGACTCACCGAAGAGATACATACCTAATATGACGGTTCCCACCGCACCGATTCCCGTCCAGACAGCGTAAGCGGTGCCGATGGGGAGGTCACTGAGTGATTTTGAGAGGAAATAAAAACTGCCCGCCATCAGGGCTATGGTGATAACAGATGGCACAAGACGTGAGAACCCCTCGGTATATTTGAGGCCTATTGCCCATCCTGTCTCCATGACGCCTGCCACAAGAAGGGAGAGCCATGCGTTAACTGCCATACCTATTTCTCTGTCCTGCAGAAGGATGGAACTTTTCATGACTGAAAAGACTGCCCGGATTCTTATCTATTCTGATTCAGGTGTCAGTTCTGCTGATTTACGAATATGGGCAATCGTTTTTTGATTCGTTCATCGCTCCTTTTTTTTCAGGAAACCGGGTTGGTTTATCCTGTTTTAAAAGGGATACTGCCGATCAGATACACGGAGTGACGGGGATGAAAGAAGCGGATTAGGGATTGCCCTGGTGGTTGCATCTATGGTAAAGTATGACAAAACGGTATATGATATCATATGAATCGAGAGACACAGACAACGATTGATGAGTTCCTTGTGGGCAAAGAAGACGTGTGCGACGGCATCATGGATGATTTTAAGCAGACTCTCGGAGTTGTCCCCTTTATCCTGCCAATCCTCAGGGAACGGCCTGACTCCTTTGTATTCAACGGACTCGGTGATTTATATACGTTTAATCCTACATCGATGGACCGTAAAACTGTAGAGCTTGCCGCTGTTTCTGCAGCAGCTGCCGTTGGTGCAGATGCCTGCCTGAAGGTGCATATCCGTGCAGCCCTCAAAGAAGGTGCCACCCGTGAGCAGATCCGGGATATCATCAGCATTGCAGGGCTCATCGGCAAGACGGGCATCCTTGGTGCATCATTCCGGGTGATGAATAAAGCCATTCCTGAAGACGAGTAATTCGAAAATATTTATTATTCGGGCTCGTTTACGTATTGAATAGGCCGTGGTACTGTCAGCAAATGGCGGGGCAGTAACGGGCATCCTTTTTTTCTGAATTTCTTGGCATCCCCAAAGTAGTTAGGCAACGTAGATGATGCATTTGCTACTGCTGTGAAGACATATGTTCTCTTTCTGCATGATCTGTTTCGCGCCGGGTTTCCGGTCTGCTCTTTATCCCGCTGTTTTTTCCTCCCACATGCCGTTTCGTGGATTCTTTCTGTATCGCCGTTTAACCGCTGCCCAGGCGACACGGTGGGCGGTTTCTTCTCTGGTCTCTTTTCCGTGGCGTTTTTCAGGGTCTGCATACTCCTTCCATGCATTGTCAAATGCAGCCAGATAAATTTCCTGTGCGTGCAGCGGAAGGTGCAGTTTCACCCGTCCCGGGAGTTCTTCTGTCTGTTCATATGGCATAGTCCCGTCATTGTCACTGGAATGGCAAAAAATGTTTGCCGGGTGTTTTTCTGTCCATTGAGTAGTTGTGTAACAAAAAAAGAGCCAAATCTCTCTTTCAGGACCACAAAAAGGAGAGAATGGCTACGACACCGATCATGATGGTGACCCGGAGGCCGGTGGAAAGGCCCTGAATTATTGCACCTGTGCGTGGCCCGAATATTGCTGCATAGGAGGTGCCATACCAGCGGATGCCCCGGGTGGCACTGGTGAGAATATTTCCCACAAGAAGTGTAATGAGGATTTCCTGTGGTGAGAGTGTCCCTGCGGCAAGGAGGGTTGATGCGACACTTGCGCCTGCGATGAAAGAACCGAATTGTGCGGCGATGATCGCAAAACCTGCTGCAGGGACAGGAAACCAGGACCCAAAGCCCTGCATCACGTCTGCCACCGTATCGAACACACCAAGGTTGATAAGGGCGGCCACGATCACAATCGTGGGCACACTGATGAGAAGAATCTGGCGCAGGGGGGCGACAGACGCCATTAGGGCTGTCTCTGTACCTTCTTTCCATTTCGGACGGGGAGGCTCTTCGGGTGTATTTTTCTTTGTTTCATCAGGGGTAGGGAGTATTTTTCTCCCGACGATCATGACGATGACGGTCTTGATGATGCCAACGAAAACCAGGATGAGAAAATAGAAGAGGCCGGTAAGGCCCAGGAAGGGGATATACACTGGCAAAAGGGTGCGCCAGTGCATCATAACATTGGGAAATGAGTTCATCAGGGCAGCGATTACCATTTCACGGCGGGTGATAATTCCATCCCGGTGATATTTAGCAAGCATTGTGTTTGCCGCTTTGGGTGAAACAAAGGCCATCATGAATGAGATGCCGCATTCGTTGTGGAGGCTCGTCCAGACGGTGAGTGGTTTTGAGATGCGGGATATCCGGGCGGTCGCATTGAATGCCATGATGAGCTCTGCTACAAAGACCCCTGCTACCATCATGGGGATGGTGCGGGAGAGAAGGCTGAGTGCAAGGAGGGCAGTCTCCTGGAGAAATGTGATCATGGATTTCCAGGGGTTATGGGCATTCTTGTTTTTGGACTTTGGTGGGGGTTGTGATTTATCCTTGTGGTAATTCTGATGTTCTCTTTTTTTCTGTAATCAGAGAATGATTTGGGCGTTTATGCTGCCCGGGCTGTGTGCATCATGGGGAGGATTGGAATGGTTCTGAAGCGTCTGTGATGGCGTCAATGGATGGGGCATAGGGTTTGATATCAAGGACGGGCGTCCCGTCAAGGGCATCGAGCCCTGCCACCCGAATGGTCCTGCCGGTGATGCTGATGATTTTTCCGATGTCAAGGCCGATTGGGTTGGGACGGTCCGGAGACCTGGTGGAAAAGACTGGCCGGATTCCCTTTGCCCATGAAGGGCGTGCCGAGAGGGTGGTCCGTGAGGAGCGGTCAAACCAGAGGAGGACAAAGAGATGGCTGATGCCGGCAAAATCACCGATGCCATCCTTGTAGTCTTCAAATATTTCAATATCCATCTCAGTATCGGGGGTGAACCTCCCCTGCCGTGGGGCGTCACCGCGGTTCTGGTAAGGGGATCTGACAATGCCTATGGGGTGTACTTCTGCTGCGTTCATTATTGCTCCGTGAACAGATGCCAGCCAGGCCGGCGATCCATTTTGAATAACAATGATACATTTCATGCTTAACCTTACGATTTTGAATTTTGCGTTTATGGAGGGTTCCAGAGTTCCTGAGTTCCGGAGAAGAATGGTCGGCCACTCTTTTGCAGCACACCATCTCTTATCTCTGCTTCGCCTCGCATTATGAGGCTGGAGCAGATTTATGAAAATATTTCGGCATCTATGGTGATATACTGAAAAGCTCTGTGAGGGCCGTAATAATGTCTTTCGCTGTGGCAGAGCCTATTATAAGCACACGGAGCATAAATCCGGAAATTCTCTCATAAACCGCCCGCGAGTATATGGTGCAGCGCCACTCTACAACATTCTCTGCATAGTAGTCCGGCAGAAACCCTGGTGTGTCCTTGTGCTGTAGGACGGCCGCCCTGATCTCGGTGGCACCACATCGTCGGAGGTAGAAGATGGCTTCTGTGAGCGTGTCCCCCGTATCTGTGACATCATCGATCACCAGCAGGTGTGCCCCTTTCACATCGACTGCGAGCGGGAACCGGATGATGGTCTTCGATTTCTCAACGCCCGCCACTCCCCAGTGCTTGATTTTTATGCTGGTGAGCATCTCATGCAGAAGATAGTCGCAGACCACCCGTGCCGGTACATATCCGCCCCACCCGATGGCGACGATGATGTCCGGCTGGTAACCGGAATCACGGCTGGTGATTGCCAGTTGTTTTGCAAGTGCACAGGAGTTTTCCCAGTTTATGAGTTCACAAGGGAAAGTGTTGGGCAACATTAACGGGGGATAGGCAGTGGGTGTTCAAATGTATTGGGGCGGGTGGAAGAATGGGAGGGTATGTTCGGTAGAAAAAGAGCTGTTTCGTTCAGCCCGGAGGTCGGATGACTCTCTTCTCTGTTACGCCTGTTCTTTTTCAGGTGTTCAGTGTGTCCACTCGATAATTTTGATATCCGGGCCGATTGCCTTCGCCACAGCGTCCCGCATGTTTGCATAATGTGGGCAGGGATATCCGATGGGGTTACCCTTTGAGATGCAGGACGCGAAGACAATTGCCTCAGCACCTCGTTCGACAAGCATTTTTGCCCGTGGGATGGCTCGTTTTCCCGGGCAGCCGCCACATGTGACAAACCCGACAATATTGACAGGGCCGGTTTCTTCAAAGGCGCCTTTCCCTTCTGCAGTTATTTTAAAGTCCGTTGTCCCCGGGCAGATGTCTTCTGTCATGAGGCAGCGGATGATGCCGACATTCATGGTTAATCATGGAATCTGTGGTGTGCGCCTGCATAAATATTCTGGCTCTTTTTGGCAGTGAATGTCAGGTTTAATGCGTTTACGTCCCGAATATTTCGGTTTTCTGTTAAATTTCCGAACATATCCGGTGTTCCTGAAAAAAACCGAATTTCTTTTGGATGCTATTGATACCAACCGAACCACAGAACGTATATCAGACAGTTATGATCCTGAATGAGTTACATCCTGGTGAACGTGGACGTGTCACCGGGATTGTGGGCGGACGCCGTCTCCAACAAAAACTTGCCCTGCGGGGTATTGCGGAGGGATGCACGCTAACTATGGTATCATCATCGTGCGGGCCGATTGCAGTGGAGTTCAGGGGGAACACCGTAGCCCTTGGGCGCTGCATGGCTCATCATATACAGATTGTACAGGTGGAATAATGCTGATAAAACTCTCTGATTTGCCTTTTGGTGAGAGGGCAGTCGTCCGGGAGATCCGGACTTCAGCGCATGACCTGAACTGCATGGGGCTCCGGATTGGCAAGGAACTGAAGATGGTCACGAAACAACCTATCAAGGGACCGGTGGTTGTTCTCCTCGGCGAGTTGGAGATTGCAATGGGGCTTGAGACAGCCGAACTGATTGTGGTTGAGACCGGGACGGATGCATGACAGAGGAAAAAGCAAAGGGAAATGCAGATCTTCCGGAGAAAGGGACAACAGTCCTGATGCTCGGCAACCCGAATGTGGGCAAAAGTGCACTATTTAACCGGATGACCGGCGCAAATGCCATTGTATCCAACTATCCCGGCACAACGGTTGACTTCACGAGTGGCACCTTCATCGAGGGTGGGCATACCTATACAATAATCGATGTGCCCGGCACCTATTCTCTTGAACCACGGGATGCAGCAGAAGAGGTCGCCGTTCGGATGCTCCGGGATTCTCCGGATGCGACTGTGATGATTGTGCTTGACGCCACCAAAACTGATCGGGGTCTCTACGTCGCCCTTGAAGTGATGGAGCGTGGCATGCCCTGTATCGTGGCGGTCAATATGATGGACGCCGCCCATGAAAAGAAGATCACCGTCGACATTGCTGAACTCCAGCGTATTCTCGGTGTCCCCGTGGTCTCAACAACCGCAACGAGTGGCGAAGGAGTCCGTGACCTTGCAGAGATGCTCAGGAAAGCGAAGGTTGCGGACATTGGCGCCATCGCACAGCGTCTGCGGGGCGAAGAGCAGGAACGTGAATCCGTCCGTGGCTGTGGTGGCTGTGGAGGGTGCTGAAGCCATGGTCTTCTCTTCTGACGCCCGCTGGGAGATGGTGGATGCCATCACCCGCCAGACAGTCACCTATGGCACGTATAAACATACTCTTGGGGATGTGCTGGGAGACCTGACGGTCAAACCACTCACCGGAATTCCGGTGGCTTTCGCTGCACTCTATGCATTCTGGAGTGTTTTCACTTCGTTTGCCGGCACGCTCATGACCGATGGGTTCATGGTAAAGTTCTTTGACGGCTTCTGGCTGCCGTGGATGCAGTCTGTCTGGCCCGACCCCGCGAGTTGGCACTACTTCCTCTTCGTGGGGAATCCTGCAGCAGATACTTGTTTTGAAGCATTTGGGATGCTTACGTCGGGACTGTTTGTCTCGATTGGTGTGGTGCTCCCGGCAGTTCTCGTCTTCTATCTGATGATGACCCTCCTGGAAGACTCAGGGTACCTGCCGCGACTCGCGGTTCTCATGGACTCGGTGCTCCACCGCATTGGGCTGCACGGCTATGCGATTGTGCCCATCATTCTTGGCCTCGGGTGCAATGTGCCGGCGGTGACTGCCACCCGTATTCTGGAGACGAAGAAACAGCGGTTCATCATGATGACGCTCCTTGCCCTCTTCATTCCCTGCGGGGCGCAACTAGGTATCATGATGAGCGTGCTCCCTGATTTGGTGGGCATTGTGATGCTTTGTCTTATCGTCGGTTTTTGCATCTTCGGTTTTGTCTTAAACAAGGTGATCCCGGGAGAAAATCCCGAGATCCTTGTGGATGTGCCTCGCTACCACTGGCCCGTAAAAGAGTACGTCGCAAAGAAACTCTGGAACCGGACCAAAGGCTTCCTAAAGGAGGCGGTGCCCTTTGTCCTTTTCGGCATACTGGTCGTCAACCTCCTCTATCTCGGGGGTGTCATACAGGGGCTTGCAAATCTGCTTGAACCGGTCTTTGTCACCTGGTTTGGCGTTCCCAAAGAGACCGTCGGGCCGCTCATTGCGGCATTCCTGCGAAAAGACCTTGCAATCGCGCAGCTCTCGACAATTCCTATGACCACCTACCAGATGGTCGCATCTGTCGTGCTCGTCACCATCTACTTCCCGTGTGTTGCTACCTTTGTGGTCATGCTCCGCGAAGGCTGGAAAGAACTCATTGCCGCTATTGTGGTGCTTTTCGTGGTGGTATTCATCTATGGTGGTATCATCCACGGTATCGGCATCCTCCTGGGGGTCGCATAATATGGAACAGAATGAATCAAAAGAGCAGAATGAACAGAAAATTACCCTCATTGGGATATATGTCGCTTTGCTGGGCCTCGTGACACTTGCGTTTGGCATTGCCGATATCCTTGTATGGGCGGGCATCAGGCCCGGTATTCAGGTTGGCATCCTTGCCATCGCCGGTGATGACTTCTTCCGCTGGGCATGGGGCGGCTTTATCATGATCTGTGCCGGCCTCTTCATGCTTGCGGGGAGCACCCGGGTTGCGACGCTTCAGCAGTCTGCAAAGGTAGTATTGGGGGGTGTTCTTGTCTGGTTGATTGCAGGCACTGATATCTTTGCCCGCCTCTGTGTGGCGATACCTGCAGATGTTGCGTCACCTGCGTTTTTCAACTCTCTCTCTGGATTCCTCGCCGCATTCGCCCCGCCGTACACCCCGGCAGTGCTTCTCTTCCCGTTCACCCTGGGTATTCTGTATCTGATCTGGATACATGATACCGACGATTCCTGATTCTTCCGGGTTGTGCTCCCTCCTGAATCACCCATTTTATCACCTTTTGCAGATGAATATCAATGCAGGAAGAGTATGGAGGAAGGATACATTGCAAAACACCTCAGCAGGAAAGCTGAGGACTATCTGGAAGCTATCCTTAATGTGACCCTCGAGAAAGGCTATGCCCGAACAAAGGATGTGGCTGACCAGCTTGGGCTCAGCCCCTCAAGTGTGGTCGAGATGTTCCGGAAACTTGACAGTCTGGGCCTTGTTGAATACCGACGGTATGAAGGGGTGGTCTTTCGGCCGGAGGGGCAGAAGATTGCCGAGGTTATTAAATACCGCCATGATACCCTGAAGAAATTTTTACTGCTCATCGGTGTGTCTGACAGGACGGCAGAGAAAGATGCCTGTTTTATGGAGCACGAACTCAACCCGGAGACCGTACGTCGTATCCGGGTATTTTTGGAGACAATGGATGATGACCCATCCTTCTGCCGGCAGATTCAGCAGGAAATAGGACGGAGAATACAGAACCAATAATCTATTTTTTCACTGATTCCTGCTGTATTCTCACCTGGTGTTCGGTGGTGAAGGAATGGTTGTAACAGGGTGTCTTTTTTATGGCGCTATTTTTCCCCTGTGCATTGTAACAGTGATCAGGTTAATGCTCCTGCATCTGCTATCTAACTCTTTAGTTATGGTATACCAGTATCTCTTTGGGCCCGTACCTTCCAGACGACTGGGGGTCTCGCTCGGGATAGACCTTGTGCCTCACAAAACCTGCAGTTACAACTGCATCTACTGTGAGTGCGGGAAAACAACTGAACTTACAACAGAACGGGCTGAATATTATTCGACAGATGCCATCATCCTGGAGATTGATGACTATCTCTCGACACACCCGAAACTCGATTTTATCACATTTTCCGGGTCTGGTGAGCCAACGCTCCATTCCGGCATGGGCAGGATTGCCCGGCACATCCGGGAGAATTTTCCGGAGTACAGGATTGCACTTCTCACAAATGGCAGCCTCCTCACAGATCCGGCAGTGCGTGCTGAGGCGGCCGATGTGCATGTCGTCGTGCCGTCCATGGACGCGGTATCGGAGTCTGTATTCAAAAAGATCGACCGACCCTGCTCTTCGATCTCCGCAGCAGATGTCCTCTCAGGTCTGATCACCTTCAGAAAGGAGTTCAAAGGCGAGATCTGGCTTGAGATATTTATCGTCCCCGGCCTGAATGACACAGAAGAGGAGTTGCTCTTTTTGCGGGATGCGATTGCAGAGATACGGCCTGATCGGGTACAGCTCAATGCGCTTGACCGGCCGGGCATCTACGACTGGATCACGACACCCACAAAAGAGGAGATGGAAATTATTGCAGATTCTCTTGGGTTCCCTGGCATTGATATTGTGGAAGGTCTCCAATCACGTTCGGATATCGCCTCGTTTTCGCAGGATGTTCGCGAGTCAATATTAGGTACTATCCGTAGGCGCCCCTGCACCATCGATGACCTCTCTCGCATCCTCGGGCTACACCCGAATGAGGTGCGAAAATATATCGATCCCCTTCTTGCAGAGGGATGTATCACTGAGGAGCGGGAAACTCGCGGGATATTCTATCGGCCCCGGTAGAGCGGAATCGTGTGCTCTCCCGTTCAGCTTATTTTTTGATACAGTTCTGCTGCAGCACCGGCTAGTTCATAGCCACGGCAGGTGAAGAAGCGGTCACAGGGGTTCCCCATTGCCCAACTGGTGGGACGGACCAACCTCGCTTTCCTGTCGCAGGCTACCTCGCCGTGGGTATGCCTGATGTGACAGCGCTGCTCATTTTCCTCTTTTTCTACCCGTATCCCCTTGTTTATCTCGCGGTAAATGACCTTGGCGACCTGAAAAATGACCTCATACGAGGGATGAAGACTGTTTCGGTGCTGTGCTCTATGGGGAGCAGGGGACAGTTATCTGGGTGGTGGTCTGCACCGCCCTGCACGGCATTGTGGCGCTCTTCTTTGCAGGCGTTATGGGGCCTGTTGGACGTATGGGAATTTTCGTAGGGTTTCTGCTACTGGTGGCTGCAAATGTCATAATAATACGGGGAGGGACCCCGGAAGCAGGGATGCGGGCACTGCCGCTCTTCCATGGTGCAATTGTGGTGTATGCGGTAAGTATTCTGCTGGAGTTTTTTGTATGAATGCTGTCTGCATCCCGGATCTGACTGATGAATGGTTTATACCATGCTATTGGCTGTCCGGTGGTGTAGTTATCTCCTCGTCTGCGATCACAGTGGGAAGGTTGGGATAGAGCCATCCTGCAAAGGCACGGGTCATAAGCGGCATCAACAGATATGTCATCAACAGGATCGCGACTGTTGCTATCACTGCCCCGGGAAGAGGGAAGGGTAATGGTGCCATCAGAGGCATCAGCGTGAGAAGGAGAATGCTGATGATTGGGAATATCGCACACCAGCTGACGAAGGCCATCTTCTATTTTGGCGGGGGCGGTGTCACCACCGGGCCGGGGAGGGAGAACCAGGTCTCAAGCCCGGAAAGAGTGTGCAAAAAAGGGCGGTGCGTGGACCTATGTTGCGTTGTTTCTTGTTTCATCCCTCTTTGATACATGTTAATTAGTCAGGTGTTTGTATCTTTTTCAGGAGCCACGCCATGTTCTGCCCGAGGTTCTTCATCGTTGCCATGCCTTCCTCATCTTTTTCAACCTCGCCCGGTTCAAGCCCGATGCCGATGTTCCAGTAGGATGAGCCGACGGTGATCATATTGCTTATTCCGAAGAGGTGGTTGATGGTGTCAAAGGCCTGGATGGCACCGCCACGGCGGACTGCGACAACGGCAGCGCCTACCTTGCGGGTGAAGAGCCCGCCGTTAGCAAGCCCTACAAACCCGGCCCGGTCGATGAGTGCCTTTATTTCAGCGTTGACATCGGTGAAGTAGGTAGGTGAACCGATGATGATGCCGTCTGCTTCGGCCATCTTTGCGATGCATTCATTGATGATATCATTGTCGATGATGCATTTTTTGTCCAGATTCTCCCAGCATTTCATGCAGGCGGTGCAGCCATGGATATTTCTGCCGCCGATATGCATAAGTTCGGTTTCGATACCTTCGTTTTCAAGTTCGGTGAGAACAGCCCGGAGCAGATGGGTGGTGTTCCCGTCCTTTCTCGGGCTTCCGTTGATTGCGATGACCTTCATGGTTTGTTTCCTGTGTATGGATACCTGTGATATGGTTTATCTCTATCTGAGGCTAAACGAAAATAATATCCGTGCATAGGGCCGTGATGCCCTGTGGGGGTGAGGAGATTCCGCTGATATCAGTGGTCATCGCACTGGGTCACCAGGGACTGTCTGAGTGGTCCGTGAGAGGGAGGATGTTCAGTTGTCTCCACTGAATGTCTTGGATCAGTTTACCTGTGGGGAACATTTATGATTGGAAAAAATGGTTTTTAATGGGAAACAACGTTTGAAATTCCGAAAAAAGAATCTCACTGTTTTGTAATGGCACTGTGGGCACATTGGTTCATTCGCGTGTTTCAAAATCCTGACAGATAATTGTGGAAAAATCCGAAGTCAAAGGAACTTTAATGTGTTCATTTGTCCATTCACCTGTTGTGATCTGATATGGTAGGATACCCGATTTCTCTGGCTGTGCTTCTCTGTCTCGTGGCAGCTGCCGTGTGTGTATGCGGCTGCACCAGTGACGGGGGGGTAGATAACCCGGATGCTGTGAGTGGCACCGGGACGGTAGTGTATAATGATCTTGAAGGAGGGTTCTATGGGATTGTCACCGATGACGGTACCCGGTATCTCCCGCTCAATCTACCGGATGCGTTTGCAGAGGACAATCTGGCGATCACGTTTACGGGGATTCCCCGGAATGAGGTCGCAACTATCCAGCAGTGGGGCATTCCCCTCGAACTGACGGAGATCTCTTCGGAGGATATGACGGAGGTTTTGCCTTTATTTGATTAGAATCCCTTTTTTTCCATGAATTCTTCTGAAATTCGGTTTACGGGCCGGTCCTCCGGTTCCTTTTATGCTGTATCTGAATCGTTATTATTTTCCTTCCTTTTGTTTTGGAGGGTATCTACTCCCTTTGCAAGTGCGGTACCGCACTTCCCGACGAGATAGTGGTTGGGAAATTCGTATGATTTCCGAACCGGGATGCCCACCTCGCGGAGTGCATCTTTCAGGGGGGTTGCGGCCCTCCCGGCATGGGCAAAGCACGTGGTGAAGACAATCGCTTCGGTGCCTTTTTTTACCCCCCGTAATGCGGCAATAGCTCCGTTTATGACCGGTGTCGGGTGCTGTGACCACACAGGAGTGCCCACGATGATGATATCAAAGGGGGATATGTTGATCTCTGCGGGGTAGACTGCATCTTTCTGGCTTTTTGCTGCTTTCATCGCTCCATGAAGATATTTGCCCATCCTGCAATAGTGATGCTGCGGCCTGACTTCGATGAGTGTCGCTCCTGTTTTCTCCGCAGCATTCAGGGCGATGGCCTGTGTATGGCCCGTTTCGGAGTGGTAAATGATGGCAACCGCCCCTTCTCCTGATTCTGCCACAGGTATGGGTACTTTGGGTGGTGTTTTATCGGTATCCGGTGTCATGGGTGTTCCTCACCCCTTCATCAGCACGTCCGGATATATAATGGAGTGCCGGGTTATGTCACCGTTGAAGCGCTATGGTCAGTCTATGCGGTTTGGAATAATTGAGGTGAATCAGGTATACCGGCGGCGGGCCCTTCATGCTATGAAATAAATAGTATTTCTTATCCGGCGCACTGGCATCTGAGAGACAATTGAGTTTATCACTGTATACGCAAACAAGGGGTATGGTGAAGACCATGACAGCACTTACCGAAGAGATGAAAGCCGCCTTTTTAACGATGAAGGCATTTCCCGTTGCCACTGCTTCAGCGGATGGATGGCCGAACGTTGTCCCCATTGGATTTGTGGAGCTTGTTGATGACGAAACAATATGGATTGCAGACAATTTTATGAAAAAGACCCTTGCAAACATCAGGGAGAACCCGAAGATATCCATCTATGTCTGGGGGCCGGATACGAAGGGGTGTTTCCAGATCAAAGGCGATGTTGAGCTGAAGACAATTGGTGAGGATTTTGAGAAGATGCAGGAGACTGTTCGCTCGAAGATGGCAAAGGCACCCGCAAAGGGACTTATGATCGTAACTATTCGTGAAGTATTCCAGTGTAATCCAGGTCCTGATGCCGGGAATAAACTTCTTTAATCCATCTTTTCGGACGGACGGTGTATTGGTCTGCCTTTCGCTGACGCTATTGTATCAGCAGTTCAGCTGATTGTCTTCTGAATTCGTGGTCAGATTATGCTGTCTGAAAAAAGAGGGTAATATTTATTCTGGGGAGGAAATCCCGCGGGGTGTTTTTATTTGAATTCGTCTACGAGCATCCGCTCCATCCGCAGTTCTTGCAGGTGCCCTGGTTGCAGCCTTCTCCGAAGTCGAGTTCAGCGTTGCATTCCGGACAGCGGTTCTTTGTATCCCCGGCCCCTTCAGTGATGGTCCAGTTGTCAAGGGTGGTGATTGTCTCCATGTGTGCCGCAAGGTCGATGCATCTCCCTACGACATCAGCACAGGAGTACCCTTCGGATTCCGCATTTTTCACCGCTGACAGACAGTTGACCTTTCTGAACTGTTTGACGTATTTGGTGTAGGGAACACCACTCTGCAGGCCTGTTGATATCGCCCGCCCGATTGCATTGGAGTTTGCTTCGCACCCTCCGCTTCCCACGGTTCGGATAAATACTTCCCAGGGATTCCCTTCAAAGAGGTTTACTGTCACATAGAGACGGCAGCATCCGGACTGGCAGAGGTAGGTCTTTCCGATGAGTTCTTTCGGGCGGCAACGTTCCTTTGTCTCCGGTTCTGCCGGTTCCTTCTCGCTGAGTGCCAAAACGACCTCGTTCCGGCTTCCGGTACGGTAGATGGTCATTCCCTTGATGCCGTTTTTCCATGCCATCATGACGGCTGCTGCCATGTCGTCTTTGGTCGCCTCCTCGGGCATATTAATGGTCTTTGATATGGAGGCATGGACATGCTTCTGGAAGACTGCCTGCATCATGATGTGGTCCTTCCAGCCGATGTCCATCGCGGTTCGGAATACCCGCCGGAATGATTCCGGAAGCCACCCAAGGTCCTGCACCGTTCCGGTTTTGTGGACATGTTCGATGACTTCCCGGACCTGGCGGTCACATTCATCCGATGATTTTCCGGGGGTGGCAAGAACCCTGCGGAGTTCGGCGGCAAAGATTGGATGCAGAATTTCAAACGATTTATTTACCGTATTATTCCGGGTGTATGCAAAGGAGAATACCGGTTCAATGCCACTGGAACAGTTTGCCATGAGAGAGATGGTTCCTGTTGGTGCAATGGTGGTCAGTGCGGCATTCCGCATCGTTTTCTTGCCCCAGATACTTCCTTCCCATGCGGGGAAGACGCCGCGTTCTTCTGCGATGCGGTGTGACTCTTCCACCGCCGTTGTTGTGACCAGTTCCATCATTTGTTCACAGAATGCCCTGCCTTCCTCTGTGTCATAGGGAATCCCTAAGAGGAGCAGTGCATCATGGACACCCATAAGGCCAAGGCCGGTCTTCCGGGTCTTTTCTGTCGCCTCTTTTATCTGTGGAATGGGGAAGGAGTTATTGTCAATAACTGCGTCAAGGAACCGGGTGCCAATGCGTGCAGTCTTTTTGAGTTGTTCTTCGTTGATTTTTCCGTTTTCCACAAATTTTGAAAGATTAATGGATC
Organism: Methanogenium marinum; assembly: GCF_028912405.1. Lineage (GTDB taxonomy): Archaea > Halobacteriota > Methanomicrobia > Methanomicrobiales > Methanomicrobiaceae > Methanogenium > Methanogenium marinum. The sequence goes on along the minus strand of NZ_JAKELO010000002.1, from coordinate 1,269,574 downwards.
CCAAAACACAACTTTCGAAATGCAGAAGTGGTTGTTCCCCACAGGGGTTGGTGGTGTCGATGTCCCCGAGGAGGGGGGTGGGGTTTCGGCGGTTTATTTCGTCATAGAAGAGCACTCCGGGTTCTCCGTTCTTCCAGATTCCGTCAATAACCGCATTCCAGATGTCACCTACCGTGATCTCCTCACCGGAATAGGGGTGGGTCATCCAGACCTTTTCCATTTCACCTCTCTCAACCAGTTCCATGAAGGCGTCATTCATCATCACCGAAATGTTGAAGTTTTTGACCTTCCCCTCTTCTGTCTTTGACCGGATGAAGTCCAGGATGTCCGGGTGCCAGACGTTGAGAATCCCCATGTTTGCACCGCGGCGTCTGCCACCCTGTTTGATGACTTCTGTCGCTTCATTGAAGATGTTCATGAATGAGACGGGGCCGGATGCAACGCCCTCTGTAGAGAGAACAGGTGCATCTTTTGGGCGGATATTGGAGAAATTATAGCCGGTGCCGCCTCCGCTCTTGTGAATGAGGGCACCCCATTTGAGGGCGTCAAATATCTCCGGAAGTGAGTCATCCACCCGCAGGGTAAAGCAGGCAGATAGCTGGTTGATTTCTGTCCCTGCATTCATTAGTGTTGGTGAATTTGGGAGGAATCTGAGTGATTCCATCTCTTCGAAGTATGCGGCAGTCTCTGCCTCATCGTTTCCCAAAGCGGCAGCGACACGCCTGCACACATCCTCAAATGTGGTCTCCCCATTGCGGAGATAGCGGGCACTTAGTATACTGTCAATGATTGAATCTGTCATCTGTATCTTTGATCCATTGTTATAATAATGCAGAAAGCGGGTCGTTTGATCCAATTCCATGGGAGGAATGGATTCATGGCGCCGGTGATGCATCCATCGGTCGCCATTCTTTCTGCAGGTCCCCAATTGCGCAAATGGACAATTTGACGCCACATGGGGTTTATTTTCGTCTGGTCGAATTCGTTTCAGCAGTCTTGTGTGTCCCTGGCTTTCCGGAGTGGGCCGCACTCATTTTTCCTGCTGAGTGCGACCTGCCTCTCACGGGCAGGGGTCTGTTCAGACCGGGTCTTTTGCCTCTCGTGTTGAAGGTGCCAGGGAGGTTTGTCTCATTCTGTTTGTTGGATGGTATGAAAGAGAAATGGGTTATAGCAAATACCTGATCTGATACCCCGGGTGGATGGTATTGCCCCTGTTATAGTTATTCCAGTCCATAATGGCCGATATATTGAATTTTGGTGGGTAGATTCAGTTTCTATGTTTTGCACTGTGCTGTATGTGTGCTGTTGTTTACTCTTCTCCCACTTCATATCCCGCGCCTCTCGATGTATCTTCTGGTCACTTTGGGACTGCTGAAAAATTGGTGAGAAGTGGCGGGGATATCCACTATTCAGGTACCCCGTGCCAGGTGTGTCCCCTCCGACCATGCCTTCCCAGCATACTCCCCCAGGGTCCGGTAGGCGTTGTCAGGCATGGTGAGAATCAGGGGTTTCATCGCATTTATGTCTGGTATTTTCTGGTTCAGAATATTTTCATCTGCATATCCTCCCACGATTTCGCCGATAAAAAGCAGGTGTGTGGGTAGTTCCACGGTATCGATGAGTCGGCATTCCATTGTAAGCGGGCAGTTCTGGATCATCGGTGCACCGATGAGGGTTCCACGGAAGAATTCGAAGAGGTCTGATTTATCGGTATATCTGCAGGATACCAGCCCGCAATAGTCAGCCACCCCCATCATTGCCGCGGTGGGCAGGTTTATGCTGAAGGTCCCGTTCTCCCGGATTCCCTCCGGTGTTGCATTGATTTGGTTGATACTGACGGCAATCAGGGGAGGGTCCGCATTCACCCGTGAAACCCACCCTGCCGTCAGAACGTTTGGCCGCCCGCCAATTTCGGTGCCAACCAGAACCACCGGCATTGGCAGGAATACATTGGTTCCAATTCTGATCTTCTTCATATGCCTTACTACACCGTATCTTTAATGAATGTTGGTGCCGTGGGGAGGCCGGGTTGCCTAAAATGGGCTAAATCTGCCTTTTCCTGCCCGTTAGGAATTATCCGGTACATTGGAATTCGTCTCTTAATTTATCGAAAAAATTTCCAAATATCTCTGAAATGGGTAGAATCGGAGAGTTTGATAATAATGGCTGTAAGAACAACTGATTATTTAAATAAAATGGAGGCCGGATAATCGTCATCCCGTTGGTTCTGTTCTTATCGTCACAGGAAGAGGTAGGGAGCACCTGTGGCACCAACGATCGGGATTGAGACCAAGTGGCAACTCTCCTGCGGAGGGGTGGCACTATTATCATCACCAGCTGCTGTTTCTGTGTTGGCTTTTTATGACCTGTCTTACCAAGAATCTCTCACTACGCCCCCGGCTGCACTCCCGGCGATAGCAAAGGAGGAGAGCTGGGTATCAAAAGAAGGATGCCTGCAACAATACAGAGAGATAGTATTTGGCTCATTTCAACAGTGCCTCAGATTTGGAAAATAATTATGTCCATAAAATGTTTCGATTTATATGTCAATGGGCTAAATTCGGCATAATCTGAATTATATTCTGGTTGATGAAGAACCAGGTCATCAGTGGGGTATGGTTTTTGGAAAAAATAGTCATATCCACTGTTTTTTTCTGAAATAGAGGACCATAATTCCGGCCGTAACAAGCATGGCAAGGATGGCTGCCGGATAGCCAAATTCCCATTGGAGTTCTGGCATCGATGCAAAGTTCATCCCATAAATGCCTGCGATGAAGGTCAGGGGGATGAAGATGGTTGCAATGATGGTCAGGACTTTCATCACCTCATTCATCCGGTTACTGAGGGTCGAGAGGTGAATTTCATAGAGTCCGGTTGACATCTCGCGGTATGATTCTAAAATATCATTTAACTGATAGAGATGGTCGGATACATCTTTGAGGAATACTTCCGTCTGTTCGGATATGAAATCCGGTTTACTCCTTATTATTCCGGAGATAGTTTCCCGAAGTGGCCACACCCGTTTTCGTATGTCCAGAAGATTTCTCTTAAGGGTATAAATTTCCTCCATGACATCCGGGTCTGTCCCGTCAATTATTTTCTCTTCGAGGTCCTCTATGTCCTCTCCGATTCTTTCGAAGACTAAAAAGTAGTTGTCGACAACGCAGTCAGTGAGGGCATACATCAGGTAATCCGGGCCATATTTTCGAATTCGGCTTTTTTCGTCAAAGAGTCTCGTAATAACGCTGTCGAAAATATTACTTTCGTTTTCCTCAAATGAACAGACGCCTCTTTCGGTAAGGATAATGCTTAACTGGGCAGAGGTGATGTTGTATTTTTCGTCAGATTGTTCATCATTGTCCTGTCTGATGCAGGGAGTCTCTTTTCCTGCTTCTGCACTGTTATCCCCGGTGGATGCACCCCCGTCCTTTTCGATACGGATTATTTTGAGCACCAGATACAGATAATCGTCAAACTCCTCATATTTCGGGCGCTGGTTGGTATTCAGAATATCTTCAAGTGTCAACGGATGGAGGGAAAGGAATGCTCCGATTTGTTTGATTTTTTCAATGTCTGCAAGGCCCGATATCTTAATCCAGGTACATGTGTCGGTATTGGTGGATAATTCGTCAGGATTTGTGGGTTTTTTTTCTTCAGTACCATTCTGATTATATTCAAAATATCGGGCATGGGTTGGTGCAGGATCCCTGTCACCAACGTGTATCAGGGTTCCCGGGGGAAGTCCTGATTTTGAGGACTCTGAGACTGCAATTTTTCTGCCCAATTTCATATGCTTGCATCATACCTGCAAGATGAAATATATTGCTGAAAAGAGGTAGCCAATATTTGCAAGATTCTGCTATGGTTTCAGATTATATTTCATGTCTATACGGTATCAAAGATAGTCCCGTTTTCGCTCTGATGGATCTGTTTTTTTTCACATTTGGTGAATATGTGTGGAGTATGAAACCGTATGATGTACGAATCCTGGCCATTTTCACATCATTTTGGAATCAAAATGGTGATAATTTGATTTTATTATGCGGGGGGCGGTATTGAATTGTGGAACTTCTTTCTCTCCAAACGGTTTTTCCTGTGCGACGCAGAAAAGAGGAGTATGGCAACAAACCCTGAAACAGAACGAGTCGTCCGCGAATTTCTTGATCATACCGATGCAATCTCAGATGAGATCACATCACAGGCAGAAGAGGTGCTGGGGAAAGTGCCGTTCATCTTCTCTTACATGAACGAGCGGCCCGAATCATTTGTTTTAAGCACGCTTGGCGACTTTTATACCGCCCGGCCGAAGAGTATGGACGTGCAGATGGCTGAGAAATTGCGACCATTGCCGCTGCCGCTGCTCTTGGTGCGGATGCCTGCCTGAAGATGCATATCCGGGTGGCTCTCGATGCGGGTGTCTCCCGTGATCAGGTGCTGGATACGCTTCTCATTGCCGCTTTAATCGGAAAGACATCGGTTCTTACCTCCTCTCTCCGGGTGCTGCGGGATGTGGAAGAGAGGATGTGATTATTTGCCCGGATGGACCCTCATTTTTCCGGAATCCGGTGAATTACTTCACGAACATATCTCGTGCCATCTGTTTTCTCTCTTCGAATCCCTCTCCTTCCATCTCTCTGACAATGATTTCCAAAAGGGCGGGAATGTCAATATGCTGGGGGCATTTCTCAAGGCATTCCATGCACTGAACACATTGCGAGGCAAACTGTTCCGGGCTGTTTGACAGGACACCGGAGAGCCGGACGACATAGAACATCTCTGCATCCGGGTTTTTGAACATGTATTTGTTGTTATAGAGCTCAAAACAGAGCGGGATATCCACACCCGATGGACAGGGCATGCAGTACTGGCAGCCGGTGCAGCCAACCTTCATCAGTTCACGGTATTTTTCGGTTGCCACTCCGATGATGGTCCGTTCTGCATCTGAGAGGGAGTCAGGGTGGGCTTCATGTGCCGTCCGGATGTTCTCTTCGATATGTTCCTCTCTGTTCATGCCAGAGAGGACAACGGTTACTTCCGGGTGGTTCCATACCCAGCGAAGTGCCCACTCTGCAGGTGTCCGCTGAACGGGGGAACTGTCCCAGATGTCTGCTACTGCAGGGGGAACCGGATCGGTCAGGTTGCCTCCCCTGAGTGGTTCCATGATGATGACACCAAGACCTTTTCCGGCAGCGTATTCCAGCCCTTTTGTCCCTGCCTGGTTCTGTTCATCGAGAATATTATATTGAATCTGGCAGAACTCCCACGGGTAGGCATCGACAATCGGTGCGAAATCTTCTGCCGGGCCATGGAATGAGAAGCCGGCGTTGATTATTTTCCCTGCCTTTTTTGCCGAATCAAGAAATTCTGTCAGGCCGCATGCTTCCATTTTTGCGAGTTTTTCTGTGGTGTTTAATACATGGATGAGGTAGTAGTCGATATGGTCTGTCTGCAGCTTTGCGAGCTGTGCATCGAGATAATAGTCCATGTCTTCCGGTGTCTCAACGAGCCATGATGGGAGTTTGGTGGCAAGACGCACCTTCTCCCGATACCCATCCAGAAGGGCCCGCCCGACGAATGGTTCGCTCTCCCCCATGTGGTAACTCCAGGCCGTGTCAACATAGTTCACGCCATGGTCAATTGCGTACCTGAGCTGACGGGTGGCCCGTTCTTCATCTATTTGCCCGTCTTTCTCCGGCAGGCGCATACAGCCATAGCCGAGGATGGAGAGTTTGTCACCTGTTTTTGGTATTGTGCGGTAGAGCATTTTGGATCCCTTCTGGTAGGGGAGATTAATCTTTTGTATGGTATATATGGGTTTTTGAGGGGGGGTGGTAGTGGTAGTTGTAAGTAGTCAATGATTCGATAATTAACAAAAAAAATAACAAACCATTTAGCTTAGTGCCTTGAATATCCTCAACAGAGGGAATTGCTGATGTTAAAACTTGAGGAAGTGACAATTGAGAAATATAAATCCTTCAATGAGGCGCAAACCTTTAGTGTCGATCCTAAAGTTACAGTTTTGGTGGGAATGAATGAAGCTGGGAAGAGTACTTTGCTTGAAGCGGTCGCAAAGACAAACTATTTTCAGGAAGATGATACTTCTTTTCAATTTGATACGACCTATGATTATCCAAGAAAGGAGAAGAAAAAGTACGATAAAAGAGGAATCGTGGCTGAGGTCGTGAAGTCAAAATATTCAATTTCTGATGATTTAGTTGTTAAAGTCAATCAAGATCTAGGAAGTGATTTGTTTTCTGGGACAGAGCTCACTCATATTAAGTTATATGATAATTCTGAGAAGATCGAGGGAATAGAGATTAATGTCGAGGAATTTATCAAAAATAAATCATCTGAATTTGATTTTGATGACGCAATAGTTGGGAAATTATTAGAAATAAAAAGTAATGATGAATTTGGGCAGTTAATCGGTCAAATAGAAGACCCACAATTGAAAGAAGCTTTAAAAGATTTAAGAGTATATTTTGAAAATACACTTCAATTTGAAAATCCTTTGGTAGAATATATTGTCCGTAAATGGATCAAACCAAATATCCCTAAATTCCTTTATTACGATGAGTATTATGCCCTTCCTTCGGAGGTCAACATGGAAACCCTTCGAACAAAGGGTTCTCAGGATGAATCATTAAAGACAGCTAAAGCCCTCTTTGATTTAGCTCAGATTGATTTGGATGAGGTAGTGGATGGCAAGAATTCAGAGTTATTTATTGCCGAACTTGAAGCCACATCAAATGAAATATCTGATACTCTATTTAAATATTGGAAAACCAATCAAAATTTAAAAATTGAATTCAAAACCCATAAATTACCGGTCTTGCTCATCAGAGTTGAAAATCAAAATCAGGGTTTGTCACTTCCTCTCAAAAACCGAAGTAAAGGTTTTAACTGGTTTTTCTCATTCATTGTGTGGTTCAGTAAAATTCAGGAAGACACGGATTCGAACTATATTTTATTGTTGGATGAACCGGGGTTGAATCTTCATGCTGCTGCTCAAGCTGACTTATTGAAATTTATAGAAGATTTATCTGACAATTATCAGGTCATCTATACTACACATTCACCATTTATGGTTGATTCTCAACATTTGGATCGTGTAAGGACAATTGTTGAAACAGATAATGGATCGAAAATTTCAGATTCAATTCAAGAAAAAGATCCAAATACACTATTTCCGCTTCAAGCAGCTTTAGGATATGATATTGCTCAGAACCTGTTTATTTCAAAGAAAAATTTGTTAGTTGAGGGTCCGGCCGATTTACTATACTTAGAAGTTATGTCAAATATTCTTAAAGAAAATGAACGAAAAGGTCTGAGGGAAGATGTCACAATAGTCCCTGTTGGTGGCTTAGACAAAGTTTCAACATTTATCTCATTGCTTCGGGGTAATAAATTGGATATTGCATGTTTGCTGGATTCTATCGCTGATCCTAAAAGTAAACAGAAGATGGAAGATCTTATTAGAAAAAAGATTATTAAAAGCAAAAACATCCGATTTTTCGATGAATTCGCCACGAAAAATGGCGGAAAAGCAGACATTGAAGATATGTTCGAAAAAAGTGATTATTTGAAGATTTTTAATTCAACATTTGAAAAGTATGAGGATATTAAAATTGAAGATGTCGAGAAAGATGATGGAAGGATTATTCCTCAGATTTCGAATCACCTTGGTATTGAGAGATTTAATCACTATCGTCCGGCAAATGCCCTCTTGAAAATGGGTGTTGAAATGGATTATTTTGCTCCTTCAACCCTTGATTGCTTTGAAAAAATGTTTATTGAGATTAATAAGTTGTTATAATACCAACTTTGAGTTTCAATTTTTTTCTGAACGAATTTGAATAGATTTCAATAAGATGGACTTGAATTATTTTATCTACCATTGAAAATATTTCCTTTGTTCAATCAGATAAATGGCTATAAAATGGTGTCCATGTGGGATGCGTTTGTCTTGTGTGCTGGTCAATACTGGTACAAGTTGAGTAAAGGGGGGGATATATTTGAAGTTTAAAGCCCAATTGTATTCTTAATAATCTCTTCTTCTCTGAGTATGGAAAGCAAATCCTCTATGGTTTCATTACATTCTGCTCGTATTTTCCAATGAATTTCATGCAAAACAAGGCCATATCCTTGATATCCAATTATTTTTGTACAGTGACTCAGACCTGTAGTCCTTGCAAGAATACCTGTTGCTCTATATGCTGTTTTATATGCCATATTTTCCTTTGTAAATGCGACATCTACTGCGAATATGAATAGATTCTTGTAGAAAATGTAGTAATCAGCATTTTCTTCACTATGCAATTTTTGTGATGCGATATGTAGCTCATTATAGGAGTCAATGACGGGTATAAAGGATGAAGTTTTTCTGTACAATTGTAATTGTTTGTAAAAATTCTTTGAAACATCTAATGTTTGATAATGTGTGTCAAAATTTTCATTTATTGTTTTAATTAGACGATCAAATTTTTCTGTATTCTCCTTAAAATAATCGTAATCTGTAAAGAATGCCTCATCAATTTCTCCAATCTCACAAACTCTCTTGGCAATATTATCAGCAATAATGATGTGAGTTTCATTGATTTTAGGTGGATTATTTTCTGCGAATTCAAAAAATAAATCAACAATTCCTTCAGCAGCTTCGGGTGTTAAGTTTGAAATTGTGTCAGTCATCTCAGAGGGGAGTACTGAATTCAAATCGTTGTATCCCACTTTTTCACTAATATCTTCGAAATTAAAAATTTCTGTTGAATTTAATGGATATTCATTGTTATTTTCTGTTATGCAGCCACAAATGGATATATTCGCAATTATTAGAATTATCAGAATGACATTAAGGTAAGGTTTCACTACTTGAATATCAGAATATGGAAAGAAAAATGGTTGTGCTGAATTTCATAATTTTCTCTCCACTCACATCTCATTTTCTACCATCCATGTAATTGTGTCGAAAAAGTATGAAGAAAGAATATGGCAAAAAATCAAGTCGAAAACCGCTCCGAATTGATCTCCACCGTCTCAAAATTACTGCCCTGCAACACACACTGAATCTGGGACACTGAATCACGGGGTATTGATACTGTAGCTTCCGCCCATCCACTCGCACCTTCTGAATAATCCTCCAGAACAACTGTTTCCTGGCTCCATACTTTGTCCGCACCCTCCGTCGGGGCACGTGCGGCAATATAGATAACCGGATTATATGCCGTTCCGGAACCGATATTTTCGATATCACAGTGTACCCGGTAGTAAACAGAACCGGAGTCGTAATCCTCGTATTCTGCATTCATTGACATACTCATGCGGGGAACCTGTATCATTGGTTGAATGATGACGTCCTTTCCCCCATACTCTTCAGGGATTTCACCGATATCCCAGCCTACGCCTGTCGTCTCCAGATAATAATAGCGGGAACCCTGATACTCGTAATATGTACCGTAGAAATCGTCAGAGCATTTCACCCCTACCGCCATATGGTCCGGCAGTTCGATTAATACCGAGCCATAGTCCATTTCCCTTAAGAGTGCAGCGGTAAGAATTGCCGTATCTTCACAATCACCACCGGAATCCACCAGTGTTTCCAGCGGATAACGTGGGTATTCATCATAGCCCGTGGTCACACTGTCGGAGGTATAGGGAAGGGACTGAACAAATGAGACGATCATCATAACCGTATCATACTCATCATATCCTTCCTCCCGCCCCGCTTCCCTGAATTTATTCACAATACCCTGGATATACGTTCTGTCGTAATCCGAAAGAGCATACTGAGAATAATCGCTTTCCCGATTGTGGGGCTTATCGCGGTAATAATCGTAGGCATCCCGGGGAATTATCAATGAATAGGTCCATTCGGTGTTGTCATATGACCAGTCAAAGGTGCGGTAGTAGGAATCTGCTGAATCAGTGGGGCGTGGTGTCAGTGTTGGGGTAGGAGTAAAGGTTTGAGTAAGAGTTGGCTTTGGGGTTTTTGGTGTCTGAACCGGCGTGGCTACCGTGGGAACCTGAGTTGGTTGAGTCGTAAAAGAAACCTCACTGAGGTCAGAACTGCTCCCTGTTTCCATACCTGAATTTGGAAATTCGACAAAGCCCTGAGTAAAAACAGCAATCATTGCAGCAAGAACGATGATGACAACGATTGAAATGATAAATACCAGAAGTCTGCTCCGCCCTCCGGAACCATTGGATTTACCTGATTTCACCGTGTGACGGGGTATGTCCTCACCCTGATTTGGCTGAACGACTTCTGCCCCACATTCCGGGCAAAAATGTGTGTCATCTGATATTTCTGCCCCACATTTCCTGCAAAACAAATCCAACACCTAATCTAGAGAGTATTAATGTGAATGAATCATTGTTCGTATTTGTACCTACCCCCCGCAAAGAACCTCTCCGTCTCGTCCATTTACATCACCCATGTAATCAGAATCAGGTAACACCCAATCCCGATAAAAACCACCGCAACTCCCTTCTTCATCCAGAATTCCATCGACTGCGCCCGCTGCATTAGCCGTGCCGCCTGCCCGACACCGCCAGCAAGCAGGAAGGAAACCACAATAACAGGCAGGGCCGTTGCAATCCCGAAGACGGCAGGGACGAGAAGGGCATCACCGGTCTTCAGGGCGATGGGGATGAGCATGCCGAAAAAGAGAACCGCACTGAACGGGCAGAAACTGAGTGCAAAGAGAAACCCCAGAATAAAACTCCCGGCAAATCCCTTCTCTGAATATGTCTCCATGAGGGTGGTGAGCCGTTTCCCGCCTCCCGGAAAGGGGATGTCAATGATATCAAGCATCAGGATACCAAGAACCAAAAGCAACGGCCCGAGGATCAGCTCGCCGTATTCCTGTAAGAAAAAAGAGATAGCCTGCACATTGAGCCCGGCATACACGATTGCCACAGCGATGGCCACATAACCGGCTGTTCTTCCTGCAGCATACAGCAACCCCACAAGAAGCGTATGCCGGCTGTTGTCCAGCTTCCGGGAGATGTAGGCGATGGCGGTGATGTTGGTTGCAAGAGGGCAGGGACTCATTGCTGTCATCAGCCCGATAAAAAAAGCGGCGATGAGCGGAACGCCACTCATCCCCATCGTCTGCATGAACCCCATTATGTCCATAGGGGCTCCCTATCCTCTCTGTTGCTCGATGACTGCCCTGAGATACTGTGAATACTCATTCTTATCGCTGAGCATGTACCAGGGAGTGACGAGTTCCTGCTTATAGAACCCGTTATCGTCGTAGATCCCTATCCAGAGAGAGGATCCTGTCGGAAGATACTGTTCAACAAGGTCGCTGTTCTCAGGTTCGTCGTAGTTAATATGACCGAACACCAGCCGGCCCGACTCCAGATCCGATGCATACCATTCTGTGACCGTTTCTTCGGCAAAATCACCCAGCACTACGCAGGATGTGCAGCTTCTGTCGCCATGAAAATGATAGAGCTCGACTTTTTCAACATTCGATCCCGTGTAGGTGACTTCTGTCTCTGCGGTATTTGTCGGGGTATCCGGTGTTGGAATCGCCGCCTCGGCCCCGTCTCCCGTACAACCGGCAGAGCACACTATAATGACTGCGACAACAAGGAGCATCATGCCTGTTATAATCCCGCGGAGCCGTTTTTGGTCTGTTTTTTTCACACTCATGATTCCTCTGTATATATTGCAGTATGGGGGCAGGCAAGCCGAACCATATCTCAGACAGGGCGGTGCCTGGCTATTTCAAATTATTTTGTAATACAATCTGGTGCTGTGTATTATTTTAATCATTCGCACACCGGTTGGCATGGCGGCATACGCCATTCATGGTCTGCTGTAATCGGCGGAAACTGTTGTAATCCTCAGTAATCGGGATGTTTTTAAAAAAGTGAGGGAGGTGACGGGTGTGGGCGGCTGAATCACAGGGTGGGTGGACACATCTCATCCCGTGCCCCTGAATTTCCTTTTCGGCCATGGTCACATCCACAGAAGAAACTTGATTCAAACCCGTTTGTCTTCGATGCCAGGATCTCATCCGGGGTGCCTGAGACGGTGATCAGTCCCTCCTCCATCACCGCAATCCGGTCACCGTGTTCGTGGGCATCTTTGAGGGCATGGGTGACAATTTGACCGCAGGAATCCCGGCTTCTTTGATGCACTCCCGTAGCTCTTTTCGCATCGTCGCCTTTGTCCTGACGTCAAGGGCAGCGAGGGGTTCATCAAGGAGCAGAATATCAGGGCTTTGTGACGAGTGCCCGTGCGAGGGCCACCCGCTGCCGCTGCCCGCCGGAGAGTGCATCCGGGAAGACGTCTGCAAAGGCAGCGATTTTCATCCTCTCAAGCATTCGGGCGGAGCAGTCCTGCAGTCACGTTCATGATATTTTCTTCGTATCATTTCCGCAGCATGAACCCGCTTCTCCCCCGCATCCACACGTGCCGCTGTCCATATCCTTTCCCCGCACTGCAGCAGAGATCATTGCCCATGCACACCCGACACCGCTTTCCACTTCAATTGCCTGAACCGGGCAGTTCAGGGCACAGGCACCACATTCCATGCAGGCCGAAGGAGCGGAAAGAATTGCGGCTTCTTCTCCGTGGGTAAACACACCGTGGGGGCAGACAGAGCTGCACATCCCGCAGTTGATGCATCGCTCCTGATTATAGTGGAGGGTGTTTTCAGCATATGAGTCAAACATTCAGATCACCCCGAAAAGTCGGCTTATTCCAAGAATGATGCCAAGAATGATTCCTGCCCCAGCCATGATGGCCATCACCGGCACATAGTGGAAGATCTCTTTTTTCACTCCGGACCGTGAGGCAAATGTCGTGCAACCGGTGAAATTGAGGGCAAGATACGCGGTCACCGTGGGGATGAGGAGGAACGGGACCGCTGCTGCCATCGCATTCGCCCAGGGGGGAAGTGATGGACTCATTGCAAAGGATGCCGCGAACGGGAGGGCAACAACGCCCCCGAGGATGAGGCCTTTTGTGCTGAAATCCTGGGTGGGGATGAACGGAAGAAACGCCGGGAACAAGACTGTTCCTGCAAGCACCGCAGCGATTGCGGCGAGGGACGCACCAATGCCTGCCAGAAAATATAGAATAATCGCTGCGGCTATCATAGGCAGAACGACATGAACAAACTCTACCGGTGTCAGCACGACGCGGTCCCACAGAGGAAATTCCACCCGCCGCATTGCCGGTGTCACCGTGCCAGCATCAAGATATGCGGGAAGATCACCGGCCCGCACCGGCCCGTATTCCACTTTGAATCCTGTTTTTCGTATGACATCAGGCCACGAAACACCGGGAGCACCCAGTTGAGGCAGGATAATCTTCCGGTGTCCGACAATCCCGGCAAGACCCGTGGATTCGATTTGCCGGATCAGTTCATCTGTGCCAAATGTCCCTTTCCCGGCCGCACACCAGACATTGATCCCTTTGGTATCCAGTACAATGATGTAGCAGTCGAAATCAACCAATGCGGACCGCAGGGCATCGAAACTGAGTGTATAATTGGCAGATGCAAAGACGGGTGAGTTGTTGTCCGGATTCCCGAGCCGGTACAAACCCGGTTCAACACGGTGCTCCATCCGGTTGATGCCCACTCGTGCAGAGACGTGATCAAGCCGGTTTTGTATTGTGACTGTACTGGTGGCTCTGTTGATTGCTGCGTGTGATTCAGTGAGGGAACTGCAGCAGCAATTCGATTGATTGGTCCCATCTGTGCATGAACAGCATGAAAAATTTTCCTTATTCTGTGGATGGGTCATTCAAGTCCTTCCTGATTATACCGGTTTTTCCCTGTGGATGGGATGAATGGTCTGGGTCGCTCCGGCATTTTCAGAATCCGAAGCGGGTACCATGGCAGTCCCTTAGTCATTCTCTTCTGTTTCTTTCGTCTCTTTCGGAACGATTTTTATCTCATTGCAGCAGCCGCCGCACCCTTCACCGCATTCACCGCCGCAGCCCAGCACTGCCTTTTTTAGTATTTCTGCAAATCCATATTTTTTTGATTTCTGATCTTTTTCCGGCATGGTTATGAATCACTCCTGATATTTCAATATTATTTGAACAATAATGGTAGGGGGTGACAAATAATCGTATCTATTTCAACATGTTTTGAAACAGGACATTTGAGGTCTGGCCCCGGAGTTTCCGGTGCCTGTCGGGCAGAATTCTTATTACCGGTGCCCGGTTATAGTACGTCAGATGCCTGTGAACCAGAAGAATACCGTTCTCTCTGTTCCGGAAGGTCGGGGCAGAGAAGGCCATGAAATGCCTGAAGAGGTGGCAGCAGCACTTATCGTCTGCGGCGGGGTCCGGGCAATGGAGGAGCGCCTCCCCGATGAAGAGCAGCTGGCCCGCCTCTGTGCGTTTCACCGTGCCTGTGCAGACCCGGTCCGTCTGAAAATTCTCTTTATGCTCTTCCCACAACCACTCTGTGTCTGTGTGATAAAAGAGGTGCTGGGGATTGCCGACTCAAAACTTTCCTATCACCTGAACGTGCTCAAAAAAGCGGGGCTTATTGAGGGCGAACCATGTGCAAACTGGATCATCTACTCCCTGACCGAAACCGGGCGTACGTGCGCCGGTTGCAGGCTGGTGGCCCGGTAGGTCTGTTTTTAAATTCAAAACTATTTTTTTACTCCGGGTGACATATATTCACAGAAATATCTGTGGAGACGCTGCGATGATAAAAAAATTACATTCTTCAATATGGTTTACCGCACTTGTGGGAATTTGTGTCATTCTTGCATGTGGGTGTGTAAACGAGGATACGCCTGTAACACCGGACAGCGGTGCAGTGGAACCCACTGTGACGGAACCACCGATTGTGGAGCCCACTGGGGAAGAAACCCTCAAAACTGACGTACAGCCCCTGGACTACACGGAAGACTACAACTGGCTCACCATCCCATCCATTGATAAATCAGTTGATGTATTCTATGTCTATCCGACCGTCAGCAGTAACACGACCGGCGTTATGGATATCACCAGCGATGATGAGCGGGCGCTCGCAGGAGCCACCTATCAGGGACAGGCAACGGTCTTTGAACAGGATGCCAATGTCTTTGCCCCGTACTACCGTCAGATGACAACGGGTGTGGACCTGTCCGGATACGACCTTGCCACCGATACACCGGAATTCAAACAGGGTGCCGTTGATGTGCAGGACGCCTTTGAGTATTACCTTGACAATCTCAATCGTGGCCGTCCGTTCATCATCGCCGGTCACAGTCAGGGGTCGATGGCATTAATTGAGCTCATCAAAAACCGCTTCGGGGATGACGAAGTGCTCCGGAACCGCATGGTTGCGGCATATCTCATTGGCTACACCGTAACAGACGCCGACCTCGAGAAGGCAGGCCTGAGAGCTGCAGAGCGTGCGGATGACACCGGCGTCGTTGTCACCTATAACACACAGTCCCCGACATCCGCCGGCGGCGCCATGCTCCTCGATGGGGCCAACTGCATCAATCCGCTGAACTGGAAGACGGACGACACCTATGCTCCAAAGTCAGAGAATCTGGGTGCGGTCTTCTACGATGACACAACAGGCGAGTTCCTGAGTGAAGAACTCAACTACTGTGACGCACAAATCAACCTCACAACGGGAGCACTCATAACCGTACTTCCGGAAGACAATGACCTGAATTTTGGCAATCAGCCGGAGGGCGTGTATCACCGCCAGGACTATGGCCTCTATTACCGGAACCTCGAACAGAATGTCGGGGATCGGATTAAGGCCTATTTTGAACAATAATACTATTTTTTCCTCCGGTATGATCCCGGTTTCATATATGCCGTTCCTTCTGATCACACCTCGAATTTGTTTTCTGTCTTCTCCGGAATTGCATTCCTGAAGGCAACATCCACATGCGGGTAGGGAATCTCAATTCCTGCTGCTGTCAGTTCTGCATGCAGCGAGCGCAGAATGTCCGCCCGTGTCCCGTAGTAGTCAGGAGTTTTTGTCCAGCAGCGGAGCGTGAAGTTCACCGAGGAGTCCCCCATCTCAGAGAAGATGACTGCAGGCTCAGGCGTATCCAGCACCTTTGGATGCTCCCGTGCGATGGAAAGTGTGATGTGCACGACCTCCGTCATATCAGATTCATAACTCACCCCGAACGACTGGTCAATACGGCGTTCCGGATTTCGGGTGTAGTTGATTATTGAGTCATTCCAGACCTGACCATTCGGTATCGTGATGATATTTGACCCGGCAGCCGTGATCTGTGTCGCCATGATGCCAATTTCCTGCACAAATCCCCAGTGGCCCGCGATGGTGACTTCTTCTCCTTTATCAAACAGGTTCATCGAGGCAATCCAGATGCCTGCCGCGAAGTTGTTGACCGTGTCTTTCATACCAAAGGCAACGACAAGGCCGACTATTGCAGAAAGACCAAGAACAATACCGTTGACATCCACACCCAGGAAGCTTACGGCGATGAGGATGACGATGATGTAAAGGAGAATGGAGATGATGCGTCCAAGGAGGCCCGCCGCCACTTCGGTCATATGTCCCTGCCTTCGGAGCACCCGTTTTGTCCACCGGACAATGATTTTTGCAATGATATATCCAAGAACCAGCGTAAGGACAGCAAAGATAACTGCCTCTGGTGTGATATTCAGGGAATTGTTCATTATTGATGCACCAGTCCCATCACCGGTGCTTCCTGTGATAATCTGCATTTTGTTCACCTCAATGTGCTTCAACCCTGACGGAAGAAGTGAACCGGGAGTTTACCCCGGTTATATGGCACTGGTATGGATGGGGATATAAATGCAATGTGTGTCTCCACTGGACGTTTGTCACTGGAACAGCTCCGCTGCATATTTTCTCTTTGGTATGCAAACACTGTGCCACTGTGGTTCGGAATATATGCGGGTAATTCTATCCATCAGGGAGGAGATTCTGCATGAAGAAATGCCTTTAGCTCCTTTGTTTGTTAAAATACGCCGAGAGGGAGATTTGAACTCCCGAGGTGCGGACACCAGTGGCTTTCGAGGCCACCGCCTTTCCGGGCTAGACTATCTCGGCATGAGAAATGTGCGGATTACAATTGCCCCTCCGGGAGTATAATAGTAACGAAGCAGTGCAGGGAAGGAAATGTGACAAAGAAGTGTCTGAATATGCAGGGATTCATAATATGCGTGAGAGGGAGATATCAGGATTTGGCAGATGATGTCTGCCATTTATCTGAATATGGCTAAAAATACAGGACGTGAAAAGGCCTGCCGGGGATAATAGTGGGGTCCTGAACAAATGATCATGTATTTCCGGCAGAAAGAACGGATCTAAATATAGGCGGTGCCCGGAATGAGTGTTAAATCCTTTTCTCAACCGGGATGTGCTGCACCTATGGAGTATGCTGAGGTATGAAACACGTTATCAAGGCAGACGGAACACGCCAGCCCTATGATCGCTACCGGGTGATGCGGACTGCCCGTAATTACGGGGTTCCGGATGATTATGTCACTGAGGTCGCCGCAGAGGTTGAACGGCACCTGTATGATGGCATCCGTACCCGTGATGTCCTGCGCATGATCCATACCTACGCACGCAAATATCAGCCATCCGTTGAAGGCCGGACGAATGTGCGTAGGGCAATCGCCCTTCTCGGTCCGAAACCGGACTTTGAACTCTATGTACAGGCTCTTCTGAGAGGCTCCGGCTATGAGGTTGAAGGTGGGAGGATACTGAAGGGGAGGTGTGGTGAGCATGAAGTGGATGCAATAGCCCGCAAAGACGGTATCACCTATTTTGTCGAGGTGAAACACCACCATAGTCATCACCGCACGACCGGTCTTGATGAAGGGAGAATCGCCCGTGCCATTGTCGAGGATGTTCAGGAAGGGTACAAGGCAGGAAAAAATCATTTCACCATCGATAAGGCGATGATTGTCTGCAACACCAAACTCTCCGCCCACGCAAAACGGTATGCTGCATGCTGGGACATAAAACACATCGGGTGGGACAACCCGAAAGACGAGAATATCGCATCAATGGTTGCCAATATCGATCTCTGCCCGGTGACGCTTATTAAAGGTGTTAATGCGAGGATGAGAACAAGACTGGTGAATGCAGGGATTGTGACGGTGGGACAGCTTCTGAAATATTCACCTGATGTCCTGGCTGAACAGACTGGTATTCCGGCAAATGAGACTATTCTCATGGTTGAACGGGCGAGAAAGTTGAAAAACTGATGATGAATCTTCGTTATTCCGGTTATCCTGGTATACGGAATCCCGAAAAGCGGTTCATGGTATTTTGTGGTGACACGCACTTCCATCTCACGGTATGACACCAGCCAGAAGGAACCCGTCAACCAGGAAACAGAAGATTACCAGTGCCATAATATTCTCCTGCACGAGGGGAAACCTTCCGTCCGTCTCCCCGCTTTTCATATACCCCCGGACGGCACTGGCGAGGGGAATGAGGGATAAAACGGCGATGAAAAGGATTCCTTCACTGAAGGATGAAAGCCCCATATACCAGAGTGTCGCAGCAAGTGCGGATATGAAAATTACCTGCAGACCAAATGTCCTCCCCCGTTTTGCAATAAGGGTCATCTTTCCGGCCCGGCGGTCTGCCCCCTCATCGGGAATCTCTACATTCAGGATGAAATACCATCCGTAGCAGAAAATCGGAACTGAGAAAACTGCAAAGAAGGGGTCAAACGTTCCTGCAGTTACCAGATACCCCATCCCCGGCAGTATCCAGCCGATAGCAAGGGCTGTTGACATCTCACCCCATCCCCGTTCCACAAATCGGAGAGGAGGCGCTGAGTAATACCAGCCCAGCAGGTTTCCAGCCAGAATGAGGGCAAAAACAGAGAGGGAGTTTGGGTAGAGGGTGGCATACACCAGCCCCGCTCCCAGTGAGAGTGTGATGAGGAGGATGGCCAGACGGTGTGCTGTTTCTGCTAGTTCCGGGTGGCAGACAAGCACACCGCTTCCGCCGGAAAATGACAATGGTGTCCCGAAACGGTCTGAATCGCGGTCGAAATATTCATTGCTGTAGTGGATGGAGAGATGTCCCGTCCCCACTGCCAGATACCCTAACAGAAACCGGTTGAGGGAAAAGGTGGCTCCCCCATATACTGGCAGAAGCGATCCCATCACAAAAAGCAGAAATCCGGCGATAAGAAAGCGGAAGCGTCCGATTCGTATGATCTCTCTAAGGTTTTCTGTCTCCATCATTCAGCCACTGGTTTTCTTTCTCCCTCTGTTTTTTTTGCATGAACCATACAGGAGAGTTGGGATCTATGTTTGCATAGGTCAATAGTCATATAAAGGATTATGTCATCTCTTCGTCCTTTAGGGAGAGGAAGTATCGTGGTGAGAAGTTTTGTAACCCCAACTGTCGTTGTAAGTAAATGCATTGAATTTGATAACTGCCGGTGGAATGGCAAGATAATTGCCAGTCATATCGTGAACCAGCTAAAGGGATTCGTCCATTTCATTCCTGTTTGTCCGGAGATGGAGATAGGTCTCGGCGTGCCGCGTGATGCTATCCGCATTGTTGGTGGAAAAGCTGGAGAACATCTGGTGCAGCCTGCAACCGGAAGGGATGTTTCAGATGATATGACCCTGTTTGCCGATTCTTTTCTCGATACGCTCCGCCATGTCGACGGTTTTATTTTGAGAAACAAGTCTCCCTCCTGTGGGATGAAGGATGTCAGGTTGTATGCGGGCCCGGATACGGGGGGCAGCATTGGCAAGACCGAAGGGTTCTTTTCCCGTTCTGTGTTTGCCAGGTTCCCGGGGATGCCCGTCGAAGATGATGGACGGCTCCGGAACATGCGTATTCGTGATCACTTCCTAACACGGCTCTACACGTTCTCGGAGTTTAAGACGGTGCAGGCTTCAGAGCGTATGAATGAACTTGTCCGGTTCCATTCAGAGAACAAACTGATGCTCATGGCGCACAGCCAAAAACTGCAGAAGGAGATGGGCCGGACCGTCGCAAACCAGAACCGGCTCGAACCTGTCATGGTAATGGAGCAATACAAAGAGCAGCTTGCCCGTGCACTCGCACAGGCGCCCCGCTACACTGCAAACATCAATGTCCTGCTCCATGCGAGCGGGTATTTCCGGGATGGGCTGAATCACGAGGAAAAAGCGTTTTTTCTTGATGCCATACAGAAATACCGGGAAGGCCGGGTCTCCATATGTGCACCAAAAAATATTCTCAAGGCGTGGATCGTACGGTTTGGCGAGGAGAATCTTAATAATCAGACGTTCTTTGCCCCATATCCTGACCAGCTGATGGAACTTGACCCGCTGGACATGGACCGTGGCCGGGACCTCTGGACTTAAACGCCTTTGGAACTTTGGAGTATACTAACAATGGATCTCACATTCATACAGGACCCCCAGTTTTTCTCTCTCGTCATCCTTCCGATTCTCATATTCTTTGCCCGCATTGCTGACGTCACCTTCGGGACGCTCCGTATCATCTTCATATCACGGGGAATGAAACTGCTTGCTCCCGTTGTGGGTTTCTTCGAAATACTCATATGGCTGGTCGCCATTGGTCAGATATTCCAGAATTTAGGGAGTTTTGTCAATTACATCGCCTATGCAGCAGGGTTTGCTGTCGGCAATTATGTCGGCATCATCGTGGAGGAGCGGATGGCGATTGGGATCAATCTTATCCGTATCATCACCCAGTATGATGCAAATGACCTGATCTCCGCACTGAAATCCAGTGGTTTTGGTGTGACTGCTGTTGATGCGGCTGGCAAACATGGGCCGGTGAAGCTGATCTTTTTGGTAGTGAAGCGAAAATACATCCGTTCGGTGATAAAAATGATTCATCAGTACAATCCGACTGCCTTCTATACCATCGCTGATGTCCGTTCCGTGAAGGGAGGGGTTATCCCTCATGCCTTCAAAAAGCCGCGAAAACGGTATCTCGGTCGTTTTCGAAAAGAAAAATGATGCGGGGCCGGAGGCGGAGACGGACGTATTTCATTTGAAGGTGAAAAGAGCACATGATGGGGTAATCATCTCATAAAATCCTTTTGCGGCATTTTCATAGGTCATGGGGGACATTCTCTCCCGGAACCTGCGGGCCGGAAATGTATCCATATCTGATGATGGCCGCTATCATGAAAGAGATGCAAAAAAAGTGGCAATCATACCTTGAAAAGAAGAATCGTTTTTTTTAGAATAACAAAGAAAACCGGATAACCGGTTTCTCTGTAATTCATCTATTCCCCCATCTTCCTTTTTACCGTCGCCGGAAGAGAAGTGCAGCACATGCCGCTGCTCCGCCAATGGCCGTGATAAACCCAATCGGGCTCTCCTGCGGAGTGGTGGCGCTTTCTGATGGATTTTCAGTGTTTTCTTCAGGAATGGTGACCGTCAGCGGCGGTTCTGTAACCGTCTCATTCCCAGATTCCTTTTTCACGGAAACAGTTACATCGGACGTCTCTGTCCCTGCATTGGTATTGTTATCCACAGCATCGGTCTCCATAATCAGACTATCAATTGCACCTCCGGCGATGGCAAAGGTGGAGAAACCGGGTGTTGTTGAGGTAAAGTATACCCATCCGCCCTCTTCACTGATGATGGTGGTAGAAAGCTCCTGCCATGTTCCGTTGTGGAAGCGCCATAATGCCACATCCACTGAAAGAAGTCCTTCTGCCTTCAGCCATGCAGCAGGCACCCGGAAGGAGAAGTCGGCCTCACGGATTTCATCATCTGTCATGCCGCTGAGCTGTGCATTGAGATACTGGTAGACCGGTCCTTCGAGTCCATCGGGGCCGTTTCTGGCCGGATCAACCGTGAGAAGAATTCTCCCGGTTCCAACTGCTGCCGTGACGGTGACTTCCTGCACGGCCGAGCCGGTGAAGGTGAGTGTCGCAGAATCACCAGCGCTCAGGGCCGGTGACGTTGCCATATCGGCCGAAGCATCTTCACTTCCGGAATCAGGGTTTTCGTCCAGGTACCAGGCAAATGGTTTCACCAATGGGAAGGTATCGTTCTCGGTTTCAGATATTGCAAAGGGCGTGTCCCCGATGCCATCATGGGTAGTGTCGGTGCCGTTGTAGGTGCTCCAGTAGTTTCCCATCGTCCGGGTGAATGGTTGTCCGCGGTACCAGTATGATTCCTCTGTCGGGGAGTGCCAGGTGACATCTGCCACATTGGTCTGCTGTGCAACAAAGATCGTATCGACCTCCACGCTCATTTCCCTGGATTTCCCGGTCCGGCTGAGATCGCCCGGCAGGGCGTTATCGGTGAAGAGTCTACGGTCACGTGCGATTGCTGCGATATTCGCTGCTTCCATCATGCTGTCTGTCGCAGTAGAGTCACTGAGGATGCTCCCAAATATGGGACCATCTGTCAACACAAAGTCATTGCGGTAGACAAAGGCATCTCCTTCTTCATCCATTTCTTTAATGGTTGGATACGCCGCCCCGGAGAAGTGGTTCCCGAACACCACAGAGTCGCTCAGTTCCATCTGTGCCTGTTCTGAGCAGTTCTCTATGGTATTGCCGATGATATCTGCTCCATCTACTGAGATCTGCATGCCCATTCCCGTGTCATTGCACTGGACGGCATTGCCGGAGACGGTGGCCTTCTCTGCGTTTCCAATCCGGATTCCATATTTGGTGACATCCATCGTGTTGTCGGATATGGTGATCCTGTCTGCATTTATGATGTCGATGCCGTAGCCCGTGCCGCCTTCGAGTGTATTTCCGGACACAATTAACCCGGATGTCTCATCTCCCACCACTCCCGTACTGTCTTCATCGCCACTCATGGTGTTGTTTGTTATGAGGGAGTCATTCACTCTTATGAGGGACACCCCTGCAAAACCGTACTGGTAGGCAAAATTGTTTCCTGCTACCTGCAGTCCGTTGGTTTCTTCCGCAAAAATCCCACGATACATCTCCGGACCAAACGAAGAGTCATGCACGATGATATTCTCTGAGGAAGAAACCCACACTCCGTCGCTAAATATCCTGTCCGCGGTTACATTCTCTACGTACACGTCCCGGCAGAAGATGAGGTTAATTCCGTCTCCCATGGCCTCTGTTGTGGTGTCACGGATAATGATGTCCGTAGCATTCACACAGATGACGGCTCCTGCGTTTGAGGAGGCATCGATGGTCTCCCCTGATACACCTTCCCGGTATATGACCGGCCGGCCGTCCACCGTGACGGTCTCGTCAATGGTGTTGCCGGGATTTTTGCAGTCGCTCCAGTAAAAGAAATTGTAATCATTGTCGTGCATTGTGATTGTGGATAAGGAGAGTCCCTGGACGGCGTACCTGACATACAGGCCGAATGTGCAGCCGGTGATTTCAGTGTCAAACAATGTGCAGTTATCTCCTGAGATGCCCACGGCAAGGTGTTCTCCCTCCTCTGATCCCTTTACGGTGAATCCGGATATGGTGCAGTTGTCTGCATAAATGTCAACACCAGTGCCACCCTTCGGGGTGGTGATAACCGGCATCCCCACACCGAGGAGGGTGAGGGATTTATTCAGCACCACTTGTTCGGGATAGGTGCCTCTCTCAACGATGATGGTGTCACCGTCTGCCGCGGCATTCACTGCAGCCTGAATTGTTGCGTAGTCGCGTGGGACGACAGTGACAGGGCTGGTGAACGCCTTGATGCAGACATTGGTATTCGGATAGGATAGGGTCACATCTTCCCAGGCTTCCCCATCGTCACTCACGTAACTCTCGCCCGGGCCTGCGGTGGCGCTGGATGAGTCTCCGGGAATCGGCTCCTCTACTGCCAGCGGGTGAACACTGGTTGGGGAGGAGACTTCGAGAACCACGGAAAATACCTCTCCGGGCATCAGGAGGACAGTCTTCGGCAGGGAGATGGTGTGGTAGCCCGGCAGTGCACTGGTGCCGGACGTCCAGGTGACCGGTGCGGCATCGCCTGGCGGGGTGGTGAAGTTCGTAAAGACGGCAATGGAGTAGTCTGTCTCCGGTTCGCGGGTGTAAAAACTCACGTCGGTGAGCGCTTCGTAGTTGTCTGCCGTGAAGACATTGGCTCCATAGAAGGTGGATTCTGTGCCGGTGCCAATGCTTTTCGTCCATCCGAGGGGATCGTACTGGTAAATCTGTCTCTCTGCATCGGCGGGGACCCCGGTGAAGAGTGTCGGTTCACCAGTATCTAATGTGCGGTCGTAGTAGGAGATGTAGAAGTATCCGTTCTCCCCTGAACCGGTGCCCCAGCTGTTCTTCAGAATGAAGGCGCCGTCACCCGGGGGGGTGGTGGCAAAATTTTCTTTCGGGAAGGTATCATTCCATCCGACGAGCGTAACAGCATGGCCACCGATGGTGGGATATCCCTCTTCCGGGTGGTAATAGGTGATATCGTTGTCTGAAAAACAGGACCAGTTTACGAGGAACCGAACCCGGAGGGCACCCTCATCCATGAGTGTCTGCTTTAAGAGACTGTTATCGAGAGGACCTGTCCGGGTCGGCAGAAAGGTGACTTCGTTGACGTCCAGCACGGGCGGAAGATTGGTGGGTGAGATGGTGGACGGAACCGGGAGTGCATAGAGATCATCTGCCTCCCGTATCGGCCCGCCTCCGCGGGTGAGATAGGCAGCAGACATAAGGGCGTTTCCTCCGTCGCAGGGGCCCTTGTCATATCCGTCCGGGTAGAGGTTTGATAGGAGATTTTTCATATTGTTTTCAGAGAAGTTTTCTGCGGTTTCCGTGTCGGTGAGATATGTCGACTCAAGCGAGCCATACGCGGCAAATGCCCAGCAACTGCCGCAGTTACCCTGATCACGAACCGGAGTGACCCGGTCGTCATCCCTGAGGTCAAAACGGGCGGGGAATGTATCTTCAGCCGCATTTGTCACTTGGAAAATATCTTTTGTATCAGTGTCCGGCCAGACCATAACAATAGGTGCGGGGATATCCCCGGTTGCATAGGGCATTCTGTCAGTACCTGAGGCAGGACAGGAGTCCCCGGAGCATTCGATGGAATACTGTTTGTCGTCTGTGTCCAGCCCTTCCGTGTATGCCACAAATGCCGGATTGAGCGGTGCCTGTTCAATTGTGAGTGCTGCTGACCCCTGTACGAGGATGAGAATAATAATAAGAATAATTGTTGATCTGCTGAATTGTATTGGAACCATGGCGTCACCATAAATTGTATCGTAAATCGTCGCCAGAATCAGGTATTAATGTGCAGGAATGTACCTCTTTCTTCAAATTCTCCGGGAAGCGGGCATTCAATGGACTTGTATCGCTTAAATACCCTGAAAGAGGATGTGGAAATAATTGGAAAACTGTATTGGGATTCTAAAAAGAGAGAACCGGATGTGGCCGGTTTTCAAAGATTCATTCACTCTTTTTTAGTAACGTTTCCGGAAGAGAAGAGCAGCACATGCTGCCCCGCCAATGGCTGTGATAATCCCAATCGGGCTCTCCTGCGGAGTGGTGGCGGTTTCTGCCGGAGTCTCTGTGCCTTCCTCTTCAGGAATGGCGACTGTCACCGGTGGTTCTGTAACCGTATCATTCCCGGATTCTTTTGTCACGGAAACAGTTACATCGGACGTCTCTGTCCCTGTATTGGTATCCGCAGCATCTGTCTCCATAATCAGACTTTCAATTGCACCTCCGGCGATGGCAAAGGTGGAGAAGCCAGGCGTTGTGGCTGTAAATTCTACCCATCCGCCCTCTTCACTGATGATGGTGGTGGGAAGCTCCTGCCATGTTCCGTCGTGGAAGCGCCATAATGCCACATCCACTGAAAGAAGTCCTTCTGCCTTCATCCATGCAGCAGGCACCCGGAAGGAGAAGTCAGCCTCACTGATTTCATCGTCCGTTATACCGCTGAGCTGTGCGGAGAGATACTGGTAGACCGGCCCTTCGAGTCCGTCCGGGCCGTTTCCTGCCTGATCAATCGTGAGAAGTATTCTCCCGGTTCCATCTGCTGCGGTGATGGTGACTGACTGCACGGCAGAGCCGGTGAAGGTGAGTGTCGCAGAATCTCCGGCACTCAGTGCCGGTGATGTCGCCATATCAGCTGACGCGTCTTCATTTCCGGAATTTGGGTTTTCGTCCAGGTACCAGGCAAATTCTGTCATCAGTGGATAGCTGTCGACGGTATAATTCTGGTATATGAACGGCGTCCCGATGCCGTCATGGTTTGTGTCGGTACCGTTGTATGTGCTCCAGTAGTTGCCCATGAAATTTGTGAAGCCCTGTGTACGGTACCAGTATGTCTCCTCCGTCGGGGAATTCCACACCGCCGTATCATAGCCCACATTCATATCTTCGGTATGCTGTCCGGTCGTTTCAGCAGTGTTGGTGAACGCATCGGAACTGTAATCATTGTTCCGGAATGCATTGTCATTTCCATCATCGCTCAGGAACGCATCCTTCCACATGCTGATGTCCGGAATCGCGTCTGTTGTGTCCCGCATCTCCTCCGGGAAGGTGCCTGTCCCGGTGATATCTGTGGTGAGTGTATCCGCTTCGTTCTCATCTTCTGTTAAAACGAAGTCATTGCGATATACATAGACATCCACTCCCGACTCAACGACATCGATCAAAGGATAATCTGCGCCGGAGAAGTGGTTCTCCTCCACCACCGAATTGTTCAGAATCATCAATGCCTGAATCGAAGAGTTTTCTGCAGTATTGCCGATAATTTGTGCTCCATCTGCGAGAATTATCATGCCGTACCCTATGTCATTGCACCGGATGGAATTGTCAGAGACCAGAATGTCCCACACTGATTCTGTAATGATTCCCAACTCAGGGGAATCCACCGTGTTGTCAGTCACTGCCAGGTTCTCTCCATACAGGATGGCGATGCCCAGAAGAAGGTTGTCACCACTGATGGTATTGCCGGTCACTGAACTGTTGAGAAGGATGACTCCCATCATTCCGCCACCACCGATGCCACTGGTTATGGTATTGTTTGCTATAGTGGTGTCCTCTGCATCAGTGAGTTGTATCCCTAAACCGCCATCACGGCAGACAATCTCATTTCCCTCTGCCAAAAATCCGGTAATATCGGATATTTTCATGCCATACTTTGCATCTGGGCCGAACGAAGAGTCCTGCACGATGATATTCTCTGATTCATATGCCTGCACTCCGGCGTACACCTTGTTTGCGGTGACATTCTCGACCATAATATCCCGGCAGGCAAACAGGAAGATACCGTGTTCGACGGGTTCTGTTGTGATGTCACGGATTATGATGTCCGTAGCGTTCACACAGATGACGGCTCCTGCGTTTGAAGATGCATCAATAATTTCCCCTGACACACCTTCGCGGTAGATAACCGGCCGGCCGTTCACGGTGACCGTTTCATCAATGGTATTACCCGGTTCATCCTGGAAGTCTGCATACTCGAGATTGTTGTCGTTGTCATACAGGGCAGTGGCAGATAGTGAGAGGCCCTCGATTGAGCTGATATACATACCATCTTCGTAGCCGCTGATCTCAAGGTCATACATGGTGGTGTCATTTCCCAAAATGCCAATCCCACCGCGTGCAACTCCGTTTCCGTCGAACGTGAACCCTGCGATGGTGATGTTGTCCGCTTCACTCTCAACGGCAATTCCATCCTCGGGAGTGGCGACAACCGGTGTTCCCACACCGAGGAGAGTTACTGGTTGTTCCAGTTCCAGTTCTTCCAGGTAGGTGCCACTTTCAACAATGATGGTGTCACCGGACGCTGCGGCGTCGACTGCCGCCTGAATGGTTGGGTAATCGCGTGGCACGACAGTGAGAGGCTGCGTGAACGCTTTGATGCAGACATTGGTATTCGGGACTATTTCAGCCAGGTCATACCATTCATCCCCGTCGACGCTCACATAGCTTTCGCCTGCCCCTGCGGTGGCATTGGAGGAGTAGTGCTCAATCGGCATCTCGATACTGATGGGGAACTGATCGGTCGGGGACGTGATTTCAAGGACGACAGAGAATATCTCACCGGGCATCAGGGGAACTGTGTCCGGCAGAGTGATCGTATGATACCCGGGCAGGGCACAGGTGCCGGAGGTCCATGCGACCGGTGCGGCGTCACCTGGCGGGGTGGTGAAGTTCGTGAAGATGGCAACCGTGTACTCCGCCTCCGGTTCGCGGGTGTAGAAACTCACGTCGGTGAGCTCTTCATATGTGTCTGCCGTGAATACATTGGCCCCATACAAGGTGGTGGATGGGTCGTCGGTGCCGATGCTGTTTGTCCACCCGAGGGGGTCATACTGGTAGATTGTTCTGCCTTTTTCGGCAGGAACGCCGGTGAAGAGCGCACCAGGGGTATTGGAATAGGTAAAGCCGTAGGGATTCAGGGATTGGTCATCGAAATAGCCGAGGACGGGGTCATAATATGAGATGTAGAAGTATCCGTCTTCCCCGACATCGGTGCCCCAGCTGTTTTTGAGGATGAAGGCTCCGTCACCCGGTGCAGTTACGGCAAATGCCTCTTTTGGGAAGGTGTCGTCCCATCCGACAAGGGTGACCGCATGACCGCCGTCGATGGCATATTCCTCACCCGGCCAGTAGTAGGTGGTGGAGTCGTCTGCAAAGCAGGACCAGTTTACATTGAATGCGACCCAGATAGCACCCTCGTCCCGGAGCGCCTGCTTAAAGAGGTCATTGTCAAGGGGACCTGTGCGGGGGGGGAGGTAGGTCACATCCCGGACATCAAGCACCGGTGAGAGATCGGTGGGGGATATGGTGGATGGCATCGGGAGTGCGTAGGGGTCGTCTGCCTCCCGCACCGGACCACTGCTGCGGGTGAGATAGGCGGTGGCCGTGCCTGCAAATCCGCCGTCGCAGGGCCCGGAGTCAAACCCGTCCGGGTAAAGGTTTGAACAGAGATTTTTCATATTGTTTTCAGAAAAGTTTTCTGAGGTCCCGGTATCGGTGAGATAGGTTGATTCAAGGGAGCCATAGGCAGCAAATGCCCAGCAACTGCCGCACTTCCCCTGGTCACGGACCGGGGTGACCCGTCCGGCCCCACGAAGATCAAAGCCGGTGGGGAAATATTCATCATCTGTTTCTGCTGCATATCCGTCCGGCCAGACGATATTGACAGGCGATGGGAGGAGGCCTGTCATATAGGGTGTTGTCCCTGTGGCGGGACAGGAATCGCCGAAGCATTCGATGGAGAACTGGTCTGTGTCACCTGCATCCAGCCCTTCCGTGTATGCCACAAATGCCGGATTGAGTGGTGCCTGTTCAATTGTGAGTGCTGCTGCCCCCTGTACGAGGATGAGAGCAATAATGAGAATAATTGCTGATCTGCTGAATTGTATCGGAATCATGGTATCACCTGAAGCGATGATAATTTGTCAGCAGAATCAGGGATTAATGTGTTGAATATTACCTGTTTTTTTATGTCCCACAAAGTTCAGGATCTCACGCACCATGTTTTTTGCCTGACGGATATTTTGTGTTACTCCCTCTCCGGCGATGACTGAGAATAGATGCGGGAAAGGAACCGTAAAAAAAGTATGGATTCTCAGTTGATTTTACCAGCCACGGGTGTATTCATCGAAACAAGGGATGCAGACAATTTTTCCGTCCTGCACCCGTGCCTTCTGCTCGGATACCGGCTCTCCGCAGACTGCGCAGGGAACAGAGCGGAAGATCCGGGCCCGTTCGGGGAGTTCCGGTTTGACCTCTTTGCACTCATATATCTCGTCCAGAGGTGCGGTGAGGATTTTTTCAATCATCTCTGTTCTTATTTCCTGCATCCGTGCCCTGTCCGCATCGGTGGCAGTGCCTTCGGCCATCCGTGCCTGAATGTCCACCACATCCGGGAAGAGATTTTCCTGTCCGAATGCCGGTTTCTGCGCAATGCGCACAGCTTTCTCGCCATTTCTCAGGATGAAGGTGTAGACCGGTTTGCCGTGGTCACGGAAGATCATGTTTCCTTTCCCCATCGTGCACCCGGTGATGTACTGGATGGCGTCAATCATGCAGGCGTCGTTCTCTACAATCGCGACCATCTCTTCATCCTCTGAACGATCGGCGTTTAGGCATTCTTTCGCATACTCGGAAGCACGGTACCCGAAGGCAAGTCCGGGGCAGATGTGGCCATGGAATACGGCCACCTCTTCAAACGGAGGAAGTTTCACTGTCATAATCCCATATCTTTGCCCGCCAGAGTGATAAATGCCTGTATGAACGGATATTTTTGTACAGTTGGGTGGGTATTATTTGCCGCAGGAGCAATGGTTCTGTCATGAATAAAACCCGGATTTCTTCCGATATGCGTTTGGCAGGTCTCTTCGCCTGTCTTGCCTGTGTCCTCATCGCCGCAGGATGCACCGATGCACAGCCGGAGATGATCGTGGAGGCGACAGACATCACGATAACAGACTCGGATGCCGCCTCTGAAACAATCTGGTATTCAATGACAGTTACAGCAACAAACACGGGAGAGGCGTCAGCCAACGATGTGATTGCAGGTGTTACCATTCAGACTCCTGACCCCACCCAGATGTCCCGGATGGCCCACGAAAGTGTGGAATTCGGCACCATTGCACCGGGCGATTCCCGGTTGGAGACGGTGACCATCATGCTCGAGGCAGGCCCGGTGGGATACACGGATCTCGTAACCAAAGGGATGGACCCGGTTGTGACAACGAAAATTGAACAGATGGAATTTTTCACCCTTCCCTTCTAAAGGGTGGGCCTTTGTTTCCGTCCCTTTTTTTATCCGGCACTCCCAGATAATGAGTATGCCTGTTGTCAGATTCTGTTTTTCCCGTTCCCGGACGGTACGAGAGGTTGCCTACGAAGAAGGGGAGACCTATGCAGATCTCATTCTGCGCTGCGGTCTTATCCCGGACACGGTTCTCATCTTTACAGGAGACCAGTCTCTCCCCGAGGACGCACCCGTGTGTGAAGAGGAAGTAACAATTGAAGAGACTGCATCACGGGGATAACGAACGAATCAGAACCAGAATAACAAACAGCCAAAACAAAAAAAAATCAGAAAAAAAGAATGGACCGGGGATCACTCCTCAGTTTTTGCTTTCTTCTCAACTTTTGGTGGTGCAGGTGGCCCCTGTACTAACTCCACGACCGGCCCGACGGACGATGGGTGGTAGTCGGGTTCAATAAAGATACAGTCTTTCGGGCAGACCTCTGCACAGACACCGCATATGATACAGCGGAGGCGGTCAATTTCCCATGTCCGGGCTTCACGGTCAACAACAATTGCCTGTGAAACACAGTGACGCTGGCAGTTGCCGCAGAAGATGCAGTCCTCAATGGCAATGACGATATGTCCACGTGATACATCATACTGTTTGGCAGGCGTTGCCGGGTACATCAGGGTGGCGGGTTTCCCTGTTACATTTGCAAGTGCCCGCTTTACCATGGTAAATAATGGCATCTTTCTTTCACCTCTCCGCACACCCGATACACGGGTCAATGGTCAACACAACAACCGGCACATCCGCAAGTTCGATACCTGCAAGCATCTTCACAAGGGGTGGGATGTTGGTAAATGTTGGAGTCCGCACGCGGTGGCGGACGATGTTCTTCTTGCCGTTTGCCTTTACGTAGTGCATGCACTCGCCACGGGGCTGTTCAGAGAAGGCGAAGTATTCCCCGTCGGGGTTGCCTTTTACCTTCTCTTCAATAGGGCCGTCCGGCATCTTTGCGACCGCTCGTTCAACGAGGTCAACTGCCGCAAGCACCTCTTCTGAGCGTACCAGGCAGCGGTCCAGACAGTCTCCGTGTGGGAAGGTGATCGGCTTGAAACCGAGTTCACCGTATGCTGAGTAGCCGGTGGACCGGACATCCATGTCACAGCCACTGCCACGTGCTGTAGGACCAACCGCACCGAGATCCCATGCCTCTTCCTTTGAGAGGACACCGAGACCACGCATCCGGTGCCGGACGGTCTGGTCATGGGTGAAGATGCGGTTTGACTCCTCAAGAAGTGGCCGAATACTCTTCAGGTGGTCCACCATCTCCCCGAGTTTCTCATCCGGGATGTCCAGACGGATACCACCGACCTTCGAGGACCCCTGAATGACACGGCCCCCTGTGGTGGCTTCCATGTCATCAAGAATTTCTTCTCTCAGGCGCCATGCATTCATGAAGAGATTCTCGAATCCCATCGCATCAGCTGTCAGACCAAGCCAGAGAAGATGAGAGTGCATCCTTGAGTATTCCATCCAGATTGTCCGGATGAACTGTGCACGGGGTGGAACCTCAATACCCATGATATGTTCAATTGCATTGCAGTAGGTCACCGAGTGCGTGAAGGAACAGATGCCGCAGATTCGTTCTGCAATGAGGACATAGTCCTTGAAGTCACGTTTCTCAACGAGTTTCTCAAGACCACGGTGGACATATCCTATCGTAGGTACTGCCTCAACCACTCGCTCGTCTTCCAGCACCAGGTCCAAATGAATCGGTTCGGGCAGCACCGGGTGCTGGGGTCCGAATGGTACAACAATCTGGTTACTCATTGTGCATCCCCTCCTTTGGAGACTATTGTGACTTTTGGTGGGTTTTTGAAGGGGGTAGGGACTCTCGTTTCGATGAGATGACCCTGGAAGTCGATGTTCATATCAGTCACGGAGAGACCAAAGAGGTCATGGATTTCGTTTTCGTAGATGAATGCCCCCCAGTAGGTGCCGGATATGCTGGGTATCTCATCACCATCGTGGACAGTTATGCGGAGACTCTCGAAGTCCCACGCCGTTGTGAAGGTGTAATTGATTTCATAGCGGTCACCTAATGGGGTGCAGCCGATCTGAACCAGCCGGTGCCCCTTTGTGTGGTACTCCTCCGCCTTTTTCAGGAGGTCGGTGACCGCAATTTCTATAACGGTGTGTTTTTGTTCGTTCATTGCTTATTTCCCTCCCTTTTCAGTCATCTTTGTCCGTTTCTCTTCGAGAATACCCAGAGCACGGACGACACCGTCAATGATAGACTCGGGACGGGCTGCACAGCCGGGCACATAGACATCGACCGGGATGACTTTGTCAACCCCGCCCATGATGTTGTAGCATTCCCGGAATACACCGCCGGTGGTAGCACAGATGCCGATTGCGACCACGACTTTCGGGTCAGGCATCTGATCATAGGTATTTTTGACAACTTCCCGGCTCTGTTCATTGATGCCGCCTGTGACAAGGAAGACATCAGCATGTTTCGGGTTGCCGGTATTGACAATCCCGAACCGCTCCAGATCATAGAGCGGGGTGAGGCAGGCAAGCACTTCAATATCGCAGCCATTGCAGCTGGATCCGTCGTAATGGATAATCCATGGGGATTTTGTAATATATGACATTTTTTCACTCACCTCCCTACATCAGGGTAAGAACTCCAAGGTTTATTGCACCGGCAACAAGCGCCACGAGCCATGCACTTCTGAGCATTACCTGCCAGCGAACACGTGTTGTAGTATTGTCTACGAGTATCTCAAGGAAATAAACGATGATAACGGCAAGAAGACCGACCCATGGCATGGAGGCAAAGAAAAGCCAGACGAGGCCTAAGAAGAATACCGTCTCGTAAAGGTGTGCAATCTCGACCATGCCGAGGGTGGGGCCGGCAAACTCTGTTGTTAGTCCCTTCACCAGTTCCTGGTGGGCGTGGTGGGTGGTTGCAAGGTCAAAGGGTGATTTGCGCAGCTTGATGGTGAGCACATAGACGATTCCCACAAAGAGGAGCGGGAGGGTCATGACGATGGGCTCAGGCCAGAGCGCAATGTCCCTGACTGAAAAGGACCCGGTGGCCATATAAAATCCGGCTGCCGCAAGAATCAGCATCGGCTCGACTGCCATCAGCTGTAACAGTTCACGTTCCGCCCCGATATGGCTGTATGGTGAGGTTGCTGCATACGCTCCCAGAATCAGGAAGGCGTGGGCAAGTGTCAGTGCAAAGATGACAAGCAGGATGTCACTACCGGAGAAGAAGAGCGCTCCGGTGAATACGACGAATATCAGGTACGAGAAGATGTAGAAGTTCACCTCGTTTCGTACGACTGCTTTCTCCTTTTCGAAGAGCTTGAATACATCGTAGAGCGGCTGGAGCACAGGAGGGCCAACGCGTCCCTGCATCCGGGCAGTTACCTTCCGGTCAATACCGCCGATGAGTGCACCGATGAACGGTGCGAGGATGATAAATCCTATTGCAAAAATGATTTCTGTAATCATGCGATCACCCCCAGGATGACAGTGATCATTAACATCGCAATGAATGCGATACAGAAACCGTTCCCGATGTTTGAGAGGCGCTTTTCACCGAAGTAGTCGGCAAGGTAGTAGTTGCCGAGTGCTACCGGGCGCTGCACGCCGATACTGCCCTTGAAGTGCATGTCGGGAGTTGATGACAGTCCGCCCATATAATGAGGCAGAATTTTGCGGTCTTTCCTGAAGTAAAGGAGAGAGAGCGGCATGATGAGCACCATAAAGACCATCATTACCATGATTGTCATGTTTGCCTGCCCAA
The DNA here is from genome assembly GCF_028912405.1 of Methanogenium marinum. Taxonomy (GTDB): domain Archaea; phylum Halobacteriota; class Methanomicrobia; order Methanomicrobiales; family Methanomicrobiaceae; genus Methanogenium; species Methanogenium marinum. Next base: position 1,235,149 of record NZ_JAKELO010000002.1, on the reverse strand, counting down.
GGGTTGCAGCCATACCGTAGATGCCAAAGACATATGGCACCACCAGGTATGAGGAGAGCAGGGGGAACCCGATACACACAGCGACCATGAGGACGGTGAGGGGCACCAGAGCACTGTATTCATGGTTGGATATCTTCGCTTCAACGGGTTTGGGATTCCATGCAACTTCAATTAGTTTGCCCAGCCATTTGGTCCAGAAGAAGACCGTAACCGCACTGCCGAATGCTAAGAGGAGGACAAGGATGAAACCATACTGGGCATCAAGGAATGCAACCAGGGCTGCCCACTTTGAGATGAGCATCCCGAAGGGGGCAAGGAACATACCAGCGATGCCGATGATCATCATTACCGTGACTGCTGGCAGACGGCCCAGAAGACCGGTCATGTCCTCGATGTTCCTGCTGCCAATCTTGTGCTCAACAGTTCCCACGGAGAGGAAGAGAAGAGACTTCGCGATTGCATGGAACACAATCAGAAGGATGGCTGCCCAGACTGCCGCATAACTACCGATACCGGCACAGGCGACGACGAGGCCAAGGTTTGCAATTGTTGAATAAGCAAGGACTTTCTTTGCATTGGACTGCGATATCGCAATGCCTGATGCGAGGAGGAAAGTCACACCGCCCACAAGGGAGATCATGTACCCGACCATGGTCACATTATAGATGGGGGCAAACCGGACGATCATATAGACACCTGCCTTTACCATCGTACTGGAGTGCAGGAGTGCTGATACCGGGGTGGGTGCAACCATTGCACCGACCAGCCATGAGGAGAACGGCATCTGTGCTGCCTTGGTGAGGCCGGCAAACCCGATGAGGGCTGCGGGTATCATTGCGACAGCAGGGCCTGCTGCAAGCAGGGTGTCCATCATAACGAGGCCCCCTGATGGATCGGTAAGTCCAATCCAGACAAAGGTGAACGCAAATGCGAGACCGCCCAGTAAATTCAAGAGGAGGGCCCAGAATGCATTCTTCCGTGCCTCTTCATCCCAGCTGTATCCAATCAAGAGGAAGGAACAGAGTGTGGTTACTTCCCAGAAGAAGAAGAGCCAGAAGAGGTTATTGGAAAATACCACCCCAAACATTGCCGCCAAAAAGACAAAGAGCAGGGCAAAAAACCAGCGTCGTTTGTCAGGCATGCCCTCATGGTGTGCGTGATAGTCACGCATGTAGCCGACTGAGTATACACAGATCAGGCTCCCGATGATTCCGATGATCATCGCCATGATGATTGAGAACGGGTCAATGAAGAGGTTGTTCAGTGCCGCGGTTTCATTGATGAGTGACTCCGCATAGAGTACCACTCCCAACTGAATGACAACCAGTCCGGCAATAAGATATTGTCGGTATTTTGCGGCGAGATAGAGAAGGCCGGCCGATATGATGACTTCGAGTCCGGTCATGATCTGGGAGATCATGCCGGATTCGATATCGAAATACACGGTCCCGGCCCCTGCAAACAGTACAAAGAGATACAGTGTCACCGCGATTATCACCGCTGAAACAAGTACCACAATTGTGTCCCTGAGGCGACCGTTCGGTAATATACAGAACAATAATGCCGCCAGAGCAGGGAAAAGAATCAGGAATACTAAGAGCTCCACACTATACACCTATGTGTGAAGATTGAGAATTCATCATTATTTATCATTGCCATCCTGCCAGTTCTTCCTTTTTTGGCAAAATTTGTTCACAATGTCGCTAGAATGCCATTTTTGTGGCTGGATTCATCTTGTCTTATTCGAATCCCTAAAATATGATGGGGGCCCGTGGTTCATTATTATCTAATCAGGTGCGCGGAAACAGATCTGGATAATTTATTCCGATAACTGAAAAACGAGCTTCTATTTGCAGGAAAAAAATAGAAAATGGGTTGTTGGTATTTTACATTCCCATCTGGGATGCGTTCTTTGAGATCATCATGTCATCGACACGGATGATGAGTGCAGCAGTCTCGGTTGCTGACATGATTGCCTGCCTCTTTACGCGGGCGGGTTCAATGACGCCTTCTGCAAACATATCCACAATCTCACCGGTGAAGACATTCAGACCAGCATGATTCTGGCCAGCTGCATGTGCTGCCTTGAGGGCGACCATCTTGTCGATCTGGTCAAAGCCTGAGTTCTCTGCGAGGGTGTATGGGATAACTTCAAACATCCGTGAGAAGGCTTCGATGGCAAGCTGGGTTCTGCCTTCCTGGGTTGCAGCAAATTCACTGATCTTCATCATCAGTTCTGTGTCAATGGCAGCGCCACCGACAACGAATTCTCCGTCCTCAAGTGCGTCCATCACGACACGGACAGCGTCATAGACGCCGCGTTCGAGTTCATCGACGAAGATCTGTGAGGTGCCTTTCAGAAGGATGCTCACGGTTGCCGGATTCTTGCACTCGGTGATCTTGGTGATGGTGATGTCCTTCATCTCTTCGATGAGGCCCGCTTCGCCGAGCATATCTTCGTTCAGGTCTTCGGGCTTGTTGACGATTGTTGCACCGACCGCACGGGCGAGTTTCTTCATGTCAGAATCGGGGACGTCCTGAATGGCGATGATATTTGCCTTTGCGAGGTAGAACTGGACTGCGTCTGCAATGCCCTTCTGGCAGAAGAGGGTGTTTGCACCGGATGCGACGACCTCTTCTGCGAGGCTGCGGAGGGTCTCGTTCTCCTGTTCGCTGAAGGCTCCCATCTGTTCTGAGGAGGTGATCTTAATCTTGGATTTCACCTGGGTCTTTGTCACCGCAAGAGGCTGGGAAAGCATAGCAATCTTTGCTCCTTCGAGCCGCTTTGGCATGGAGGCCTGAACACGGGTCTTGTCAAGGAGGAATCCTTTGAGCAATTCCGCATCTTCCATGCTGTCGCCGACCATGGTCTTGATCTGGACATCGTCCTCGTCGACTCTGTACTTACCGCTTTTGTCCTTCTGGGCGACAGTCAGTACAGCATCAACGACGATGCTGGTGATGATATCTTTGGCATCTTCGATGGACTTGCCGGTAACCGCGGTTCCTGCGACCTTTATGAGTATGTCGCGATCTTCACCGTTGGTTTTGATGGCCTGTTCGTCAATGACTTCCAGTGCCTTCTGCATCCCGAGACGGTATCCGTTTGCGATGATCGTCGGGTGGATATTCCGTTTGAGGAGGGCTTCTGCCTGTTCCATCAGATTGCCGATGAAGATGGTTGCGGTGGTGGTACCGTCGCCGACTTCATTGTCCTGTGTCTCGGCAACTTCGATGACAAGTTTTGCTGCCGGGTGTTCTACTGCCATCTCGTGAAGAATGGTAGCACCGTCATTGGTGATGACCACATCTCCACCTGCCTGTGAGACCATCATCTTGTCCATTCCCCGTGGGCCGAGGGTTGTGCGCACGGCTTCAGCGATTGCCTTCGCCGCCATAATATTGGATCTCTGGGCTTCGTTGCCGCCAATGCGGTCTACGTTGTCCCGTAATATAACTACTTGTTGTCCCGCTAACATAATGCAGATTCTCCTTAAAGCGTAATAAAACTGGATTTGCAATTCTATATATACGTTGTGTTTGTTTTGGGGAATTTTTGCTTTTTCCGGAGGTACGGATTTGGTATAACTACCATCAGGATGTTTTTTTTTTGTTAATTAAGTCGATATCATTTGTCGTTTTGTTGTATTACAGAGAAATTCTGCGCTTTATCTTTTGGTGAAGTTAATTATGCCGGTGCCCGGAAGGGGATGCCGGACATTCAGGAACGCCGGGTCATGACACTGGCATATCTCCCTTTAGACGTGATGTTTCATATTGCAGGGCAAATTACGAATGGTGACCGGTTGGGCGGCAGCAGTGCCGGTGAATACTCCCGTGTTTCTGTTGGTCATATTACGGGCGTTTCTGTCTTCTGTATCCAGAATGAAAGAAATATGGGGGTTGCTCTGTCTGTGAGTGGTATGGACAGGATGCGTCTTCTTTTCTATTTTGTAGTGTGCCTGCCCGGCGCCTCTGCGAAGGTGTTGGATTTGGAGCCTTTCGCATATTTTCTTGGTATGTTCCTTTTTTTCTCCGGAACAGTCCTCAATATATGTCAATCATTTTAGATTTATTTATTGGAATTGTTTTGGAAAATTATTTGACATTGGTGAATAAATATTCTGTATATGTCCCAATTTGTTGTTGAAGTGAATGATGCTAACGGCCGGCGGGGGATGCTGGACTTTGGAGGAATTCACATCATGACGCCAGCATATGTACCTTCAGACGAGGCATGTCATATGGTTGGGGAAATACCGGATGATGCCCGATTCCGTAGCAGCGGCGCTTGTGAATGTGATCTCTGGTTTCAGCGATCAGATATTGAGCGTTTCCGCCTGCATCCGGAAGAAAAAGAGATGATGGAGGCTGCCGCCTGTGGACGGATGGACGGGATGCAGTCTCCTGCCAGACTGCTGCATTTCAACGTTTTCTCCGATGTACAGGTTTTACAGAAGGAGAGCCTGATTGACCTTCTCTCTCTCCAGTGCCGGGCAAATGCCAGTGTGATTGAGATTCCCCGTGTGTTCTGTGATACACCGGCGTATGAGCGGGCTGTGCAGTGTGCTCTGAAGTGGCACCAAAATGCCGGTTGTGAAACACCACTCATGGGTATTGCCAGAACTGCCTCTGATCTTCTGATGCTGGAACAGTACCTGCCACAGTTGGGTGGCATTGGGATTGACTGCCGCCGGTTCGACAAACAGCTTCTCTATCAGGTTCGGAAAAGACTAAAACAGCAGAATGTCTGGGTGCATGCATTCTCTGCTCCCCTCAGGTATTCAGAAATAATGAATCCGGGAAACCTTAGGAAGTTCATCAACTGGTTTGGGGTGGATACCGTTAGTTCCTTTACTATGAGTGATCGGGTCATGCAGTACTTCCCGGCACCCTTTCCCGTAACGGGAAACAGGAATGGTTGAATTTGTGAAGAAGAATCGCTCCCGATCTGCACCTGTCCGGAGTTGCCTGAGACGAATGTAGTTCTTCTCTCACTCTTTTACTGGTCCGTTTCTCGAAAAACGTATTTTATGTATGTTATATTAATATCTATCCTTTTTTTGCCAATAAATAGGGATAATTTAAGTATTATGTTAATATATGTTTGGTTTGATGTCATCGTTTGTTGTTGAAGTGGATGACGCCAATGGTCGGCAGGGGGTGCTGGACATTGGGGGTAATCACGTTATGACTCCTGCGTATGTGGCGTCAGACGATGTCTGTCATGAGATGGTGGGTTTTTCGGGTGATTCACGATGCCACAACACCTGTATTGGTGAATATGATCTCTGGATGCAGCGTTCTGATGTCGAGCGCATCCGTCTGCACCCGGATGAAAAAGAGGCAATGGAGGAAGCTGCCTGTGAAAAGATAAACCGGATGCAGTCGCCGGCAAAAATGCTTCATTTCAACTTCTTTACTGACGTTGCCGGGCTGAATAAGGAAACATTTGTTGACCTGCTTCGTCTCCAGTACCGGGCGGGTGTGGGTGTAATTGAGATTCCCCATGTGTTCAGTGATACGCAGACGTATGAACAATCAGTGTTGGCTGCTCTGGAGTGGCAGCAGAATACCTGGAGTGAGGTACCTCTGATGGGTATTGCCCGGACACCTGAAGATCTTCTGATGCTTGAGCACTATCTGCCACAGCTGGGGGGTATTGGCATTGACTGCCGCCGGTTCGACAAACCCCTTCTCTATCAGGTTAAAAAGATGCTAAAAAAGCAGGATGTCTGGGTGCATGCATTCTCTGTCCCTCTCCAGTATCGTGAGGTGCAAAACAAGGGGACCCTGGGGATGCTCATCAACTGGTTCGGGGTGGATACCGTCAATACCATTGCTCTGAGCAATACCGTCAGGGACTATTTCACAGGCATCATCTCCCGGATGGATGGGCCGAAAGAGGTTGAATTCGCCAAAAGAATCCACTACTTTGCCCCTTGTGATTATAGTACGTTTTCCTTTGGAAAACTGGAGGAACGCTATGGGGAGGGGCAAAGGCTCTCTCGTTTCTGTGACTGCCCGGTATGCCGTGATCTGACGATTGGAGGGGCGGTGAAAAAACTGCCGGAGCTCTACCTGATGAACCAAGTGCACCGTGCCTTTGCGTATTACCAGGAGTCAGAAGAGTATCAGCGTGCCCTCATCAACAATGAGACTGGCATTTTTCTTGACGGAAGGCCGTTTGCTGCGGAAATTATTCGGCGATCTTCCGGCCCTCTGCCTGCCGCTGACAGGGTTGCAGGCCCTGCAGCGCCGTATGAAGCGAGATAAGGTCCTGCATGGCGTGGTGTGAGGGACAATTTTTCTCCAAAAGAAACACAAAAAAGATGGTGTGCCATGTGGCACTTCTCTGGGTTTCGATTTTCTCTGCGGTTCAGTCGATTCGTGAGACCTGGAACAGGCTGAATACCGGGACGCCGTCTATCTCTTTAATATTCTTCTTATTGAAGAGAACACAGACTGCTTCCGGCACTGCCCCGTGGTTTCTGAGGTGGCTGATGATATCTTTCATCGTGTTGCCGGAGGTGATGACATCATCTATGACGAGGCAGTGTCTGCCCTGCACCTGTGCGAAGTTGCCGGAGATGGACCCAATGGGGTCGGTGCCCTGAGCGTGCTTTTTGGGGTGGTACATGGTAAACTGTGCACCTTCTTCTGCGGCAATGATTGTGGCAAGGGGAATACCTGAGTGGGCGACTCCCACAACCAGTTCCGGTGCCGGTACCTCGGTAAGTTCGCAGTCCCGTGCGTCTGCTTCACCATAGTAATACCGCTTGAGAAGGAGCAGCGCCGCGTCACGGAGCATATCCGCATTTCCGCCGACAGTTGTCCAGTTGATATGGATATCCTTCGGTGCCTCGGTATCCTTTTGTTGGGTTAAAAGCCAGGTCACCGTCTCCATTGAGAGAGAGAGTTCATCTGCAATCTGGCTGGGGCTGTGACCCTCGGCAAGGAGCAGTTTTGCCTTTTCAATAAGTTCGTCAAGAGAAGACATCGTGAGTATATGTTCGGCGAGATGTGTCTAATACTTTTTTCCGGACTTTGCACGACGGATCTCTGCACCACATATCTGGCATTCGCCCGGGGCGGACCAGAAACGTCCGCATCCGGTGCAGCGGTATTTCCATGTTCGTTTTTTCGCCCGCCGCTGCAGAATAGGAATAACCGGGATTTTCAGACGCTGTGCTGTGTTCTGCACTGCAAAGTCGTCGGTCATGACTGCTGCGTTGAGTTCAACGGCGAGGGCGAGAATGCCGGTGTCTGTCTCTGAGAGGACGGTAAGGTCCCCGGTTTTCCGGGCGGCCTCAGATACCTCTGCCAGCGCCTCAGGGCCAGGTGCATGGACACGGAGACCCTGTTCTTCAAGCAATGCGAGACGCATCCGGGCCGTCTGGGTCTTTATCTCGTCCAGAACATCCGGGGTGGTATAGATATCCCCATCTACCGGTACTTCTGCAAAAAAAACGGATGCATCGAGCACCACCCGTTTGTTCTCTTCGTCTCCTTTTTCGTCCATTATTCCCGCATTGCTTCAGCAATCATCCCTGCTGCTGTGTAGGATGATGCTGCGGATTCAATGGTGTCAGAGGCAGCAATCGATGCAAGACCTGCTGCTGCGAGGCGGGCAAACCCGCCGGAGGCAAAGACCCCGTGCACACAGGCAGCATGGACGGACCGTGCCCCGCCGTCTTTCAGCATTCCTGCTGCGGTGGCAAGGGTTCCTCCCGTTGAGATGATGTCATCGGTGATGACGATGTCACGTCCCTTTGCGTCAACAGACGACGGTGCAATCCTGACCTCCTCACCCGAGAGGCGGGTCTTTGAGAGATGGTCGTATTCCCATCCGCCGTGTTTTGCTATTTCTGATGCGAATATCACTGCCCCTTTGTCCGGTGCAAGGATGATGGGTTCGTCACATCCAAGGGATGCAACCCACCGTGCCATCTCCGGTGCGAGAGTGATATCTATAGCCGGTGCCCGGAAGTGGGAGAGTACCGAGGGTTCGTGGATATTAATCGTAATGACCCGGGAAACACCCGCGGAGAGTGCCCGTGCAACTGCCCGGCTGCTTATCGGTTCTCCGTCATTGAATCGCTTGTCCTGCCGTGCATATCCCATATAAGGAAGGACAAGGGTGATCTCACTTCTGTCACAGGCATCGATCATCAGCAAAAGCTGGACCAAAGACTGATTGTCAGCGGTGCTTGATACAAGCAGCGTTTCTCCGTCCAGAGCCCCTGTTTTGAGGTATAATTCTCCGTCCGGAAAAGCTTTGAACTGTGAATAAACAAGTGGCAAACCAAGTGTTTTTGCAACTTTTGAGCCCAGAATCTGGGATTTTTCTGTACATGCGACCTTCATCTGGATTACCCGTATTAGAAAGTACTTAAAGTATCAAAATAGATTACTAAAGCACTACCGGTCGAAAGTGAGGTCCGGATACGATATGACTGATTCAAACATTTCTCAAGATACGATACCAGAGGACCCCGTCATTGCACCGGACACGGTTCCAACGGCCGCCCCCGATTCACCGGAGGGGCTGGACACCGATGCAGAAAAAACTGAAAGCGCGGGGAGTGATTCCCTGGAAGAGAATCCCGTGCCACTCTCTGAAGTGGCAAATTCGGGTGAGATATCTGTCCCTGAATCCCTGATTGATCAGGTGATTGGACAGGAACACGCGGTTGAGGTGATGCGCAAGGCAGCCATCCAGCGCCGTCATGTCCTGATGATTGGAATACCGGGAACCGGTAAATCGATGCTCGCAAAGGCGATGGCAGAACTTCTCCCAAAAGAAGAGATGCAGGACATCCTCATCTACCCAAATTCAGAAGATCCCAATGAACCTGTGGTCCGGACGGTTCCGTCCGGCAAAGGGAAGGAGATCGTGGGTGCCCACAAGCAGGAGGCCATGAAGCGCACCAAGACCAGAAGCACGCTTATTCTGCTTCTGATATTCGGTATCATGGGCTATGCTCTGATCTCCGGGCAGCTTCTGTTTGGTATCATTGCAGCAGCATTCATATTCATGGCGATGCAGTATTCACGGCCAAAAGAGGAGGCAATGGTCCCCAAACTCCTTGTCTCCACCAAGCCTGACTCCATCGCACCCTTCATCGACGGCACCGGTTCCCATGCAGGTGCCCTCTTAGGTGACGTCCGCCACGACCCGTTCCAGTCCGGCGGGCTGGAGACACCGGCCCACGACCGTGTTGAAGCCGGTGGCATTCACAAGGCGCACAAGGGTGTGCTCTTTATCGATGAAATTAACACCCTCACTCCCCACTCCCAGCAGAGTCTTCTGACCGCACTGCAGGAAGGGGAGTTCCCCATCACCGGGCAGAGTGAACGCTCTAGTGGGGCAATGGTCCGCACAGAGCCGGTTCCATGTCGGTTTGTGATGGTTGCAGCGGGTAATATGGACGGTGTGCAGGGGATGCATCCGGCACTCCGGTCCCGTATCCGTGGCTACGGATATGAGGTCTATATGCAGGAGACGATGCTTGATACGCCGGAGAACCGCGACAAGTTCATCCGTTTCATCGCCCAGGAAGTCAAAAACGACGGTAAAATTCCGCACTTTGACCACGAGGCTATTGAAGAGCTCCTGCTTGAGGCACGTCGCCGGTCCAACCGGAAGGGTCATCTTACCCTCAAACTGCGTGACATGGGTGGTCTCATCCGTGTGGCGGGCGATCTGGCCCGGCAGGAAGGAGCGGAGATTGCCACCGCAAAACATGTGCTGGACGCAAAGAGCATGGCCCGGTCCATCGAGGATCAGGTCTCTGACGAGTACATCCGCCGGTCCCTTGAATATGATCTCACGGTGGTCGAGGGTGCGCTCGTGGGCCGCGTGAACGGTCTTGCGGTGATGGGCAGTGACTCCGGGTCGGTGCTCCCGATTATGGCTGAAGTGACTCCTACCCAGGGTGCCACCGGCCAGGTGATTGCAACCGGTCTCTTAAAGGAGATTGCACAGGAATCCATCAAGAACGTCAGTGCCATCATCAAGAATTTCACCGGCAAAGACATACGGAACATGGATGTCCATGTTCAGTTCCTTGGCACCTACAATGGTGTGGAGGGTGACTCTGCCTCGGTGACGGTTGCAACCGCTATCATCAGTGCAATCGAGAACATTCCCGTCCGCCAGGACGTTGCCATGACGGGATCGCTTTCCGTCCGCGGCAATGTGCTTCCGATAGGTGGGGTGACCTACAAGATTGAGGCAGCAGCAAAGGCCGGTATCAAGAAGGTCATCATCCCGCAGTCAAACCTTGATGACGTCGTCATTGAAGAGCGGTATGCGAAGATGGTTGAAATTGTTCCTGTCACAACCATTGAAGAAGTCCTTGAGCACGCTCTGGTATTTGAGCGCAAGGAAGACTTCATCGCGAAGATAAAAGAGATGTCATCCCGCCGGGCGAAGGCTTTTGCTGACAAGCCCGCTCCCAAACCTGTCAGTGTGTAATCACTGCAGGTGATCCCCATTTTTTGCGTATTTTCCCCTTCCCGAATATTTACACACAGTCTCATTTTTCCGAACCATTTCCCATATCTTTTTTTAAATGCAGGTGCGTACATGCTCCAGCAGGTTTTATTCAATGGCAACAGAAGAACCACGATATTATGATGTCCGCCATCTGGCAGGGACGTCCACCCATATTGATATAGAAAACGGGACCATTGAGGCCGCGGGACAGTCATTTGCCGATACGGCTATTGTCCGTGCACTCGGTGCCACCGGGTGGGGCATGGTTGCGATAGACAACTTCTCTGAAGCCGGACAGAGTGGCCTGATGCAGGCGGTAGCAGAAGCCCTTTCTCTCTCGAAAGTGACGGGAGAACGGGTGGAACTCGCTGATGTAAAGACCGGTGTTCTACCGGTTCCCGCAATAAAAGAGGATCCGCGTGAAGTATCTTTAGAGGAGAAGACTGAAATTCTGTCCTCCATTGAGTCTGCCGCCCGGATACCGGGAATTGTGAACACCCGTGCCCGGTATATCGAGTCTGAGGGAACGGTGTGGTTCATGAACTCCTCCGGGAATGAATACCGGTATGAATCCCTTCGGTCAGGCTACTCCATTCTTGCGGTTGCAGGCAGAGGTGGTGAGATGCAGATGGCACGGGAGAGTGAGCATGCCATTACCGGGCTGAACATGCGCCACAAAGAGGAGAAAGGCAGGGAAGCCGCCGAACGTGCTCTCCTGCTTCTGGACGCGGCACCGGCACGGGGCGGCACCATGAATGCCATCCTTGACCAGGAACTCGCAGGAGTCTTTGCCCATGAGGCAATCGGTCATGCAAGTGAGGGGGACCTTGTGAAAGAGGGAGTATCTGTGATAAAAGGCATGATAGGACAGCAGATTGCAAACAACGTTGTGACCATCGTCGATGATCCCACCCTTCCTGAATTCGGGTTTATGCCGGTTGATGCCGAGGGCAGTGCCGTAACGCGTACCGAGATTATCCGGGACGGGGTGTTGAAAAACTACCTACACAGCCGTGAAACACTTGCTGCGGTGGGCGATGGTGTTGCGGGCCACGCCCGTGCAGAGGGGAGTTCTTCCCCTATCGTCCGGATGTCAAATACATTCATTGAAAACGGGGACTCCACAATGGACGAAATTCTGGAAGGCTGTAAAAACGGAATTCTTCTCAAGGGCTCCCGTGGCGGACAGGTGGATCCGGGCAGGGGCGTCTTTCAGTTCAATGCCGAATATGGATACCTGATTCAAAATGGTGAAAAGCTTGGCATGGTGCGGGATGTGTCACTATCAGGAGACATTCTCTCAACGATGCACAATATTGCTCTCTGTGGGACTGACCGGAAGATGACACCGGGATACTGTGGAAAGGGTGGGCAGAGTGTGCCCGTCACCGACGGAGCACCGCATATTCTTCTGAGAAACGCAGTGGTAGGTGGTCGCCATGCATAATGTAACGGACTATACAGATCTCGTGGAGACCGTTCTGGCAAAGGCCCGGCATGAGGCAGACGAGGCTGAGGTATACCTCGGTGTCTCAGACCATGTCTCGCTTGAACTGCGCCGTCGTCAGGTGGGAGAGGCAGAGAAGACAGTCACCTGGGCAATGGCCATCCGGACAATCACAGACGGGCATATCGGTGCCTCAATGACAATGTCCCCTGCCCGCTGGGAGGACTGTCTTACTGCTGCCATCGCTTCCGGACGGATATCCGACCCGCAGGCATGGGGCGGTCTGCCGGAACCGGTCACATTCTCCCGTGACATAGATGTGTATGACCCGTCTCTTATACCGGACGCCGACACGGCATCTGATCTCATAACATCTCTGTGCACAGCAGCAGAGAACGGCGAAGCAGAGATCGCGGGGGGTGGTGTCTCCCTTGGAAGGGGCTCATCTCTGATTGCAAACACGAATGGTGTATTGTACACCCACGATGCAACATCCGCTTCCGCTTCACTTGAAATGATAAACGGGACCTCGACCGGTTATGAGTTTGACCACGTGAGTCACCTCAACGATCTTGACACCGACAAGGTGGCAAAAGAGGCACTCTTTCAGGCGGACTACTGGGCCGGTGCCGGTGGTATCGAATCATGTGCGTCTGATGTTGTCCTTACACCGATGGCGCTTTCCCAGCTTGTAGGGGGAATTCTTATGCCCGCTCTCTCAGGCAGAACGGTTCACGCCGGCCGGTCATTTTTAGCCGACAAAAAGGGTGTTCCCTGCATGGACCCTTCCCTTGTCCTGTATGACGACCCGTATGATGGTTCAGGGGCAACCCGCTGGGACGCAGACGGGGTTGCCACGCGGAGACTTGATTTCATCCGGGATGGTACGGTGCAGTCCTTTGCCTACGACCTCCGGACGGCATACCGCTATGGGGAGACAACTACCGGCAGTGCGGTCAGGAGTGGTGCCGGTGGTGCCCCCGCAATTGGTGTGCACTGCCTGAAACTCGATGCCCGCCGCGATGAAGTGCGTGAGGAAAAGGCGGTTCTCGCAAACGGCCTTATCGGCGCTCACACGGCAAACACCATCACCGGGGACTTCTCGGTTGAACTCTCCAATGCCGCCTGTATTGAGGGAGGAGAATTCGGTGCACCGATTCGCTCTGCCATGCTCTCCGGAAACCTCTTTGATATGCTTACAGATATCGCCGGTGCCGGTGAAGAACGACGGGAAATCGGGAGTATGACCCTGCCCGAAGTAAGGTTCAAGAACCTTCATATCATTGGTACACAGGAATGATCGAAACTGTCCTCACACTGGTCATTGCTATTGTGATAGCAGTGGCGCTCTGGTTCTTCCTGAAGAACGTCACCAAACTTATAATCAACTCAGTGGTGGGTATCATCATGCTGCTGGCCTTCAATTTCTTCAATATATTTGGAATGGGGGACATCCCCCTCTCCATTGCATCCATTCTCATCTGTGCACTGGGGGGAATACCGGGATTTGTCGTCCTTCTGCTGCTCAATGTCGTGGGAATAACGGTATAAGAAAATAGAAGAGATGAGAAAAATTTTCCGGGAAAACCCCGGAAGAACCCTTTCTGTTAAATGAGAGATTCCTTTTTTCTAAAAGACACTGGCTTCGTTGTAGACGTTTATCCGGTCCTGAAGAATTTCATACGGTTTTATTTCGCGGGAGTGGTTGCTCCGCCGCATCTTAACCACCTCAATTGACGTATGCACCTCGCTGAGGTCTTTTGGCCGGATATACTGGAGGACTACGACAGTGTCTGAAAGGTATTCAATGAGGCCGTATTTGCTTGCGTAGGTATCAGTGCTGCTGTTTTCACTGGTCAGAAGGAAATTGGCATCCAGGTCACGGAGGAGTTCAGTGAAATAAAACATCTCTTTTCGCCGCTCGGACGGGTCATCAAAAATTCCTTCAAAGAGTGATATGGGGTCAATGACTATCCGGGTGGCCCCAATCTTTGAGATCAGGTCCGGCAGGTCATTTTTAATGGAATTAATCGAGAGATTGAAGTCGGTGGGGTCGAGTTTTATCACAAAGAGTGATTCATTCCGGTACTTGTCAATCCGAAACCGCCGGTCTGCCATCACGTCATAGATGCGGTCTTCACGTTCTTCCAGACTGAAGTAAATCACCTTCTCACCCTTGCGCAGACCTTCATAGATGAACTGGAGGGCGAATGTCGTCTTGCCGGTTCCGTACGTTCCAATCAGTGAACAGATGCTGTTTTTTATGAGTCCCCCGCCAAACATCTCATCCAGGCCACTGATGCCAAACTGTATACGTTCCATTTTTCCTATACCACCATTCTGATGTTGCTTACTTCAAACCCCCCGTCTGAGGTGATCCTGACGGCAAACTTCACAAAGTCCTGTTCTTCAAGCGATGGCATAACAATGCGGAACTTCTCAATAAACATTACCCGCTGCCGACGCCTGCCGCCGGTATCCTCCCATTCAAAGGTAATCACCGCATCGCAGCAGTCTTTGATCTCTGCCATCCTCCGTTTTTCAAGGATGGCATCCGAGATGAGGAGGTAATATGTTGTCTTCCAGTGCTTGGAGATACGCTGGAGTCCCCGGAGAAAACCGATGAACTGGCGCCATTCGCTCTCACTGACGGCCCCGGTGGCGATGTCGGTGAGAGAATCAAAGATAATCAGGCTGCCTTCAGCAATTGTTCCCAACTGTTTGGTGATTTCGCCTATCAGGCTCTCCGGTTCCTGGCGTCTGTTCCGGATGTTCTCTACGATATCGACGTTGCTGTACCAGTCCCGGGGGACCACTGAGGCATCAAAGTATATTTTTGAGAGGTCGATAAACCGCACTGTTCCGTCAAATATTTCGGCATCAGCATGGAAGGAGAGTTCTATCTCGCGGCGGATTGCAGATTCGAGTTTTGTGAAGGTAAAATAGACGATTTCCTCCGGGTTACAGATATTGTCCGGAATTGTATTCTGGTCGTTTTTCTGTCTCCGGGCGTGGGAGAGAACTGAACTATATGCAAACTCCACGTTACCACCACCTGGCCCACCGGAAAGAAGGATCACCGAACCCAGGGGACCTCCTCCGTTCAGAACCGGATCAAAGGAAGGAATTCCTGTTGGCATGTGCTTCATTCGAGAATCCTGCATACATTTGCTCTATCGGCAAATGGTTTAATATTTTTTGTTAAATGCTCGTTATGCTCATGGTGGGACATTTTTATAACACGCGAAGTCAATTGTTTTGATATGAACACCTGTCCCGGTTTCCGCCGCGATTGGCTGGGGGATTGAGGAGATATGGCTGGAGAGAATACAATACTGGAAGAGGATGCAGAAGGGGAAAATGCACCTGTCACACCAGAGTCCGTGGAGGATGTGCGTCCTCTGACCCTGGATAGCCGTGTTCCCGGTGGAAATACGGGACTGTCTGAAACCATCGAAGGGGAGAAATCCTCCGGGCCGGAACCTGCAGAGCGGGTGAGTTTCTATGAATCCGAACTTCCTGAGGATCTGTCTTTCCCTGAGGGGAAGCCGTCCGAGAAAATGGACGGGGACGATGCACCCGTGATGCAGGAATATCCTGGACCGGGGGCTGAATCTGAATCTTATGCGGTTTCTGAAATACCCGATATTCCGGAGATCCCTGACGCTCCTGAGGGGGGTGCATCGGTGGAAAACACGGAAACAACGGTGCTGGCGGCAGGTGCAGCGGATGCAAAACCATCTTTGAATGAGGCGGCCGAACCAAAGAAAAAGGCGAAGAAAACAAAGAAGGCAAAAAATCGCACCGGTATTCTGGCGAGCCTCCTGCACCGTAAGGATAAAACCGCCGACCCCTACGATATGGCAATTCACGGGTCGCTTGTCCATGCCGATGTCCCGGATGGCTACACACTTGCGGAGCAGTACTGGGTTGTTCCCGGCTGTTCTGAGGTGATGATCATACTAAACGGGGTGACCCGACAGCATGAATACCATCTCAATGAACCGGAGTTGAGCGAGTTTGAGTATGAAATCGTCGAACGCCTGCATGCCGACCTTAGGGATGTGCTGATTCTCACGGATGATGAGGTGACACAGGACCGGGAGGTTGTGCTCCGCACAAAGACCATCGGTCTTTTGGACGACTACGGTGTTGTCCTCTCTCTCCCATCCTATTACCGGGTCATGTACTACATGAACCGTAATTTCCTCGGCTGGGCCCGCCTCGAGCCGCTGATGATGGACCCGAACCTTGAGGATATCTCCTGTGACGGTATTGGGATCCCAATATTTCTCTACCATCGCACCTACCGTAATGTGAAGACCAATGTCTCGTTTGATGAAGAATCCCTGAACTCGCTTGCTATCCGTCTCTCCCAGCGGTCGGGAAAACATGTCTCCATCTCAAACCCGGTTCTGGATGCCACCCTTCCGGACGGCTCCCGTCTTCAGCTCACCTATGGCAGTGAAGTGACGACCCGCGGGACATCGTTTACGATACGGAAATTCCGTGAAGAACCCTTCTCCCCGGTCGAGCTCTTAATGCGGGGCACCTTCCCTGCAGAGGCACTGGCCTATTTCTGGATGGGGATTGAGAATAACAAGAATCTCCTCTTTGTGGGCGGGACAGCATCCGGGAAGACCTCTTCCCTGAATGCAGTCGCTCTTTTCCTCCCCTCCCTCTCAAAGGTCGTCTCCATTGAAGATACCCGTGAGATAACTCTCTTCCACGATAACTGGATTGCATCGGTCACCCGGGATGCGATTGCCGACTCATCCTCATCCAAAATTGATATGTTTGACCTCCTGAAGGCGGCGATGCGCCAGCGGCCGGAATATATCATTGTGGGTGAGGTCCGGGGCAATGAAGCGCAGACGCTCTTCCAGGCAATGAACACGGGGCATACCACCTTCTCGACGATGCATGCGAATAATGTGGATGCTGCTATTCACCGGCTGGAAAACCAGCCTCTGAATGTGCCGCGGAATATGGTGCAGGCACTGGATATTGTGAGCATTCAGGCTCTCACCTATATCGGGCGGGAACGGGTCCGTCGGGCAACTGAAATCGTAGAGATTGCGGGCATTGACCCGGGCACCGGAAATCTCCGGGTGAACACAGTATTTGAGTATAACCCGGTGACGGATGTGTTCACCTACAGCGGACGGTCGGTTGTCTATTCGGCAATCATGGAGCAACGGGGGTGGACGCGTGAGGCTCTCACTCGTGAGGTGAACCGCCGCATCGCAGTTCTGAATGGGATGAAAGATCAGGATATCACAGACTATATTATGGTTTCACGCCTTCTCCGGGCCTATGAGATCGATGCAGACGCTGTGATGGATTCGATAGATGACCTGAGCCAGGCATTGATATGATCATCGACAGGTATGCACAATGGGCCATCGGGCGGCGTCCGGAAAAGTATCAGTCCGTGCGCCAGAATCTTCTCTCCGCACGAACAGGGATGACAATTGCGCAGTATCTTACCTACTGTGTGCTTGTCTCTGTCGTCTTTGGAGCAATCATTGGTATAATGGGCTACCTGATTGCGATGATGCTCTTCTTCCCCGAGGTGCATACCAGCCTTTTCAATATATTTGGCACGGTGATACCTGAGATCAATATTGCCCAGCCCACGTTGCCGGAGATGCTGCAGCGGAGTCTTGTTGCCGTCCTCTTCTTTATCATAGCGACACTCTGTATCTATCAGCTGCTGCTCCGGTATCCCGGGATGATGAAGGACAACCGCTCCGTCCGGATAAATCTGACTCTGCACAATGCGGTCAGCTATATGTATGCGATGCGCCGGGGCGGGGCAGAAATTCTTCCGATATTCAAATCCCTCTCCGAAAATGCTGATATCTATGGCGAGGTGGCATATGAGTGCCGGCAGGTGGTGCGGGACACGGAGTATTTTGGCGTTGATGTCGTCAGTGCTATCCGGAATCTCTCCCTTACGACGCCGTCTGAAAAACTGAAGGACTTTCTCGAGGATTTTGTCTCAATAATTGAGTCCGGCGGGAATGTGGCGAGTTTCCTCGGGTCCCGGGTACGGGTGTATCAGGACGATGCCCGGTTCCAGCAGCAGCAGTTTCTTTCCACCCTCCAGCTCGTAGGAGAGTCCTATGTGACCCTCTTTGTGGCAGGGCCGCTTTTTCTCATCATCATCATGGTAGTGGTGGGTCTTATGGGGACGACATCCATTGTCCAGATGGCAGCGGTCATTTACGGGCTGATTCCCATCGGCTCGCTCATTTTCATTATCTTTGTGGATATGATCTCCCTGCACACAGATGATGTCCGGCGGGTGACCAGAAAGGTTGTGCTCCGTGAGTTCCGGGATGTGCATGTGATTAAACAGGAGGGTGATGAAAGTCTCTTTTCCCTTCTTCATCGCAGTGACCGGTGGAGGAATCTTCGGGAATTTATCCGTCATCCCCTCGACTGGTTTATGATCGATGCGAAACGGACATTTCTTATCTCCGTTCCCGTGATGCTTTGCTATCTTGTGTTTATCTATACCGTGGTGCCACAGTATCAGGACTTTGAACTCTATCTGAATGTGGTTGACGACCACCTGATAATCGCTCTTCTCATTGTCCTTGTGCCCTACGCTGCACTCTTTGAAATCTGGAGGCGGAAGGTCCGCGGTATTGAAGAAAGTGTTCCGGAATTCCTTTCCCGCCTCTCCGGCATAAACCGTGTCGGGCTGACACCGGCACGGGCCATTTCCGTCCTTGAAAAGACCAATCTGGGGCTTATATCTTATGAAATCCACCGAATAAAACGTGATCTTGACTGGGGTGGTCTCTTTTCCGATGCTCTTGTCCGGTTTGAACACCGGGTGCAGACAGCGGCCATCGCCCGTGATGTGACGCTGATTACCAAGGCAAGTGAAATGACCGGAGATATTGCAGAGATTCTCGCGATTGCCGCAAACGATGCCCGGATGTCTGAGACTCTGAAAAGAGAGCGTCTTGGCGATATGATCATCTATATCATCGTCATCTACCTCGCCTACGCGGTCTTTGTCTTTGTCGTGGTCGTTTTGGACTGGAACTTCCTGTCCATTCTGCGGGATATGGCAACAGGGGGAAGTCTTGATAATGTGCCTTCATCCCTCATGTCTATTGCAGAGGGAGGTTCACTTACTGTAATATCTCGTCTGCTTTTTCATGCATGTCTTATCAGTGCCTTTTTCTCAGGGCTGATTGCAGGACAGATGGGTGAGGGCTCGGTGAAGGCAGGGGTGAAGCATGCGGTGATTATGCTTGTCATCGCACTGATTATATTCAATCTGGCATTCTGAGGTGGGACAAACATATAATGATACGGTGGAACAGGATGGATGAAGACGGGATGGTGGGGATAGAGGCGGCCATCATTCTTATTACCGCCATTGTGGCCGCGTCGGTTCTTTCCATGGTCATTCTGGACCTTGGGTATTTTTCGGCAGATAAGACCCAGTCGGTGGCAGCGAAAGGTGTCAATCAGGCGGGAACAACAGTGGTGACGGTGGGCAGCATTCACGGTGTGGAACGGGGGGAGAGCCTCGGTGCGTTCCGGGTGACATTTGCGATTCCTGCGGGAAGTGATCTGATTGATTTCTCTGCGGTGCAGGTGACGGTTGCAACACCGGATACCATATCCATGTTATCTGCAGCGGACCCGCTCGTGACTGCATCGCCTGCAGCAGGCACCTGGGGCATTATCCGTCGGATGCCTGCGGCAGCGGATGGTGATCTCTTTCTGGAAGACAATGAGCGGTTCACGATTGAAGCTTCCCTGCCGGATGGAGAGGAAATCCCGGTAAAAGGTGAATTTGTGCTCACGGTCATCCTGCCCGGCGGGGGTACCTTCCGGTTTGCCGGTGTTGCCCCGTCCAAGACTGACCCGGTGATGGTTCTTACCTGAAAAAAATAGAGCTGAACAGGGGATCATCAGGATTATATCCGGTGGTGCCGTAAGAGGAACTGGTGATACCAGATGTGTTCAACAGGTGGCCCTATTGACGTAGAATTCGACGAAGGGCTGAAAGGGAAAAAATATCGATGTAATGACTGCGGAGCACTATTTGAGGCAATCGGCCGCCACCCGGTATGCCCATCGTGCCAGTCTGAGAATGTGACTGAGGTATGAAGGTCCTCCTCTCCTCCGGGTATCTTCTCATCCGGGGAGGTGCTTCTTTTTTTCTGGTCGCCCGGTCACCGGAGACGTTTGCGCTTCCTATTGAGACAACAGATGCGGAGGTATTCCAGGGTGTGCACCGCGGGGATCTGATCGTTGTGTCGGCACCGGAGGGTGGTGACCCGGAACAGGCCCGTATGCTCTGTGAACTGGTGCGTACCTACCGACAGCCTCTGGTGGTGCTCCCCAAAGGGCATCCGGGATCAGCCCGTTTGCGGATGGTGCTCTCAGTTGCCTCTTCCATCATGCCACGGACGGATATAGAGCGTGGTACTCATCCGGAACAGAATGTCATCTGTTCATCGGGGGCACTCTCCGGTCTGGGAATGACAGCAGAGGGGGATTCTGTCCGCCTCTCAGGGTTTGATCCAAGCCGTATGACGTATGGCATCTTCCCTCCCGGATCTCTGCCGGTGGAGTGACCAGAGGCTCTTTCTTTTTCTGACGGGCCGGATGCCTGAAGGTCTGTTCCGGGGAATTGCATTCAGGTGAACGATTAACCCTCCCTGACATCAACCCAGTTGACAGAAGAGGTGAACTGATGAATGTGAACGTTGCTGCAATCTCTGTCGTAGCTGTTCTGTGCGCCTTCTGTGTGATCTGTGGCTGTACGGATTATGGCGAGGCGACAGAGATGTCTTTGGTAGTTTTGCCTGCTGAGCCGACACTGACGCCTGTCATCGCAGAGGATGTCGAGGAATGGTCCGTCTGGCGTGAAGGAAGTGTTTCAATCGGGAGACTGGGGGGGTATCAGTCGTTTAAACCGAGTAAAAACGGGGATTATTTTCAGGCACTGCGTGTTGAGGTGGATGCATCCGGTCCTGTCACGCTGTTATTTTTAACACCTGATGAGCTGGTGAACTTCAAAACCAAGATGATGACCAATGCCGGGGATTATTATCCGGTAGTCCGGTATTGTGATGTGACGTCCGGCATTTACACCCGGGAAGGTGATGATGATCTTGCCATTGCCATCCTGAACGAGGAAAATAAGCCGGTGACGGCCGGGGTAAATATCTGGTATCACATCTGAGGTGGATTGCTGTCTCTGATTTGGGATAGAATCGGAGTATTCTCCCCCTGGTATCCCACACTCAGGGTTTGTGTGGATATATTCCCGTAAATCCCTTTTATTTTATCAACGGACATCCTTTAATTGCTTCTTTGAGATAGTATCCAGACTCTGTTATTCGCCTAAAATAACAACCATTAATACATTTCCTTTTCATGAGTTATTGCATTGCCGTGAGAGGAGGGATGGATGAAGACTGAGGTCTTACAGAGCATCAAAAAGACAGAAGAAGAAAGCAGATCCCTGATTCAGGCTGCACGTGAGCAGAAAACCAAAATGTTGGTTGATGCGCGCACCGAAGCCGAAAATCAGATTGCCAAAGAGACTGAAGGTGCTGAAGAGTACAAAGCCAAGCGGATTTCTGACGCACACGCCGAAGCTAAGAAAAAAAGCGCTGTTATCATCGCAGATGGTGAAAAGCAGGCTGCATCGGTGCGTGCAGATTCGAAAAAGAACCTTGAAGTAGCGGTTGACCAGCTTGTGAACCAATTCAAGGTGAAGCTCAATGTTTGAACCCCAGACAATGAGTAAGCTGCTTATTGCAGCATCGAAGGATCAGCTTGAAGCTGTCGTACGTGAGTTGTACCGTCACAATCTCTTCCATATTGAGGATTTTGTGGAGTCAGATGCACAGGGTCTTGAGGGATGTAAAATAGGCATGCCTCTCCCTGGTGCGAGTGAATCATCATCAGATCTTGTCCGTATCCGGTCGATTGAGAACACCTATGGTGTCTCTTCCAAAGGCATGGATACAGACGAAAGGAAGATGCCGACATCTGAGGTCAGGCAGCGCATTGAGCGTGAGCTGCAGGCTATTGAAGATGAAGCGGCAGGATTCGCTGATGAAAAGATTACGCTTGAGAACACCATTCGTGATTACGAGACACGGATTACAGAACTGAAACCCTATACGTTATTCCCGGCAAATCTTGCCGATCTGAAAGGGTTTGAGAATTTTGTAGTTCTTGCAGGGCTTGTTCCTGCACATGTCAGTCTCAGCGTTCCGAATGAGATGTTTATCACTGCATATGAAAAGAGCAATCTTCTGATTGCCGTTGTTCCCCGTGAAAATGCTGAAGAGGCTGAGAAGGACCTCTTTGAAGCAGGTTTCCAACCAATTCCGGTTCCGGATGAGAATGGAACTGCCGGAGAACGAACGGTATGGTATACTCATGAGATTACCCGTCTTGAGGGGGACCTCAAGGTGGTTTCCGGGCGTATTTCCGCCCAGAAAGAGAAAAACGCAACGTTTCTGGTGGCGTGCGACGAACTTCTCACGGCAGAAGTGGAGCGTGCGGAAGCACCGCTTCGGTTCGCCACCACAGAAGAAACGTTTGTAGCAGAAGGGTGGGTTCCTGCCGACATGGTAGCGGCACTCACGTCAGATCTGCAGTCGGCAACCGGCGGCAAAGTCTTTGTTTCAGAGGTCGAGTTTGACCCCATTGAAGAGGCAGTCCCGGTCGAGTATCACAATCCTGATTTCTCGAAGCCGACCGAAATGCTGATGGACATCTATTCGCGTCCTCAGTATGGTGAATTTGATCCGACCATTCTGGTCTCTATCGTCTTCCCGATATTCTTTGGTTTCATCCTTGGTGATGTCGGATACGGTATTATTCTCCTGGCTCTTGGCTATTATCTCAGGAAATTCCTGAAAGATGATGCAGGGCAAAAACTTCTTGATGTGTTTAGAAACGCAAGTATTTCGAGTATTATCTTTGGTCTGATATACAGTGAGTGCCTTGGGTTTGCCCTTCCGTGGTCGCCTATTGGTATCAATCGTCACTTAAATATCGGCAGCCATGCAAGCGGCCACGGGCCGGATGCAGTGCTGATGCTCGTTCTTACCGCATGGATCGGTATTCTTCACATCACGTTAGGCAGAATGCTCCATATGTACAACGCAGCAAATATGATGAAGCCAGGCCGTCACCGGAGCAAAGTTATCTTCGGCCAGCTCGGCTGGATTCTTGTTATGTGGGGTATACTTCTTATGCTGTGGTCTCTCTTCGAGATGCCACTGATGCCGGTTCTCGCAGGATATCCTGCAGTCTTTGTAGGAATCAATGGATTTGGAGTGGCTGGTGCTGTTCTTCTCCTTGTGGGTATTATCGGTATCGGGCAGGATTCAATGCTTGAACTCATGGAACTTCCGACTGTTATCAGTCACGTGCTGTCCTACACACGTCTTGCTGCAGTAGGTCTGTCGTCTGTTGCTATTGCAATGGTCACAAACTACATCGCCATTGAACTCATCATTGAGCCGCAGCTTGCAAACCTGAGTATCATTGGAATTGTTATCATCTTAATTGGAATTGTGATCTTTTTGATCGGCCACATTCTCAATACCGCACTGGGTATTATGGGTGGCGGTTTACACTCAATTCGTTTACACTACGTCGAATTCTTCACCAAGTTCTACAAGGGTGGAGGAAAGAAATACGAACCATTTGGAAAATTACGCAAATTTACGGAGGATTAAAATATGGCAGTTGAAACTATGACCATCGAAGTCGCACAAGCATCGGCAATCGGATTCAAAGCAATTGGTGCAGGTCTCGCAGTAGGCCTTGCCGGTATGGGTACCGGTCTTGCACAGCTTGGTATTGGTGGCGCAGCAGTTGGCGCAACCGCAGAGAACAAAGAGATGTTCGGTCTCGCATTGCTCTTTACGGTTATTCCTGAAACAGTCGTTATCTTTGGCCTTGTTATCGCACTCCTGCTCTTATTCTGAGGATTGACGATTTATGGCATTGGATGCTGTAGTCGGTGAAATCAGGGACAAGGGTATCAGGGAGTCTGAGGCTATCAAAAAAGAAGCACAGACTGAAGTTAGCGCAATCCTTGCAGAGGCACAGGAGAAGGTCATCGCAATCAAGATGGCAGCAGAGGAGGATGCAAACCGCCAGGAGGGTTATATCATGGCCCAGGAGGTTGCAGCCGCTAATCTGTCTGTCAAGCGTGAGACGCTCAATGCCCAGAAGGATGTCCTCGACGAGGTATTTGGCCGGGTTGCCGCAGATATTGCGGCACTGCCGGACGAATTCCACCGGAAGGCCATCCGCGAACTCTGCAAGACAGCGGCAAAGGAACTTCACGAAGGTCTCTTTTACTGCAGTGAACGTGACGTTCATTCAGTCGAGGATGCACTGTCGAGCCTGAAGACCCTGTCCGGATTCTCACTGGCAGGAACAAAAGACATCACCGGCGGCATAATCGCAGAGAGTAATGACGGAACGCTGCAACTCGATTACAGCTATTCCACATTTGTCTCTGAGGTATGGGAATCCGGATTAAAGGATGCATCGGATATCCTGTTCGGGTAGGTTTGGGGGGATATAAACATGAGTTCAGTTAACACAACTGGCCCTGCTCCCTACATCTATTCGAGTACTCGTATGCGTGTTCGGAAATCAAAGCTGATTCAGCACGACGAATACATGCGGATGCTCAATATGAGCCTGCCCGAGATCATCCGGTCTATCGAGGAAACGGAGTACAAGGCAGAGATCGATGAGCTTGCCTCATCGTTCTCTGGCATTGACCTCATTGAGGTTGGTCTCTCCTGGAATCTTGCAAAAGAGTTCCAGAATGTCCTTGGTATCATGCCTGGTGTCATAAAGAAATTCACGGCAAGCTACCAGCAGCACTGGGATATCTATAATGTCCTCACCATTCTCCGCGGAAAGACCCAGGGGGTCCGTGCGGGGAAAATAAAAGAGGTCCTTATCCCGGCAGGCAGCCTTGACCGTGTGTTTCTTGACCGTCTTCTGGCAGAAGATTCTCCCGAGCGTATCGTGGAAGGGCTCTCTTCATGGTCCCTTTACCCGGTTCTCGAACGGGAATTTCCTGCTGCAATGGAGAAAGGCACATTTGGCGATCTCGAAAATGAACTCTTCAAGGAGTATTATCACTATGTTCTCAAGCAGACGAATAGCGGTGTTGCCGGCGGTAAGCCGTTCCGCGACTATCTGAAGCTTGAGATCGATCTCCTGAACATCAAGACGGTCATCCGCCTCTTTAAGGGCAAGGCCCATGTTGATGTCCGTAATCTGATGGTTGAAGGCGGCGGTATATCTGTTGATGAACTGGTCCGTCTTGCTGCCTCAGAGAGCATGGATGAGATTCTTGAAGGGATTAAAAAGCGGTATCCTGAAGGCCCCATTGGTGAACTGATGGAAGAGGCTGACAAGACGATGCCGCTGCATGAGATGGAGAATGCACTCACGAGGGTGATGCTCGATCAGATGGATCGCATCTCTAAGAGATATCCGTTCTCCATCTGTCCGACACTTGTCTACCTGAAGCGCAAGCGCTATGAGGTGGCAAACCTCCGGGCGATTGCCCGAGGCAAGGAATCCGGGCTTCCCGGAGAGAAGATTGCCGAATTCCTGGTGGTGTAAAAGCAATGGAGATAGCAGTAGTCGGAAACAGCGATTTTATTCTCGGGTTCAGGCTTGCGGGTGTCGAAAAGACCGTGGCCGCCGAGGATGACGCTTCACTCACTGATGCCGTAACCAAGCTGATGGCGGATGAGACAGTAGCAATACTGGTCATCCGCGGCAGCGACATGGTACGCCTCCCCGAGCGCCTGCAGACAGAACTTGGCGAGTCCGTCAAGCCAACTGTCGTTTCAATTGGCGGAGAGGTTGGCGGGGTATCGATGCGTGATAAAATTAAGAGAGCAGTGGGTGTTGATTTGTGGAAGTGAAAGGAAATTCAAAAGGAATACTTAAGCGCATCTCCGGGCCGGTTGTCACCGCAGTCGGTCTGAATGCACACATGTATGATGTGGTGCAGGTTGGAGATGAGGAGCTTATGGGTGAGGTCATCAGGATTGAAGGAGATAAAACCATCATCCAGGTGTACGAGAACACCTCTGGTATCAGACCAGGTGAACCCGTAGCTAACACCGGCCTCTCTCTGGCTGTTGAGCTTGGTCCAGGTCTTTTGACCAGTATCTATGACGGTATCCAGCGGCCGCTGGAAGTTCTTGTTAGCAAGATGGGCAATTTCATTGAGCGTGGTGTAACAGCACCTGGTCTCTCACATGAGAAGCTCTGGGAATTTGTCCCGGTTGTTAAGAAGGGCGACTCCGTTGTTGCAGGTACTGTCATTGGTGAAGTACAGGAGACAAACATTCTCACCAAAATCATGGTGTCCCCGAGATCGAAGGGCGGCGTGATTACCGACATTAAGTCCGGTGAGTTTACCATTGACGATGTGGTCTGTACCCTCGACACTGGTGAAGAAATTAAGATGATGCAGGTCTGGCCTGTGCGTGTGCCACGTCCGGTAACAGAGAAGATGAACCCGGATATTCCACTGATCACCGGTCAGCGTATCCTTGATGGTCTCTTCCCTATTGCAAAGGGTGGTACAGCCGCTATTCCTGGTCCGTTCGGGTCAGGAAAGACGGTTACCCAGCAGGCACTTGCAAAGTGGTCTGACGCTCAGATTGTTGTCTACATTGGCTGCGGTGAACGTGGCAATGAGATGACTGAAGTCTTAACCGAGTTCCCTGAACTTGAGGACCCTAAGTCCGGTAAGCCTCTTATGGAGCGAACCGTGCTTATTGCAAACACATCCAACATGCCTGTTGCAGCACGTGAAGCCAGTGTTTACACCGGTATCACCATCGCGGAGTACTTCCGTGATATGGGATTCGATGTCTCACTGATGGCAGACTCAACCTCCCGCTGGGCAGAAGCAATGCGTGAAATTTCTTCACGTCTTGAAGAGATGCCTGGTGAAGAGGGATATCCGGCATATCTTGCCGCCCGTCTGTCTGAGTTCTATGAGCGTGCCGGCCGTGTTGAGACCCTGAACCATGAGTCAGGATCTGTTACGGTTATCGGTGCGGTATCCCCGCCCGGTGGTGACTTCTCTGAACCGGTTACACAGAATACCCTGCGTATTGTGAAGTGTTTCTGGGCTCTGGACGCAAAGCTGTCCCAGCGCCGTCACTTCCCTGCAATCAACTGGCTGAATTCATATTCACTCTACTTAGACACGCTGTCCAAGTGGTATGATGAGAATGTTTCACCTGAGTGGAATGGTCTGCGTATCTGGGCGATGGAAGTCCTCCAGAAGGAAGCAGAACTCCAGGAGATTGTGCAGCTGGTCGGATCTGATGCACTGCCTGATGAAGAGCAGATTACAATTGAAGTCGCACGTATGCTTCGTGAAATCTTCCTTCAGCAGAATGCGTTCGACCCTGTCGACACTTACTGTTCGATGGAGAAGCAGTACGACATCATGAAGGCAATCAAGAACTACGCAGTTCTTGCATACGGCGCCCAGAAGCTTGGTGTGCCGCCAACAAAGATCACCACGATCGCTGCGAAGAATGACCTGCCACAGGTGAAGTTCATGACCGAGTATAAGGAAGAAGTTGCCCGCATCAACAAGGCAATGGAAACCGAAGTCGGCAAACTCAAGGAGGCATACCAGAAATGAAAGAATACCGCACGATCAACAAGATCGCAGGCCCGCTTGTCTTTGTAGAGAAGACTGAGCCGGTCGGGTACGAAGAGCTCGTGAACATTGTCCAGTCAGATGGTACAGTGAAGCGTGGTCAGGTGCTCGATACGTCTGATGATTTTGTTGTGGTTCAGGTCTTCGAGTCTACTGCCGGTATCGGCAGGGACTCTGGTGTCCGCTTCACCGGCGAGACCATCAAGATGCCAGTGAGCCGTGATATGCTTGGACGTATCCTCTCTGGTGCTGGTAAGCCAAAGGACGGCGGTCCGGATATTGTTCCGGAGAAACGTCTTGACATCGGCGGTGCTGCGATTAATCCGTACGCACGCCAGTCACCAGCTGATTTCATTCAGACCGGTATCTCCACAATCGATGCGACAAACACGCTTGTGCGTGGTCAGAAACTCCCGATTTTCTCGGGATCAGGTCTGCCCCACAACGAAATTGCGCTTCAGATTGCCCGTCAGGCACGTGTGCCTGGCTCAACTGAGGACTTTGCTGTTGTGTTCGCTGCAATGGGTATCACCAAGGAAGAAGAGAACCAGTTTAT
Source organism: Methanogenium marinum (assembly GCF_028912405.1). Classification (GTDB taxonomy): domain Archaea; phylum Halobacteriota; class Methanomicrobia; order Methanomicrobiales; family Methanomicrobiaceae; genus Methanogenium; species Methanogenium marinum. The sequence goes on along the minus strand of NZ_JAKELO010000002.1, from coordinate 1,206,906 downwards.
GGCTGACTTCGAGCGCACAGGTGCTCTCGAACACGCTGTTGTGTTCCTGAACCTTGCTGATGATCCTGCAGTTGAGCGTATCATCACTCCACGTCTTGCACTGACAACCGCTGAGTACCTTGCGTTCGAGCTTGGGTACCATGTGCTTGTTATCCTCACCGATATGACCAATTATTGTGAGGCTCTCCGTCAGATTGGAGCTGCCCGTGAGGAAGTGCCAGGACGTCGTGGATATCCGGGATACATGTACACTGATCTTGCATCGCTCTACGAGCGTGCCGGCCTGATTAAAGGTCTGAAGGGATCCGTTACTCAGTTGTCCATCTTAACGATGCCCGGTGACGATATCACGCACCCGATTCCTGATCTTTCCGGATATATTACGGAAGGCCAGATTGTGGTTAACCGTGATCTCCACCGTAAGGGTATCTACCCACCGATCAATGTTCTTCCATCCCTTTCACGGTTGATGAACAATGGTATTGGTGAGGGTAAGACCCGTGAAGACCACAAGAAGGTCACCGATCAGATGTATGCAGGCTATGCGGAAGGTAACGATCTCCGTGGTCTTGTCGCAATTGTTGGTAAGGACGCACTCTCCGAGCGTGACCAGCGGCTTCTTGAGTTCGCTGACCACTTTGAGAACCGCTTTGTCCGCCAGGGACACGACGAGAACCGGACGATTGAGGACTCGCTTGATCTCGCATGGGAGCTTCTTGCAACCCTGCCAGAAGAGCTCTTAGTCCGTATCGACCGTGGTCTGATACAGAAGTATCACCCCAAGTACCGTAAGGAGGCATAATCACCATGGCGCTGAAAGATGTGAAGCCAACACGGTCCGAGCTTATTGGCCTCAAGAGGAGGGTCAAGCTCTCGGAGCGTGGGTATAACATCCTTAAAATGAAGCGCGATGGGCTGATCCTTGAGTTCTTCAAGGTATTAGAGGAAGCAAAGGGCTCCCGGGACGCGGTCGGCGAGAAGTACGACACGGCCCGGCAGATGATTGCTATCGCAAATACCGTTGAGGGTGCCATTGGGGTGAAGGCGGCGGCTATGTCTGTCCGTGAGAAACCCCAACTCACTTTAAAACAGAAGAATATCATGGGCGTTGTGGTCCCTGAGATTGAATCGTCCAAGGTAAAGAAGAGCCTTACCGAGCGCGGCTATGGCGTGCTCGGGTCATCTGCAGTCATTGATGAGACTGCAAGTGCATTTGAGGAACTGGTCGATGAGATTATCCGGGCTGCTGAGATTGAGACGACGATGAAGCGTCTCCTTTCTGAGATCGAGAGCACGAAACGCCGTGTCAACGCACTTGAGTTCAAGGTTATTCCGGAACTCAAGGAGGCCTCCGCATTCATCAAAATGCGGCTTGACGAAATGGAACGGGACGAACTCGTTCGCCTTAAGAAGATTAAGGCGAAGAGTAAGGCCTGATTCTTTTTTTTTTGTTTGATTGATTTACCTTTCAGTCCGTGTCGTCAATATAATGATGAAGAGTGTCGCTTCTCGATCATGATGTATGGTCATATTATCTAGAACTGGCTTGAATGGCTGGTGTTATCTATTTTCTCATTTATTCGAGACTAATTTGATGGTATTTTTGATGACATTTGCTTTTCTCTTATTAATTTATTATTTGGGGATACTGCACTGAGCAACCTGCAATTATCGTATATTTTGGGACATTTGAGAAGATTTTGTAAAAATTTTGTCGTGGTCTATTTGATATAATTTAGTCATTATGACTAATATTGTGCAAAATTATTTATATTGTGGCGTGTAACTATATTGCATGGACCTTCCATTTGACGAAACTCAGGCTAATGAACAATTCATTAGATTATCAAAAAAATATGGCCTGAATCCTGTTATGCTGAAGGAGATTTTGATGCTCAGAAACAAGGGCTTCAATAATGCCCAGATAGCGCAACATACTGGGATCAATAGAAATACTGTAAATAAATATGTGAGTGCTCTGAACGAGATGCAAACTGAAGACTTACTCGCACTTATCGCATTGTTTGCGATAATTGGAATTGGTATTGCTGCAATTGCCGCATTATTTGGCAATTCTAATGGGGGGAACTAGATATGGTGGATTACGGGTGGATGGGGTGCAAAGGTCCACCGGATCGTTGTGCTACTAAATTAGGGAGGTACTAGTATGACAGCAATACAAAAACGCAAGTGTGATATTAAAAAATTGAACCATGTAAGCATTAATTTGCCAAAAGAAGCATTTGCACCTGAAGCACGTACATTTTGGATTGGCGCGCTTGTCGGTGCAACTGCACTCGCAATTCTTGCAAAGAACAGCAATTAGAACAAAGAGGAAATTCCTCTTTTAACCTATTACATTCTTCTGGCCTTTATATTGAACTGATCGAACATTGCTATTGTCTGAAATCTGATAGAGGTTCATTTTCAGTGGAATGCTTTTGGATTATTTTTTCAGGTTGTATGATATCGAGACGACGATGAAGTGTCTCCTGACATAAATTGAGAGCACGAAACGCCGTGTCAACGCACTTCGGGTTCACGGTTATTCCGGAACTCAGAGGAGATTTTCAGCATTCATCAAAATGTGGCTTGACGAAATGGAACGGGGCGAACTCGTTTGCTTTAAGAGGATTAAGGCCTGATTTCTTTTTTTGTTTGGATTTTGGTTTTCTTAAATAAGTCTAAAATTTCCTAGGATTTGGTACGTAAGCATTGCAGTGGTCTGTGCTAACTACTAAACTTAGGATATGAAAAATAGGTATCTGATTGTTCTCTGAAATTTAATCTTTACGGACATCCGCAGCAAATGATCCTCGCAAATTGAAACCAATCTTACATAGGACCCTATCGTTAATTGAAGCAAAAAATCTTGGGAAAAATATAATTGGATAGTCTAAATTATCTAAAGAAAGTATTTTTATAGACCCCCTTGTTCTCTCAGCATTAATTTCGATGATTTCTCCTTCAAATTCTTTAATAACTCCATTTTCAGTAAAATAATGTGCATCAGACATCGAACTCCTGGACAATACCCATTGGGAGAGTGAGCCTAATTCAGTGAATATTCTCTTTGATTCATTATAATATTCTCTGTAAAATAATAATATTCCATAGTTGTACTGCAAATTTATGTCTGAATAAGTTTTGAACATATACCATTTATTTAATAATTCATATTGGACATCAGGATCATTCTTGTATTTCACTAGACCGATTGTCGCTTGTAATCTCAATAAGTCGGAATTAGTATCATCAACAATTAAACCTTCATCAACAATATTTTGAATGTCATTTAATATTCTTAAATTTTCTTCCGTTTCGATTAATTTTTTATTGCATGATCCGAGAAGATCTGTATACATTAAGTATGCTTTTACCTTGTAACCAATGGCGCTTTGATACTGGGTAGCAAGTGTTTCGATGAGTGCTTCAAAATCTTCAATTCTCTTTAATGATGTTAAAATTGAGAATTTTTCATTATAGAAAATGAATTGATCTTTTTCATTTAATGAGCATATTGCTTCTTCGCAGAGATCCAGTGCTTTGGAATACAGTTTAAATTTCTCTAATTCATCAGTAATTTGCTCAGATTCTCTAGAATATAACACAATTTGACCATGGTATGAATTCTTATTTTTAAAATGTCCAGTTCTGCCTCGTTTAAAATTAGATTCTGCGATTCTATATGCCTCTAAAGATTCATCATGTTCATTCTGCGCCTCTAAATATTGGCCTTTGCTTGAATACAATTTTCCAAGTGATGTGTAAATATTTTCATCTCTTTCGAAAGGATCTTTGATGCTTAATGCTGTTTTTAGTAAAGATTCAGCCTTTTCATAATTTTTATCATTTCCCTCCAATTCCAATAACGCATAATGGTGAAATAAAACTCTAGACTTAATTTTTGAACAAGCAATTTCAAAAATATCCTTTTTTAAATTTAAATTTAAATCTTTATAATGGGAGTTTGAGCCTGCACCTGTAACTAAAAGTTTCTCTATCTTTTTCACTTCAACGCTATAAGATTCATTGACTTTGCTTATGATCTCAATAAATTTTTGTGCTTTTATTGTCGGTTCCATTAATTCAAATTGGACTGTGCGTTGAGCAATTATTGGGTGATGAACCCGATATTCGATATTATCATCTTCATTAGATTCATAAAAAATCACTTTTTCTAACTGGCCTTTTTCAACTTCCTTTAGGAAAGTTTCATATTTCTGTCCGGAACATCTCACTAATAAATCTTCACTTGGATTGATATTGTAATTATTAAATAGACATACATATTCGTAGATATTTTTTGGCCAATCCGCCAATCGGATATATTGATCATGAATAATTTTGTTAAGTGGTCTTCGTGTTTCATCAATTATCGTATACATTAACGCAAAGAATGATTCATTAATATCAGGATTGTCTATTATTCCAAATAGATCTGCTTCAGTTTCGATTAAATTTAGATTTGTCAAATATTCCTTAAATGCATTAAGTTCATTATCTGATACTGTCTCAGATAGGGAATATGTAACAAAATTTTCTTTAATTTTGTTATCTAATAGATTGTCTCGATCAGCAAAAATCATTGAAAATAATCTTCCTCTAGAAGTTAGAAAATCAAATGCTCTAAAATAATCCTCGATAAAAGACGAACAGTTATCGCAGATTATTAAAGTTCTAGCCTTAGAATGGTTCTGTCTTTTCCCTTCAGTAGATTTTATCCTTGTTTCTAAATGCTCAAGGAAATAATCCAATTGTCTGTAATCAACATAATTTCCTTGGGGTTTCATAATAATTACTGGATATCCCGATGTATACCAATCATAAGCTAATCGATTTAGAATGATTGTTTTTCCAGATCCTGCCGGTCCGGATAAAAATGTAATGGCATTTTTTTCTATTTGAGAATTATTTATTAATTCGAAAAGATGTTTTTTTAATCCATTCAAAATATTTTTACCATATATTGAGCTTTTTTCTGGATTTAGAGATCCATCAAATGAATAAACTTCCCTTATGAAATCCCAATGGCTATAATATGGATAAAACGAAGTATCTTCATTATTAAAAAATGATTTCATATCTTTGCATTTCGATTCCGTTGATTCGGAATTCAAAAAAATAAAATTATCTTTTGATGATTGTGCAACAGCGAATGGTATATCAAAAGGCATTCCTCTGATATGAATCGTATTATCGCATTGGGTGAATTTAAATGGTTTATCTTTAAACATCGGATAAACTAAATCAACAAATTCCTCGCAAGTGGCTTTAATAGTCTTAATATTGTATTGATCAAAAAAACGCTGAACTTTTGGTGAAGGTTGACTCGGAATGATTGCAAAAGATTCACGTATTATATCTGGTTTATTTGTTCGATATAATTCTGCCATTAAGTCGAAAACGAGATGATCCTCAAACGAATAACCAATAAAAATTATTGGCCCTTGCCTTATACAGTCGCTTAAAATATTGTAGAAAAAATCTCGGTTTGAGAAAGAAATATTAGAGTCAGTTCTTGATAAGATTGGATACCCGGCAAGGTCACTAGGGGTATCAATAGAACCGAATATTTTAAAGTAATATAGGAGATCTTTTTTATATTCTATAGTAGATCCGTTATTTTTTACTACTCTAATTCTTCTTCCTTTTAATTCATTTTGAGGAATCCGTTCAATTATCAGATCATAGTTTGTTGTGAAAATACACTTCCAAGGTAATGCGGCAAGGTGAGAATGAATATCATTTGGGTGTAGACCTTCTAAACTTTTTTTTATGAATTTTTCTAAATCATATCTTGTATATTTTCCTGATTCAATGATATCCTGACAAACATCAAAAAAATTTGTAGATGATCCATATTCTACGTTATCAAAATGTGATGTTATTTCATTAAGTAATTGCCCCCCAGAAGGACCTCCAACCCCCATTGATGCACCTGCACCAAGAAAAAGAGTGGCCTGATTAGTACTTATTAAATTTATAGCTCTTTCCATATTTAATCGATATGCTAGTATCTGCATATAACTATCGAAACGATTTTAATAAAAATATAATTGCATCGTAGAATTTCTTATCGGTTTTGCTCAGGGATTGTATAAATTTTCCAGTCCAAATGGTTACACATATCCGAAAAAACGCGTATTCGATGTGCTGAAAAGGTATACTTACCTGTCAAACTTATCGGCGGATGATACCGAAGCTGGTCTTGAACTTATTCGTGAGGCATTGCGGTTGACGAAGAGAAATCAGGAATCTCTATTTTTGTAAGAATTATCTGACTTGATTTTTGGATATTTTGTCCTGATGCAGTCAGATCTTCGACATACAGCTTTGTTGCATCCTCTATGTTTTCCAAAGATTCTTCGTAGGTGTCACCCTGAGCATAACATCCCTGAAGTGCTGGCACATGGGCATAATAACCGTCCTCGTCCTTTTCGATGATGACACTAAACTGAGTCATTGATATTCCGTATCTGAATTTTTTAGGAGATAAGCTTTCAGTATGTCTCTGCATCAGGTTTGGATTCATGGCGTGCTCTGCACCTATGTGGTCATAGATGAAACCGCGAGTGCCTTCGAGGAACTACTCGTCGAGATCGTCCGGTTGGCTGAGACAGGGACGACAATGAAGCGTCTTCTTTCTGAAATTGAGAGCACGAAACGCTGTGTCAACGAACCCGAATTCATGTTTATTCCCTCATTATCAGCTATGGGGCCTATTATGTCGCCATGAAATGATAGGAAGATTGGAAAGAGCGAGGCAGAGAGATCCATGGTCCCACCCAAACACCTAACATGTATGCACATGTAGTATACTGTATGCAGTCCACCTCCATCCGTATCCAGACCACCACCAGGGACCGCCTGCACCGGCTGAAAAAACATCCTCGTGAATCGTTCGATGCAGTGATAACACGACTGCTTGATACAACAATTGATGACGAGCCTCTGAGTGAAGAGACGCTCGCAACCATCGAACGGTCGCTGAAGGAATACCGTGAGGGAATTTACTACACTCATGAAGAGATCTTAGCTGAACTGGGTGTGGCTGAAGACCCGGATACATCTGAGATTGTTGATATTTCTGATACATCCCAAACGGATCGTAAATCGCTAAAAGATAATGCATCCCGGAAATATGCAAAAACAGAAACGGATGTCTGATGAGATATCGGCTCACCTTTTCCTCATCTGCACGTCATTCCCTGAAACATCTTCCCCGGGAAATTATGCTGAAATTCATTAAAGAATTTCATGTGCTGGCAGATGAGGAGAATCCACGAATTTATATGAAAGAGCTTCAGGGTTCAGATAATCCGCCATTTTATTCACTCCGTGTCGGGCAGTACCGGGCGGTGATGTCGATTCTGGATGGTGAGATGGTCATTCATGTGATTGAAGTCGGGCACAGGAAGAGTGTGTACCGGAAGTTTTGAGGATGAAACCATTTGGCTGAGTCAGAAGATGATGAAGAAACTCGTTGGTGTGAATGTCAGAACAATGAACGAGCATCTGAAAAATATATTTGAAATTCAGGAACTATGTGTGTGAGGTGGCAACTATCCGGAATTTCCGGAGTACTGCAACAGTATAGTGCATACAGGGCTTACTTTACAATCGGCCGTATTTTTTATGTGCCTGCTCGATTATGACACTGAACTGAGTCATTGATATTCTGTATCTGAATTTGTTAGATTATGAGCTTTCAGTATGTTGACTTCTGATGTCGTAGATTATCAGGAACAGAAGGTTCTGAGTAAAAAAAGGATTTTGAATCATTTTGGTGTTCAATTTGAATGAAATGACCAAATGTTCTTGTTTTAGCCGCAGATTCTTTCAATTTCTTTATATTATGCATTAAAATGCAGATGGATAGTTTTATTCGTTTCATTTGGCAGTCATATATATACAGAAGATGATTATGTGTCTCTAACAAAAATCTATGTGATCGCTATTGCGATCTGTTTTATTCTCTTTGCAGGGTGTGTGGGGTCCGATGATTCAAACATCCCCCCTGAAGATACTACTCCCGTTCCCACTGCCACGTATGAACCAGATCCTCAACCATCCGAGACCGTTGCGAATACTATCGATGTCGAAACTGTCGGACTAAATGAAATCCTTACGATTCAGAATCCACAGGTAAATGCTGAGATTTCCGTAGATGAGGTCATCAGGGGCAGTCGTGCAAATACCATTGTTGCTGAAAGTAGTCCTGAAAGTGATATGTTCAGTTCCGAACCCGTTCACGGGTATGAGTATCTGATGGTTCATATTCGTATAAAAAATACTGATGATTATTCCTTAGCCGTAAGTCCATATTTTGATCTTCCCGTTTATGCGTCCGGGGGCAGTTATGATCAGGAATCTGTCGACCTCGAAGGGTATCAGGTTCTGGAACCTACGACTCTCCTTTCGGATGAAGAGATAAATGGATGGATTGTCTATATGGTTCCGGTTGGGGAACGTGTCGTATTAGCATATGAACCTCTCCTTCCAGATGAGCCTCTGGGCTTCATTCGTCTGAGCTGATCTCTAAATCTACCGAATAGAACCGGATAAAATCTTTTTATCCGGCAATTTTTTCTTTCATTTTTGTGGTTTTGTGCGTTATGATGCCTCTTTGCGAGCCATCGGGGTCCCTCCACACAGCAGGGCTGCCGGTGGCTTTTCGGGGCAATGATTCTCAGGGATTGTATTCCCGGTATCCGGGATGGTATATGATTTCGGGTCTGTTCATGTGTCTCCTCTCTGATATTGAGAGTACGAAACACCAACGCACTTCAAGTTCACGGTGATTCCGAAACTTGGAGAATATTTCAGCATTCATCAAAATGTGGCCTGACGAAATGGAACACGACGAAAACGTTTGCCTGAAGAAGATCAGGGCGAAGAGTAAGAGAGGTAAGGACAGGGATAGGAAATCAATATTATTTTGTAATAAAATTCATAATATTTTATGATTATGAAAAAGGCAATTGTTTTTTTATTATGTCTATTCACTGCTCTGCTATTCTCTGTCGGATGTGTGCAGTCTGATGTATCCGCACAACCATCAGAAAACCAGTACCTGAACGCTCCTCCGGAAGATGTAAGCAATGAACTGCAACAGATTATTGATTCAGGGTTAGAAGAGACAGGAATTCCTGGCATGCAGATTGAAATATCATCCCCGCAATGGACATGGAATTCAGCAGCCGGTAATGCCTCGTCCATAAGTGGGGAAAAGGCAGAACCCGGAATGAGGTTTATAATAGCCAGTGTCTCAAAGAGTTTTACATCGGTTGCCATCCAGAAACTTTCCGAATCCGGAAAACTCTCACTTGAAGATAAGATTAGCAGCTGGCTGCCTGCTGAACTGGTTGAATCCATTCCTAACGGAGAGATAATCACTATACGCCAGCTCCTTGATCACACAAGTGGCATTGCAGATTATGATGAGGATTCAATCATTCTCATGGAGTATAATGAACCTGAAAAACCGGTAAGTTATCAGTTTAGTCTTGAACAGGGGATAAAAGAAAGCCCGCTTTACCCGCCGGGAACCAGCTATACATACTCAAACGTAAATTACATCCTTCTTACGTTAATCGTAGACAATGCAGCAGGAATCCCATATGCTGATTATCTCCAGCGTGAAATTTTGATTCCTGCCGGACTGAATGATACCTTCCTCCAGCAAACCAACCAGATTCCGGGTTCTCATATGAAGGCAACACTTCTCGGAGAGAATGGAAGTATAATGGATTGTACCAATCTTTATGTCCTCTTCGACAGGGGAGCAGGAGACATAATAAGCACAGCCTCGGATCTAAACAAATTCCACCGTGCACTGCGTTCCGGAGAGATAATTGATTTGGATACGCTGGCGATAATGGAAGAACCCTCAACGCAATCGGGTTATTATGGGCTTGGCTATGCAACGAATCAAATCAAATCTCTGAACATGACAATAATGGGCCATGATGGAAGTTATCCCGGATCAATTACATGCTGGTATTACATTCCGGAATATGATACGTATATTGCCTTCAATTTAAACTGCATGGATGTCTCTATTGAGAGACCAGATAAAGTCCTGAAGTCAGTTCTCTTGTATCTGGAAAGTGTAAATTAAGAGGTAATATCGGGTCACAAATAATTTTGGCTCTTTTAATTTTTTCTCCAATTTTTAAAGAGTTATATTGTGGAGAACCATTCATATCTTCAATTTTTCATATGGCTGGACTCTTTTTTCCCGATCGAACGGTGTATCCTTCTCTTAAGAATAAAAAAACCGTTTTACCCGGATTCCTCTGGTCATGTCTTTCCTGATTGAAATGCCTAAACTTCACCCTCCAGTAGATTTACCTGAGTTACTATTCGCCCCAGTTTATCAACAGGAATTACTGTCACCGGCACGCTAAAAATCCCCAACTACGGCACAATAAAATTCCTCACTGGTAGGACACATATTTCCGTTCGAAGCATCATTGACGTGTCGCACTGGATCACTTTTTCGTGAGCGTTTTCAATCATAATTCCAACACGGAACGGCCGTTTCCATAATAAAATTAAATATAGTTCATTAACGAACACATTCCCATGAGAAAAGATATCAGCATCATATCCGCTGCCATCCTCGTTATTCTTGTGGCAGCAGCCGTAATATCGGCAGGATGCACCGGGAACACCGATACGACCAGCCCGGTTACGGCTACCCCGACACCGGAGGCAACCGCAGTAGAAACACCTGAGACGACCGGCGACGTGACCCCCGCCCCGACAGCTGTGGCAACTGAAGCCCCCGCGACCACCTTTAGAGGAACGGGCAACGAAAATGTGACCGTCTCCCTTGCAAAAGGCGTGCACCTCCTGACTGTTAAGCAGGATTCTTCCGCTGAAAACACTGTTTCTGTCGAAACTGAAAAAGACTACATCAGCGTGAAGAGTACGCTCAATGAGGCCGTCGCAGACGAAGCGGTGCAGGATGGCAAATACACCTGGAGCTATGCTTTCATGCTCGAAGAGGACGCCGAGGCTGACGTGCAGGTCGAAACCACTGGAAACTGGACGCTTTATTTCTCCTTCCCGCAGCAAATCAACGGCATTGTCCCACAGACTTTCAAGGGCATCGGGAACACGGCAACACCCTTCTTCCAGATCAACGAGGGGACGTATAATTTCGCCATCATCGCAGCAAATAATGACGTTGTTGGCGTCCACCTGATGGATTTTGAAGGAAATGATATTGAGGTCGATTACCGCGAGATGCCTCTTGCATTCCATGAAGGATCCTATGATGATGTGGTAACAGTCGCTGTGAACGAAAGCAACAATTATCTCATGAATGTCATCTGTGACGGAGACTGGACGGTTTCTGTTGCAGAAGCGTGATCTTTGTTGATCATATTATCTTTTTTTCGGCAGAATCATGTCTCTCTGATTATTGTCCGTTTTATTGATGTGTTTGCCCTTGCCTCTATGAAATATCCCTTCCCTCTTCGCCATTTGTCAAACCTCTGAGGTCTTTAACCGGGGTCTGATTTTGAGTATTTTTATACCGGCATTGACATTGGTCAGGGACTTTTTTCCCATTCACAATTTTTTCAGTATTTCATGCCTGAATTGTTACCCATGAACATGCGTAAAAGAAGAATAGTAATTGATAGACTCCCAAAAAAGGAAGTCCCAAATATTTTCAACTGATTAGTTTATCGTTTCGCCGTGCTGTGAAATATCAAGTCCGACATATTCCTCCTCTGTTGTCACACGAAGACCAAATACCATATCAACCCCTTTTGCGAGTATCAGTGTCCCGATAAACGCGAATAGAATGGCAGCAAGTGCACCAACTATTTGAAGAACGATCTGAGAATATCCCCCCACAATGAGACCACTTATTCCACCGATTGCAGGAACGGCAAACAAACCGATTGCAATTGTGCCCCACACTCCACCTACACCGTGTATTGCCCATGCATCCAGTGATTCATCCCAGTTGTGTTCAAGTCTGAACAGCAGCGCCCCATAACACAAGAGTCCCGATATGGCTCCAATACATATTGCAGACATGGGACCCACAAATCCTGCAGCCGGAGTGATGGCACCAAGACCCGCTACAGCTCCGGAGATCATACCCAGTGAACTTGGTTTTCCATGAATCCAGGATGCAACCATCCAGGAAAGGGCACCTGCTGCTGCGGATATATTTGTCACAACAAATGCATTTATCGCAATTTCATTCATGGCAAGGGCACTTCCTGAATTAAATCCAAACCAGCCAAACCAGAGCAGGGCACCACCAAGCAGGGTCAGGGGAATATTATGAGGTTCCAGATTATGTTCCCCAAAACCAAGTCGTGATCCGATTACAAGCGCAAGGGCGAGAGCTCCAAATCCGGCTCCGATGTGGACCACAATTCCGCCGGCAAAATCGAGAATTCCCATGGAATAAGCCCAACCGCCGCCCCACACCCAGTGTGCCAGTGGATCATAGATGAATGTCGTCCACAGAAGTCCAAAGATAATAAATGAGCTTAGCTTAATTCTCTCTGCAACAGCGGATGTAATAATTGCCAGTGCTATTGCTGCAAATGAGAGCTGAAACATCATAAAAAGCATATCAGGCACAGGTTCACCAGACATCCCAACTCCCTGAAGCATGAAGTAGTCAAGACCCCCTATGAGACCTCCGATATCAGGCCCGAAAGCGAGGCTGTATCCAACTACTACCCACTGAATCGATACAAGTGCAACTGACACAAAAGAGAGCGTAAGCATTGATATCAGATTTTTCTTTCTTACAAGGCCTCCATAAAAAAATCCCACTGCCAGCGTCATCAGGATAACCATTGCAGTGCATATGAGTATGAAAACCGAATTAATCATAACAGTGTCCGTTTCCATAATCTTAAATCCTCAATTTATCTTTCAGGAAGGAAGGTGGTTTCCATCGCTTTAAAAGATTAACTCAAAGTCACTCACGAAATACCATAGGGGGGGTATAATCACTATAGGTTCTGAATGGTATGATCACATCTCAAAAAATACCTGAAATAAATTGGTATTTCTGGAAAAAGAGTCTGATTGTGTCATATTTTACACGCTTTGATGGAATATCCCTGAGTAATTATCCGGGTACATACGTCTGGAGTCATACTTCATAAATATCATTCTAAATCATGAACGGACGAATTATCCTGCCGGAATGGGTGAAATGCTGCCACCGTACAAGATCGAGAGATAATGACCTGGTGCCCGTTAAGGGGGGCCTGTATCTTGTTTTATTTCTCGTCTCCGCGCAAAATTATTCCTCAATACTCATATACGTGGACAATCATCGTTAGAACACAGAACGGTCGCATTTACCGCATCCCTTTGAGTGGTTTCAACGTGTTGCTCGTGGTGAGGCGGTTTCTGCACCATTCTTTCCGATCCGGATACCCCATCCGGATGATGAAATGTTCATCCGTGCTATAGGATCTCTATTATGATTATCGCACATACTGTTGGAATGCCGGGTAATGAATAAGGAGTCCTGGGGAGGGACGTAACGATACACAAAAAATTGTCTCTTAAAATGACTTCAGGAGATGTTTTCACAGGAGTGATGTATCTGATCTCATGAATGAATTGAGAGGCTCCGGTTTGTTTTCGGTCAAATGAAACCGGGGTTCCTGTACGGCCATTCTTCTGATCTCTGTTTTATCTGAAGATTTTTTGATAGCCTAAAAACGATTTTTTCCTTCTTCCCGTATTTTTTTGACCGAATGTATGGATTCTGTTCACTCTCTTATGGACACGGATCTCTCAACATCATAGACAAATATTTTACCGTCACCGGGCATGCCTGTGTGGGCCGCTTCCTTAATTAATCCAATAACCTCTTCAACATCCGTGTCTTCGATAACCAGCTCAATCTTTACCTTGGGAATAAGATTTACCATAACTTCCTTCCCTCTGAACTGGAGAGCAATTCCACGCTGTTCCCCTCTGCCGTGTATTTCAGTGACAGTTATTGCATTATGGCCATTTTCAATAAGGGTGTTGGATATCTGATCAAACTTTTCAGGGCGGATCATTGCTTCAATCTTCTTCATTTTGTTTTTACACCTCAGAGATAGTATGGGAACACCGTTTTGTGCCATACCTACAGTCCGACTTACATTTCATATCTATCCATGCGAAGACCTGTGAGATCGTATCGGCGATCAGTGAAAGTATGTATGTCCCAATGATGACATAAGCATTGCTGAAAATGGTCACGTACCGGGTTTTTTGGAAATGTGATTGATTCTGTATCCGCACAGTATCATTCAGAATCATTCAGATTATTGGAATTGGGGATATGTCAGTTTTGTCGCTTTCTGACATTCTTCACTCTGTTCACTCAGATTACTCTGTTTTCAGCTCATGCCCTGCCTGTTTTATCTTCTCCGTGAACTGCTGCTCTTCTGCCACGACCCATGGCAGATTCGGCCTGCATGACAGGATGACGAGTGCGAATGCGAGAAAACAGATGAGACTCATGAGCCATTCCTGTGCCTGTGCCATCCGGATTCCACTGGAGAATAGGAAAAGGAAGAAGGCCATGGTGATGAGGATGACGTATTGTTTGAGGGGTGAATCCCCGGCAACCATGCCATACATCCCCGGAAGGACGTGCCGGAGCAGGTAGTAGAGCATGATCAGAACAAGAGGCATTCCCACAACAAGGGTGATCCATGGGTTGAGTCCCAGGCCATGGTTGATGTTGCCGATGTCGCCATGGAGGGAAAACGCCCGTATTGGCATGTAGGCAATCAGTTCTGCCAGGTTCACGATGATGAACCAGAATACGAGGTGATATGCCCACTTCTTCTGAAGCAGGGCCCTGGACAGCAGGAGGTAGATCCCCCCGGTGACAACAATCGCGTGGAAGATCAACGGCATCACCGCGATTATCGCAGCATGCACACCCTCCCCTGCTGCAAAGAGGGCTGAATATTCAACCCCCTCGTCCCAGCCGGAGAGGGTTATAGGATTTCCCCAGTATATCGCAAGAGGATTGGCCATGTTTCCAAGGAGATATGCGGTTGTGCTGTGGATGTGCTCGTGAATGATGACGATGAGGGTCTGGCAAAAGAAATAGGTTGCAAGAACGATTAGCAGATATACGAAGGCGTCCCGTATTTCCTGCTTCCTGTTCATGAAACCGGATGATGTCATATGTTTGTTTTTCATTCCTGTGGTAATAAGTGGTGGTATGGGAGATTTGTTGAATAATTGACCGGGGTGTGGCAGTATGGGTATTAATGCGGTCAAAGCCGGGTTACATTTATGTGATTTGTTTTGGTGAGAGGGTGGGTTTTGGGACGACGGTTTGAAAAAATTGGGATGAGACCACCGGACGCCTGACTTCTTGTTCCCGCAGCAGATAAATGGCATCGTGCCGCAGACATTTACGGGAGCAGCAAACAAGGCAACACCGTTCTTCCGGATCGACGAGGGAACATACAATTTCTCAATCATTGCAGCAAACAATGACGTTGTTGGCGTCCACCTGATGGATTTTGAAGGAAATGACATCGAGGTCGATTACCGCGAGATGCCTCTTGCATTCCACGAAGGATTGTACGATGATGTGGTAACAGTCGCTGTGAACGAAAGCAACAATTATCTCATGAATGTTATCTGTGACGGGAACCGGACGGTTTCTGTTGCAGAAGCCTGATAATTGTTGATATAATCATATTTTTATTTTTTAATGGCAGAATCTCGCCATTTTTATCAGTATTGGCTTTATTGTCGGTTTCCTGCTGAATATGGTCAGTCCCTTTCACATGGATTTCCCCTGTCTCCCATTCCTTTATACCTGAATCTGGCAAAAGGAATGGATAGATGAACGGCCTGGACATTGATGGTTTTTTCCACCGTGAGGGGATTGAGGTTTTTACCGAGGTTGGTATTGCAGATATTCCCGCTCCCGACTGTGATTACGTACGTGAATTTTTCCCCGGAGCAGATTCTGTAATTATTTTTGCAAAAGAGATTCCTGCTCCGGTCTACCGGATGCCGCCGAAAGAAAAAACAAGGGAGATGCTTCAAATTGCCGAGGCACTGGACAGGACTGCCGCTCGCCTATTTGATCTTTTCAACGAGAGAGGTATCCCTGCAAAGCCGGTCCCTCTCTATCTGCCGGTAACGATAACGGATGGGACGGTCCGGGGACTCGTCCGGTTAAAGAAGGTCGCCGCTGCCGGAGGGCTCGGGATGATTGGCAAAAGTTCTCTTCTCATAACGCCCCAATATGGCCCACGGGTTTTTCTAAGTGGGGTGGTGACCGGTCGTGAGGTTCCTGCATCTTCTGAATCTCCGGTATCTTCTGCATCTCCGGTATCTTCTGCATCTCCGGTTTCTTCTGATTCCCCGCTCTGCACCGGCTGCGGGCTCTGTACCAAAAACTGTCCCGGAACCGCATTCGGGCCCGACGGAAGGGTGGATGCATTCCGGTGCATGACCATCCGCCCGTGGGTTCCTCCTGTGGTTGTTCCGGTGGCAAAGTGGGTTTTGGGACGACCTGTGCTGCTCAGATGTATTGCTCCCTTCGCCCCGTGTATTGCACGGTTTGCAACGATGCCATGCAGTGAGTGTGTGACGGGGTGTTTGAGGTTTTGATCATCTGGGCTCTTTTCTTATGGACGGCTGTTTGAAAAAATTGAGATTGAAACCACTGGAAACTGGACGGTTTTTGTTACAGATGCGTAATCTTATTTTTAATATTTTTTAATTGTCATAAATCAGTAATTTTTGAAAATATTACAAAATTGAATTTATCTCAATGGATTAATTCTGGTTCTAATCTTTTCCAAGCATCCTGTACAGGTAATGGTAATTCTCTGGCTTTTTCCACTTTAAGATTATGCTCAAAAAAAACATGTTTTATTTCTTCTTCTGAAAGATTCAGATCTTTATTGATCGTTTTGATATAATTGATAATTCCAGGAGCAATAAAAGCAGATCCAGAATCGTTTGGATTAAAGGGAGGGTAATCTCTCAAAAAGTCTGAATCGTTTTTTAACCCTCCACAATTGTTTGGCCCGTTTAAATCAATATAGAGCAATTCAAGATAAAGAGTCATAGCATTTTGTGAGTTCCCCGATGCTTTTAATATGTCAGCTTTACTGAGTATTGTATTCCTGAATAAACCCATGTCAAGGTTATTGAAATGATTTGACCCACTTCTGTCAATCATCTCCAAAGCAACTTCTTTCTCAGAAGGATCTCGTCCCATAATCATTTTCAGATTATCTGTAATACGACCAAATTCTCTTGATTCTGCATAATTTGTTCCAAGGATTTTTTCAATTGTTTTGTGAGTCCGAACCTTACGCACTTTCTCTTCAAATCCCTCGATTTGATCAGTTCTCAATAGAATCTTTGTTTTTTCAACTGGATCGGTTCTGACACTGATTTCTTCTTTGCAGTGTGGACATTTTCTCTTGCCCTTAGGCATTTTGTCTAATAATTTGTGACAATATGGACATTCCGGTTTTGGTCCGGAATCCGATATTTCATCAGACTTGGATTTTGGAGCTGCTCCGGTTTTCCTCATTTCTGCAAGAGACTGTTTTACTCCGTTATGTGCTGTGGAAAGAATGGATTTAATTGATGAAGAGAATTCAGGACTTTGCATTAGGTCGGGGAGAACAGGTGATCGGACATCTCCATCCAAAGAAATATTTGCAAATGACATGATGGGATTTGATGGGTATTGCATATTTAATTCGTAAATTGGATAGGTATCTTTTCCAAATTTGTCCATAAGAATTGATTCAAGTGATTCTTTGAATAGATCGGGGTATTCTTTGATATATCGCTTATTTGTGAAACCGACAGATGAACTAATTGAAATTATCTCGTCAATTGTCAAATCCATCTGCATCAGATACTTACCCAGAAGAACAACGCTGCTACTGTAACTGGTCTCATTTACATGTTCTAATACTCTGGATAGAGTTTCTTTATCTTTGTGCAAAATTGCAGACATTATGAGGGCATTTGCGGAATAGGAGAGGAATGAGTTGTTTTTGTGATATTGACGAAGATTCAAAATTGTGTCTGTCGCATCTGAATATTTCCCTGATATCAGATGGCGCTCTAATCCATAATAAAAAATAAATGCATATCCGATATCAATAGGTTTTGTGGTATCTTTGAGCCAATTTAAGTAAACGAATCTCTGTTGAGGATTGAGTCCTTCATAGGATGGATAATACCCAAGTTCTTCTACATTCTTAGGATTTGTTCTCAAATCAATGGGCAATTTGGTGTAAATCAGGCTGGGTTCTGTAACGTCATGAAATGAAAATGTAATCCTGAACAGTTCATTCTCGTATGAAGTGCTTTGGTCACTCCTTGGATTGTAATTTTTAAATTTCCCATCACCAAACCAGAGAAGTTGTTTGATATTTTCAGATATCTTCATATTTTCGAAAAATGGGGCCGGTTTTTGGGATGTTAGTATTTCAGTATTATTTTGTTTTTCAGTTATTTTTTGAACGTTTTTTTCATTCACCCGACCTTTTTTATTTAGAAAGTCAAATAATCCCATTATTTATCACTGATTTTTGATTGAGGTTTTCACACCTTAAAGTTATTTATAATCGGAATAATCCCCATAATTATCAAGGATACAAGATTCAGTTGCTAACTGAAAACTATCACTAATGATCCTGTTACTCATAAATTCCAAATTTAAGACAATAAACAGCTAATATTAAATTCAATATTCTGCTATTTTGTTTGAATTATGATGTTATGCTGTTGTTGGGACAATAAAAAAATCCATTAATATTTACAGACGTTTGGTTATACTACCATTTTCGGTTCCATCAACATGAGGATGTTGATCTAGCTTATTTAAAATCTCACCACTTTTTTCTTCAAGTAAACTATTCCAAGAATATAATTCACTTATAATATTGTAAAATTCAACTCCGAATAAAGGATACCAATATTCCTTTTCAGTTTCGATTTCCATTATAGTTTCATGAAATGCTTCTGAGTTTTCTAAACATAACTCTAAAAATTCAAAATAATCGGCTATTTCTTTTTTATCGTTTGATGAATAGTGAGGAATAGAGGTCCAGTTATTTTTCTTTAAATAGCAAAATCCAATTGATAGCAATAAAAATTTTTGTCGATATTCTATAGGGTCAACAAAAGAGTTTGAATAAAGTGAAGTTTCAGGTGATACGTAATAATATTTATCACCACTTCCATGATAGAAATAGGCACACAATAAATGGAATGGATCAAGGATAATTGGTGGTTGATTTAGAATATTTGTCATATTTGTTCGCGGATTTGTACAGTCAAATAATTCCTTTAAATAGGATCTTGCATCGATTTTACCAATATCTATGCAATAGACCAAATATGATCCGACATCAAAAAATAGATTGTGAACGATCAAGGTTGATTCTAAATTTGATAAATTAAATATAAGTTTGTCGGTTTCAATCTGAATATTGGAATCCTTATTATTATTGATGTTATCGCAAATTTCAAATATTTCACTCTCAATTTCACTTTTTGCATTAATATCTGTGTTTATTTTGAAATTAATTAGATAGTTTAATTCTTTTATTTCATCTCTATATCTTATCTGGTTAATTTGGGATTCAAATGAGAATGATATTGAATTAATATTAGAATTGTAGCAAAATGCGTGGATTTCTCTCTTATATTGATTGTATTGTTCACTATCGATTATTAGTTTTGTAAAAGTTTGAACATATTTTGATGTTTCGTTTTTAATGTTTGAGTCTAACGAATAATGTAGAATTTCATTAAAATGAATCCAATAGCGATCGAGAACGGGTGAGTCTTCGAAAATTGATTCTTCAAAAATATTGTATAGGTTTTTGTATATTATTTGCACAAATTTTATCCTTTCTTTGTTTTGAATTTTGGTATTTTTTGTGTTTATTGCCAGCGAACGAAGTATGGATATGTAAGATTTAATGAAATTATTTGCTGACTCCCGATCCCTTGCTCGAAGACATGATTTTGTAATTTCTGTAAGAATTTCCGAATTTTTCTCAAAACAATCTATCCCATCATTATTATTTCCATTAAGGCATTTTTGAAGGGAACTTTTAATTCTGTCTGCAATTTTGTCGGCTCTCAAGTATGAATCAAAATTAAAGTAATACATTATCAGAGATGTTAGGAAAATTAAAAAATATACAAAAATTATGGCATAGTATTGAGGACCAAAATTCACCCATATTCCAATTAATGATGAGATTATTGTTGAAAATCCAAATGACAGAGATATCAGGAGGTATCTGTCCTTATAGAAATATTCTGCAACCTTGATACTAAATTTTGTTGAGGATTGCTGGATCAGTATCTGTGATATTGCGAATATCAATGCAATCATAGTTGCAACAATTGTTGCTGTTAAAGAGAGAATTGCCATTGTATCAAAATTCGCAGGGAGAAGTTCTAAAAAATAATCGTGTATGGGGGGACTCATTGTTTTAGGATTATAATTTTTTTATAATTTAATATTTGCCTTAATTTAGATTACTAATCGGGTGTTTCAGAAATATACAGGCGATACAAATGACCCATCTTGTAAGTGTATCAAACACTGTCTTCAAAGTGTTTCTCGAAATCTGCCACCGGTGAGAACCGCTCTTTTCGGATTTTTGCCAGCTTTTCAATGTACTCTTCTCTCAGGGCAAATTCTTCTTCGAGCTGGAACTTCATGAAATTCTCAATCTGTTTGCTCATATTAAGGCCAAGACGTTTGCATTCGGTGGAGTATTTCTCATAGACACTATCTGTTATGCTGAAGCTTTTGACACCCATACTGGTTCCCCTGATTCGATAATCTCCATTAAAATTATTTAATTTTATGGAACATCCCTCCCTCAGTTTTTCTGCCGGGCACATCCGTATGGTCCGGCCCGACCCGACCCGACCCGACCCGTTCTCTCAAATAAATGTCTGAACATTCTTCAGGCTGGGAAATGATGTTTGAGATTTTGCTGCCGGAATGATTTTCCCATCCTGGCAAGGATGACACAGGGAATGATAATACCATGGCAGCAATCGCAGCCATAATTCCTATGACGAGAATAATCGGGGTCTTCACTTCGTTCAGGATATCCCCGTATCGTAACAGAACGTTTGGTGACCAAAGCAGGAAAAAACCTATATTTCCGCTGGAAAAAGGAAAAGAAACGGGCAAAATTGAACGCGGCAATTCGTTACATAAATTCCCATTTTACCGTATTGTGCGATTCATATCTGATATAAAGAATTATTCTTTTGATTTCTAGTGAATGAAGTAAAATATAGTAATTTAACAAGATAAAAAAGGAGTATTGCCGTCTGAAAAATTGGATTCCACCGGAAATAATAGGCTTCGCGCCCGCCTTTGGTACACCGAAAATACCCGTTGCAGGGGCGCGGGGCTGTGGGAAACAAAATTGTTCAACTGTCATATCGTTTTGGTAGGTGAGGAATAAATGACGCTGCCCGGCGGGTGCCTTCATCGACAGGTTTTCAGACGGTTTCAGGGATGTGTTCACCAATCTGTTCTCACCCATTTTTCCGGTTGAACCACCATTAAATTCGGTTTGATGTCCTGTTTTTTCCTGGGAAATGGTCCATGGTAAAGGTAAGTTAATATTACCTGGGGTAATAGTTTTATATGTCAGTCGCCACCGGGTAAACGACTGGCAGAAGTGTGCGTACGTGTGTGATTTCACGCGGACTTCTTCTGTATGCCCCGCTGGTATCTCCTTCTGTGATAGTGGATACTATGCGATTCGTGCGAAGAGAAGATGAATCTCATGAAGACAATTGAAAAAACAACATCCGGAACAGAAACCGGTACGAAATCCAGAACAGAACCCAGAACAGAAACGAAAACAGAACCCGGAACGAAATCCAGAGGAGAACCCAGAGCAGAAACGAAAACAGAACCCGGAACGAAATCCAGAACAGAATCCAGAACAGAAATGAAAACAGAACCTAATACCGAAAAAGGCAGCCCCACAACAATCCCCCGCACTACCAGTGGAATGTACGGAACCGCCGATGAACAGTCAACGGCTGGGGATATAAAATCCCCGCAGAATAAACGAACAGTCATCATCCCAGGAACGGTTCCCCTTGACCGCCTCCCGCAGGCCATCTCCAAAGAGATCCACACCTATGGGGGACTCATCTCTGGGATCATTGTCCAGCGGATAGATCAGGATGGCTATGCCATCAGCCTCATCAACCGCATCCCGAAGGTTCGCTCCCCCAAGACCGATGCTGACTCCTCCCCGCGAGGTGATGGGCATGCAGACTGAACCAGGGACCCCCGCCGCTGGGAATGTGAGCGAAAGTGGAAGTGAAAGTGGAATTGTAAGTGAAAGCGGAAGTGTAAGCCCAGTCAGGCAGGCCCTCTCCCTCCTCTTTTCCGACGGTGACGTGGTCGAAATCCGTGCCCTCGGCGACGGCGGCGTCCACAGCGGCTACTTCACAAACTTCGACACCCTTGCCGAACGGGCGCAGGCGATGGACGTATTCCGTGATATCAAAGGAGTGTATGTCACCTTAAACGAGGTGAACCCGGCCCTTCTCTCACGACGTGCAAACCGCGTCAAACAACGTCTCTCCCGAAACGATGCCACCACTGCCGACGCCGACATCATCCGCCGCCGGTGGCTCCCCATCGACCTTGACCCGGTCCGGCCGAGTGGGGTCTCCTCTAACGATGAGGAACACACCGCCGCTCTCGAACGGGCCGGGGAGATTGCCGCCTGGCTCACCGGGAAGGGCTTCCCCGAACCGGTCATGGCAGATTCGGGGAACGGTGCCCATCTCCTCTATGCGATTGATCTTCCCAACGATGGTGAATCAACCCGGCTCGTGAAGGGATGTCTTTCCGTCCTTGATGCCCTCTTCTCAGATGATAGTGTCCACTGTGACACCGCGAATTTCAACGCCGGACGTATCTGGAAACTCTATGGGACGATGGCCTGCAAGGGTGACAACACCGACGCCCGGCCCCACCGGAAGGCCTGCATCATCTCCGCCCCGGAAAGACCGGTGGTCGTACCGGATACCGTCCTCCGAAACCTGGCTGATTCCATTCCCCTGTCTCCCCCCGCAGTTGAAAAGGGCAGGCGTCGTGAATCGCCTGACCTCTGTTACTGGCTTGAAAAAAATGGCATCGCCGTCAAAAACGAACAGCCCTGGCAGGGGGGAACACTGTATTCCCTTGCCGAATGCCCGTTCTCTTCCGCTCATAAAGACGGGGCGTTTGCCATCCAGTTTGCAAACGGCGCCATCTTTGCAGGATGCCATCACGATTCCTGCGGCGGCGGGACACAACGGTGGCAGGAACTCCGGGCCATGTATGAACCGGAACGGGCCGTTGGTGGACAAAAGACCGGGACGAAATCATCCAAAATAGAGCCATCACACGGTTCTGACAGACCATCGGAGAATCTCCCCTCCCCCTCTCTTCCTGCGGACACTTCTGCGGAGAAGCAGGAGCACCGGAAGCGTGCCACGGAAATCCTCACTACCGGTGATCCGATCCGCTTCCTCCTTGACGTCTTCCACCGTGACCATGTCGGCGACCGGACCATCGCAGAATGTCTCATTATGTCCGTTGCTTCACAGTCTGTAGAGAACACCTCCGGGCTGCACGTTGCCATCTCCGGAAACTCCGGCAAAGGCAAGACCCATGCATGTAATACGATGGTCAGTCTCCTGCCGGAGGAATACCGGTTGACGGGCACGGTCTCGGATAAGGCGCTCTTCTATTACGATGATCTCCGGCCCGGCACCGTCCTCCTCTTCGATGATATTAGTCTCTCGGATGACATGCAGGAACTCCTGAAGTCTGCCACCGCAAATTTCCGGGAACCCATCGTACACCGGACCCTGACCCGTGAACGGCAGCTGAAAGTCTGCACCATCCCGGAGCGGTGCGTCTGGTGGCTCGCAAAAGTCGAAAGTATCGGCGACGACCAGGTGATGAACCGGATGCTCACCGTCTGGATTGATGATTCTAAAGAGCAGGACCGGGCGGTGCTTGAGCATCTGAAACAGGCTGAAGCACGCAGGCGTGGGGAGAAACATACAGACATCAGTGTCAGCGTCTGCCGGGAAATATGGATGATCATTAAACAGCAGATCCATCATGTGCGGATACCCTTCTCACCACGGATCTGCTTTCGTGCGACTAACAACCGGCGCAACCCCGCGATGCTCTTTGATCTCATCAAGTGTCATGCCCTGCTGCATTTCTGCCAGCGGGACTGTGATGAAGAGGGGAGCATCATCGCGAATCGTGCGGATTTCATATATGCACGCAGTCTCTTTCTCTCCATAAGCAACGATTCCGGAGGACAGAAGACAAAACAGACACGCAACGAAGCGGCAGCCCTGGAGACGATTATGAAGATGGGTCTTGAAATATTCACCATCAGGCAGTTGCAACAGGCGCTTGGGCTCTCCTATCAGCCAACGTACCGGTTGCTCCATGGCTACACCAATAATAAGGCGACGTATACTGGTATCCTTGACAAGTGCCCGGCAGTTAGTCTCATTGATGCAACCGTGGCAGAAGAGATATGCGGGATTGCACTGAAGCGACGGGAGCATTACTTCTCTTTTGACCAGGAAATATATCGGGAATGGGTGGAAAAGGCCGATGTCTGGCTTGATGATACTGATGATGAGGGGAACCATTCCGATCCGGATGATTTCACCCCTTCACCCGGTTTTCACCCACAAAATGAAAAGAACGGCCCATCCGGAGACGACTGTATTGGAGCTTATTCTTCTAAAGAAGTACAATATAGAGATATATGTACAGATAGTAAGGGAACTTTACATGAGTCTGCGGGGTCATTCAGCGATGTCGATACGTGCGGAGGAACATCCCCCTGTCTCTCTGATCCAGAAGTGTGTGAAAATGAATGCATAACCTCTGAAAAAAAGCAAATAACAACTTCGATTGACAAAAAAGGAAATATTGGGCAATATAATTGCAAAAAAGAAACAAAAAAAACGTGTGAAAAGATGAAAATCAACCGGCTGCCGGGACACACTCTCCCCCTCCCCGGCATCCTCGACCACCGGGACTTTGAGCGTTCATCCGTCTCTCTGGGGCACTGCACACTCTGCGGCAACGGTCCTGCTCTCTACCAGTCCAAAAATCAGCGGGCGAGTATCTGTGAAACGTGTTATGCCCGGCTCGTCCGGGAGTGGAACCTGAGTGAGGGGGTGCGGTGAAAAACAGACGGGAAAAAAGAGAATATCTCTCCCTGTTATCTGGTGTAATACATATTTCTAAGCCTACCGCTGCCATGTTGCAACAAAATTCTGCAGGTATTTCCATGATCGGTATCCATGCACTTTCCGGACCGTTTGTCATGGAAGATAATGGTGGTGTTATCAGGACAGATGAGGAGGACAGCGTCCTGGTCGTTGAGAATTCGAAAAAAATGGTGTCCGCGTTCACTGCTCAGACATCTCTTTCACCACAATCTGCAGCCCGGGAATTTTGTTACGGACAATATCCCATATAATTTCATTGTGGACTCCAAAATATGCGTGAATGAGGATGTCCCGCAGTCCTGCAATTTTTCTCCATGACATTTCAGGGTTTTTCTGTTTTAGCGGTTCAGGAATGAGTTTTACCGCCTCACCAATGACCATGAGGTTTCTTATCACAGCATCCTGTACGAGATCATTATCCCTGAAATTCTCATAGGACATTCCATGTGTATACCTCTGTATTCTGTCAATAGACTCCAAAATGTCATTGAGATAAAGGTTATAATCCCGGGACATATCTGACACTCCGGAGGATGTATGGTCTGAGACCCGGTTTTATAGCATCGCGGTCGACAAGATCGACCTTTCTTCTGAAGAGATCTTCAAGCAAGAATTTGAGGTCCATATAGGTGTCAAACGAACGGCCCCCCTCGACAAATTCGACAAGGATATCAATATCGCTCTCTTCACGTGCTTCACCGCGAACAAATGACCCGAAGAGTCCGATTCGCCGAACCCCAAGGTCTGTTATACGCATCTTGTTTCCGGCCAACTCTCCAAGGATACTCTCTGCTGTGAGCATAGACTATTCATATTCATCTTACTCCCCATCTCGGATAACGTTTTTCCCCGGGATAATTCCTGGAAAAAATACCATCATACCATCTGAAAATCAGATATATCATATATATACAGTATCGGATCTCTTACGGTGAGCCCGATACCGATACGTGACTCCCGATTTCTGTACAGGTAACACCTGTCGGCCCGGTTTATCTGTGTTCGGTGTGAATGAGGCAGTGGTGCAATTCAGCCACCTGTGGGGACACATCCCTCCTCACAAGCATTTATCTTTCCACCGGCAGATACCACCCCCAGCAAACAAAAAACGGGGGAACCAAAACCATGACCATAAAAACGATATTCTATTCCTATACCGGGGTGACCCGTGACATAGCAGAGAAGGTAAAGAGCGAATGCGGCGGAGAGCTTATCGAGGTAAGGGCCGTGAACCCCTATACAAAGTTCACGGCATACGCGAAGGGATGTCTCCGGGCAATAATGGGGGAACCGGATGCCGTGGAGCCGTCAACAATTGACGTCTCTGCATCTGACATAATTGTCATCGGCACACCTGTCTGGGCGTTTCGGGCCGCCCCGCCGGTAAACGGTGCGGTGCAGGCCCTCACCGGATGTGAAGGAAAGACCGCTGTCATCTTTGCAACCTGTGGGGCAGAGGCGAAAGACACGCTCCTGCATCTTGCAGAGACACTCGAGGCAAAAGGCGTTCATGTCGCAGAACAGGTTGTGCTTGACAGGGATGACGTGCTGGACAAAGAAAAGGTCGGTGTACTCATTGCAGCGGTCAAATCTGCTGTTGCGTCATCTGCTCCGTTTCCAGAGCCTCTTGTCACTCCGCCTGCTATGTAGTCCGTCGTACGGTAGGGGCCAGACATACAGCTGAACATAACTGGGAGTGTCAGGTCCATTTGACATACAGGCGATTATACCTGAGAGTGTCAGGTCTACTTGACATACAGGCGATTATACCTGAGAGTGTCAAGTCTACTTGACATACAGCTGAACATACCCGAGAGTGTCAAGTCCACTTGACATACAGCTGAACATACCTGAGAATGTCAGGTCTACTTGACATACAGGCGAACTATAGCCGGCCACAGAGCAATACTAAAAAACCCTGTCCCATCCAATATCAGGTATCGTGACACCTTCCACCCGCATTCAGACGCCCACCTGCCTCCTCCGCCCGTGGAGACCGGAAGACGCCCCGTCGCTTGCAGAGTATGCCGACAATCCCCACGTCGCTGCCACCCTGCGTGACTCCTTCCCCTCTCCGTACACGCCGGACGACGCGAACCGGTTCATTGCCTATGCAATCTGGCTTGCGAACGGTTCAGGGTCCGGGCCGCTCCCCGGATTTCCCTTTTTTCCGTCACCCGGAGTATCGTCCGGTCCGTCGGACATATCATCGTCTGAACCATCAGTCGCATCATCATCCGGTCCGTCATCTCCATTCCCATCTTCATCCACGGCATCCGTTGTTCCTTCCCCACCGCAATTCCCCTCCACTCCCGGCTCGCCCGGTGGATCATCATGCCGGACGCCAACCGACCTCCTCCTCGCCATCGAGGTGGAGGGTGTTGCCGTTGGGGGGATTGCGGTGACCCTTCTCGACGACGTCTACCGGCGGACTGCCGAGGTTGGCTACTGGCTGGGCGAACCCTTCTGGGGGAAGGGGATTGTGACGGATGCCGTCTCTGTCATTGTGCCGGTGGCGTTTGAACGCTTTAATATTGTCCGGCTCCAGGCGGGGGTGTTTGGCAACAATCCGGGCTCTATGCGGGTTTTACAAAAATGCGGTTTCGTCCGCGAAGCGGTGCTCAGGAATGCCATCACGAAGAACGGTGTTGTCATGGATGAAGTGATGCATGCCCGGTTCCGGGATGGATAAAATTATTGAAATAATAGTTGTGGAAGACGGGGAAAAGGGCAGGGGGTGAATATTTTTCAACCGGAAAACTGGTTGAAAAAATCCTATTCACTTCCTTAATGATAGGATATAGAGAATGCCCGTTATTTCTTCATAACTGGAAACGTCAGGATGCAAAACGATTCACAAAAACAGGTCGTAACGACCTCCATCCTGGTGGCAGTTTATGTACAAACCGTGCCACGGTGAGCCCGTAGATGAGGGGCACCTCTCCTCCTTACTATCATCCTGCTCTTCCGGGGCCAGCAAAAAGAAGCAGGAACCGGAGATGAGATGATATTCTGACCCAAAATACAACAGGCAGATGCACAACAGATGGTGATGGTTTCATGAGAGAGGGGCTGAAAAAGAATCAATACAGTCAATATTTATGGGGCGGTTTGTGTGCGGCTATCCAACAGAGGTGGTTTGAATGAACAGTGAATTGATTTACATCGGGTTGGGCCTCATAATCGGCCTTGGCATCTCAATGCAGTGGGTGGCAAAGATCTTCAGAATCCCGGGCATCATCCTTCTTTTGCCTGCTGGTATCATTGTTGGCCCGGTACTGGGGCTGGTACATCCACAGGAAATCTTTGGAGATGCATTATTTCCATTGGTGACCATTGGTGTGGGAATTTTATTGTTAAAGGGTGGATTAGAGCTTCGCCTGAATAATCTGCAGCCCAGTATGAGCCGTTCTGTCTGGCTTCTCGTAACGGTCGGAGTGGTTTTGACACTGGTCATCGGTACCGTGTCTGTACTGTTACTCCTGAATGTCCCTCTCCCACTGGCATTTCTCCTGTCTGCTCTCTTAGTGGTATCAGGTCCCACCGTGGTCGGACCAATCCTCAGCTTTGCCCGGCCAAAGGAACCGGTAGGCACGGTTTTGCAATGGGAAGGGATCATTATTGACCCGATTGGCGCTGCTCTTGCAGTGGCCGCGATCAGTTATATTACGGCTGAGAATCCGAACCCGTTCCTGGATATATTTTTGACCATGGCAGTGGGCGTGATTCTTGGTATTGTGGCAGCGTTAATTTACACCTACGCGGATCGTACACGCAATATACCCAAAGGATTGGGCGGCCTCATTGCCCTGATGCTGGGAATAGTTGTTGTCGCCGTGGGAGAACTGATATTTTCAGAGGCAGGTCTCTTCGCCGCGTTAGCCATGGGGTTTGTCATAGCAAACCAGCGCCTGACACCATTTGGCAACATACGCGTCCTGACTGAAACACTTGAACCGCTCATCATCGGCATTCTGTTCATCATGCTGGCTGCAATGGTTGATCTTTCTGCTATGGTTCACTACCTGGTACCCGCCCTGGCTCTGGTGGCGATATATGTCCTTATTGCCCGACCGCTGGTAAGCCTCATAGCCACTCATGGTCTGGGGTACAGCCATGCACAACAGATATTTATTGGAGCTTTGCACCCGCGAGGGATTGTCGCTGCAGCCACTGCCTCATTATTCGCCCTTAATTTAACCGAATTCGGGGTTGATTTTCCCGAGATGGTCCCTGTTGTTTTCATTGTGATACTGGCAACAGTAGTTATCTACGGACTGGGAACTCCCGTCCTCTCCCGTGTGCTGAAGATTGCAGACCCCGAACCCATTGGTATTGCTATCTATGGGGAACAGCACTGGGCTCTTGACCTGGCAGCAGCCCTGCATACGGCAGGAGCAACGGTGATGGCGCTGGCACCGGGCAGTAAGAGTCTTCAGAGTGTCGCAGATTCCGGAAGGATACCGTTTGAAGCGTATACCGGTTCTCTGGTAGACCTGGGAGATGAAGAGATTCTGGACGATGCACATTTTTTCAAAATGAAAATTACGTGGCTCCTGCTCGCTTCTTCCAACAGAGACAGCATCGGTTCAGCTGAGGACGCATTTATCGATTCAATAGGGCCTGAGAATATGATCATATTCGGGACGGCACGGGATATGCAGGATAGGAGGGTTTTTGGAGGGAATATCGACATATTGGCGAAAACGCCGTACGGCCTTTTTGGTCGCAACGAGGATGAACTGCTGGACATGCTGGAGAATGGGTATAGTTTCAGGGCCATCGACAACAGAGAACAGCCGGAAGATGGTGGTACCCCTGAAGGAGCAAAACCCTTCATGAGAGTGAACAATGACGGAACTCTTGCCGTACCCGGAAGTGATTCCCGTCTTGAAGATGGAGAATTCCTTATTATTGTCGCAAAAAAGCAGGATCTCCCAAAAAAATGAGAGGTATTGACCTTAATTTGACTGTTTGAGGCTGATCACCTGAAATTCCATCTGCGAAAGTGATCAATTTTTCCGGACAGTGGTCCGGAGAATGAATGTTGCAGTTGGGATTTCTCCCTTTTTCAAATCACGTAATTATCAAATTCTGCTGCAGAATTATCGCGTTAGTGGCATCAGAATTCCCCGAATGTGAAAAATGGTAGAGCAGTTACAGTTTCATTTTGGGATGAATTTGTTTGAAACAGTCCGTATCTTACCCCATATAACGAGAATTGTGTTCCTCGCCTGCATGAGGAAGGAAACAACACAACCGGAGGCCGGTATCCGAAAACAAACCTCCAATTCCACTGTAGATAAACGGAAAATGAGGTCCCCCAGTAACAGAGCAAAAAAGACATGGATTCTCTATTAAGACAGGCAAATGAAATTAAACCGGGTATTGATCTAAATTTTCTTTTGTATTGCAATTGAAATAAAATAGTACGGATGAATGGGATGAAAATGACGAAACAGCCGTCCGAAAAAAGAGGATTCCACCGGAAATAATTCCCTTTGCATCTTTCTTCAGGACCACCTGAGATACAGAGGTATGATTAGGTATGATTGGATATGCCTGCCTCTCATGCAATGGAACGATTGCGTTGAGGGTTATGCACGTCCAATGTGTAATAATCTCCTCAAAAAAACGCAAAATGTATCATTATAATGTAATTCTTACCTGAAGTAATGCTCAAATGCCAATCCATTCAAAAAGCACCATGAATGGTGAATATAAAAGGAAAAAAGAACGAATCGATATATATTTTGTGTTCTAAATCATTCTGGATCATAATGAGCTACTGTGTTGGGTGTGGATTAGAATTGCCAAGGAATGATGCGAAGTTCTGTCCATACTGCGGATGCAAACAACCGGCACGAACAGACTCTGTCAAAACCCGAAAATCACGTTCTGTGGCATCATCATCGACACCACATGCATCATATTCCTCTTCACAACCGAAGAAAAAGAGTGTCGGAGACATCCTTCCTGGCACTATTGGAATCATCGTGGCGATATTTATTGTGATTTCCCTTGCAGGTGGTATCGCAGTATTTGTATTCGGAATACCAATTGATGTAGAGAACCCATTCGATTCCTTTGCATCAACCACAGATTCCGCATCTGCTCTCGAATCTGCATCTGGCATGCAAACACCTCAGGATGTTTTTACCATTTATGAGAACGGTTTTCAAACGCTGAATGAGGATGCCGTCTGGGGATTATTATCTTCTGATGCTCAGACAGAGTCTTCAAAAGATAAGATAAAAACAATTATCAACGCGTATTTTTCAAGCGGGTACACCATTTCAGATTATACCATCACCGATGTACAGGTTGATGGAGATAATGGCCAGTTATTTGTTACCTTAGATGCTCTTGCGAGTGGAACTGAATATCCGTTATATAAGGAAATTCCATTTATTCGTGAAAACGGGGTATGGAAAATTGATGATTTTGTTGTGCTGGCATAAAAATCTGAAAAGAATTATTAGATAACTCCAATCCATTCCACTATTCTCAGATGGTTTGATACCACTATTTTAATCAGTCCCATCTGAAAAATCAGCAAAAGAACACCAAACAATGGAATCGGCTATTCCGGGGACTTGGTCCGCCTTTTTCTCCCGGAAGGATAGTCTGAAAAGAATACTACCACATTTTTGGCATAATCCACCCATTACGCCCCCGGTATCCGTATCTTCCCCCACATAGCAAGGATTGTTACCCGTACCTGCAGGAGAAGGCAAACAGCACATCCTGCAATCAATATCCAGAAACCAACCACAGCTTCCACTGAAGAAAACCGAAAAACGAGGGCAATCAGTAAAGCAGCAATAATAAACCGGAATCCCCATTCCGCCGGGTAGAGGAGTTCACGCCAGGTTTCGGTCATAATCTCTTCTTTACGGTAGAGATAATAAAAGAATGTGGATGGACGGGGTGAAAGTGATGGGCCTGTTACCCGGAATGAACAGGATTCCACCGGAAATCATAGCCTTCACAGCGGGTTTCGGTGTCACCTGAAAATACTGAGGCATCCCTCGTATCCTGCAGTCAGTCTCATTGATGCGACGGTGGCAGGGATACCCGGCGATATGGATGGAGATTCTGATAATGACAATAGTGATGACGGGGAAGATGACGTTTTCACTTTTTCACCACGTTTTCACCAAAAAACGGTCAAAAGTGAAAAGATGTGTTAATGAGTGAAAAAATGTGAAGACAAAGAAGGCGGGAACGATTCTGCCACTCCCTGTATTTCGGATTTCCGGAACGTCCCGTGTTGCACAGTACCTCCTGGACACTGCTCCCTCTTTTTTTTGGGGTTTGTATCGCGTCCCTGAATGATAATGTGTTATTTGGGCTTGTGTTTGTTTCTCAGATTCCGTGTATCTGTGTGGATGGTTTTGTGTGGATATTTTGCATCTCCTTTTTTACTGCAGGATTATTCAAAAAGGTATATTAAAAGTTTTGAGAAGCATCAACGGTTGATTTTGCTCCTGAATTCCCGGCTGCCTAACGATTATTCTATCAATTATGATTAGGGGTATGAAATAGACACATGTATTAAGAATGCGAGAACATGGGGAACCTTTATTGCCTGGTTACTCCATCCAGATATAAGTTTACATGAATTTTATAGATCCTGAGTATCTATTTTTTCTATTTGTGGTAATTATAGGTCTTGAAATTGTACATCGCAGGAAGTATCAACATTTGATTTTGCTGTGTGCGAGTTACTTTTTTTACTGGTATACCAGTCAGGCACTACTATTATTGTTGGCAATTGTTACGTTGATTACCTATTATTGTGGTCAGGAAATTTATCTTTCAACAGATCTAAAAAAGCGTAAAATACTCCTTTTTATAGCTGTTTCGTCCACTCTGGCCATATTAGGATATTTCAAATATTTCAATTTCACCATTGTGACGATTAATAACATCTTAAACATCTCATATCCGTTATCTGATATATTACTCCCAATCGGAATCTCATTTTATACATTCCAGGCCCTTTCGTACGTTTTTGATATTTATAGAGAGACATTAGCCCCTTCAGAATCATTGAAAGAATATGCTCTATTTGTTTCCTTTTTCCCTCAGCTTGTTGCAGGACCTATTGTACGGGCATCTGAATTACTTCCCCAGTTAAAAGAATCAATCTCAATAACCCATCAAAATCTTCAATTGGGAATTACCCTTATTTTATGGGGCGCTTTTAAAAAAGTCGTAATCTCAGACAATCTTTCCCCCATAGTAAATGCAACGCTGTCCAATCCCATTGGACATAATTCGATTGATATTATTGGTGTAACATTTCTCTTTGGTATTCAGATTTACTGTGATTTTTCAGGATATACCGATATTGCCATCGGTACAGCCAGAATAGTGGGAATTAATTTGCCGATAAACTTTTTACGCCCCTATCTCTCACAAAATCCCACAGATTTCTGGAGGCGATGGCACATTACTCTTGGACGTTATATCAGGGATTATTTGTACATCCCTCTTGGAGGAAACCGAAAGGGAAAATTCAGAACCGACATCAATTTACTCTGTACTATGCTGGTATGCGGACTCTGGCATGGTGCTGCATGGAACTATGTAATCTGGGGCGGTTTTCATGGGGTTCTGCTCCTGGTGGATAAGTCTGTTCATAAGATTTCATTTAAAACTGCCAATGTGGAAAGGGCACGTAAACTGAAAAATCCGAAAATCATTATTTCAATATTGATAACCCAGTATTTTGTATTTTTAGGATGGCTATTATTCCGGGTAGGCGATCCTGACAATTTGATATACTGCATAAAAAAATATGTATTATTTGATTTTGATCTGACGATGAGTGAAATAATTATTGTAGTCTCACTCATATCAGTAATCTGTATCATCATTATGGGTTCAGTGAATCAGAAGATTTCATCGTTCTTTGATGGTGTGATAACGAAGGACTGGCTTGAACTGATAGGTTCATGCAGGTTCACATGCTGGGTGGCATATGTTGGAATAATCGGGGTTGCATTTTTAGCGTTAAGTCCGAATCAAAGTACAGAGTTCATCTATTTCCAGTTTTGAGAGGTGAAGAGGTTGAACAAAGAAAAATATTTTAAGAAAATTGTGTATCTCTCAATTTTCGTATTATTGATTGGTGAATTAGTTTCTTTTTGCATCGTTAGTCCATCAATAGGCCCCCCGAATTTAAAAAATCAATATTATACCGATGAATATTCACTTATTGGGATACAGGGCCCGACAAACTATACATCTAATTCTTTGGGTATAAGAGGACGCGAATTGTCAGTTTCCCGTGAATCTGAATATCGGATTTTAACCGTAGGCAGCAGTACAACGAAATGCGAATATCTGGATGACCAGAATGAATGGCCCCATAAGGTTGAGGAATTGCTGAACGAAACATCTGATGGGAGGAAGGTTTGGGTAGGTAATATTGGAGTAAGCGGATTTACAACACGAGAAAATATTCAGCAATTATTGAGTATCCCTGATAAAATTAATCCTGATCTGGTAATTGTATTGGCTGGGGCTGAGGATATACATTATCTGAATAACTCGAAACAAATAGATGTTTATTCTACCCGTTCTGATGAGAATTTATTGGATTTATTAAAGGAAAATCAACGCGGAGATATTTATACCGGACCCAATGTTGGGGACTTTTTCCATCCCAAAGAAACATCACTCTCATATTTTGGACATTACTATCTAAAATCTTTCATCTATGATTTTTTTGAATTTGATGAAAGAAATAAAATTAGCGCTGATGAATATGCCAAAAAAACGATGGAGGCTCATCTGAATTGCACAATTGAAACAGAAATAAATCGGGTTACTATTGCAGAAGAAAATGATCTGACCGAATTTTCCCGGAATCTAAATATGATGGTTGATATTGCAGAAGAAAAAGGGTTCCGTCTCATTTTTGTGACACAACCATTTAGTGATGCGTCGTTGTTATTGCTCAATCATGAGGTTCTGAATGTTTCCTGGCACAGAGATGTGGAATGTATCAATGTTGGAGCAATGATCCCCGCGAATCATTACATCTATTATGACACAGAGCATTTCACTGACAACGGAGCGAATATAATGGCGGAGAATATCGCTCGCTATCTGGAAAATACCAACCCATTCTTCTGAATTTTGCTTTTCAATAAATGCCTCAGTGATTTTGACAGGAAAATTCTGGCTGATTAAATTGTCTTTGTTCGGGTCATCGCTGTTTCCTGTGGGTATTCATTTAACCGAATTGAAAAGCAAGGGAGGAGGTGTCCCCTCCCTGCAAGATTCACCCCACCCACACAGGATTCATCCCGTTCGTCTTACAGGAGTTTGGGTGGTTAGGGGTATGGGCATACACGTGTGGGTACCGATGAAGATAATGATGATATGGCCGCGCAGGTCAGGGGGTATATGGTGAAATATCAAAACACTCGTAAAACATCGGTTGTAAAAATTAATGCCTGTTTTCATTCTTATATTGAATATTTATGGATAATACTCGCAAAATAGCACTATAATTTATAAAAGCACAGATGCCTATATTTATTATGTTCTAGATTCCTTGAATCATTATGGACTGCTGTGTTGAATGTGAATCCGAATCGCCAAAAAATGATATGACATTCTGTCCGAATTTGGGATACAGGCAACCGGTAGTAACAGACTTCGTAAGAACCCCAACAATAGAGCCGGTAGAATTGCGATCTGCCTCAACACCATTGGCTCAGGATGTATCCTCTCCTGAAATGGAGGCTAATACAAACGGAATGGTAAAAATTCTTCTTGCCATTGGTTTATCAATTGTAATTATCG
Source organism: Methanogenium marinum (assembly GCF_028912405.1). Taxonomy (GTDB): domain Archaea; phylum Halobacteriota; class Methanomicrobia; order Methanomicrobiales; family Methanomicrobiaceae; genus Methanogenium; species Methanogenium marinum. The sequence continues at coordinate 1,170,750 of NZ_JAKELO010000002.1, read as the reverse complement.
GCATAATGATGACCGTGGCTTCCATTATTTTCATTTTAGTCTCCTGGATGTAGAGCACCGTCTTCCGGATTCAGCCGTTCTTCTTTTTCATCACCACAACCACCACAATACGTTTTTGAACCAGACTTCGTTCTTTGCAATTGAAATATGGATGTGATGTCTTATTCTGATCTCCGTCAGAAGATTGAAATCTCGAAAAAAAGGTATGGCAGTATACCTGACACTGACAGGTGTGATACTTTCTCCTGTTCAGAGGAGCGTATCTTCTTCCTCCTCTTTTAGTCAGGTTCAGGCTTCCCCGTCACATCATCCAGCTGGAAGAATCTGACCTTGATATGTGCGATAGAGGTAAACATCCTGAAAAGCCAGCGTGCCATCCCGTGCCGGTTTTCATCCACCAGTAAAGCTATTCGTTCGACTGACCTGGCTTTTGGTGAGTATACGAAGTCATCCCAGGCTCTGTGAGCCGTCCGGCCTTTAAAATTCTCCATATGGAAAAGGGGACGGATTTTTTATACAATTTTTGATTGCTTCTTCCATCGCAGGGACGATTGTCTGTTTGTAGTCCTCATCGGTGGAGTACCGCAGAGAATCTGATGCACCTGCCACCTACGGGGAAGCAATAAATGATTAAACAACACAGAGGGAAACAGAACGGAACCAGAGTCGAACCATAAAGGAACCCGAAAGGAACCAAAAAAAGAATCAAAAGGATGGTGAAGAAATGGCAACCATACTCGTGGACGAAGATCTCTGCACCCGGTGCGGAATATGCTCCGTCGTCTGCCCGATGTCAATTATTGACCCCGCTGTAGATGAGAATACCCTTCCCGTGGTCAGGGATGTGAATGCCGACATGTGCATTGCCTGTGGAAACTGTGAAGTCACCTGCCCGACACAGGCCCTCACCCTGAATCTCCGGCCGGACGAAAAAGAGGATATCCCGGCTGATGCCGGCAGAATATCAGCCGAAGATATTGGGTCTTATCTGAAAAAACGCAGGTCAGTGCGTAATTTCACGAAGATACCGGTGGCGAAGGAGGAGATCCTTCAGATGCTTGATATCGCACGGTACGCACCCTCAGGCAGCAACGGCCAGCCGGTGGAGTGGATTGTTGTGCATGACCCTGAAGATGTCAAAACGGTTTCCGCTCTGACCATTGAATGGATGAAAACCCTGATCGCTATCGCCCATCCCCTGAATGTGTATGCACCGGTACTGATCCGTGCCTGGAAGAATGGCCATGATGTCATCTGCCGCGATGCCCCGCATATGTTGGTTGCACATATTCCGGAGAATACGCCGATTGCATCTGTTGATGCCATCATCGCCCTCAGCCATTTTGATATAGCTGCTCCGGCGTTTGGTATTGGCACCTGCTGGGCAGGATTCGTATCAATGGCTGCCCTGTCCTATGAACCGCTTCGGGACGAACTGGGTATTCCCCCTGGACGGACGTGTGCCTTTGCGATACTGTTCGGTCACCCGAAGTACAAAACCTATGGCCTCCCCCGGCGCAACCCGGTGCAGGTGACGTGGCGGTAGGAGTGCTGTGCGTGCTCTTTCTCCGGGGAAGGCCTCCCATTTTCCCGGATGATTTATATTATCTGCAACAGTATACATCCGCCACCGAACCGTAGCCTACCGGATTCTTTTACTCTGGTGACGGTATGTCCCCTGCAGGCATTCATCCGGGGCACGGTGGCGGGCTGCAAAATTGAGAGAAAAAAACGGTGAGGGAAACAGGGGGAGACAAACCATGGCAATAACAACTATATTTTATTCATATTCCGGGGTGACCCGGGGCATAGCGGAGAAAATCAGATCGGAATGCGGCGGAGAACTTGTTGAGGTTGAGGTGGTGAAGCCCTATTCAACAATTATTGCCTACTCAAAGGGATGTTACCGGGCAATGAGGGGGGAGCCTGATGTGATTCGCCCTTCAGCCATTGATGTTTCCGGATCTGATCTGATCGTTATCGGCACACCTGTCTGGGCATTCCGGGCCTCTCCGGCAATAAACGGAGCTGTTGAAGCACTGACAGGATGTGTGGGAAAAACTGCCATTCTCTTTGCAACATGCGGTGCAGATGCGAAAGATACCATCCCGCACCTTGCAGAAGCGCTCAAAGCAAAAGGCGTGGATGTCAAAGAATCGTTTGAGTTCGATAAAAAAGGTGTAGAGGACAAGGATCAGATTGATGCCCTCATCGCTGCGGTCAAATCTGCTGGTGGGGTTGAGACACAGACTGCTGCCTGATAGTGCACCGGCATCCTTTGTCTGGCACTCTGTGCTTTTTTTTCTCTTTTTTTCCTGACTCTTGTATGGGGTAGCGGTTGTTATCTGAAGCTGGTAAATGAGCAGATATTTTCTCTGGTTTCTGGGGATGTCCGTTTGATATGAAAATGCCTGAAAAATATTTTTATTAAAAAAGGATGCCTGATTTTCTGTTATTCATGCATAAATAATAAAATCATCGTCAAAATGGCACTAAAAAGCATATGAATTATTATAACTACATTTATTATGTTCTACGTTCTTTTGAATTATTATGGCGTCCGGTGGTGAATGTAGATTAGAAATCCCCGTAAATGATACGGTGTCCTGTCCGGATTGGATCCCCGACAGACTATCAGGGGTTGTTTCTCCTGAAACTGCCACATTTGATGATATAGATCTGGATTCTGTCTCGTTACCATCGGTCAATGATGCTCTCACTCCTGAATCAGAGCCTCATACAAAAACGATTGTGGGTTTTCTTCTTATCGCCGGGGTAATTCTTGTCTGTCTGGGCATTGTGATTACGGTGGCTTCAATTATTTTTCTTCTTGTGTCCGGGTTATAGTGTTCGTTTTGGCTTCACCCCCCTATAATAAACAGCAATATCAACACCACCAGATGGTTTTGAACCATATTTTACCGGTTTACACGTATTCAGCGATATTTCAATTAAATCAATTCCTGATGTGATATCTGTATTTAAGGAAATATTTGATAATTTTCAAAACAAATCCGGATGTCTGGTTATTGGATGATAATCTATGATTATCAACCCAAAACATAGTATCTGCTTATAATATGATAAATTGAAAATATCTAATTTAAACCAGATATTTTTTGGGGCATGAAAATGAGTAAAAGGATATATGCGGTAATAACCGGTTTTTATGTTGACCATTCTCAGTAGGAAGTCAGGGATTGGGTGGATTATGTAGATGGTCTCCGGGAATGCATTTATTCTTCTGAATATCCCTGATTTTCTCAATCTACTTTTCTTCCGGTTCGCATCCTTCTGTTCTCTCAATGAGTTTCTGCACAATCTCCTCATGCGTATAAAAAATCCCTTTTCTCAATTCTGCAAGTGATTTCTCAATTGTCTTTAATGTCTCCTCACTCAGCGGTTCATCATCAATTGCCCGATCAGTCAGGCGTGCAATAACTGAGTCATAGGACTCGTCGGAACTCTCTTTCAGGAAGTCAAGCCGTTCCTGTGTGCGGGGGCTTATGAGGATGGTGACAGATGCAGGTTCTGCAACAGGTTTGGTGTCCGGTTCAGTATCAGGGTTGGGAGACTGGTGCATGGATGACATTGGATTCGCCTCATGAAAAGCGTGTATGGTCGCAGAGCAGGGACGAAACGTATGATCTCTCCGTTTATTTTCGGCTGAATCCCGGCAGATACGAAAAGAAAAGAGTATGAATTGCAGGGGGTGAAGTAATGATACTGAAGAGGGAGGATATAAAAAATGGAAAAATCAGAAAATAATCGCGTAGATGATCTGGTAACCGAAGGAAATGCTCTGGCAGATCAGAAAAACTACGAAGAGGCAATTGCGGTATATGATCAGGCGATAGAGGGCGACCCGGAAAATGCCGCTGCCTGGTACCATAAAGGCTGTGCCCAGTATAACCTGACCCGATACGAGGAGGCAGTTCAGGCATACAGCCGTTCACTCGCATCTGATCCGGATATTGTCGAAACATGGGATTCTCTGGGGGTTTCCCTCACGAATCTGAAACAGTATGAAGAGGCATGCGAAGCCTTTGACCTGGCCCTTGCCCTTGATAGAACGATCACTTCCGTCTGGTATCACCGGGGATTTGTCCTTGGTGAAATGAAGAACTTTGAAGAGGCAGTCAGATCGTATTGCCGGGCACTTGAAACAGATCCGGATGACATTATGTCATGGGTAAACATGGGAACCGCCCTCAATAATCTGGGACGCCATGCGGAAGCGGTTGATGCAAGTGATCTTGCTCTTGCTCTGGACCCAAATTATGTGCCTGCCCTGAACACCAGGGCGGATGCCATGATGGGTCTGGAATGCTATAAAGAAGCACTTGCAGGCTATAACCAGGCACTGGCAGTTGACCCTCAGGATGCCCATGCATGGCACAATAAAGGGTCCGCCCTGGTGAAGCTTCGTCCGGGCGACACCCCCTGAAGAAAAGGCAAAAATACGATACCTATCCCGGTATCGCCGGGGTACCTGATGGTGTTCATTGATGTCCGTCTGGTGGCGGCATGAATGCCATCGCATTATTTTTTGAATGTGCGTGGAGGGAAAAAAGGTTGCGAGTGCCCTTCCCAACGCAAAACCACGTATTTGTTTGGTAATTTTTGGACGATACATGCATACAGAGACTGTGTGTCCGGCCCTTCTGGGATGTAGGCGGGTATATATACAGAAATGCAGCGAGAGAGATACACAGAAATGAGCCGCTCCAAACAGGAAAATTGAATCGGAATTCCTGGTGTTCCACCCTTTTGGCATTCATTTTATTTCGAGTGAAATGAGTAATTATTAAAATAATCTGCAATTTTGCACTATCTATCGGAACCCGGTCAGTATGGAATTGGCACCTGCATAAAATATTTATGACATGATAGGAAATTACCACAGAAAGATAGAAGATCTGGTCTTTTTTTTAAGAAAATGTGAGGATTGTGAGAGAAAACGGGATCTACATAAGAGTGTGATATCATGTACAGGTTCAAAACCGATCAAAAGACGTTTGACATTGCAGGTGTCAAAGTGGGCGGGCAGCCAGGAGAACGTCCGACTGTCCTCGTCGGGAGTATGTTCTATTCCCGGCACAAGATCGTGACCGATGAAAAGAAAGGGATATTCGACACCGATGCAGCTGAAGCATTGATCCGGAGACAGGCAGAACTTGGAGAAATAACCGGAAATCCTGCTCTCATCGATATTATCTCATCATCATCTGAAGCAGTCATCCGCTATATTGATTTTGTGGCGGGCATGACCGACAGACCATTTCTTATAGATTCTGCCAGTCCGGGCGTAAAAATAGCCGCTATTGAGTATGCAAAAGAGACGGGGCTTGAAAAAAGAATCATCTACAACTCCGTATCTGCGGAGACCAAAGAGGATGAATTTGCTGCCCTGATGAAAAATGGCATCGAAGCGGGCATTCTTCTCACCTATACGAAAGATCTCATGAGAAGCAGGTCACGCGAAGAAATGGTTGAGATCCTCGCACCAAAGATGGAGGACGCAGGTGTCACCAAAATTCTGGTGGACACCTTTGTGATGGACGTCCCGTGTCTCACCCCCTCAAATAAAGCGACCATTGAAATAAAGAGCCATACTGGTCTTCCCTGTGGGACAGCGGCGCACAATGCCATATCCACGTGGAAAGGGCTGAAGAAGATGCTCGGCAAAGAAGGGGTGAAAGCAGCGGACCTTACGGCAAGCCTCATGCCGGTCTTCGCAGGAGCGGATTTTGTCCTGTATGGGCCGGTCGGGGCCTGTGAATATATCTTCCCTGCGGTATTCACCGTAAATACCTCATACCGATACGCAGCCAGGATGAAAGAGACAATAGAAGTGTGATATGGAAGACGACATTACCGTAACCTTCGAACCGGAGGGAAAGACCGTCATTGCCTCTTCCCACACGCTCCTTGAACTGGCGCAGTGTGCGAATATTGGTCTTCGCGGAGAGTGTGGGGGAAAGGGCGGGTGCGGGAAGTGCAAAATTAAAATCGTAGCACTGAATGGTGTACTCAACGAACCGATGAAAAGTGAGCGGGTTCACCTGACAGATGACCAGATTGTAGAGGGGTACCGGCTGGGCTGTCAGACCCGGCTCCTCTCCGGCAGGTGCACGGTGTACGTCCCACCGGAAAGCAGGACCGGCAAGCGACTGATCTCCGGTGTCGGACTGGATGAAGATGTCCCTCTTGAGCCCTTAGTGCGAAAATTCCATCTCTCTCTGGTACCTCCGACCTTTGACGACACCCGGCCTGACCGGAAAAGGCTGGAAGATGCACTGAATAAACCGGTGTATGTCCCCCTGAGCATTCTTGCCACCCTCCCCACCACACTTCGCACCGCAGGCTGGGACGTGACAGCCGCCCTATGGAATTCCCGTGTCATCGCTGTCGAGCCGGGTGACACCACAAAAGAGGTATTCGGTGCCGCAGTCGACATCGGTTCGTCCAAGGTCATCTGTCACCTCGTCAGCCTCGCAACCGGGGAGACGGTCGCATCTGCCAATGCGGAAAACCCCCAGATTATGTATGGTGAAGATGTCGTCTCCCGGATTACCTATGCCTCAAAACGACCGGAACACCTCCAAAAAATGCAGGACCTCATAATAAGCACCGTGAACCGGCTCCTTGATGCGGTCTGCCAGAAGAGTGGCATTCCATCTGAACAGGTATATGAACTGGTCTTTGTTGGGAATTCGGTCATGCACCACCTGTTTTTGGGAATATCACCGAAACATATCGGTGTCGCTCCTTTTGTTCCGGTAACCGGTTCGCTGGAGAGTTTCCCGGCAAAAGAACTTGGTGTCCGGATGAATCCGGAAGGGATGGTAACGGCGGTCCCCCTTATTGAGGGGTATATCGGGTCTGACGCGGTCGCAAACCTCCTGATCACAAGAATTTATCAGAGTGAGAAGGTCTCTCTCACTATTGACATCGGGACAAATTCAGAGATCCTTTTGGGCAATAACGAACGGATTTTCGCATGTTCTGCCCCGTCCGGGCCTTCATTTGAAGGAGCGCATATCAGTTCCGGTATAAAAGCAGTCACCGGTGCAATCGAGAGCGTGACCATCGAGGGGGACACGCTCACCTATACTACCATAGACGATGCAAAACCGAAAGGGATCTGTGGAAGTGGGGTCATCGACCTCGTTGCAGAACTATTCCTTGCTGACGTGATCACGAAGACCGGGAAGTTCAGGGACCTGAACCATCCACGTATCATTGAGGATGGTGTCCCGAAGTTTGTCATCGCCTGGAATAAGGAAACTGCGACAGATGGTGATATTACCATAACGGAGAAGGACATCAACGAATTTCTCCTTGCGAAAGGGTCACTGAATACGGGATGGACCATTCTTTCACGGCACTATGGTATCAGTCCGTCTGATATTGATTCGATATATCTGGCGGGGTCATTCGGGACGCATATTGATATTGAAAATGCCATCACCCTCTCCCTTATTCCTGATATTGACCGCAAACAGATCTTCTTTGCCGGAGAGACAGCCGTTGGCGGCGCGAAAATGGTGCTGAAATCTGTATCTGAGAGAAAACAGCTCCCTCAGATTTTACGCTCAATCGTTTATATCGAGCTCTCGGTTGAACCGACCTTCAACACCGTGTATATCAAATCTATACCACTCTCCCCCAAATGAGAGTGCCTTAAACAGACACATTTTTTCTCGTCAGAATGAGCGTTGTTCATAATCTTTACCCATTAGGTGCTGATTATGTATCACAAGAACAATGTGACTGAAATCAATTATTATTGTCCAAATTCACTTTGTTCTGGGGCAAACGTATATGTGCAACTTTGACCAGATTACCCGCTATCTCACATTATCAGTGAGAAGGAGGAAGAGTATGACAGATGAGAGAGAAAATTTCATCAATGCGCTTGTCGACCTCGATGAGACAAAATGCATCGAACTCCTGAAACAGCGGGTTGCTGCAGGTGAGGACCCGGGTATTGTTTTGGAAGACGTGAGAAAGGCGACCGACATTGTGGGCGAGAGATTTGAAGACGGGCGGTTCTTTGTCTCAGACCTGATGATGGTCGGTGAAATTCTAAAGCAGATCATGGAGATCCTCAGGCCCCTTTTCGAGACCGGTGACATGGAGGACAAGGGTACGATTATCATCGGGACGGTGGGGGGAGATGTGCATGATATCGGCAAAAATATTGTCACGGCACTTCTTGAGGCAGAAGGCTTTACGGTCATTGACCTTGGTATTGACGTCCCTCCCGAAGCGTTTGTATCAGCAATTAAAGAGCACAAACCTATCGTCGTTGGGCTGAGCGGACTCCTTACTGAAGCCATAGAGTCGATGAAAGAGACAATCGATGCAATCTCTGCGGCAGGTCTGCGTGACCAGGTGAAGATCATCGTCGGCGGTGGGCGTACCGACCTTGAGACAATGGAATATACCGGAGCAGATGCCTGGTCTGATAATGCCACATCGGGTGTCACCACATTCCGGAAACTTGCGGGAGTGGAATAAAATGGATGCTGCGGCAGTATACCGGGAGAAGCTGGACCGGCTTGAAGCAGTGATAAACGGAAAAGAACCGGATCGTGTGCCGGTAACCGCCATGATGAGCCTGTTCCACGCCCATTATTCCGGATATAAGGCAACCGAGACCATCTTTGATTTTGCTAAGAATAAAGAAGCGGCTCTGAAAGTGGCCCGGGACTTTGATTTTGATTCGCTCTTGGTTTTGACCGGTCTTGAAGCGACCTTTATGAGCATGGCTTTTATGCATTCAGGGCCGGACCTTGTCCCGACCGCACGGTTTATGGAGGGGCGGTATCACGATATTCTCAAAGATGTCTATACCAAATGGCCGGGACGGGAACTCGCTGAAGATTCCCACCCCCAGTTCATCGGGAAGGAGATACTGAAGGTTGAGGAGTATGGGCAGTTTACCGAAGACCCGTCCACCTTTATGAACCGGGTCGCTCTGCCGAGGATCTGTGGTGCACTCAGTGATCCGGGTTCTCCCGAATCGATAGCCGCCCTTGCCCGGTATGGTTCAGCGTTGGCAGCCTCCGGTGCAGCAATGGGTGATCTCGTTTCGGAGTTTGCCGGGTGCGGTATTCCAACCTTTCCGATGGCATTTAGTTATTCCCCTCTTGATGTCCTCGGTGATTTCCTGCGGAATATCAATAATCTCGTCCTTGACTGTTACCGCCATCCCGATGAGGTGAAGAAGGCTGCTGAAGCGATAACGCCTCTTCTGATTGAATCGGCACGGATTACGGGTGCCGTCCCGCCGGAGATGCAGAAGGCCCTTGGGACGAATGTAGTGGAGTGTTTCTTCCCGCTTCATCTCAATGAGTATCTGAACCCAAAACTCTACGAAGAGTTTTACTGGCCATATCTCCGGAAGGTGTTTGAAGCGGTCATCGATATGGGGCAGACGCCATATGTGTTCTTTGAAGGCAGACATGATGCCCATCTTGAAACCCTGCTCGACCTTCCGAAAGGCAAGATAATTGCCGTGTTTGATAAAACCGATCCCCGGAAAGTGAGAGATGTTCTGGGCGATCATGTGATCCTCTCAAGCGGTCCGCCCAATTCACTTCTTATCGGAGGGACGCCACAGAAAGTGGATGACTACATGAAGAGTATGCTTGATGACTGCAAAGAAGGCGGGCTCTTGATCTTCCCCGGTGTTGACGGTGGTATCTCCGGGGAAGCCAAGCCTGAAAATGTCCGGGCAGTCATTGATGCAGTCAAAAAATACGGGACATACTGAAAATATCCCCGATAATGCCCATGAATCGATTCCTCATTTTTTCGGTGACCCCTCCCTTTTTTCTCTGCGTGTCTGAATTGGGCTGCTAAATGCCTCTTTGGATAACGGTGTCTGGAAATCCCCGGATGGGGGAGAGGTTATATCACCTGTGACAGACTGCCTGTTTCAAGATCATAATACAGACCATGTACCCCGATTCTCCCCTCATCAATGGCCAGCCGAACGGATGGATAGGTCATCAGGTGTTCAACCTGGAGCCGGACGTTTTCCCGCTCGATCTGGTGAGAGCGTTCCTTTTCTTCTTCAGGAGTCTCCGGCGTCAGCATCCGGGCATCAACCCGTGTCTTTGCCTCACGGGCATCGTTGAGCCAGGGTGTGAGATAGGGGTCCTGAAGATCGGCATCCATCGCTTTTATGGCACCACAGTCGGAATGGCCGACGACAACAATCTCTTCGACCTTCAGGTAATTGATGGAATATTCGACAACCGCAAACAGGCTCCAGTCATGACTTGACACGATATTGCCGACATTCCGGGTGACAAAGATTTCGCCGGGACTGGAACTGGTAATCCGTTCCGGGTCCGCCCGCGAATCCGAACAGCCTATCCAGAGGATGCCGGGACTCTGTCCCTGGGCAAGACCCTGGTATCGTTCGGGATCTTTATTGAAGACATTCTTTCTGAACTCTTCGTTTCCCTGGAGGAGCTGTTCTACGAGCAGGCTCTTCGTTTTTGTGGCGGTGGCCGGATCGGTGCTCGTATATGCCGTGATGATATTCCCGGTTCCGGGCAGACCAGGTAAGAGCATGTTCTCCCCGGTACTGATCGCGAATAGCTGAGGGTCAGGCGTGACTGGTGCATTCAAATCAGCCGCTGAAGTTATACCGGCAATTGCCCCCGGCAGCAGGCTGATAACGAGGACCAAAATGACCATGGCCAAAAAGACATTCGATCGCATACCCCTACGGGATACTTCAGATGCATAATAATTTCGATCACAGGAACCGGATGGTGACCGTTGTTTGTCCGGGTGGCAATGCCGTCAGGACCATTCTGTACAGATATAGATTATACGGAAGCCCGTCCTGCCATATTATCATACACTGTCGACATGTCGCCCGTGAGGTAGTGCCGGGCAACCCTCCCCTCCTTTCTCTGCTCGATAATCCGGTCGTTTAACAGGAAATGCATGTGCCAGCTGACAGAAGGCCCGGAAATTCCGACCTGACTGCTGATCTCACGGCGGGATATTCCGGGATGGTGGAGGACCGTCTCAATGATTTTTTTGTCACTTGAATGACTGAGATACATCAGCATTGCCCGCTCTTCATCCGAAAATTTGCCGGAATTCTCAAAATACCGGGTCGTATTCTTGCATTCTTCTGACTTTATCACATGAAAATTGGTGAGGACATTGAGATGGTAGCTCAGGTTCTTGTAGCTAAACCCGGTGGAGCGTTTCAGGTCAGAGAGCTGGATGCCGGGATTTTCCTTTACACAGGAACAGATCATCTTACGGGGAGTATTATCCAGGATATTGTTATGGGTAACTCTTTTGAACCCCCCGATGATGGGTAGATTGGCCGCGGAGAGATATTTTCCCAGGTAGATAACCCCCGGTGTTACTGCAGCAACACCCAGGATGACAAGTACCCCGGACGGTAAATCCGCCAGGCGGATGGGCGTGGGTTCAGGATCATTGAGAAGTATGGTCTCTGCTGAGCGGGGGGTAAAGTAGACATCGCTGTATTCCGGGTAGATATCATACGCCGGTTCGACCACATAGCCGCCCGTTTCAACAGCAGTGACAGCAGGTGTTATCACGGTCACAATGAGCAGAACGAGAACCAGATTTGTTAATCGCGGGGAAATCATCTCAAACCTCACACGACAAGCAGCATGAACGGCTGGGTGCCGTCAACCTGTTCTCCTTCGACAACCGCGTACCAGTCACCCGGTTTGATACCATCCGGGCGGGAAATCTGAAGATAAATCCTGCCGTTTACCTTCCCGTCGCTGTCGTCATAATATGGCCCCATCATCCCGTCCGGGGCAAAGATGGTAAGTTTCAGGGAATCCTTTGTATTCCCCCAGAGCAGATCATACGTGAACCGGCTGAGATTCTCCGGCATCTGACGGTGAAAGGGTTTTAATTCTCCCTCTTTAATGGACTTGTCCATGTAGCCGATGACACAGTAGCCGCTCGTATCGGTCACCGCATTCTCCAGACCCATCTCCTGTTTCTGTGAGAGGTTCAGTTCCCGTATGTTCACCGGCCCGGTCTCGTCCCATGCTGTCGCACCGAACGGGCATTCGGGATGTTTTTCGTCGTCCCCCGGATGATGGCCGCCCCAGTGGTAGGGCTGGCTCCATATTTCTTCGAGCAGTTTTGGATCAACGTTTGCCTTCATTTTTTCATAATTTTCTGTGGTATAGGCAATCCGGGCCACGTCCCCTTCGGTGATATTCTCTCCCCAGTGCTCATTCAGCCATTCCATCCCTTCTTCGGTATAATCTCCTGAGATTTGAAAAGCTGCAGCTCCGGTAAACAGGAAAAGAAGTGCCATCAACACACCGACAATCAGGTATCTGTTGTTCATCTGTTATTGCTCCTCATCCGGGGTCCCCTCAAGTCCCCCGGATGTTTGAGTATTCCATATGTGTTTATAAATAGATTATTCCCAATCTCTCTACATATCGCTGACAAATAGTGCATCCTGATGGCAGGTGATGTGATTCGGATCACATCCGGGTGAGTGCTGCCTTCTTCATGAACACCAAAATGTATGATTCCTGAAATTCGGAAGGATTACCAATTCGATCATTTTCTCATTGCTATGTTCCGAACCTTCGATTTTGATGAGTAGTAAATAACATATGTAGAGCGTTCTGGAATAAAAGGTATTTAATAATAAAGAAAATCGGTAATTGTCGGGTCAGAGGAAAGAGCCGGATTACCATGTCACTCATCTTCTCCAAAGACTTATGACAGCAGGCCCAGCCGGGCAGACCGGAATCACCGAACCGGCCGGGATGGACGTGAAAAAAATGAACAGATCACTAAAACTTTCAATGCTTGCAGGGCTCATGGTCCTGCTGGTATTCGTCGCCCCTTCTGTGAGCGCCTTTGAAATATCAGGCACGTACACAGAAGAGGGTCAGAAATGGCTGAATGAACACTGGGGAGAGGAGATTACGCTTGGTGAACTGGCGAAGATCGCGTACACTGAGGAAAATTATGAGAAAATAAAGGCAAATGTTGACGCAAAACTGCTTGAAGACGTGTGGAGTCAGCCGTATTTCTGGGGAGAACGCTACCCCCTGAAGGTTGTTACTCCCGGTCCTAAGATCTTTGATGAGAACAGCCAGCCTGTTGACGACCCGGACGGTTCGATCCTTGCAGGGATCATGGACGGTAGTATTAAATCCCTGCGGTCAGGTATCGTCGTCACAGCAGACCCGGTTAGTTATTCCGGAGGGTATATCAGGCATGGTGGGAGCGGATACGTGTATGGCGAAGTATATGTTGGTTCTCTAAGAGTTGAATCCCAACTTCACGGGAACGGAGATTGGCTGTCTACATCATACAATGTTAAATATGGCTATGATAACGATCCTCGTATAACATTATTGACATCCGGCGCTCGGAGCCCGGTTCATGACACCCTGTACCAATCCCAGACAGTTGCACAATCAACGAATCCAACTGCAAGTGGAAGCACGTGGTCTCCTTCATACTATTATTCATGAAGGAATACCTATTTTTTTACCGGAGCAATTATTTATGAAACTATCAGGGAAAGTGTCCTTTATCTTTTTGTTAATTTCTTTTTGTTCATTAGTTATCATGCCTTGCATCGCTGCATCCTTGGATATCCGTATGCCAATTGCAGGTTCAAATAAGGACTGGATTGACAGCCATATTGACAACAATCGTATTGCCACATATGTAAGTAGCTCCGTACCTGCGGCAATAATGGTATTCAATGCAGATGGTACTTTGTACCAAAGTATCCCTCTTTCCAATGATCAAATGGATCTTGACTCTTTGGAATTTTCTGACGGCAGAATCTATTATTCTGAATACGACTCTTCCGAACTGTCTTATTCACGAACGGAAACGGTCTATGAATTTGATCTTTCTACCGAAGAACAACGGACAATCTACAACACTACCGGGCCTCAACAAAGAGTCACAAATATTGCCGCTGATGGGGATCATGTAGTATTACGTGGGGGAGTTGATGATCAGGATCTCATCCTGCATACTCTTTCAACCGGCACGAATCAGATAATCTTCGATTCCAGAGACATTATTTATGGCCTTGCTAAAGATGGTGATCGGATCATGTGGGGATGCGAACGGACCGATGGGGAACCAGGGCGGGAGATTCATGTCTACACTGTCTCTACCGGTGAGGATGATATCATTGAGGAAAGTCAGTCAATCAGAACGTTGGGATATGGTGATATTTCAGGTGACCGGGTTGTCTGGATTAGAACAGCAGAGGAACCGGACACATCACTAGGATACCCGAGTCTTACGACTGCAGGTGGGGATATCCGTTTGACCAACCTGTCAACGGGAGAGACGTTTTCTATCGAAATCATCAATGCACTGAGCTCCACGTATATTTCCGAAGATATAGTTGTCTATGTAAAAAAACCGGAAGTCGATTACGATAATCCGAATACCGGAACGATCAGGGTATATGATATCGGGACAGCTACCTTCAGCGACATTGCATCAGAGGTTGCAGGAGTCACTGATTTTGACAATGGACTGGTTATCTGGCACAGGTACTCACCACGGTCTGACTGGCTCACCACTCTCCCGGGGATGGTCCCGAATGCGGTATCCCCGGAGAATACGCAGAATGTAGAAGATATTCAGGGCGGCGTAGCGCAAAATAATTCTCCACAGAATAACCCGGTAAATATGGTTGTTCTTGTACTGGTCCTTATCGGTGGCATCGCAACTATTTCGCTTCTGAAAAAAAGAAAATAACCTGTAAACCCAGGATATATAATTCTCTTTTCTATGTGTTTCCTTGCTTGTATGATTTGTTTCATCGTTTAATGATTGAGATAGATCATGGGAAAAAAGATCTTCATGGAATGAGAGTCTGATCAGGTACATGTGGTCTGACTCTTTCTCCCCAATTCCACCCGCAGGGCATCATTCATACAAAAACGGCCGCATCGCAGGACTCTTTCTGACCGTCTCTGTGACTGCCTGCCGGAAAATGCCCCACAGATATATCGGATGCCATGCACCAGCATTATTCAGGAAGAACGGGTATGAGTAATGTTGAAGGCTTTCTTTTTATGGTGATACTTTTTGAGATTGTTGCCGGTATTATGGGCGTTGTGCTGCTCTCTATAGTCTATGCAGTTCTCAGCAGAACGGAAAACCGGATTATTCGCCTCGGGCTCCCCGCCCTTGTCATGGCAGCGGGCTTTGTCCTTTTTATGCCGATTGATGTCCCGATGCTTCTTGTCGGGGCACTGATATTCGTGGTGCCCATGGCAGTGCTCATTTTCCCTTTCGTGTTTTCCCATTGGTTCGGTGAGGATGTGCGGTTCACCCGGATTCTCATCTGCGATATCCTCGTCTCAGTTGTGGGGGTTTTTCTCCCGCATCTCCTTGTCTGGTCCGGCCTGTCGATGGTTCCGGCAATCTACTGGCACACCCCTCTTTCCAATGGCATAGTCTATGCCTGTGTAATTGCATTGGATATTGGCCTGGCGGCAATAATCTATCGTGGCCTGGGATGGGGAGGGAAAATACCCCGGCCGGATATCTGAGTGGCTGTATAATAAGGCTGATGATATTTTGGAAGGGAGCCTCGCCTGTTTCTCTGGGAGTAAAGCGGGATACCCGGCCGGTCAGACCACCTGTGACAGACTGCCCGTTTTAAGATCATAATACAGACCATGCACCCCAATTCTCCCCTCATCGACCGCCTGCCGGACGAAAGGGTAGGTCATCAGGTGTTCAACCTGCAGCCTGATATTTTCAAGTTCTATCTGGTGGGTGCGTTCTTTTATTTCTTCAGACGTTTTTGGCGGTGAAATCCGGGCATCGACCCGTGCCTTTGCCTCACGGGCATCGTTGAGCCAGAGTGCGATGTAGGGGTCCTGAAGATCTTTATCCAGTGCTTTTACCGCCCCGCAGTCGGAATGGCCGACGACAACAATTTCCTGCACTTTCAGGTGACTGATGGAATATTCAACAACCGCAGAGAGGCTCCAGTCATGGGCCGGCACGATATTTCCCACATTCCGGGTGACGAAGAGTTCACCGGGAGGGGCACTCGTTATCCGTTCCGGGTCCGCCCGTGAATCCGAACAGCCTATCCAGAGGACGCCCGGACTCTGTGCCTGTGCCAGCATCTGGTATCGTTCGGGATCTTTATTGAAGTCATTCTCGGTAAATTCCCTGTTCCCCTGAAGGAGTTGATCAATGAGCGGGCTTTTTGCCCCGGTGCCAGAACCGGAACCGGACATGGTATCTTTCGTGACTGAACCCGTGGTTTTGGGTGGCTTTGTAACAGGTGTTTTTGCCTCTTTACTGCGTGTGAAAGGCAGAGAATCAGTGAGGGATGGTGCACTTAAATCAGCTGTTTCTGTTATTCCGGCACTCACACCGGCCGGCCCCCCGGAAATGTCGCTTAGAATGATCCTGACGCCAAAAGCATTCGATCGCATACCCTTAGGGGATAGTGCAAAAACATAATACTTTGGATCAGACAGAACCGGACACTTCCCGGAAGAGAGAATGAGTATTTTCTCTCTCTGTTCATCTCCTATGGACAGGGAGTGTCTCCGACCGTTTTCCCTCCCTCTTTCTCCCTGACGGGTGGGTACATATCGTAGGTTTTTATCCTCATTCAGACAGACGTACTGAATTACTGATTACCTATGCATACCAGCGATTACCGAATTTATTTTCACCGTTTATCATGGCTCATTGTCCTCTCAGTCGTCTTTCTTTTGACTGCAGGCACTCCTGTGAACAGACGGCAGGAAGAACCCACAGATGGTTTTGTTCCGGGCGAGAACTGTCCCATACAGACACACTACGCTCCGGGTGAAATCCCCCGCCTGAATGAAGCTGCAGAACATACGGCACGTGCAACGCTTGATGCACTTGCCAAAATCCCGCCGGAAGAACGCACCTTTGACAACACGTTCATCGCATTTGACCGGATTATGACTGACTACGCCGATGCCGTTTTGCCCCTGTGCCTGATGGGAAATGTGTATCCGGATGCGGGAATTGCAGCAGAAGGTATGTCCTGTGAAGAATCTTCATCTGTTTTCAGTACCGGTGTGTATACCCGCCGTGATCTGTATGACGTTCTCCGTGAACAGACGCCGCGGACGCCTGAGGAATCCCGGCTTTATGACGTGACCATCAGGGAATTTGAGAAGAACGGACTGAAGCTCTCTGAAGAAAGCCTCACAAAGGTCAGGGAATTAAAAACAGCGTTGAGTGGACGGGAAACCCGGTACTCGGCAAACCTGAACAATGATACGACAACACTTGAATTCACTGCTGATGATCTGAAGGGGATTCCTGCGTCATCGATGGCCACGTTTGAAAAGACCCCACAGGGTACCTGTCTCGTTACCATGAAGTATCCCGATTATCTGGCGGTGATGACCTATGCCAAAATGAGCGGAACCCGCATGAGGATGTATGAGGCGTACAACAACCGTCAGGCGGATACAAACACCGCTCTTCTGGAAGAAGCAATCGTTCTTCGTCAGAACATTGCATCGGAGCTGGGATACGCCACATGGGCGGATTACAAAATTGACGGCAGGATGGCAGGGGACACTGCGACAGTCATGGAATTTCTTACGGCAATGCAGGAGCCCCTGAAGGAAAAATACCGTGATGAGATGGCAAACCTTCTGTCTATAAAACAGCGTCTGGAACCGGTGGCAACTGCAGTCAGTCCCTGGGATGTCGCCTATCTCCATGAGATACAAAAGAAGGAGCAGTATGCCTACGATGAAGAGGAGGTCAGGGAATACTTCCCGGTCGACACGGTTCTTCAGGGACTCTTTGACACCTACGGGACCCTTTTTGGCATCCGGTTTTCCGAAATCAAAGATGCACCGGTGTGGTCGCCTGATGTCCGGCTCTATGAAGTGAACAATCTGGCAGAGAATGACAGAATCGGCTATCTGTATCTCGACCTCTATCCCCGTGAGGGGAAGTACGGACATTTCTGTGCCGCCGAGGTTATTAACGGAAGGCAAAAAGATGGCACATATACGGTTCCGGTTATGGCGATTATCGGGAATTTCCGCAAACCGGAGGAGGGAAGGCCGTCGCTTCTGACCATAAACGAGATAGAAACACTCTTTCACGAGGCCGGACATGCAATGCACTATCTGTTGACAACCGCACCATATGGCACCCTCTCCGGGTTTAGTGTGGAGTGGGATTTTGTCGAGACTCCCTCCCAGACGCTTGAGGAGTGGGTCTGGGATCCTGAGGTGCTGGAATCAATATCGGGCCATTATACCAATCCGTCTGAGAAGATTCCGTCTGATCTTCGCGACCGGATCATTGCGGCCCAGGATGTTGGGATGGGGAGTTTATACAGCCGTCTGCTGCTCAATTCTCTTGAGGATATGCGGTTTCACATTGCGACAGTTCCTGTCGATGTGACGGAAGTGTGGTATCAGATATATGAGGACATAATGGGCACACGCCCACTTCCGGGCACTCATCAGCCTGCATCATTTGGTCACTTAATGGGTGGATACGATGCCGGATATTACGGCTATCTCTGGTCGAAAGTGTATGCATTCAATATCGTGAACGCATTCAAAGAGACTGGCATGACGAACCCGACTCTCGGTAAGAAATTCCGGGATGAGATTCTTTCAAAGGGCAATATGGAGGAAGGGATGGTGCTTCTTGAACGCTTCCTCGGAAGAGAGCCGGGGGCAGAGGCACTGTATGAGCATCTGGGGATACCCATGCCTTCTGATGAAACACTTCCGAAAGAACAAAAAAATAGATAATGCAAAAGGGAGGGGGAATGTTCCTCTCAATGTTTTTTATGGACATTTTCCAGGCCATTCATACGGGTTTGAACAGACAAAAAGGCTCTGTTCTCCCTTCTTCAGTTCTTAAAACTATGAATCGGTGCGGGAATCCTGCCGCCGCGATTAATAAAATCCTCACAGCTGAAAGTATTGACCCGCTGAATGGGTGCATACCCGAGAAGCCCGCCGAACTCAACGGTGTCACCGACGTCTTTTCCTATAACAGGAATAAGACGAACAGCAGTTGTCTTCTGATTAATCATCCCGATTGCCGCTTCATCGGCGATAATGCCGGAGATGGTGGCAGCGGACGTCGTTCCGGGGATGGCAATCATATCAAGGCCAACCGAGCAGACGCAGGTCATCGCCTCCAGTTTCTCAATGGTGAGAGCACCGCGGTTCACGGCATCGATCATACCCTGATCTTCACTCACCGGGAGGAAGGCGCCACTGAGTCCACCGACAAACGAACTTGCCATCACGCCTCCCTTTTTGACCTGATCGTTCAGGAGGGCAAGTGCCGCTGTTGTTCCCGGTGCACCCACCGACTCAAGGCCCATCTCCTCTAAAATTTCTGCCACACTGTCACCCACGGAAGGTGTGGGTGCAAGCGAGAGATCGACAATGCCAAACGGCACTCCCAGCCGATCTGAGGCTTCCTGTGCGACGAGCTGCCCCGCCCGGGTCACCTTGAATGCGGTCTTTTTCACGGTTTCACAGAGCACTTCAAAGTTCTCGCCCCGGACACTTTCAAGGGCACGCTTTACCACACCAGGGCCCGATACACCCACGTTTATCACCGTATCTCCCTCGGTTACGCCATGAAATGCTCCGGCCATGAACGGATTGTCATCTGGAGCGTTGCAGAACACAACCAGTTTTGCACAGCCCATTGAGCTGTTATCTTTGGTTGCTACTGCTGTTTCCTTTACGATTTCTCCCATCAGTTTTACCGCATCCATGTTGATGCCGGTCTTTGTGGAGCCAATGTTGACTGAACTGCAGACCCGTTCTGTGGAAGCGAGCGCCATGGGAATGGAGCGAATGAGATTTTCTTCGGCAGGTGTCATGCCTTTGGAGACAAGGGCAGAGTAGCCTCCCAGAAAATTCACCTCTGTCGCTTTTGCAGCCTCATCCAGCGTCTTTGCAATGGTGACAAAATCCTCCGGAGAATGGCAGGCCGGCCCTCCGACAAGGGCAATAGGGGTGACTGAGATTCGCTTGTTTACAATCGGAATGCCGTATTCACGTTCAATATCCCTGCCAACAGAAACGAGATCTTTTGCTGCACGGGTGATTTTATCGTATATTTTATTGTTTACGGTATCAAGATTAGAATCGATGCAGTCCAGAAGACTGATGCCCATCGTAATTGTACGGACATCCAGCTGTTCCTGCTCGATCATCTTGTTTGTTTCATAGACCTCGAATATATTGATCATCTAAAATTCCTCTCAGATCCGGTGCATTCTGGTAAAAATATCTTCATGCTGGCATCTGATTTTAAGACCAATATCGTCGCCTATTTTCTTTAAATCGCTGACCATCTCACCAAAGGGTTTGGTGGATTTGCTGGTGTCAACGATCATCATCATGTTAAAGTAGCTCTGTATGATAGTCTGGGAGATGTCTTCCACATTCACATCGTTGTCTGCAAGATAGGTGCAGACTTTCGCGATGATTCCGACGGTATCTTCTCCGACGACAGTAATGATGGTTTTTGTCATGGTCTCTCGTTCCCTGATACTATTATTGGCATTCTTTTGAGATTAAAACCGTCACAAACAGGCATCAGGTGTGGGTCGGGAATGATCTCTTCCTCTGGTATCTCCAATGTTTTTTTTTGAATGTGGATACAAAACAGTCCGGCATCGCATGGTCGGGAAAGAGTATATAAACATCTTTCGCACTGTGGGGGTAACGGAATTTTTCGAGAGATTGTCATGGAGAGAAAACAAATGAAGGCAACATTTGCCGGTGGCTGCTTCTGGTGTATGCAGCTGCCATTCCAGCAGGTTGAGGGGGTCGTTTCGGCCGTGTCCGGGTATACCGGTGGAACAACGAAGAATCCGACATACCGGGAGGTTTCTTCCGGCAGAACGGGGCATCTCGAAGCAGTGCAGGTGACGTACGACCCCGAAACCGTCTCATACGAAACACTTCTTTCTGTGTTCTGGACGCAGATTGATCCGACCGATGATGCGGGACAGTTCGCAGACAAGGGCTCCCAGTACCGGACTGCCATATTCTTTCACGATGAAGAACAGAAACGGCTGGCAGAAGAGTCAAAGAAGGCGCTTGACGATTCCGGGAAGTTTTCCCAATCCGTTGCGACCATGATTCTGCCGTACGCACCGTTTTACCCTGCTGAAGAATACCACCAGAACTACGCAGTGAAAAAACCGCGGGAATACGGGAGATACAAGAAATATTCCGGGCGTGAGGCGTTCATTGAGAGAACGTGGCATACAGACAAAAAAGTCATTGTCTACTCAACACCACAATGCCACAACTGCAATGAAATAAAAGCATATCTCCGGGAGAAAAAGGTGGCATTTGAGGAGATAGATCTCACGGAAAACGAAGAGGCGAGGGATCTTCTCATCGAAAAGACCGGGCATATCGGGGCACCTGTAGTCCAAATCGGAGACGAGTTCATATTCGGCTTTGACCGGGAAAAAATGGAAGTTCTGCTGCAAAAATAACGAAAATTGGCAGGTCATCTGATTTATCAGATGAACATCTCAGAAGGTAATGAAAAGAGGACAAATTCCCCCATACGGGAGATGAAAACAGACATGACGGATACAATTCCCTATGAAATAACGGGTGAGGCAGGAGAGATTGAGTTCCGGAGATATCCTGCTCTGGTGATTGCAACGGTTGAGAGTACGTTAAATAACGCCGGTTTCAATCTGCTGTTCTCCTACATCACGGGTAAAAATTCCACACAAAAGAGCATCCCGATGACCTCTCCGGTGATCACATCGGAGCAGATTGCGATGACGGCACCGGTTGTTTCCGATGCGACGTCGATGTCATTTGTCATGCCACAGGGGTTGACCAGAGATGAAATCCCGGAGCCCCTGGACGGCCGGGTGCAGATAATGACGCTGCCAGAGAGGGAGGTCGCTGTCATCCGCTTCAGGGGTTATGCCCGCGAGAATGAAGTGACAGCAGCAGAGGGACGGCTGCGGGAAGGACTTAAGCAGGCTGGAATTGTATCGGTCGGAGAGTCGTTTCTGATGCGCTACAATCCTCCCTGGACACCCGGTTTCCTGCGGCGAAACGAGGTGGGTGTCGAAGTAAAACGGTGAAATACAGGCGGTCGGAGACAAGGCAAAATGATCGTTTCCATGGTGTCATTCATTACCGTGATGCTCCCCAAAACACCTGAACACCCACTGTTGTGTTCCCTGAATCTGTCCGGAAACAAAAAAAACTGAAAATTGAGAGAAGAGGCGGTCAGCCGTTTTTCAGGGCAACAATATCTTTCACATCAACCAGTTTCCAGACCGCGGAACGCTCCCCGTTGATGATGATTTCCGGGGGGTCATCCGGGCCGTATCCCAGTGCGGAGAGGACCCGTGGAGAGAGCCGGTGTCGTGCCATCATGGCTACGAACTGTTTTCGTACGTCCTTTTTTCTGGCCGGATCTTTAACCTCTTCGATTTTTCCCTGGAGGCTTACAAAGGTAAAAGACGAGAGGTCGGGCAGATACTCTTCTATCTCGACTGATACCTGTGGGTTTGCAGAAAAATATTCCATCTTCCTGCCGTATTTCGTGGAAAGGAAGTACAGGTAATTTTTGTCAAAGACGTACATGAACGGTGCAATATAAGGGTGTTCGGTCCCTGCAAAGGCAATACGGGATATATACTGCCGTTCAATCAGGGAATCATACTCAGGTTTGGTCATCCGGGGAATTTTCATCAGGTCCATATGCATATCCTCTTACAGACCTGCTATCGGTTGTAATGTTGATAAGGATGACGGCGGGTCGGAAAAAAAGGAGGTTACTTTTCTGCTTTGTGGATTTTCATCCACATCTCTTTGTCCAGCGGGTCGATTTTATGAACTTCGCGGGCGTGCCGGGCAATTTGTTCATCCAGTTCCTGCACATTGTCTGCGGTTGCCTTGAAATCGCAGTCCATACCAATATCTTTGCACTTAAATGAAACCATGGTCTGTCACTGGCGGCACTATTGTTTTATATGTTCTTATAGATTTGCCAGTCAATAGCACGAATCAATCTCTCCTGTTCCTTTTTGAGGATTTGATTTCACCTTTGGTTTTTTCCATCCGTGGTTCTGTTTCTGTGTACTGAAAAGTATTGGAAACGGCGTAACCCCTTATCTCAGGAGGATTTAATCTCCTGATTTGTTTGAACTTTCCTGTCCCAAAAACACAAGGGCACGTTTTTGGGGTGATTTATTGGAATTACATCTGAGGAAATGTGTTTTCTATCCGGTCTGAAACGCAATGAGCAGACACATTGCAGGAAGTGAATTAATGAATGTAGAGATTGAATGAGATTATAATGGAAAAATCTGAAAATATCTGCGCAGAAGACTGGATTGCCGAGGGAGATGCGCTCAGTAATAATGAACAATATGAGGAGGCAGGTGAGGCATACAATATGGCGATAGCATGTGACCCGGATAGTGCCACTGCCTGGTATAACAAAGGAAATACCCTGCTCTTTCTTGACCGGTATGAAGAGGCTTTGGCGGCATTTGACCGGGCAACAGCAATCGCTCCGGAATTTGCCTCTGCATGGTACAACAAAGGATATGTCCTGGGGAAGCTGCAGCGATATGAGGAAGCTCTTGCGGCATCCTGTCAGGCAATCGCCATTGAACCCCGAAAGGTATCGGCATGGCAATACAAAGGATACGTCCTTGAAGAACTCGAGCGATATGAAGAAGCCCTTGAAGCATACGATCAGGAGATCGCTCTCGATTCGGATACCGCCACTGCCTGGTATGGCAAAGGAAATATCCTTGACAGGCTTAGCCGATATGATGAGGCGCTTGCGGCATACCGTCATGCACTCAGTTTTGATCCCGATTATGCCGCTGCCTGGTACAACAATGGATGTACTCTGGAGAAGCAGGAGCGGTATGAAGAGGCGCTGACGTCTTATGACGAGGTCATCCGGTGTGATCCCGGTCATGCTCCTGCGTGGACAGGCAGGGGATATGCCCTGGAAGAGCTTGGCAGATATGAAGAGGCGTGTGCAGCACATAAACATGCGATTCTTCTCGACCCGAATGACGCCGCAGCATGGTATGGCAAAGGGAACGCTCTCACTGAACTGGGCAGGAACGAGGAGGCTCTCGCGGCCTACACCCGTGCACTTGAAATTGACCCGGAAGACGCTTCTGCGTGGTACAACAAGGGATTTGCCCTTGATGAACTGCACCGTTACAGTGAGGCAGTTCAGGCATACAGCCGGTCACTCGAAATCAATCCCGATGACACTTTAGCATGGGATTCCATGGGTGTGTGCCTCATGAATCTGGAACAGTTTGAAGAGGCGGCCGGTGCCTTTGACCTTGCACTCGACCTTGACCCGGAAGACGCTTCTGCATGGTATCACAAAGGCTGTGCCCTCGATGAACTGCACCGCTATGAGGAGGCGGTTCAGGCATATTGCCGGTCGCTTGAGATCAGTCCGGATGACACTGATTCATGGTTAAATATGGGGATGGCCCTCTATAATCTGGAACGATATGATGAGGTCATTGATGCCTGTGACATCTCTCTTGAAATAAGTCCGGATGACGCAGATGTCTGGAGTATCAGAGGGGATGCCCTGATGCGTCTGAAGCAATATGAAGAGGCACTCTGGACGTATAACCGGGTGCTTGCAATCGACCCGGAACATGCCCATGCGTGGTACAACAAAGGAATTGCACAGAATAAAGTTCGCCGATGCCCCTGCTGTTAGATAATGGCAAAAATGGGTGAATCCGGTTGAGTGCCTGTTTTTCTGCGTGAAATTTATTTCCGTCTGGTGGGCAAAACAACGCCAAAAGGTAGTGCTGCAATCATGATTCCCAGTATGACGAAGATGACTGATCCTGGGGATGTGGTGGGAGGGGGAACGCTGTTGGATGGAGTGACAGTTCCGGAAGAATCCGTTTCCAGATCTGACTTTCCGAACGCCTGAATGCGGTTATTGTAGGTGTCAGCAACGTAGACGGTGCCGGAACGGTCAACGGCTATATCCTGTGGGGTGGAAAACTCCCCATTGCCTGAACCCTCCGATCCCCACTCTGTGAGATATGTGCCGTCGGATGTGAATTTTTTGATGCGGTTATTTCCGGTGTCAGCAACGTAGACATCGCCGGCGTCGTCAACCGCAACACCATAGGGAGCATACAGCTGTCCCTTCCCGAACCATCCTTCTCCCCACTGTGTGAGAAACGTGCCGTTGGACGCGAATTTTATGATGCGGTCATTTCCGGTCTCAGCAACAAAGACATTCCCTGCATTGTCAACGGCAATCCCGGTTGGTCCATTCAGCTGCCCTTCGCCTGACCCCTTTGATCCCCACTGTGTGAGATATGTGCCGTTGGATGTGAATTTTATGATGCGGTTATTCTCGAGGTCAGTGACGTAGACGTTGCCGGCATTGTCAGCGGCAATCCCAAAGGGAACATCCGGCCACCCATCGCCGGAACCTTCCCATCTCCACTTTTTAAGGAACTCCCCCTCTGACGTGAACTTCGTGATGCTGTGATCCTGCAGGACGGTAACGTAAACAGTATCGGAATCATCAATGGCAATCCTGATTGGTGACGAAAACCCCCCGGTGTCTGTCCACTCATGTCCCCACTCGGTGAGAAACGTGCCGTCGGGTGTGAATTTCTGGATGCGGTTATTGTTGGTATCAGCAACGTAGACGTTCCCGGAGGAGTCAACGGCTACCCCTAATGGAGTATCAAGTTGCCCGGTGCCGAGCCACTCCGCTCCCTCTGTTCCCCAGGATGTGATGAATTCATATCCCCGGTCTCCCTGTGCTGTTGCCACCCCGCTGAAAACGAGCAACGATATGACCAGCACTCCTGCCAAAAAAATCCTTTTACTAGTTTTCAAAATGTATCTCCCCGATTCTGAGACATCCCTGTGCCAATGTGGATGAGTCGTTGTTGAATCTCTTTTAGACAATACCTTAAATGTGACTCAGGATCTGTGTTTCGTGTCTTTGTTCAACCATCTTCGCGGATATTTTCAGGCATATGATTTTATTTGTGGAATTCACGGATATCACAGTCACAGATTAAAAAATGCTGAACCTCATTGCCTATCACTTCTGCCATTAGCATCTTTCCGGATGTGAGAGAGAGAGAGAGAGAGAGGGATGGAACGACAACGTCCTATTGAAGACGGGCGGTGTATTCCCCATGAAGCCGAATGACATTGAGTCCCTCAGGATGGAATGATACAGACGATTGTCTTCTTTCTCGAAAAGAGCCCTCAACCTGGGAAATGCCGGAAGGAGTTCTCCCTTCAATAATTCCGGATGATATTCAGATACGATTCATTGTATTTCAGGGAAAAAGGAACATTATATTGAGTGAATGTCTACAGATGTATTGCACATATGAATCAAATATTTGTATTATAAATATATTTTCATGTGAACCATATTTTTTATAAAACATATTTTCGATACATTTATACATTTCCATAAGAGAGTGTAATTTATCACATATGTTTATGGAGGGGATTTCCTATGAATTCTGAAAGAAAATATAAGTTTGACTGGTCTATGATTGGAGATCTGGAAATTGGGCGTCCAAATCTGGGGTGTAGAACAAGAATTGAGGCGTACCGGTTAATGCAGTATACGTTTCGTGATGTTATTGAACTCGAACTGGGGCATGAAAAAACAGATCAAGTATTCTATGATGCGGGTAAACTTGCGGGAGAGGAATTTTACCGCCATTTAATCGGGGATATGCCCGACCTTTCTACATTTGTCAGTAAACTACAGCAGGTGCTAAAAGATATGGAGATAGGAATCCTTCGCGTTGAAGAAGCAGACAGTGAAACAGGAAAATTCATCATGGCAGTATATGAAGACCTTGACTGCTCAGGACTTCCTGAAACAGGAGAAGGTGTTTGCACATATGATGAAGGATTAATTTCCGGCCTGATGGAGCAGTTTACCGGGATCCCCTATAATGTAACAGAGATTGATTGTTGGTGTACGGGAGATCGGACATGCCGGTTTACCGTTGACCCAGCTGAGTTGTCTCCCTGATCATATAATCAGAGATCCCTCAGATGTTCCATATTCCAAATATGTCCGAAAACCAGGAGACTGACAGATTATTCCTTGAAAAATTTGCAGTCGCTCTTGCAAATGGTGATCTTTCCGGGGAATTGAAGATGAAGGGCACCATTGCGGGTAGTCTGAAATCCCTTCAGTCCAGCCTGCGCCATCTCTCTTGGCAGGCGAAACAGGTAGCAAAAGGTGATTTCAGCCAGCGTGTGGATTTTATGGGGGAATTCTCAGAATCCTTTAACTACATGGCAAAAAGCCTTGAAAAGGCCGCAATTGAGAGGGAAGAAAGAGAAAAAAAACTGAATGAGATGAATTTCCAGCTCTCCCGCGAAGTTGTAAAACGGAGGGAAGCGGAAGAATCTCTGCTGAATGCAAGCACAAAATACCGTGTGATCACATCTGTGACACGGCATGATATCAAAAACCAGCTTACTGCATTGCAGGCGTATCTGGATTTTTTATCTGATGACATCGATGAACCTCAGGGAACACAGTACATTAATGAAGCAAACCACATTTCGGATAGAATTGGTCACCTTGTTGAATTTACCAAGCAATTTGAAACCCTGGGGATCCACACACCATTATGGCTCGATATTGGTGAGGTTATTGAGAGAGTAAATGAAAATTTTTTTGTTGGCTCCATTTCGTTCCGCAATGAAATATCCAACATTGAAATTTACACCGATCCGCTGATTGAAAAAGTAATCTACAACCTTGTTCAGAATTCGTACACCCATGGTGGCCATGTTTCAGAAATTACATACTCATGCAAAACAGAGAATGATACACTTACACTCATATACATTGACAATGGAGTGGGAATACCTGCTTCAGAGAAAAATAAGGTTTTTACAAAGGGGTTTGGAAAGAACACCGGACTTGGAATGTTTTTTTGTAGAGACATACTCTCGCTTTCTGAAATATCAATTGAAGAAACCGGCACCCCCGGGGAAGGGGCTCGGTTTGAAATGACGATTCCTGCAGAGAAATTCCGGAAAAACATTCCTGATATTCTGATGGATCACATGCACAAACAATGAACGTGAGCTCGTGACCCACATTTGAATGGCTCAATAAAATCATTTTTCTCATTGGGTAGGGAGGTTGTAATCTTTTTGAGCTTTTCGCTCGGGAAAAGACGAACTCGTAAATTGATATTGGAGGCGCAAATGTGACTTGGATCACAGATGTAAAATTGCTCCTTCTTAGGTCAATTCACTGCCCATTTTAATTAATGGATGTGGTTCGATGCCATCAAAAATGCACAAATTGTCCATGCAGCAGTGCGGACTAATAAAAGCAAACTGAAGTTTCTCTCCGAAAGAAGGATTCAATCGGATTTGGCAAGGAAATTTTATCGCACTTGCACGAAAGATTGTAACCATCATCTGGCATCTCATTACGAATGGTGAATTGTACGAAGATGAGCGGTTCACGGGCAATCGGCCCGTATCTTCGTACCGACGGTTCGAATCTCTCATGCAGTTTTAATGTGCTGATAAGGGGAATCCGGGATATATTCGGAACAGTGTAATTACACTGTTCAATGCAGTGAGGGTGGAATTGTGTGGACACTCTTATCTCCCAAAGAGAGACGCAAGGTCAATTTCATAATTCAATAATCGAATCCATACTGTCCTTCCCCGAACATCAGCCCGGCAACCACCTGACATGCAGTTCGGAACCGTATCTACATAAGCCAGACGAAAACAATAATGAGATGATAATAATGACCACACCTGACACAACTATCACTTCCGTCCATGCCCGTGAGATCCTTGACTCACGTGGCAACCCGACTGTCGAAGCAGAAGTCACCCTCGCCTGCGGGATAATCGCGCGGGCCGCTTCACCATCCGGTGCGTCCACCGGGATTCACGAGGCAGTCGAACTCCGTGACGGAGATCCCGCCAGATACGGTGGGAAAGGGGTGCAAAAACCCGTTAATCTGATTAACACCACCATCGCAGCTCACGTGCAGGGTCTCGATGCCTGCCGCCAGCAGGCGGTTGATGAGATGCTTTGTAAGCTTGACGGAACACCTAACAAGCAGAACCTCGGTGCCAACGCGACTCTCGCAGTTTCGATGGCAGTCGCCCGTGCCGCTGCCACCGCAGCAGGGCTCCCGCTCTGGGAATACCTCGGAGACGCAAATGAGGCAGTCCTGCCGGTGCCGGCGATGAACATCCTCAATGGCGGTGTCCACGCCAACTGGCAGGGCCCGGACTTTCAGGAGTACATGATTGCCCCATACGGCGCCCCGACATTCGCTGAAGCTGTCCGCTGGGGAGCTGAAATATATCACTCCCTTAAGGCACTTCTGAAAGAGAAGGGATTTTCCACTGCTGTCGGCGACGAGGGCGGGTTCGCACCGGTCGTCTCCTCGAACACCGAACCCTTAGACCTCATCGTGGAAGCAATCAAACGGGCGGGCTATGTTCCCGGTGAACAGGTGGGCATCTGCCTTGACCCGGCATCAAGCGCCTTCTATGAGGACGGGATGTATGAACTCAAAACCGAAAACATCAAACTTGACTCCGCTGGGATGGTGAAGCGTTACGAGGAACTTGTGGCAGCATACCCCATCGTCTCCATCGAGGACGGCCTCGAGGAAGACGACTGGGAAGGATGGGCTCTTCTGAACAAGGCCATCGGCGACCGGGTGGAGCTTATTGGTGACGACCTCTTTGTCACCACCGTCGCCCGTATCGAGCGGGGAATTAAGGAAAATGTCGCAAACTCTGTCCTCATCAAACCCAACCAGATAGGGACTGTAACAGAGACCATTGCTGCCGTCCGTCTGGCACAGAAGAACGGCTGGGGTGCTATGGTCTCCCACCGGAGCGGTGAGACCGTCGATTCCTTCATCGCCGACTTCACCGTTGCACTGAAGACCGGCCACCTCAAGACCGGGGCACCGGCACGGGGCGAGCGGGTGGAAAAATACAATCAACTCATTCGGATTGAAGAAGCAGCAGGCGAGCGGGCACAGTATGCTGGCCGGGCCGGATTTGTCCGGTAAGGTTTCCGGCTTTATGCCAGAGAACGGGGATGCTCACAATACCGTCCCCAACAGGGCGTGAGGTGTCACCTGTATAGAGTGGCAACAGAGGGAATTGCTGCTTCCAATGCCTTCTGCCATTTCGGTTCGCGGGCAGAACTGGCAATTGTGATCTCCAAAATCTCTTGTGACCCGAATACCTGTTCTTTTTTTATGTGAAACAGGGATGGTTCCTTCTGTATGGCTGACCATTCTGGTAAATCGTTATTCAACTGATCAAACGATTGTTCATCTCATTGAATAACTCCGGAATTCACCGACACAATTGTATCAATCATCCACAAGTCAGGCATACCCCGTTATTCAGGCCTTTTTTTTCCATATACAATCGCACCTGCCCCCGCTGCGAACGCACAGACCGGACCCACAAGCAGCCCCGCCCACATGAAGAGGCCCACAATACCGACTGCGATCATCGAAATCCCGTTCGTCTTTGATCCCCAGCCAGTGCTTCGCAGGCCGATTCTGATGGCAAACCCTCCTGACAGAATGGCGACGGCGATATAAACTGCGGGGAGAATGGCCCCTCCCGTCATCCCGGCCTTTGAAAGTGCCAGCAGTGTCTGGACGAGAAGCATCATCCCGGTACCCAAATAGAAAAGGCCCGCTGTTACAGCAAGCCACCCAAATGGGCCAACAATAGTTGTTCCGGTCTTCCTTTCCCGTCGCCCCTGCCAGAAAAGAAGGCCGAAACCTGCAATCACGGTGAGAAGGAGCGGCCCGAGAATGGTCACCCATGACTGCCCCTCCCACCGGTGGATACCAATAACTGAGAACGGGACGAGCAGCCACTCGCTGAACGTGAATTCCTCACGGTAGCCGACAGCAAGCCCGAAGTTCCCGCCCGATGCTGATGTCTCCGGTGCATACACTGCGACATACCATGTGCCGGGGGCGGTCACCTGCTGGGAATATGCAGCTGCAGGATAGAGAGCAGATGGGGTGAACGGTTCAAAATCTGCCCCGGCAGGCATGGTTCCTTCGATGACCACCGTCCCATAGATTGCTGGTTCCTCACTGGTTTCGTGCCCGTCCTCCGCGTGAAGCATATCCATGGTATCGTCGAGGGGAATATCTTCTTCATGGTGTTCCTCATCAGGATGAGGCATCTCCACAAACGAGGGAGGTGTCCCGGATGAAGACAGTCCGGGCCCCATCACGACCAGTCCCGGAACAAACGCTGCCGTTCCTTCCGGGGTAAAGAGGCTCAGGCGCAGTTCATCCCCTGCGACCATCTCCATTTGATAATACCGGACATCTCCCGCACCCGCGAGGTCACCATAAATCACCCATGACTTTGTCGGGTCAGTGACAGGGAAGGCATCGTCGATATGGGTATTGTCTCCGGAGGTGAGTGGGACATGAGCAGCGGCAGGCAATATGAGAAATGAGCCGAGGATGAGAAGACCTGCAAGAATAAGGAATCCGGCTGTAGGCAGAGATACCTTTGCGTTATTGTTTGTCTCAAAAACGCTCCGCATCATTTCCTGTGTTTCTTTTTCTGTCATGATGTGTATGGGTCGTATCCTGTGGGAGTGGGCTGTATGTATCCAATGGGAATTATTCAGATCTTCCGTCAGGATTGATGTATTTCACCGGAATCAGTCCCTGCAAAAGGGAGAGGTGAATGAAATTCTAACGAGTCATTTCCCTTCAGCGAACCGAACACCCATCTCAAACGCCGCCCTGCAATCCTTTGGGAATATTTCATCGTACTGCTTTTTCTTTGCCGTCGGACTGAACATGCTGCTATCGTAGAGGGTATAATCACTGAACTGGTAGGTATCGCAAGAAAAAAGTGACTCCGCATGGCCGTAAACCAGGTGCAGAAAGAACTCGTTCAGGTCGGCTCTGCTCCGTAATCCGGTGTCATCCAGATCTTCGTCTTTCATGTTCATCGTGTAGATGAATCCTGCACGGAGTTCTTTGGGAAAGAGGGTCGGCCCGCTGCTGTAAGAGATGTAGGGGAAGAGGAGACGCTCCATGAAGTTCCGCATCAGGCCTGTTTCTGCACCGAAATAGATGGGCGAGCCGAGAATGACTGCATCCACCTCCTCTATTTCTGCAAGAAGTGGGGTTACGTCATCATCGATGGCACACCTCCCATAACTGTTCCCGCCCAGCCGTTTGCAGGCAAAACAGCTCGTGCATCCGGAGAAATTCAGATCTGAAAGATGGATGAGCCGGGCTTCTCCTCCCACCGATTCGGCCCCCTCGCAGGCATGTTCGAGCAGCGTTGCCGTATTCCACGTTTTCCGGGGACTCCCATTGATTGCCAGCAGTTTCATTATCTTCACCAGTATGCCAGCAGATGGCGCTGCACGTCAATTATTCTTTCCCCTCGTGCCGGAATCTGCCGATTTTGACCACTGATTTGTGTTATTTGAGATAGAATGAATTTGTTTATGTATTACACGGTGGAGCGGGACCTCTGAAATAACATATTTGTGTCCGGAGGAGACGGGCCGCAAATGAAAAACAGAATCAGAGATTGGTGGTAAAGAATGCCACCATATTCTTCCAGGCATCTTCCAGTGCCCGGGATGATTTTTTGGACGTTCCACCGAAAATAAGGGTGTCTCTTACCTCCGGTGCCGGCAGTCCGGGGAGTGTGGTGAGGTGACCTGCGCCGGTATATTTCAGATGAATCACATCCTTTCCTGCCTCTTTCAGGGATTTTTCAATGGCATCTCCCATCTCACCGGAAGGCCATACCCCATCCTCAGTTCCGGAAACCAGAAGGACCGGGCCTGAAATATTTTCGACCGGAATGTGGGCGGCTTCTGTCTGTTCCGGGTGTTTTTCCATGCCCTGTTCATATATTTCCCGGAATGCAACCGGGCGCCCGGTCATGATCTTCATGATTTTCATGCCTGAGAGGTGCATCCTCACAAAGGGGAGTGGTACTCCGCCTGCTGTCCAGGAACTCTTCGTTGCTCCTCCGTTCGGGCTCTGCCAGACAACAGACGATGGAGAGTATGCAGCCACTGCACGAATCCGTTTGTCCCGTGACGCAAGAAGGAGTGCCAGTTCTGCACCTTTTGAGTATCCGTAGATGCCCATCCGTTTGGTATCCACCGCCGAATATTTTTCAAGCCAGGCAACCGCACGGTCAAAGAATTCTAGTGGCACCTCGGAGAGTTCCTCTGTCAGGGGTTCCCCTCCGAAGTAGGCAACCGAAAAGGTGGCGATACCATGGGATGCAAGCAGTGCCGGGCGGGGTTCGGTGAACCAGCCGTCAGAACCGCCGAGGCAGATTACCACCGGAAAGGGCCCGTCCCCTTTTGGACAGAAGAAGGTTCCCTGCAGGGTGCCTTCCCGGACCTCTTCCCTGATTGTTGTGGCATCATCAAAGACGTGAAGCCGCAGACTGCTCCGGGCAGAATCACCGTTTGGGGCGGTGGCACTGATATCAACGAGAAGCGGTTCTGTCGTCGTCTTTGCAAACATGGGAACGTTCCCTCCGGGGAGATCTACCGGACGCATGGAATCAAAGATTTCCCATGGGTCGATATCGTCAAACCGTTCCCCCTCTGATTCTGCAACGGCTATCTCAAGGCACCCCTGCGGGTTGAGGGTATACGGCGTCACACTCTGCCATTTTCTGCCATTGTCATCCACCGTCTCTGCGGTGACATCCACATGACTGTGAGATTCAAATCCACGCACCCATATGTCGGCTTTTTTGTCCATAATCACATTCCGGGACGCAATCTCGATTCTTGGCCCCGGTTTTTCATGTATTTTTGGCTCCATCGATGTTTCTGCTCCTGACCAGATTCCCTGTTCTGTCCTTGCAGGGTAGACATAATAAAGGGATGGGATATACGAAAAAAAGGGGATATTTTCCGGTTTGATAAATTCAGGCCACCGGATACTGGATCTCGGTGAGGAGATCTTCTTCCGGTGTCTCAGAATGATTATTCAGGTAATATGAATGGGGGGGGCTGTTTTCTTCGTGAACACGCTCTCTTCCAGGTTTGCGACCATTCTCATGTGGGCAAGGCCAGGGTTTCCGTATGGTCCCTTAAACAGGCGTTTCCCGGGGGAAAATTATATGCAAAAAAAGAGGGAGGTTATGCTCTGCGTGAGAGCAGAAGAGCACCAACTGCAGCCAGTCCGAAGATCCCTGCCACAGGGAAAGGACTCTGTGTCGGCTCCGTTACCGGGATCATCACAAGGTCAGCGGAAATCTGGACAATTTCGCCTGATGCCGGGTGCTGGGCGAGTGTTCCGGTGTAGGTGGTGTATCCGGGCTTCTCCACTTTGTAGGTGGTGTATGGGGTGCCGGTTGTGTAGATATCGATTGTGAGGGTACCGTCCTCACCAGTTACACCCTTGAAGTCATTGCCAAAGTAGACGTTTGCATCAGGAACGTTGGTGGTGAGCTTGTAATATCCCTTGTCGCCACCGATCATCTGTGGTTCAAGAGTAGCGGTGAGTGTGACAATCTGTCCTTCTGCCGGGTAATCTGTTATCTTTCCGGAATATGTCTCATATCCCTGCTTCTCTACTTTGTAGGTGGTGTATGGGGTGCCGGTCACATAGACATCGACAGTGAGGGTGCCGTCAGCGCCTGTTACGCCTTTGAGGTCATCGTCGAAGTAGACGTCTGCACCGTCAATACCTGCATCAACCGTGTAATATCCGATATCTCCGCCGACGGTTCCTGTCATGGCAGCTGCCATTGAAACAAGGAATGCGGCTGAAAGAAGTATTGTGAAAGTCTTCCGTATCATAACGAATTTTTTGGTATGTATGTGTACTTATTACTGACGGTATGTTGTGAAATCGAATGGGTGGTGTTTTCCGAGCATTATTACTGCCATCTCACGTTCTCTTTTTCTCCGGAACATATTCTATTCCAGCATCAGAATGTATGGGATTATCATGGTTGTACTAAAGAGAATGAAGAGATAATCAATTCTTACATTATTTGTATTGAGTCTGATATCCAGCAGTGATACTGTGATTATCCCGGAAAAAAACCCAATGACGTGGGCCGGTCCGTTCACAAAACCTCCACTATTGGTGACAATACCACCTGCTGATAATCCATGGGCCAGTACAAGAACAATGGTAATCAGGATCAGGGATAATGCCAGGATATCCCTCTTTGGATACGGATGAGATGATCCACTCTCAAAGGGTAATGGAGGCATGCCAGGCATGACAAGTGAGAAGAATGTGTACAGTCCGAGGGCGGTAAAGGAGTAGGCAACCGCAGAAAATCCCTGAGAATACAGTGGAATACCGAGATTCACAGAAAGTTGCATCGTCACAACAGATGTGAACAACGGAACGAAAATAAACAGAATAAGGGATGAATAGTGCAGCAGTTTCGGGTTTTTGCAGCAGGTAAAGATCATCGCCATAGCCAGCAGATATAATCCGATATTGTTACTGATATGAGAGATATCTGAGTGTGTATACGAACTCAGGATGATACTTGTCCAATGGGGTGATGTGGTATCAAGGATGAAGTGTCCGTATTTTATATCCGGGGGTAAGGACCAGACAATGGTCAGTATAAGAGGGACAATGCCCCAGTAGAACAGCCATGATGCGGGTTTCCATAATCCCAGATTGGTCTGAATCGTTTTGATTTTCTGGTGCAGTATGGGGTAAATATGTTTTTTGGCTGTTTGCTTCATTGGCTGCGCCTGCAGCACCCATCTATATGGTATGCAACGCATGTCCGGAATTGATCTCCATGCATTTGATTGTTTTGACGGTGCTGTGTAGGATTTGGTAAAAAAAGCGTTAAATTTCTGAATGATGGCCTGATAAGGCTTTATTTTGAATGTATTGCTCTGGTTTTTCCTGTATTGCCGGTGCCCCGGAAGAAATCCTGTAATCCGGGTTTTAGATGGAGTATTTCCACCGTTTTTGCTTCTTACGGGACAATGAATTATTTAGATGTCTGGCAACAAAACCCCGTTTCAGCCTGTCATGAGACTACCTATTTTCTGTATATTTCATTCCCCGTCTCCTTCTTCATGCATTATCTTCATGCATCTCAGAACGCCTTCGCTGCACCATACAGGCGAAGATAAAAAATTCTGCGCCGAGGACGATTTGCACGCCTCCCATGATGGCAAAGGAAAAAAGATACATAACGGCCGGAGGGAATGCGGGGTTACCTACGCTTAAAAATGCGGTGATGTTCAGAACCTGAAGTACTCCTGCTATGGCTGCCGCACAGAAGAGCGACACAATCACGCTCAGAAGTCCCGCATACGGGGCGTAGTCCTTCTGTTCTGCAAGAATGAATATGGGTGAAAGTATGATGAGGGGTCCTGATACTATGAAAAATAGTGCGACTAAAATATAGGCGGGCCCTGTCCCGGAAACATTCCCCATCGCTGCAAAGATGATTGCTCCTGCGATGGCACAGCTGAGGGTAAGTCCTGCCTTCACCCACCCTTTGGCAGGTATCCGGTTGAGGACTGCATAAAAAAAGCCACCAACAATAGCCGCCGTAAGGCCCTGCTGGAGAACCAGAAATACCAGAATAAATGCAAGGGATGGGGCAGACATCATGAGAGAATTGTCAGTATCGTTTCACTTCACTCTTTTGGTATGCATGCCCTTATCCCCTCAAACCGAATCTCCACGTTATCTTCGGGGAATACGTCCCGTCATTGTTCCGGCAGAGGGGGTGCCTGTCTTTTCTGCAGGAAAATCTGTCCCTCGCATGCACCGGTAAAGAACACCACCGCAAGGGATGCGTCAACAATTCCTCTCAGAAGTGCATTGGAGAAAATGGCAAAATCAGACATGCCCGTCACCGAAGGTAAGGCGACATAGAATCCCGTTCCCCCCAGCACTGCGGTGATGCCTGCGGTGAAGAACAGAGCAGAAAAGACCGTATCTTTTCTTAGACAGAGAAGATATCTGCTGAAGCCGGAGATGACGAGGGCACCTGCCGCAAAGAAGAGCGGATGAATGAGAAATCCGGTGATTGTGGTAAGAAGGGGTATCGGAACAAATGGTGTGGGTGGCATCTGAAGGTTGTAATACACTGAAACTGCACATCCCAGAAAGAATACTCCCAGTCCTGCCACCCGCCGGTCAACGGGAATATATTGGGTGGTATATACGATGGCAGTCCCCGTGATGCCGAAGATGAGGCCGAATCCCAGAAAGAGGAGAATATAGAAGGGGTCCATACGAGAGGTATCACCCT
Source organism: Methanogenium marinum (assembly GCF_028912405.1). Lineage (GTDB taxonomy): Archaea > Halobacteriota > Methanomicrobia > Methanomicrobiales > Methanomicrobiaceae > Methanogenium > Methanogenium marinum. Next base: position 1,133,341 of record NZ_JAKELO010000002.1, on the reverse strand, counting down.
TTCGGTACATAGTCCTTTCTCAGCGGAATGTATCCGCTTCTCGGCTTTCATTTCGTCAGGATGGGCGTTTTACTCCTTTAAATCCCGGGAGAGGGGATCCGTGAAGGAGAGTGCCCCTTCAACCGGGCATACCTCAATGCAGCGTCCGCAGAGGTAACATTCCGGCTTCCTATCCCACGGCCCCGCTTCCCCGGTCGGGCAGACTTTTTCACATTTCCCACACCCGATGCAGGCATCCGTCCGGGCGATACAGGTCTTTCCTACCGCAGTGCAGGCTGAGAAGACCGCCCCGAAGGGACAGAGAAACCGGCAGAGTGGGCGGTAGACAAAGACCGAGATGGCAAGAATCAGTGCAAAGATGAGAAATCCTGTGGTGAGGGCGAAAGAAAAGAATGACTCCATCCCGGTATATGCGAGAAGATTCACTGAATATGCTGTCCCGATGATAGCACCCGCAAGCACCACCAGCCGGATTGCCTGCGGAACGGCACGGTTCTGCACCAGATATTTCTTTCCGGGAATGCGGGAAGCAAGTTCCTGGATGGTCCCAACCGGGCAGATGTGGGCACAGAATGTTCTGCCGGTTACCAGTGTCAGCAGAATGAGAATAATGATTGCTGCCATACCCGGCGCAATAATCCAAATATTTCCCAGGGCTGCTGCAAGGCCGTAGAAGTATACCGGCATCATGGGGGCGGTGAAGACAAACCCGAATATGGTTGTCACACCTAAGAGGAGGAGGGCGGTTTTTTTGGTCATGAGGCCCCGGGACCATATATATGTGGCAAGGATGGTCCCTGCAAGCATGTACACGACAGCCCCCATTGACCCAAGTGAAACGTCTCCGGTCAGGAGGAATACTGCAATTCCGGATATGGCAAGGGAAAAGAGTGATGAAAGGGCAATTGTTCCGGCATTCAGCTCTTTTAATATACCTGTTCTCTCGGAGTGAATAAACCAGAGAAGGGCGACGTTTATGCCAAGAAAAAGTATTGCCCAGAGAAGAGCGGGGCTTGCAGACAGGATGTCTGCGCTCCCTGCAAGAGCGTTTTCCGGTGAAACAGATGATATGCTGTCGATGCCTGTTCCTGCCGCAGAAGCCCCGTCCCCGGCAGATTCGGCGACGTCCGGTGCTGTAATTCCCCCGTCTGTCGGGGTGAAATCACAGATCCTGTTGCCATCTGCATCGGTGAAGAGCATGCACCTGCCGGGATAGGTACAGTTGCCGATGCCCTTTGGGCATACTGCTGCACAGACAGGTGCAGCAACCACTGCAGTTCCTGCAATTCCCGCCGGGAGAATTCTTCGGATTTTGGGGATATTCATCACAATCTCCGGATTTTTTTATTATCTGAGTATGAGGGTGGTGTTAATAAAAATATGTTGAATATAATGGGTTGTAAAGGTGTTAGCTGTCGTCCAAACCAATTGTCAGGATAGGTTCTTACCGTGTGTTTCTGCCCGTTGGAGGCTCAAACTGAAATCAAAAAACCCTTCTGCGTCAAAAATGAATCAAAAAAAATAATCCTGAAAAAATATTGAGAAAGAATCACCTTAATGCCGTCCCAAAAAGTAGACGCCCACACAGATGACACAGATGGAGATTGCCATTGCCAGCATGTCATAGGACGTGGTAAACTCCATCGAGAGAATCCGCTGGAAGAAACTCACGATTAAGACCATGATTATCACCTTCACAATCTTGTTTTTGAGGTCATCGAGGTTCTCCACCTCGAGAATATTGCCGAACTCCCCTTCCTCATGGGCGATGTCAATTTTTGATATAAAGAGTTCATAGATGCCGAAGGTGAAAATCAGCAGTACGAGAGCTATCAGGTAGAAATCAATAGCGCCGATGATTGCAATCAGAATCTCTTCATGGCCGACGTGAGCATCAGCTGCAAAGATGAAATCAACGAGTGTATTGTAGATTTCAAGTGAGCCAGCAACAAAAAGAACGATGGCTGAGAGGGCACCGAAGAGAACGCCCAGAAGCACAATATATCGGATACTCCAAAGGCCTTTTCAAATTTCTCTTCAATCGGGTGCTGACTTTTTTCGTTGGTATGTCCGGGTGTATCCGTATTTTTCATTTCATTTCGTCCCCTGGAATCTGGTGGGTATCGGTTATATCAGGTAATGGAGATGGTGGGCATCTGTTATCGTGTGGGTGACACCGCTTTTTTGCCCGTCTCCTTCTCTTTCGAAGGTATTGGGTTGGTATTGTACAAATATCCTCTTTGTTGTGAGTGGTGTGTGCTCCGGACCTGGCTGGGAAAAAATGGCAGGCTACACATCATGGGTGGCCGGATGCCGGGGGACTAAAAAAATCCAGAACCTGCCGCCGCGCTTCATGTGTATGTGCCCTCACCCGCGCCGCTACATCATAATTTGCGGAAAAAAAGATGGACAAAAAATGATCTCTCAATAGGGGATTTATACAATTTTGACGTATAATCGCCCGTATTTTTGTATTTCAGGTGAATTGCTGGTGTTACGCCAAAAATGGGTGCGATGCAAATCTCTATTATCTCAGACGACGTTTTATCATTAGAGTTTATCTCATGAACGACAGAAACAATTACCGGGGCGGTAGCCGTGGTCAGGATAGCGGACGTTCCTTTGGCGGTCCCCGAGAAATGCACAAGGCAACCTGCGCAGACTGTGGAAAGGAATGTGACGTTCCATTCAAGCCAACAGAGGGAAGACCTGTGTATTGCAACGAGTGCTTCCCAAAGCACAGAAAACCAAGATACTAATTTTAATTAGTACCTTTTTTTCTAATTTCATTTAACAAGAGCTTATGCTCTCGTTTTTACGTTTATTCTGAGTTGTATACTATTTTTCTCTATGTCGTAATATACAGGAGTATAGCGGCTGCTGTATTCTTTCTTCCGCGTCTGAGCGTGGGCTATAAAGAGAAGATATTTTCCCTGTGTAGGTAAGAGAAAGAGAATACTGGTTTTCTATATGACTGATGAGCTGAAGCAGAAGATACAAGCCAAATGTCGTGAGATGGAGATTCCCCTCTTTGGCATTGGCGATGTCTCCCGATGGGAAGATCCCCTCTTAAATCCCGATATGCCAGAGGCATTTTTCCCCTGTTCTATCTGGCCGGAGGCACAGTCTGTGCTCGTGATAGGCCTTCCTGTTCACCTCCCTGCCCTCGAGACGTCACCTTCCATTTGGTACCGTGAAGAGTACCGGGCCATTAACAGTCTCATTGATCAATACACCTACCGGCTGGCAGAATATCTCAACAGGCAGGGGTACCCGTCTGTCTCTGTTCCCCGCGATGGGTATGGGCATGTAGGCGTTTTGGTGGAAAACCCTGTATCATTCTTTTCGCACCGGCATGCAGCATATCTTGCGGGACTCGGGAATTTCGGTGTCAATAACATGCTCCTTACTCCGCAGTACGGGCCGCGTGTTCGGTTTGGATCTGTTTTCACGGCAGCACCCCTGCCGGCTGACCCGATGATGGAGGGAATGCTCTGCACCCGGTGCATGGAGTGTGTCAACCAGTGTCCGGTAAAGGCACTTAATGCTGATGATTATCCGGACGGTCTGACCGATAAGGTGACCTGCGCTAAGTACAGCCAGACGCTTGAGAAGCATTACCGGTCCCCCTGCGGTGTCTGTATCAAGGTCTGCCCGGTGGGAGAGGACCGAACGCATTACCATCGGGAAGACGTTGGAATCTACCGAAAACGAACTGGTGCAGAGGATTATCACACGGCCTGGGACCATGTCCGGCGGTATGGGGTGAAGTGACCGGTGGCAGACCTGCACCGTATCTTCCTAAGAAACCAATATTGCAAATCCAATCTAAATGGTAATTCATACAGAGAATCTTTTGTTCTCTTTCGTGCTTCCAGGTGTAACAGAATATGAAATTTGCAACGCTCACTGAAACGGAAACTGCCGGTCAAACCGTCCTATTGCGTGTCGATTTTAATTCCCCTATTGACCCTGCATCAAATACTATCCTTGATGACAAACGGTTCCGGGAACATGCGCCGACGGTGCAGGCGCTGGGCGATGCAAAGTGTGTGGTCATAACGCATCAGTCCCGGCCGCAAAAAAAGGACTTCACCACGCTTGAGGCTCATGCGGCACGGCTGGAACGCCTCATCGGCCGCCCGGTCACGTATCTGGATGATATCTTCGGGCGGTGTGCCCGTGAAGCCGTGGCAGAGATGGATATAGGCGATGTCCTGATGCTGGAGAATGTCCGGTTCAATGCCGAAGAAAATCTGAAGATGTCGGGTGCTGACGCCCTCGGAACGCATCTGGTGCGCAATCTCGCTCAGATGGGTGACATCTATGTGAACGATGCATTTGGCACTGCCCACCGTTCACAGCCAACGATTGTCGGCCTTCCTCTGGCGATGCCTGCTGTTGCGGGACTTCTTATGGAAAAAGAGATCGCCACCCTGTCGCGTGTTCTCTCCGGAGCACCGGGGCCGGTGACCTTCGTTCTCGGGGGCACGAAAGTGGATGACTCCCTCGATGTGGCAGCAAACGTCCTCTCGGGTGGCATCGCAGACCGTGTTATAGCCGTTGGCGTGGTCGCCAATGTCTTCTATAAGGCACAGGGTCTCAATATCGGAGCCCCGTCTGAAGATCTCCTCCGTAAACTCGGCTACCTCTCAGAGGTGGAGAAGGCGGGGGATATTCTTGCCAAATTCGGAGATCAGGTGATTTTACCGGAGACGGTTGCTGTCCGAGACGGAGAATTTCGTGACGAATGCCCGGTTACGGCCATCCCTGACCTGCCTGTTCTTGACTGCGGGCTTGACTCTATCGGCCAGCTGACGGATGTTATCCGGAAATCCGGAACGGTGGTCTTAAATGGGCCTGCCGGTGTCTTTGAAGACTCCCTCTTTGCAACCGGTACCAATGAAATCCTGCGGGCGGCTTCAGCAGCAGAATTCTCCGTGGTGGGCGGCGGGCACACAGCAGCGGTCATCGAATCGATGGGTATTGATAAGAAATTCTCCCACATATCCACCGGCGGCGGTGCCTGCATCCAGTTTTTAACCGGCAGAACTCTTCCTGCAGTAGAGGCCCTTGCGGCTTCAAAGGCCCGCTTCTGGTAAGGTCCCCCTCTTTTATCCCTCCCTTTGCACAGAAGGTATATATTTCACGTAATGCATTGAGACACGCATGGAGAAGAAAACAATTCTGGTTCTGCTCCTCATTGCTCTTGTGGGTGTGGCAATTGTGGGTGTTCTGCTGTTCCCCGGTGATCCGGGAAAGCCGGATGCGTCTGATATTTCATCAGCAGAGTGGCTGAACGTTCCTTTTACTGTCTCCCTCACCGGTGATTCGGTAACCATCCAGGGCCTTCGTGACGGGGGGCGGACGGTGGTTGTGCAGACCTTTTCTATTGCCTGTTCCATCTGCACGGATCAGCTTGGCGAACTCTCCCGCCTGCAGCGTGACCACCCGGACGATATTGTTGTTGTCGCGCTTGCCCTTGACCCGTCGGTGTCAGACAGTACCCTGAATGCCCATGCAAAGGACAATGGGTTCACGGTGATTATGGCAGCATCCCCGACCTCTGTAACCTCAGGTCTTGTCAAAGGGTGGGGACGGGATATGCTTGTTCCTGCGAATGCCCCGGTTGTTCTCTTCTGTCCGGAGGGAAATACCGCGTATAAACTGAGAAACGGGCTGAAATCTGCTGAAGAAGTGTGGCAGTCGGTATCTGACTCCTGTGCATGACCGCATCTTTTCTCCTCTCCTGGCCCCTCTCTTTTCTTGCCGGTGTCCTGACTCCTCTCGGTGCTGTCTGTGTCCTTCCGCTCTATCCGGGGTATCTGGCTTTTCTTGCCGGACAGTGCGCTGCCGGCACACGTGCACGGCCTCTTTATCTTGGACTCTGTGTCACCGGTGGAGTGCTTGCGGCAAGTCTGCTCTTTGGGTTTATCGTCATCACCCTCTTTGGCCTCTCCGCTGATGATGTGACGTTTGTTATCTCTCCCCTGCTCTTTGGGGTGCTTGCCGTGGTGGGTGTGCTGATGATTGTGGGTCTCGATTTCTCCCGTATCTTGCCACATATTGCCGTTCCCGGTGCCGCATCGCCGTATACCGCCGCTGTACTCTTTGGTCTCTTCTTTGGTCTTATCGCTCTCCCCTGCAATCCGGCAGGCATTGTTGTCCTCTTTGCCCTCTCCGCAACCGTCACCGCGTTTCTCGATAATTTCGTCAATTTCATCTTTTTCGGGTTTGGGATGGCTCTTCCTCTTCTTCTGCTCTCTTTGTTGTCAGAGGAACGCACCAGACGTGTCACCGGGTTTCTCACCCACCGGGCGGTTCCCATCCGCATCGGTTCCGGCATTTTCATGCTCGCTGTCTCGCTGTATTACCTCTTTCTGGTATTCCACATCGCCGGGTAGGAGAATGTCGGTGGAATACTGAATCGGCCTGATTTATGTATTTTCCATTCAGACTACTGCATGTTCTGAATATATCCGGTGCATCATGAGAGATAATGAGAAGAATGAGACAAAGGACGTGCTCTGTGAAACTGCAGGGGGGGAGACGGTATATTGTGACGGGACGAGTATCGTTGCCGTTTTGCCGCCGGGACGGGCAGTCCTCTCGACTTCATGGCTGAATGGTGGTTACCATGAAGATGTCCGGATGGTCTTTAATCATCATCTTTCGGAGGATGCCTGCCGTGCGGATACACTGGAAGGGGGGAGCGTTGAAGGATACCTGCGTCTCACTGCCTCCCGACTCGGGTTTGATCCTGACCAGTCAACCGGGATGCTCACAAAAGCGGATATGTGCAATGCCGCTGTTGTCACCCATACCTTTCGTGACCTCACGGTGACAGCGGTTGTAACGGGCGGCATCGAGGCGAATGGTGGCCGTGCTGGTGATCCTGCCTCGTTTTACGAAGAGAGCGGTAATTTTTGTGACCTCGGCGGCACCATCAATACCATGCTTTTCATCGGTGCCTCTCTCCTGCCGCAGACTATGATCCGTGTGGTGATGACGGCCGCGGAAGCGAAGGCGGCAGCACTCCAGGAACTGATGGCACCATCCTGTTACTCGACAGGTATAGCGACAGGGTCAGGGACTGATATGATTACGGTGGTAAGTGCTCCCACCCATCCTCTTATGCTCACGAATGCCGGGAAACATGCAAAACTGGGGGAACTCATTGGTCGGTGTGTTAAGGAAGCGACCCGGGATGCACTCGCCCGGCAGACCGATCTCTTCCCTGAAAATCAGCAGAATATGCTGGTCAGGCTTGGACGGTTTGGCATCGGAGAAGAGAATTTCTGGGAGACGGCAACAGCCCTTCCCGGTGAGCACTGTAGGGAGGAGTTTTGTGCACGACTCACTGAGATGGCAGGTGATCCGGTTCTTGTGGCCGCCACTGCCTCCGTTCTTCATATTGCAGATGAGGTGGCATGGGGGTTGCTGCCTCTTAACGCTGGAAGACGGGCCGTTCACTCGATGATGATGGGTATTTCTGCCACCCCCGGGATTGATTTGCCGGGATGGTCTGATCTGATGTGCACCGGTAATTCTCCGATACCCGAAGAATGGGTCCGGTTTGTGGCCTGGTGCATTGAAAACCGTTCCTGATGTATGGTGCCTGCGATGCAGTTCCCGTTCTAGATCATAATTTTTTCTAAGAGATAAAAACAGAAAGATTTTCCCATTCTCTTATAAAATGCAATCCTGATGAACCTAAGGGTCTGAAGTGCTTTTGGAGGATGGGTATCGTCGAAAGTATAGTGCTGACCTCAAAAAAGAGATGACCCTCTACTATGAAGGCCCGATACGAATTGATTTGTATGGGAATATGGTGAACGCCGATATCCTCGTATATGCTGACCGGTGAATTGGCGGTTGGTTTCTCTGATTCTTTCTTTTTTTGTTTTATTGTTTCCTTCCGTCTATGTTTTCCTGTCTTTATGTGTGAAAAGAAGGTGGTGCATGTCTGCATTGTGCCCCTTCTCCTGAGATATATGGAAGGCTGACTGGGGTAAGAGGTGTCTCACAAATATTTAGAAAATGGACCGTGGAGAGAAATGAATCTGTGGTCTCTCAAGAGGGTGGTATGTTGTGGATAAAAGTCGCTGTTCTGCATATGAATGAGAAAAACAGGGTTTGAATTCCGGGATCTGTTCTGCGAAAAAAAGGAAAATGAATTATTTAATTTTTCAGGCTGTTTTATGCACTGTCGTACAGGTTGCTGATGAACCGTGCATAGAAGATGTTCAGGAACGGAACCGCAGCAAACAGAATTATCCAGCCAAGGAATGGGATGAGTGCGATGATTCCGAGGATAATTGCTATGATGAATATCACAATGAACATCACGATGAGTGCGATGATGTAGTTGGCCCAGCCAATTGCCCCAATTTTATCTTTGATTGCGCCGAATGCAAATGCCTCGCCGAACTTTCCCATCCGTGCAAACCGGACTACCCCGATATAGGCAAACAGTCCACAGAGGATGGCGACGATGAAGGTAATCGGGATGCCGATGAATATGCTTCCCGCTCCTGCAATACCTAATGCATCAGAGCCGGACATCAGTGCAAGGAATGCCCCGCCGAAGAAGACCACGGCGACAATCAGCACAGGAATCATCCATATGAACATGATAATTGAATACAACAAACCGTCAATGAAGAGCTGCACATAGTCTTCCAGTTCCGGTGCCGGTTTCGTTCCCCGCATCACCCGTATAATGTATCCATTTGAGATAAAGTTCACAATTGGAATGATACTGATGATGACTAAGAGGATCCACCTGACCCATTTTCCGATAAGAGCTTCCTTTGTATAGCCAAAGGATTCGCCAATATTTTTGCCAATTTCCATAATAATCACCTTTTTTGGGGTTAGTTAGCACTATTGTCTGAAATTATTTAACCGTATTCAATAATGCCAGTAATTCCGGATTAAATAAAAAAATATGGTTATTTTTCGCGATAATTCCTAAAATATTCTGCATCCCGTTGTTGTATTTCCTGGTATGTCCGGTATGTCATCCGGGTTTTTATGTGAGGATGTCTCGTTACATGCTGGCAGTAATGTCCCTTTCTGGTGGCCAATACGTTTGTACCGGGTTCTGATTTTGTATGAAGAGCCATAATAGAGCCAGAAAACAGAGTATGTGAAAAAAATACATCATCCCGGTATCCGGATGACAGGAAAAAAGAGGGATTTTTTTTGAGTATTTCAGGCTGTATCAGCGCTGTCGTACAGGTTGCAGATGAACCGTGACGAGAAGATGGCAAAGAATGGGAGTGCGATGAACATGAGCAACCATCCGATGAACGGGATAATTATCAGGATGAAGTAAATTACTGAAACCACAATACCCATCACAATGAGAGCGATGATGTAGTTTGCCCAGCCAATTTCGCCGATCTTATCTTTGATTGCACCAAATGCGAATGCCTCACCGAACTTCTCCATCCGTGCAAACCGGACGATGCCGATGGTGGCAAACAGTCCACAGAGGATAGCAACGATGAATGTGACGAGGATGCCAATGCCCATCCCGGCAATCGCTGCTACATTTACCATATTTGGATCAGTTGCCACCAATGCAAAGACTGACCCGCCGACAAGAAGCATCCCCACAATGATTGCAGGTATCATCCATATGATCGAGATTACCATATACAACAGCCCGTCGATGAAGAGTTGCACATAGTCTTCCAGCTCCGGCGCCGGTTTTGTTCCCCGCAGTACCCGGATGGTGTAGCCATACAGAATAAAGTCCACAATCGGAATGATGCTGATGATGACTAAGAGGATCCACCTGACCCATTTTCCGACCAGTGCTTCCTTTGAATACTCAAAGGATTCGCTAAGATTTTCTCCAATTCCCATAATTATCACCGTATTTCAGGGTATGTAAGGCTTATTTTAAAATTATATAATAGTAATCCTGAACGGCAGCAGCTCCCGGTTAAAAAAAAGGTAAATATACGATTATTTACTCTGAATATAGGTCACACATACTATCATGATTAATTGGGTGGTATGTATTTTTATTCTGATATGAATGCGCCCGGTGAGGATGCCGGTTGCATTCGGGGATATCATTCTTTGCAGGTAGTGATGAATGAATGCCCTGTCAGGGTTTTGAGCACTGCTCATGTTTTAAATTTATAATTTCGATGAAACATCCTCTGATCCCTGTGATCCGGATGGTTTCTCTTTATCCTGGGCAATGGGGACGAAAAAAGGAAAAAATTGATTTTTTTGTGTATTTTCAGGCTGTATCAGCACTGTCGTACAGGTTGGAAATGAACCGTGAAGAGAAGATGGTAAAGAACGGGATTGTGATGAACATGAGCAGCCATCCGATGAACGGGATAATTATCATGACGAAGTAGATGACTGAAATCACAATACCCATCACAATGAGAGCGATGATGTAGTTTGCCCAGCCAATTTCACCGATCTTATCTTTGATTGCACCGAATGCGAATGCCTCACCGAACTTCTCCATCCGTGCAAACCGGACGATGCCGATGGTGGAAAACAGTCCGCAGAGGATGGCGATGATGAGTGTGACGAGGAGACCAAAGCCCATGCCTGCCACTCCTGCCATTCCTAATGCATCAGAGCCGGACATCAGTGCAACAATTGAGCCCCCGATGAGAATGCCACCAACGATTAATGCAGGTATCATCCATATGATCGCGATGATAAAATACAACAGCCCGTCAATGAAGAGCTGCACGTAGTCTTCCAGCTCCGGTGCCGGTTTTATCCCTCGCATCACACGTAAGGTATAACCGTACATGATGAATTGCACAATCGGAATGATACTGATGATGATAAGGAGGATCCATCTGACCCATTTCCCGACCAGTGCTTCCTTTGTATACTCAAAGGATTCGCTAAGATTTTCGCCAATTCCCATAATAATCACCTTTTTTAGGGTAAATACCACTCTCTCCTGAAAACATATAATATTATTCCTGAATATCCATAATTTTGGCGTAAATAGGTAAACCAAAGGTCATTTACTCTGATATTTGAAAATTAAGTATCATACGGTATTTCCTTGGATGTGGCAGGATGTCTGGTGGTGTATCCGGGTGTTGGAGAAATATGATTGCATTCAGGGTGACCATTTTATTCTTTGCGGGCAGTATTGAACGAACCGCCCGAACAGGGAGTGGAGTCAGACCTGTGTACCGTATTTTGATTGTGGATGAAGAACCTGAGGTACTTGCCGTAGCCCGCCTCTTTGTGGAACGGGACGGAGACATTGTCGCAGAAACGGCCCCTTCGCCTGCCTGTGCTCTCGCCAGGATGGAAGTCACCACCTATGATGCTGTTGTATCTGATTACCGGATGCCGGGAATGAATGGCATTGACTTTCTTCGTGAAGTCCGGTCGCGATATGGTGATATTCCCTTCATCATTATGACTGCCCATTCACGGGAAGAGGTGGTAATAGAAGCACTCAACAGCGGGGCAACCGGGTATCTGCAGAAGGGGGCGGATATAACAGGGACGTTTACCGAATTGATGCATCTCATAAGAAATTCAGCTGGCAAACGGGATGCGGAACGGGCCCTTCTCGAGAGTGAAGGCCGGTATAATGACCTTGTTGAGAATGCCTATGACCTTATTCAGAGTGTGAGTCCTGACGGGAGGTTTTTGTTGGTGAACCGTGCCTGGTGTGAGGCGCTTGGATACGCCGCAGAAGAAGCTTCTGTAATGACGGTCTTTGATGTGATTGCACCCGAAGCACTGGATGCTTATATGGAGATGTTCTCTGCCCTTCTGCGGGGGGCCATGCAGGAAGGATTCGAGACAGTATTGCAGGCAAAAAATGGCAGACGTGTTTGTGTCCAGGGAAATATTAACTGCCGGATGGCAGGTGGGATTCCGGTTGCGAGCCGTGCTATCTTTCGGATTATTTCCGGGATGCCGGAGGATGAGGGGGCGACCCGCACCATGCTTGGTGCCATCCGTTCTCTCCCTTTGCCCCTCCTCTTTACCAACGGAAACGGGATTATAACCTGGGCAAATTCGCATGCTCATCGGCTATTCGGAGAGAACTGTCCCTCGCTTGGAGGCGTGGATGTCAGACGTCTCTTCTCTGATTCTGCCTGTTGGGATCATATAATTCCCTCCCTTCATGAAAAGGGAGAGTGGCAGGGAGAGGCATTGATGCAGTCAGCAGGTGTACGCGATGGATGCTGTCTGTCACTCTCTTTAGCAGCTTCAACCGGCAGTGGCGGGGTTCCGGAAATAATCGGTGTTGTCTTTCACCGATAGCGTCCCTGCCTGTTTTCCGGAATCCGTGGATTAAAAAAAAGTCAGACATTCTCTTCTTCAGGAGAAGAGAGTCTCTTCAGACATTCTGCAGCATCTTCATAGCGTCCGATGGCCATGTATGCGGCTGCAAGGCGGGACTGTGAGGCATCGTCTGCCGGGTTTGCTTTGATTGCCTCCTCAAAGCAGGTGATCGCCTGTTCATGCCTGCCTGTCTCGGCCGCCGCCCGTCCTTTCCCGTACCATGAGGCAGCTGTCTCTCCCCGGATGAGAGTAAGCTTATCAAATGCCTTTCCTGCATCCTGGTATTTTCCTGCGGTCATATAAACCGCTCCGAGTGCTGCCCAGTACGTGCTGTTCTTTCGGTCTGCTTCAATTGCTGACTGGAAGGCAGTGACTGCATCGTCAATTCTTCCGGTCCGTTCGTAGAGAACTCCTGCCATAAAGTGGGCATGGGCTGAGTTCGGTTCTGCATCCCTGAACGCTTCTGCTGCTGAGAGTGCTCCCTTCAGGTCTCCTGCTGCAAGGGCTGCTTCACTCAGGAGATACTTCAGTTCTGCACGGTCCGGTTCTGTTGCCATTGCCTCTGAAAAGACTGCTGCGGCTCTGGCATAGTCCCCGGAATGCATCAGCATTGCAGCAAGATGCATCTCCATCAGAATACTTTCCCCGCCGGATGAGATGGCTTTCTGGTAGGAATGAGCGGCCTCTTCGTACTGGCCGAGCTGTTCCATGGCAGACGCCTGATACTCCCATGCCTGACAGTTCGAGGGGTCGATTTCAGTAATCTTTCCGGTCACGTCAGTGACTGCTGCATACTCGCCGGTGATAAGGAGGCAGGCGGCAAGGGAGAGCCAGCTGTCGGTATCGTGTGTGTTGACAGCCAGCACCTCCCGATATTCTGTTACCGCGTCGGTGAATCGCCCTCCCTTCTCATAGGCACGGGCACGAAGTGTGCGTGCGGTATTGTCGGCGGGGACAATCGAGAGATATGTGGTAAATCCGTCCGCTGCTTCCTCTGCCCGGCCGGTTGCAAGAAGGGCTTCTGCCCGTTCCAGGAGAGCCGGTGCGTGATCCGGCTTCATGCTGATCACCATATCAAAGGAATCCAGTGCCTCATCGGTGTTCCCGAGGGCAAGGCTGATTCTCCCGGCTTCATAGTGCACCGCCGGATCTGAGGGCCGGGTCTTTGCAGCGGATACGAGACATTTTTGTGCGTCTTCCATCATCCCTTTGCGCAGATAGGTCTGCCCGAGGGCAATCCAGGCATCGGTATTTTCCTTATTGCGTTCAAGGGACCGCTGGAAGAAGAATATCGCGTCATCATACTTCCCTAACGATGCAAGGGATTCCCCGAGACGAAGTGATGCCCCTGCCCGGCCTGGTTCGGCTTCAACGACCTGAATATATACCTCGGCTGCCTCCTCCAGTTCGCCTGCCTTCTCTAAGAGTGATGCCTTCTGCGCAAGGAGGCTGATATCTGCCGGTGCAATGGCACGTGCTTTTTCGATTATCTCCAGTGCCTCACGGTATCTGCCCAAATATTCCAGGGACGATGCCATCTGGCGCTTTATTACAAGATCCATCCCGTTTTTTGCATCAACCGGTTCAAGAGCTTCAAGGGCTTCCTCATACCGGCCCATCTCAATGAGGGAACTGCCCTTTAATGCGAGAATCTCCGAATCGTCCGGGTGATCTTCAAGAATAGTGTCAAACACCGTAAGGGCCTTTTCGTGCTCACCGGATGTCTGGTAGATTATTCCCAGTTTCCGGTGTGCATTCTGGTCTTTGACGCCTGCCTGAATGGCTGCGGAATAGTATGCGGCGGCCTTTTCTGTGTCGCCGGTATGCATGCAGGCATCGCCCAGAAGGATGATGGATGTCCAGTCATCCGGTTCAGTTTCCGTCACATGGGTGAGGACTTCAATTGCCCGTGTGTAGTCACCAATATGCATGAGTGCTTCGCCTTTCCGGCGCCAGGCACTGATGTCACTCCGGTCTGCATCAATGAGGCGTGAGTATAGGGTGATGGCCTCACGTTCACGCCTGAGATGCATGAGTGCATCTGCCTGCAGGGCTGCAAGGGCGTCCATCCGGACGTCAATATCCATCGGCCGTACTCCCTTATTCCGTTTGTCGCTGGAGAACAGACTGAGTTCAGCTTCTGTGTTGATCCATGAAACCGCCCCATCGCTGCCTTCATCGGTGACTTTCCCGAAACTGGTATAGGCCTCGTCATACTGGCCCAGACCAGAGAGACACATTCCCCGGTGATACCATGCGAGACTGTTTGTCTGGTCGACACGCAACATTGCATCAAAACAGTCTGTGGCGCGGCGGAAATCACCGGTGTGTTCCAGGGAGGCACCCATCAGATACCAGGCCTGCACATCCTCCGGGTTTTTTTTCACCACTATTTCAAGAGACTGTGCACATTCACGGAAATCACCATTCCAGAAGAGGGAGGCTGCCCGATAGTATCCGGGCACCGGATTCTCCGGCATGGCCATTGCAGCCCTGCGGTAGATGTCCGCTGCCTCACCAAATCGGCCGAGGGATTCATAGAGTGCTGCAAGCCGCATCATAACAGCAACGGGGGCATCGTCCCCCTTCAGGGCATGGGCATACATATCTGCCGCTTCTTTTCGCCTGCCAGCACGTTCCAGGGCATCCCCGGTGAGGGTGAGCAGTTCAGTATTGTCCGGGGAAAATTTCAGCACCTGTGTGAGATAGGTGAGTGCATCTGATGTATTGCCGGCCCGCAGGTGCAGGCGTGCAGCCCGTTCGCGGAGGACGCGGTCATCGGGGTCAATACCGAGTGCTGCCTCAGCTGCTGTTGCTGCCTCGGTGTAGCGGGCAAGCCGTTCAAGGCATTCTGTCTTTCTCAGCCATCCGTTCTGTGCCTGCGGCCGATGAGTGGTGACCACATCGTAGCACTTCAGCGCCTCTTTATAATTACCCGTGCGCAGCAGGGCTTCACCGAATGATTCCCATACAGTGATATCGTCGGGATTTTTCTCCACACATACGCGGAATTCCCGGGCTGCCTGTTGGGCCTCCCCAAGGTAAAAGAATGCTTCACCCCGCATATAGTGGGTTGCCGTTTCGTCGGATATTTCGAGAGCTTTCCCTAAATCCCTGGCCGATTCTTCGTATCTTCCCTGATTGAAGTGATTTTTCCCTTTTTCAATCCAGGGATTCTGATCCCCCTGTCCGAATAAATTATCAAAAAGTGCCATGAACAGATCACCCACTGTGGTTACGTACACTATGTGTGTCCTGCTATGAAGTAAAATGTGTTTCTCTTCATGGGAAGCAGGATGTGTTCCCCTAAGCCGTCTCATGTGCACACGTTTGGATAATTATTCAACTGTACCTGAATTGCCCGTTTTCAATGGATAACGAATGAAATCAGGATTAAATGTCCAGAATGTGGTGGAATTTAAAAGGGCAAAGGCTCCTCGAAATGAACTTTCAGAAAGAGGTATGGGTCTGAAGGGAGGTCAGTAATGCTGTTAATTGAGCAGTGAATCATTCCGCTGCTTGTCCTATTTGGTGGCAGAGACACATGCCCGGGTTCCCTTCGGACCATATGTTTGTCCCCCGGGGATATTCTCCTCTGTTTCATTTTGGGGGGTGTTGTTGAAGAGGTGAACAACCTTCCGTTAAACCAGCCGCAATTTGTTGGGGGGGGGGTAGCGACTGGCAGGAAATTACTGAATGTTGTTCATATATGTGTTTGGATGGATCATCGACACCGAAGGACAATGATCATACCTCTTTCCTGCGTCATATGGACATGACTCTGCCAGCCTTTTAGTTGCCTGTCAAAGGTATTTAATATTTCGTTGGTACGCTAGGCACTTATGCCATGCAGATGTGCCCGGCAATTAAGGTATTAATCTAATGAAAAGAATACTATCCTCTATGCTGCTTTTGAAAGCAAATATGCCGTTTCTGTCAGTTTTGTGGGGTGAGGGTTCTGGCTCCCGCTGAAAATACAGGGATGGCGCTTGAAGATATCCTTCTGCGTACCGGGGAAATGGACCATATGGAAAAACTGATCCGTCACCGTGCACGCAACAAATCGGGATTGAGTCCGCAGGATATGCTTGAAACAGTTATTCATCCTTTGTTGGATGAACTGGAGCAGCATGTGATTGCCGAAGTCTCCGCGACTGAAGATCCTGTGCACCTGAAGGCCGTTGTCCATCAGTGGATAGTTTCACGAATGGATAAATGATATAAGGTTTTCTCTTAAATTGCTAAATTAATCCATTAAATGGTAAATTGGCCATGGAATGCCAATTATATTGCAATTTAAAGGTGATTATTGGGGCATTCGCTAAAACAAGGCTTATCAGATATATAATCTGTCTGGTGCGCGCTCGTTTTTGAGATAGATATATATGGTATCGTTGTGCATTGTCGCGGTACCTCAAAGGGGTGAGAAGAGATGGAAAATCTATATAAAAAAATGATTGACGAGGCCATGGGAGCCCAATGGGCCGATGTAAATGTTCTGAAGGAGAAGAGAGGCAAAGAATTCCATGTGAAGGATGGTAAGCCGTACGTTGATGCCGTGAACAAGATGACTGTGGGGGACGGTCAGTCGAAGACTGTCATTGATTTACACAAGCAGTCAGTGAATGCTCATTATGATTCACTTACGGGACTTACAAACTACGTGAGGCCTGAAGACGACCCGTTTGTAGAGCACTACCAGACACCGGTGATGCTTGAAATTCTCTGTGATCAGGATGCAAAATTCAAGAAGAGCGTGGAGACGTTCATTGCAAAGATTGGTGATATGGAAGCAATGATTGGCCTGGAGTCTGCCCGAAGGTACGCCGGATTCTACGGGCCTACCTGTGTGGTTGACTTTGCGATGATTCCCGGTTCAACAAGCAATGTGGTGAACCAGATTCTCAAGAAGACTGATATTCCTGCAGATCACAAAAAGACCCTCCTTGCAGCCAAATCCTGGGGTATGAACACATCCTATGGTGTGGGAGAGGTCTTTGCACAGTCTGTTGAAGGCGGTGACACCCTTGCAGTGGCAGTTGATAAGGAGATTGCCATGTTAAAGGATATCTATCAAAATCCTGTCGAGGCACAGGCGAAGCTGATGGACAGTCTTGGCATGAACTCGTTTGATCCACGGAAGTACATGGCGGATTACCGCAAAAAGATGGAGCCTGTCGTAAAAGCGGCTGTTGCGGATGGTGTGCACTATGCAAACATCGTAACCATTCCTGCCTATTGTGTGGGTGACATCTCACACCACATCGCACAGTCGACGTTCAACATGTGCAAGGACGATATGGTGATGGCGATCATCGAAGCAGTGACTCAGGTAATGGACAACTCCCTCCGGGCTGCTATTCCGAAGTTCAAGAGTCCGGGCCAGGTGCTCTCGCTTGCCACCGGAAGTGGTGCTGCTGCAGCAGAGTGCCTGCTTGAAATGGATGGGTTCAGTGGGCCGTCTGTTGTTGAACTCCTGACGCGCCGGTTCCACAACTATGTCCAGCTCTACCCGACACGCGGTGCTGCAGCAGAACTGCACAACTGTGACTTCATGGACATGGTCTACCGCGGCTGGGGTATCATAGACCGGGCACGCAAGGTGAAAGCAGGAACTGCAGCTGACTTAAAACCGAGTGTGAGCGGTCTTGCCATTGACCTTGGGCCAGTCATGGAAAATGATGTGATCATGAATCCGCAGCGGTATGTCTATCCTGCCTGTGCCATCACGGTCCGGTTTGCAGCAATGATGAGCCTTGCTGACTATCCGTGCCTGCTCACGTCAGAACCCGTTACGGCGACGATGATGACCAATGTCATTGCCCTTGACAAGGCAACCCCGGCAGCACCGGTTCGTGCATGCAAGAACTGTGCCTCTGCCTCACTCGTTGACTTCCGGCACCAGTACTGCGAGTACCGTGAGGCGGTGTGAGGGGAATACCCCTCATGCCCGTTGTCCGGGAAGGAATCTGACCGGACGGGGTGGTATGAAATGAAATGCTATGTATGTGCAAAAGAGGGCAGAGATACCGATGCTGTTGCTGTCTGTATCGTCTGCGGAATGGGGCTCTGCATGGATCATGCAATCCGTGAAGAGAACGATATCTGGGAAGGTGGATATCCTTTCCCGGCAAAAAAGGTTAAACAGCAGCTTCCGCGTATCCTCTGCCCTGAGTGTTCTCTTGCATTAAAAGGAGACAAGTAAAATGGCCTCCCTCATGAAGCGTTCAGTAGCTGAACTGGTGGGTACCCTGCTGCTGGTCTACTTTGGCTGTGGGGCAGCAGTGATAACCCTGACAACTGCCGCACGCGAGTCGGGTCCACTCCAGTCTCTTACGATCGGTTCGCTGGGGGGTCTCGGGGACTGGCTGGCCATTGGTCTCGCCTTTGGTATTGTGATTGCAGCGGTTATTTATGGTCTTGGCCGGGTATCCGGTGCCCACATAAATCCCGCGGTAACGATTGCCCTCTTTGCCTCAAAGCGGTTTCCGGTCACTGACACAGTGGCATATGTCGTAGCGCAGATGGTGGGCGCTCTTCTCGGGAGTATCTTATTCTACCTCTCAGCAGGGATGGACGCCGTCACCATTGGCGGGCTTGGCGCAACTGCACCAGCGGGAGGAATCACGTTCGGGATGGCAGTTCTTGCAGAGGTCATCGGCACCTTTGTCCTGATGATGGTTATCATGGGGGTGGCGGTGGATGAAAAAGCGCCTCCCGGATTTGCTGGCCTTATTATTGGTCTTACCGTGGCAGGCATCATCACCACCATCGGTGGGCTGACCGGTTCTTCCCTGAACCCTGCCCGCAGTTTCGGCCCTGCGGTGGGTGACCTTCTCCTGGGAGGTCCTGATGTGATGGGGGCGTTTCCCATCTATATCATAGGTCCTGTCATCGGAGCACTCATTGCTGTCTTCTTCTACGACTGGGTCGTAAAAGAGAACTAAATATAACCTTTTTTCCCACTGAAAATTATATGTCTTCGCGTTGTTCAGCACAATATCTCATCAGCCATGCAACCCCCTCGGATGATGGGTGCACTTCAATATATGACTCCATTGTATCGACACTGATTCCGTTATTGATGAGGTATGCAAGGTAACCCGCCGCAGATGATGACTGCGGTGCGGCCTCATAAAACCCAGTCATTTTTCCGGTTTTTTTGTCTGCCATCAGAAGTGATTTCCCGGTATGGCGGTCCGGGACAAGCCAGAATGAGCCTGGTCCTGCCGGCGACGGGATCCTGATTCCGTTTCCTTCTGCATCCGGATGGATGGCAAAGGAATGTTCATGGCGCAGTTTTATTGTTTGTGGAATACAGGGTGGGAAAGGTTTCAGGGGTATTCCAAGGATGGCATCGGCCGCTGCACGGCCTTCTCTGCGGGCCAGAGGCGTGAGATACGGGGGGCCGGTCACATCGCCTGCTGCATAGACGCCGGGGACATTCGTCTCCATCCGTTCATTCACCTGTATTTCCCCGCCCGGCCCGAGAATGATGCCGGATATTCCCTCTGTCCGGGGGACAAGGCCTGCTGCAATGAGGACGGTGTCACAGGGTATTTCCTCTTCATTCCCGCCGGCCCGAATCCGTACACCGGTGACCGTGCCTGCGCCTTCAATCGAAACAACCTCTGTTTCCTCGCGGATGTGCACTCCCACAAGGTCCCGCCGGGCACCTTTGGCCACTGGTTCGGGGATTCCACGAAGAAGAGTGCTCCGGGCAATAACTGTTACATCAGCTCCGACGGCATGGAAGATGTATGCATACTCGGCTGCGATGACTCCGCTGCCGATGATTACCATTCGCCGGGGTGAACGCCTGAGGGAGGTGAGGGAATGTGCGGTATACACTCCCGGAATCCTGGTTCCCGGAATGGCAGGAATACGGGGGACAGATCCTGTTGCGATAAGGATTGCCTCAGATTCATATTCCACGCCGCCGGCATACACCCGTTTTCCTTCAACGCGGGCGTGTTCACTGACGACAGTGACACCTGCTTCTGTTGTCTCAGTATCAAGGACACCTGCAATTGTCTCCTGAATATCTGTCATCCTCTCCTGCAGAGAGGCGTAGTCAATGACAGGTCCGGTATCAGTGATCCCGAACCGTTGGAGATCACGGACTTCTTCGCAGGCACGTGCCACATCATTCTGGGCACAGATTACCATGCAGCCCTGGTGCAGACACTGGCCGCCCAGACCCTCTGCCCGGCTGTCAAAGAGGCAGACTTCTTTCCCGTGTGCGGCAAGGCGCATTGCTGCAATCCGTCCCGCAGGCCCTCCGCCGATAACTGTGATCATCGTGTTTTGTCCCCTCTTTTCAGAGGACCTCTACACCATCGTCCATCGGCATCTGGAGGAGGTCACCGGTGAATGCGTTCACTTCAGCGATTCTGTTGCCACGAATCTGCCAGACGGGGACATACACAATTTCACAGGATATGGAAATATTTTCCGGGTCAGGGGAAAAACTGCGATTTTCATAGGAGATGGTGTCTCCCTCTGACTGGCTGAGACGCACCGTCTGTGAGAGTTTTTCAACGAGTGCAGAGAGCACCCGCTCTTTTATCTCTTTTTTGGTGAGTTTTGGAGGCAGAATATCTGCATCACCGGGTACTGCCTTTGTCTCGGTAATTTCTGCAGTGAAGTCTCCTTTCATGCCATTGATGGCACTCACAACACCGCTCTCCTCACGCTCAAAACTAATGATGTGACTCTTGTATATCTTTTCCCCGTGGCTCTCTGCCTGATATGCCCAGTAGGGAATAAATCGCAGCAGGGCGGTTCCCTTTACGCCGCAGACGGCATGAGCCCGTGAAGCGGTGATTGTCACCGGTAGGTGTGGAATCTCGGGGCCTGGTTCTGGTTCGGTTTCGGTGTGTATCAGTCTCGCCGCACGCGGTGCGGTAGTCTCTGCAGATGGCGAGAGGGAAAAACTGAATGTTTCCTCCCGGATATAGGAGCCTGCAGCACGGGCAAGTGTTTCTGTAAGATCCTTCTCTTTCCAGACGGTACAGGACTGCACCGACACCGGCGGTGCGAACGATACCAGCAGTTTTTTACAGAGAACCGGGCCGGAATCAAGGCTGATCCGATATTTAAGCCGGTCAAAATCTTCGATTTCACGGGAATCTTCAGAACAGAGGATCACAACACACTCATCACCACGGAATGCAGAGAGGTCTATTGTTCCATCGCCGTCATCCACCTCATAGGAAGCGGATTTGAATATCCATCGAACAACGTCTTGGGCTCTTCGGGGAATCATTAAAGGAGATTGTTGGGTTCCGGATACAACAAACTTTCCGGTTCTGCAGCTGATTTTTGGAATTTATTCAGGGAAGGGAGACATGTCCTTTGACAAATCCCCAGTATCCGGTAAAAAGGTTCACAAATCCAGGGGACTCGGAGTAGAGTGCGCTGGGAATCTCGGCATCATCACTCACAAATGCCATTACCCGCTGCCGGTCAACGATGATGATGCAGGGCGGCTGTTTTTCGCCTAGGATGTTCTCCGGGTGGGGAACCATTCCTATTTTAAGTTCCTGCGCATTCGGGGGTATGTCATCACGGGCACTGGTACCTGCGGTAGCAATCTCTACGTTTATCCCCGGACCAAGTGAGCTGATTATCTTCTGGATGGGCAATGAAAGGACAGTTGTAACGCTTAAAATTGCTACACTTGACTCTGCCGACCTGATAAGGTCAACCGCACGACTGCCGATATTTTCTGATCCATGGATGTTCCAGATCATCTCCTGTCGCTCTGCGTGGTTCATGCTGGTCCGCTCTTCGTAGATGGTAGTCAGTTCGTGTTTAACGGCAGTTGAATCCTGAGTGATGCGCGCTATAAGGCTGTCGATGGCTTCATCCGGCGGGGTGGCTGCAAATCGTTTCGGGGATGTGGTGGTGACATTGACGAGCTGCTTTTTGCTGAGTTTGTCAAGGACAGGGTATACCGATGCCCGTGGAACTCCGGATATTTCGTGTATTTCGGTTGCAGTGGCTCCATCGACCTGGAGAAGTGCGATATAGACAAGGCTTTCATATTTTGTCAGACCGAGGGATTTCAGGTGTTCCTGTATCATTGTGGTGCTGGGGATTGTCTTAGCCATTGGCATAGGAATATATAATGAGAATGCAGATAAATGTTGTTACAACTACAACAACAGGGGTATTATGAATTTTACACGGACTGCAATTATGGGAATTGTCCTCATTTTGTGCCTTTGTGCACCGGTGATGGCCGCAGAGAAAGTGATCTCCGGACCACCTGATCTGCGTGTCAGTATTGAGGGCAGTAACGAGTACTATCCGGATACAATGGTGACGATTCCGGTAAAGATAGAGAACATTGGAACAATCGATTATTCCTCACAGAATCTGGCCAATGTGGCCCGCGAAGACAGACCTAACACCGCGAAGAACGTGGTTGTTAGTCTTGCTGACGGTGATGCACCGGTATCAGTGAAGACCGATTCACAGCTTGTGGGGGACATCGCAGGTGGTTCACGTACGGCGACATCTTTTGATGTCAGAATAAATGACGGCGCAACTGCGGGAACATATGTCCTGCCGGTAACGCTGGAATACACGTATCTCTATTATGCGGATGAGCTCAGCAACGATGCCCTGAAGTATCAGTACCGGACCAAAACCGAGACCCTCTCCGTTGAGATTGTCATCAAACCGGATGTGCAGGTCACGGTCATCTCTGCAGATGTAATTGAACTCAATGCCGGCACGGAAGGCTATCTGACGGTAGCTGTGCAGAACGGTGGACAGGACACCGGGCAACAGGCGACACTCGTTCTTTCGTCTGTTTCCGGAAGTCCGGTTACCCCAACAGACGGCAGCTACTATATCGGTGAGTTTGCACCCGGCGAAACGGTAACGGCAAATTTCAAGGTAGCAGCATCATCAGATGCTTCAGATTCATCCTATCCGCTGAATATTGCTGTTACCTACGAGAACAGTGACGGCGACAAAGTCACCTCTAAACTGGTGACCATCGGTGTCCCTGTGGGAGGAGAAATTACCTTTGAAGTTGTCTCTGAGGCATATGTGATGTATCCGGCTGAGAAGGGAACCATCGAAGTTGTCTATAAAAATACCGGCGGCGCCACCGCTTATGATGCAACGTCCCGTATCAGTGCCGTTGATCCGTTCACAAGCAATGATGACACTGCATATCTTGGCGACATGGCACCCGGTGAGACGGCAACAGCCTACTACCAGGTCAGTGTCTCTGATGATGCCACCATCAAGGCATATGGTCTGGACAC
Organism: Methanogenium marinum; assembly: GCF_028912405.1. Classification (GTDB taxonomy): domain Archaea; phylum Halobacteriota; class Methanomicrobia; order Methanomicrobiales; family Methanomicrobiaceae; genus Methanogenium; species Methanogenium marinum. The sequence continues at coordinate 1,109,747 of NZ_JAKELO010000002.1, read as the reverse complement.
TGAGATCCGGTACAAGGATTCCCTGAAAAACAGTGTCATATCTGAACCGATGAAAGCTAAAGTTACCATTCAGAGCAGAAGTGGCATTGGAACCATGTTGACGGATCCCATTGTTCTTACGGTCCTTCTCTTTGTAATCCTCGGTGCAGGGTACTATCTATATCAACAGCGAAAACAGAAACAAAAGTAATGGAATTGTACCGGGACATTGACCTACCCGAACCACATATACGAACAATAGGCCAGATGCGTCCGGTCCTTGCCAAAGCAGGGTGTAACGCATCCGGCCCCCTCTATTTTATGTACCGAAATCTTGCCCGGACGGCAGAAGACCGGGAATGGCTGAAAGCCAACAGGATCCGATTTGATTATACGGTCATTCCCCCGATGACCCTCTGTGGGGAATTTGCAAAGACCAAGGGTCATTACCACCCGGCAGCACCGGATGGTACTGGCTACCCTGAACTTTATCAGGTACTCTCCGGCAGGGCGGAGTATCTCCTGCAGACACCGGATGCGTCAGATGTGATAGTTGTACTGGCAGGGCCCGGTGAGGCAGTTCTTGTTCCGCCGGGATATGGGCATGTGACCATTAATCCGGCAGATTATGAACTCTGTATGGTCAATCTTGTTTCAGAAGGGTTTGAAAGTGAATATGCGGTGTATGAAGAATTTCATGGGGCAGCTTATTACCACTGCACTGACGGATGGAAGAAGAATCCACGATATCCTGAGGTGGGTGAACTGAAGATTCACAACGCCCCGGAGTTTCCTGAAGCGGGTATTGTCCATGGCAGGGAAATATATGATCTCATCGGTGGGGATGCCCTTGGATACCTGAACCATCCAGCAGATTATGCAGACCTGTTTCGTGCCCTGAAATGAGTAGATATCTGTCAGGTTTCTCATGTTTGATGAGAATCTTCACTAGATATACACACACACTCACACTGAAAAAATGTTATTTTGGGTTATTTAGTTTAGCCTTTTATTGAATTTCCAGCAGATTTGGCGGGCTCATGCGTTTGTGCATGGATGCCTGCACTTTTCCGAGGATGAGCTCTTCCTGTGTGTTTGATGCTGTCCAGTTGTTTACCTCAAGGGAGGCGAGTGCACTGTCGATCTCTGCATAGGTGAAGCCAATGTCCGCCTCATCACTCTGGCCCGGCCAGAGACCTGCCGAAGGCGGTTTTTCAATGATTGGTACCGGCACGCCGACTTCCTCTGCCAGTGCATATATTCGTGTCTTGTAACAGTGCAAAATTGGCTGGATGTCGGCTGCACTGTCTCCATATTTGGTAGAATAACCAAGCATGTACTCTGACCGGTTGGAGGTTCCGCAGACAAGATAGTGCAGACGGTTTGCCTGATAATAGAGTGTTGTCATACGGATTCTTGCCATCAGATTTCCGCTTAGGTAGGGGTTATTCTCAAAATCCTCCATGCCGGCAAATGCACTGAGCATTGGTTCGATGGATATTGTTTTGAAGGGAATGTCGAATGCTTCGCAGAGGTCAGCCCCGTCTTTCAGGTCTATTTCCGGGGTGACCGGGGACGGGAGTGCGATACCCATCACCCGTTCTCCGCCCACCGCCCGTGCACAGAATGCAGCAGCAAGGGCAGAGTCCACCCCGCCGCTGATTCCCACGACAATACCTTTGGCCCCGGATGACCAGAGGGTATGGCGTATCATCTGTTCAATACGTTCACATTCGCAGCCAATTTCACATGTTGGTTTCATTTCTGATCTCCTGGTGATGTTAGATGGATGAATTTCTTCAGTTCTTCCCGGGTACCGATGACTATCACTTCGTCACCTCCCATTACTATCTGGTATTTTTCCGGGTGTATTACATATTTTCGGCGACCGCGGAATCCGATGACCTTCACACCGGTTCGTCCTTCGATACTCTCAACCGTAAATGGCAGCTTATTCATATTATGTCTGGCTGCGATCTGTTGTCCCTGTACTCCCGGCAGGTCAAGGATGAGGTGGATGAGGTCAGCGAGAACGATGTTTGCTGCAAGAATTGCCCCGTGAGTCGGGAGATCGACCACATAATCTGCCCCCGCCCGGTAGAGTTTCTCAACTGACTCCGGTTCGGTTGCAACCGAGAGTACCCGCATCTTCTGGTTGAGCGTCCGCGCCATCAGGGTGCTGAAGATATTGGCATCATCATCAGATGTCGCGATGATACAGACGGATGCATGGCTTATGCCTGCTGCGATGAGGTCTGCCTCCGACTCTCCGCTTCCGTGGATGCCGGGTACCTCGGCCGCCACCGGATCGATGACGGTGGCACGGATACCAATTTTTTCAAGTTCCTCATATACTGTTCTCCCGATACGGCCAAATCCAACGATCACTGCATAGGCTTCGGTCTTTCCGGGGACGAGGCTCTCATCGAGGGTGGCGTGGACATCCCCTTCTGCCCCGTGCACAAAGAGGATCATCGACTTGTCGATGACCTCGGTATCGTCCGGGTACATCACGAATGTGTTTCCCTTCCAGTATGAGACAATTTCAATCGGGTGTTCGTCATTTTCGTTGATATCACCGATGGTATGGCCCACGAAACGGAACCCTTCGAGAACAGGGAGCATGAATATCTTGCGTTTATCCTCCTCTTCTTCAGTGGGATCTACAGATTGGAGGGTGGCATACGGGTTTTCATCATAGATGGTCTCGAAAAATGGGCCGGGAATGGCATAACGTGCAAGACTTTTTCCGGTGACGTTTTTTGGGGAGAGGATATACTCAGCACCGGCATAGCGGAGAAACCGGTCTTTTGTGATGTCTTCTACGATGGTGATTATCTTCGCATCGGTCATCTCTGTTATTCCCAGAATGATTTTTGCGGCAGTGTGCTCTTCCTCATTAATGATGACAAAGTCTGCTTTTGAAATCCAGGCATTGTTCCATGTCTCCTTATCATTGTATTTTCCCCAGATGACCTGCGGTGCATCCCGTTTCATTCTGAGTGCCTCTTCTGCCAGGGCTCTGTCTTCTTCAACGAGGATGATGTCAGTTTCTGCAATCGAGAGCATGTGAAAGAGGGACTGGGTGACCTCATTGAAGCCAACCACAATGACATGGTTGTCGGGGTGGATGGAGGTTCGGCGGGGGGGGCTTGCCCGAAAGGCCCGTTCCAGATAGGGGGAGAGCAGGGTTGGGATGATGAAGAGCACCGTTGTCACACCGGCAACGATGATGATGATGACGAGAAGATGGGTGAGATCACTTTCCATCGGAAATGTGAGGCCATATCCAACGGTTGAGATGGTCATGATCACAAAGTAGAGCGATTCTATGGGGGTGAGGGTATAGCCCTCCAGTACTGGTATCAGGAGGTAAACAAGGAGCGCATAAACGACAATCTGGACGAAAAGGGCGGTGACATAGATACGCAGGCGTTTCTGTGGTACAATGCCCTGAATAAATCGCCGAAATGCCTCCAGAGGTTTCATCGTATTTTGCCCCGCCTTACTTCATTGAGGACCGCACAGGTTTGGCATGTGCCGAATGCCGGCTCGCCGCATTCCGGGCAGATTTCCGGAATAATGGCAGGGCCGGTGCCCCGTCCCTTCAGGTCTTCTCCCAGGGTCCGTACCGCGTATTTGGTGGCCGGGTGCTGCCAGGTATATTCGTTTAAGAGCCGCCGCACATCGCCACGGAGGGCATTGTGGGCATAGGGGCACCCGTGGTCAGCAAGGGATCCTACATGCAGATGGGCGTAGAGTGCGACCTCCCGTTCTGGAATGACCGCAAAGGGCCTTATCCGTGGGATCATTCCCGGATTCTCCCGTTGTTGCATAGTCAGGCGTTCGGTGTCACCCCGGAGGACGTTCATCATCACTGACTGTGCCTCGTCGTCCAGGTTGAATCCGAATGCGAGTTTCGTGCACCCGGCCTCCCGTGCGATTCGGTTTACCACCCGGCGGCGCAGGACTCCGCAGAATGAGCATGAACGCCGGTCGTCTCCCTGGCCTTCCACGATTCCGTCAAGGGTGATGTCGTATTCCTCAGCAAAGGATGCGGTATGCCAGGGAACCTTGTAACGCTTGATAATATCTTCCATCTCTGAGAGGTCACGGTAACCTGCAATGCCTTCGTCAATGGTGATAGCAAGGATGGTGATGTCCGGGCGGTGGCCAAAAGTTTTGATGAGAAAATGCAGGAGAGAGGTTGAATCCTTCCCGCCGGAAAGGGCAACCCCTATTGTGTCCCCGCGTTCTACCCAGTGGTGTTTACGTATCTCCCGTTTCACCCGTGACTCCACACTGTCAGTAAAGTGGTCGCGGCAGAGGTGCATTCCTGAGTACCGCTGGTATATGATCGCCTCCCGGCGGCATTTTGAACATTTCATTCGGGTGTCAATCAAAGATATATCATCTCTGATGTTAAATGCATACTACAATTATGTCGCTCTGTGCCGATGATGTGCGTGATCTCCACCGCTTCGAGATAAAGATTCTGCTTGCTCTGGAAACCCTGATGAAACGCTACCGCTGGGTTCCGGAGGATGTTCTCTGCCACCAGACGAAGCTCTCTATGTCTGAAATGAATTACCGTCTTGGACACCTGATGGGACGAAATATGGTGAAGAGCAGTTCGGTTCCCTATAAGGGATACCAGATGGTCTTCACTGGTTTAGATGCCCTTGCCCTGCACGGTGCGGTGCGCAAAGGGTCGGTGACCTCCCTTGGGTGCCTCCTCGGTGTCGGGAAGGAGGCGACGGTCTACGAGGCGATGGGTATGGGTGTCGTTGCCCTGAAGTTCCACCGGATTGGGCAGCAATCGTTCCAGACGGTTCGCCGGTCGCGGAGTTATATGCCGCAGTACAAGCATTTTCCGTGGATATTTGCCTCAGGCAACTCGGCCCGGCAGGAGTATGACGCTCTTACCGCCCTGCACGCGGATGTCTCTGTGCCGGTGCCGGTGGACATCAACCGCAACCTCGTTGTGATGACGTTCATCCGTGGGTTACCCATCGTCCAGGCGACCCTGGAGAATCCGGAGGATGTCTTTGCAGAGGTGGTGGAGAATGTATCCAAAGCCTACCACCTCGGGTATATTCACGGCGATCTCTCGGAATTCAATGTTATGGTGGACGGAAAGAAAACCTGGCTGATTGACTGGCCACAGTGGGTTGACCCCACGCACCCGGCAGCAGAAGAGATTCTTCTGCGTGACATCACCAATCTTTGTACCTACTTTACCCGGAAGTACCGGGTCGACGCGCCGGTGGAGGAGGTCCTTGCGCAGGTGGTTGGGTGAAGGTATTTGGTATTGATATTATCCATGGCTCAGTACGATCGCGGGGTGAGAGGCCCCGCTTTGCCCTTGTAATCCATGAAGACGGGCAGGAACGGGAGACAACCGAGGTCTCGGTCTTTCGTCTGCTCCGCCTGATTGCCCGGGAAAAACCCGAAATTCTTGCGGTCGACTCGGTGCAGGAGATTGCCCGCGACCAGCAGGCCCTTTTTTCGTTTCTTCAGTCTCTCCCTCCCCAGACAATGCTGGTGCAGTCCACGGGGGGAGAGAAGCAGCAGTCCCTGCCGCGGGTGGCTGCCCGCTACAATATGACGTTCAACCGACTGGACCCGTATGCTGAGGCCCGTGCCTCAGCGGTGGTCGCTGACCTCGGTGGCGGTGCGGAAGTGGTGGCCTTCGAGAACACGACTGATGTCACGGTATCGCGGGGACGGTCGCTCGGGAAAGGGGGATGGAGCCAGAACCGGTATGCACGCAAGGTGCATGGTGCGGTGCGGCAGACGTCCCGTGGTGTGGAGGCAACACTGCGGGAACACGGACTTTCTTTTACAACAGAGGAAGTGAAGGCATTCGGTGGTCTCGGGCGGGTGCACTTTACGGTTTCATCCCCACGGGAGGATGTGCCGGTGACGAATGCCCGGTCTGCGGATGTGCAGGTGAAGGTAGCGGGCCGCCGGCTTGACCGCATTCGCTACCGGACACGGGGCGGCGGGCAGCGGTATCTCTTTGTGGGTATCGACCCCGGGACGACGGTGGGCATTGCCGCGGTGACACTTGACGGTGAACCGGTGCTCGTCAAAAGTTCCCGGACGATGGCGATGCCGGATGTGGTTGAGGCGCTTTATACCGCAGGGCGGCCGCTTGTGGTGGCAACCGATGTGCACCCGATGCCGGCTTCTGTGGAGCGTATCCGCCGGGCGTTTTCAGCGGTTGGCTATACGCCGAAGGTGGACCGGACGGTTGAGGAGAAGAAGATTCTATGTGGTGATATTCCCTATGGGAATGATCATGAACGTGACTCTCTCTCGGCGGCGATGGATGCGTTCCGTGCGTATCAGCCAAAGTTCAGGAATGTCGCAAAACGGGTGCCGCCCGGCCATGATATGGATGAGGTGCGGGCTGGTGTTGTCCGGGGTCTTTCCTTAGAACAGGTCCTCGGAAGGAAGGGGCCGGTTGCTGTTGTGGAGGGAGATGAAGAGGAGGAAGTCCCTGCTCCCGGCCCACGGGATGATCGCCTTCTCCAGCTCGACGGGATGGTGAAGTCCCTGCGGGGGCATGTTACGGATTTACAGGCGGAAGGGGAGGCAAAGGATTTGGAGATTGCCCGTCTGAACGCTCTTCTTGAGAAGGAACGGGGGGAAGGGAGCCGTGCTCTCCGAAAGGATACCGAGGTCGGAAAGCTCGATGTGATTATTGCCAACCAGAAGAAGAAACTCCGGCGTGAAGAACGGAAAACAAAGAAACTGAGAAAACAGGTGGACCGTCTCCGCCGTCTGTCTGAAAGTCAGGCGGGTGATGACCGTCTGCTGGTGAAGGCAACAGAGTCCCTCTCCCGCGATGCCATTCGTCAGGTGGATACTGATTTCGGGATTGTGGAAGGAGATATTATTGCAGTGAAGACGACGGCCGGATGGGGAACGACGGTGCTTGACACTCTTGCTGAGCTGCAGATTCGTGCTCTTGTCGGGGGAGGAGACGGGCGGCTGAAAGATGCCTGCCTTGAACGGGGGATTGTCCTCCTCGGCTCAAAAGAGACGGGTCTTGAAATTCATGGGCCGGTCGGGAGTGTGGATGCCGACCGGTTTGCGGCGGCAGTTGAGGCGTGGCAAAAAGAGATTGCCCTCTATGAACAGGGGAAGAAGTCAGAGATGATTGAATCAATTTTCCGGGAGTACCGGACAGAACGGGAACGTGAGGTGAAGAAGGATGGATGATCGGGCTCTCGTCAGGGCGATTCGGGCAATTATTGGGACGGATGCAACGGATGATGACTGTGCGGTCATTGATGATGGTGAGAATTATCTTGTGATGTCAACGGATATGCTCCATGAGACGACCGATTTTCCGAATGGGATGACATCGTGGCAGATGGGCTGGATGGCTGCCGCGGTGACACTCTCTGATGTGGCGTCGATGGGGGCTCACCCTATCGCTCTCCTCCTTGCTGTCGGGGTGGACCGTGCGGAGCGGGTGGAGGAAATAACCCGTGGAGCGGACGACTGTTGCCGTGCGTATGGCTGTCGGTTGATGGGCGGTGACATGGATGCCCATACGGAGTGTACACTCGTTTCAACTGGTCTCGGGCGTGTTTCTCCTGAATGTCTGGTGCGGCGGCGGGGAGCACAGCCCGGAGATGTTGTGGCGGTAACGGGCATCCCTGGTCAGGCACAGGCAGGGCTGGACGGGTATAAGGAGTACTGGGAGGCGCTGGTTGTGCCCCGCCCCGGTGTTTTTGAAGGGCAGGCTCTCGGGCGTGCCGGGGCGACCGCCATGATGGATGTCTCTGACGGGCTTTCGATATCGCTGCATGACCTTGCTGAGGCATCGGGGGTGCGGCTGGATGTAACAGAATCTGTGATCCCCCGTCCGGAGGGAGTCCCGGCAGAGGACGCGGCCCGCTACGCCCTTTTTGGCGGCGGTGACTTTGGCCTCCTGTTCACCTGCCCGGAAAGTGTTTTCCCGATTGCAGGGGTGGATGCCACCGGTATCGGGCGGGTTTCCGCCGGGTCAGGGGTATACCTGGACGGTATGGCGCTTGAGAAGGTCGGTTACTCGCATTATTGGGAATAGGTCCAAAAAAATGTGGTTAGCTTCTGGCTTTTTTCCCCAGGTTTGCATGTTCGGTTTCCGATAATTTCTGGTTTAAAAGTGCACGAAGCTGTATGTCCTGTTCCTGAAACAGCATGAGGGTCCTGTCCAGGTTGCTGATGTCGGTGAGGATATTTGCGGCTCCGTATATGTTCCCTTCTTCATCCCTGAGCGGGAAGAACCATATATCATATTCGCACCCTCCCGGAAATGTCTGGACGGTATGGTATTCATCGCCATCCAGGACACGTTTCCATAATGCGAGACCTTTTTCGAGTTCAGCCGGCATGTGGGAGAGAAGGTCTACAACCTTTTTTCCGGCCTCCGGTTTATTTCCCCACACCCGCTCAAATTCATCCTGATACAGAGAATTTGACGAAACAAAGGTATAATCGGTGTCAATCGTGGCGATCATCCGGTTGCTTCCCTCGATGATGCCGGTTAAAAGGGTGTTCGTGAATTTGATGGCATTCTCTTTTCTCTTCCGGTCAGTCACATCGTTGATGAGAAGGAGCCAGTTTTGTCCGTCGGTGTCAGGTGCCCGGATGGGTGTAGATATGATTTCGGCGTGCACTGTTTTCCCATCCCGGCTAAACAGCTGGATATCCCCTTTGTCATCAGTATTTTCGGTAAAGTGTGACTGTGCCCGCCGGAGAGTTTGTACGCCTGCATCGTTGGTGAGGGTGAAAACAGAGCGGCCAAGCATCTCACTGGTGGTATACCCCAGCATAGCAGCCATTGCCGGGTTGACGAAGGTAATGATGCCTTCCTCTGCGGTGGGAATAAGAATTCCCTCACGGGAATGTTCAATGAGGGTGCGATTGAGCTGTTTGCTTTTATTTAGTGCTGTCCCGATTTCATCGTGGCTTTCTGCTTCATTATTGAGTTCGTCGGCAGTGGTGGCAGGTCTTGCCCTGTCAGCGTGGATTTGTTCCTCAAGGTGTGCCTGATACATCTTCCGTTCGGTGATGTCCTCCAGCATGATGCCGACGCCCCCTGCCCCTCCTTCAAGAGCAGTGGGAGTCATCTTTGCCCGGAACCATCGCTTTGTTCCGCCCTTTGTCACAGCATATTCGGTCAGCGTCTCAACACCCTCAAGCGCCTGTTGGACGCGGCCAGTTAGGTTGGGAAACGGAAGAAGTGAGAGGTTAAGGTGGGATATCGCTGTTCCGATGACATCGTCCCGCCTGAGCTTTTCGTCATTGAGGAGGTTGTCGTTTGCATAAACCACCTCATGCCTGTCGTTGAGGACGATGATGAAGTCAGATGAGAGGTTCAGCATCGAGGCGACAGGAATCCGGTCGGTGAGAAAGAAGACCTTTGCGTTCCCTACCTGTTTCATCCCCACCCTGCCGGAAAGGGTGAGGACGTCGAGATATTTAGCCACACGATTCCGGCCGATTTTGCTTGCAGCAGCAATAGAGGTGATCGTCATCCCATACTGCTGTTCAGTGATAAGATGGGTAATTATTCCGAGTTCGTCCTTATAATCAAGCATCGAAAGTTGTCACCACAATGGAACCTATCCGGATTGGTATTATAAAAGGTATCTCTGATCTCTGTCCTTCCCCCCCTCCATGATCCCGTTGTCAGGTGCTCCCGGCCGGTTTTATGACCATGCGATGTGAGCGTGATCAGGGGGGATACGTGCTCTTGGGGCTTTGTTCTTTCAAACGCTGAATAATATATGTTTATTTGTATCTGGGGCTGTTTTGGTCTTTGTTTCTTTATATGGGCATATTAATACTCGTAAATGCGCGCGCGCGTTTTATTTTGGGGTTATTTTGGCTTGGCCCATAGGTGTTCTGCATGGGTGGGTTCCCTTTGTTCAGCGCGTTTTGTGCGTTATTTCTTAAAAAAAAGATGAATGTGTGGCAATTGTGGTTTCCAACAATTCATTGGAAACGGGTGGGATGACGTTCTCTTCCCGGTGTCCGCCAGATGGTTCCGATGGCGATGCCTGTGTGTTGCCGCAGGGATGTTTTGAGAGGGGGTATAAGAGTGTTGCACCCTCATTTCCATTCATGATCGGGAGTATGTCGCATGTTCACTGTCAAATTATCCATTTTGTCAAAATATGGTCCTTGTCAGGATAACGTATGCTCCATATGTCAGGTATTGCGGAAAAAATCAATATAATGCGCATTTTTGTAATGCATGCACTACTGCACGTAATTGCCTGTGCGCTTGCGAATTCAGTATTGGGGCGGGTATTGGCCTTGCAGAATGTTAATATGCTCCGAGAAAAGAGTTCAATTGTGTAAGGCTTCCAAAGGAGTGCCGCCTCCTCCCCAAATGGTGGTGGCGGCACCCCAGGCTTCGCAGGCCGTCCTTCGCAAGCGGCAAGCGGGGAAGCGGGGAGTTCTTGCAAGTTAAAATGTCGGGATCATTCCGATCCCTAACATGAAGGAGAGTTTTAAACATGAAAAAGTTTGTTATAGCAGCAGTGCTGCTTGTTGCCCTGGCGATGGTGCCTGGGGTTATGGCGGATGTTGTAAACGTTAATGGAACAGTGAGTACATTTGCTCAATTTACGGCTCCTGGTAATGTTGAGTTTGGTGATCTTGCGTTTGGAGCAAATGCTCCAGTATATGCAAATGATGGCAATGTAAAATCCAATCAGCCATGGTCTCTCGGAATTTCCGTTCTGAATGGTGGATGTATGTGCTGTGGTAGCAGTGTCATGACCACTCCATCCCAGATAAGTCTCGATAATGGTAATACCTGGCAGAGCGCAGCTCTTCCTCTGGCGTATACCTTTGTAGGGCAGTTAGGCGACTGGGATTTGCCCATTGGTGCAAGACAGACTGTTACTTATGCTGACACGGATGGCGATTATTGCCTTCATGTGACATACACGTTCGCGCCTGTCTGAATATTCATCATCTTCAGGATGGGTCACTCCATCTTGGAGACATTCGCATGTTAAAAAAACCATGGGAGAACTAAAAAAATGAAGGCGTATTCATCAATCATTCGAAAGTACCTGATCTGTATTACCATAGTTGGATTCTTTTTCCTTGTATCCACTGCTTCAGCAACGATCACATTCGACCCTTTTTCAACTATTGATACCACCGTCAGTCCGGGCGAAACGGTATCACACACAATGGAAATCGGTCTGGGGAAACTGGACGAACCAATGAAGATGGATGTAGAGGTAATTGAAGATCCTGTGATTGCAGGTGATTCCGGATCGCAGTTTTCCGCGGTGAATTATATTTCCCTTGATAAATCATCAATTATTCTTGAACCTGGGAAGACGAACAGTATTAGTGCGAAGATAACTGTCCCTTCGAATCCCGGTGGGGGAGGGCGCTACGCGATAATTCACTTTGAAGAGGTCATATCAGAAGAAGGATCTGGTTTTGTTGGCGTTGCGAGTAAAACAGTGATCAATATTAAAGTGAGATTGACACTTGATGGCAAAAATCTGATTCACGAGGGAATCATTACCAACCTTGAGTCGGGAGAAGCAACAAGTAATCAGCCCATTACAATTGTGACAACGTTCCAGAATTCTGGGAATCACCACTTTAAAATTTTAAATGATGTTGATATTCTTGATCTGAATGGGGAGATAATTACAACGATTTCGTCTGATGAGATGCTATCTCCCATACTTCCAAGCCAGGTGGTCACAATGGAATCATCATTTTCATCAGAGAGTGAACTCCAACAGGGGCAGTATTCATTCAAATCAAGAGTTGTTTCTGAAGATGGAACACTGATTGATGAAAAAGAAGGATCTTTTGAGATCAAAGAAGCATATGTTCCACCATTCCAGCCTGTTACCCAGACTATTACACCCTCAGAAGAGTCTGTTCTCTCAACTGATGATGGAAGAATTCGTGTTGATTTCCCGAGAGGTGCACTTCTCGGAGCTGTAGATGTTACATTAGAGGGTATTGTTCAGAAAAATCTTGGAGTCATCCCTGACAATTGCGCATTGGCAACGAACTGGTTCCGCATAAGCGGTATCACGGGTCTCTTAGCAAAGGATGCCACCCTGAATGTGGCATACTGCGATGATGATGTGTCGATTGCCGGAGGTGATGTTGGTTCTCTTATACTGGCCAGATGGGATGATTTAGATACTGAATGGATTATTTATCCCACTTCTGTGGACAAAGCAACGAAAACGCTGAAGACGACTGCAAACCAGATGGGTACCTGGGCAGTGATGTCTGCGTCCGGTGATGTGGCATCGCCACAGGCCGAAAGCACAGGCAACACTGGTAACACCGGAAGCCAGGAAGCAACGCCATTGTCTCCCATCCTGAGCCTTGCTGCAGTCCTTGTGGTTGCTGTTGGTCTGAAGATGCGCCGGGAGCGCTGAGAAGATGAGGGGCAGATTCCTTTTCCTCCTTCTTTTGTGCCTTACCATACTGCTTATGGGCACAGCAGGAATTACAGGGGCTGCCCTCACTGATACAGCAACTGTTGTCGTCTCTGGGCATGTACCGCTTTGGATCTACGATGTGCAGGTCGTTGATGTAACCTCCCATGCGGTGGGGATCGCGTGGAAGACCAACGGGGCATCTACCTCGCAGGTTGCGTATGATACTGAGTCTCGTTCCAGGTTTGAGGACTATTTTTACCCGGCATCCGGGAATGTATTTTCCCCGGTATATGAGCACATAGTATTGATTGAAGGTCTCACCGCTGATGAGACATACTTTTTCCGGGTGCGTTCTGAGGTGGATAGCAATGAAGCAGCCGTCTCAGATGAATACACTTTCACAACTCCTGAGGAAGAAGAATCCAATAATAACTGCTGGCGCTGGAGATGGCGCCACGGCTGGGGATGGACCTGGGGCTGGGGATGGAGAGGGGGTTGTTGAGAATGAAAATACATGAACGTGTGTGGATAGAGCTTTCGGGAGGCGGGTAGATGCAGGCACTGAAGGTTCTTCTGCTTTCTATGCTTTGCTTTGTGGCATTGTGCTGTGGTGCGGCCACTGCTCTGAACGTGAGTATGAACGATGTCACTGTGTCTGCCGGTGAGGAGGGCGTGCTTGAAGTCATCCTTGATGCGGCTCCTGCCGGGCTAAGTGCATATAATCTCACCCTCTCATTCGTGAATGATTCAGTGGCTGAGTTCACCGGGGTTGAGTTTCCTGAATGGATTGTGTCTTCTGGGAACAGTACATTCCCTGCTCCATTGGTTAATTTGACGGGAGTGAATGAATCCCCATCGATTGAAGAAATCCCTGGTCCTGTCCTTCTTGCGACAGTGCGTGTGCGGGGCATTGCTGTGGGAGAATCTCCTGTAGAAGTATTCGTTCATCAGATGGATGATGGCAACGGCACAATGATGGATGTTGAGTGCATGGTATCCATTATTTCTGTCAACGAAAGCTTGGCTGATACACCCATAGACAGTCCACTGCCAATTGGCCCTGGTGAAGACAATGCGGACGTTCTGAGCGTGGGCATACTCAATGTCACCGTGAATGCCGGCGCAGAAGAGGTGGTTAATGTCACATTTGATGCAGTGCCTCAGGGGGTTAATGTGTACAATCTTACTGTTTCGCTTGAAAATGAGTCCGTGGCGGAATGGGTTGGTGTAGAATTACCCTCCTGGGTGACTTCCTTTGAAAACATCACATTCCCCAATTCTTCGGTGAATCTGCAGATAACAGGAGATTCCCAGATGGTGAATGAGAGTGCAGATCCGATTCTCTTGGCATCGTTGCATGTGAGGGGGATTACTCCGGGTGTGTCCCCTGTCATAGTTATCATTCACCAGATGGATGTTGAAAATGGCACTGTAATGGATGTTGAGGGCGTCCCTGGTTTTGTCTATGTTAACGGGAGCATTGACGTTCCTGTTGAGGAAAATGATCCTGTGGAATCATCTTCAGATGATGGAGATGGAGGTGAGGGGTATCGGTACATCTGCAATATTGCGGGAGATATTTCCTTTGGCACCCTGGAAGAGGGTTACAATGAGGAATCTGTCTTCTTTGATATTGAGACCGATGATCCGGATGTGACAGCGGTTAAGATTACCGTCCGTGATACAAATCTGCTTACACAGGGATTCCTTGCCTCAGATAGGGATACACTCTCTCTCCCGCTTCAGGTGAAGGGTGGGAACATCATTGATTACCAGAACCTGAATTGTTCAGAAGTTGTCCTGACGTTCCCAATCTCAGAAGACGATTTAGGTGGTCTGACAATTGAGCCGCTCATCCTTAACCAGCCGGTTCCCAGTATTAATTCCTGCCTGGCCGGGGATTACCGCATCTCGCTCTCATTTGATTCGGTCTTTGTCTGATAAAAAATCAAGACAGGCAGGCGCGTCGCCATTTCCTGCACCTGCTCTTTTTTCACTGATTTATTTGAATAATACTTCATCCCCCAAAAGCAATCCTCAAATATCAACCTGAACAACCGTTTGATACAAAATAAAAAGCCTTCCCCATGGAAATCATCACCGAGATGTTCTCCTGGCACTGGATCTTTTTGATCAACGTCCCGGTGGGCATCCTTGCCTGCGTCCCCGGTGCGGCCCTCGGATTCACCTCGCCCCCGATCCTTGGGGCACCGCATATCTTCCCTGATTAATCCTGGGGGGGAAGAACCAGATGTCATATTCGTTTTCTCCCTCTAGTGTCTGCACAGTGTGGCATTCCTCCCGGTCAAAGACCTTTTTTTATAATGCAAGCCCAATTTTAAGGTTCACCGGCATGTGGATGGGAAGGACCTCGACTTTTTCCCGTGTTCTGCTTCTTTTTCCCATACTTGTTCACATTCTTCCTGATACTAAAAATGTGATTGAAATATGGCATTTCACACAATTCATGAGGCTGGGGGGAATTGCTTTCCCAAAAAAATCTGCCATATTCGAGGAATATACAGAATTTTGGGGCCAATCTCGTATTTTTTTGGTACGATGGTTTAAATATGGTGATGGAGGTATATGCTGCGTGGCTCTGCAGATCAAACAGGCATGAACTATTGTTCAACGGTCCGCAGTAGTCAGTAATACTGTATCATTCGGGTGATTGATTGAAGATGGATTGTGTCAGGTCCGGCAGGAAATGCATGTACAATAATATCCGGCTCCTTGCCATGTTCCCGGCCCTTTCGGTGATTGCCGACTATACTCTGACGTTTGTCTTTGCGCATGGTCTGGACGAAATTCTCATGTATGAGTTTTCACCGATCGCACGGACAGCTGCGGTGTACGGCCTCGTACCGCTTGTGGTGATGGGCATTGCGGTATCCTATTTTCTCCTCTCTTACCTGGCGTTGCGGACACTGGACGGCACCTGTGTCTATCCCTTTACCGTTGCCGTTCTGGTAGTCGTCTCGATGACTCATGTGATGGGCGGCCTTTCCTGGCTGGTGCGGGTACCCCTCTATTCCAATATGGTACAGGGGCTCTCTATAATGGCGTTCGTCCTCGCGGTGGTGGGGATTATCTGGGGAGTGTGCCGCTGCCCTCAGCATTTAATCTGACTGTGTTATTGGTCAGCGTGATATTCCGGCTGAGTGTCCCGTTCCGGTATTTTTTCCCATGGTTTATGGGTTGCCCAAAAAAAGCAATCCTCAAATATCACCCTGAACAACCGTTTGATACGAAACTCCGGAGCCCCCCATGGAAATTCCCCCTGTAATAAAAAATCAAAAGATGCTGCTCTTTGCGATATCCATCGCTTCATTTATGAGCGCCCTGGACAGTTCCATTGTCAATATCGCCCTGCCAACAATTTCGACTTCTTTTGATGTCTCGACTGGGCTTGTCTCCTGGGTATCAACCATGTACCTCTTGGTTCTTACGAGCTGTCTGATGATCTTTGGAAAACTATCGGACCGAATCGGTTTTCGGCAGATATTTCTGGCGGGGTTTCTCGTATTTGCTGCAGGGTCACTCTTCTGTGCACTCTCCCCGTCGTTTCTCATACTGGTAGGCTCCCGTGCCGTACAGGCAGTGGGCGGTGCGATGCTCGGTGCCATTAGTATGGCAATGGTCTCTGTCTTTCTGCCGCCGGGAGACCGGGCAAAGGCCATCGGGTTTGTCGTGACGATGTCGTCTCTGGGTGTCGCTGCCGGTCCGTTTCTCGGTGGTATTCTCACCGAGATGCTCTCCTGGCACTGGATCTTTTTGATCAACGTCCCGGTGGGCATTCTCGCCTGCATCCTCGGTGCAGCCGTCATCCCGTCGCTCCCTGCCCGTGAGAAGACAGAATCGTTTGACAGCCTGGGTGCCCTGTATCTCTTCGCCATGCTCGGAGCCTTCATCTATGCCCTGAACATGGGAATCTCCCTCGGGTTCACTTCAGCCCCGATTATTGCAGCCTTTGTTATCTGTATCGCCGGCGCCGTTCTCTTTGTCCGTCAGGAACGGTCCGCACCCGACCCCCTGCTTGACCTGCAGCTCTACCGGAAACGGGATTTCCTCTTCGCAAATGTCGGGGCGATGCTGATGATGTTTGCCTACTGCGGGTCAAACTTCCTTCTGCCCTTTTTCCTCGAGTATGTGCAGGGAATGTCAACAATGGTGGCCGGCCTCTACCTGACGGTACCCTCTGTCACTCTGATGCTTGGCGGGACAATGTCCGGCTCTCTCTACCACCGGTTCGGGCCCCGGAAACTCTGTGTCGGGGCGTCTGCCATCTATCTTCTTTCGTTCCTTCTGCTCTCCACATTCGGGGTGGCAACTTCAACACTGCTCATCATCACCACCCTTGCTCTCCTTGGCTTCGGTCTCGGTCTCTACTACTCGCCGAACACGAGCGAAATAATGTGCCTTGCGCCGCGGGAGAAGCAGGGCATGGTCTCCAGCCTTGCGACGACAGAGAGGAATGCCGGGGCCACGGTGGGCATAGTTATCTTTGAACTGGCCTTTATCCAGTCGCTCATCACTATCTCCAGTATGAAGGGACTGACTGAGGGTTCACTTGCTACCCAGCCCCAGCTCGTGGAAGCCTTACTGGCTTCTGCCTTTGACATTGCATTCTTTGTGGGTGCGATTGTGGCATTCGTCGTTATCATCCTCTCATTTTTTACTCATGATCCGGAAAACGTGGAAGAATGTGATGGTGAAGAAGCAGGGATGATGGCGTAAAGAAAAGGAAAAATCAGATATTTTTTTTTTAAAAACCGTTTGTCGGTGATCCTATCTTTCGCAGGATCTTCTCCGTTTTACGTAAAGTCCCTGTCTGGAGGGAGGACAAAAGTATGGACCTGGCGGGATTTGAACCCGCGGCCTCTACGTTGCGAACGTAGCGATCTACCCCTGATCTACAGGCCCATCGAAAAATACCAAAATAGTATTGGTGGGGGTGATTATTAATCTTACAGAATAATCTCGATGTCGAGCTTCTCTGCAAGTTCTTTGTAGCGGTTCCGGATGGTCACCTCAGTGACACCGGCAACCTCTGCCACTTCACGCTGGGTCCGGCGTTCGCCGCCCAGAATGGAGGAGATGTAGATAGCTGCTGCGGCGACACCGGTTGGGCCCCGTCCGCTTGTCAGTTCACGCTCGCCCGCCTGTCGGAGAATCTCAACCGCACGCGACTGAACCTCTCCTTTCAGGTTCAGACCGGAGCAGAACCGTGGGACATAGTCAATCGGTGAGGTGGGGAGCAGCTTTAATCCGAGTTCACGTGAGATGAACCGGTAGGTCCTGCCGATCTCCTTACGGGAGACACGGGACACTTCTGCAATCTCATCGAGGGTACGTGGGACATTACACTGACGGCATGCTGCGTAAAGAGCTGCTGCAGCGACTCCTTCAATCGACCTGCCACGGATAAGGTTCTTATCGACTGCGTCACGGTAGACAACTGCTGCTGTCTCACGGACGTTACGTGGCAGACCAAGGGCAGAAGCCATCCGGTCAAGTTCTGAGAGTGCAAACGCAAGGTTTCTCTCGGTCGCGTTTGATACACGGATACGTCGCTGCCACTTCCGCAGACGGTAGAGCTGGGCACGGTTCTTTGATGAAATAGCACGGCCGTATGAGTCACGGTTCCGCCAGTCAATCATCGTGGACAGACCTTTATCGTGAATGGTAAAGGTCATCGGTGCACCGACACGTGACCGCTTCATCCGCTGGTCATGGTCGAACGCACGCCATTCGGGGCCGCGGTCAATGACTTCATCATCGAGGACAAGACCACAGTTCTGGCATACCAGTTCTGCACGCTCGTTGTCCTGCACAAGCTGGCGGCTGCCACATTCAGGACAGACCGTTTTTGTCGTCTCTTCTGTCCGTGATTTTAAACCCTCTCCTTCTTTGGTTCTTTTCCTGAGGGTTTCCCGCTGTGACTGGAGTTGTTTTAATTTTTCAATTTCCTGCATAATTCATCATCCTTATTCTGTAAACAGCTGGTCGCCCACATTGCATTCGCATGGTCCTTTGCAGACCACAAGTGCATATGGTGTTTTGATATTGCCGAACACTTCTACCAGTTTTCCGACAGGTTTCTTTCGCTGGTCAACAACCTCGCTGTGGAGACGAGGCAACTGCCCTCCGTCAATAGTGATGACGGCACTGTTTTTACTGCAAATAGTATGAACTTGACCAACGATCTTCACGTTATAAAACCTTCCAAAAATTTGGTACCCTGTGGGTTCGTAACTGTTATAAATTGAATCCAATAGTATTTAAAGATTGGCATAATTTTTATATATTGCATGGATGGGGATAAGGGTAATGCATACTCTTTCGCATGCAAATGAGGGGTATATGGCTCTTGTGTTTCATTTTGGTGCACACCCCCCCGGATGGTAATATTTCTATGCGCGCTTTTTTTGAAGGAAGGGGAGGTTCTTTCCGGAGAGAATTGAGACACTCTCTATTTCAGTAAGGCCCGCCCCCCGTGCAACCTGCATCCGTTCGGCCATTCCCATCAGGTCAGACGGTGCGTGGGTATCCGAATTGACTGCAAGCAGACATTCCTCTGCCCTCGCCACGCAGACAACATGGCCGTTGGTCCGGTTGTGGCCACCTCTTGAGGTGATCTCAAGTGCTACCTGGTTTTCACGGGCCATCCGTGCATCCTGTATTGATATGAGTCCGGGGTGGGCCAGGACATCGACGTCAGCACAGGCACAGGCTGCAGCATTGGTACCCGGTGCTACAGGTTCTGTGATTGTCTCACCATGCACGATGATGATGTCAGCCCCTGCATCTCGTGCTTCACGGGCAAGGGTGGGGATTTCCACTGGCGGAACATGAGTTATTTCAACGCCGACGAGGAGCTGGATTCCGTATGCCTGTGCTGTCTCACGCATTGGACAAAGGGTGTGGACAAGTGAGGTTACATTCGAACGGTCGGCGTGGTCAGTGATTCCTAACGTCAGGTATCCCAGCACTGCTGCCCGACGAATAAGTTCAGCCGGAAGCAGTTCGCCGTCAGAGTAGATGGTGTGAGTGTGGAGATCGTACATGGTGTGAGTGTGGAGATCGTACATGGTGTCCTCCTCCCTCTCAGATTTTGTTTGCGATCTTTTTCATCAGCTCTTCTTTCGTTCCCTTCCATTCGACAATAACTCTGCCATCCTGTTTGCCCCAGTATGCGGGGTGTGAGGCCCCCTCTTCAATCCGTGCAGAAAGGCCTGACTTCTTTGCAGCCTTATGGATTGCTTTGGCTTTTGGCGTCTCCCGTGCCATCTCCCGGGATACCCTGCGGCCCTGACTGCGGGTGAGAGCACGGTCAAAGTAACATGGGTAGAGTGTCCGCTCAGGATTCATACAATATATATGACTTTGTGAAGGTATAAACGATACTTTGTCGTACCTACTACTATGCATCACATTGACGTCAGTATCGAAAAGGACATCTTTGAAGCAAATAATCGTCTTGCTGCGAAGAATCATGCCGCGCTTGCCGCAGCTGGCATTCGTGCCTTTGACCTTCTCGGTGCCATCGGGTCCGGCAAGACCTCACTTGTGGAACAACTGGTGCCTATGCTGAAGGAACGCGGGCTGAATACAGGGGCCATCGCAGGTGATGTCTATGGGGATGATGATTTCCAGCGGATTGTTGCAACCGGTGCTCCTGCGGTGAACGCAAATACCGGTAAGGAATGCCACCTGGATGCACACCTCGTGGAGCATGCCATTTCTCACCTCCCCCTGGACGAGATTGACATTCTCTTCATAGAAAATGTTGGGAACATGGTCTGCCCGACTGACTTTCTCCTCGGCGCGGAGAAGCGTATTGTGGTGGTCTCCACCACAGAAGGTGATGATGTCGCAAACAAGCACCCGATGATGTTCCGGGAGAGCACGATGGCTGTCATCAACAAGGTGGATCTGGCAGAATACGTCGGTTGTGATGTTGGGCGGCTGGAGTCCGATATTCATCGCTATAATCCGGAAATGCCCGTATTCCGGACAAATATGAAGACCGGTGACGGGATGGAAGCCCTTCTTGATGAGATAATCCGGTGATCAGTGAGATTAAATAGCTACAGATGCTATATTTATAGACTTCAGCGAAGGGCTTAATGCCCTTCCGAATACATTTCATAAAATTCAGGTGTTAAAATGCAGTGGCATGGCAGATCAGTTCGGAAAGAAACCGGTGGAAGAATCCGGTTTGCACGGGGTAAGAGGAGAAATGAGATTGGCAGTTCACCTGCTGATTCGCATATTGGCGAGGACCGCACAAAGATTATCCGTACTCTGGGAGCAAACCAGAAGATTCGGGTCATGCGTGCACAGTTCGCAAATGTGGCAAACAAAACCAACGGTGAAACACGTCGGGTGGCAATTGAAACCGTTGACAAGAACACTGCGAACCCGAACTTCGTGCGCCGGAACCTTCTCACGAAGGGCGCCATCATCAAAACTGAGATTGGCGAAGCACGTATCGTAAGCAGACCTGGTCAGGACGGCGTTATCAACGCTATCCTCATCTAATAGTTCTTTTTTATCATTCTTCAGCAGGCGAGCGCATGCCTTTATTATGCATATAATCTAAAGAATGGTATAATGCGCAGAATATACCACCGTTTCCCGATAAGAAGCGATCTGGTTTTTACAATACAGCGCCCGTTCATTGACGTGGTGTCAGCACTTTGTGCCCTGCATGGGACGCATGATGTTGGCAAAGCACCCGGGGGGGAGATGGTACGGATTGATTTTAGTGCAGCAGTGGCAGAGAAGAAGATCTCCTTTGTTCCGGTTGACCGCGTTCCTGACCTGCTCTACACGATTACCGAGGCAGTTGATTTCCAGATTGAACTCAAAGAAACAACGCTCATGTCAGACCGGCGTATCCCCCGTTCAAAGAATGTCTTTCTTCTTCATATTGCTGAAGTGGGGATGGCCAGTGAGTGTGTTGTGGTGAAGACCAGTACGATGAATGGGCTGGATGCAATGGATTTGAAGACTCTGCTTGAGGGTGTGGTATAGGTGGCTCTCAGAACCGCTGTAGCAGCGCCTTTCCGGCATATGCATCGGGATCGCCTGCGTCGTCCGGAATTTATCTATTTTCTTGCAATTGACCGGCGCTGGATGAATCGTGATCAGGCGGGTTCCCTCATTACGATTGCTCTTCGTGAAGGTCTTCTGCAGGAGGAGGGGGGGGTACTGGTGCCTTCCTTTAATCCGGCAGAGGTGGAAATTCCACTGGGGTTCCGCCCGTCAGAGGATATCTTTCTTCAGGGGGAGAATTATTGTGATACTCTGATGGTCCGTATTGCTGAGGCACGGGGTATGTCGCAACAGGAGGTGGCTGCAGAGATTCATAGTATCATCAGTGAGCAGTTTGATGGTCGTCTTCTCCCTGAAGCTGGTGCGGTTATCCTTGCCCGGAAATATGCGGTGCCGTTTGAGGATCTTATTGAAAAACTGCGTGAATCACTCAGCGGTTCTGGTTGCTGAGTGAAAAATCAGCAAAAAAAAAATATTTTTAATTTTTTTCAGGGTTACTCTGCTGCTGCTTCTGCAGGTGCAAAGTAGTCCTTCAGGCTCTTTTCGCCATATTCAACAACCTTTGCATTGATCTGGACAAAGTCCCCGTTGATCTCTGCGCCACGGATGGTCATTCTTCTGCGCTGACCGTTGTAGGTAGGGCGGAAGCCAGTACCATTTGCGAGGAGAAGTTTCCTTCGGGTGAGTCCCGGGAGATCGCGACGTGCGGGGATTCCCGTCTTGTCGGTTGCTCCGGTGATTGCGATCTGGTACCCTGCGAATCCGAGTGCATCGCCTGCAATGATGTCGCCTACGCTCTTACCGATGAGTGCTCCTGCCATGCCGCCGGTCGCCTCAACTTTGTATGATATGCCCTCCTGTGGATCTGAGAGAACTACTTTGAAGTCTGCCATATTGTAATGCTCCTTTTTGAAAGTGTCTACTATGTTCGTTTGAATGATATTAAAAATTGTGGGGAGTGGATGTTTGCATATTTGAACACGTTACTTGCCCCAGAACGGCCGTTCTTTCCGTTTAATGCGCGTATACTCCTCTAAAACATCGATCATTCCGCCGGTGAGGTGGGTGGTCATCTCTCCTTCGAGCACCTTGACATGGTGTTCGGGGATCTCGACATAGAGGTCATCTCCCACATTGATCTGGCGACCAACTGTTGGTCCTTCAATGGAGATTGCAACCTCGGCACCCTGGTTTGCTTCGTTAATATTTTCCTGCCCCATCTTCATCTGTTTGATCCGGCCGATCCTCTTTCCTGACGGGAGGACGAGGTTGACACCTGACTGCAGTTTTCCAGACAGTACCCGGACACCAACCACTGCCGGGTTGGACTGCCGGAAGACACAGTCCGGGAGAAGGGATATTTTTGCCGGGAGAATGAGTTTCTCAAAACTTTCCTTGTGCATGAGGCGGCGTGTCTCCTTTTCCCAATCGATGTAGTCATCGATGAGGTGGTAGATGACATCCGACTCAAAGAGACGTACGTGGCCCATCGAATGCTCGGCAAGGATGTCGATGGCATCCGGGAGGATGGGGGTGTTAAAGGCGAGAATGATGGAGTAGAGTGGGTCTTTTATGGTGGAGACTTCTACAATGTCATGTCGGGAGACCGGACCTACCTCTGCATGCATGATGGGGATCTTGTTCTCCTCCAGTTCCTTGGAGAGTGCCTCCAGAGCGCCGATGGTGTCGGCCTTGATGAATACTCCCTCATCGGAGAGGTTCACCTGTATGTCCTGCATCTCGTGGAGGACAGAATCAACAATCTCCTCACGGTTGCCTCTCACCACGCGGAGAGGTGATCCGGCGATGGCACCTTCCAGTTTCGGGGCGGAGACCTTGATACCGGATGCAGCGCTCACCTGTTTCACCCGCTCAAACCGTTCTTCGGTAAGAATTTCCTGCATAGGTCGGGGTTTTAACAGGGAACGAACCTTTGTCTCGATGACGCCGTGTTCCCCGCCGACTACGATCTCATCTCCCACGCTCAGCTGGCCATCAATAAGGATAACGTCAAGGGTGGTTCCGAGCCCCCGTTCTTCTTTCACTTCCAGGACAGTGCCGTATCCCGGGCCGGTGGTGGAGAGTGTGAGATTTTCTGTCAGGTACCGCTGTGCCAGGCCGATCATTATCATCAGAAGGTCGGGGAGACCTTCTCCGGTGATGCCTGAAACCGGTACTATGGCGATATTCCGGGCGAAATCCCGGACCCGATCGAAGCGGTCGCAGTTGAACCCCATCTCTGAAAGCTCGCCGACCAGTTCATAGGTCTTTGTCTCAATCATCCCCTGAACCCGTTCGTTCTGAGCTGCATAGGTCTTCATGAAGGGTGCGTTCTCCTGCACTCTCCAGCCATGGATACGGTCTATCTTTGTGGCAGCGATGACAAAGGGTGTCTTGAAATTCCGGAGAATCTGGAGCGCTTCTTTGGTCTGTGGCTGAAACCCGTCGTTGATATCGACTACGAGGATGGCCATGTCAGCAAGTGCCCCACCGCGGGAGCGCAGTGTGGTGAAGGCATGGTGGCCGGGTGTGTCGATGAATAGCAGTCCCGGGACGTCAAATTCCTTCGCCCCGCTGGTGTTACTCATCTTCTGGATCGCGCTGAGAGGTACAATGGTTGCCCCGATATGCTGGGTGATAGAACCTGCCTCACGATCCACCACCGATGAACCCCGGATGCGGTCCAGGAGTGATGTCTTTCCATGGTCTACATGTCCCAATACGCAGACCACTGGTGTACGAATGGATGGTGCAGCTTCTGATGCTTTCTTCTTCTTTTTTGCCATGCGTTCCGGTCTCCATATTTAGTATTGTTATAAAAAAAATTCAATTCATTCGCCGCTCATCCGGTATGCTCCGTGTTGCAGCTTTTTCATATAAATAGTTCACCTGAAGTATTAATGGTGTTTGTGTGGGTGGTTGCCATGCAGCCTTCCTGTTGGGTTCTAACCATCTTTTTTTGTGATTTAGCCCATTATTTGGTGTCCTGTGGGGCGTGGGCAGATGGAGGGGGTGCCGGATGTGTGGGTGACTTCGGTACGGCCGCGGGAAAGGTGCGGAGAATGCCCAACTGTCTCATGATCTTTTTATCGGGTGGTGAGTTCCGATGGTTTTGGAGGTATGGCTGTACTCTCGTTGGCGATGAAGAGGGGATATTGGGTTATTCTGTTCCTCTCTTTGACTTAATAATTCGTTATTTCCTGTTTATTCCTGGAAGGGGGGTCTTATCCGGAATTTTGTGCAATATATTTTGTTCTGCTGCCTAACGGTGCGTTCATGTCTGTTCTTGTGCCAAATGATGGTTTTTACCTCGGTTGTGTGAGGACAAATAAGATAGATTAAATACTGTTCGTGTCAAAATAAGAGAGGCATCTTGCCGGGGTAGGGTAGTGGTTATCCTCAGGGATTGTGGCTCCCTGGACTCGGGTTCAAGTCTCGGCCCCGGCCTCTTTATTTTTTTGGATTCTTTTGGAAATAGTTTGTTTTTGGGCATAGCTCTGTTTTTGCTCTGGTTTGTTTCTCCGGTTCCTCTAAATGTGAAGAACTCCCTATCCTGTTTGGATGTGGGTGGGGGCAGACGATATGCGTGATGGTGTTCTCTTTTCAGAGGTGCAGTGGTTTCGTACTCAGGGTCTGGTGATGATTGTCTGGTTTGGTGCCCTTCTTATCTGGTACGGATTTTATCTCCAGATTGTGGCGGGTGTGCCCTTTGGGGACAATCCAGGGCCGGACTGGTTGATGTGGGTGCTTCTGGTGGCATTTGGTATTGGTATGCCGGTATTTTTTCTCCTCCTCCGACTTGAAACAGAAGTAGTGGACGGGTGTTTGTCCTATCGGATGTATCCGGTTCACCTGCAGTTCAGGGTGGTGGCCTGTCATGAAATTGCGGCAGTTGAGGCTATTTCATACCGACCGCTGCGGGACTATGGCGGTTGGGGCATCCGGCGGGGGAAGATGGGGCCTGCTTATACCGTTTCGGGTAATCAGGGTGTCCGCATTTCCCTTGTTGATGGCACATCCCTTCTCATCGGGTCACAGCGGGCAGATGAGCTTGCCGTTGCGATTTTTCCGGGTATAATGTATGAAAAAAGGGCATCTTCGGTGTGATGGTATTCATTTGTTCAGGACAGGCGCCTCCCGTTTAGGGAAGATGTGCATATTTATCTCATTTGGTCTCGGATTTTTCTCATAAGAGAGGGGTTTTGCGATGTTCTTTCTCCCGTGCTCCGGGTTGTGCCGAAATGCTAAACAATAAACGTAGGTACACTCAAATTTTAAGGACTGAGGCAGGTTTCTGTCCTGGATGATATCATGCGTGTCCTCTATATTGACAATGATGAAGATTTTCTATATACGGCAGCAAAATGCTTGTCTGATACGGGGAGTTTTCATGTCGATGTCTCATCATCATCTGTCGATGCGCTTCTCAAACTGAAAGAAAATAGATATGATGCTATCATCTCGGAACATGTAATCCCTGCAATAGATGGAATCGGGATTCTGAAAGATCTCCGTCTTGCCGGTGATGCTATCCCCTTCATCTTTTTTACGGCTTATCATGGAGAAAATACTGCCATTGAAGCCCTGAATGCGGGCGCTGATTATTATCTCCGGAAAGATGGGTTTTCCTCTGCACAGCAGGAAGTACTCATCAATATTCTCCATCGGCTGGGAGCAGGGAAACGGGCATCCTGCCCGCCGGTGCCACTCCAGTCTGAGCTGCGGATGATTCTGGACTCATCGGATGAACCTACCGTCTTCACTGGACTTGACCATGTTATTCTCTGGGCAAATAAGTCCTATATCGTTTGCCATGGGGCGGAGAGCCATGGTGTCGTCGGCAGACACTGCTATGAGGTTGGATGGGGGAGGGATGTGCCCTGTGCATATTGCAGGGTCTCTGAGGTCATTTCCACCGGAAAAAGTGTGTCTTCTGAAATTGCTCACCCTGATGGTCGGTTTACCTGGATCACTGCCTATCCGGTAACGGACAATGAGGGGAGGGTATGTGGGTTTGTCGAGAAAGAGACTGACATCACTGCGATAAAAAAGTCTCAGGAGGCTGTCCGGCAGGAAAAAGAGAAATATAATCTTCTGATTCAGTCGGCCAGTGATATGATCTATCTGTATGCGCTGCTGCCGGGAGGTAATTGCGGAAGAATTCTGGATGTTAATGCTGCTGCGTGCAGGAGGATGGGTTATTCGCGGGAAGAATTTCTTCAGATGGTTGCCACTGATATTGATGATCCCGATATTGAGCAATTCCGTGACTCTCTCATCTATGAAGTTGGTGAGATGGGTCATTTTATCTTTGAATGGCAGCACGTGACAAAGGAGGGGGGGGCGGTGCCTGTTGAGGTCTCCGTAAATCACTTTATGCTGGATGGTGCGCCTGTCGCACTCTCTGTTGTCAGGGATATAACGGAGCGCAAAGTTTCAGAACGGGCCCTCAGAATGCGTGAGCAGGAATATCGTGATCTGGTTGAAAATATCGATGAGGTTATTTTCCGAATTGATCCCGAGGGAAATTTTACCTATCTTAGCCCTGCCATTGGGAAGATGGCGGGGGGGGCCGGATATAGTCCGTCAGAACTTATCGGGAAGAATTTCATTGATTATATCTATCCTGCCGACCAGCCCATGTTGCAGAGACATTTCCGGGAGCGTCTCTTGGGGATTACCAAAAAGTCGACGTTCCGGTTGGTGACGAAGGCGGGAAATGAGCGCTGGGTGCTGGAATCCAGCAGGCCAATTAGGGAAGATGGTGCGGTGGTTGGTGTTCAGGGGGTTTTTCTTGATATCACTGATTTAAAACAGATGGGGGCTGCCCTGAGGAAGGCAAACAAGAAACTGAATATCCTCTCCAGTATCACACGCCATGACATCCTGAACCAGATCACTGCAATGAATCTGTATCTGGAACTTATTGAGGGTGATTCCGAGGATTCTGGGAGGCTTAAGGAATTTTTCGAAGCAACCGGGAAAATAATGGGGAATCTGGAGCGGATCATCACCTTCACCCGTATGTATGAGGATCTGGGTGTAAATGAACCTGAATGGCAGGATATTGGTGCCATTGTTGAGCAGGAGATGATTCCGGTCTCTGGTGGGCTGACGGTCAAAAATGAGGTGCATGGCTACGAGGTCTATGCCGACAGCATGCTGGGGAAGGTCTTCTCCAATCTGATGGGGAATTCAGTGATGCACGGGGGGGATGCACATGGTGTCACGGTCTTGCTTGAAGTGCATGGTGCTGAAGTGTGTATCCTCGTCGCTGATGATGGTGCGGGCATTCCGACAGATATGAAAGAAAAAATTTTTCAGAAAGGTGTCGGGAAAAATACCGGATTCGGATTATTTTTGTCCCGGGAAATTCTTGACCTGACTGGATTATCAATCAGGGAAATCGGTTTGCCGGGTGTTGGTGCCTGTTTTGAGATTCATGTTCCCGAAGGGAATGTCCGGTACGTTTCCGGTGCCTGACCAGGCCTTTGTTGTTAGCCAGTCTTGTAAGAGATTTTGTTACTTTGATTTGATTTCCCGTGCAATAGAACAGAAATACATCTCCTCGTCTGCTTTCACGAATGTTCGTGAAAGGTCGACATCAAAGATGGTTCCATCCCGTCTGCGGTGCACTGATATGGTTCGCTCTTTTCTGCCGGGTTCCGGTTTGTTCCACATTGTGTCCCATTTTTCCTGAGTGATTGAAGGGTTTACATCATAGATGGTGCATTCTGCAAGTTCTTCCCGTGAATAGCCCATCAGTTCCTCAGCCGTCCGGTTTGTCTGGCAGATGCTTCCGTCCCGACTGAAAAGGAGGATGGAATCTGAAGCCTGGTCAAAGGCCTGTCGTGTGAAGAGCAGTTCCTGTTCAAGATCTTCTTTTTCTGCAAGAACTGTCATAAGTGCCTGATTTGCCTGCTGCATCTCTGCTGTACGCTTATGGATATTCTCTTCAAGATTCTGGTGATACTGGAGGACTTGTTCCTCGTAGTGCTTCAATGCTGTAATGTCATGTCCGGTGGCATGATATCCGGTGATAGGGCCACCAACCTCTCCAATGGCACGGATGGTCCACGTTTCCCAGCCGGGGGATCCGTCGCGACGGATGGCATGTATGTCTTCTCTCACCGGGCTGCCGGCGGGCTGGAGGGATGCAACGAGGGAGTCCAGGTGGCGGCGTTCATCCGGCCGGAATGCCGGCATAAATCGGATGCCTGGCATGTGGTTTGCCGGGCGCCCGACATGACGGCAAAATGCTTCGTTTGCATATTCGATAGTCATCGCGGGTGAGGTGGAGACAACCCATTCGGTGACATCTTCACTGAGTGCAGTATAGCGTTCTTTCCAGGTATTGAGCTCTTTTTCTGCGGCAGCTTTTCCGGTGATGTTGATGAAGGTGACGGCACATCCTGTGGTGCCACTGGTGAATACGATGGGGATGAACCGGATAGCAAGGTCTGTCTTCTGCCGGTTTTGGGTGATGGCGGTGTGGTATTCTCCTGGTGTTCCTGCCACTGCATTGTGGCATTTTGTGAGGAATGCCTCGTCACGGAAAAGTGGTGTGGGCACTGCCGTATATGGGGTGTACTTTGTCTCTCCCGGGAGGTTGAGGAGTTGCACTGCCTCTGGGGTGGCTTCTGTCACTTCCAGACGGCTTGTCAGGCAGAGACAAGTGGGTGGAGTGACGAGTGGGAGTGCCTGCACCGGCACCCGACGGGATGGGAAGTAAACCTTGGCGGGTCCCATGCGTTTCCGGTCAATTTCTCCGGTGACGACCAGCATGTCCAGATATTTGGCGGTGGTATTGCGGTGCATGGCGAGGCTGGTGGAAATTTCCGTGATGGTCATACCTTTTGATGATTTCTGCAAAAGATTCCGTATCTTTTCTGTTTCTTCAATTTTTGGTTTCATCTTCCATCCTTTTCTGATTTTCATCGCCCTGCTTATGCAGTGCATATGTGTTGTGCTTAAACAATATTTATACGGTGCACTGTCAATAAAGGTGTAGCAGTGCATTGCATTGGCACGCTATTTCTCCTTTTTCGGTAGCCATACCCGGGAGGGAGGGATCAACGCAACAAAAAATATACATGATTAATCATGTGGGTGGAATATCATGCCAGGTTCATTTGATGTAAAACTCGAAGAAACGGTGTACCTTCCTGATCCTTCAGTTCGTGAACAGTCGTGGATCGGTGACTATGATACTGAATATCAGCGATTTCTCCGTGATCCGGATGGATTCTGGGAAGGGATCGCGGATGAACTCGACTGGTTCAGGAAGTGGGACCACGTGAAGAAGTGGAACCCTCCGTACGCGGAGTGGTTCACAAATGCACAACTCAATATCACTCACAATTGCCTTGACCGGCATGTGAAAGATGGGCGGCGCAACAAGGTGGCTCTCATCTGGCGGGGTGAGAAAGAAGGGGAAGAGCGGGTGCTTACCTACCGGCAGCTTCACCGGCAGGTTATGCGATTTGCCAGTGCCCTCAAAAAGATGGGTATTGAAAAGGGGGATACAGTCTGTCTTTACATGCCGCTTGTGCCTGAACATATTGTGGCACTTCTGGCGTGTGCGAGAATCGGTGCGGTTCATAACATCGTTTATGGAGGGTTTGGGGCAGGAGCACTGAACTCCCGCATTCGTGATTCTGGAGCAAAACTCGTTATAACATCAGATGTCGGATACCGTCGCGGCAAACGCGTGGCACTGAAGGCAATTGTTGACGAAGCGGTGGTCAATGCCCCAACGGTGGAGAAGATAATCGTCCTCCGCCGGTCTGATCCGGGCCCTGAACTCTTCAGTGAGATGGAGGTGGACTTCTACGAGGTACTGGAAAGCGGGGATGAAACCTGTGAGGCAACCGTGATGGACGCGGAAGATCCTCTCTTTATTCTCTATACCAGCGGGACGACTGGCCAGCCGAAGGGCATTGTTCACACCTGTGGGGGATACATGGTCGGTGCCTACTATACGACAAAATATGTATTTGATATGAAGGAGAAGGATGTCCATTGGTGTACGGCTGACCCCGGATGGATCACCGGCCATAGTTACATCGTCTACGGGCCGCTCTCCGTGGGTGCGACAGTTCTGATCACCGAGACCGTGCCGGACTACCCTGACCCCGGCATCTTCTGGCGCATCATCGAGGACTTCGGGGTGACTATTTTCTATACTGCCCCAACGGCCA
Organism: Methanogenium marinum; assembly: GCF_028912405.1. Lineage (GTDB taxonomy): Archaea > Halobacteriota > Methanomicrobia > Methanomicrobiales > Methanomicrobiaceae > Methanogenium > Methanogenium marinum. The sequence continues at coordinate 1,079,062 of NZ_JAKELO010000002.1, read as the reverse complement.
TCCGGATGTTTATGCGGGTTGGAGAAGAGTGGCCGGATAAATACAATCTCGACTCCCTGCGGGTCATCGGTTCGGTTGGTGAACCCCTCAACCCTGAGGCGTTTGAGTGGTATTACCGGGTCATCGGGAAGAACCGCTGTCCCATCCTTGACACCTGGTGGCAGACCGAAACGGGGATGCATATGATCACAACGATGGTTGGAGAACCAATGAAACCGGGATTTGCCGGTCGACCAATTCCTGGTGTGGTTGCCGATGTTGTCGATGCAAAGGGCAACCCCGTTGAGCCTGGGACAGGTGGGTTGCTTGTCATAAAGGAACCGTGGCCTTCACAGATGCGGGCGGTGAATAATGACGATGCCCGCTACCGTGCATACTGGGAAACGATTAACGGCTACTATACCGCAGGTGACCTCGCGGTAAAGGATGAGGATGGCTACATCATGATACTCGGGAGATCAGATGACATCATCATCGTTTCCGGCCACAACATAGGGACGGCGGAAGTAGAGAGTGCGCTTGTTTCCCATGAGGCGGTGGCAGAGGCAGCTGTTGTTGGTCTCCCTGATCCGGTGAAAGGCCAGATGGTGAAGGCCTTTGTCATCCTTGTTGATGGGCACACACCCACAGAGAAACTGAAGTCTGATCTCATCTACCACGTGCGGATGGGTATCGGCCCGATTGCGATGCCTTCGGCAATTGATTTCGTGGAATCGCTTCCAAAGACCCGCAGCGGCAAGATCATGCGACGGGTCTTAAAAGCTCAGGAGCTGGGGATGGACCCCGGAGACCTCTCGACACTGGAGGAGTAACTCCTCTCTCTTTTTTCGCATCAAATACCACCTGAATAGCAAACTGCTGAACAGAGGGGATGGTTCTGTCTGATAGGAAAGATGATACCGGTGAGTGTTAGTGGGGTTGGTTGGTAGAAGGTGTGACCATCATGGATGCCGCCGGTGCCCACACTCCTTAACCCTAAACTGCTGCCGCTGTCAGGTTATCCGTCGGTTCACAGACAATTGTCGGGGATGGGATGGGGATGTGGGTCGGGCGGATGGTCGGCTCAAAAGTGGAGGGTTGGTATCCATCATCATCCGTTCCGGAGGAAAAGGAGGTGCACCCACAGGCAATGCAGGAAAGGATGAGGCAGACAGCAATAGCTGTGATGAGTGTGATACGCCGGAAGAAAAATGGAAATCCTGATTTCGGCATGTGCTACGATCGTGTTTAGGGCGGTGGAGCATTTATGAGTGTTGGTGGGGGAGAACCGGCACGGTAGGGATGACGGTTCACACACTCATCTTCAGTGCCTTCTCCAGAAGGCGGGGCGGCATCGGCACGTCCAGTTTCCAGATGATACTCATCGGCCGGCTGCCTTCGTGCCTGACGTAGGTAGCTGTCCCAAGGCAGGTGTAGGGTTCGGCACGGCCATTTTTCTTCTTATTCTCCCGTGCAAAGAGAAGCACCTGTGTCCCCTGTTCGGCGTGGTGAATATAGCGTTGTCCTGTAGGTGATTCAACAGATGTGGTGCTCTGCGACTGCCAGTGGAAGAGTTCATCATTGATTGCATAATCCTCGTACATGGTCGTGGGTGAATAGTCTTCCTCGGTTTTGTTGAGGTTGATAAAGAAGACATCGAGGTTTTTCTCCACAAGATGGACCACTCCCTCCCGTTGCCCTCTTGCCGGTTTGGTGGTGGCGGTAAACTGCCCGAGTCCTGCAAAGATCTGGTCGCGGGTGTAGACCCCGTGCAGGGAGAGTGGTGTCCATGATGAAAGGCCGAGGGGTTTTTCCATGACTGAGAGATGTGCAGAGAGATACGCGATGATGGTTCGCACCTCTTCTGTCATCCATGGATGCGCACCGAATTCTGCAAATGGTTCGTGCAGTGAGACGAAGGTCTCCTCGTAGGGCCGTGTGTAGAAGGTATAATAGAGCATGGCATACTGCTGTTTTTCCCGTTCAGTGAGTGACGCACAGGGCCGGGGTGTGTGTGCCCGGAAGAATCCGGCACAAAACGAGAGGAATGATGATGAATTAGACGGAAGAAGGCGAAGAATACCATCTTTGAGCAGTTTAGCGGTATTTTTATCCGGTTTTTCCCCGGTCCCCGCGGCATAGCACAGCTCCTGAAATGTTCCCTTCTCATATATTTCGCGGGGCGTGAGATCGAAATAATCCATAAATGCAGAGAGGGTGAGTTTTTCCCCGGTCTGGCCTTCATAATTTCGTATCTTTGCAATGAGACGTTTTTTATTCTGAATTGAGTCATCAATATTTTGGAGTATGTGCTTTTGTGCCACACGTTCAAGGTGAATATTGCATCCTTTCGGGAGGAAGAATGACCCTGTTGTCACCTGCCTCTGGAGTGATTTGCAGGACTGGTAGAGTAGTGCCTCCAGATGTTCGGCACATTTATACTGTGCCCGGTGGTGTCCCACAAAGTCCAGGACGGTGAGGCATTCCTTTCCATCAGCCAGGCGGAGTCCACGTCCCAACTGCTGGAGAAATACCGTCAGACTTTCTGTTGGACGAAGGAAGAGGATGGTGTTCACCTCTGGAATGTCCACTCCTTCGTTGTAGAGGTCTACGACAAAAATGAAGACGATTTCACCGTTGACAAGGCGCTTCTGAATAGTATTTCGTTCTTCATGCGTGCTCTTTGCATGGAGAGATGCCGATGGAATGCCTGCATCCGTGAATGCCTGTGCCATGTACTCTGCGTGGTTCACCGTCACACAGAATCCAAGTCCGATGACGCCTTTTATGTCTGCCACATACCGGTCGAGTGCTCCGAGAATGGTTGCAACACGTTCGGTATTTCCGGTGAACAGATGGTCCAGCTCCCCTCTGTCATATCCGCCGTTCATCCAGCGGATCTGATCCAGGTCAACGCCATCGGCGACACCAAAGTAATGGAACGGGGCGAGCAGTTTCCGGTCAATTGACTCCGGGAGGCGAATCTCTGCAGCAACCCGCCCATCAAAGTGGGAGAGGATGTCGAGGCCGTCCATTCGTTCAGGCGTTGCGGTGAGTCCAAGGAGAATCCGGGGTGTGTAATACGAAAGTAATTGTTCATATGAGGGTGCAGCAGCGTGATGAAATTCATCGACAACGATGTAGTCGTAGTAATCGGGGGGCGTTTCTTTGTAGAGTTCCCTGCTGTTAAAACTCTGGATGGAGACAAAAAGGTGGTCTTTCTGCGTTGGCATGTGGTGACCGGTCAGGAGTTCTCCAAAATTCTGATCCTTAAGAACACCGCGAAATGTGGCACAACTCTGTTTTAGAATCTCTTCTCTGTGTGCCACAAAGAGAAGGCGGGGGTGTCTGGCATGTGTCTGTGCAAATGCCTTGTAATCAAAGGCCGCAATGACGGTTTTCCCTGTGCCTGTGGCGGCAACGATGAGATTTTTGGTGCGGCCAAAAAGCGTTCGTTCAGTCTGCAGCTTCTCTAAGATCTCTTTCTGATAGTAATAGGGCTGAATATCAAAGGGAGATATGAATACTTCGTCTGTGTTTCTCTGATGTTCACTCTGTAATGCCGTTCTCAGAATATCTTCATCTTCTTTCGGTCGATACTGATGAAATTCCGGGTCATTCCAGTATGTCTCAAAGGTCGCCTCCATTTTCTTCATGATATCAGGGGCATCCTGTGCCGTGAGTTTCACATTCCATTCAAGACCACTTGTAACGGCAGCATTTGAGAGGTTTGAAGAACCTACATAGGCAGTTGAAAATCCTGAGTAACGCTTGAAATAGTATGCTTTCGCATGCAGACGGGTCCGCTTTGTATCATATGATATCTGTACTGTGGTCTGTGGAAGGGATGACAGAAAGGCGACCGCTTTGAGATCGGTTGCACCCATGTAGGATGTGGTTATCACGCGAAGTGTTCCCCGTTGTGTGAATTCACGCAATTCATCCATGATGAGGCGGATGCCGCTCCACTTCACAAATGAGACCAGAATGTCGATTCTGTCTGCAGACTGGATCTCTTTTTTGAGTTCTCCCACCATGCTAGGTTCAATGTGGGATCCGGTAAAAAGAGAACTCAGGGAGAGTGATGTTTCAGGGCGGGTGATGGTGAGGTTTTGATACTGTGCCGTATGCGATTTGTCAATGATGGAGAGGAGGACTTCACCATCTTCTCCAATACGGCACCGATTGAGTGAGGCGTCACCGGTCTTCTGAGCGAGAGTTTCAATGAGGGCATTTGCGGTATGTATCTGGAGATCTACAGAATCTGATGATTCCTTCAGGGAAGCAAATGATTTCCTGAATATCCGGGTGAGATATAATGATATGAGTGTTGTGGTGTCAAATTTCAGAATGCTCTCGCAGGAGTATTCCGATAAATCGGCTGCAGGTTCATTCCGTTTTTCTGCAATGTACTCATTGATGAGCTGTTCATAGATGCCGGGGGCGAGACCCATTTTTGTTTATTTAAATATTGAGATGAAAAACCTGTGGATTTTGGTGTGAATGGTCTTTTTCGTTCATAATGTTGGTTTCTTCTCCATCACTTCAATCAGTTCATACCGCAGGTCTGGTGCATCGGCTGGTGGGTTTTCGACTTCTGTCACGTTCACCCGGAGCGTCCACAAATATCCTTCTGCATATGTGAATCCCTCAATCTGGTCGTAGAAGAGTTCCCAGCCGCCGTCTTCCGGGGCCGGTATCTCGCGGATGAGCATACATTTTTGTGGCCCGACACCGGTGCAGTCTTCCAGGGTGGGTGCAATCTGGATGGTGATTATTGTGGTTTTATTTTCTGTACCGTTCTGGTATCCCTGGTATGGATTTTCAGTGACGGTGTCCAAAAGCATGGTGCCGCCGATAACAAGCAGAACCACCACAGCTCCGCCGATGAGATATGGCCAGCCACGTTTCTCCCAAAATTTACATCTCATTTGTTCTCTCTCCGAATTTTTTGCAGTGTCCTCCGCTCACCGGTTTCCCTGGTATCCGCATCCGGCATCTGCTCATGTGAGTGTCCCTTTCATCACCGTTATTGCATTTCCGGTGAGAATCACCCGCCTACCGGTGGTACCTTCTTCGGTTTTGTCCCCGCCTTTGCCTTCTTCCAGTACCTCCACTATCAGTTCCCCTCCCCGCCGGGATGCCTGGAAGGCGTGGAACCGGTTTCGGCCGGTGAGGTGCTGCCAGTATGGCCCGAGGACGCAGTGGGCAGAGCCTGTCACCGGATCTTCAGGTATCCCGATTTTTGGGGCAAAGAACCGGGAGACGATGTCATAGCGTCCGCCATCAGCAGCGCCGGTGAGGATGATGCCTCGTGGTGGCATGGCGGCAATCGCTGCCATATCGGGTTCTGCTGCCTCGACCATCATCGCACCGCCGGTCCGTACCAGCCAGTCCATTGACGAGATACAGAAGTCTTCCACCGGTACGCCGAGTGCTTTCTCCAGTCCGTCCGGAACGGGTGCGGGTGTTGCCGGCAGGGCGGGAAAAGTCAGGGTGACGGTGCCCATATTCAGAGACTGGCTCCCCCCGGTGTCTCCTGATGTACACGGTTCTGATGCCGCTATGAGTGGGCCGCCACGGGAGGAAAATCGAATGTCTGTACCCTCCTCTTCCTCCCCCTCCTGCACGAGTATATGGGCGGCAGCACAGGTGGCGTGTCCGCAGAGGGTGACTTCAACCTGTGGCGTGAACCACCGTATGTCCCAGCCATCTTCTGTTTTGGAGAGGAATGCTGTCTCTGAGAGGTTCATCTCACGGGCGACATCCTGCATCCATCTGTCTGTTACGGGTGTGTCGGTGATACAGACTCCTGCCGGGTTGCCGGCAAAGGGCTGGGAGGTGTATGCATCCGCGATGAAATATCTGCCTGCCATTATCTGCGTAGTGTGGCGTGATCGGGTAAATATGTGCCGTGGGTGTGGGGTGTGCCTCTCTGAAATGTTTGGAAGTTTCAGGGCGCTAAAAAATGAAAAAAACAGAAAAAGATCTTCAGAACGGTGATCGTTCAGGCATACCTGCGGATTAATTTCGTTGCCCGTCTGACCGTATCTCCGTCCTTTCTCACTTCCGCAAGGTATGCGTTAAATATCTGGTCTGTCACAACATGCAGGCCCGGTTTAAACAGATCTGCATGCATCCTGAGGTCAAAAGACCGTGCCTCTGCTTCTGTCAGATGCAGGGATTTGTATTCTCCTGTATGTGGAGCGAAGGCAGGATTCTCAGCATCCGGTGTCCGCAGAGCAAGGTCTGCAAGCGGGGTGCCGGGAATAGGTTCTGCTGTGGAGATGAATACATCGTCAAGAGCATATTGTGCGATGAAGTCTTTGGTCTCTTCATATTCTGCAGCAGTTTCGGTGGGATATCCCACAATGAAACTCCCTGCGACATGCAGACCGTGTGCCCGGCATGCCTCAATCGCCTCACCTGCCTGTGCTGCAGTCGCCCCCTTTCCCATCAGACGCAGCACCCGATCGCTGCCAGACTCCAGTCCAAAGAAGACCCAGCCTATCGTATAGTCGCGGATGGCGTCAAGGACGGTGTCAGAGATGCAGTCCACACGGATGTCGGGGGATGAGACATTCTTTTGGCCCATGATTCCGGCCATCCCCTGCAGGAGTTCTGCAAAGGCTTCATCGTTCAGTTTCCCATCTGCATATCCATAGAGTGATCCTGTCCCACCGGAGACGGAAAGCCGCTTTGCGCCTGCACCTTTGAACGCCTGTACCTCCGCAAGGATCTCGTCGAGTGGTCGTGAACGGATATCACGCCCGAAGAACCGGGGCACCTGGCAGAAGGTGCAGGCGCCGATACAACCCCGTTGTGTCTCGATATAAGCCGATGCTCCCCGTATATCCTGCGTGGCGATATCGGACGGGATGAAGGGCAGTGGGCGGGAAACCTGACAGGGCGGTGCCGGGCCGGAGAATACGATTCCGTCCGGACCCATGAAGGCGATTCCCGGTACTGCTGCAGATACACCGTCCTCTAAGACAGCAAGTGCCCCTGTTTCTCCCTCGCCGCAGATGACCGCGTCCGGGGCAAGTTCACCAAGAACCATGTCCGGCACGGCAGAGACTGGTCCCCCCACATAAACTCTGCCTCCCGTCTTCCGGTATGTGGAAATAAAAGATTTGAGTGCATCGTCCATCAGGTTCTGTGTGGAATACAGGCTCAGAAACACCGTTTCTCCTGGCGATGCCTCAAGCGTGCGAGTGAGTGTCACTTCATGTCCTGCATCACGAACGATGCCTGCAATGACCATTGCACCATACGTGTACATTCCCGGAGAGATGACGAATACCTTCATTACCACTACTCTTGTTCTCAGTATGATATAACGATACAGATTCACGTACCGGGTGAAAAAAAAAGATGTGATTATTCTTGTTTGCGTGCAGCAAGAATCATTGCACAGGCACCGAGGGCACCGATCACTGCAAGCATGGGTGCGGGACTCTGGGTGGAAGTAGGTGTTGGGGCAAGGTTTGCCGAAACCGTTGATGTTGCACCGGCGTTCACCTGAGCCACTTCAGACCAGGTGGTGTATCCGGAGAGCTCAAGAGTGACAGTATAGCCACCAGGGGTCAGATCACTGAGTGTTACCGGAGTGATGCCCTTGTTCACATTGTTCAGCAGAACCGTGGCACCGGTTGGTGATGATGTGATAGTGATTGCACCGTTTCCGGTTGCACCGCCGCCAAGGTTTGCGTTCACGGTTGTGGTCTGGCCGGAGTTGACAGTCACTGTCGAGACTGAGTCATCATATCCTGAGAGGGTGACTTTCACAGAGTGACTGCCTGCTGCAATGTTATTTGCAAGGAGTGCATTTCCCGGGTTGGTTGTGCCGTAGTAGACGCTGTCAATATAGACTGAGGCATACGACGGGTTTGTGGTAACAGAGATGGAACCTGTTGTTGACTGTGGGTCTGCGGCGAGTGTTGCCGTTGCATAGGTCACTTGGTTTGAGTGGATCTGGATGGTGTTTGCCCATTCCTGGTATCCGGGCATGGTGACTTCAAGGGTATGTGCACCCTGGGAGAGACCGCCTATTGTCCGTGGGGTTGTGCCTTTGTATGCCCCGTCCAGGTAGATGTTTCCATTTGATGGGGAACTTGTGACAGAGAGCGTACCATAGGTCACCTGTGACTGGAGGGTAGCATAGGTGGTGGTTGTCTGTCCTGCGACGACCTTGACTGTGTCACGGTAATCATTATACCCTGAGTAGGTGAGCCTCAGGTCGTTATTTCCGGCAGGGAGATTATAGACTGTGTGCGGGGTTGTACCATAGTAAACGCTGTTCACATAGACTGCTGCACCGGATGGTGAGGAGCTTACCTGGATGTTTCCGGTTGTGGGTGTATTTGGGTTTAACGTCAGGTAGACAGACTGGTGTTCTCCCGGACTTGGTGTTGCAGGGAGAGACTTTGATGCAGACGAGTAGCCGGACTTTTCCGCCCTCACGGTGCTGTATGGAGCTGCGGTGGAATACACTCCGACACTCAGGACTCCACCTGTGGTTACTCCCTTGTATTCTCCGTCAAAGTAGATGGAACAACCATCGACATTGGTGTAGATGTCATACCATCCCTGGTCACCGCCAATGCTGGGACCCAGGGGGAGTTCAGCCAGTGCAGCAGGGACTGCAGCAGCGATGATGAGCATGCTTATGATAAGCACGTAAAATTTTCGTATCATGATGATCATTGAACGATTATTTTGCCGGATATAAATAATCTGCTGTTTTTTAATTGGCAAAATAAAAAAATTGTTCCGATTTTCAAAAAAATGCTCTAATATGAGTGAAATAAGGTAGGAAAATGATCTGCTTTCAGTCTTTCCTGTGCTCCCTTCTACAGAGGAAAAAACCGCCCAGTGCCATAAGTGCACTGGCGGGAAGCAGGAGGGAGAAGGGTGACTGCTTGGGGAGAGGTGAGAGGCTTGCTGAGACAGATGAGGTTGAGCCTGCTGTCACCTCAGTAACTGATGACCATTCCGTGTAGCCTGAAAGGCGGATGGTCACGGTATATGATCCGGGCTGTACCTCATTTGAGGTGACGGGGGTTATTCCCACCTTTGCATTATTGACATACACCTCCGCACCGGTTGGGGAGGATGTAACAGAGATTGTCCCATATCCGGTGCCTGAGGGAGAGAGTTCAGCACTCACCGTGGTGGTCTGACCGGAGTTAACTGTGACTGTCGAGACTGAATCATCATAGCCGGAGAGGCGAACCATCACAGTATGGCTGCCTGCGGTGACATCGCTGATAATAAACGGCGTACCGGGTGCTGTCTGTCCTTCATAGGTTTCGTCCAGGTAGACAGCGGCATAGGATGGGTTTGATGTGACTGAGAGGGCGCCTGTTGTTGGTGACTTCACCGGCACCAGTGCCGGGGAGACGGAGGTGACCTGACTGGCATAGACCCGTACTGACCCGGTCCAGTCCTGGTAACCGGGTTTTGTGAGTTCGACAAAGTATGAGCCTGCGGTGAGGCCACTTATCGTCTGGGTGGTTGTGCCGCGGAAGTTCCCATCCAGATATACATTCGCCTGAGACGGTGAGCTGGAAATCGAGATGGTCCCGTATGAGGTGGACGGAACAAGAGACGCACTCACGGTCGTAATCTGGCCGCCATAGACATAGACTTTCTGGGTGTAGCTGTTGTAACCGCTGTGCTCCAGCCGGAGCGTATACTGGTTGTTTGTGAGGCTAATCTGCTGTGGGGTGAGTCCCTGATATACATTATCGACATAGATGGAAGCGCCGGTTGGGGACGAGGTTACTGAGAGGGTGCCGTATGATGGTGTGATGGACGTCAGGGTGAGACTGACGGAATATATTCCTCCCGGTGAAGCGGATGGCAGGTTTACATAGGCATTGTTATACCCTGCACGGGATGCCATCGCCTGTGTGTATGATGCAGGTGTGTTGACGATCACCTGAAGATACCCGGATGAGGTCCTGCCCATATATTCGCCGTTAAAGTAGATATCGGCCACATCCACATTGGTATAGACATCATATTGGGCAATGCCTGCAATCGGCAGTGTCACGACTTGGGCCGCTGCCGGAAAGACAACACCTGCAGCAATCGTGCAGGCCATAAGAAGAAGTGCAAACCATTTCATTCTGATCAGACTCCCCCTTTCATGAAATGATATTTAATTCTATGGTATGCCTGCTCACTGCAGGGCCGTCTTCTCCACCACATGCATATACCGGTTGAGTGCGGCAATTCCCAGAGCAAGAACGCCAATCATCACGGCAAAAACTATCCAGTGCTCCCCCCCAACAGCGCCAATGGAGAGGAGGACAATCAGATTTGCCGGGTTTGCTGGGAGGGAGAGGACGCCTATTAAGACCACCACAAGGGCTGTTGAAAAGATGAACTGGGCACTGGTCCGTTCCCGGTAGTGCAGGGCCACAAAGGTGGACAGGAGGATCATAAGAAGCGATGCCACACTCACGTGCAGAAGAATTGGTACAATGCCTGCCACATATATGCCGTTTATCACCATCAGAGCAATCCAAAGGGCTGCCTGCACCGGCACAATCACAAAACAGGCGGCTACTTTGCCCCAAACCATCTCGGCGAAGGTGATGGGTGTGGAGATGAGGGTTTCGATGGTGTCATGCTGGAACTCCTCTGTGATCATGTCGATTATTAGTGCCGCTGAAATGATGGCAGGCATAAAGATGAGGAGGGGGATGAGAAGTCCGTAGACAAACTCATAGAAGTTTGTGCCGGGCACATCCGGCGGCAGGTTCACCACGATGGGGTCTGATGAGATGCGGTCTCCCCGGATGTCACGCAGACTCTCTTCGTATGTGACAAAGACATCTCTCAGTTTACTGTTCACGACCGATGACTGGATGTCGTTTTTGATGGTGTAAAGGGTGATTTTTACGGGGTCGTTCGCATCCGGGGCCGTATCCGGTACCCAGATAACCGCACTGAGTTTGCGTTCCTCAAGAGCGGTAACCGCGGTTGCAAGGTCCATCTCATAGACAACAAAGTCCCCGCTCTCCCGCAGCAGCTCCTCCAGTGGTGATGCTGACCCTGTGTAGGCGACTGAATATTGCTGCCGGGAGTATTCCGAGAGGGCATCCGGGTCATACATTGCAGCAAGACCGACGATGAGAAATGATGAAAACATCGCAATGAATAGCTGGAGAAGGATTGCGAGGATGATCGTCTTCTCGGCATTGATGGACCTCAACTCCTTTTTTGTGATGACGTAGATGTGCCGCAGGTCCATTTTCAGAATCCTCCTGTGATAAAGTAGAGATTATACATTCCATGGACGAGGGATGCCACAACCAGTGCCAGGGGGTAGACTCTCTTTCCGAATACTTTTAGCAGAGATATGGTGATGAAGGCGCCGGTGAAGTGCAGGGTGAGAGGCATCCAGAGCACCTGGAGGCTGGAGAAGAGGGCCGCGCCAAAGATTGACTCTGAGATCTGGGCGAGGGTTGCAAAGAGGAGCAGTTTCTCGCCCAGAAAGAACCCGGCCATCACGGCAAGGGATGCGAAGATGACATTTCTCCACGTGAGAAATGCCGGCCGTTCCACAGCAATCGCATAGATGCCGATTGATTTTGCCCACTCCTCGATGAATGCCGCCGCAAAGATGAGGACAACGAGAGAGAATGGCATTGGGAGATTGAAGAGGAGGACGAGGAGCATCAGCTGTGCCATCAGCACAAAGGGGATGGAAAAGAGGGTAATTCCGAAGAGTGAGACAAACGGATATTTCTCTGAGACAGCGCTCCCGATGTACTCCCGCACCTTTTCCCGCAGGGGGTGGAGGGTGAAGAGGCGTTCTTCATTGAAGTTGATGATGCATATTGCAAAGAGAATCGCTGCTGTCACCCAGAACAGGAAGGTGGAGTAGAAGTAATTGGCGAGTGTGAAAGGGGTACCCTCAATCGCATAGATGATTAGAGTCAGAGGGGAGATGAGGGAGATGACATGTATATTTGCAAAGATGCTCGGGAAAAAGAGATACGATGTTGCGACAGTCGAGAAAAAGATGGATATGAACGAGAGTTCTTTAAAACTCCGTGCGGCCATTCCGATGAGAAGAGCTGCTGCAAGGAAGAAGAGGATGACGGGAAATACGGCCGCAAGGACGATTGTAGTCTCACCGGTGGTAAGGGAGAGGATGGTGGTTACCACGATCATCACTACCAGATAGGGCAGCATCTTTCCAATGACAATGGCTGACGGCCGAAGCGGGCTTGAGAGGAGAATTTCTCCCCTCCGTTCTATTCTTTCGTTCATCACCGACATCATGTAGAACTGTGAGGTGAAGTAGAGGGGGAAAATGAAGACAAAGACCAGCACAATGGCGTCGAAGGGCAGGGGCGGAGTGAGTTGGGACGGGGTTTTGAAGTCGCCCAGTGCTCCCTCTCCTGCGACCACATCGGTATAGCGCGCAACCGTGCTGTCTTCGCCTTCTGTTCCGACCAGTTCGGACCTGAGTTCTTCTTTGGTATATCCGATATCTGCAGATGGTTCATCAACCACCTGCACCGGACGGTCGGGGACTGGGTTTACATAGGGGTTTGGAGCGCCTGATACGCCGGTTCCTGCCTCGGTTGCGGTGAAATCAAGCTCGCTCCTGACATACTGAACATCGATCCAGAGAGGGTATGCGGCGAATAGGTCGTCTTCGCGGTTATATTGCGCCGTCTGATATCGGTTATAGTCGGTCTGGAAGGCCTTCAGGGCGGCTTTGCCCCGATCGGTATCTCCCCACCGTACGTCTGGCGGGGAGATGGTGAGGTCGGTATCTCCCGCGGTTCCCAGGTAGATAGTAAACCGTGGGTCTCCGAGGATGATGGCGCCGGTATCCGCTGAATTGACACCTGCCGTATACATCCGGTCCTGAAGGTGAATCCCACTCTCCTGTGTGTACCCGGTCACCACAATGAGGAGGATGAATAGCACTACCGCTACCGGAAGAACTTCACGCGGCATGGTGGTTGCAGAGCGGCGCACCTCCCATTTGCCGATGGTCAGTATCTGGCGCAGTGGCGGCAGCATTCTTATCCTGAGATGGCAGTCAATCCTATTTTAAGTATTGGCACCGCTCATGAGGGAAAATAACGGTATATTTCTGGTAAATAGCCTGATTGGCACCCTGGCAGGGGAATATGTGGCAGAGGATTTTATCTGACCCCGGGGATTAAATCATATAACTTCCAAGCACTCTACCATCGGTGATTACATGATTGAGGCACGGGGACTGGTAAAAGATTACGGCACATTCCGGGCACTGGATGAGGTAAGTTTCTCCTTTGATGATCCGGGTATATTTGGGATCATCGGGCACAATGGTGCAGGGAAGACAACGCTTCTGAAGTGTATGGCAGGCCTGATTCAGCCGACCGCAGGCGACCTTGTAATCGAGGGCATCGATGTCAGGCGCAACCCCGCACGCCTGAAGGAGATGCTGGGGTATCTCCCGGAGGAGTCCCGGTTGTATGAGACAATGACGGTGGAGAGCTATCTCAGATTTTTTGGGGATATTTATGGCATTCCTGCAGACGAGTGTCGTATCCGGAGCGATAAACTGTTATCTTCACTCAAGCTTGATCCTCAGGGGAAGCGTATCGGTGAACTTTCGAAAGGGATGAGGCGCAAGGTTGCGATTGCCCGTTCTCTGCTGCACAAACCGTCTCTCCTGATTTATGATGAACCAACGTCCGGGCTGGACCCGATGACCTCGCGCTACATCATCGGCTATCTTGCACATCTGCGTGACACCATGCAGAAGACGATCCTTCTCTCGGCCCATAATCTCTATCAGGTTGAGGAAATCTGTGACCGTGTGCTCATCCTTCGGCAGGGAAAGATCGCCGCCTTCGGGACAATGGATGAGCTTAGAGAACAGTTTGGTTCCCTATCTTACCATATTCGTTTTGTCACAGCAGATCCTTCTGCCCTGCCCCATTCGCTCAGTTTTGAAGAGGAAAGCGGGGAGTATGTGGTCATTGCTGAGAGTATGGATGACCTCAATTCCGTGACTGCGGCTGTTGCCTCTGCAGGGGGGACTCTCCGGGGGATTGAATCGCGCTATCCCAGTCTTGAGGAGATGCTTCTCATGATTGGAAAGTGAATTTGTATGCCCTCTCTTTTGCATTGAGACTTGGACCACGCAGAAATAATCCAGATGTCTGAATATTGATAATCTTCAATAATCAGTTAAAACAACAAAAGAAATCGTTAGCGGGCCAGAAGGGATTTGAACCCCTGACCGCCGGATTAAGAGTCCGGCGCTCTTCCTGACTAAGCTACTGGCCCCTGTAAAGTGAACAGCTAATGTTGTAAGTTCATCACGATATACTTTTCGGCTATCCTTATTATTCTTATAAAAACAGAAACTTGTGGTATCATGCCGGAGAATCTTCCTAATGGATCTCAGTTGGCGTCATCGGTGGATTACCTGATACTCGGGTGCGGCAGTATCGGGTACAATGTGCTATACGAACTTCTCAAGGAGACTGATGATATCATCATCATTGATCAGGATGAGAAGAAGGTGCAGGATCTCCGTGACCAGAAATATGAGGCGTTCTGCAGGGATATCAGCGACAAGGATATGCTGAAAGACATTCCGGTTCCAAAAGTTGCATTTGTCCTATCCAGTGAGCAAAAGGCAAATCTCTCAGCGGTGCGGACGATAAAAGAGGTAAATCCTGCGGCCTACATCATCGCACGTGCGGTAGATTCCGGAGGGAAAGATATCTATGATGCGGTGGGCGCCGACGTGGTGCTTCACCCGCAGGAGGTATTTGCCAAAAAAGCTGTGCACCATGCACGCAAACTTCAGTCTTCGCGGCAGGCGCATAAACTCTTTGAACTGCTCGCCTCCTGGCGGGGCACACTGGGTATTGTGACGCATACAAATCCGGATCCTGATACTATCTCCAGTGCAATGGCACTCTGTGCTCTTGGAAAGGCGGCATCCAAAGGAAATCTCGAATGCCGGATTCTTTATGATGGGAAGATTGGCCATCAGGAGAACCGTGCATTTGTGAATCTGCTGGATATCCGGATGGACCGTATCTCCCCGGAAGCACTTGGAGAATGCAATTATCTCGCCATTGTCGATTCACCGGGCCCGGGAATCAACAATGCACTTGCAAAAGATGACCGGATCAATATTGTCATCGATCATCATCCAAACGATGATGTAAAAAACGGATACGATTTCCTCGACCGCCGGCCGGATATGGGTGCGACAGCGAGTATGATGACCCAGTATATGCAGGAACTGCATGTTCTGGTGGATAAAAACGTCGCAACTGCCCTTTTTTACGGAATAATGGCCGATACGCGTGGTTTCCGCCGCAATACCTCTCCTCTTGACCTCACTCTTTCTGCCTTCCTTCTGCCCCTGACGGATAATGAACTTCTGGCGAAGATCACCTCTCAGTCGGTCTCGCAGGAGACACTTGAGGTGATGGGTGCAGCAATACGGAACCGGAAGATTGTTTCCGGTTATCTCTTCTCCAATGTTGGCTATGTGCGCAACCGTGACGCCATACCACAGGCCGCAGATATGCTCATTCAGCTGGAAGGTGTCAACACCGCAGTGGTTTATGGCATCACCGATCAGCTGATCTCCTTTTCATCCCGCAATAAGGACCTGCGCCTTAATATTGGACAGGCGATGGAGGAAGCCTTTGGTGAGATCGGTGAGGCAGGCGGGCATTCCGGTATGGGTGCTGCCAATATTCCCCTGAGCGTCTTTACGATGGCGCGCAACAAGGATGTCCTGCTGGATCTCATCATCGATCCTATTCTTCACCGTTTCATGGAGATTGTCGGTGTAGAGGAAGAGGAACCGAATGAAGTTTGAGGACTGGGAACCTCACTACACCGCTATCTGCGAAACGTTCGGCTTTGAACGGGAGGGGGATGAGGAGGCGGCCCGTCTGCTTTCCACTCTTTCGTGTGTTGATGATTCCGTGCTGCTTGCGAAACGCATCAAAGGAGAGGTTGTCACCGTATGTGGTAATGCTCCCTCCCTGATTCGTGAGACAGGCTCCATTGTGGGAACCGTCCTCGCAGCTGATGCCGCAGCCGATGTTCTTTTCAAAGCAGGAATTCTGCCGGATGTGGTATTTACTGACCTGGACGGTGCTGAAGACTCGTTTTTTGAGATGAACCGCGAGGGATGCGTGATGGTAGTACACGGGCATGGGGACAATATGGCGCTTCTCCGGAACTGGGTGCCACGGTTTGAGGGACCACTGGTCCTAACCTGCCAGACACGGCCTTTTGGTCATGTGCATAACTGGGGCGGGTTTACTGATGGTGACCGGGCAGCTTTTGCAGCGGATGCCCTTGGGGCGGCAGAGGTACGGTTTGCCGGATTCGATCTTGACGACCGGTCGGTTCCGCCGATGAAACAGGGAAAACTTATCTGGGCGCGGGACTTGCTTGCCCTTATTGGCCATGATATCTGATCCGCCTGAAGCCTGGATTGTTGATGGGTATGTCGATGAACCGGCATGTCTGGGTGTTTCGCCCTACATCTCCCCGAATATACGGGCGGTGGCAGGCGTCTGCACCGAAGCCGGATATCATGTCCGCTACCTGACCATCGATCAGCTGAGAGTAGATTCATCCCTATTCACACTGCTTGACCGTGCAGCCCTTGTGGTGATGATTGCAGGGGTCACTGTGCCAGGTACCTATTTTGCCGGCACACCTGCTACCCTGACCGAGATTCGGCAGGTAGCGGCCACGCTATATGGTCCTGTGACCGTTCTTGGGGGACCGGTCACCTTCGGTTACAGTCCGGGTGGAGGTTCTGTCGCCGTTCGGCAGGCCATCTCCGGGTTTGACCACCTGTTGGAAGGGGACGTTCCGGCAGCACTTGCACATCTTCTTGCCGGTGGAAGCCCTGAGGGAACCCTCTCCTATCCTGATTTTTCGCGCTGGCTTGTTGCAGGGAGTGGCATTATCTCTGACCATCCCCGGTTTCCGTGGCTCATATGTGAAATTGAGACTGCCCGTGGTTGTTCCCGGGCGGTGACCGGGGGCTGTTCGTTCTGCACGGAACCGTTTTACGGTCTGCCACAATATCGCCCGGCAGAAGACGTTCATGCTGAGATTGCTGCTCTTGCCAGCCACGGGGCGGTGCACTTCCGCCTCGGACGCCAGCCGGATATTCTTGCCTACGGGACGAAGGGAAAAAAGGAATTTCCTGCACCTGATGTAACCGCACTCGAGTCACTCTTCGCCGGTATCCGGGAGGCAGCACCCGACCTCCGGACTCTGCACATCGACAATGTCAATCCCGGCACCATTGCCCGCAACCCGGACGCTGCCCGGGAGGCTCTTTCTGTTATCGTCCGCTATCATACAGCAGGGGACGTTGCCGCCTTCGGCATGGAGACCGCAGATCCCGCTGTGGTCGCTGCAAATAACCTCAAGGCAGACTCCACGATGATGATGGACGCGATCCGCATCGTAAACGAAGTAGGGGGCATCCGGGACAGGGGTATCCCCCATCTTCTTCCGGGCCTGAACTTTGTCTGCGGCCTTGCCGGTGAGACAGAAGAGACGTATGATAAAAACGAGGCATTCCTTGAGGAACTTCTTGCATCCGGTCTTTTGGTGCGCCGGGTCAATATCCGCCAGCTGATGCCTTTTGAAGGCACGAAGGCATGGGAAAATAATACGCTTGGTGAGCATGATGCCCGGTTCCGCACCTTCCGTGAGCATGTGCGCAAGACGTTTGACACCCCTATGCTGCAGCGGGTATTTCCGGCAGGCACACTGCTGCGCGATATTTTTGTTGAGGAATCCGGCAGAATTTCATTTGGACGGCAGATGGGGTCATATCCCATCCTTACGGGCATACCCGCAGAGATTTCTGAAGGAACCGTGCTTGATGCTGCCGTCTGTGATCACGGGCGGCGGTCGCTGACTGCCATGTCGGTTCCGGTCAATATCAATACCCTGCCTGCAGCAGCACTTCGGTATCTTCCGGGAGTTGGAAAGAAACGGGCCGCGTCCATCATCACCAAACGGCCGTTTGTGTCTCTGGCCGCATTTCAGGAGATAGCCGGCGAGACGCCGCTTGACCCGTATCTTACGTTCTGAAAAAAAGGGTGTGAGCACTGTTTTTCTGCACTGCTCCTATGGTTTAAGCAGACTCTGGACGGTTTTGGTGCCGCTCACTTCCCGTATCTCCATCAGTTTGAGAATATCTGTTCTGGTGACAATACCTGTCACCTCTCCGTTCTCGACGACGGGTATCCGGCCGATGGTGTTGGGTGCAAGGATTTTAAGGGCATCGTAGAGGTCATCTTCGGGTTTGATGGTGATGACCTCCTGTGTCATGATGTCGCGGACCTGAAGGGCATCTCTGTCGATACCAGAGGCCGTCTGTATGTCATGCAGAGTGACCATCCCTGCGAGGTTGCCGTGTTCCAGTACCGGAAATCCGAGGTGGCGGGTGGAATACATCAGATCCATTGCGTCTGTGACCGGCATCTCCGGGGACACTGTGGTCACTGGTGTGGTCATTGCATCCCGGACGGTTACGCCTGCAAGCAACTGTGTATACCGGATCATCGTCACTTCCTGTCCGGCGCCGAGATAGATGAATACGGCAATCAGGATGAGGATGACGTTAAAGGAAATCAGGCCGATAATGCCGAATATTATAGCAACCACCCTCCCGATTTCTGCTGCAATGCGTGTCGCCTTTTCAATCGGAAGCCAGATAGCAAGCAGGGCGCGGAGCACCCGCCCTCCATCCATGGGGAATGCAGGCAGGAGATTGAAGGCGAAGAGGATGATATTGAGCAAGCCCAGATACCCGAAGATGTAGAAGAAGAGGCCTGCAACTGCGGGGTCCGGGATGGAAATGAGGCTTGCGTAGGCGATTCCTTCAGAGACAAGTCCGATAAAAAGACTCATCAGTGGGCCTGCGATGGCCATAGGGAGCTCGTCCCGCGGCCGGGGTGAGACCTCGGTTTCAATTTCTGAAGCGCCTCCCAGGATGAAGAGGGTGATAGAACTGACCTTCATGCCCTTGTGGAGAGCGACCACCGAATGGGCCATTTCATGCAGAAATACACCCACAAAGAGGAGGAATGAGACCAGCACGCCCAGGATATATGGCATGAAACCCTCTGTGATAAGTGATGTGTCAATTGGTTCTGTGAGGCCGAATACCTGTTCTACGAGGCTTACGGTCAACTCAATCTGAGTTCCGATGATGATGGCAAAGATCGGAATGATCAAAAAGAAGGTATAGTGAATCTTTATTGGAATACCTGCCAGTTTTCCGATTTCAAAAGAACCGTCCATATGAATGGACTATATTTTTAATATTTAATGATTATATCTTCCAATGATTACGATGAAGAGCGCAATAACCGAATTGTTCGGGATGAAGGTGTATACCGAAAACGCCGTCTACGTGGGTGATGTGGACGATGTTATCATCAATGTCGATACAAAAAAGATGGAATCACTTGCGTTGGGGAACGTGAATCGTGAAGTGCTTGAACTCACGAATTTCAAGGGGGTTAAGATCCCGTACCGCATAATCCGGGCTGTTGGGGACATTGTTATTATTCGTCACCTTGCAGGAATGACCCGGTCTGAAACTATTGAGGACTGATGGTTCCGGATGGGTGGGTGGGGGCTCCTTGATCCAGAAGAACCCGGAGATGACAAGTATGCAGGACCGGGAAATATTCAGCAAACTTTCAATCTTCCCCCCATTTGTCGTCCGGCTTGATGGGCGGGCTTTTCACCGTTTTACTCGTGATATGGGGTTTGAAAAGCCCTATGATCGGAGGTTTTCAGACGCCATGGCGGTGGTATCCGAGCAGTTGCTCTCGTCATCCGGCCTTGAACCATCGTTCGCCTACACCTTCTCTGACGAGATCTCCCTCTTCTTTCCCCGTGTGCCGTTCAACGGAAGGGTGGAAAAAATTGATTCGGTCTGCGCCTCATATGCAGCAAGTGCTCTCACGCTCGCCCTTCGTCTGGATACACCGGTGGCGTTTGACTCGCGGGTCATTGTTGCAGACGTCCCGGCGACCATTGCCTACATGGCAATGCGTCAGCGGGAAGCATGGCGCAATCACATCAATGGTTACTGTCAGCATGCACTCATTGATGAAGGAATGACGGCAGTACAGGCTGCGCGTGTCCTTCGGGGGATGAAGGGCCCCGGAATGCACGAGATGATGTTTGGACGCGGTATCAATCTTGCAAAAACCCCTGCCTGGGAACGGCGCGGCATTGCCTGTTATCGCACAGAAATCATAAAAGAGGGGTATAATCCGGTCACTGATGAGAAGGTCACCACAACCCGCCGGGTAGTTGTGCAGGATGATGCTCTTCCACTCTTTGGTGAACCCGAAGGGGATGCCTGGCTGCGCTCACATCTCTCTCTTGTTTGAGATGAATGTGTGACTCAAAAAAAGGCTTTTCGCTGTTTTCTGTGGGCATTCATTCAACTGAATCGAAAAGCAAGGGAGGGGGTGCTCCTCCCTGCAAGACTCACCCCATCAGATGAGATAGGTCACGGGGGTGGGCCAGCATCCCACCTGCTCTTTGTTTTGTTCAGATAATCCTGCATTCATGGGATATTTCACCCGGATCAGAAATTGTATAGGGATTTCTGAGTGGTATGTGCCTGTCAAAAAGGAATTTTACTCCCCTTGTTTTTACCGTATTTTTGGTAAAATATGTGAATAATGAAGGTGTGTTTCCGTTCTCAAACAAAGGTGAATTATCAGGATATTCACTCATACTGATTCGGGAAGAGTTTTTTTAAAAAAATAGTTCATTTTGGAAATCACAATGTGATTTCTCATATGAACATACGAAACCTGGCGATTTACTGTTCGTTTTTCTGAATGTGGATGGAAATTGTTACTCCTTCCACATCCCATTCTGTTGTCAGGCCGTCTTCTCTGGTCTCCCCTGCTGCAGGGGTGATGGAAAGTGCTGTGGCCCTGACTTCTCCGGCAATATTATCTTCGTGGGTGCCTGCAAGAAGGCCCCGCACACGGGTGTCTGTGATGGCAACATCTGCTGTGATGAAGTCTTCGACATTCAGGTCAAGCTGGCGTCTCATCTCCTGAATTCTCCGCACGACTTCGCGGGAAAATCCAATACCCTCCAATTCCGGGGTGAGGGAGATGTCCACGCAGACGGTGGCTTCTGCCATCTCTGCTGCAAAGATATTATCCGGCATCTTTTCTGAGAAGGTGATGTGCTTTTCTGTGATGGTAAAACCACCCACTGAAACCTCACCTTCAGCAACGATCGCTCTCTTCAGGGTTGCGGCGTCGGCCGCTTCTATTGCTGCCTTCACTTTTGGACCGTCTTTGCCAAATTCAGGGCCAATACCCCTCATCACTGGTTCTGCGGAGCATCCCATCCGGTCCCATGCACCGCGGACAATGGTGATGGCCTGGCTGTTGGCCCGCTGGCGGGCAAGGTCATCCATCTGTGTGATGGCGTTTTCCACAGCATCGCTGTCTGTAAGGACAAAGGTCTCTCCGATTGGCCAGCGGAGTTTGCGGCCGCCTTCCTGCCGGGCGGTTGCTACTGCCTCGTCAAAGGAACGGATGACGTCCATATCTGTTTCAAGGACGGTGTCGATGAGTGTTTCATCGCCTGCAAACCATGGCAGCATGTGAATGCTCATCGGGTCTTTCTCTGTGCGAAGGTTGGCATAGATATTCTCGGTGATATGTGGTGCAAACGGTGCTAGAGCCGAGCAGATGCGCCGCATGACGTAGTACATCGTCTCGTATGCTTCACGCTTCTCCGTTGCATCTTCTTCCAGCCACATTCGTGGCCGGACAAGCTGGACATACCAGCGGGAGACATCTTCTAAGATGCAGGTGAGGCAGGCGCGGGTGGCCTTGTGGAGCATTCCGTTATCGATATCCTTTCCGACCTGTGCGGTAAGGGTGTTGACGCGTGAGATGATCCAGCGGTCCTCTTCCGGCATCTCAGAGAGATGTGCCCGGATATATTCTCCGTCCCATGTGCCATCTGCAGCCGTCTCCGGTGAAAATGCGTCAAGAATCATGTATGGCAACGGGAAGCGGTAGACATTCCAGAGGATGTTGATGGTTCTGTTAGTGGTCTTGATACCTTCCCAGTTAAACTTCAGGTCGTCCCACGGTGCGCTTGCGGAGAGCAGATAGAGGCGGAGGACGTCCACTCCGACCTTTTCCACCACTTCCTCTGGTGTGACCACGTTACCAACAGATTTGCTCATCTTGCGGCCATCTGCGTCCAGCGCAAAGCCGTGCATGAGGACCTTGTTGTAGGGTGCCTGGTCAAAGGCAATCACCGAGGCGCCCAGCTGGGAGTAGAACCAGCCGCGTGTCTGGTCCTGCCCTTCGGTGATGAACGCCGCAGGCCAGAGACGTTCGAACTCAGCCGTCTTCCGGGGGAATCCGAGGGTGGCCCATGAAGCCATTGCCGAATCAAACCAGACATCAAAGATGTCTGTGACCCGTCGCATCGTTCCACCACAGGTGCAGGGGATGGTCACATCGTCTACATACGGGCGGTGTGGGTCAGTGAGATTTGTCCCGGCGGCCTCGTTGAGTTCTGCAACCGTGCCGAAGACCTTTCGGGCATCGCACGCGTCGCACTCCCAGACAGGAATGGGGATGCCCCAGTAGCGCTGGCGTGAGATGCACCAGTCACGGGCGCCCGCCACAAAGTCGTGGAACCGTGCTGAACCGGCCCATTCTGGCTGCCATTCTACCCGGGCGATCTCAGCGAGCATCTGGTCTTTTATCTTTGGGATAGCAATGAACCACTGTTCTGTTGATATCATGATGATAGGGGTCTTGCAGCGCCAGCAGTGCCCATAGCGGTGGGTAATTTTCTTCTTTGCAAGGAGATAGTCTCCGAGGGCATCCATCACATCCGGGTCGGCGTCCTTCACAAATTTACCCGCAAAGATACCGGCATTGGCGGTATAGATGCCGGCGTTGTCCACCGGACAGAGGCTCTCGAGCCCTTCCTTCTGACCCACGAGTGAATCATCCCATCCATGGCCCGGTGCCATGTGCACGAGGCCGGTGTTCTCCATTGTGACAAAGTCGGCATAGACAACCCGGTGCTCTACATTCTTCTGGATAGGCACCTGCTCCTCCAGCGGTGAACGGTAGTGCATGCCGATGAGTGCATCGCCGGTGACGGTTTCAAGGATGGTGAAATCCTGATACCGGCCTTTCCTGAGCACTTCTTCCACAAGTGGTTCACCGATCCAGAGAATCTCTTCTTTGCCGTCTTTGACTGCCTGAACGCGGGCATAGGTAAAGTCATCGCGCACGGCCACTGCCACATTGGCAGGAAGCGTCCACGGGGTGGTGGTCCAGATGACGAAAAATTCGTTTTCCCTGTCCTGAACCGGGAACTTCACAAAGATGGACGGGTCTGTCTCATCCCAGTACTCCACTTCAGAGTCGGCAATTGCTGTTTCACAGCGGGGACAAATGTTGACAACACGGTATCCACGTTCAAGAAGTCCCTTCTCCTCTGCACGCTTCAGCGTCCACCATGCTGCCTCAACGTAATCAGGAGTGATGGTCTGATAGGGATTGTCAAAGTCCATCCAGATGCCGAGATCACGGAACTGATCAGACATAATTTCCTTGTGGGTGATGGCAAAGTCCTTGCAGTTCTCAATGAATTTGTCAATCCCATAGGTCTCGATGTCCTTTTTGGAAGAGAAACCGAGTTCCTGTTCTACTCTTACCTCGATGGGGAGGCCGTGCATGTCATAGCCTGCCCGATCGATGACGTCAAAGCCCTGCATGCGTCGGAACCGCAGAATTGAATCCTTGAGTATTTTATTCCATGCGGTGCCGAGATGGATGTGGCCGGTTGTGTAAGGGGGCCCGTCCACAAAAAACCAGGGAGGGCTTCCTGCATGTTGTTCCTTGACCTGTGCGTAAATATTGTCGGTATCCCAGAAGGAGCGGACTGCGGCCTCCACCTCCTCTGCATTAAAACTGCTAGTGACCTCTCTCATACAATAATTCCTCTGGATATATGTCCAGAGATTTTGTATCTGCAGAAAGATAGGTATTTGTGTGGGATTACATGTGTACGATATATACAGGTGATGATGAGAGAATGGATGAGATGCCCCCCCTTCAGATTGCAGTCATAGGTGCTGCATCCTGCGATGATGAGACAGGACGTGTAGCAGAAGATACGGGGAGACTGATTGCCAGGGCAGGGGCCACGCTTATCTGTGGTGGCCGGGGCGGAGTAATGGAAGCCGCCTGCCGGGGTGCTGTGGGTGCCGGCGGTGTTACTGTAGGTATTCTTCCCGGGGATGTGTGTGAAGCAAATCCGTTTTGCACGGTTACCATCCCAACCGGCCTGGGAATTGCCCGGAATGCTGTGGTGGTCTCTGCAGCCGGGGGTGTTATCGCGGTGGGGGGTGCATATGGCACCCTTTCAGAGATTGCAATAGCCCTGAAACTGGGGCGGCCGGTCTATGGCATCCACACATGGGAGATTCCCGGTGTGGTCTCCTGTGGATGTGCAAAAGAGGCAGTAATCCGCGCTGTTCGTGCCGCGGGGGCCGGGAAAGGCACTATTGCAGGATATGCAGTAGAAAGGGGGGAGTGCCGATGAACATAGCTCTCATCCATTCGTCAATCGACCCGGCGGGCATCAATATCGCAGCCCATCTAGCCCCCCGCGTCGGTGCAGAAGGGCGTGATGGTGAGGTGTGCACCTGGGCGGGGCACACTCTCCGGTTTATGACCGCGCCGGGGCGACTCATCTATGAAGAAAACCTGGATGAACGGGCGGCAGCAGATATGATCATATTTCTCTCCCGGCATACCTCTCAAAATCCGGTACCTGCCCTGACGGTTCATGTCACCGGTAATTATGGCGATGCAGCGCTTGGTGGTGAATCCCGTACTCTCTCCCGTGCTGCCCCTGCATGGATGCATGCGGCATTATGTGCCCTTGCCCCCCGTGCTCCCGAGGGATTTCGTGTTTCCTATGAGGTCACACACCACGGACCGACCGGGCTTTTGACTCCGTCTTTTTTCATTGAAATCGGAAGTACTGAGGCTGAATGGACTGACCCTCTCTGTGGAGCAGCGGTTGCAGATGCTCTTGTGAGTGTTCTCACAGAAGGGCCCGGCGATGTTATTTCTCTCATTGGATTCGGGGGCAATCACTATGCTGCACGTGAGACTGATATCGCACTTGCGGGCCGGGCGGCGTGGGGACATATTGCCCATACGCGGGAAGTAGCTGGTTTGGATGCTTCAATGATCCAACAGATGGCGGCGATGACCGGGGCTGTTGCAGCTTATATTGACAGGAAAGCCCTCCCAAAGGACACTCTGAATAAAATATCCGTTCTTCTCCGGGAATGTGGCATACCCCGGGTTTCTGAGAGTGAACTGCGGATGATTGGGGCTCTTTCTCTTCCGGTATTCCTCCGAATGCGGGAAATGGCACAGGGAGAAGTGCCTGGCGCTTCTCTAAGAGTAATGGATATCTCCGGGGACGGCGATCCCGTTTTTGTCCATATTCCTGTCATTCTCCTTCGGGAAGCACTAAAATGTGATGAAAAGAAATATTTGCGTTCTGTTTTGGGAATTCCTGCTGTATTAGTGTTATCTTTGGAGGGCGCACCTTTGCCGTTTGTCCTCACATATGAGAGGTATGAATCACAAATACTGCATCTTTTAATATCATCGTGTGTCAAAATCTTAACCAGCGATGGATCTGCCCACGTCAGCGATGATGACATCATCATACGAAAGGTGAGTTTCGACCCGGAAAAAGCATGCAATCTGGGGGTTCCGAAAGGACCACTTTTCGGCAGGCTGGCGGCAGGACAGGAGATCGAGATTGACGGCACAATAATTTCGCCGGATATGGTCTCTGTCAGGACTGAGCGGGTGATCCACGTCCCGGGATTGGAGAACTACCTATGAGATCAATCGTAGAAGAGGCAATTAAACGGACAAATGAGGAGTCCGGATATATCGTTGACGCGTCCAACGAACGTGATCTGGAGCTTGAGGAGATCCTTAAAGAACTTCAGACGCGGATCGCGGTCATCGGGTGTGGTGGCGGCGGATCGAACACAATGACGCGGATGTCAGAAGAGGGCATCCATGGTGCAAACCTTATTGCATTGAATACCGATGCCCAGCACCTGATCCGGACGAAGGCAGATACCAGAATCCTCATTGGCCGGAAGCGCACCCGTGGTCTTGGTGCCGGTTCAGTCCCACAGGTTGGAGAAGAAGCTGCCATCGAGACCATTGAGGAGATCAACAAGTCTGTGGGTGAATGCGATATGGTATTCATCACCGCAGGTCTTGGCGGGGGCACCGGCACCGGTTCCGCACCGGTAATTGCAAAAGCCGCACGAGAGACGGGTGCGCTTACAATTGCTGTCGTTACCCTTCCCTTCACTGTAGAGGGTGCTATCCGGATGGAAAACGCCGAGGCAGGACTCGAACGTCTGCGTGACGTTGCAGATACCGTCATTGTCGTACCAAACGACCGACTCCTTGAGGTCGTGCCGCGCCTGCCTTTGCACGCAGCCTTTAAGGTCTCTGACGAAGTCTTAATGCGTGCAGTAAAAGGCATCACCGAGCTGATTACTCAGCCCGGTCTGGTGAACCTTGACTTTGCCGATGTGCGAACTGTCATGGAACGTGGCGGTGTTGCGATGATCGGTATGGGTGAGAGCGACAGCGAAGACAAAGCAATTGACTCGGTAAAGAAGGCACTGCGTTCCCCTCTGCTCGATGTTGATATCTCCGGTGCGTCTGCTGCCCTCGTGAATGTGGTTGGCGGCCCCGATATGACAATGTCTGAGGCAGAAAGTGTGATTCAGGAGGTCTATGAGCGCATCGATCCGGAAGCACGGATCATATGGGGTGCTCAGATTGACCCTGATATGCAGGGTAAAATGCGCACGATGCTTGTCGTAACAGGCGTGAATTCTCCCCAGATATATGGACGTAGTGAGATGTTCTCTTCAAAGAGATCCACTACAGAATTTGATATCGATTTCCTCAGGTGACAATAAAAATGGCTGATCTAAAAACGGTAAATGAAGAAATATTCAAGAAATACTGGCGTGTCCTGAAACTTGCCCGGACACCCACCCGTGATGAATTTAATAAAATCGCAATCGTTGCCGCGATGGGTATCCTGTTAATCGGACTGGTTGGATTTATTGTATATGAACTAATGGCATTTGCTACCCTGTGATGACTATGGCGAGTGAGTTCGGAAACAAGATTTACGCGCTCAAGACGACGGCCAACAAAGAGCGAAAAGTCGTAGATGATATCGTCAAGGTCCTTGAGGATCATGATGAATTTGTTATCACTGCGATTATGGCCCCGGATGAGGTGCGTGGATATGTCTTCATCGAGACTCCGGATGAGTACGCCCGGATGGAGCAGCTGGTCCGCCTTGTTCCCAATGCGCGTGCAGTGGTGAGGGGTGAGACAGATTTCGCTGAAGTTGAGCATTTCCTTGAGCCGAAACCGGCAGTGAGTGGTATCGAAGAGGGCACAATTGTTGAGCTTATTGCAGGTCCTTTCAAGGGTGAAAAAGCTGTTGTCAAGCGTGTTGATGCAGGAAAAGAAGAGGTTACTCTCGAATTGTATGAATCGATGGTGCCCATTCCCATTACGGTACGCGGTGATAATGTCCGCGTCATTGAGAAAGCACACGAAGATTAATTTCTTTCCATTTTTTTCGAATGCCCGTAGTTTTAAGTGGTAGTATGCAGACCTGTAATGACCCACGCCAAGTGTTACCTGTCTACAGGTGGCACTGAGGTTTGGTGATATTACAATGGGAGAAGTAGTCGAGGTATTGGTACCCGGCGGAAAGGCAACGGCTGGCCCTCCATTAGGGCCTGCCCTGGGACCTCTCGGAATCAATGTGAAGGCGGTTGTTGATGAAATCAACGCCAAGACGTCTGAGTTTAACGGTATGCAGGTTCCTGTAATCGTTACTGTCGACGACAAGAAGAACTTCACTGTTTCCGTGGGTGTTCCTCCCACCACTGCCCTCATCATGAAAGAGGTCGGTCTGACGAAGGGTTCAGGAGAACCCAATGTCCAGAAGGTAGGAGATCTTCCGCTCGAGGCTGCTGTTCGCATTGCCCGTATGAAGGCAGATGACATGATCTCATACGATCTGAAAAACCGCGTAAAAGAGGTTATCGGGACGTGTGTGAGTGTCGGTGTCACGGTCGAAGGGATGGATCCAAAGGAGATCTTCCCAAAGATCAATGCAGGCGAATACGACAGCATTCTCAGTGAATAGACTATGAAAACCTATAGAAGATCCGTATTTCGGGTCGTTGAACTATGGAGAAAATGAATGGTTAATAGGGTCCAGATTCTGGATGCCGTGAAAGCGGCAATGGAGGCAGCACCTGAGCGAAAGTTCCAGGAGAGCATTGAAATTTCAGTGAATCTCCGGAATATCGACATGTCGCAGCCAAAAAACCGTATTGATGAGACGATGATTCTTCCACAGGGCACAGGACAGCCACAAAAGATCTGTGTTCTTGGGAAAGGAGATATCACCACTCAGGCGAAAGCTGCAGGTGTAGACCTCATCATCGGACCTGAAGAGATCGAGCGTCTGGGAGGAGAACCCCGTGAAGCCCGCTTATTTGCGGACCAATATCGGTTTTTCCTCGCAGAACCCGCTGTCATGCCGCTTGTCGGTCGCTGGCTCGGTACGCGTCTCGGTCCCCGCGGGAAGATGCCCACCCCTGTTCCGCCAACGATGGATGTCGGCCCTACGGTCGAACGTCTGCGCAAATCTGTTAAGTTCCGTTCAAAGGACAAGACCACTTTCCACGTGAAGGTTGGTAGTGCTGGTATGGACGCAGATGCGCTTGCAGATAACATCGAAGCGGTAATGCACAGGGTTGAGGGATCACTTGATAGTGGTGCAATGAATATCCGGTCAGTGTATGTAAAGACATCCATGGGTCCGGCAGTGAGGATTATATAATGGCATTATATACGACGAATCTGCCACAGTGGAAACAGGATGAAGTCGAGCAGATTGTTTCGTATTCAGGGGAATACGCACTTACAGGTCTTGTTGACCTGCATGGTATTCCTGCAAAACAGATGCAGGAGATGCGGCGTGACCTTCAGGGGAAGGCCGTCCTGCATATGACGCGAAACACTCTCGTTGAGCACGCCTTTACAGCTATGGGTGCGCCAATTGATGGCATCACCTCATACATTGACGGACACAGTGCACTAATCTACACAAACGACAATCCATTTCAGTTGTACAGGAAGCTCCAGCAGACGATGACCAAGATGGCAGCACGCCCCGGCGATATTGCGCCTGAGGACATTGTCGTTGAGAAGGGTCCCACCAGCTTTAAGCCGGGCCCCATCGTTGGAACATTCCAGCAGGCAGGTCTTCCTGCCGCAATTGAAGGTGGAAAGGTTGTTATCCGCGAGAGAAAGGTCTTTGTCAAAGCGGGCGAAGAGATCAATGCAAAGCAGGCCGAAGTTCTGTCTAAGCTTGATATCCGCCCAATTGACGTTGGTCTGAGCCTTCAGGTAGCCTTCTACGATGGCACATTCTTTGAGCCGTCCACGCTGGCAATCGATGAGACTGAATATTACAACAATGTGGTTCTGGCAGCCCAGCAGGCATTCAATCTTGCTGTATTCGCAGCCTATCCGACTGCACAGACGATTGTGCCTATCATTACAAAGGCTGCAGGCGAAGCTCGCAGTCTGGGTGTTGAGGCCGCAATATACACGAGCGACATTGTTGAACTGATTATCGGACGTGCATCACTTCAGGCAAAAGCCCTGAAAGGGATGACTGAATAATATCAAACATTTGAGGTAAATATAAATGGAATACATCTACGCAGCACTTGTTCTGCACAACGCAGGAAAAGACGTAACTGAGGAAGCAGTCAGCGCAGTTCTGGCAGCAGCAGGAATTGAAGTTGAGGACTCCCGTGTAAAGGCACTCATCGCAGCACTTGATGGTGTCGACATTGAGGAAGCTGTCGCAAAGGCAGCAGCAGCACCAGTAGCAGTTGCAGCAGCACCTGCAGCAGCTGCAGCAGCAGCAGTTGAAGAAGAAGTAGTGGAAGAGGAAGCAGAGGACGAAGAGGGCGGCATGGCTGGCCTCGGCGCTCTCTTTGGCTAATCCTTTTTTTCTTTTTCATTCAGTAACTATTTCCGACTCTGTTTTTCCCGTTTGTTTCCGTTCTTAGGCATAATCCTGCACAAATCGTGACTCATTTATGCAATCGTGTCTGATGGATATTTATGTCACGTATCAGCCGTGGGTTTCAGTTATTCAAAGAAACTTTTGGCATACTTAAAAAAGATCGGGAGATGCTTCTTTTTCCAATTCTCTCGGGTGTAGTCACTCTGCTGGTGGTGGCGACGTTTTTGTTGCCACTCTTTTTCTCAGGACTTCTTGCTGAAACATACTCGGGTGGTTCGATTCTTCTGTATGTTCTCCTGTTTCTCTTCTACGTTGTGAGTTACTTCATCGTTATTTACTTCAACACAGCTCTTGTCAGCTGTGCCCTGATGCGACTGGATGGCAGGGATCCAACCTTTATGGATGGTATCCATGCAGCATCTGCCCGCATCGGAAAAATTCTGTCATGGACACTGATTGCAGCAACCGTTGGGCTCATTCTGCGCCTCATCCGTGGTGACGGGGACAACTTCCTCGTATCGCTCGCATCAGCCCTTCTCGGAGCGGCCTGGTCACTTGCAACGTTCTTTGTAATTCCGGTGATTCTGGTGGATGATGTTGGTGGATTTGCTGCGATTGAACGGTCGTGGTCTCTCTTTAAGAAAACATGGGGTGAAACTGTTATCGGCTCGGCATCTCTGGGGCTTATCTTAATTCCTGCATTTGTGCTTCTTTTGGGAGGTATTATTGTTATTATCGTAGGGTTGTTTGAAATTGGTGTCGTGATTGTTGGAGTTTCTCTGCTTCTTTTGGTTGTTTCAGCAGTTCTCTATGGCGCTCTGCAGGGCATCTTTGTCGCTATTATGTATCGATATGCAACAACAGGTATGGTGCCGGATGTGATTGACCGGTCTCTTGTCGAAGGTGCCTTTGTGCCAAAGGGGTCGCACCGGTGATCATCCGCGATCTTGGTGTCTGTCCGGTTGGTGATGCCCGGGACGGGACTCATCTCCGTGAAATACTGCACCCCTCTCATTTCTCCGGTGCGGTTGCTTGTCGTTTTAGTCTTGCTCATGCATATCTGGAGCCGGGGGAAGTCTCCCATCCACATCGTCTTGTGGAATCCTGTGAGGTGTATTACATCCTCTCTGGCATCGGTGTGATGCATATCGGTGATGAGGCAGAAGAGGTGCACGCCGGTCAGGTGGTTTATATTCCGGCCGGTGCGGTGCAGTACATTGCAAATGCCGGTGCGAGCCGTCTGGAATTTCTCGCAATTGTTGATCCGATGTGGGCTGAATCGGATGACGAGCGGGTGGACTGAATCCGATTAATCCTGACTCCATCGTTATGCTTATTTCCTGTATGGCACAACGGCATACTATGGGACGGAGTGATGGTAGTGGCGGCAGGTGTGGCCGTCGGTTCCTTCTTCCATCCATCATTATTTTGGTTCTTCTCTCTGCATACCTCCTTCCGGGTGCCTGCAGTGCTGTCCCTGTGGGTAGCAATGCTTCTTCTGGGTATTCTGGTTCAGAATATATTCCGTCTGAATATTCCTGCATTGAAAATCTGACGGTCTCATTTTTTTATAGTGAGCACTGTATTGCCTGCAAGAAGGCACTGCCGGTCATCGATGGCCTCGCAGCAGAGTATCCTTCGGTCACCTTTGTGCAGTATGCTGTCCTGAACAGTTCAGAAAATGAGTCCCTCTTCTTCTCGTTCGGCAAGGCGTATGGCAACCTGTATCCACGTTATCCAACAGCCTTTCTGAGTGATGGTACGTTCTTTGAGGGGTATGGTGCAATTTCAACAGATCTGCCACTCTATCTTGTATCTCTGGTCTCAGGGCCTGTCATGACGAACGATTCGGTGACTTCAGATGTGGCTGCCATGGATTCTGGGCAGAATTCGGTTCCCATTCCGGCGGCAAATATTTCCGTGTCGCCTGCTCCTCCTCTCCCGCCGTTGGGTCTGGTCATCACCGCAGGTCTCATCGATGGGATTAATCCCTGTGCGGTAGCGGTTCTCATATTTCTTCTGGTCACTCTTATGGGTGCAGGGGGGAGGAGGCAGATGCTCCGGTTTGGGGTCGCCTATGTGGCTGGCATCTATCTGATGTACTTCATCTCCGGTTTTGGTCTTCTCACGGTAGTCCGTGTAACGGGGCTCTCGTGGTATTTTTCCTGTGCGGCAGGGGTCATTGCCATTCTCCTCGGGGTGGTGATGGTTGTGGATTCATTCCGACGGGATGGGGCGGCTCATTTTCGTATTTCTGCCTCCCGACTTGCATCTGTTCGGAAGGTTGCATTGCGTGGGGGAATAATTTCTGCGTTTCTTGTGGGTATCGCGGTCGCCCTTATTGAACTGCCCTGCACCGGAGGTGTCTATCTTGCGATCCTTGCAATGCTCTCCGGTTCGGACGTTTGGGCCGCATCAGGGCTCCTTGCTTTATATAATCTGATGTTTGTTTTGCCGCTCCTTACGATCATCATTGCTGCTGCCGCAGGCTTATCTCCGGAACGAATGAATCTGATGCGGCTGGATTGCCGGCAGTTACTCCGGCGGGCGGGAGGATGTGTTATGATTCTTCTTGGAGTGGCAGTTCTTCTCTGGTTTTTGGTATAGGATATTCGGGGCATATTGAATAATTCACGTGAATCCTATTGGATATGGTGAGGGGTGTCGTGGTAGGGCTTTTTCAATTGAATCATCTTTTGCAGGCGGGCGTGGCAGATACATTTATACATTTGATATGCATATTTTGTAAACGTATCTGATATGCAATAGAGCATGTCGGGTTGCATGCATTGTTGACGGCAGGTTGTTCCACAAAAATGCCGGGTCAGTAGAATGGGGGGAGAAAATTAGATGATAGATACACCCGGAAAAATCCTCGTAATGGATGATGAGGATAATATCCGAACAATTACCTGTATTCTCCTTGAAAAGATGGGATACAGTCCGATGGCAACTCCGGACGGCGAAACTGCTGTCGAAGAATATCGCAGGGCATTCCTTGTAGGGAATCCGTATGATGCAGTGATTATGGATATTACCGTCCCTGATGGCATGGGGGCAACGGAGGCAATTAAGAAGATGAAGGCTATTGACCCCGGTGTGTGCGCCATTGTCACCAGTGGACTGGTGTCAGAGATGAGCTATGATGATCTATACGGGCAGGGATTTTCAGGTATACTGAAAAAACCCTATCGTTCCGCAAATCTTCGTGAAGTTCTTGATTCTGTGCTTGAACCCAATAATAAATAAATACGCAAACCCAGTTTCTCCCTTATTTTCTGACCTGTTTCAGGGTAGTACCTGCCCAGACACACTGTCCATATGAGATACACCCGTCCCCAAGGGGATAGTTTGTATTGAGGATGTACTCATTGCCTGATGCAACAATGGTTTTGCGGATGGTGGATTCTATTGCATGGTTGTATGCCACACCGCCCGAAAGGGCAACTTTTTTATACCCCTTCTCTTCTGCAGCCATGACTGCGATCTCAGCAATACCTGTGGCAAGGGTCTGCTGGAAGGATGCGGCGATGTCTGCTGGTCGTTCATTTTTCATCCGGGAAAATGCCTCTCTGAGAAGAGATGATGTTGAAAGAATGGTCCGTTCGTTTTCCTGGGTGAATTCGCGGTCCCAAAGGGTAGGAGTGCCCGTAACTGCCGTGGTTTCCAGTACCTGTGCGGGTTCTCCATCGAAGGTGCGTTCCCGACAGACGCCGAGGAGTGCTGCCGCTGCATCCAGTATTCGGCCTGTGCTGGAGGTGATGGTGACATTGAACCGTCGCTCCACCTGTTTCTCCAGCACACCGAGGGCAGTGGCATCCCATCCACGGGCTCTGAGAAGTGCTGCTGTTTCTTCTTTAGGGAGAATACCATAGAGCATCCTCTCAGGATAGCGGGTGGCGAGATCTCCCCCTGGCATCATCACCGGTTCAAGGTGACCAACGCGGGTGAGGTCCGGCACTGCACCGGCAAAAATCTCACCTCCCCAGACTGTTCCGTCCTCACCATAGCCGACTCCGTCGATTGCAATGCCGATGCATGGGCTGGTGGTGGCCGCGGCGATGTGTGCCTTGTGGTGCTGCACCGGCATCAGGGTAGCTCCTGTTTCCTCTGCGAGTTCGTGGGCATAGCGTGTGGAGAGGAACTGCGGGTGCAGGTCATGGGCTATCACATCGTATTTTGCACCCAGCAGGCATGCTGTCCGTTCCACCGTCTCCTGCAGGTAGGCAAGTGTCGCCGGGTTGCGTACGTTGCCCACGTGGGGTGAGGTGATGCAGTAGCCTTCTTTATAGATGGAGATGTTTGCATTGAGTTCCGGGCCAATGCCAAGGATACAGGCATTGCCAAGGTCCCGCCTCTCCCGTTTCGGAGCAAGACCCCTTGAGAGGCGGAGTATTTTTCCATCGCGCACCACTGAATCATCGCATCGGTTCTGGATGACACGGTTGTGGGTGAGGATGTAGTCCACGTGCCCTTTGAGTCTCTCACATGCCTCGTGGGTATTGGTGATCATCGGGTATCCCGGAGGATTGGCACTTGTCATGACAAGCATCGGTTGACTGAGGTATCTGAAGAGGAGATGGTGGAGGGCGGTATAGGGGAGCATGCACCCAAGAGTATGCAGTTTGGATATTCCTTTGAGGGCTTCCCTGTCTTTTTTTACCAGGACAACGATGGGGTGGGAAGGGCCGGTGAGACACTTTCTCTCTGTCTCTGATATGATGGCCACCCGTTCGATCTCCTCTTTGGTTGCCATCACGGCAAGGGGTTGCTCAGGCCGACCAAGGGTGCCCTTCAGGCGCCCGGTCGCCTCTGCGGTGCAGGCGATGTGGAATCCACCCAGGCCGCGGATGGCAACGACAGCACCGTTGTCCAGAAGGGATGCTGCGGTATGCAGGGGGTCGCCCGGGACAGAGGTGCCGTCGGTGCGCAAAAGAGAAAGTTTTGGCCCGCAGGTGGCGCAGGCAATTGTCTGTGCATGGTGGCGCCGGGATGCGGGGTCGGTGTACTCGTCTTCACATGCGCCGCACATGGGGAATTCGTCCATTCGTGTACGTTCCCGGTCGTAGGGCAGCCCGCAGATGATACTGTAACGTGGGCCGCAGTTCACGCAGGAGGTGGCCCAGTACCCTTCATACCTGCCGCCGGGGGTGAAAATGTCCCTGATGCAATCGTCACAGGTGGCGACATCTGCCGGAATAAAGCCGGATAGTGAACCTTCAGCACTCATAAGGATTACAAATCCTGCCGGAACCGGTTCGTCTGAGTCGGTTACCGTGACCGAGTCAATGCGTGAGAGGGGGGTGCCCTGAGAGAGGCAGTGCACAAATGTTTCAAAATTGGTTCCCTGTGCAAGTACCAGCACTTCACTGCCGAGGTTGCGTACTGTGCCCTGTATCCCAAGTTCATGAGCTGTTTTAAAGACAAAAGGACGGAATCCGACTCCCTGAACGATGCCTTTTATAGATATTTGCCCTCTGATTCGCATAACTGTAGTCTAGAGAATCTTTATTGTTTTATACGCTTAATATTACATGGGTTTTTACTTTGACAGGGCATAATCGGATTGTTAATGATCCACTCGAATTAGTTCCGCTCATTGTTACTTTCAACAACTCAAATTTCAAAAGAGCCTACGACCTTCTCACAAAACAATGGATGACTGAAGAAGAGATCTGTGCTGAAATAGGCCCAGAATGCGTGGCGGAATGCCTCGGACTTCTGATGAAAGGAAATCTAATTGAGGAGCAGTGGCGGATGCCGCAACCGGGGGAGCGGCCCTCTAAAGAATATAAAACAACATACAGCCGATTCAGGGCAGGATTTCAGTGTTCCATGGAAGATCTTGGGGATATTCTTTATATCTCTACATCTACGGATGAAGAACTCCGGGGCATGGTTGACAATATTGAGCAGGATGTACGGTCAGGAATAACATCATACAATGACCTTGCGCGCAAATATAAGGTGAGTCCGGTTTACGTGAAGGGGCTTGCCAAACGGATGCCAAATCTTGATGTGAAGGGCCAGGGGCTGGTGCTGCTTGACGAGTCACGGTGATGACCCGTATTACACTGTGCTTAAGAGCAAACGTGAAGCAACACGATTTCAGATCTTAGTTGAGATTGCCGCTCACCAGCCTTCTGTCCGGCAGCAGGAGATCGCTGAAAAGATGGGCGTCACACCGCAGGCAGTCAGTGAATACATCCGTGAGATGGTAGAGAGCGGATTTGTGAATTCAAACGGCAGAGGCCGGTACAATGTCACAAAGAAGGGTGTGGAGTGGGTAACAACCGCAGCTGAAACACTTGATACCTATCTTAAGTATGTAACAACTGAAGTCATCCAGGAGGTTTCTGTATGGACCGCCATTGCAAAAGAGCCTCTTATGAAGGGGGAGATGGTTGGTGTTTTCATGCAGGGCGGTCTCCTGTATGCCTCAAAAGCTGAGCAGACTGCTATGGGTGAAGTGACCGTTTCGGCGGAGTCCGGAGAGGATGTCGGGGTGGCAAAACTTTCTGGTATTATCGCTCTTGATGAAGGAACCATCCGTGTCTGCAAGGTACCGCGTATTCAGCGGGGAGGGTCACACAGTGTCTCTCCCGACCGCATCCTCGATGCCCTGGAAGGCATGGACTATATTGGAGCGGTAGGTCTTGAGGCGGTCGTTCTCCTGAAGAGTGTTGGTGTCACAGAGGACGCCTTCTTCGGCGCCCGGGAAGGGGTGCTGGAGGCGTCATTTCATGGCATTAACTGTGCGATGGTAATTGTCGATGAGGAGTTCACCGGGTTTCTGAAACGGCTTGAGAGTGCAGGTCTCCCGTATGAGATTTGTGATTTGAGCATTCCATGAGTATTATTGTTAATCCCAGGCGGGGACCGTACCGCCTCTATTTTTATGACGGCCGGCGTGTTACAGGCATTGGTGACCTGGATCTTTCAAAGACCGGGAAGGGTTGCCGTCCGAAAGAGTTCCGGTACCGTGAAGCAGGCAGGCGTCAGCCACGGCATGTCCCTACGAAGGATCTGATCCGGTTATTTCGGAAAGAGAAAGTATATCTCACCGGAGAGGATGAGGCATTCCGATCCATGTGCAGTGACCTGCAGATCCCTGTTGTTGTAATCCGTCTCTGTCGTATCTGTCTTCTGGGCGACCGGGTTACTCTCCTGAAAACAAAGAATGCGGTGAAGTACGGGCGTGAGGAGATCTGTGTTGGCTGTGCCAAAAATGAACTCCGTCGCGAAGCGGGCTATCTGGGGGGGATGGGCATGAAGTCTATCGGCCATCTGGAGCATATGCTGGAAATGTACCGGGATCTTGATCGGGTTCTTGGGATGTTGCAGCCTGATACCGGCAAACCTGCACAGACGCTCTTTGACAAGCTTGAGGCCCATGCTGTAATGAAAACGCAGCCCATTACTGATCTCCCTCTTCCGAAGAATTTTGTGGAGGCATCCGGGGTAAAATACCTGATGCCGGTCCAGCAACTCTGTGTCGAGGCGGGCCTTTTAAAGGGGAAAGACCAGCTGGTAGTGGCAGCAACAGCAAGTGGGAAGACTTTCATAGGCGAGATGGCAGGGGTTAAGAATCTCAGTGAAAGTAGGGGGAGTACGTTCTTTTTAGTTCCTCTCGTTGCTCTTGCAAACCAGAAATATCGCCGTTTCTCAGAACGGTATGGCGATTTTATGAATGTCTCACTTCTGACCGGTGTCTCACGGATTCATCTTCCGGGGAACCGGGAAAATGCACGACGCAGCATGAAGTCCGATATCATCGTCGGCACCTATGAGGGAGTAGATCATCACCTCCGGATGGGCAAACACCTGGCAAAGGTGGGAACGGTCGTCATCGATGAGGTGCAGATGCTGGAGGATGCTGACCGGGGACACCGGCTCGACGGGCTGATTGCCCGTCTGCGGCATGTTGCCCCGAAGGCTCAGTTCCTCTTTTTGAGTGCTACCATCGGGTCGCCTTCTCTGCTTGCAAAAAAACTGAATGCTGAGCTCGTCCGGTATGACGAACGGCCGGTAGGACTTGAACGCCATCTGATCTTCACGGAACGAAAAGAGAAGATTCCGATTATCCGAAAGATGGTCGCTGAGGAGTTTAAGAAGACTTCGTCCAAGGGATTTCATGGGCAGACGATTGTCTTCACCAATTCACGGGCCCGGTGCCATATGGTAGCAGAGGCTGTTGGGAGTGGGGCGATGCCCTACCATGCCGGGCTTTCTCCACAGGACCGGCGTAAGGTGGAGAAGATGTTTGAGAAGGGAGAAATTGCAGCTGTAATCACCACAGCGGCCCTTGCCGCAGGTGTTGATTTTCCTGCATCCCAGGTTATCTTTGACGCCCTTGCAATGGGTATCTCATGGCTGAAGGTGCAGGAGTTCTCCCAGATGATGGGTCGTGCCGGCCGGCCGGATTTCCACGATCTGGGGAAAGTGGTCATTCTTGCCGAGCCGGGCGGTGTATATTCACGGGAGTCCGGCACTGGCACCGAAGAAGAGGTGGCGATGCGCCTCCTGAAAGGAGAGATGGAGGAGGTTGCACCAGTCTATGATATTGAAGGCTCATCTGAGGAGTATGCAGCAAATGCTGTTGTCTGTGGTGGTGATATTGGATGCCTTTCCGTGATTTGTGAAACGATGGTCGGGGAGCTTGAAGATGTCGGGCCTCTCATGAAACATGATGGCTACGTCTACGAACGGAAGGGAAAGATTGTGCTCTCCCCTCTTGGGCAGGTTATGGCCGAGCATTTTATCGGTGTCGAACGCCTCTCCCGGATTCTTAAGATGGTCAGAAAGACAAAAGATCCCCTTGAGATTGTTGCTGAACTCGACTGTGTCGAGGATCAGGATGCGTGAAGGTGACAGTGCCCGTTTCGGGTGCTGTATAACTCATCAGGGATTTTCTACTGAATTTTAACAATATCCTCTTATTTTTCTGTTTCCGTCGTTCTCTGTTTTTTTTACCTGATCCTTTGGGTAAATTGTGATAATTTTGGATACTGTTGGTTACTGCTGGTTTTGCAGAGGTGACAGACAGGATTGTGATAATATCAGAGCCGTTTTGTGTTGGTGCAGTTGGTGCAGTTGGTCTGGCACCACGGAAGAAGGCAGTCTTTATCCACCTGTGTTCTCAAAACTGACACTATCAGGAGCAGTTTCATGGACGAAGATCAGAAGTATATGCAGGCAGCGATTGACGAGGCAAAACTGGGTCTTTCTGAAGGCGGAATTCCCATCGGTGCCGTGCTGGTGAGGGACGGAGTCATCATCTCTCGCGGGCACAACCGGCGGGTGCAGGATGATGATCCCCTGATGCATGCAGAGATTAACTGCCTCAGGAATGCCGGGAGAATCGGGCGGTATGGGGATACGGTGCTCTATTCAACTCTCATGCCCTGTTATCTATGTGCGGGTGCCGTTGTCCAGTTTGGTATCCCGAAGGTGGTTATGGGGGAGTCTGCCAATTTTGCAGGGGCAGAGGATTTTTTACGGGAGAAAGGCGTTGAGGTGGTGAATCTCAGTCTGCCTGAACTGAAGAAGATGATGGCGGAGTACATTGAGAGCCATGCTGATATCTGGAATGAGGATATCGGGACGCTGTAACACATCACCGGTGGTAGTGGTGGCAAATTTGTCTGAATTATTTTCATTCTGTTTATCCAGAGTATAACTGAGGAATAAACTGTCCGGATACGTCCAGAAGTATTTCGCGGGATAATAATTCATATAAATATTCGTGCGTGCTTCTTCCGTGGAGGGTTCCATGCAAAATTTGTTTTTGTGTGACGAATGGTGCTGCCTTGTCAGTGCTGCAGCGAAAGAAAAGTTTCGTGAGATGAAGTGAGGCCATCGCACAGGTGATTTGCCCCGGCAGATTTGTGGGACATAATCCCACCGTTGACTGTGAGACTCAGGGTATCTGCTGAACAAACAAAAAATGAACAATTCTTTTATGGAATGATGCTGTATAAACATTCATCAGAACGTTCCGGCTTAT
This sequence comes from Methanogenium marinum, assembly GCF_028912405.1. GTDB lineage: Archaea > Halobacteriota > Methanomicrobia > Methanomicrobiales > Methanomicrobiaceae > Methanogenium > Methanogenium marinum. The sequence continues at coordinate 1,038,807 of NZ_JAKELO010000002.1, read as the reverse complement.
TCCGGCTTTTTTGCGGGATATTCCGGAACAGGAGATTATACTATGGATACAGCAATTCGGATGAAATGTATGGTATGCGGGCATATTTATGACCCGAAGAAAGGTGACGAGGGAGTATCTGTCGGGACAGCATTCACGGATATCCCTGACGAGTGGTGCTGCCCTGTCTGTGGTGCAGCGAAGGCAAAGTTCAGTGAGGTGAAATGAAGTATGGTCGTACGTGAAATTATTCCCGGCATAGATTCAGTGGGTGTCATTGACTGGCACCGGATGGCATTTGATAACCTCATGGATCTCCCGGACGGGACGACATACAATGCCTATGTGGTCCGGGGGAGTGAGAAGACCGCACTTATTGACACGGTGGAAGCAGAGTTTGATGAGGAGTATGTTACAAACCTCATCCGGGCAAAAATAGATTCTGTGGATTATATCGTGGCCAACCATGCAGAACAGGACCACTCCGGTTCACTGCCCCTTCTGCTGGAACTCTTTCCCATGGCAAAGGTTGTCACAACAGAGAAGGGAAAAGAACTGCTATGTTCCCTTGTCTTAATTGAAGAAGGGCGCATCCTGACTGTGGAGGAGAATGATTCCCTCTCCCTCGGGGATAAGACCCTCGTATTCTATCCGATGCCCTGGGTGCACTGGCCGGAGACGATGGTAACCTGGGTCCCGGAAGACCGCATCCTCTTTTCCTGTGATCTTTTTGGTTCACACCTTGCCACATCAGATGTCTTCTCTGACGGGTCCTGCCGGTTGCATGAAGCTGCGAAACGCTATTTTGCTGTTATCATGCAGCCCTTCAGGGGGAAAATCCGCACATACCTGGATGCGGTGGATGATCTCAGTCCCGCTATTATCGCACCGAGCCACGGGCCGGTATACTGTGACCCGGCAGAGATTCTCACCCTGTACCGTGACTGGTCATCTGAAGAAGGCAAAAACCTCGTGGTCATTCCCTTTGTCTCCATGCATAACAGCACAACGTGGATGGTGGAGCGGCTGGTGGATGCACTGATCGATCGGGGTATTCAGGTGCGTCCCTATGACCTTGGGAATGCCTCGCCGGGCATGATTGCAATGGACCTTATTGATGCCACGACCATCGTCATCGGCACACCAACGGTTCATTTCGGGCCGCACCCTAAAGCTGCACATATTGCATTTCTTACCAATATTCTCAAACCGAAGGCACGATATGCGGCGGTCATCGGTTCGTACGGATGGGGTGGAAAGACTGTGCAGGCACTTGGTGAGATGATGCCGAAACTCAGTGCAGAGATGCTCAGTCCGGTATATATCAAAGGAAAACCGCAGGAAGAGGATCTTGTCGCTATCATAAATCTGGCTGACGAAATCTATAAACGCCATCAGGATAATCACCTCGTCTGAAGTAAGAGGTGAATTCAAATGGAAAAAATTCCAATTTTTTTTAAGTGCCCTGGCTGCAGCGGCACGGTGATGGTGATGGATTCCGGAATGTGCAAGGCACCATCGACTGGTGCTTTGTCGGTCAGTTGTTCCGGAAATGAGATGGATCTGCTCTCAGAACAGACGGCAGATTTTGCCACCGAGAAGCATGTGCCCATCGTTGAGAAGGTAGAGGGGGGTATTAAGGTCACCGTTGGTTCAACTGCCCATCCGATGACCGATGAGCACTATATCATGTGGATCGGTGTGCAGGCGGGAGACGACCTGATGATCCATTATCTAAAACCCGGGGATGCACCAGAGGCCATATTCCCCTGCCCGGACACGAACGTGAAAGCGTATGAGTGCTGTAATATCCACGACCTCTGGGTAAATCGCTGAAACGTATCCCCTTCATCCCTATTTTTGAATATTTCCACAATTATGCGCATATTTTGTGATTCAGCCGGAATGTTGTATTTCCTGTCCTGTAACAAAAGCCTAATAGTTGCCCTCCTGCAATGAGTACATGCGTATGGATCGTCTTCACCAGTACCTGACACTGACCACGGATATCGGCATAATTCTCCGGTATATCGGTGCCGGTACCTGTATTCCGCTTGTAGTTGCCCTCATCTACCAGGAATATGATATGCTCCTTCCGATGGCATCAGTGCCGGTGTTCCTCGTATGTCTCGGGACGGTTTTCATCCATCTTCCGGCAACAGACCGGGAACCGCGTCTCTCCATGTCCCTTTTTTCGGTGGCTGCAATCTGGCTGATTTGTGCTCTCGTGGGTGCGCTTCCCTTTGTATTCGGTGCCGAAATGTCCTATATAGACGGTTTTTTTGAGGCGATGTCGGGGTGGACAGATACCGGAATGACAATGGCTCCTGATGTGGATGCCCTGTCCCACACCCTTATTTTCTGGCGTACCCTGATGGAATGGTTTGGTGGAATTGGAATTGTTGCGTTTACCGTTGCTCTCTTAAACCGTTCCTCTGTCTCACGGCACCGCCTCTACAGTACAGAACGTATGGAGGGGCGCAGTGATGCCTTCATGCCAACTGTGGTGGAGCAGGGAGCACAGACGTGGCGAATTTATCTGATTCTTACTCTTGCCGGAGTGCTTCTCATTCTGTTATCCGGTGTCCCGCTCTGGGACGCCATCAATATTGCAATGACTGCTATTTCCACCGGTGGGTTCACCATCCACTCCGGGGGTATCCCATCATACAACAATGTGCTCCTCGAATTGCTTATTATTCCTGTGATGCTTGCAGGGGCACTGCCATTCAAGATATATTATCTGATGTACCGGAAAAAAGAAGTAAGTCTGTTTAAAGATGAACAAGCAAAATTGCTATTTTTGCTGGTTCTTCTGGGGTTCCTTATCATAACGGCTGACCTGATCGTCTTTAACGGCCTGGACGAGGGGTCTGCACTTGTTAACGGACTCTTTATGGCATCCGCGGCAGTCACATCAACGGGATTTCAGACAGCAGACCTGGCAGTCTGGGAACCGGTATCTGTCCTCTTTCTTACCCTGCTGGTCTTCATTGGCGGGTCATCCGGCAGTACATCGGGAGGAGTAAAACTCTCCCGTGTTCTGATCGGTCTGAAAGGTATCAAATACTGGTTCCGCCGGTCGTTCGTCAGTCCAAAGGCGATGCTCTCTCTAATCTACAATGGGAAGAGGTATCAGCGGGCTGAGGCCGAATTCCTTGTTTCGCGCAATATGCTCACGTTTATTCTCTTCCTGCTGCCGATTTTCTTTGCTCTTGTCATTATCATGCATTTTGAACAGCCTGACATTGATACCACCCTTGTGATCTTCGATGTGGTCTCTGCAACCTGCAACAATGGTATTTCCACCGGCTTTGTGACACCTGATTTGACCGTCTGGTCAAAACTGGTTCTCATTCTCCAGATGTGGCTGGGAAGGCTTGAAGTGATGGCGGTGATGGTCTTCTTTATTGGTCTGATTCGTGGATTTGAATGGTGATATCTGAAGCAGGGGTGAGGGATATCATTATATGAATGAAAGATTGTCTTTACTGCAAAAAAGGCGGGTAAAAGATGGTCTGGAAATATTTTACGAAAACACGATATCTGGTAATAATCGCAGCGATTTCCTCTTTTTTTGGTTCGGCGCTGATGTTTTTCATCGGTGTTGAAAAGACCATCTCAGCATTCGTTTACTTTTTTTATGGGCGTTCGTTGTCTGGAGGGGATATCCTTCCCGAATATCTGACACCTGGTGATCTCGCAACGGTGTCACTGGCGCAGTCTATTGATGTCTTTCTTTTTGCTCTGGTGATGATGATCTTTGCCTATGGCATTCTGTATCTCTTTCTTGTAGAAGATGAGGAGAAAGAGCGGCTCAGTTTTCCCGGATGGCTGCGAATAAAAAACATTTTTCAGCTGAAGATGATTCTCGGGGAAGTCATTGTCTTCATCCTCTTTGTCCATTTTCTTGAGACGGCGACAAAAACAGGGTATGCCAACCTGACCCTTGAAAGCCTTATTTTGCCGGCCTCAATTCTTCTTCTTTCAGTCAGCCTGATGGTACTCCGGCAGGGTGAGTGACTTGTCCTCAATCAGGAGGAATAAAGAGCTTGCACAACTAAACTTTAGTCAATGAAACAGATCGCCCTCTACGGGAAGGGTGGTATTGGGAAGTCCACCACATCCGCAAATCTTTCGGCAGCCCTCTCTGACTGTGGGCTTGACATCATGCAGATTGGGTGTGACCCGAAACATGACAGCACACGGATGCTGATGTGGGGGGAGTGGATTCCGACCGTCCTTGATCTTGTCCGTGAACGTGGAGATGCTGATATCACGGTGTCTGATGCAGTGTTCACCGGGTATGGGGGTATCCGGTGTGTTGAAGCAGGCGGGCCGGAACCAGGCATCGGTTGTGCTGGCCGTGGTATCATCGCCACATTTCAGCTGCTCCAGCGCCTGGAGGCACTCTATGGTGATGTCATCATCTATGATGTCCTCGGTGATGTGGTCTGCGGCGGGTTTGCGATGCCGATGCGTGAAGGGTATGCACGGGAGATATATCTCGTGACCTCCGGCGAGTTTATGTCGCTCTATGCGGCAAACAATATCTGTAAGGCAATCGCCCGTCTCTCCAAACGCACCCGCAGTGTGTGTTCCCTTGCAGGCGTAATCTGCAATGCGAAAAATATTCCCGGTGAGGAAGAACTGGTGCGTGAATTTGCTGAACGCGTGAACTCACGGATGGTTGCCTATATTCCCCGTGCAAGAATCGTCCAGATAGCTGAGGTGAATCAGCGAACGGTTATTGAGTATGCACCGGAGTCAGAACAGGCAGATGTCTACCGGGAACTGGCCAATACGATTATGGAGAACACCACGTTTACTATCCCCACCCCCCTTGAGATGAATGAACTCGAAGAACTTGCACGGTCGCACCTCACGCTATGAGGGATGTACGGTCATGGGCGTCCTCTCGGTCAGTGCCTTTCTGACAGACGCAGTGACCCTGATCCATGGGCCGGACGGGTGCACCCATATCAATACATCTCTCCTCTACTCCACCCTTGCTGAACATGATATCTTCCGCATCCCGGAGATTGTCTCCACCGGCCTTGGAGAGGATGAGATCATATTCGGCGGTGAAGATGCACTGGAAGATGCCCTGACAACTGTGTGTGGCAATGACCCTGCTGCGGTGGTGGTTGCAAGCACCTGTGTCTCCGAAACCATCGGGGATGATGTGGCGGGAATCTGCAGCCAGTCGTGGGATGTTCCTGTCATCTATGTGCCCAGTTCCGGGTTTCTCGGCGGCACCTTCACGGATGGATATACCAGTACACTGACTGCTCTCTCTTCTTTTATCGCGCCTCCCTCCTGCTGGAAAAAAAATACCGGCACGGTAAATATTGTCGGTGAGAAAAACCTCGAGTTTGAGGCGGAGGACAATTTCCAGGAAGTCTCTCGTATTCTCGGTCTGCTGGGTCTTGACGTGAACATCCGGTATGTGCGTGACATCACGGTTGAGGATATCGGGATATTTGGCGATGCAGAACTGAACCTGTTCCGGGAGGACAAATATGGAATTCTGGGGCGGCACTTCGATGCCTTCACTGGCATCCCCTCCCTCCCTGAGTTTCCGGTCGGACTCTCTGCTACTCTTGATTTTATCCGGGACGTGGGTCGTCTCACTGGTCGGGACACAACAGACGCAGTCAGTGCCGAAGAAGAACAGCTGGCTGGCCTCACGGATGAATTTTCTGATCTAAGAGGTGAATATGTAACCTTTGATTCGTTTGGGTTCCAGTCAGCAGAGATGGAAATGTTTACCGAGGTGGCAGAGGCGGTGGGTATCAGAGTTTCTGAGGAAGGCACGGTTATTCCTATTCCCTTCTGTATGCCGGTGGGCACCCTCGGGCTGCGGCGGATGCTCCGGCAATGGCGGAGGTTTATCGATGGCTAAACCATGCACCAATCCCATTTGGCCCTGTGCAATGGTCGGTGCAGCAGCAGCGATGGCCGGGCTGGACGGGGCAGGTGTCATCATCCACGGTGCATCGGGGTGTTACTTCTATGCAGACTCTGTCATCCCTGACCCGGTGAACTGCACCTATCTTGTTGAAGATGAGGTAATATTTGGCACCGGTGACCGCCTGCAGGAGGTGGCAGAGGGCCTCATGCCCTTCAGTGAGAAGATTGTGGTCATCAATTCCTGTGTGCCTGCAACCATTGGTGAAGACCTCGCACCATATTGTGCGGGTGCTGATGCACTCATCATCGATGCCCCCGGCTACTGTGGGGATATGATGGATGGGTACAGGATTGCACTGAAAGCCTTCCCGGCAGAGATTGATTCGGGACGTAAAGGAGTGAACATTGACGGGCTCATATCGACCGATCCATTTGCTGTCGGCAACCGGATGGAAGCTGAACGCCTTCTCTTTTCTGCGGGCATCCCGGTTGCGGCGAAATACTGTAATGATACGCTGGCGTCAGCCCTCAGTCCGGCAAAGATGACGGTGACGGCGCTTCCCGATGTGGCATCCGGTATTGGGCAGTCGGTTGGATCACTGTGTGGACTGGATGCGATTGGGGCAACCTTTTCTTCCCTGCAGGAGGTGTTCCCCGATGCAGACTGTGCCCCTGTCATGGATATCTGTGAGGAGACCGAAGAACTGGTGGTCAAGGCGTGTGATCGCTATCTCCGTGTCAACGATCCCCCGCGGGTGGCCCTCTTCGGGATCGCAGGCTACATGGATATGGCAGCAAATTTACTCACCACATTCATGGAGGCTGAAATATGTGGTGCCGGTGCCCGTAACCGGCCTTCGGAAGACTCGGGATGCACCTGGGCACCGGATCTGGGGACGGTGAAACAGATAATTGCAGCAGGTGAGCCTGATCTTATCATCGGATCCCGGTATGAAGCAACCCTAGCACCGGGCGTCCCCTTTGTGCAGACAACGATACCCATCCGGAAACATTCAATGCTCTGTCATCGCCCGCTGATAGGTACAGAGGGAGTCCTCTGGCTCATTGAGTCTGTGGTAAACGCAGGAAAAAACGGGTGCTGAATATCTGATTTTTATTTCTGTCTGTCTTCCGGACGTATTTCACGTCCACAGTGAGGACAGACATCATACTCGCCTGTTTTATTCGTATCTTTTTCCGATTCCTGTTTCAGTTTTATCTCCTTCTCTTCTCTGACGACTTCGGAGTATCCGGATGCAAGGATACCGGCAGGGAGGGCAAAAAGACCGATCCCAACGAGGGAGATGACAAAACCCAGTCCTTTTCCCAGCGGGGTGACAGGCACCATATCACCGTATCCGATGGTAGCGATTGTTACAATGCCCCACCACATCGATTCAGGAATGCTGGAGAATACCTCCGGTTGGGCAGAATATTCAATCTGGTACATCAGGGTTGAAGCGATGATGATGACCACCATGATGATGAAGACGGCACCAAGCATCGATTCTTTATTTCGCTCCAGTACCCGGATCATAACCTGGAATGATCGGGAATATCTGCCCAGTTTAAAGAAGCGAAATACCCTGAGTGTCCGCAGGAATGTGACATTGACGCCGGGTATCAGCAGGGTGAGATAATAGGGCAGGATGGAGACAAAATCAATGAAGACAAGGGGTGTCAGGGCATAGCGTAATCGCCCGGTAATTGGTTTATGATATCGTTCATCTTCTGTGCATGACCACATCCTGAGAATATATTCAATGCTGAATGCAACTGCAGTGACGATTTCAATAATGATAAATATCCACAGATGGCGAATGAGCATACCCGGGACGGTTGCAAGAATTAACTCTGCAACGCTGATGGTGATGAGACAGATGATGACCATATCAAACCAAAAACTGGTTTTGTCCCCCTCTTCAGGTGAAGATACAATCTCAAATACGCGTTTTTTTATCCGGCCCATCTGTCCATCCTCCTGTGTTAGTATTTTTTATCAGATTTCTTCAGGGTTTTGGTCTGCTGTTTATTTCGGTTCTTCTTTGGTATTCTTTCTGTGTCACCTTTTGCGGGTCAATTCCGGCGCATTTATCCGCTGGTATCACAAATACCGGATAATGAATGAAGACTGCCGTCAGCTGGTGCATCTGGGGTTTGGTGTCCTCATTGCCCTCGCGATATTTATCCTTGGCAGGGAATATGCTATCATGGTGCTTGCCCTCGGCCTCTTCGGTGGGTTTGTGCTTATTGACCTTGTGGACCGCGGATATCGGGTACCTGTTGCATCAGCGCTGGTAGATAATCTTGAACGCACCGGGAGGATGCCGGGATATGGGTCGGTATGTTTTGTGCTCTCTGCGTTATTCTGCCTGATTTTCTTCCCGGTGGACTATGTGGTGGCAGGAGTGCTCACCCTTGCGGTTCTGGACTCTTTCAGCACGATTGTGGGGCTGCATTTCGGCCGGCATCGGATCTTCAATGGCAAATCATGGGAGGGCACCGCAGGTGGTATCATTGCTGCATTTATTCCTCTTGCATTCCTTCTGGCACCCTTCCCTGCAGCAGCTGCGGCAATTGTTGCCGGTATTGCAGAACTTTTCTCACCCATTGAAGACAATCTGGTGATACCGCCGGTTGTCTGCCTCCTCTGTTTTGCTCTTGTATGAGAGTATTCCCCCTTTTTTGACGGTCTGATACAAAGGCATATCCCCCAGTAACCCGGATTCCCTGAGTGAATATGAAAGATCCTCGGGCCCGTCATGCTGAAATGCATCCTGCTTCGGCGTTTGATGTTGCAAATATCCACTTTTCAGCGGTCTATGACCCTATGCTCCACCTTGTTCTGCAGGCAGATGGTGCCTTTGATGTGTCTGCTCTGGAAACTGCAGTGGAGGCAGCCGGAACAATGGCGCCCATCCTTGCATCACACTATGGTGAGAAAAAGGACCGGGGATACTGGCAGTGCGGTATGGGTGAGAAACCTGCTTTTTCGGTTCATGTGACAACGGGGACAATGGACCCGAATCTTCTCCCGCTTGCGTCAATAGACCCGTTCACCGGCCCTCAGCTGGATGTGCGCCTCTGCAGGAGTGCAAAAGAAGATGGAGGAAAGAGTGGAGATGTCCTTATCATCTCCGCCCATCACGGGGCGATGGATGCAAACGGTCTTTTTCAGGCAGCATCCCTCTGTGCTGATGCCTATCGGCGGGTGTGTGAGGGGAAGCCTCCGGTCTTTCAGGGGCCGTCATGGGAACCCCGTGGCACAGATGCTGTGAGTGCGCCGTTTTCAGCAGAAGAACTCGAAGCTGTGTATGAGCGTGAGTCTTCGTTTACCGACGACTGGTCGTTTCCGTGTCGGGAGGGACCATGCGGGCACCTTCTCTGGGACACATTTACGATTGGGGCAGATGAAGTAACTGCCCTCAGGGCTGCCGGGAAAGCTGCTGGTGTGACCCTCAATGACCGGATTATGGCAGCTTTTTTCTGTGCTCTCATGGAGGTCTGCGGTGATGCGTATGCGGATTCACCCCGTCTGGGTATTCTCGGTGCAATGGACCTGCGCCGGTATCTCCCTGTTGCACCATACAGGAGTATCAGCAATCTTTCCGTTGAATATGAACTCCCTCTTTATCCCGCCTGTGGTGAAGGGATGGGTACAGCCCTGCCTGCCGTTTCTCAGGCGATGCAGGGGATGAAGGAGGGGAACTTCGGTCTGGGATCGATGGAATTATATGAACGTCTCTATGCAGGCGGCGCCGGTGCGGTGAAGGCATTTCTGGCCGGTATTGCAAAGGAGTATCTTGTTACCGGGAAGAAGAATCCCTTCCTGAGTAATGTGGGTGCTATTCCTTCGACCGCGGCAGCATTTCAGCATGGTGAGGAGGGCACACCTCTGCAGGTAACGGCAGCATACCTCACCTCCCGTGAAGTCTGCCCGCCGGGCATTGGAGTCTATGTCTCCACCTACCGCGGGGAGATGACGGTGACCATTCCCTCCTGTGCTGATGCACATGATCCGCAGGATATTCGTGCCCTTGCGGGTGCGATGCGGGGGTATCTCTTAGAAGATGTCTCCCTTCAGTGACATTTTATTATCATTATTTTATAGGATTTTTCCTCTCCGGGGCAGGGTTATCATTTCTGCGGATTAAATATCAGGTAGATGAATGGTATTCAGGTGGTTCGGGTCTGTCTTTTGCTCTGGGTTTGTATCTGGTATGACATCAGATGTATCTGCAATGGCCGTAATCCATCCCCCTGCATGCCGGAGGGAACTGCATGAAAGGTCAGATGAAAGCAGGTGTCGAAACCCTTCTCGGAGATCCGAAACCGGCCATCCGCAGTCTCGCCTGGCCTGTTATGGTCGGCATGTTGCTCCAGACGATCTATAACCTGACCGATGCATTCTGGGTGGCAGGCATTGGTGCTGATGCGCTTGCGGCAGTCGGTTTTTTCTTCCCGTTCTTTTTTGCCGTATTCGGCTTTGCAAACGGCATGGGAGTGGGTGTGGGGGCGGCTGTCTCCCGCCATATCGGGATGCGGGATCATGAAGGAGCGAACAATGTTGCTACACACACGGCTGTTCTGGTTCTGTTATTTTCTATTATCATCACGATCGCGGGGCTCTCTGTTACCGGCAGTTTCGGGAAGATTCTCGGAGATACACCTGTCACAGCGATGGCCGCAGGATATGCTCAAATCATATTTTTAGGCACATTTTTTATTCTCTTTCTTGCCATCGGGAGTGCGTTACTCCGCGGTGAGGGAGATGCAAAACGAACCATGTATGTGATGCTCGTCAGTTCTTTGGTGAATATCATCTTAGACCCTGTTTTTATCTATGGGCTGGGACTCGGTGTCGAAGGTGCGGCCTGGGCGACGGTTGTCGCATTTATCACCGCCTGCATCCCGATGTTCTGGTGGATCTTTGTGAAACGGGATACCCATGTTCAGCTGGATTTTGCCGGTTTTTCGTTCTCACGGCCCATTACATGGGAAATTCTGAAAGTAGGTATTCCTGCCTCATTTCAGCATGTGTCAATGGCAATGACGACATTTGCTCTGAACCTCATCATTCTTATCGTGGCAACCACCGACGGGGTTGCTATCTTTTCCACTGGCTGGCGGGTGGTTTCTATCGGCATCACACCGCTTATTGCCATCTCCACTGCGGTTGTTTCAGTTTGTGGGGCAGCCTACGGGGCGGGCCTCATTCGCAAGGCAGAAGAAGGGCATCTCTATGCCATCCGGCTGGGGGTTATAATCAGCCTTTTTGTCACAGTCTCGGTCTATCTCTGTGCCCCATATATTGCCCAGGTATTCACCTACAGTGAGGGTGCGGCACATCTTTATCCTGGTCTTGTATCCTTCCTGCAGACGGTCTGCTTATTTTTCCCTGCAGTGAGCTTTGGTATCTTTTCGGCATCCCTTCTTCAGGGATTTGGGCGGGGCTTTGACTCCCTTGTGATCACCGTTATCCGCACCATTGTCATGACAGTCATATCGTGCTATCTCCTGGCAGTTACCTTTGGATGGGGCATTATGGGCATCTGGTGGGGTCTTGTCATCGGGAATTCGGTGGGTGCCGGTATTGGATATGTCTGGGCCCGGTTCTATACAAAAAAGCTCATCAGGGAGACGGGTCTGTTGGAAGAATCGGTTTAATGATGTCCGGCAGGCAATCCTCATACCATGGAGATTACGGATGTACAGCTGGAGAAAATTACCCGGCGACAGGAGGAGAAGGCGGCGCTTCTCTCTTCTCATGCCTGCCGTGACGATGCGGCCATCCGGCGGGATGGTGGCCTTCCTGAGGACCGGATCATCCGGCCGCCCTTCTTCCGGGATGTTGACCGTATAATCCACTCCCGTGCATTTTCACGGTATATCGACAAAACCCAGGTATTCTATCTCTTAGATAACGAGCAGATCACCCATCGGGCTATCCATATCCAGCTGGTGGCAAAAATAGGCAGGACCATCGGCCGTGCCCTCTCCTTAAATGAGGATTTAATTGAGGCCATTGCCCTTGGCCATGACATCGGCCACCCGCCGTACGGCCACTTTGGGGAATCCTGCCTTTCCACTCTCTGTAAAAGACATCAGATTGGCCCCTTCCGTCATGACGTGCAGAGCATTCAGTTTCTGGACTCGATAGAGGACACCAACCTCACCCTGCAGGTTTTGGATGGCATCCTCTGCCATAACGGGGAGGTGCACAACACCCACCTTGCCCCGGAACCGATCACTACCCGAGAGGAATTGTCCCGGAAAAAAGAGATGCTTTTGCAGGGAGGTGATCCAGCCCCCGGCACCCTTGAAGGGTGCGTGGTGCGGGTTGCAGACACCATCGCCTATATCGGCCGCGACCTGCAGGACGCAATCGAAATCGGTTTTCTTACTCCCTCCCTTCCCGATCTGCCGAAAGACTGCCGGAATACATTTTCCCTCACGGGAGACTACCGCCGGTTTAACGCATCCATCATTGATACCGTCTGCCGGGATGTCATCGCCTGCAGTTTCGATTGTGGGGAGGTTCGTTTTTCACCGGAAATATCGGCCTGTGTGAAGGCACTGAAGCAGTACAATTATGAAATGATTTACGAGAATCCGGTTCTGCATGCTCAGGACCCTCTCATCAAAAACCTCTATGGGGTCCTTTTTGACCGTTTCCTCAGAGATATCGAAGAGGGGCGAAAAGACTCTTTCATCTACAAGGATTTTATTGAGGCGAAGTGGGTCTCATTGGCATACCTGAATACAGCCTCACCCGCAGAAATGGTGCGGGACTATGTCGCGGGGATGACCGACAAATACTTTGAGTCGATTGCCCGGGAACTGTTGATCCCGAAACGGCACTTCCGGAATCATGTAGGGAAAAAGGATGAGTAAAATAGTCTGAATCAGATTCTGTGGGATTTGGTATAGGGGAGTGTACCCTACGGGAACTGAAGACTCAGGTATATACTGTATTTGGATTGAGAGATTCTGAGAAAAAAATATTTTTATCGTTTAAGTAAAAATCAGAGCTGTTTCCATGTTCCGTGGAAACGCTGCAGAGCAGTGATATGACCCAGGACACCGAATATCAAAAGCATCACATCCATCACCGTGATGCCTGCATACACCGCTCCCGAAATAAATGCGGCTGCGATGCCGAAGACAATCAGAAGGAGCAGGCGGTCAGCCCTCCCGAGGATGCCGCCATAGACCCTGCCCACACCCACTGCCTGTGCCTGTGTCCCGAGATAGGAGGACATGAGGACGCCGGTGAGGGCAAAGACGCCGATAAAGGGTGAGGCAAGAGGACCTGCGAATATGCCGGTGATGATGAATATGTCCGCATACCGGTCGATGACATGGTCGAGGAAGTCCCCTTTCAATCCTGCGGTTCCGGTGACACGGGCAATTGCTCCGTCCACCCCGTCAAAGAAGGCATTGAGGATGATACAGATGACAGCCAAAAGGGCCGCTTCAAAATAGAACGCAGCCCCCCCGGCGACCGCCACCACAAGTGCAATAACAGAGCAGACATTCGGGGTAAACCCGACTTTTGCCATACCCTTCGCTACTGGTTCAACGATCCATTGCACACGGGGGCGGAGGTTGTCAACTGTCATACATGTCTTCCCAGAAATTCTGACCAGTCAGGTACTGTGAGGGTATGTGGCGCATCACTACGGATAAATGCCTCGATTTCATCCGCTGTGTCTTCCGGATTCTGTTCTGTTGTGTCAATTACCATGATATGGGTCTCCGGGTGCACTTCTAATGCTTCAATAAGGATAGCATCAAGTGCTTCTGCCTCTGCATTCTCCTGTACCTTCTCATCATGGTATCCTCGCTCTCTCAGCCGTGCGGCAAGGATATCCGGGCGGCAGCGCAGGACAACCACACGGTCTGCCGGCAGAAGGTGGGTGAGATGGCCTTCGATTATGCCATCAACCGGGACAAAGGCATCCACCCATGCATCCTCATCGATGATATCGGTGTCGCGCTCAGCGTCATGCTCGAGGAGATAAGGTCCCATCGTCTCCTTCTGCGACAGAGTCTGAATCCCACGTGCCCTGAGTACGGACGCGATGGTTGATTTTCCGGTGCCGGGTGTCCCGGTAAGTGCTGTCATCATGGCTGGTAAATTTCACCTATTGCGGTGATGAATGCTTCGTTCTCCCATGGTTCACCGATGGAGACACGGATATAATGGTTCGGAAGACCGGGGAAACTGGCGCAGGACCGGACGACGACACCTTTTTGTGCAAGTTCTGTCACCACATCCTCGGCTGTGTGGGGTGCCACGTCTATCATCACAAAGTTTGCCCCGCCGGGAACGACAGGATACGGGCATTCATCGATGAACCGCTGCCGCCACTCCTGGACGACCGATACAATCGTTTTCACATGCACGGTGTCTCTCAGTGCCGCTGTGGCGGCTGCCTGTGAAACCACGTTGAGAGTGAAAGGGGTTGCCGCCCGATGGTAAAATGGTTCATACCATTCCGGCACAAAGGCGTATCCAACCCGAAGACCAGCAAGGGAATACGCCTTGGACATTGTCCTTCCTATGATGAGGTTGTCGTATTTCTTCATCAATGGACGGTAGTCGGTTCCGTCAAATTCGATATATGCGCAGTCAAGGAAGAGAATCCCGTCATAGTTCTCGCAAATATTTGCGATTGTTTTCGGTGTCTCTGTTGACCCCGTCGGATTGTTCGGGGTGCAGAGGAAGGCAAGTTTTGTCCCTGCTGCTTCCCTGCAGAATACTGCCGGATCAACGGAAAAGTCGTCCTTCCGGGGAACAGATATAGCAACTCCTCCCTGTGCCCGGACAGCAAGCCCGTAGTAGGAGTAGGTGGGTGTTGCCACTGCAACCCGGTCACCGTCTGAGATAAGAGTGCGGAGGATGGTATCAATGATACCGTCCATCCCGACGCTTGCCACAAACTGGTAGTCACCGTGTCGCTTTTTCAGTGCGGCAATGAACTCCCGGTTTGTCTCATCCGGGTAGCGGTTGGCGGTGGGCAGGACATCTGCTGCCGCTTTGATTGCCTTTGATGATGGCGGATATGGGTTTTCGTTGCTTGCCAGTCGTGCCGGGCGGGTGTGCCCCGCAGCACGGGCTATATCTGCTGCCCGTGTCGCGAAGACATACCCTTCTTCCAGAAATTCTTTACGAATTAAGTGCTTCATTGATGACCCTGACCGCCTGGTCAATATCCTCGTCTGTGATGACGAGCGGCGGGACGATACGGAGGTTTCCGCTGGTGCAGTTGACAAGCACCCCATGTTCCTCACAATACTGCTTCACCGGTGCACAACGGTCCCCGAGGGTCACCCCAATCATGAGGCCCCGCTGACGGGGATTGTATGCAGCAAGACCATCACGGAAACGGCGACCTTTGCGCTCGATATCACCGATTATATCCTCAATGACGTCCATCGTTGCGTGTGCTGCTGCACAGGCGAGTGGGCCGCCGTTGAATGTACCGCCGTGCTCGCCGGGGAGAAACTCCAGTCCCTCCCGTGCGACGATACCACCCATGGGAAATCCTGAGGCGATGCCCTTTGCCATCGTGATAATATCAGGCTTGATTGAAGTGTGCTGGAAGGCGAACCATTTGCCGGTCCGTCCGAATCCGGTCTGCACTTCATCAACGATCATGAGAGCGTCATTTTCGTTGCAGACGCTGCGCACATCCTCCATGAAACCTGCCGGTGCAGGAATGACTCCTGCTTCTCCCTGTATTGGTTCAATAATAACAGCAGCAACCGTTTCGTCCATTACGGCCTTCAGACCTTCGATGTCTCCGTATTCGACGAATTCGCATTCATATGGCAAGGGGGTGAAGGGGAGGCGGTAGTCTTCCTTGTGTGTCATAGAAAGAGCCCCATAGGTCCGGCCGTGGAATCCGGATTTAAACGCGACGAATTTCTTTTTTCCGGTACGGACACGGGCAAGTTTAACAGCCGCTTCAACGGCTTCACTGCCGGAATTGGAGAAGAAAACACGCCCTCCATTGAGACCTGCCTTCTCTGCAATCCGTTTTGCTAGTTGTGCCTGGCCGGGGATGTAGAAGAGGTTTGAGATATGGATAAGCTCTTTTGCCTGGCGGCAGATGGCATCAGCAACCTTTGGGTGACAGTGGCCGGTGGAACAGACAGCAATGCCTGCCACACAGTCGATGTATTCATTTCCCTCATCATCCCATACCCGTGCTCCTTTGCCCCGCGTGATTAAAATATCACGGCTGAAGTTGCGCATCAGGTATGTTTCACACATATCGCGGTATTCATTCTGTACCATTATTTTTCGCTTCCTCTGTATGTATCTTAATTATGTTTTTTGTATTCACTCGTATTCGATTGTTGCGGGTGGCTTTGGGGTGATGTCATAGACTACCCGTGAAACACCCGGTATTTCTGCTGTTATCCGTGATGCGATGCGGTGCAGGTTTTCCCATGGGACTTCGACCGGTTCAGCAGTCATTGCATCACGTGAGTATACTGCACGGACAGCGACAATCCAGCCATGGAGGCGGATGTCTCCTTTCACACCGGTACCGAGGCCGATGACTGCTGCAAGGCACTGCCATGGGTTGAACTGTTCGACGAGTTCTTCTTCTGCGATGGCATTTGCCTCGCGGACCACGGCAATCTTCTCTTCTGTTACTTCGCCCACACAGCGGACGGCAAGGCCGGGGCCGGGGAAGGGCATCCGGTGCTGGATCTCGGTGGGCATGTTAAGGGCGCCTGCCACTTCTCTGACCTCATCTTTATAGAGATCAACGAGCGGTTCGATGACGCCCTTGAAGTTGATGTCAACGGGGAGACCGCCGACATTGTGGTGGCTTTTAATGCCGCCTTCACTTTCGATGATGTCAGGGTAGATGGTGCCCTGTAAGAGGTAGGCGGCATTTGTCTCGCGTGCTTCTCGTTCAAATACACGAATGAACTTCTCGCCGATAATTTTGCGTTTCTTTTCCGGGTCTGTAACGCCTTTCAGGGCTGAGATGAACTCCTCGCCTGCATCGACCATCTTCAGACTGATGTCACAAAAGAGTTCTTTTATCCGCTCGCTCTCACCCTTGCGCATCAGACCGGTGTCCACATAAATCGGAATCAGGCGGTCGCCTATTGCCCGCTTCGCAAGTTCTGCACAGACGGAACTGTCCACGCCGCCGGAGAGTGCCATAACGACATAGTCATCGCCGGCCTTCTGCCGGATATCCGCGATTGCTTCTTCGATAAATTTCTCTGCTTTTACCATGATTGTCTACTCCTGGTTCTGTAATTTCTGTTCACGGCATGCCTGCACAAAGCCGACATAGGGGGGTGACGGGCGGGTTGGTGTTGATTTGAATTCGGGATGGAACTGGGTCGCGAGGAAGAATGTATCCTGATTTAGTTCGCAGGTCTCCATTCGCGGGCCGCAGGTGCCGGAAAATACCAACCCTGCCTCTTCTAACTGTTCGATATATTCAGGATTCACTTCGTAGCGGTGGCGGTGCCGTTCGGTGATGGTGTCAGTGCCATAAAGTCCATGCACCCGGGTACCTCTGCGGATATCTGCGGTGCAGTTTCCAAGGCGCATCGTGCCACCCAGGTTTTCTACATCTTCTTGCTCAGGAAGAATGGCGATGACATGGGAACCGGGGCCCATCTCTTCGCTTGTCGCATCTGTGATGCCTGCCACATTGCGGGCGAACTCGATTACTGCGAGCTGGAATCCAAGACAAAGGCCGAGATAGGGCTTCTTATGTGTTCGGGCATATTCAATGGCCCGAATTTTCCCTTCAATCCCCCTTTGGCCAAATCCACCGGGTACAAGGATGCCGTCCACATCTGTGAGTTCATCGCAGGAGAACGTTTCTGCATCCAGCCACCGGATGTCCACCTCGGTTGCAAGAGCGAACCCTGCATGTTTCAGGGATTCCTTGATGGAGATATAGACATCCTCGATGCCGTATTTGCTTATGATGGCGATGGTCACACGGGCCGTGCTCTCCCGGTTGATGAGAGTGTACCAGCTGTTTTCCGGAACTTTCGCCTTCAGGTGCAACTGTTCGGTGATCACTTCTGCAAGCCCCTCTTTTTCCATCTCCATTGGTACCAGGTAGATGTCGGGTGCTGTTATTGCGCTTATTACCGCCTTCGCGGAAACATCTGTGAAGGCAGATATTTTTCTCTTTGTTGAAGCACTCATGATGCAGTCACTTCTGCCAACGATAACGTCCGGCTGAAGGCCCAGTTCCCGCAGGGCCTTCACTGAGTGCTGGGTTGGTTTGGTCTTGTGGTCACCCATATTGTCAGCAGGAACCAGGGTGACATGGACAAGAGCCATATCCTCCTTTGGAAGTTCTGCGCGCATCTCACGGACTGCCTCTAAAAATGGCATGCTTTCGATGTCACCAACCGTGCCGCCAACTTCCACCAGGCAGATCTCCGGAACCTCACCTGGACTGACCTCAATTTTCGCAGCTTCTGCGATTGAATTTCTGATCTGAGCAGTAATATGGGGGATAATCTGGACGGTTGCACCGAGATAATCTCCCCGGCGTTCTTTCTCGATTACTTCACGGTAGACCTTGCCTGTGGTAATATTATGAGTGGAAGTGAGTTCGATGTCTAAGAACCGCTCATAATTACCAAGGTCAAGGTCGACTTCGCCGCCATCTGAGAGGACATACACCTCTCCGTGCTGTCCCGGGTTCATCGTACCTGCGTCAATATTCAGGTACGGGTCTATTTTTACCGCGGTTACTGCATACCCACGGTTTTTTAGCAGACGGCCAATAGATGCGGTGGTGATGCCTTTCCCAAGGCCACTCATCACACCGCCTGTTACAACAATATATTTCACCTGATTTCCCCTTCCCGACCGGAGTTAAGAGAACCTACTGGTACTCCTTGCCTATATTATTACATGTACCCTGACTTTATCATTGAGGTTACGGGTAGTCGGTGCTATTCACAGTTAGGAGTATTGTGAACGGGTTGGTGGGACAGGAAACCTGGCGGTGCGCAGTGGGGTCTGTGAAACCGAAAAAATGGGTGAAGAAAGAGACCAGGTTATTCCCGTTCTGTGCGTGGGGGTTCCGACGGTTTGACGGTGGCATCCAGATTCACCGGAGTGGTCGGGTCTTCCAGGGTCTTTATCTTTCTCTCGATTTCTTTTACATACTCTGTGGCGTCCTCAATTCCTTCTTCTGCCGGAGATTTGCCGAGGATGGATTCGTCGAGATCAATATTCTTCCAGTCTTCATCGACGAGAATTTCTGCTTCTTCGCCGAGGAACTTTGCACTCTGTTTAATGAGGCCAGAGAGTTCGAACGGGAAGATTATCTTCGTTGCCTGTCCGTCAGCCATCTGCTTGAGGGCATCCAGAGAGAGAACAGTGATGGCTTTCCTGTCAAGCGCCCGTGACCCGAGAGAGAGGATGCGCAGACCCTGTGCCTCACCCTGTGACTGCAGGATACGGGATTTCCTGTCACCTTCCGCCCTGAGAATCTTACTCTGACGGTCCCCCTCTGCTTCGAGGATCATGGACTGGCGCTTTCCTTCCGCGGTGAGAATCGCAGATCGCTTCTCACCGTCTGCACGCAGGATTGCAGCACGGCGTTCACGTTCTGCTGCCGTCTGTTCGGTCATCGCATTCTTGACGGCACCGACCGGATCGACCTCTTTTATCTCGACCCGCTCTACTTTTACTCCCCACTGGTCAGTCTCGCGGTCGAGAATGTCACGCAGACGGGTGTTGATCATCTCACGGTTGTAGAGTATTTCATCGAGCTCCATGTCACCGATGATGCCACGCAGACTTGTCTGGGCAAGTGCAACGGTTGCCATCCGGAAGTCGGATACCTCAAAGGCGGACTTCTCCGGGTCAACCACCCGGACGTAGACGATGGCGTCAACATTTGTGGGAGAGTTATCCTTGGTGATGACTTCCTGGCGGGGGACGTCCATCACCTGTGTTCTCAGGTCAATTTTGATGATATCCGTGATGAAGGGAATCACCCAGCGAAATCCCGGGTTTAACCGGCCCTTGTACTGGCCCAGCCGTATTTCAAGCGCCTGCTGGTACGGCTGCACAATCACGACACCTTTTGCAAAGATGAGGATGATTGCGAGTACGAGAATGATGGTGAAGAGGGTGTTTCCCAAGTCAATTAATGCCATATTATTTTATTTCCTCAACGACGACGTGCACCCCTACGGATTCCACGACGCGGATTTTTTTTCCAACAGCGATACTGCCGCCGGCAGACCGGGCACTCCAGTCCACATTGCCAATGACGACCTTTCCTTTGATAGAATCCTCCTCCACAGTTATTGTTACCATGCCGGTCTTTCCTGCAAGAGAGTCCTGACTTATTGTTGAAGGCACTTTGTCCGGAGTAATCCGTGCATACAGCCACACACTCCCACCCGCGGCAACGAGGGCGGTCACAATGCCTATCAGAATGATCCAGGTAGAGCTGAATATATCCGGGAAGAGCAGTGAAACGGCACCGATGATGATGAGCGTGGTGCCGGGGACTGCGAGGAAAAATCCCGGGTTGAAGGCTTCAACCAAAAGTAATATGACCCCTATTGAGATCAGAATCCATCCAAGAGCTAATAATTCCATTATTTTACACTGCTAAATACAGGTTAGGATTGTATAAAGATAGTTGAAAAAATGCCCTTTGAAGAGTTTTTTTGAGATAGTGAAAATCCTTGTGTATTTTTGAAGGGCAGGATATTTCAATCCATTTCTCCTGCAAAAGGCGGGATGGGGATGCAATGATGGATTCTGCCTGATTACTACTGCCTAACTCCCCTGATCTGTTGGAAACTATCGCTGAATGACTGTCTGATTACTGCCGGATTACTGCTGTTGTATCACAGCGAAGGATGCAGAGGATTCAGCAAGGGTTTCACCGTCCTTTTCCGGCCGCCGAACTACGGCTTTGGTGAAGGCAACTTTCCTGCCTTTCCGGATGACGGTGCCTTCCGCAACAATTGTACCGTCCCGCACTCCCCGATAAAATGAGGTGGATTCACTGATGGTTGCGGTGATCTCTGTTTCCTTCAGGACGGTGAAGAGAGCAAGAGCCATTGCCTCGTCTGCAAGTGCGGTATATACCCCGCCCTGTAGCCATCCGTCACCGTTCATCATATCGGGCCGAATATCCATGGAGAGGACTGCATGTCCCTCACCGTATGATACAATCTCAATTCCCATCATCCGGAAGAATGGGTTTGCGTCCCGGCCTTTCAGGGATATTTCGTCGAGGTAGCTCATTATCTGTATATTTGCGGTTCTTTCCCTTATGGATTGGGCTTTCCCTGTCCAGTATCATCTGCGCAGGCTTATTATCCTGTGATACTGACCTAACTGTATGAAACTGCTCATGGTCATCGCACATGAAAAGTTCAGGGATGAGGAATATCTGATCCCTGCACAGGCCTTTGCCGAAGCAGGCATTGATTTTGATGTGGCCACTGATCAGCCGGGTTCCTGCATGGGTATGCTGGGGGAGACGGTTGAGGTGAAACAGTCCATAAAGGAGAGTGACCCCTCTCTCTATGATGGGATTGTCATCGTCGGTGGCCCAGGTGCTGCTGAGTATCTCTGGACAGATGCAGACCTGCGCCCCCTCATCCGGGCGATGCATGGAGACGGGAAAGTGGTGGCGGCGATTTGTCTTGCACCAGTTGTCCTTGCCTATGCGGGCATCCTTGAGGGTCGGCAGGCCACGGTCTTTAAGACCCGCCTCTCTGAGAAGTCATTTGCCGATAAAGGAGCAATCTTCACCGACATTCCCGTGGTTGTGGATGGCACCATTATTACCGCCAATGGGCCACTTGCTGCCACAGCATTTGCAGAAGAAGTCATTATCGCCCTCTCCTGCTAACCAGTATGAAGGTCAGTGAAGAGGACTGCACCATTGTAATTCCGGCCTACAATGAAGCGGGTCGGATTGGGGGGCTGCTGGACGGGCTTGCGGAATATCATGGGCAAATAATTGTCGTCTGTGACGGCGATGACAATACCGCAGGTGTTGTCCGTTCCTTTGCAGAGTCACACCCGTCCTGCCGGATGGAGTGCCGGGAATACAACGAGCGTCTGGGAAAGGGCGGTGGTGTCACCGCCGGACTGATGCATGCAAAGACACTGTATGCCGGATTCATGGATGCGGATGGTTCTACGACCATCCACGAGATGAAACGGCTCTTTTCTCATCTTTCCGATGCAGACGGGATCATTGGATCACGCTGGATAGAAGGCGCCTGTGTGCCGGTCAGGCAGAGCAAGGGACGGCAGGTGCAGAGCCGGTTGTTCAACCTGTTTGTCCGGCTTGTCTTTTCCCTGCCTTTCTATGACACCCAGTGCGGGGCAAAGGTATTCCGGACAAAGGCAGTGCAGGCAGTTCTGTCGTCTGTGCAGTCACAGGGGTTTGAGTTTGACGTTGAACTCCTGTGGCAGATGAAGCGGCAGGGATTTGTCATACAGGAAGTGCCCATACGCTGGGAGGACCAGCCGGATTCACGAGTTGGCAGCACGACCGGATTTGCCATGCTGAAAGGGCTTTTGAAGATACGGTTTGGACGTTTGCCATAGGGTAAAAACTGCATAAACCGGATATATACACCACAATACACCACATACAGATATTGGATTCGATACTGGATACGGAGAGATTAGGGATTATGAAAAAGAAAATTACCATTCAGTCACTTGTACCGGGAGATGTGGTTGATGACCTCTTTGTCATCAGCAATGCTGAGGTACGTGAGGGCAGACGCGGGCAGTACATCACCTGTACAATCAGTGATACAACCGGCACAATGGCGTGCAAGATATGGGGAGTTACCGGACAGAAAGGTCTTGTGAAAGGGGCCTATGATGTCATCTGTGAGGGGATGGTCCACCGGATTTCCGGGCAGGCCTCCCCCTATAATGGTGAACTGCAGATGAGTGTGAACGAAGGGATTGCCTATCTTATGGAAGGTCCCGCTGATCATACTCCGCTTGACCCGAATGACTTTGTGTTCTCACCTGCTGACTGTACCGAAAATCGTGCTGAACTTCTCCGGATGGCTGCAGACATAGAACGTCCGGAGCTGCGTTATCTGGTGGAGGATATCTTTGCGTCATATGAAGCCTTCTTTTTCGTCCCTGCCGCACGGGCGAAACACCATGCCTACCGGGGTGGTCTTGCTGAGCACACACTGGAAGTGGTCCGGTACACACAAGCCTTCCTTGCCGGTGCTGAAGGAATTTATGCCGATAGGGATGTTGCTGTTGCAGGAGCTCTTCTCCATGATGTGGGGAAGGCGGTATGTTTTGCCGAACAGGGATTCACATTCTCTCAGCTTCCGGCGTATTCCCTTCTTGGCCATATCAGTCCGGGCATCTCCATTATTAAGCAGATGGCAGAAAAATCTTCGGTGGAGGAACAGGACCTCAGTCATCTGCTCCATATTGTCCAGACTCATCACGGTCTATACAGTGACCCGAAACCCCAGACGGTGGAAGCATGGGCCGTTCATATGGCTGACAATACGAGTGCCATTCTCCATGAGGTAGCCTCAGATGTCGAAGATACCAAGCTGGGGGAGAGCCGGTTTGGAACACGGTTGAAAGGACCGGTATACCACTTCCCTGAAGTATTAGATGTAATATATAATGGCCGTGAATCACCGGGAATGCCGGAGAAGAATTCCCCCGCACCCGACGGAAAAGATGATGAAAAGTCAGACCTTTCCCAGTGGTATTAGGTCTCTTCCCTCACCCCTCTCCATTATCGGGCACAATGAAAATAGTCTCTCACAGATGTGCCTTGTAGTCTGACCATGCATATCCGGTTCACATACAGACTCTGAAAAAAAGATATTCCGGTTATTCCTGGTTGCCTGAAGAGGCAGCAGGTTTACTCTTTCCCTTCCCTTTTTTGAGCCAT
Source organism: Methanogenium marinum (assembly GCF_028912405.1). Classification (GTDB taxonomy): domain Archaea; phylum Halobacteriota; class Methanomicrobia; order Methanomicrobiales; family Methanomicrobiaceae; genus Methanogenium; species Methanogenium marinum. Next base: position 1,014,964 of record NZ_JAKELO010000002.1, on the reverse strand, counting down.
TTTTCTGTATCAACCATCAGGGTGAGGACCGCAGGCATGATGACAATCGCGCCTACAAGAGAGAATAATACTGCAATGACCGTTGACATGCCGAAACTGGAAACAATGGGGAAAACTGAGAGCATCAGTGCGGAAAAACCGCCTGCTGTCACAAGGCCGGAGACAGTCACCGCAGAACCTATTTTCTGCACCGATGTCCGGATGGCCTCAGAGGGGTCATCTGTGAGTTCCTTCTCCTCGGTGAACCGTTCCATGACAAGAATGGTATACTCTGCCGCAACGCCGATGGTCATTGAGCCAAGGCAGGCACTGATTGGGTTATAGTGGAGACCAATCAGGATCATGGCGACAGCATTCCAGCCGACGATGCAGATGATGGGTACCACCGGTGTGATGGCATATATTCTCCGGTAGGCAAGAATTAAAAAGAGGAATATCAGGACAAATCCGAGGTTTGTCATTGCCTCTTTGCTGGATGAGATCATGTCCATCAGGTTGGTGTAGAGGTCAAAGTCGCCTGTCGGGTAGACTTCGATGTGGGGCGGTGGTTCTGACCAGATGACATCTGCTGCAACCTGCTTTTTTAATTCGTTCTGTTCATCGATGGTCAAAATGAGGGTGGTAAAGGAGATGACCGCTTCTGTGTCGCCCATCAGGTATGGATCTTTTTCTGAATCCGGGATTGCTGCAAGGATTGCATTCAGGGTTCCCTCGTTATCCGGCATTTCACCATTGTTCTGTTTTCGTACGAGTGATGCAATACTGTCTGCTTTGGTTATTTCGTCATGTTCTGAAACAGTTCGGGTGCTGAATGTGTCGATCCATTGTATCGCATCGATACTTTTCAGGTCATCTCCACGGATGTAGAGGGGGAACGGGGTGACAGAACCCCGGACATCCTGCACCTTGTCGAGGGCAATCTGGGCGGGAAGGTCTGCGGGAGCCATGGATTTGGTGTCTGTGTCGATGGGAATTGATGGGTCAAGTGAGATGCCTGCAAAGGCAATAACTGCTGCAATAATGAGGATGGGAACTGCTGCCCGGGAAATTCGTGTGACGAGTCCCTCAAGAAAATGCGTATACCGGTTCATTATCCGCATCATCAGTGTCGGTTTCCCTTCTTTTGGGATATATCCGAAGAGTGCAGCAAGGGCAGGGAATCCAAAGAGTGCTGTCAGGTAACAGCAGGTGACACCGATGATTGAGACGACGGCAAAGGTCTTTATCATCGGCACCGGGGAGATGAACATCGCGATAAAACCCATAGAGGTGGCAAGCATTGCAAGGAGAACAGCGGGGCCGGTATTTTTCAGAGTGTCCCGTGTGGCAGCCTCCATCGTGGCACCTTCCCGCCGTTCTTCATCAAACCGTGCATGAAACTGGACAGCATAGTCAATGCCAAGCCCGAGAAGAATGGGAAACGATGCAATTGCCCCGTTATTTATCTTCACCCCCAGAAGACTCAGCAAGGCGAAGGTATAGACCAGACCGAATGTGAGGATGATAAGGGGAAGGAACCAGTGGCGCATATTGGAGAAGAGGAGGAAGAGCACAATTGCCATCAGGATGAGTGCACCCACGATGAGGACTACTCCTGACATGACCATGTCTTCCTGCAGTTCAACATTATAGGGTGTTGCCCCGGTCACATCAATGACGGTGCCGGGGGGGAGATCTGCTTCACCTGTCAGTGTTTCGAGATTGGGGAGGATGGTCTGCGAGACATCTGTTGATATGCCCTGTTTGATTGTGACGTATAATAGTCCCGTCTGGCTGTCGGGAACGAACGTTTCTCTTAGTTCATCGGGCAGAAGTGATAGTATTTCTTCTGTTACTTCCTGATTCTGCGGAATTATCCCGCCATTGAATTCTTTTAAGACATCGCCGAGCGAGTTTGTCTCTGTCACATATTCAAGGCGCTGAATCTCTTCTTCCAGTATCAGGAGGTCCTGCAGCAGCGTATAGTCTGTCGGGTCTGCCGTCTGGATGAGGAGAATATAGGTATCTGAAACGAATTGTTCATTGTATTGGTCATAACGTATCCCTGCGGGAGTTGATTTGTCCAGGTACTGGTCAGACGATGACTCAAACTGAATGCCGGTTGCAGTAAAGATTCCTGCAACAAAGAGGATAACCATGATTACAAGAACAGATCTGTGATGCTGATGTATGGCCCCCGCAAGGCTGCTGTATAGTGAAGGAATACTGATTGTTATGGTGCGCACCATCCATGTTCCCGTTAGATACTTCCTGAAATTTCGTCCCGGAAAGTATATTTCCGGATATTTATACCCGGATAATAGTATGATTCTGATTCGCCCTTAAAATAATCCTCTGAATCTGACTTCTCTTATGTAAAGACGTTTAAAGAAAACGTATAATACTGTTAGTACCGGAATGGGTGTTTTGTTCTGACAAAATAAGGTGTTCCGGTAAACGCTGGTGTATCCTATGAAACCACTATATCTCTTTGTGACTGCCGTTCTTCTTCTCCTGGTACTGGCAGTGTCCCCCGGCCTTGCGGGAGAAAAATTCTTTACCGAAGGGCCCGCCGTCTCAGTCTCAGTATCCGGGAGCAATCAGTTCAGTCCGGACGAGGATACGGAACTACCTCTTCTCGTGGAAAACAGGGGTCTTATCGATATGAAACTGATCCGTCTGGATTATCTGACTCCTGATTATCTGCCCAATACGGCACGGTCAGTGAAGGTGACCCTTCTGCCGGGAAACGCTCCTGTAACGGTGAAGTCTGACACGCAGGTGCTTGGCATTCTTCCGTCAGGGATTGTGGAGAAGGCCTCCTTTGCTATGCATGTCCCTGATGATGCTGCCTCCGGCACCTATACGATGACAGCTCATGTGGAGTATGAGTTCATGCAGTCGTATGACCAGTTGGGGATGGATTCCATCACCTATCATTTCAAAACGGTCACAGAAGATATTCCGGTGACGGTTGTTGTAACTCCCTCAGTTATCCTTGCAATAACAGATGTGGTGTCCTCTGATCTGAATGCAGGGGGTGAGGGATATGTCACGATGACCGTGAAGAATACGGGTACCGATGACGCCGCCCATTTTGCCCTGTATATTGAACCGGGCGGAAATGGCCCGCTCACACCTGTTGAGGGGAATATCTATGTCGGGGACTTCGCCGCAGGGGAGACAATTACTCCGCGGGTGAAGGTCTCGGTATCACAGGATGCGGATGAGACACAGCAGTATCCGCTGACCATCTTCGGTGTCTACAAGGACTACGAAGGGATGGATGCCATGACCAGTCCGGTTCTCATCGGGGTGGACTTTCTGGGGAAAATCACCTTTGCTGCAGTAAGTGATCCTGCGGTGGCAGAGGTGGGAACAGATAACCTGGTTCATGTGACCTATAAGAATACGGGTGCTGCAACCGCATACCAGGCACAGGGCAGAATCAGTGTCGTTGATCCATTCTCCAGCACGGATTCCAATGTATATCTCGGTGATCTGAAACCCGGAGAATCAGCAGAGGCTGTCTACCAGGTTCAGGTGGGTTCGTCTGCTACCATCAAAAAATACTCGCTGGACTCTGAAATTCGCTACAACGATGCCCTGAACAATAATTATGTCTCTGATACGGTGAAGGTCATCGTTGATGTACGGCCGGTGGATAATACCACAACGTATCTCGTTGTTGTTATTGGAATTGTGATCGTCGCAGGCGGCGGATTCTATATGTACCGCAGGAAACAGCAGGGCGGAAGGTAGGAATTGTGAGGTGTAATTGTCTTCTGCCCTCATCCGGTATGGGCAGGAAAAACAAGGGAATCGGGGGAAATCTCCTCTGTGTGATTCTCGCAGGGCTTCTTCTCTGTGCGTTTTTTGGCCCGGTTTCCGGTGCGGGAGAAGGGTTCATCCGGAGTGAACCTTCCCTCTATGCAACACTTGAGGGAACCAATGAGTTTTCTCCGGGGACAGATATCCGGCTGGATATTATCGTCGAGAATCAGGGAGTGGATAATGAAGTCCTTCGGGAACTGGAATATACTCCCTATACAATAAATCCGACCACCGCACTGGGCACGGTTGCAGGGCTTGAACCTGCGGGTGCACCTCTCTCGGTGCAGTCAGAACCGTATCTTATCGGTGATATTCAGGCGGGGTTGAGCAGTCCGTTTACGGCGTATGCTCATGTGGATGAGAATGCCCCGGCAGGGACGTATACCCTTATTGTCAGCACCAATTATCACTACGCAGCGGCCCAGTATATGCTCCCTTCCGGGGATTGGGAGTATTCCTATGAAGAAAGGACTGCCCGTCTGGAGGTGCCGGTGCGAATCAAAGGGGAGGTGAAGCCGAAGATTCTCTCTCTTGAGGCAGAAAATCTTTATCCCGGACAGACAGGGACGATTACGGTTTCTCTGGAGAATATTGGATATGCAAAAGGGACCCGTTCTGCTGCTGAACTATCTGGTATATCCGGTGTCTTCCGGCTGGTGGATGGCGGGGTATACATTGGTGATTTTGCTCCGGGTGAGGTTACTGTTGTTACTTTCACTGCATATGTGAGTGATGATGTCAGCGCAGGCACATACCCGGAAGAAGTGATGATTGCCTACGCCGGTGAAAATGGCGAATCACAGGAGTCTGTTTCTGAAAGGGTGGGCATTCCTGTTGGTGAAGGAGCGTCCTTTGCAATCGTCTCTGATCCTATTGCAATCGAGCCTGGTGAGACAAAATCTATTCAGGTGACGTTCAAAAATACGGGTGATGCACCGGTCTATGACGCACGGGCACGGATCGTGCCAAGTAAACCACTGACAGCACCGGTGGATACGGCTCTTCTTGGTGATATGGCACCGGGCGAGACGATGACTGCTGATTTCACCATTTCGCTTGAGTCCGGGGCGCTTGAAGTTCCATACGGTCTGAATACGGAGATCAAATATCGGGATGCACAGGATACCCTGATTCTGTCCGATCAGATTGTGCTGCAGGTGGACGGGAAGGCGGGAAATCCTGTCACCGATCTGTTGGTGAACCCGGTTTCTCTTGCGGTGATTGTGGGAATTGTGCTGCTGGCAGGATATTATCTGTATGCCGGCAGGCGGAAGAACTGATAGTTTCTTCTGCGTTTTCTCTATTTTTTTAGGGGAATTCCCCCTCTTTTTATTTGATATTCTTCTTGTGTTCCACTCACTTCCACCTGACTTCCACTTAGTCTTCCACTCGTTTTACGCTTATTATATGGATGAAATTGAAATCTGTGGATACTTGGCTCTCTGATCAATTTGACTTCCACTTGCCGCCGGGTCATATATACCCCCACTCACATCCACACCGGTACCGGGATTGTTGAATGATATGAGAATTGAGTGGAAGACTCCTGTACTATATGTGCATATATCTATACTAATGTCTTTTTTACAGGAATAACCATCAATATGGGCATTGTTTAATGTTCCACTTTTTGCCATATTTGAGTGGAAGTTGGGTGGAAGAGTGGAACTCTACAGTGGACATCATCTCCCGCAGGCTGTCACCGTCTGTATTGTCATCCACATCAATTTCTGACTCCAAAGAAATACCATTTCCTTCCTGCCCCACAGGAAGACGACCTCTCAAAGGGTATTCTCGAAGCAATTGACATGGACAGCTATCGGGCGGAAAAGCAGGCAGTGGTACGAATACAACTTCCGGACGAGGACGCTGAAATCAACCCGGTGCCAACAAGCGGTGGCGGACACAAACCGGAGCCTGAACTCGACCGGCTTTCAAATATCCTCAGGACCTTTAACGACCAGTTTGGCAATATTCCCTGGACCAATGGCGATCAGGTGCATAAGCTGATAACGGAAGATATTCCGGCACGTGTCCTGGCTGATACAGCCTATCAGAACGCAAAGAAAAATTCCGACAAACAGAATGCCCGTATCGAGCATGACAAAGCCCTTCTCCGGGTGATGAATGCCATATTAAAAGATGATACGGAACTGTTCAAACAGTTCATGGATAATGAATCATTCCAGAAGTGGATGAAAGACACCGTGTTTGGCCTCACGTATGAGGATAAAGCCACAGGATAATCATCTGCCCGAATTATCCGTCAGGTCTTCTCTCTGGTGCACACAAATCCGGGAATCATTTTTTCATGGTTTCACGGTATTATTTTTGATGTTCCTTTTAAGGCAATATGAGGAGATATACAATCAATGACGCAAATGAACTCATCATCGCCTTTACCACTCAAACAACGCCTCCATGTGATCGCTGCATTTCTGCCGCTCTTTGAACATCCGGGTTTCACCTTCGGGGATTGGGATGAACCGGAATATGTTGAGCCCGGTGTTACGACAATGCCGGATTTCCAGTTCTCGGGTGTTGCCTATGCGTTTATAAAAACAGCCTATGATCATGGCTGGGTGTGCACAGACTTTAACTGGCCCGACTGGGCACATTCGCCGGAAGCGGAAGGGTTACGTGATGATCCTGAAAAAATGGCCAACGCCACACAGGAACAACTCTCCCGGCTTCTTACAGTAGTGATCCGGCAGGAGCGTTTCTGTGAAGGCGCTCTTGAATCTGCCTTTGAGTCTGGTCTCTTAACCGCCATCTGCCGGCGGGCCGTCCAACTTGAATCTGTTACTGATGATGGGGATGTATGACGATGGATCTGTGCCTCTGTTTATCCCAATACTGACCCGGGTGCCGGGTAACTGCTGCCCCTCAACACCAACCGAACACGTCCCTCATGGCCTGTTCCAACGCTCAATAACGGTAAAAAAAGAGCAAGAGATGCCGAAGAATTGTTTTTTTAGGATTTTTGCCCTGGTATGGTCATGGTTTAGGAGAGGGTGATGTTTCATTATGAGACTTCCAGACCCCTACAGGAATGTGCAGTTCAAACCGAGCTCCTTCTCCCGGCGTTCCGGTTTCACAGACGCTAATACCAGTAATCCCCAGAATTTCCGAGCAGAAGAAGAGTCCCAGCCCGGTCCCTTTTCCCACGCCCCGTTCGAAGATCTGTTCTTTCATATCATCTGGTATTCCAATGCCGTCGTCCTCAACTACAAGAATACCTTTTCGGCCATTCTGGTGAAATGAGACGGTAATCCTGCTGATCTGACCCCCATGCTGCTCGGCGTTTTGAAACAGGTTGGAGAATACGTTGTTCAGCATCATGTCGGCATACACTTCGATGGCATCAATTGAAGGGTCAACGGTGACCGGAATATCTGTTGTTTGCCGGGTCATTTCAACAACAGTCCCGGCAGACTGCCACACGGGTTTTCTCGCACCAAGACCCTCGTAGCTACGGGTAAACGTAATAAGACGACTTATTGTTTCCTTTGCTGATTCGCATCTGGCAATATCCACATCGATCGGGGCCCCCTCCTCTCTTTTTATCCGGATGAGATCCAGACTTCCGGCAAGTACCATGACCTGGTTTAAAATATCGTGCCGGGTTATGTTGGTGAGGAGGTGGAGTTTCCTGTTTACCTCCCGGAGGGCATCCTGATACTGGTGCAGTTCGGTTATGTCACTGATGGCAACAATACAATGACACTCATTATTTTCTGATTGAATACCCTTGCCAAAAAAGTGCAAATGCCGTGGATCTGAGAGCAATGTGTGGCCCGAACGAGAGATGAATTCTGAGATCTTCTTTGTTTCTTTATTACAGCACTCGATATAATACATGTTAAAGGCAGCAAGAGTTTCCTGGTCCAGAAACATGGCGAGACGCCTTCCGGTCAGGTAATCCGGGGTGGTGCCAAAGAGTTCGGCGGCACGGTGGTTGCACTGAATAATCATGGTGTTTGGGCCGATTACCAGATATCCGACCGGTGCTATATCAAAGAGTGTCTGATACTCCTGCCGGAGTTCGTCTGTTGCCTGCCTTGCGTTGATGAGTTTTTTGTTCTGCAGTTCCAGTTCGGTCTGATGAACCTGTAGTTCCTGCTCGACTCTTCTGCGTTCTGCCAGTTCCTCCTTGAGCTCGGCGGTCCGCATCTCAACGATTCTGGCAAGGTACTTCTTCTCGTCCAGTTCCCGAACGTTTGCCGCCTTGATCTTCATCATGGCCCGGATCTGGGCGATGAACTCCGCATCATCAAAGGGTTTGGATATGAAGGCCTCCCCTCCCAAATCCAGTGCCCGTATACGGCTCTTCCGGTCACCCCGGAGTGCGGTGAGGAAGACCACCGGTATGTGCCGGAGCTCCTTGTCCTGCTTCAATATCATGCAGACCTCAAAACCGTCCATGACTGGCATGACAATATCAAGGAGGATGAGATCCGGATTGTGTTCACGTGCCAGTTCGATGCCTTTCTTTCCATTCTGCGCCGTAAAAACCCGGGCACGAGGAAAGGCATCGATTACAAAGGCTTTCAATGCCACAAGGTTGTCGCTGATGTCATCTATGGCGACGATGGTCGGGTCCTTATGCTCCATAGAGGGTCCTCCAGATGGTCTGTTCCAGCAGTTCCGCGTCCACCGGCTTGGAGAGGTAGCCATCGAAGCCGCGGGAGAGGATGTCCGCCCGGTCACCTTTCATCGCCCGGGCGGTCAGGGCGATAACCGGGATGTGCCGGAGTTCCTCGTCCTGCTTCAATGTCCTGCAGACCTCGAACCCGTCTTTGCCCGGAAGTGAGATGTCGAGTAAAACCAGATCAGGCTTCTCTCTTCGTGCCATATCGATGCCGGACTGGCCGTCAGCAGCCCCGATGGGGGTGTAGTGTTCACGGAGCAGGGCTTTTGCCGTCATCATGTTGTCCGGGTTGTCCTCCACGATGAGGATGACCGGCCGATCCCGAACCCCGTGCCGGGGAGATTGTGCGGGCTTCTGGCTCATCTGTTCCAGGGGTTCTGAAACCATCCTCCCCACCGTTCCGAGGAGGCTCTTACGGTCGATATCCCCTTTCTGGATGAGCTGGTGGATGCCGTTCCCCTCCAAAAACGAGAGCTCCTCTTTCGTGATGTGCTTTGCTGTCAGGATGAGCACCGGGATGCGAACGGGCTGATCGCCGCTCCGGAGCATCCGCAGGACGGTAAAGCCGTCCACCTCGGGCATCATCAGGTCGAGGATCATCGCGTCCGGCAGTTCATTATTGATCTCTTCCAGTGCTTCCTTCCCGTTCCGTGCGACCCTGATGCGGTAGCCTTCCTCTTCCAACAGGTCCTTTATCTGGATGATGGCCGGTTCGCTGTCTTCCACGATGAGGATGGTTTTTCCCGCACCGGGGTGTTCAACGGGGTGGTAGGGAGTTTCGCTGTGCCCGCTGACCTCCCACTCGGCAGCCCCGTGGGTTTCGGGGATGGGCAGGGTGATCGTCAGCGGGAGTATGAGGGTAAATGTCGATCCCTTCCCGGGTGTACTCTCAACCGCGATGCTTCCGGAGAGGAGGGTAGCGTATTTATTGGCAATTGCGAGCCCGAGACCACTCCCGCCATACTGGCGTGCAACTCTCTCATCAGCCTGCCTGAACTCGTCGAAGATGATGTTGATCTGGTCTTCTGAGATGCCGATGCCGGTGTCTGTGACCGAGATGTGCACCTCGTCGTCTGCGACTATGGCCGAGACTGTCACTTCGCCCTCTTCGGTGAACTTGACGGCATTTGCCACCAGGTTCTCGAGGATATGCTGACACTTGGCAAAGTCACTGGTCATGAGGGGGAGATCCGGGTTCACCAGATTCTGCAGAGCGATTCCCTTCTCCACTGCCTGTGGGCCGATCCGTTCCTCGGCCATGTTGCAAAGCTCCAGCACCGGAAATGTCCTGAGGCTGATAAATTCCCGGCCGGACTCGATCCGGGCGATGTCCAGGATATCGTTGATCAGTGCCAGGAGGTGCCTGCCATTACGCAGGATCACATCGATGTAACTGTACTCCTCTTCGGGGATGGTACCCCGGAGCCGGCGGTTCAGGACCCCGGAGAGTGCGATCACCGAGTTGAGCGGGGTCCGGAGCTCGTGGCTCATGTTCGAGAGGAAGACTGTCTTTGCCCGGTTTGCCTCGTCCAGCTGCTTCTTCTGCATGTCGAGCTCGATGTTATGCTCACGCAGTTCGTCTGCCTGGAGTGCGAGCTCCCGTGACTTCTCGTTCAGTTCCCGGTTTTGCTCTTCGAGGGTCTCTGTAAACGCCTGGATCTTCTGGAACGCCAGCAATCCGTTTAACCGGGCGGTTATGAGGCCCCAGATGTCATCGATGTGTTGGAGTGCCGTTGCCGGATAGGCCCGGACGCTTGCAAGCGAGATGATGGCAACGACCTCTGTTCCGGAGAGGACGGGGATGGTGAGAATATCCTTTGGCCGGATATCGCCGCTCGCGGTAGAGAGGGTAAATACTGTGTCCTCCGGGATGTCAGTGATGTGCTGGATCTGCCGGGTGGCGAGGGCTGCGCCGAACTCCCCCTCGTACATGGTGGCAGAGAAGGACGGGCGGGCTGATGCAGAAAGTCCGATGGACTCAAAGAGCGAAAACTCTGTTTTTTGGGCGTTTATAAGGTAGATGGCGCCCACCTGCGAGTCGGTGTACTGCATCAGCACGACCAGAATATCGCGGCAGAACGGCTCTAACTTATCTTCATGGAGGCTGATCGCAGCGATACCGGTGGCGATACCGGTGGCGTTCTCCCTCGCCTGCAGCTCGGTTTGGAGCGTATCAGCAAGGGTGTTGAAGGAGGTGGCGAGCGCCCCCATCTCGTTTGGGGAGACAATCCGGCTGCGGGCACTGTAGTCCCCATGCTGGTACCGTTCGCTGACACCGGTCAGTTCCAGCAGTGGGTCCCGCACTGCTTTCAGCAGGGCGTAACTGATAACGAAGAAGAGCAGGAGAGTGACGGCTAAGAGGGCCGCGAGCTGCACGGTCTGTTCATCTTTATGCTGCTGTGCGGACTGGTATAACTCATCGGCTTTCATTAGGGCGGAATCGCCGATGATCAGGCCATCCCCTATCATCTTCTCGATCAGGGCGCCCTCAACACCGGTACTTTTTGTCCGGCTCGCCGCTTCAGCAGTTTTTCCTTCCCGCAGCAACCGGATGGTCTCGCCGCGGATGGTGTTCCACTGGACAAAATCAGTATATACAGTATCGATGTCGGACCGGGAACCAAGGTAGCGGTCATACAGGATATCAAACTGTTGTAAGGCATCTGCCTCGTCGGCACTGATCCCCTGGAGGATTTCCTCCTGTTCCTGCTCATTCTCCGTCAGGAACAGGTTTTTCATCCCCCGGTCCATCCTGAGGATGTCTGCCTCGAGTGCGCCCGCCGCCCTCCTGACCTTGAGCGGGTGTTCGTAGAGGTCTGACGTATCCTCCCACAGGCTCTCCTCCTGCACCACGGCCGTTGCGCCAAGCAGGACAGCCATCGCGGTGATGATACCAACCCCGATCATCAGTTGTGTGCCGATCTTCAGATCCTTAAACGCCATGTTCTGCCTCCTGTCTGCATGATTCCGCTGTTCCCGCCCCGGTTCTCTGTTCTGTCTTCATATGCGTCCTGCTACTCTTCCGGTACACTGCCGCCGACCGGAAGACTGGGTATATGTTGTCTAACTGCTCAACCATCTCCCGCTCAGCTTCCCCGGTCACGAGATACCCTCCCGGAACCAGGGAATGGTTCAGCTTTTCAAGGATGGACTGCCGGACCTCCGGCCGATAATAGAAGAGCAGGTTGGCGCAAAAAATAAGATCAAAGCCCCCGTAGATGCTCGTCGGGGGGCTGATGGAGTGCTCGTCCAGCAGGTCGTACCGGGAAAAATCGATATGGTCCTGAAGTCGCGGGATGACTGTATAGGTATCCCCGCGTGAATGGAAGTAGGTGTGAAGATGCTTCAGGTGTACATTCTGCACCCGTGCCGCATCGTAGACGCCGCTTTTTGCGTGTGCGAGTTCATCTTCCGAGATGTCGGTGGCAAAGATCTGGTATGGGGCGGGATGTTCTGATGCCGTGGCCCGTTCATTGAGCAGGATTGCTATAGAATACGCCTCCTCTCCTGCAGCACACCCGGCAGACCAGACTCGGATGCCACGCCCCTCTGCCCCCTGCCGCTCCATCAAAAGGGAGGGCAGCACAAGGGATTCAAGCAGGGCAAAGGTGAGGGGGTTTCTGAAGAATTCGCTGTGGGTGTTCTGCAGAGAGCGGGAGAGTGCGCCTGCCTCCTCCCGGTGCTCTGACAGGTACGTACAGTATTCATCAATTGTCGCAGATGAAGTCTCGATACACCGTGTTTCAAGCGATTTGGAAAGGACCGACTCGTCATAGCACGAGAGATCTGTCCCATACGCTCTGCTCATCACGGTGATTACTTTCTGCAGATCTGTTTTCATGTTACAATCTTGGATTTTCCCTCTTTTCCTGCCTGCTCCAAGAGGGAGTTCATCTACTGGTTTTCACTCGATCATCCGCAGTTCCCGGCTGACTGCATTCCCTGTCGTCTATATAGTGATTTTGGTAATCCGGCTTTAAGTATTTTTTGGGAATTACCTGCTATATTATATCAGATGGTTCCATTTGTCCCGTAATTAGCATTTAATGGGGCCTACGCCGCTTTTCTATCAGTTTCTCAAGACTGGCAGCGGCTCTGGTGATCAGGAGTTCCGGCCTGCTCACCTTGAATCTGTTACTGATGAAGTGGATGTATGACACCGGGAGTGATTCTGATTTCGGTAAGACTCCGATGTGGTGGGAAATAAAATGAATGGAATCATTATGATTTATCACCTCATATTTTGCCAATATTTAATATTATGTGTGAATTTGGGATTAAATTGCAAATTTATATCCTCATGTATGCCAAAAACAGTTTATAATGGATGATTCGGGGGTATCAGAGAATATCGGCAGTATTCTCATGATATTTGTTCTGGTGGTACTGGCCGGAGTGGTTTTTGTATATGTGATGGATATCGGAGGAAACAATGCTGTCGCTGGCTACACTCCCCAGTATGCCATTGTGAATGCTGAAGTTGTGCCTGGACTTTCAGCGCTTGACACGTGGAATGCTGATTCTATAAAAATAACGTTCTCTTTCGGAAATGAACTCGACCTGCAGTATGAGGAAGGGGTGTATGCCGGCACAGAAGGCATCAAGTTCATGCTTATTGACCCGGATGGTGGGTCACATGAGGCAATGCAGTCAATAACCATGAAAGGGCAGAAGATACGACCGGGCGACACATTTTACTACTTTACTGTATCATCCGGTATCAACGGTCAGTATTATATCACCAATGACTACACACGAATTGACGATAAGAGCACCTGGGGGAGTGGATGGTCATACCTGAAACCCTTTGCAGCAGGGACATGGCGGGTTCAGATAGCAGATGACAATCTTGGAGTAATTATTGCAGATGAGGAGGTGGTGGTATGATGGATGATTCTGGTGTGTCAGAATTTATTTCCTCAATGCTAATTGTTTTTCTGGTAATCGCTGCTGCCATCATCCCGCAGGGGAGTACCTTTTATTTCATGACCACTGTCAATAGTTCCGTGTATGATACTCAGACACGCAGATGAGGTACCCCCGGAAGAAATTAAAAAACCCGGATTTTCCAACATAAAGGTCCGGTTTCTCCTGACTGCTGCCGATGACAATCCGCAGTCTGCCCTCTGGATTCTGGAATATGGTCCGGGGGGGTCAACCGACTGGCACCGGCACCAGGAAGAACACGCGATATACCTGCTTGAAGGAGAAGGGGTTGTTGTCGGTGATGACAAGGATGAAGTTCCAATCCATGCAGGCGATGTAGTCTATACCCGTCCCTGCGAGAATCACATGATCATGAATACCGGGACGGACGTGCTGAAGATGATCTGCGCTGTCCCCATTCTCTCCGGAAAGACCGGAAGGAAGACTTCGCCGTGTGATGAATAGGTGAGAGGTATTTTGGTATTTTCCCTTTTTTTGTCAGATTTCTCTCTGTGAATACTGAAGGTTCTGATTGCAGTTGTTGACAGGCGCTCGTAACAATAATCCCCTATGATGGGCATAAATGAATGAACTTATGCTTGAACTAAAATTTATTCGAAACAACCCGGATGTCGTCAGGGCTGATCTCACGAAGAGGGGTGATGTGGAAAAGCTCGCCTGGATTGATGATCTCTTAGAAAAGGATGTCCAGTCGCGTGAGATGCAGATTGAAATTAACACCATGCGAAACCGGCGCAATATCATCAGCCGGGATATTAAGGAAGCAAAAAAGGCTAAGCAGGACATCTCCGGATTTCTTGAAGAAGCGAAATCCCTGCCTGCTAAAATAAAGGAAGCAGAAGCCGAAATTGAGGAGATAAACAAGAAAATAAAATTCTACCAGATGCGGATCCCCAATCTCCTCCACGAGAGTGTTCCGGTCGGTGCGGACGATACTGAGAATGCAGAGATCAAAAGATGGGGTGAACCTGTTGTTCCTTCATTCCAACTGAAAAACCACGGTGAGCTTGCGGTTGAAAAGGGCCTCGCGGAGTTTGAGAGGGCGGCAAAAATTTCCGGTGCGGGATTTTATATGCTGAAAGGAAACCTTGCGCTCATGGACCTTGCACTCCAGCGTCTTGCCCTTGACGTCCTTGGTGAACGTGGGTATACGCCGGTCATCCCGCCCTATATGATGAACCGTGCTGCGTATGAGGGTGTCACTGATCTCGGTGATTTTGAGAATGTGATGTATGCCATTGACGGTGAGGACGAGTTTTTAATCGCCACAAGCGAGCATCCCATGGCTGCGATGTACATGGACGAGATCTTTGATGAGAAAGATCTCCCACTCAGACTGGCAGGTGTCAGCCCCTGTTTCCGGCGTGAAATCGGCTCACATGGGATTGATACCCGTGGACTCTTCCGGGTTCACCAGTTCAACAAGGTTGAGCAGTTTGTCTACTGCAAACCGGAGGATTCATGGGCACTGCATGAGGAACTTCTCAAAAACTCAGAGGATATTTTCCAGATGCTCGGTCTCCCCTACCGGGTGGTAAACATCTGTACCGGAGATATCGGGACTGTTGCCGCGAAGAAATATGATATGGAGGTCTGGATGCCGCGTGAGGAGGCATACCGTGAGGTTGTTTCATGCTCTAACTGTACGGCATACCAGTCGGTGCGGCTGAATATCCGTGCGAGAGACGCACATGATTTCGAGAATAAGTATCCCCTCCATACATTAAACAGCACGGCGGTTGCAACAACACGAACAATTCGTGCAATTATGGAAAATTACCAGGAAGAGGACGGAACGGTTGTTATTCCTGAAGTCCTGCGGCCCTACATGAACGGGGCAGAGACCCTCTAATACTTTTTTAGATCCTTTTGAAGGGCATAAAAAGGTTCATAATAAATTGTTCAATCGTTTTAATACCCCATACATTTTCTAAAAAGATTCGCGGACACCCGAACAGATGTGGCAAGACTCCTCAGGATCAGGATCGTGCAATCAGCATGCTGTAATAACTCCCGTTCCAGTACATAGCTTTGTATTTGTGGCCGCCTTCAATGCAGTCTTCAACGGAGTATTTCGACCGAATCTCGTCAATTGCCTTTCCCTGAACACGAACCGAACTTATAAATTCCCCGCCATCCCGATCGATATTTTCAAACAATTCCCTCAGCTGGGGATATCTCTTAAAATCGTCCTCTGATACTTCTACTATTTCGGATGTTATATTGTCTCCCGGGGTTTCGCTAAGATAGATGGTTCCTCCCAGATCCTGAGATACAAAATACAAACCGATGAACAATACCGATACGATCACAATTAGTATTATACCGGCAGCCAACGCCAGTTTTTTAAATATTCCCATGTAATCCGTCTCCAATTATTGGTGTTTCTTGTTTCTCTCTCTCTCTTTCAACTGACGGGCATGTCCCCCAGGCTGAAAACAATACACATGTATCAGACAGTCTCTATTTTGTTCATGCTATATGTCTGTTCTGAAAATAGTTATAAAATAAAATTATGTGTTTGAAATATGATTTTTATCATCTAAAATCCTGTAAATTCAGCGTTGTCCCACTTCTTAAAACCGCTTTGTATGAAGTACCATGAAGGAATCAGGAGGAAAATCCCCGCAAAGGCGAAGAGCGGACTCGCAAAGGTAAGGGCGATGAGAATGAGTACTGGCGGCCCGATGAGAAGCATGTAGGTCAGAAAAACTCTGGCGTTATAGATAAGCGTGGTGGGAGAGAGGCCGCATAACCGTACAAGGACAGAGAGTGCATAAAAGGAGATGCAAAGAGAAATTACCAGTGCATGGGGGATGTATGCAGCAGTGCCTGAAAAAAGGGCAACACAGGCAAGAAATATAACCGGAACTACCTGAAGCACGGTGAATGATTCTATTTTTGCTTTGATAACAGACGATACCCGGAGGGGCAGGAACATATACGACGCTATTGCATCGAATTCGGTCAGCCAGGTGTACATGGTCGAGGATATAACGCCGGTAACTACTGCAAACATCAATAACACCAAATCTTCCGGCAGGAATCCTCCCATGAGAGAAAGAATCAGCCATATAATGCCCAGTGGCAGAATAAATGAGAACAGGGTCTGCCCGACTCCGATACCACTCCGGTAGAGATCGATGAAATCTTTTGCAACAAGATCATGTTCCGGCAGCATGTCAAGTCTTTTCGAAAGCAGGGGGTGTCGGTTTTTGTAGTGTTTTTCCGCACTCTGGTATTCTGAGGTAAAGAAGATCATCGAGAGGGCAAAAAGGACGAGAATGACACCTAAGGCTACTGCAAGGCTTCCTGCTGAGAACGAATAAAAGACTGCGAGCGGGGGGAAAAGAGCGGTTGCCCCTCCGTTAAATCCGAATACGAACAACCCGGCCGAAACTGCCATGATTGCAATAATACCTCCAAACGCTGCCTTGTTACGGGAATATCCTGCTGATAACAGAAACACGGCACACAGTCCGGTGAGAAAGGAGAGGGTGAGCGTTAATAGGGTCAGAAGCGGATAATAGAGGCTCATTCCCATCAGCGGTGCAGCCAGAATAAATCCCATGCAGAAGGGCAATACCCAGAGAATGAAGTAATACACGATGTCTTTGATAACGAAATTCAGAAAAATCCGTTTTTCCGTGACCGGAAGGCTGCGTGCCGAATAGGCAATAAGGCTTGCCTGCCCGAACCTGCGGTTCATTATTTCTTTACCAAGGAGACCGAATGAGCCGACCATTATTCCCAGAAGGGCAAAGTTGCCGTGCATCAGGAATACCAGGACGGATACGTCCATCACGCTACCAATGAAGGGCAGCAAAAATGCGCCCATAAAGGCGATTCCAAATATCAGCACCGGAAACAGGGCAAAATTCAGACTGCCAAACAGCGTTGAATGCATCCGCCATTCTTCTTTGAACATGCTGGTGAACATTTCAAACATTCTTGTTTCCCCGTTCAACAAGGTCCATGAAAAAATCATCCAGATGAATGTTTTTTTCTGTCAGTTCACGCACCGTTCCCGTGTGCAGCAGTTTTCCCTTATGGAGGATGGCAAAGTCGGTACAGATTTCCTCTGCAATTTCAAGGATATGGGTTGAGAGGAAGATGGTTTTGCCGGACTGCACATAGTCTGTCAAAAACTGCTTCACCTTTCTCTGCATGATGGGATCGAGGTTAATCAGGGGTTCATCTATCAGTGCAAGCTCTGGTGAGTGAAGGAATGCCTGGGCAAACATCAGTTTCTGCCGTGTTCCCCGCGAGAGATCCTTGCAGAGGACATCTCGTTTGTCACCGAAGTCAAGATACTCAAACCACCATTGCGACTTTTCTTCAATACCTTCGATATTCCGTATTTTTCCGACGAATGCGAGATACTCAACTGACGTCAGAAAACTCGGGGGGGTTTCCTGTTCGGGGATGATTCCGACCGCTTCTCTGACCGCTACCGGTTCTTTGGAAGGGTCAATGTCAAGCACCTCTGCAGTCCCGGAAGATGGCTTCATCTGTCCGGTGAGCATCTTAATCATCGTTGTCTTTCCCGAGCCGTTCTGTCCTAAAAGCCCGAACAGACTGCCCTTTTCAACAGAAAGAGAGACTGTATCAACTGCTCTCAGGTCTCCAAAAAGTTTGGTATAGGTATTGGTTTTGATGACAGGCGGCATGAATATCTCCGGTAATGATAGGTATCTCAGATAAAATGGAATATATAGGTGCTGATAAACGCATGCGGTGGCAGAATAATTCGAAAATAAGCCCAATAGCCGAATTGTCACAGATATATGTCCAAAATTAAATGCATCCTCAAACAGGACGATAGATAAATTCAATAGTTCTTTTGCATTAAGGCACATATTTTTTATTCTGAATCCTGAATATAATGTGTGAGTTGTGGTTCCGTGATTCAGAAAAAGAATTGAGAGAGGTACAATTATGAAATTGAAAATTGCAGGAATTTTTCTGGTTATTATTACCATCATCTTTACTGCCGGTTGTGTTACATCGTCCCCGGTGGCGGAAAGCGACAATCCGGATGCCGCTGCCTCTACAACAATATCACTTTCTCAGGCTGACGAAGCGACATCAAAAAATCTTGACGAATACATGACGGCGCTTGACGATGCGGGTCAGTTCAGCGGAACTGTATTGGTGGCCCGGGGTGATACCATCCTCCTCTCGAAAGGATACGGTATGGCAAACGAAGAGTTCTCTGTCCCTAACACCCCGCAGACGGTATTCCCTATTGCCTCGAACACCAAGCAGTTCACTGTTGCTGCCCTCATGAAGCTGCAGGAGCAGGGGCGGCTGAATATTACTGATCCGGTTATGGATTATATTCCCGATGCCCCTCAGTGGAAGGATATCCGTATCTATCATCTCATGAACCACACCTCGGGGATCCCGAATCTGGGAGGATATCTGATTATCGATTATGACGATATTGCACTTCCCGAACTCGTGAAACGGTTTGCCGACCTTCCGCTCACCTTTGAGCCTGGCGAGGGATATGCCTATTCCAATAACGGCTACACCACGTTAAGCTACATAATCGAGCGAGCATCGGGCCTGTCATATGACGAATATTTTAAGGAGAATTTCTTTTTACCTCTCGGAATGACCAACACAGGACCGGACAATGCCCGCGATGTTTTTACCAATCGTGCATCCGGGTATACCACAATGGACGGGAAGCATATTCATTACGATCTCCAGAATATCCACAATCTGTACGGTGCCGGATCGCTCCACTCCACGACCGGAGATCTCTTTTTATGGGAGCGGGCATTCCAAACCCCTGGTGTTATCCTTACTTCGCAGTCGCTTGATGCAATGGCAGAATACGATTTTGGGATTACCAGTGGCGTCATTGCCAACCGCACCTTTATCGGCCATTCCGGGCATGTGTTAGGGTTTGTTTCGGAGACTGCCTATTGCCCGGATGAAGATGTGTATGTCATTTTCCTTTCAAACCATGACCGTGCGCAGATGGAAAGTCTCCATGAAAACCTTCCGGCAATTGTCTTTAACGAGCCGTATTCCCTGCCACAGAAGATCGATCGCAGGGCTGTTTCCCTGACAGCAGAAGAACTTGGGGAATATGTAGGAGTTTATCCGTCGGATTTGGATGAGACATGGACGTATACGGTATTTACTGAAGGCAATCGCCTTTTTTACACCTCGGTTGTGCCTCATGAGTCCGTTGAACTCTTCTATGAAGGAAATGATACGTTTTTTGTGACCCCGGAATCAGCAGACTCATTCATATTTACGCGGGATACCAACGGGACGGTCAATGGGATGTTGTAAGCCATACCTGTTCACATCAGTACACTGAATGTGAGTTGTCCCTTTCTCAGGTTGAGAATGGTGCTCAGATTCAGTATGTTCTGATATTCTCCTGCATTTTTACGAATTCAATGTGCAGTCAAATACGCTTAGGCCGGGAAAGATACATTCAGAGCAGATATCGGAAGAATCGATTCAGATGTCAGCATTTTTTGTGTAATACTTTTTTCGAACAATATATCCGGGTTCATTTATGTTCAGGAATATCCGAAATCAATTCATCCATAGAGGGAGGGCACAAGGGGATATTCCGGACATATTAATACAATGAAGTACAAATATGTGCATAGGTGATGCCGGTGGAATGGAAACCGCAATACAACTAAACATATCTTTGGAAGAATTTGAAACGATTGCAGAAAAATGCACAAAGCCCGCAATAATCCCTCTCTGTACGAGCGTGCCGGAAGATTTCTCTCCTGAAGGAGAGTGCGGATTTATTCTTGAATCTATGGATAGAGAGAGGCGGGATGCACGCCACTCGGTTTATGGGATGGAGCCGGTGCTGACGATATCCGTCGGAGAAACCCTCAGTCTGACCGGTGATGAACGGTATGTTGCCTGTGCACGCCGTGCGGCAGTAGAGGGAACGCCGGTTGAAACAATCCGGTCGATTGTTGATGCCTTTACGATATGTGCAGAAAACACGCCGGATTTTACCGGATGCTTTGCCGGATACTTCGCCTATGATCTGGTCTATGCACTTTTTGATAAACTCCCCCCGCGTCGGAAAAATGATGCGGTAATCCGGAGTGATACACCACTGGCTGCGTTTATGCTCGCCCGTGAGAGCATTGTCACCGATCACGATGAGAATAAAAGCTACCTCGTTAGCTATCCCCTTATAACCGAAGACTCCGTCCCATCTGAGGAGTATAAGAATGCATTCGGGCGGATTCAACAGATACTCTGTGCACCTCCGGCAAAAAAAGATGAGCCGATTTACCACGGCACAGCAGAGATACCTCATACCTCAAACTTCTCACAGGAGACCTTTGAAGAACGGGTTGCACAGACGCGGGAGTATGTCCACGCGGGAGAAATTCTCCAGACAGTAATCTCACGGAGAATGGAGTGCCCCTACACGGCACCGTCCATTACTCTCTATTCAGCCCTCCGTGACGTGAACCCGAGCAATTATATGTATTTCATGGACTTTGGGACGAGGCAGATTATTGGTTCCAGCCCGGAGATGCTGGTGCGGGTCGAAGGAAAAACGGTAACAACCGTCCCCATTGCAGGCACTCGTCCCCGCGGACGAAACGGTGAAGAGGATATCGAACTCGCACGGGATCTCCTCGCAGACAAAAAGGAGTGCGCCGAACATCTCATGCTTGTTGATCTTGCTCGCAACGACCTCGGCCGGGTATCCAGATATGGCACCGTTGTTCCGGAGACGTTCATGAAGATTGAGAAGTTCTCTCACGTGCAGCATATCGTTTCACGGGTGAGCGGCGAACTCAGGGATGGCTGCGACCGGTTTGATGCGTTTGTCTCCTGTTTTCCTGCAGGAACCGTTTCCGGTGCGCCCAAGATACGGGCAATGCAGATAATCAATGAACTCGAAGACGACCCGAGGGGCATCTATGCAGGAGCAGCAGGGTATATCGGGCTCAAAGGGGACCTGAATCTCGCGATAGCCATCCGGACGATAGTAATTGAAGACGGACGGGCCTCTGTTCAGGCAGGAGCGGGTATAGTCGCCGATTCTGTCCCCGAAAAGGAGTATGCCGAGAGCGGGATAAAGGCCCGTGCCATGCTTGAAGCCATTCAAATGGCGGAGGAGCGATCATGAAAGTGCTTGTTATTGACTGCTATGACAGTTTTACCTACAATCTCTGCCAGATGATCGGCCACCTGGGTGCAGAGCCTGTTGTTGTGAGAAACGATATGCCGCCTGAAACAGTCAGTCTCCGGGATATCGAACGGGTGATTCTCTCTCCCGGGCCCGGCCACCCTGAGGAATCCGGTCTCTCTCTTCACGCTCTCAGAACATTTTCACAGGAAATTCCGACACTGGGAGTCTGCCTTGGGCATCAGGCAATCTGCCAGAACTATGGAGGAAAAATCATCCGGGCAGAGAACCTGATGCACGGGATGACCTCCAAAATATCGCATGAAGGAGCCGGAATATTTTCGGGAATTGATAATCCGTTTACGGCGACCCGGTATCATTCCCTTATCGTGGACAGAGATTCCCTTCCGGAAGAACTGGCGGTGACTGCGGTCAGCTGTGATGACGGGTACGTGATGGGTGTTCGCCACCGGGACTATCCGGTGGAGGGCATCCAGTTTCACCTGGAGAGCATACTCACGGAGCATGGTCTTCATATGATGGAGAATTTCCTCGGGAGTGGGTGCAGGTGATGCAAAGCGCAATTGCAATGGCGACGGCTCATACCGATCTCAGCGCAGCAGAGGCAGCCTCTGCCATGACGATGATGATGACCGGCGGTGCCACCGATGCCCAGATTGGGGCTTTCCTGACGGCAATGAGCATGAAGGGAGAGACAACAGCAGAGATTGCTGCCTGTGCCCGTGTGCTCAGGGAACATGCAGCATCGGTGCACCCACAGGTGGCGGGCACTCTCGTTGATACCTGCGGGACGGGTGGGGATATGCGGGGTACGTTCAATATCAGCACGGCCGCTGCATTCGTCGCCGCCGGTGCGGGTATTCCTGTTGTGAAACACGGTAACCGGAGTGTGAGCAGCAGATGTGGTTCAGCTGATCTGCTGGAACGGCTGGGTGTCTCTCTTTCTTTCCCCCCGGAGCATATGTGCCGCATCATCGATGAGATTGGAATCGGCTTTTTGTATGCACCTCTTCATCACCCGGCCATGAAAATGGTCGCGGGACCGAGAAGAGAGATAGGTACTCGCAGTCTCTTTAACATTCTTGGCCCGCTGGCAAACCCTGCCGGAGCAAAGGCGCAGCTTGTAGGTGTTTATCGCCCGGAACTGACAGATACCGTTGCTGAAGCCCTGAAGCTACTTGGAACACAACGGGCGATGGTTGTCCACGGTGACGGACTTGATGAGATCACAACGACCGGAACAACACGGATTTCAGAACTGAAGAACGGGACAATAGAGCAGTATGAACTTTGCTGCACTGACTTTGGCATACCAAAGGCCGACCCGGCCAGCCTCAGGGGAGGCGATGCCAGAGAGAATGCAGAGATTTTGATGGGAGTCCTTGGAGGAGACGAGGGCCCGCACCGTGACATTGTTCTCATAAATGCCGGGGCTGCAATTTGCATTGGCGGATGGGCGGATTCCCTTGAACAGGGCATCCGTTGTGCAGAGGCCGCTATTGACTCCGGACGGGCCCAGGGAAAACTTGCGTCTCTGATTACCATGACAGGAGCTCTCCAATGATACTGGATGATATTATCCAAAAAACAGCACTTCGCAGCCCGGAGCCTGCACCCCGCGGAATGACAAATAATTGTCCGCTGAGTCTGAAGGAGGCAATAACCTCTGTTCAGGGCAGGCACGCGGTGATTGCTGAGATTAAGTTCTCTTCCCCGTCCCGTGGTATGATACGGGAACGAACCAACCCGGGAAAGATCGCAGAAGAATACCGGAAGGGTGGTTGTGTAGCTCTCTCGGTTCTGACGGAACCTGATTTTTTCGGGGGCAGGGCAGAGGATATTGCAGCGGTGAAGGATGCTGTCTCTCTTCCGGTTTTAAGGAAGGACTTCATCATTGATATGTGTCAGATTGAAGAAACAAAAGCCCTCGGAGCAGATGCCGTGCTCCTGATTGCGGGTCTTCTCGAAGAACGGCTCTGTGACTTTGTCTCTGCTGCGTATGCGGCAGGGCTTGAACCCCTTGTCGAGGTGCACACACCTGATGAAGTTACAATGGCACTTGCATCCGGTGCGGAAATTATCGGCATAAACAACCGTGACCTCCGGACGATGCAGGTCATGCCGGAAACAACAGCCGCCCTGGCGGGTTCCATACGGGATGCCGGCAGGCTTGTTGTCTCGATGAGCGGGATTGGAGGGCAGGAGGATATCAGACGGCTTTCTTCCCACGCCGATGCCTTCCTTGTAGGGACAGCCCTGATGTCAGCAGAAGATCCACGAACGGTGCTGGAGGAATTTGTATGCGCATAAAAATATGTGGGGTGACAACACCCGCGGATGCATGCTACGCAGAAGAGGTCGGGGCGGATGCGGTGGGCATCGTTGTCTTCAGTGATTCGCTGCGTTCGGTTGCAGTTGAGCGTGCCGGAGAAATTCTTGACTCTCTTGGCCCCTTCACTACCGGAGTATGTGTGACGGCAACAGAAAATGCAGAAGAGATAGATGAGATATTGTCCCTAAACCCGGCGGTAGTGCAGGTGGGGGCAGGAGTATCCCTTCCTCGCACCCGTGCCAGAGTTCTGCGCATGGTTGCTCCCGGAGAACAGCCATCACAGAGTTGTGATGCGGTTGTGATAGATGCGAGCAGAGGGAAGGGACTGCCCTTTAATCGTGAGTTTGCCCGGCAGGTTTTGGAGAGATCTTCTCTCCCGGTCATTCTTGCCGGAGGATTAACACCGGAGAATGCCCGGACAGCGGTGGCCCTTGGCCCCTATGCCCTTGATGTGGCATCAGGTGTCGAATGCCGGCCCGGTGTCAAGGACCCCCGGCTGGTGCGTGCATTTGTTACTGCATGCAGGAGGTCAACATGAGTAAAGGACGTTTTGGAGATTTTGGCGGACAATTTGTCCCCGAAACCCTCATGGCAGCCGTAACGGCACTTGAGGAGGGGCGGAATTCAGTCTGCCCGACGAAGGAATTCAGAGAAGAGCTTTCGTTCTACCTGAAGGAGTATGCAGGAAGGGAGACTCCCCTGACCTTCTGCAGGAATGTTTCGGCAGATATGGGGTGCAGGGTGTATCTCAAACGGGAAGATCTCCTCCACAGCGGGGCGCACAAACTTAACAATACTCTCGGACAGGCCCTTCTGGCAAAACACATGGGCAAAAAACGCCTGATTGCAGAGACGGGTGCCGGGCAGCATGGTGTTGCAACAGCGATAGCAGGTGCCGTGCTGAATCTTCCTGTCGAGGTGTATATGGGAGAGACCGACTGCCAGAGGCAGAGCCTGAATGTATTCCGGATGGAACTTATGGGCGCAACAGTCATCCCGGTGAAGGGCGGCACGGCGACCCTGAAAGATGCTGTCAATGAAGCGATGCGTGAATGGGCGGCCAGTAGTGAGGATTCGGCCTACATCCTTGGTTCTGTCGTCGGCCCACACCCGTATCCTGAGATGGTACGGGATTTCCAGACTGTTATTGGAACAGAGGCCCGGCGTCAGATCCTTGAACACGAAGGGCGTCTCCCGGATACGGTTATCGCCTGTGTGGGCGGTGGATCCAATGCCATCGGCATGTTCCATCCCTTCCTGAAGGATGATGTGAAGCTTGTCGGTGTTGAAGCCGGCGGCAGAGGCAAAGCGCCCGGAGAACACGGTGCTTCGCTTGAGAGTGGCCGGCCGGGGATTCTGCACGGCGCTCTTTCCTACCTTCTTCAGGACGACGATGGGCAGGTTATTGAAACGTACTCTGTTGCAGCAGGCCTGGATTACCCCTCGGTCGGGCCGGAGCACAGTATGCTCAAAGATACCGGCCGGGTGCACTATGAAAGTGTGCCTGATGATGAAGTCCTGAACGCATTCCGCTACCTCTCACGCAGGGAGGGCATTGTGCCGGCCCTTGAGTCGGCGCATGCGGTGGCGTATCTCCTCCGTGAGCAGGACCGGTTTGAGAAAGATGATATTGTCATCATCAACCTTTCGGGGAGGGGTGACAAGGATATCACACGGGAGGTTGTCCATGAACAGATTTGAAACGGTCTTTGAGCGACCGGCATTCATCGCCTTTACGGTGGCAGGCGACCCTGATCTGACAACATCGCTTGCTGTGGCACAGACAATAATTCATTCCGGAGCAGACATTCTGGAACTGGGTATCCCGTTCTCTGATCCGGTGGGTGACGGGCCGGTCATTCAGCGGGCCGATGAACGGGCACTTTCTGCCGGGGCAACGACCGATTCGGCCTTTGCACTGGTGAGAGAGATCAGGAAAACATCAGAGGTTCCGGTTGTCCTGCTTGTGTACTGCAACACGGTCTATTCCCGCGGGCCAGCACGCTTCTATAAGGATGCAAAAGCGGCCGGTGTTGACGGCATTCTGATCGTTGATATGCCGGTTGAAGAAGGCCATCTGGTGATGCAGTATGCGACAGAGTCTGGAATTGCACCGATATTCACGGTGACACCGACCACCCCGCCGGAGAGGGTAAAAAAGATCACAGATCTGGCCGGCGGTTTTCTTTATCTCGTCTCCCTTTCCGGGGTGACCGGGAGACGTGAGACGCTCTCTGAGGCCGCTGTTCCTCTCATCCAGAGAGTCCGGAAAGAGACCTCACTACCGCTCGCCCTTGGCTTTGGAATTGCCACAGAGACCCATGCCCGGCAGGCGGTTGAGGCAGGCGCTGACGGGGTTATTGTCGGCAGTGCCATTGTTGAGATTGTTGAGAGACATGTCGGGGATTTGGCGGGCATGGAGCGGGAACTCTCTGACTACATTGCCCGGATGAAGGCGGCGGTGGTGGGTTCCGTCCCGGTGGATGAAGATCAGAATTATGTGTGAGACAGCACAGACATTTCTCTGGCCATCAGCTGATAAGACCAGTAAAAGGGAGTATCATCACAGAAACGATGAAACATAATGTGAAGGCAGAGATTTCCATCCATTTTTCCGGTATCTTTGACTGTATGTAATAGAGAGGGGCAGCGGCCCCAACGGATACTGCAAGAACAGGAATAATCCATATTGGGAAGAAATTTCGGATGCACGGGAGTCCTGCCAGGAAGTTCCAGGGCAAAGCGATCACTACCGCTGAGATGATCATTCCTGCTGAAATCCTGAAATCACGGTGATTCCCTGCATCTTTCATACATGCATTGAGAATGATGAGTATCAATACTGCAACCGAGGCTGATGCGACAGCGTAGGTGAACCATATTGTGGCGGGAATGAGTAACCCAAATATAATCAACATGCATTTACCCGGCTTCAGTTTTTCATAGACTCGTCTGATAACAATCAGGGTGCTTACCGCAGCGAGTGAAAGAATAAGGGGGCCGATACAATCTCCCAGAACCGCAACATACCACGGGTAGTATCCGACCATGGCAGGGCCTCCGCACTGGTATTGTGAGGAGCGAAAGTATGCCGGGTAGAGGACAGATATGAGAAATACTGCTATCAGTTCGTCTTTTGTATGCAGGTATCGTTTAAAGACAATCAGGGGTGCGATGAGTATCAGAACTGTTCCAATTGTTCGGGTAATCTCACCTGTTAAACTGATCCCGGAAAAACCGCTGGAGACTGCCACCAGGAAAAAACCGCATGCAATTGCGGTAAAGAACTGATATTTTTCATTTTTGAGCTTCTGTATTATCAGATATATCAAAACCGAAAACAATGCAAAGGTAACACTGACCAGAGCGAATGAATTTATGAAAAAGTCAAAGAAAACGAGGATAAAATTCATATTTCCCTTAACCAGGTACATTTTTGGTTAAGGTCGTATATGCGGTTATTGCATCACTGCCAAATGCAAAATCTATTACTATGTTGTACTGATTCCGGTGTTTGGCGGCAGAAAAGATACACTCCATCGGTAAGGTAGTCTGGTACAGCAATTGTACACCGGAAAAATGAGATTTCCCCCTGCAAACCTTCATGGAAGAGAAGATGGAATCCTCCTCCCATGAAAGAAGGGTATGCACGGCTAAGTCCTGAGAGAAAAAACGGTCTTTTTGTTCTCTATCTTCTCGGCTTTGCGATTCTCACTGTTGGAACCTATGCGTACCCAATTCTTGCCGTTATTCTGCTCTTTGCGTATCCTGCTGGTGCCCTGCTGTTCGGATATATGACCGGCGACAGTATCCGGGCATTTATTGCGGGGTTTTTCTCGTATGTTTTCTTCATTCTCATTATTCTCCTCTCACCTGGTTTTGCGACGTATCCAATGGATACAGCTTATCTGATCCGTTTTGCAGGATACCATCTGGTTCTGCCATTCATTCTCGGCGTGATCGGGTGGATGTCTTCAAAAAAAGAGAATCTTCCGAGAATACTTGCCCTCCCTCTCTCGGTTCTGTGGGTGCTGTTGTTTTTCTCGGGGATTTCATGAAGTAGTAACCTGGGATTTCGCCAGTTTTTTTCCTGTATCTCTGTCCTGCCCCGCCTGTACACCCTCATTCATCCCTCCTTTCAGAGAGGAGAAGAGACGGCGATGAGATATCCGCCGTCTGCTGTTCCCATGCCCTTGAGAGAGTACGGGTTGGCCTGCATATCATATTCTCTCTTCCAGATCTTCTGACCGGCATCATATCCGGTAATCGTAATGCTCTCCTCACCGGTGTCGACCGAGATGTATCCTCTGACGGGTGACGGGATGACGTCTCCACCGGTATCTTCCACCTCCTGTAATCCGGTTACGGTGCCATCGTCACTCAAAGTGATGAGGTGACTGGTATATACCCGAACGATTTTTCCCCAGAGGTTTTTGGGGGATGTGATTGTCCGATAGAGAATAGTATGACCCGACGGGTTTTTCCAGACACCCAGCAGGGTATCTGCATTTCCACTGCCGAACGTCTGTTCCCAGAGGATGGTGCCGTCTGCGTCCAGACGAATCGCCATCAGGGGAATCTCGAAGTGTTCGCCGTTAAATACATGGTTTCCCTCGGTGCAGATGAGGATGCCACCTGCATCTGCCGGGGAGATGAGCATTACCTCCGGTCCGCTGCCGGCGTTAAGGGTAGTGTCCCAGAGTCTGGTGCCGTTGTCTGTCAGGCAGACGATTTGGTTTTGCCAGGCGGCACAGAAGGAGCCATCATTCCGTGCCAAAAGGGAGATTGGTGCCGGGCCCTGACTCTTGTTTACCAGAGACTTTATCCAGACGGTCTCTCCCTCGTGACCGATGCGAAGGATTCCCGGCGTGTCTGTTGCAAGGAAGAACCTGTTGTCGGGTGCGGGGACGATGGCTGATACTTGACCAAATTCAGTTCTGACTTCCGTTTGCCTGAGGGTGGTTCCCTCCCGGTCAAACAGAATCAGATGCACGATACTGGATTCCTGACAGTATTCTGTTGTTGCGATGGCATAGCCGTCTGAATATTCGGTGAGGGCATCTGCTCCGTCGTAGGTATTGATGTCCACGGTTGTTTTCCATTCGAGATCGCCACTGGAGGAGAGTTTGATTACTAAGAGGTCGGTCGGCTGTTCTGACGGGCCGCACGAATACGGAGCAGGGGGAATAATGCCGGTGGATGTGCCTACAGTGGCCAGAAGCAGTGGGAGGACAATCACCGCGATGGTGACGATGGCCACCGGGATGAGAGGGGCAAACCCCAGTCCCCCCTCCTCCTCCTTCCTGATGAATGAGGCAAAGAGTCCCCCGAAGGCGGCCACCAGTACTCCGCAGGCGAGGATGATGAGGAGTTGCGGTATGGTTGAGAGAAGCGAGGAGATGATATAGGCGGGCTTCCCGACGAACGGCAGGATGCGGGCCACGCCTGCGGCGATGAGGCCGGTCAGGGCGGCATGCATGAGAATTGTGGGCCGGGAACTGGTATGAAGCATGAAGGGAATGCAGCATCCGGCAAAGAAGAGCACTAAGAGAAGGGATACATCTGTGTGGACAACTCCCATCCCCATGAGGGTCTGGTTATATGATGTGAGGTGCCACCAGCCTTTTGAGAAGACGGTTATCACTACGGTGATGATTATTCCGGCACCAAGACCGAGTAGGGCACTGCACAGGGCAGGGTTTCTGTCAGTCACAAGTCACCTTCGGGGGGAATCGCTTCATACTGAGAGTGGAGCGCAATGCAGCAAAATGATTCCCGTAACGGGACGATGCTGTGCCATTGATGCTCTGAAATCTTTTTTCGTGTCTGATCCAGAAATAGGATCTATTCCGGTATCTGTTTATTTGTCATTCCTGAGGATGCCGCGAAAACAGCGTGTGAAAGCACATATCCTCTTCTGAAAGAATATCATCTGATATGATCTGTCCCCCCGGCCATCCCGCACCTGCCTTTGACCTCTTCAATGTCTATTTTGAGCGTATCTATGACCCGACGATGCACATCGTCTTTGCGTTTGACGGGCACCTCGACGAAGCGGTGCTGCGGATGGCCACCATGCGCCTGCTCGAATCAAATCCCTATCTCCGGTCACGGTTTGCGGAAGGGGACGGTATGCCCTGCTGGGACGAGATTCCTGAAGGAGAGTGGGAGCGGGCCTTTGTTTGTCTTCCGTCTAATGATGGAGATGGAGATGATAATCCGATGCCTCCTGAGTCTCCCCCCGCACCCCTTGACGTCCGGAACGGGCCCCAACTGCGGGTCAGCCTGTCACGGGAAAAGGGAGGCGACCGGGTAACGGTCACCTGCCACCACGGTTTCTGTGACGCAGGCGGCCTCAGGGATCTGGCCCGGCAGCTCTTTGCAAACTATCGGGGTATTGAAACAGATTCGGACTTCCGGCCCGCCCCCACCGGGTGGTACGACCGCAGCACCGGTCCGGTTCTTGCCAGGTTCACGGCGGAGGAGATGAAAGAGGCGCAACAAAACGAGGAGCCCTTTGTGGACCGATGGCGGTTCCCCACCGAACGAATGGAAAAGGGGAATTCCCGGATTGCCTCACGAACCCTTTCGTCCGACCGGCTCCGGCGGGCAAAAGAGTTTGGGAAAGAACATGGTGCCACAGTAAATGACATCATGATCGGTGCCTTTTTTTTGGCCTTTCGTGCTGTCCGGGACGACCCTGCAGATATCGATGCACCACGTTCCCTTCTCACTTCTGCAGACCTCCGACGCCCCCTCACTGATGCAAACGGCCCGAAGGAGTATCCGCCATTGAACCTCTCGGTCGCCTACGAGGTTACCATCACCGCCGTTGAAGACGCACGGTTGGAGGATGTCATCGGCCAGGTAACAACAGTGACAAAACAGCGGAAAGCGGAGGGTCTTGGAATGGGACTTGGGTGCATCCTCTTCTATGAGGATATTTGTGCAGGTGGTATGCCTGCGGTCAAAGAGTTTTTTGACGGGATGATGCAGATGTACGAAACGACAGGCCAGAAAAATCCGGTATTCTCGAATATCGGGATATTCAGGGAAGAAGACTTTCTCCCGCTAAAGGGAACGGACGGCCGCCCCCTTGGTCTCCGGGATGTCTGTCTCCTTCCGTGTGTCTGCTGGCCGTATGGTTTCCTCATGGCCCTCTCCACCTTTAAGGGTGCAATGACGATTGTCACGGCCTATGAGGAAGGGCCGTATTCGCGGGAGACGATGGAGCGGTTTTTGGAGTGTGTGGACGGGTATTTGCCGTGACCCTTTTCTCCCCTTTTTCACCTTTTTAGACTCCCTGTGTTTTGGGATTTGGGGACAAAATGGGCGTATTTTTAGTTCTTGTTTGTTGCCGGAAGAATGTGGATGCTGTGCCTTTTATTTGCTAAACCATTTTTATATTGTGGATTATATTGGGGCCGCTATTGGTGGATATTTTGAGAGGATGTTATGGGTTGTCCCGACTGAGAACGGCACGCTCCGGGCTTATGTGAGGGTGTAATTTTTTGTATGGTGGTTATTCATATCAGAAGCTTATTCTAAATTAAAATGAATCACAGCATATTCATTTTGGTGTATATATGGCATATAGAAATAAAACGTACGTTTGTTTTGACGGTGATACTGATATTCATTATTACCGGCTCATGGTAGCATGGAAAAATAATGATGGAATTGATTTTAATTTTAATGATGCACATGATCTAAATAACGCATTAGATTCAAGTTCTGAAGAAACAATAAAGCGAAAATTAAGAGAACGGTTTGCCAATTCAAAAGCATTTGTTGTTCTCATTGGTGATAAAACAAGATATTTAACAAAATTTGTAAAATGGGAAATGGAAGTTGCATTAAAAATGGGATTGCCTATAATTGGGGTTAATTTAAACGGCCTTAGATCAAGAGATTCTGAAAAATGTCCATCAGCAATAAAAGATAAACTTGTTATTTACACAAGTTTTAATGCCAAAATAATTCAACATGCATTAGATAATTGGCCTGATTCACATGATGAATATAAGAAAGAAGGAAAACAAGGACCATATTACTATACAGATACTGTTTATACGAATTTAGGGCTGTAATATGGAAATATAATGGTTTTAAAAGATTATTTGCAAAAAAAGAGGATTATTAATATATTCTCCCTTTTTTTAGCAATATTAGGTGCATTATGGTTAATTCTGGAAATATCTTCATATTTTATTCCAAAAATATGTAGCCAATATATTGTTTCCTTAGGTGTTTGGTTTTTAGCTATTCTCATTCTGGTAGCACTGGTTATTTCAGTATTCATTAATCGACCAATAAATTCTATAAATGAAAAATTAAACAACCGTGATATTACCATAAGTATAGTAATTGGAGATTTTTTTGAACAAAAAGGGGATTATATTGTTGGGACGAATACAACTTTTGATACTAATTTAACAGAAGGAATTATTTTTAAAAAAAGTATTCAGGGACAATTTACAACCAAATATTTCGAAGGAAAAATCGAATTATTGGATGAATTAATTGAAAAACAGCTTGAATTGGAAAATGATTTCACTATTGACAGTATTAAAACAGGAAAGTGCAATAGATATCCAATAGGTAAAACAATTCAAATAAAAAATAATGATGTTACTGCATACTTTTTAGCTCTGGCTGAAATGAATAGATACGGAGTGGCCTCCTCTTCTTATGAGAATATATTATTATCACTTTCGAATTTATGGGATTATATTTCATCTCATGGAAGCACAGATCCATTAGTAATTCCAATATTAGGCACTGGTTTTTCAAGAATTGAGATTGAAAAAGAAATAATAATTCAGGAAATAATAAAATCATTTATAGCAGCATGCTCAGAAAAAAGGTTTACAAACAATTTAATTATTGTAATATACCCTAAAGATTATGAAGACGCAGAATTAGATCTGAATAAACTACATGAATTTTTAAAGTGCCAGTGTAAATATGCAGAATTCAAACGAAATTTGAATGATAGATCCGGGACGGGAATTGAAAAATAACTGATTATCAACTATCAATTATGGAATCAATCGAGTGATCATTGGAAAAATTGAGATTGATGGATTATTCATTTTCCTTTTCATATAATGCTTGCACAATGTTTTTTTGAAGGATTTATACGAGGCCAAAAAAATCCTTAAAAATTGAATTTAAAAATGAAATATCAATTTTCTACAAAAGTGGTATATCACTAAAATGAAGAAGAACGGTGATGAGAATTTAAAATGTAAATTTATCTTCATTAATCATATGGGGTCAAATGAACGCTCTGAAATTATATGAATCAGCTTCGGTCTGTTTCCTCATCAAAAAATAATTCCATTTATCACCGTCGTCGAATCCTTACCGACTCAGCATGTGCATGCAGCCCTTCCGCATCGGCAAGGGTCTCAACGATATCGCCAATCGCCTCAAGCCCTTCCTGGTCGATCATCTGGATGGACGATGTCTTGCAGAAGTGGTCGACATTGAGGCCTGAATACATCCGGGCATATCCTGCTGTTGGGAGGACGTGGTTTGTGCCTGATGCATAGTCTCCGCAGGCAACCGCGGTGAAGGGGCCGGCAAAGATTGAGCCTGCGTTTTCTATTTTTGAGAGCACGGCAAAGGTGTCAGCCACCTGGATGGAGAGATGTTCGGGTGCAATCTTGTTCATCAGAGAGATGGCTTCCCTGTTCATGAACCAGTATTTTTTAAAAGACAAATTACTGGTTAACAACAGTTTTACTTCGTTTATTGTCACTCGCTCTCAACAGATAATATAGTAGTAAAATAACAGCATTTCCGCACAATACTGACAAGAGCACATTTATGTCAAGGTGAATCAGGTCAAGAATGACAAGCACAAGAAGCCAGGTAAAAAAACCAATAAGAGAAGCGATCACTATCAGATAGTTTTGATGAGCCTTTTTTATATCCTCCTCTTCGGTAAGATTCCTGCGTGATATCAGGTGCAGGTAAATAAATAAGCCAGCAGAAACTATGAATGAAAATGGCCCAACGTAAATCCAGCCAGATATGGGTGCTTCATGAATTGAATGATTATAATAGATATTTAGTAATACATACAAAATCGCGATGGGCCCACCGATAAAAACTCCCCACCCCTCTGCATTTTTATAATATTCTGAAACCATAAAGCCACATTCGTCAAAAAGGAAAAAAAGGTATGGGTGCCTGACTCCCGGATCATCCCACAATGTGAAAGATGCGGTCCTCAGATATTTAGGGGCATAAACAAATCGTGTTTGCATCCTTGGCGTTTATGTTCAACCTGAAATCTGACTTTTAAAAATACATGGACCATCTCTTTGCCGAATATCGGGAACAGGTGTTTTGTAACTCATACTGCGAGATCAATGAGGATTGAACCCGGCCGGGATGTTACCTGCCGGGAGGCAATATCGTGGGTGACTTCCAGATAAAGTTCAATGGCTTCCTGCATATTTTTGAGTGCTTCTTCCCCGGTCATTCCCTGGGAGTGGCACCCCTTAAGGGCTGGACAGTGGGCTGAATATCCTCCGCTTTCTTCCTTTTCAAGAACAATGTCAAGTTTCATGAATAGTATGTCCCCGTATTGATATCCTGATATTTGTCGGGTATGTATTCGTTTTTGTGAGGATGCTGTTGGTTGGATGTTTTCCGTGACATTCCGGTTTTATGCATCACATACTTCCCTGTTCTGCGAAATTCTAAAAATTGTATTCAAAAATAGTTGATTTCTGGTTTCTATGGTTTTTATCGTCGCCGAATCCGCACCGACTCAGCATGGGCATGCAGCCCTTCCGCATCGGCAAGTGTCTCGACAATATCCCCAATCGCCTCAAGCCCTTCCCGGTCAATCATCTGAATGGTTGACGTCTTGCAGAAGTGGTCGACATTGAGGCCTGAGTACATCCGGGCATATCCTGCTGTCGGGAGAACATGGTTTGTGCCGGAGGCATAGTCTCCGCAGGCAACCGCGGTGAAGGGCCCGGCAAAGATTGAGCCTGCATTTTCTATCTTTGATAGGACGGAAAAGGTGTCAGCCACCTGGATGGAGAGGTGTTCGGGTGCAATCTCATTTATCAGACGAATGGCTTCACTCAGCGTATCTGCGATGATGTAGCCGGAGTTGGCGAGTGCCTTTTCGATGATTTCTTTCCGTGGACTCTCCTGGAACATCCGGGCCACTTCCGCAGACGCTGCCTCTGCAATTTTTGGATCGGTTGTGACAAGGACACAGGCGGCCTTCGGGTCATGCTCTGCCTGGGCCATGATGTCTGCTGCGATATATTCAGGTATCGCGGTTGCGTCTGCGATGATGCCAATCTCAGACGGGCCTGCCGGAAAGTCAATCTCTGCATGGTCACGCAGCATCATCTTTGCTGCAGTCACAAAGATGTTCCCCGGCCCGACTATTTTCTGGACTGGCTTTACTGATTCCGTCCCGAGAGCCATTGCAGCGATTGCCTGTGCTCCGCCGAGGCGGTATATTTCAGTGACACCGGCGATATCAAGGGCTACCAACGTCAGGGGATGGATGGGCGGCGGTGTGCAGCAGCAGATTTCTTTGACACCTGCCACCCGTGCAGGGATGGCCGTCATCAGGGCGGTGGACGGGTATGCGGCCCGCCCGCCGGGGACATAGGCCCCGATACGGTGCAGAGCTGTCGTCTTCACTCCGAGAGTGATACCGGGCTCGGTCTCCTGCAGCCACATCCCGGTACGCTTTTGGAGTTCGTGGAACTGTGTTATCCGTGCTTCTGCCTCGATGAGGCGTTCCGTGATTTCGGTGTCAACCTCATCATAGGCCGCCTCAATCTCCTCTTCTGTCACGCGGAAATCATCTATTTCGATTCCGTCAAACCGGGCAGTCAAATCCCGGAGTGCAGCGTCCTTTCCCTCCCGCACCTGCCGGATTATTGCCTCGACCGGCTCACGTACATCATCAAGGTCAGACCGGCGGGACTGCACCCAGGTCTCAACCTGCAGCGGTTTCAACATATAGGAATGCGTTCGTCCCGGAATGCCATAATAGTACGTTTGGCAGGTATTTTTTGTCAAAGGAAATAGCAGAAGAGTGTCTGGTTTTTGGTAATTAATTATTATTAACAATTGTGCGAATGTAAAGAGTTATATTCAGATAACCCCGATGCTCTGATGAGGATATCAGAACCGGATGCTAAAGACCCTTTCGGAAGGGGGCTTCGGGAAGCAGGTATATTGGCATGGAACCATACCCCATGTTTTTTGTACCCGCCTCAGATCACCAGTAGTATTCGGCCTAAAGGGGTTTTTCGCCCAACGCTCATTCAGAGCATTCCCTTACTCAGGTCAGCTCGCTGGTGTTTTTTAGCTCCCTTCCGTCTGCACAAACCTGTGTTCAACCCCTGCTCCCCCTCTTCCAATGTGGAATCATCAACTCTCCCTTACAGGAGCAAATCCAATCTCATGGCGGGGGTTTCATACAGCCAGTGGTCGTATCACAAGGTCTGCTCCTCTTTTGTCTACCGCATCGATGGATAGGCAAAGGGGGTCATACACCGCTCCAGTATAACACCCATCCTTCCCACAAACCTGATGGATGGCCCTGGTGGTTTTGTGCGTTCAGGAAGAGACTCTTCCTCTCAACCTGAATCGGGCTACTCATTCCGGTATTATGTGTCCCATGATGGGGGCCTTCCGTTGTACGGGTGCATCTGACATGCAGTGCCCATACAATGGAACGCTCAGCCCTCTGTTATTCTTCCGTTTCTTCTGAAACACTGCTCTTTTCAGTGTCTGTTTCGAGTCCTTTCTTTCTCAGGTACCAGATACGTCCCCATGCGAGTATCATGCCTACAATGAATGCAATGGTGATGTTACCTGCAAAGGAGACCACTGCCATGATGCCGGTCACCGCAAGAGAGTCGGTTTTGGTTGCATGAATACCCAGTTCTATCGCTACAAACAGGAGGAGGGCACCGAATATGCCGGTGGGGATGATTGAGAGCACGCTTGCTGATGCAAAGAAGAAGGCGAAGGCCAGGAGGATGACACCTGCAATGATATTTGCCCCGCCGGTGCGTGCTCCGAAGCGATACTGTCCTGCCATGCCCCCTGCACCGTGACACATGGGGAATCCTCCGAATGGAACCGTGACCAGATTCATCACACCTATAGTGGCAGAGAGGCGGTCAGGTTTGATCTCGTGGCGGAAGAGATCAATCGTCAGAAGAGATGTTGCAAGAATGGCATTGGTAATGGTAAGTGGAATCTGCGGGAGGACGAGGTCAGTGAATGCCGGGGAGAATACCTCCGGGGGAGGCAGGTAGAATGTTGGAAGGGCAGGGAGGACAAATTCGGGCATCCCCGTGATGAGAATGCCTGCTCCCACCCCACCGAATACTACGATGAGTGCTGAGACATCCGGCAACCGGGTATACTTTGCACCGACCCAGAAAAGTGCGATGATAAGCGTGGCCACAGCGAAGGGAATGATATCCCCGGTTGCAAACCCGAAGGCTGAACGAAGCAGCAGAAGTGCAAGGGCTGCCTGAACACCCCGGATGACATTTTTTGGGATGTATTTCTTCAGTGCCTCCATCCAGCGCATCACGCCTGCCAGAAGAAAGAATATTCCGATGATAATGCCTGACGCAGCGATGATGTCATGGGTGAGTGAACCGGCAATCACCACCGCTCCGACAGCCTTCATTGGTTCAATGGGCACCGGCAGACGGTAGTAATACCCGGAAATAATAAACCAGAGACCGAAAAAAAAGAGAATATTGCTGATATTCATATCTGAAACAAGGGCCACTCCGAAGATAATCGGAAGAATTGTTCCGAAGTCGCCAACTGATCCCGCAGCCTCACGCAGAGTAAAGGCAGGTTTTGGGAGTTTGTCTTTATTGTATGGATGATGTGTCAGAAGGTCCATGTCATCTCCTTTTCTGGTTTATTCCGGAAAAATCAGAATAATATCGTTTTTTTCTTACGATAGCTATTGTGGTATTGTTGAGATTCTCTCTGCAAACGTGTGTGTGCCTGAATTCAGGGGAGCAAAATTACACTGAAGAATGTTTTGCCGCGAGTGCTGTGATTGTTCCTTCCCCAAGGAGTGCGGTTGCCTCATCAGGCATTGATTTACGGATTATGTCAAGAAAGAGCAATGTGCCTGCTCCTGTCGTTGAAATCCCAACCCGTTCTTCTCTTCTGACCAGATTTTTCTCCTCCATCATGCTGAATATGGGAAGGACATAGTAATGAGGGACATCAAGATACTGGGCAAGGCGCCGGGTAGTGGGAAACCGTATTCTCGCCTCTTCTGCTGAAAATTCAACAGATATACGTTGATCTTCCCGTATAAGGATTTCAGCTGCAGCATGGAAGAGTGCAGGAATGTCAAGTGCTACCATAGAAGTATGCGGTATTTGGCAGTATAGACAAAAAAAGGTTGGTGGTTATTTTGTGCCCTTCCCGGATTCATCTTTGGTTGGCTCGAGCATCACAATCTCTCCGCCGACATCGGCAGCGATCATCTCCAGCTCTTTTTTCCGGAAATGGCTGGCCTCGACTTTCAGTTTTTCCTCACCTTTTCCGGTGACAGCAACAACCCTGAACATCGGCTGGTGGGCCCCCTCCCCGACTTTCTGTCGCGGACGTACGTAGATTTTCATATTTTTTCCCCCTTCTTTGCCACGTATGCGGACAGCTCAAAATAGATTGAATATTATTTATGATTTTTGTGGCCGGCACCAGTGCCGTTGCCTGTTCCGGTACCGCGGGCGGACTCCAGATACACAAGTTCTGCCCCGGTATCCTCTGCGATCTGTTCAAGCTCAGATTTACGGAGATGTTTTGCCTGAAATTTGATATTTTGTGTTCCTTCCCCGGTGGTGGCGACGATTTTGAACATCGGCTGGTGAGCACCTTCGCCGACTTTTGTGCGTGGTCTGACATAGATTTTCATATTTTCACATCCTACAGCTGGATAACAGGTGTTATACCAGTTGATATAATTTATAAATGCCGTCATGGCATATAAATGCTTGTGATATGGTGGGGATTTCTCATGGTTTTCAGCCAGCACGATGCCCCTGTAGAAAAAAGGAAAACAGGAAACCTTTATTGGTATACGGTGAACCTTTGGTCAGTGATTATATGGTAAAACGCCATGAAATAAAGAACAGATTACAGGGAGAGACGTTGGTACGTAAGTCCCTGGAGTATGGTGAACATCAGGAGCGGACCGTCCGTATTGCACCCAACCTGAACGTAATCAAAATTGGCGGACACGGAACAGTGGATTTTGGTTCCACCGTGCTTCTGCCCCTTCTCGATGAAATACGTCAGCTTAAAGAACAGTATGAGATGCTTGTCGTGGTGGGCGGCGGTGTTCGTGTGCGTCACGTAATGGATATAGGGATTGACCTTGGGATGCCAACCGGTATTCTTGCCGAACTCACCGGTGATGTGAGTACACAGAATACCAAGATGGTTGCGGCCCTGCTCGCACAAGACGGAGGTATCCGTGTGGAAGTGACTGAAATCATGGATATTCCGATGCTGATGAAGATGGGCCTTCTGCCGATAATGGCAGGCACGCCGCCATACAGCTACTTTGAAGAACCTTCACCTGGTTCTGTTATTCCTCAGCACCGGACTGATACCGGTGCATTCCTCGCTGCAGAAGTCATCGGGGCAAAAACCTGCACACTCCTCAAGAATGTCGACGGACTCTTCACCGAGAATCCGTTCGTTAATCCGGAGGCAGACCTCATCAAAAAGATCTCAGCAGAGGAACTCCTCGACCTGAATATGGATGATATGGTTCTGGAACGTAAGGTTGTAGAACTCCTGGTGAACGCGAAAAATATCCGGGAAGTACGTATAATAAACGGTCATACGCGTGGCACCCTTGAGAGTGCTCTGAAAGGCGAAAACCCCGGTACGATAATCACGGCGGAATAGAACCACTAATCTCTTTTTTAGCCACTGAGTGACAGAAGTGCCTGCCTGAGATGCTCCTGCAGGTGTGCCCGGAATTCCTTTGGCGGTATGGCATCTGCCACATGGTCTTTTAGCCGGATGATGGTGTCTGCCCGGGCAACGAGCATGTCGGATGAACCTGCCGCAAAGATAAGTGTGGTCTCACCCAGCGCTTCACGTTGGTGGTGCAGGACTTCTGAGAGCGGGGTAACATCCTCTGTCTGGAATGAGGAGGGAATAAGCAGATTGTTTGCTGATGTATCCTCGTCAAAGAGAATGGCAGGGGCCCTGTGGGCACAGGCACGGATACATTCATATGCCATCACCAATGACCCGCTCCCCACCCCGC
This sequence comes from Methanogenium marinum, assembly GCF_028912405.1. Lineage (GTDB taxonomy): Archaea > Halobacteriota > Methanomicrobia > Methanomicrobiales > Methanomicrobiaceae > Methanogenium > Methanogenium marinum. The sequence continues at coordinate 974,727 of NZ_JAKELO010000002.1, read as the reverse complement.
TGGCTGATTTAGGGGTGCCGTTCACACCCGGGGGGAGACTCTTAAAGAAGAGACTGACGTCTGCTCCTTTGAGTTGATATGCCCCGGCAGCCACCCGTTCAATCCCCCGGCGGGTGACAATGCCCTCCCGTCCGTCCCCCGGTGCATGGTCGTCCACGCCTGAGAGGATACCGTGAATTATTGTTGTCTTACCTTCGGCGTTTGACCCGATGATGGCGACTGCCTCACGCCTGTGGATGGCAAACCCGGTGATGCTTCCGCCGCTCCCCTCGCAGTCAAACTCTGCAGGGGTGAGGGTTTCAGGGCAAACAAACGGGATATGAATACCCTCCTTTGGGCCGGCGATGCGGTAGTGGTTTCGCACTTCCGTTTCTTTTCGTGCCATCAGGCTGCCGTCTGCAATAAACGAGATGACCCCTTCTTCCGGAAGTCTCAGGCGCAGGGACTTTTGGTCAATGGACATGAGGACTGCTGTTTCCACCTGGTGTTGGGGAACCGACTCCTCGGCCTCGCCTATGGCATTACAGAGTTCCCGGAGTGCCTCTCGCACCTGATGCTGTGCTGTGACAGATGGTGGCCCCGGGTAGGGAAGTGCCCCCCGTATCTGGATGTGCAGGCCGACTTTGTCCAGCAGATTGTTTATGTTCGGTTTCCAGAGTGCTTCGCCCATGCCGTCTGGTGTGCATATGAGGGTGCAGGGTTCTGTGTGTGCGGCGCAGTGTCTTGGGTGGCGTGTCCCTCTGCCGCCAACCGGTGCGAGTGCCGGAACGTGGGGGACCTGTGCCTTTATGTGTTCCAGAGCTGCCCAAACGGCTCCGTCCTTCCCCCGTTCGTCCGGGCAGGCAACACCCGCTGCAGTGTCGGTAATCAGGAGAGGAAGGCAGAATCGTAGTTCTTCATGACTGTGGGAACGGACACAGTAGGTATTTGCACCATATGTGATGTGTTTTGTATCGGGGTATGCCCTGCACCCTGAGAGTCCGGGTACGATCTTTTTCAGGGCAGTGTTCCATGTCTCTGTCATTCTGTGCCTCGGTTTCCGGTATTTTGTATCTCTTGACTGACAGAGAAAAAAGATATGGATGGTGCGATGTCTCTCTATCCGGAGGGCTGCAGTAGCAGAGAGGTGACTTTTACCATCTGCAAAGGACAACATAATATCAATGAAGGTAACCGTCCTTGCGAGCGGCAGCAAAGGAAACTGCATCTATATTGAGGGGGACGATGGTGCCCTTCTGGTAGATGCCGGCATCAGCAGCCGTCGCATCCGGTCATCTGTTGTGGACTGCGGGGGAGACATTTCCTGTGTGGAAGGGCTCTGTATCACGCACGAGCACTCCGATCACATCCGTGGTGTTGATGTTTTTTCCCGGCAGTGTCCGATGACCGTCTTTGGTACCGGAGGTACTCTTGCCGGTGTGAAAGAGACCCTGAAATCCCCGGGATCAGCCTCTCTTTCCCGCATCATTCCGGGAGAGGCGTTTGATACCGGCACATTTTCCGTGACTCCGTTCTCCACCTCCCATGACGCAGCCGACCCGACTGGATTCTGTATATCAGATGGTGAAGTGACCATCGGTGTCTGCACCGATACCGGGATGGTGACCACTGCAATGATGGAATATCTGTCCCGCTGTGATGCTCTTGTCCTCGAGAGTAACCACTGCCCGGTGATGCTTGAAAACGGACCATATCCGGTATTCCTGAAACGGCGCATTGCAGACAAAAACCGGGGTCACCTATCGAACCAGGCGGCATCCAATGTCCTGAGTGAACTTTGTGGTGATCTCTCCGCAGCCGTCCTTGCGCATCTGTCAGAGGAGAACAATACGCCTGAAAAGGCCATTTCGACCGCCCGTGAGACACTTTCTCTCTTTGAACATAACGTTGACCTTGAAGTCGGTCTGCAGCATGCTGTGACCCGGACAATTGAGGTGTGAAATACAGATGGATTTTTTGGAATTTTCCCATATATGTGAGGCACTCGAAGGAACTGCCGGCAGACTTGATATGACCGTTGTCGTCCGGGACGCCCTGTCGCCTCTGGATGAAGCAGACCTCCCCCTTTTTATTCGCTACCTGATGGGGCGGCCCTTCCCAGACTGGAGCCAGGAGAAAATAGGTGTCGGTCCGAACAGTGTCTACGATGCGGTTGCCTATGTGGCAGGCAGGGATCGTCGGGCTGTTGTCAGTGCAGTCAACCGGAGTGGTGATCCCGGTAAATCCGTTGAGACAATGCTCGGAAAAAAAGAGCAGATGTCTTTTTTTTCAGAGTCCCTGACACTCGCTGACATTGGCCGTGATTTCACGCTCCTTGCTGCAACCGGGGGGAATAAGTCACAGAAGGAGAAAGACCGGATATTGCGCAGGCTCTTTGCGAATGCCTCCCCTCTTGAAGGGCGATATCTTGCCCGTCTCCTCTTGGGAGAACTCCGTATCGGTATCGGTGAAGGGACGATGCGGGATGCAATTGCAGGGGCGTTTGCCGTCAGCCCTGCTGCTGTGGAGCATGCATATCAGGTGTCAAACGACCTTGGCGAAGTGGCGCTCATTGCACGAAAGGGTGAAGCTGCCCTGAATGTAGTTCATATCGAACCGTTCCGGCCGCTGAAGATGATGCTTGCCAAACAGGGGACGGTGACTGAGATGCTCAGCGAAACAGGGGTTGTTGCGGCCGAATATAAATATGATGGCACCCGGTTCCAGTTCCATAAAGTGGATGGCATCTGCCGGATGTACTCACGAAGACTGGAGGAAGTGACGCATGCCATTCCCGATGTCGTTGCAATGCTCAATGCGGCCACATCACATGACGTCATCCTTGATGGAGAGGTCATCGCCGTCCGTGACGGCCGTCCTCTGCCATTCCAGTATGTGCTCCGTCGTTTCCGGCGCAAACATGATATTGCCTCTCACATTGAGGAAATAACGCTTAAGCCGAATCTGTTTGATATTCTCTGGATAGATGGTGAAACGCTCATTGATCTTCCTTTTGCTGAACGCAGGCAGCGTCTTGAGGCAGCTGTATCCAATGGCCTGATAAATGATGCCTCAGACGGGTATGTGGCTCCACAGCTCATGAGCGGTGATGAAGAAGAGATTGATGCCCTCTACCGCAATGCCCTTGACGACGGGCACGAAGGTATCATGATCAAAGATCCCCGCTCTCCCTATACACCGGGTGTCCGTGGCAAACTATGGGTGAAAATAAAGCCCGCCGTGGACACCATTGATCTGGTGGTCACCGGTGCAGAATGGGGTGAAGGGAAACGGGCACACATATTCGGTTCCTTCCTTCTCTCCTGTCTGGGTGAAGACGGGTCGTTTATTCCGCTTTCCAAGGTGGCGACGGGATTTTCAGATGAGGCATTGCAGGAGATGTATGCGGTCCTCTCTGACCTTGTTTTGTCAGAGGAGGGAAAGATGGTTCACGTGGAACCGAAGATTGTGGTGGAAGTGGGGTATGCGGAAGTTCAGAAGAGTCCCAGTTATGCCGGTGGGTTTGCCCTTCGGTTCCCTCGCTTTATTCGTCTGCGGGATGATAAAAGTCCGGATGAGATTGAATCCCTCCGGATGATTGAAGAACGTTTTGCTGCACAATAATCTATCTGATGGTGAAGATGCGGTATTCCTGCCGCTCACGGTCACCTTCGACATAGGCATAATAGTCATCTTCCCTGCCCCGGAGTTTGCCGAAGTCAACCTCTCCCATGGAGTCAGTGTATTTGATCATCATCAGGGTCCCGTCTTTTGTCTCCAGGCGGATTTTTCCGTCTGAGAGTGGTTCCTTGTTTTCCCAGTCTGTGATATTGAACACAAGTCTGGTGTACTCCACTTTTCCTTTGCTCGCATCGATATCGATTTCAGAAGAGGCCTGGATATGATAGGACTCATTTGATTTTTCTATTTTTTCAGAATCCCTCACGAAGACCGTCATATAGAAGCCGACCAGATAGAGCAGGAGTCCCGCTGCACCGACGAGAATGATGCCATAGACCATTTCAGGGAAATAATACTGAAACACCTGGACAACATAGGCGAACGTGTCTGTCTGTGCATATGGTTCAATGAGCACAATGAAATCAAGAATCAGGAGAAATGTCCCGACAATCAGGTAGATGATGGCAAGAGCCATGACAAGATTCTTGGTTACCTGATTCACTTTTGTCCGTCGTGCATGCCCTTTTCCTATGAAATAAAAGATGGCGATGAAGATTGCCACCAGAATGATCGCTACAATCATAATCTGGAGGTACTGGTTGGCACTCAGACCATAGTAGATCTGTTGTGCCTCTGCTGCCTGAACGGGCACAGCAAGTGCTGCTAAAAGACCGGAGCAAAGCAATGCAGCAAAACAGTTATTCATATAAATAAAGCTTCAGGTTTGAGATATATAATGATCGTGATTTATTCAGAAGAAATCGAAGAGGTTTTTCTGTGTGGCAATATCCCGGAGAAGAGTGCTGTGGTGTGTCCAGGTATCTGTGCCAAGGATGGCGGTGGCATACCCTTGCGCCCCTGCGAGGTCTTCAAAGGATACGGGGGGCTGGTTCATTGCCTGGCGAGCGGCCTCCCGGATGACCCAGGTACCGAGAGGGGCCCAGTATGAATCAGCGATGCTCCTGATAACAATGGCCCGGGCTGACCTCTCCGTGGTGCGCAGATAATCAAGGACGGCGAGGCGTGCGGAGTAGTAAGCACCTGCGATTGGTGAATATCCTGATTTTCCTTTGCGACTCTCCCCATCTCTCATGATGGCACCCGTTGCTCCCCCCCACATGCTGCCTGCCTGCCAGTGCTCGATCATCTCATACCGGAAGTCGCCGGGGGTGAGGATACAGACGATGGTATTCCCGTGCAGGGTGGCAGTAAATACGAGAAATTCGTCAAGTGCCGTGTTACGGGACACGGCAGCCTTGCCTGCCTTCCCCAGCATGTCATCGACTGCGGTGATGCTCCACCGGGTCGGAACCACCTTCCGTTGTCGCCCGAGAAGACCGGCACTCAGAAGCTGGGATACCTGGTGCACACCAACCCCGTCCCGGTAGAGGTCCCACACCGCATCGGCTGCCTTCAGGTCGGTGTCGCCTACCGCCTTTTCGACCGGCCGTGGGGTTTTTGCATTATCCAGCACGTCTATTTTTCTCATGTTTCCTGAGAGGCCGACCGGGGCAATCGTCCCGTCAAACCGGAGGTCAAACGCCACCGGCCGGGTGAATGTGACCTCTACATCAAGGGGTACAGCAGAGAGTGCAATTTCCTGCATGGCATCCGGGCCACGGGAGGCAGCAGCAGTATTTCCCCGTATGGTCCGTGAGCGAACGCTGACAATATCATCAATGGAGTATGCCTTCTCCACCCAGACTTCCGGGTTGTCATTCTCACCGATGAGAAGGGGCCCCCCGGCCATCTTCGGGTAGCCATATGTCCCGACGAAGACTGATGGTGCCCCCCCCATATAGGAGTCTGTTGTTTTCACCCGGACGGAGGCATGAAACCGTTCCATTACGGGGCACCGGGGCAGGCCACACATTCCTTTGCCCTTGCACTGTGAACAGAGCTGGCCGGGTTTCACCGGGCGTCCCTCACGATGCGGATGTCCCGGCGGTTGTGGAGTGTAGTGGACACCCAGTGGTCCCAGTGGCATTGTGCTGTGGGAACGGTCTCTGCAATCTCAAGCCCTTTTTCGTCATCCCTGCCTTCTGTTACTTCCACAATAACAGACCCGGAGCAGCAGGAGTGGTCCACAACGGTATCCGCGTCGCCATCGGTCACGCCAAAGATGGGGATGCCGAGGTGGGCACAGATATGGCCGCAGACGGCTGTTGTGTCGTCACCTATCGAGACCACACCGCAGGTGGTGGCGTCCATCTGAGAATATATGTCGCAGGCGGCGTGGTCGATGACCGTGATACGCCCGGAGGGATTGCGCCGCTCTGCCACCTGAGCACTCTGTGAACGCACAGGGCCTGACTTGCACCATGCATTTCGAAGATTTACTGGTCCGTTTCTGAGGAGTTTCTCGATGCCATGGGGTTTGAGGGTGATGCCGGATACCGCCCGTAGCCCTCCGTTCTCCGGTGCAAGCACTGCAGTGTTTCCGGTAGCAGAGCCAACCACGATGCCATTGACAAAGACCGGTTCTCCCGGGATGCACCCCCGGATTTCCCGCATGCAGTTGTCCTGTGCCCGGACGTCTGCGGTCCGGTACGCCACCGCAAACCCGAGGCGATGTGCAGCTTCCTCTGTGTGGCAGGTGTCTGCCCCGTTCCATCCATAGACGGTTCTGCTGCTGCACTCGATGTGATACACCGGCCGGTCGCACCGGGATGCCACAATTCGTCCGAATTCTTCCCCTGAGGCAGGTGTTTTGCCCCGGTTTAAGAGCCATGCATCCGTTCCGGGGGGCAGGTGCCGGATCACATGAGATGGTGGCCGGGAATTGAACCGGCAGGGAAATCCGGATTCTTCTGCTGCTGTCCGGGCCATCACACCTGCCACGATAAACTCCTCCGGGAGAAGTGCAGCACTGACCGTAACAATGTCGCCTGTATCAAAGACCTCCGGCCCGTGGGCGATGATGGTGCATCCTTCAGGCATTGTATGGTCTCTCCTCATATCAGGGGTATCTGTCTTTTTTGATGGTGTAGCAGTCATGGAGGGATTAGAGAAATGGTTCCCGTGTCTTCATCCCGATATCAAATCGTGAATGGCAGTCCGGGCAGATGAATATGATATCATAGCCGATGCCATCGGTTGATTTTTTCAGCGCGGTATGGAAGGCATCGGTGTATCCGCAAATAGGGCAGATGCAGAATTCATCTTCTGCTTCAACCCTGATAATCTTCTCGCGGTCCATACTCCAGCATTGGTTGACGCAGGAAAAAATGGTTATGGTGATACCCGGAATCTGTTCAGATGACGGAATATTTTCCAATGGCAACGGTGAGGGTTCCGTCTGCCTCCTGCCACCCGTCACCCTTGTTGTTTCCTGTGAGGGTGAGGGTGTCAGTAAGGTGGTTTCCGGAGAGGACCGGATATCTCCATGTGTTGGCGCCGTCCAGATGCACGGAAATCTCCATTCCTTCTTCTCCGGGCATGTCATAGATAGCGTAGACGGGTGCGGTATAGTGCGTTATGCCATTTTTATGTGTTATGTCCTCTTTTGGGCGTAAAAGGCAGGTTTCACCGGCAGGGTCTGCAGTGTCGATGAGGCATGGGGCAGAGAACACGGTTCCAAAAGTGACCGGCCCGTCTACAAAGGAGAGGGCTGGTGCAGTGACTTTCAGGAATACAGCCTCTCCTGTGCCCACCTCCTCCACACTCCAGTCACTATGGATGCCTTCTGCGTTGCCGCTCACGATGGCATCTCCCACGGGTGAATCTCCTGCTGCAGACGGCAGGGGAATCATGAGGGTCACATTCTCTGCGGTTCCTGTTCCGGTGAGCGTTACGTCATACCGGTACGTACTCGTGATCTGAATCCCTGCTGTGTTAAATCCGTCCGGATAGTTCATCCCGGCAACGAGGATCAGGGCATTGATTCCGATACAAAATACGAGTGTGATTCCAATGAGTATCTTCCATCCGTCATCCATGGTGTTTTCCGTCTGGATATTTCACCGCGGATGATGTAAGGTTTCCTGAATCTCTTTCCAGAGGAGCATTCTTCCGTTTTCTGCCGTGTAGCGTGTGGAAAGGTCAGGGACAGAGAGTTGCCGTGCCTCTTCAATGGCCGCTTCCAGTCGTTCTGTGTCTGCTTCATCCCCGCGGATCATCACTCCTGCTCCCATTTCAGTGATGGCTCGGGCATTATTGCCCTGTTCGGGATGGTGCGGGTCAATTACCATCACCACTGGTTTTCCAAAGAAGAGTGCTTCGTGGAGAGTGGTGAGGCCGCCGTGGAGGATGGCGACTTCGGCACAGCAGAGGTGGGCGAGAAGGTCTGGTACATAGCCGTGAGTGTGGAAGTTGTCTGTTGTCTCCGGAAGTCCCGGTACCTGGGCAAAAACCTCGAATGCGAGGTCACTGCGCCGTCCGGCAATCTCTGCCAGATGACGGTAAAGTGGTATTTTGAATGGTTCCCCGCCGAATGACACAAAGATGGTCTTCTTTGCACATGGATAGTGTTCACGGGATATATCGATTAATGGGCCGATGAACCGGTACTGGTTTTCACGGCCGGGGGGAATTTCGATATTGAACCGGCTTACTGTTGCCGGGGGAGCGAAGTCGGGGATGATGACTTTATCCGGCAGAGTGAGATACCAGGAGACAAGGCGGCCAAGGGCTGCCCAGCCGTTCTCCCCTCCGCCCGCAAGAGTGGAGAAGCTGTTCTGGTTGGTGATAAAAAGCACCGGCACCTCCTCACGCCGGGCAGCCTCGACAGGTGCATACATGGTGTCTGCGATGACGATGTCAGGCTTTATGTCTGCAATCAGGGCCCGTGCCTGCCGGTATGAACGGGCAAGGTCACGAGGCACGGCCTTTGAATTCCAGAGGGTTTTTCTGATGCAGAAAAGGCCCATGTTTCCTGCAAGGGTGACTTCGCGGGGAATGGTGCGGAGGCGTGGCCACTCTGATTTGGTGAGGAAGGCGTGGGACTGTCCGTAGGCGGCAAGGTGGCAGACGGCACCCTGTGCCTCACAGTATTGTGCCGCCTTCAGGCAGCGTGAGGTATGCCCCAGTCCTTCTCCGCAGACAAAGAAGAGGATGATGGGGTGGCCTGAATTCTCGGTCCGTGTTTGCGAATGATGGGGGTGGGATGTATTTGCCATACGCAACGCTTCGCTCCTGTATGAACATTGGATAATAAAACACTAAAAGAAGAATGGTATGAGTCTGGTGAGATTCGAACGCAAACCTTCCCAAATATCTGCCACGAATGTCCCACGACATATTGAATCATTAATCATGTGAGAGCTAAAACTGAGTTTGAAAGAATGAAATATTAAAAAAGTATCAAAAATGCAATGGGCCCGCTGAGATTCGAACTCAGGACCTCCGCCATGTCAAGGCGACGTCATAACCAGCTAGACCACGAGCCCCTGTGCCTACATACCTTAGTTTGTGGATATAAAAATTATTTGTTTTGTTTCCGGCATCGGCTGGTTTCCGGAAGCCAGATGCCGGAATTCTGCATCAAATTTCAGATGTGTGCGTAGCGTGCGGTGGAGACGCCGTCAATTTTGACAATCTTGTCCATTGCTTCCTGTGGGACTGCCGCATCCACGTTCAGGACCATGATAGCTTCCTGTCCGGGTTGGTTACGGCCGACCTGCATACCTGCAATATTGACATCATATGTTCCGATGATGGTTGCAAACTGTCCGATGACACCTGGTACATCACGGTGGCGTGAGATGACCACGTCGCCGCCCGGCGTCATGTCGGTCATGTAATCGCCAATGGCAACGATGCGAATTTTGTCTGCCGAGGAGACATTGCCGGATACAGATTCCTGCATTGAATCCGTCTTCATCGTGATGGTCATGATGTTGGTGAATCCTTTTGACTCGGTGGTGATACTCTCACTCACGCGGATGCCGCGTTCTGTTGCTGCAAATTCGGCGTTCACGATGTTGACCGGTTCCTGCAGAATCGGGTCAAGCATGCCCTTGAGTGCGAGGCGGGTGATGTACTTGGTATTCCGGCCGAAGTCTGCTGCCTTACCACCATATTCTATCTCAACGGATTCAATTCTGCCGTCGATGAGCTGAATTAAGAGTTTGCCCATCTTCTGCGCCAGACGTGCATACGGCTCGATTCTGTCCTGCTGGTCAAGAGGCACCATCGGCGCGTTCACCACAAAGCGTGCACTGCCGCCCTCAAGGACATCAATACACTGCTTTGCAACCGAGACTGCGACATTTTGCTGTGCTTCGACGGTGGAGGCGCCAAGGTGTGGCGTGGTGATCACCTGCGGGAGTGCAACAATGCGCTGGCCCTCAGGTGGTTCATTCTCGTAGACATCAAGTGCTGCTCCTGCAATCTTTCCTTCTTCGATGGCATCGGCGAGTGCCTCTTCATCAATGATGCCGCCGCGTGCACAGTTTATGATACGAACACCGGTCTTCATCTGCGCGATCGAGTCTTTATTGATGAGATGACGCGTCTCTTTGACGAGCGGCGTGTGAACCGTGATGAAGTCTGCCTGGGGAAATAGTTCGTCCAGAGTACAGACCTCAACGCCGAGTTCCGTGGCGCGTTCCCGGTTGATGTACGGGTCGTATGCGACACAGCGCATCTCGAGAGCATTTGCCCGCTTGGCGAGTTCCTGTCCAATTCTTCCGAATCCGACAATGCCGAGCACCTTGTTATTGAGTTCGACACCCATGAACTGTGAGCGTTTCCACTCGCCCGCTTTGACCGATGCGGTCGCCTGCGGTATATTGCGCGACAGTGACATCATCATGGCAAGTGTGTGTTCACACGCGGCAAGGGTGTTCCCCGAGGGTGCGTTTGCAACGATGATGCCCTTCTCTGTTGCAGCATCAAGATCAATATTGTCGACACCCGCACCGGCCCGCCCGATGAACTTCAGCTTCTCTGCTGCTGCAAGCACGTTGGCGGTGACCTGCGTCCCGCTGCGCACAAGCAGTCCTTCATACTCTCCGATTATCTCTATAAGTTCTTCTTCGGAGAGACCTGTCTTCACATCGACGTTGCAATATTCACGAAGTATATCAACGCCTTCGTCTGCCAGTTTGTCACTGACCAGTACTCTAAAATCCGTCACTATTGTTCCCCATTAATTGTTGTTCCCTGCTGATATTCATGGTTTGCCCGCATCTTTCTGATGAACGGGGTGGTGAGGTATATGATCTGCGTTACCATGGGAAAACACGCAGTACATGTGCACACTTCCAGACAATGTAAAGGACACTAGTCGTTAACTTGAATATCTTTCCGGGGGGACACATATTAATCATCGTGGTGATATCCACAGTGGTAGCAAAAAGATCCAGGTGACCTATGAGCATGACAAAAGTCCCCAATATTCTGTGGCTAGCTGAAATTCGGAAAGAGGATATCCCTTCCGTTGGTGGAAAAGGAGCATCACTCGGAGAAATGATATCCGTTGGTCTGCCGGTTCCGAATGCATTTGTAGTGACCGCGCAGGCATTCCGGCGGTATATCGAAGATGCAAAGATTGATACTGAGATATTCTCGCGCCTCTCCGGCCTTGACGTTGAAAATTCGGATCTCCTGGAGAAAACGGCGAAAGATGTCAAAAACATTGTCATGAAGACACCGGTACCGGATGGGATCAGAGAGGACATCATCCGCTCATACATAAAGATGGGAGATGATGTCGTGGTTGCTGTCCGTTCCAGTGCAACGGCGGAAGACCTTCCTGATGCCAGTTTTGCCGGCCAACAGGACACGTACCTGAACATTATGGGTGTAGATGCTCTCATTGAGGCTGTCCAGATGTGCTGGGCGTCCCTCTATGGGGCTCGTGCCATTTACTATCGTGCCAAACAGGGATTTGACGATTCTATCGTTGATATCGCCGTGGTTGTGCAGATATTAATCCGTTCTGAGAAGGCTGGCGTGCTCTTCTCATCCCATCCGGTAACCGGTGAACCGACCACTATCATTGAAGGATCGTGGGGTCTGGGTGAAGCGGTTGTTTCCGGAACTGTCTCACCTGACAACTATATCTTTGACCAGCGGTCCCTGCGGGTTGTGGACCGGTATATTGCGACAAAAAAGATTGAAATTCTCCCTGACGGGGCACACGGCACAAAGGAAGTGTCTGTCTCTCCTGAGCGGCAGACTGCGCCGGTGCTCTCAGATGCTGAGATTGCAGCCCTTGCAAAATATGGGAGAGTTTCTGAACTTCACTATGGTGTCCCGCAGGATGTCGAGTGGAGCATTGTCGGCGATACCATCTATATTCTTCAGTCACGGCCTATTACCACGATTGCCGGAAATGCCGGTGTAGCAAAGGAAATCGAAAGCAACAGCGGAAAGATGATCCTTGAAGGTCAGGGTGCATCACCGGGGGTTGCCACCGGGCGTGTTGTCATTGTCAATACGGTAAAAGACCTTGGCAGAATCAATGACGGTGACATCATGGTCGCAAAGATGACCAATCCCGACATGGTGCCCGGTATGCGCAAAGTGAGTGCCATCATTACTGATGAAGGTGGCATGACCTGCCACGCAGCTATTGTGTCCCGTGAGCTTGGGACTCCCGCTGTCGTTGGTACAAGGGAAGCCACCCATGTCCTCAAAGAAGGGGACATCGTGACTGTGGACGGTGAGAAAGGTCTTGTCTTTGAAGGCGCTGTCGTTTCCGCACAGGATGTTCAATCCGCTGTTGCCGCACCTGCATTCGCGGTGGCACCCATCATTACCGCGACCTCCATCAAAGTGAATGTCTCTCTTTCAGAAGCTGCCGCGCGGGCGGCTGCAACCGGGGCTGATGGTGTGGGTCTGCTGAGAATTGAACACATGATTCTTGGCCTTGGCAAGACGCCGGGATGGTATATCCGGAATAACAAGGAAGAGGAATTCATCACCGAACTCTACGATGGCATCAAAGTAGTCCTGGACGCATTCCCTGGTAAACCGGTCTGGGTCCGGACCCTGGACGCCCCGACAGATGAGTTCCGGAACATGCCGGGCGGAGAGGATGAACCTGAAGAGCACAACCCGATGCTCGGATGGCGTGGTATCCGCCGCGATCTGCAGCAGACTGAGCAGTTCCGCATGCAGGTCGAGGTATTCAAACGCCTCTGGAGTATGGGGTATAGTAATATGGGGCTGATGTTCCCGCTCGTTGGCCACCCGGATGAGTTTATCCGTGCAAAGCAGATGCTTGCGGACTGGGGTGTGGATGTGGAGAATACCACCCTTGGTATCATGATTGAGATCCCGTCCAGTGCACTTATGATTGACGAATTTATTGAGGCAGGTATCAACTTTGCATCATTCGGCACCAATGACCTGATTCAGTATACGCTCGCCATCGACCGCAACAATCAGAATGTGGCGGACATGTACTTCCCGAAACACCCGGCTGTTCTGAAACTCATTAAGTACGCAATCGAAAGGTGCCGTGAAGGCGGCGTCGAGTGCTCCATATGTGGGCAGGCAGGGTCTGACCCCGAGATGGTTGAATGGCTCATTAAAACCGGCATCACGAGCGTCTCAGCAAATATTGACGCAGTGCCGAAGATCCGCGTTACGGCTGCCCGGACCGAGCAGCGGATGATCCTTGATATGGCGAGACGATAGATGCGTAGCCAGGGTATAGCAGAAGATGAACTCTTCTCTTTTCTTTTATCGGTTAAGGAAAATGACCGACGATACCGACATGTGCTCAGTTCAATGTGCACGCTGCCCCATCCGGTTGCAGTGCGGGCAATGAACCTGTTTATTGAGTCAAATCTTGGTGACCCTGGTCTCTTTGAAGGAACGGCCTCTCTTGAGGCGCTCCTTGTTGAGCGGCTGGGGGCCCTGATGCACCTCCCTGAGGCGTGTGGATACGCAACCTCGGGTGGTACGGAATCAAACCTACAGGCACTCCGGATGGCACGCAGGGAAGCAGGAGTGCGTTCTCCCAATGTTGTAGTGCCGGAATCTGCGCACTTCTCATTTGAGAAAGCGTGTGAAATTCTCTCCCTTGAGATGCGGGTTGCACCATCCGATGACATGTATCGGATGGATGCAGAGGCAGCAGCTGACCTCACGGACAAAAATACCATTTCCCTCGTAGGCGTGGCCGGCACCACAGAATATGGTGTTGTTGACCCGATTGCAGCACTGGCGGAGATCGCTTCAGACCATGGCACGGCGTTTCATGTCGATGCGGCATTCGGTGGATTGGTTCTGCCGTTTTTGCCAGAGTCTCCCCTCTTTGACTTTCAACTGGAGGGTGTGACGAGCATTTCGATTGATCCCCATAAGATGGGGATGTCCACGATTCCGGTTGGCTGTCTTCTGACACGGGATCCATCTATGCTTTGCTCCCTGAACGTAGATACTCCGTATCTGACGGTAAAACAGGAGTTTACACTTGCAGGTACGCGTTCCGGTGGGGCAGTGGCGGGCGCTCTTGCAGTCATTGAACACCTGGGGCGTGATGGTTTTACCGCCGTTGTGGCAGAGTGTATGGCAAATCACCGTCGCCTGATAAGTGGCATGGCAGCCCTGGGATATCCGGTCATCGCAGAACCTAAGGTAAATGTCGCAGCGTTTGACTGCCCACTTTCTCCCGAAGGGTGGCAGGTATCACACACCCGTCACGGGCATATGAGAATTGTCTGTATGCCACACATCACCACCACAATAATCGAAGAATTTCTGAAGGATATTGGCGATATGCATGTTTAAAAAACTGGTTTCTTCCCTTGAATCTTGTCCTATGGTACAGCGCGGTGACTATCACTACTTCATTCATCCAGTAAGTGACGGGGTGCCAATTGTTGAACCGGCCCTCCTGCGGGAAGTTGCAGTTGAGATGGTGCGGGTTCTGGACTTCACCGGGGTAAAAAAGATCGTGGTGGCAGAGGCGATGGGCATTCACATCGGTGTTGCTCTCTCACTTATTACCGATATCCCGCTCTGTATCGTCAGAAAACGGAATTATGATCTGCCGGGAGAGGTTGCTCTGCACCAGTCCACCGGCTATTCCAAAGGCGAACTGTATCTCAATGGTATTGAGGCTGGTGACCGGGTCATCATCGTTGATGATGTGCTCTCCACCGGTGGCACGATGAAGGCACTCCTTGAAGGCCTTGCGATCGCCGGTGCTGAGGTTCAGGATGTACTTGTGGTCATTAAACGTGGCGAATGTGATATCGGCCGGCCATATAAGGCGCTTGTGGAAATTGAGGTCGATGAGTCCGGGGTGCATGTCAAAGATACTTTCTTCTGAAACGTGGGAACGGCTCCGTTCGTCAGGTGCCCGGACGGTGGCCCTCCAGTTTCCGGAAGGGCTGAAACGGCGGGTCCCTGAGACAGCCGCCGCCCTGAAAGAGGCGGGGTATGCAGTCATTATCAGCGGAGATCCGTGTTATGGTGCCTGTGACCTTGCAACGGATGCACTGTCACTGGCGGATATTCTCATCCATTTTGGGCATGCCCCGGTGGATGACCGTCCCGGTGTCATCTATGAGTTTGTGCAGTTTGACTTCGACCCGGAGGTGGCAGAAAAAGCCACCTCCCTTTTAAACAAGGATCAGCCGGTGGGACTGATCACTACTGTCCAGCATGCACACCTGACAGACAAGGTTGCCGCAGTCCTTGAGGCCCGCGGGTTTACCATCGTTGTGGGTGACGGCAATGCACGTACTCCCTGTCGTGGTCAGGTGTTGGGGTGCTCTTATGCTTCAGCCCGCTCAGCAGGCACCAGCCAGTTTCTCTATGTGGGAACCGGTGTCTTCCATGCGATTGGTGTCGGGCTTGCAACCGGGGCACGGGTAGTGGCCCTTGATCCCTATACCGGTTTCGTCCAGGAAGCCGATGCTTCCCGTCTCATACGCCGCCGGTTTGTTCAGATTGAGAAGGCACGAAAGGCTGAAACGGTGGGGATTATTCTCAGCACTAAGACGGGTCAGCGAAGAGAGGACCTTGCCCGTCATCTGGTGTCTCTCTCGCCTGTTGCAGACATCATCTGTATGCAGGAAGTTTCGCCTGATTCACTTCTGAATCTCGGGTATGACTGTTATGTCAACACTGCCTGCCCACGTCTTGCGTATGACGATCAGGTACGTTTTCCGGTGCCGGTCCTTTCGCCGCCGGAGTATGAGATTGTGCGGGGCGTCCGAGACTGGGATGACTACATTATAGACGAGATATAATCATGCGTATTCGTCAGATTGAGATGCTCCTGGAGAAATGCGCCGGATTTCCTGATCCGGATGCGAGAAGCGAACAGTATGCCACACCTGCTGTGGTGGCCGCCCGCTTCCTGCATGAAGCTGACTGTCAGGGTGATATCAGGGGTATGCGGGTGGTTGATCTTGGCTGCGGAACCGGTATTCTTGCCTGTGGTGCAGCCCTCCTTGGAGCAGGAGAGGTCATTGGGATTGACTGGGATGAGGGAGCCCTTGCAGTAGCCCGGGAAAATGCGGCAAAACTTGGTGTTGAAGTCACGTTTCTTGGAGCAGACATTTCCCACTCCCGTGAGGCCATTCCTCCTGCCGATACGGTCATCATGAATCCCCCTTTCGGTGCCCAGCGGGCCCATGCGGACCGGCCTTTTATTGACGCCGGTCTGGCCTCCGCAGATGTGGTTTGGGGTATCTTCAACAGTGGATCCCGCTCATTTCTGGAGTCATACATTCGTGGCAGAGCGGATGTTGAGACCGTAATTTCTGCCACATTTCCCATCCGCCGGACGTTTGCCCATCACACCCGGGACATTATGGCAATTCCGGTTGATTTTATACGCCTGGTACGCAATGGTGAAGAAGAATTATGACGAATCTCCGGCCCATCCTTGGCCTCTCTGCGGCCCATGCTGTGACAGACATATATTCGCCTGTCCTCTCTGCCATCCTGCCGCTTCTGATACTTGAATATGGATATTCCTACTTTCTCGCAGGACTTATTGTCACCGTATGGAATCTGACGTCGTCATTTACCCAACCACTCTTTGGCTGGATGAGTGATCGCCGCGGATTTGGGGTGCCGGTGAAGTACACCATCCTCATTTGTGCGTTCTTTATCTCCTGTATTGGACTTATCTCGAATTACTGGCTGACGCTCCTTTTTGCCGCCTGTGCAGCAATCGGACATGCACTCTTTCACCCGAGCGCTCTCTCACTGGTGTCCCGTCTTGCCTCCGGGCCGAAACGGGGGCGCCTGACCTCGTTTTTTGTGGTGGGAGGCAACATCGGTTTTGCCATCGGGCCCCTTGTAGCAGGAGTGCTGGTTACGTTATGGGGGCTTTCCGGTCTGATTGTAATGATTATCCCGGGCATCTGCATGGCAGTTATTCTGCATATTATCATTCCGAAGGGAAGCTATGCCCAGCCAGCACAATCTGCCTCAAAACCATCCGTGTCTTCCTCGGTTCCTGAGTCTGTCCCTGTTCCTTCTTCATCAACCTCTGCTGCCCCGGTGGAGAGTGGTTTCCAAAAATATCGTGGCATATCAATTTTAATTACCGGTTCAGCCTTTCGAGCATGGGGTATATTTGGATCTGTTGCTTTTTTGCCGACATATCTCAGCATGGTGCGCGGGTTTGACCTTGCAATGGCAAATATCATCGTATCCGTGTTGCTTGTCGCAGGTGTGGTGGGACAGATTATCATTGGCACACTCTCTGATACCTATGGAAGAAAAGAACTGGTGCTGCTTTTCACCCTGCTTGCGATTCCGTTTTTTATTGCCACGTTTACCTTGTCGGGCCCACTCTCTCTCATCTGTCTTGTTCTGTTTGGGTTCTGTCTCTGGTCCACGTTCTCCACCACGGTTACCATGTCGCATGAAATGATGCCGGGCAGTCCGGGTCTTGTCTCCGGCCTGATGCTGGGTCTTGCGGTGGGGGCAGGTGGCATGGGTGTTGCTGTGAGTGGATATCTTGCTGATATGGTGGGACTTACAACCGCGATGCTTCTCATTACCATCCCTATAGCTGTCTCCCTCATCTTCTTCGTGTGTGTTCCGTATCCATGGAAGCATACCTGGAAAAACAGGGAAACTGTTTAATGGTATATAACCCCCTATTTTCCGTCAGATGGTCACCAAGCTGAGGAGGTACAGCCAGATCGCTGATGTACTCATCAAGTACGGTTATGGCATGGCTCTTAAACAGGTGTTTCCGGAAAGTTCCTTGCGTCGGTTCTTCCGAAAGAAAGCACCGGTAAGCAATTTGTCTGACTACGAGCGTATTCGTCTTGCACTGGAAGAGCTTGGACCGACCTTCATCAAATTTGGTCAGATTGTCAGTACCCGTCGAGAGATGTTCCCGTCAGGGTTGATTGCCGAACTTCTGAAACTGACCGATGATGTCCCTTCCCTGCCGTTTGAAGAGGTGCGGTCTACAATTGTGGAATTCTGTGGCCCCATCGATGAAGCATTTGAGTACCTGGAAGAAACGCCCATTGCAGCAGCCTCGCTCTCGCAGGTCCACCGTGGGATGCTCAAAGACGGCACCCTTGTGGCGGTAAAGGTCCAGCGTCCGGACATTGAAGCACTCATAGAAGTCGATCTCCTGATCCTACAGTCCTTTGCGGAACGGATTGAAGTGCGCTACCCGGAGATGATAATCTACAACCCAACCGGTATAGTGCGGGAGTTTGCAATTCAGATCCGTCGGGAACTTGATTTTTCCAATGACGGAAGGAATGCGGACCGCCTGCGTCCGATTGTCTCTGAGGTCCCCCACGTTCGTGTCCCGGATATTTACTGGAAGTATTCCGGAAAAAAGGTCCTTGTCATGGAATATATCATCGGTGTCCGGGTTGATGATTTCGGGTCAATTCGCCTCATCGGTGCGAATCTCCACGATGTGGCAAACCGTGGCATGAAATGTTACATCAAACAGATCCTGAAGTATGGATTTTTTCACGCTGACCCACACGGAGGTAACCTGCTCGTTGATATGGACGGAGACCTGGTGTTTCTTGACTTTGGATCGGTGGCAATGATACGGCCGGAACGAAAAGAGGCCATTGTCACTCTGCTTCTGGGTATTCTTGAGGATGATGTGGATGAGATTGTGGATTCATTCCTCCAGCTGGGAGTTAAAATTGAAGATAAATCCATGGATGCCTTCAAGGATGATCTCTATGCTATTCTCACCGAATATTCCGGGCAGAGCATTGAAGATTTTGATCTGTCCGGTCTGATGAACCAGATCCCTGTTCTCCTCAACCGCCATCACATACAGGTGCCGATGAACCTGATGCAGGTCATCAAAGTGATTGCCATGGTGCTGGATACCGGGAAGCATCTCGATCCTGAGTTCCATTTTTCCACTGAAGTAGGGCCATACATCAAAGAGATGGAGATTGAACGCATATTTTCCCGTGATACCATCCGTTATGTGGCAAAAGAGGCAATGGACATCGTGGATGATGTGCTGTCGGTGCCAAAATCACTCAACCGGGCACTTACCAAGGCAACAGACGGGAGCATCAATATTGATGTGGCAGCAAACGATGTTATGTGCCTGTCCCGATCGATTGACCGTGCCTCAAATAAGATGCTGGTAGGAATTGTCGTTGGAGCGATTCTCATCGGTTCATCGATGATGTTTTTACTCTCCCCGGAAGGGACATCCGTTCCATACAATCTCGCTCTCTTCGGTTATCTATCCGCATTTGTCATTGGTGTGTATTCCGTCTACCGTGTCTGGAAGATCCCAGGGTATGAGTGAATCTTAAGATATATCAGGATAAATGGGACATCTGAAACATTCCGTAACTGAAGAGGTGGGGGTGCACAGCAATCCCGGGGGGGAATGATGCTGATTCAAAAATCAAAACTTCAGGAGAGCGCGGATATGCCGGATGACTGGCTCCCGCCGAACACAATAACAAAAGGTCTTTGGGAACGGACTCAGGATGTTATCGCAGAGCCGGCTTTGTTTTTTAAAGCTGATGGGACGGTGTTCTGGGCAAATCCTGCATCTCTCTCATTTTTTGGGGTGGATGTAAATGATTTGCTTGGCCGGCACTGCTACGAGATGGTTCGCAGGTTTGGGTTGAATTTCTCTGACTGTCCGTATAAACGGGTCTTGGAGAGCAAAAGTCAGGAATCAGGGATGATGGAATATGCCGGGAAGTGGCATATCAATCGTGTGGATCCGGTACTGGGAGCAGATGGTGAACTGCAGGGTGCCATTTCCCGCATCCTGGATGCCGGTGATAGTGTCCGTCTCCGGGAGACGACAGAACAATTAAATCATCTGATGGAAGCCACCGATAATGCAGTTGTGATGACAGGTTCTGACCACAGCATTGTCAGCTGGAATAAAGGGGCGGAACGGATCTTTGGCTACCCGGCAGAAGAGGTGCAGGGGACCTTTATTCATGATCTCATGCCCATCGCATCCCGGAATGAATTTGCAGCGTATGTGAATCGTGTGACAAATGAGGATGCAATGATGCAGTTTACTATCCCATTCCTCAAAAAGAACGGGGATGGTATGCCTGTTTCAGTATCTCTGTCCCCGCTCCATGACCCGGGTGGTGCAGTATCAGGGATGATTACACTCTCACGCGATGTCACTCAGGAGCATGGCATTGATATGCGGCTTGTCCAGTATCTGGCAGATACAACGGTGAAGATAAAGGGCCCCCTCTCCCATATGCGAATAAATCTGGAGGAGACGATCACTGCCATGCAGGAGGGAATTCTCACCATAGAGGAACTGATGATGGTTCTGAATCTCCAGATGAAAACCACCAGTCTCATCGAAGAGAATTTATCAAATCTGAATCATGCTGCGATTGATAATATCGAAGAGGTTCCGGAGAAATTCCGGAAGTATTTGTCACTGTAGCAGGTATGGTAGTCCGGCACAATCATTTTTCCCTTCATCCCTTCTTTCAGGTGTATGAAAGGGGCGTTCGATGAAGATTGGCATTGTCTATTATTCTCTCTACGGTCACGTCCACCGGATGTTCTCCTTACGGTGCTTCAACGATCACGGTTCCTGGCAATGTAAGAAAGATATCATAAAATGAACGTGCAGCGGCACGGGTGCAGGGCCGGTATCTAACAACCATTGCCTGACACCTGCATCTGGGTTGTGAAGAAGTGAAGGGTGTCTTTGCACCCTGAGCACTGTATTTTTCTGTTTTATTCGTTCCGTACAGCGTCTGCAATCCAGGCGCCTGCTTCACGGGTACCAAGTGAGCCGCCGAGGTCAACGGTGGTCTGCTTTGCAGCGATGCTCTTTTCAATGGCGGTAAGGACTCCTGCAGCCGCTTCCGGTTCGCCAAGGTCATCAAGGAGGAGCGACCCTGCCCAGATGGTTGCAATGGGGTTTGCCTGGTTCATACCTTTGTATTTGGGAGCGGACCCATGTATGGGTTCAAAGAGTGAGGTGCCCTCCGGGTTGATGTTGCCGCCGGGGGCAAGACCAAGGCCACCCTGTATCATCGCACCAAGGTCAGTTATGATATCGCCAAACATGTTGGGTGCGACGACCACGTCAAACCATTCGGGGTTTTTTACAAACCACATGGTGATGGCGTCAACAAAGGTGAACTCGGTTGCCACATCCGGGTAGCAGGCAGCAGTCTCGGTGAATACATCACGCCAGAGGCCGTAGACATCTGTCAGCACATTCGCCTTGTCAACACTGGAAACCTTCTTTTCGCGGTTCATTGCCACATCGAAGGCATATTTCATGACCCGTGATGACCCTTCGCGTGATATGACGCCAATCTGGTAGGCAATCTCCTCGCTGTCAGACTCGACATCCAGACCGAATTTGATGGAGTAGATGTCACGGATGACCTCAAGGTCACGGTGTTCTTTTCCTTTGAATCGTGAGCCAATGCCGACGTAGAAGTCCTCGGTATTCTCACGGACGACGAGGAAGTCGATGTCCTCCGGGCCTTTCCCGGCGAGAGGTGTCTGGGTGCCTGCGAGCATACGCACCGGCCGGAGATTGATGTACTGGTCGAAATGGAACCTGAGGCCGAGAAGAATGCCTTTTTCAAGAATGCCGGGTTTGACGCGGTCATCGCCGATGGATCCAAAGTAGATGGATTTGAAGGCACTGAGTTCTTTCAGGTCATCTTCGGTAAGGAGGTCACCGGTTGCGAGATAACGGTCTGCTCCTATATCGAAGTCTGTCCAGTCAATGTCAAATCCGTATTTTTCTCCTGCAGCATCAAGGACTCCTTTTCCGGCGTCCACAATCTCAGGTCCGATTCCGTCTCCGCCGATGGCGGCTACTTTGTACATATTTCTATCTCCGTGAGGTTCTTTGCGTATTCAACTAACCCGCCTGCATCGATGATTTTGCGCATGAATGCAGGTACTGGTTCTACTGTGAGGGTTCTTTCCCCTGCTGTCAGGTATCCCTCATCGAGGTGAAGGATTATTTCTTCCTCCTCTGTGATGGAATCTGCCTCCGGGCAGATGACCGGGAGGATGCCGGTCGCAATACAGTTGCGGTAGAAGATTCGTGCAAAGGATACGGCGACAACTACTCGCACCCCGGCGCCCCGAATGGCAATGGGAGCGTGTTCACGTGATGACCCGCACCCAAAGTTTCTCCCTGCAGCGATGATGTCTCCAACTGCTGCCTCTTTTGCAAATGCGTCCCGTGTGCCTTCGAAGGCATGGGCCGCCAGTTCTTTTAGGTCATAGATGGTGAGGTACCGGCCCGGGATGATGGCATCGGTGTCGATGTCATTGCCGAATTTCCAGGTTTTCATATTATGCCACCTCCCGTGGGTCGGTTATTTTCCCTGTGATAGCACTTGCAGCGGCGGTTGCTGGTGAACAGAGGTAGACTTCTGCCTCTGTACTTCCCTGCCTGCCGCGGAAGTTGCGGTTTGAGGTGGAAAGTGAGACTTCACCCGGTGCGAGAATGCCAAAGGCCCCACCCATGCACGGGCCACAGCAGGGTGCCTCGACTATTCCGCCTGCTTCCACAAAGGTCTCAATAAGACCTGCCCGGAGTGCCTTTAGGTATTCGGTCTTTGAGGCGGGTACAATGATGACGCGGATGTCCGGGGAAAATTTTCGCCCGTTTAATACTTCTGCAGCCTCTGCAAGGTCTTCATACCGGCCGTTTGTGCATGAACCGATGAATACCTGATCAACAGGTGTCCCTTCAAACTGTGTCACATCTCCGACATTGTCCACATTGTGGGGGGCGGCTATCTGTGGGACAAGGTCTGCTGCGTCATACTCACGTTCGAGCACATACGATGCGTCCTCATCCGGAGCAAGATCGAGCCATCCGCCATCCATCCGCCCGCTACAATAGGCACGGGTCACCTCGTCGGGTGCGACAATGCCTGCCTTGCCTCCCATTTCAATTGCCATATTACAGCAGGTCATCCGGCCGGGGATGGACATTTCACTGATGGTGTCACCGGTGAATTCCACTGCCTTGTAGGTGGCACCGTCCACGGTGAGGTCGCCTATCATTGCAAGAATGAGGTCTTTCGGACCGACACGGTGCTGGAATTTGCCGGTTGTGGTGAGTTTCAGACTCTCAGGGACACGGAAGTGGAGGGCACCGTACTTCATTGCAAAACCCATGTCCGTTGAGCCTATCCCGGTTGAAAAGGCGCCTATAGCTCCGTAGGTGCAGGTGTGTGAGTCGCTACCGACGACGATGTCGCCCGGACGGGCACGCCCCTTCTCAACTGCCACCTGATGGCAGACACCTTCTTGTATATCATAATTAAGAATTCCCTGTTCTGCAGCAAAATCCCGCATAAATTTTTGGTTTTCTGCCGCAGGAATAGAGTCGGCCGGGACCTGGTGGTCAAAGAGCATAATTATTTTTGCCGGGTCGAATACTGTCGTTCCGCCCATCTCACGGAAATTTTTGATTGCAAGCGGGCCTGTGATGTCATGGATCATGGCCGCATCTATGGGGGCCATCATAACGTCACCTGCTGAGATATCTTTCCCGCATCTGCGGGAAAATATCTTCTCTGTGATTGTTGCTGCCATTTGCTATCCGTTACAGTATATGGTATTTATAGTAATCAATCATCTGTGCCGAATCTGGTGTCTTTAAATATCTGGTGCACTCTTTCGGGTGGTATGGTGCACCTCTGTATGATTGGGGTGGTCAGCCTGTCCTGATGCAACCAGAAAGGATCGTATGATTGAAGGGAGAGTGAATACAATATCTGGATTGAATCAGATGATGCATGGTGTAATGGGGATCTGATGTAGCAGAAAAAAAGACCATGAACTGTTCATGATGGGGGTCTTTGAATATGGAGCAGGACAGAACGTATCAAAAGTCGGTTTTGGGGCATACTGCTTGTTTTGGTGTGCTGATATGTGTGGTGGTATGTGGTGTGATGGGTGCTGGGTGTACCTCGCTTCCCTTCGATACTGCAATACCATCTTTTGAAGAGAAAATAGTGATCACAACCGGCTCCGGGAACGTTGCGTCGAATCATGCAATCTATCCGGTCACGGTTGAAAACACCGGTGATCTGACAGTGAATGATGTCTTTCTGCAGGCCGATCTTCTGGATGTGACCGGTGGAAGTGAAATGGTTCTTGCGTCACAGGAGATTGATGCAGGTTCATATGATCCGAAAGAGGTCCGGACGGTGAATGTGGAGTTTAAACTCATTAAGCTCACGGGGAAGAATGTTGAGATCAGGGTGACGCGGATGGGTGAAAAAGGGTAACTGATTTACCATTCCCCATTCAATCGCGGGAAACACTAAAATTCTTACAGATGAAATAGATTCAGGCACAGGCAGTAACGCCGTTGTTCCTGAGTGCACCCCCGTGGTGTAGCGGTCAATCATACCAGCCTTTGGAGCTGGTTACGGCGGTTCGAATCCGCCCGGGGGTATTCAATCATAATGTGTCCTTTATCCATCCTCTTTCCTCCTCTGTGGATGTTACATTCCTGCGAATGACCTTCTTCTCACGCAGCATCGGGACCCCTGCCCTGCGTAGTCATTTCCGTTAGTCAGAGTTCCCCGGTGCATGAGATGAGAGAGTGGTTCCTCCTTTCATTACGTGCCTGGTCAGGGGATGTTTCTCCACAGAAAAAACAGCACTAATATGGTATGAACCGTTTTTACCCTCGTGTGAATTTATATGATATATATCAGGCGCAGAAAGGAACTGGACTTTGGATATGAAATATTCATCGCCGCCGTTTCGATTCTTTCGGTTCTCAATATGGTTCTCTCCTATATTCCGGGAGTCGACCTGGATGCAATCAATGTTGTCTTCATCATCAACGCCGTGCTTACCCTGCTCTTCATCTATGACTTCTGTTTCAGATTAGCCACAGCCCCGTCCCGGCCATCCTATTTCTTCCGCAATTATGGCTGGGCTGACCTGCTGGCTGTCATACCGATGTTCCGCATATTCAGGCTGTTCCGGATATACAAGGCATACCGGGTCGTCCACAAGTATGGGATCGGTTATATCGTAACCTACCTTTCCCGGAACCGGGCACAATCGGCGTTATATATTCTGGTTTTAATGGTTATCCTTATCATCGAATCAGGGGCATTCCTGGTCCTGCAGGCGGAACATGCGTCACCATCCGCGAATATCATCACTGCCGGTGATGCGATATGGTGGGCATATGTTTCCATCACCACGGTTGGCTACGGGGATAGGTTTCCCGTGACGGCAGCTGGTCGGATGGTGGGAATCCTTGTGCTGACGACAGGGGTAGCAGTATTTGCTACGTTTGCCGGCCTCATATCAAGTAAACTGTTAGCCCCCCCGGAAAAAGAGGATGAATCTCAGGTAAAACCCCTGGAACAACCTCCGGTGGAAGGAGATCAGGCTGCCAGGTATCTCATGGAACTGAAACAATTGATCAGCGAGCGGGAGAAGATTGAAACAGAGATCACCAGTCGTGTCGAGAAGCTGGAACAGCTGCTTGAAAAGGGTCAATATCAGGCTGATGAGGGGGATTAAAGGATATTATCCGGAATTACTTTTTTAGAATGTACCCGATGATATAGGATGAATTGAGAGGATAAAGGATTTTATGATTTATCACTTTCATATGGGGCCGCCTATCTTCTGGCTGGCAGATTATTTCGATATAATCACTTTGTGATCTGTTTGGCTCTTACCATGCCGGGAAAACATGACCCTGGCCACCACAGCTGTGCTCAGCTATCAGACCTGAATATTTAACTGATGAAAACAATCTGGTTACTATCCGGCATCCGGGAGTGAACACACATGAAACGGAAGATAATCAGTATTGATGAAGACAAATGCACGGGGTGTGGTGAGTGCATCCCTGACTGTCCGGAGGGGGCTCTTCAGCTCATAGACGGAAAAGCAAGGCTCGTAAGCGATCTCTTCTGCGATGGTCTGGGGGCCTGCATGGGGACATGCCCGGTGGGGGCAATCACGGTCATCGAGCGGGAAGCAGAACCCTATGATGAGAACACGGTGATGGCAAATATCGTACGGCAGGGGAAAGGGGTAATTATTGCCCATCTTGAGCATCTTGCAGGCCACGGGGAAACAGAACTGTATAATCAGGCAATTGAGTACCTGATAGAACACGGCCTATTCATTCCTGATCATAATCCGGCAGTTTGTTCTCCGAAACCTGAAGAGGGGAGCAAGAGTCCGTTTGCTACGTGCCCGGGAACTGCAGCACAGAATATTGAACGCGATACACATGGCACTGGGCAACGTGTCCCATCGGATGATGCACCATCGGAACTGCGACAGTGGCCGGTTCAACTTACCCTCCTGAACGCATCGAATCCGTATTTTGACAACGCCGATCTGCTGATCTCAGCTGACTGTGTCCCCTTTGCCTATGCAGGTTTTCACACAGAGTTTCTGCAGAACAGGATTCTTATCATCTTCTGCCCGAAACTGGATTCGGATATTGACGGATACGTAACGAAACTGGCGGATATCTTCTCTCTCCATACGATAAAATCGATCACCATCGCCCGTATGGAGGTTCCATGCTGTGGCGGTGTGCGGTATGTCGTTGACCGTGCACTGGAGAAATCGGGTAAGACGATACCGGTTATGGAGAAGACGATAACCATAAAGGGCACGGTTGAGTAACGTTTCTCACACATTCATTTTTGATGATGAACGGGTGACCTGGTTATTTTTCACACGATGAAGTTCCGGACGGTTGTAGATACACTATGCACATTTATGATGATATGGCGGTGTGATACACATCGCTTCGGTGATACGTGTTCCGTGAGGGCACACCCGATTCGATTGAAAAACGGTAAAATGCTGAAAAGGGTAAACCTATGATCGGGTTGACTTCGGAGGAGTTGGTCCTGTCTTATTCTGGCCACCGGCATGTCTGTATCCGATCTCTGATTTCTGTCCTCAGGAATCCTCTATAATATGAACGTGATTATCGCAATTATTATAAAAATAATGACGAGCCATTTTGCGATACCCATCGATAAACCGGCTATTCCCCGTGCTCCCATTATGTAAAATACCAGTGCAAGGACCAGGAAAATTACCGCAAGAAATATTAAATCAGCCATTTTCCTTTCCTGTTACTTTTTCTTCAACTCTGATTTCGCCTCGTGTACCTTAATTTTAGCATCCGAAACAGCTTTGTGGGCACTGATTTCTATATCATCCGATACTTCCTCTGTTTTTTCCGATGCATCTTCGAGTGTGTTATGAATAGCCACCTTTGCATCATCATATGTGGCATGTGCAGCCACTTTTGCGTCATCTACGGCTTTGTTAACCTTTACTTTTGTTTTGTCAGTCATTTTGTTTCCCCCTTCTGACCCTGATAATGCCTGCGCATATTAATCTGGGAATTAGTCATATCAGAGCAGTCGGCATATGGATGAGTCAGTATATATACCATTCTCCCACGATGGCGAAACGGTATGAATGCGACATTTGATGGGCAGTTCATTCGCCCTTACCGGTATCGGTTCTAATACAGACGGTACGGCCTTCAGTGCCGCTATCTCTATCTCTCCTGCGGTGCAGATCACTCACTATCCACATGACCGGGAAAAAAGAGAAAAAATAGTGGGGTGGACAAACGAGACCCTGAGAATACCCCGATAACAGAGATCATGGAGGTGGATTTTGCCCGTGTGCATACGGAGACGCCGGTTGCCGACATATATCGGTCCTTTACGGGGATGTGATGTGATGATATCATCGTCTGTGATGGAGATGACCGATTTTTGGGGTAATCACCCGGATGGATCTCCTCTCCGGCATTACGCCGGGGATGGGTGTCCGGAGCAGGCAGAAACGGGGGTGTCTCGAATGTATCCACAAGAGTGCGGCCCTTCATGCCGGGGACCTGATGACCCGCAGCCATGTGAGAGGACAGTGCCTGCAAAATCCACCATTGAAATGAAGAGAGCACTGATGGCGATGACGACACCCGACTGTCCAAACTGATTGCCAAGGATAAATGCCAGGATGATAGCAGTGATTCCACGAATCCCCAGCCTGACATCGAATCCTTCACGGTTGATATTCATGCACCCGTCCCCCCCTTTTTGGTCCTGCAGGCTCTTTACTCGTTTTCCGTACAGAATATGCGGCAGATATACTGGTGGTATGGGTGCATGAAACTGTATGAAGATAGCGAAGGGAGACCTGTCCAGATCCCATACAAACAGGTGTCCCTTATTGAAATTCCTCATCAATTCCCCTCTCCGGTTCGCACCCTATTTCCTTCCCGGACGACATCTTATGTCTCCACCATGCCACTGCCGGATGACATTTCATACTGTTCCAGCCGCTGGAGGAGGGCGGCTGTCAATTCCTGCTGTGCATCGAGACGAGCCAGCAAAATATCGATTTTTTGTTCATATGTTCCCGGCGTCTCTCCGGATGGCTTATCTGTCTGTTTCCTGGGGGAGACCAGTTTAGTAGAGAGAAAACCTGCAAGTGTTCCAAAGACACCCACACCTGATATCATCAGGATGATGGCAATGAACCGGCCGGCATAGGTCACTGGATAGAGATCGCCATACCCAACCGTTGTGATCGTCACAAAGGACCACCAGATGGCATCCATTGCGGAGAGAATGGATGCATGGTCTGCCAGCCGTTCGACATGCAGAATCAGGATGGATCCGATTTCGATGATTAGGATAATCCAGAGAATGATGACGTACAGTGCTCCTTCTGCCCTCTTTGCCGATAATTCATCGGCCATTTTCTCAGCCCTGAACTGGTAAAGTCCTTTCCCGGTTATCGCAATCCGGTAGAGACGGAATATTTTCATGCCTGGAAAAGGAACCGATGAGATGAGATCTGCCCACCCTCCATAGCGAATCAGGTACTGCCATTTCCCATCTGAAGAAAAGAGCCGGTACAGGAAATCCCCGAAGAAAACCACACTGAGAAAGAGGTTCATTATCACCACCACGTTCACAATATCAGGCTGAAAAAACAGGAGTAGGGATATGCATAGGTTTGCAACCGCAAGAAGAGAGAGGGAGAAAATAAAACTGTCGTATATCAGTCCTTTATTGTCTGTACTGGTCACCGTTGCCATGAAGCGCAGATATGCACTGACACTATAGGAATGTTTGTGACCCTTTGAATATCAGCATATCTGAGATGCAGTATTTTCCGGAAACAGATGGCATAGAGAGGTGCTGGAGAGATATCTCCGGCATCTCTAATAAATGAGTGTTGCTGGTGTTCAGGCTACAGATATGTTTCCTGTGTTTGTTATCCCTCGCCAGGTTCCGGGGGTGGTGGGGTAATTCCCCACTTTTTCATTTCCGCTTCAAGTTCTTCATCTGACAGATCATCAAGTTTCTTCCCGGTGGCCTGTTCAATCTCTGCTTTGTGCTTTGAGCTGAGCATGGCAGACATAGCCATCCAGCGTCTTCGGGTCCGGCGCCGTGCTCCACCCCGACCCAGCGGTCCAAGTCCCATAAATATCATATCTCCTGTTTCTTCTCCGGGTTATCCGGCTGTTTGTTCTTCTCTCACTCCTCGAGTTCTGCCGCCTCAACCGCTGCTGCAAGTTCTGCACCAACCATTACAAGCGATTCCGGGGTGACGATTCCCTGCGCAATGGGTATAGCACCGGCATCAATGAGTGCTTCTTTTAATTTAATTGCCCAGAGGTGCTCAAAGAGCATAATCGCAGCAGCGCTGTTGTTGGGAATGGCATCGGCAACCTCCATGATGTCCTCATCCGTAAGACCAAAATTGCGTTCGGCAACCGCGAGAGCGCCGGCCTCGATGCCCGCTTCCATACCTTTCTCTCCTGCTGCTCCAAGGCCGATGAGACCCCCGACCACAGCACCGAAACGGATCCGTTCTTCGTCAGAGAGATCTGTTGCTTCCAGTGCTGCAATATCTCCATTATCATCCTTCCAGACGAACTGCAGATCAATTAGTCTGATAATTCCCTTCTCCCTCGCGGATTTAAGCTCTTTGAGTATCTGTCCATGAAAATCGGGGTCTGCAAACCCAACTGCTAACAGGTGCATTGGACCATATGTCATTGTTTTTCCCCTCCTGTATGTTAGGAATAATCGGTATTCCCGCGTCAAAGGGGGCAATCATAATATAAATACCAATGCCCGGCTAATGGGCGATAGATTTCCAAAATATTCTGTATATGATTTTATTTCCTCGTTTGGTAATGCATCGAAATATATTGGTATTTGCATCGCCTTTCTTGTGCTTCGTCCTCTCTTACGCTTCATTATGAGGACAAAGCGCCCTCTTCTCTGACGCAAATGAATAATCCGTGTATTTTCCTGCCCGGTGGTGGTCATTTGCGTATTTTCCTGTCTCCCGGGTAGTAGCCCCCAGATTTCACTAAAATTCATTTTATAATAGCATGTCAATTATAGGCGTACTTGCATTGCTTCGCTGTAAATATTGCAACCCGGCATGTGAGAGGAGATTGAAACTGAAATGTTGGACACACTCCCCGTCACCCAGTTGATCCTTGGATTCGGGTAAATTGCCGTTCTCATCGAGATAATCGAGCACCCGGACGCCGGTGAATGTGAGGTTCGCCGCACTGTAGCTGAGTACTGACGGGAGACCGAGTGCGAGGATACCGGCGGATGGACTCGGCTTCAGAGAATTTTTCCTGGACCCTTTCTGTTCCATTCAATGGGGGTAATTATGAATTGAATCGGGTTCTGGCTGATGCGCCGAACACAGGTATAAATAATTGAATGAATATTCCAATGCGAGGTTATTGTATGACTGAAGTTATGATGTACGAAGAATCAATATGTGATGTGAAGTGGGGAACCTATGTCCTGCTCGGGCTGCTCTCCCTGATCTTCGGTATTGTGATCTTTATGTATCCAGGCATTACTGCGGCGGTTCTGGTTATGTTTTTCGGTGTCCTGGTGATCGTGCTTGCTTTCATGATGCTGGTCATGGCATTGATGACTCCCGGAACGACAGCCCGTCCGACATGGCTCCTCTTAGGAGCGATACTCGGGTTCATCATCGGGGTCGGAGCCGTCCTTGCCCCCCAGTTCTTCGGGGCGATCCTGACCATCATCATCGCTGTGGTACTGTTCATGATTGGTCTCATGAACGTGATTATTGCCATTTCCGAAAAGACCTTCCCCCACCGCTGGTTGCTCTTTTTTATGGGTTTGCTCTCAGTCATCTTTGCCATCCTCCTCATGGTCTATCCGCTGATAGGGTCTTTCATCGTGTTCGGCGTTCTGATTGGGATATATTTCATATTCTATGGTATCCTCTCTATTATCGCCGGATTTTTGCTTCGAAGCGTCAGGAAAGAATACTGCAAAGCATGATTTCTCCCAAATATCCTTTTTTTGCGACCATGAATTATCAGGAATCATATAAGGCAGGTCTTCCGAAGGTCAGGTAAAATGATATGACGATGTCTCTCTCCCCCGCTATCTATATCTCCTGTGGTGCAGATCACACATAATTCACATGATAGGGAAAGAGGAGAGAAGTGGGGAGGAAAAATCAGACCCCGAAGAAACCCCGATAACAGATATCATGCAGACGGATTTTGCCCGTGTGCATTCGGAGACGCCGGTTGCCGACATATATCGATCCTTTACCCGGAAGGGATGTTTTGATATCATCGTCTGTGACGGGGTTGGCCGGTTTCTGGGGATTATTACCCGCATGGACCTTCTCTCCGCGATAACGCCCGGGATGGGTATTCGAAGCAGACGTAAACTGGGATGTCTCGAGTGTATTCACAAGAGTGCGGCCCTGCATGCCAGTGAACTGATGACACGGAGCCATGTAACAGTGTCTGCATCTGCCACCGTTGCAGAGACCCTGCAGGCGATGGAGAAGAACCGGCATCCCGATGTGATTGTGGTGGACAACGATGGGATTGCCCGTGGTCTCGTTGAAATGTGTGATATTATTACGTTTCTCGTCCGGGAAGGGGAGATCTGATCAAGACCATTCACAGGATTTTTGCCCCCCTCCCCCAAGTGTGATGGTTCTCACACAGAGGAGTGGTGGGCAGTTTCGTCCCTCCTGTTTCGTTTATTTCGGGGGGGTTGTGCGTGCTGAAAATGTGTTCACACCAATGGAAAAAAGAGAATTCCTGAAACATTGTGACCCATACTATTCAGCGAAGAGCCGAAGAAAATGTGTGTACGTGGGAAAATCTGTTTGGATGAATACTGGAAACGGGGTCTCCTTTCTTACCCTCTGTTTTGTCACCCTGTGTCCACCCTCTTTGCCTCCCTGTGTTCGGGAATTGGATGGTAAATCTGACATATTTTCTGCTCATCTTTACTGCTGAAAAAACACGGCTTTAATGCCTTTTATTCGCTAAATATACGGTGGATTGCTGACTATTGTGCGGTCGCAATTGTTGAATATTATGAGAGGATGTATTGTCTGTCTCCGGTTGAGATCGGCCCGCTCCGGGCTACTGTGTGGACACGTTTTTCCGGGGCAAAAAAGAAGGGAAATCACTATTCTGCCAGACATATGAGTTTGTGCCGGCTCTCTTTCTCATCTTTTTCTCTTTTATGTGTGATCTCCGTTTTTCGAATGTATTTTCCTTCAGGGGGATTCCTTTTCTGCAATTTTTGCCCATGCAAATCCATGTTTCATCAAAAGAGGAGTGAAGATGATTGTTGCAATCACCATCACGGTCACGGCAGAAAAGAGGGCACTTCCGATCACTCCTCCGACAAGAGCTACCTTGGCAACGACGAGTGCTATTTCTCCTCTTGGTGTCATCCCAAGACCGACGAGGAGTGCCTCTGCTTTGGTGAGGAAATGGAAAGATCCTATGTAGCCCCCGATAATTTTGCCCCCAATAGCGACCACAATGATAGGGATGATGTAGGGAGAGAGAAAGGTCTCCCAGGTGAAACTGAAGAGGAGACCAACGGATGCAAAGAAGAGCGTTACAAAAAACCCGAACCCAAAGTCCATCAGGCTGTCGAAGAGCGGACGGTCGCGTCTTATTTGGTCGCCGAGAATGAGGCCTGCTACAAATGCACCAATTGAGTAGTGGAGTCCCGCCGTGTGAGAGAGCCAGGCGCTTGCAAGAGCGAGGATGATGGCAACCGAATAGACCATCTCGTGGGTTTCGGTCTTTCGTGCGAGGTCGAAGAGCCAGCGCAGAACGCGGGGTGCGATGAGGACGAATACCACCAGAAATGCAATGCCGATGAGGATGCCTGCAGAGAGGGAGCCACCTGCAAGTGTGGTGCCCTGCATTGCCACCGCAGAGAGGATGCCCAAGAGGAAGATGCCGATGATGTCATCAAGGACAGCAGCGCTGACGATGGCGGTTCCGAGGACGGTGTTTAACTGTTTGTAATCTACAAGAATTCGGACCGAAACGCCGATGGAGGTGATGGAGAGGGCAATTGCGAGGAAGAGCGTCTCCGCCTGGGAGAAGTTCAGCAGGTATCCCAGAAGTATCCCGCCTGCGAAGGGGACGATGACGCCTGCAACGGCTGTGGTGACTGCGACATTCCGCCTCTCCAGAAACGATTTCAGGTTCATCTCCGCACCACTGACAAAGAGAAGAGCAATGATGCCGATATCAGCAAATACCTCGATTGTCTCGTTTGTCGTCACCCATCCAAGAAGAGAGGGTCCGAGGAGAATGCCTGCAGCAATTTCACCGATAAGAGCCGGGTAGCCCATCCGCTCCACGAGTTCGCCAAAGAGTTTGGCACAGATAAGGAGGAGAATTATCTGGAGGATGACATCCATTCAATGGACTATCCGTTGTATGGGATAAAAAGTGCTTGGGATTTTGGTGCCTGAAATGATCTGGGAGCCAGTTCTGAATATTTGTCTTGGAATCAGGAGGGTGGTCTCGATATGGGGGTATTATGGGGAGGCGCTCATTCCTCCGGTCATCTGTGTTATGCACAACTGTCGATGGTGTGAACGGCAATGAAACCGAAAACGACTGCACCTGAAAAATTCATGGTTTTTTGGGATTGGTGTGGGAGGAGGTGGAAAAAATGGATATGAGAAGCGGATATATTGGCAGATATTGGCAGATATTGGCAGATATTGGCAGATATTGGCAGATATTGGCAGATATTGGTGGTTTATTTCACGAACTATGCCATTACCCTGCTGTTTTTCTCTTTCTCTCCCTCCAAAAGGGTTATTGCTTTTCCCATTAAGAATGCGAATCTATGAAAATCGTGACACTATGCAGTGCAGCTGCTCTCATCTGCATTCTGGTAATGGTGATGAGTGCCGGTTGTACCACTGATCAAGAGCAGGAAACTGCCTCACCAACTGTTTCTCCAGGTGAGGAATCCTATACAACGGCCTTTGATACCAGTGTTCTTGAAACGAAACTGACCGCTTCCTCATCTGGCGAGGCACTCTCAACAGAAGAGGTTTCAGATCTCCTGTACATGCAGGAAGAGGAACGGCTTGCACGTGATGTGTACGCAGTATTCTATGAGAAATGGGATATGCAGGTTTTCAAAAATATCGGTGATGCGGAGCAGACACATATGGACAGTGTGAAGGTTTTGATCAAATGGTATGGACTAGATGATAATTCGTCTGAAATTATTACCCCTGGAATATTTTCCCATTCAGAACTGCAGGAACTCTATGACGATCTGGTAGAAACCGGGCTGCAGTCTCCCGAAGATGCCCTTCGTGCTGCCGCTCTCGTTGAGGAGACAGATATCGTGGATTTGCAATATGCGATGAGCCGGACTGAAAATGGGGACATCCGGTATGTCTATGAAAATCTGATGCGGGGTTCCGAAAATCATCTGCGTGCCTTTGTGCGTAATCTTGAAGGGCGGGGGGAATCGTATTTGCCTGTGGTGCTGACTCAGGCAGAGTATGATGAGACTATTTCAGCATCCGTTCGTCCGGGCGGATTTTCCTGATCGGATGTGGGGTTTTCTCTGTGTTCCGGTCATTAGTCTGCTTCATCCCAGCCCCACATCCAGGATCATCATCACAACAAACCCAAGCATTGCCCCAAAGGTCGCTGCATCAGCGTTTCCATTATGCTGAGACTCAGGGATGACCTCTTCGACGACGACAAAGATCATGGCTCCGGCGGCAAAAGCAAGGGCATAGGGTAGGATGGGGCGGGCGATTATCACCGCGGCTGCTCCGATGACGGCTGCAACCGGTTCAACCAGACCGGAAAGCTGCCCATACCAGAAACTTCTCAGTGTCGAAAATCCCTCCCGCCGCAGCGGCATCGAGATGGCCATACCTTCCGGAAAATTCTGGATGCCGATCCCAATCGCAAGGGCAAAGGCTGCGGCCAGGGCTTCTGTCGATCCCACAGCAAGAGCACCGAATGCCACACCCACAGCAAGCCCTTCGGGGATGTTGTGCATTGTGATTGCAAGGACAAGGAGTGTGCTCCGGGGCCATGATGTCGGAATCCCTTCTGCCTCCTCTGTGGGAAATCCGATATGAAGATGGGGAAGAATCCGGTCAATGGAAGCGAGGGCCATTCCTCCCAAAATGAACCCGACAGCGGCAGGGAGCCATTCGGGAATGCCCAGCCCCGCCGAAAGCTCGATTGACGGCAGAAGGAGTGACCAGAAACTGGCAGCGATCATCACGCCTGCAGCAAATCCCAGCATCACATCGAGAAACTTCTGGTTCACCTCCCGTGTGAGAAATACTGTTCCCGCCCCGAGGGCTGTCATTCCCCAGGTGAAGATTCCTGCGACAAGTGCCTGTGTTACCGGGCCGAGTGTCAGGAACATCTCCCACATCATGGCTCACCCGGTGTAATCGGATTATCTCTCCGGAGGATACTACCATCTGCAGATGATGACCGCTTTGGAACCCGGGGATGGGTGAAGATCCGGATATTATCTGAACTTCGGATGGGGTTCATAAAAATGGGATGATTGAATCTTCTTTTCCTACCGCAGGAACTTTGATACGAACGGTGATGTCTCCCCCCGCCTGAGGAAATGCCCGGACGGCCCTTCGCCGAGGAACTCTGAGAACCATGATTCATGCTCAATCTCTTCGTGGAGAATGGAGAGTGCAAGGTCATAGGTACGGTGATCCTTCCCCGCTGTCAGGTTACATACATGAGTGTACTGCCGCACCGCACACTGTTCTGCCTGAAGGAGCACCTTCAGAATTGCCATCACATCGGTTGGGTCTGCCGGAAGAGGTGCTGGCGGGCACCCGGAGATGTTATGGAACTCCACCATGTCATCCGGAAGTTTACCCCCCAGTTCATAAATCCGGGGAACCAGCGCCTCGAAATGATTTCTGTCTTCGATTCGCGCGGTTTCGGCGATCTCTTTGAGATTCTCACCTTCAAGGCCAATCAGGTTGACCCGGAGAATCGTATAATAGTAAAAGGTTGTCAGCTCTGCTGCCGCATTTTTCACCAGCAAATCAACAAGGTGATCGACATCGACACCGGCATCTTCAACCATTTTTCGTGTAACTGTTGCCATATTTGTTTCACCCCCATGAAACGATGGTTAGTATCTTTCAGGACTGAAAAAGGTATGTGAGGCCAGGCAGCCCGGCCCGGTTGAAAAGGGCCTGTCCCTCTTTTTTAGACACTATTTATTCGGCATCACCATGAATGGAGCGAACGAAATGAAACGGGAATGAGAAACGGGAGAATGATTGCAACAGATGACCTGTCTGTTCTTTCCGGAATGTGCGTGTCAGATGGCTATCATAAAAAAAGCATTAGTATATCATTTTTGCTGTATTCGGCTCATTATGGTGGATTTTCTGTCAAATGACGCCATCCTCTGGCCGGCACTATCAGTTCGAAGCGGGCGCCTTCCCCTTGCACCCCTGTTTCCCGGATGGAAATCCCTGTCAGGTCAAGGATGTCCCGGACCAGAAAGAGGCCATGGCCATGCCGCCGGTTGTAGGTTGGCTGCAGTATTGCTATCTTCTTATCTTTGGGCACACCTGCTCCGTCATCCTCAATGGTAATACAGAGTTCACCTGCCTGTGTCTCATGGGTACTGGCAGATATCTTCGTCAGACCTTTGGCATGCACAAGGGCATTTCTGAAAATATTTGAGATGGCAGGTGTCAGCAGCTGGTCGGCATATATTTCGATGGGGGGGACGTCAATTTCAACACGAATTTCCTTCGGGACATTCATCTGCTGGCAGCCCTCCTCAATGACCTGCCTGATCACCTGCCATTCAGGTGGCAGGTTGCCGAGTTCCTGATATTCCTGAGTGAATTCAACCTCCCGTTCAATGCGGGTAATTGCCTCTTCCACAAAGGTGAGACAGGGCGTCATACTTGCGGGGTAATCGGCTTCATTGATTTCAAGATAGCCTTTTGCGGTTAACACATCGTTCAGGATGTCGTGCCGGGTAATCCTCGATAAGAGGCTGAGTTTGTGGTTGGCAAGCCTAAGCGCATCCTCTGCCCGTCGGCGTATCGTGATATCCTCGACAATGCCCAAGACTCCGGTCACTTCACTGTCTTTAAATAGCGGTGCTATCCGGTAGCTCAGGCAGGGATCGTCCCTCCATTTACTCACATACTTCAGTTCGCCGTTAACCGGCTGTTTTTCCCTGATCGCCGTCCGGATATCATTGCTGATTCCTGATTCCTGGAGGAGCGGGTAATTTAGCAGATTGATCTGCTCTGTTGCCTCTCTGGACGGTGATCCGAGGATCCCGAGGATCTGCTCGTTGACATAGGTGATCTGTCCATTGGTATCTGCCTGAATGAGGCCGATGGGGATATTTTCGACCAGTGTGCGGTATTGTGCCTCATTCTCCCGGAGGGTCTTCTCTGCCTGCTTTCGGTCGGTGATATTCCTGACGACTGCGATGATGCCCGCCCCATCCTCCCGGAGATTCAGCGATGCTTCAAACCACTTTTTTTCATCATCTATTCCAAGGGGATATTCATAGGTCTGCGGTTCTCCGGTATTTCGCAGGATTGTTGCTGCGACGATGTACTGCTCATAAATGAATGGTGGCAGAACATCTCTGAAGTATTTGCCCAGGAAATCCTCCGGCAGGGCATAGAGCCTTCCTTTGTTGTGGTGTACACCAACAAACCGGTCCTCCCCGTCGATGACAAGAATAATATCGCTCAGGGAATTGAGGAGAGTCCGATAGTTCTCCTCCTGTTTTCTGAGTGTCTCCTCCATGAGTTTTCTTTCCGTAATATCAATGACTGAAATCAGCCCTGCCGGACGGCCCTGATATTCTGTTGTACTCCCCATAAGGTGAACCCAGACTTCTTCTCCCGTTTTTTTCAGAATTTTGAAATCATAGACTTTTTCGACATTTTTCCCTTTTTCTCTTAACTGCCCGCGTTCCTTTACAATCTCCAGGAATTCCGGTGCAACAAATTCCCAGATCTGCATTGCACATATTTCTTCAGCCGAAAAACCGCACATCCTCTCGGCCGCCGGATTTGCATAAATCCACTGTTCATCCTGATAAAGGAGGATGGCCACTGAAGTGGAATTTGCGAGATTTCTGAATTTTGCCTCGCTTTCCTCGAGACGGCGGTTCTGTTCTTCGAGTTTATTTAGGGCTTTCTTCATCTCTGCATAGGCTGTCCTGGCTTTTTCTTCAGCCCTTCTCTTCTCCACTGCATGAATGATTTTGGACTTCAGTTCGGCAAACTGGGATTTTGGGTCACCTCCCTTCTGGAGATAAAAATCGGCCCCCAGATTGAGTGCCTCGATGACAACCTCCTCGCGTCCTCTGCCGGTCAGAATAATGAATGGTATGGAAATTCCCTGTTCCCTGATACGGGAGAGCAGTGCAAGGCCGTCCATCCCCGGCATCTGGTAATCGGAGACGATGGCGTCAAAAGAGTCGTTTTCAAATAATTCCAGAGCAGTATCTCCCGATGGTGCTGTTTCGACGGAGAACTGTATGTCACGTTCCAGAAAGAGCCTCGCGATATCAAGCAGGGCTGGTTCGTCATCCACCAGGAGAATCCGGATGGGCATGTATGAAAATGGGATTGGGTAGATAATAGAACTGCCGTTCTTACTCTGTCTTCAGTGATACATCGTCTGGTACTGACAGTATCCGGAGAAAAAAAATCCTCGGTAAACCTCATTTTCTTCAGAAACTGATTCCCTTTTCCTCCTCTCCAAAAGGATTGTTGTTCTTCCGATGCACAACGCCAGTCTATGAAGGTCAAGGCAATTTGTGGTGCAGCAGCCGTCGTCTGCATCCTGGTACTGGTGATGAGCGCGGGCTTTACTATGGGTCAGCAACAGAATACTTCCCTACCGGCCGGAACGTCAGGCGAGGAATCCGGTTACTGAAATGAAGCACCTCATACGAAATTCCTGAATCCCGTATGGATTTTCGGCAATTCTGCCCTGTAAGGTATCTGTGCCATCAGACTGCAATAGAATAATATATTTTCTCGTGGTATTGTCCCTTCTATGGCAGTAAAAGGGGAAGTAATTGAAAAAATTGCGGCACTGTTGACCGTTGCCTTCGGTTTGGTTGCCGCCCTTGCATGGAATGGAGCCATTCAGGCTATCTTTAAAGCAGTATTTGGGGATGCAGAAAATATTCCTGCGATGCTCATCTATGCAATCATTGTTACCATTGTCGCGGTGATTGTGACAATATGGATTGGGAGAATGTCTGAAAAGGCCAAAGGGGAAGAAACAGCCTGATTCATTTTTCCCTATCTCTCTATTTTTGGTGTGCAGTATTCCGGAATATCCCGGGGATAATCAGAAGGTACTTTATCGAATAATCCATATGAAAATGTCTTCCTGAAACGGAAGAATGGACTGTTATTACTGCTACCATTACTGCTACCACCGTTATTTCATTCTCTCTTATTTTATCCCGGCATACATCCTGTAAAAGGGAAAATTGGGAATTATTGAATGAAAATGGTTCGTCTGATATTCTGGTTCCGGCATAGATATTCTGATGATCTGGTTCTGGTGCTCATGCGTCTTCGATGAATTCCTGCACTCGTCCAATCTGCCCGTCAGCCAGCCGCACCTTAATTCCATGTGGGTGGGATGATGAATTTGTGAGAATATCTTTAACTATACCATCTGTCAGTTTCCCGGTTCTCTGGTCTTTTTTCAGGACAATCCTGACTGCATCCCCCGGGGAGATATTCCGTCTCTGCCTGCCGTCACGTTTATTTTCCATCTTCCTGTCTCCTCGTATGGTATCGTAAATAGTGTGCCTTTTTTATTTGTGGTATCAGGGGAAAAGGGTGCGGGCACATGCAGATCAGGAATAAATCCGGAATAATAAGTATCTTTTACATTCCAATCTGTCTGTTACAAAAGTCGGGTGGATATTCATTTATACTGTGTGTGATGTGGATGTGTGTATGTGTTTAAATAGCAATTTTTTGTTTTGTATATATCTTTATTCAATTACTGGGGGTGTGCATGGCAAATCTATATATACTGTTATGATTAAGTAAGTGTGTTGGCTTCTCTGCCTATCCGGGGGGGATGGTAGGGAAGTCCCGCTTTTTTGTGCAGTTTGTATGGTTGGAATTTTTTGCATATCGTTGTAATTTTTAGATGTCATTTTACTGGCATAAAATATAGATGTGGGAAATCAGGATTGCATCTTAACCTGTTGATGGTCTGAACCGTAAAAAAAATCTTTGAAATTCTGTATCTGTCTGTTGTTTGTTAATTGCCGGGTTATAGTGGTGTGCTTCACAATGATGGTGCAGCAGATTTGGTCCTCATTTCTGCATTTTCCGTCGGATCAAATTTTAATACTATCCCCTCCCTAGGAATGGTGATGAAATATGAGAGCTATCAGAGTTCTCTGAATGATGCGAAGATACTCATTGTTGAAGATGAGGTTATCATTGCAATGGCTCTCGAAGATTCAGTTCATGACTTCGGGTACCTGGTCGCAGGGCGGGCAACAACAGGGCAGCGGGCAATAGATCTTGCCATGGAAACACAACCTGATCTGGCCCTCATTGACATCCGTCTGGATGGAGATATGGATGGCATTGAGGCGGCAGAGAAGATCTCCGGACGTCTGAATATCCCGGTTATTTTTCTTACTGCTTACTCTGATGAAGAGACCCTCTCCCGGGCAATACGGACGAATCCGTATGGGTATCTGATAAAACCAATCCGGCCGCGTGAACTCTATACAACAATTGAGACGGCTATCTACAAACACCGGGCATTTGTTGCAGAAAAAGCCCGTGTTGCCTGTCTCTCCGCGGTAACAAGTAAACTGGAAAATCCGGTTGAACAGGTTAAAGCCAGTCTGAATGGTCTTGTCTCAAGTATACAGAAAGGCACAATGGACCTGGACGATGTAGAGGTTATTCTGCACGCACAGGTGGATGAACTTGAACGGGTCCGGGCGGATCTTCGTGAACTCAATGATACCATATTCCAGGCCTGACGTTTCCCTCTTGGTCTGGCCGGTAATCGCTATTTATTTTGAAGAGCCGGAGGGAAGGTATATGCAGGACTATGTATGACAGACAGAACAGAGATGTCGGCGTATGAGGTTCGCGTGTTTGAACCTGAATTCCCGCTGAATCTGGACGTTACCCTTTCCTGCGGTCAACTCTTCCGATGGAAGAAGCAGGATGATACCTGGCAGGGAGTGGCCGATGGCAAACTCATAACCCTTCGTCAGGATGGAAGGCAGCTGCACTTTTCCGGCTGTTCTGAAGCCTTTCTTATATCATACCTCCACCTCGACTGTGCCCCTGAGGACATTGTATCCGGATTCTGCTGTGATACTCATATTACTGATGCAGTAAGCCGCACCAGTGGCCTGAGAATTGTCCGGCAGGACCCATGGGAATGCCTGATCTCCTATCTCTGTGCCCAGAATGCGAATATCCCGTTCATCACCCGGATGATAGAAAATCTCTGCCACGCCGCAGGGGAATCTATCACAGCACCGGACGGGACTGTTTGGTATGCGTTTCCCACACCGGATGCCTTATCCGCCCTTTCCCTTGAAGAGAAGCGTGGATGTACCCTCGGATACCGGGCACCATATATTCACAAAACTGCTGCTGCCATTGCTGTTGATCCCGGGTGGGCTGACCGTATCCGAAAGCTGCCCTTTGAAGAGGCACGCAGGGTACTCATGGCCTATCCTGGTATCGGGCCAAAGGTAGCAGACTGTGTGCTCCTCTTCGGTTTTCAGAAATATGAGTCCTTTCCGGTGGATACCTGGATGCGGATGATCATGCACCGGCTCTATGGTGTTGGTGATCCGGAAAAATCGTTCACTCCCGCAGAATATGATCGGATACGCCGATTTGCGCAGGAGCGCTTTGGGCCGTATGCAGGGTATGCTCAGGAGTATCTCTTCGCTATCCGTGAATCCTATGCAAATGGGAAATTCTGAGTTTAAAAAAGGAATTAAGTGCCTGCATTCCAGGAATGCAGGTATATCTTCTGTTCTTCTGTGAGTTCATCGATGGAGACGCCGAGGGATGCCAGTTTGAGATATGCGACTTTTGCATCAATTTCGTATGGCACGTCATAGACCCCGCTCTTCAGGCTTCCGCCGTTTTTATACATATACTCTGTGCAGAGTGCCTGCAGTGCAAAGGATAAGTCCATCACTTCCACCGGGTGACCCATGCCTTTTGTGGTTGCGAGGTTGACGAGTCGCCCTTCTGCAAGCACACTGATGCGGTTGCCGTTCACAAGATACGTGTCGATGCTGTCCCGTGTCTCTTTTGTCTCTGCATGTTCTTCCAACCACGGGATGTCAATTTCCACGTTGAAGTGGCCGGCGTTTGAAAGAATTGCACCATTTCTCATCAGCGGGAAGTGTTCCCCGGTGATGATGGAGGTGTTGCCGGTCGTCGTCACAAAAATCTCACCGATGGCCGCTGCCTCTTTCATGGTCATCACCTGATAGCCATCCATGTGTGCTTCAAGGGCACGGCGAGGATCTACTTCGGTGACGATTACCTTTGCACCAAGACCGTGTGCCATCCGTGCCAGTCCGCGGCCGCAGTAGCCGTATCCTGCTACCACAAACCACTTTCCACCGATGAGGGTGTTGGTTGTGATCATGATGGAGGAAAGAGCGCTCTCACCTGTGCCATGAATATTGTCAAAGGAGCGTTTCATCGGGGTATCGTTAACTGCGAGGACCGGAAACTCAAGGGCGCCTTCGTCTGCCATTGCCCGCAGGCGCTGGATACCGGTGGTTGTCTCCTCGCACCCGCCGATGACACTTCCAAGGAGATCCCGTCGAAGTGTGTGTATACGGTGGATGAGATCCATACCATCATCAATGGTGACATTTGGGGACGCATCGAGGACCTTGTCCATTGCGGCATAATACTCCTCTATATCGCACCCGCGTGTTGCATAGCAGTGCACTCCGGGCACCCGTCCGAGTGCCTGTGCCACATCATCCTGCGTGGAGAGAGGGTTGCATCCGGTGATGTGCACCTCTGCCCCGCCGGCGGCCATTGTCTCTACAAGAACCGCAGTTTTTGCCTCCACGTGGAGTGCCATACCGACGGTGGCCCCTGCAAGTGGTTGTTCTTTTTCAAACCGCTTGCGAATCTCTGCGAGGACTGGCATGTACTGCCGGGCCCATCCCATCTTCAGTTCTCCTGAGTCCATAGTCATATTCACAATCCTGAGTATCGTATGTGTTTTGACGGTTTAAGGTAATTTTTATTATACTGAAATGGGGAGTGGATGTCAGGTTGGCAATGGTGTTGCAACCGTATCGGTGCATCGTATCCACACCGGTCTCATACTGATACACAATAATCATATGTCCACCATACACA
Organism: Methanogenium marinum; assembly: GCF_028912405.1. Classification (GTDB taxonomy): domain Archaea; phylum Halobacteriota; class Methanomicrobia; order Methanomicrobiales; family Methanomicrobiaceae; genus Methanogenium; species Methanogenium marinum. The sequence goes on along the minus strand of NZ_JAKELO010000002.1, from coordinate 930,882 downwards.
CCATGTACCACGATGGCTCTCACGAAACGTATCATTCCGTGCCTTGATCTGAAGGATGGCAGGGTTGTGAAAGGGGTTAATTTTCTTGGTCTGCGGGATGCCGGTGACCCGGTGGAACTCGCGGCCCGGTATAATGAGCAGGGTGCTGATGAAGTGGTGTTTCTGGATATCACCGCATCAAAGGAAGCCCGCGGCATTATTATCGATGTGATTGAACGTGCGGCAGACAAGCTCTTTTTGCCCCTCACAGTCGGCGGTGGCATTCGTTCCATTGATGACATCCGGGAGATTCTTAGGGCAGGTGCAGATAAGGTCAGTATCAACACCAGTGCTGTGCAGAATCCAGAATTAATATCAGAAGGGGCTGTCATGTTTGGGTCACAGTGCATTGTTGTCGCAATGGACGTACGCAGGAATGATGAAATGCGTGAGGGAGCCACACCCATCACCATGCTGGATGGGACAGTTGCATGGTATGAAGTTGTCATCTACGGCGGCAGTCACCCTACGGGCATCGATGCGGTGGAATGGGCAAAAGAGGTCGAACGTCGTGGTGCAGGTGAGATTCTTCTGACATCTATGGAGACAGACGGCGTAAAACAGGGCTTTGATGTGGCGGTGACCGCGGCCGTATCCGATGGGGTTGGCATTCCGGTGATTGCAAGCGGTGGTGTTGGTACCTTTGAACACTTCTATGACGGCTTTATGGTGGGACATGCTGATGCCTGCCTTGCCGCAAGTGTCTTTCACTTCGGTGAGATGACGGTAAAAGAGGTAAAAGAGTATCTCAGAGACAGGGACGTCCCTGTACGCATCTGAGATCTATTTCCATTGCACATACTGGTGCGTCCAGTTCAAAAGCCCGGATGACATCCGGGTTTAATTCTCCGAATACTCCTGTCTTTTTTCCGTCCACGATAATATCAGCCCTGCGTCCGGGAATGAATGCGGGATCTGCTGACTCTTCTATTTCATATGCGATATGCATCTCCCGCATCAGGGCGTCTGCACAGGCGTAAATCTCGGAGAAGTCTGCTTCCGTGTGGATACTCACTGTAGCCACCTTCTGGAAGGTATCTTCTCCTTCCACACAGTCACCAATGGCAAAGAGGCGCTGCGGCAGTTCACGGTGGTGGTTTATCTGGAGTGTCTCCACAAGCATCGGAAGAATGTCGGTGCGCATGACCGTCTGCTCCTCTGAAATTGGGCGCTGCAATCTTAGTAATCCGGGATTTATTTCACGCTGCATCGCTGTGTAGAGCACACGAACGTTCGTAAGGGTGAAGGGCATCATCTCTAAAAACCCAAGACCTGCGAGAATTTCACGCACACCGTCCATCATGACCATCACCGGGTGTGGTTTTCCCGTGGTGAATGATTCCGGCAATGCAGCATCGAAGTTCTCGAAGCCGTACGAAATTGCCACATCCTCAAAGATGTCCCAGTCATGCATGATGTCAGAACGGTAACAGGGCACAGTGACCCGAACCTTTTCCTCTCCGTCTGCAACAGCTCCAAATCGCATGGTCCGGAGATGGGCAACCATCTCCTCTGCAGTGAGGGGTATTCCCAGGAGGCGGCGGCACTCGTCTACACTGACCATGCGGATAGAGGGTGAAAGGGAGGGCATCGGTGTACCGTCCACTTCAACACTCTCGATGGTGGCGCCGGCATCTGCAAGGGCGGTGCAGATGTTGTTGACCGCGGTCATTACGGCTTTCATATCTGTTCCCGTGCAGTCGAGAAGGATATTCTTTGTTTCTGTGGTCACTTTTGTGCGTTCACCGTTGATGATTGGCGGGAAGGAGAGAACATTGTCCTCTGCATCCGTGATGAGGGGGAACCGTTCATAGTCCCGGACGAGGTGGGCGAAGTTAACACCTTTCGGATGGTGTTCAAGTATTTCCTCCATCGTCATCTCTTCAGCAAAATCAAGGGGTACAAAAGCGCGGTCACGCGGTGCTGCCTGATAGTAAAACGGTGGTGTGACGGTGTCCAGGTCATGCACACCAATTGCCACCTTGCCGCGTCCACGGCCAACTGCCCAGTGCAGAGCTTCCTGCAGACCCATGAGGCTCTCGATGGCCTCTTCGTTTAACGAGACGTTGCGTATGACAGCAGACCCAAGGAAGGGCCGAATCTCCGCAAGGCCGGGGTCAACCCGGAAGCTGATGCCGGATGGGGTGATGGGATATTCATTGATGCCGGATTTCAGTCCTAAAAATCCCTGCATGGCTCGTGCGACACCTTCGGTGGAGAAGAGGTCAGGCCGGTCAGGGAAGAACTCCACATCGATATGATCCTCTTCGATACGTTCGATGTCGGCACCGATCATCGGCACCCGATCGATGATGGTTTCGCGGTCTGTGCCGGTCAGTGTCTCAAGGTATTCGTATGGCAGTTTGATGATTGGCATTAGTCTTTCCCTCCCTGCATCATGGGGGTGTCACGTATCCAGTCCACATCACTCCGGTAGAGCTGACGCAGGTCACGCAGACCCATCTTCAGCATTGCAACACGGGATACGCCGAGTCCCCATGCAAGCACCGGGTATTTCACGCCCCACGGGTCGGTGACTTCCTCACGGAAGATACCAGCTCCGCCGAGTTCTACCCAGCCAAGACCGTCAACAAATACTTCCGGTTCGACCGATGGCTCGGTGTACGGGAAGTATGCCGGGCGGAAACGGACATTTTCAAATCCCATTCTGCCATAAAATTCCTTTAAAAAGCCCATGAGATGACGGAATGAAACATCCTTGTCCATTACGATACCTTCGAGCTGCTCAAATTCCGGGGTATGGGTGGGGTCGATGGCCTCACGCCGGTAGACTCTCCCGATGCAGAAGGCCTTCACCGGTTCATAGGGGTGATCCTTGAGGTACTGGATAGAAAGACCGGTGGTATGGGTTCGCAGGACATTTGTCTTTGCTTTGGCGGGGTCCCATATACCGCCCCATCCGACGGATGAGGTGGTGCCGCCATGTTCATGGATGTCACGGACGGCTTCCCAGTTTTCTGGCAGGGGTGTGGTGCTGTCCAGATAGAAGGTGTCCTGCATCTCCCGTGCCGGGTGGTCCTGCGGCTGGAAGAGGGCGTCAAAGTTCCAGAACGAACTCTGCACAACATCTCCATACATCTCAATAAATCCCATCTCAAGAAGCACATTGCGCATCTCGTTAATGAGACGCTGGTAGGGGTGAATCTTGCCGGGAATGATACGTTTCGGGAGTTTGTCAACACTGTAACGGCGCAGATTCAGGTCTTTCCAGTCACCTGAGAGGATCTGTTCGCGGGTAAGGGTGCCAACCTCTTCTCTCAGGTCAAGGCCTGCTTTTACAAGGGCTTTTCCGGTTTCTGTTATTGCAATTAAGTAGGTGGTGGTCTCGGCCTCTTCTGCAAGGCCACGTTTGACGAGTTCCAGTACGCCTTCCCTGTTTGCGTCAGGGTCACGGAGTGCTACTTCATCTGCACCTTCCGGTGCATCGCCCGTCTTTTTTACCAGCCCTTTTTCGATTATGACCCAGCCCTTCTTCTTCATCCAGCCGATAGCAATGCGGGCGAGTGGATGTGCCTGCATGTCTTTCATACTGATTTCATTCTGGAATGAGGCATAGACCTGCCGTTCCGGGAGACCAAGGGTGGCATACTGCTCCCCTTCTGTGGAAAGTGAGTAGCTGACGGTGACGGTTCGGTCAAGGGTGGCAATGCCTTTGTCAGCGCAGAGGTGGGCAAACTGTACCACGGCTGCTGCGGTTGTGTTCAGTTCTCCGGCAATGATGTCTGGTGTGGCCTCTTTTATTGTGTTTAACACCACCATCAGGCGTTTTTCATTATATGTCAGTTCAGCCATTATCGCTCATCCACCTTATGTTCCGCTTCGTCCATTTTTTCTTTAAAATCAGAGAGGAATTCTTTGACCCGTTCGTATGTCGCCTTCTTGCAGGTGCCGCACATCAGTTCACCTGCTTTACAGGCCCGGCAAATTTCAGTGAGTTCGTCATCATCTTCCACCATGTGGAAGAGGTTGAGAAGATAGACTGAACATTTATCCGGTTCACCGCCAAGCTTTTTCTGTTCCTCAAGGGTCATCCGGCCGCCGGTGAGGGCACCCATGATCTTCTTTTTGACCGCCTTTTCCGTGTCACAGAATCCGATAAAGCTCTCCGGGGCACTGGACGACATCTTGCCGCCCTGCAGACCCTGCATGAAGTAGTGATATGTGGCAGATGGGGAATAGAATCCGAATCCGCCATATTCAATCTCAATGGTGCGGACTGTTGCATCCACTTCAGGGAGGTTGCCACCTTTTATGTCAACATGCCCCTCGTATTTCTTTGAACCGGGGAATGCCTTGTGCACAGCGGCAAGTGCTTCTTCAGGTGCGTTTTTGGAGCGCACACTCACATATCCGTCCCGTTTCTCGACCGTGAAGAAGCGGAGTTTGTGTGCGACGTCACGGGTGAGGCGGATGTGAGGGTCCTGGTCAATGCCCACCGGGACGATGGTAGGTGCGGGTCCAATATCTGCCTGAGGGAAGAGGATATCTGCGACCTGTGTTGCGACACTCATTGCGTGTGCGAGGGCGGTTTCCTGGCCAAACCCATAGATTGCCTGCAAGTCAGAGAAGTTCATCTTTATTGCCGCTTCAAAGGCGAGGTCTTTGAGGCGGTTATTGGTGCTCTGGTAGTAGGTATCTCCCTCATATCCCAGTGCATAGAGGCAGGTGAGATACTCTCTGCCATATTCATTGCATTTGTCCCATGAGATATTGCGCACGGCATGTGCCTCACGGTCGGCGACTGCTACATAGCCGTTTCCGCCCTGCTGCACGTGCCAGGCAACCTCCTTCATCACCATCAGGTGGCCAAGATGGGGATGCCCGGACGGCATAAACCCGGTCAGGACATGAAAGGGTGTGCCATTATTCATCGCATCCACGATGGGGCGGTAGTCCCGATGCCCAATTACAATACCCCTGCGCATAAATGTGGGGGAATTGCGGATTTCCGGAAGCAGGGGCTCAATCGGTTCAATTCCAAACTCTGTGAAGAGTTTATCCGTGTCGATGGACTGGTTTGCAGACCATGGGTTAATCTCAGACTGCATAGAAACAGATCACTCACAATTTGATTCGCGCAAATTCAACGAATTCAATACCATTTTGTTCGGCACATGCAAAAAGCATCTTCTTCCGAACACTGTGCGCCAACCGGACCGACCGTGATATCACACTCATGGGGAGGGATGCATTGGGGGGGAGGGCATGAACCAGCAGTTCGGAATGCTTCTTCTCTCCTGAGTAGACACGGAAGTGGTGGCCGAATTTGTATGCAGTACGGGGGACATGGCCCTGGGAGCGCAGGTATCTGTAGACCTGAGACTTTTCTTTCCATTCGGCGTCCTCTTTTGGGATATCATTCCGGATGACTTCTCCGTTTTCGTCTCCTGCTAAGGTGAGGCATCCGGTGTCCAGCAGGTAGAGGGTCTCCATAGGGGAGAGCATGAGGTGTGCAGTGTCGAGTTTTGTGCCAAACCACAGGGAGTCAGGGAATGCTTCGGTATCCTGGGTTATAACGGAATTTCCTGCACGAATCGCGGTCACCTTTGGGATCTCCGGTGCGGGGCCTGTTTCCTTCAGGAGGTCGGTCTTCACATCATAATAGGTGAGTTCGTCTTCGTCGTCGACTGCGGCGAGGACAAACTGTTTGCGCATGTGAACCGCTGATTCCACTTCCCCTGCGAGGTCACGGAAGGTGATGAGGTCACGTTCTGAGAGCACACGGATGAGAAAATTTGTTCTCCCTGTGCCGGGTCTTTCTCCCCGTCGGAATACACGGAAGTCCTGAGGGCCGGGCAAAATTACATAGCCTCTTTCCCGCATATCCCGGTATACCAGAAATCGTCGCATAAACCCGGGCCGGGATGAGAATTCTGATATGAGTGACTCGAAACTCTCACCTGCTACCGTGATCTTATTTTTCAGCACCAGATACAGGGCCTCTTCCGGAGATAGAGTGAGCCCTTCATCTGTCTTCCGGCCATACCCGCTCTGGTCATACAGGGCATGCCCATCCTTCCCAAGCACCACCGTGGTGCCGTCCCGTCTTGCCTTCACTGTCTGTAAAATTGGGGGTAATATCTTAAATAGTTGGGTAGGAAGGTATTCATCAGACTGATATCTCCTGTTCCTCTCCTGCTATTTTTCGGACACATGCAATATTACGCCGGTCATCCCGGCGGTCATCTATCGGTGTTTCACAGATAAACGGGAGGTTTTGCAGTGCCGGGTGGGTGACCACTGAACGGATGCCTTCTATACCTATTGTTCCAAGGCCGATGTGTTCATGACGGTCACGCCTGCCATCGAGTTCTGATATCGTATCATTGAGGTGTATAACCTTCAGGCGTGATAGGCCGATTGTTGCGTCAAAGTCTCTGAATACTGCGTTTGTGGTCTCCACTGTCCGGAGATCAAAGCCTGCCGCAAATGCGTGGCAGGTGTCAAAACAGACGCCGACTGGTCCGTTGCCGCCAACTCCTTCCATGATGATGACGATCTCTTCAAAGGTGGTGCCAATGCTGTTTTTTGTCCCTGCGGTATTCTCGAGGAGAATCATCACGTCTCCTTCCGAGGCATCTGCTCCCTTTCCAATGGCTGTTATTGCCCGTTCCTGTGCCTCTTCTGTTGGACTTCCGAGACTGCTGCCCAGATGGGTGACAAGATAAGGGATGCCCAACATGCGGCAGCGCTCCACCTCCCCAACAATTGCTTCAACTGACTTTTCCCAGACGTCAGTCCGTGGTGAGGCGGGATTGGGGAGGTAGGGCATATGCGCCACAACCGGGTCGATACCACTTTCTTTCACCACCATCCGGAAGGTCTCTGCTGCTTCTTCTGTTAGGGGTTTTACTTTCCAGCCGCGGGGGTTTCTGGTGAATATCTGGAAGGTGGTGCAGGACCGCTCCTCTGCACGGGATACTGCCTGTGCGAGAGATCCGGCAATGGAAACGTGGCATCCGATATTTATCATGGCGGGTTTGAAGAGATCTGTAGTCCGGCGGCAAAAAGGGATGGCATACCGACCAATGAACTGCCTGTAGGATTCCGGGAAGGTGAGGGTGGAATCGTAGGAGGATATACAAAAAGAGAGTGAAGGGAATTATCTGTGTTTGCTGTCTTCCGTAATCCGCAGGAGAGCGTCAATAACTGCGGCACCTGCCTCTTTTGTGGTTGCCTTTCCGCCAGTGTCGGGTGTGGTAATGCCTGCTTCTGCTGTCAGGCGGATGGCCTCTTCGATGAGGGTTGCCCCGGGTATATCGCCAAGGTGGGAAAGGAGCATCGCTGCCGATCGGATGGCCGCCACCGGGTTTGCGATGCCCTTTCCTGCGATATCAGGCGCACTTCCATGAACGGGTTCGAAAAGGGCGTGGGAATCCCCGATGTTTGCGCTGGGAAGCATCCCCAGTCCTCCCACGAGGTATGCCGCCGCATCAGAGAGAATATCGCCGAAGATGTTTGTGGTGACGATCACATCATAGCGTTCCGGGTGCATGAGGACATCCAGCGTCAGGGCGTCGATGAATGCGGTGGTGTATGGAACACCTTCCTCTTCTGCTGTTTTGATGCAGATGTCACGGAAGAATGCATCCGATTTGATGACATTTGCCTTGTTCCCGATGGTGAGGTGGTTCCCGCGTTCCCGTGCAATCCGGCAGGCGGCCCGTGCAATCCTTTCGCTCCCCTTCCGGGTGATGACCCTGAGGGTTGATGCCCGGTCATCTTCCTGCCATTCAATCCCGGAGTAGAGGCCTTCAGTGTTCTCCCGCACGATCATAATGTCCACTCCGTCTCCCTTGATGGGCCGAAGGTTGGCATAGAGGTCCAGTTCCTTTCGAATCTCTAAAACGACACTACGGTAATCTGCTGCAGGCGGGGTGGTAACGGCACCGAAGATGATGGCATCCGCATCCCGGAGGAGAACGATGTCATCCGGGGTGCATGCGACTCCTGTCTTCTTCCATTTTCCGTAGCCTATTTCCACCGGATAGAACTCATACTCCGGGTGAAGGAGGGAAAGGACGTCCTGTGCCACAGGGATGACTTCCTGTCCGATGCCATCCCCAACAACTACTGCAATCGAGGTCATTTATTCTCGTCCTCCCGGTTTTTCTCCGGTTCTTCCTTTGAATTCTTCTCATTCCACCCATCACAGACGGCAAAGACTGCTTCTGCGATGGTCCGTGGGGTTGCCCCCCAGTGGACAATTGATCCGTAAAATCCATTCTGAACGCCCGTGCCTGTCCGTTCCATCCGGCAGCATCGTGCGATAAATGGTTCCTGTGCTACCTTATTCGCGGGGCAGATGTCTGTCACGGAGAACGCCGCCTCCTCTCCGTAGCATTCGGCAAGCACCTGCCGTCCTGTCAGGCATCCGGCGACTGTCTCATCGCCCCGCAGCAGGTCGTTGTCAATTGTCCGTGAGAACCCTGCCGCCCGGCAGGGATATACCTCTGCTGATGTCTCCCGTATATCTGCAATGTGGTAACAGAACTGCACGTTGCATTCCTCAAATAGACCGTTTTTCTCAAGATCACGGATGGTATGAGCAAGATTCGGGCGCGGGGGTTCTGCGTCATAAACATGAATGGTGAGGAGTTCTTCATCTGACGGGTCACAGACGATGGTCATGTGTTCATCAATCCCGGTAAAGATGGTGCAAAATTTTCCTGTCTTTTGAGCCTTTTGAATGAGGTTTGTACGGTTGTGAAGGTTCATTTTTTCAGGGTACATGCATACATCCTCCTCTCCTGCAAACAAGTGTGATGATTTTATTTCCCTGAGTATCGTGCTCCCTTCTTCCGGTTCCACTTCCAGCACTTCGTACCCGGTATCGGTGCGGCATACAAGGTAACGTGAGAGGAAGTACACCCTGTTCCCCGCGGGTCTGCCTTCAGCATACCCGACTATTTTACACGCTTCCGGGAATATCATCGGTTCCTCCAGTATGGAACGAGTCCGCCTGCAGCAAGAATTTCCTGCATCCGGTCTGAAAGGGGGCGGATTGGGTGGCGCATGCCGTCTGCCTCCACCCAGCCTTCCTCTAGTGATATGGTGACGGTGCTGCCGTCTTTGCAGGTGACACCGTCACATTCGATGACCGGCAAACCGACATTGATTGCATTCCTAAAGAAGATCCGGGCAAATGAGGGGGCGATGACTGCAATAGCACCTGCCTCCCGTATGGCGACCGGTGCCTGTTCACGGGATGACCCACAGCCCATATTATTGCCTGCCACGATGATGGCCCCTTTCAGCCGGGGGGCAAGTGTCGGGTCGAGGTCTTCGAAAACATGTTCGGCCCAGACCGATGTGTCTTTCGTCCGGAGGTACCGCCCGGCGATCACAAGGTCGGTGTCGATGTCTTTTCCTATGCAGACGGCAGGACCTGAGAGGGTCATAGAGCACCCTCCGGTGAGGTGATTACGCCTTTCAGTGCACTCGCCGCAGCAGTCGCTACCGATCCAAGGTAATACTCTGCCCCGACGCCCATCCGGTTTTTGAAGTTCCGGTTGGCAGTCGAGAGGGCGGTTTCTCCTTCCCCGAGGACACCCATGTGCATCCCGAGGCAGGGGCCGCATCCTGGTGGGCCGACCATGCATCCGGCAGCGATAATGTCTGCAAGGATGCCGGTCTCTGCCGCTTTTTGCATGATGGCACGGGACGCCGGTACCACGATGGTGCGGCATGCTACCTGTTTTCCACGGACTATACGGGCAAAACGTTCCAAATCTTCATAGCGGCCGTTGGTGCAGGTGCCAACAAAGACCTGATCAAGCAGTGTACCTGCATAATCGGTCACCGGTGCTACAGTATCTACCCGGTGTGGGACTGAGAGGATGGGTTCCATGTCTGAGAGGTCAACAGAGAGTTCACGGCAGTATGTGGCATCTTCCACTTCCTGTTGTTTGATGGTGTGGCCGTACTGGGCGAGATACTTCTGTGTTGTTTTATCCGCATAGAAGAGGCCTGTCTTTGCACCGCATTCCACTGCCATGTTGCAGAGGGTGAGGCGGCCGGCCATCGAGAGTGTGGAGGCCCCGTCCCCAGTGTATTCCAGTGCACGGTAGGTGCCGCCGTCCATACCGATTTTGCCGGTGACGGAAAGGACGATGTCTTTTGCCTCACACCACGCGGGCAGACGGCTGGTAAGTTCGATATGAATTGTCTCGGGGACGCGGAACCAGGTGCTCCCCTCTGCCCAGATGGCTGCCATATCAGTTGCTCCGACGCCGGTGGAGAAGGCACCAAATGCTCCTGTCGTACAGGAATGGGAGTCCGCCCCCACGACCACTTCGCCGGGCAACACCCGTCCCTCGCTCATCAGTTGGTGGCAGATGCCGCCGCCGACATCGGTAAGAGTGAATCCTGCAGCAGCGGAAAATTCCCGTAGTTCCTTCTGGAGCGTTGCTGTATGTGAGGTGTTCGCTGGTGAAATATGGTCATAGATGATGGAGACCGTCTCCGGACGGGCTGGTTTTGGATTGCCCATCTGCCGGTATGCCTCCATTGCAAGGACACCGGTGCCGTCGTGGGCAAAGGCCCGGTCCACTTCACGATCCACGTAGCTGCCCGCGGGGCCGCCGAGGATGCGTTCGGAGAGGGTGCTCATGCCTCCTCACCCTGATCCCGTGCCTCACGCAGGAGGTTCATGAGGACCTCGTCTGTCACATTGCATTTCCCTTCAGAGATCTGCTTGACCCGGCAGAGCACCCAGTGTACCTGGTCGGGTGAGAGCGTGCATCCCTTCGAGGCTATCACGTGTTCGATTGCCTTTCTCCCGGTATGTTTCCCGAGGATATACCGGCGCTCTCTCCCAACCATCTCCGGATGGAGATATTCATAGGTATCGGGGTCGTCGAGCATTGCTGCAATATGGATGCCGCTTTCATGGGAGAAGGCATTCTTTCCGACCACCGGTTTGGTGTCCATCATTGCAATGCCGCTGCACTTCTCAACCTGTGCTGAGAGTTCGGGAAGACGGGTGAGGTCATAGCGGTCCACATCGCCTTTCAGCCGCAGGAGGACGAGCACCTCTTCGAGGCGGGCGTTTCCGGTCCGTTCGCCGATGCCGTTCACTGTGGTGTGGAGCTGAAACGCTCCGCATTCTGCTGCAGTGATGGTGTTTGCAGTGGCACACCCGAGGTCGTTGTGGCAGTGAATTGCGAGCTTGTTCGAAACCTTACTGCCTGTTTCTTTCATAAACTGCATCATTTCAACTGGCGTCAGGTACCCGAGTGTATCAGCAAAACCTGAGTATTCCGCACCATGATCTGCCCCTGCTGCATACATCTTCTGCAGAAAGGAGGGGTCAGTGCGGGATGCATCCTCTGCTGCGAATCGGACACGAATCCCGTGGTCATGGGCATAGTCAACCATTTTGAGAGCCCTCTCCAGCATCTCATCCGAAGAGCACCGGTATTTGATCCGCATATGTAGGTCAGAGGTGGCGATGAAGATGCTCACGAGATCCACTTCACAGCCGATGGCTGCGTCAATATCGCCCTGTGTGGCGCGTGCCAGACAGCAGATTTGGGCGTCAAGACCCATTCTGCAGATCTCCCGGACGCACTTGTATTCGTTCTTTGATACTACCGGAAATCCGGCCTCAATAACCTCTACTCCGGTTTCATCCAGAAGTGAGGCAATTGCCATCTTCTCTTCACAGGTGAATGACACACCGGGTGTCTGTTCACCGTCACGGAGTGTCACGTCACAAATTTCAACATTCCACGGTTTCATGGTCTTCTCCCTCGGGGCAGGGGCCCCTGATGATCACACATTTCAGCCGGTCTTCCGGCACCAGTGCAAAGCGGATGGCATCAGTGTCGGCGGAATCTGCAATCACTGGTGATGCCCATTCTATGTAAGGCAGAATATCCGGTGCCGCCTGTTTTCCGGTCATTCCAAGGACGCCGTTTTCCACAATTACGACCAGAACAGGCAGTCCCTTCTCATGGATGTCTGCAAGGGCACTCAGCCCCGAGTGCATCAGAGCATAGTCACCCATCAGCGCTACCCCGGTGCTGGTGGCTGCCACCGCAGGGGCCGATCCCAGCCCATAACCGGCAGTGCCCACTTTCCATGGGAGGTTTTTAGCGAGGAGTCCGCAACCGATGTCCAGGATGGGATGGAGTCCCAGCTCCTGCATCACCTGCAGAAGGGGGAGGTATGGACATCCCCTGCAGAACGTGCGGGCAAATCCACGTGACTGCATCGTCTCCGGTGCCCATGCCATTCCTGTCCCTTTTTTTGTGTCTTCGTCTGTTGGGGGCGAGACTGTTGAACAGGAAGGTACATGCCCTTTGTGTGGGGGGTAGACAAGGGCCGGAACAGTCTTTTTCTGTGCCCACTGCACCATTTCTCTGCGTTGTATCTCTGCTGCCTCTGTTCGGCCCCGCATGGTCAGTAACGGGTCTGCGATGGTTCCTTTTTGCTGATCCCGTGCAGAGGGGGCGCCGGGAGTCTCTGCTGAAAGGACTGCCGGCGTTACCCGCACCATTGCAATGCGTGAAAAGCGTTCTGAGGCCTGAAATGCTGTCTCTGTAACAGTGGCAAGTTCATCTGCCCCCGGGGCGAATACCGGCATCTCAGCAACCCTTCCGATACATCGCGAGTCCTGTGCATTTTGGGATCCCCTGACTTCGGTATCATCCCCGACGACGATGACAAGTCCTCCGGCAAGTCCCTGCACCGCGGCATTCATCAGGGGGTCCATACAAGCGTTCAGTCCAACGTTTTTCAGGATGACGCAGGCCCGCCTCCCGGAGACTGCATCGCCGAGTGCATACTCGAGTGCCACTTTCTCGTTTACGGTGCAGACCGCCCTGCATCTCTCTCCAAGGGAAGTCACAGGGTATCCAGGTACGGTATAAAACCGGTCCGCTGCAACCCGGAGTGCTGCAGCAAGGCATGCTTCACCTGTTTTCAGGGGATCACCGTTGTGCATGACCGGGCTCATACATCCCTCCCGGCAACGAGATCACATCCGCCACAAAGGGTGCACATGGTCTTTGCCTGTGTAGGGTCAAGGCCCGCGTTATCCAGTTCTTCCCGGGCAAATTCTGCCATCTGGAGAATACGTTCTGCTGATGGACGTGTGAGTTCTGGCAGGCCGGGTGAGGGGTTTAGAGGCCGGATTACAGGTATTACGCCTATTTCGGTCAGGCGGTGAATGCATGCTTTCATCTCGGCATCTGTCTCTCCCAGTCCGAGGATGACATTGGAGTAGACACGGTTTCTGCTGAATATGGATACAGAATCTTCCAGTATTGTCCATGTGCCCTCATAGTCGAGACCGGGGCACATCTCCCGGAAGATGGCAGAGGTTGCTGCTTCAATATTGAACTTCACTTCACATGCACCGGCGTCTTTGAGTCGTTGTGGGGTTCCGGGCACAGGATAGATGGAGACACCCACCGGAATGCCGAACTCTGCCACTGCCTGCACCATCGCTATGGCACGGGCTTCATCCTCCTCAACGGACCCTATCACCCCACTGGTGAGTGATATGGCATCAATCTCATCTGCCACCGCTGCGATCATTTTGGTGACCTCTTCTGTCGTTTTGATGTGTTTGGGAAGGGAGGGCACTGCACAGTACTGGCAGGAGAAGATACACCCCTCTGAAAGAGTGATGAATGCCTGCCGGGGGCAGTGATATACCGCCTCTTCAATAGTACCATAGACATCAATTTTTGGTCCGGTCAGATGTGCGGTGCTGTCTGCATCTGCGGTCAGCAAAAGAGGTGAGTGTTCATCAATGGAAAGCCGGATACGGCCTTCAGGTGTGGAAAAAAAGATGGAGCCCATGCCGCCTGCTCCCGGGCCTGCGGTAGACTGTTCCGGATGAAACCGGTATGTTCCTTTCAGGCGCACCGTTCCGTGCGCGAGAATCAGGGCTTTCAGGGTTCCCCATTGCATATGGACAGTGCCTCATTATACCGGGTAGCAAACGGAATCGCCGCTGCAGCACCGATGATGCCCCGCCCGTCAAGGCGGATTTCGATATGCTTACGGATTGCATTGAGGTCGTCGCGTGTTACCTCACCGCGTTTCACTTTCCATCCATATTCAGTGAGAGGTTTGGGGGAGAAACCACGGAATACTGCCATGCCCGTCTCATCTGAAAGGGTATATTTCCGGAGCAGTTCCTCAAATGCGGTTACCAGCTGTTCCGGTTCTGAAGTGGCGAATTCACATGCCACACCCACGCAGTTTTTGGTCCGGTAGGGAACCGGAAAGAGCTGGACAATAGTGTGGGAGATATAACGTGTTTCCGGGGTCTGCACCGCCTCAGCGATGTTATGTGCCAGTGTCCATGTTGCCCCCTCCTCCGGGGTATCGGTGTCGTCCACACCGATGATAACCCGTTCGCGACGGGGCAGCCAGATTTGGGCGCCCGCTTCACGCCCCCCGCCGCAGGGGTCACTCTTTGAGTGGATGACACCTGCTGCTTCTGTACGACAGATGGTGGCTCCCACACCGCCGCCGCCCACGCCGCGGTAGGTTATGCCTATCTCATCCGCAGTGACCTCAACTGCGGCAATTCCTGCCGGGAAGTAGGACCCTTCAAGGGGGAGGTCTTCAACTCCTGCAGAGAGGAGGAATCGCTGGGTGTTCCCTACCACACGGACGGACTGCACAAGGGGACTCTTCTGATAGTTATGCCCGGCCCACATCGCACCACCGGTGCAGGCAAACTCTTCGATGAGTTCTACTGTCGTGCCGTCAATGTCCGCGACTGCGCAAATTTCCGGGTATCGGATAGAATATGGATCAGAGATGTTCTCCATAGAGCCCCGCCGCTTCGATTCCTTCATTTGCCCAGAGCACCGCTCCGAGTGCTCCGATTCTTCCCTTCCCGGCACAGGTGTCGATATAGGTAATGCCAAGCCGTTTTGCCTCTGCCTCACATTCCTGCTGGTTTAAGACCTCAGTCTTTACCTTCTTCATGTAGGGTGACTCCTCCGGGAGACCGATACCGCGGTATACGGCAATGCCGGTGTCATCACTTACAGCATTCTCCTGAATAAAGTCACGCACGTAATCCAGCAGTTCATCAATTTTGTCCGGACGCACCGCGAAATTCAGGGCTGAACCCACACAGTTGGTCGTCTTGTTCGGGACTTTTGGGTTGAGTTGGATAAGGCGCATATTCAGATAGTGAATTCCCTCTATTGTGCATGCCTCAGCACACTGGCTTGCAAGCACCCAGGTGGCTCCTTCCTCTTTGGTGTCGGTGTCATCGATACCGATTGTCACCTTTTCATAGCGGGGAGTGAAAATCCTTGACCTGCTCAGGCGAGCTCCGCCAATCTTCAGGTCTTCTTCAGATTCATATTCAGTGCGTATGACGCCGGGCGCCTGCGGGAGGCATGCTGCAACACCAACGCCTGCGCCCGCGATGCCTGCCCATGATGTGACGACCTCGTCACCCTGTATCTCCACACCTTCGAGTGCCTGGCCGCCAAGTTCCTTATCTGCAGGGCCGAAACGTGCAGGATAATGACCGATTTTTGCCTGCATGGTCATCGATGTTCCCTCGACGGTGATGTCGGTGACTGCACCACCAGCACGCTTCCGGTTCATTACGTCCCATTCAATTGAGCCACGACATCGGCATTCTTCCAGAATTTCTGCCCGTCCTGCATCTTCGTCCACCATTACCAGCAGGCGTTGGGAAAAGAGGCGCCCGAACCGTTTCTGTATCTCGTCAGGTGTGTATACTATCATATATGTTTGTCACCGAAATTTTCGTTAACAGAATTATCGGCAACAAAGGTATTTAAGCAATGCGCAGTGAATCGGGAAAAAAAAGTGGTTTAGAGAATTTCTGAGAGCTGGAACTTGTACGGGCCAAGGGTGCCGCCAAAGTTTCCGGAGGTGATACGTTTGATGCCGGGCACGGTGACTGCTGCCTCAACGCCAGCCTTGGTGGCTGCTTTGATGGCATCTTCGTCAACGCCGTCAATCACAATCTCATAGATGCATGCAACACCCTCAGGGACCTTGGTGTCTTCCACCAGGTCACGGATGGTTGGGCAGAATTTCTCGTTCGTTGTTGCTACCATGAACTTGTAAGCTTTTGAGCCGACTTTTGAACCGGATGCGACAACAGGGAATGAGGTGATTGAGCCTGCGCAGGTCTTTATGGCGTCAACTGCCTTCTCTGCTGCCTCGAGTGCTGCCTCAACGGACTCTCCCATGATAAAGAAGTTGCCGCCTGCAATGCCTTTGACAATGCCGAACTCTTCCTCGCCGATGTACTCGCCGTTCATGATGGGGATAGCCCAGCACTTGCGTCCGCCGACTTCCACCTTGTGTTCGAACTTGTCGCCGAAGAAGTGGAGTTTGACGTCGATGCGTTCCTCTGCTTCAGGCATGCCGTCAAAGACTGCTGCGGTAGGTGAGGTAAGGACACACTCTGCAAGGCGCTCGACAACCTGTTCTTTCAGCTTCTTCTTGCCGCCGGTGAAGATCATGATAGCAACGCCAGGGCGTCCGTCCGGTGTCTCTTCCGGGGTGAGGATGCGCTCGATTCCTGCTTCACAGGGGCATCCGATTGCTGATGTAGCAAATCCGGTTGCTTCTGTTGCTGCGTTTACTGCCCATTTTTCATTGATTGCTGTGATAATAACACGGCATGCCCAGTTTGGGAATGCCTCTGCATACTCATCTTCGATAAAAACGCCGTTTAATTCCATATAATCCTCACGATACTAATCCAATATGTGGTGCACCTTCTTACTATAAGCTTTCTTTTTCGTAGTTATCCGCAGCAGATGACAGGTGGCCATAGGGTGTGCTGAGGGTGTGACTAATAGCATTTATCTTGGCATATTTCCTTTTATTTTTCAAAAATATTCGATTCTGCCTTTTTTAGAGCAAAAATATCTGTCCAACAAATGAGATAAGTTTAAATTTAGTGAGATGAAATCTCATATTATAGAGGAGATTGGAGCATGGGCGATTCCAGAGACGTAATGAATTCATATGTAACCCGGGACCTGAGAAAGATGTTCTCGCCGGATGAGGGATGGAATATTGAAAGACAGCCTGAGTGCGGCGGTGCATCATTTGAATATGTTGTCTCGAGGAAGCGCTTTGGCAAAACCGCATACTACCCTGTAGATGTCAGCATGGAAGCAGCTGTCTCTGCGGAAAAGGC
The DNA here is from genome assembly GCF_028912405.1 of Methanogenium marinum. Lineage (GTDB taxonomy): Archaea > Halobacteriota > Methanomicrobia > Methanomicrobiales > Methanomicrobiaceae > Methanogenium > Methanogenium marinum. The sequence continues at coordinate 913,652 of NZ_JAKELO010000002.1, read as the reverse complement.
TTGTATGATACAGCAGCAGTGTGAGGCGGCTCGCGAGGCAGGAGTGGCAATTGAACCACTGATGCTTTTTGTGCCAACCGGTGCAGATGTTACTGCAGCACCTGCTGATATCATGATCAAATACCTGAAAGTGCTCAAAGTTGAGGACGGACAGGTCATCTGGTGGAAGAAGGCTCTTCCTGCAGAATAATTTTTTTCAAAAATCAAACATTTTTCAGGGAATTCTTCTGATTTTCCCTGTTTCTTCTGTGCGGTATCCACCAAGACGGCGCAGTGTCTCTTTGAAAGCATCTGATGCCACCGTATCAAAGAGCATCCTTACTTCAGGCATAGACTCATAGGTCGTTGTCCGCGTCACCAGTTCGTAGCGTTCTGTTCCGATGGGAGTGAACGCAAGCCCAAGAGCCTTTGCCGCACTGTATACCCCAATGCCTGCTTCTGCCTCTCCTGATCGTACGGCAAGAGCCACGGCAAGATGGGTGGTTGCCTCACGGTCGTATCCTGTGATATTTTTGGAGTCAATTCCCTTCTCTTTCAGGAGATGATCGAAGAGAATACGTGTTCCTGATCCCTTCTGGCGGTTAACGAATCGTTTGTCTGTGAGTTCATCAAACGTGATTGGTTCAGATGCAATGATTCCCTGTTCGCGTTCAGCCCCACATATGAGGGTGAGTGGCGTATTTGGCAGGTATTTTTCTAAGTAACGGGTATTGTAGGTGCCGTCATCTGCAAGAAGGTGCATTGGTGCTGCATGACAGGTTCCCTGTTTTAGAGAAAGTACTCCACCCATGCTGCCGGTATGGGTAGGGTGAAGAGTTATTGCATGTTTCTGGAGCATGTCGCCGAGGTAGTCAATACATGGGTCATGGCTGCCGGTGATGAGGAGGGATTCTGCAGCAACAGACCGGGGCACCATCAGGGTTGCCAGTACTTCCTCACCAGTCACCACTCCCTCTTTTCGTGCGGGAACCTTCATGTAGGCATTGGCACGGACTGCACTCATCTGCACCCCGGCGCCGCGTGACTGGGGAACGGCCACCCATTGCCCATCGACTTTCCCTATGGAGAGCAGGACAAATTCGTCCGTTCCTCCTGCTGAATCCAGACGTGTGGAGAAGATGGCAGGGATGGTCTCTGCGACTGGTGGCTGCAGGCCATATGCACCCATTATCGGTCTGACAAATTCACGGATGATGGTGTATGCAGCGAGCGGGTATCCGGGTGTGCCGATGACGGGTTTTCCTTCAATGGCGCCAATGATAACCGGGCGTGCCGGCTTGATGGCGACACCGTGGATAAACACCTCGCCAAGATCTTCAATGATAGATGCTGTGTAATCACGTGTTCCTTTGGAGGAACCGGCAGAGATGATGAGTATATCATTTTCTTTGATGCCTCGCATGACTGCGTCACGGATCTGCTCGGGTTCATCCGCCACGATGCCATAGTGGGTTGGTCTGGCACCGAGGTCGCGGAGGTATGCGGCGGCCATCTGCATGTTGCTCTCGATAACCTGGCCGACTTTCGGCCGGGAACCAACAGGCACCAGTTCACTCCCGGTTGCAATGAGCCCTGCCCGCACAGTTCGCACAGGTACTTCTGTAACCCCATATGCTGCCAGTGCACCGATTTCATGAGGGCGGATGCGGTGTGACGAAGGGATAATCATCTCTGATTCGCCAATGTCTTCTCCTACCGGCCGGATGTGCTGCCAGGGGGCGGCTGCCTTGCGGATGATATAGTCGCTCTCCCCTATCTCCTCCACATCTTCGATCATGATGACTGCATCATATTGTGACGGGACCATGTTGCCGGTATTGACCCGCAGAAACTCGCGGAGTATCACCGGCCTCTGCTCTCCGGCACCTGTTGTATCCTGACTCTTCACTGCAATTCCATCCATCGCAGAGAGGTGAACCGGTGGAACAGATTGCCGGGTGAATACCGGTGCTGCAGTCACTCTCCCTGATGACTCAGAGATGGGTATTTCCTCTATTGTGGGTATGAATGAAAATAATGAAAGTGTTTTTCTCAGGGCTTCGTCCAGGGAAATCAGTTCGAGATATCGTGTTACCACAGGATCACCTCAACTTCTGCACCCTTTTCATACCCTTCCCTTCCATCCGGGATCCGGAGTAGCCCACTGCTTTCAATGAGTGTATTGGTGAGACCGGATTTTCCGAAGAGTGGATATGCATCCCGACCCTCAAGCCTGACACGTATATAATCCTCCCGTCCGCGTGCAGACGGGATGGGGGAAGCACAGCGGGCAGGCACTGTTATGCGGGTGACTTCACTCCCGGTCATGGCAGCGATGAGTACGTCACAAAGTGCCACCAGGACCACATAGGCGGAGGCTGGGTGGCCGGGGAGACCCATGACCGGGACATCATCAATAGTTCCGATAATGGTTGGTTTGCCGGGTGCGAGGGATATGCCATGTGCATGAACCGTGCCGAGGTCTGCAAGGATAGCAGCACACATGTCCCGTTCTCCTTTGGAGCTGCCGCCGGAGATGCAGACAAGGTCGCACTCGGCGACCGCCTGTCTGATGGCCTCTTCGAGGGGATCGCGTTCGTCAGGGATTATGCCATAGATGCGAGGGATGAGCCCCCGTGTTTGTGCATACCCGCGGCAGAGGTACGTGTTCACGTCCCTTATCTCTCCGGGTCCGGGTGTTTTATCCGGGCTGATGAGTTCATTGCCGGTGCTGATTATCCCTATAACCGGTTTTCTGCGTACCGGCACAGTGGTGATGCCGAGTGCACCCATGACACCAAGGTCACGGGAGGACAGGCGCCTGCCTGCCGGAAACACCAGATCATTCTTCTGAAAATCATCTCCCCTGAGTGTGAGGTTTTCCCCTGATGCGACTGCCCGGTAGACGAGGACCTCGTTCCCTGATTCCTCTGCATACTCTATCATTGCAGCGGCATCAGCACCATCCGGGATTACCGCACCTGTCGGGACATATCTACATTCACCTGGTGCGACATGTCCTGCATCTCCTTCTCCCATCCCGACGCGACCGGTGATGGTGAGCATGGCAGGCATTGCCTCCCCTGCACCAATGGTATCTGCTGCACGGATAGCGTATCCGTCCACAACTGTTCGTGTAAAACCGGGAATATCCTCTTCTGCCGTGGCCGACCGAGAGAGTACTCTGTCGTATGCGTCCTGAAGAGGTACTGCCTCTTCCTCCATGGATGGTGCAATCTTCCGGAGTATCTCTTCAGCTTCTGAAACGGGGATCAGCTCAAGAAAAATGCTCATTTGAAACAGCCCAACTGGCAGCCCCTGATTTTGACCCTGGGGTCACGGCTGTTGCAGTAGCGGGCAATGGCTTTTTTTGAAATGTCATATTTTTCAGAGATCTCGAATGCCTGCATACAGGTAATCTCATTTTCAATGGCGTATTCTTTGAATATTATTGCCAAGTCGTCTGTTGTCATGCTATCATAACGTAGTCTCTCATTAAAATTAGGTTTACTGTGTGGAAATGTCAGTGTGCGGATATTATTTTTTGTGAAAGAATATTTTATTCTGCAATTGAGCATTAAAATTTAGAATTCTGAATTTTGGTTTGTATAATCTGGAATAAATGGGAATATCGCTTAAAAACAGGGCTTTAACGGTTGAAAGAGAACTGTTGGAAAATCAGTAAGATATAAGAAAATGTGTGTGTATTTTTTGTGATTATTAATGGTGGGTGTGCTCATCAAAAATTAATGTAATAATATTAATTTTTTCCTGTTGTAAATGTTTTTTATCAGAAAATACGGGTTTTGCTTCGTTTTTTTGAAAGCGTTCCACTTCAATACCTTTATCTATTCTATTCAACAACTTTTTCTGTAATTGATTTGATCGATACTGGTGCGTGAAACCATGGCATTTGCATTGCATATTAACATGGAGCGGTGTACCGGTTGTAACGCATGTGTGGTTGCATGTCCTGTCGATGCACTGGAGCTGTTTACAGTTGATCCAGTGACCGACGAGAAGATCTACCAGGTGAAGAATGGCAAAGCCATTGTTCTCGATGTAGATCACGAACTCTGCGCCGGGTGTGGCGTATGTGTTGAGGCATGTCCATTTAATGTGATACGGCTGGCAGGACCGTGGGATACGAAATCCAAATCCCTGGCAGAAGGTATGGAGTGAGGTTTAAACATGGATACATTCTTCCCGAAATTCTCCAAAAAGAGAGACGGTGTTAACGTTATTATGGAGCAGAAGCTCCTGACGAGCGTGAGCAACCTAATTCTGAACGGACAGACATGTACCGGATGCGGAATCTGTGCAGAATCCTGTCCGGAGGAAGCAATCAGTCTTGGACTGGTAGGTGCTGTCCGTCGTGGTGTAGTTGACTATGCAGAACCCATTAACATTGATGAGAAGAAGTGCTCATATTGTGGTGTCTGCGTTGTTATGTGCCCGTTCAACTCCCTGACTCTCAAAGTTGACGGCGAGGAAGCTCTTCCGATTATCGAACGTGAAGGGTTCCCTGAATATGATATGGTTACAAAGATTGACCAGGACAAGTGTGTCCGCTGTACCATCTGTGAGGACGTCTGTCCCCGCGATGCAATCAGCCGTGAAGTCCCTGCATTTGAGGGAACGGTTGATGGAGCACTTGAGAAGCAGTCAGTACTTGCAGCAAAGACCACTTTCACCGTTGATGATGAAAAGTGTACTCGCTGTGGTATCTGTTCAGAACTGTGTCCGGCAATTGACGTGAAGCGCAAACCGTTCTCCGCAGAGTTCGGTGCAGTCGTGGGCGATGTTGTCTGGGACGAGAAGCTTTGCGATGCCTGTCAGGTTTGTGTTGAGGCATGCCCTGAAGAGGCAATCACTGTTGAGAGGACAGTTGAATCTGCAAAGCTTGCAGGTAAGGTCGAAATAATTGAAGAGAACTGCTGTACCTGCCGCTGGTGTGACATTAACTGTCCCGCTGAGGCAATTACCGTTGAGAAGATCTTTGAAGGCGACATTGAATTCAATGCAGAAAAGTGCCCATCCGGGTGTTCCACCTGTGTTGAAGTCTGTCCTGCAAACGCAATCTATCTCCCTACCCCGAAAGCCGCAAAGGACATGAAGGGCGAGATTGAGCCTGTAATTGCAGTCAATAAAGACTTCTGTATTCTCTGTGGTGCGTGTGTGAATGCATGCCCTGGTGAGGATATCATTACACTGACACGGACTAATATCCGTGTGAAGGGTAAGGAGACTGATCTCTTCCTGAGAATCAAGGACAAACTCTGCACTCCGCGCACCTCTATGGTAAAAGAGGCCGCAAAGGACGAGGTTGAACTCAAGATGATGGAAACCGCGTGAGGAAAAGGATATGGCAAGAGTAAAAGATTACGGCAATGCCGAACTGGAAGAGAAACTCCAGGATACGAGTTATTATGCTGATGATGCAAATCCTCAGTTTCTCGAAGATGTGAAGAAACTTAGTCGTACGGCTGCTAATATGTGCTTCCAGTGTGGAACATGCACAGGTTCATGTCCGTCAGCACCCCGCAGTTCGTATCGGATTCGTCTCTTCATGAGAAGAGGGGTACTTGGGCTCGAGAAAGAGGCCCTCAATGATCCGGACCTGTGGCTCTGTACCACCTGTTATTCGTGTACAGACCGCTGCCCACGTGACCTTGCACCAACTGATGTAATCATGGCAATGAGGAACCTTGCGTTTAAAGTAGATATTGTGCCACGCAACTTCCTCAAGACCGTGCAGTTGATCTATAAGACCGGACATGGTGTGCCCAATAATGATGTCAACAGGGCAGCCCGTGTAAAGCTCGGTCTGCCGGCAGACCCGCCAACGACACACAGTTATCCCGAATTTATTCCGGGAATTCAGAAGATCATGGATTTCTACAAGATGAAAGAGAATGCAGACCGGATTCTCTCCGAGGGGGAACAGTAAATGTCAGGAAATATGCGTCAGTACGCGTTCTTCCTTGGTTGTATTGCACCAAACCGGTATCCCGGATGTGAAGCAGCAGCTATTAAGACAAGTGAAAAGCTTGGTATTGAACTTCTGCCACTGAAAGGCGCAAGTTGCTGTCCTGCACCTGGTGCATTCGGTGCCATTGACCTGAAGGTCTGGTATGCACTTGCAGCACGTAACCTCGTGCTTGCAGAAGAGATGAATATGGACATCACGCTCATCTGTAATGGGTGTTACAAGTCTATCTGGGAAGTTAATCACATCCTTAAGCACAACGATGAACTCCGTGATGGTGTGAACGAAGTGCTTGCGGAAGTCGATATGGAATTCAAGGGTTCCATTGATGTCTGGCACCTGATTGAGCTTTATTACGATGAGAAGATCTGTGGTGTTGAGAAGGTTCGTGCGAGCGTTACCCGTCCACTTACCGGAACAAAGATTGCACCACATTATGGATGCCACCTGCTCAAACCCAAGAAAGAGCGCCATTTTGGTGACACTGAGAACCCCATGTGGTTTGAGGAACTTATCGATGCACTGGGAGCGGAATCCGTTCAGTACCGCAACAAAATGCAGTGCTGTGGTGCCGGTGGTGGTGTTCGTGGATTCGATCTGACTCACTCACTGGATATCACCAATGAGAAACTGATTAATGTACAGGAAGTCGGAGCGGATGCAATCACTGAGTTCTGTCCATTCTGCCAGCTTCAGTACGACCGTGGTCAGGTTGAGATTGCGGAGAAATTTGGTCAGGTCTATGACCTTCCGGTTCTTCACTACAACGAACTCCTTGGTCTTGCACAGGGCATGACTCCTCAGGAGCTTGCTCTTGATCTGCATGCTGTTGACTGCAAAACATTCTTGGAGAAGATCCTTTGAGAGGTGAAATAAATGGCTGAAACTAAAGAAGAATCAAGAATTGGCGTGTTTATTTGTCACTGCGGTACAAACATCGCAGGGTCCCTTTCTGTTGAGGATGTCAAAGAGTACGCAAAAACGCTCGATGGTGTTGTTGTCGCAGATGACTACCAGTATATGTGTTCAACCCCGGGACAATCAAAAATCATCGACGCAATCAAAGAGCACAACCTGAATGGTGTTGTTGTTGCGGCATGTTCGCCACGTCTCCACGAGCCGACATTCCGTACTGCAACAGAGGAAGGTGGACTGAATAAGTTCCGTTTCGAGATGGCAAACATCCGGGATCAGAACTCATGGGTTCACATGCATGACTGGGAAGGAGCAACCAATAAGGCAAAGGACCAGGTCCTCATTGCTGTTGCAAAAGCCCGTATGCTTGAAGACCTCCAGCCAAAGAGTGTGCCTGTGGAACACGCTGCACTTGTTCTTGGAGCTGGTGTCGGCGGTATGCAGGCTGCACTTGATCTTGCAGGCGCAGGAATCAAGACCTACCTTGTTGAGAAACTCCCGACTGTCGGCGGACGAATGTCCCAGCTTGACAAGACCTTCCCGACACTTGACTGTTCACAGTGTATCCTGACACCTAAGATGGTGGATGTCGGTCGTCACCCCAATATTGAACTCAGGACATACACTGAAGTTGAAAAGGTTGAAGGCTACATCGGTAACTTCACAATTACCCTCCGGAAAAAAGCACGTGGTGTTCTGACACCCGCTGAAGCATTAGAACGTGGCATTGTCGGTGGTGGCTGTAACGGCTGTGGTGACTGTTCTGAAGTATGTCCTGTCATCAAACCGAATCCGTTCGAGATGGGCATGGCACCCCGTAAGGCAATCTACATCTATCACCCACAGGTTATGCCTCTGCTGTACACCGTTGACTTCGACTCCTGTGTGAAGTGTGGTCTCTGTGTTGAGGCATGTGGTCCGGAGAAACGTGCAATTGACCTTGACAGTGTCGACACCTTTGAGGAAATAAAAGTAGGTACCTGCATTCTCGCCATTGGGTATGATCTCATCCCAATCGAGGAGAAGAAGGAATGGGGATACAAACAGTTTGACAATGTTATTACCGGTCTTGAATTCGAGCGCCTCATCTGTGCATCCGGTCCAACTACTGGTCACCTGATTCGCCCGTCCGATGGGCAGACTCCGATGAAAGTTGGATTTGTGCTCTGTGCAGGTTCCCGTGACAATACAGGCGGCGTTGCAAAGCCCTACTGTTCACGTTTCTGCTGTATGTATTGCCTGAAACACGCTCACCAGATCATGGAAAAGATTCCTGGTGCAGTGCCCTACCTCTTCTACATGGATATCCGTGCGTTTGGAAAGATGTATGAGGAGTTCTACTACCGTATCCAGAATGAGGGTGCAAAGTTCATCCGTGGCCGTGTGGCAAACATTCTGGAAGACCCTATTACAAAGAACCTCATGGTCTACGCAGAAGACACGCTTCTTAGCAGGCCTGTCGCTATGGAGATGGATATGGTCGTTCTTGCTGCAGCAATTCAGCCAAAACCTGAAGCAGAGAAGATCCGCCAGATGTTCGGTGTTTCAAAGTCCCAGGATGGCTGGCTTCTTGAAGCTCACCCGAAACTTAACCCGTGTGGCACTACCACCGCAGGTATTTATCTTGCTGGTGTCTGCCAGGGACCAAAGGATGTCCCTGACACCGTCGCACAGGCAGAGGGTGCAGCATCCGCAGCATCAATTCCAATTCACACCGGAGAAGTTCAGCTTGAGCCGTACTTTGCACAGTGTATTGACAGTCTCTGTGCTGGCTGTGGTATGTGCGTCAATCTCTGTCCATATGGTGCACTCGCACTTGTAGAGAAGGATGGCCGCACAGTGATGGAAGTCACTGAAGCAAAGTGTAAGGGCTGTGGTACCTGCGGAGGATTCTGTCCTGGCGGTGCAATTAAGATGCAGCACTTCACTTCACCACAGATCTGTGCTCAGATTGATGCATTCCTGCTTAAAGGAGAGGATTACTAATGACAGATGAGAACTGGAACCCAAAAATTATTGCAATCATCTGTAACTGGTGTTCATACGCAGGTGCAGACCTTGCTGGTGGTGCCCGAATTCAGTATCCGCCTGATGTCCGTGCCATTCGTGTGATGTGCACCGGCCGTGTTGATCCGCTCTTCATCATGAAGGCGTTCCAGGATGGTGCAGACGGAATGCTGATCTCAGGGTGCCACTTTGGTGACTGCCACTACCTTGAGGGCAACTACAAGTGCGCAAAGCGCATGTTCCTCGTGAAGAACCTCCTGAAGAATATCGGTCTTGATGACAAACGTCTGAGAATGACCTTCGTCTCTGCATCTGAGGGTGGAAAGTGGGGAGCAGTCATGACAGATGTTGTCAATACGGTCAAAGAACTTGGCCCAAGCCCGATCAAGAAATACCAGAGATAACTGAATCGGAGATGAAGGTGTGGCAGCTATTCAGATAAACCTGATTTCAGGTAGGACGATCCAGCAGGGCGTCGCGATGGAAAGTGGCAAGGAGAAGCCTGCCTATCGCGATGCATGCGGGATCCTCGAACTCGATGACGCTGAATTTAAGCGTCTCGGGATCTTTAAGAACACGAACGTTCGTGTCTCCAGTGAGTTTGGAACCGTTGTGGTCAAAGCAATTGGCGCAACCCAGGGCCCGCACCCCGGGCTTGGGTGGATTCCCATGGGACCATGGGCCAATGCACTTGTTGACCCCAACACCTACTCCACCGGGATGCCAACATTCAAGGGCACCCCAGTTACGGTTGATGTTGCTGAGAATGAAACGGTCCTTGACGCCATTGCTCTGATTACAGAGGAGTGCTTATAGGCGGTGTGAAAGATGGCTAAAATAGTAACAGATGTCGTCTGCCCGTTCTGCGGGACGCTCTGCGATGATCTCGAGGTGGCCCTTTCCGATGATGGAAAGGAGATCCTTGAGGTGTACAATGCCTGTGCAATTGGAGCAACAAAGTTTCTCCATTCCCAGGCATCAGATCGCCTAACCCGCCCCCAGAAGAAGCAGGAAGACGGCTCCTGGAAAGAAGTAACGTATGATGAAGCAGCCGACTATACTGCAAAGATGCTTGTTGATGCCAAGAAGCCACTAATGTATGGCTGGTCATCTACGAGTTGCTCTGCGCAGGGTGTCGGAGCTGAGATCGGTGAGGAAGTAGGTGCATGTATGGACAATACTGCAACAGTATGTCATGGCTCGACCCTGATTGCTGTGCAGGATGTTGGTGTACCTTCAGCAACCCTTGGTGAAATTGCAAACCGTGCAGACCGTGTGGTATTCTGGGGCTGCAACCCCGCACATGCCCACCCGCGTCACATGTCGCGGTACTCAATATTCCCCCGTGGTTTCTTCACCGGCAAAGGATCAAAGTCAAGACAGATGATCGTGGTTGATCCACGAAACACTGACACCGCCAAGATGGCAGATGTACATCTCCAGCTTGAGCAGGGTCATGACTATGAACTCCTGAGCGCTATCCGTGTCGCCATCCGTGGTGAAAAACTACCGGATGTTGTTGCAGGCATATCAAAAGAGCAGATCTACGAAGTTGCAGATACGCTCAAATCCGGTCGTTTTGCAGTAATCTTCTTCGGTATGGGTGTGACCCACTCACTCGGAAAGAACCACAACATCGACATTGCAATTTCGGTCACCCGTGACCTCAATGACTACACGAAAGCAGCCATCGTACCGATGCGGGGCCATTACAATGTGACCGGCTCCGGACAGGTCTGGGGATGGCAGTTCGGTTTCCCGTTCTGTCTTGACCTGACCCGTGGATTTGCCCGGTATAACCCTGGTGATTCATCCTCTAACGATCTGCTTGTCCGTGATGAACTGGATGCAGTGTTTGTCCTTGGGTCTGACCCGGGTGCACACTTCCCGGTTCGTTCCGTGAAGAAGATTGCACAGCTCCCATCTGTCTGTATCGACCCACACATCACCCCGACATCTGCAGTATCAAAGATGCATGTGCCGGTGGCATTTGTGGGCGTTGAAGTCGGTGGATGTGCATATCGTATGGACAATGTCCCAATCGAGACTAAAAAAGTTGTTGAACCTCCTGAAGGTATGCTCACTGATGAGGAATTCCTCCAGCTGGTTCTCAATCGTGTACGGGAACTGAAGGGGGCAGCATAATCATGACAGATTATCTAATCAAAAATGGTTTTGTCTTTGACCCTGTTCAGGGAATTAACGGAGACAAAGTGGATGTCGCTATCAAAGACGGCAAGATCGTCGATGCAGGCGATGTCACTAACCCGACCATCATCGATGCCACCGGCATGACTGTGATGGCGGCAGCCGTTGACATTCACGCACATGTCGCAGGTCCTAAAGTGAATATGGGCCGGAATTTCCGTCCCGAAGATAAACTCTTCAATTGCACGGCAGGCAGCGGTATGAAGCGGATGGAGGGTGGATTTTCCGTCCCTACCGTTCTCAGAACCGCATACCTGTATGCACGCATGGGATTTGGCTTCTCTATGGAGGCAGCAATGCCGCCTCTGTATGCACGTCATACTCATGAGGAAATTCGCGACACCCCTATCATCGACCAGGGAGCACTCCCTGTCTTTGGTAACAACTGGTTTGTCCTTGAGTATCTTAAGGAAAATGAGATTGAGAATACCGCGGCATACATTGCATGGCTTCTCAACCAGACCAAGGGATTCGGCGTTAAGTGCGTGAACCCGGGCGGTACCGAGTCATGGGGATGGGGACTGAACTGTGAGACAGTCGATGATGTGGTTCCGTACTTTGACGTAACTCCACGGCAGATTGTCTCCGGCCTTATCGAAGCAAACGAGTACCTCGGCCTTCCGCACTGCATGCATGTGCACGGGAACAGTCTTGGTGAACCGGGCAACTACGGGATCACCCTTGACACCCTGAAGATCGCAGAGGGCGTCAAGCCGCAGAATGACTTTGGACGTGAGGTTGTGTTGCACAACACGCACCTGCAGTTCCACTGCTACGGTGGTGAAAGCTATGCGTCCAAGTCGTTCGAGTCCAAGTCAAAGGAAGTTGTCAATTACATTAATTCAGTTGACAACATCAGCTACGACCTTGGTGTCGTAACCCTTGACGAGACCACCACGATGACGGCAGACGGTCCATTCGAGCACCATCTCTCCCACATGAATAATCTCAAGTGGGCAAATACGGATGTGGAGCTTGAGACTGGATCCGGTATTGTTCCGTTTATCTATAATCCAAAGACATTCATCGCCGGTGCCCAGTGGGCAATTGGTCTTGAGTGTGGTCTCTTCATTAAGGACCCGATGCGTGCGTACATCACCACTGATGCACCGAATGCAGGGCCATTGTGCCGTTACCCACGTGTTTACAAGTGGCTCATGAGTGCAAAGGCTCGTGATGACATGCTTGATAACACGCTCAAGTACGGTGACAAGATCCGCGAGCGGTGTTACATTGGCGAACTTGACCGCGAAATTTCACTCTACGAACTGGCCATGATGACCCGTGCAGGACCGGCAAAGACTCTTGGTCTTTCCCACATGTTCGGTTCACTCAAACCAGGTCTCGAGGGTGATGTCGCAGTCTATCCGTACAACCCTGAAACTGACACTGATGACCCTGAGAAGATTGAGTATGCATTTGGTAATGCAGCGTATCTCATTAAGGGCGGCAAATTGATCGTGAAGGAGGGCGAGATTGTTGACATGGGCAACAAGCGTACCTTCTGGGTCAATGCCAAAGTCAATGAAAACCCAATGGTTGAGCGTGATATTTCAGAGAAGTTCCGCCGGTATTACACCGTGACACAGAACAACTATACGGTTGAGGGACCGCACTTTGTGCCAAATCCGTATGTTATTGAGGTCGATGCAACAAAGTGAGGTGACGGAGATATGGCAAAAGTAATTCTTACCCCAAACCAGACCCCCACACTCTTCCTTGAGGCAGAGAACATCACACCCGATGTCTTTGCAGGGAAGGATGCAGCGGAGATTGCAGCACTGCACGGATTTGTCGGCAAGACCACAGTCACCCTTGGTGACTACTTCACGATTGAAGGTGCAGGTGGCCAGACGGCAGCTGACACCACTGTTGTCATCAATGGCGATGTCAGCCGTGTGAAGTACATCGGCATGAAGATGTCTGCAGGCGAACTGATTGTCAACGGCAACGCAGACATGTATGTCGGCGGCTGGATGACAGGCGGCAAAATCACTGTTAACGGTGATATTGAAGCATTTGCAGGGCTTGGTATGACTGGTGGCGAATTGATCGTCAACGGAAATGCCGGCAATTATCTCGGCGCAGCATATCGTGGCGACTGGCGTGGTATGCAGGGCGGAGAAATTCGTGTCAGCGGCAATGCCGGCAGTGATGTCGGTACATTCATGCGTGGTGGTACAATTGTCGTCGGTGGCAACATCGATGTGCATGTAGGCACACACATGGAAGGCGGCACGATCATCGTCAAAGGTGACGCAAAGACCCGTGTTGGCGGACAGATGGTGAAAGGAACAATTTACGTTTATGGAGACATTGACGTAATGATGCCAGGGTTCCAGTATCGCAATGATTCTGACCTTGAAGTAGATGGTGATAAAGGACGGTTTGCCCTGTACGAAGGAGACATGGGCGAACGTCACCCTAAGAAGAAGGGTGAGGTCATCTACGGTCAGCTTTATATGAAATACTAAATCCTTTTTTTTTGTCTCGTCCTTTTTTATTAGTATTTTCACGTTTATTCTAACGTATCCACTTATCTACCGGCTGTTTGAGATTATGGCCATCTATGGAATGCCCATAAATGGAGATTCTAAGGAAACATAATTGGTATTGAGCTGAGTGGAAAATTTCCTTCCATACATAAAGTGGTAAGAATTTTCTGTCATGATGTTCCATGTTCCAGGGGTTAATCCATTACCAAAACAGGAATACCTTTCATCTGTATAGTGAGGGATGAGGGGCTTTTCTTCAAGAAAGGATATCCTGATAATTATGATGTTCGGAATCTTCATGGATGGAAGGCGAGTTTTCTTCCCGAATATTTTTAGATAATATTTGCGTCCAGTATTCTATAAATCAGGAAGGACAGTTTTAGTTGGACTTTTTCATCATGTTTCTTTCTTAGATAGCATACGTGTCCTGATTATAATCCCCGTTCTAAACAGAATGACAGAATCTAATTACTGTTAAGGACTAAATGATTCTCTAACTGATGCCAATGGTTGATAATTCCTCTTCTTTTCGAAAAATAATGCTGATAGGGATTGTCGTTGGCGTCATTTCGGGGATTGGCGCACTCCTTTTTTTCTGGGGCCTTAAATTTGGAACGCATTTTGTGATGGAAAATATTGTCGGCTATCATTTGCCATTAGAAGGTCAGTCGTTAGAAACCATCGCCGGGTGGACACCTCCGGCATCAATATGGCTGATTCTCCCGGTGATATGCAGCGGGGCTTTTCTGTCCGGTCTTCTCGTTTATAAATTTGCACCAGAAGCTGAAGGGCATGGAACGGATGCTGCAATAAAGGCATTTCACGGTGAAGGCAAGATCCGTTGGAGAGTCCCGATAATAAAGGCAGTTGCCTCCATTCTTACGATATCAACCGGAGGAAGTGCGGGAAGGGAAGGCCCGACTGCACAGATTTCAGCAGGTTTCGGTTCGATTGCAGCAGATGCACTGAAACTTTCACCCCGTGAACGGAGAATTGCACTTGCGACCGGAATTGGGGCAGGAATAGGGACGATATTCAAAGCGCCTCTTGGTGGTGCCATACTTGCTGCAGAACTTCTCTATACACGTGACTTTGAGGCAGAAGCCATCATGCCCTCATTTATCGCATCAATAATTGGATATTCCATATTCGGATTTTTTGAAGGATATGATCCTGTTTTCGGGAAAGCTGTTATTCATTGGGATATCACACAGATCCCCCTTTTCCTGATGCTGGGGGTAATTTGTGCGTTAATGGGATTATTATACATTAACGTATTTTATGGAACAAAATCAGCATTTGGTCAATTTTTTGAGGCACATCATATACCCAAATATTTCAAACCAGTAACGGGTGCGTTCCTTATTGGTGTACTGGTGATAACCCTCTCCTATATTTCACCGGAAATGATGATTACGGCACTTGGAAGTCTTGGTACCGGATATGGATTTTTGCAGCTTGCCATGTACAACATGCTCCCTTTGAGTGTTCTTCTTCTGCTGCCTTTCACCAAGATTCTTACAACATCACTTACTATCGGTTCCGGGGGTAGTGGAGGTGTCTTCGCTCCGGGACTTGCTGTTGGTGGTGCTGCCGGCGGAGCATTTGGTATGGTGCTGCATGGTCTGATACCACAGATAGTACCTCTTGCTTCCGTTCCTGCATTTGTTATTGTGGGTATGATAGCTCTGTTTGGAGGGATTGCAAATGCACCAATTGCGGTGATGATAATGGTTGTCGAAATGACCAGCGATTTTTCCCTTCTGGTGCCTGCAATGGGTGCTGTTGCGGTATCTAATGTTCTGACAGGGGAGAAAACCATTTTTAGAGAACAGGTGAGAACAAAGGCGCAGTCTCCGGCACACCGTGGAGAATACCAGATTGAGATTCTGGAGGATATAACCGCAGGGAGTGCCATGAAAAAAAGGGATGATCTTATTTGTCTTTCACCTGAGGATTCATGGGCAAAGATGATCACTATAATGGATCAGACCCAGCACACCGGGTTTCCTGTTGTTGAAAACGGAAAACTTGTAGGTATCGTCACTCACAGGAATGTAAAACCTGAAAATCATGAGTTGCCAACAATAAAAAACGTAATGAATACATCTGTATATACGATTTATCCTGATTCTAATCTGGAAACGGCCCTATCAATAATGATGGAGAAAAATCTTCACCATCTTCCGGTCGTTGACAGGGGAAATCCTGACATACTTCTTGGTTTTGTTACCTCAACCGATATTATGCGTTCATATACCCGGAAGATGCAAGAACTTTCTAAACCTGATTAAGTTTTTTTGAAGTTGGTATGTTGATTTAGAGTGAGTGTCGTAGTATCTGATCAAAATAGTGGGATTATTTTTCAGAAAATTCTGTTATTTTATATTGACTGCATTTTTCAGCAAAAAAAGGATGTATGAAAGAGAACAGGATACAGGAGGTGCTAATGCAGGTGGTGCCTCCTTGTATGCCTATTCTGTTATGGTGAAAAGGAATGGTGAAAAAAGGGAAATTATGCAAATATATTGAATATTTGATCATCTTTTGTATCTGACAGACGATTTCGTTCTGTCGGTTCTTCGACGAGTGCAAGAGTTGGCAAATCCATATTGATACCTGGAACAAATCCGAACATTTTTTCCATTTCAACCTGAAGTGCATGCATGAAGAGCGAATTTGGGATGTCCATGGCACAGAGCTCTTCACACTGCCCGCAGTTGATGCAGGAATCAGAGATATGGCTGAACCGGATGAGGTGGAACATCATGGGTGGATTAACCTCGCCAGGTGGTACCAGGTGCGGTTTTTTGGTGGAGCATTCCACACAGTAACAGATTGGGCAGTTTTCAATGCATTGGTAGCACTTAATACAGCGGGACGTCTTCTCAATGATATACTTCAGGCGGTCGTCACCATCGCCAAGGTTTCCAAATTGTTCTGCACGGCACTTTTCACCAAGTTTGAGCATGGCATTTTCAACCTTCCCGCGGATGATGAGACCTTGGGGGACAGGTTCACAGGTATCAAGGGCACCCTCCTTCACAGCAGCATCGAGCAGGGCTGCACCTTTCATGCTGCAAATCTCAACAAAGGTGGCTTTCCCTGCTTTTTCTCCTATGACTCCCCAGTTTCCGCATGCAAGGTCACATTGGCGTGATATTTTTGTCTTACAGCGCTGACAGTTTGGGCGGCGGCCGTATCCTTCTGCTTCAAGTTCATCGATTTTGATGCCCTTGTGTTCGTGGTCTTCGGTGAGGATGATGAACTGACCCTTGTCGATCTCTTCCCTGATGACTGTGTCAGGGTCTGTCTCAAATTTTTCTGCAATCATCTTTCGTGCCTGTGCCGGGCTTACTGAACCACCGCAGTTGAGGTCGATCATGTAGATGTTGTCGAGATTAATCTGGTTTCTCTTGGCGAGTTCATACATTGCCTTTGCATCGCAACCCTTTAGGGTCACAGCAATTTTTGTATCTTTTGCTCCGTTGCAATATTTTGTTATGAGTTTGGGAAGCAGTAGGGTACCACAATGGAGGGATCCGGCTGTTTCATCAATGTCTGCCGGGTCTGTGATGAGTGTGGGAACGGCATCATAAAGATCAACACCCTTCTTAACGGCAAGAACAGCATCAACCATTCTACTCTTTAATGCATATTTCAGAAGAGATGATACGGCCCCCCCACATTCTCCTCTCTCTGCCATTCCAGCATCAGACGCCCATGCATATACAAAATCTCCCTTTGTTGACAAATTCAATCCACCTCCTCAATACGGACTGCACAATTTTTCCGTCTGCCGGTGACTTCACAGGCACAGATATTTCCCATTCTCATTGCAGGAATAATAGTGGTCCCCGGAGCAATACCATCCATTACTTTTACGGTCACGGTTAGTTCGCCCGTGTCAGAGATGACGACAGCATTCCTGCCGTTCGTTACGTTGTATTTTTGTGCATCCTCTGCGCTGATGCCAACCCAGATATCAGGAACTTCCTGCACCAGTGTTGGACAATTCTTTGATAATGTGCCTGCCGTACCAAATCCATGCCATATGGTTGGGACCATTGAGAGTACAAGAGGAAATTTCTTATTTGTCTTCACTTTAACTGGTTCTGGTCCGACGGTAACCGCAGCTTTTCGGGGTGAAATGAGGTGCCCGTCTTTTTCAAGCGATGCATAAGTCAGACCTTCATACCCTTTGATATTGGCTGTGATGTCTGCAAAAATATCCTCTGGTGTTTCGTATCCGAGAGGTTCTCCCAATGCGGAAGCGATGTCCACCACAATTTTCCAGTGAGGTTTTACGCCTTCGGGTGGTTCCTGTGCCTGGTGAATACGTTGGACGCGGCGTTCAGCATTGGTTGCTGTGCCTTCAGTTTCAGCAAATACTGCTGCTGGTAAAACGACATCTGCGTTCTGTGCGGAAACAGAGAGGAATGCATCCTGAACCACAACAAATTCAGCCGGAACCGGACCCATCTCAGTTCCCATGATATAACATGCTTTTATCTTTTCATCGGCGATAACTGCATCAATGGGGGTAGAAGCGCCTATATCGAGTGCGCCTCGCCCATTGCTCTGTGCGGGGAATGCAAAGAATTTTGCTCCTTTTTCTTCAGCTATCTCCAGTGCAGCAGCAGCTATTGATGCCTCTGCATCGCCTGCACTGATGCCGAAGAGGACGTATGCATTTTCACCAACAATAAAATCAGCAGCTTTTCTAATTGCTTCCCGCTCATTACCGGGGGTTGCCTGGATAAATTCGCTGGCCAGTTTGGTAGTCGGACTCAGGTAGGTGTCAACGACAGCAACTTTTGCTCCCTTGTCCTTTGCATTTGCAACCCTGCGTGCGGCAAGAGGGTGAGTGAGTGCAAGGTTTCCAATTACAACAATGCAGTCTGCATCTGCAATGGCAGCAATACTCCCTGCAGAGGCATCGATGCCTACAGCGGCAGGTGATGAAAAATTATCGGTTATTAGGATTTCTGCGAGACGTTTCAGGGAATATATATCCTCATTTGTGGCATGCGCTGATGCTATTAGTGCAATTTCTGTGCCTGCATATTCTTTGCATTTCGTGGTGATACAGGCAAGTGCTTCTTCCCAGCTGCATTCTGTCAGAGAATCGTTTTTACGGATAAGGGGTGTGAAAATGCGTTCTTTGCCTGCGGTCATTTCGTATGCATAATGTCCTTTTGGACATGTCTTTCCGTCATTAACAGGGGAACGGTGATAGGGCCCCCCTGCTACAACTGCCCCGTTTTGGACTACCAGATTGAACGAGCATCCGGTTGAGCAGAACGGACATAATGTAGAAACATATCTGAATGACATATATTTTCATTAATAAATTCAAAATATCAACTATTTTAATTGTATTGTGTGTTGCTTTATAGTTGGTGAATATTGGTGTATTTTGTCTTTATGGTCAATTAAATTAACATAACACTTTGCTATGGACGCAAATTTAATTTTTCGGTGCAGAACTTCTATTGGGAACGTGAAAATTAATACGCTGGAGAAAGTATGGTACAGGTAATGAAGCACTCATATGATCCTGATTCCCAGAGCGGGGTAATCGTGGAGGAAGGGGTGGAGGCATATACCGTCAGACTCCGTATTCCGGCGGGCATTGTTACGCCGGAACAACTGCGGGGTATTGCTGAAGCTGCAGAGAAGTATGGCGGGGATGGCATTCACTTCACCACGCGTCAGACTGTAGAAATACCCCATGTGCCTGAGGAAAATCTGCAGGCACTTGGTGAGGCGCTTATGGAGAATGGTACCCCTTTTGGAGCAGAATTCCAAAATGTGGTCAATGTAACGGCATGTCCGGGGAATGAACGGTGCCGGCTTGCAAATATTGATGCTATATCGCTTGCTCTCCGTATGGACAAGAAATACTTTGGGCGTGAAATGCCGGTCAAAACCCGTATTGGTATATCTGCATGCCCAAATGCCTGTGTGAGTGAACGGCTCTGCGAAATCGGAGTGACGGGTCACTTAAAGCCTGTCCGTAATCCGGAACGATGTACCGGGTGTGGGGCATGTGTTGAGTATTGCAAAGAAGATGCTCTTTCCGTCATAAACGGTGTTATTGTCCTTAATGATGAACGTTGTATTCGCTGTGGTGCCTGTGTGCATACCTGTCCGTATGGGGTTATAACTGCAGAAGAACCGTTGTACGAGATCACCTTCGGTGGAAGGCGTGGGCGTCATCCAAAAATTGGCCAGCGCCTGGTGATAGTAAATTCTTTGGAAGCAGCAGAGAAGGCAGTTGATGAGGCGATGTATCGTATCTACCGTCAGGCAGTGGGTACTCATCTTCTTGCAGACCAGCTGGATGAGATTGGGTTTGATCAGATTGTGAAATCTGTCCTGGCCAAACTTCCTGAAGGTTCGGTTGTGGAAAATTTTTAAATTCCTGCCATGATGAGGGGGGTAATACTCCTTCTTTTTATCAGATCTATGGAAAGTATTTGTGTTTTCGCTAAATGTGCGTTATTTTTTGAAAAAATGGATTAAAGGAAGCGCATCATGTTAATGAGAAAATATGTACCCTTTGTTGCATATTGTGTTACGAATCGCTCCATTTCGTAATACCCAGGGCATCTCATTGCTGAAATTATGGTTTATTTTTATGTATCTCTGATATGTGGTATTATCTATAAATAAGTATATTTCTTTGGATTAGGAATACTTATATCCTGACATTGTGTATATCTCATTGTCCCATGCGGGGACGTGCAGTAGTTACCATCATTGATTTCCGTCAGGATTTATCCTGTCTTTGTTCAGAAAACGAAATGCATTGCACAAAAAGGTAATTGGAGGAAAATAAATGGCAAAATATTCCGACACTATCGATCTCTATTCAGATGACGGTAAGCTCCTGAAGAGCGGTGTGACCCTCGAAAAGGTCAGTCCGCTTATCAACCCGGCATCAAAGAAGATCATTGATCTCACCAAGAGTTCAATCGCAGTCAATCTTGGCGGCATTGAAAAAGGCCTCAAAGCTGGTAAACTCGGCAAGGGTGTTATCCCCGGCCGTGAGCTTGACCTGGCGATCATGGACAACAAAGACGCAATCATCGCAAAGATCAAAGAGATGGTTGACGTCGAAGAAGGCGACACAGTTGTTCACGAGTACAAGGGCGGCAACCTTCTCCTCGTTGAGGTCCCGAAGGCACGCCTCGATGCTGCAGCAACCTATGATGCAGCTATCTCATCTGTAGCAGCAGCAACCACCTATGCAATTGTTGACCAGTTTAACGTCGATGCATTCAATGCATCCACTGTCAAGGCAGCAGCATGGGGTGGATACCCACATACTATGGATATGCCAGGTGCAGGCGTAAGCTCTGTCCTCAACATTCCACAGAACAATGAGGGTATCGGTTTTGCACTGCGCAACATCGGTGTCAACCACTATGTTATGATGACCGGAAGGAATGCAATGCAGGGTGCAGCACTTTCAGCAACCCTTGAGACCGCAGGAGAGTTTGAGATGGGTGGCGCAATCGGCCCATTCGAGCGCCACATGCTTCTGCAGTACGCATACCAGGGCCTTAATGCAAACAACCTCGTCTATGAACTCGTTAAAGAGAATGGCCAGAGCGGTACCATTGGTACTGTTGTCCAGTCCCTTGTCGAGCGTGCAATTGAAGACAAGGTTATCACAGCAGGTAAGAAAGGTGGCTACTTCCAGTTCTATGACACCAAAGACCCAATGCTGTGGAATGCATATGCAGCAGCAGGAACACTTGCAGGAACCATGGTCAACTGTGGTGCAGGACGTTTCGCACAGGCAGTTTCTTCAACAATGCTTTACTTCAACGATCTGCTTGAGCACGAGACCGGTCTCCCAGCCACTGACTTCGGTCGTGTAATGGGAACTGCTGTCGGTTTCTCATTCTTCAGCCACTCCATCTATGGTGGCGGTGGTCCTGGTATCTTCAACGGAAACCACGTCGTAACACGCCACGCAAATGGCTGTGCAATTCCATGTGTCGTTGCAGCATGTGCACTTGACGCAGGTACACAGATGTTCACTCCTGAGGGCACTTCTGCTATCATGGGAGAGACATACGGCCAGATTGACGTGTTTAACAAACCAATCCAGAATATTGCAGACGGTGTCTGAACAGAGAACTGATTTGAATGACTGAAGCTGTCGTTGATTATCCCCAGTGCCGGATTACACCCCTCCGCATGCTCAAACCGGATTCCGCGGAACTCCTCCTCAATGGAATAGTGGAGATATCTGGAATCCGTCGTATGACGATAAATGGTCCGAATCTCCCGCGAACGGTTCCATATGGACCTGCGCGGGGGAAACCCAACCCCAATTCCAACCGTAAATTTATTACTGTTGGGGGGTCTGAATTTGAACTTCATGTTCAGGTGGGGACCATTATTCTTGAGGTGCTGGATGATGAAGTAATTGAAAAAATCCGTGCACTTTGTGACCGGTTCTTCACAAAATTCCCGTATCAACTCCAAACCGGGAAGAAGTACATGAAAACCCAGCCAACAGTTGCGGACTACGCCAAATATGGTCCTAACGCGGATCTCCGAATGCTCGGACTTACTGATCCGCGGAATAAAGAAGGGCCGGTAATTATTCAGGGAAGATAAATAATTATGCCAATTGGTCGAGTTACCCAGGTTGTTGACTGCCGTGAATCCACGGGGATGGGCAAAGGCGGAAGCCTTGCCCAGAGAGGTACCATTTCAGAGTGCCGTCATCCTGATGTGATTGTCGTAGGCATGTCACCCGGGAGACGTCATGTGACTAAACCGGTATGTGATATCACATCCGCCCTGAGGAGAGAGGGTGTGGAATTCTCGGTGAGTACTCTGGTGCTCAACGCCGGAAGTGGCGTTCCTGCCGATGCTCCGAAGATTGCCGGTTCTGTCCTGGGAGCGTATTTCGGACTCTCAGGGAAAGAAGTTTCGCAGATTGAGCAGCATAAAGTGGCCATTTTACATCATGGGAATGTTCGTTCCCATGTGGTTGAAAAGGTGCGTTTTATTCTCTCACAGGCAGATGTCCGCGCAGTTGTTGTCTCACAGGCACCAATTGACTACGAAGATCTCGCAAAAGTTGGTGTCAAAACCGCATATGTCAGGCCGCCGCCGGAGAACATCCGTACAAAGGGTGAGGTGGCAGCCATTGTCAGCGGTGTGACCAGGGGTCAGACACCACCACGGGATAAACTCGCTGAAGTCGTTCAGGCAGTATTGAAAGTAATGAAAAATCCTATTTGAGGTGAAATAAATATGGCATACAAACCACAGTATGGTCCGGGTACCTCCGTCGTCGCTGAGAACAGGCGTCGCCAGATGAACCCTGACATCGAACTTGAGAAAGTTCGTGATGTAACTGATGAAGATGTTGTGTTGATTCTCGGTCACCGTGCACCGGGATCTGCATATCCAACTGCACATCCACCACTCGCAGAGCAGCAGGAACCAGATTGCCCAATCCGTAAGATTGTTGAGGCAACCCCTGGTGCAAAGGCAGGAGACCGGGTCCGCTACATCCAGTTCGTTGACTCGATGTACAACGGTCCATCACAGCCGTACCAGCGTACTTACACGGAATGCTACCGCTTCCGTGGTATTGACCCAGGTACACTCTCCGGTCGTCAGATCGTCGAGTGCCGTGAGCGTGATCTTGAGGGATACGCCAAGTGGCTCATCGAGACAGAAATGTTTGAGCCCGCTCTCACAAGCATCCGTGGAGCAACGGTGCACGGACACTCACTCCGTCTTGCAGAAGATGGCCTGATGTTCGACATGCTCCAGAGGTGTGTCGTTGGTGACGAAGGTGTCGTTACCTACGTGAAAGACCAGATCGGAGAGCCACTTGACCGTGCAGTCTCACTGGGCAAGCCCCTTGACGACACATGGGTAAAAGCACACACGACCATCTTCCACTCACTCGTTGGTTCATCATATCGTGATGACGAGGAGTACATTGAATACATCGTCCGCATCCACTCGCTGAGAACAAAATACGGCTTCATGCCGGTTGAGGAGTGATTTTAATGGCAAAAATAGAGAGATCACAGAAGCTTTTCCTTGACGCACTCAAAGAGAAGTTCGAGGGCCAGGATCCTGAGTCCGTAAAGACCACGTTCTATAACTTTGGCGGCCTCAAGCAGTCCCCGCGTAAGCGCGAATTTATGAAGGCTGCACGGGGTATCGAGATGGAGCGCGGTATCTCCATGTATGACCCAGAGCACTGCCACCTTGGCGGACTGCCAATGGGTCAGAGACAGCTCATGACCTACGAGGTCTCCACCACAGGTGTCTTTGTAGAGGGTGACGACCTTCACTTCGTCAACAACGCTGCCATGCAGCAGTTCTGGGATGACATCCGCCGTACTGTCGTTGTCGGTATGGATCTTGCTCACGCAACACTCCAGAAGCGTCTCGGAAAGGAAGTAACTCCTGAGACAATCAATGAATACCTCCACATCCTCAACCACGCAATGCCTGGAGCAGCAGTGGTTCAGGAACACATGGTCGAGACCCACCCGGGCCTTGTCGATGACTGTTACTGTAAGGTCTTCACTGGCGACGACGCAATGGCAGACGACATTGAGCCACAGTTCCTTATTAACATCGACAAGCTTTTCCCTGCTGAACAGGCAGAAGCCCTGAAGGCACAGGTTGGCAAGTCAATGTATCAGGCAATCCACATCCCGACCATTGTATCACGTACCTGTGATGGTGGAACAACCTCCAGATGGTCTGCTATGCAGATTGGAATGTCCTTCATCGCAGCATACAGAATGTGCGCCGGTGAAGCAGCAGTCGCTGACCTTTCATTCGCTGCAAAGCACGCTGGTGTCTCACAGATGGCATCCATCCTTCCGGCACGCCGTGCCCGTGGTCCAAACGAGCCTGGTGGAATTAAATTCGGTGTCTTCTCCGATATTATTCAGGCAAACCGGAAATACCCGAACGACCCTGCACGTGCATCCCTTGAGGTTGTCGGCGCAGGTACCATGCTCTTCGACCAGATCTGGCTTGGTTCCTACATGTCCGGTGGTGTCGGTTTCACACAGTATGCAACCGCAGCATACACCGATAACATCCTCGATGAGTACACCTACTACGGTATGGACTACCTGAAGGACAAGTATGGCTTCGACTACTCCAACCCGGACCCCGCAACAACCGTTGCTCCAACCCAGGATGTCGTCAACGACCTTGCAACTGAGGTTAACCTCAATGCAATGGAGCAGTACGAAGGTTACCCAACCATGATGGAAGACCACTTTGGTGGTTCACAGCGTGCTGGTGTTATGGCAGCAGCATGTGGTCTTACCTGTTCGATTGGTACCGGAAACTCCAATGCCGGTCTGAACGGATGGTATCTTTCCATGCTTATGCACAAGGAAGGATGGTCACGTCTTGGTTTCTTCGGATACGATCTTCAGGACCAGTGTGGTTCAGCAAACTCCCTTTCAATGGAGCCTGACCGCGGTCTGATGGGCGAACTCCGTGGACCAAACTATCCAAACTACGCAATGAATGTCGGTCACCAGGGAGAATACGCAGCTATCGTCGGTGGTGCGCACTACGGACGCGGCGACGCATTCTGCTTCGACCCACTGATCAAGATCTGTTTCGCAGACCCGTCACTCAAATTCGACTTCGCCGAACCCCGCCGCGAATTCGCAAAGGGTGCAATCCGCGAGTTCAAGCCAGCAGGCGAGCGCTCACTGATCATACCAGCACGGTAAGATCAACCCAATTTTTTTTTACTTAACGTAAATCATGTAATGCTTGTTTGACAACGTAGCCTGCATTCGGTTTCTATCGTAAAATACTGATTCTCTTTTTTTCGAAACCTTTAATAAAATCCCTATCAAGGTTTAATTGAACCAAAAAGGGTTTGTGTAACGTGTTACTCTGGTGCTATGGCACACAGGAGGATGCCTGAATGGAAGAAATACTATTTGGCATCGGTATCAGCGCTTTAGCCGGCGCTCTTGCCACCGTGGCTGGCGCTGCGGAGGACACTGAATCTGATATCGGATCACAAGGTGACCCGAACTCGCAGGTTCAGCTGGCTCCGCAGATGGGGTATATTCACAGGATTTACAATAAAGCTATATCCGGTGAACCCCCTGCGTATGGTCTATGGGTGGCATTAGCTGCTGGAATTGCCTGGGCGTTGATGGCGATTCAGTACAATGCGATTCTTGCTCTCATAATTGGTTCTGCGGTCGCAGTCTTTGTGCAGGGCGTGTACGCCACGACTGCATATCTCGGTCGTACGGCAAGTCTCGCAAAATTTGAACAGCCGGTTTATATCGATATTTTAAAATCGGTTACAACTGTGACTATGGCCCACGCATTCGTGGCGGTATTTACCACTGTTACTATGTGTTTCCTTATCATCGAGGCTCTGGGACACCCGTTCCCATTACCATTGATGGGTCTCGTATGGGGAATCGCACTGGGAGCAGCAGGGTCTGCAACTGGTAACCCGTTCTATGGAAAAGAACGCCAGTATCAGAACTACCCCTTCGGAGCAGGCTTACCTATCTCCGCATCCGGTGACATTGTCCGGTATGCAGAGGCAGGACAGAGAAGTTCACTTGACAATGGATGGTTCACATCCAAGGGAGCAGGTCCCGCATCCGGTATCTGTTTCGGTCTTATCGTGTTCTTCGAATTATGGCGTACCATTCTCTTCGAGCCATTCGCAGCAGGCTGGGGAGCAGTGATCGCCGGTGCCGTAATTATCATCGTCTTCATGGTCATCGACCGCATGGTTGAGACATGGGCACGCAAGACTTACGGTCCATACACTACAGAAGCAGCAACAGAAGAGGAGGCAACAGCATGAGTGCATTAGGTGGCGGTTCAGCTGGTGGAGAGGGTATCAACCCGACTGCATCAGTGATCGCACTAGTTATCGTTCTGGTATCACTTGGTATTGCCTTTGCTCTTGCCCCGGCAACACTCATTCCCCTTATCGGCGTCATCATCGGCGGCGTGCTCATCTCCTTTGGTGTGCACTTTGTCCCGGTTGGTGGTGCACCAGCAGCAATGGGCCAGGCACCCGGTATCGCTACCGGTGTGGCAATGCTCGCTGCCGGTGGTGGCCTTGCAGGTCTCTTCGGAGGCGCATGGGCAGCTGAGATGGGTATCTGGGTTGCACTCGGTGCAGGCGCAATGGGCGGCGGTCTCCTGATGGCAATTACCTGTCTGATGGTGAACGTTGTCTACGTCTATGCAATGGGTATCCCCGCTGCATCCGGAAAGGTCGAAAAAGACCCAATCACCGGTGACACTTACGCTGGGTACAGATCCCAGGGAACAGAGGGTCACGGACTTCCGTTCATCTCCTACGTTGGCGGTGTGATTGGAGGTATCTTAGCCGGTGCAGGCGGTACGCTCATCTACCTTGAACTTCTCTCCGTCTACGAAGAGGCACTTCCCAGTGTCCTCGGCATGACCCCTGAAGGCATGTCTACACTTGCAGTATCCCTTGCAGGTATCTTTGCAGTCGGTATGTTCCTTGTAGCAGCAGTACTTACCGCGTACAACATTACCGGTACAATCGAAGGTCCCCACGACCCGAAGTTCAAAAGATGGCCCCGCGCAGTAATCGGATCGTCTGCAGCATGTGCAGCATGCGGTCTTGTTGCAATTCTTCTGGTGGTAATCTGAGGTGTTAGAGAATGTCAGTTAAAATTGAAGCATCAGAAGGCGGAATGGACCACAATGTCATGCTTGGCATTGGGCTCGTTGGCGCACTGGTCTGTATCTATCTGGTCTACCTCAACACCCTGATGTCAGTGGAAGTCTTCGCCTTCTTTGGCGGGATTGCGGCTATCATTGCACTCTGGTGGGGTACTGACTCAATCAAGAACCTCTGCAGCTACGGTCTTGGTACTGGTGTACCATCCGCAGGTATGATTGCGCTCGGTTCCGGTGTTGTTGCGATGCTTTTTGCAACAAAACTCGCAGGAATCAGCCCACTTCTTGTCCCTGTCGGCTGTGTCGTCATTGCAGCAATCCTCGGAGCAATCCTCGGATTCATTTCAGACAAGGTTCTCAACATGAACATCCCGGTTATGACCCGCATGATTGCAGAGCTCACCGTTGTCGGTTCACTGACAATGCTTGGGTTCACTGCAATGGTTGCAGGTACCTTCTCATTCGGAGATCTCATCACCGGTGCAACATCAGTCTTTGGCGTTGAAATTGCAAGCTACGCATCATCTGTTATCGGCGGATGTGTGCTCGCAACAATCTTCATGCTCGGCGCAATTGCAATCCAGCACCCCTTCAATGCATGTCTTGGCCCCAATGAATCATGGGACCGCACACAGATGTGCGCAATTGAATGTGGTTCTTTGAGCATGATCGTTATTGCAATCATGTCACTTGCATTCCTTTCACTTTCCGCAGTCGTCATCTCATTTGTCATTGCAATCATCCTTTGGGGATGGTCCTACAGTGAGTTGATCAAGCTCTCGAAGCGTGATGCATTTGCATGGCTTGACTCGCAACCTATCCGTGAAGTCGGAGGTGAACAGTAATGGGATATATCCAGGTACTGCCTGAGTATGGTCTTGTTGCTGACCCTATGGTCGGTCTTGTGACCACCGCAGGTGCATCCTTCGGTCCGGTTCTTGAGCGTGTCGAGACACTCGACAAAGTTGCTGATGACATTGTTAACATGCTCTCCGGAGAAGGAGAATTCCTTAAATCGTTCCCTGGGAGAGGTCAGGCCCTGCTTTATGCAGGCGGTGTTACAGCAATGTGGTATGGTCTTGCGGTCGGATTTTTCATCGCGGGGATAATCGCGTTTGGATTCTTATGAGGTGATATGATATGGCAAATAAGAAATCACCGGCCTCAGGCTGGCCAACTATCCAGGGCGATTACATATCCGGAAGTGCAGAAAGCTGTGTTGCAGTCTGTTCGTTCGGTTCCCACCTTGACGAAAAGGGTATCTGTGACGCAGGCGCTGCAATCTGTGGTTCCTGTAAGACAGAGAACCTTGGGCTTGAGAAGCTGATTGCAAACACCATCTCAAATCCGAACATCCGTTTCATCATTTTCTGTGGAACAGAAGTGAAGGGTCACTTATCCGGCCAGTCACTGAAAGCTCTGCACGAAAATGGTGTCGAGGGCGGCAAAATTGTCGGTTCCAAGGGTGCTATTGCATTCATTGAGAATCTTGACGCAGCCGCAATCGAGCGCTTCCAGCAGCAGGTCGAAGTCATCGACATCATGGAAAGCGAAGACATGGGCGCGATCACCGCAAAAATCAACGAGTGTGTTGGGAAAGATCCTGGTGCATTCGACGCAGACCCGATGGTAATCGAAGTCAGCGATGATGAAGGCGGTGCTGAGAGTACAGAGGGCGTCGAAGCTGAGATGTCTGCTGAACTTGCCCTGATCCACGCCCGGATGAAGACTGTCCAGATGATGGTCACAGACATGGGATACCGCAACCGCTACGCAGCGGGTGTGTATTCCGGTAAAGTCGAAGGAATAATGATCGGACTGGTCATATCGTTTGTCCTTTTGGGCTTCCTTCTGATGGGATGATTTAAATGACAGATGAAAAACAACCCACAACAATTCGTACTGCAGCGATTGATGGCATGATGTCAGATATCACGTACAAAGGGCAGATTCTTGCACGTACAAACAAGCTTGACTCTGCAATTAGTGCCAGCGGTATCATGGGATTTGCTCTCGGTCTGATCATTTCCATCGTCCTTGTGATGGTGCCGGTAATGCTGATGGGAGGTATCTGATATGGCAGATAAGAAATCCCCGGCCTCAGGCTGGCCAACTATCCAGGGTGATTACATATCCGGAAGTGCAGAAAGCTGTGTAGCAGTCTGTTCGTTCGGTTCCCACCTTGACGAGAAGGGTATCTGTGATGCAGGCGCTGCTATCTGTGGTTCCTGTAAGACAGAGAACCTTGGGCTTGAGAAGCTGATTGCAAACACCATCTCAAATCCGAACATCCGTTTCATCATTTTCTGTGGAACAGAAGTGAAGGGTCACTTATCCGGCCAGTCACTGAAAGCTCTGCACGAAAATGGTGTCGAGGGCGGCAAAATTGTCGGTTCCAAGGGTGCTATTGCATTCATTGAGAACCTTGACGCAGCCGCAATCGAGCGCTTCCAGCAGCAGGTCGAAGTCATCGACATCATGGAAAGCGAAGACATGGGCGCAATCACCGCAAAAATCAATGAGTGCGTTGGGAAAGATCCCGGTGCATTCGACGCAGACCCGATGGTAATCGAAGTCAGCGATGATGAAGGCGGTGCCGGCGGTGCAGTCTCTGCCACAGCAAACCCCCAGTTCCTTGAGATTGAGGCAAAACTCAATGCTATCGAGAAGAAACTGGAATTTGCTGATGCAGAACTTGCTCAGCGCTATGGCCGAAAGGTCGGTCGTGACATAGGTATTCTTTATGGCCTTGTCGCTGGTCTGATTGTATTCATGATGTTATTGGTATTACTCCCCAAACTAGGCGGATTTATCTGAGGAGAGATAAAATATGTTCAAATTTGAGAAAGAACAGACGGTACACGACTTTAACGGTACCAAGATTGGCGGGCAGCCCGGAGAATATCCCCGGGTTCTCGGTGCCTCTATCTTCTATAACAAGCACGAGACTGTTATTGACGATATGAAGGGCATAATTGACAAGCCTCGCGCAGAGGCGCTCTGGAACAGATGTCAGGAACTTTCAGACCAGACTGGAATAAAACACTTTATCCAGATCATCTCTGAATCAGGAGAGGCATTTGAGAACTACTTCACATGGTTTGACTCCATTGATAACAAGACAGCATTCCTTATGGACTCGTCTGAACCTGCAGCACTTGCTCACGCATGTGAGTATGTGACTGAGGTCGGACTGGCAGACCGTGCTATCTACAACTCAATCAATGGTTCAATCCTTCCGGAGAACATGGAGGCGCTCAAGAACAGTGACGTTAACGCAGCTATTGTGTTGGCATTCAACCCTGGCGACCCAACTGTAAAGGGCCGTGAGGCAGTGCTTTCAGAGGGTGGCGTCGCTGGTCAGGAGAAATCCATGCTTGCAATTGCAGAAGAGTGCGGCATTACCCGCCCTATCCTTGATACCGCAGCAACACCGCTCGGTCTCGGGTCAGGCGGTTCATTCCGTGAGATTCTTGCATGCAAGGCAATTCATGGTCTCCCAACCGGTGGTGCATACCACAACATGACTGTCTCCTGGACGTGGCTCAAACGCTGGAGAGGAACCAAAAAGAATCCCTCCGTGCTTGTAAGCCAGTATGAGGGCAAGGACCTCCTCCTCGAGCAGATGTCACATCACCACTTCGGTGGAATGGACGGTATCAAGCAGACTGCATGGGCAGCACCTGATATCGGATGTAACATCATGGCAGCAACCCTTGGTGCAGACCTTATCATGTATGGACCTATCGAGAACTGTGAAGGTGCAACTACTGCAATCGCATTCACCGATATCGTCCTTGCTGAAGCAGCAAAAGAGCTTGGCGTCAACGTCGCAACCGATGACCACCCGCTCTTCAAGCTGGTCTAATCCCATACCTTTTTTTTGATAATTTGTGTATATGATTCTGAGGGTGCAGCGTGTAGTCTGTCCAATCGGGGTGTAATATTTTGTGCACGTTTCTCTGCTTTTTCCGGTCTGCAAATCAGGAATTACATCGTTCAGATGAATTTTATTCAATTAATCTGGTGCATTACCCAATGGAAGGAAAGATATTTTTTATCTGCCCGGATGACACGCAGACTATTTTCGTATGAAAAAGTATGGGTGTGCTGAAATACAGAGGTTGGTGTGTGAATATAGGACTGAAATGAGTGATGTGGTTTCTCATTATATCTCATATGGTATATATGCAGAAATGGACAAAACCATGTCAATATTATGTGTGGGAATATCTGGCATACATAAAAAAAAAATAGTTATTCAGATTGGGTAAATCGTTGCAGGAAAAGAGAATTAAGAAATATTGTTCAGAAAATTCTGACGGTACTCACTGCACCCTTGATGTCAAGTGAAATATCAATGTTTTTCACGGTATGGGTGAGGCTGCCCATGCTGATAGTATCGATTCCCAACACAGCATAGGACTCAAGTGTCTTTGGAGTGATGTTCCCTGAAACTTCGATTACAACCTGTTCCCGCATCTCGTTTTTGGTGAGAAGGTCGAGGGTTTCCTGCACTTCCCGGGGGAGCATATTGTCGAGGAGAATGATGTCTGCCCCAGTACTGGCCGCGGTGAGTGCATCCTCTGGTGTCTCCACTTCCACTTCGACATTCACATACCTGCTGTATCCCCGTGCCTTTCGGACTGCCTCTTTGAGGGGCACAAGTGCCAGATGGTTGTCCTTGATGAGGATCATATCAGAGAGGTTCATGCGGTGCGGGTCAGCGCCGCCGGTGATGAGTGCCTGCTTGTCACAGAGGCGCAGTCCGGGAGCGGTCTTGCGGGTGCCTGCAATGCGAACATTTGGGTTTGCCTCTTTTGCTGTCTGCACCGCACGGCGGGTTGCTGTTGCAATACCACTCATCCTGCTCATCAGGTTGAGCAAGGTACGTTCTACCATCAGGATATCTGCTGCAGTGCCTTCGAGGTCTGCAATTACAGTACCTGTCTGAATCTCTGCACCTTCAGATACTCTTCGGGTGAAGGAGATACTGCAGTGTTTGCAGAGTTCATTTGCCTCGTAAAGTCCGGATATTACAGCATTTTCTTTCCCAGTGATACGGGCTGTGCACCTGCGGTCCGGGATCACTGCCCGTGATGTGACATCACCTGACGGGATGTCTTCATTCAGGTACCGGAGGAGGTCTTCCCGAAGTGCCATATGTCTTTATTCCTGCCGGAGTGCCATCATCCTTTCGATGGGGCCGCGTGCCCGTTTCATCAGACGTGCAGGGAGTGTTACTGCATACTCCCCGGTGATGAGTGAGTGTTCCAGCATGTCGAGGGTAATTTTTTTCATGTCCTTGCAGACGGCGTCTTCCCTGACCATAAATTTCTTATCCGGGAAGAGTTTTTCAAGTCGGTATCCAATCCCCTTTTCGGTGAGAAGCATCCATGAATCAGCAATATCTGCCATCTTTACCATACCGCCGGTCGATGCAACCACGTCAGCCCCTTTTCTGACCTCCCGGGGACATTCGGGATGACAAATTGTTGTAAAACCTTTCTCTGCTGCTGAAATGACATCATCACAGGAGAACAGTGCATGGACATAACAGTGTCCACCTTCCGGCAGGGGAATGATTTTTTTCTCCGGCAGACGTGATGCGACATAATCTGCCAGGTTTGAGTCCGGGCCGAAGAGGATGGTCTTTTCTTTGAGTGAGCGCACCACCTCAACAGCGTTTGCAGACGTACAGACGATATCTGCCTCTGCCTTTGCTGCGGTATCACTATTCACGTAGAGAACAACCGCTGCACCCGGGTGGGCACTGCGTGCATCCCGGACCATCTCAGGGGTGAGAAAGTCTGCAAGAGGGCATCCTGCATCCTGTGCAGGGAGAATGACGGTCTTTTCCGGGTTGAGCACCTTTTGCTGTCTCTGCCATAAACCGGACACCACAGAGGATGATGGTGTCTTCTGTGACACTACGGGCCTTCACGGCAAGTTCCAGACTGTCCCCGATGATGTCCGCTGCATCCTGTATTTCCGGGGGCTGGTAGTTATGGGCAAGTATGATAGCGTTTTTTTCTTTTTTGAGTTCTTCAATTCGTTTTAACTGATCGGAATTCATGGTTTTAGGTTCCTACGTCCCTATCTGAATGGGGTTGTCGAGATTACGTAATAATGACAGGATTGACAGGGCGGCAAGATAGCTGGTTGCCGGATTTTCAGGGCTGGGGCGGTTACTTACCTTGATAGTAATTTCCCCAAATTCACCTTCGACAATCAGTTCATGGGTATTACGGTCAGTACCGGGGTCCGCCCAGAGTTCAACTTCTACCTCATGTTCTGAAGCCAGTTCAATTGCAATGGCAACGTTGATATTCTTCGGGTACTGGCGGATGCAGTCACGTGCAGTTCCCTTAAACAGGAGCATTGGTTTGTCTATCTCAATGCCCAGTGAGCGGGGATTTTTTGTCGTCCGCAGCAACACTTTGCTGACTTCTGCAATCTGGCAGACTTTCAGGTTGTCAAGGCCGGTGATGGCACCACTCGGGATGTAGATCTTTTTGCCTTTTTCTACCGCACATGCCTTGAGATGATCCCTGAATGGGTCATCCGTGAGGGCCCCCACGCTGAGGATTATCATGTCCTTCCCCGCGAGAAGGATTGCTTCTGCATGGGCCTGCACCGCAGAAACGGATGCAGCTTCTACAACAATTTCCAGGTCCTGTGCAAGGAACTCATCAAATGACTCATATGCCTGTGCTCCGCACGCGTCCTGTACGGCCTTTGCTTTGTCATAAACTGCGTCATAGAGGGCTATAATATTGACTCCCTCGTGTTTGCGTGCGATGATTTCACCGACATTCCCGCACCCCAGTAATCCAATCCTGCGCATTTGTACCATAAAAATTGGTTTTAATTGTTTATCTTCTTTGCCGGGGGGCTTGTGTGGCAGATAAAGTTTCGCATTCTTCCATCCCTGGCACAAATATTTATATCTGAGGTCTGACTAATATTCTGGCAATGTGTGAAGAACGAATTTTGCCCGTGTTGGTTTTAAGCCCCAGCACAGGCTCTTCACACTGTACATATCGTTATTATCAGTTTTTTTGGCCCTACTGCGAAGTGAGCGCAATCTTTAACCGGTTTGCGTTTACTCTCTGAAGGTAGGTGCATTTTATTCTGTTCGGCAGCAACTGCCGGGAGAGACTACCATGAGAGGAAAACAAATCCGACTGGAAAGAATCATGAACCGTGACACGGGCGCGACAGTAATCGTTCCCATGGACCATGGGGTATCGAGCGGACCGATTGCAGGCGTCATCGATCTGGATGAGAGTGTGAACCTGGTTGCACAGGGGGGGGCAAATGCGGTTCTCGGCCATATCGGCCTTGCTCTGCATGGTCACCGGAAAGGCGGGCCTGACATCGGCCTGATTCTTCATCTCTCAGCAAGCACGGATATGGGTCCTGATCCGAATAACAAGGTAATCGTAAACACTGTTACCAATGCCCTGAAGATGGGGGCAGACGGTGTGTCGGTGCACTGCAATATTGGTGCTGAATCAGAGGCCCGGATGCTTGAAGACCTCGGCCGCATTGCAGTCGAGTGTATGGAATGGGGTATGCCACTTCTTGCCATGATGTACCCACGGGGACCGAATGTTCTCAATGAGAAGGGGGTAAATGAGGTGAAACATGCGGCACGGGTGGCATCAGAACTCGGTGCTGATATCGTGAAGACCCCGTACACGGGTGACCCGGACTCGTTCCGTGAGGTCACTGCCGGATGCCATGTTCCGGTCGTGGTCGCTGGTGGTGCACGCGGGGATGACTTTGCCACTCTTCAGATGATTGAAGGGGCGATGGAAAGCGGTGCTGCGGGTATCTCAATCGGCAGAAATGCTTTCCAGCACCCACACCCGGACTTGTTTGTCCGTGCGATGGCACAGGTTGTTCATGAACACCGCAGCGCAGAGGAGGCAGCAGAGATCCTTGGGGTAAGGAAGGTTGCATGATTGGGAAAGCCATCCGTCTGGAACGGATCATGGACCGGAATACCGGTCGGTCGGTTATCATCCCAATGGACCACGGGTTCTCAGTCGGGCAGATTTACGGGCTTCATGATATGCCGAAGGTCATCTCCGCAGTGAGTGAGGGTGGTGCGAATGCGATTGTCCTCCATAAGGGCATGGTGCGGCATGGTCACCGGAAGGCGGGATCTGACATCGGTCTCATTGTCCATCTCTCAGCGAGTACATCGCTTAACCCTGACCCGAATGACAAGGTATCAGTATGCTCGGTGGAAGAGGCCATCTCCCTCGGTGCGGACTGTGTCTCCATTCACATCAACCTCGGAGCTCCGAACGAGTCAAAGATGATCGAGGAGGCCGGTGTCATCTCCTGGCAGTGCACCCGCTGGGGCATGCCGCTTCTCGTCATGATCTACCCACGCGGTGATGGCATTGACCCAACAGACCCGGCAGCAATCGGCCTCTGTGTGCGGGTGGCAGAGGAACTGGGAGCTGATATTATCAAGACCAGTTACACCGGTGACCCGGAGAGTTTTGCAGCAATCACCGGTGCCTGTGCAGTGCCGGTATTGGTCGCCGGCGGTGAGAAAGGTGGTGACCTTGAGACCCTTACGCGGATTCGTGAGGCAATAAGTGCAGGTGCGGCGGGTGTTGCGATGGGAAGAAATGCCTTCCAGCGTGATGATCCTGCACAGTTCATTCGTGCCATCACGCACGTGGTTCACCAGGATGCAACACCTGAAGATGCACTCGGGGGCAATGTATGAAGACATTCTGGGTCGATGTCCGCTCCTGTGAAAATGAGTGTGCAACGACGGCCATTGAGCAGGGGGCAGACGCCCTCATTGCAACAGAGTCCGGCCCTCTGCATGCACTTGGGAGAGTGACCGTAATAGCACCGGACGGCGACCTGGTCTTAGGTACTGATGTGTATGAAGTATGTATTGACGGAAAGGAAGGTGAAACAGAGGCACTCCGTCTGGCAAAAACAGCACCGGTGATTGTTACAACCACAGACTGGTCGGTGATTCCGCTGGAGAATCTGGTTTCACAATCCAGTCGCATCATCGCCTCGGTGCACACCGCAGAAGAGGCAGAGATGGCCCTCACCGTTCTCGAACGTGGCACGGCAGGCATCTGCCTTGTGACCGATGACCCGGCAGAAATAATCCGGACTGCTGCCTGTGTCCGTGCCATCACTCCTCACTATGATTTGGTGCCCTTTACGGTGACTGCCATATCGCCGGGTATCATGGGGGACCGTGTCTGTGTCGATACCTGTTCTCTGATGCAGGAAGGAGAGGGGATGCTTATTGGAAATACTTCATCTGCTTTCCTTCTGGTGCAGGCTGAGACGCTGGAGAATCCCTATGTCGCCCCCCGGCCGTTCCGGGTGAACGCAGGGGCGGTGCATGCCTATGTAATGATGGCTGACGGGAAGACCAAATATCTCTCTGAGGTGGTGGCAGGTGACCGCGTGCTTGTGGCCCGTGATGATGGTACCACGACAATGGCAATGGTTGGCAGGGTGAAGACTGAGCGGCGGCCTATGGTCCTTGTTGAAGTGGAGCAGGACGGGATGAAATCATCTCTGGTGCTCCAGAATGCTGAGACTGTCCGTCTTGTAGGTGCCAAAGGAAACGCGATTTCGGTTGCCGTACTAAAACCCGGTGATACCGTTCTTGGGCACCGGCAGCAGGGGGGCCGTCATTTTGGCGTAGCCGTTGAGGAGACGATACGTGAAACCTGACGACAATACCGTGGGCATCATTGGTGGCCGGGGG
The DNA here is from genome assembly GCF_028912405.1 of Methanogenium marinum. Lineage (GTDB taxonomy): Archaea > Halobacteriota > Methanomicrobia > Methanomicrobiales > Methanomicrobiaceae > Methanogenium > Methanogenium marinum. The sequence goes on along the minus strand of NZ_JAKELO010000002.1, from coordinate 876,559 downwards.
GAGATGGGTCAGTTCTTCCGGGATGTCTTCGAGAAAGAAGGCTACCGGGTGATTGTCTCCGGGCGTACAACAGAACTATCTTCCCGCGATCTTGTACAGCAGGCACGAATTGTGATTGTCTCTGTCCCGATTCGTGATACGGTGGCCGTTATCGATGATATTGCACCATTCCTCTCCGGTGGTCAGATTCTTTGCGATCTTACTTCAATAAAGCAGAGGGCAATGGAAGCGATGCTTGCCACCCCGGCGCAGGTAATAGGCCTGCATCCGATGTTTGGGCCGGGGGTATCGTCACTTGCCGGTCAGACGGTGATTGCTGTTCCCGCCCGATGCATGCCTGCTGCGGGGGATGAGATTATGGGTCTCCTCTCCCGGCAGGGGGCACGGGTAACGGTTGCAACAGCACCTGAGCATGATCGGATGGTAGCAGTTATTCAGGGTCTGATGCATTTCTCCACGCTCGTTGTCGCAGAGACTATGCGTGAAATTGATGCTTCACCGGAAATGCTGCTCCGTTATCAGAGCCCGATATACCAGATCGAGACCGGGATTGTCGGAAGAATCCTCGGGCAGGATGTGGACCTCTATGGCCCCATCCTCCAGGACAACCCCGAGGTGTGCGAAGTGGTGATGGCATTCTCTGCTGCCGCGGCACGCCTGCAGGAAATTGTCTGCACCCATGATACGAAAGGATTTGCAGCGTTTTTCGAGGAAAATGCTGCATTCTTCGGACCGGTTATCCCTGCGTCTATGGAGACGACGAACCGGCTCATACAGGGACTGGTGGAGAAATGATCCTTGGTTGTCTGGGGCCGGAAGGCACGTTTAGCCATGAGATGGCACGTGCCCTCACTGATGATGAAATCTTCCTCTTTCCGACCATAACGGATGTATTCCGGGCGGTAACAGAGGCAAAGTGTGACGGTATCGTGCCGGTGGAAAATAGTGACGCCGGTGCAGTCGGCCCGGTGATGGATTGCCTGTTTCGTGCCCCGGTTTTTATCACCGGTGAGGCCTACCTCCCGGTTGTTCACCATTTTGCAGCAGCTGTGCCTGCAGATCAAATAACTGCTATCTATGCTCACCCGCAGGCACATGATCAGTGTCTCCGGTTCACTGAAGGTCTTGGTGTGCCGGTCATCCATACGGAGAGCAACAGTGCAAGTGCTGCAATGGCCACCTCTCATCCTGGCACCGGTGCCATTACAACAGAGACCGCTGCCTGTATGGCCGGGCTGCCTCTGCAGCAGCGCAGTGTCCAGAACACGAGAGACAATACTACGCGGTTTCTGCGCATCTCGGCACACCGTCCCGAAACCCGGCCAATGACTGGCAAGTGTTCATTGATAATTGATCCTGGTGCAGACCGTCCGGGACTCCTGTATGAACTGTTGGGAGTGTTTGACCGGTGCGGTCTGAATCTCACCCGTATCGAGTCACGACCATCCAAACGGGCCATGGGGAATTATATTTTTTTTATTGACGTGGAGATTGGCCCCGGTCTCCCGGAGGCGCTTGAGGCAGTCGGGGAACTGGCCCTCGTCAAAGATCTTGGGTGGTACGGCAGACTGGAGGGAAAAAAATGAGTCTCCACCTCCTGGCAGTCTCCGGAATTCGGGCATGTATCACTGCGCCGCCTTCAAAGAGTTACACGCACCGGGCCCTCATTGCAGCCGCATGTGCGGATGGCACATCGGTTATTCATGACCCGCTGGAGTCAGAGGACACAATGGTGACCATCACTGCTCTCAGACAACTAGGGGCAGAGATTACCGTCACCGGCACGGGTGATCTGGTGGTAAAGGGCACCGGGGGAAATTTTTCTGTATCTCCCGGATGCACCATCGACTGCCGCAGTTCCGGCACCTCCATGCGATTGCTCCTCTCCCTCTCTCTTCTTGCAGATGGGCCTGTACGCCTGACAGGGAGCCCGCGAATGCAGACACGGCCGGTAGCCCCTCTGGTGAATGCACTGAATAGTGCAGGTGGGAAGATCCGATACCTGAAGGAATTCGGGTTCCCGCCGGTCTGCGTGGATGGGTTTTTTCGGGGAGGTAAGATGGAGATAGACGCATCTCTGAGCAGTCAGTTCCTTTCTTCTGCACTGATGACGGCTCCATGTGGGGAAAGGGAGACAGTGATCACCACTCCCGACAAACCTGCATCACGGGCCTATCTTGATATCACGGCAGAGGTGATGGCAACCTTCGGTGTTCCGGTGGGACGGGATGGATACCGTCACTTCTCTGTATCTCCGGGTGGGTATCATCCGGCAGAGTATACTGTTGAGGGAGACTACACCTCTGCCTCGTATTTCTTTGCAATCGCTGCTGTCTGTGGTGGGACGGTGGAGGTTACCCATCTGAATCCTCTCTCCTGTCAGGGTGACCGGGTATTTCTCACCCTGCTTGCAGAGATGGGATGTCGGGTCACGGAAGGAGTGGGTTCAGTTACGGTCACATCGGATGGCAGGCTAAGGGGTATTACCGTCGCCATGGAAGATGCACCGGATGTTGTCCTGACGCTTGCAGCAGTTGCCCCTTTTGCAGACGGGCCGACTACTATCACCGGCATTCACAACCTGCGGGTAAAAGAGAGCGACCGGATTGCTGCGCTGGTTCATATTGCAGCCCTGGGTGGTGCGGTGACAAATGTATCAGACAATTCTGTCACCATCATTCCCGGGAGGTTGCCGGGTGGTGGTCTCATTGACCCGGAGGATGATCACAGGACTGCGATGAGTGCTGCCGTGGTTGCACTGAAACGAGGCGATGTGGGTATCATGCATCCGGAATGCGTGAATAAATCCTATCCTGGATTCTGGGATGCACTTCGGGAAGGGGGAATCCTGTGAGACTTGTTCTCATAGGTCCCCGGGGCAGTGGAAAGACAACCACGGGTGTCCTCCTTGCAGAGGCTTTGGGCTACCGGTTCTTCGACACTGATGTGATGGTGGAGAAGGCAGAGGGGATGGATATCCCTGCAATCTTTGCCGAACGGGGAGTATCCGCATTCCGATCTGCTGAAAATGCAGCCATTCGGGCATTGCCGGTGGATGGAGCAGTGGTTGCAACTGGTGGCGGGGCTGTCCTTTCCGGCAAAAATGTGCAGTTCCTTCGCGCTGGCAGCCTCACCGTGTTTCTGGACGCAGATGATGCTGTCCTTGCAGCACGGACAGAAGGCAGCACCCGCCCGCCGTTAACCGGCTTTTCCCATGCAGAAGAGGTGGCCGCAGTCAGGAAGGCCCGGTTGCCACTCTATCGGGGAGCAGCCGACTTCTGTATTGATACCGGTGGTCTCTCACATGCTGATGTCGTCAGTCGTATACAGGCATGTATAGAGGAACGCCGGTCAGGTATGGTATACAGAGAATTTGTCACATTTCTTCAGCAGACCCGTATGGAGAGGGGTGAATGGAAAATGACCAAAGATTGCCTCTGTGGAATGGAAGGGATGCCCCTGCATGGAATTTTTGCGGTCATTGGCAATCCCTGTCTGCATAGCAGGAGTCCTGAACTTTTCACTGCCCTTTTTGCTACCTGTGGGGTTGATGGTGTCTATACCCGTATCGAGTGGCCCGACCTCGGTGCCATTATGGCGGTGGTCCGGGCAACCGGGTGTAAAGGGCTTTCTGTGACCATTCCGTTCAAATCAGATGTCATGCAATACTGTGATGAGATAACAGCAGATGCACAGGAGATTGGTGCGGTGAATACGGTTGTCCGGTGTGGTGACCGTTTTGTAGGTGGAAATACTGACTGGATGGGTATCCGGGAACCGCTTGCAGACATCCCGTCCGGCCATGCGGTGGTATTCGGGGCCGGAGGTGCTGCCCGTGCTGCAGTATATGCTCTGCAGGATATCGGGATGGACGTGACTGTGCTGAACAGGACGGTGGAACGGGCCCAAAGCATCGGCCGACATTTTGGATGTGAATATGGCACGCCTGATGCATATGTTCCGGAGAAGACCGATGTGATTGTGAATGCAACCCCGGTGGGTATGGAGGGACGTGGTGGCAGTGTCCTCAGTAAAGGTGACCTTCGGGCACACCAGACCGTCTTTGATCTCGTCTATACCCCACCGGAGACAGAACTTCTTCGGAATGCACGGGCAGCAGGCTGCCGCTGTATCCAGGGTACAGAGCTGTTTGTATATCAGGCACAGGAACAGATGCGGCTCTTTACGGGAATTACTGTAGATGCTGAGATGATACGGGAGATACTGGGATGAATACGTTTGGACGATATTTTCGTTGTACGGTGTTTGGCGAAAGCCACGGGCCGGCGCTGGGTGTAGTCGTTGATGGCTGCCCTCCGCAGATACCCTTTGGCATGGAACACCTGAAACCTCTGATGGAGCGACGACGCCCGGGGAAAAGCCCTCTCTCCACACCTCGCCAGGAGCAGGATGAGGTGGAGATTCTTTCTGGAATTTTTGAGGGAAAAACAACCGGTATGCCGGTGGCGATGATCACCCGAAATCATGACGCACAGAGTGGTGCGTATGACACCCTCCGTGATACTGCACGGCCGGGTCATGCTGACCTTGCCTATCACCAGAAATATGGATGCCGTGATCATCGGGGCGGCGGCAGAAGTTCGGGCCGGGAGACTGTTTCACGGGTGATGGCCGGCGCCCTTGCGATGCAGGTGCTACTCCGCCAGGGCACCCATATTGAAAGCAGAATCTGCGAGATTGGCGGCGAGTCTGACCCGGAACGTTTTGAGGAGATAATCCTCCGGGCCAAAGAAGAACATGACTCTGTGGGTGGGATTCTGGAAGTAACTGCCACCGGTTGCCCGCCCGGGCTTGGTGCACCTGTGGCCGGTAAACTCGATGCTGAGATTGCCCACGCGATGCTCTCCATTGGTGCGGTGAAGGGTGTGGAAATTGGGTCCGGTTTTGCCGCGGCCCGGATGCGAGGTTCGGTCCACAATGACGCGATTACCTCTGCGGGATATGCGTCCAACAATGCCGGCGGTATTCTCGGCGGTATCTCAACCGGTGCTCCTGTCATAGTACGGATTGCGGTGAAGCCGACCCCTTCCATTGCACAACCGCAGCAGACAGTCACGATGGATTTGAAGGATACTACCGTCACCGTGAAGGGTCGGCATGACTCCTGTATTGTGCCACGGATAGGGGTTGTCGCAGAGAGTATGCTTGCTCTTGTTCTTGTCGATGCCCTCTGTGAACAGGATGTTGTTCTGTCTTTCCGGTCACGGTGAGGGTTAGGGGATGAAGGTGAGGATGATGGAAGATGTTGGCGTCTCAATCCGGCAGTATACAGACGATGACTTTGCCGCTGTCTGTGCCCTCAATGGAGAGGGGCAGACTGTATCCTATGATGGGGCGGTTTTTGTTCGGCAGGCAGGTGCCCTGTACGGGTCGACGTTTCTCTGCGCCGTCTGTGATGGTGTGGTCTGTGGATATAGCATCGGTGCACCGGTCACCGGTGGTGGTGTGGCATGGGTCATCCGCCTCGGGGTGCTGCCGTCTCGCCGCGGCCTTGGGATTGGCCGTGCCCTGATGAAGGCCCTTGAAGAACGTTTTGAAGCTTTGGGGATATGGGAACTATCTCTCTCTGTGCATCCGGAAAACAAGCATGCCCGGTCCCTGTATGAGTCACTGGGCTATATGGTCACAGAGACTGTTTGTGGATACTTTGGTGAAGGGGAAGATCGTCTGATTATGAAAAAGGTCCTTAATTCTGCAAAATCCTCATCATTATCTCCCTGTCGGTGAAACATTATTCCATGAAACGGAGCAGATATGGATACCCTGCGAAATAAGACAATCTACGCCGAATCATATGGCTGTACGTTCAATCATGCTGATACTGAGAAGATAATCGCTCTTGCCGAGAGGCAGGGTTGTGTACAGGTGCCGGCTGAAGAGGCAGAGTGCATCATCATCAATACCTGCACGGTTGTGGGGGCAACCGAACGGACGATGCTGCGCCGCATTTGTTCATATGCTGGAAAGGAGATTGTTGTTACCGGGTGCATGCCGGTAGTCCAGCGTGACCTTTTGCTTGAAACAGATCCCTCTCTGCACCTTATTCTGCCGGAGGATATGTATGCGAGATGCCCTGAAGTGGGGGCGATGACCGACCCCCACACCGGTGTGGTCCAGACCGGCACCGGTTGTCTCGGGTCGTGCAGTTACTGCATCACCCGGGCGGCCCGTGGTCCGCTGAAGAGTTTTTCTGCGGAAGCTATTGTCGCTGAAGTGGAACGGCTGGCAGCACAGGGTGCTTATGAAATTCAGCTCACCGGGCAGGATGTGAGTGCCTGGGGTATGGATATTGGGCAGGACCTTGCATACCTGCTGGAGCAGATTGCCGGTGCAAAGGGTGATTTCCGTCTTCGTGTAGGGATGATGAATCCTGCGACAGCCGGTCGTATCATTGACCGCCTTGCACCCGCATTTGTGCATGAGAAGATCTTCGGATTTGTGCATCTGCCGGTGCAGTCGGGGTCTGATGCCGTCCTCGCGTCAATGAACAGGGGATATACGTCAGCAGTGTTTGAAGCGGTGGTAGCAGCATTCCGTGCAGAAATACCCGATGTACGTGTTTCAACAGACATCATTGCAGGATTTCCCACTGAGGGGTGCCGCGAGTTTGATGAGACCCTGGAGATGCTTGACCGGGTGCGCCCGACCAAGGTGAATATTACCCGTTTTTCTGTCCGCGATGGGACACCTGCTGCTCTCCTTCACGACCTTCCCGACTGGGTTAAAAAGGAACGGTCACGTGCACTGACTCATCTCACCGACCGCATTTATGATGAGGGGAATCTCCGCTGGATTGGGCGTGAACTGCCTGTTTTAGTCACAGAGCAGAGGAAATCCGGGTCGGTTATTGCACGGGATGCCACCTACCAGAATATTGTTATCAAAGAAGAGTTCCCGTTGGGAACCCGTCTTCAGGTGAAGGTGACGGGGCACCATCGCCATTACCTGCTGGCAGAACCTGTCTGAATTATCTCTCCCTTTTTTGTAATGACTCCTTTATTTTCCATTGGTTCAATCTTTGCGAAGAGTTAATACCTATTTTTGCATAACGATTCCATATGCAGGGTTCATGCGATCTGGAGAAGATTGAAGAAGGGTTTCAGGCAGCAATTGCCTGTGCGAAGAAGAGTACAGAAGGGGTCGATGCCCTCTCCCCGGAGATTCATGAGAACGTTGAGGCACTCATTTCACGTCTTACAGCAGATGCTGCAGCGATTGTTCCCACAGCGGGCCTCTTGATGATGCTCAGGGGAAAACAGGACGGAAAGGGAGAACTCTATGACACCGTCTACTTTGACCAGAAAATGCTGATTTTGGGAAAGACAGATCCTCTGCCTTATCGCCCGGATGACAGCACAAAAAAGGTTGATAACCAGTATCTTGTGCTGGGAGAGGATGGTATCTTCTCTGAACTGATGTATAGCAGTGATGGATTTATAATTGATGTGTACCAGAAAGAACTTTCAGCAGATGATGCGATTGCCCTGTATGGTTTCGAAGCGGCAGTGATGCTCTATAAGGCTGTGCAGCAGTATGCAAAGGATGAATCCGGCCTGCATGAAGCAATGGGAAAAGTCCTTGAATTTCTTCTTGCAGAAGAAAAAGACATCTAAAACTAAAATATATTAATAATTTTGTTGCCTTTTTTTGTGCAAAAAGGAGCAGTTGATTCTATTGGCAGGTGTAGGGGGCGTATGTATGGAACCACCTGGTTCCATCTCGGAACGTTTTCCGCTGTATAGTATTATAGGCCTTCCGGGGTACATCTTCTTCAGATGCATCTCCATCCACAGGCATGTTTATCGGGAAGCTATTGAGGATGTGTCCCCTTTGCTTTTTGTATATGCGGGTCTTGTTTTGGTATCGGCAGGTGGAAGGCGAGTGAAGACTCACTGATTGCCATCCATTGCAGGGATAATGGGAAACCCAGTGTGTTTGTCATTATTCAGGCATATGACGGGGAAAGGGAAGAGGAGTGATGAAATGCAGGATAACGATTTGATGAATGAGACAGTGGTTGCGGCAAATGATCCGGAATGCTATGATGACCTCTCTCTCTACCTGAATGCGCTCTCAAATCCGACACGCCTGAGGATCGTGAAGGTGCTGGAAGCAGGACCGATGGATCTCCGGGAAATTTCCGGTCACATTGGGACAAGCTATGAGAATACAAAAAAGCATATGGTCAAACTCCTGAATACCGGTGTTGTGAAAAAAGAAGCTGGCATTGGTCGGTGTACTTCCAAAGGTGCCCTTCCCGTCTGGAAATATTCACTCGTTTCGGGGGGGATAGAGATGGTTATCAGAAATCTGGGCATCTTCAGTAACATCGATGTAAGAATTGCAGGTGGCGCCTTTGCAAAAAAAGCGGAGGAGACACGCCGGATGGTTGCCATTGAGTATGCGGGTGATGCACCTGTTCTTGTGATGCCGGAAGAGACTGAGGTGGTCGTTGTCTTCCCCCTTACTGATGGGGAAATTCATATGGGACGGGCCGATGCTTCTGATATTCCCGTTCGTGAAACGGATGGGCCTGATTTCCCTGCTACATATATCCCTGCCACACCCGCCCGCCCGGATGCAAAAATTGTCCTTTCCCGGCGGTATGATGCGGTGACCCGTGTTTCAAAGCCCCATGGAATTATCAGGAAAAGTGATTCGGGATGGATGTATGAGGACTGCAGAAGCACCAGCGGTTCGTATATCAATGATGTGCAGGTCATTCCGGGTGCCCCGCATCCGTTGAAAGATGGAGATGTCCTTGAACTTGCACGGGGCATGAAGGGCGCACGTTTTCGTTTTATTTTGGGAGATACACAGGAGTTGGAGAGGTAACGGAGATTTGAGGCACTCTGAAGGATTATCCCCCGGTTTCTGGTTCATTTATGTGTTGGCTATCATACTTGTCGCCGTTATGTGTACCGGCACCTGTGCGGCAGTTGTCAGTGATATGTCTGATGGAGGGGGACATGGGAATGTGGTGAACCTGATCGCAGGAAATAATTCCCCACCAGATGATGGTGCTCCCACGCCCGAAGCCACCCACCGGATGATGCCGGGTGTAAACAATCGGACGGGTGATATGGATTCGATGGGCGCAATGCGGCGAGGTCTCCTCTCCGACAATACAACAGTTATTTTGTGGGGTTATGCAGACGGTCAACAGGGTTCCCTGCCTGTTATTCTCCAGCTGAATGATGTAAATGAGACAAATGATGTAAATGAGACTATTTCTGAAGTTAAGGAACCAACCCGGATAACTCAGACACCACAGGGGGTATCCCGTACGAATGAGGGAAATCAATTTCTTCAGTTTCTGAACCGGAACGGGATAAATCCGGTTCTGCTGTTCGTCGTCGTGGGTATTCTGGCAGCTGTGGGTGGAGCATTGCTGTACCGGGGTATTGCAGGGAAACGGCACAGAAGAAATGTTGCCCATGATGTAGATGCGGTTGGTGATGCTGATGAGACGGTTGCCATGACATCGTCGTGGTACAACCAGTCGTTTCCCAATGAGACAACGGTGATGGACGGATCACTGGGTTCGACATATTTTCCGCTGCCACTTACTGAGCGCTATCAGGATGTCAGATTTGTAGGGAAAGGAGGTGTTGCACGGGTTTTTTGTGCAAAAAGGCGTATTGACGGAGAGGAGGTTGCGGTGAAAGTCCCCATCAGTTTTGATGAGGTGACCGGGAAGATGTTCTTAAAAGAGATGCGCATCTGGGAACGTCTGTCCCATCCGAACATTGTGACCCTTTTTTCCGTGAATATCCTGCCGGTGCCCTTTGTCGAGATGGAGTATCTGCCGGGGTCGCTTGCAGAGAAGTCCCTCCCGTTGGAACCTGCGGGGGCAGTGGGGATTATCCGTGGCATTGCAGAAGGCATTGCATATGCCCATTCCAACGGCATTATTCATCGTGATATCAAACCCCAGAACATTCTCATTACGAGTGATGGTGTGCCAAAAATTTCTGACTGGGGACTTGGGACTCTCCTTACGGATGGGCATGAAACAACCACATTTGGTTTTTCACTGAACTATGCAGCGCCGGAGCAGGTTGCCCCCACCCGTTTCGGGTCACCTGATGAACGCACTGATGTCTATGGCGTCGGTGTGGTGTTCTATGAATGTGTGACCGGTGTTCGTCCGTTCTCTGAGACTGGTGTGGCTGAGATGACATCTGCGATTCTGGAGAGTATTCCCCGGGCACCTTCTGCATTCAATCCTTCTCTGCAGCCGTTGGATGAGCTCATTCTCCGATGTCTGGAGAAAAATCCTGATGACCGTTACCCATCAGCAGAAGAATTGATACACGCACTGGATGCAGCAGGGAATGCATATCCGTCGGACGCCGAAAACGGTGTATGACTATTTTCTTCTATTTTATCGTTTGTTTTGATGTATGGAACAATCTGGTTCTCCGGTGGGAACATTCCCATTTTGATCATTTATACCTGACCGGGTGAATGTATTTAGAGAGTGGGGGGTCGCTTCTGGCGGCCAGTCCCGCATCCGCTGTAACGAAAGAGGAGTGTTTTAGATGAAAATGAGTTATAAGAAACTATTGGCAGGCCTTGTTGGGATGCTCTGCCTGGTTGCATTCGTCATCTCTCCGGTGAGTGCCGGGATGGGAATGGGTGCAGGCAATGGCCCTGCTACAGACTGCGTCGGCGATTGTGACCAGACATGTGACCAGACGTGTGATCAGACATTTGACCAGATTCGCGACCGGACACGTGATCAGACGTGTGATCAGACATTTGACCAGATTCGCGACCGGACATGTGACCGGACATGTGACCAGATTCGCAACCAGACATGTGATCAGTTAATGGAGAATCGTCTTGCAATGCCTGAAGGGCAGGGCATTGGGTCCGGATACAAATACCAGGGACAGGCGTCAACTGAGTGAATGATGAGTGATTTGGGCATACCAATTAAGATGGGTGCCCGGATTCTTCATATTCCGGGACAACCTGCCTGCAGTGCCTGATGTTTACCAAACAAAACCAATCCAACTGCAGCATGAGTATTCCCGAAAACAAATATTTTTGGCATGCCGAATAGGTGCCACTCTCTCTGAACTACTGGAGGGAATCATTTTTGTTAAAAATGAATTCAGCAATGAAAGAGATATACGTCTGAAAAAAGATTGACAGATAAGGGTGGTGAGTCTTTTTTCCCTCAATTGACGATCGCATAAGATATGTTCTTCCGCGGCTGAATAGATGCTCCCCGTCAATATTCTTGTGATGCACACTTTTCTTCATACATTATTCATGCCTTCAGAGTGGTGCGTATGCTCTTTATTTTCCGGCATATTGGTATAATGCCTCACATCACCTGAATGAAGTGGGTACACCATGAATCTGCACGTCAGCAAAGTCTCCTGACATGTTGTCTGTTCCGGATTTCTGAATATTTGTTGTATTCTCCTGATTTGCAGTATGCAACCATCCGGTTCTTCAGTGAAATCATTCCTATTTTGATCATTTATACCTGACCGGGTGGATGTATTCAAAGGGAGCGGGGACTGCCAGGGGCGGTCTTCTGCACCATTCAAAGAAATATAAGGTGAATCCAGATGATTAAGCATTCTAAGATACTATTGGCGGGCATTGCAGTGACACTATGTCTTTCTGCTCTCCTTATCTTCCCGGTGGGAGCATCGGGGATTAACATGAGTACAGGCAGTGCTCCTGCGACAGATGGTATTGCTGATCCCGTTCAGCATGTTATGGAAGTTCTTTCAGTTTTTGAAGAGCAGGACATTGACGTAACGGAAATCCGCGCTACGCTTGAATCAGGCGACATGGTCGCGGTCCATGCATTAATGGGTGACCTCTGCGATACAAACTTCTCTGATAGTGATGACGGTCAGCACTTCCAGAGCGTAGATGATATCGTTGATGAGATCTGTGCTGGTGAATATGGCCCTGGCGGGGACCGCCTCGGTGAGAGAAAACGTGTAGAGCAGGTGGGGGGACACATCAGCATGTTTGAAGAACAGGATATTGATGTGACTGCTCTCCGCACCGCCTTTGAATTGGGTGATATGGCTGAAGTCCGCGCACTGATGGCAGATATTCATGATGAGTGTATGTCGGAAGGGACTGTGATCTGCTGTGAAGGAGGGAATATGACAGGTTCCGGACTTAATTCATCTGTCTGTGGAGAAGGATCTGCTAAATAAATGAGCAGAATACCGGTAAATGGTAAAGAGTCAGATACCCTGATAATCCATTATCTTTTGGAAAATACCAGCAGGAGTATACCTGATGTATAGCCCACCTGCCCCCTGCCCAACCCACTGGTATCAGAATATTCTGGTATGACGGAGAGAAATTTCATACGTATCCGTAACCTTGGGTGGATTTTTACACCCCCTTTTTTTAAAGCGTTCAAAATAAAAAACCGGATGAGAAAAAGTTTGACAAAAAAAGGGTGATAATATCAGCCGGATTATTTTTTGATATCAAACATCGGAAACATGGGTTTAAGGAAATCGTCTTCTCCTTTGCCAAGAGCTGAAATTTGGCTTTCATGGCTGAATGCATGCCCGTCGTTGTCTTTCCATGTGATGACAACCCTTGCTTCACGGATCATAGCATCGAGAGAATGGGTATGTTCCTCATCTGCAGGAATTTCAGAAATATCATATTCAATATCGAGCGGAACAACTGCAACATGAATTTGTATGGCACTGGTGTTACCTGAGTTTCTAATAATAATGTTTTTTGCATTCGGGCTGAGCTTTGCTGTCAGCTCGGGAATTTCGCCGATCTTTTTTCCAATCATGGTAAGGTAGGCAGTCATGCCGACGATCAGTATGATCATAACACCGATGCTTGCAAAAAACATCCCGATGATTGCAAGATATACGAAGACTGCAATACCAGCGATGAAGACAGCTGCTATCTGTCGTGTGTCCATACACTGTATTGTGAGGCGCTCCTTATTAAGGAAATGAAATGAACCGGATGACTCTCATCATCAAAAAAATAAAGAATATGGGCCCGGTGCGACTCGAACGCACGACCTCCCGGTTATCAGCCGGGTGCACCACCAACTATGCTACGGGCCCACTCGTAGAATTACCTAATTAGATGGGATAGTGAGGTAATTAAGCGTTTTGTTTTGTTTCCGGAGTCTTGCCCCTGTCTTTGTGAAGTGACTGGTGGCGCAGCGGATCAGAATAGTATAAACCCTGTTTTCTCATACCTTTTGTCAGGTATGAATATTCGATATATGCTGGGGAATGAGGTGATTGCCCAGGCGTGCCTGGAAGCAGAGATTGACTTTGCGAGCGGGTACCCCGGGACTCCTTCATCAGAAGTAATAGACTATCTCCGCCATCAGAAAGACCGTGATTTCTACGTTGAATGGTCAGTAAATGAGAAAGTTGCCTTTGAAAATGCCCTTGCCGCGGCATGGACGGGTATCCGTTCTCTTGTCACGATGAAGCATGTCGGGCTCAATGTGGCAGCAGATCCGCTTCTCACCAGTGCCTACACTGGTGTCACCGGTGGGTTTGTGATTCTCTCTGCTGATGACCCGTATGCCCACAGTTCGCAGAATGAACAGGATAGCAGGCGGTATGCCCTCTTTGCAAAGATTCCGTGCCTGGACCCTGCAAGTGTCCGCGAGGCGCATTCGATGATGAGAGCGGCTTTTGCGATTTCAGAAGAAGTGGGTTTGCCAGTGCTCTTCCGGCCGACAACGCGCATATGCCACTCAAAAAGTGATGTTGAACCGGATGTTCCGGGCACCGGACACCGAATCGGATCCTTTGAGCGCAACCCACAGCAGTATGTGGTAATTCCGAAACATACGCGGGTGCTGCACAAAAAGCTCAACGAAAAACAGCCGGCCATTGCGGAGATGTTCGTTGATAGAGGGTTCAACACTGCAGAGGTGCGCGGAACAACTGCCATCATCAGTGGTGGAATTGCGGCCTCCTATGCAGAAGAATTGATCTCTGACGACGTATCGTTTGCAAAGATCGGTGCCTATCCTATAGATGCTGCATGGCTCAAAGCGTTTGTGGACCAGCATGAGACGGTGCTTGTCATCGAGGAACTTTCGCCGGTAATTGAAGAGGCCGTCCGCATGGCAGCGACAACAACTGTGGTGCACGGAAAGATGGACGGTCACCTTCCGTTTGAAGGTGAACTATCTCCTGCTGCAGTAGCGCAGGCGATGACATCGGCAGGATTCGCTCCCACAAAGACATATCCTGTGGTACCCCCTGAAGAAGGAATCCCTGCCCGCCCACCACTTCTCTGCGCTGGATGTGGACATCGTGCGGTCTTCTATGCGATGAAAAAAGTGTTTAAAGATGGTATCTTCCCGAGTGACATCGGCTGTTATACTCTGGGTATTCAGCTCGGCATGGTGGATACAACCATCTGCATGGGCGCGTCCATCACGGTCGGAAGTGGCATCGCACATTCCGGTGAGATGCGGCCGGTGGTATGCACCATCGGGGACTCGACCTTCCTGCACACCGGTATTCAGGGTCTTTTGAATGCGGTATACAATGGTGCCAATATGACAGTGGTTATTCTCGATAATCGTATCACGGCGATGACCGGCCACCAGCCCAACCCAAATACAGGGGTGACTGCCACCGGGGTTGCCTCTCCTCCGGTTTCTATTGAGGCGATATGCCGTTCAGTTGGCGCACCATGGGTTGAGACGGTCAGTTCCTATGATCTCACCGGTCTAATGCAGGCACTGCAGACCGCAAAGGACCGTGAGGGTGTGAAGGTGATCGTTGCCCGGCAGCCATGTGTGATTGCCGCACGCCGTGAGGGCATCCGCCGAAAACCATATGTGGTAGACCCGGAGATCTGTACCGGCTGTGGACTCTGTGTGAAGTTTGGGTGCCCGGCAATTGAATTCCATGACGGGAAGGCGGTTATTACGAGCCTCTGCAGTGGTTGTTCAGTTTGTGCTGACATCTGTCCCGCGGGGGCAATTCATAAGGGAGGTAAACAATGAAAGAATCCTTTGATGTCCTTATTGTCGGAGTCGGTGGTCAGGGGACCATTCTTGCCTCAAACATACTGGGTGAGGCATGTCTGGTTGCCGGGGTGTCGGTTCGTGGCGCAGAGACACATGGTATGGCACAGCGCGGAGGGTCTGTTGAGACACATATCCGGATCGGCGGTGTCTATGGACCCCTCATTTCGCCGGGTACTGCAGATCTCATCATCTCGTTTGATCTCTTAGAGGCACTCCGGTACCGTCATTTCCTCAAGACTGGTGGTACTATCATCACCAGTGATGCAGTTGTTATACCGACGTCAGCCTTCACTGACGGCGCAGAGGTGCCAACAACAGATGAGATTATGGAACGTCTGGGGGATGTCTCATGTACAGCGATTGATGCGGCTGGTCTCGCTGTTGAGGCCGGCACAATTCTCGCACAGAATGTGGTGATGCTTGGTGCAGCGTCTCACGCGCTGCCGCTGAGTGTTGAGGCACTCAGAGAGGCCATCTCCCGGTGTGTGCCGCCGAAGACAGTTGAAACCAATATCCGGGCTTTTGAACTGGGCCGGGCGTGTTTGGAACAATAATCCTGACTCTTTTTTTATTTCCGGCTCTTTAGAAATGCTGCGAAGCGAAAGAAAACATGTGTATGTGTGTAAACCCAGTCAAATAAATATTGGAAACGGGAACTCCTGCCCCACCGCTGTTTTTTGCAACCCTCTATCCACCCATTTTGACCTCCTCCGTTGGGGAATTGGGAGGCAAAATGGACGTATTTTTTGCTCATCTTAACTGCAGGAAAAACACGGTTGTAATGCCTTTTATTTGCTAAAATGGCGATTTATTGTGGAATACTATGGGGTTGCTATTGTTGGATATTTTTGGGGGACGTATAGGTTGCCTCCGGCTGAGAATATCCCACTCCGGGCTTCTGTGTGGATGTGTTTTACCAAGGTGCAGGCCCTTTGGGGGTAATTTATGCGTTGCTTAGCCAGATGCCGGGATTTTTCCAAAGTGATACGAGTTGTGCACCGCAGTTGCAGGGGTGAACAAACGCACAAACCAGTGTTTACTCGTTTTCACCATAGAATATATATTGTCCGGGTGTGATCTAGGGGCATATGAAAAGAGGTGTAGTGGCTGTGGGGGCAGTTCTCTTTATCCTCGTTGTCTCCTTCTGTTGTGGATGTACACAGGAGCCGGCAACGGGAGGGGGAGATCTGACCGGAACAGTCTGGATGCTGGATGAGTATATGAATATAGATGGGGCCATGGCAGAACCCCTTGCCACAGCACCGGTCACCGCAGAGTTCGCAGATGGGTATGTGAAAGGGTCGTCCGGCTGCAACATGTACAATGCGGCATATGTCACTGACGGGCAGACGATCTCGTTGGATCTGCCGGTGGTGACAGTGATGTATTGTGACGGAACAGGTGTCATGGAGCAGGAGGCTCGCTACCTGTCACTCCTTGGTGCAATAGCCGGATACACCATGTCTGATGAAAAACTCACATTCACTGATTCAGCCGGGCAGGAGATTCTTATTTTCCATGCGGTTGAGACGGAACTGAACGGGACGGAATGGATGCTCACTGGCTACAATAATGGATTGTGGGGCTTTGTATCTGTTGAAGACGGAACCTCTGTCACAGCCACGTTCAGCGAAAGTAATCAGATTTCCGGAAATTCCGGGTGCAACAGTTATTCCGGAACATATACGGTGACCGGCGATGCCATCACAATCGGGCCTCTCGCCATGACTGAGATGTATTGTATGGATCCTGAGGGTGTGATGGATCAGGAGGGTGCGTACCTTGCGGCTGTGCAGGCTGCTGCCTCCTATCGTGTTGATCCGGGTGACCTGACCCTCATGGATGCAGATGGTCTGCGGATGGCAGTATTCAGGCAGTATGTCTCAACACCTCAGGGAGAGGACTGGGAGCTGACCGGGTATAACAATGGTCAGGGGGGTGTGGTTTCCCCTGCAGCGCAGACTACCATCTCGGCATTATTCGGTGAGGATGGGCAGGTGACCGGCAGTGCTGGCTGCAACAATTATTTTGCGTCCTATTCTGTGAGTGGCATGGAGGTATCCATTGGTCCTGTGGGTTCGACAAAGATGTATTGTGAATCACCTGCAGAGACAATGGAACAAGAATCCCGTTACCTTACCCTCTTGGGTGAGGTGGCAACGTTTGAACGGGGGCCAGGGACACTCACCCTGCGGGATGTTGACGGAAGCATTCTTCTGGCCTACGCTGTGGCACAACCCAAAATCACAACAGGTGAATGGCACATGGTCTCGTATCAGGATGCGGACGGGAATGCCGTATCCGCACTGGATAGCACAAACGTGACTGCGATCTTTGGGGTGGATGGTCAGGTGACCGGGGATGCCGGGTGCAACAGCTATTTTGGCTCATATACAAAAGATGGTAATTCTCTCTCAATTGGTCCATTGGGACTTACCCTGATGTATTGTGAAACCCCTGCAGGTGTGATGGATCAGGAGAGCGGGTATCTGGCAGCACTGGAGGGAGCAGTCTCATATCAGGTCAGTGGGAATGACCTGACATTATATGCAGAAGACGGCACAGTGTCTGTCTGGTTTATGCAGGCACCCTGATCGTTCTTCTTTCTCTTTTTTTCAGAGATTCAGATTCTCCGCTGCAGAGCATTCATTGGTTTGTATTCAGGCAGATTCCCTGCGGCTCATTATTCGGCTTTGCAGGGGGAGCGCTCCAAAGTAGACGCACGCACTCACAATCACAATTGTTGCACCGGACGGGATGTCGAAAGCATAGGAGAGCCAGATGCCTGTGGTGGTGAAGACGATGCCGAGAAGAGACGCACCGACAATCAGTTCTTTCATGCTGTGTGAAAAGAGCCGTGCGGTTGCGGCGGGGAGCGTCAGGAGGGCGATGACAAGGATGATTCCCACAATCTGGATGAGCATCACGACCGTGAGGCCGGTCAAAAGCAGGAGGATGACCATGATCCTGTCCGGGTGCAGGTCCATCACTGATGCATACTCTTCGTCAAAAGTGACAGCAACGAGACGGGGATAGAGGATGGCTACGATGCCACAGATGCCTGCGGTAAGAATAGCCATCACGAGGAGTGTCTCGCGGGGGACGAGGAGAATATTCCCAAAGAGGTAGCTGAAGAGATCAGGAGCAAATCCGGGAGTGATGTAGATGAAGAGGATACCTGCCGCCATGCCGGTAGCCCAAACTGCACCCACGAGGGTGTCGAGGTGTTGGTGTGCCTTCATCCGAATCCATGCGGTGGCAGCAGAGGTGCCGAGTGCAACCGCCGCTGCACCCGCAAGCGGGTCAATCCCTAAAAAATACCCCAGACCGATGCCGCCGAATGCCGCATGGGAGATGCCGCCTGCAAGGGCCGCCATGCGTTTGACGACGACAAAACTGCCGATGACACCACAGGCAATGCTTGCAAGGAATCCTGCGATGAGGGCGTTCCGGAAGAATTCAAATCCAAGTGCTTCAATCATTTACGGCCTCCGAATACCCGGTTATCATGGTCCGGGACGACCCGGTGCGGGACGCCATGGGCGATGAGTTCCACCGGGCAGGGATAGGCACCTGCAATCATATCATCGGTTATCTGGTTGTCGTGGTGGGTAAAGAGGCGGCAGTTGACACATGAGATGTTAGTGACATCCGGTGAGAGGGCACTGATGTCGTGGGTGACGAGGACAATGGTCATTGTTTCCCGTAACTGGCTGAGAATATCGTAGAATCGTACTGCTGTCGGGCTGTCCACATAGACGGTTGGTTCATCGAGAAGGAGAACAGAGGGTTTTCCGGCAAGGGCACGGGCAATGATTGCCCGCTGGCGTTCACCACCGGATATGTCATGGATGGGACGGTCTTTCAGGTGGGTTATCTGCATCGTCTCCATGGCCTCTGTTGCGGCATCCGTGTCTTCCTGTGAAAAACGCCGGAACGGACTCGTGAGGTGGCCAAGACGACCGGATATTACCATCTCCTGCACTGAGATCGGGAACTGAAAGTCAAATGTCCGAAACTGGGGCACATAGCCGAGATGTACCCGCATTTCATGTGGAGTGCCGCCCATCACCCTGACTGTGCCGGAATCCGGGCGGATGAGGCCGAGGATTACTTTTAAAAGTGTGGTCTTCCCGCCGCCGTTGGGGCCGATGATCGCATGGAATTCGTGTTCATTGATTGTCAGACTGATGTCTTCCAGGACTAAATGGCCGTTCTGCCCAAGATTTACGTGTTCTACTTCGATAACTGGCGTCTTCGTGCTCATACTGCCCATTTCCTGAATGCATCGGTGACTTCCACCAGATTTTCTGTGTAATTTTCTGCGAGGGGACTGATATAGACAACACTCCCCCCGATTTCATCTGCGATGGCTTCGGCATTACGGGTTGGTGACTCCGGTGATGCAAATATTACCGGGATGCCTGCCTCCTCTGCTGATGTGATGATTGCTTTGAGCGAGGCTGGTGAGGGTTCTTTTCCGTCCTCTTCAACCGATGTCATGTCAAGTTCATACTGGTCGGCATAATATCCCCATGCCGGATGGTAGACAAGCACCGTATTTTTAGCGGTTCCTGCGAAGGTATCTTTAATTCCTTCATCAAGGCTGGCGAGATTTTCATCGTATGTTTTAAACTGTGCCTCAAAATATGCGGCGTCACGAGGTGCATACGCGATATAGGCATCGGCAATATTGCGAGCGATGATGCGTGCGTTTGCGGGTGAAAGCCATACATGGGGGTCATAGCGAATAGTATCGTCTGCTGTTGCGGTGTCCTCTGTTTCTGTGCTTAACAAAGTGATGCCGAGAGATGTATCGACGACCTGCATGTCGCGGTTGACTGAGGTGAGGCTATCCATCCAGGAATCTTCAAATTCGATGCCGGTCCCCACTGCGAGATACAGCGGTGTCTTTGAAAGCGCCCTCAGCTGTCCGGGTGTAGGTTCGTAGGTGTGTGGGCTTGCACCGGGTGGTACCATGACCATGACCTCAACCCGTTTTCCTCCGATTGCTTCTGCAAACTCCTGGTACGGTGGGATGGTGACAGCAACAGAAAGGGGTGCTGAGGAATTAATCTCTCCACCTACAGGCGTAACGGGTACTGTGTCATTCATGCATCCACAGCTGAAAACAGCAGATGCCATGATAATAACAATGAAAAGGATGCCTCTCTGCCACAGATCTTGTGCCCGGACAGAATGCGTTGATATTTTTATTTGTGGTTTCTGCGTGGGAAGGTCCTCCCTGTCTCTTATTCCTGCTTAGTGTACATAAATGGTTTGGTGGTGAGAATGCTGGATTTTTTGTCATCGTGCGCAATGCCCGGCGATGAAGCCCGGAAAGGATGTTCGTTCCTATCCGGATGAGTGATAACTCACCGGTAGCAGAATGATGTGGTGAAAACGCGCGTGTTGCAGGTCTCCTGAGGTGGACAGATGGGGGGTATTGGGCCTGCACCCCGTATGTCGTGTTTTTGTGTGAGATTGTTCTGTGATATGGAATACATGGGTTTTGAGCAGCTTATTTCCTGACAGGGGGAGTTAGAAAAAGAACAGGGATCTGTGGCGGATGTGTTTATGTCCTGTCTGGTTTGTTTCATCCGTATTACCCATTGGTTGATTATCTATGGCGTATGAAATTCTCACTGATGGGTTCTGTTTCTCCTCTTTCAGCAGCAAGCAGGCGGAGAGCATATGCAGTTATCCTTCTCTTTGGTATTGTATCTCTTTTTGGGGATATGATTTATGAAGGGGCACGGAGTGTGGCGGGCCCGTACATCTACATACTTGGCGGAAGTGCATTCGTGGTCGCATTTGTCGCAGGTTTTGGGGAATTTATCGGGTATGGTCTGCGTCTTGTCTCCGGATATATTGCCGACTCCACCCGTCATTATTGGACACTGACCTTTATCGGGTACGGAATGCTTATTGCAGTCCCGTTTCTCGCTCTCGCCGGCTCATGGGAAATTGCCGCTGTTCTTTATATCATTGAACGGATGGGGAAAGGTATCCGGGCACCCGCCAAGGACGCTATTCTCTCCAATGTGACGGTGTCTGTTGGAAGAGGGTGGGGGTTTGCTATTCATGAGGCGATGGATCAGGTGGGGGCCATCACAGGGCCGCTTATTTTTTCTGCAGTATTTTTGATGCAGGGGGATTACCGGGGCGGTTTTGTGCTTCTTGTCGTTCCCTTTGTTCTGATGATGGCTGCACTGTGTATCACCCGGATGAAGGCGCCGGTGCCGGAAGAGATGGAATTGGCGTCAGGCACTTCAGGGCCAATTCTCTCCTCCCGGGCACTGGTGCCTTATGGAATATTTACTGCACTGACGATGGTGGGGTTTGCTGTTTTTCCCCTGATTGCATTTCATTATTCATCAACTGAGATTGTCCCGTATGCCCAGATCCCGCTCTTCTATGCAATAGCGATGGGGGCAGATGCAGTGGTGGCGCTTGTAGCCGGACGGCTGTATGATCGCCACGGGCTCATCATCCTTGGTGTGGCACCAGTTCTGAGTATAATTATTCCCTTCTTTGCTTTTGGCACCTCATATTCCTCGGCCCTTCTGGCAGCTCTCCTCTGGGGTTCTGTCATGGGTATTCAGGAGACGATTCTCAGAGCAGCGGTTGCAGACTACACTGCAGTCTCGAAACGGGGGATGGCGTACGGCATTTTCAATACAATATATGGAGCGTCATGGTTTGCGGGAAGTATTTTTCTTGGCTGGGCCTATGAGATTTCGATTCCGCTTGTCATCGGCTTTATGGCGGTGATGCAGTGCATCGCCCTTCCTGTCTTTTTCTATGCACGGAATGTTCTGGAGACGGGAGTCACAAAGACAGCTATGTGACTGGTATCACTCCATTTTATGGGTGGATGACTGGAGAATGGTGTGTTTTTCACGGGCGGTGATGGGTATAGGTAAATGCGTTGTTCTGATTGTTCTGTGAATGAAAAGGATTCTCCTCCTCTCATTTTTGTGTAAAAAAAGTATCCCGGAAATCAGGCCTGATTTCTGGTCTATTTCAGGTTGAGATCTGCAAGAGGGATATATGGCACCTGTGAGAGCACATCGCTTTCAATTTTTTCCATGCCAATCCGTTCGACAAAACGTGCGGTTCTTTCGCCCGGATTTGCTGTATCCCGGTAATACGTAACAAGTCGTTTCACAAGATCTTTTACTTCATCTGCAGAGAGACCTTTTGCAACAACGTCTCCTATACGTGGCCTTCCGCCGGAGTTGCCACCAAATATGACCGTCCATCCCTTTCCGGTGCCCAACACTCCGATGTCTCTCATGTAACTCTCGCCACAGCACCGTGGACAGCCTGAGACACCCATCTTTAGTTTTGCCGGCAGATGCATATCGAGATGCATCTCCTCAAGTTCAAGTCCGAGACCCAGTGAATCCTGCAGGCCGTATTTGCAAACTGCTGTGCCGGGGCATGCCTGAACATAATGAACACAGGGAGCTGTTGCTTCACCAACGGTCATCCCGAGTTCGTTCCAAATTTTCTCCACATCTTCTTCTTTGATACCAACAAGCACCATCCTCTGACCGGATGTGATCTTAATAATCGGGATTTCGTAGCGCCGCACCACCTTGATGATACTCTCCAGATGTTCCGGACTGACCATTCCTGCAGGTGTACGGGGGATAATTGCATAGGATTGTTTATCGCGCTGGAGGATTGCTCCTCGTGGACCTTCTTCCATTTCATTCACCTTCTGTTCCGGCGCTCTATGCTGCCGTGAATGATCCCGGAATATGGTCGCGGGGTATATAATTGTGGTGGCTCTCCCGGAGATCCCGAAGATATGTGAGGGCAAAAAATGAATGGTGTCTATCTTTGTTGGCCGGTCATTGGAGTGCCACTGGCAGAAGTCCCCTGGTAGTACCGGTGAGGCATCGTCCGCCTGCAGGGGTGACGACAAAGGTGTTCTCTGTTCCCACCATGCCAACACCGGGTATTCCTTTCTTTGGTTCAAGGGCGAATACCATACCTTCCTGGATTGGGTCGTCAAAGCCCCGGGCAATAACCGGTTGTTCGTCAATGAGAAGGCCCACCCCGTGGCCGAGGAAGTTTACACGGCGGTTTCCAAATCCCATGAAATTTTCCTGAAATTCGGGGGAGAGGGATTTGGTGATGGTCTGGTATATTTCTGAAGGGATGGCACCGGGTATGAGCATTGCCGCCATTCTTTCCTGAATTTCGACGCACTGGTAGTGTGCCTCTATAGCGTTGTCCGGGAGGGCCTTCCCGAATACATAATTCATCGTCTTGTCAGTATGATAGCCTTCAACTCCACATCCGGTATCGACAAAGACCAGATCGCCGTCCTCTAATGTTCGTTCCCTGCTGCCAAGCAGCGGGACTGCCGGGCAGAGGCCATAACAGCCTCCCGGGCCGTTGAATGCAGTGGGGTAGAGGCTGCTCTCTCCAAACGCTATCTGCCCCATGACGATCTCGGTGTCAAACATACCAAACCGGACAATTCCGTGGTGTCCTTCTTCAATGAATGCCGGGTAAAGGAGTGAGGCAAACTCAGCTTCGCTCATACCTTTCCTGAGAAGTTCGGGTACCCGTTCTTCCAGCACTTTCTGGTGAATCTTCCCTGCTTTTTCCATCAGGTTAAGTTCATACGGACTTTTCACCGCTCTTACTGCAGCGAGATGGGAATCTGCCGCGAGGATGGTTTTGACCGGGAAATGTTTGCGGAACCGTTCGAGAAGGGCCAGTGGTACAACCTCTGTCTCCAGGTGGAGGGTTATGGGCATAACGGGGAGATCCTGCACTGCGTCACGGTAGCTTTGCATCGGTGCAATTCGTGGGAATTCCGATTCGTCACAGGCCCGTTCATAACTGCTTCTGACCCGGAATACGGGTTCGCTGTTCCGGGGGATGAGGAGCATGCCATCCTGCATGGTTCCTGTGAAGTAGTAGAGGTTGATATTGCTGAATATCACCACACATTCCCAATCTGGCTCTTTTATGTCCATTATGTCTCTGAACCGTATCATTCTCTGGTGCAGTTCAGTGAAGGGGACAGGCGTACTCATGGCTGTAATGTATGGTTTCCCATGAAATAATGGGTGTTGACGTGTAATGCCTGTGCAGATATTACGTATATTTTGTCCTTGGAGGAGGGCGATTTCAGTGAAGTTTTTGTGAGTAATAATTGATTGCAGCAGAACACTGTTTGCCATTTAGTGAGTCAAAATGCTCGTGTTTGTATGATGATTGTTCTGCAGAATGCGATAAGGGGGTGATTCGTTTCCTTTCTGAAATCTTCTGTTTCTTTCTTCTCTTCCTCCCGTTCCTCAGAACATATATATGCTCTGCCGGGCATTTCTGGGTCATGCAGCAGTATAAATGTACGAAATGTGGGTATGTCTATCTCCCGGAATCAGGGGATCATACTCAGGGCATCGCGCCGAATACTCCGTTTGAAGAACTGCCCGACACGTGGGTGTGCCCACGGTGTGGTGCTGAGAAGAAGGCATTTGTTATTATTGTGTAAGGAGGCGCATCAGCCCTTTCCTTTCTCTCTTATGTGGTGTGGGGATATGTCTGAAATACGCCGTATTTTCAAAATTTAATTTAGATGCCAGTGAATTGGGAAACACAAAGTGGACAGAAAAAGACTATTACGCTGAGGGGGAGATTTGAACTCCCGAGGGGAAAGTCCCCACAGGCTTTCCAGGCCTGCGCCCTACCAGACTAGACTACCTCAGCACAGCGTACTGCTGCCTTACTATATTCGGGACAACGTTTCTTAATGCTATGGGTTTTCTACTGATGTATTTCTACCAAAACGAGCCATAGAATGGTTTTTTTTGGAGGGGGCAGCATTGGGTGCGCATATTGTCGTGGGGTACACACTGGATCTGTTTTCCTTTTTTTCTTTCCAGTGGATGGGGTGTTTCATTCATGTCAATTTTGGATAATTTCAACATATGATCTAAAAAATAGCCTGGATTTCACATCAGACGCATTTTTGCT
Source organism: Methanogenium marinum (assembly GCF_028912405.1). Lineage (GTDB taxonomy): Archaea > Halobacteriota > Methanomicrobia > Methanomicrobiales > Methanomicrobiaceae > Methanogenium > Methanogenium marinum. The sequence goes on along the minus strand of NZ_JAKELO010000002.1, from coordinate 851,502 downwards.
CCGGAAATATGCATCCACACAGAAGCACGTAGCAGGCCTTTCTCAGTTGGAACGGTATCTATCCATCCTCGGTAAATATTTGCGAATGACTGCCTCTTAATAGTCTCTAATAATTCGTTTATTTTGGAAATAAGCGTCATTATGTGCGTATTTTTGATCAAATCAAAAAATAAAAAAAATACGGCAGATTTACGTGTATATTCCCTAAAAAAGGGACTTAAAGAGGGTGGAGAAAGGGTGGAGAAAGGGTGGAGAAAGGGTGGAGAAAGGGTGGAGAAAGGGTGGAGAAAGGGTGGAGAAAGGGTGAGGAAAGGATGGGCAGGAGGTGGATATGCCGGGAGGCACTATCACTGTTTCCGAAATTCAACAGGGTGATTTTCACTTAAAATCACAAAACGTTTGTCTGCTCCATTTTAGTGTATAGATTAAAATATATCATGGATGGCACCGGATTCAATATCTTTGGTAGAATATCTGGCCTGACAAAAATGATAATCCTGAAAAAATGAGTGGGATGTGTTTTGAAAGGGATTTGAACCTGTTTTCAGCGGGTTCCCTTCTTTCGCTGGATTGATTTGCTCCCGCCATATTTGCTCTGTCCCTTTTTCCCGCTTCCCTTCCCCTTGGCTGGTTTATCCACCAGATCCCTTCTCCTGCCGTTTTTGCTGTTATTCAGGTATTCTTTGCTGTTACCCGGACGTTTCTTTGGACCGGGGTGTAACGATTTCTGAATATTGGGTGAGACATTCTTTTTTTCCACTTTTACCTCCCTCTCCTCTGTCCGGGAGGTGGGCGATGCTTTTTTCTTTGGTCTCGGTGCAGGAGGTTTTGTGACCCAGCCTTTTGGATAGGTGCCCGCCTGCATGATGACCATCTTTGGCCGGATGACGATGCCCGTTTCACCGGGGACAATCGTGTCTGAGGGTACTGTAGCAGTGCCGATGCAGACCAGTTCGCCCTGTGCGGTCATCACAGCAACTTCTGAATCTTTTTTGAAGGAATCTGTGGCTGTGACACCTACTCCCGCAAGGGATGCACCGTGACAGAGAGCATCTACCGCGGTGTCACGGATGGTGACAGTTGGGATACCTTCCAGCACTGACTCCGGTGTCCGTATGTATGAGGAGAGTTCTTTTGAGTTTCCGTTCTTTGCCTGTTCTACCGCATCCCGGAGTGCATGCAGGGAACAGCACATGGATTCGTCATATCCTCCTGACCGTATCCGCCGGAGTTCGACCATCTGGCCGCCGGTGCCGATGGCAAACCCGATATGCCGGCAGAGGGACCGGATGTAGGTGCCTGCTTCGCAGCGGACACGGAGGAGCACGTCCCTACCATCGATACCGAGCACGTCTATCTCGTACATCGTCCGGATACGGAGTGCCCGGGCGACGGCACTTTTCAGGGGCGGGCGCTGGTAGTTCTTTCCGACAAATTCTCTCGCTGTCTCCCGGATCTGTTCTTCCGTTGCGTCCCCATGGAGCCGCAGGAGGGCAATGTACTCCTTCTCATGACTAAGAATCACTGGTGCCAGACGGGCAGATCTGCCGATCATGACGAGGAGAACACCGGATACATCCGGGTCGAGTGTCCCGCCATGACCACAGGGCATGCCCAGCATATCCCGAACCCATGCGGCCACTTCGTGGCTGGATGGTCCCCGCGGTTTGTCCACGGCAATGATGCCTCCGCGTGGTATGTCAATACCGAGTTCAGCAGATGTATTTCCATTCTCTTCCAGATAGTGATTCAGTGCCGCAAGAGTCCCCGTCAGCGTTCCGTTCCCGACAACAACGGGTTCTGTTCCGTCCTCTCTCATCCGGTCTGCTGTGATCTCACCTATTGCCATGGGGAGAAGACCATCTTTCTGGTATTTGGCATATGTGTAGGAGTTGGCGCTTGTGAAGAGAATTGCATCTGCATCTGTGGTATCAAGATGTACATTTGTGGGTTCCAGCGAATAGACTGGTAACTCACATGCAAGTCCTCCTGCGTCAGTGATGGCATCCAGAAGGACGGGGTTTGGAACATCAGCGCGGGGGATGCCGATCTTCTTTCCTGCTACCCAGTCCCCGAGATAGGGCACAAAATCCCGTGAATAATGGGATGGGAGAATTTCAGAGGTGATTCCTCCCTCTGCCAGATACTCTGCTGTCTGGGGGCCTATTGCGATGATACGTGCCGCCGTCTTCAGGAGTGGCCCGATGAGACGGGCAGGAAGGGCACTCGTGAAGAAGATGCAGTCATAGGTCTCCTCATTTGCGGCAGTGACAAAGGCCTTCACGGCATCTTCATACATCTGTGCCTTCATGGGAGAGACGATGAGGCATTCATGGCCGAATTCCCGGCAAAGTGGCTGGTCCGAGCCTGCCTTCTCCGGAAGCCTGGTGATTGCAATCTTCATGTTAGTATATGTATGCATCCTGAGGTATCATTGCTTTTTGTGTTTCGGATCTTTTTTCCTTCACTACATACCACAGATTATTTGTGGCAACAGAGATCATCGCAGGTATTCTCATTGGCACGATTCTTGGTACGATAAGTGGCCTCATCCCGGGCATCCATGCCAATACCATGGCAGGTATATTGGTGGCAGCCGAAAGCGGGCTTCTTGCCGTCCTCGGTGCACCGGCAGTGGGCATTGCACTTTTCAGTGCACTCGTGGTTCATACCTTTACTGACTGTGTGCCGAGCACATTTTTTGGTGTACCGGATGCAGATACTGCTATCTCTGTTCTCCCGGCGCATGCCCTCTGTATGCAGGGACACGGGGAAGAAGCTGTTCGCCTCTCTGCTATGGGGAGTGCAGTATCGGTCGTGATGGTGATGCCGCTTTTTGCGGTCTTCATGTTCTTTCTGCCTAGTCTGCAGTCCACTATTGACTGGTGGCTGGGTATCATCCTCATCCTTGTTGCGGGGCTTCTCATACTCAGTTCAGAATCACCAGAATGGTCTGCTGTGGTTTTTCTTCTCTCCGGGATTCTGGGGATATTTGCCTTTCGCTATGCATGGCTTATCTCCCATACCTCCGGTGTTTCGTCTGTCCTGATGCCGCTTTTGACCGGACTGTTTGGTATTTCCGTTCTGCTTCGTGCATCCGGCGGGGTTATGCCAAAGCAGGTGCGTTCCGACCCGTCCACCGGGGCCCGCAGTATTGCCTGGCACGCGGGTATGGGCACTCTCGCAGGTGCTGTGGTCGGATGGTTGCCGGGTCTCTCCAATGCAACGGCAAATGCCCTCCTTTCGCCGCTCTTTCAGGCAGGGAGTGAAGGGAAGGGGTACATCATTGCAACCAGTGCGGCGAACACGGCGAATGCTTTCCTTGGTCTTGCGGCACTCATCGCACTGGGGCGGATGCGAAACGGGGTGATGGTCGTTCTGGACACCATTGGTATGCCCTCCCCTCTGCTCATACTGGCTGGTGGTGTGGCCGCTGCACTCTGTGGTTTTGTTATTACGATTCTCTGCGGGCGGGGTGCACAGTTTCTGGGGGGAATTCCTGTGCGGGCGATGAGCTATATGGTGATAGGTGTGGTCACGGTATTGGCCTTCCTTCTGACAGGGGTATTTGGCATGGTAATTTTGGTGTGTGCCACTCTGGTCGGACTTATCCCGTCCCTCGTCAATGTCAGGCGTGTCACGTGCATGGGTGCAATAATGGTGCCTGTGATTCTCTTTTCCCTCGAGATTCTTTGAAGTGAGCATGAAGCATGCGTTTTTCATTTTTTAGTTTTCCCGTTTTTAGAATAGACCAAGAGAAAGTGAGAGTTGACAAAGTGATTGATTTCGTAAAAATATAGTATGCATGGCTGAAAAGCCTGAAAAAAAATGGTGTGGTTTCAGTTCTTCTGTTTTTTAGTACATGACATAGAGGGCTATTACGTAGGCAAAGTAGGCAACCACAAGAAATGAAGCCCATGCCCGGATAACGTGGGGTTTTCCTTTCACAATCGGGATAACCGCAAGGGAGAAGAGCAGCACAATGATGACATCGGTATATGCGGGAATGGGTATAGGGCGGATGATGGCACCGGTACCGAGGACGAGAAGGAGGTTGAATATATTGCTTCCCATCAGGTTGCCTGCCGAGATGCCAAGATCGCCACGCAGGATGGCAACAAGGGAAGTGGCAAGTTCCGGGAGAGATGTGCCGAACGCAACGATGGTCATGCCGATGACAAACTCGGGGATTCCAAATGCCTCAGCAATGGTGATTGCGCCATCAAGAACCAGCTGGGATCCGATAATGACTGCTACAAGACCGCCTGCGGTCAGCACCCAGTCCATTTTTCCGTGTACTTCAATGCGTTCCACAGGTTCAGTGCCAAGTTTTTTCCATGTAATATAGAGGACGACGCAGAATCCTGCAAGCATTAGTATTCCCGAGAGTCGTGTCAATTCCCCCGTCACTGCCAGCAGAGCAAAGAAGACTGTCGCAGCGATCATGAGTATAGTTTCATTTTCCACCCGGCCTTTGCCGGACGGTCCACTCATGAACATGGCGGGGCTGATGATTGCACAGAGTGCGAGTACAAGGGCGATATTTGCAATATTGCTGCCCAGTACATTGCCGAGTGCAACATCTGAGTTGCCGGAGATGATGGCATTGACACTCACCACAAATTCCGGGAGTGAGGTGCCGAATGCAATGACGGTAAATCCGATGGTGGCTGAGGATACGCCATAGCGTGCCGCAAGGCCGCCTCCTCCTTTCACAAAATAGTCGGCCCCTTTGACAAGGAGTGCCATGCCAAACACAAAAAACAGTACTGCAGCAACGATCATGGATATTCTCCGGTGGAACAGGTATTGCGGTCTGGCCTTAAGCCGGTTTGTGTCAGGGGGCCGTCTTCTCCAACCCCTTTATTAGTGCGGATATGCAATGGTAAGGTAGATGCGCAGCTACTGGTTCGGTGACATTGACGACGGTGTATGTACGCCCGCTCAGGGTGATGAAGACAGAATCCTGGAGCGGTGTGATACGATACGGGGAAAGGTGGATACCGGCTTTGTTCCGGTCTCTGTGAAGGAGGCCTGTGACTGCGGTTTTTTTGCAGATCGCGAGGAGTATCTTGCAAAGCTGCGTAATGTTACTATCCGGGATGCCCGGCGTAAGATTGTCGCGGCGTTCAGTGAAGGTGACGCTGAACTTATTCAGATGGTACGGATGCTCGATGAGATTGATGAGGTGGTTAATCTTCTGACTGAAAAGGCAGTAGAATGGTATCTCGTTAAAAAACCCGGGTTTTCCCGCAAGTACAAGTCATTGAGTGCGAAGCGGATGATTGGTGTGATAAAGAAGGAGAAAGGTCCTCTGGGGCGTATATGTGGTGAGATAGATGCTCTGTCTGATCATCGTGTCGCCCTGATGCATGATGTTTCTAAGCGGACCGATGCGGTGATGCCCAACTGTAGTAATCTTGTAGGGGGTCTTGTGGCAGCACGGTTGATGGAACGTGCCGGCGGACTCTCTGTCCTTGCCGGTATGCCCGCGTCAACGATTCAGGTGCTGGGTGCAGAAGGAGCGCTTTTTTCTCATCTCAGGGCAGGGAGCCCCCCGCCCAAACATGGTATCATCTTCCAGCATCGCCGGGTGCATAATGCTCCCCGCAATGTGAGGGGAAAAGTGTCGCGTGCGGTTGCGGGAAAACTTGCGATTGCAGCGAAGATTGACTATTATCGTGGAGAACTGGATCCGGCATTCATTGAAAAAGCTCAGGAGAGAATTGATACGGTGGGTGAGAAGGAATGAAGGTAATACGTGGGACAATTGTATCGGAGGGAGAAGGCGGTGTCTATGGCGAGCGGATGCTAAATGGATGTCGGGTATGGGATCCTCACCGCAGCAAATTTCCTGCAGCAATTCTCAACGGTGCCCCACTGGATTTGTCATCTGACATGCGGGTGCTGTACCTGGGTGCGGCAAACGGTACGACGGTTTCTCATGTGGCAGATTATGTTGAGACGGTATATGCCGTTGAATTTGCTCCCCGTCCGATGCAGGACCTTATTGAAGTGGCACGCCGCAGATTGAATCTTGTGCCCATTATGGGGGACGCAAACCGCCCGGAGGTTTATGGCTGCTTTGTGGAGGCGGTGGATATGATCTATCAGGATGTGGCACAGCCGAATCAGGCAGATATCCTTCGAAAGAACCTGCCCTTCCTTAAAAAAGGTGGAATAGCGATCCTAATGCTGAAGGCACGGAGTGTGGATGTCCGGAGACCTTCTGAGGAGATTGCAGAAGAGACTCGCATGTCACTTCGTGAGATGGGTCTTACGATCACCTGGTCCGGTACGCTGGATCCATTCCATAAGGACCATACCTGCATGCTCTGTGTAAAAGAGGCATAGGGAAATAAGGGGGCATCCGGAGAATGAGGCAGTATTATTTCAATCCCTTCTCCTTTGTTCTCATCTTTATCCTGATATTGCTGGTTCTGCTTTTTCTTCCGCTGCTCTTCCTTGGGATCATCGGAGGTGCATTCCGAAGTCTTGGATTCTCAGGTGGGGAAATTTTCGTTTTAATTATTGCCTCTGTTATCGGGAGTTTCATCAATATCCCGGTAACGCGGATAGCAGGTGTGCGAAACCGGGCATATCAGTTCAGAGATCGCTTTGGCAGGGCATATGCGATGCATGATGGCCCGGACACTACTGTTGCTGTCAATGTGGGTGGTGTAATAATCCCGCTTTTGGTCGTGCTCTATCTGGTATACTATATACTTTCATCACCAGCCTTCTTCCCGGCACCTTTTGGAGTTATTCTGGGGGGGTGTGCGGGAATTCTCCTTGTGGCAGGTATTACCCATAGTGTGGCAAAGGTTGTTCCCGGGATGGGTATTGCCACTCCCATTTATATTCCTCCGCTCTGTGCTCTTATTTGTGGTATTGTATTATCCTTTGGCGATCCGCTGGCTGCTCCACCCATTGCGTTTGCAAGCGGCACAATGGGCACATTAATTGGTGCAGATCTCTTAAACTGGCGCCATCTGGATAAAATCGGCGCACCGATGGTGAGTATTGGGGGTGCGGGAACGTTTGACGGAATTTTTCTCAGTGGTATTCTGGCAGCGTTTCTGGCGTGAATGGATGATCTCTCGTTTGGGCGGATCTTTTTGGGGTAGTGATCATAATTCCTGGTGGTATTTTTAGTTCCCTGATGAGTGTGTGGATGTCGGGAATATTTTCTCCATTGTGTGTGGCCCTTTGGTTCTGCTCGTTGAAGAATTAAAGGGTGGAGTGAACGTATTTTTTGGTCTCTTTTTCTCTCGAAAAAATATGGTCGCAATGCCTTTTATTTGCTTAAAATTCGATAGATTGTCGATTAATCTGGGGTTTTAATTGAGGTGTTTTTTGGGAGGATGTATAGGCCGTCTCGGCTGAGAACTGGTCACTCCGGGCTTCTGTGTAGGTATATATTTCTGTGGCTCTGGGGGGCATAGTGTGGTATTTGGCCTCTATTTGGCTGCAGATTTCGTAATGTGTTCTAAACTGGTGTTAATCGTAACCTGTCGTTTAAGGGGCAAACAGCACATGTGTTTTTCATCACGGATGATATGGTCTGGTTATGGGCAGATTAGTCTCTGTTTTAATAATGGTCAAAATAAATCCGGTTAATTGATATACTATATTTCCGATCGCAATTATGTCAAAGAATTACTACATAGCTGTAAATTTTATTTATACGTGAAAAAATTTCTACCTGTCACTCCATAGTGCAAGAATGTCGAAAAGAAGAATGATAGTCCGGAGCAGATTCGAACTGCTGTCGCAAGATCCAGGGCCTCGCATGATTGACCGCTACACTACCGGACTGTGCAATACATAGTGTTGCTCTACAGAATAGTATCTTTCAGGTAATTAATTTAACGATTTTGTCGTATGGTGTGGGGTTGTTCATTGGGGAGTGGTTCGTATGTATGTGGTCTGTCTGTTTTTTGGCGCGTAGTTTGGAACGGTTTCGACCATTTATTTCAATGGTCGTTTATCTATCTCCTGATGTGTTGCGGGGTGGATACATTCTGTTCAGATGGTCATTGGTAGTGAAATAACCCTAAAATTTGAGTTTTGGTGGACTATTTCGCCGTCTTATCCATTTCTCAAAAGGGGTTCAACCACAAAGGATATATTAAGTGTTTGTCAAATATTGTGGTATATTCCGTCGTTCGGAGTATGGAGCAAAGTGAATCGTTTTTCGTCTTTTGACGAAATCCCATGCTGTTCCTCAACTTAATCGTATGGAGGCTATGAATGAAAGCAAAAATTAGTGTTATACTCCTTGCCCTTGTAGCATTGGCATTTCTCGCAGTTGCACCAGCAGCAGCAGATTTGACCGTTGTTCCTGCGGGCGGAGTCGTATTTGTTGGTGAGGAAAGCCTCACCCTAACAACCACTGCAGGCGTAACCACTCTTGAGTGGTTTGCAGCAGGTGACGATCCAAAGCTCGCTTCCCCTTCAGCAACCTATACCTTACAGGGTGCTGGAAGTGAAGTTATTGATCCCGCAACGTTCCAGACCCGCACAGGTAACTGGTACGAAGCAGGCAGTCTTGGCGTCGTTGCTATGAACGTCCAGATGCCCTCAATTGATGTGAAGGTATACAATACCGTCACTGGTGAGGACATGACAAACGAGCGCGTCGTTAAGACCGGTACCTCAATGGTTTTCCGTCTTGACAGCAACCTGTATCAGGTAATTAACCAGCGCCCAGCACTTGCGGGCCAGAACACTGATATTAAAGTTGTAGTCGTTGACTCAGAAGGCACTACCTACACTGCACTTGTCGAAAACGCTGGTACAGGCGCAATTAGTGGGCTCACTGGTCTTGTTCCAACAAGCTCTCAGTTCTTCCTGCCTGACTCCACTGCAGCTAGTGGAATTGCTGTTCCTAACTGGGATCTTGAATCAGCACAGTACAAGTCTGGTGTCTACACGTTCTACGCACAGGTTAACCTGAACAATGCAAAGGACAACGTAGGTACTATCACTGGTGTCACCAAGACAGCAGTAAAGACCCTTGACATAGGGAAAGACGATGTAAAGATCGAGTCAAACAAGGACACTGTTGTCCGCAACAACGACTTTGCAATCACCATTTCCGGACGCCCTAACGAGAACTACGTTCTCTGGGTAAAGGGTACCAGCAGTATCAGCGCACCTGACACTGTTCCGTACATCAAAGCAAACCAGAACGGAGTCACCGTTACTTCCGCTCTTGCAGCAGCATACCGGTTCTCCGGAACTGCAGGTGCAACCCCAAATGTCGGAGCTGATGTTTGTGCGGTTCCAGCACCATCTGGTGACTACTTTGCAATGGTTAAGTTATCCAGCTCCGGTACCCGCACTGTTGGTTTCGGCACTGATGACACCACCAAAGACCAGACCTACACCATTCGGACCGACTACTACCAGGCTCCTGTTGGAGCATTCAGCCCAACCTATGACACTGTCAAGGTAAAGGTTGAAAAGGGAGACGTCACAGTTACCGCATCCGGTGACAGTTCATACTACATCGGTGAGGAGATTGTTATCTCCGGAACAAACACTGACAGTGATGACACCTGGCTCTTTATTACCGGTCCAAACCTGAAATCCAAGGGTGCACCAATTACTAACCCGAAGGATGGAGTTGTCACAGGCGGTACGCTTGACAGCAATGTTGCAGCAGGATCATGGGGGTCCGTGACTGTTGAGACAGACGACACCTGGGAATACAAGTGGGGCACTGCAGGTGTAAACCTCGATGCAGGTACATACACTATCTATGCAGTAACCACACCAACCAACAAGGATGACCTTGGCGCAAACAATGCGATCTATTCAACTGCATCCATTGTCATCAAGAAGCCTTTTGTAACAGCAACCACCTCCTCAGCAACAGTTGCCAGAGGCGATGACCTGTATATCACCGGTAATGCAGAGGGAGACCCTACACCCGGTATTGCAATCTGGATTCTTGGTAAGAACTTAGTTAACCGTCAGACTGAGACCGTTGAAGATAACGGAGCATTTGAATACAAGTTCACAGGCACCGATACTCTTGCAGCAGGCCAGTACTTCGTTGTTGTTCAGCACCCGATGTACAATGACCAGTTTGACCTTGATACCGTCGTAGCTGGTGGTGTGACTTACGTCTACCGCCCAGTTCTTGATCCATTTGTCCTTAATCCTCTCTTCATCCTCGAAGGCACTGGTAGTCTTCAGGGATCAGATGCAGCAACCGCACTTGTCGCTGCAATGGACAGCCCGGACATCGATGATACCTACTACAAGCTCACCTTCATGATTGAGGAACCCTGGATCATGATCGATGCAATTGGCGACCAGTATGTCGGCGAGACCTTCACCATCTCCGGTACCACCAACCTTGCAGTTGGCGACAGCCTGATTGTTGAAGCAACCTCTTCCTCATTCAAGCCAACTGACAAGAGTCAGAGTGGTGCATTCTCCGGTTCATCCGGCACTGTCCTTGTTACCGCAGGTGACAAAGACGGCATGAACACCTGGGAATTCGCAGTTGACGCATCTTCATTCACTCCTGACGAGTACATTGTTACCGTTGAGGGAATCGAAGCAGGTCAGACTGCAACCCAGACATTCAATGTTCTGAAGGCAGAGCCAACCGCACAGCCAACCGTAACTCCGGTCGAGACCGCACAGCCAACCGCTACCCCGGTCCCAACCGCAGTTCCTACCCCTGAAGCAACAGCAACACCTGGATTTGGTGTTCTTGTTTCTCTCATTGGCCTTGGCGCTGTAGCAGCTCTCATTGCCCGCAAGGACTAAATTAATCCAAATCTTTTTTTTTGAAGCAGCACTTCAGGTGGCTGTGTCCTTTTCTGATTCTTTTGTGGTATTCTTTGCTCTGAAGGCAGTTCACACTCGCTGCAATCAGGTAGTATTATAATCCTGTCCCTGCAATTCTCTCTTAGTTGAAACTGATGGCAGAGGCGTCTTTCTGTCAGGTGAACGATATGCAGCTTTTAGTACAACGTGTTGATATTGCTGGCCGTGGGGGGGTTATCCATGAAGAGGATGCACGCCGCCTCGGAGTCTTTGACGGTGACCGTCTCCGTGTTATCCATCCGGAAACAGGAAAATCTGCCCCTATGGTCGTTGACATTACGACATCAATCCTTACTTCCGGGACTGTTGCCCTCTACAATGTGACGTGTTCTGATCTGGGTCTCAGTGATGGGGATACGGTTGAGGTGCACACGGCGGTTCCTCCGTCCTCAATTCGGTTTATCCGCAAAAAGATGGACAAAGGCCGTCTCACTGCTGAAGAGATGATGACAATTGTCCGTGATATGGTGAATGAGAACCTTTCTCTGAATGAGATCACCGCATTTGTTACTGCGAGCTACATCAATGGAATGGACCTTGATGAGGTTGAGTCACTCACTCGTGCAATGGTGGAGACTGGTGAACGGATTGAGTTTGCCACCCACCCGGTGGTGGACAAACACTCAATCGGTGGTGTCCCGGGCAACAAGATTACCCTCCTTGTGGTACCCATCATCGCTGCAGCGGGCCTCACCATACCGAAAACGAGTTCCCGTGCTATCACCGGTGCGGGAGGCACAGCAGACTTAATGGAAGTCCTTGCCCCCATCAATTTTAGTGCAGAAGAAGTACAGAAAATGACCAATCAGGCAGGGGGGGTGATTGTGTGGGGCGGCTCGACAAATATTGCACCGGCAGATGATCTCATCATCCGGGTGGAATATCCCTTCAAGATAGACGAACGTGGGCAGATGATCGCAAGTGTCATGGCAAAGAAGTTTGCTGTCGGGGCTGAGATGGTGGTGATAGACATCCCGGTCGGGCCCACAACCAAGGTGCACACCATGCAGGATGCCCGTCGGCTGGCACAGGATTTCATCGAGATAGGCAGTCGTCTGGGCATGCAGGTGGAGTGTGCTGTTACCTATGGAGATTCACCGGTAGGGCGTGCCATCGGACCGAATCTTGAGGTGGCAGAGGCACTCTCTGTTTTGGAAGGGGCAAAAACCCCTAATTCACTCATTGAAAAAAGTGTTGCAATCTCAGGTATTCTGCTTGAGATGGCAGGGAAAGCGCAACGCAACGGGGGAGAAGAAATGGCACGCTCCCTCCTCTCTTCCGGTGCGGCGCTGAAAAAATTCCATGAAATTATCGCAGTTCAGGGTGGTAAATCAGATGTCCATTCGTCAGATATCCTCCCCGGAAAATATTCTGCAGCTATACCATCTCCGGTATCCGGCTATGTGGTCAGCCTCAATAATACCGGCCTTATTACCGTTGCCCGTCTTGCAGGCGCACCGCATGATAAGGGGGCAGGAATCTACTGTAATGCAAAAGTTGGGACACAGCTGAGGAAAGGCGAGACCATTTATACGATATATGCAGAAAGTCAGGAACACCTTGATCGGGCCCTTGAGGAGGCTCGCCGCCTGTATCCGGTGGTGGTGGAGGGGATGCTGCTTGACAGAATCCCCCAGGATTCCATTGAACTCGACCGAATGGACTAAATTATAGTAATATAATATTTTCTTTTATGAACTGGTTCCGCACCGTTTCTGTATTGCTTCTGCTTGGTGCACTCTGTGGTTTCGGGCAGGCCGTCATTCTGACAGTTACCGCAGTAGATGATACATCCGGCAGTCCGATTTCAGGTGTCAAGATATATGTAAACGGGTTATACGAGGGGGAGACAAATTCGGCCGGCCAGTATATATATGAACATGGTCTCGGCGAATCATTCCGTTTGGGTCTGGAGAAGACGGGGTATATTCAATGGCAGTCACTGCTCTCTGAAACACAAACCAGTATCCGTGCGGAGATGTCCCGGCAGGCAACTGTTCTGACGGTTACGGTCTATGATGCAGACACCCTGGAACCTGTTCCTGATGCACTGGTTAAAGTGACCGGAGAGGAGTATGTCAATAGTGTCAACACCGGGAGTGGGGGTGTTGCTTCTTTTAATGTAAAAGCAGGCGCAATCTACAACGTGGAGGTCCGTGCAATCAATTATGATCCTCTCTATAAGACAGTTGAAGTGGAAAATACCGCCAAAGCAGTAGACTATCGTCTCATTCGTGATGATGTATTTATTGTTGAAGTGGAAGATCAGGAGACTGGGGCCCCTCTTTCCGGTGTGGATGTTTATATTGATGGTATCTTCTTTGGTGAAACAAGTGACGAGGGGAAGGTCACTTCATTTGTTGAACGGGAACGGTCTCACACCATCCGGATCACCGGAGACGAATACCTTGCCTATTCAGATGATGTTTATATTGCAAGTGATATGCTGGTGTATAGAGCCGAACTTTCAAAGACTCTCTATCCTGTAACAGTCTCTGTGTATGGTGTTGATAAGATGCCTGTCGGAGGAGCAACAATTCTCATTGATGGCAAAAATTCCGGCACAACGAGTGACTATGGGAGAACGGGCATTGTATACCTTAATGCCGGTCAGCATGAAATCCAGACAGCGAAAGATGGGTTTACCACGGTCTCAAAAACGATAACAGCCGATGATGCACTGCAGGATGTTATCATTGAATTAAATTATGCAGATACTGCCGTTACGATCACGGTGCATGATAGCGAATTTAAGTCGATTTCCGGAGCCAGTGTTTCTGCCAATGATATATATCTTGGTATAACGAAAGCGGATGGCACATTTACAACACCTTTGCAAAGCCATGTGGTCTATCGAATTACCGTCCAGAAGGAGGGGTATACGTCAGGTGAAGTCACTCGGGAAATCCCTCTGGGTGCCACAGAAATAACGCTTGATATTGAGATGAATAAACCTTTTAATCCTCTGTTCTATGTTTTAATTTTTGGTATAATTATTGTGGGAGCAGTATTTTACCTGAAACGGGGAAATGTTTCTCTGAAACGGCGGGGCAAACGTCCTCCCAAAACCCGGCATCTCTGACCCCGTTCTCTCCTTTTTTTCAAAAGTACCATTTTCTCTAGGTTTAAATATATCGTTCTGAAATAGAATAATCAGACTATGTTGTGGGTTACTGATGTGCCCGTTTCCTTTGAGAATCAGTATAGTTGGGGGGGAAATAGATGTGGAATTCATTACGGATTCTGCTGGTGTTTGGAGTTATTGTGGGGATACTTCCAATCGCTGCATCGGCAGGTCCAATTACGGACACGGATATCTCTATCGATTTTATCATCGATGATGGGAATCCTGCAGATTTGCATGATAACAACGGATGGCTTGTCGCAGGGAGCGACATCACGTCGACGATCAATGTAACCTATGTCGGTAGTGGGTCGCCGGATATCCATTTTGTGAGGTTTACCTCAGTTGAGAAGGATACGTATGGTGATGTGGCAGGTGGGTATGACACCGGAGCGCCCTATAGGGCTGTCTTTTTTGCATCAAAGAATACGGCCGGAAATGCACCGATAAAGGTGCAGATCAATTACACCGCAGATGAGATTGATTATGATTATTCCCTGAATATATCTCAGCCGATTGATCATAACACGCCAATGAAGATCCAGAACATCGCATTTGATAGTGAAGTCACCCTTGACACGGCAATGGACATCACAATGACGATGGAGGACGCATATGGCAATACGGTCACCAGTCTCTACGAGGATGCAACCGGTGGCACGCCTGAGGGAGTGACATTCACGACCACATCATATGCGGATTCAGGATTTTATGATGATGGCAGCGGATATGATGCAGGTTCTGTGGATGTGCCTGTCACAGCAGATGGTTCCGTTGTTGCGACATTTAAGACAGGAACTGAAGCCGGACCGAAATATCTGATCCATATCGTGCCGGATGAAGCCCTGAATGACAAATGGCTGACCATTACCGCTCTTGCGGATGGTGCTCCGTATGCAATAACGGTCTCTGTAGATCCAAATCCGAATGTGGACGACCCACCGTATATTCAGGCAGATGGCGAATCCAAATTTTATCTGACATACAACCTGTTTGACCAGTACGGAAACCCGTCCGGAAACCAGACCGTGTATTTTATTGATGATATCATTGGTAATGCGTTTACCCAGCGGACGAACAGTGATGGTCAGATCATGTTCTCCTTCGGTCCTTTTGACTGGATGGGTACATACACTATCCATGCACATGCAGTGGAGAATGTTTCCGTTGCTGTAGATCAGGTGGTCCGTTTTACAAATACCTCCCCTGCAGAGATACTTCTGACGGCAAATCCACAATCAATGCCGTCTGCTGATGTGATAACCGCAACGGGTGCAGATGTCCTTGCGAAAGTTACTGATGAGAGCGGAAATGGCGTTGCAGGAGAAGAGGTCACGTTCTTTATTTTGCCGCCAATTTCAGGATATTCTTCAGCGCAGGTTGATGTCCCGTCCCTTCCTGAACCGTCAAACGCAATTACTGACGGGGATGGTATTGCCATGATACACTTTACCCCCGGGGCTTTTACAACCGACATTAGTGATGTGAATTATAGTGAGACTGCAACAGATTCATGTACGGTTGTGGCTATGTGGGGCGGGAAGACACGAAAGATTGATCTCGAGTGGAAGAACTATCCCTATCTCCGGGTAGAGACTGAGGTTGACCCGGCAACGGTTGAGGTGGGAGATCCTGTGGATGTGACCATCCGGCTGGTGGGTGATGGGTGGGCACTGTATCCTGATCCGATTGATGTGATGCTTTGTGCGGATAGATCCACGAGTATGCTAGATGATAGTCCCAGTCGGATGTCTTCAATGAAAAGTGCGCTGAAAGTCTTTAATAGTGAGATGACGGTGAGGGACCAGGTGGGGCTTGCCTCGTTTGGGAGCGATGCCAGTGTGAATCTTAAATTCTCAGATGATCGGGATGTGGTGAATACTGCTGTTGATAACCTTGTCGCAAACGGAGGGACGTCGATGCGGTATGGGTTGTATCTGGCGATAAAGGAGTTTGTTGGAATTCAACATACTGATGCGGTTAGGGCAGTGATTCTCCTATCAGACGGTGATTACAACTACTATGGTGATCCGCTTAAAAGGGGGTCATACACAGGATTTTGGACATATGACAATAGGATTTATGATTATGCTTGGCTTGGTGATGATTGGAGAACTGATTGCATTGATTACTACAAGTTTAACGATGCTTCTCTGTCTTCAGCTGAACAAAATATGAGTGTGTATGCCATCAACCATAATGTCACAATTTATTCTATTTCGTTT
The DNA here is from genome assembly GCF_028912405.1 of Methanogenium marinum. Taxonomy (GTDB): domain Archaea; phylum Halobacteriota; class Methanomicrobia; order Methanomicrobiales; family Methanomicrobiaceae; genus Methanogenium; species Methanogenium marinum. Next base: position 835,305 of record NZ_JAKELO010000002.1, on the reverse strand, counting down.
AAAGATGGGATTTCAGGCAATGGGAAAGAAACACTTCGTATTCTCGCGGAGAGCACTGGAGGAAAATACTATCATGCACCAACCGGAGATAAACTAGCGGCGATTTACACCGACATTGCCGGTGAACTCAAAACAGAGGCCGGTGTGGACACAACAATGGATATCCTGTTCCAAAACATTGAACTCAACAATGTGTCCCAGCAGAACGATCCCAATGATCCAATCCTTGAATATGAATACGAGAACGGTGTGTCGACCCTCGTAAAAAGTTGGAATACAACGGGTTCTGAAGAATCACCCAATGTCATTGGCCCCAAGACGCTTGACCAGCGCGACGACTGGGCCGCAAATCAGAGCCTGAACTTTGAGATCGATGAAATTGGTACGATTCGCCTGGGTCAGACCTGGCAGGCGGTATTCAGGCTGAATGTCTCGAAGCCTGGAAATATCAATATATTTGGGGGAGGGTCGTCTATCTTTTTCAATGGCGGTGCCGATTCTCTTGCCCTGCCGAAGACATACATCACTGCAGTGGATAATTTGACTGCGACGGGCATTGACTTTGCTGGTCTGCAGGTCTATAACCTGGTATGCCCTGAGGCAGAGGGTGGTGGGGCGATTGAAAACGAATTGACAATGAACTGGAACCTGAATTACTCCGGTACCAAGACTGCAATGCAGTATCTGTATTACCAGAATCAAGCTGATGGTATTTGGGCTACATTTGGTAACGTAACGAAGGAAGGGCCGGTGAGTATGGTGCCTTATACCCGAACGCTCTATGTTGCCGATTTCCCGTCGGGTGAATATAAACTCAGGATACGTGCCACAGCAGAAGATGCACCGGATTCAGTCATTGAGACACCGTATACGATAGTCATTGGCGAGGGCGGACAGTACTTCATCCGCCTTGAATAATTTTTTTGGAACGATTTTTCCCCGGGTATTGAGCCTGGGTCCCTTGGTTGGTATCTGGGAAGATACTTCTTGTATCTCCCGGGATTGTGTTTTCATTATCTCATGGAGGTTAAATCATGACTTCTTCTATTGTTTTATAAAATCAATTTTTTAATGATAATCGAGTTTTGAGGATAATTATGTAGGGCTGGTTCCTTTGCCAATGATAGACGATATGGTATGGCGAAAGCGAATTGCACCTTTGCACCATCATTATTCCTCTTTTGCAGGGCCATTTGGTGTGTATTATTTCCCTGAAATATTATTGTTATAGGCTTTGTTTTATTGTCTGGACAATATTAGGTATTTTAGGTGAATTGAAGGGTTATAATAAATTAAATGGAGATATGGAACATTAATTCCTCGTTTTATTGTTGATTTAATTCTGGTGGGAGGATATTATTTAATGTGTTATCCGGTTATTTGTCTGAAACCGTGGTTAAATCAGCCCTAAAATGGCTTTCGACATGACTCTGATAAAATATTATTTCTTTGGTCATGGTTATGCGCATTTATAAATATGGTCAATTTAGATACACTATATAAATAGTGCTGTGGCTGCCACATATTAAAATAATGAAGGTTGTTGATGCATGAGTTGCCTTTTCAAAACTAAAGTGAAGGGAGAAAGATAAAAATGAAGAATTCATTACGGATTTTGCTGGTGTTGGCTGTCATTGTAGGTGTGCTTCCAATCCTGGCATCAGCGTATCCCATTAACGATACAGATGTTTCGGTCTGTTTTAAGATTGATGATGGCGATCAGTCAGATTTGCATGCTAAAAACGGGTGGCTTGTTGCAGGCAGTGGCACCACCACATCGACTATCCAGGTCGCTTGTGCCGTCAACATGTCTGTAATTCATTATGTGAGGTTTACCTCACTTGAGAAGGACACTTATGGCGATGTTGTCGGGGATCGAGTGACCACTGCCCCCTATAATATTGTCTTCTCTGCATCAGAGAATGTGGCAGGAGATGCACCGATACAGGTGCAGATCAATTATACCGATATCACAAGTGGCATCGGGAATGACTATTACCGGACTGTGTACCAACGGATTGATCATAATATTCCCCTGAATTTCCAGAATATCTCATTTGAAGGTGAAGTAACTCTTGATGAGGAGATGGACATCACCATGGTGATGGAGGATGCATATGGCAATACGGTAAACAGTCTTTATGAGGATGCAACCGGAGGCACGCCTGAGAGTGTGACCCTCTCAACCACATCGCATGCCGGGTCGGGATTTTATAATGATACTGGATATGGCACAGATGTATTAACTGTACCGGTCAGTGCCGAAGGCTCAGTGGTTGCAACATTTAAAACAGGCACCGAGGCGGGGCCGAAGTACCTGATTCATATTGTGCCGAGTGGAGACGTGCATGATAAATGGCTGACCATCACTGCTCTTGCAAATGGTAAACCGTATGAGATACGAGTCTCTGTCAATCCGAAGGATGGCAATCCGCCGTCTCAGCCTGCGGACGGTGAATCAAAATTTTATCTGACATATAATCTGTTTGACAAGTATGGCAATCCATCCTGCAACCATGCTCTGGACTTCAGTGAAGAGGTCACCGGTCGTACGTTCACCTGGTGGACAAACAGTGACGGAGAGGTAAAGGTTGCTTCTGATATTTTTGGTACCTTTGATACCGCAACCACATTAACGGTTCATGCCGAAGCGAAAGAAAATCCCTTTGTTGCTGTCGATCAGAAGCTTCGTTTCGTCAGTACTGCTCCTGAAGGGATGTATCTGATGGCAAATCCACAGTCTATGGCGTCTGCCGATGCGAGACCTGATATTAAAGCACAAATTCTTGCGAAGGTAACGGATGAAAGCGGAAACGGCGTCCCGGGAGAAGAGGTCAATTTCATATTGTTGATACCGGATGGAGGGTTTTCTGCAGCACAGGAGGTAAGTCCCTCCCTTGATGCTTCGACGGCATTTACAAATGCTGATGGCATTGCTGTGGTGAATTTTACCCCTGGAGAATTTATCCAGGATAGCAGTGATGAAAATTACCTCGCGACTGCATCAGAATCATGTGATATTCTGGCAACGTGGGGCACGAAGTCGCAAAAGATCGATCTCACATGGAGAAATTATCCCTATCTCCGGGTGGAAACTGAGGTCAGTCCGGAAACTGTTGAGGTGGGGGGAGCAGTGGATGCGACCATCCGTCTGACAGGGGATGGGTGGGCACTCTATCCCAGCCCGATAGATGTGATGCTCTGTGCGGACCGTTCGGGAAGTATGCTCGAAGATAATCCTGACCGGATGGTATCAGCAATGGATGCCATGAAAATTTTTAATGGAAAGATGACAGAAGGCAGGGACCGGATCGGGCTGACATCTTTTGGAATAAATGGCAGTGCAGATATCTATGATTATTGGGCTTATTACTGGCCGGGGGATGACAGTAAGGAGAATTATATGTATAATGTGTCAGATGAGTCAGAGTGTGGTAATGGTAATGGTTATGGTCATGGTCATGGTCATGGGTGTGGTAATGGATATTATGAGTACTATAATTCCTCTGAAGATATTGCCTACATCAATGCTCATTACTTGGGCAACGGGAAAACCTATGCTGATTATGCCACACTGGATCTCTGCCTTACCAATGAAATAGATACGGCGAACCAAACGATTAGCCAGTTGGTGCCGATGGGTGGCACACCGATGCGTCATGGGCTGTATTTTGCGATAAATGAGCTCATTGAAAATGGGGATCCAGATGCGGTGAAGGCGATAGTTCTGGTATCAGATGGGGATTACGACACGGGTGGTGACCCGCTTGCCCGTGATGAATCGTTTTCCAAAGGTAATTGTTACCGACATCAGAATGGTTACTGTAACGGTAACTGTTATCGTTGGCGTTGTGGCAGTGACTATCCATGTGATTATTACTACTACGATGATCTCTCATCTGATGACTCGCAGAACTTAAAATGGCAGAACCTGAGTGTGTATGCCAACGATCATGACATCACCATATACTCAATTGCATTTGGGAATGGGCTTACAGAAGATGGCACTGATACTCTCAAGACGCTTGCGACAAGTACTGGCGGACTGTATAAATATGCACCTACGGGTGAGGATCTTGCAGCCATTTATCTCGAAATCGCAGGTGAACTGAGGACCGAAGCCGGTGTGGATACAACCATGGATCTGATGTTCACCGATATTGAACTGAACAATGAGACAGAGGTGAATGGCCCGGATAACCGCATACTGGAGTATCAATCTGTGGATAATTTATCAACCCTGATAAAAAGCTGGAATACTGTGTTGTCTCCTCAGTGGTCTGAAGATTCAGACAATGTGGTGCGTCCCCTGAATTTTTCTGACCAGACTAATGACTGGGAGAATGGCAATCAGAAACTGACTTTTGATGCCACTGAAATCGGCACCATCAATCTGGGGCAGGTCTGGCAGACAAAATTCAGGCTGAATGTGACAAAGCCTGGTAATATTAACATATTCGATAATAGGTCACTTATCACCTTCAATGGTGAAGATACTCTGCCCATTCCAAAGACCTACATCACCGCGGTGCTGAATGCCACCGGTATCGACTTCACCGGGCTGCAGGTCTCTGATCTCGTATGCGTTGAGGTTAAGAATGGCGATGTGATTAGCAGTTCTCTAACGATGGAATGGAACCTGAATTATTCCGGTACAAACAATGTCACACAGAATCTGTATTACCATAAGGTGGGTGACGGTATCTGGACAAACTTTAATAAAATGACCGTCCCCGGGCCGGTACCTGTCAGTTTCCAGACCGGGCAACTCTGTGTGGCTGATTTCCCGCCGGGTGAGTATAAACTCAGGGTGCGTGCTATGGCAGATGATGCACCAGACTCGGTCATTGAGACCTCAGAAACAATAGTCATCGGGCAGGGTGGAGATTTCTTCATCCGTCTTGGATAAATTTTATATGTATTCTCTTTTAGTCGTGCACAGTTTCAGGGAAAACTGAATCCGCACCCCACGTTTTGAAGCCCGGGGGTGTGTCATCTCCCCTGAGTGGTTCCCCCCCTTTTCATCGATAAACGTAAAGGATAATCATTCCGGGGATCCCTTCTCTCGTGCTGTTTTCTTCCTCCCTGTCCTTCTCTTTCTCCCGGGCAGGGAATGGCTGATTTTCGCATAAATCTCTGCATAATGTGATTTTTTCAGATTGAGGGATCAGTACCCGATTGTGTCAGGCAATCCGGTAGTACCGCTTTAGGTATGCACCGAAGGATCGTCCATTGGGTATGTTATAGTCACACACATACCCACGCCACATTACCCATAAGAAATTTATCTCACTAGCAAAAAAGAGGGTGCGCACTGGTTGTATCTCGTAATATTTTGCTCTCTTCGCTGATGGTGCAGACCTTTTTCTGTGCTTTTCGTCATTTTTTGGGTGTGGTATCCTTATCGGCAACGTTTTTGTGGTTTTCTGTTTTCGTATATGTTTTTTTGCATGGGGGATACTCTGTTGCTTTCAAATGTGGTGTGCACTTTTGCAAGACATTTCCGTGCCTTGTGGTGTATATTATTTCCATCCGGAAAAACGGGGAGTGTAGCCCGGTTTTTCCCTAAAAAATATGTGTCTGGGATTCTCTCATAATTGTCTGACTTGTGGCCTGAATTTGAATTAAAAAGTGAAATGTCTTATTTTTGCTTAAAATAGTATTCTATTTTATTATGTATTTAACCAAAAAAACAGGGTTTTTTTCTAATTTGTCTGGGCAAATATCTTCAGATAAATCATGCATGTTTAGCTCCGATATATCATTTATTTCTGTGTTCTTATTTCTGGCAATACTTAAATATGTCGGATATGTATAGGAAACTATAACAATGGATTGTGACGGGTGTCGGGTGTACCTGTTGTCTTTTGTGAAATGCAATAATTTTTGGGGGATAAAAATACATGAAGAATTCTTTATGGATTCTGTTGGTGTTGGGGGTGATTGTGGGTGTGCTTCCAGTCATGGTATCAGCAGATCCAATTACTGATGAGGATGTCTCCATCGAATTTTTCATAGATGATGGGAACCCTGCAGATTTGCATGATGAAAACGGGTGGCTTGTTGCAGGTAGCGGTATCTCTTCGGTGATTCGGGTTGACTATACTGGCAGTGGGTCACCGGATATCAATTTTGTGAGAATTATCTCGCTTGAGGAGGATACATATGGCAAGGTTAAGGGGAAGGATGCGGCAAGTTTGCCCTGTGAAGTTGTCTTCTCTGCATCAAAAAAGGTGGCAGGAAACGCAACGATACAGGTGCATATCAATTACACGGCAGAGGGTATTGGTTATGACTATTACCGGACTGTGTATCAGCCGATTGACCATGCCGCGCCAAAGAAAATCCAGAACCTCGTCTTTGAAGGTGAAGTCACTCTGAACGAGATGATGAATATCACGATGACGATGGTGGATAGATATGGCAATACGGTAAACAGTCTCTATGAGGATGCATTGGGTGTCGTTGGCTCGCCGGAGGGTGTGACCTTTGAGACCACCTCGTATGCAGGTTCCGGATTCTATGATGGCACCGGATATGGTGCAGAGTCGGTGACCATACCGGTCAATGCAGAAGGTTCAGTGGTTGCGACATTTAAGGCAGGCACCGAGGCAGGGCCCAAGTATCTGATTCATGTCGTGCCGGATATATATGTGAATGACAAATGGCTGACCATCACTGCTCTTGCAGATGCCAAACCGTATGCAATTGTAGTCTCTGTCGATCCAAATGTGGTTACCCCGCCGTATATTCCGGCTGATGGTGAATCTAAATTTTACCTGACATACCGTTTGTTTGACAGGTATGGCAATCCGTCCGGTAATCAGACTCTGCATTTCAATGACTCTGTTTTCGAAGATGAATTCATCCGACGGACGAACAGTGATGGCGAGGTAAAGTTCACCTTCGGTCCCTTTGACCGGGTGACTCTCTTCACAATTCATGCTTATGCAGTGGAGAATACCTCTGTCACCGTTGATCAGGAGCTCCGTTTCACCAACACCTCTCCTGAAGATATGCTTCTGACGGCAAACCCGCAGTCAATGCCGTCTGCTGATGTTGAAGCTGGATTTCATGCAGATCTCCTTGCGAAAGTAACCGATGAGAGTGGAAATGGCGTTCCGGGAGAGACAGTCCAGTTCTTTATCACACCTCCGGGTTTGTGGGATGATGCGCAAGAACTGGATCCCTACCTTGATGATACCCCCGGTGTTACTGATGCAATTGCCATAACGGATATTGATGGTGTTGCTACGGTGCACTTTACTCCCGGACGATTTGTTACCAATATCAGTGATGATCATTACAATGCGACTGCATCAGAATCCTGTACGGTTGTGGCACGCTGGGGCACCCCACCCAAAAAGACGAGATCAATTGATCTCGTGTGGAAGAACTATCCCTATCTCCGGGTGGAAACCGAGGTCAATCCGGAAACTGTTCAGGTGGGCGATCCGGTTGAGGTGACCATCCGGCTGATTGGTGATGGCTATGCTCTCTCTCCTGACCCGATCGATGTGATGCTCTGTGTGGACCGGTCGTGGAGTATGACTTATGATTCTCCTGATCGGATGGTATCACTGATGTCTGCCCTGAAGGTATTTAATACAGAGATGACCGAGGGCAGGGATTGGGTCGGGATGACATCGTTTGGAAAAAGGGGTACTATCAATTACGCGAGCGATCCATATATCGTACCCAAAACCTATTCTGATTTAGCTACAATGGATCTTCCACTCACTTCCTTGAACAGGGCTATGGTAAACCAAACGATTGACCATTTGGTTCCAGGAGGTTATACAGGAATGCGTTACGGGCTGTATCTTGCGATAAATGAAATCGTTGGAAAGCCCCGTATCGATGCGGTGCAGGCGGTAATTGTACTCTCTGATGGAGATTACAACAACTATGGAGATCCGCTTGCCCGTGGAACTGGCTATTTATATTCCCCAATATATGTAGGTGATGATGATTCATTATATAAGAGTCCAACCCAATCTCCATTCGGTCACTACTCGTTAGATTATATTAATTTCAGTGAAATTTTAGACGTTGAAGAGCAGAATCTGAGTGTGTATGCTGTCAATCATAACATCACCATCTACTCAATATCGTTTGGGGATGGGCTTACAGATAATGGAATTGATACCCTCAAGACGCTTGCTACAGGTACTGGCGGAAAATACAATCATGCACCCACGGGTGATGACCTGGCAGCCATCTATACCAAAATCGCAGGTGAACTGAAGACCGAGGCCGGTGTGAATACAACCATGGATGTAATGTTCACCAACATTGAACAGAACAATGTATCGGTGGAGAACGACCCCTCAGATCCTATTCTGGAATATGAATATGAAGATGGTATCTCAACCCTGGTAATGAGCTGGAATACCACTGGGTCTCCTCCAGGGTCAGAAGATTTACCCAATATTATGGGCCCCCTGACGTTTGACCAGCGTAATGACTGGAAAGATAACCAAAGCCTGAACTTTAATACCACTGAAATCGGTACCATCCATTTGGGGCAGATCTGGCAGGCGAAATTCAGGCTGAATATTTCAAAACCGGGCAATATCAATATATTTGGCAAAGAATCAGCCATTTTCTTCAATAATGGGGAAGATTTCCTGCTCCTGCCAAAGACCTACATCACTGCAGTGCCCTACCTGAATGCCACCGGTATCAACTTTACCGGTCTGGAGGTCTCTGATCTGACCTGTGTTGAGGCAGAGGGTGGTGACGTGATAGAAAATTACCTGACGATGGAGTGGAACCTGAATTATTCCGGTAACTATACTGCTACCCAGTATCTGTATTACCAGAAGGTGGGTGACGGCATCTGGATCCCTTTTAGTGAAGTACCGGTGACAGGACCTGTGAGTATGCTTTCTCATACTCGAGAGCTCTATGTTGCTGACTTCCCGCCGGGTGAGTATAAACTCAGGGTATGTGCTATGGCACCGGATGCACCGGATTCGGTCGCTGAGACGCTGTGTTCGATAGTCATCGGCCAGGGTGGGCAGTTCTTCATTCGGCTAGAATAATTCAATTGAAATGCAGTATGGTAATATTGGATGGTTTCCGTGTGAATCGAACCCACGTGGGTGCAACGTTCCGGGGAATATATCTCCCCTATGAGTCCCCCCAATCCCCCCAATCCCCCCATACCCACCGGAATAAAAATAGGGTATGATTCTGTTTTACTGCATGGATTTTTCCCATCCGCTTCCATTTCGCATATCTGGCAGGGAATTGTGTTTAGAGTGCCAAAAAAGATACTTTCCATATGATGATATTCCCGCATTTATACCGTTGTACCATAAAAAATTGTATCAGCCATTATAGTATTAAATCTGTATAAAGCAGTGGATTTCTCCATTGGGCTTACATTGGCCTTTTGTCTGTCAGATTCTTGTCTCCCCGGCAAATGGGGGTGACATAGGTGTCGTGAAAGGCCTGCGTTCTCGTTGATTGTGTGTTATTTCATGTGATGGCCATCGTATTTTAGGTCTGATGTGTCATCGGCAACATTTTTGGGGGTATATTTTCAGGTAATGGTTTGGGATTGAGTATATAATACATTCGCCGTTCTGAAATGGATTAAAGATATGTTCTCTCTTTTTGTGGAATAATGAAGTGAATGATTTTCATATGGAATAATTGTTCAGTGGATTTTTTTTATATCCATGATTTATTCTCAGTTTTTCCTGCAATAATTCAATATAATTGGTTTAATGGAGCGTTTAGGTCACAATTGGGATTTTAAAATGATTGATGCAATTTTTGTCTGTGCATTATTTTTCCTGAGTTAGAGAGTATTTTTCGTAGAAATGGAGGGCAAATGTATTCCAAAAATCTCAAAACTATGATCTTCATGAATTAATATTTCTTCCATTCTCCTGTTAGTAGTTATTAAATATTTTGTATAATCATAGGCAAGTATTAATATTGTTGGCAGCCGTTGGGGAGTTTGTCTTTCATGAGAGCAGTATTGATGGGGGGAAAACAAATATGAAAAATTTTTTGTGGATTCTGCTGGTGTTGGGGGGTATTATGGGGGTGCTTCCATTCGTCGTGTCAGCAGCAGATCCAATTATAGATGCGGATGTCAACATCACTTTTAAAATAGATGGTGGAAGTTCTGCAGATTTACATGACGAAAAAGGGTGGCTTGTAGCAGGCAGCGGTGGCACTTCGACGATCAGAGCAAAATATACCGGCAGCGTATCACCGCAGATCAATTATGTGAGATTTAGTACCAATGAAGAGAGTATGTATGGGAGTGTCACGGGATATTATGTGGGTAATTCGCCGTATTACGATGGCGTATTCACCCCATCAAAGAATCGGGCGGGAAATGCAACGATTGATTTGCACATTAATTTCTCGGTAAACGGGATGGGTTATGATTATTACCGGAATATATCTCAGCCGATTGACCATAACACTCCGATGAAGATCCAGAGCATCGCATTTGAAAATGAAGTGACCATTGACAAAACGATGAATATCACAATTGTGATGGAAGATGCATACGGGAATGCGGTGACAAGCCTCTATGAGGATAAATACGGTGGTAAACGGGAAAATGTAACTTTCGAAACCACCGGGTATGCCGGTTCGGGATTTTATGACTGTGATGGATATGATGCAGAGTCAGTGACGGTTCCGGTTAATGCTGAGGGAGCGGTGGTTGCGACATTTAAAGCGGGTACTGAGGCGGGCCCGAAGTATCTGGTACATGTCGTGCCGAATGCACCCGTGGATGATAAATGGCTGACCATTACGGGTATTGCGGATGCTCAACCGTATGGGATGACGGTCACTGTTGTTCCGAATGTGGGCACCCCGCCATCCGTTCCGGCAGATGGTGAATCCAAATTTTATCTGATGTACAATCTTTTTGACCGGTATGGTAATCCGTCGTGCAATCAAGCCGTGAAATTTACGAATAATGCCATTGGTGATGAGTTTACCTGGCGGACGAATGGTAACGGGCAGATCTTTTTGTCCTTTGGTCCTTATGAGACAGTTGCCAACTATACCATCCATGCTGAAGCGGTGGAGAATTTCTCTGTTGCTATTAATCAGTCCATCCGGTTTGCAAGCACCTCTCCCGATGATATGCTCCTGACAGCAAGTCCGCAGTCGATGCCATCCGCTGATGTGCCAAACGCAAAGGGTGCGAATATCTATGCAAAGGTAACGGATGAGTGCGGAAACGGTGTCCCGGGTGAAAATGTTAGTTTTTGGATTGTAGGTGTTTCAGATTCTGAAACAACGCCGGAAGTACCCTCTCTTAATGTCTCATCAGCTGTGACCAACGGAGATGGCATTGCCACAGTGAACTTTACCCCCGGTGCCTTTGAAATCAATGTGTCTGGATATGAATCCTGTACTGTCAATGCTATGTGGGGTGTGAAGTCGAGATCTATTGATCTTGAGTGGAGGAACTATCCCTATCTCCGGGTGGAAACAGAAGTCGACCGGGAAACCTTTGAAGTAGGGAAACCGGTGAATGTGACCGTCCGTCTGATTGGAGATGGCTATGCCCTTTCTCCAGACCCGATTCACGTGATGCTCTGTGCGGACCGATCTGGAAGTATGAATGGAGAAAAGATTGAATCACTGATAAATGCCTTGAAGGTCTTTAATGAAAATATGACTGAGGGTAAGGACTGGGTTGGGATGACCTCGTTTGGGGGCGATGCCACTCTGGATCTTCCCTTCACCACGAACAAGGAAGAGGTGGAGTCCGCGATTGATGCTCTTTGGGCCGATGGAGGCACGCCGATGCGGAAAGGACTGTTTCTTGCGATAAATGAGATTAATACAAAATTCCAGAATGAAGCAGTTAAAGCGGTAATTCTTCTATCGGATGGGAATTACAACACGGGTGGCGACCCGCTTGCAGTACCAGGAGTTTATTATTATAATATCCCAGAAATTACGAATCCAGCAGAGCAGAACCTGAGTGTTTATGCTACTAATCATGGTGTCGCAATTTATTCAATTGGATTTGAAGATGATGGGATTGATGTTCTCCGGGCGCTTGCAAAATATACTGGTGGGAAATACTATTATGCGTCAACCTGTGATGACCTTGCGGGAATTTATACGACCATCGCAGGTGAACTGAAGACTGCGGCCGGGGTCAACACAAAGATGAGCTTAAAGATGTCAAACATTGAGTTAAACAATGTATCACAGCCGAATAGCAAGTCTGATCCAATACTGGAATATGAATACGTGGAAGGTGAATCCACTCTTGTGAAGAGCTGGAATACTGAAGGCTCAGAAGGCTTGCCAAATATTGAATCCGGGCAGACGGTTGACCAGACCGCCCACTGGGATGCGAACCGGTGCCTGAACTTTGATTCTACTACTAATCTCAGCACCATTCAACTGGGCCAAACCTGGCAGGCAAAATTCAGGCTGATTCCAATGAAGCCGGGCAATATAAACATTTTTGGGAACGGATCATCCATCTCCTTCAACGATGCCGCTTCTTTGAACTTGCCAAAGACTTACATCACCGCAGAACCTGACATGAACGCCACTGGCATAAACTTCACTAGTCTCCGGGCCCATGACCTGTTCTGTGAAGAATATGTGGGATATGAAGGTGGCACAATCTGTCCTGCGATAGGAAACGATCTGACGGTGGATTGGAACCTGAGTTATTCAGGGAATGATACCGTTACGCAGTGCCTGTATTATGAGAATATGGATGACGGTTTCTGGACGCAGTTCTGCACCTTTGATGAGACCGTTCCGGCTGAAGAAAAGTCCTATACCAAACAGCTCTATGTTGCTGATTTCCCGCCGGGTGAATATAAAATCAGAGTGCGTGCCACAGCTAAAGATGCGGCGGAATCAGTCGTTGAGACGACTGTGATATCAATTGGAAGGGGTGTGGCTAACTACATCCTCCTAGAATAATCCCTTTTAAATGTAATCCTGAAAAATGAAACGGATCCAGCGGGAATCGAACCCGCGTCCTTGGGTTCGAAGCCCAAGAGGATATCCTCTACCCTATGGATCCACCCATCTTATTCGTGGTAGGGGATGATAATCATTCTGGATTGGACCGTTTATTCTCACTGTTTTCTTCCCCCTGTTTCTCTCCGGCAACAGCAATTTTCCCCTTACAGACACAACCTACATACGATGATTCTCTCAGAGTCAGATATCGGTGAACGAATAGCCTCTGGCAATCTCGTGATAACGCCATACAGCAAAGATTCGCAGCAGCCGGCCTCCTATGACCTGCGTTCAGCAGAAGACTATCTTCTTTCCAAAGGTGAATGCACGCTCGTCGCATCCATGGAACGGGTTGAACTACCCTGTGATGTTGCAGCAACCCTCATGTGCCGGTCATCATTTGGCAGGCGTGGTGTGCTTATCGGTGGCGGGTTCGTGGACCCCGGCTTCCGGGGGCAGCTGACCCTCTGCCTCGTCAACGTCGGTCCGGAGGATATCACCCTCCCCGCGGGTGAGCGGGTGGTACAGATAATCATGCACGAAGTAAAAACAGGAGCGCGGGAGTATGAAGGACGGTATCAGGACAGCAACGGTGCCGTTTCGTGCCGGTAAAATGGTATTGATAAATATTATTTGATCCAGAAGAGGCCGTCATCCGTGTCGTCCTCTTCCGGTTCACTCTCTTTTTCGTATCCGCTTGAAATAGTCCCTTTTTTATAATTTGGCTTTATTTCTGGTTTTTTTGTTTCGGTTTGTGTTTTATTTTTCCGTCGTTCTGCACGAGTGATAAGGTCATCTTTTGGTGCAGGCACTCGTGCGGACATCTTCACATCCCCGTTGAGAAACTCCTTTGTTTTTGGGGTGCCACGGGACAGATGTACTGAACCGCCCGTGAGTGCACTGTCATTCGGGCGTATTTCGGATGACTTTGCTGAGATCTTATTTCCTATGAGTGCATTGTCGTTTGGGCGTATCCCGGATGACTTTACCGAGATCTTATTTCCCATGAGAGCACTGTCGTTTGCTTTTGGTGGGGACGTGACTGAGAATGAACGTCCCATGTAGGCTGAATCATTAGGCCCTTTGACAAATGAAATACTGACATCTTTTCCACCAAAAGATGCATCATTCGGACGTTTATCCTGTTTGCCAAGACTAATTTTCTCTCCTACCAGTGCCGAATCACGGGGACCTTTGTTATCAGATGAGGGGATATCTTTCAGACCGAATATGGAGTCTTTAGGTCCTTTATTTTCTCCTCCGTCTGTCATCCTTGTCATGTCAGCGATATTACGTTCCTGCCGCCCGGGCATTGAGAGTTGTTCATCAGTAGCGTTTTTTTTCCCCTTCCCCTCGACAGAGATCATATTGTCCTTGTTCTGTTCTTTCCTTTTCTCACTGCGTGCCACACCGCCAAGGGTAATCATCCCGTCATTCAGTACCTGTTTGCCATCTTCTGCTGCCATGGTTCCCTCCCAGTTTGCTCTGTTCTGAAGGTCTTCTTCTCTTTCCATAGAAGTATATGGGGGATGTTCTTCCTCGTCCTGCCAGGTGTAATCACCTTCTTCAGATAGTATTTCTGTTTCCCGGTTATGTGGGTATTCGGATTCAGTTGCTTCATCTTCAAAGAGGTCTGTTATGTCAAAGTCATCCTTCTCTTCTTCTCCTGCGCCTGTTTCCGTCTGAACGGATTCAAAAGGTACTGTTGCCTTTTCTCTTTCACCGTTCAAAATGCCATTATTTACTTCATTTTGCTGAAGAAACCTCGTTTCTTCTGCCGCATTTTCCTCTTCATATTGGCGGCGGATTTCGTTCAGCTCGGTTACCCTGGGGATATTTGAGATGCCGGCGAGAACGATGATGATGCCCACAAATCGGGTATTCATCACCGGATAGTCACCAGATCGCATCTCAAGACCTGAGATACTCCGGTCAATCCATTTCCTGACCGTCTGAAATCCTTTCATAGAAAGTTCCTGAGATGGCCCCGCGATGAGGACCAGTGCCTTATCTGCACTGGTGAGATCGCAGGGAACAGAGATTTCCTCATATACTGCACGTTTTGCGAGAGATACGATTCGTGTTGCCCGTTTATGGGACGTTTCAGAGAAGTATGTGTCTGAACGCCATTGGTTGAACCGGTCCTTAAATGAGCTGCGCAGGGGTTCTGTGGCGTATCCGATTGCAACAAGGCCGTTTCCCTTCAGGGTGTTTAAGACCTCACCTGCATCAAGGACAATATCTGCTGCCTCAACCCCTGTTTCGCTAAATTCGCCCGCGCGGAGAAGTAGACCAATCTGACGTGCAATTTTCTCATTCAAGATGGCATAGACATCACGGGGATTGTCCGGAAACACCTTCTGTCTGTATGAACTGGTGATAGTTTCCTTTGCAACACTAAACTGGTCATACTCTGCCTTCAGGCGTTCCTGCCATGTTTCGTTATCAAAGAGAAACACTGCGTCAAGAACGCTTTTTACCCGTTTTAAGTCATCAGAGGCCTTTGAAGAGTGGCGTTTGCCCTCGTTGCGGATTGGAAGAATACATACGCCGAATATTGGTTCAATAAAGGATTTACGCAGTTCCTCTGTGAGTTGCGGGATGGCATCAATGACACTTCCTCCCAGACCGGCAAAGATCATAATGGAGTCGATTTCAAAGTTGTCCATCTTCTGGATGAGATTCATCACCTCTTCCACATTGATGGTGGAGGTTACGTCAAAATGAATCTCAGGATCGAGTGCAGGGAAATGCATTCGTGCATTATCCGGGATATTTGAAAGCTGTCGCAGGCTGTTACCGTCTATGTCGACAGCTATCGCTGAAACACATCCCACTCTGCTTTTCATGTCGTGGTTATACAGAAGATCAACAATCCGCGTGCCCGCCCCACCGAGCCCGATTGCAAGTATTCTCATTATGTATTTCTCCGTATCCTGTACACAAATGTGGGTGCTGCGGGTTATTATGCAGACCCATTGGTACCAGTATATACACTCCTTCTGATGTATGATACGTTCATATAAATAATAAAATCTGTGGATGCTCGCCTCAAATTAACCGGGTTATAAGAGGTAGGTTAATAATTAACCCGCAATTTTGGGTTTTGATGGATGGTGGCATGGGGATGCCGATACGCGCTCAATTAAATGATAACGTATATTAATCTCGATGTGTTATATGAAGTTAAGGTGAAAGACCTATGAGTTATGGTATAGAATTTGTCCCTGGAAATATCACCGTGAAACAGGTGGTAAATTACTGTAAACTTGCAGAGCAGAAAGATATCGACTTTGCATGGATTACGAATCACTACAACAACCGTCACTGCTACCCAACCCTTGCTGCAATTGCAGAAGCAACTGACTCCATTAAGATGGGCCCGGGTATCATGAACACATTTACCGACACACCGGCAGCAATTGCTTCCTTCATGTGCACGTTAAATGAGATCTCTGACGGCCGCGCTGTTCTTGGAATTGGACCTGGTGACCTTTCCACACTCCCTAAGCTTGCAATTGCAGCATCAAAGCCTCTCGGACGTCTGAGAGAAGGTGTCCAGCAGATTAGTGCTCTCTGTGCTGGAGAAGAAGTCAAGAAAACCGGCAACATGGAATTCTTCGACTACGATGGTGCAAAGCTTACTGGTGTTACACTGCCTGCAAAGAAGAAGCAGATCCCTATCTACATTGGTGCACAGGGCCCCAAGATGCTCGGACTTGCCGGTGAAATTGGTCAGGGAGCACTTATCAATGCATCCAACCCGAAGGACTTTGCAGCTGCTATCCCCCTGATCAAAACAGCATGTGATGCAGTTGATGAGAAGAAGTTCAAGAAGTTCGATGTTGGTGCATACACCGCTATGTCCATTGACCAGAGCGAAGCAAAGGCACGCAAAGCAGCAAAGATTGTTGCAGCATTCATCGCAGCAGGTTCACCTGAACCCCTGCTCCAGCGCCACGGCCTTGACCTTGCCAACGTTGGCAAGATCAAAGAGGCACTCGGACGCTTTGACTTCGGTGCAGTCGGCGGCCTCGTCGGCGACGCAGAGATTGATGCATTCACCATTGCAGGTACTCCTGACATGGTTCAGCAGAAGTGCGAAGACCTTACTGCATCTGGTGTTACCCAGATCATCTTCGGATCTCCACTTGGTCCTGACATGACTAACTCTATCCGTCTTCTCGGAAAGTTAATCTGAGACACAGTGGATCAATATCCAAACCATTTTCTTTTTTTTTGACGTTCTCTCAACTGTGCTGGATATTTAGGTGGCAGTGGAACCACTGTTTCTCCGGGATGTGTTCAGTACATATGGGACTGAATGGTTGTCAGAAGATTTCAGAAAGAATAAAACAGTGAATGAGATGAATACATTGTTTCTGGTAGAGGAGTGTGACTCAGAAAATGGCGTATTCCAGTACCGCCGGGACCTTTTGACTGGTTTGCAGTGCCGCATTGCGCCGGAACGGGTCCATCGCAATATTGATGTTCGGTACCGGCCGCACACTTTTCATGATGACGTTCCCTGTGTATTCTGCCCGGAACGGGTTCGTTCTGAGACGCCGGTATTTTTGGATGGTTCCCGTATTATTGTGGGAGAGAGTGTCACTTTCCCGAATCTCTATCCGTTTGCAGAGACGCATGTGGTGACGGTCATTACAGAGGCACACGACCCGGCAGAGATTACAGCCACACAGATTGAAGATGCCCTCTGTGGTCAGATAGCTGCCCTTTCAGGTTGTGATGGGTATGCCTCGTGCAACTGGAACTATCTCCCGTCGTCTGGTGCCAGTATGTTGCATCCGCATATGCAGGGAATGGCGGATACGTTTCCGACATTTCATGCAGGCGTTGTTATTGAACGTTCAGAAGCTTTCAGCCGCAGGGAAGGAAGGGTATACCGGGAATGCCTGATTGAACAGGAGATGGATAGTTCCCGCTATCTTTTTGGTGATGAACTGCCGTTTTTTGCCCATGCTGTCCCTCTGGGTGAAAAGGAGGTGCGTGCATATCTTCCCGTTCGGTGTGCAGGCGAGCTCGAACCGTGGTGCGGTATTCTCGCAGAAGGTATTGAACGGGTGATTTCCCTCTACCGGGGGGCAGGGCACTATGCATTTAATATGTCACTTTTCTTTGACGCAGCCGGACGGCCTGACAAAGGGTTCCGCGCATTTTGTTCTCTCATTGCCCGCATAAATCCCAGTGCTGCGGCAATGAGCGACTCCGCGTTTATGGAGCGGATGCATTTTGAACCCATCGTGATGACCCTTCCTGAAGACCTTGCGGGTTTTTTGCCCTGATGTGTGTTTTTTGAGAGATTGGGGTAGAGTGCTGGCGCTGTCGGGTGGCGCGCACATAAAATCTGCTCTTTTATAATGCTGTGTCTTCCAGAATTGGTTTCCATCCATCTCTGTCTGGAAAAAAGAGTAACTGACAGCTGAATCTTTTTGCATGGCAATCGCCGGTGATTTGTGTCTGTCAACTGCCTGAACGGAACATTTTTCCTGCACTTCTTAATCCTGCAGAATTCTGAATACGTAAGAGAAAAAAAGGTATTTGGGTTTACTCCGGTTTGGAGATCAGGGTTGTCTTGGAGACGATTGTACCGTCTTTCTTGTGTGGCATACGAATGACGCCGTCACAGCCCTTCTCGATCTCACGTGCTTCATCACAGAGAATCGTTGCAGCGCGCATCATTTCGTGTGCTGATGCAACGATTGGAACATAGTTCTCGAATCCCTTGGTCATGAAACATCCCTTTACATTGACCATTGCAACTGCTGCTGCAATCTCAAATGCTGCACGTGCCTTTGCATATGCGTATGGGTTGGAGAACTCGTCTTTGACTGCCTTGTCTGCGGTCATAACGATCTTTGGGAGCTCAATGTCTGCGCCGGACTTGCCTGCTTTAACCTGGTCAATCACTGCATCAAGTGCGATCTGCATCTTGCGGAATGCACCGGTGATGGTGAGGACCTTTACCAGGTTGCCGTTGTAGTCGGACATCTCTGATGGGTCAAGGAATTCACGGCGTGCACCAATCATGGAGTCTGCCTTCTGGATGATGTATCCGAAGTCGCTTGCCTTGAGGTCTGCCCATTCTTTCTTGGTGGTGACATCGTCAGTGATGACGACAACAGGGATTCCTGCTGCTTTCAGTGCTTCGCGTGCACCGGTGGGGCCAGGGAGGACTCCATTTGGTGAGACGACGATTGCGAAGTCTGGCTTGTATGAAATAAGGGTGCTAACAACACGCTCGACATCCTCGACTTCAAGCTTGGTTCCACTTGTTGCCATAAATGTCTGCATGTCTTCACGGTCTGCGCGCTCATCGAGCAGAAGCTCGACCATAACACCGCTTGCGATGTTGCCCAGTTTTGCAACTCCAACTTTAACTACCATAACTAAACCTCTCAAATTTGAGAACATTCTACTATCAGAATGTTCAGTAATAAACATTGTGAATTCCTTCGTTCAACTGTCTGTCTGTTAGGTGGTTAACGAAAACAGTTTAAATTATTGGAATAGATACTGATGTTAATGAAACAAGGTCTTCTTACTGGACGGCAGAGGGAAGTGCTTAGGTACCGGAAACAGGGCCTGACCCAGCAGCAGATAGCAGATATCATCCGAACCTCAAAAGCAAATGTCTGCACCATTGAAAAAGCGGCATATGAGAATATTGAGAAAGCAAAGGAAACGCTTGAATTTCTCTATACACTCGATGCGACTCACCTCTGTACGATAAAGGTAGGGACAGATCTCTTTGATGCCGTCGGCGAAATCTATGGAGAAGCTGAAAAATTGCGGATAAAGGTCCGCTATGATTCCATCAATCTCATCAACCGCCTGAAGGAGGCAAATCCGGGTAAGTTTAAAGGCAGGTTTGTGCGCGAAGATGTTGATGTATATATCAATGAAGATGGAGAGCTTTGTTTTGGGTGAAATTATCTCTATTATTGGTCCCTTTTTTCAATACTTTTATATGTCTATCACAGAAATATTTAGGAAACATATATGATGATCTTTCGGGCAGATAAGGCAGTATTTCTGCGTCCTGTCCGGCGGATCATTGCTATGTGGTGACTTTCCCTGTGGCATGCTGCAGGGGAGGGTCCCGGGATATGGTTGTGTTCATACACACCAGGGTGAAAGACGTAGGATCTGATGGAACCGTAAGGGTGGACGTTTTGTGGAACGAGCCCACATCTGGCGTATTGTTTATGCGCGCAGAAACGGAGTCCGTCAGGATCAATTTGAGAGAATGAGTCTTTCCGGTCCACACCGGAAGAATCTTTCAGATATGTGAAAAGGGCCCAATGCCTGTAAATGGTGACGGATGAGGATCTTCTTAATTCGTATCGCACATTTAGGTATGCATCAATCGGCCCATCAGACCACATCGTTAGCTCAGACCTGAGTTGAAAACCAATTCATTCTCGGAATGTATTCTGTACCGGAATCTCCGGTGCAGGATGAAGCATCAACTGAAAACCAAGATTTAGGATTGATACATCAATGTCCGAGTTAAACAGACCTCGCAGAGGTTCACTTGCATACAGTCCCCGCAAGCGTGCGAAAAGCCAGGTACCGAAATACCATTCCTGGCCGCAGCATGACGGGGAGCCCGTTTTGCAGGGTTTTGCCGGTTACAAGGCGGGCATGACTCACATAGTCATGGTCGATGATCACAATAAGAGCCCTACAGAGGGCAAGGACATCATGGTCCCAGTAACCATCGTTGAAATTCCGGCGATGGTTGTGATCGGCATTCGCCTGTACAGAAAGGATACCTTTGGCAAGCGTGCATACGCTGAAGCCTGGTCAGAAGAAGGTCTGGAAGCACTCCGTGAAGTAGTAGCATCCGGTAAAGTTACCGATGTCTTTGCAATCACAAAGACCCAGCCATCTGTTCTTACCGGTGTGCCAAAGAAGAGCGGCGACACCATGGAAATGCGTGTTGCAGGCGGCAGTATTGAAGATCGTGTTGAGTTTGCAGCATCACTTCTTGGCAATGAAGTTGAGCTTGATTCTGTATTCAAAACAGGCCAGTACATGGATGTCACTGCAATTACCACCGGAAAGGGAACAAATGGTCCGGTCAAACGCTGGGGTATTCAGACCCGGAGTGGAAAACACTCCCGTGGTGGTAAGAAGCGTCATATTGGTAACCTTGGTCCATGGCACCCTCACCACGTCAGGTGGCAGGTTCCACAGATGGGTCAGTTGGGATACCAGCAGCGTACTGAGTTCAACAAACGCCTCTTAAAGGTCGGCAATACCGGTGAGGAAATTAATCCCGCAGGTGGATTTACCAACTATGGTCTTGTCAGAGGCAGATATGTTGCAATTAAGGGCTCAGTCCCTGGTCCATGCAAACGTCTTATCAGAATGCGAGCAGCAGTCAGGCAGAGTGAACATGTCGAGCGCATACCGGCAATCCAGTACGTAAGTGTTGCCAGCAAACAGGGGTGAACTGAATGAAGGCACAGATTTCAACAATTGACGGTGGTTCAGCAGGAGAGATGGAGCTTCCTGCAGTATTTGAAGAGAGCTACCGCCCGGATCTCATTAAAAACGCTGTTCTTGCACTTCAGAGTGAGCGCTACCAGCCACACGGCACTGATCCACGTGCAGGATTCCGCACATCAGCAGAATCCTGGGGTAGTGGCCGTGGTGTTGCACAGCTTCCACGTCTGAAGAACGGATCGCGTGCAGCACGTATTCCACAGTCAGTCGGTGGACGCGCAGCACATCCTCCCAAAGTGGAGAAGAATCTGGTACGGAAGATCAACAAACAGGAAAAGCGCCTTGCTATCCGGTCTGCTATTGCAGCAACCGTAAACGAGGAACTGATCACCGCACGCGGACATCTCTTTGAAGGTGTAGTACCTGTCGTCTTTGACGATGGATTCGAAGCCCTGACCACTGCAAAGGACGTTGTCGCAGCACTCTCTGTTGTAGGTGTATACACCGATATTGAGCGCTCAGCAGCCAGCAAAAAAGTACGTGCAGGCCGTGGAAAGACCCGTGGTCGCCGTTACAAGCAGCGCAAGAGCGTGCTGATTGTCACCAGTGAAACACCTCTCCGTGCAGCAGTCAATCTTGCCGGTGTGGATGTCGTTGCTGTTGATGCACTGAACGCAGAGTTGCTCGCACCTGGCACTCAGGCAGGACGTCTGACTGTCTGGACTGCTGGTGCACTGAAGAAACTGGAGATGATGTGAGATGACAATTAAGACTCCGTTTGTCACAGAAAAAGCATCCATGATGCTCGAGTCTGATGGCAAACTCCAGTTCATTGTCCGCCATACTGCAGACAAAAAGAAGATTGCACGTGCAGTCGAGGAAATGTTTGCCCACGAAGTAACATCTGTTACAACGATGATGACAATGAAAGGACAGAAGAAAGCCATTGTCACATTTGCTGACAAAAAAGCCGGTGAGGAAATACTTTCACGGCTGGGAATCCTCTGAAGGTGGTTTGAATGGGTAAACGCATAATATCCCAGAACCGTGGCCGTGGTGGCCCTACATACCGTGCACCGTCGCACAAATACAAGGCTGAACTCAAGCACCCTGGCACTATCGGTGAGACTGTTGGTGGCGTTGTGATCGATATCGAGCACGACCCTGCCCGGCACGCACCAATTGCCAAGATCGAACTTGATGGCAGCAAAAAGAAGATCTTCATGCTTGTCACCGAAGGTGTGGGCGTTGGCGACAGGATCGAATGGGGTCCTGAAGCTCAGGTGAAGAACGGAAACACCATGTCTCTTGAATTAATCCCTGTCGGTGCCTACGTCTGTAATGTCGAAGCACGCCCAAATGACGGTGGAAAATTCATCCGTGCATCTGGTGTGCAGGCACAGGTTATTGGCAAGGACGAGGGCCGTGTTGGTATCAAGATGCCATCCGGAAAACAAAAATGGTTCAACTCTGACTGTCGTGCAACCATTGGCATTGTCGCCGGTGGTGGACGTAGTGAGAAGCCGTTTGTCAAAGCAGGAAAGAAGTTCCACAAGATGAAATCCCAGGCAGCGAAATGGCCGCGTGTAAAGGGTGTCTGTATGAATGTTATCGATCACCCATTCGGTGGCGGTGGACACCAGCATGTTGGCAGACCAAAGAGTGTTGCCCGTGGTACATCACCTGGACGAAAAGTTGGACATATCGCCTCGAAGAGAACCGGAAGGAAATAGTCGGGAGTGATCAGATATGGCAAAAAAGACACAGAGAAGGTTGCCGAGGCGGAAAGAGGAATTCACCTACCACGGCTACAAAATTGAAGATCTGCAGCAGATGGGCATGAGCGAACTTTTGCCCATTATGCCAGCACGGATTCGCCGCCGGGTCAACCGCGGCCTTTCCCCCGGACATGAGAGCCTGTTGCATGACATCAGAGGTGGCAAAGAGCGTATCCGGACTCACCTCCGTGATATGATCATTCTCCCTGAGATGGTTGGTAAGACAATTGAAATCCACAACGGCAAGAGCTTCCTTGAAGTGGAAATTCAGCCTGAAGCTGTTTTCCACTACCTGGGAGAGTTTGCGCTCACCCGTGGACGTGTGAACCATGGTAGTGCTGGTATCGGTGCAACCCGGTCGAGTAAATTCGTACCCCTGAAGTGATGGAAATGGCAAGAACAGCATATTCTATTAAAACAGAGGGTGAATGCGCCCGCGCAAAGGCAAACGAGCTTCCAATTTCACCAAAGCATTCAATTGAGATTGCCCGTGAAGTCAGAGGAATGAAGACCAAAGATGCAATTGAATTCCTTGAGGATGTTGTTGCATTGAAGCGTGCAGTTCCTTTCCGCCGGTTCAACAGAGATGTTGCACACAAGCGTGGTCTGGATGGCTGGGATGCCGGCCGGTATCCCGTCAAGGCATCTTCATACTTCATCAAACTGATCAAATCAGTTGAGAAGAATGCAGAATACCTTGGTCTTGATACCGAAAATCTCGTGATTGACAAGATTTCCGCAGCCCGCGGCCGCAGACTGAAGGGCATATTCCCCCGTGCAATGGGGCGTGCCACACCAAAATACGCAGAATCCGTCAACATCGAGATTGCAGTGAAGGAGGCCTGAAATATGGGAATCGAGAAGAGATTTGTAGCAGATGGTGTCCGCGAGGCACGTGTTGAAAATTTCCTTGTAAAGGAACTGAAGCGTGCTGGCTACGGTGGTATGGAAATCATCCGTACCCCGCTCGGCACTCAGATCACCATCTATGCTGAAAAACCCGGTATTGTCATTGGAAAGGGTGGAAAGGTTGTTCGCCAGCTGACCGCTGACCTCCAGAATGACTATGGTATCGATTCACCACAGATTGAAGTCCAGCAGGTGGATGAACCAAGTTTCAATGCCCAGATTATGG
The DNA here is from genome assembly GCF_028912405.1 of Methanogenium marinum. Classification (GTDB taxonomy): domain Archaea; phylum Halobacteriota; class Methanomicrobia; order Methanomicrobiales; family Methanomicrobiaceae; genus Methanogenium; species Methanogenium marinum. The sequence goes on along the minus strand of NZ_JAKELO010000002.1, from coordinate 810,933 downwards.
CAGAGAGACTTGCAAACTCACTTGAACGTGGCTGGTATTTCCGCAAGGCAGGGAACAGTGTTCTCCGCCGTGTGATGGAATCCGGTGCACTTGGCTGTGAGGTTATTCTTTCCGGAAAGGTTACCGGTTCCCGTTCACGTGTCCAGAAGTTTACTGAAGGCCATGTGAAGCACGCAGGTGAACCATCTGTGACTATCGTTGATCATGGATTTGCCCTTGCAGTGAAGAAGCTTGGAACAATTGGTGTCCAGGTCAAGATTATCCCACCAGGAGCACGTCTCCCTGATACCTTTGAAGTGCTTGAACCTCAACCAGAGGTTCCTGAAGAGCCGGTTTATGAAGGTGTGGATATCGATGAAGATATCATTGGTGCAGAGATTGACGCTGAACTCGAAGCAGCCGAGGATGTTCCCGTACAGGAGGAACTCTGATTATGGCTATCTTTCGTGCAGCAGAAGTCGCTGACTTCAGTGATGTTGAACTCCAGGAGCAGCTTGCAAAGCTTAGGCTTGAACTGGTCGAGAGTAACGGAAAAGTGAGTGCAGGAGGCGCACCGGAAAACCCGGGACGCATCTCTGAAATCCGGAGAACAATTGCCCGGATCAGCACTGAGCAGAACAAGCGCCGCAACGCCTGATTCTCTCTTCAGACGCATAAGGAATACATAGATGATCACCGCACAGAATGTCTGCAGGCATGAACTCATCGGGCTCCCCGTACGAGTCCATGCCTCATCAAACCGCACCCAGACCGGTATCACCGGTGTGGTCTGCGGAGAGTCAAAGCAGATGCTCGAAATATGTGCCGGTGATCGTATCCTCCGGGTTGCAAAGAAATTTGCAACCTTTGACCTGCACCTTCCCGATGATACCCGTGTAAGGGTTGATGGGTCGGTGCTGGTTATGCAGCCTGAAAAAAGAATCAGCATGCGAATCAGAAACTGAGGTAAATAATGGCTAAAAACACAGGATTGAACGTCCCCATTCCGGAAAAGGAATGTGATGACGTGAACTGTCCATTTCATGGCACTTTACCGGTGCGCGGCCAGGTGATTACCGGTAAGGTCGTGAGTGACCGAATGCAGGGAACGATAGTAGTCGGACGCGACTATCTGCACTATGTGAAGAAATACAAGCGTTACGAAAAACGCAGTTCACATATTCATGCACATCACTCCCCCTGTATTGATCTCAAAGTAGGCGACATGGTAAAGATTGCCGAATGCCGCCCACTTTCAAAGACCAAGAAATTTGTCGTCGTTGAGGTGATGACAGAATGAAAGCAAAACAATCGCGTACTCCCCGGGCACTTTGTACGGGTAGCCGGCTTGTGTGTGTCGATAATACCGGCGCACGGCAGGTAGAGATTGTTTCTGTAGACCTTTACCACGGTGTACACCGCCGCCAGCCCAAACTGGGTCTTGGTGATGTGGCAACGGTCACGGTCAAAAAAGGCACTCCCGATATGCGTAAAACGCTCGTGAAAGCAGTCGTCATCAGGCAGAAAAAGGAGATCAGGAGAGTTTCCGGTCTTCGTCTCTCATTTGAGGACAACGCAATGGTAGTAGTGAACGAACGCGGAGAACCTAAGGGAACGGAAATAAAAGGCCCTGTTGCACGTGAAGTGGCAGAGCGTTTCCCTAAGATCGGTTCAATGGCGACGATTATTGTCTGAGGTGAAGGAAATATGGTACGTATTGCAAGCACACAACCGCGTAAACAGCGTAAATACCGCTACAATGCACCCCTTCATGCAAGGGGTCGTTTCCTGAATGCTCCGCTTTCAGCAGAACTCCGGAATCAGTACAGCCGCCGCAGCGTCCGTATTGTTACCGGTGATACCGTCCGTGTTATTCGTGGTGACTTTGCAGGCAACGAAGGCGTCGTTGATATGGTGAATCTTGAATATTCCAAGATCATTGTTCACGGTGTTATATCAACAAAGGCAGATGGAACTGAGGTTCCTCGTCCGGTTGATCCATCCAGTGTCTGCATCGTGAAACTGAATCTGAATGACAAACGCCGTGAGGCAAAGCTGGAGGCGAAAAAGTAATGTCGAACCACCTGAAGAGGCTCAACAGCCCGGGTTCATGGCGTATTGCCAAGAAGACGAACACGTTTGTGACAAAGACCATTGCAGGTCCTCACAATGCAAGCGCAATGCCTATGGCAGTGTGGCTGCGTGACCACATGGGAATTGCAGTCACGATGAGAGAGGTCAAGAGAGTCCTCAAAAGTCGTGCAGTTCTCGTGAATGGTGCTGTCTGCACTGACCCCAAGATGGGTGTTGGTGTGTTTGACATCATTGCTCTCCCGTCTGTCGACAAGTACTTCCGCATTCTCCGTGCTAAGCGTGGGGATATTGTCTCTGTTCCAATCACCGCTGAGGCAGCTCAGAGCCGTCTCTGCAAGATTGCAGACAAGACAATTATAAAAGGCGGAAAGATTCAGCTGAATCTCCGCTACGGTGCAAACATTGTCGTTGACACACAGGACTACAAACCGAAGGACTCTCTCGTTCTGTCCCTGATGCCGGAGAACAAATTTGAAATCACTGATCACTTTGCCTTCACAGAGGGCAACACAGCAATGGTCATTGGTGGACGCCACTCCGGAAAAATAGGTAAAATCACACAGATTGATGTAATCCCTGGAAGTATCCCAAACCGTGTCACTCTCGCAGAGGAAGGCACCACTGAGATCTTCGAGACGATTGAGAACTATGTCTTTATGGTTGGACGTGAGGAGTCTGCAATCAGCGAATGGGGGATTGAACAGTGAACCCAATGCAGGGACTCTATGTCGATAAAGTCGTCATCCATATGGGTGTCGGCGAATCTGGTGACAAACTTGTCAAAGCAGAGAATATCGTCAAAGAGATTTCAGGACAGTCCACAATTCGTGCCTTTGCGAAGATGACTCAGCCCGCTTTCGGTGTCCGAAAAGGACAGCCAATCGGATGCCGAGTTACCCTTCGTGGTGCACGTGCAGAGAACTTCGTCCGTACTGCACTTGGAATTGTAGAAAATACTCTTTCAGCATCCCAGTTCGATGCAACCGGCAATTTTTCATTCGGTATTGAAGAACACACTGATTTCCCTAACCAGAGTTACGATCCAATGATCGGTATCTACGGAATGGATGTCAATGTTGTTCTTGAGCGCAAGGGTGTTCGCATTGCGCGAAGGTCAATTCAGAAGAGAAAGCTCCCGACAAAACAGCGTGTAACCAAAGCAGACGCTACGGCATACATGGCTGAAGCATTCAATGTTGAGGTAATCTAATGGCAGAACAGGGAAAGAAATCCGATGCATCACCGAAGAAATTCGGTCGCGGTGCAAATGTGTGTCAGATGTGCGGAAGAAAGCAGGGGCTTGTCCGTCGACACAATATTATGCTCTGCCGTCAGTGCTTCCGGGAAAATGCCGCGAAAATCGGCTTTAAGAAGATGAACTAGGAGGCTGAGGATTATGACACGATTAAATCCGATTGCAGATGCAATGAGCACCATCAAGAATGCCTCCGATGTTGGTAAGACGAGTTGTATCGTTGAACCGGCAAGCAGGCTTCTTGGTTCAATGCTCGGCATCATGAAAGAGAAGGGCTATATTGCAGAATTTGAACTCATTGAAGATGGCCGTGGCGGCCAGTTCAATGTGAAGCTGAACGGAAATATCAACAAATGCGGCGTCATTTCACCGCGATATTCTGTGAAGCTTGTAGAACTTGAAGAATGGGAGACACATTACCTTCCGGCGAAGAACTTTGGTCTTCTGCTTATATCCACGTCGAAAGGCGTGATATCACATGAGCAGGCCAGAGAAGCAGGCGTTGGCGGGGAACTGCTCGGGTATGTTTATTGAGGTGTGTTAAATGCTGAGTGAACGTTCAATTGAGATTCCAGAGGGTGTAACGGCAACAATGGAAGGCACAACCTTCGTTGTTGAGGGCCCAAAAGGAAAACTCACCCGAGATATGCGCTACCCGGGTATTGACATCTCCTGTGACGGGACTGTCTTTACCGCTTCAACTGCATCAACGCGGAAGAAAATTTCTGCAATGGTAGGAACCTATGCAGCTCATGCACGCAACATGTGTGTCGGGGTTACAGAAGGGTATGTATACAAGATGAAAGTGGTCTACAGTCACTTCCCAATCCAGCTCAAGAAGACTACCACAGCTCTTGAGATTGTCAATTTCCTTGGCGAAAAGAAGCCACGGGTTGCACGGATTTCTGAGGGAGTGACCGTTTCAACCGGAAACGACGAAGTCACTGTATCTGGTATCGATAAAGAACTCGTGGGCACCACAGCCGCTCGTATCGAACGGGCTACGCATGTGCGCAATCGTGATCCCCGTGTGTTCCAGGATGGAATATACATCATTGAGAAGGCGTGATCTGATATGGCTGACGAAAAGATGAGACTTATCCGTGCACGTAATGAGAAGCGGGCATCCTTTAAGCGCCAGTGTCTTCACCAAAAGAAGAAACTGGATGATGTATGGAGGCGCCCACGTGGTCTTCAGAGTAAACAGCGGATACAGAAACGTGCAAAGGGACGACACCCAAAATCCGGGTTTGGAGGCCCTGCCGCTGTACGTGGATTCCACCCCAGCGGATATGAAGAAGTGCTTGTATTCAGAGTTGAAGACATTGAAGGACTCAACGTTGAGACGCACGGTATTCGTATTGCAGCAAAAGTTGGCAACAAGAAACGCGAAATCATTCAGGCCAAGGCACTTGAGCTTGGGCTTAAGGTATTCAACCTGAAAGATGCATCCCTGAAGGCTGCTGCAGAAAAGCCTGAGGATGTGGAAGAAGTCGTTGCTGAAGAAGTCGTTGCTGAAGAAGACGTTGTTGAAGAAGAGGTGGCTTCAGATGAGTGACCTTAAAAATCAGCGTCGTATTGCAGCAGCTGTTCTGAAGTGCGGTGTTCACCGTGTCTGGATGGACAGTGAGCGCGAGGATGATATTGAAAATGCCATCTCCCGTGAGGACATGCGTGGCCTTATTGAAGATGGTGCGATTCGTGCAAAGCCGGTTAAAGGCGTAAGCCGTGGCCGTGCACGCATTCTCACTGCAAAGCGTTCCTATGGTCACTGTAAGGGTCATGGACGCAGGAAAGGAGCATCCAATGCACGAACCCCGTCAAAGCGGGTATGGATCAAGAAGATTCGTGCAATCCGACGTGAACTCCGTGTCATGCGTGACGACGGTAGTATCGACGCTACTCTGTACCGCAGAGTATATCGGAAGGCAGCAGGCGGTCAGTACCGCAGTGTGGCACATATGAAAGCACAGCTTGAACAGATTCAGGAGAGGATGAACTAATGGCATCCGGACCACGATATTTTGTCCCGTTCAGAAGAAGACACGAGGGCAAAACTGATTATTACTCCCGGATGCGACTTCTCCTCTCCGAGAAACCACGTATGGTCGTACGCAAGACCAACCGGCAGATCATTGTTCAGTTGGTAGACGCTACACTAGAGGGTGACCTGACACGTGTTGCGGCGTACTCAAATGAACTGGAAGGATACGGTTTTACCGGTTCTACAGGAAACACTCCTGCAGCATATCTCACCGGTATGCTCTTTGCGGTACGTGCACGGAATGCAGGCTATGAAGAGGCAATTCTCGACATTGGTCTGACCCGTTCAACCCCGGGAGGAAAGGTGTTTGGTGCACTGAAAGGCGCTGTTGATGCAGGTCTTGAAGTCCCACACGGTGAGTCGATTCTTCCTGGTGATGACAGGATAAAGGGCGCACACATTGCAGCATATGCACCAGAGCGTGCAGCAGATCTTGTTGCAAATGTGGAACAGGCAGCAGAAGCAATCATGAAGGAGCTGAAATAATATGGCCTATGAACGAGAAGTATGGGTTCCTATCACAGGCCTTGGAAGACAGGTTGCTGCCGGCGATTTTACAAGTCTCAAAGAAGTGCTTGACATCGGCAGACCAATTAAAGAACCAGGAATTGTCGATTATTTCTTCCCTGACCTTGAAGATGAAGTACTCGACATCAACATGGTTCAGAGAATGACCGACAGTGGCCGACGTGTCAAATTCCGTGCTGTTGTTGTTGTGGGAAACCGTGACGGCTACATCGGATATGGACAGGCAAAGGACGCACAGGTTGGCAATGCTATCAAGAAAGCAATTGCCAATGCAAAAATCAATGTCATCTCTGTAAAGCGTGGATGTGGAAGCTGGGAATGTGGCTGCGGTGAAGCGCACTCCATTCCAATGCGTGTCCAGGGGAAGTCTGGCAGTGTGACCATCACACTGATTCCGGCACCTCAGGGTATTGGCCTGGTTACCGGTGACATCGGAAAGAAAGTCCTTGTTCTTGCAGGCATTACCGATGTCTGGACCTCATCATTTGGGCAGACCCGGACAACCATCAACTTTGCAAAGGCGACCTTTGATGCACTGAAAAATTCAAATCTCATCCGGACAGGAGTGATGGATTAATGTATGTTGTAGTGCAGGTGCGCGGTGTTGTTAACTGTAGCAGGGAAATTAAAGATACCCTGAAGATGCTCCGTCTTCACCACGTCAATCACTGTGTCCTCATCCCTGACACTCCGGCATACCTTGGTATGATTCGGAAGGTCAAGGATTATGTGGCATATGGTGAGGCTGACCCGGAAATTCTGGGAACTGTCCTGACCACCCGTGGCAGACTGACCGGAAACATACGTCTGACCGAAGAGTATGTGAAGGAGAATTCGAAGTTTGTGGACATCAACGCGTTTGCAGCTGCACTCTGTGCAGGTGAAGCAACGATTGCTGATGTCCCGGAACTTAAGCCAGTACTCCGGCTCCACCCCCCGCGTAAGGGATACAAGTCCATTAAGCGGACATACCAGCAGGGCGGTGCACTCGGAAACTATGGAAGTGAGATTAATTCACTTCTTTACAGGATGCGGTGAATTAGATGCCAGTAAACAAACGCTCAAAATATCGTGGTTCACGGACGTGCGGTGGCGGGACACACAAGAACCGTCGTGGTGCCGGAAATCGTGGTGGCAGAGGTCGTGCAGGTCATCGTGATCACCGGTTTTCCCATTTCCTTCTCTTAGGGGAAGTCCACAATGGAAAGCATGGGTTTGTGAACAAAAACCCATGCACTGTTGACGCCGTTGATGTCGGGGACATTGACCAGATTGCAGATGCTCTTGTGGCATCAGGGAACGCAGTGATGGATGGAGATACCTTCGTCATCGATGCAGACCAAATCGGTATTGATAAAATACTTGGAGGCGGACAAGTTACCAAGAAGATGAACATCTCCGCTGTGTCATTTACTGACAGAGCCCGACAAAAGATAGAAGAGAACGGTGGCCAGGCACTGGACGCCTGATTCTCTTTTTTTTCAGGGAAATTGTAATATGGGAGCGATGCTGGATCGATTAGAGCCACTGCTGGCAGCAATGCCCGCAGTGAGAAGTCCGGAAGGGCACGTCCACTTTAAAAATAAGTTAATCTGGACTGCTGCAATTCTGATTTTGTATTTTGTACTGACCAATATTCCGGTGTTTGGGCTTGATCCTGGTTCACAGGATATTTTTTCATTCTACCGTGCCCTCTTGGCAGGGGCGAGTGGTTCCATTGCCCATCTGGGTATCGGGCCGATTGTCACTGCATCCATCGTGCTCCAGCTCCTCAAAGGTGCTGATCTTTTAGATTTAGATACCAGTGATGCACGTGGACAGGTCATGTACATGGGCTTACAGAAGCTCCTGATATTTGTCATGATCGTGCTTGAGGCACTACCGAATGTTATCGGTGGATTCCTTTCACCTGACCCGGTCGTTGCAAATGCATTATTTGGCGGAAACCTCGGAGCTGTAACGTTTCTTATCTTCCTGCAGATCTGTATCGGTGGGGTACTGATCTTCTTCATGGATGAGGTCGTTACAAAATGGGGGGTCGGCTCTGGTGTCGGTCTCTTTATCATTGCTGGTGTTTCCCAAGGTCTTGTCAACGGGTTCCTTAACTGGAATGCGGTGCAGGATGCTTACCCTGTCGGGTTCTTCCCACGGCTCTTTGCTGTAATCATGGATGGTGCGCCATTCCTGGAGTACTTTGGCACTGATATGCTCGCTTTGGTTACGACTGTAGTGATATTCCTCGTGATCGTCTATGTAGAGTCGACACGGATTGAGATCCCTCTTGCACACGCGTCTGTACGTGGTGCACGTGGGCGTTTCCCGGTGAAACTTATCTATGCCAGTGTGCTGCCGATGATTCTTGTCCGTGTTCTGCAGGCAAATGTCCAGATGCTGGGTCTGTTCCTGAACAATCTTGGAATTACATTCCTTGGTGAGTATCAGGGAAACAACCCGCTGAACGGAATTATGTATTACCTTGCACCTATCAATGGTCCGTCTGACTGGATGTGGTGGGCCTACGATGTTGGCCATCCAATCTGGCAGATTTTCATTCGGATGGGTCTGGATCTCTTCGTGATGGTGGTCGGTGGCGCAATCTTCGCTCTCTTCTGGGTGAAGACGGCAGGCCTTGACTCGTCTCATGTGGCACGCCAGATTCAGATGAGTGGTATGTCTATCCCCGGATACCGGAGATCAGAGCAGGTTCTTGTTAAGTACCTGGACCGCTACATCCCGCGTGTTACCGTTATTGGTGGTGTCTTTGTTGGTCTCCTCAGTGTGGTGGCGAACTACTTTGGTGTCATTGGAATGGTCGGAGGAACTGGTCTCCTGCTGACAGTCAGTATCGTATACCGGCTGTATGAGGAGGTTGCAAGCGAACAGATCATGGAGATGTACCCGTTCATGCGCGGGTTCTTCGGAAAGGAGTGAAGTGTAGGATGGGTAAAAAAGTAGTAGTTACCGGTGTGCCGGGAGTCGGCAAGACAACTGTCATAGACCAGGTAATATCCGGGCTTGCAGCAGAGGGTGTGGAATACCAAAATATTAATTTTGGGTCCTGCATGTTTGATGTTGCATCAAATCAGGGTATTGTCACAAGTCGTGACGATATGCGAAAGCTCGAACAGGCAAAGCAGCGTGAACTCCAGCGTAATGCAGCTCAGTTCATCGCAAAAACAGAAGGCAATGTCCTTATTGACACCCACTGTACGGTGAAGACCCCCAAGGGTTACCTTGCTGGCCTTCCTGAGTGGGTGCTCAAAGAACTGATGCCTGATATTGTTGTTCTTGTTGAGACAGATGAGGATCAGATTCTGATGCGGCGCCTGGGTGATGAGTCCCGGGTGCGTGACGCTGAAGGGTATCGTGCTCTCTGTGAGCACCAGCAGTTCAACCGTGCAATGGCGGCATCATATGCGATGCTGACCGGGTGTACGGTTAAAATAGTTGTCAATGCTGACAATCTGCTGGATCGTTCAGTAGAAGAACTCAAAGAAATTCTGAGGTGAGGGATATCGCAAAAACCAGCAAACCGGCAAAAAAAGGGGTTATGGGTGGCATGACCTCCTTTTTCATTGTCATGCTGATTGCGATGGGGGCCTATTCAATCCCCCCTGTTCGTGACGCCATTGGATATGGTGCCAATTTTATTTTTGGACCCATGGCAACGATCATCGGTGTTACTGACAATCCCAATCTCTGGGTTATTATGATCCTGATTCTTGCATCGATAACCGGATGCTATTCGTCTCTTCTCCAGAAGTATACCATTGATTATGAGAAGATGCAGGTTGTTCAGGCAAAGATGAAGGATTTCCAGAAGATATACCGTGAAGCACAGCTTTCAGGCGACGAAAAGCAAATGAAAAAGCTCAACGACAAGCGTGCACGGATGATGGAAGAACAGATGCAGATGTCCCAGGAGCAGTTTAAGCCGATGGGATGGATTCTGATTGTAACCGTTCCTATCTTTATCTGGATGCTCTGGACGATAGGGAATCTACAGACATCTTTTGATGCTGGCAGCATTGTTGCAATGCCGACAATTGTTTTCCCGTATCTGGGAGAGATTATAATTAATAAGATAGCCTTCTTCCTCCCTGCGTGGATTCTCTGGTATATGATCTGTTCTATCTGCCTTTCGCAGGTAATCAGGAAAGCCCTTAATATTGGAGGGCTCTGATGCGGATTACGATAAGCGGTCCACCGGGGAGTGGCACCACGTCACTTGCCAAATATTTGGTGAAGAAACACGAGTTCAGTCAGATATCTGCAGGGGAGGTCTTTCGTGGACTCGCTGCAGAGCACGGTGTGAATCTCGCTGACTTTGGGCGCCTTGCAGAAGTTGATGAATCCGTAGACCGGATGATCGATGCCCGTCAGAAGGAAATTGGCGAGGTTCGCGATAATATCATCATCGAGGGGCGCCTTGCGGGGCATATGATCGATAATGCTGATATTCGCATCTGGGTGGCGGCGTCTGTTGAATGCCGGTCTGTGCGCATCTCTGACCGTGAAGGGATCGACCCACAGACAGCAGTTGAACTCACGATTGAACGTGAGGACTGCGAGGCTGGCAGATACCACAAATATTACAATATTGATATCAATGACCTGACACCCTATGACCTTGTGATTAATTCCGAGGTCTGGGGAGTTGAGGATATTGGTGCCATCGTTGATGCGGCTATCGCCGGTATCATGGAATAATTTTCTTCTTCTTTTTTTTTGTTTTGCTTTGCCGGTATTTTTCTGATAACAGGGATCTGTGCTCTGAGTCTGATCCGGGTCATATTGGTAGGGTGGTATCATTCCGGAAGCATGCTATTGTCTGTCTGCACTTTTGGATGCTCTTTTTTCCGCTATAACTAAACGTCATTACCATGAAATGACTAGATGACGATATATGAAAAATACCGCATTTATGTTTTCAATTCTTGTTGTTGCCATGCTGGTAATCCCTGTTGGAGTATTCGGGGCAGAACCGGTTGCGGGCGATGAGACAACCACTCCGGTGCCAACCACAGTGCCAACAACAGCACCTACTACGGTTCCGACAACAGTAGCAACCACGGTGCCGACCACGGTTCCAACTACGGTTCCGACTACGGTTCCGACAACAGTGGCAACCACGGTGCCGACCACGGTGCCGACCACGGTGCCGACCACGGTACCGACAACAGTGGCAACCACGGTACCGACAACAGTGGCAACCACGGTACCGACAACAGTGGCAACCACGGTACCGACAACAGTGGCAACCACGGTACCGACAACAGTGGCAACCACGGTACCGACAACAATACCGGCCACTGCAGAGCCGGGACCACAGATAGGGTGGCTGACTATCATCTCCTCACCTTCCGGAGCAACGGTTACTATTGATGGGAAAGCGGCAGGTGTCACCCCCATCACCGGCAGGGAACTGGGAACCGGTACTCATACCATAGAGGTTACGATGACAGGCTATGAGCGATACACTGCCGAAAAGGATCTCCAGTCCGGCGAGCAGGCTGCCCTTGATGCAACGCTGAAGCTGGTACCCGTAACGGCGGTTCCAACAGCCGTCCCGACTACTCAGGCCACAGCGGTTCCAACAACTGTCCCGACTACCCAGGCCACAGCGGTTCCAACAACTGTCCCGACTACTCAGGCCACAGCAGTTCCAACAGCCGTCCCGACTACCCAGGCAACAGTGGTTCCAACTGCCGTCCCAACGACTCAGGCCACAGCGGTTCCAACAGCTGTTCCGACAACGCATGCACCCGTTGGCTCTGACAAGGGATGGATACGGGTGAACTGCAACGTCGATGGCGCTGCGGTTACCTTTGATACGTCCTCAACAGGAGGTATCATTGCACAGGGGTTCAGTGATACCGAGGTTGGGACTACGAGCACGCCATTCAAGACGTTTACTGTCCAAAAATCAGGGTACCGGACCTTCACCGGCCCGGTGACGTCGTGGCCTGCGAATGACCAGACGGTGAACCTGTATGCCACCCTGAACAGGAATCCCACACCTTCGTATGGAAGTATCAGGGTAATCTCAAGCCCCGCCGGTGCCATAGCAACCATTGACGGCAGCACCTGGCAGTATACTCCCACCACCTTCTCAACATTGAGAGCAGGAACCAGTCATGAGGTTAGTATCACCATGAGTGGGTACCAGTCGTATCACACATCTGCATATGTGACTGCGGGACAGACCGTCACCATAAATGCACGCCTGACCCCTACTCCTCAGGAGACTGGTTCTCTCAATATCAATACGGTACCCACCGGGGCTGACATTTATGTGGACGGCCACTATTTAGCAGAAAGTCCGTTTGTCGTCACCAATCTTGCCCCCGGTTCGCACACCGTACGGCTGCACAAGGCAGGCTATGATGAGTACCTCAGGACTGTCACTGTCAATGCAGGGCAGCAGACACCTGTTACTGTCACATTTACTACCCAGCAATCGACCATGGGGTCCATTGAAGTGGGTTCAACGCCGGGAGGTTCATCTGTCTTCCTTGACGGGAAATATATGGGACAGACTCCGGTGTCGAGCTATTTCGATCTTACGAGTGTCTCGGAAGGTAGTCATACCATCCGCATAACGCATACAGATTACGATGACTACACCCAGACCGTATACGTAAAAGGAGGGAATGTCATGACGGTGAACGCTCAGTTATCTTTTGATGCGCCGTCACCCACGCCGGACACAACCGGACAGCTCATTGTTTCTTCAACCCCGTCCGGTGCTGAACTGTTCCTTGATAATACGTACCGAGGAGTTACTCCGGTGACCCTATCAGACATTCCCGCAGGTTCGCATGTCGTGACGGTTAAACAGACCGGATACACCGATTCCTCTCAGACGGTAACGGTAACCGGAGGCCAGAGCACACCGGTTGTGATAGGTCTTGAAGCTGTTCCCCCGACAACAAAGAGTCCTGCAGCGGCTATTCCCATAGTAGCTGCCTTAGCTATTGTTGGTGCGGTTCTTGCCTTTGGGCGTAGAAAAGACTGAAAATATTTTTCCCCTCCTTCGTTCTCTTTTTGAATTTTTGGCTGCTTTCCCAAATGACACATCAATTCACTCATTGTTCTCCGTTGCATTCCTGAGTGCATATCCCATCGCCATGGCCAAGATGGGTAGCATGAGATACCTGATCCTGATATCCGTAAACCAGGTTCCAGCCGGGAGCTGGAGAGTGGCAGGAGAATTACGATATCAAGTGCCCAGTTGAGATGGTGAGCCAGAGTATGCCAACAGTGATTCCCTCTTTTTCAGGTAGTTCTCATGCACTCCCCTGAACCAGAGAACGAGGAGTGCCGCCCCGACTGCTTCACCTACGACGATCATGATGCTTTTGAAAAGGAAAATATCCAGCTGCGAATAGAGGGGGATGAAAATTGCGAAGGGGACGAACCAGGTGAGGAGTGGGTAGAAAGCAAAGAGTACAGCATAAAGTGCTACAACCCGGCCACTGGAGTATGGGAAGATCTTCAGACCACGGTGAGTGCAGGTACGCCCCACACGGTGAGCGCGAAGGTCACCATTTCAGCTGTTTTGCCCTCTTCACCGAGTCTGCAGCTGTGGTCACATCAACAGAGGCACCTGCCTCTGTGACCACCGAACCCGCAACATCTGCAGATATCCCCACCTTTGGAGATCCCGGGGCAGGCTCCCTCCCATGGATGACCATCCTCGTGGTCTGTATTGTGGTGGGTGTCGTTGCAGGTGGAGTCTACTACCTGAAAAAGGAGTAAATAACTCCCTCTTTTTTTGTCACCCTTTTGTACCCTTTCTGACTCCCCGTATTGGGGAATCGGAGGGTAAACCGAACGTATTTTTCGCTCTTATTTGCTGCCTGGAAAATACGGTTGTAATGCCGTTTATTTCATCAAAAAACGATAGATTATAGACTATTTTGGGGCCGCTATTGGCGGAAATTTTGAGAGGTAGTGTGGGCTGTCTTTGGTTGAGAACGGGCCACTCCAGGCTTTTGTGTGGATACGTTTTTCCAAAACGCAGGCTATATTGGAGGTATTTATGTGGTGCCGAACCCGGGTGCCGGGAGAAAACCGTTTCGGAAAAAAAGGATGGTGATAGTGTCAGATCAATTCTCGTTGGATTGACTCGTCTTGAAGTTTTCCAGTATGTCCTGATACCCGCTCACCGTCTTTTTATAACTGCCCATTATTTTCGTGACGACAAACGGATAGACGAGAGGATCAATCTCAACCGCCTTCTGGTATGCTTCAACCGCCTTTCGGTTTGAATTAACCGCGGAAATGTCTATTCTATTCACAGAAGAGTCACGTTCGGATGGTTTTTTCCCCAGTTCCTTGTACATATCCTTTAACTGGCCCTGATCATACATGGATTTATAGAGATATGCATCTCCAAGACCAATCCAGGCAGCGGTACTTGACGGTTCCAAATCGACTGCTGAATTATAACAGGCAATTGCCTCATCATACCTCTGCAGTTTAATCAGAAGAGCCCCTTTCTCAGAGTAAGACCTCATCAGATCGCTGGTTTCACCAGACTGTGCGTCAGTGGGTGAACAATCGTACATGGTAACAAGCATCTCGTAGGCATCCACAGAATCTCCAAAATTTCCTGCTTTTGCATTCAGTTCTGCAAGTTTCGTCCAGTCCGTTTTGGTTGTCTGAGCGCCTTTGTCTGCCACGAGATTTTTCTGTATCTCTATTGCCGCTTCATATTGTTCAAGGCCGGTCAGTGCATCCACCTTATTTTCCCGTGCCCCGATATTGGAATTATTTGTCTCCAGCACCCAGTCGCTTGCCATAATCGCAAGATCATACTTATTAGTCCCGACGAGGATCTCGGAAAGTCCATTCCCTATCTCTGAGCGCACGTCAGACTGTTCGTAAATTTCGGGAGGAATAAGCACATAGGCAATTGCAAGTATTGCAATAATAATTAAAATAGTCCGGACTTTCATTTAACCCAAATATGTCTGAATTGAACGGTATTTAATGCTCTTTTTTATTTTAAGGCTTTAAATCGTAAATTTCAGGGATTTTGACAAAAATATCCGGTATGAAAGTTGCCAGGGCTGCACTGTTTTTTTTGCCCGGTGAATGGAACGAGTCTCCGAAAAAAATCCCGTATCTGAAAATATGAGCGAATCAGATGGCTTTAGAGATGGTAATAATCAGAACATCCCCATAATGGGTCTCACAATTTTATCAGTCAGAATAGACAATCTGTCACACAAAAAAGACCAAAAAAATAAACCATTCATCTCAATATCGGGGTGTAAAATGGATTTACCCCGATCTCTATTCATGTAAGAAGACCACTATTTTTTGTATTGTTGTTATGCGGGAACGTGCAAAAAAAGTGGAGAAATTTGTTTTATCGTGCAGGAATGACCAGTGAGCGCTCTCCGGCGGGCATGAACTCGCGGACAGCACCACGTGCGAATTCGCGACGTGGGTCAGAGAAGTCAAACTTGAGTGACGGGTCAGCGAAACAGATCTTCACAAGAGGACTGTAACAGAACTCGTCACCACGTCCGTAGTGAGCACCGGAGACAATAGCTGCGTATTCTCCCTGGTGACCGACATTCATGGCGTAGTTTGGATAGTTAGGTCCACGCAGTTCGCCCATGAGACCGCGGTCTGCGTCCATAGCGAGTGAGTTTGCTGAACCACACTGGTCCTGAAGATCGTATCCGAAGAAACCAAGACGTGACCATCCTTCCTTGTGCATAAGCATGGAAAGGTACCATCCGTTCAGACCGGCATTGGAGTTTCCGGTTGAAATGGAACAGGTAAGACCACATGCTGCAGCCATAACACCAGCACGCTGTGAACCACCGAAGTGGTCTTCCATCATGGTTGGGAACTGCTCGTACTGCTCCATTGCATTGAGGTTAACCTCGGTTGCAAGGTCATTGACAATGTCCTGAGTAGGCTCGAGGATCTGGTCAGGTGATGGTGCAGTGTAGTCGAAGTCGTACTTGTCTTTCAGGTAGTCCATACCGTAGTAGGTGAACTCGTCCAGAATGTTATCGGTGTATGCTGCGGTAGCGTACTGGGTGAAACCAACACCACCGGACATGTATGAACCGAGCCAGATCTGGTCGAAGAGCATAACACCAGCACCGACAACCTCAAGGGATGCACGTGCAGGGTCATTGGGGTGTTTGCGGTCTGCCTGAATGATATCGCCAAAGAGACCGAACTTGATTCCACCTGGTTCGTTAGGACCACGTGCACGACGTGCAGGAAGGAGTGAACCCATCTGGACGACGCCAGCGTGCTTTGCTGCATAGGACAGGTCAGCGACTGCTGCTTCACCAGCGCACATTCTGTATGCTGCGATGAAGGACATACCGATCTGCATAGCAGACCATCTGGAGGTTGTTCCACCGTCACAGGTACGGGAGACGATTGTTGGGATGTGGATTGCCTGGTACATCGACTTGCCGACTTCAGCCTTAAGTGACTCTGCCTGCTCTTCTCCGAAGAGTTTGTTAACGTCGATTAAGAACTGTGGCTCGATATCATCGGCCATCTCGTCGTCACCAGTGAATACCTTTACGTAACAGTCATCGACAAGGCCCGGGTGGGTCTCGACCATGTGTTCCTGAACCACTGCTGCACCTGGCATTGCGTGGTTAAGGATGTGGAGGTACTCGTTGATGGTCTCAGGGGTAACTTCCTTTCCGAGACGCTTCTGGAGTGTTGCGTGTGCCATGTCCATACCGACGATAACGGTACGGCGGATGTCATCCCAGAACTGCTGCATTGCAGCGTTGTTCACGAAGTGAAGATCGTCACCCTCACAATATGTGCCGGTTCCGGAGACCTGGTAGCTCATAAGCTGTCTCTGACCCATTGGGATACCGCCAAGGTGGCAGCGTTCCGGGTCGTACATTGAAATGCCACGTTCCTTCTCGATTGCCTCGGCTTCCTTCATGAATTCGCGCTTACGCGGAGACTGACGGACACCGTTGAAGTTGTAGAATGTGGTTTTCTCTGATTCAATATCCTGACCTTTGAACTTCTGGTTCAGTGAATCAAGGAAAAGTTTCTGTGCTCTCTCGATTTTTGCCATTTAAATCACTCTTCTGTTGGCATAAAGCCGTATTTTGTTCTCAGCGTGTGGATGCGCTGGATGTATTCGATGTACTCCTTGTCATCGCGGTATGCGGTTCCAACGAGTGAGTGGAATATTGTGGAGTGTGCCTTGAGCCATTCAGCGTCCATTGGCTTACCAATTTCAACAGCACGGTCAAGTGGGACACCAATCTGGTCTTTTACGTATTTGACAACGCCGTTCTCTGCGAGAACACAGCGCTGAAGTGCATCAAACTGCATTCCGTCTTCTGAAAGACGCAGGGAGTGACCGTGAACGGTTGCACCACGCATGCTGACAAGAGCCGGGTCAAACATCTCAGTCTCAACTAAGAGTTTTGTGTACTGTTCGAGGTCACGCTCACGGCACTCGACAATCTGACGACCGGAAAGTGTACCGGGGTCAATTGCACGGAAGCGGTACATCTCTGCGTAGGTACGCTGGTACGGCTGTGAAGGTGCGTTGAACATTGAGTCTGCAAACTGTACGTATCGGACACGGTCTCCTGCTTTTGCGCCGTCTGTCGGTTTGACAAGCTTGCGCATTGGGCAGTCAGGCTCCTGCTGTTCAGCAAGGGGCGGGTGTGCGGTAGGGTACGCTGATCCCGGTGAGCGGTGACCAAGTACCATTACAATATCTTCATCTGTGATATCGCGGACTTTTTCCAGTTTGTGGTCCGGGTTCATCTGGTTACGCCTGTTCTGAGCGACAACTGATGTACCAGGGCCATACTGTGGTGTGTATGCCATTTATTTTTCACCTGTATTTGTTATTTAAACCTGATTTTTGGTTGAATGATCCGAGCCTTTTGTATTGATTTCCTGTGCAGCCCTTAGTGCTGTATCATGACAGGCACGTCTGTTCGTTTCGGGTCAACAAGACCGATCATTGTCTCGTCTGCATCCGGTCCGTATTTTGCATAGTCCACAAGGGTGGCTTGTGTCTTCATGAATTGCCCAACCTGTAACTGGTATGGGAATTGTGTGAATATCCTGTCGCAAACCGTTCTGATTTCCTCAATAGTGGCCTCGTCTGTAACCTCTATCGTAACCATACCAACCTGAACGCGGAGATCTACATCCGAGCCACCGACAGTGATCGTTTTTCTGTTGGTGTTCGGGTTTGGTTTTCCTCGTGCAGGGCCATATGGCACGGTTTTGGGCAGACCTGGTCCGTTTACCATCAGTCGTCGGATCCCGGGTACACCGACGACTGCGTTGAGAAGACGTTCGGCAGTTTCAGGACCTAACATACGGAGAGGAACAATTCTGCACTGTGGATATCTGGCTTGTGTCATTCGAATCAAAGTTTAATGTTTCAGATTCCGTTTGCGATCTGGTGCATTGGTTTGTTGAACACGTCAATCTGGCCGTAGGTCTCTCCCATAATCTTGGAAGTGCTCTCCGGTGAGAACATCTGTGTACCTGCGTCAAGTGCTGCTGCTGCAACCACACAAGGGATTGCGACACCGTTTGCGTGACGGGTAACGACGTGGTTTCCGTTGAAGATACCTGGACCACCGCCACCATAGATGGAGTGGCTGAAGAAGGAGAATCCGACTGCGGTTCCCATCATACGACCGAAGTCTGCGCTTGGAAGACCGGTCTCGTGTTCAAGAAGGTCGTTGAAGTACAGAAGAGTCGAGGAGACTGCCTGTGCGAAACGTCCTGCACCACAGTTGACGATTGTTGCTGCCATTGAACCTGCGGATGCATATGCATTCCACATCATTGGGTCCTTGGTGTCGTAGAACTGGAAGTAGTCACCCTTCTTTCCTGGGGCGATGACTTTGTCTTCTATTGCGCGCTCAACAAGTGACTGAACAACAGTACCAACGGTTCCTTTCTCACCGTTAGCTTTCACAAGGTCGTAGACCATGTTGTTTGCGTTAAGTCCCTGGTATGCGTAGCAGAGAAGCTGGTTGCGCTCGAATGGGCCGATTGCCATACCCATCTCAAACTCACCAGCGGTTTCGAGGGTAGCTGCCAGTGCTGCACCCTGGAGTGCATTTCTGCCAGTCATCATCACGTAGTGGTTAACGGAGATGTTACGCAGCGCGTAGCCAATACCTTCGTTGTTCTGTGGAATGTTGAGAATGGATGAAACCAGTGCGCCGTTCATGTCCTGAGTGTGTGGGTATCCACCCCAGCATGCTGCCTTGACAGTTGATGCATTGAATGCATTGATGTCAAACTGGTCAACAATAGCGTAGGTTGCTGCAGATGCGACTGCAGTGATTGCTGCATCATAGGTTGCTGCATTGTCCAGGCGCTTCTTTGGAACCTGCACAAGGAGCAGCTTTCCATTGTTGAATTCAAGAATCTCGGTGTCGTCGCCTTCTTCGACCTGGACCATTTCCTTGATCTGTGCGATGAGGGCGTCCTTGTTCTCCATAATTGGGAGGTCAAGTTCACGGCCTTTGATCTTACCTTTGCCAAGCTTTCCTGTCTTGAGGGCGGCTTCAATGCCCCCAAGGTTGACGTTAATCGTTCTCTTTGTCAGATCGATGATCTTGCCGGTTGCAGGGTTGACCAATGGGCTAACCTTGTCGAGTGATACATCACTCTTCAGCAACTTCCCGTCGTCTGAGTAGAGGTCGATTGTTTCTGAATATTTTGCCATATTATTCCGTCCTTTTCACTTTTGCAATTGGGTTAATAGAAATCCACCAGCACTCTCCTGCCGGTATCATAAAGATCTCTACTGCAGGTCCCCGCAGCGAGACTATATGAATTCCATAATAGAGAATATTAAGGTTTCTTAATTTGTATGGGCATTACCGTAAAAAAATATTAACAATTTATGTTTGAAATTTTCAAAATATGATCATTATGCAATTAAATTTGATATTGATCTATAAATTGGCATTATTTTTAATTTTGGTTTTTGCATGATATTTCTATGTTTCGGATTTATTAATCACATAAAATAAGAAAAAAGTAACTTTTCGTATTAATAAATGTTATGCTTAAATGAATGGGGTGAAAAATGTGATGCCTGTGCTTACACCTGTTAATTCCGATTATATTTAGCTGTTTTCAAATTCTGACGGTTAATGGGCCGATTATGGGAAATATGGTGCAATATGGGTCTCATATATATATTGATCGGGTTTATGCTCTCCGTTACGGTGTTGTCAACCGATTGGAACGATGATGCCCCGAAGCCCGCCTTTCCGGGCTTTTTTGTGGGGAAAATGGCCGGAAAATCATATATGAAATGGCTGCCTGTATACATCTTTGAATATTTGTGTTTGCTTTTTTTTGAACAATTTGCAATAGAATGGGTGTGAACTGTCCATGGAAGGTGTACATGCTGTGAATTTCCCCAATATCTGAAAGCCATATTAATCAGTATGGAGCCTTCGGGTGGTTCCATTCATTGTGCTCAGAGGAGGTTTGCGCTATGATTCCGGGGGTAGTTCTTTCTGTAGTTTCTGAAAACAAATCGTATGTTTCACTCAGAATAATCAGATAAATTCCTGAAAAAAAATATACGGACAAATAAAGAGGCAAAAAAAGAAGAGTCAGGCCAGTGTCACCACAGCCCCTGCAATAACAAGGGCTACAATGAGCACTCCCAGCAGATAATCCGGTGTCCCAAAGGGGCGGGTAAGGCCGGGTGTCCGGGCCATTGTCCGCAGTCCCCGCAGATCAATCGTCAGCCCGAGAACATTGGCCTTGCCGAGGGCATTGGAGACCAGAGGGATCATGATGGGGGTCAGTTCCTTTATTTTTCCTTTGACACCTGTTCCGGGATTGTATGCCCGGGCACGCTGAGCCTCCTGGATGCGTTTTCCTTCCAGCTGAAGGCTTGGGATGAACCGGATGGCAATCAGGAGCATCAGAGAGTAGTCAACCGGGAGGTGCATCTTCTGCAGGGCGGTGACAAGATCCCGTGGCTGGGTGGAGATGATCATCAGCTGGAAGGCAAAGAGCATGATAAAGAACCGCAGTGAGAGGACGGCGGCAAAGGTCAGTGCTCCGGTTGTGATAGGTATATGGCCGCCGATGAAGGGGATTGCCATTGGTATCAGGTATCCTATCACATCACCGCTCTGCATGGTAAGAACCGTCAGGATAATCAGCCCGGCACTCAGGAATGCGAGCATCGGCACCTGGGCAATGAGTTCACGACCAAACCGTCCGGCTACGGCAAGGAGGAGTATTAAGAGGATTATTCCGGCGAGCACTAAGGGATTTGTTGAGAGGACGGTGAGTGCGATGACCACCAGAAGGAAGCAGATTTTTGTGAGTGCGTTCATCCGGTGGAATATACCGTCAATTCGTTTGTACTGAAGAATTTCTGCCATTATGCTGCACCTCCGTTGATGCGTGTTCTGTCTGATGTTATCGCTCCGCTATCCATCTGGATGACACGTTGTGCATGCCGTTTTACCATGGACATATCATGGCTGACCATAACCACAGAATGGCCTGCCGCTGAGAGTGACTGGAGGATTCCCATGATACGGTCTGCCTCTTCCGGGTCAAGGCCGGTTGTCGGTTCGTCAAGGATGATGACATCCGGTTTCATGGCCACCACGCAGGCAATGGCGAGTCGTTGTCGTTCACCTCTGCTCATCGCACGGGGGAACTGGGAAGACCGTCCGCCGAGTCCCACCATGGTAAGCACGTCTTTGATGCGTGCCTGTGCATCTGACGGGTCGATACCGATGTTCTTCATTCCGAACTGCATCTCTTTTTCAACCGTGTCTTCAAAGAGCATGGTGTCAGGGTTCTGGAATACTAGTCCTGCCTTCTGTGCGAGGCGGGTGACACGTTCGTCTGCAGCATTCATTCCGCAGACCGTCACCGTCCCGGATGTCGGGCGTAAGAGGCCGTTGAAGTGTTTGACAAGCGTCGTCTTCCCGGAGCCGTTCTCACCAATGATGGCAACCAGTTCGCCGGGATAGATATCAAGGCTGACACCGGTGAGAGCGTGTGCCTCCCCGTAGGAGTGGACCAGATTGTGCACTCCCACCCGTGGTTCGCCCTGTCGTGCAATCGCTGTGGTGTCCACCATATCTCCGGGTATTTCGGTTTCATCGGTATAGGTGGCGAAGAATTCCTTTGCAGTCTCGTCTTTTGCCAGGCGGCCATCTCTGATGGTGATGACGCGGTCGGCGATGGATTCAAGTTCACGGGGTTTCTGTTCCACCACGATGATGGTCTTGCCCGCGTCTTTGAGTTTGGTGAGAATGGCAACGATGCTTTCTGTTGCCATGGTGTCCAGTTCTGCTGTAGCCTCATCCAGAATCAGGCATTCTGTACCGGATGCAAGGGTGGCGGCAAGGGATACCCGCTGCTTCTGGCCGCCTGAGAGAGTATGGGGCGGACGGTACCTGAGGCCGGTGAGGTTGGTGAAGGCAAGCATATCTTCCAGCCGTTTTTGGACATCTTCAGGTTCAAGGCCCCGGTTTTCCAGACCGGAAAGGACCTCTTCTTCAACGGTGGTAAATATCAGCTGTGCATCTGCATCGTCAAAGACGACACCGATTTTCCGTCCGATGTCTCCCATATCCTCATAGCCATTCACATCGCGTCCGAATATCGAAAGGGTGCCATCCATTTTTCCTTCGTATTCATGGCAGAGGATGCCTGCTGCTGCAAGACAGAAGGTGGTCTTTCCCGCTCCGGTGGTGCCGTTCACAAGGACGCACTCTCCCTGTGGAATGGTAAGGGTGATGTCGGTGAGTGCAGGTTTTGTTCCCTGAGGATAGGTATAGGAGAAGTCGGTGAACCGGAATGCGGGTGTTTCCGGGTCACCGGATTCATCCGCCATCATCTCCTGGCGCACTTCCCTGTCCTCTCCTTTTGCGCCCCGCATCAGAATCTTTGAAGACGGGATGTAGAGCACCTGTGCAATGACAGCGTTTGCAATGGCGGTGAGGATGATGACGGGTGATACCAGGATGATGAAGGAACTTACCGTAAACCCTTCTCCGGGTGCAGAGATGAATCCTGCTGCAATAACGATGATGCTCACGATAATGAAGGAGAATCCGCTTACCAGCGTGGCACCGAACGTGGCAACAGTGGGTGCGACAGGGATGTGTTTTCGTGTCGCTGAATACAGGGCCATGCAGACCAGTGCTCCCAGTGGTTCTGATATGAGGTTTGCGGGCGGGAATATGGAGTGGCTGATAAGAGCAGAGATGATACCCGCCACAATACCGATACCGATGGTGTCCCGGACATTCGGGCGGATGAGGATTATTGCAAGACAATACAGTGCGATTATAGGGTTTGAGACGATTGCGGTGGGAATAATATTGAGCACATACCGGAGAATGGCGCCAATCGCAAGGAGAATCCCCACTATGGCGATGTCACGGGATTTTATGGGAACCTCCTCCTGTATCTTATCTGGCTGTTCTTTGTGAGTAAGGATGTGATAATCATTAATGCATATGTTTGTGCATTGGTGGTTATATGTGTGTTGTAATGGGCTGGTGTATGGATGGTGAGTCATAGTTCATGGCCATCGCTGTATTGTATCGATATACGAAACGATTCTGGTCAAAGACCATCGCAGAAGGGGTATTTCGACCGGGAGAACTGATTCTGTTTTTTTCTCCTGTATCTGATGAAGAGCAGGGGAGGGGTGCCTCTTCCCTGCCGCCATTCCCCTGATGTGATGGTTCAAAGGATAATTTCCGGTATATTACCCTCACGATTCTGTAAAGTGAAAAAAAAGAGACAGGAAAAAAAATATCAGCGTGCCATGAAAATAGGCACCTCTAATTCACCCAAAAGTTTTGGGAAGAGACTGCTTCCGCCGGATCTTGGGTTTCTTCCGTATCCGCCCATTACAATCAGGCTGTATCCACCATCTTCCACTTCTTTGAGTATTTCTTTTGCTACTGCCCCTTCGACAATCTTTGATTCTGTCTGGATGCCTTTCCGGTTAAAGAAGAGAAGGAGCTGAGCCATCTCATCATTGATGTTTTTGCGTAGGTCCCGCCAGATCTGAGATTCATAGTTCTCAATTCTGCTGCACATATTTGACTGGGTGCAGAAATTGAATGCCATTGACTTTGAATCCCGTTTGTCAAGAACGGAGAATAAGACAACCTCCGCTTTCTTCTCCTGTGCAATCCGGAGTGCATAGAGCGCTCCTTTGTGGCTCCACATGGAGCCGTCCAGTAATACCAGTATCTTCATTGTTTCCATCTCCTAAAGCATTCCGAACATGGCATAGAGCATCGCAAGGCCAACGCTGACGGTGACCACCAGTGTGAGCATTCCTATTTTCAGGAACTGCATAAATGAAATATTCACTCCTTCCCGTGCTGCAACCCCGAGCACCACCACGTTTGCTGATGCAGCAATGGCGGTTCCGTTTCCACCCATGCAGGCACCCAGGGAGAGCGCCCACCAGAGTGGATAGACGTCCATCGTGGCACTCATGTCATGAATGAGAGGAATAAGTGCTGCGGTAAGGGGGATGTTGTCCACAACCGCCGAGGCAAAGGCCGAGAACCAGGCGATAACAAACATCGCCTCAAATTGGTTTGAGACCATGCTGATCATGTACTGGGAGACCATCTCGATTATTCCGGTGTTGACCAGTGCACCAACGATGACAAAGAGCCCTGCGAAGAAGAAGAGGGCTGTCCACTCAATCTTCTCAAATATTTCGTCCGGCTGCACCCTGCTCCAGATGAGGATGATGGCAGCGCCGATGAGGGCGACTTCCGCCGGTTCAAGGGCGAGGGTGGGGTCGACAAACGGGAATATAACGTTCAGGTAGACACCGATTGAACTGTGGATGAAGAAGAGGACGACCACAAGAAGAATGACAGTGACTGCCTTTTTGAAGAGCTTTCTGTCTGTTATCGCACCCTGTTCATCCAGACTGTTGATGGTCTTTGTAATGATTCCCTTTTCTTCTTTTGTCACCTTCATCGATCTGCCGTAGACGGCGAGGAAGATGATGAGTACAAGCACCATGTCGACTGCTGCAATCGGTCCCATGATTGTGATGAATTCATTGAATGACAGGCCTGCAGATGATGCGATCATGATGTTTGGCGGGTCACCGATGAGGGTTCCTGCACCACCCACGTTGGATGAAATGATCTCAGCGAGGAGGAATGGCACCGGATTTAAGTCCATCAGTTTGGTGATGTAGAGCAGCATCGGTGTCAAAAGCAGTACGGTTGTGACATTGTCCAGAAAGGCACTGACGATTGCTGTCACAATCGAGAACAGTATGAGCACCATAATGGGGCTGCCTTTGGCCAACTTCGCGGTACGAATTGCGATATACTCAAAGAGTCCGCTCTGCCGCGCTACATTGATGATGATCATCATTCCCATTAAGAGGAAAATGGTGCCAAAATCGATGTGCTCCAGCATTGAATCCCAGGGGACAATCCCCAGAAATACGACCACCGCGGCGCCTGCCATTGCGGCAACAGCACGATGGATACGCTCATCGATGATGAGGATATATGTCGCAATGAATACGACAAGTGCAATGAGCTGTATAGTTGTTAACATTTCATCACTTCAGAATATAATCGCCGGTTGTGCCAGTGACTGTGCCAAAAGGATGGCATCTCCGCTCACATCACAGGAATCGGGATGATTGCTTGCATAGCATTTTGGAAGAACGATCATGTCAAAGTCTGTTGCCAGTTTCAGGACGTCCTGGCGCTTGTTCCCCAGAAGCATGCGGCGTTTGCACGGTATGCCGCGTGATTCAAAGCAGTTTTCGTAGTCATCCAGAAGGTGTGTCCCATACTCCTCTTTTTTCCGGAGAAATTCATCACCTGCGTCTTTATCCAGTGAGTCCATGATGATCTCGTGGATCTGTGCATCGGTGATATAGAGCATGGTGACGGTGGCGTTTTCGTATACTGAAAGCAGTTCACAGATGGATTCTGAAATTTCTGTGACTGAAAAGTCAAGCGGAAGCAGGATACTTTTGATCTCGTGAGGTCGCAACTCTTCTTCAGAGAGAATATATTCACTATATTCTTTCTGGATTGCCTCGTATTTGGAGCCGACCAAATCTTTGAATTTGCGCTTGATGACTCCCTCGTAATATGGCATTTTTCTTCTCCTCTGGCTATAACCTATGACGAACTGAAAGGTTATATTGGTAATTCTCTCCTGAGATAAATAAGCCTGTTGTTTCTATAGCAACAACATCCAGAAAAGAATTAAAAATATCTCTTTGCCGCTTTCAGTTTCCTCTGACATGCCGGACAGAGAGTTTTTCGTTTCCGGTCGAGTTCATCCAGGGTTGACGGACAGAACATGATGCATTCACTGTTTCTGCAGTGGTCGAGACCGAGCATATGGCAGAATTCGTGGCTGCCTTCCTTCACCACACGATCAATAGTGTCATACATGTCACTTTTTCGCTGGTAATACTGGTTGTTCAGACGTGTTGTTGAGACAATGCCTGCACGTATTGAGGGGCGGGCCAGACCAAAAACAAAATCGCGCCCCGGAATATAGAGGTCTTTTCCGACGATAATGAGGATATAATCACCAATGCCATATTTGCGGGTATAAATGTCCTGCATGCCGGTAAGTATGTGTGATGCATTATACTGGCCGCGTGCACCGTCAAATCCACGCAGCATGACCGGATTTTCCTGAAGTTCAACATGTGTACCCAGAATTGCCCCGATAGCCTGTGCCACAGGGATCTGGAGGCCCTGCGGTGACGTTGAATCCCAAAATATAAGGAAACTCATCCGAAATACCATTGTCAATGGGGAACTATAAGCATATTGAAGAGTGTTTTTCCCGTTATATCATCGGAAATTACCAATCCGCCGCAGAAGTCGGGGTTGGCAGGAATTTCACGGTAGCAGAACGCATTGCCTGTGCGGGTGTGGCAGTCCGGACAACAGATATTTTCCCGCAGCAACCACCGGCGGGAGTTCCCTTTTTTCGGGATGATGTGTGCACACCCGATCTCACCCGGTACCATGACACTGAACTCATCTATGCGGTCAGGCCGGGTATTGAGATGGTTCCCTGTATTATTGCGCTTGCACGGTCGGTGAACGCGGACTGCATCATCTATCATCTGGGAAATGAGATATATGAGCGCGGCGGCCGGATCATTGACTGCGGTGTTGTGCTCCACCAGTATTATTCACGGACCTGAGACCTGAATACAGGGAAAAAAAGAATTTAAAACCCGTCAAAGAGGGTTTTTTGTGACCGGTCGGGTATGGGTTCCGGTTTTGAGGCGGGTTCCTGTGGTGGTTTTGGTACTGCTTTTGGTGGTTCTTCCCGGAACTCTTCCTGTGACTCTTTTGGCTCCGGGGCTGAGGGGAGCACGTTTTTTTGTGCTTCAAGTGCTGCCTTCTGCGCCTTTGTCAGTTTTTTCCGGACAAATCCCTGTTCTTCCTCGCGGCGTTCTTTTGTCAGGTCTTTGATGATTTCAGCAGCCTTCTTCTTATCCCCGATAAAAAATTCAAGTTCATCTTTATCGAAGTGCAGAACACGGGCATACTCTTCAGGGTCAGCTTCGATGAGCTTGGTTATGGGGGTAAAAAAATCCTCGCGGAGTGCGTTTCCGGGAATGTGGTAACTTTCTCCGAGTTTTCCCATGATGCCGCTTCTGAGGTTCTTCTGTTTCCTTCCGGTGCCCATCTTGCGCCAGCGGCCGGGTGGCATGATGCGTGCATGGATACCCTTTCCTCCCGCTGCCTCGGCAGGCCCCATGACCATCAGGGCAGATGCATATTTCCAGAGCGTGTAATACTGGCGGCGGTAGGTGCGGCCGATGAACCGGTCTGCTGTCGCAAGTGTCTGGTAGGCGTACGCCTTCTCCTCTGTGCCCGAAAGAGTGGACATTGACTCCTCAATCCACTGTTCGATGGTGTCGGGAGTGCCGTCCACCTCACGTGCATAGCGGAGCATGGTGTCATCGTCTGCACCGGAATGAATTGCCTTGATGAGTTCAAATATTGACGTCCGTTCATCTTTCTGCGAAGTATGCACATCCCCGCTGCCGACATGGTCGGCGCCGATTGCGGCAGCCTGAATACTATTGATGGCGGAGCGCAGATCTCCCCCGGAATTATCTGCTATGTGCTGCAGTGCCGCGGTGTCACAGTCCACCCCTTCTGACGCGCAGATATAGCGCAGGTGAGAGGCGACCGTTTTGGCAAGAATGGTCCTGAACGGGATGGTATCACAAAGGCCACGGATAGACTGGTCAAGTCCGTAAAGGTCGTTTGCAATGAGGATGATGGGCTGGCGGGAGGAACGGATGACGTCTGCTATTGCACGAGCACCACCACGGTCGGAATTTCCGTGGATATTATCTGCCTCGTCGAAGATGATGAGGCGCCGTCCGGTGCCGGTGAGGCTTGCGGTGGTGCTGCCGGCTCCTGCTATTCTCTCAATTATCCCCTTTGTACGCTGGTCACTGGCGTTGAGTTCAATGACCTCCCATTCCATGTCACGGGCAAGAGCATGGGCTGCGGTTGTCTTTCCGATTCCCGGTTTTCCGTAGAGAACAAGCGGCCTCGCGCCGGTATGCCAGGTCTTTCCCCACTCTGCGATCTGACGGATTGCCTGGCCATTGCCGATGATATCCTGCAGACGCTGTGGTCTGTACTGTGCAGCCCAGTCCATTGGTATATTCTCTGTGTCTGAATGGTGAAAAATACAGTGGTACAGGTTTGGGATGACTGAGAAATTCCTCTCTTCTCTTCGGCGTTGTTTCGCTCGTATTTTTGGAATGAATATGTTTTATCTGCAGTAAACAGCAGGGCTTCGTCATTGCACTGTTATCCGGGGGAGATATGCATATTATTAACTAAACAGACGGTAATGTTTTGATCAAAGATGGTGTTAAATTGTGGTAGAATGTTCCACAGATGAGATTGCCGCAGCTGTGCGCGATTATGATGGCGTCACACGCAAGCGAGCAATTGGAGAAATAATTAATTCACTCCGTATTGTAACACCAAACGTGCCGGTCTCCTTCGGGGATGATGCAGCACTAATACAGAACGGAGATACCGGCCTTCTTCTGGCAGCCGATGGTATATGGAGTCGTCTTCTGGATGCAGATCCGTACTGGGCAGGTTTTTGCGCAGTGCTTGTCAATGTCCATGATATTGCCGCGATGGGTGGTATTCCTCTTGCTGTGGTAGATATCATGTCTGTCAAAGATGCGGTGGTATGTCATGAAGTGCTGAGAGGCATGTATGAAGCGTCTGCGAAATTCTGCGTTCCGGTGGTGGGAGGACATCTTCATCCGGATGCAGAGATGAATGTGGTCGATGTCGCGATCCTTGGTACGGTGAATCCCGCCGATGCAATATATTCTCATACTGCACAGGTGGGTAACCGGGTTGTCGCAGCAATTGATCTTCATGGGCGGATTCACCCGTCCTGTGCTATGAACTGGGATTCTGCCACTCTTCGGACGGCAGAAGAGGTGCGTGCACAGATAAATGTGATGCATACCCTTGGGGAACGGCACCTCGTTACCGGTGGCAAAGATATCAGCAACCCTGGTGTCATCGGCACGCTGGGTATGCTGCTTGAGACCAGCAGGAAAGGTGCAGAAGTCTGTCTTGATGACATTCCACGGCCCGATCTTGATGAACTGGGTATCACCTTTGAACACTGGGTTCGCATGTATCCCGGAATGGGATTTATCTGCTCTGTCCCCGTTGAATCGGTGGATACGGTCATCGGTCTTTTCACCGGTGTCGGGATGGCTGCAGCAGATATCGGGGTGGTGACCGATTCGCAGAAACTTATCATACGCCACGGTGATGATGAGTCTACGGTCTTTGACCTAAAGAAGCAGGGGATCATGGGGATCCCCATGGTCGATTAAGGAGGGATACTTTCGATGCTCATCGGGATAGGTGCCGGGAATGATCCGGAATCTGTCCGAACAACCCTGGAGAGGTTTTCAGGAACCATTCCCCTCCGCTGTTTTACGCATCCTCGTAATCGGGATGTATTTTCCGAATTTGATGTGGTGTATGACCCTGTACCGGAGGAAGCACTGGTGCGGGCGCTCTTCTCCGGTGAAATTGATGCGGCCATCCGTGGCAGTCTGCCATCCAGTTCAACACTGGCAGTATTGAAACGGGTTGCAGGTGTCCCTCGCCTGGAACGTATTGCCTTTCTTGAAACGGCAGGGGGTATTCGGTTTCTTCTGGCACCGGTCGGGGTGGATGAAGGATGGACGGTTGATGAGAAGGTGTCACTTCTTACGCAGGCACAGAGGATGGCACCTGCCTTTGGGGTGACCAGCCGTGCTGCAGTTCTCTCCGGTGGGCGTTGTGGTGATGTGGGACGCCATCCGGTGGTGGACAGAACCATTGCGGATGCAGAGGAGGTGGCAGCCCGTACCGGTTGTGACAATGCAGAGATTCTGATTGAGGATGCCGTCCGTTCCCACGGGGTAATTATTGCCCCGGATGGTATATCCGGGAACCTTATTTTTCGTACATTATGCCTCCTTGGAGAGGGAATTGCCCATGGTGCTCCGGTGGCAAATATCGATAGAATTTTTGTCGATACTTCGCGCGCCTCTTCAAATTATTCGAAATCGGTATTCATTGCCAATTCATTGTGCAAAAAATAAATGGGGATTGTTGCACAATCAAAAATGAATTATATGCTCAATTAATCATTATTTTGATCCCTCTCCAATTTACTCTCTGGGTTTAAAATATCCTGATAATACTCCTGATTGTTGATTTTAGATGGCATATTACCCCGAATCTACAGAAAGTTTATATATTGACTTGTCGATTTTCTTTCTGAGGTGTATTATATATGGCGAATGATCTACCTATTGCTGCAGTCGTGAGGATTGCAAAAAACAACGGTGCTGAGAGAGTTGGCAGCGATGCTGCACAGGCAATCGCAGACGCTTCCCAGGAGTACATTGCAGAGCTGACCCGAGAAGCAAGCAAGTACGCTAAGCACGCAGGCCGGAAGACTATCAAGAAAGAAGATGTAGACCTTGCGGTCAACGAACTGAACATCTAAACATCTTTCTTTGAAAAGTATGTTTCATAAAACGGTGCCTGAAACATCTGTTTCACGCTCGTTTTTGGGAATATAAAAAAAAAGTAAAATTCAGATTGTCCCTTTTGTACTTGGAATCTCGGTTCGCCCGGGTGTTACGGCCGCAGCGATTGAGAATGCTACACCGAATGTTTTGAAGAGTGCTTCACAGATGTGGTGATCGTTTCTGCCCTCAGCTTTTATGTGTGCAGTGATACCTGCTTTGATACAGAGCGTGTAGAAGAAGTGCTCAAATATATCTGCGGGAATCGGCCCGAGCCCGTTTGATGAAAACGCTGCATCATACACGAGATAGCCACGTCCCCCGAGATCCAGTGTGACAACAGCGATTGCTTCGTCCATCGGCACTGCCATGTGAGCAAATCGTCGGATGCCACGTTTCTCCCCCAGCGCTTTTGCGAGAGCCTCTCCAAGGACAATTGCCGTATCCTCGATGGTATGGTGGCAGTCAATTTCCAGGTCTCCTGTTGCAGTCACTATCAGACTGAACCTGCCATGGCGTGCACAGGATTCAAGCATGTGGTCAAAGAACGGGATGCCGGTCTCGACTGCAATCTTTCCTTCGGTATCAAGATCCACTGTCACAGAGATTGCGGTCTCGTTTGTTTTCCGTGTTACTTCTGCCTGTCTCATCTCTCTGCCTCTTCGATTGCTTCTTTCAGGGTGATAGTGCCCCTGTACAGGGCTGAACCAAGTACAATGGCCTCCACACCTATCTCGCGCATTATACGCACGTCCTGTGGTGTTGTGATGCCTCCTGAGGCTACGACAGGAATCTTCACTGCCTCTCTCAGGCGCCGCACCGGTTCTTCTGCGATACCGTTGCACAATCCCTCCACATCAACATTGGTGAAGAGAAGCGATCCTGCACCCCGTTCTTCGAATGCACGGGCCATGGTGATGAAGTCGCCGGCGGTCTTTTCCCACCCGCGAACAACGACATTGCCGCCGCGGGCATCCACACCCGCCATCACCGCCTCCTTTCCGTATTCGTCTGCTATCTCGGTGATGGCCTCAGGGCGGTCGACAGCAAGGGTGCCGATGATCACCCGTGTGACACCGGCGTTAAGCCAGCCGGCTGCATCTGCTGTGCTCCGGATACCGCCCCCAAGTTGTATCTCAGCACCGGTGGTCTGGATGATCTCTTTTATGAGACTGACGTTTTTCTCTGCAGCACCGAAGGCTCCGTCCAGGTTGATCACATGGAGGGCACGAGCGCCTTCCTGAAGCCACTCCTGTGCCCGTGAGACCGGATTTCCATACGATACTCTGTTCTTCCGGTTGCCCTGCACCAACTGCACACAGGTACCGTCTAAAATGTCCACTGCGGGAAATACTTTCATGGTATTTTTCACCGAATGAGCCGGTCAATCGGCATGACAAGAATATCCCGTGCACCGGCATTTCGCAGGCGGGTAATAAGCTGGTATACCCGTTCTTCATCAACCACTGCATGCACCGCAACGAGACTTTCATCTGATGCGACGTCCATCACCGTTGGTCCGCCCAGACCCGGCAGCACCTCTTTCACTTCACTGAGTGAGTCCCGGTTCACATTCATCATCAGGTAGCACTTGCCGCGGGCCGAGATTACACTCTCCAGTGCGAGGGTGATTTCATCAATCTTCCCCCGCCTGTGCTGCATTGCATCATTGTTCCCGATGAGAATGGTCGTTGAATGGAGAATTTCTTCGAGAACCATGAGATGATTCGTCTTCAGGGTCGTGCCTGAACTGGACAAATCCACGATTGCATCGGCGACACCGAGATAGGGCGTTGCTTCGCAGGCGCCGCTGACGGGAAAGAGACTTACCGGTATTCCGCGTTCCCGGAAGAACTCCTCTGTTGTATGCGGGAATTCGGTTGCAATGCGTTTGCCGGCAAGGTCTTTTGCTGTCCGGATACCCGAATCCTCCGGTGCTGCAAGCACAAGCGTGGCACTGCCCATCTTCAGGTCCAGTATCTCGGTGACCGATGCTCCCCGTTCACGGACCATGTCGCGGCCGGTAATCCCAAGGTCTGCAGCACCGTTTGCCACATATTCGGGAATGTCTATCGGCCGTGCAAAGAGCACTTCAACAGCCGGGTCACATGTCGGTGCGATGAGCTTACGGCTGGATGAACTATGGAGATGGAGTCCTCCTTTTTCCAGAAGGTCAATAATCGGGTCTGATATGCGTCCTTTGTTTGGGATGGCAAGCCGTATGTGCTCGTGTGTCTCGTCTGTCATAAGCTTCGTTTCTGTTTGGGTTGTTTTAGAAGGTCTTCATCTCACCGCGGATGACCCGCTCGGTGATTGAGGTGATGTCTGCAAGACCTGCATCGATAATCTCTTCGATACCGCGGCTGATGGCGGCTTCATCTGCCCCTTTTGCTGCCACAAACTGGGCACCTGCGACGAGCGGCTGGTCAATCGGCCGTCCGATCTGTGAGAGCAGTCTGATATAGAGGTCCTCAATGCCGTCAAGTTCCTGTGCACACTGCTGCGCGAGTTCGGTGGAGAGGAGGTTGTAGATTTTGCCGATATGGTTAATCGGGTTCTTTCCGCTGGTGGCTTCCATGCTCATCGGGCGGTGCGGGGTGATAAGACCGTTTGCACGGTTGCCCCGGCCAACAGATCCATCGTCTCCCATCTCAGCAGACGTACCGGTGACGGTCAAAAAGATGGCATCCTTCTTCTCGTAGTTGTCGCCGGTGTTGATATCCACGGTTACCCGGCGGTCAGTAATTCCGGAGGCGACTTTCTGCACCTCTTCCCCGACCCGGGTGACTGCCTCTTTGTAGTCGTTCATGTCAGCACAGAAACGGTCAACCATCGGCACACAGAGAGTGAGGTTCATCTCTTCTTCCTGGCGCAGACCCATAATCTTGATGTCTGTTCCGATGACCTTGTTTTTTGGCCGGTATACCTCGTCAAGGTGGTTACTCACGGCAAGGATGACATTCTCAAGGTCAGAGAATGGTGCATGACCCACTCCGAATGAGGTGTCGTTTGCATACGGAAGGTGTTTTTTCTCGCATGCACGGAAGACATCACGGAGATCTGATGAACCGGTTCCCATGCGGCAGTCAACGATGACGTCTTTGTTCATGTCCAGGAATTCCAGCGTGTTGGAGAGATAATTTCGTGCAGCTTCGAGTGCTATGGCATCGGTGGGTATCGTCACGCCGTCAAAGGTCTTTGTTGCACGTCCGGTAAGAAGCACATACATGGGACGTGTGACGCAACCGCCGCCAAATTTCGGGAGTGACTCCCCGGCAACGATCTCGCCCTGGTCGGTGTTGTGGTGAAGCACAGCGCCACATTCGTCCAGGTATGCCCGTGAAAGAGCCTGTGATATCGATTCTGCGATACCATCTGCAAGGCTGTCAGGGTGGCCGATACATTTGCGTTCTGCGAGTTCCAGTTTCTGTCTGTTCAGGGGCAATTCGTTGAGTTTTTCAACTGCAATATTTCGTACCATCGATATTCACGAACTCCAAATAGATAATAAGAAGGTGGGTTCTTTATCAGATAAGAATTTCCTTTGAGGTAAATAATTACTCTGGGTAATTGTCCGTTACAAAAAAGGGGACTCTTTCTTCATTTGTGGACAAATACAGTCTCACGAAACTGTCGGACAAACGGTCTCGCTGCACTGCAGGATTATCGACACAAAGGTGATCCGGATTGGGAGTGATATGTACTGGTATCATTCTCGTCAGTCAGACTCCCCTCCTGCTAATCATCCTGTTAATTATTCCTTTTGGACTGCTCCATCCTTCACTGCATACACACTATATCCACAATCCTGAGGTCAGAGGGGCGGTGGGATACAATAATCGTTGTCCGGTCTGCTGAGAGATCCTGTAAAAACGAATTATTTCCTCAAAGATTCCTGTTTGCAAAACAGTATGGAGACAGGGTGATGTAAAAATCTGCAACGAAGAATTTGCATCCGGAAAAAATTAATTATTTCTCAGTTCAACTATAGTTCTATGACATCTATTTCTGTTAAAGCGGAAACAAAAGACCTTTTAAAACAGATCGGAAGTAAAGGAGAGACATATGATGATATTGTCATGCGGCTTGTAAAGTCTCACTGTATTCAGATACGTAATAAGGAATACCGGGAAATCTTTGAAAATGAGAAATTCACAGAGATTGACTGGGATGACTATGTATGACATACCACCTGAAAGTTTCAAACAGATTCAAAAGAGAATTGAAAAAACTTGATAAAACGGACATTTTGAAGGTTAAGAATGCTCTTGATAATCTTTTAGAGGATCCTTTTACCGAAAATCATGATGTGATTCCAATAGTTGATCATAAAGAACCTCCAATGTACAGGATGAGGGTTGGCAATTACAGAATAATATACGTTGTAACAGGTGATGACATTAAAGCCGGATTAATTTTCGACAGAAAGAAAGGATATAAAAGATATCTCCCGTTTGAGCAATACTTCAGTTAATAGATGCAATACTAAATTCCCTGTTTTTTAGATACCATTCGTCAATAAAAAACCGTAAAATAATATCAATTGATGTAATAATCAATTTCTGATGGAATGAATAATGATTTGTTGACAAATCAGCAGCCGGAATGAATGACAATTAATACCCATTTATTTCCCACTCAATTCTTAGTGAGCCTTTCCTAAACGTAAAATGAATCTGAACCGGGAACAAAAAAAATTAGTTTTTAATCCGGACATCAGACCGGACGGTGAGCCAGCATTCACCGTTTCTAAATACACGAACCATCCCACCGCTTTCAGAGATAGTGACTCCGATTGCAGGGATGATGCGGGTGAGGGATGCGGTGGCACGGTGTCTTCCTCCCATACCATGAGGAAGAGTCAGGTCATCACCTTTGACATCGATATACCGGCCGGCTGCCTGGATGGATCCGGTGGTGTCCACCACAAAGACACCGTCCAGCTGAGCGAATTCCTTCACACTTTCCCAGTTTGTCCGGTCGGTGATATCGCGTACCTCTTTTATGTGCCCCTGATACGGGTTGATGATGGCCGAGTGGGAGTGGTTGTAAATCTCCTCGGTGTTGCCGATGATAAACGCAGTGCCGATTGAACGGCCCTCACGCCCTTCAACTGCAATTTCAAGGGCAAGCTGGAGGACCG
Organism: Methanogenium marinum; assembly: GCF_028912405.1. Classification (GTDB taxonomy): domain Archaea; phylum Halobacteriota; class Methanomicrobia; order Methanomicrobiales; family Methanomicrobiaceae; genus Methanogenium; species Methanogenium marinum. The sequence continues at coordinate 774,758 of NZ_JAKELO010000002.1, read as the reverse complement.
CTGTCATCACGCCCCGTGGTACCAGGTCATCGAATTCCCTGACACTGATAAACTCCTTTTCCTGGTTGATGTCATAGACTAAGATGGCATATGGAAAGACACCGATAACATTTCCGAATTCATACTTTTGGGAGATATATATCTGAACTGCTGCATCGTGCAGATGCCGCTCGGAAATTTCCAGGATGTCGTGCATGGTAAGGTCACGCAGGACATCGAGCTGAAGGTCCTGCACCCATATGACCGGGATGTCGCAGGTGAAATCCATCGGATCAATAAAGGAGACGATTGCTTTTGCACTGACCTCTTCTGCGAGTGCCGCTGCTGCCTTCAGCATCGTCTGGCTCATAGAAGCTCCCGCACGAGTGCCGGAATATCAGAAGGCTTCCCTGCAACCGGGATGCCAAGTTTTCTGAGGCGTGCAATCTTTGACACCGCATCTCCCTCTCCGCCTTCAATGATGGCGCCTGCATGACCCATGCGTTTCTCCGGCGGTGCAGAGATGCCTGCGATGTAGGTGACAAGGGGAAGATCTGTTGAGGTTGCCCCTTCCTCTTCGAGGTTTCCGCCCACTTCACCTATCAGGACAACGGCCTTTGTCTGTGCGTCTGCTTCAAACCGTTCGAGCACATCGGTGAAGGTCTGGCCAATAACCGGGTCACCGCCGATGCCGACGACGGTTGACTGCCCGATGCCGGCCCGTGTGAGTTCGTTGATGACTTCATAGGTGAGCGTTCCGCTGCGTGAGATTATTCCCACATTGCCGGGCATCGCGAGGTGTGGTGGCATGATGCCGAGTTTCAGTTCGCCGGGGGAGAGGGTGCCGGGACAGTTTGGCCCGATAACCGTGCACCCTTCCATCCGGGCAAAGGCAAGCGCCCGCATGGTGTCGTGCACCGGGATGCCTTCGGTGATTGCGGTGATGAGTTCAATACCGGCACTTGCTGCCTCCATGATGGAGTCTCCTGCAGCAAATCCGGGCACAAAGAGAACCGAGGTTGATGCATCGTTTTCTGCCATTGCTTCACGGACGCTGTTATAGACCGGGACGCCATGCACCTTCTGGCCGCCTTTGCCGGGGGTGACGCCTGCGACAACTCCACGTCCACCGGTCTCCTTTGCGTACTGGTTCATCAGATTGATATGGAATGCACCCTGGTTGCCGGTTGCCCCCTGAACAATAATGCCGGTCGTATGGTCACCGTATATCATGCTGCTGCCTCCTTCACTGCCTGTTTCACAACATCTTCCATCGTGTCAAGCATCTGGTAGCCGTTTTTGGCAAGGAGTGCTTTGCCCTCCTCTTCGTTCGTCCCTGCAAGGCGGGTGATGACGTGCTGGTCGATACCCGCATCGATGATGCCTTTTGCCACCTCATCGCACCGGGTGATACCCCCGAGGAGGTTCACCACGATGACTTTGACATCCGGCATGCCTGCCACCAGACGGACGGCCTTCATGACCCGTTCGCGTCCGGCACCGCCACCGACATCGAGGAAGTTTGCCGCTTTGCCATCGTAGTGCTGGATAAGATCAAGAGTGGACATGGTGAGGCCCGCACCGTTTCCGATGACGCCTATTGAACCCTCCAGTTCGACATAGGAGAACCCGTTCTCCTCTGCTTCGCGTTCCCGTGGGGTCAGGTCACGGTTTGCCGTAATTCCCTGACGTATCAGGGCATTGTCATCGATGATGAGTTTTGCGTCTGCGGCAAAGACCCCTCTCGATGTCGTCACGAGGGGGTTAATCTCTGCGAGGAGAGCATCTGATGCACAGAATGCCTTGTAGAGATTGTTTATGACAGGCCCGAGTTCTTTTGGTGCGGTCCCCAGTATCTGGCGCATTAAAAAGCCCGGAACTTCAGAGAGCAGTGGTGAGAATCCGACCCGCCGGAGGGCTTCCGGTCCTCCGGTACGTGCGGTCTCCTCGATATCGACACCGCCCGTCTCTGCAAAGAGAATCATGGGCTGGCGTGTTGTCCGGTCGATGGAAATGCTCACGTAGTATTCGTGATCAATCGGAAGTTTCTCTTCCACAAGGATGGCCTTCGGGATGAGACCCTTGATAGGGAAGGAAAAGAGATGTCTGGCGGCCTCGACTGCATCTGCCTTCTGCGTGACAATGATGCCGCCTGCCTTTCCCCGTCCTCCTACGTCCACCTGTGATTTTACCACGACTTCGTCCGTGAATCCGTTCAGGTGACGCCGGAGTTCGTCCGGGCTTTTGATTACCACACCTTCGGGGATTGGGATTCCGTTATTTCTGAATATCTCTTTTGCTTCAAATTCAAGGAGTTTCATCCGTTATTTCCTCAGTATATATCTTTATTTCTTTCTTCCGAGTTCAAATCCACGGTGGAGAGCCCTGAGGTTCAGGTCCTCGGTTCCTTTTGGGACACTGTCAAGGACTGCCCGTTCGATGGCATCTTCTGAGACCACACCGGTTGCAGCGACAAGGGCACCGAGCATAACAATATTTGCAACGATGACCCGGCCAAGGTTCTCTTTTGCCTCTGTTGTCGCAGGGATTTCTATGCAGGTGCACTCCGGTCGGGAGAGCACCAGTTCTGAATCAACCAGCATGAGGGCATCATCCGGTACGTCTGACCCGTATTTATCAAATCCCTGCTGGGACATTATAACATAGATATCAGGTGAGGTGACCTTCGGGTACAGAATCGGTTCGTCGTCAATGACATCCGCACTCATCGATGCACCGCCCCGTGCCTCCGGCCCGTAGACCTGTGTCTGCACCGCGTACTTATTCCCGTAGAGGGCCGCTGCCCGTCCGAGAATAACCGCTGAGAGAATAACTCCCTGTCCGCCGAATCCGGAGAAGAGAACTTCGTGCCTCATCTCTTTACCCCCATTGCCGGGCGCTGCCGGTGGATAAATTCACCGACCGTGAAAAAGTCCTCGGGGATGCTTTTTCCTTCCGCCTCCATCCGGCGGGCTTTCTGGAGGAGGATGGAATGCGTACGCATCCACTCCACCATATCGGTCACTGTACGGAGTTTGTTTCTCCTGCCGTATGCAGTCGGGCATTGCACCATTGCCTCAATAAAGGAGAGCCCTTCGGTGGAGAGACCGGTCTCGATTGCCTTGGTGAGTTCTTTTGTGTGATAGGATGTCCATCGTGCCACGTGGTTTGCCCCGGCTGCAACGGCAAGACCTGCAAGGTCAAAGGTGGGTTCCGTTGCCCCGTAAGGGGTGGTGGTGGAAATTTTCCCTACCGGCGTGCAGGGGCTTCCCTGTCCGCCGGTCATGCCATAGATCATATTGTTCATGCAGATGACGGTCATGTCGATGTTACGCCTGCATGCATGAATGAAGTGGTTGCCGCCAATGGCAGAGAGGTCACCGTCTCCGGTGAATACCACGACATTGAGATCAGGGTTGGCCATCTTCACACCGGTTGCAAACGTCAGTGCTCTCCCATGGGTGGTATGGAGGGAGTCGGTGGTGATGTATCCCGGTGCACGGGAGGAACAGCCGATGCCGGAGATGAAGATGGTGTCGTCAATTTCCCACTGCATGGTGTCCACCGCTTTGATGGCACAGTTCATCACGGTGCCGTTGCCACATCCTGTGCAGAATATGTGCGGGAGGCGGTCTTCCCGATACCACTTTTCAAAGACACGGGTACTCATTTCTCTGCCTCCACTGCGCGATAGAGTTCATCCGGTGTGTGAATATGGCCACCAATCTTCGGCATGGAAACGACCTTCTCGCCGGTTGTATGGCGGGCCACTTCGCGTACCATCTGGCCCAGGTTCAGTTCGGGTACGATGAAGGTCTTTGCATTGGGAAAGAGTTTCATAGTGTCCTCCGGGAAGGGCCAGACGATCCTCAGGTTCAGGTGGCCGATCTCCTCATTCGGGTGGTCATGCAGCACCTGCCGGACCGTGCGGGCACAGGGGCCGTAGGTGATAAAGACTGTTTCTGCATCGGTATTGACTGCATCATAATCGGCTATCTCGTGACGTTTTGATTCCACCTTGTTATAGAGCCGTTTCACCAGTTTTTCGTGGACGTCCGGGTCTGTTGTATCCGGATATCCGCGTTCGTCGTGCGTGAGCCCGGTGACATGCACCCGGTGGCCACTCCCGAACTGTGCAAAACCGGGGACACCGTCTTCATCTGCCTCGAAGGGGAGTTTTCCTTCTTCCAGTGGTTTTCTTGGCACGATGTCGATCTTTTCCGGGATGACAATCTTCTCCCGCATATGGCCGATAGTCTCATCCGACATCACAAAGGTGGGGACGCGGAACCGGTCGGCGAGATTGAATGCCTTCGCCGTAAGTTCATACATCTCCTGCACGGTTGATGGTACAACGGCAATCGTTGCCATATCTCCGTGAGAACCGAATCGGCACTGCATCATGTCACCCTGTGCAGACATCGTTGGCTGACCGGTTGAGGGGCCGCCCCGCTGGATATTAACGACAACGCAGGGAGTCTCGGTCATCACCGCATAGCCGATATTCTCCATCATAAGGGAGAAACCCGGCCCGGATGTGGCGGTCATGGCACGGGCACCCGTCCACGATGCACCAATGATAGACCCCATGCTCGCAAGCTCATCCTCCATCTGGATAAAGGTGCCTCCGGTTTTCGGAAGTTTCAGTGCCATCAGTTCTGCAATCTCGGTTGACGGAGTAATCGGATACCCGCCAAAGAAATTACATCCTGCGGCAAGTGCTCCCTCGCAGCATGCCCTGTTACCCTGCATGAATTCTATTTTGCTCAAAACTCAATCACCACGCTCTCTTCTGAATAGGGATCTTCTTCGACCCAGTAAATTGCCTGGTCCGGGCAGATCATCTGGCATGCACCGCATAACTGCCTTCCGTAGAGATGGCGCAGACGGCAGTTTGTGCATCGTTGTGGCCGGTCAAGGATCGGGACAATAATGCCCCGTTCATTAAGTTTCCTGCCTTCCTGGAATATATTGTATGGGCAGACAGTGGTGCAGAGATTACACCCCTTGCACCGCTGTTCATCGATCTTCAGTTTCATCCGGCACGTCCTGTTTATATATTGTTCCAATACTTTACTAAAGGTATCGACAGTCGCATCTGATGGTCTAAAAAGAGGAGAAATCAGAATATTTTATGAAATATTTTATCTGAGCGCATACGGACGTCACGGAAGAGGTCATTTCCTTCTGCATCGATTGCTACGGTCAGGGGGAGTTCTCTGCATTCTATGGCCCAGACGGCTTCCGGCATTCCCAAATCTTCGAAAAATACGCCTTTCAGGGTCATCCGTGATGCCGCCAAAGCTGCACATCCGCCGGTGAAGGCAAGATACACGCCTCTGCCCCGCAGTTCTTCCCGTACGATATCGCCCATGCCGCCTTTGCCGATGAGTGCCCGCACGCCTGCATCAAAGAGGAACCCGGAGAGTTCGTTCATTCGTGCACTGGTTGTGGGGCCGGCAGCAATGATTTTATTGTCCTTTACCACCGGTCCGCAGTGGTAGACAACCGCCCCTTTTGGGTCAAAGGGAATGCCCTCCTCCTGCATGCGCAGGTGGGCTTCATCGCGGGCGGTATAAATCATCCCTGAGAGGGTGACCCGTTCGCCTGCTTTGAGTGTGAGAACTTCGTCTCCCAGGGGTGTGGAGAGGTTTTTCATGGATAGTTCACCTCAACCGTGGCACGCCGTGCGGCCCAGCACTGAACATTGAGTGCGACAGGGAGGGACGCGGTATGACACCCTCCCTCACGTATCCGGACGCCAAGGCAGGTGGTCTTTCCTCCCAGACCCATTGGGCCGATGCCAAGGGCGTTTACGGCATCATATATTTCCTGTTCAAGTATGTTCATCTCGCCAAGGGGGCGGAGGAGTGCTTCTTTTGCAAGCGCTGTAGCCCCGTCTGCGGTGGAGCCGATGCCTATCCCCAGGATAACGGGTGGGCATGGTTTTCCCCCGGCATGGAGAACCATCTCGGTGATGAACTGCGCTATTTTTCCCGTCTCGGATGGCAGAAACATCTTCAGGGCAGAAACATTCTCTGAACCGGCACCTTTTGGGAGCACGGTGAGGGTGAATGTCTCCCCCGGTGTGATATGCACTGCAGGCATTCCCATGCCGCAGTTGTCGCCGGTATTCTCCCGTGTGAACGGGGAGACAACGTTGGGGCGGAGGGGAATCTCTGTTGTTGCCTGCCGTACGCCGTCCTGCACGCCTTCGGTGATAGCGTCAGTGAACGGGACGTCCGGCGGGATGGTGATATAGATGACAGGGACGCCGGTGTCCTGGCATATCGGGACATTCCGTTCCTCTGCGGTTTTGATATTTTCAAAAATGGCTTCCAGTTCACTTCTTGCAACCGGGTTGTCTTCTGCGGCATATGCTGCACGAAGTGCTGCTTTCACATCGTCCGGGAGGTGAATCTCTGCCTCTCTCAGTGCAGCGGTGGTTGCCTCATGGACAGCAGTGCGCAGTCTCTCATGATCTGTTAATTCGGGCATAAATATTTCCCCATTCTGTATATCTGTTGAGATGTGAACGGTGATAATTGAAAAAAGTATATACCCCCTATGGGGTAATATTCGGCAGATTAGTTCTGCTTTTCAACGATGATTCTACCAGGAGACGGAAGCTTGTAGATACCGTGCTTCATGATCTCCTTCACCTTATCAGCGTTTGCCTCTGTGGTGTAACAGGTGAAGATCTTCTGGTTTACTTCAACACGTGCTGCACTGCCCACTGGCTTACCGAATGCCGATCTCATACCCTGTGAGACACGGTCAGCACCGGCACCGGTTGCCTGCTTGTTCTCACGGAGAATGTGGTGCGGGTAGGTGCGCAGTTTGAGGTGAAAATTCATTCTGCCAATATCCTTGACAAGCTTCCTGTTAATATTAATACGGGCTGCTTCCATTGCGGTATGGCGAATCTGACATTTCTCATCGACGGTAATTGAGACAGCAACCGGGAAATCGGCCTGCAGATTGCCCATATCGTACTGCACAACTTTGCTCCCGGGGACACCGCCCATATATTTTCGGCGAGTGTATGCCCTCTTTTTAACCGATCTGTACATTACTGCTGGTTTTCGGACCATTGCTTATATCTCCTCTATGAATAAATGCGCTATAAAAAATGGAAATATATCCATATATACCTTACCGAATGATTGCGCTCTTTTCCATCGATTCCAGGATGTGTTTACGAAACTCTGCAAATTTTGGTGCGGTACGGTCACGCATGCGGGGGAGATCAACGGATATGACCTCTTCAATTTTACCGGGCCGTGGACTCAAAATAACGATTTTATCCGCAAGAAACACGGCTTCGTCCACGCTGTGCGTCACAAATATGATGGTTTTCTGAGTCTCTGCCCAGATCTCCAGGAGTTCGCGCTGCATCACATTTCTTGTCTGTGCGTCCAGTGCGCCGAAGGGTTCGTCCATCAACAGAACCTTCGGATCATTTGCAAGTGCCCGTGCAATGGCGACACGCTGGCGCATACCCCCTGAGAGTTCGTGCGGATAGGCATCTCTGAACTGTTCGAGATGGATGATTTTCAGGTATTTCTCCGCCATCTGTCGGCGTTCTGCCTTTGGGATGCCCTGCATCTCCAGGCTGAATGCGATGTTGTCGATGACGCTCTTCCATGGGAAGAGGGAATATTCCTGAAATACCATGCCGCGATCGGTATCCGTCCCTTCAACAGGCACTCCGTCGAGGAGGATGGCACCCTCTGTGGTGGTCTCAAGCCCTGCAATGATACGTAACAGGGTCGTCTTTCCGCACCCGGATGCACCGACGATACAGATGAACTGCTTCTCTTCGATCTCCAGGTTCACGTCTTTGAGGGCGATGGTAGGTTCTCCTTCATCGCGTGCAAAGAGCTTCGTTACATGCTGAACTGATACAACTGACATGTGGTATGTGTCACTCCATATTGTTCTGCCAGCGGACAGTCTGTTTGTTCACATAATGCCGGAAGAGGATGTCAATTATAATGCCGATGACGCCTAAGACCAGCATATAGACAACAACGCTGTCCATCTGGTGCAGGTTGTAATAGGTCCAGAGGTTCTTTCCCAGTCCGTATTTGCCGGTGCCTGCTCCGAATATTTCAGCTCCTACAAGACACATCCATCCGATACCCATAGAGACACGGATGCCTGCGGTGATCTCGGGGATTGCTGAGGGGAATCCAATCTTTCTGATAAGAGAGGTATTCTTCGTGCACCCGAGCACCTTCCCTGCTTCAATGAATACCTTCGGCACATTGCGAAATCCGGTGTAGGTATTGATGATGATGGGGAAGACAGCACCGATAAAGATGATGAATCCTGCGGCGGCATGCGTGAGGCCAAACCAGATGATGGCAAACGGGATCCACGCCAGGGGTGGTATGGGACGGATTATTTCGACAATCGGGTTCAGTGCGATGTCGAGGTCACGGAACCATCCCATGCAGATTCCTGTCGGAATGCCGATGATGAGTGACGCTGCCATGCCGATTGCAAAGTGATACAGACTCACCGCAATGTCTTCAGGGAGGGTGCCCCGCGAACCGAACATGTCGGTCATAAAAGCGGCAACAACTTCGGTGAAACTGGGCAGTTTAAACGTGTTTCCGACTACGTAGACGGCAACAATCTGCCATATGATGATGACCGCCGCAACTGAGGCGAGCGGGATCAGGATGTTTCGGTAGGTGTTTCTTTTTGTTGTACGCATTGGTGAGTTCTCCACGGTGCGTGCCGGGTAATAGATCTCCCGGTCTGTTCTCATGAATTGTGCAGGCAGGGAAAAAAAAGGTTAGGCTCCTGTTACCTTCTGGTAGAAGGACAGGTCAAAGATTTCATCTTCGGTGAGCGGGTGGTCGATGTAGCCAAGATCTGCCTGAACTGTGGTGTAATCAACAACAGATGTGATGATGGTGGATGGGTCTGTTATCCAGCGTCCGTCCCATGTGGCAAACGAATCCTGGATGACTGCTATGTCAACCTTGTTCATGTCGTAGTATATCTGTGCTGCCTCGTCCTGGTTTGCGATGGCATAATCCGTCGCTTTGATGTGGGTCTTTATAATCTGCTCCACCATGTCCGGGTGGTTGCGGATGAGGTCGCCTGAGACAACGAGAACACAGCATGCATGGTTGGCTTCCATCTCACCGGAGTGGACAGCAATATATCCGTTTCCTTCAGCGACGATGGTGGCAGGGGCGGGGTGCGGCAGGAATACTGCGTCAACTGCACCTTCTGAGATGGCAACGGTTGCGTCACCCGGGCCCATTGGGCGGATGTCTACGTCGGTGTCGGGGTTAATGCCGTTTGTCTGGAGCCAGTCACGCAGGAGGGTATCCTGAATGGTGCCCGGTGGGAATGTGGCGATGGTGAGCCCTTTCATGTCTTCTGGGCTGGTGTAGGTGAATTCGGGCCGGATAACAAGATCAGATCCGTTCACCTGCACGGCAGCGACGATTTTTGCGTCAAGGCCGGTTGCAAGCGCTGAAATAACAGGTGCTGCGCCCACATATGCGACATCGATGTCGCCTGAGAGCATGGACTGCATCTCAGGTGCGCCGGTTGGGAATTTGTGGTCTTCAATAGAGGTTATACCGAATGATGCGAGATCCTCTGTCCACCATCCCTTCTCCTTTGCAATCATGTATGCAATCTGGTGGGTTGACGGCTGGTAGCCGAAGGAGAGGGTATCTTTCTCAGTTTCTGTAGTGCCAGTGTCAGTGCAGCCCGCCACAAGCAGTACTGCTGCAATGGCACAAATTGCCAGGATGAAGAGTCCTTTTGATTTCATAGTATGTTCTCCTAATGTATGATTGAACATATGATGTTTTTTTACCAATTATTAAATATATTCCATTCTCGTCAATAATCTGGACATATATGTCTAATTGTGCTACAAATTAGACATTATTTGGGTTGTTGTTTATCTGGTGGGGGCACATTTCCCGAAAATGCATTGCTTTAACATTTTTCGTTTCGTATACATTAGGCAGGAGTAAACTGAAATATGTCGAGCGATCCGGTGAGGAGGGGGCGGCTTACGGGCGGACGGCCCGCTGAAGTGGCTGCCTTCCTCTCGTCAATGGATGCAGATCGGTGGATTGCTGATGCTGATATCAGGGTGGATGTAGCCCATCTCCTGATGCTGGACCGTCAGGGGATCATCGAACGGGAAGCATCATCAGCGGTCATGGCCGCACTGCTTGGAATGTATGAAAACGGTGTCCCGGAGACGGTCTTTGATGACGAGTACGAAGATGTGCACGCCGGAATTGAAGCATGTCTTATCGCTGCGTCAGGGATGGATAAGGGCGGACGGCTTCACATGGGGCGGTCCCGGAATGACGAGGTGGCAACCTGCATCCGTATCCGTCTGCGTGAAGAACTGCTCTCACATCTGGAGGGGTTAGCAAATCTCCGTGCCGCACTTCTGGAGCAGGCGGCAAATCACACGGAGACGGTGATGCCGGGATTTACCCATCTCCAGCATGCCCAGCCCACGACACTCGGGCATTACCTTATGGCCTATGAACAGGCACTCTCCCGCGACTTTGAGCGTCTGGTTGATGCCTATATCAGGGTGAACCGGTCCCCTCTCGGTGCGGCGGCGTTTGCCTCCACCGGCTACCCGATTGACCGTGAGATGACAGCGGAACTCCTTGGGTTTACTGACCTCATGCTCAATACGATGGATGCGGTATCTGCCCGCGACTTTGTGATTGAGACAGCTTCCGCATGTACGATTCTCATGTCCACCCTCTCCCGGATGGCAGAGGAGATTGTGCTCTGGAGTTCCTCCTTTGTGCGGTTTGTCACACTGGACGATGCATACTGCTCAACCAGTTCGATTATGCCACAGAAGAAGAACCCGGACACTGCAGAGATCATGCGGGGCAAAAGCGGTGTTGTGGCGGGAGCCTTCACGGCAGCGTTCACAGCGGTGAAGGGACTTCCGATGAGCTATAACCGTGACCTGCAGGACGTGACTCCCTCCCTCTGGCGGGCAGTGTCTGAGTCCGGTGCCTGTGTCGGTATCGCCTGTGGTATCATCAGCACTGCCACCTTCAATACAGACCGGATGCGTGAAGAGGCAGGCCGGGGCTTTTCAACGGCCACCGAGCTTGCGGATGTACTCGTACGGGAATTTGGTCTGCCGTTCAGGGAGGCTCACAATATTATCGGCCGTGCTATCAGGAGCGGTGTCATTGATCTTATCGTTCTTGAAGCAGCAGCACAGGAACTCTCCGGCATCTCCCTTGTGGAGCGTGGCCTTACTGAGGAGCGAATAAAAGAGGCGCTGGATGTGGATGTCAGTGTGCGGATGCGCAGTGCACCCGGCGGTCCGGCACCGGAGACGGTGGCAGGAGCAATCACAATGCGGAACCTCGCCCTCGAAGAGGACCGGATATGGGTCCGTTCAGAACAGAAACGTCTGCAGGATGCAGAAGATACAATGATCCGGGAAGCACGGAAACTGGTTGATAAAATATGATGGAATCGGGAACGCAGGTTGTCTGCAGATATGCAGGTACAGACCTTGCAGGTACATACATTACTGACCGCGACGGAATGGCGGTCATTAAACTGATCAGTGGATACAATATCGGTGTTGACCCAACATGCCTGACCGTGGTCGCACCGGCAGAGATAACAGAGGGAGTGGGAATGGTCGTTGAACAGGACACCACCCTCCCACAGCTTTCAATCATCTCCACCGGGGGAACGATTGCGAGCCGCGTGGATTACCGGACAGGTGCGGTGACAAGTCAGTTTACGGCCGATGACATCATGCGTGCGATTCCCGGTCTTGCGGATATCGCTCAGTTCCGCTCAGAGGTGCTCGCAACGATTCTCTCAGAGAATATGACGCCTGCTATCTGGCAGACCCTTGCAACAAGCATCTGCAACGAGATTAAAAACGGTGCCGAAGGAGTCATGGTGACCCACGGGACTGATACACTGGCCTACTCCGCTGCCGCAGTCTCCTTTATGCTCGACACACCGGTGCCGGTGGTCTTTGTCGGGTCCCAGCGGTCTGCTGACCGGCCGTCCAGTGACAATGTGATGAACGGCCTTGCGAGTGCTGCTGCGGCAACCTCAGACCTTGGTGAGGTGACAGTCGTCATGCATTCGTCCACCAATGACGACACCTGTGCCATCCACCGGGGAACGCGGGTACGTAAGATGCACACCTCGCGGCGTGACGCCTTCCAGAGTATTGGTATGGCGCCGGTGGGGTCGGTTGCCTATCCGTCCCTTGATGTGACGCTCTCAAAGGATGCGGTGCGCAGGCGGCCGGACACCGAGCCGGTGCTTTCCGCCCGTCTCGAGGAGAAGGTCGGGCTTGTCACGTTCTATCCCGGTATGAACCCGGACGTGATTCATGCGTTTGATGGATACCGCGGCCTTGTTGTCTCCGGCACCGGCCTGGGGCATACCTCAGTTCCGGTGATTGAGGCGCTGCGTTCGTTAACGGATGCAGGGACGGTTGTGGTGATGACCTCCCAGTGTCTCAACGGCCGCGTATGTGACCGTGTCTATGACACCGGGCGAGACCTTCTCGCGGCAGGTGTTGTAGAGGGTGAGGATATGCTGCCTGAAGTGGCCTACGTCAAACTGATGTGGGTTCTCGGGCAGACGACAGATACCGAAGAAGCGGCCCGCCTGATGGCAACGCCTCTTCGTGGTGAGTTTGGGAGGTGTTCATACAATGGATTTTGATTATGCAGCACTGGGCCTGAAGGCAGGCATTGAAATTCATCAGCAGCTCGACACGGCAGAGAAACTCTTCTGCCACTGTCCGACCGTCCTGCGGGATGTGGAAGAGCACACCGGTGAGTTCTTCCGCTATCTCAGGGCGACGGTATCCGAGATGGGTGAAATTGACCGGGCCGCCCGTGAGGAGATGATGGTCATGCGCCCGTTCTCCTACTACGCGTATGATACCACCTGCCTTGTGGAAAACGACGAAGAACCGCCCGCACCCCTGAACCCCGAGGCGCTGGCGTTGTCTCTGACCATTGCAAAGATGATGGGCATGACACCGGTCGAACAGGTGCATGTGATGCGCAAACTGGTCATCGACGGCTCGAATACGAGTGGGTTCCAGCGGACCGGTCTTGTGGCACTCAACGGTTCGCTTCCGACAGGGGAGCGGATTGAATCCATCTGCCTTGAAGAGGAGGCAGCCCAGCGGATTGAGGGTGACTCGTTCTCCCTTGACCGTCTGGGTATTCCTCTGGCTGAAATTACCACCGCCCCTGATATGCATACGCCGGAAGCGGTGCATGATGTTGCGGCCTACATCGGGATGCTGCTGCGTTCGACGATGAAGGTGAAACGTGGCATCGGCACCATCCGGCAGGATGTGAATATCTCTATCCGTGAGGGTTCCCGTGTTGAACTGAAAGGGGTACAGGAACTCCGGCTCATTGAAGAAGTGGTCCGCCGTGAGGTGCAGCGTCAGGTGAGTCTCGTTGCCATCCGGGATGAACTTCTTGCACGGGGTGCCTCGGTGGATGAGGAATCTCATGATGTGACCGCTCTCTTTAAGGATACGGGTTCATCCATCCTGAAGCGGGCAAAAGTGATTCGTGCAGTCTGTCTCCGTGGATTCAACGGTCTTGTCGGCTGTGAGATTCAGCCCGGCCGACGTCTGGGAAGTGAGATGTCCGACTATGCAAAGAAATGCGGTGTGGGAGGACTCTTTCACACCGATGAACTGCCTGCATACGGCGTCACCGAAGATGAGGTTGCCTCGCTGAAGGAAGCGGTGGGTGCAGGGCCAAATGACTGTGTCATCCTTGTCGCGGACACAAAGAAGCGGGTCACCTGTGCGATTGAGCAGATCAAACGGCGTGCAGAGATGGCCCGCGAAGGTGTGCCTGAGGAGACCAGGAAGATGCTTGAGGAGGGCAGTTCAGCATATATGCGGCCCCTCCCTGGTGCTGCACGGATGTATCCGGAGACGGATGTGTTGCCGGTTGTGGTGACAGATGCGTATTATGACGCTCTCCTGCTCCCGGAACTCCTGACGGAGAAGGCAGACCGGTATGTGCGGGATATGGGACTGGACGCATCCCTTGCCCGCCAGATGGTCTACTCCAGGTTGTGTGGACTCTTCGAGGAAGCTGTCAGCCGGGGTGTGAAGTCCTCTCTTGCAGCGCACACCATTTTGGGAACCCTGAAGGAACTCTCCCGTGATGGTGCTGATGTTTCTGCAGTGCCGGGTGAAGCGCTCACTGATCTTCTTGTGCGCGTGGAGACAGGAACGGTTGCGAAGGAAGCCATCCCGCCGGTTATCCGTGCCCTCTCGGAAGGGGTGGATATTGATGCTGCTATCAGCACCGTCGCACCGTCTGTCAGCAGGGAAGAGGTGCGTGCAACCATCTGCGCTGCTATTGCAGATCGTGAAGCGTTTGTCCGTGAACAGGGCATGCGTGCGGTTGGGCCCCTGATGGGGGTTGTGATGAAAGAACTTCGCGGACGGGCAGACGGCAAAGTTATATCTGAATTGTTGAAAGAGGAAGTGGGAAAGGTAGTCTGAGGGGGGGGTCACCCCTCTCTCGGTTACATTTATCCGTTTCCCTGTGTTAATTAGTAAGGAGTTGTTCTATGGGAAAAACTGGTACCACAAAATGGACGCAAATTAAAAGCGTATCGGGTCAGGTCAGACTTGTCCCGGGAAAGGAGACAAATTATAAGAAACCCGGTCCAAACCAGCGGTTTAAAACTGGAAACCAGCTTAAGAAAGCACTGAAGGCATCACAGGATGATGGCCGCAGGGGTGGACGCAGTGGAGGACGCGGTGGACGTAATGCACGTGGCCGTGGCAGAGGGCCTGAGAATGATCCTCGCTTCCGCAGGAGAATTCGCCGCTCCCCGGCTTCCATTAAAGGCTCCAAATAGATAATATTGATAGTGGGGTGATAGGATTACCCCTCCCATTTTTATATGAGTTTATCGGTAGGTTTTGTGATGAATGCAAAAGAAGCAGTTGCAGAGTATCAATTTTCTGAGCGGTCAAAGTCCGAACTTATCGCCGCATCACAAATTGTTGCAACGCTGTATGATTATAAAGGGGCAGAGAAAGTCGCTGCAAAACGCGTGACGACGAACTTTCTGGAACTCTTCCGGTCGAATCTTATGCTTGGATTCAATGTGACGAAGAACATAAATTTCCAGAAGGCAGCAGACTGTGTGAGTGAGGCAATCTCCCGTATTGAGTCAGACAATTTCGCTGAGGCATCCCAGAAGCTTGGTGATGCAGTAAGCTTTACCACGACTCCCGCACAGGAAGCATGGGAGTTCCTTTCTAACAATGAATTCATCTGAGTTTTTCGGATTTTTACGGACACGTTCATCTGTCCGTGAGTATTCGGACGAAGAACTCACATCTGAAGAGATAGCAGCAGTCCTCCTTACGGTGGAACGGGCTCCTTCTGCGGGCAACCGCGAGGCGTGGGATGTTGTTACAGTAACAGATGTGAGTGTCAGGGAAGGTCTCTCTGACGCGGCGTTTCAGCAGCAGCACCTGATTCAGGCACCCTGTGTCTTTGTCGTGTGTGCGAATTATGTGCGTTCGATGTCACAGTATGGGGAAAGAGGCATTCTCTATGCGGTGCAGGACGCAACGATTGCAGCGACATATATGATGCTTGGTGCACATGCGGCAGGTCTTCAGACCTGCTGGACGGGTGCCTTTGATGAAGAAGCGGTTCGTGAAGCACTGGCACTTCCTGAGCATATCCGTCCGCTGGTTCTGCTTGCGGCAGGAAAAGGTCATCTGCCACCGTCAAACGCCGGCAGGATGCCCATCGGCGAGCACGTACACGAAAATATCTGGTAAGAGGTAAGAAACAATGAGTGATTATCACGTTATACTGGAATCCGGATGGGTTATTCGCGATGTGGATACCCTTGACGATGCCATTGGCATTGCAATATCCGAGGCTGGAAAACGGCTGAACCCGAAGGCCAAGTTTGTTGAGATTGAGATAGGACAGGCAATATGCCCGTTCTGTGAAGAAGAACTGAATAATGCCCTTATTGTGGCAAATATTGCACTTGTGGGGCTGACGCTTGAGATGAAGGTCTTTAAGGCAGAGTCTGAAGCACATGCAGAACGTATTGCAAAATCTATTGTCGGCGACGCACTGCGTGACATTCCGCTGAAGGTTCTCGAGGTTGAACTGATAAAATGATCTCAGTTGTGGGTCACACCACCACTGATCATCTCTTTACGGTTCCTGAACTGATTGCAAAGAACCATTCTACATTTATTACTGCACACAAGGTCCTCTACGGCGGCGGTGCAGCAAATATTGCAGCAGGCATTGCCACATTGGGCGGTGTTGCAGAACTGGTAACAGCAGTCGGCGGCGATTTTGCCGGGAGCGAGTATGATCACTGGCTGACAAAGCTCGGGGTGCTGCGACGGTTTATTGTAAAACCGGATATGCACTCTTCGACCTGTTATCTCTTCAATGACGGGACGGATGATCAGGTCACCTACTTTGAGTGGGGGGCATCAGAAGCACTCAACGATGCTGAAGCGCCGACTCTGGACCGTGTGCATCTTGCACCCTCTGAACCGGATTTCTGTGTCCGTGTTGCAGAGAAGGCGTCCTGGGTATCGTTTGATCCGGGGCAGGACCTGGTGCGGTTCTCCCGTGATCAGATTGCCCAGATTCTGAAGCGAACAGATCTCCTGTTTGTGAACCGTCACGAGGCTGAAGGCATCTGTGCAATCGGCGGGTTCTCCCGTGAAGCACTGATTGCGATGGTGCCGCGGGTGATTATCACCATGTCCGGTGAAGGAAGTCTCCTGTATCAGGACGGAGAAGAGGTGCATGTGCCGGCAATACCGGTGACGCTCGCTGATCCGACGGGTGCAGGCGACGCATTCCGTGCCGGTTTTCTGACGGCGGAAAAACGGGGGTACGACCCGGTGACGGCAGTTGAAATTGGCACAACAGCGGCTTCGTTTGTGGTGGAAAAAGCGGGGTGCCAGACAAATCTCGCCGACTGGGAACGGATGGCGGCACGTTACCGGACGCACTTTGGGGAACTCTCGTCTGTTCCTCTGCCCTGAAAATATATCATATCCCATATATAGACACTGATCAAATCTAGGTAGATACTCTCCGGGGATGAAGAATTTGACAGAAAAAGGTGGAAATTCTACACTGGAGGACCTCTCCCGGTACATTTTTGCAGCGCCTGCATGGCCGCGTTCGGTTGCAATTATGATTCTTTTGGGGATTGTTATTGACGGGGCGGGTTTCATTGGCGGGCGGAATTACCTGTTGGTATTCGGATTTCTGGGATATGTGATTCCCGCACTTTTTGCGTTTGTTGTAACAAAACCTCTGGTTGAATTCTTTGGCGGGAAGATTACGTGGAACCGTTCGGCCCTCCTCTCGATGTCCTGTATGGTCTTCCAGGTAATTGTAAGTTTTTTGCTGTTATTTCTGCCGTATCCGAATCTTTACCCCGTGGTCTTTGCGGTGGCACTTGGTGTGGTCTTTGCGACCCGGCTGATTGTGCTCGCCGCCATCGCTGATTACCGGATGAAACGGATGGTGCCTGCGGCGGCCCTCCAGAGCATTGCGGCGGCAGCGGCAGGAGCGTTCTATTTCGGGATAGATTTCCTGTATTTTGTCCTTGCGTTGCACCTGCTCTTCGGGTGCGGAGTGCTGCTCTTCCTCTGGCTGGTGGAACGCCCCCTGAAAAAGAATTTCCGTATCAGCGCCCTGCATTTCATCAATGCGTTCATTGCCCACAATACGGACGGCGACAAGGCACTGGATGATTTCTTTATGGAGATAGGTGAGGATGTCTATGTCCAGCAGGCATCTATTTTCTTTTCCCGTGAGGGGCGGGGGGATATCACGTTTACGGTGCCAAACCTGCATCCGGGCCCGATGGGAGAAATAGGTGGTGCGAATCTCCCGAAACTGCTTCATGATATGATTGGCCCGGACACGTTTGTCGCCCATGGGTGTGCGACGCATGACTTCAATCTGGTATCGGAGAGTGAAGTCACCCTGATGGCGGATGCGGTGAAGGCATCCCGGTGTGATGCGGTTTTTGTTCCGAAAGCGACGCCATCAAAACGGTATACCTGCGGGACGGTTGATATCTGTGCACAGGGGTTTGGTGACACTCTGCTTCTGGTCGCGACCCGTTCGCCTGAGATGACTGAAGACCTTGAATATGCCATCGGCCTTGCGGTGATGGCGGAGTGTCGGGGCCATTACCGGCATGTTGCCTTTGTGGACGCCCACAACTGCATGGTGGATGTCACAGAACCGATCGTTGCCGGATCGCTGACTGCGTATGAATACTGGAAGGCAGCAGAGGAAGCATCGGTTGAATGTGCGAAGGTGCCTCTGTCTTCTTTTGAAGCAGGTTCGGGCTACCGGAAAGTGCCCTTTTCCCGTGAGGAAGGGTTTGGCGATCTGGGGATTATGGCACTTGTCATCCGTGTAGAAGGGCAGGTGACGGCCTACGTGCTCTTTGACGGCAATAATGTGGAGCACGGAACCCGTGAGGTGCTGAGGAACCATCTGCTGACGCTGGTGGATGAGTGTGAGATTATGACCACCGATTCCCATGTGGTGAATATGCTCTCCGGCAGGAATCCGGTGGGCTACCGTGTTACGGCTGAGGAGATTGTCCCGTATGCAGAGGATGCGGTCCGGGCGGCGATGGCCGATCTTGCACCGGCAGAGGCGGCGGGCGGCACCGGCTGGGTGGAAGGGGTGACAGTCTTCGGGTCAAACCGTATCTCACAACTTGCGAGCACGGTGAATGCGATGCTCACCTTTGTTGCCCCGCTGGGTCTGGCGATTCTGCTGTTTGCGTTCCTGCTCTCGGTTGTGGCGTATCTGGTGCTGCTGTAGGGATTTTTCCTGTGGGGGGGCAAATGCAGATTCGTGCCTGAACGCTCTCCCGATATTTATCGGGTTGAATCAGTGATATTTGAAAAAAACAGCCCTGCCAGAATGCGAATATCAAGATCGTTTTTTCTGTATGGATGGTATCAAAAAAAGAGGGTTTTATTTTGTATCCGGGATCTGGTATGCCCCGTGCGGCACCGTGATCTCAAATCGTGCCCCATTGCCGGGCTCTCCCGTCTCATGGGTAGTGATGCCGGTGATCGACAGGATCTCTCTTGTGAGGAACAATCCCATGCCGGTATTCTTCCCGAAGCCCCGCTCGAAGATCTTCTCCTTTTCCTCAGGAATAATGCCATGCCCGTTATCTTCGCACACGAGGATCAGATTGCCATTGCGTTCCTCAGCTAAAAACTGTATCGTCGTGATCTTCCCGCCATACCGGACAGCGTTATCCATCAGGTTGTAAAAAACCCTGGCTATCAGTGGGTCAGCGAATACTGTTGCATCGGCAGGGAGATCGTTTTTTACCATTACCTCTCCAAGCGGTGCCTGTTTTGCTGCAGTATCAACGAGTGTGCGGCAGTCCTGCCATGTGGGGGCATTTACCCCGATCCTCTCGTATTCTTTCGTGAACTCGATCATGGAAGAGATATGCTCTGCAGCAGTTGCTATCTCCTGAAAATATGTGTTGGATGAGGTATCGGGCTGCATGTTTTCGAGCATGGAACGAAACTTCATTTCGCTCGTGCGGAGTGCTTCCCGGTCATGGACAATGGCATTCGTAGAATATACTCTCCAGAGGCCGTTTGCCAGGATATTACTCAGGGTAATTATGAGGGATTGGTTCTGAATTTCATGTCCCTGTCGAAAACCGAAGGTGACCCCTCCGTAGAG
Source organism: Methanogenium marinum (assembly GCF_028912405.1). GTDB lineage: Archaea > Halobacteriota > Methanomicrobia > Methanomicrobiales > Methanomicrobiaceae > Methanogenium > Methanogenium marinum. Next base: position 754,968 of record NZ_JAKELO010000002.1, on the reverse strand, counting down.
ATTTCCCTCCCTGACCAGCTCGTAGATGGAGATTGTTTGAACCCCGAGGATTTTTTCAATCGCAGTGCAGACCGTTTTCGGCAGAGTACCTCGAGAAATAGCATGTATTCCGCCATCCAGTTTATGAAGTTCCGGTTCTGTGGGCATCGTGTTTTTGTATGCATTGATTACCGCAATCGGTACTTTTAAGGATTCCGGGGCAGCATGGGCCAGTTTGCCGATCTGTTCAAGATGGGGGCCGAACCCTATGAGGGAATGTATCACGACTGCATTCTCATCCGGGTCCCACTTGGACAGCATCAGGTAATTCGCCCCGGATCTGCTGAATACGACATTCCCAAAATAGTCGAGGATTTCAGCGATTGTGCCTGCATTCAGGAGAACCTGGGAAAACTCTGAGATTACTTTCTCTTCCTCAAGCTTTTTCCTCATCTCTTCGTTTAATCGCACTAAATCCTGTTCTGCTAGTTTTTGTGCTTCTTCTGCCTTCTTTCGGGATATGGCATGATCCAGTATGTGGACAAGCTGAGTGAACTGGGATTTTGGCTCTCCTCCCTTCTGGAGATAAGAATTTGCACCGGAATTTAAGGCCTCAATGACAATCTCTTCACGGCCTTTACCGGTAAACAGGATAAATGGCACATCACTCGTTTTCCTGAGGTGTTTTAAGAAGGCGATGCCATCCATCCCTGGCATCTGGTAATCAGAAATTATTGCATCATATTTTTTTGTTTCAAGCACTTCAAGGGCAATTTTGGCAGAAATCACTGTGTCAACAGAAAAATCACCAATTTTCTCGATAAATATCTTTCCCAGATCGAGTAGGGATTCCTCGTCATCAACATACAGGATAGCATACACGGTATCGCGACCTTAAATAGTACTGAACGAACTTCCTATATAAGCATTTATCATTCGCAAAAACATGATTGAATTCCTTTTTACGGTAATTTTAAAAAAAGCTATTCGTAATGCGCCTGATTGTTGTTTTTAAACCAAATTTCATTTGGAAACAGTAAAAAAGGACTGGGACGGGTCCTCTTTTATGGTTCATTTAAGGTAAATAGGATTGCCGCACCCTGTTCGGGGTGTCCCTGAACCCGTTTGTCAGCCCAGACCTTACCTCCGTAGGTTTTGACGAGTATCCTGACGATATATACAGCCCCGGCCCGTACCTTCCGGGTGTGGATAAATTCTTAATAAAATGGACAAGTATCGGAAATTTCAGTTCATGGTTTTTTTCGGGCGGTATCGGTTAACGGGATCTCAATTATACCTTCAGATATATTTGTGACACGTATCAGGATATCAACGTCCTGACTGTGGCGTATCCGGTGCTGTTGTAACAGGCGGATATTCTCTCTTTTTTTTCAGCCGAGCCAATATCCCGGGGTAATTTTTTCGATGAGATACGTGACGGAGCAGTGGGTGATGCCTGACGGCGTTTTTGGTTCATCGGTCTGGGGGAGACACGGCGGATATCCGTTTGCCGTCTCCTGCAGGGTTCGTATGTATGGTGTCTCACTGAATGTGGGTATGAAAAGCGCCCGGGCATCGGGCATGGATTCCCGTATGAAGATGACGGGGATATCTTTGATTCCCATGTGTCTTGCTTCTCTGTCAATCACGGCATATATTTCGTCCCTTGTTTTTGGAACGGTGTCCGCCTCTTTCCAGATGCCGACACAGATGGTTCCCAAGAGATCGTATCCATAGAGGATGACCGGGCCTTTGGGGAAAAAATACTCCGTCATCTCCTCGCGGGTATTGGTGATGATCTGCTCATTTTCGTCCTGCCAGTGCCTCCGGGGCTGTTCATGGGGGGTGGTTTCAATGATGCCCACCCTGGTGACGGTCCCGTCCGTATGGAATACCGGAACATTTCCGTATCCGGCGATGAGACGGTCGGTATAGCATGATGATACCAGATCATAGGGGTTCTCATTCATCCGGTACGCGGAAACGGTGCCAAAGAGGCCGCATGCGAAGCAGAGTATGAGCAGTGCGGGTATCAGGAGAATACAAACGGTGTTTTTATTCATCTCATCTCTCTCCGGCAAAGGTCAGGTGCCTGCGTACGGCCATGAATATTTAGTTCTTTATGGTGAAGCAGGATATATCTTGTGTCCGGGATGAAGTGGTGGATACCGCTGTCTGTACGATGAAAAATCCGTCCTCCTTTCCCCCATTGTTTTTTTTTCTGAATCGGTTTGAGGGAGCGCTCCCGGTTTGGCAAATGCTGTGTATCTTTGATATTTGTGTAAAATATGGGTGTTGTCACGGTATTTGTGCGGGTGATCAAATCCTTTAAATATTTTGTCGGGCATGATCGGGGTATCTTTGCTCTATCCGGACAGTGCCGGGTAAGCAGGAGAGGTGTTGTAAACATGTTGCGAAGACCCTACAGATGGTCAGTCTATGACGAGTTTGAGGAGATGAGGCAGCAGATGGACCAGCTCATGAACTGGATGTCATCTCCTTCTCCATCGTCCCCCCTCGCTCTGGTTGAGGAGGAACACCGGCCGGAGATTGTGCCCCTCTTCCGGGAAGGGGGATTGGGCGGATTCCAGGTGGATGTAACTCAGGATGAGAATGAGGTGATTGTCGCGGCAGACATGATGCCGGGGATTGAAAAGGAGAATATCTCGATGGAGTTAATCTCTCCCCGGGCGCTTCAGATTACCTGTGAGCGCAAAGAAGAACGTGAAGAGAGAAAAGGAGAGGAAGGGGAGGCAGGACGTTTTTACCTTCACGAGAGGAAGTATGGATCGATTTCCCGTGTGGTACCTCTGCCAAAAGCGGTCAATCCTGAGGGTGCGAAGGCTTCCTTCAGGAATGGTGTCCTTGAAGTCAGGCTTCCGGTGAGTTCTCTTGAGTTGCACCGGCAGATTGCGATCGAGTGATGAGGGAGGGTGTCTGCTGAATGGTGGTGGGGATATGACCCCCCTGACCCATTCATCAGAGATTGAAGGAAGTCATCGTTTTGCACCTTTTTCCCCGTTTCACTCCACCACATTTTTAGCCCAGAAAAACAATGTATACTATCTAGTTCTCTGTGATGGAGTGCACTGGACGCATTGAAACAAATTCTCCGGACGAAAGAGGCAGATGGCCGGTGTTTCCATAGGAGGCACGGGGGATTTGCTGGTGGGCCGGTATCCGGAATTTCGGTCTCCGTTTAGGGCCCGGATTTGGGTTCGGTTTCCGTTTCGGTTTTTCTGTGCGAGGGTAGCCAAGCCTGGCCAAAGGCGCTGGACTTAAGATCCAGTTACGCAGGTATTCAAGGGTTCGAATCCCTTCCCTCGCATTTTATTTTGGTTTTAATCGTTTTGTGGTGGGGGTGAATCTATCACGGTTTACGTGATTTCTTTGAACATGCCCTGCTGTTTTTTTGGCAGGATCCATGGCACTGGGCTGCCTTCTTTCCCGGAGATGTGCCAACACTCATGGAACGAACAGAAGAGGCAGCTGAACTGTGTGTTAGCGAATTAAATGAGATTACCGCACCTGGAATTCATTGGACTGCAACAGATAGATGGTATGGTTTGAGTGGGTGCCATGTGGTGGGTGATATGCAATGGGTGATATGCAGCGTATTCCCCACAACCACCCGTAAATATCTGTAAAACACTTGAAAAACCCGGTTCTGTCCAATCACGACAGAAAGGGAGTCATATTTTTTACCGTCACCCGGACGGGCGGACCACCATTGTTCCATTCCACAAAGGAGAGGACATCTCAAAAGGTCCCGGTGCAAAAATCATCCGGGATTGTGAGGTCTCACAAGAAGCATTTTTTGAGGCAGTATGATAACATATACAGCCCCGGGGACCCCTGCTGAAACACGAGGGATACACACAAACCAGCCATACGGGAAGGATCGTAGAGAACCAAAGGATCAGTGCCCCTTCCTGTGTTTATTTCCCTCCATTCCCTTCGACATCCATTCACACGGATACATGCTCTTCTTCCTGCAAAGCAGCTCACCCCCACGTTTCAGCCATTCGACGGACGCCGTTCGAAACGTTTCAATCCACCAGTTATGCACATTTTTGGAGAGAGGAGAGAGATGATGAGAGAGATGGTGAGGGGGATACATTTTTGACCATACCACTCAGTTTATCTGCACCATCGTTGAGAAAATAGCTATCCGGAGTGATAGTGCATGGTGACGATAACAGTCAGTGAATATTTCGAAGAGGGCGGTGCGGATGAATATGCGACACTTCGTGTGGAGTCGGATGCCTTCTGCCCGGATTTCACAGCGGTTCTGGCCGAAATCCGGTCTGAGACACAATGGGTCACGGTCGTCCCCGCAGGCGATGACGCCATCTCTGTGCGTATTGCAGCGTCGAAAATCCGCTCGCCACGGGTGAGACAGGAGCTCGAAGGGATCATCACATCCCTGTCCAGGCGTGAGGAGAGCCAGCGACGATCGGGCGAGTCTGTCCACGAGAACAACCGGGTGCTCGACCATCTGGTGATATCCCTGAGTGATGACGGGACGGACAGGGCAGACAGAACGGATAGAACAGACAGGAAGGACGGAAAGGACGACATCTCTGTGGTATCCCGGATGATGAGCAGCGGGGCCGAAGTCCCGAAGGGCCACAAGTGGTATGACACGGCCATCGCGAAAAACCCGAATGACGCAATGGCCTGGAACGCAAAAGGCGAGGCGATGGCTGCGGCCGGACGCACGAGTGAGGCAAAGGAATGCTTCACCCTTGCTGTGGAGATTGACCCGGCGTATACGGACGCGAAGTATAACCTGAACCATGTGGGGGGGATGGGAAGGGTTGGGTAAACAGGGACTGGTCACCGGTCACTGCACGGGACTTCCGAGGATCCCCGCCGGGAGGATATCCATTCATCACCTTGCATTTCACGAATAAAAGCACGAATACGTAATAATGCGCACGAAAGACCAATACATCCACCCAAAACACAGCACTGCCCGCCACCTTCCGAATACGTATCATCTCCGCAGGTACATATGCAGATTATGAAGACAGCCCGCAGATTTACGGTCATCATTGAACAGGATGAAGATGGCATATATGTGGCTGAAATTCCTCAGATTCCCGGATGCCACACCCAGGCAGGAGATGTGCCAACACTCATGGAACGAACAGAAGAGGCAGCTGAACTGTGTGTCTTGAACCATGTGAGGGATCGGGTAAGTATGTGATACTATCTCTATCCGGGAAACAATGAGAATAGATCTCTATACAGGCCTTTGAGGGCAAAAGAGAGGGTAATGAAATAAAAATTTAAAATAATTATGGTCTCTTCATCAGGATGGCCATCATGGTTATGATCCCGATAATTGCGGCAATTCCTTCAAAACCCGGTGATTCTGTTGCAATAGGCTCATCGGTTGGCTCATCAGTTGGTTCATCGGTTACTGGTGCCACCACCTCGACCCATGGATTCGTTGAACTGATTGTCTGATAGGTGCCGTTCTGGTCCGCGAACCGGGCGGTGGCCGCGTCCAGGGTGAATATTCCGGCATTTGTTGACTGGGCGGTGTACTGAATCCCTATGGTCTCTCCGGGTTCGAGTGCTGAATACGCGGCCTGTGTCTCTCCCCTTCTCAATTCAAAGTTTGCTGGGACGGTATCGACGATTTCAATGTCTGAGAGTGCGGTCTGACCGCTGTTTCTGATGATCACCGTGATGGTGACTATTTGATTCTGGTTGATGGTTTGGGGATTAACCGATTTGCTCAGGACGGCGCCAACCAGTGGTTGTGTTTCTGAGGGGGGAGGAGTGGCAATTGAGTTGATTTCATCCGATGGTTCATAGGGAATGCTTTGTTCCTCAGCTGCGGCACACGGATACACAAATAATGCAACCAAAAGAATCGATAAAAGAATACTTATTTTTTTCATACGTCATCCTCATTGGGAGTCGTATCTGCTGAAGAATTGAATTATGGTAGCATTACGGATGGAGATTTGATTTGGTGATTTGATCAATTGATGATCATGATTTATGATGCATCATTTGATGATTTGATGATTTGGTGATTTGATCAATTGATGATCATGATTTATGATGCATCATTTGATGATTTGATGATTTGGTGACTTATTACTGACTCCGGTAATATATGGTAGGAATATCAGGCGATATAATTTGTGTCTTGAAGTTTTTCCACGCAGTTATCTGTGATTGACTCGTAGGTTCGTTCATGCACTGTTTATGATGATTTTGCAATTGTTCCAACCATTCAGAGTATGATACCTCCAGAAACTCCTATATTTGACTTATGTAACCGCAGGGAAGTGTCATATAAAATTCCTGAATGAGTGAATAAAGTAAGTTTTCATGGATAACAAAGTGTGTAGTGTAATTGTTTAATATCCTTTTTTAAAGAAATGGGTGTTATTCTGGATTTACTTCTCAAATATTGGACTTTTATCTGTATTCATTCATATTTGGATCTTGATTCTGTTTATAGAATGAAATGTGGTGGATTCGGGATGACGATTGCATAAATCACATATCAAACAAGCCTGCAGCCCGGAAACATGCATCCACACAGACGGGCGGAGGGTGTCAAAGCCGTCCGTTCCTTTATTCGGCAAGGACGCATCAATAGAGCCATGCCAATTTAGGCATGGAAACAGCCCCCTTTGAACTGCCAAACGCAAAAATCGCGCATTTTACTCTCATCTCAGTTCGAAAACCACAAAAAAAGTGTAATTCAGTCCTATCGTATATTATCTCTCTAAAAATTCAGGAGGCCCTTTTCCCGTAAATAGTTGCCCGGGCCTGTGAGTGAGTACATTGTTGTCAGGATTTGTTCCAGCGGCACGAGGATGGACGTTTCAGATTCAAATGCATCTGCAAGCATTCGCAGACCGTCCTGAATCCGTTCGAAATGAACTGGCTCAAGTTTTACTGTAGAATCTCCTGAACGGACGCGTTTGAAACGATCCATGATCCCGTTGTATGCAGTATTTAAGATGCAATCTGCCATGAGATAATCCTCAGTGAATGAGTACCTAAATGTCCGACTGGTAATCCCATATGCAGCAGAAAAATAGTATATCTTCTTCTCAACACTCTCTTCTTTTCTCATGGCCACCTCTATGCGCCGCAATTCTGTGACCAGCTCTTTTCTGAAGAAATCATCTTTTGACATGCAGTTATACATCCTCTATTGGTATATTCGATTGAAATTTGTTTCAGACTCACTTGCCGTTGCACAAGGTGGGACAGAAAGCCATGAGTCAGCCCCATTGTTTTCACAACAATATCCCTGAGAAAATTCAGGATTGGAAAGGCCCTGATCCTGCCCGTTTGAAAAACGTGCCCATACATCTTCTGTCGATGATTCGGGGGTTACCGGGACATTTCGTGCAGTGTGCTGATGGACATAGGTACGTATTTCCTGGATTTTTTCTTCACCAAGCATACGTTCAATCAATGAATTGTTCATACTGTCAATTGACTGAACTATTGGGGAATCTGGATTTATTGAGTATTGTGATATCCTGGTGTTGCTGGCATTCAGGATGCCCCATTCTACAAACTTCCTGACAACCTTGCCTGTCGTAACACGACTGACTCCTGCCTCTTCGGACAATTCAGTAACATTAAATTCAATCCCCTCAAGAGGCAGCAGGAATTCAAGGAGTCGCATTTCACAGGTATTACCAAATACCCCTTCAAAAGGTCTGGCCACTTTTCACATCTCCAAAGGTTCAATAAATTAGTTAATTTGATATCTACATAACCGGTCCATACGTTGGAAAACCGGTATGAAGTGAATAATAGTATTGTCACATGTGATAAAAATATTTTGCATTGCATCACTAGCTAATGAAATCCTTTTATGAATCCATGTTCCTGCAATGCCAATACAGCCATTGGAATATTTGATATATAATATTTTACTTCCTTCTTTTTGATTGTAGTAATATACCCCTCATTGTGCAATTTCTTAATTGCATCTTTTAGTGTGAGATATTCACGCCCTGGAAACTTTTTCCCATATAAATTTTTGAGTTTTTGAGAATGATATCCCTTATCTGAGCTTAAATTTCTGTTTTTATAAAATATATTCAGGATGAACAGCATTTCTTCAGAAAGTTCGTCTGACATGAGAGTCAATAGAAAATTGGAAAAAATACTATAAATAGATGTTAGCATGTGACCTGAATATAAAGTAAATCTATATTAAGGCAGTAAATAGTAAATAAAAATCAAATTGGCAGCTATATCATACTTAATTCGGATATATCTAATTATAAACGGGAGCACATTCAGAATGATTATTGTGCGACTTAAATGAGTGAATATTGTGGAATTTAAATACCGGGAATTTATGATAGAGGAATTACATGCAGAATATATGGGGGTGCCGGAGTGGTGCAAGAGCAAAAAAACGTCATCTCAGTCTTCTCAGAAATTCATCATGGGTGCGACCTGCTAAATACTAATTTGATATAATTTAGTATTTCATGAGTATTTCAATCGTGATCGAGGGTAATGGAAAGTTCCCTGATTTTTGTGGTTGGGTCAGATGACCTCCCATGCTGTATCACCCGGTATCCGGATGGTTCCGTTTCATGTTTTTCGGAATCAGAAATCGAATTCATTACCCCCTCAAGAGTGTGCGAGAGCATACAAATATTATTCAACATAATTTTTTGTTGCACAATGTATTACGAACTGTAATTTATTCATTATTTGTCTCATCAGATATACCATTGTTCATCTCAGCCGAAACGCATGAATCCGGTTCTTTTTACCCTTACGACTGGATGGGGGAATGTCGCTTTAAAAAGAATGTACTCTCCCTGAAGGGTGAAAAATACCTGCGCAGGTTAACCCTGAAGGCCTGCCTGGTAATCATTATCCATACGCTCTGTGATGGGAAAATGGCAAAAATAATGTTTGAAAATTTCAGGCCGTGGAAATCCTTATAATATACAAAAGATATATCCTGCCCCGTACTGGTATGATAGAATTGGGGGGTAGACATGGCACTAAATATTACTACATTGGAGGAGGTGCTCGGCATGTGTATTTGCATGACGTGTCCGAGCTGGGTCAATTGCGGAGAGAAGGGTGGATACTGTGCTGCTGCGATTGGAAAGAGTACATGCATCCATGAGGAAAAAGGGTGTCTCTGTCGCAGTTGCCCGGCATTCAAAAATGCAGGATTGAAACACACCGGTTTTTGCACAAAAGGTTCCGAAAATGAGCAATTAAAGATGTGATGCCCTGTCGGATATTTAAGGGTACTACCATTTTGTCCGGGACAATATTCATTTTAACGTGCATTTCTCATTTGTTCTCTCTCTAAGTTAAAAAAAAACGGGGCGTTTGGATGTCATTTCGGGCATACTACGTTTCGCAGACACTCACCAGCTGTACTTTCGAATGGTTCACCGCTGCCCGGTCACCGCAGACATCACACCTTCCGGGTGACACTGATGGCCGGCGAAAGGGCGTATGGCCAAAGGATATCGGGTAAGGCCAGAATGGAACCGGGCCCCCCCTTTTGTTCACCGTTATACTTCCTTCGATGCTTTCAGATAGCGCACAATATTCGATCGCACACTGCATTTCCCTAATTCGGGACATATGTCGGAAATGACAATCAGTCCCTGTGATGGCACAATTCCCCAGAAAACAAATGCACCTGATAGTACGCTGCCGCCCATGCCGACCATATAGAGCGGTTCAGTTATTATTTCACGGTTTTCATCATAGAAACGGGCATGGATTCCCTCACCCTTGCGCCACATGCCAAACAGTTGCCGAAGAGTAAGCGCTGAGCTGGACCGGGTATACGCACTCCCAACCATGGCCGTTGAAAATTGTTCATCCAGAATGGGGTCTTCAAGGTTTTCGGTAAACACATCCCAGTGATCGAGGATAAAGGAAAGGTCCCTGATTTTTGTGGTTGGGTCAGATGATCCCCCATGCTGTATCACCCGGTATTTTGATGGTTCCGTTTCATGTTTTTCGGAATCAGAAATCGAATTCATTATTCCCTAATAGTGTGCGAGACTATAATAATATTACCCAAAATAATGTTTTGTTGTGCAATATATCACCTTTGGTAATATATCCTTCTTTGTCTTACCAGATGTATCATCAAATGTATCATTGTTCATCTCAGCTGTAATCGTCTGAATCCGGTTTTTTTGCCCTGCGGCATTCAATAACCGGCTGAAAAAACCCGCTGACATAGAGCCTGGTTTGGCATCCTGCCAATGGAGTAGTTTATGGCCCGAAAATTTCCAAAAAAAGGGGATAATTGAAAGTTCGGTTAAATTTGTGGGTAAAATGCACGTTCAATTTTATGAATGCCAGTGTCATCTGAAATCTAAGCCCAAAAATGAGGAGAATTTTGGGAAATATTTTTTCAAATACCTGGAACTGCCAAATTCTATTTTTCACTGTAATTTGAGGAATTTGAGTGAAGTGGAAACCTTAGGCTGAATGGATGTATTGGAATCAATTCGGGTTAGACTGAATTGATTCGTTTAGATTGCATTGATGTATGATACCAGTTTATCCACATTCGTGTAGGGGTTAACAGAAACACCGTACAAATCCTCCACCCCTTCATTTTCATGAAACTGTCTGAGCCTTTCTGCATGTGAAATCGCATTCATCTCCCTGCTCTTCAGAGATGGATATATTCTTTCAACATTAGGTTTTTCGTAACCTCTTTCATACTCTCTTAATTTTTTAATCGGCTCTTTATTTTGCAGACTTCCCTGGTGGTAATCATAATGTAACAGGAACCAAAATTCAAAGTCAGGATTGGATATGATCAGATCCATTTTACCCGGCTTTTCTTTCAACGCCTTTTTGATGTCCAAATCAGCTGCACAGTCCATATCAATGACGCAAAAAATTCTGTCGTTTTGTTTTATGGTCCACCCTTTTTTTTGGAGATATCTTTTGGCATACGTAACGATTCCTGCAGCACTCTTTTGGTTTGCATGGACGGGTTCTATTTTGATATTTCTGTTTTCATTCAGATCTAATTTCTTGCATCTGAAGTAGTTGATTTCTGTTTGGCCATCGCTGAAGATTACCACCAGAGGTCTTAATGGAATATTTTTGGACTTTCTTACTCTTCCCATCCTCTAGATCCTCCCGTCAAAGATATCGGGAAGACCTCCATAACGTCCGGTAAAATATCCCTTCTCAATAGATTTGTCAACTCTGTCTTCATAATCAAAGAGGGAATAGAGATTTGTATTCTTATTTTTCTTATTCTTCTCCGTAAACCAGATCTGTTCCCTTCGAAAGAAATCCGATGCAAGTATCCGGGTATTATGCGTCGTTACAATGAGTTGAGAATTTGCAATATTGTTGTTTTCATCATGGAATATTTTCAGAAGATACATAATCAGATCCGGATGAAGTCTGGTATCAAACTCGTCAATTACGAGAATACGCTGATGGTTTTCAAGTGCATCCAGAATGATTCCCAGCATATTGAAAAAGACGTTCGTTCCGGCAGATTCAAACTCTTCAAATTCTTTTATGATATTCGTTCCGTCATCTCTTTTATGCACACTCTTAAGCTCGGTTCTGACAATTTTCCCCTCACTCAAAGGTTTACCTGTCTGTTTCTCAATTAATTGTACAATATTATCCGGGATCTCTGATTTATCCATCTTGATTACATTTCCTGAGACGTCAGATATATCAAAATCAGCGTATTTCAAAATAGTAAGTACTTTTTCTTTGTTCTCAACAGATTTATTCATATATTCGATGGTATATGTATCTTCGATCTCAGATATCCGCCCAAAATAGTTCAGGTTAATATTGAACCACTCAAAGACCTCTCCAAATGGTTTGTACTCATTGTTGGCCTTGGACAAAAAGAGCACATTCTCTCCTGTGTGCTTAAAAAGTCCCATTAATTCATCTTCATCGACAAAGGCCTCTAACGTGTCCCTGTTGCGTTTGTAAATGAATTTTTGGTCTTTCCTTTTAATGTAGCTCAATTCTTCTGAAATGATTTCGTTTGCATTGTACGAAAAGGAATACCGGTATTCAGTCCTGCCACTGATAAAATTGATCTCAAATAATGTGGGTTTCGCCTCGTATTCTGCAATGAGAACAAACGGAAAATATGGGAGTTTGTCCCCGCGATTGAGATTTTTTGATGATAATACCAGAAATTTGATCAGATCGAGTGCCCGGATCTGATTGGTCTTTCCTGAGGCATTTGCGCCATATATAATACAACTTTTCAGGAGTTTTGTGATGCCAGGAATTCCCTTCACTTTAATGAGATTATATGCCTTTTTCCTCTCTTTTGAGGTTAACATGCTAAGTGTTGTTTTCTCAGCGACAGAACGGAAATTTTCAACACTGTATTCTATAAGCATACATTGTATACCTCTCCTGAATGATATATATGTTTTGATTCTACGAAATTTTCGTAGAATATATTATCTGGTTAGGGGGTAACATATGTGACCTACGTTTGCCACTTCATTCAAATTTCTCAAATTGTGGCGAAATAGAATTTGACAGTTACAAATTTTTGGAAAAATAATCCCAAAATACATATAATTGTTCCCACAAATGCGTCCATATAGTCCCTTAAACGCACCTAATGACTGGAAAAACACATCCACACAGACGCCCGGAGCGGGCCTTACTCACCCGGAGACATGCTGCACATCCTCCCAAAATGTAGACGAATGAAACCTGTTCTATAGACCACAGTAATTCGTAATTTTGGCAAATACACTGCATTACAGTCGTATTTCCCTGCACCAAAAAGGGGCATAAAAAAACGCTCAGTTTCCACCTTATTTCCCGCAATACTGGTTCAAAACAGGGGGGAGGCAATACCCCTGTTTCTGGTATTTGCCCTAGTGTCTCAGGAGATGTCCGGAGGTTCCATGAACGGAATGAAAATCAAAAAATTTGGGAGAACCCAGCTGAGTTCAGTTCAGCCAGGTTCATCCCGAGGTTCAGCCGAGTTCCGGCTTCCCGTCGGCCCATGTCTCAACCGCTTCCCGGATAGCATCGTCCGTATAGGAGGAGATGCGGACCTTGGTGCGGGAGATCGTCACATAGTAGGTCTCGCTGTTCGCGTCGTGGCACTTCAGTTTGCAGGAGAAGGTGTCCTTTGCGTTGTCACGGGACTGGGTTCCGCCAATAGCGGTGGCAAGATCGTCGTCTGCCATCACATGGCTGGCAGCGGTCCCGAATGCCGTGACCGTTGCGACCTGGATGGAGACATCGCCTATGGTGTCGGCTTCGAGGTTTTCGTATATGACCTTTGCATCATACGCTTCTTTGGAACGTACAACCGGGTCAATGGTCACCCCACTCTCGACGTACGAGGTACAGCCGAAGGGGTTGGTGTCGATGATGTCCTGCACGAGGGCATCGAAGATGGTGATATTTGCGATGGGGACGAGAAGGTCCCGCACCGCACTCTTGGTGTTGGTTGTCTGGATAAAGTCAGCCATTTTTGGCACTTCCTGCCAGCCGGTTCCCGGGGTTCGACTGACATATAAACATATTACTTCAGGTAATGTAAGTCTGCCTTTACAGAGGACCAAAATAAAATATTTTCCCATTATTTATGGAAAAAAACGGATGCTCCAGCCGCAAAATTGAGTGGGCGCAGATGGAAAATCCGGGTGGAAAATTCTCATGGAAAAAAGCAATTTTTCACCGTTTTTCAAACAGAGTGACACACCATTATGTCATATAATTTATCTGAAACAAAAATTGAGGATTAAATGTCGTGTAAATTTGCATGCAGAACGAACGCCGGATACTCCCCTGCCAGGAACATATTCTCCCGTATTCGTACCGAAAAAAGGAAGGAATTTTCCTCATCTCTGTATCCCTCTTTCACGGGTGGCAGGCACTGCCGAATAAATCTCATAAATTATTACTGTAAGTAATGCTTATCCCCCCTGAAAACATACCATACGGTACACAACAATGGGGATGATAATGATGAACATGACAGATGATCTGACAACGGAAATCATCGATATGAATACGAAGATCACCGAGACGCACCGCGATGTCAGGTGGATATGCCGGACGCTCGGGGAGATGAAAATGACAGATGCAGACTTCGAGGCCCGCATCCGAGATATGGAGGGGTGGCGGGCTGAGAGGGCCGGGGCAGAGAAGCGGACCGGTGGGCTTGTCGCGGGTTTGAGTGGGATTGTGGGAGCCCTTGCGGCGTGGGTGGTGCAGTGGCTGGGGGTGGGGTGAAGGATGGAACGTAAGAATGCCAGCATACCTGAAAAACAATTAACTGAATATTCAAATTGGAGGAATTTATCTGAATAATGATATAGGGCCATGAAATCCACCCTTCACTCAGCTAAATGCCATTTATTATCTATACTCAAAATAATGGATGAATAGTATCACGAATGTATTCCCTTACCGTTCAGAAGATTATTGAAATTCAGAGCTGGCTCATTCTTCAAAGCGTTCAGCAGGAAGACCACGGAATGGCTGGTCTCATACTCACTCCCGGAACACTTGAAAATCTTGTTTATTATGGGAATAATCTTCAGAATCCGCATGAAAGAGCAGCATGGATGCTTCATGGAATTGCAACACGTCATCCGTTTTATCAGGGGAATAAGAGAACAGCGCTTGCAGTGGCTGAGATGATTTTGATACTTAGTCCTGAGAATATGATAATCACTGCTGAAGATGATGCAATTTACCTATTTGTAATGGGGATTGCACGGTATTCGTATTCAATAGAAGACGTACAAGACTGGCTCATTCAAAATAGTGGAAATCTGGATGATTAGTCAGAGGCCAGACGTTCATAGGCCCGCCTGTGCTTATCCATTGAAAGTTCCATGGCTGCCTTTTCAATTTCAGACAGACCATCCTGTTCTTCTGACTTCATATAAGCATCAGCCTGAATTGGCGGAATTGGTTTTCCAACCGTAGATGAATCAGTGGATTCGAATGTCCCCGTGTTTGCAGCTTGGGACGCTGAACTGTTGGAACGGTATGGGCCAGGTGATTTCATCATCCCCTCTTCTTTATCTGAATCAATCACTCTTGAACACATGTTCATACCCTCCTTATTCATTTACGATAGCTTTCCAGCCTTGAGGGATAGGAGTTACGTTCATATTAATGTTCAGATCAGGCATGTGCACCCCGCCCATCCAAATAATGTTTATGAACCCTAATCCAGATTCCCTGTCAGGCCCGGGAATCAGAAAAGACTTCTCCTTTCACTTTCACCCCGCCCGGTCAACCAATATCATCCCCTCATCCAAACCCCTCAACATGTCGCATCACTACCTCATGAACCACCAGACACTCATCCGCGACGCTGAGGTCTTTGAATTCAATTATACACCTGACACAATCAAATACCGCGACCAGGAACTCCGGCAGCTCGCAGCAGCACTCAGTCCTGCCCTTCAGGGGGGAAGCCCCATCAACGCCAACCTCCGCGGGCCGCCCGGAACCGGGAAGACCACCTGCGTACGAAGGATCTTCAAAGAACTGGAGGAGACTATGACAGGCGTGATGACCGTTATTATCAACTGCGAAAGTGTGAACACCCCTTTTCGTGTCTTTACCGCCATTTTCAGGCGGCTCTTCGGTTATCAACCCTGCCTCTCCGGCATTGCTATTCAGCGGCTCACGGACCCCATCGCAGAGGAACTCATGAAACGGAAGATGGTTCTCATCGTCTGTCTTGATGACGCACATTACCTCACCCATAACGACCAGCTCGACCGTATCATTCGTTCCCTCGCCCGGATGTACGAAAACTATCCGGGCGTGAAGATTGGCATCGTCACCACCATCTGCGACTATACCCTTTGCCCCGCAATGGTCCACGTCCGGTCGGCCTACTCCGTCTGGCAGCCCATGGAGATCCCTTTCTCCCACTACCAGCGCAGGGAGGTGCGAACTATCCTGCAGGATCGCATCCGAATGGGTCTCTACCCCGGCGTGGTTCCATCCATTGTCCTCGGCCGCATCGTCGCCCTCACCGTGAAGGAAGGCGACCTCCGGCTCGGCATTGATCTTCTGAAGCATGCCGCCATCATCGCCGAAACGGATGCCCGGACGGTGGTAACAGAGGGGGATGTCACGAAGGCATATGATCTCGCCTGCGACATCCGCCAGACCAATCTCCTGCGTGCACTGAAACCAAACGAAGAGAGGCTGCTCTCCCATATTGCAATGATGAAACGGGAATGTCCGGCTGTGCCCCTTACCACCGGCGCACTCTATCACTCATTCAAAGCGAGCCGGAAGGTCCCCTATTCGTCCTTTTATTTCTGGCTTCGGCGACTCTATGAACTCCGGTTCATCGACCTGCATCAGCGGACCGTACGGGGGAACTCACGGGAGGTTGAGCTCCGGATTGAGCCAAAAGCGATGTACGAAATGTGCATATCATAAAAAAGAGCGTGAATTTTTCAGAATAATTATCCCGCTTTCTTTTATCATACCACCCCTTCACTCTTATTCCACTCCCGGACAAGCCGGGCATAACATTTCTCACATATCGCCGCCCGCTGTGCTTTTGACTGATACACTGCCCGCCCGTCACCACAGAGCGTGCAGTGCCCCAGAGAGACAGGCGAATGCTCAAAGTCCCGGTGATCGAGAATGCCGGGGAGGGGTGGTGTGGTTCCTGCCTGTCTTGTTTTCATCTTTTCAACCGTTTTCATCTCTTTACAATTTGATTTACATCCAAACAGATGGAGATGCATTGTTTTTTCTGGAATTGCCTGGCTATATGCCGTTTTGTCGGGTTCATTTTCATCACCACCAATATCAGAGACACACCCACTCCCGGACACCGGGGAAACAGGATTGTCGAATGATACTGGATTTGTATGAAAACATCCCGTACTATCTGTACATATATCTATACTACTATCTCTTTTAGAAGAATGAACGTCAGTATCTCCGCCATTTATCTTTTCATTTTTTGCCTTTTCTGTACGAAAACGTGATGAAAAGATGAAAACGTCATCTCCCCTGTCATCGCCGTCATCGCGATTATCATCATCAGAATTTCCATCCGTATCGTCGGGCTCCAGCCAGACATCCGACTGTCTCATCCAATCCCGGTATATGGCCACATCAAAGGAGAAATATTTCTCACGCCGTTTGATCTCCATTCCACTGAGCATCTCTGCCACTGTCGCATCAATGAAACTTACCGCAGGACATTTGTCAAGGATACCGGCGTAGGTTGCCCTTTTGGTGGTATAGCCATGAAGCAGCCGATACGTCGGTTGATACGAAAAGCCAAGGGCGTCCTGGAGCTGATGGATAGTAAAAACCTCCAAATTCATCTTCGCTATAGACTGAAGTGCCGCCGCTTCGTTTTTGGTCAGCTTCGTCTCCTGACCGCCCCCATCACCATTGATGGCAGTAAAGAGCTTCCGGGCATAGGCAAAGTCATCATGGGTGGCGATGAGTGTCCCGTCCGCATCCGTCTCCCGCTGGAAAAAGTGCAGCAGGGCGTGGCACTTAATCAAATCAAAGAGCATCGCCGGATTGCGCCGGTTCTGGATAGTGGAAAACGAGATGCGTTCTGCAAACGGAATTTTCACCCTCCTGACAGCACTTTTTAGTATCTCCCACATCGCCCGGCAGACATACACATCCGTATCATCAGTGGCAGAGCACAGAACACCGGTTTCGGATTTCTTCAGATGGTCAAGCACCGCCCTGTCCTGAGCTGCCGAGTCATCAATCCAGACCGTCAGCATCCGGTTCATCACCTGATCATCACCAATGCTCTCCACTTTTGCGAGCCACCAGACACAGCGTTCAGGTATGGTGCATACTTTCAGTTGGCGTTCGCGGGTGAGCGTCCGGTGCACTATGGGCTCCCGGAAGTTCGCCGTCGCCGACTTCAGAAGTTCCTGCATATCATCAGAGAGACCGATGTCATCGAAGAGGAGAACGGTGCCTGGCCGGAGGTCATCGTCATAGAAGAGTGCTTTATCCGATAATGTGCCTTTAATCCGGTATTCTTCAGGGAGGAGGTGGCCCATCGCATTGCAGGCATGTGTCTTGCCTTTGCCGGAGTTTCCGGAGATAGAGACGTGCAGCCCTGCGGTGTTTTCGACTGACTGGGAGGCAACGGACATCGCGAGACACTCGGCAACAGTCTGGTCACCGACGTGCTCCCGGTGGAAGACATCAAGGAGAAAGGCAAGGGGATCGCCTGTCTCAAGAATTTCCATGGCTCGTTTCCGGTGCTCCTCTGCATCTACAGCAGTGTCCGGAATGGGAGAGACGGGGGAGGGGTCATCTGTCGTGACCTCTTCATTGGTTGATGTATCCGTTCCTTTGGTTCCGGACCTTTTCTTCCCCCCGATCCTCTCTGGTTCATACATCCCCCGAAACTCCTGCCACCGTTGCGTCCCGCCGCCGCATGAGTCGTGATGGCATCCGGCAAAGAGGGCGCCGTTTGCAAACTGGATGGCAAACGCCCCGTCGGTGTGGGCGGTGGAGAAGGGACATTCGGCAAGGGAGAAGAGTGTGCCACCCTGCCAGGGCCGTTCGGTTTTAACAGCGATGGTGTTGTGGTCAAGCCACCACCGGAGGTCAAATGAACCCCGCCGCCGGCCTTTATCCACCTTTGGGGCAGACCGGGGAATACAATCGGCAAGGTCCCGGAGCATGTCATTCGGCACGACCTCAGGCTCTTTTGGGGCGGTGATAATCCGTGCCATCCGGTGGGGCCGCTCTGTGGTGTTGTCTCCCTTGCAGGCGGTCGTCCCGTAGCATTTCCAGATGCGGGCGGCGTTGAAGTTCGCGGTGTCGCAGTGGACTGTTTCGTCGGAGAAGAAGGCATCGAGGACCGCGAGGCACGCTTTTACGAGTTTGGTGGCTTCGTCGTCATTGGGGAGGTCTATTGCGTAGAGGAGATGTGCCCCGTTCCCGGAGTCCGCCGTGACCGGGGCGGGGAAGCCCTTCCCGGTGAGCCAGCGGGTGATCTCCTCTGCTCGTTTTAACGCGGCGATGTGCTCTTCTTCTGAGGCAGATACCCCGCTCGGCCGGACGGGGTCGAGGTCGATGGGGAACCACCGGCGGCGGACGATGTCCTTGTCTGCCGTGGTGGTGTCCGTCCGGGAGAGCCGCTGTTTGATGCGGTTCGCCCGCCGGGAGAGGAGCACCGGGTTCACTTCATTCAGGGTGACATACACCCCGTGGACATCGTTATAATTGTCAATCGCCGCCGCCCGGTCTGCCATCACATCGAAGTCGGTGAAGTAGCCGCTGTGCACCCCGCCGTCGCCCAGGGCCCGGAGTTCGACAACGGTGCCGTTGGAAAAGAGGAGAGAGAGGGCCCGTCTGATCTCTTCGGTGTCTGCGGTCATGCAAGGCCCCCTGCGAAGTCCGGCATGGTGGGGAAGAGCGGTGCAGAAACCGCATCCCCGCGGGCCACCTGCTGGAAGCTGGTGAAGGGTATCGTGAAGTAGCCCGCACGGGTCACGATAAGGATCGCCCGGCCGGAGGCGTGGACGGTGATGTGGCCGTCGATTACGGTGGTAATGAATACGGCGCCGTTGGAAGAGATGCCATCTTCTTCAATCCGGGTGAGGGGGATGCTCTGTCCATAGAAGAGCAGGGCGTGAATATCATCCCGGCCAAGGTAGTAGGTCTCCTCCGCGATGGTGACGGTGAGGGTTTCACCTCTCCCCTGGGCAAGCGTGCCGGGTTCAGGCTGCATCTTTGTCACCTGCTGTATCTGCCTTCTCTGTTTTCTTTGCTTTCCCTGCCTTCTCTGCCTTCTCTGTTTTCTTTGCTTTCTCTGCCTTCTCTACCTCATCTGCCTTCTTCCCCTGGGAACTGATCCGGGTCAGGGAAATCACATAGGCATGATGATGGGTCCGCCGGACGGTGATCCCGGCGATGTTCCCGCCGTGTGCGTGGATCTCTGAGGATATGGTCTGCGGGACAAGGTAGATGGGAATAGGGCCTGCGTGGAAGGTCTTGTCTGCAGCGTCCGTGGATTTTATATTTCCTGACGCTGATTGTTCATCGGCAGTTCCGTACATTCCACTGGTAGTGCGGGGGATTGTTGTGGGGCTGCCTTTTTGTTTTCCTACCGGTTGCATGCCTGCATCTCCCTATTGGGCTGATTCTGCCGGGTGTTCTTTCCTTCTGCATTCCATTTCTTCCAGACGAGCTTTGCAAGCGGGTCCGGGATGTGGTTGAGAACTTCCTGTTCTATTTCTCTCATGGAGATTTGCTCCTGTACACAAGTTTGTGCACAGAATGGGATTTGATGGTTTGATAGATAAAGAAAAGGTGTGCGTGTTGGAAGTATTCAAGGAATATATAAAGTGAATGGTCTCGCGTAACTATTTTCAGATTATTGAACTGTGTTCATGTTTCTGAGTTGCAGAAGAGTGGTTACCTCCCACATGGAACCGCGATGAACCGCGATGAACCTGATTTTGTTTCACGGAACATTTACCTGGATATTGTACACTCTTTCAATACAACTCGGATGATACCCAGGATATTTTGAGCAAATTTTCGCTTCGATACAGAAGACGATTTTGAGAATTTGAGAATTTGAGAATTTGAGGATTTGAGGATTTGAGGATTTGAGGATTTGAGATTTTAAGGATAATCTGGCGTGAGATTTATTTGCACGTTATGTGTTTTCCGGAATGCTGTGTCTAAAAGAAGTCCAGATCATTCGGGAATTTGGGGTATACCGTATGTGGGTTTATCGTCGCGTGTGCGTGGGGAACTCACTGGTATACACTTTGCAGTGTTCTTGTATCCAGGTTCATCCCCACGCTTGTGGGGAACTCTGTCCCGGATAATGAGACACTGCAGAGGACTGAGGTTCATCCCCACGCTTGTGGGGAACTCGAGTATATGACAGCAAAAACAGACATGAAGGGAGGTTCATCCCCACGCTTGTGGGGAACTCTAAGAGAGCCTGATTGGGATAAATATAGGAGTAGGTTCATCCCCACGCTTGTGGGGAACTCATTCTTTACCACAATATTCGCAGATTCTTTTTAGGTTCATCCCCACGCTTGTGGGGAACTCCTCTTTACATAACATCGCTGTTTTATGCTCATAGGTTCATCCCCACGCTTGTGGGGAACTCCATCTCCGGTCTCGTTTCCGGCGGGATCATCTAGGTTCATCCCCACGCTTGTGGGGAACTCAGAGATCCGGAGACCAAAAAAAGAACATGATGAGGTTCATCCCCACGCTTGTGGGGAACTCCGTCATACACAGGAGAGGTTGAACATCTGACCAGGTTCATCCCCACGCTTGTGGGGAACTCTCTTCCTGTGTTCATAGGCATCAGCCGCCGCGAGGTTCATCCCCACGCTTGTGGGGAACTCCATTTCGCTCCATCATCACAATCAACATATACAGGTTCATCCCCACGCTTGTGGGGAACTCTTAATTTTATTTTTTCATTACATTTTTATTGTAGGTTCATCCCCACGCTTGTGGGGAACTCTTTGCTGAGCACGGCACCGTCGTATGCTTCCGCGGTTCATCCCCACGCTTGTGGGGAACTCCGGCTAATTTCTCTTGAGGTAAAAGTGGACGGAGGTTCATCCCCACGCTTGTGGGGAACTCTACAACAAAACATGATGCATATCCAGTTTTCAAGGTTCATCCCCACGCTTGTGGGGAACTCTCTATGCGCCTCTGTGGTGTGGCTGTGTTGTCAGGTTCATCCCCACGCTTGTGGGGAACTCTGAGTCGCAAGAACCGAAACTTCACCGGATGTAGGTTCATCCCCACGCTTGTGGGGAACTCGGAGATGTAGTCCACCGGATACCGCCATCAGCAGGTTCATCCCCACGCTTGTGGGGAACTCTAAACTAGCAGGGACAACTCAGGCAAGTATATAGGTTCATCCCCACGCTTGTGGGGAACTCCACTTCCAGTGGATGATCCTAAGTCTGCCTACAGGTTCATCCCCACGCTTGTGGGGAACTCCTCAGCACGATCAAAAACGATTTGTCAGATTTAGGTTCATCCCCACGCTTGTGGGGAACTCAGCGCGTGCGCGTCATCCTGCTTGACAACTAAAGGTTCATCCCCACGCTTGTGGGGAACTCGCACAGTCTACCGCAGACGGTAAGATTGTTACCGGTTCATCCCCACGCTTGTGGGGAACTCCCTGCCGTTGTCGTTCCACCAAACCCTCTTTCGGGTTCATCCCCACGCTTGTGGGGAACTCCCCCCGCCCATGTGACTGCCTGCCGTGTATAACGGTTCATCCCCACGCTTGTGGGGAACTCTTCAGATGTAGATTGTCTGTTTATTGCGTCTGAGGTTCATCCCCACGCTTGTGGGGAACTCATGGTGCAACTGCTCCCGCCATACTGGATATGAGGTTCATCCCCACGCTTGTGGGGAACTCAGGTTGAGATTCATGCCGCCAAATTTGAATCCAGGTTCATCCCCACGCTTGTGGGGAACTCATATAATTCAGATGTAGATTGTCTTTTTATTGCGGTTCATCCCCACGCTTGTGGGGAACTCCACTTCCAGTGGATGATCCTAAGTCTGCCTACAGGTTCATCCCCACGCTTGTGGGGAACTCTAACGTCTTCGAATCGTCAGCCGCCTTTAGAATGGTTCATCCCCACGCTTGTGGGGAACTCCTGATAGATTGCGTCTGTGATCTGTGACTTAAAGGTTCATCCCCACGCTTGTGGGGAACTCAGTTTGACCACCAGCCGGTTTTACGTTGTGCCAGGTTCATCCCCACGCTTGTGGGGAACTCAATGCAGTTCACCTCTGGATCATATGGCCTGCAGGTTCATCCCCACGCTTGTGGGGAACTCTAACAAAAATGGAACTAAAACAATTTAACTTGAGGTTCATCCCCACGCTTGTGGGGAACTCGAGTCATCAAAATATACTCTGTTAGTAGTCAAAGGTTCATCCCCACGCTTGTGGGGAACTCACAACGTATACAACAGCAGAACGGTTGAAACCAGGTTCATCCCCACGCTTGTGGGGAACTCATCAAAAACATCTTCAGTTGTTAGCCGTCACTAGGTTCATCCCCACGCTTGTGGGGAACTCCCTGCAGTTCTTTGATATTATTCTCCATATCAAGGTTCATCCCCACGCTTGTGGGGAACTCCTGTTGTATACGTTGTTGTATGCATCCTGTGCCGGTTCATCCCCACGCTTGTGGGGAACTCTATACCCGAGTATCGCAACAACGATTGTAATAAGGTTCATCCCCACGCTTGTGGGGAACTCGAGAATCCGGGCGAGCACTTGCACGCGATACCGGTTCATCCCCACGCTTGTGGGGAACTCTTTAAAGCACCTCATGCCGGGTATACTTCCCACGGTTCATCCCCACGCTTGTGGGGAACTCAGGGGTGAGGGGGGCAAAATTCATTATAATCGCGGTTCATCCCCACGCTTGTGGGGAACTCCAGGTTGCCCACCGCTCTGCAGATGCCCGATAAGGTTCATCCCCACGCTTGTGGGGAACTCTATCGGCTGGCCGTGTGAACGTGCTATATGGTAGGTTCATCCCCACGCTTGTGGGGAACTCGAAGAGTATCCAGACGAAAGTATGCTTGGTGTGGGTTCATCCCCACGCTTGTGGGGAACTCTCATAACAGATCATATCAGGATCACCCAAGTCAGGTTCATCCCCACGCTTGTGGGGAACTCGACAACGGTATGCTCTACGAAGGGGATAAACGGGGTTCATCCCCACGCTTGTGGGGAACTCCGGCAAACTGCAGAGGGGTGAACTATGAAACTAGGTTCATCCCCACGCTTGTGGGGAACTCGCACCTTCTACAAAATGCCATTATTTATACTCCGGTTCATCCCCACGCTTGTGGGGAACTCAGAATTAGAGAGACGAAAAACGAAAGAGTCGAAGGTTCATCCCCACGCTTGTGGGGAACTCCACCTTAAAAACGTCCTTCTCCACGATCCAAACGGTTCATCCCCACGCTTGTGGGGAACTCGATGCATGGCACATAACAAAAAGGAATCTTGTAGGTTCATCCCCACGCTTGTGGGGAACTCGGAGGGTGCGGGCATGCAGGCGGTGTGGGAAGAGGTTCATCCCCACGCTTGTGGGGAACTCGCGTGCAGGGGTGATTAGTGTAATCTGTGATGAGGTTCATCCCCACGCTTGTGGGGAACTCGACCATCAAAACCAAAAGTATCCGCCCATATAAGGTTCATCCCCACGCTTGTGGGGAACTCTCCAGCACGGTATTATAGTCCACTACAAGTCCAGGTTCATCCCCACGCTTGTGGGGAACTCGATCAAGTCATCTTTATCGTGCTGAAATGTAAAGGTTCATCCCCACGCTTGTGGGGAACTCTTATCTTTATTTTTGCATTGTAATTAACAGCGAGGTTCATCCCCACGCTTGTGGGGAACTCGCCTATGAACACAGGAAGAGGTGTGAAGATGATGGTTCATCCCCACGCTTGTGGGGAACTCGTGCGGGAAGAAGTAACCAGTGAGCCAATCTCAGGTTCATCCCCACGCTTGTGGGGAACTCAGCGTCGAACGATGGCAGGATCGGATCTTTGACGGTTCATCCCCACGCTTGTGGGGAACTCATCCGCGCCAATCTTGCGCGGGTTTGTTCTGTAGGTTCATCCCCACGCTTGTGGGGAACTCTGCGGGGTGCTTTCCGGGTTGCTTTCTTGAGCAGGTTCATCCCCACGCTTGTGGGGAACTCTCTCATAGGCGACGGGGGCTTTGGCGGCGCGGCGGTTCATCCCCACGCTTGTGGGGAACTCAATAACACCTCCCTGTCTTTATCATCCCAGTTAGGTTCATCCCCACGCTTGTGGGGAACTCCTCTCTTGAGTTGGTTTACTCAATACGGTTTAAGGTTCATCCCCACGCTTGTGGGGAACTCAGACATAAGGCACGGGTGAGTATCAATAGATCAGGTTCATCCCCACGCTTGTGGGGAACTCCACATTTAATGTCATTTCTTTTCACCTCCTTTAGGTTCATCCCCACGCTTGTGGGGAACTCGTCACGTTCTTGATGTTCGTCCCGACATCGGTAGGTTCATCCCCACGCTTGTGGGGAACTCTCAATAATATTAATATCTGCGGCGATGTCAGTGGGTTCATCCCCACGCTTGTGGGGAACTCCCAGACCATGCACGGGTTAAGCTACTAATAGTAGGTTCATCCCCACGCTTGTGGGGAACTCTGCCTTTTGTCGTAACTGTAGGCGTGTAATACAGGTTCATCCCCACGCTTGTGGGGAACTCGTGACATTCGGAATCTGTAATCTTTACCGTTAAGGTTCATCCCCACGCTTGTGGGGAACTCAATATAGTGATCTCCGCAATGAACGAAGTACCAGGTTCATCCCCACGCTTGTGGGGAACTCAAGCATTAGAGGGAACCACCCAAGAAACAACCAGGTTCATCCCCACGCTTGTGGGGAACTCTCAATTAATCCGTTCAACATATCCACCGCGGAAGGTTCATCCCCACGCTTGTGGGGAACTCTAAAAAGACGTATAGTATCCAGTGTGTGGATTAGGTTCATCCCCACGCTTGTGGGGAACTCATTTAGCGGATATTGCTGGGTTTGTTTGGTATAGGTTCATCCCCACGCTTGTGGGGAACTCGTTGTCCTCGTCGTTCATCAGGTATACTGTTTCGGTTCATCCCCACGCTTGTGGGGAACTCCTTCTTCCACGTGATACTCTTTCGGCTGTTCGTGGTTCATCCCCACGCTTGTGGGGAACTCCGTGCCCTGAAAAGTAATCACATGCAAACTGGCGGTTCATCCCCACGCTTGTGGGGAACTCATCTTATATACGCGGTTAGGTGATGCGCCGTTAGGTTCATCCCCACGCTTGTGGGGAACTCAAATAATTTTGTTTTTCCTTCAACATTCATCCAGGTTCATCCCCACGCTTGTGGGGAACTCCACCAGGTACACGGTTTGAGACACAGAACACCAGGTTCATCCCCACGCTTGTGGGGAACTCTCCGCTGTTGCAGGTCTGAGTGAATGGAAGAATGGTTCATCCCCACGCTTGTGGGGAACTCGCTCGGGGTTAAAGGATATGATGAGGATAAAGAGGTTCATCCCCACGCTTGTGGGGAACTCTCTCTAACTTATATAGTATGAACTTACTTCAGATTTTCTGTCTGGAAAAACAATCCGAAGTAATACATATTGTCATATATGTACCTATTTTTCATACAAAAATTCTCCACCGTACTTACGACTAAACAGATCAATCTTCGTACCGGGATGTATCTCTCCTACAGGTTCACCTGATTCTTCCATGGGGAGAAATGAGATAAACTTCACCCCGTCACCCCTGTCCCAGGGAATCCTTCGGTCTTTCCCTATTGTTTCAAAATCATACCCTGAATCCGTATTGGTGGACCATGCAAGAACTGCATTCCCGTCCCCGATGCCATCAGTCACCTGTTTCCAGATCATCTCACGGATACGGGCTGAATATCTGCCGACATACACACCGGCTTTCACCTCAAGAAGCCAGACCGCAAGCCTCCCCCTGAGACGGTGGGGAGCATTTTCAGTTACGATAACCAACATCGCCAATCCCTTTCCGGTCCTTCAATGCAGCGGGCTGGGCATCAGCAGGAATTCCCGGAGGGGTAAGCCCACCTGCCGCAAGCACATCATCAATCGTGGGAATAATGCGTTTTAACAGTCGTGTCTCCCGAAACATATCCCGGCACCGGTGGCGTACTGCCATCTCGATATTATCCGGATTTTCTGCAGCAACGGCAAATGCTGCAGGAACAACGGTTTCAAACTTAAAAAGATCGGCAACATCATAGACAAAAGAGCGGGCATTCCCGGAATGCAGGAACCCAATTGCCGGTGCATACCCTGCTGCAAGTATTGCAGCCTCACTAATTCCATACAGGCAGGCATTCGCCGCACTCAGACAGCGATTGGAGTGATCTCCCTCTTCCCAGTCGTCCGGGTTATACCTCCGCCCTTTCCACACCACCCCATGGGACTGTGCAAGTCGCTTATAAATTTCTTTTACGCGTACACCCTCCATCCCCCGCAACTGATCAATGGACAGATACGAAGGATATGAACCCTCAAACCGCATTGCAAACATCTTATGGACAACTTTTCTTCTCGCATCTTCATCCAGAGCGAGCTGTGCCTGATACAAAAGTCTCTCTGCACGTGCTCCGCCCGGCTGTCCCGCAGAATACAGACGTACACCAGCTTCACCCACCCAGACCAACAGACACCCGACACGGGCCGAAAGCACAACGGCGGCATGGGAAACCCGTGATCCCGGTTCAAGCATCAGGCAGGCGATGCCACCCACAGGGATCTGTGTCCGCACACCGTTCTTATCCACAAGGACAAATGCCCCGTCAATAACATCAAGCAGGCCCTTTTCAAGAAAAGCAAGAGATGTACGGTCTTTTATCGGAATGGGGCGGAGGGGAGGAAGATCCATCATGATCTCCTCACACCGGCTTCACGAGAAGCAGACCACATCCAAACCCTTTCGATGGACCGATTCCTTCCATAAGTGTCTGATGCATCCTTTCCGGATCTGTCACCTCTAAAATTCCATCAAAATCCATTGTTGAGATGCTAATCAGGTGTTTCCCCTTCTTTTTCATAAATTTCTGTTGCAGATACCCTCCCGCAATAAATTCCTCGGGAAAAAGCACAAATCCATGATCTTCAGACCGGGATGCCAGCCATTCATAACCTTCATTCTGCACAATATGCTGTGAATCAGGCCACTCATTTCCGGGGATACCTTCCTCACGCAACTGTATTTTCCTGTCCATCACCACATCATGGCGTTTGTGAACCTGTTTCCCATCCTTCCCCTCAATCCAGCGTGTTCGTATCGGGTTTGCCCGAAGACTGAACCTCAGGTGCTGTCCTTCAGAGAGAACAGGTGAATATTCCTTTGTTAAAACATCCCACATGCCGAGTCTGTCATTTGGTTCTCTGGATGAAACAGAGATAAAAGACGGAAGTCCGGTTCCATACTCCTGACGATATAGAAAATCACGTTTTCTGTCAGGACCATCAGAAAAGAGATCCCAGACCCTGTGGTGCGACTGATACGCACTCCCCAGTCCCGACCAGAAAATCGGATCTTCACTTGCACGCGGAAGAAGTGATATTTTACTAAAGTACATCTCCATCCTCCGTTTTCAGATACCCCATCTCTTCTATTCGTTCCATAAACTGCCACGGCTTGTGAGAATACGGTTCATCACGACGATGAACAGATTGTTTTGCTTCGATTCCGGTTACATCTCCGCTGCTCCAGAATACCCGGATTTTCCGGTTCTCTTTCAGCCCCGGCAGATTATCTGCAGAACCGGAAAATTCGTTCCTCAGTGCTTCACCGGCATCGGTGGCATCCACGAGAACCGGCCGCATCGGAAGAGACAGAACGCAGGATTTTCTTCCCAGATATGGCACAAAACGGGGTGACGCAAGTGCAGACTGAATCTCAGAAAGAGTATATGGGCATTCTTCTGTACGTCTCCACATACAAACGAGATATTTGGCATCACACCGGTAATCTCTGGATGAAAGAATCGTTGAAAGCCCATCTCGCGGGCCTGACAATTCATCCTTACGGGTTGCATAAAGGCGCCTGTGTTTTCCTTTCCCTGACGGAGGGACTGCTGTTGTATGGTAATCACGGAGCAGAGTTCCTGAAGATTCTACCGCAATTGCTAATGCATACGATGCAGCAATACGCTTCAGTGTTTCTGCATCCTCTCTTCTCACCCCCAGCGACGCAGCGATTAGCCCCAGAATTGCTGAACGGGAGGGATGATCTGATGACGGACGAAATTCTCCCACAGCAGTCTCACCCCATGAGGCCATCGGGCCATACAGGTGAAATACCAGATAATCAGTCATTGTGATCAGCTACGAATGAAAGTACTCCATCCAGCGATCCCTCTCCCGTGAAGGCGTTCATTTCAACGAACCCGTCACAGCAGGCACCATATACGGCATCCATATTATTCCGGGTATCTTTTAACCCCTGAATGGAATGTGCCAGGAAATCTCCCTTGTTCACCGGATTCAGGAACGCTGCGGAGAGGGAGCGTGGCTGCTGGTCACCGGTCTCTGCAAGGATGTAGGACGCATATGCCCGTGATGCATAACTGTTCTGTTTTCCTGATGGTGGAACTTTTGCGGCTGCTTCAACAAGCGCTTTAATTGCACGGGAAGTAAGTTCAGCATCACCTCCCAGATTTTCCTTCAGGAGTTCATTGTTGATACAGATATACTGATAAAATACCCCTGCGCCAAACTCTGCCTGGCCGACGTGCCCTGCACCGGAAGACTCGTCGCCCCGGTTCAGATCATCAACCGCCGTGAAGTAGTCATCTTCCACTACACAGTCATGAACCGTAATCGCATGAGCCACCTGCACGGCAGCCTCACAGTTGAATTTCGGCTTTGAGGCAAGCATCCGCCCAAACATTGCGATATCAACTGCTGAATTTTCAGACCGCAGAAGTTCCAGATCGGCGTCTGTCGGCCCGGTGCCGTTTGCCGCACATGACTGTATGAGTTCATCAATGGCCCGAATTTCTTCGGGACTGATATGGGCGAGCTGTTCAATCTTCAGGGATTTATCTCCGGACTGAGGTTTCCCAAAGACTTTTGCAATATTTTCACTCCATTCCTGTGCTTTTTTCTCACCAACAGGAGTGAATTTAGGTGCTGTTTCTTTTTCGTCTATCAGGGCAGAGAAGGGGATGCCGGTTGTAAATGACTTCATTGCAAACTCGCCCATCTCCTTTGTCCGGATACCAATATTCCCTGCGAGGGATTCATAAAAGATATCAGACGTTCTCCACGCCCGTTTCAGACTCTGCGATGAGATGCGCAGCCGTTCTTTTCCTCCCATACGGGCGGTCTTTGGTCTCCCCAGGTCGTCACGGTTCAGATTGGAAGGCGGATACGATACTAACATATGGATTTGTGTAAATCTCTTCATTTTTTTCACCTCATTTATATTATGCTTCAGTGGCCGGAGCTTTCTCATAGTATGAAAGTGCCCAGTTTTTCTTCGTATATTCATTCCAGTGATAGGCGCTGTCTGCAAGATCACTCAGATTTGCCGTCCTTCCCATAAGATGGACGGTTCGCATCAGTGCCATATACTCCTCATCCGGGGTGTTGACTTTTAACAGACGGCGGAACCGGAGTCCACTCACTTTTGAGGGGCCTCCCTTGTCTTTTGATCTTGCCATCTGTTCCGCACATGTACCCGATTTTTCATCGGAATCCAGATGGGAAACAACACCGGCAACCACTGCCAGTTGTTGGTTATTGACATACCATTTGTCCAGAAGAGGCAGACGAAGGCGATGATATGCAGGGACCATAATTACTTCTGCCGGACTCCTGCATCGCCTGAGCATTGCACGATCTCCCCTCGAACGGTCCAGATCAGACCACCATTTTCGGAGAATCTGCTCTTCCTCTGAACCTTTGGTAAATTTCAGATAATTCTTTTTTTCACTCATGGATAATTCCTCATCTACGCCTCGATTAATTGCAATGATGCACGAATGCCCTTTTTACTGTAGAACTTTCTGGCCAGACCCCTCCGGGCACGGGCAATCCGTCCTGGATTTGCTTCACCAATCCGGAGAGCGAGGGAATACTCGTCAAAAAGGGCGAATACTTCATCACGCAGTGCATTAAACCACGCCTGATTCGGGCCCCCTTCTTCAGATAATCCGTCATATCCTTTTTCGGGGAGAATCTGCTCCGCTGACATAAGAGCATCGTAGAAGTCAGATTCTGTGTCCTGCCAGAACCGTGATGAGATGACCGAGAAATTACCCTTTGCATCACCTGGATTGGAAAAGAGAGCCGCTTTTATTTGACCAATGGTGATGCCTGAAGCATAGGACGCACTGTCGACAAATGCCGCTGCCGCCTGTTCAAATTCCGGACGAATATTATCTTCAATGTCAAAAATCGGCATCGTGCCTTCATAGTAGCATCTGGCTTTCGCCTTATCCATATCATACCCGGATGACCAGACACGGTAGGATTTGCTGCCATTCATCTTTGACACAAATTTATGTTTTTTGGTAAGGAAATGTGTCACAGCAGGCGCCGGTTCTTTCTGAAAATCTTTTCCGGCAGATGGCTGCATAATAGTCGTCCAGTAGCGGTATGGAATGCCGCCCGGCTGGACATGCTGGCATGAACTTTCCTGCTTTTTTGTGTCTGTGTTTATGGGGGTCAGGGTGTGGTGCCAGAACCCGTAGTTCATCCCTTTGGCTTTTGTCACAAAACCGGTCACAGACTGGTCTGACTCCGAGCCGCAGAGATCACAAGTTCCTCCTTTACCAAATTCCAGCCGGATTCTCCGGGGCATGCCCCAGAACATATGGCAGGGATGCATCATGGATGGGCTCACAACAAGCTTTGCCCGGCTCTCATCCCACGGCTCCAGCCACGGGAAGATTGCCTCCGGCTCGGTTTTTGAGATGTCTCCGTAACTGCCCATCTCAGATGGAGGAAGGACATTCAGCCAGATGGTCTGCCAGAGGGTATCTCCCCGGACGACAGTTGAGAGAGGTCCTCCTCCCCTGAGTCCGACACGGTGGCCCGCCCCGCCAAACGAGGCATGTGTCTGATAGGTATACAGAGCCGCTGCTGCGCATGCCGGGCAGAGATTTGTTATTCCACCTCTCTTCAAAAAGTGATCCGTATTGTTTTTCTCCGCATTTTGACCTGGCATTTCCAGGAACAGGCGGGATATCGGAAGAACGGCCCCTTCAAGGCTCTGTTCCTGTAGGAAGAGGGGTTCGCTGGTATCAGGGCCAAGAGCAAATGCCGGTTCATATTGCCGGAAAGCATCTTTGAGGTCTTCTGGAGTGGGAGGATTCTGATACAGACGTCTCCATTCTTTTTCATTATCGGTAGCAATCGTAGCCTGTGCTAATCCGATAAGAAACTGTACAAGTGACCCCGTGAAATCAGGACGCACTGCCTGAACGGATATAACAGGGTTGTCTTCATAGCTCCCGGTTATGGCATACGGAGGAATTGATTCAACCGTTCCATCCGCACGCATCACCGGAATCCATGGACTATCCAGTAATTGATACATTTATTCACCTTTCTATAGTGAAAACTCCTGTTTTATCAACTATATACCTTTTCTTTAGTTAAAAATTTAAAAATATATGATTTATTTTGTAATCTCACTGTGATGGGGAAAAATCATTATTTACAGAATACAATGCCAGTTTCATGTGAGTAGCGGACCTCGATGCATCTTTGGCTTTGATTATAAATTTTGGCTTTAAATGTTCCTTCATCTTCAATAAATGGAAGTATTTCATACCATTTTGCCTGATGGGGGAGTGATGTGCGGAAATGTTCAATGGAAGATGCCAGTTCTCCTTCACATTCAGGAATTTTTGCTATGGTTCTGACTGATACGGAGATTGTACTTTTTTCCCAGTCATCAGGATAACTTCCTGCAAGTGGAGTAATTGATGAACCATCCCAAAGAACAAGGATATACGAACGCACCGGTTCTCCGAGTCGGGTTGGAGTTACTGTCTCATCCATCCAGTTCATCTTCCATGAGTAGCCGGAAAATACCGGCAGGGTGTTATTCAGTGCGATGGAAATGTCACCAAAATCCTTTCCCAGTGCTTCAATTTCTTTGTTTTGGAGACTTTCAGGGACTGATTCCTGGACTTCGGGGCTATAGACAGATTCTATGAGCATACGTGCATCTGCAGGGAGGGAAATATCGGTATTTTCACAGAGTGTCTTTGCCGTCAGCCATAACTGGCCATGGTGGGGATAGACATATGCTCCGATGGGGAACAGTTTTGTGTACCAGTCCTTTGTCATCTGTTTTGGGTCCGGCATAAGCACAAATAGTTCGGGGATTTTGTCATTCTGATGAAATTCAGCGTGTCTGTGCATGCGTCCGGCTCTCTGTATTACTGAGTCAATCGGAGCCAGATCGCTGATGAGGCAGTCAAAATCGAGATCAAGGGATTGTTCTATGACCTGTGTGGCTATAACAACCATGCCCTTTCTTCTCTTTTCGTTGAATGGTTTCCCAAAGCGGGAAAGAATCTCAGTTTCGATTCGTTCCCGGTCAGCGGCAATAAAGCGTGCATGGAAGAGGAGCACATGGTCACTATCAACAGATTTCCGGATGTGCTGATAGGATTCAACAGCGTCAGATACCGTGTTGCGGACCCAGCATACACATTTTCCGGAACGTGCTTTTTCGAGAATGACGGCATGTACATCCTGAATTTCTGAGAGGGGTGTTATCCGGTAATGAAGGTGTCTTTCTGTATCCTGAACGGGAACTATTTCATGATTACCATCCCCTGCACAGAGGGTAATGAGTGGGTATTCCGCTGATTGCAGAGGGGTGAATGTCTGGTGTCCAAGCCCTTCACAAAATGCTTTAGCAAGATCATTTCGTATCTGTATGGGAAGTGTTGCTGAGAGAAGAATGACACTCCCGCCAAGTGCAGCCTGAAACCGCAGCAGACCCATCAGAATGGTATGCATATAGGTGTCATACGAATGGACTTCGTCGACGATGAGTACGTGCGTTGCAAGACCCAAAAGACGAAGAGACTGATGCCGGGACGGGAGGGCTGCCATGAGTGCCTGATCCACTGTTCCCACCCCGACGGTTGCAAGGAGCGATTTTTTCCGGTTGTCTGCAATCCAGGCTGAACATTCAGCGGGTGGATAATCATTATTGGTGATTTCTTTAGGTGTTCCTGTATCTTTTCCTTCCGGCCCGATATGGACCATTCGTCTGAATCCCGGAGACAGTTTTCTGCTACCGTGGGAAAGGACAAGCCATGGGTGTGCATCATCTGTATACAATTTTCGATATGCAGACTCCATCCGCTCATACATGCTGTTAGCCGTTGCCGTCGTGGGGAGGGCAAAGAAGAATCCGTCAGCGTCACCACGGGCAAGGAGACGGTGTGTTGCTGTGATTGCCGCTTCCGTTTTGCCGCTGCCAGTCTGGTCTTCAATGATCATGAGCAGGGGGCCTTTGGGGAGAGCCATGGTTTCGGTCAGGTGCTGAATCGGGCGGGGGGTGCCATATGAAAATAGTTTTTTTACCCCTAAGGGTGCTGATGGTGTCTGTGGAAGAATCCCGGCGGCCCGCACTGCATCTTCTGCCTGTGGGAGTGCATATGTTTTCCAGTATTCTTCCAGTGGCATTTCGGTGGCATTGTGGGCGAACATATCCCCTGACGCAATCCAGTCGCAGAGGATTGTCAGGCCAGCGAGAAGCCAGGAACCCCTTTTGGTAGCGGAAAGCAACTCTTCTGAATATGGAACTTTCTGAAGAGGATCTTTAAAAAAGAGTTGAAAACAGTCATATGAGAAATCGAGTGCTGCTTCTGTTTCTTCTTGTGAGAAGAGTGAGGATATGGCAATCCTTTGTCCGGCGAGGGGTTGGGTTGGTGATCCATGGTGGCCGGAAATGGGTTGGAACCATGCCTCCCAGATGTCCTGCCAGTCAAATTCGTCTGCATCATCGGTATCAAACGGGAACCATTCTTCCTCTAGTACAGTCTCCCAAAGTGATTCGGTGATAAAGGCCGTTCCCATTGCATCGTGACGGATGCCGGGAAGATATGGTTTGCCGGTTTTACCGGGATTCAGGATAGTAAAGGTTTCCCGTGATAGGGACTGGAATCTGCCGGAGAATTTACCCAGGTCGTGGAGGGCGACACTGAATTGTATGAGGTTTGAGATCTGTTCGGTTCCTGATGGAAACAGGGACGCAAATCTTTCTCTTAGATACTGATTATTTTCAAGAATTACATTGGCAACCGCCGCTGCATCCAGACAATGATACACCAGCAGATGATAGGGGTCAGCAGATTGTTCGTCTCGGGATGTTTTTCCCCAAAATGGATAATATGGTTTCATGGGGGGTGAGGGGGGATTCATAAATGTTTGTTAGGGAGACAGTGTATAAATTTTGGGAATTGCGTGTTCATCTGCCAAAGGCACCATTTTCCGGAAAGGTATCTGATTTTGCAAGTATCCAGGCACACCGGGCGCAGGATATGGCATCCGGCAATGCACGGTGCGATGTCGGGGGAACGGTACCAAAGATTGCTTTATGGAGATTTATCAGGGAGATGGTTTTTTTCTGTGGGCGGTTTGTGTTTCTTTTTCTATACCTAACACCGGCCTTCATGGTGCAGAAGAGGTATGCCTTGCTGAGCGGGTCAGGAATTCCAAGACGGCTGCATTCGTCAGCGATGATGGTTTTATCAAAGGACATATTGTGCGCAATGACACAGTCTGAGGTTTTGACAGCGTCAGAAAATGCTGATATTGCGTCCCGTGCCGGTATTCCGGATGTGCAGAGCATTTCATCAGTTATTCCGGTTAATTCTGTGATTTTGTCGGGAACAAGCATTCTTACCGGTTTTATGAGATATTGCCATGTTTCAGCATCATGGGAAGAGAAGGTGCCCTTTACCCATGCAATCTCAATGAGCCGTGTATTTTCATTTCCGGCAAGCCCTGTGGTCTCTGTGTCAAATGCAAGAAATGTACAGAGATGTGCCTGTGATTCATCTTCCTGCATAGGTATGCCTTGGTATATGTGACCAAAAACATTGTCCACTATTTATCAGGCGGAATATCGTTTATTCCCGGACTTTGTTCCCACATCCGGGAGAATGTTCATCCCCACATGTGTGGGGAACTTGCCTCCAGGAACGTGTTTCCTGTGTCATTGTTAGGTTCATCCCCACGCCTGTGGGGAACTCTCATATGCTATCTCAAAGGATGGTTTAGAATCAGGTTCATCCCCACGCCTGTGGGGAACTCTTGTCGGTGAGCGGTTTGGCTGCGGTTGAAACCGGTTCATCCCCACAGCCTGTGGGGAACTTGTATACATTACGCAGCAGTGGGTTAAGAGATACGGTTCATCCCCACGCCTGTGGGGAACTCGAAATATATGTCCATAAAAATGGGTATGAAGCAGGTTCATCCCCAAGCCTGTGGGGAATTCTGAAACAGTGGAGACCCACATTTCTTCTCTTCCCACCCTTCTTTCATTCCTCAAGCCTCCTCAGCTCTTCTTCAATCTGTTCGACCGTCGGGAAACTGTCCTTCAGGTCGTCGGGGAGGGAGTGGACCAGCTCATACTCTGATACCCCGATGGGCTTTCGGATATCGCTTAAGGCGTACTCGACCACGAGAGCGTCATGGTTCTTGCAGAGAAGGATGCCGACTGTCGGGTCGTCTTGTTCCGTCTTCAGCTGCATATCCACCGCTTTCAGATAGAAGTTGAGCTTTCCCGCGTACTCAGGCTCAAAATCTCCGGTCTTCAGCTCGATGACCACATAGCAGTGCAGCCGGGTATGGTAAAAGAGCAGGTCGAGGAAAAAGTCCCGCTCTCCAACGGTGAGCACCCGCTGCTTCCCGACGTAGGCAAAGCCTGACCCCAGCTCCAGCAGGAACTGCGTAATATGCTTGATTAATCCTTTTTCCAGTTCTCTCTCGGTATATTCCGGGGAGAGGGACAGGAAATCAAACGTGTAGGGGTCTTTGATTATTTGCTGTGCCAGGTCAGACTGCGGTGCGGGAAGGGTTAGAGAGAAGTTGGAAATTGCCTTCCCGTCGCGTCCGTAGAGACCGCTTTCAATCTGGTGCGTTAAAATATTCCTGCTCCAGTTGTTCTCTATCGTTTTTCTGACATAGAAGAGGGCTTCGTCTACTGAGCTGCACTTTGAAATGATCACCCGGTTGTGCCCCCACGGGATCTGTGTCAAAAGTGGCACAGCCTGTGCCACTTTTTGGTCTCCGGCAGCGGCAGATAGAACACCTGGCTCAATTCGGTCACAGGCTGTGACTGAATTTGATACGTCGTCACCGTAAAACTGGTACCACCGGCGGATAAACCGAAGGTTCGTCTCGGAAAATCCCTTCATCTCCGGAAATTCCTTCATTAAATCACGGCTCAGCCGGGCCAGAAAACTGCTTCCCCATTTGGCGGACTGCTGTTTTTCAACAATCTCTGAACCCAGCTGCCAGTAGAACTCCAAAAGTGCCGTGTTCACCGAGACGGCCGCTTTCAGCTGTGCCTGACGCAGTCTCGCCTTGATATCAGCAAGCCATACGGCATACTCTTTGCCCGACAGAACAGACGGGGACGACCTCTCATCCCCTGTCATAACAAACCCTTCATCGACTTCAAAACGGCATCTCCGAATCTGCATTCTTTTTCATATAATGGAGTTATCTTTTGCGAAAACAGGTTTCTTCCAGTCAGCATATGATATATACTGAGAATCTTCCTGCATGTCCCATCCATATCAACCCTCTCAATCTGATAGTCAGGTTTTATGAAATTCACCGACTGTTTTCTTCCCGGTCCGTTAGTGCCTCAATTCCTGTGCTGTAAGAAGGATGACATAACTCAGCAAACATTTCTTCCCCTGATATCCCTGATCAGTTGAAACTGGCATTTCCCTCGCCATAAGTCTTGCGTGTTCACCATAGGCCGGAGCCGGGGGAATATCCATTTTGGGTTATACGCATTCTCTCAGACTCCCCTCCCCTTCACATCTCCTCATTCTCGTGCAACGCAAAATATCTCTCAAGTGCCCGCCGGGAGGTGTGCCACGTATATTCAATCTTAACCGCGTCAAGCACCCCCAGTTCTGCCCGGTGATTCAGATATTCCGGTGAAACCGATGAACACAGTGAATAGAGTGATTCCAATGATTCCAATGATTCTGATGATGCCGATGATGCCGATGATGCCGGTGAACACAATGAATCTGTGGAATCCTCTGAACCTTTAGAATCTTCTCCAATCCCCTTTCCAACCCTCTCCACAATATCTTCCCCAATCTCCTTTCCAATCCTCTTTCCAACACTCTCATCAATCTCTTCTCCAATCCTCTCCGCAATATCCTCCATCGGCATCAGCTCATCCTCCCCGCCATATGCCGCAAGAGAGAGAGTCAGGCTTTCGTCCACTGCTTTTGCAATGTAATCGGATAACGGGCCAATTTCACCGGCATTCGCTGGTTTTATGAGCTGTGTGTATCGTTTCCGGCTTTCTCTCTTTATCAAAACCGGGGGATAGGAATGTTCTATTAAATACAGACAGGTAAGGAGGCGCCCAACTCTCCCATTCCCTTCCGTGAACGGATGAATGTCACAAAACTGGTGATAAAAATAGGCCGCTGTCTCTATGGGGGACAGTTTACTGTTCTGCACCGTTGTTAACAGCCTGTTCATCAGCTTCATTACCTCCGTCCAGGCAGGGTGGGCCTTTGCAGCACTGGCACCTTTGGCCCCGGTGATTTTGATATTTGTCCTCCGGTATTTGCTGGAACTATCAGGATCTGCGTTCGTAACAACCTCATGAATCCCCTGAATCATGGCATGGCTCATCGGAGTCCCCTCTCCTGCCAGTCTCTCCATCTGTTCAAAAGCCGTTGCTGTATTCATCGCTTCACAATGCTCCTGAGGGGATTTTTCTTTGATTGTTTCTCCTTCGGTTACGATTGATTGTGTCTCGGAGAGCGTGAGGGAACTACCTGCAATCGCATTGGAATAATACGTATGCAGCAGCTTCAGCTCTTCATGCAGTTTTTGGGTGTCATCCTCGGAAAGAGGAGGCATAGAAGAAGAGAGCTCCCTTTTTTCTTCGATGCGAAGCAGAATCTCTGCCGGTATTGTATTGGTATCGGTATGGGCCATGTGGTAAATTATCTGATACCACGAAATAAAGTCTGTTGCAATTGGGAAGAGAGTGTACCTTTTTATTCAGACACGGATTCTGTTCAGAGATGGATTTTATTCGGACACGGATTATGTTCAGACACGGATTTAATTCAGACATGGATACTGTTCAGAGATGGATTTTATCCAGACACGAATTTTATCCAGACATGGATTTTATTCAGACACGGATTTTATTCAGACACGGATACCTGTGGGAAACAATTCATTTTCGTCCTGTCAGGATAGTACCGGCCGGTTGC
Organism: Methanogenium marinum; assembly: GCF_028912405.1. Classification (GTDB taxonomy): domain Archaea; phylum Halobacteriota; class Methanomicrobia; order Methanomicrobiales; family Methanomicrobiaceae; genus Methanogenium; species Methanogenium marinum. Next base: position 715,893 of record NZ_JAKELO010000002.1, on the reverse strand, counting down.
GTCCTTTAGAACAAAATAAACCGGTACCAGAGGTCAGAAAGAGGCATGGAAAAATGGGTAAAGGGCACTGTTCCTGTCATTTCGTTTCATTTTCTGATTGAACGAATTCAAAGAAAAGACCCGTTTTTGTCATTGCAGCTCCTGGGGAGACGAAATAGTATTCAATGCCTGTAGAGGTGTGAGGCATTCCGGTTTCTGAAAATCGAATGATATCAAAAATATAATACCTCTCCCATCGAATGTATAATAATGTCTAAAAAGTATGTCAGAATGGCAGCTATCCTCCTGGGAGCGGCCTTTCTGTTGATTTTCAGTGCCGGGTGCACTACCACCGGTGATGATGTGATAGTGGATACATCACCAGCTGAGCCCTATACGACTATCAGTGTGAGTGAGATTGCAGAGAGCCTAAAGGATAAAGGCCCCATCACCGCCGGGTTAGATCTGGACGGTACGGCTTTCTTCACAGAATCACTCTACTATTACGCACTGAGTAATATCGATGGCCCGAATGGCACGAACATGTATGGTGACGATCCGTTGCATAACTCTGAATTTATATCCTCGGTCAATAATGAGTTTGTAGGGCAGTATATCCCAAAAAATGCCGCAATAGATGTCATTGAAATGCACGTGGAACGTGGTGACAATGTGATATTCATTACCAAGAAAACCAGTTCTCCTGAGGAGAGAATATCTGAATATATCGGCGTATTATTCGACATCGAGAATCCGTATGTGATCTTCACCAACGAATCCTCAAAGACACCATACATAAATGAGGAGAATGTCTCTGTCTACTACGGAGACTCAGATGGTGACATAACAGACTCCATGTCAGCAGATGCCTGCACACCATACCGGTTTTTGCGAAACGATATCACTCTGGACTGCTATAATTCAAGCTATAATCCGGGACAGTATGGCGAGAGTGTGATAGAGAATTCAGATTACTGATACTCTCCCGTTCTTTTTTTTCCATCCGGGTTTTTGTGTATTCGTGGTGAAAAATACGAATTACCCGTCACTGCAGCCAATCGTTTCACTTGTCAAGGAGAAACTGATGGGAAGGTATCAGATAGATTTTTTGTCAAAATTCCGGTATGAATAGACATTCAGACTCATTTCAGAAAATATCTGCACAACACCAAAAATGGGAGTTCACTCTATTCGGATGCCAAAGAAAGAGAGTAAGGAATTATCACATGTGGCCGTATCCTCCGGAATCCCTGACGCCATGAACATACGAAAAAAGGGAATCAATAATTTCGCATAATGCCGGGGAAAATACTTTTCTCTCCTTATTTTTGGCTCGTATGCCCGTGGAGAGGAAAATACCGTATTCTGAAATTGATGCACGTATTGTGCGAAAAAAGAGTTTCGGGATTTCGGGACGCTCCTCTATAACAAAATCAATCCTCATGTCAGAATGGATGAGGAAAGGTCGTCATTTTTGAAGGGTGCTCTATGAAAACCGAAATCAGCGTTTTAGAAAAAAGAAATAAAAAGAGTGCGTATCCGCACCTCACAGATTTTGGGTATACATTCCTGAGCCGACAAACCATTCGTCACTGACAGGTTCAACGTAGCAGAGCTTGAGCCCGGTATCGCCGGTATCAGGATTTAAGTATTCAACATAGACAAATCCACCACCGTTCTTTGCAGCGGATATTTCCAGTGGGATTATTTTTACCCCGTATGTGTCAGCATAATCAAACCTGTTTATGCCGATGAATTCCGGCTGGAAGGGAAGGGCAAGGGTGTTCCCTTCGTAGTCGTATGCAAAAATATAGCTGCCTCCGTCTGCAAAGGTCTGGTTCAGATCGTTGAAGTCAGAAACTGCTTTTTTGCGGCCAGTTTCCTGTGCATAATCACGGGCAGCCTTCACACGCTGTACCAGTTCGTCCTTTTCGGTAACACTAAATTCTGCAGGAAGTTCCGGAAGATAAATACCTGAACCGACAAACCATTCGTCATCAACCGGCACTACATACGAGAGTTTGAACTCCTCTTTGTAGTCGTCTTTGGGATTCGGGTAGATATAATACAGTGAACCGCCGCCATTCTTTGCAACAACGGTTGCGGCATCAATAAACAAAACGCCGTTTGAATCCGGAACTCCAAGACGGCTCGTTCCCAAAAGCTCCTTTTGGTAGGGAAGAGAGATTACTGTCTCATCATTTTCATACGCGAAAATGTAGAGTTCTCCGTCGATGAATTCCCCGTTTACGTCATTGAACTCTTTTAATGCAGCTTCTTTTCCGTTTTCCTGTGCATATTCTGCGGCACTTTCAACAAAGGCCGTGAGTATTTCATAACGGGAGTCAGTCGCGTCCATACCTTCTGTAGGAACAACTGTCGTTTCACCTTCGCTTGCATCATCGGAGTAGGTTACAACAACTCTCCACTCCGCACCGTCAATTCCGGCGGTCTCCCAGACTGCTTTTTTTGTGACATTCTGGTTCCAGTTTTTGTCTGAGAATAGGTATTCATCTGAACCGGACGGCTCTGTTACAATGCGGGTTAACACCGCCTGAAGAACGGGGTCGCTGTACATCGGGTTAGATAAGAGATTGTTGCCGATTTCTTCCTTTTTGGTGTCGTATATTAATGTACCGTCTGTCTGCGAAACCCAGACATCATATGGTGTACCTTCCTGTATCGGCAGAATCTGCCTTCCCAGGAATGTTTCCGGAGAGTATGTGATATCAGTATACCCAAGATACTCATCTGATTCTGAAAATACCGGATAGCTCTGTGATATTCCGATGAATCCTTCAGCCATTGTGAAGACATCGCTGACTATCGGTGTCTGCTCTGTGTTTGCAGTCTGCACCTGCGACTGCCAGCTCAAATCATCGCCTATTATGTCTGCATAATTTTGAGGAACCGCTGTTACAACAACACCTTCCTTTGAGATGACAAGGGAGGATTGTGCCCACGGATAGTTCAGCAGGTTTTCGGAGAGGGTTTTTTCAGCCGCATCTCCGCTCAGTCCATTTTCTGAGAGGGCAAGGGAATTGTTATAAATTCCTGATTTGACATCGTTCAGACCGCTGTCAATGGATGTTGTCAAATCATCTGCGACAGCTTCCATCTGAACCTGTGTGTCGTCTGTCTGTGTTGTGCTCTCCTGGGTGGTGCATCCCGAAAATACGACGAATGCGGCCAGAAAGAGAACTACCATACCAATAAGAATTTTTTTCATAAGACTGTTTTCACCTGTACATTATTTTTGCCGAATATTTTGAGAGAAAGAATAAATCCTGTCTGATTCAGGTATATAAATTTGACAGATATAAGATTAGCTAAACGTGAGCGGCAAAAAAGGAGGGGAAAAATAAAAGGGGGTGTTTATACAGAATATCCCGCGTATTTCGTTCGAAGAAGTGGCCGGCACATGCCTTTGCATTATTGGTTTTATAATCCGGTTCTGCAGAGAAAGCAGCCGGATAAATCCTAAATATGTTCCACCACCCGGCCGGTAACGGTGCCGGATGCCAAAGCTGCGATATCGAAATGAATGAAGGCGAATATGGGACCTGTTTTTGCACAGGGATTTTGAAATTATATCCCCCACCTTTGCCGGTATGGATAGGTGAAATTCAGTTGTCTATTAAAAAAAAGAAGAGAATCAAAAATATAATATTAATGCCATCTAATTAACACTATGAATAAAATGAGTGTTCGGACGATAGCCATTCTCCTGGGAGTAGCAGTTCTGTTTATGTTTAGTGCCGGGTGCACCACTACTCCTGATGATACCAGCGTGGATACGAAACAGGACCAGTCATATACCACTATCAGTGTGAGTGAGATTGCAGAGAGTCTGGCAGACAAGGGCCCCATTACTGCAGGACTGGACCTGGATAGTACAACCTTCTACACCGATTCGGCCTATTACTACGGAATGACGAATATTGACGGCCCGAATGGCACCAACATCTTCGGCGATGACCCGGAAAATAACTCTGCGTACACCCACGCAATCAACAATGAGTTTGTGGGCTACTATATGCCTAAATTTGCTGCAGTAGATATCGTCAATATGCACCAGGAACGGGGCGACACCGTGATATTCATCACCAAAAAGCACAGCTCTCCGGATGAAAGAATATCAGATTATATTAGTGTATTATTCGGCATCGATGATCCGACGGTCATCTTTACCAACGGAACGACAAAGACGCCTGCCATCAATGCAGAGAATGTCTCTGTCTACTACGGAGACTCGGATGGTGACATCACCGACTCCAACGCAGCAAATAACTGCACACCATACCGGTTCCTGCGAAATAAGATGACCCTGCAATACAATGATCTGAATTACAGCCTGGGAGAGTTTGGCGAGAGTGTGGTAGAGAATTCAGATATCTGATATTCTCCCGTTCTTTTTTTTTCCATCCGGGTTTTTGTGTATTCGTGGTGAGAAATATGAATTAGCCGTCACTGCATCCGATTGTTTCACTTGTCAAAGGAGAAACTGATGGGATGGTAGATAGACTCTCTGTCAAAATATCGGTAAAATAAATGTTTCTGCCTTTTCTGAAAGTATCCACACAATACAAAAAAAGAGCTATTTTATTATATTCGGATTGCCAAAGGAAGAGATTAAGGAATTATCATGTGTGGTCATATCCTCCGGAATCTCTGACACCATGGACATACGAAAAAAGGTACGCGAAGATTTCGCATAATGCCTGGAAAAATACTTTGCTGTCCTTATTTTTGGCTCGTATGCTCGCGGAGAGGAAAAACAGTATTCTGATATTGATGTCTGTATTGTGCGAAAAGAATACTGGGATTCCGGGACGCTCCTCTATGATGAAATCTATCAGGCACTGGAAAAGCAGGTGCCAATGTGTTATTCGCTCTTTGGAAGACGCCTCACAAAGTTCTGCAATCGGGGACTGATTAGAATGTTCTGGCCTCATATCCGGGGAAATACCCGGCTGATCCTGATGCACTATAACACAGAGATAATTATATATATATTTAATTGTCCTGTCTGAACGGTTAAGATGCCGATTTTTCCAACCAGGCACCGAAAGGGCGACACCAAATAACCCCTTCTCCTTCGTTTTGCTCCCTGAACCAGCCAGGTATGACATCCTTCATAAACGTTCGCCATTCCTTCATCTGTATGATACACTGCAGCATTGTCTCCACAGAGATCACACGTGCCCAAAGAAACAGTGGACTGCCGAAATGTCTGTGTACAATATTATTAAATACTAGGGGTGATATGCCCTATATAATTATTTAGGTGAAATATGGATCCAGCAATACTTTCATTTGATGAATTCTTAGCAACGCAAAGTTACCATCTCCCTGTAGGTGATTTTTTAATCAACCTGATAATTGCCGGATTGTTGGCATTTCTTCTGTCATATACCTATGTCCACTATGGGACAGCTCTTTCAAACCGGAAGATGTTTGCACGAAACTTCGTTTTGATGGCAATGACAACGATGTTTATAATAACAGTTGTCAAATCCTCTCTGGCCTTATCCCTGGGTCTTGTTGGTGCACTCTCTATTGTCCGGTTTCGAACCGCCATTAAAGAACCAGAAGAACTGGCATATCTCTTTTTAACAATTGCAATAGGGCTTGGTCTTGGTGCTGATCAACGGGTAATCACAACAATTGCAATTCTTGTCATAATTGGCCTGATAATTATCCGGAAAAAATATATTCATACACCAAAGTATGATCAAAATCTTCATCTGACAATAGCCAGTTACAGTCCTGATAAAATTGCATTGGGTCAAATTGTTTCTGTACTTGATAAGCATTGTTCAACGGTTAATTTAAAACGGTTTGATGAATCAGGTGAAGTTCTTGAGGCAACATTTTTTGTGAAATTTAATAGTTTCAATGATGTTGAAAACACAAAAAATGAATTGAATTCCTTATCAAAATCGGTAAAAATTACCTTCCTTGATTCACAGGGGACATACTGATGAAAATAAAGGGTAATGATAATTCACCCTCAAAATATGATTATAAGACCTTTATTCTCAATTTTTTGAGAAGTGAGAAAGTAATTATATGTGTATTATTTATGGTATTGAATGTGGGCGTTCTGTTCGGACTATTCTTTGGAGAATTTTGTGGACCAATCGACAATGTGTCACCAACGGTAAAAAAATTTGCACAAAATACTCTATACTCTGTAGGAATAAATCAGATGCAATTAGTGGGAATTATTCAGGAAAATTATAAGATTCCTTTAAATTATTATGATGGACAAACATCAAATCCAGAAACGTTATTCATCGATATAAAAAACAATGATTTTCAGAAACTGGCCTATAAAAGAGAAGTAGCCCTTGAGAATGGAATTTTAGTTTCATCTGATGATGACTACGTACCAGCAACAATCAATACCGGAAACACATCAGTTGATGTGAAACTACGCCTGAAAGGTGATTGGACAGACCATTTAAAAGGAGATAAATGGTCATTCCGGGTAAAAGTCAAAGGTGATAATACCCTCTTTGGAATGAAGGCATTCTCATTACAGGACCCGGTAACACGTAATTATCTGTACGAATGGATATTCCAACAGGCTATTGAAAAAGAAGACATCATATCACCACGTTATTCTTTTGTTGATGTAACAATTAATGGAAAGGAGAATGGGATTTATGCTCTAGAAGAATTTTTTGACAAAAGGCTCATTGAAAATAATGAGTTAAGAGAAGGACCGATAGTACGGTTTAATGAGGATTTAGTATGGGAAGGCAGAATTGAGGAAAACCCATTGCCAGAAGAATCATATTATGCCAGTGATATTGATTCATTTCAAACAACTGATATTATTGATGATCCAGTAAATTATGCAAACTATATTAAAGCAAAAGATCTGTTGGAATCCTTCCGGAGAGGAAATCTTACAACAAGTGCAGTGTTTGATACTGAAAAACTTGCGAAATATTTTGCATTATCAGATATTTTTGGAGGACAACATGGACACTGCTTCCATAATTACAGATTTTACTATAATCCAATAACATCAAAACTTGAGCCAATTGGTTTTGATAGCAATTCTGGTAACCAAATTGTTGATATCCTGGGGGTTATGGAGGTCGAATTATATAGGTATACTTATTTTTTTAAGGATCCAATATTTTATGCAGAATATGTGAAACAACTTGAAACATATTCAGATGAAACGTATTTAATTACATTCTTTGATGAAATTGACGGAGAACTGCAGAGTTCTCTTAATATAATCTATAAAGACAATCCATTATATCATTTCTCAAATTTACCATATTATAGCAATCAGATATTTATCAATAAAAAATTAAATCCAATCAAAGGCCTGAATGCCTACTATAACAATAATGACAACAATTCGCAGAATAATACTCTCATTCTGAAAGTTGGCAATATTCAGACCATGCCAATAGAGATCATTGATCTGAAGTACGGTGATTCAACAATCTTCACCCCGAAGAATGCAACAATCTTCTGGGGCAAAATTACAAATGAACCTGTTCAGTATGAAAATGTTGAATTTATTCTTCCAGCCGATTTTATGTGGAATGATGAATTTATCTCAGAAGTCAGCCTAAACTACCGGTTGCTTGGCCACAGCCGTGTAAGAAATGAATCAGTGTTCCCATGGCCATATTTGTCAGAGGATTTTCCGTCAAACGATCTCATGCGACAGACTCCAAATTATGATGACTGTGAATTTCTCTCAATAGATGAGAAAACAAAGACTATTGTTGTACAACCAGGCACTTGGGAAATCAATCACAATGTCATTATCCCTGAAGATTATTCAGTCATATGTTATGGAGACATTCCAACGAAACTGGATCTTAGGAATGGTGCAATCATCCTTTCGTATTCTCCAATCCAGTTTATTGGAAGTGAGGATTATCCCATTTTCATCACCTCATCAGATTCTTCCGGGCAGGGAATTGTAGTACTGGACACAGACGAACGTTCGCGACTGGAATATGTCCGTTTCAGCAATTTGTCTGCTCCGTCACAGGATGGATGGCAATTGAGTGGCTCAGTTACCTTCTATAATTCAGATGTCGATATTGAAAATTGTGTATTTTCAGATAACAAATATGGAGACGACATGGTAGACCTTGTGCGGTCTGAATACTCAGTCAAAAATTCACTATTTCAGAATATATATTCGGATGCAATTGATGACGACTTTGGAAAAGGAAATATTTCCCAGACTTCGTTTGTCGGTTGTGGAAATGATGCACTTGATTTTTCGGGATCATATACTGATATAAATAATTGTTATATGAAAGAAACCGGTGATAAAGCAGTGAGTGGAGGGGAGGGAAGCCATATTTCTGTCAATGATATTGTTATTGAAGATTGCAATGTCGGGATTGCAAGTAAGGATCAATCGGTTATAACAATTGAAAATCTTCAGATATCATCTTGTGTTATTGGATTTACCGCCTACCAGAAAAAATCTGAATTTGGTCCCAGTGAGATTTTTGCATCAAATGTGGAAATGACGGATGTAACAATACCCTCACTCATTGAAATTGATTCACAATTAACGTTGAACGGGGATCTGATTTCAGGAACGGAAAAAGATGTGTATGCCAATTACTACGACGGTGAGGCAACTATTGAAACATATTAAGAATATTATGGTGTGAAATATATGCAAAAAACACTCAAAATATTGATTATATTACTAATGATCCCAGTGATATTTCAACCATGCATGGGATTCGGAGATTTAAACATTACCTCCCCAATAAATGGCAAAATACTTGAATTTGATGAAAAAACAAATGGGTATTCATTTTTGGTCATAGGTCATGCCTATGGTGCACCATATTCGCCCTCTGTTTATCCTTCTTCTTCTCTTTTAGCAAAAATTGATTTAATTAATCAGAATAATGCATCGTTTATAGTATTGACTGGAGATAATTTTCGGAACGCGGATAATACAAATATTGAAAATTTTATTGGTTCATTTTCCTCAAAAATAAACATCCCAATATTTAATTCAGCAGGAAATCATGATTTAACAAATCGGTCATTGTATGAAAAATATTTTGGGATAACGTATTACCGTTTTTGCTATGGTTCAGATTATTACATAATTTTAGATAGTGAAAAAAATCATGGTGAAATCATTGGTGATCAACTTGAATTTTTGAGAAATTCTTTAAATGAGATTTCAGGATCAGATAATGTTAACAATGTATTTATTTTTTCCCACAAATTGATATGGACAGTTAAAAATCCAGAATTTCAAATAGTATATAATAATTTGAATTCTCAAGGGGGTTATGCAAATAGTGACAATTTCATTTCTTGTTTAAAGCCAGAATTGGTAAATATATCAGAAAATAAGCAAATATATTTGATTTCAGGAGATATCGGAAGAAAACAGAGTTATCCTATTTTTTATCACAAAGATGACAATATCACATACATTGCAACCGGATTGGGAGACACAATAAACGACGCAATACTAAAATTTACGGTATTACAGGATGGCAAAGTAAATGTTCAACCAATTTCATTAACAGGCAATGACCTTTCAAATATTGATACCTTTGGAATAGAATTCTGGGAGAATCACTTTCTCGACATTTCCAATACTGAAACAATTTCAGCAAGAATTCTTAGGATAATTAACAATCTATATTTCAAATTGGGAATATTGTTCACAATTTGTATTCTCGGAGTATTTTTTATTTTTATTTGGAGGTATCGAAAATTATGATACAAAATCTTCTTCAGATTTCTGATTTTAGATACGAACGGAAATCATTTATCAGTTCACTAAGCAGGCATGAAATAGAGGCTTTCGTGAAGAGTCATCCAGCGATGTTTATTGAGGCGTATTCACCAAGATATGTGAATAACATCTATTTAGATACACCCAATATGGACCATTATTTTGCAAATGTTGATGGTATCAGTAATCGCCTGAAAGTGAGAATTCGATGGTATGGCAATTTATTCGGTCTTGTGGAAAAGCCAGTAATGGAGTTGAAAATTAAGAAAGGAATGTTGGGGGGAAAACGAAATTATCCACTCCCATCTTTTACCCTAAATCAGGAATTATCCCGTACAGATATGAGGGAATCACTGGAGGGCGCTTCACTACCCGAGAATCTGAATGAATATGTAAAATCATTGAATTTTGCTCTTCTCAATCGATATTACCGGAAATATCTTGTTTCTGCAGATACAAAATTCCGCATTACTCTTGACAATAATCTGGAATATTACTGTATACATCCTAATAATAATTATTTTTCCAATAAAATGGTTGATACTGAAAATATGGTATTTGAATTGAAATACAATGAGAAAGAAGACAATGCTGCTGAAAATATTATGAACCAATTTCCTCTAAGAATCACGAAAAATTCAAAATATGTTTCCGGGATTGATGAGATGGCATTTTGAAAATAATACTCCATAATAACCCAATTTGGCCATTACAGTAATAATTACCCATAAATAGTCTTATATTTCTGATTTTTCGTCACTCCCCAAACCGGAACAATCCCTTTGGAATATGAATCACAAATCGTGCACCTTTCCCTTCCTCACCCGTTTCCTGTATCGAGAGACCGGTAATGGAGAGAATTTCCCTTGAAAGGAACAGACCCAGGCCCGTATGCTTATAATATTCCCGTCTGAAGATTTTCTCCTTTACGTCATCCGGAATGCCCGCTCCGTCATCTTCACAGATGAGATCCATCTGGTCATCTGACCGGGCAAACGAGAAGGTAATTGTTGTAATCGTATCCCCGTGCTTTACCGCATTATCAAGCAGATTGTAAATGACCTTGGCAAACAGAGGATCAGCATATATCTCCAGATTGCCGACGTTATTTGCCAACAAAATCTTTTGGAATGAGAGATTACGATAATTCTCATCGATTATTCTGCCCACGTGATACCATTCGGGAGCCTGCTCTCCCAGATCCTGGTAATCCCTGGTAAAGAGAATTTGTCGTTCAATTGTCTCAATGGCACCCGACACAATTTTTGCGTATTTCTCTTCCCCGCTTCCCGGTGGGAAAAACCCATCCATCTCCAGAATTTCCATGTATCCCTCTGCAACCGTCACCTGGTTCAGGATGTCATGGCGGGTAATACTGCCGAGGAGATTGAGTTTTTTATTGACTTCCTTTAAAGCAGTTTCAGCCTTCTTCCGTTCCGTGATATTCCGTGATACATTGGCAAGGTGCATTGGTTCGCCTGTTTCAGGATCTTTGATGATAAAGGTCATCGCATGAACATCAACCTCTTCACCTGTTTTGCCATTCAGGTACTGGAGGTCTCCTTCCCATGACCCCTTCTTTCTTAGTCCGGCAAAAATATGGGAGTGGAGTATTTCGTTCTGGGAATCGGAAAGAAAATCCATGATTTTATAATTTGAAATATCATCTTTATCAATTCCAATCATTCTTGCCCCGGCTTCGTTTATGAAAGAAATCGCTCCGTCATAATCTGCGAGGGCAATGAACTCTCCTGAATGCTGTACGATTGATGCCAGTTTTCGGATCTCTTTTTCTGCATTCTTTGTCTTGGTGATATCAATGCCCATTCCAAGGATATAGGGAATATTGTCGATTATCTTCCTGCGTGCGGAAAAGAGGATCGGAATCGTTCTGCCGTCTTTGGTAACAATAGCCGCTTCGATATCGGTATACCCTTCTGAAAAAGCCTTTTTGAGAGCATTGGCAATTGTGTCCTTATAGCGTTTATCAATGAACTCCAGAGGTATCATTTCTGAAATTTCATCCCCGGAATATCCTGTCAGGGTTTCAAGATTTTTATTCCAGCGGACAAACCGGCCGGTTGAATCAAACATGTAAAACATCCCGGGCAGACTGTCCAGAATATATTCAACATTGGCTTTTTCCCTAGCGAGGGCTTCTTCGGCCTCTTTTCTGTCGGTGATGTCCTGAAGGGATATGAGAATTCTGCCCAGAGAGTGTTCATATCCGGGAGCAACAACCATCCTGATAATGACAGATATTTCCTTACCTGAAAATGTATTATGGCTGCTTTCATCTTTATACTGAAGTCCTCCGTGTGCGAGGATTATCAGCTCTTCCCGAAAGGTTTTCAGGGATTTTGGGGTGAAAATATTTGGAAGGCTACTGATCATATCTTCTTTATTTTTTGCCTCCAGCAAATCCAGTGTTGCCTCATTTACATCCAGTATTTTGAGCATACCTGCAAAACGGGTCACCTCTTCCGGGTGTTCTTCAAAATATCTGCGGAAATCGGTGATGCCGGATTCTTTCAGCTGTTCAAACGATTCTGACCCCAGAGAAAAATCCTCCTCAAAAAGAGCAATAGGGGATGATTCAAACAGTTGCTGGTATCGTGACCGACTTATATGAAGGGCTTCTTCAGCTTGTTTACGGGTGGTGATATCGATAATGATGCCCTGATAGTGGGTGATATCTCCGTTTTTGTTACGGCGTGTGTGGATGAAATTTTCAATCCAGTATTCCTTGTTATCTTTGCCGGATATCCTGTACGTCTGGATGAATTCATCTACATTATGGGAACTGCTATATGCTAATTCAGCAGTTACCCTTTCCCGGTCATCCGGGTGAATAATTGAGCCGAAAATAACCCTGCCGGAAAGAAAGTCCTCACGGGTATATCCAAATTGTGAGATATTTGTACTGACCTTCAGAACGGGCCAGGTTTCCTCTGCTTTCCAGAGGAATACAATTGCCGGGCTTATGTTGATGATATCTACCAGTTCTTCCTGTTCATGGAGAAGGTCAATAATACGCTGCTGTGCCTTTTTTCTCTCTGTGATGTCCCTTCCGATTACCTGTATCCCTCTGAATGTGTTGTTTACGATGACTGGAGCTCCCGATATCTCAATTAACGCAAAAGTGCCATCTTTTCTTTTCAGATGAATTTCCAGTTCCAGTTTATCTCCTGTTTTCTGTCTCTTTAACCCTTCTTCAATCAATTGAGATTCTTCAGGATACACAAATTCCTGATGCCCTTTTCCTAACAGATCGTCCGGAACATATCCCAGAATTCTCGTAACTGAGGGAGAGATATAGGTAATTAATCCCTCAGTATCCGTTGAAAATATAATATCAGAGCTTCGTTCTGCAATTCCCCTGAATTTCTCTTCGCTCTCTCTGAGAGCGTTTTCCACATTTTTCAGGGATGTTATATTTGTTATTGACTCAATTGCGCCGGTTATATTCCCCGCACGGTCATGTATCAGGGATACGTTCGCCCTGACATAGTATTTCTGTCCGTTAATTTCTATAAGGGTGGATTCAATGGAGATGGTAGTGTCTGTTCTTTGCAAAACCCTGTATCCAAGCGTATTGAGTTCTTCGTCAGTAATTTCTAAAAAATTGATAAGTGTGGGCTTGCGCTGACCGTAAAAGGGTATTGAATATTCATAATCTCCTTTGCCAAGGATATCTGCTGCATTTACACCGGTTAAATCTTCGATTGCCTTATTCCAGGCGATTACTCTGCCTTCGGTGTCTATTGCAAACGTGGGATCCGGTATATGTGCGATAATCCCTGATGACTGAATTTTATCGGTCCTGAATGTCTCTTTTCGTCTCTTTTTATCAAGAACCGATCTAACCTTATTCTGTATCTGTTCAGTCAGATATGGCCGGTCTGAAGCAGGCAGAACCGTACATTCAAATCCCCTGAATACGGTATCAAGGACATTCTGTTCATCATCTTTTCCAACGATGACAATCAGAGGGGCGTCATTCTTTTTTTCGTCGATTGCTTCAATCAGTTCCGTACCGGATAATTCTCTGGTGGTGTATTGGCTGATAACAAGGTCATACGTATTTTTTTCAAGGAACGTGAGTGCATTTTTTCCTGACTGTACAGTATCAATATGGCAGTCAGGGTTCAGTTCCCTGATTCTCTCCGCAATTATTTTTGCTGTTTGCTTCTCGCTGATTATAAGGACAGTGAGAGGGGAATCCATAGTAACAGTCTGAGTCGTTGGGAAGATTAAATAATTACCTGTCTCTCTGCCATACCGGGAACAGGAAAGTGGTGCAGGGATGAACAGCAGTTTCATCTGAATGGGGGAGCTGTGTACAAAATGAGGTGCAATAATGCACTGTAACATAAGATAAGACCATTTAACCGCTTCCTGAGAAAGGTGGAATCCGGGTGTTTTTCTCCCCGGCATATCCAGTTCTAATCATTTCCATCCGGGTTTTGAGAGCGTTTGTTCAGTGAGAGGAATGTATGTGCTCAGAGGATGACGGGCGTCCGATCACCTTTTTCCCCTGTACATCGTCTCCTCAGATATTCTGGTGAAGGGCCGTTTCTTTCCCGCCGAGAGATTTGTACCACACATTCATGCTCTCGAAGGCTCCGCAGATATTTGTATTATTAACCAGTGTTCCGCCGAACCGGTATCCGGCACGGGCAAAGGTGATATTGATTGGATAGAAGGCCGCCCGTGCGATGGTAAACACGGTCACTATCCCGGAGCGTCGCATCCTCCCCTCCATTGCTGCCAGAAGGGCCGGGCAGAGCCCCATTCCCCGGTATGCAGAGTCTGTTGCAAAGTCGGTCATCTCCGCATTCCTGCCGGATACATCCACCTCCGCTGACGAGGCTGCCACCACCCGGTTGCCTGACCGGGCGACAAAATACCGGATACCTTCGTCCATCGTCTCCCGGAGATATGCAGGGTCGTGGATGGGGAACGGATAGGTCTCAAAGACGTTCCCATACAGCTCCGCCAATGCGTCCACATCCTTCCTGTCTGCTTCATCAATCACAAAATTGGATGCTGCAATGCTGTTCCCGCAGGGTTCCGTCCGTGACTTCGCAGACCTGAGCACCTCTGCGGTGAGAGGCGCTGCATCACCGGGGTCTGCCCGTGAGGGTTCGGGGTATCGTGCAAGAAACCAGCCATCCTCCATCCCGCCGAACATCCCCGGAACATGGGCTTCAACCTGGTATCCGGCAGCACAAAACCGTTCTTTGGCAGATGCGGGGACTTTGGCAAAGAGTTTTGAGTAGGTGTACTGCTCTGCCAGTTCCTCGATGGCCGGGATGATAGTGTCAGTATCTTCAGAACCAAGTTTCATCAGGTAGACACGGTCATTGCAGGGACCGTGCTGAACAACTGAAGAGCCAAGATGGGTGACGGTATCACTCGTCATTGCGCCGGTCAACCCGTTCATTATCCTGAGGAATCAGCATATAGGTGTCATAGTAGTCGGAGAGCAGCCGTTCGATGCCGACCCCTTTCGACTCGTTGGCGTCATCCAGTTTCAGCTGCAGTGTGCACGCCTCACAGTTTCGGTCGCAGTAGACCTGTTTATAGTTGTCCGGTTCACGATAGGTGGAGATGACCCCTTCGTAGTTTCGCAGCACCACCTTGTTCGTTGACCATGAGATGATGTAATTGGGCATCACCGGAATCTTACCGCCTCCGCCAGGGGCGTCGATGACATAGGTAGGTACTGCAAACCCGCTCGTATGTCCGATGAGACTCTCGATAATCTCGATACCTTTTCCAACAGGGGTGCGGAAGTGAGCAAGCCCTTCTGACAGGTCACACTGGTAGAGATAGTAGGGGCGGACCCTTTCCTGAACGAGCTTCTGCACGAGGCGCTTCATAATCCGGGGGCAGTCATTGACACCGGCTAAAAGCACTGTCTGGTTGCCAAGGGGGATACCCGCATCGGCGAGTTTTCTGAGTGCCTCTCGTGATGAAGCGGTTATTTCCCGCGGGTGATTGAAGTGCGTATTGAGGTAGAGGGGGTGGTGTTTTTTGAGCATCCCGACAAGCTCGTTGGTGATGCGATAGGGAAGGACCACCGGGACACGGCTTCCTATCCGGATGATCTCGACATGAGGAATGGCCTGCAGCTCAGTAAGAATCCAGTCAAGATACGCATCGGGCAGCATGAGAGGGTCGCCTCCTGAGAGCAGAACGTCCCGGATGGCAGGAGTTCTGGCAATATAGTCAAGGCCCTCGCGGATGGCAGCCTTGTCCGGGATGGAGTCGATATCTCCGACTTTTCGTTTCCGGGTGCAGTGGCGGCAGTACATCGCACATACATTACTGACCAGGAACAGCACCCGGTCAGGATACCGGTGGGTGATGCAGGCAGCGGGGCTGTCCGTATCTTCTGCAAGGGGATCAGACATGTCACATTCTTCGATGATGAGTTCGGACTCAGAAGGGAAGGCCTGCATGAAGATGGGATCGTTTTCATAATCGTCTGCTTCGATGAGGGAGAGGTAGTACGGTGTGATGCAGAAGGGGAATTTTGCAATGGTCTCCTCAATCTTTGCCCGTTTTTCCGGGGAAAACTGGATGTCAAGCAGACGTTCAACGGTAGCGATGTCTTTTATGGCGTGACGGGTCTGCCATTGCCAGTTTTTCCATTGAAGACGCTGTGATGTGGGATCAATTTTTGCAGCCATCTGCTGCTGATTGGATGAATAGATTGTCATACGATCAAAAACCAGGGGGGGCGAAATAGTCATGCGGTTAATAATCCGGATGGAGTGAAACATGCCAGAGATGAGAAATCCGGATGGAACGAAATAATCCTGAGATGATAAATCAAGAGGAATTTGCTCTGCCATGTATCTCTCTTGTTCACCCTTTATATGTGTTGGGGGAAAATCGGGATATTTGGGTTTAAATCCTTTAAATAGCTTCAAATGTGGCTTATTTTGATTTGTGTCGTCGGTTGGCGTATAGAAGGGTGTGGTGTCGAAATATTCGATATTCATCCGTTTTTTGGCAAACCGTTCCATTTTGGGGCCTAATTAGGTGGTGCCTTTCTAATACAGTAATGTTATGTGCAGGGAACGGGCATCGGGTATGGAGACGTCCTTCAAACCCTGTTACACGAACAGATATGCTGCAGAATTTCGCCCGATAAGCCTAATATCCGGGTTTTTTTCTGATATTTTATTCTTCCGGAGGTTGTATGCCGGGGAGGGGCGCACACATACAGTATGTACACGAGGGGGCAAAAAAAACTGCATTACGCCTCTACGCCTCTGGAGAACATATCTGAATGGACAAAAAAAACAGTGCGGTGAAAATCAGGAGCAGGGATGACCGAAATGTTCACCCTCCCGTCTTTTGGGTTCGGTGGTATCCACTCTGATCAGGGGATGATATTTCTCTGTCACACATCGTCTCTCCCCTTCATTTATGTTCATCACTTTCTGGTGCAGCACGTTTAGATGTCTCACGGCTGTTTAAGAGCTCGCGTAAATGCTGGTATTGCCAGTCCCGTTCACGGGCTACGGCGGCATCGGCCTCAGAGGGGCTTTCGGCCCGGTAAATCGCCTGTAAAGCATACGTTGCAGCAGCAAGAGAATGAGTGGGGACATGTGCCGTTGCTACTGCCTGACCCGCGGCACGGGCAGCAGAACGGGCCGCATTATCCTTACCCACCTCGCGGGCAGCCGCATGAGCATCAAGCGACGCTTTGCGTATATCTTCCATGCTGAAAATCCCTGTATTGATCCAATTCCGGAGCGTATCGAGAGCCTTTCCGGGCCGGTTATCGAGTGGAAATTGTATCTCAAAGTATGGTATCACGCGTTCAACACAGTCAATGGCCCAGATGGCTAATGTCTGATGATCCGTTTCCCTCACAAGCTCTGCCATCGGTTCATCCTTGTGGGCACGTGAAAATGGGGATTCTTCTTTCATATTCTCATTCCTTTACCGGGAATTTTTCCTTGTTCTGAATTTTATCACCTGCTCAAACCGATTCGCACCTGCTTTGTGCCCGTGAGTCTGTGACCGTAAGAAAGGGGGCTTATTGATCTATTTATCATTTGTTCTGATTTAAATATTCAGTGTCATATCTCATATCTCTGAGGAGGGTTATGTTCCTGGTGACAATGATAAAAATTGATGCAACAGGGTGGAGAGAGGCAGTATCCCTGTTTTTTTCTGATTCGTTCAGGCTTCATCATCAGTGATGCACCAGCCCTCACCTGACATATGCACCCGAACTTAATTCACCTGCTGAAAAACTGGCTCAATTCAGGAGAACTGCAAAAATCCTGTTTGAAATCTGAAAAAATACCCCTGACCAGAAAAAAAGAATATTTCGTCCGTATCAACGGACGTCAAAACCACCGTAGCCTCCCGGCTTAGGAATCCACGGGGTTTTTTCCAGATTTGGCCAGAACCTTTGGGCCGATTGCAAAAAATGCAAAGACCGCGGCAAGTACAATGCTGTAGAGTCCGCTATAGACAAACAATGCCCCGTATGATCCGCCAAAATCAATCAGTGGCTGTGCC
Source organism: Methanogenium marinum (assembly GCF_028912405.1). Taxonomy (GTDB): domain Archaea; phylum Halobacteriota; class Methanomicrobia; order Methanomicrobiales; family Methanomicrobiaceae; genus Methanogenium; species Methanogenium marinum. The sequence continues at coordinate 697,595 of NZ_JAKELO010000002.1, read as the reverse complement.
ACGAAACCTGACATAAACTGGCCCAGATAGAGAAACATCGAAAACAGGCCAAATGCTGTGCCGTAGCGGTGTACCGGGGATAAATCGCCGAGCCAGCCTATAAGCATTGTAATAATAAATCCCATGCCTATGCCGGTCAGAATCAGGCCACCAATTAAAAATGCCAGATCCGGCATTGTGCCGATGATAAGAGCTCCAATCGCCATGAGAGAAAAACCGAGTGCAAGAATTATTTGTCTGCTAAACCGGGCGTTGAACCGGCTGCAGGAAAGAGCGCTGAATCCCTGCGAAAAACCGGCAATTCCCAGAAGAACCCCGCTGATAATGGTCGACGTAATGCCTGACGCCTGCAGGAGATACGGGAGTTTTGTTGGTATCATGTAGAATATGAGCATCACGCTGAAGGTTGCAAGGTAAATAAGAGCGATATGTCCCCAGTGAATGGATGATACGGATGCATTTTCGAATTCTGTGCCCGTCTTCTGGGAACTCCTCTCAATCTGTTCCGGTTCTTTCATGGTCCAGAGAATGCCTGGTATGAAGAGCAGGGCGATGAGGTAAATGTAAAATGCCGCTCTCCAGTCAATAGAGGCGAGATACCCTCCGGAGGTTTCAAGCACAATTGCTCCGATGCCCATCCCCGCCGTCTGATAGCCAATCACCTTTGCCCGTTCCGGGCCTGTGTAATAGGCTGCTATCAGTGCGTTTGTGGTTGTCATGATGCCTGCTATCGCAACACCCAGCATGGCCCTGCCGACAAGGATCATCTCCAGCGAACTGAGATATACACCGGATGATCCAAAGAGTGCAAAGAAGGCGAGAGATATCATGAGGGGCTTCACCTTTCCCACCCGGTCGCAGATAATGCCGATGCACCATCCGGTCAGAACAATTGCGAGTGGCGGGAGGGTGATTATCATCGCGATAACACTTTCGGGGTATGTGGAGAAGGTGGCGCTTATCCCCGGAAGGGAGGGTGCAACTGCTGCCCCTCCCATCATGGTCATCATAGAGGAAAGAAGGAGAAATAAGATTCTTCCCCGATTTTTACCTGCAGTATCTCCGTTTTTCATGTGCTGAGCAAAAGTATTCATTGTTGGTTCTGTTTACTCCGTGTTATCTGGTGGTTTCCCGGATATTCTGTCCCTCAGATACTCATACGCTGATGGGGAAGGAACTGATTATTTTCATATGTGAAATTGCTGATGTGGCAGGGAAGAGTGTCGTACCACAGCTCTCCTTACCGGTGTTCTGTGCCAAATTCACTCCCGTTGTCCGCGTCTCCACGGGCAATGTCGCGGCTTTGCACAGCCATTTTTTGAAAAATTGCATGGAGATTGCGGCGTTCCTCTTCAGAGAGGCCGGAGAGAACTCTCTTGTCCCAATCCCGGTCGGTGGCAAAGACCCGCGGAACAGCAGCCTCCCCACGGGCGGTCAGAAAGAGACGCAGCTTCCGCCGGTTGTCCGGGTCGGGAGTGCGGGTGATAAGACCGTGTTCCTCCATCCGCCTGGCAGCCCGGGCGACCGTTCCTTTGTCGATGATATAATAGGCTGCAAGGTCGTCCTGCGTGATACCCGGTTCACGGGAAATTCGCATGAAAAAGGGAATCTGTCCCGTTTTCAGGCCGGGTGCTATCGCCTGTCCATCCATGTGGATGCTGTACATGCGGTGGACGATTGAGATGAGTCCTGCGAGCGGAATGTCATCAGGGATGGTGTAATGTGGGGGGGCGTTCTGAGGCATGAAATGGTATAATTATGTTGGGAGTGGTATGGCATTATTTGTTGCATTTGCAACCGTTGGCAGTGCAATAATTGTGGGCGGTGTTTCTCTCCGGTTCGTTCTGTCATATGAGAATAAATTGGGTGTTCTGTGGTCAAATACTCCGGAATCCCTGACATCAGGGACATAATAATATGGGTATGCGAAGATTTCGCATAATGCCTGTCCCTCCGGTCACAACGAGGGCAGGTGTCCAATGCCAGTGGACAATACTGTCCATTACGAATGGACAAATCCATCCAGTAGTAACAGAGATCAGGTATTTTTCCGGTATAAGAGAATACATCTGAGGAAAAAGAGCCCCTCCTGTCCCTCAGGTGAACACGAATGAAGAGTATAGCACCCCCACCAAATCCGGCCACTGTAGAACCACTACCATTTCCCACATTTATTACTGGTGAAGACCATACTTCTTTCAATACGAGTCGGAGAGATGAGATCAGACACAGGAACCCGTGAACAATTTGAATATCATGCCATCTCCGTTGCCGGTGTACGACCGGTCAATGAGGACGCATGGTGCATTGCCCCGGTGGATGGGGGGCTGGCCTGTGCCGTTGCTGATGGAATAGGTGGTCATGAAGCAGGGGACGTAGCATCAGCCCTTGCCATCCGCATATTCAGGGAAACGATACAGGAGGCAGGCCTCACCGCAGGCGATCCCGAAACGGCAGCAGCAATCCTGAAACAGGCTCACACTCTCGCCCACGAAGCCATCCGGGAACAGGCAACCGGAAACCGCTCGGGGATGGGGACGACGTTCGTCTCCGCCTGCTTCGGGAACGGGATGGTCAGCCTGTGTAATACGGGAGATTCCCGCTGCACGCTCATACGTGCAGGAACTGTCTGTTCCCTCACAAAGGACCACTCATTCGTGCAGAGTCTGGTTGACCGTGAGGTTATCACGCAGGAAGAGGCCCTCACCCATCCGATGAAACATATCATCACCCACTCACTGGGGGCAGACTTTGCTGCCGACTGCACCTCCCACCGACTCCTGGCCGGTGACACACTGGTGCTCTCATCAGACGGCCTGCATGACTATGTCACACAGGAGACAATGTGTATGGCAGGAGAAGCGCTGACTGCAGAAGAATCGGCATCCTTCCTTATGGAAGCGGCTGCTAAAACATCGAACGATAATATCACCCTCATTGTTGTCAGGGTGCACGGCAAAACAATACCCCAGGAAGAATGTGATTAAATGAATGATCCAGACGATTATGCCAATGCAAAGACGGTGATGATGACCGAGGATATGGACTACTATGAGGACCTCTCAAAATACCTCAATGTGCTCTCAAACCCCGTACGACTTCACATCCTCAAGATAATTGAAAACACCCCGAAAGATGCCAGCGAGATCGCCGCCGGGATTGGCACTTCTTATGTGAATACCAAGAAACATCTCGAAAAGATGCTCACCGCAGGCATCATCACCAAAGAGGCAGGGTTCGGGCGGGCCACTTCCCGCGGGTCACTTCCGGTCTGGAAATATTCCACCCGCCCCGGCGGTATCGAGGAGATTATCCGTAACCTCGGGTTATTCTCGAACTTAGACATCGATATTAAGGGAAGCGAGCTGGCAGGAAAGGTTGAAGAAGCCCGGCGGATGGTCTCCCGTGAATATGCAGGAGAATCGCCCGTTATCTTTGTTCTCGGCGGGCCAGCGGACGGGCAGACTATCCCTCTCCTGGAAGATGTGACACGCATCGGCCGGGAGGAGAAACGCCTTGGCCCGCTCATGGAAGGGGAGGAAGTCACCGCAGTTCAGTATGCCCCTCCGGGAACACTCACCGGGGATGCTGCCATTGTTGTCCACCGGGATTTTGACCTCGTCACCCGCATATCCCGGCCACACGCGGAAATTCTCCGGAAGGAAGGGGGCTGGTTTCTCACCGACCGGGGGAGCACCGGGGGTACCTATCTGAATGACAACCAGTGCGAAGCGAACACTGAGGTGCGGCTGATGGCAGGCGATATTATCGATCTTGCCCGTGGCCCCCGTGGAGTCCGGTTCCTTTTCATTGTCGCAGAAGTGCAGGATGCAGCAGATAAATAAGAGAAGAGACGGGTGCCTATGAACAACAGACGTGACGATTGGAACAGAGAAAACCAGACCACCAGAAGCAGCCGCTCTGTACACGTAATCTTCGTCACCATTCTGCTCGTTGCAGGATTGTTCTGCATGACGGCGAGTGCTGCCACTCTCTCCGTCGGCGGGGATGGGTACCCCACTATTTCAGAAGCGCTTGCCATGGTCATGCCGGGAGACACCGTTCTTGTTGAGAGCGGCACCTATTATGAATCCCTCACCATCAGTGTTCCGGTGACCGTCACCGGTGTGGATACCGGCGGTGGATTACCGGTCATCGTGGCAGCAGATGCTGATACAGCCATTCTCATGGAGTCAGGGGGGATTACCCTCGAAGAAGTGGTAATTTCCGGGTCAGTCCCCTGCGGCATCTTCGTGCGTGGGGACAATACGGTGATAACAGGAACCACCATTGCCACCACCTATCCCGGAATGAGCATCGGCATCTGCATCTATGATGCAGACCGGACCCTCGTTACCGGCAACACTATTGAGGGTCAGCGTATCGGAATTCAGGTCCGTGAATCGGATGGAACCGCGGTTTATTTCAATGAAATTGACTGCGTTACCGGTGCTGTTTCGTCTTCCCCGGAGACTTCATGGACATCGCCGGTGACCACCTACGAATATGAGGGAACCTCATTTGAGGGGCAGGTGGGTAACAGCTGGAGCGGGTATGAAGGGACCGATGCCAGCGGCAATGGAATCGGAGACGAACCGTTTCTTATCCAGTCGCCTTCCCCGGATCAGCTCCGGGCATGGGATGAAGAAAACGGGCGTGTTTCCATCGATCGCAAACCATTTGACATGATGGGAGAACTCACCGGTGTCGTCATTGTGGAGGATGCGGCCCCCCTGACTGCAGGCATTGATGCATATACCGTAACTGTTACCCCGGAAATGCAGGATGATGCACCGGGACAGGGTCTGCGGCCTGATGGGACGGCCGGGCCCTTTTCCTTCCCCCGGGAACAGGAAGATTTCCTCTGGCCGCTATTTGCCTTTCTGGTGTCCCTCGCTGTTGCAGGTCTGCTCACGGTTGCTGACCGGCGTGCCCGGCATGCGAGTGTCCTGAACCGGAGCGGGCATACCATGTCCGTCCTGATTGTCGGGTACACCATCCTTGTGGTTCTGTGCAGTTCGGCGATGTTTCTCTCAGGTTTCCAGTCCATTATGGTTCTGGGGACGATGCCGGGCATCAGTCCGGTCATGGTCGGGCTGGCATTTCTCTCGGTGGCAGGAGTCATTCTTGCTTCATCCACCGCAACGGAACAGTCTCCCCGGTATCTCCTCGGTGCCTACCTCATCGTGGCAGGTATTGCAGCGGTCATTTCAGCTGCCCTGCTCCTGGCGGGTCTGGGGAATCCGGGTGTTCCTGGCGGTTTTTTACCCCTCGTGCTCTGTCCTGCCGCCGTCCTTCTCGGGCTCTATCACCGCTCCTGTTTCATCACCCCTCATGTGTCGGGGGACACAGACGAGCGGACCCGTATTGCTCACGTTGGTGATGATCCCTTCGATGAGACCCATATCATGGACACACAGCTGCGTGATGTCTACTTCCCCGCCACCCTTTCAGACCGCTACCGCGATGTGTCGTTCATTGGAAAAGGCGGGATCGCACGGGTCTTCCGTGCAGTGAGACGGGAAGACGGGGCGGTTGTGGCAGTCAAGGTTCCTATCAGCTTTGATGAGACAACGGGCCGCATCTTCTTAAAAGAGATGAAACTCTGGGAAGGGCTTTCCCACCCGAACATCGTCCGCATCTGCTCGGTCAATATCCTGCCGGTGCCCTTTGTTGAGATGGAGTATGTATCCCGTTCGCTTGCCGGCGTAACTCCTCCCCTCCCACCTGCAGAAGCAGCGGGGATTATCAACGATATTGTCCGTGGCCTCATATATGCCCACGAACACGACATCATCCATCGTGACATCAAGCCGCACAACATCCTCCTCACTGAGGACAATACCGCCAAAATAACCGACTGGGGTCTTGGGAAAGTGATGGGCGACGGGCATGAGTCCTCTGTCGTGGGTTTCTCGATTCAGTATGCGGCCCCGGAACAGATTGCCCCCCGCCGCTTCGGGGATGCGGATACCCGAACAGACATCTATCAGACGGGAATTGTTTTCTATGAACTCCTGACCGGCCGCCGTCCGTTTGATGATGGCGGGCTGGTGGAGATGACAGATGCTATTCTCGGGGAGGCACCCACCCTTCCTTCATCCCGCGTCCCTGCCGCAGCACCGTGGGATGACATTGTGATGCGCTGCATTGCAAAAGAGAAGAAAGACAGATATCCCTCCGCTGAAGCGCTTGCAGAGGCGCTCTTCACGGTTTCGGATGATCATCTGTGAAACCTCACGGTTACATGCTTCTCCTCTCCCTATTTTCTTCATATATACCTGTTTGAGTGAGATTGTTCTGTTGTATACCAATACGGAGACATACAGATATGAATTACAAAATAGGTATTGCACTTCTGATTCTTGTGGCGTTCTGCGGCATTGCAGCCGCTGCTGATGATTCAGATGCTGCATCCCAGATATCCGTCACCGGGATTACCCAGTCGCCTGAGACACTGATGCCGGGCGATCAGGGATTTATCACGGTAACAATAACGAACTCCGGCGATGAAAGCGCCTCAATTGACCGTGCGAAGCTCTACACGAATGACCTCGTTGTCGTCAATGACAATGCCTACGAAGTCGTCGGTGACATCGGTGGGAAGAATTCCATGGAATTTTCCTTCATGGTGGAGGCAGGGCTCACTGAAGGAATCTTCTACCCGTCCTTCTACCTTGACTTTGGATCCGCAGGGTCGCTACGTACCTCCATCCCGGTGATTGTGGAGGACAGCACGCCGCAGGTATCACTCCTGAATGTTCCGGAGACATTTACCGAAGGTAAGACTGAGGATATCACCGTCCGTGTGGGCAACCCCCGTGATGGTGAATTGAGCGCTATCACGATTACGCCTGTCACTGACGGGATAAAGAGTGACCAGACGAGTTACTTTGTGGGCGACCTTGCGAAAGACAAATCCGCAGAAGTCCCCTTTGCCATTACCCCGGAAGAAGAGGGTGACCTGACCTTTGTCGTGGACTACCGAAACGGCGTCAATGAACACAGCACCACGGTTTCCATTCCCATGACCTTCGGGACAGACAAGACCAGTGCGGCTCTCGTGGTAAACGAGGTTGAGGTAAGTTCGTCCGGTGCAACGTACACCGTATCAGGTGATGTGACAAACGCCGGGCTTGAAGAGGCATACTCTGTTATGGTAACCGTGGGAGACCCGGGAACGCCTACCAGCCCAAACCCTGTTGCGGTCATAGGTGCTCTTGAACCGGACGACTTCTCCGGGTTTGAGGTAACCTATACCAGGCAGGGTTCAGGAGATGTGCCGGTTCTGGTCACCTACAAGGACGAGGACGGGAACATCTATGAAGAAGAGTTCTCCGTCACCAGCACCAGCACCAGCGTCAGTTCAGCAGATGGCGAGAGTGGCGCCCCTGCAGAACGGAGTAACGACGGTGGGCCGGGTGGCGACAGAAGTATGTTTGGCTCCATGGGCAGTGGCTTTGCACAGATTCCCGTGATTCCCATCATCCTTGGAATATTCATCATTGTAGGCGGTCTTGTTGCATGGAGAAAGGGATTCCTTGCACGGGCACGTGACAGCATCCGGGCCCGTCTGCACAAAGAGAAGTGAGAGGGACTATATAATGGACTCCACACCGGTTATTGCACTCGTTGATGTGCGCAAAATATACCCCCTCCTCTCCGGGGATGTCCATGCACTCGACGGCGTCTCTCTTCGAATAGAGAAAGGAGAGTTCGTTGCCATCATGGGCCCGTCCGGGTCAGGGAAATCGACCCTGATGAACCAGATTGGCTGCCTGGACGTCCCCACCTCTGGCACAGTCCGCATCGAAGGACAGGATATCGGCCTACTCAGTGACTTTGACCTGACGGCACTCCGGAGGGACTCGATTGGATACATATTTCAGAAATTCAACCTGATTCCCCTCCTGACGGCCTACGAGAATGTCGAGTACCCGCTGGTCCTCAAGGACCGGACGTATGACACATCCGGCCGGGTGCAGGCCCTCCTTGATTCGGTGGGCATCGACGCCGCACTGGCCGCACACCGTCCGGCGGAACTTTCCGGCGGTCAGCAGCAGCGGGTGGCGGTCGCACGGGCGCTCGTGAACGAACCGGCGATTCTCCTCTGTGACGAACCGACGGGGAACCTTGACTCGAAGACCAGCACCCAAATAATGGAGATGCTCGCCCGGCTCAACCGGGAGGGGCGGACCGTTATCATGGTGACCCACGATGAGTCGACAGCAAAGTACGCCGACCGCACCATCCGGATACAGGACGGGAGGATAGCATGAAAAAACCCGATATTATATTCCAGCTCTCGGTGCGCAGCGTTCGCCTGAACCTCCTGCGGTCAGTCTTAGCGGCCCTTGGAATTGTGATAGGCGTCGTTGCAATTGCATCCATCGGCATGATCTCGGCGAATATGACCCTCTCTGTCACTGAAGAGCTCTCGGCAACGGCAAATATCCTTGTGGTAACAGCTGACAGTGGCGGCGGTGGCGGCGAGCCTGGCCCAGGCAGCGGAGGAAGCAGTAGTGATGACGATGAAGATTACCTGACCAGTGATCAGTTCGACGATATACGAAAGGCCGCGGGTTCCTCGTTTGTCTATTATCTCTACTCGGAGAGCGATCGTATCGAGACGGGTGACAGCAGCGGCCACGCAACTATCTATGCGATGGAAGATGAGGCAATGACGGAGATCCTCACCCTTACGGAAGGGAGTTTCCCATCGACCACATCACAGGTTGTCATCGGGCCGGACTTAGTCGAACGCTACGGCATCGAAGTCGGGAGCAAGGTTTCGATTGGCGATGAGGACGATGACGAGGGTGAGACAACCGTCCGTGTGACAGGCATTCTCGAAGAACGTGGTATGTCGATGGACATCAACTCGGACAGTGCCATCATCACGACAGAGAAGTTCTTTACCGGCCGTTACGACGGGGAGGATGAGTATTCCCAGGTGAATGTGGTTGTCGATGACATTGATGAGATTGATACCGTCAAAGAGAGTATTGAAGATTCCCTGAATAAGAAGGAAAATGAAGTCAAGGTGGAGGATTCCAGCCGGATGCTTGACTCGATATCTTCGACACTGGGGACCATTACGAGCTTTGCCCTTGCGATTGCAGGCATCTCGCTTCTTGTGGCGGCCGTCTCCATCTTCAATGTGATGATGATGTCTGTGACAGAGCGTATCCGTGAGATAGGAATTCTCCGCAGTATCGGGACGCAGAAGAACGAAATCCTCAGGATGTTCGTCTATGAAGCGGCCATCATCGGCGTTGTCGGGGCGGGCATCGGGGCCATTCTGTCCCTTATCATTGGCTATGTGGTCGTCTTCGGGATGGTCGGCACGACCGAGTATTTCTTCGCATGGGACAGTATCATAAACGTCCCCGAAGGAATGATCATTGGTGCCGTTATCTGTGTCGTGTCAGGTGTCTACCCGGCATGGCGGGCATCGAAACTCGACCCGATTGATGCACTGAGAGCGGAATAGGTCTGTCTGCGATTCTCCTCTCTTTTTTTGGGAGGGATGCCCGCATGCAGGGGAACTGGTCTGTCGATGCCGGCACCGGATTCCTGCATGATGGCCTATTCGCTGAATAATAATTACCCCACCATTTTTGAAAGGCAAAGAGATTATTTTTAAGACCATACCTTCCCTCGCCCCTGTGTCAGCAATGAGCGGGGAAGCCCCCTTTCTACACTAATCCCATCAGTACATACTCATATTAGTATTATGTTTTGGAAGACAACCGGTTCCCTGGCCACACATCACAGAACCGGTCCTTTTTTATAGGTTTCCGGGTGGGATGGAATTGATTTCCATTCAAAATATTTTCTGCCTGCTCTTTTATCTGAAAATCCCTGTCCTGCACCCGTTCCACAGAGGCGTTTATTGTTTTAGAGCATGCTGTGTGCCTGTTTTTGTTTTTATTTCTGAATAACGGAGATATTAATGAAATATTGTTGTTTGAATGGATTATCCTGGCAGAATGGTGTTATAAAAGATAAAATGGTAATTTTGAAATAGTTACTGTTATGGGACATAAAAATATTATATATTTAATGATCCTGGGTCTGCCATTCAATAAGAGCCATTTATCTTAACAATTGCTTCATCAGAAAAAAAGTTCTCTCTTTTTTCTTTTGATTGCAGTTTTTATTATTTTTTCAGTGGTGTATGGCAGTTCCTGTCTCGGCCACCGCTGAATATGGTGTCTTCGATGGTGGGATTTCTTTTTGGTGATCATTTTTTGGAATCCTGTATTGGGTGAAAGAAGATGCAAAATATGGATAATAGTATAGTTAATAAAATAGTTTACGGGCGTGGTTTTTCGGGCCACGGTACCGCTAAGATTCTTTTTGCAGCAGTATTTGTTGCAATGGTTGTTTTGACTGGTGTTGCGAGTGCTGGTTCTTCTCTTTATAGCGGTGGTGCCGGTACATCCGATGATCCGTATCAGATAAGCAACAGCACTGATATTAAAGATCTGTCCACGGACTCCGCCAACTGGGACAAATATTTTATCGTGACGAATGATATCGATCTTGCCGGAGATAATCCCACAACAACGATTGGTAATTATAGTGTTCATTATTACTCTCAATATTTTTCTGGCACTTTTGACGGTCAGGGACATACGATACGCAATTTCAGGTTATCTCTTGAGGGTTATTATGTCGGTCTCTTTGGCTATGTCAATTCGGATGGAGAGATCCGTAATTTAAACGTTGAAACGGATGCCGATGGGATATCTGGCAAAAGTTATGTTGGTGTGGTTGTTGGTCGTAATGAGTATGGCTCCTTAACGAATTGTTCTGCAACAGGCAGCGCCACTGCCACTGCTAATAGTTATGTCGGCGGTCTTGTTGGTTATAATAATTATGGCACACTAACGAATTGTTCTGCAACAGGCAGCGCCACTGCCACTGCTAATAGTTATGCCGGTGGTCTTGTTGGTTGTAATAATTATGGCACACTAACGAATTGTTCTGCAACGGGCAATGCCACTGCTATGTATTATGCCGGCGGTCTTGTTGGTTATAATACTGGCTCCTTAGAGAATTGTTCTGCCACGGGCAGTGCCACTGCTACTGCTACGTATGCCGGCGGTCTTGTTGGTTATAATACTGGCTCCTTAGAGAATTGTTCTGCCACGGGCAGTGCCACTGCTCGTAGTGGTAATGTCGGCGGTCTTGTTGGTTTTAGTACTGGTTCCTTAACGAATTGTTCTGCCACGGGCAGTGCCACTGCTCGTAATGATTATGTCGGCGGTCTTGTTGGTTATAGTACTGGCTCCTTAACGAATTGTTCTGCAACGGGCGCTGCCGCTATCACTTTTACTGGTGATTATGCCGGCGGTCTTGTTGGTTATAATACTGGCTCCTTAACGAATTGTTGTGCAACGGGTGATGTAACTGCTATCGATTATAATGCCGGCGGTCTTGTTGGTTATAGTACTGGCTCCTTAACGAATTGTTCTGCCACGGGCAGTGCCACTGCTTGTGCTGTTGTCGGCGGTCTTGTTGGACGGAATCAACCTGGTGGCTCCTTAACGAATTGTTCTGCCACGGGCAATGTCACTGCTAGATTGGGTAATGCCGGCGGTCTTGTTGGTGGGAATTTTGGGGGCACCTTAACGAAATGTTCTGCCACGGGCAATGCCTATGCTGTTAATGGTGATTCTGCCGGCGGTCTTGCTGGTCATAATGATGGCACCATAATAGACTGTTCTGCAACGGGGAATGCCACTGCTGAAGATTATTATGTCGGCGGTCTTGTTGGTTATAATACTGGCCCTTTAACGAATTGTTCTGCAACAGGCACTGCCTATGTTGCTAATGGTAATTCTGCCGGCGGTCTTGTTGGTTTTAATTGGTATTCTGAAGCCAGAATAACGAATTGTTATGCAACAGGCAGTGCCACTGCTACTGGTGATTATGCCGGCGGTCTTGTTGGTTGGAATTATGGTAGCTACATAACGAATTGTTATGCAACGGGCGATGCCACTGCTACATTGGGTAGTGCCGGCGGTCTTGTTGGTAAAAATGAAGATAATAGTGATGTTGGCGGCTACATAACGGACTGTTATGCAACAGGTGATGCCGATGCTGGTTCTGGTGGTGCCGGCGGTCTTGTTGGTTATAATGCTGGCGGCTCCTTAGAGAATTGTTATGCAACGGGGAACGCCACTGCTACTGGTGATTGTGCCGGCGGTCTTGTTGGTAGGTCTTCTGGCTCCATAACGAATTGTTCTGCAACGGGCAATGCCGCCGCTACTGGTGATTGTGCCGGCGGTCTTGTTGGTAAGACTTCTGGCTCCTTAAATAATTGTTATGCAACAGGTACTGCCACTGCTACTGGTGATTATGCCGGCGGTCTTGTTGGTCATAGTGATGACGACTTCATAACGAATTGTTATGCAACAGGCACTGCCACTGCTAGTAATTATGCCGGCGGTCTTGCTGGTTATAATGATGGCCAAATAACGAATTGTTATGCAACAGGCAGTGCCACTGCTAGTAATTATGCCGGCGGTCTTGTTGGTTATAATGATGGCTACATAACGGATTGTTATGCAACGGGGGACGCCTCTGCTACTGGTTCTTATGCCGGCGGTCTTGTTGGTAAGAATGATTACCGTCTAATGAACTGTTATGCAACAGGCACTGCCACTGCTAGTAATTATGCCGGCGGTGTTGTTGGTAATATTGGTACTATGGGCATGCCAACGAACTGTTATCGCTACACTAATGGTGACAATTCGTACGGTACTCTGATCACTGATATTACGAAATTTAAGGACTATGATTTCTTAACCGGATCAGACTTAGATAATGGTCTAAAATGGGATACAGGAATAATCAGCATGGATGCTGACTCTTCAAAAACATGGAGAGTATCTGTGTATAATGCTCAATACCCGTTCTTCCAATGGCAATCGTTTGAAAATGGAACATTTGAGGTACACTCAAGCCCGGCAGGTGCGACAATCTACCTGAACGGAGAATCTACCGGAGAGAGTACAAATTATACCTTCCTAAGTCAACCTGTTGGTGATTATACTATCACTGTTGCCGAAAAAGGCTATCTCACCCCGGATGCGCAGACCGTCACCCTCACGAATGCCGGTCTGAGTGATCCCGTTACGTTTTCCCTGACACCCATTGTTCACCCGATGGTCTGGAGTGTCTCGCATATTGCAGGCTCCGGGAACTATACGGATGTGTCTGCCATTCCTGAAATCGGAGATGGTGATACCATCCAGATCTGGGGAACTGAGGGTCACACCTACGAAGGCGGGTTCACCATCGATGCGGCGGATGTAACGATAGAGCAGTGGGACGGATCACCCGTCCGGCCGCTCCTGACGAATACCTTACAGAATGCTCCGGCCATAAACATCGCCGCAGGCAATGTCACCCTGCAGGGACTCAACATATCGGAGAACACATATGCCGGTGCCGGTGCCGGGGTTCATGCAGAGGGTACTATAAGTACACATCTTCAGGGACTCACCATCACCGACTGTGTCTTTGCTGGAAATGAAGTGTCCAGTGCTGGTAGTGAAGATGCCGGTGGTGCGGTGTTTATCGCCTGGGTTGACAACTGCAGAATCACGGACACAACCTTTGAGAATAACATCGCAGGAGAACATGGTGGCGCGATGTATGCCTCCAAATCCGTGAATCTTCTCCTGACGGATTCAGTATGTAGGGACAACTCGGCATCATATCGCGGTGGTGGAGTGTATTTCCGTGAATGCCCGGCTCCTGTCCTGACCCGTATGACCTTTGAAAATAACACGGCAACTGATACCGATGATTCTGCGAAAGGTGGTGCGTTGTCAACCTATGATACAGACAATGTCGTTGTGACAGACTCGACATTTGCGAATAACACCGCGTATAATGGTGGGGGTTGCCTCTTCCAACTCTCAGATAATCTACAGATCTCCAATACGACCTATACCGGCAACACCGTATTGCATGAAGGTGGCGGGTGCTATCTTCTGGACTCCGATGATGTGGAATTTGTCAATATCACTGCAGGCACCAGCACCGGGGACGACTTCTCTGCAACTACCCTCTCCACCGGTGTCAGCTTCACAAATCTCACATTATGTGATGATGAGGTGAGCACATCTGTGACCTTCACCTTCGAGGGCGCCATGCAGATCGCGGGCACCCATGTCACACCCCCTGCCAACCCGGCGGGATATGAAAACATCAGCCACTTCGTGGATGTCACCGCACCGGGCTGGATGCTTTTGAATGTCAGCTATATCGATGCTGATGTTGCCGGGCTCAATGAATCGTCGCTTACCATGTGGAAAACCACTGGAGATGGATGGGGCGAAGTCGCCGGCACTAATGGGGTGAACACGGCAGAAAAGTATGTTTTTGCAAATCTGACCGGAATTGATGAGATGCATACCGTTGCCCCGTTTGCAAATGTGATGGGAGAACTCCGGATCACCTCCGCTCCGTCCGGTGGATGGATCTGGATTGACGGCGTGAACCGCTCGGTGCAGACGAATGCTTCTGTTTCGGGTATTTTCCCCGATGTCAATCACAATGTGACGGTGGTGCTTGATGACTATTATCCCGGAATCAATGAATCAGTGAATGTATCGCAGTGCGGGACAACTCCGGTCTTCTTCGACCTTGTTTACCAGACGGGTGATTTGCAGATCAACTCAACGCCTGCCGGAGCGACCATCTTCCTGAATGAGGTTGCAACAGGTAATTTCACGAACTTCACCTTTGACAATAAACCGATAGGTGAGTACAACGTGACGGTTGTGAAGCCTGGCTATGACACTAAGACTGCTACTGTCACTCTCACAAATGCGACGACTGGACTTGTTGACTTCACTCTCGTGCAGCAGGTCGGTATATTACAGGTGAATTCCACTCCGACGAACGCGAGCATCTACCTGAATGAGGTTGCAACGGGTGAATCTACGAACTTCACCTTCGACAACCAGCCGATAGGCGAATACAACGTTACTGTTGTGAAGCCTGGGTATGACACTAAGACTGCGACTGTCACCCTCACAAATGCGACCACCGAACTTGTTGACTTCACTCTCGTGCAGCAGGTCGGTATATTACAGGTGAATTCCACTCCGACGAATGCAAGCATCTACCTGAATGAAGTTGCGACTGGTAATTTCACGAACTTCACCTTTGCCAATAAGCCGATAGGTGAGTACAACGTTACTGTTGTGAAGCCTGGGTATGACACTCAGACTGAGACTGTCACCCTTACGAATGCCACGACAAAACAGGTTGATTTCACTCTTGAGCAGCAGGTCGGTATATTACAGGTGAATTCCACTCCGACGAATGCAAGCATCTACCTGAATGAGGTTGCAACGGGCGAATCTACGAATTTCACCTTTGACAATAAGCCGATAGGTGAGTACAACGTTACTGTTGTGAAGCCTGGCTATGGCACAAAGACTGAGACTGTCACCCTTACGAATGCCGTGACAAAACAGGTTGATTTCAGTCTTGTGCAGCAGACTGGTATATTACAGGTGAACTCGAATCCAACGAACGCGAGCATCTACCTGAATGAGGTTGCAACGGGTGAATGTACGAATTTCACCTTTGACAATAAGCCGATAGGTGAGTACAACGTTACTGTTGTGAAGCCTGACTATGGCACAAAGACTGAGACTGTCACCCTTACGAATGCCGTGACAAAACAGGTTGATTTCAGTCTTGTGCAGCAGACTGGTATATTACAGGTGAACTCGAATCCAACGAACGCGAGCATCTACCTGAACGAGGTTGCAACGGGTGAATCTACGAACTTCACCTTCGACAACCAGTCAGTTGGCGATTACAACGTGACGGTGGTGAAGTCTGGCTACGGCACAAAGACTGAGACTGTCACCCTTACGAATGCCACGACAAAACAGGTTGATTTCACTCTTGAGCAGCAGGTCGGTATATTACAGGTGAATTCCACTCCGACGAATGCAAGCATCTACCTGAATGAGGTTGCAACGGGCGAATCTACGAACTTCACCTTTGACAACCAGCCTGTTGGCGAGTACAACGTGACGGTGGTGAAGTCTGGCTACGGCACAATGACTGAGACTGTCACCCTTACGAATGCCGTGACAAAACAGGTTGATTTCAGTCTTGAGCAGCAGACCGGTATATTACAGGTCAATTCAACACCTGCAGATGCCACCATCTACCTGAATGGGGTTGCAACGGGTGAATCTACGAACTTCACCTTTGACAACCAGCCTGTTGGCGAGTACAACGTGACGGTGGTGAAGTCTGGCTACGGCACAATGACTGAGACTGTCACCCTTACGAATGCCGTGACAAAACAGGTTGATTTCAGTCTTGAGCAGCAGACCGGTATATTACAGGTCAATTCAACACCTGCAGATGCCACCATCTACCTGAATGGGGTTGCAACGGGTGAATCTACGAACTTCACTTTTGACAACCAGCCTGTTGGCGAGTACAACGTGACGGTGGTGAAGTCTGGCTACGGCACAATGACTGAGACTGTCACCCTTACGAATGCCACGACAAAACAGGTTGATTTCAGTCTTGAGCAGCAGACCGGTATATTACAGGTGAATTCAACACCTGCAGATGCCACCATCTACCTGAACGGCATTTCGAGTGGTTTCACGAATACAACCCTGAACGATCTTGCCACCGGGACCTACAATGTTACCGTTGTCCTTGAGGGCTACGAGACTGCTATCAATGATTCGGTCACAGTCACAAACGCTGTGACAACTCCCGTCTTCTTCGACCTTGTTCACCAGACGGGTGGCCTGAAGGTCAATTCAACACCTGCAGATGCCAGCATCTGGCTTGATGGCGAAAACACCGGAAAGTTCACCAACACAACCCTTACCAATATACCCACCGGAACGCACGATATCACCGTGGAAAAATCCGGGTATCTTACTCCGGCCAACAAAAGTGTAATGGTGGAGAAAGGGGAGACTGCGGAGATTTCATTCGTGTTTGGGCATGAAAGCGGCAGTATTCAGGTTACGAGCACTCCCGCAGATGCCACCATCTGGCTTGACGGGGAGAATACCGGAGAGTTCACAAACACCACACTGGGGAATGTCCCCATCGGAATACACACTATAACAGTGGAGAAAACAGGATTTCTTACTCCTGTCACCAGAAGCATAACGGTGGAAAAAGACGAAGTCACCGATGTCTCCTTCACCCTGACACAACAGGCAGGAAGTATCAGTGTCACCTCATCACCGGAAGAGGCCTGGATCTGGCTTGACGGCGGAAATACCACTGTCCTGACAAACACCACTCTCCCCACAATTCCCGTCGGCAGTCATGACATCCGGTTGGTAAAATCGCTGTATTATAACACCACCATCCAGAGTGTCATCGTGTCAGAAAATCAGACGGCAGATGTCTCCTTCACTCTGACTCCCGTTGGTTCAGAACCGGTTGCGTCATTCACTGCCACACCGCTCTCGGGCGATGCACCGCTTCAGGTAACCTTCACTGACACCTCTACCGGCAGTCCGGATGTCTGGAACTGGTCGTTTGGTGACGGAAACTATTCAGAAGTACAGAATCCCGTGCACACATACACCAACGAAGGTGCATATGATGTCAGCCTGACAACCGGCAACGCATATGGCACCGGCTCCGTGACAACGAAAGATTATATCGTCGTCAGTGGCACACCCGCAATCCGGCTCAGTGCCCCATCCGGCAGAATCCCTGCTAATGATACTGCAGAATTCCCGATAACTGCCGATGGTCTTGATGGTATTACCGAACTGAGCTTTACCATCGCATATGACCCGGCGTTCATTACCGTTGAGGATATCGCACCGGCATCTCTCACCGTGAGTGCAGATTTCACAAAGACTATTGACAACGCAAACGGTCTTGTCACCATTGGTATCACTGATGACATAGGCATCACCGCTGATTCTGCCTCTCCGGTGGCAGACATCACCTTCCGGGCAACGGAGAGCATTTCAGGACTTAGGGAAACTGCGAAACTGACCATCACGGACGCACATGCAGAAAATGCAGGTATTGAATGCCCGGTCGTCCGCAATGACGGTGCCATCGATGTCGAAGCCCGCACCGTGATTGGGGCACCCAATGGCACCCTGCCTGTTGAATCCTCCAAATACCTGACTGTCAGTGCATCCGCCCTCAATGACGTGAAAAACCTCTCCTTCATCATGGAGTTTAACCGGACGGTTATGTCAGTGACTGATGTCCGGGCAAATGGCACCATCTCCGGATTATTGGTTGACTCCGTTATCAAAAATGAAAATGGCTGGCTCAAAGTCAGTGCAACAGCCCCGGACACGATAACCGGAATTGAATCCATCCCGCTCGTTGACATCAACGTGCATTCCAACGGACTGCCCGGTGAATATGAGATCCGGTTGGTAAACCCCTGCTGGACACGGGACAACGCAACCTATCGTTTCGATGATCTGAAACCCGGATATATATCCATCACACCGGTTCATGCTTCCCTCACGGATGATCAACCGGTCACCGTTGCGAACATGACCTTCGACGATGACACGCAGGAAGTGTCTATCAATCTCGCAGAAAATCAGAATGCCACCATCACCGGTGACAACACGACCATTATCGTCCGGAACCCTGGCATTGATATCACCATCCAGACCGGAGGACTGCAGAATGTATCCTCTGAATGGACCGGTGAATGCACCGGTGCAGAGATTGGAAACATCTCCGGCTCCGCTGACCTTGGTGGTGATGTGGGTAATGTTTCCACTGGTATCAGTGCCGATATATCCGGGGGGCTCTCTGCCCTGATGAATCCGGATACCGGTCTTGACGTCACCATCACCCGTGGTGCGGTGAATGAGACCATGGGCCGGGCCTTCCAGCTTGGTGTTCTGGACCAGATGGGTGCAGAACTCGAAGAAGTGGCCTACACCATGGAGATCAATAAATCCGCGTTCGGCGGCATCACGGTCACCGATGCGGTCATTGTGATGAGTGCACCAGAATTGTATGTGAATGCCTGGGGCGGTGCGGACGATTTCACGATTATGAGCATGGCTCACGACGGCAGCGTCACGATGCTTGAAACGACCTACACCTATGCAGATGGGGTATACACCTTTACGGCCCTCTCGCCGGACGGTTTCTCATTCAAGGCACTGGTTTCATTCAGCGTGAATGAAGCACCTCTGGCTACATTCTCTGCTGTCCCGGTAGCAGGCATGGCCCCGCTCCCGGTGCAGTTCTACGATTATTCCAGTGGTCGCCCTGATTCATGGGCCTGGGACTTTGGTGACGGAGAGACATCAACAGAGCAGAATCCGGTACATACCTACACCACAACTGGTGTGTATGACGTTGCCCTGACGGTTACGAATGTGGTGGGTGAGGATACCACAGAAGAGGTAGGATACATCACTACCACCAACCCGATGGCCGTCGACTTCACGGCAACACCGGTCACGGGATACGCACCGTTTGCGGTCACGTTCACTGACGAGACCACCGAGAGTCCGTCCGCATGGCTCTGGGAATTCGGCGATGGAGAGACGTCTGTCGAGCAGAACCCGGTGCACACCTATCAGAGTGTGGGAGTATACACCGTCTCCCTCACAGCGACGAATGCGTATGGCAGCAAAACTGCGGAGAAAGAGCGCTTTGTCACTGTTTCTTATCCGGATGATGGCGGAGACAGTGATGATTCTACACCGTTTGTTGCACCAAAGCCTACACCAACACCAACACCAACACCAACACCGGTTCCGACAACGAGCATACCTACCCCGGAGTCGACGGTGACAACACCATCGACACCGGCAGTGGCAAACCCCAATGAGTTTATTGGAACAGCCCTGCTTCCGGTGGGTCCTGACGGTGCAACACAAAGGCCAGTGACAATCCGGGCGGATGACACCTCCGGATACCTTACCATCGATGCCGGTGTCACCGCACGGGATGCCTCAGGCATTCTGCAGGAAAACATCAGCATTGTTGCAGTGCCGGTCACAGCAATCCCGTCGCCCGGAACCATCGGGCTAATTGAACACTCACGGGCATTGTATGCCTACTCCTGCACGCCTGAGGGAGTGTCCTTCACCCCGGCAATAACCCTGACATTTACTCTTTCCGAGGAGGAGTGGGATGTTTATGGAGATGAAGCACAGGCTGCATGGTTCAACACCACGTCCGGTGAGTGGGAGGTTATTGCAGGTGTGGCGGATGCAGATGCGAGGACAATTACGATTCAGATCAGTCACTTCAGCACCTATGCACTCTTTGCAGAAGTAGTGCCGGAAGTGCCTCTGCCTGATATGACCGGAATACCTGCCGGGTCATCAGGCGGTTCCTCCCTCTGGCTCTGGGGTCTCCTTCTTGTCGCACTTGTTGCGGTAGGTGGTCTCCTCATCAGTAGGAGACAGAACAAATAGGGACGAATAAACTCCCGATGTGATACCATCGGGTTCATTCCCTCTTTTTTTGAAGTGTCCTTTTTTTATGAACATAAGTATGTGCTGCTCTTCTGCATGCGAACTGTCCCACAGACTGCCTCTCTTACCCGTACCTTAACGTGTTCATACGGGGAGAAACAATTCAATGAGATTACGTGTCATTCTGGAACCAAGTGTTGAAGGTGGGTATACCGTTGTTGTACCAGCACTTCCTGGCTGCATCAGTGAGGGGGATACGCGTGAAGAAGCCTTAGAAAATATCAGGGAAGCTATTGCGCTCTATCTGGAACCAATCGAAGATGATGGGATTTTCAGTGATGCGTCCGAGCAGGTTGAGAAATTGCGGTATGACAAAAATTCCCGGCATCAATTTTGATACACTAATCACTGCACTTCAAAGGGATGGCTCCCCTTCCCCACCAATCCCATTAATACATCCTCTTAATAGAATTCTGTTCTGGAAGAGACAACCGGTTCCCTGGCCACACATCGCAGAACCGGTCCATTTATATAGGTTTCCGGGTGGATTGGAATTGATTTCCATCCAAATTATTCACCGCCTGTTTATCCCTGAAACCTCCGTCCCTGACCCTTTTCACAGAGATGCTCATTCATTTTTTTGAGCATACTGATTGCCTGTTTTCGTTTTTTATTTCTGAATAATGGAGATATTGGTGAAATATCGTTCATTGAATGGATTATCCGGGGAGAGTGGTGTGTTAATAGATATAACGGTAATTTTGTAACAGGTATTATTATGGGATCGAAAAAGTATTATATGCTTAATGATTATGAGCCTGCCATTCAATGAGTATCATTTATCGTTACAACTGCTCCATCAGAAAAAGTGCTCTCTCTTTATTCTGTTGATTGCAGTATCCAATTATTTTTCAGTGGTGCGGCAGTTCCTGTCCCGGCCACCACTGAATATGGTGTCTTCGATAGCAGGCTTTCTTTTTGGTGATCATTTTTTGGTATCCTGTATTGGGTGTGTGAACAAAAATGCAGAATTTTGATGAGAGTATCGTTCATAAAATAGTTTACGGACATGGTTTTTCGGGCCACGGTACCGCTAAGATTCTTTTTGCAGCAGTATTTGTTGCAATGGTTGTTTTGATTGGTGTTGCGAGTGCTGGGACTTCTTTTTATAGCGGTGGTAACGGCACACCCGGTGATCCGTATCAGATACATACCAGCTCTGATATCAGATATCTGTCCACTCACTCCGGCAACTGGAGCGAATCTTTTATCGTGACGGATGATATCGATCTTGATTCTGGGGGGAGTCCCACAGCAACGATTGGTAATTTCAGTATCACGTTCGCCGGCACTTTTGACGGTAAGGGGTATACGATACGCAATTTCAACTTATCTATAGCTGGTGATTATGTAGGTCTCTTTGGCATTGTCGGTAAGGGTGGAAATATCCGTAATTTAAACGTTGAAACGGATGCCAATGGGGTACATGGGCAAAGCAGAGTTGGTGTGATTGTTGGTTGGAATTTAGGCTCCTTAACGAATTGTTCTGCAACAGGGAATGTAACTGCTACTGGTACAATGGCTGGCGGTCTTGCTGGTCTTAATTATGATACTTTAACGAATTGTTATGCAACGGGCAATGTAACTGCTGCTGGTGATAATGCCGGCGGTCTTGTTGGTTCTAATGATGGTGGCTCTGTAACGAACTGTTCTGCAACGGGTGATGTAACTGCTACCGGTTCTGCTGTCGGCGGTCTTGCTGGTAGTAATTCTGGTTCTTTAACGAATTGTTATGCAACGGGTGATGTAACTACTACCGGTTCTGCTGCCGGCGGTCTTGCTGGTGACAATGGTGGTTCCATAATGGACTGTTATGCAACGGGCAGTGCCACTGCTGCTGATGATTCTGCCGGTGGTCTTGTTGGTTGGAATTCTGGCTCCGTAACGAACTGTTATGCAACGGGCAGTGCCACTGCTGGTGGTTTTGCCGGCGGTCTTGTTGGTCATGATGGTGGTTCCATTACGAACTGTTATGCAACGGGCAGTGCCACTGCTGCTGATTTTGCCGGCGGTCTTGTTGGTCATGATGGTGGTTCCATAACGAACTGTTACCGTTACACTGGTGGAGATATTGATTCTGGTATTCTGATCACTGATATTACAAAATTTAAGGACATTCGTTTTTTAACCGGAACTGACTCAAATAACGGTCTTAGCTGGGACACAGGAGATATCAGCACGGATGCTGACTCTTCAAAAATATGGAGAGTATCTGAATATAACGTTCAGTACCCGATCTTCCAGTGGCAGTCGTTTGAAAACGGAACACTTCTGGTAGAATCAAGCCCGGAAGGTGCGACCATCTCATTTAATGGATTCTCGACCGGAGAGGTAACAAACCATCCTTTCACGGGTGAATCTGTCGGGGTCTACAATGTCACGGTTGTGAAAGAGGGGTATGATTCCGCGAGCCGGACTGTCACCCTGACCAAAGATAAGACCGAAGATGTGAGTTTCACGCTGGTTCAGCATGTTGGAACATTACATATAAATTCCACTCCGTCGGGAGCGAGTGTCTATCTTAACGGGACTGGCACGGGTGCATTCACGAATGCCACCCTCTCCGGCCAACCTGTCGGCGTCTACAATGTGACGGTTCTGAAAGATGGGTATGATTCCGCGAGCCGGATTGTCACCCTTACCAAAGATGATACCGAAGATGTGAATTTCACGCTGGTTCAGCAGTTTGGAACATTACAGATTAATTCCACTCCGTCGGGAGCGAGTGTTTATCTGAATGGCACTGACACCAGTAAACTCACAAATGTCACCCTCACGGGCAAACCTGTTGGAACTTACAATGTGACAGTTACACTGGTTGGCTACGATTCTGCCAGCCGGACAGTCACCCTCACAAAAGACGAAACCGAAGATGTGAGTTTCCTCCTTGAACACCAGGTGGGAACCCTCAATGTGAACTCAGTTCCTGAAGGAGCAAGCGTTTACCTGAATGGCACTGATACCGGTTCCCTCACGAATTTCACCTTCGATGACAAACCCGTTGGAACTTACAATGTGACAGTTACACTGGCTGGCTACGATTCTGCCAGCCGGACAGTCATCCTCACAAAAGACGAAACCGAAGATGTGAGTTTCCTCCTTGAACACCAGGTGGGAACCCTCAATGTGAACTCAGTTCCTGAAGGAGCAAGCGTTTACCTGAATGGCACTGATACCGGTTCCCTCACGAATTTCACCTTCGATGACAAACCTGTTGGAACTTACAATGTGACAGTTGCACTGGCTGGCTACGATTCTGCGAGCCGGACAGTCATCCTCACAAAAGACGAAACCGAAGATGTAAGTTTCCTCCTTGAACAGCAGTTTGGAACACTCAATGTGAATTCATTTCCTGAAGGAGCAAGCGTTTACCTGAATGGCACTGACACCAGTAAACTGACAAACGTCACCTTCGATGACAAACCTGTTGGAACTTACAATGTGACAGTTGCACTGGCTGGCTACGATTCTGCGAGCCGGACAGTCACCTTGTCCAAAGACGAAACCGAAGATGTAAGTTTCCTCCTTGAACACCAGGTGGGAACTATCAATGTGAACTCAGTTCCTGAAGGAGCAAACGTTTACCTGAATGGCACTGACACCGGTTCCCTCACGAATGTCACCTTCGATGACAAACCTGTTGGAACTTACAATGTGACAGTTGCACTGGCTGGCTACGATTCCGCGAGCCGGACTGTCACCCTTACCAAAGATGAAACAGAAGATGTGAGTTTCACACTGGTTTGTGAGGTTGGAACATTACAGATAAATTCCACTCCGTCGGGAGCGAGTGTCTATCTTAACGGGAATGCCACTGGTGCATTCACGAACGTGACTCTTTCCGGCAAACCTGTCGGGGTCTACAATGTGACGGTTGTGAAAGATGGTTACGATTCTGCGAGCCGGACTGTCACCCTTACCAAAGATGAAACAGAAGTTGTGAGTTTCACGCTGGTTCAGCAGGTTGGAACATTACAGATAAATTCCACTCCTTCGGGAGCGAGTGTGTATCTGAATGGGACTGCAACTGGTGACCTCACGAACGTGACTCTTTCCGGCAAACCTGTCGGTGTTTACAATGTCACGGTTCTGAAATACGGGTATGATTCCGCGAGCCGGATTGTCACCCTTACCAAAGATAATACCGAAGATGTGAATTTCACGCTGGTTCGTGAGGTTGGGACATTACAGATTAATTCCACTCCGTCGGGAGCGAGTGTCTATCTTAACGGAGTCTCAACCGGAGATGTAACAAACCACACCTTCACGGGTGAATCTGTCGGTGACTATAATGTTACCGTTGAACTGGCAGGATATGATTCTCTCTCTAAAGATGTTACCCTGGCAGACGGCGAAACGAAAACTGTTGGGTTTATCTTTTCAGAGTCTAGCGGTGGCGATGGTGATGGCACATCAGGAAACCCGTATCAGATACATAACAGCTCTGATATCAGATATCTGTCCACTCACTCCGGCGACTGGGACAAACATTTTATCGTGACGAATGATATCGATCTTGCCGAAGGTGGCAGTCCCACAGTAACGATTGGTAATCTTAGTAATACGTTCACCGGCACTTTTGACGGTCAGGGGTATACGATACGCAATTTCGAATTATCCGTAGGTTCAGGAGAAGTCGGTCTCTTTGGCGTTGTCGGTTCGGGTGGAAATATCCGTAATTTAAACGTTGAAACGGATGCCAATGGGGTACATGGGGATGCCAATGTTGGTGTGATTGTTGGTGAGAATAGGGGCTCTTTAACGAACTGTTATGCAACAGGGAATGTAACTGCTGTTGATTATGCCGGCGGTCTTGTTGGTCAGAATTCTGGTGGCACCATAACGAATTGTTATGCAACGGGGAACGCCACTGCTGGTAATAATGCCGGCGGTCTTGTTGGTTATAATAATGGCTCCATAACGAACTGTTATGCAACGGGCAGTGCGACTGCAGATAGGTATGCCGGCGGTCTTGTTGGTTATAATAATGGCTCCATAACGAACTGTTATGCAACGGGCAGTGCGACTGCAGATAGGTATGCCGGCGGTCTTGTTGGTCAGAATTATATGGGCACTATAACGAACTGTTATGCAACGGGCAGTGCGACTGCAGATAGGTATGCCGGCGGTCTTGTTGGTTATAATAATGGCTCCATAACGAACTGTTATGCAACGGGGAATGTAACTGCTGCTGTTAATCATGCCGGCGGTCTTTTTGGCTTAAATCGTGGTGGCACCATAACGAACTGTTACCGTTACACTGGTGGAAAGTATGGAAATCAGATCACTGATATTACAAAATTTAAGGACTATAGTTTTTTAACCGGACCAGAAGGTAACGGTCTTAGCTGGGACACGGAAATAATCAGCACGAATGCCAACTCTTCAAAAATATGGAAAGTATCTGAATATAATATTCAGTACCCGATCTTCCAGTGGTCGTTTGAAAACGGAACACTTCAAGTAGAATCAAACCCGGTAGGTGTGACCATCTACCTGAACGGAGTCTCAACCGGAGAGGTAACAAACCATGCCTTCACGGGTGAATCTGTTGGTGTCTACAATGTGACGGTTGTGAAAGATGGTTCTCATTCTGCGAGCCGGACTGTTACCCTGGCGAAAGACGAAGTCACCTATGTCTCCTTCTTATTATGTAATTCTATAGATGGCGGAGACAGTGATGATTCGGCACTGCCTTTGGCACCAAAGACGGCCATACCTATCCCGGAGTCGGTTGTGACACCACCATCGCCATTCGCAGTGGCAAATCCCAATGTGTTTAACGGAACCGCCCGGCTTCCGGTGGGTCCTGACGGTGTTGTTAATAGTACGGTGATAATTCGGGCGGGTGATAATCTGGCATACCTCACCATTGGTGCCGGTGTGGTGGCACGGGACGCCTCAGGCATTCCGCTTGAAAATGTCAGTATTGTCCTGGTTCCTGTCGGAATGATCCCGTCATTAGAATCCCCCGGGGGAAGTGGCCTTGGGGAAAGTGGATTTGCCGGGGGAAGTGGCCCTGAGGGAAGTGGGTTTGCCGGGGGAAGTGGCCCTGGGGGAAGTGGGTTTGCCGGGGGAAGTGGCCCTGGGGGAAGTGGGTTTGCCGGGGGAAGTGGCCCTGGGGAAAGTGGATTCGCCGGGGGAAGTGGGTCCCTGCTGGTGCTCCGTGCCGTCAACTGCACACCTGATGGATCGACCTTCACCCCGGCAATTAACCTGACATTCCCTCTTACCGAGGAGGAGTGGGATCTCTATGGAGATGGTGCACAGGCTGCATGTTTCAACATCACAAGCGGTAAGTGGGAGTTTCTCCCAGTAGCGCCGAATGCCAGCAGCCAAGAATTAACGATTCCGGCTGGTCACTTCAGCACCTATGCACTCTTTGCAGAAGCGGTGCCGGAAGTGGCTCTTCCGACAGATACCGCCGGAATACCTGTGGGGTCATCAGGCGGTTCTTCGCTCTGGCTCTGGGGTGTCCTTTGTGTCGCAGTTGTTGCGGTAGGTGGTCTCCTCATCAGCAGGAAACAGAACAAATAGGGATGAATAAACTCCCGATGTGATACCATCGGGTTCATTCCCTCTTTTTTTTAAAGTGTGCTTTTTTTATGAACGTGGGTATGTGCTGCTCTTTCCCCCCCACTCTTATCGCACCCATCCGGGTGGTATGGTCAGGAAAATGCCTGCATTCTAAAATTTCCCGAACACCCGCTTTTTTTCTTTGTTCTTATTCCCGAACCTTTCGTCAAGTGGCTCCCGTCGCAGAATAGTTTGTTCTTCCATTGCCCACAGCGGCCACAGAGTCAACTGCCAGATAACACCACCCGAAAATACCATGCAACCGTGTGGTTTATTCAAATAATCTCTGCCATTCTTCGCATTTATCCCTCAACCGGTGAACCGTATGAACAGAGGCCGGGACGATACATCCCTGCCTGAAATGGATATACGAAAAGGAGTTCCCGTTATGGAAAAAAGTAAAAAAATAATGGCTGTCATAGCAGGTCTTGCTGTGGTCTGCATAATCCTTACCTGTGGCTGCACCACACAGTCTGCAACGACTGAAAGTACAGGATCTTCTGGTGTACCCTCTCCCAGTGAGGAGATAACTTTTGACGCACCTGCTGAACCACCTGTTGAGAAACCTGATGACATACTCAATAACGCACCTGCTGAAATGCCCGCAGATGAAGCCGGAATCGGTGCCTCCCCGCAGGGCGGCATGCCGCCGGGGGATATGTCTGAGATGACCACGGAAGAGATTCTGGCACAGCTCGAAATGATGCAGGCGGACGGCATCGACACCACTGACGCCGAAACAGCCCTTGAAGACGGTGATCTGGATGCTGTCATGGCATTCATGGAAGCAAACCGACCTGCAGATGAAGGCATGCCTGCAGATGGAGGCCCGGGAGGCCAGATGGGTGGCGCCCCTCCCGGAATGTGAAAAATATCGAATGATTTTGTGAAACGAATCATATCCTCCTCCCCCTGTGTCAATACCTCCTTGGGTGACCGGGACCGTTTCCACCTAATCTCATTCAATAGATTGATTTCAGAATACCATTTTTACGATATTTGTTCCTGTGGCCACACACCACAGGACCTATGCTTTTGGATAAGATTTTTAGAATATGATTTTTAGAACATGATTTTGACATGGCAGGGCGGGAACTATTTTCCCAAAATATATCTGGTGCCTGCCATTTCCTCCGCCGCCGGGGCTCTTTTCCATCAGTTCATTAAGAAGGTAACCGCGTCTTGGTGAGCGGGATATTTCCTGATTTCTTCAGCGTAGAGGCCGGTGGCAAATAACTGAATTTATTTCCATTCCTGCAAATATATCTCAATGCACAGGTTTGTCAGTCTTATCCTGATATCCACACTCACCATCCTCTCTGCCGGATGTCTCACTGATAATCCATTCTCGGCAGCGGATGGAAATATATGTCTCTTAACACCGGGGGAAGGTTTTCCCATCTATGGTGGAGAGGGGGACTATTCCGTATTTGCCTGCGATGAAATGCCGGGGATCCCGGCAAACTACACCTTCGGTTCTGTTACTATCCTGCCGGGCAATGCAACATCCCCACACCGGTTGACGGGGAGTTCAGAGTTTGTCTGTGTGATTGGAGGGGAGGCAGAGATCAGGTGTGGCAATACAACGGTGACCGCCCGTGAAGGTGAGGTGGTGATTCTGCCGGACGGTGTGCTGCAGTCGATTGCTGCCATCGGCGATGCTGAACTCCGCTATATTGACGTGATTCAGCCGCCCTTTTCCGAAGTGAATCATGTGACAGGGGCTGACCTTGCAACAATTCCCGCACTCCCGGACGGTGTCCCGATTGTCATTCCGGACCCGAGGGGAGGAATCGAGTGGAATATCGGGTCTGACATGATGATTTATACCATCGCAAATCCTGTCTTAATGCCGAAGAAGAATATGCTGATAGACTACAGTGTTGCATACGCAGAACTCCTCCCGGGGGGTTCGGCGGATACCAACTGTCTCACAGGGGCATCTGAACTTATATACGTTATTGAAGGTGAGATTGCGGTGTTCTCGCCTGAGGGATATGTGATCCGTGTTCCCGCCGGACGTGCTGCATGGATTGCCCCCGATCAGGCGAAGGGATACCGGAATGTTGGAGAAGTGGATGCGACCATGCTGAGTTTTGTTGATCCGCCATGGACGCTGGATATGATAGTTGCGGTGGAATAAATCAGCTCTTATTTTCCTGAACTGTTTTTTTTCTATTTGCACCCATGGCCCTTTCCTGCGGCATGTGATAGGTCATTCATAAATAAGCAGGATTTATTTTGTCCCGTGGTATATACGGGAACAACAGATTTGGAATATCTGCGGGGTGATATTGTTTGAGGGAAAAATAGAGATTTATTGTGACTCTGAAAAAGGGAGGATTATCTCTTTCCCTTTGATCCTACAGTCTGTCCATCCTTGCTGCCGGTTTTGTCGGCACTGGACTGGTTACGGGATGCGCCCTTCTGGTTTTTGTCTGACTTCTTTGCCATCATTCACCTCCTTGCTGCTATACTAATATATGAAAAAGAGAATGATAAACCCCGTCAAAGGGTTAGGTGTTATAGGCATTGGTCGACGCGTTGAGTTGTTTTCTGTAGAGTTGACGCGTTGGGTAATGACAGATTTGGTCGATGCTTTCCGTGGTTATTATCCATTACATTGATGGCATCTGAACGGGTATTTTCATAGATACAGCAAGGACTACCAGACTATGGAACCGGAAGAGATGACGAGGCAGAAATGGGAGGTGTTGTGGTATTTTGTGGTGAACACAGGAGCATCCACAAACCCCCATTTGCAGAAGGGATGTGGTGTCAGATATCCGACAGGATCAGGGGAATGCCGCTTCTATTCGTATCCGTCCAGGATCCATGAAGATTTTGGAACGTCTTACATTTCGCATGAAAAGACGTCAATCTCAAAGGACTGGGCAGGGAAGATATGTGAAGATCTCTGTGCACTCGGGATACTTGGGTCTGAAATGATCAGGGCGCCGCGGCAGAGCGGAAAGACTCCCCATTACTATCTGTTGGAAGGGTATGAGCCGTACCTTCTGATTATGAAATATTTATTCCGGATGGTCAGGGATCCCGGGATGCAGCGGGTGCTGATGAACGCGTATGTCATTGAGCACACAGATGCAGGGCTGGTCAGATATATTCTCTCCCAAAAAGGGGTTGAGATTCAGCGGAGTATCCCGCTCTGTGACTGGGAGACATATGAAGCGCCGAAGGTCTTCGAACAGTATTTCCGCACAGAATGTCTGAATGACAGTGCTCCACCATGCACCTTTGCGGCATATATTTTTGAGCAGTCATCCTGTACCCCGATGGTATCACTCAGGCTCCCGGTGTTTCCGGATGGCCTCTCTGATGAAGAGCGGATGGCAGTGATTACATCTCGTAACCAACAGATGTTTGAGCGACATTCCTGGCTGAAGCGATACCGGAGTGGAATCCGCGAACATTATGGGCGGTTTGAGTATCAGCACTGGATTCTTCCCATTCTTGCCCTTATACGGGCATCACCTGCTGCCCTTGAAGATTTTCTCTTCGGTGACTGGGAACCGTATTCAGGTTCTCTGGCCTATCCGCTCTTCACCCTCATGTTTACGGCTGTCCGTGATCTTGCGCTGGTACGGGATGTGGAGCATGACCCGATGGTAGAGATGATCCGTTTCCACCCGGAACATGTGGTATCTCATGATGACGGGGGTCTGGCCCTCTTAGAGATTGATCTGGAGAACGGGTGGACAGTCTGCTATGATGGGGCGTTCACGACGGACCAGCGTCCTGTCGACATTAGTGACGGTGATGCTATACGGCCGGCTCTGGAGACAAATTATTCATTCCGGTCATGGGTGACGATCCCGGTGTCCGGGCCGGGGGAGGTCTTGTTTTCGCCGGAAGACCTGCCTATAGTGCTGCGTTTTCTCCGGTATCTGAGGGACACCCGGACACTGGCGGCCCGGGATATTCTGGAACGGCTTTCAAACCGGGTGCAGAACATCATTACCATCCCCGGTGATGGTGATGTTCCGGCTGATTCCCGGATTGGGCGGGCAATTCTCCGGGATCTAAACGAAATACTCCTTTCTGACGATCTCTATGCAAATGAGAACTTCCCTGATCTGCACCTGACGAAGGAGGGGGAGAGACTGGTTTGTCCGGTCTCCTCCTCTTCGTCCCGGGCGTTGATGGGTGATGCAAAGACAATCACATGGGCACATTTTAACCGGGAGATGCTTGAGCGGGTGTTTCCCGGCGTGATGCCGAAGAGGGAACGGCCGGAGGGGGAGATGCAGTATTTTGTATAATATCCCCGGTTATATTCCTCTGTTCTGGTTAACGTTGTTGGAAGAGATATATTGTATCTGAAATGCTGACTCTTCCGAATCAGAGGGGTCGGACCAATTCATTTTTGATGTAGATGCTTTTTGTCGATGGTTTCATTCCGTTCAATTCAATGGTCGGTTTTGCTATCAGAATTGGGGAAAAAGGTGTTGATGGTTCCTGAGGAATGGGCATCTGTCTTCACGTGTTCTTTCCTGATAATGATGTGCGCATATCGTGTCACAAAGATGCCTGTTCCTGTGTAAATCAAAGATTAAATGAACTATGAAAAGAGTTTATCCCCGGATTTTCATCCGGCATGTACTCCCTCTCATCCAGAACCACCGGAATGACGGTTTTTTCACTGATAGTTTTGCAGTATGTTTTCTTTGTCTCAATAATCAGAGCAGAAAATGGGTATCTCCGTCACAAGATATATATCCGGAGACAAAGAATGAGGACGCATCCCCCCTTGGAGGGAAATATGAAATATATCATTATTTTTGGCACAATTGTGCTTTTGGCCTGCATAGCTGGCTGCGTTGATTCCAATGGAACTGCCAATGGCGCCATGCCGGAAGGTGCATCGATGAATATCACCAGCGGTGGTCAGAGTTTCCCCGCCTATTTTGCGGCACCGGGGGGTAGTGGGCCATATCCGGGTGTGGTGCTGATACATTCGTTCAACGGACTCGAACCCGGATATGAGAGTCTGGTGGAACAGTTTGCAGCGGAGGGATTTGTGGTCATCGCCCCTGAATGGCAGACGTTTGAAAAATCCCCGTCAGACGATGTGGTTGAGATGCTTATCCGTGATTCTGTTGCCTATCTTGGTACCCGAAGTGATGTAGATATGGCCCGTCTCGGTCTGACCGGGTTCTGCGCCGGTGGCCGGTATACCATGCTGTTTTTGCCGCAGATTGAAGAGTTTAAGTCTGGTGTTGCCTGGTATGGGTTCCCGTATTACGGCGGATTCAACAACGAAACTCTTCCCGCCAGTCTTGTAG
Organism: Methanogenium marinum; assembly: GCF_028912405.1. Classification (GTDB taxonomy): domain Archaea; phylum Halobacteriota; class Methanomicrobia; order Methanomicrobiales; family Methanomicrobiaceae; genus Methanogenium; species Methanogenium marinum. Next base: position 665,200 of record NZ_JAKELO010000002.1, on the reverse strand, counting down.
GGGATATCGCTGACCCTCTCCTTATCATTCATGGGACACGTGACACACCGAGTCCTGTTGCTGACATCTACCGGTATGTGACTGAACTCGATGAGGCGGATGCATACTTTGAACTAAAGGTCTACCAGGGTGAACTGCATGGGTTTATGATTGTAGACGGGATGCTCTCGGAGAGTTTTGTTGCACAGGATGCATACCGGGAGATGGTGAGTTTCTTTACCCGGACTTTGGGGTGATCTGCTTACCAGTCATCATTGGTTTCCAAAAAAAGTCAGAAGATGACTGTTAATCACTCCTTTTTTCCTGTGTTTTGGTTTTGGTTTTGGTTCATTTAGGAGAGGAGAATAAAGAGATTTCATGGTTTTTCTCCTCCTCATTTTCGTTCGTTCAGAAGCTGGATTTGATTGGTATTTCCAGACTGTGCGAATAAATTTTCATCATCCCCGCACGCAGAGGACGTAGTTGTAATAGCGTTCGCCACCTTCGCCTAACGGGCCGTCCTCAACTTTGGTGTCGAATCTCACGGCACCGGCCCCGTGGAAGTCAGCGCCGTCATTGCCAACCGACGATCCAAAGGCCACATACCAGGCGTAATAATACTCCGGACTGTTTTTGCCAAAGTAGGCGCTGGTACTGGTCCAGTAGTAACCGTAGTCAGGGGTGTAGTCTGTTGTTCCTGATGGGAGTTCTGTTATCTCAAAGAAGTCTGTATCAATTGCAGGGCCTACATTTGCCGCATCACTGGCGCTGGGTGCGTGCGTGTAGTCGACGATACTCTGGAGCTCTTTTACATTGGGCAGGCGCCAGTCGTCATACCCGGCCAGCGTCATATTTTCGGCATATGTAAGGGCGTTATCCCAGTCCATACCGGTGCCGCTGCCGGTATTTTGCCACATAAGGCCCGTTGCACTGTCAGTAACCGTGCCGTCGCCATTGTCTGTGAAATCATTCACACCGTATATGTCTCCACGAACGGCCCGGACATAGTTACCCATGCGGCCGGAGACTTTTGCCGGATATGCTTTGATATGCCCTGTGCCGTGATTAACACCGAACGCTGCATCTGAGCCGCCCTCTACTGTTGTGCCGACATATTTTTCAGTCCAGTACTGTTCATCCTTGCTGACGCTCCCTGTTTCGGCCAGGTCAAAGTATGTCGTGTCCAGATAGGGCCACCCTTCAGAGAAATCGCTGATGGAAAAGAGCTCTTTTGTTGTGGGCATACGCCAGTCGTCGTATCCGCCCAGTTCCAGGGATTCACAGTATTCATATGCTTCTTCATAGCTCAGGCCGGAGGTATCAGGTGTCTTCTGCCATGTCAGTCCGGTGACTTCGTCATAGACAGTAAGGCTGTCACTGCTTACCGTGTATGACGGCTGGTTGCCTGAAAACTGTGCGTCCTGACCGTAGAATGCCTGTCCTTCCTCCGGACAGGTGATCTCGTCTTCGTTATTGTAACAATTTACCTGGCCGGTATCGACGATGGGGTAGAGTTCCATCACGCCGGACGTTGCCTCAGGTGAAGCTGTTGTCTCTGTTTCTCCCGTCTCTGTCTGTGTCGTGCAGCCGGCAAAAAGAGCGGTGATTGCGATCACCGCTATAATTCCAATGGTGAGTATCTGTTTTTTCATGTGTTTCTCCTTTCATCACCGCACGAGGCGGACAAAGTTATCAATCCTGATGGCATCACCCTGGGGGCCATTCCCTTCGGGATAGTCTGATGCGTTTCCTGCTTTTAAATCGCTCTTTTGTGCTCCTGCGCCGTGAACATCCTGCCAAACGCCTTCCATATATCCCATCGACCTGCCGAAAGAGACATAGGATGCAGCGCTGCCAATTCCGTTCGATGATGCATGTGTTGTTGAAGACCAGAAGTACGGGTAATCTGATTCTCCTGCCTCGTTTGTAATCCCGGTGCATTCAAATACCGGGTCAATTGCAGCAGAGTCCGAGGTGTCAGGAGAGCGTGTATAGTCAACGATACTCTGCAGTTCCTTGACATTCGGGAGACGCCAGTCGCTGTATCCGAGGTAATTCTCCGCGTTCTTTGCCTGCACCCATGCGAGAGCCTCCTCCCAGTTCACACCGGTGCCGCTGTCAGACTGTGACCACATAAGGTCGGTTGCACTGTCAGTGACCGTGCCGTCACCGTTATCTGAGAAGTCGTTTATCCCGTAATCCTGATTGCCCCTGACACAGGTGACGAAGAATGTCTTCTCCCTGCCACCGGGCATGGAAAAGCCATACCCTTTGATTCTGCCATCGGCAAAATTCACCCCGAAGAGTAAACTGTCCTCATATACATACAGAGTGTCTGATGCGTACTGCGAGTCAATGATGCGCTCGCCTGCATCCGTGTCTCCATATGCGAAACTGAAATAATCGGTGTCAATAAATGGAGTCAGGTCCGAGGCCAAAACCCCTTCGCTGGGATCAGTCCCGCTAAACATAATCAGTGAATATTGTTCCTTTATGGTCGGGAGGCGCCAGTCACTGTATCCGCCATACTTTTCTGCATTGAGTGTGCCCGGACGTTCCTGTGCTTCGGAGAATGTGAGTTTATCGTCCGGAAGGATTTCACCATCGCGATTGGTGTCAGGAGTTTTCTGCCAGGTCAGTCCTGTTACTTCGTCATAGACCGTAAGGCCGTCATCTGAAATGGTGTATGCCGGCTGATTGCCTGAAAACTGTGCGTCCTCTCCATAGAATGCCTCCCCTTCAGCGGGGCAGTCCATTACTTCTTCGTTGTTGTAACAGTTCACCTGGCCGGTGTCAACAATCGGGTATGAGACAGCCCTTGTTGTTGTGGCCGGTGTGCCTGTGCTTTCAGTAACCGGTGTGGGTGTCTCCTCTCCGGAAACTGCACCGGAGTCATCTGTCTGTGATACACATCCGGCAAAGAGGACCATGATGGCCATTGCCGCAATGAGTGCAATAATCCCTTTAAGATATTTCATCTGTTTCTTCTCCGTATAGAGCCGTTTATTTTCGATGTTCTATAAATTTTGGATGAATTAATTGTATCGGTGCCAATTATTCAGGGTTTATTCTGATAAGGCTTGTCAGTGCTACGGTAGCACAGAGATCGGGGATTATCCGGAAGATTTTGGTATGTCCGGGAAATCTACAAAAGGGAGATGATAATCGGGTTTGATATGACAGCATAGACGCCAGGGGCAGAGATTACTGCAATTAGTCCGGGGGTTATGGATTCTTAATCTTCCTGTATATCTCTGTGTGAATGGCAAAGAGCAGGATTGTGAGGCCGAAATTTTTAAATGATACCAGTATTTTCAGGTTATATTCTCTTCATCAGCCGTTATTTTTCATGATTTTTCCGGCCTGTCTTTCATCTTCATGTGGCACTTCCGGCCGGAATTACAACCTCTGAAATAATAATCAAAAAAAGGATGCTGTCATTTTTTATCCGGCCGTTCTTTCCTGAGTCTATTTTCCCTCTTCCTCAGTCCGGACTCCTTTCACGAGAATGGTATAAAGAGAGTGAGAGTCCGGAATGAACCCCGGGATTTTCTCATTCATTTATTTTGATAATTCTATTTCTGCTCTTCTACTGCGGAGGTTTCCAGTGCGTCCAGTAGCTCTGCTTCCGTGACGCCAAGGGCAACAGCTGCGGCGGCAAAATCAGGGGTAATCTGGCCGGGTTCTCCCATTGCGGCCAGAAGTGCATCTTCTGTCACTCCTAACTGTTCCGCAGCGGCAGCCATGTCGGGCATTTCCTGCTCATCTCCGGAACCATTGCCTCTGTTTCCCATGCCTGTGTCGCCTTCCTCAAATACAACAACCCGATCAGTATTGATGGTGGTTGGATCTCCATCCGGCGTTTCGGTCACATCACCACCGCGTACCAGGCGCACATAGTGGTAAAAAACCTCAATACCCGAACCATCGGAGACCTCTTCTGCTTTTGTGTCAAAAACAACTGCGCCTGCACCATGCAGGTCGTAGCCGTCCATGTCCGGGCAATAGCCGGAAGCAAGAGTCCAGGCATATGTGTAGCCGGGCTCGTAATCTGATTCTACGGTGTCGCCAGCCTCTTCATGATATGCTTCAACATAGGGATTGGACGTACTCGACCAGTAAAACGGATACGTGGTCTGCGTGCCTATCTCCTCACCAGTGTCAGGATCATACACTACATTCGTGAGCTCTGTAAGATGGAACACGCCTGAATCTGTGGCCGGGAAGACACCGGAGTAATCCGCAATGCTCTGCAATTCCTTGATATTGGGCAGACGCCAGTCATCGTAACCGGCAGTTGTGGCTCTTTCGGCATATGCAAGAGCCGCCTCCCAGTTTATTGCCTCGCCGTTGTCGTCCTGCGACCATATCAGACCGGTGGCTTCATCGGTTACGGTGCCATCGCCGTTGTCAACAAAGTCGTTAATGCCGTAGGTTGTAACACCGCGGACAGCCCGTACGAATCTGTTCCCGCTCATCGCTTTGATGTGTCCGGTCCAGTCGTTGACAATCCATGCGGGATTACCTTCCACCTGCTGGTTTTGATATTCGCTTACGACCAGGTAGGGATTACTCGTCCATGAATGATGCTGAGCCATTTCTGAACCATCACCAACCAGGTAAAAGTAGTCGGTATCGACCCATGGCCAGCCCTGTGAAAAGTCCCGTATTGACCACAACTCTTTCACCGTAGGCAGGCGCCAGTCGTCATAGCCAGCGAGTTCCAGGTCTTCGCAGTATTTCCCTGCATCTTCCCAGCTCATCGATGCGTCTGACACGTCCTGTGCCCAGATAAGACCCGTCACATCGTCGGTGACGGTGCCGTCCCCGTTGTCGGTGTAGCTGGGAGTAATTCCTGTGTATTGTGCATCCTGTCCGTAAAACGCAACACCCTCCGCAGGGCCGTCTATGAGTTCGCTATTGCTGTAGCAGGTACCCTGGTTTGTATCAACAATCGGGTATGATAGTCCTGTTGCCGCTGTGATGCTCCCGGTACCCGGTTCAGCAGTTGCCTGCCCACTACCTGTGTCATCTGTCTGCGATACACATCCGGCAAAGAGGGCCATGATGGCCATTGCCGCAATAAGTGCAATAATTCCTGTGTGATATTTCATATGCTTCTCCTCTGTTTTGCGTTGCAGGTTGCAGTGTGGATTAGTACATTTAGGGGTTTAATTATTTCGAAGTCAATTCTATATTGCTGATTTTGATGAAAATAATCCGTGCCGCTGAAGAGTATCAGGGAATATTGTTCCCTGACTGAGGGCAGACCACCAGTCGCTGTATATCCCCCGTAGTTTTCTGGATTGAGTGTGGGGGGGAGCTCTTGTAGGGTTGCTGATGCCGTCTTCCCGGTATCCGTCTGTATCGTACATCCGGCAAACAGGGCGGTGATAATCATCACCACAAAGATTCAGATGGGAAGTGATAGTTTTTTCATGGCGTTCTTCCGTGTCCTCTTTATCCGGCTGCCCGTTTCACCCGTTCATCTGTTTTCTTTGGTTTTGAAGTGCAGAGAGACTCAGGGAGCAGTATTGAGGTTTTAAAGACGCCGTGGGACAATAATGTTTGCTGCATGCCTGCACCGGGTGAGAGAGAGATCTCATTTTGGTGTGTGATATTTTTGATAGATGTCCATATCAGAGGTTTTGGCTCAGTTTAAGAGGGAGGGGGGAATATTCCCTTTCCCTGCCGTTTGTTCTTTCCCGGCATATGGGACAAAATATTGTATCGTGTGTCCCTCTTATCGTGACCTTTTGCCGGGGAATCCGCCGCCGAAAGCACCTGCAGTGGATGATCCCGCGTATGGTACGACACCTGAGATATTGTAACGCTCGTTACCCTGGAGCCGGGAGTATATGTTCCACCGGAGTATACAGGCCGTATGTGGCCGTACCGGTTGAACTTCCTCCTGAGTATACATCATACGGTATTCCCTCTTTTAGTTCAGATGAACAGAACACAACTGACTGATATGCCTTGGTCGGGACAACGGTGAGAATCTCTTCTCCGTCTTCGGTATCTACGCATATCTGCCCGTCATTCAGGGTTCCGTATATGTTGTATATTCCGGCAGATGTAATGGTGATAGTCGTGCCGTTAACCGTTGCACCGCTGCCGTCGAAGGCGATTGAATCGCCTTCCAGAATAACAGGGGATATCTCAGTCCCGTTCGTGCCCGAATCCAGATCATATGCATCATATTCAGCGGAAACCGGAATGTAGGGGGTTTCTGAATAAACCCGGAAATCAGAACCCGTTTGAGCATATGCAGTCATTGAGGTCTCTGAACAGATTGTGTTGAATATGGTGCCAACGGTAACAATGAGCATAATTGACAGCATTATACCCACTAGTATTGCAATGATATTTTTCATAGCAATGTATCATTTCCATTATTTTCTTTGGATTCGTGGTCCTGATTTGTCTGGTTCTTCCCGATAGTAGATTCGTCCATTCACCGTATCACGCAGATAATCGATCTTGCCAATCTCAAAGCGTACGACATCAAGGCCGGTTCTCTCCCGGATATCAGCGAGCATTTCTTCCCTGTTATCCGGATGCACCAGATCAATTTTTTCGTACACAATATCTCTGCTGCGCATCTGGCTGGTAAATCCCCAGCCTTTCTCAAGAGCCCAAATGACTCCGGTGATAAGCACATTGGTGAGGACCATCTCTTCATACTGGCCGCTGCTGATAAGTATCGAGTTCAGGACGGGGAGAGCGACCATGAGAAAGAGATACGTCATCTCATGAATCGGGACCGTCTCTGTTCTGTAGCGCAGCACCGAGAAGAGGGCAAACAGCCCGAAACCGGCCCCGATGGAGAGTTCAATGCTGGTGAAAAGCCCCATTATGAAGTATATCACCGTGTTGAAGGCGAGGAACGTGAAGAGGTAGGTGTGCTCACTCTGCCGCGGGAAGTAGACGAAGCGTATGATGATGAACGCAAACAGGAAATTAATGAAGAACCCCAGGACAAAGATGAGATTTGTATCACTCAGCATGTGCTGTTCCCTCCTCTGGAGAGTTTATCGAGGAGAAGCAGGTTTTTCTTGAAACGGTTATGCTTCACTTCTGTTTTGGTAAGAGATATTCCGGTGCAGTACTTTGAAAAGCTCGTATTTCTAATTCCCATTGTATGCAGCACCGCACCCGCAGGGGACTCACGCAGCGGGCAGTTGTGTTTTATCTCTCCCACAACAACATCCGGATAGGAATATTCACATTCATCGGTGTGGAATGAGAGGTTTACGTCAAACGTGATGCGCTCAGGATGGTTCCGTGCGACAAGGGCGACTCTCGTGTAGTCGGTCGTAAGAACCGGGTGGAATGCCCGGTAGTCATACGGAAACGCGGATGTAAGGAATGCCTCCGGGGTTGGTTCTGATAATGCCGCGTCATTTGCCACCTGGATACGCTTCTTTGTTGTGCGCCCGGTGTTCCATTTCTCCTTGATTTCAAGATAGGAATCCCCTGATGAGAGGTAGTGCCGGACCCGCAGTTTGAAACGGTTTGCCTTTCCGTTGTGGTGCTGGAGATAGGTCAGGAATGAATCGGTATCATAATATTCGGTTGAATACCCGCTCATTCTGGAATTGTTCACTTCAAGCACCCGGTATGAACCGGAAAGGGAGGTGAGAAGTTCAGAGAACTGGTCCCGTGTCATCAGGAATTTTCGCTCCTTTCTGTTGAGAAGCTGGGCATCTGAGTTCTTCAGTTCTTCAAGGGTAATTCCTTCAAATCGTTCGAGCTCTGCCGGGAGACTGCAAAGAGCGGTGTGGGATGTCTTCATTATGAAGACCCCCCTGTCTGTGTGGAAAGATACGTCATTACCGCATCATACCGGCTATTTACATGTTCGATGAGCTCACTCTCGGAGGCATCAAACTCTGCCGTGCTCTTCAGATTGGTATATCCATCCGTTTCTCCCTCTGCTCCGGTGACATAGGGGCTGATGAGATCGTGGTTAAACTGGTAGACTTCTTCCATTGCTTCCGGTTCAAAGACCGTTGTGACAACGTCTTCAAGGTCATCCTGGTACATCTCATGATACACGGGGTCGTCCATCAGGTAGCGAATAAGAGGCCAGGAATCGTCAACCTCATCCAGACTAAGCGAGAGTGGTGTTCCCATCTGGCCACCGCCGTTCTGCATCCTGCCGTTATTCTCTGTTTCTTCTAATGGCGGGGCCATCCGCTGACCGCCCATGACTCCATCCTCTTCCATGAGAGGCATGGTGTCCTCACCCTCAGCCCATTCAGGCGGCTGCATATCTCCTCCGAAATCCGGGATGCCGGTCGTTGTCTGCCCGTCATTCTCTGTCTCTCCTAATGGCGGGGCCATCCGCTGACCGCCCATGACTCCATCCTCTTCCATGAGAGGCATGGTGTCCTCACCCTCAGCCCATTCAGGCGGCTGCATATCTCCTCCGAAATCCGGGATGCCGGTCATTGTCTGCCCGTCAATCGGCCTTTCCATTGGTTGCCCGCCTGCGGTATCTGCATTCTTTCCTGCAGAGATTGCCTCGTTGTTGTCCCAGGGAATCCAGGTAATTGTCCCGTCCGATGGACTGGTGTAGAGATAGTAATTCTTGCTCGCGATTCCATAGGAGTCCCAGTTCTGGATTGCGGTATTCACGGCGAGCCATTGGATGAATCCGTCAACGTTGAAGACCTCCTCCAGATTTTCTCTCCATTCTTCGGGGTCTGTTGTCCGTGTGTCGTCATTGAGAACGGTATACAATGCCTCCACATCACTCCAGTTCCCATCGTCTTCGTTTGTCTTCTTCTCGAAACATTCAGTGTCAAAGGTGCCTTCTGCAAATGTTGCTCCGGTTCCCTCGGGCTTGTACACATTTCCGGAATCGTCAGTAAAGGCAGTCTCAATAAGGGTATCTTCAACACTCTCGATCATGGTATACAGGCCAAAGTATACCGGCCCCTCTCCGTAATCGACATACACCCGGTAAAACGCCGTGTCAGGTGCGGCAACTCCTGCATCACTGAATATTTCCGGGGCGATTTTATCCCTCATCAGTGATTCGTCCCCGTATCCGCTCTTCAGGTTCAGTTCGTCAAATCCATAGAATCGCTGATTTTTGATGTCGGGATTTTCATCTTCGAATTTATCAAAATTCAGTTTCAGTGAAATTTTATACGAACCGTCCGTCCAGGTATTTCCCAGGGTTGACTGCCCCTTGAACCGGATGCCGACATCGGTCCATTCTGTATCGTTAAAGATGATGTCTGAAGGAACGGTGACCGGAGTAAAATCAAAGTCTTCCCCTGGATTGCCTCCACCTCCGCCTCTCATTGCTCTGGCCTGTTCTGTCGTTGATCCGCCAAATTCTCCGAATTCTGCTGACATATCATCAAGCATAATCTGCCAGTTTTCCGGCGTTATGTCAATGGTTATTTCATTCACCTCGTCATCGGGGAATACGACAGAATAGTTTGGGTCTGCGTCGTTTCCGTGCGTTTCTTCTGTCCAGTCTGCTGACCGGTTTACTCCGGTGGTACCCTGGGGTGTTTCATCGGTGTCTCCGACAGTGGTGCATCCGCATGCAAGCAGGCATAACACCGTGCAGGTGCACGCCGCTAAAACGGATAATAGCCGTTTTTTCCTGCCATTTTTATCCGTTGATTTTTTGATTTTCTGTATTGGTATGTTCATAGTGTGTTCCTCTGGTATTCCGGCATCGCCGTTTCCGGGGAGTATTTCACCACAGAAAAATGGTGGAATTTCCTGGAATTGAGCCGGTTTTTGGTTGAAAATGATTGTCCGACAGATTTGTCATTCCGTTGATTATGCATCCACATCTCAGTCGGATGACTTTGCCTCGTTAATTGTTTAAAAAAGGCTGAGATGTTGGATATGCGAATCATCGGTATTTTCCCTGAATGAGTTTCCGGAGTCATCCCACGGTTTGTTCAGATGTCGTTGTGGGTAACTGGTGAAATAAAGGAGGTATGGGATATTTTCCGGCATACCGGAATATTCCTGATTCCCGGGAAAGGACATCTGCTTTTGGGGGGATTGGTTCTGGCTTGGTGTGGTATTATGATCATCATGAACATCAGCAGGTTTTTTCCCAGGTGGGTGCTATCAGGGATTTTTGGTATACTCAGGTATTGGTATTTCACCATTCATCTGATGCCCGCAGAGTCTGAATGTAGGGTAAATCCCTGTCAAAATCTTCGGGACACCAATCCGGAGCCCCTTTCGGGGCCTGACATTTTTCTGTCTTTGAATACATCTTCACTCGGTTGATCACTCCTCTCTCGTTGTCGGGTGTGGGACCGGCTGCCTGAGGCGCCCCCAGCTCCCTTTCCATACATCAGTCCGGTGGGGTATAAATGATCAAAATAGGTATTTTTGCATAGAATAACCAGAGAGTTGCATACATCAGAAAATGTGCGTCAATCCTACCCGCCTGAACCGGATATCCTGACCACATCCGCGATGGTAAGGGTCCGGATATTCTCCCCTTCAAAAACAATGACTTCTCCTTTGAGTGTGCAGAATGCGTCGCCTGGCGTGACGGTGACAATCAGTCCTTTTTCTTCTTCCCAGACTGACAGGTGTGCCGGACAAACGATGCCGTTTATCAGTAACGGTCTCTTTTCTTCTGGTGAATCACGTATTTTTGTGCCGGAAAAAACGGGTTGTGGCATAATGTCTGTCAGGGCAGTTGTGAGTGCCTTCCTTCCCTGCTCGTATTCTGCATCGACGATGAAGCATCCTCCACCACTGTTTGCGAGAGCGGCGATCACCCGGGCAAGATCCGAGGGATGTGCCGGGATGGGGATTGACATGTCCATTGAGAGATACATGGACAGGAGGGTGAATATATTTTTCCCGATGGTCCCGGGTTTGTGTGATAAAAAAGAGATGGTATGTTTCTCAGACGCCTGCCGGGGAACTCTCATCCACAATAACGGAGACTGGAATCCCGGCACCTATCCACCAGTCATCGTCTACCGGGAGGATGTAGTCAAGACGCTGTCCTTCTCCCTGTGGGGTGTAGATGAGGTAACCGCCGCCGTTCTCGGCCATTTTTGCTCCATCGGTGACATATGGGACGCCATACTCGCCGATACTGTCGGTGAGGTCGGTGCCTTCTGCATCAGGGCGGGTGGAGCCTGCCAGAAGAATGCCGTCCTTTGAAAAGGCATAGACCGGATGGGGGGTGTCAGCAAAGTATCCGGCCGGGTCACGGAAGGTGGTGAGTGCTGCATCCTTCCCCATACTCTGTGCATAATCCTGTGCTTCTTTGACAAATCCGGTCAGGCCGGTGATGACGGGAAGAGGATCGCCGGTCGCGGGGTCCACAAGATCTGCAAGATAGACACCTGAACCTACCCACCAGTCGTCCCCCGCCTTTTTTACATACCCGAGTTTGGGTGAAAGCGTGAAGTTGTCGGCCGGGTCCTGGTACATGAACAAGAAGTATCCATCGCCCTCTGCCGCTGTATCACAGAGTCCCTTCACGAGAAGGAGGCCGTTTGGGTCGGTGGCGTTCAGCCGTGATGTTCCGACCTTCTGGGGGTGAATGGGGTGGGCGAGTGTTACCCCGTTGAAGTCCTCGACATAGAGGTAGAGGTTTCCATCTACAAATGCGCCGTTTTTGTCACCGAAGTCCGTGAGGGCCTGTTCTTTTCCTACGGTATCGGCGTGGTCACAGGCTCCCGTCACAAAGTCCACCACATCGGCAAGAGTTCTTCCTTTGGGAGATTCGGTTGTGGATTCATCATCTCCAAAGATGTCACTGATATATAGGCCTGATCCAACCCACCAGTTGTCATCCACTGGCAGAACATAGCCGAGTTTCAGTTCAGATGCTCCGCCTTTTGCCGGGTTTTCCCAGCCGAAAACAACAAATCCTCCGCCATTTATAGCGGTCTCTGCACAGGTCTGGATGACCGGTACACCATATGGGCCAACATATCCGGAAAGGTCAGTCCCAATCATTCCCGGTGCAAGATATGGGTGGGCAACAAGGGTGCCATTGTAGTCGTAGGCATAGAGATAGAGGTTTCCGTCGGTAAAGAGACCGTCCTGTTTATCTATCTCTGTAAGTGCGGCAGGAGTGCCGTTCTCATGGGCGTAGGTGACCGCTGATTCGGTAAGGGCGGTCATTTCTGCGATTTTTGCGGGCAGAACACCTGTTGTGGCGTCGGTGTAGTCAGAGAGATAGATGCCTGAGCCTACCCACCAGGTGTCGTCCACCTGCTCGACATATCCCAGTTTAACCTCGTAGAGATTTTTCATATCTTCATCAATATTCAGTTCCTCTCCGGGTGTTGGGTACATGTAGACGATGTATCCGCTTCCGTCCTGTGCGGCGTCACTCGCTGCCTCAACAAAGTGGAGACCGTTTGCTGTGGTCCAGTTCGTCCGGTCAGTTCCTACCTTATCAGGTTGGAAGGGATGGGCGATGAGGGTGCCATTGAAGTCATAGGCATAGATGTAGAGGTTCTCTTTTACATATGGCCCGTTTGGATCAGAAAATGCCGCAAGTGCCTCGTCTTTATCGACGGTTTTGGCATACGTTGCTGCGGTATGGACATATTCTTCCAGCTGGTCCCCGGTAATTGCTGTTGAGGGGGGCTCTTCTGCGGTTATGCACCCTGCGCAACAGAGCATGACGGTAATGGCGGTGATTGTTATGAAGAGAGAAAAGGACCGTTTCATGCAATAAAATTGATTTGATGAGGTTTGAGGCTTTTCAATATGTCCTTTCTCTCCGGAAAGTCACTGTCCATGCATCCGCTCAGTAATTTCGGTGCGGGAAAAAAGATATTTTGGAGGGATTGGGTGCATTTGAGGTTATTTCTGTTCGTCCTCTTTGTATTAGCGGTGTGGAGGGGACTGGTTTTACGCCATCAGCTTCAGGTCTTCTTCGACTGTGGTGTTTGCCCGGATGCCGAAGTTTTCAACGAGCACATTCAGGACAGCGGGTGAGATGAACGCGGGGAGCTTTGGCCCGAGGGTGATGTTTTGCACTCCGAGGTGCAGGAGGGAGAGAAGCACAAGGACGGCCTTCTGTTCATACCATGCGATGTTGTATGACACCGGCAGGCTGTTCAGATCGGTTTCGAAGGCTTCTGCAAGTGCCTGTGCAATGAGGACAAGCGAGTAGCAGTCATTGCACTGTCCTGCATCGATGACACGGGGAATGCCGCCGATAGTGCCGAGGTCAAGGTTGTTGTAACGGTACTTGGCACATCCGGCGGTGAGGATAACAACATCCTTCGGGAGTGCCTTTGCAAATTCTGTATAGTATTCCCGTTCCTTCTGACGTCCGTCACAGCCGGCCATGACCACAAACTTCCTTATTTGGCCCTGTTTGACTGCATCAACGACAGCATCTGCGATGGAGAGCACTGCATGATGGGCGCATCCGATGGTGAGTGTATCCGTGTAGCCGTCTGCCTTCACACTGATATCCGTTGGAGGAGTGCAGGTCTTTGCATGGGCAATCAGGGCTGAGAAGTCTTTCATTCCTTCTTTTGCCTCGGGGATGTGGGTGACACCGGTAAATCCGGTGGGCCCGGTGGTGTACACGCGGTCAATGTATGATTCTGCGGGTGGGACGAGGCAGTTTGTTGTCACAAGGATGGGGCCGTTGAAGCTTTCGAACTCCTTCTTCTGGTGTGGCCATGAACCGCCGTAGTTGCCGATGAGGTGCGGGTATTTCTTCAGCACCGGGTAGGCGTGTGCCGGGAGCATCTCCCCGTGGGTGTATACGTCCACACCGGTGCCTTCGGTCTGGATGAGGAGTTCATCGAGGTCTTTTAAATCGTGGCCGGTGATAAGAATACCGGGATTCGTGCCGGGGGCGGTGGCAACCGGTGTGATCTCGGGGTTGCCATATGCGGTAGTGTTTGCGGTGTCGAGATTTTCGAGCACTTTCACACCGATTTCACCGCATTTCAGGACTATTGCAACCATTTCATCGACGGAGAGGTCGGTGAGTGTTGACGCGAGCGCTTCTTCCATAAACCGGGTGACACCGTCATTCTGGTAGCCGAGGGCAACAACGTGATAGTAGTAGGCACCGACGCCTTTCAGCCCGTAGACGAGCAGTTCACGCAGGGACCGGACGTCCTCGTTTTCGGTTGCGAGGACACCGGTTTCGGTGCCTTTCTGAATGGCATCAGCAATTGTTTTCGGTCTCCATGTGCAGGCATCGTGGGTGCAGCCCTCCGTGGGAAGTGAGTCGCGGATGGCAATTGCGTCTGTAATAAGCCCGTAGAGGCGCTCATTGTCAAAGTTCACGTTAGTGAGTGCGGCAAAGAGGGACTCTGCGATGAGGGGCCCTGCTGCCTGGTTATCTTTGCCTGTTTTTCGTGCTTCGATATTTCTCAGGGACAATCCCTTGATGCTATATATAAGGCAGTCCTGGAGTGCTGCAGTTGACTCTTCCTTGCCGCAGACGCCCTTCACGGTGCATCCGCATCCCTTTGCGGCTTCTTCACATTGATAACAGAACATTGTCTTTGTCTCCATTGTATATTTTTGATACAAGCTATCTATTTGATACTTAGTTATAAATACCAGAGAGTTTCTCATAATATACCATGCATCCGGACTGCACGGTCTATAAGACGGCACAATATCTGACGAAAAAATGGGCTCTTCTGGTGCTCTTTGAACTCTATAAGGGAGATGACTATACAAGACGATTCTCTGAATTAAAGGATTCTCTTGGAGTAATTACGTCAAAAGTTCTTTCCCAGCGGTTGCGGGAACTCGAAGAGGAAGGGCTTGTGGGGAGACGGGTTGATGCCGAGCACTTCCCGATAAAAAGTGAGTATTTCCTCACCGAGGCGGGACTTGGCCTGATTGATGTCATAAAACATCTCAAGCAGTGGGCACTGACCTATAAGATTGACAACATCGACTGCCAGTGTCAGAATTGCCGGGACTGTATACTATGATTGTCCGTGTTTCCGGTTCTACTGGAATTGAAAATGACCATTCACCATTCTGAATATTTTTTATGTGCAGGTAAACCGGTTCCGGGAATCGGGACTGCACGATGCCGTTGATACCCTGTGGGGCAAATCTTTTAATAATTCTGATTACATTTTACCCCGTATCAAATCTTTCTGCATTACAGAGGTATGGAAGAAGAGGGTACTGTCTGAGTAGTAAGAATACCCCCTCGTAGGTGGGTATAAAGTGGACGGTGGTGTCTGTATATCCTTTTCCGGACCTCTCACGCAGTCTGCCAGTACCTTTGGATGAGGGGTGAAGATAAATGATCGAATTACTGCCTGAAAGCCGTGGATGTCTGGTTGGATTCCAGTTCGTCGGCGAAATAACGAGTGAAGATTATACTGAGGATTTCATGCCGGCACTGCGGCGTGCGATTGAAAATTTTGGAGTGGTCCGTCTGTTTGTTGATATCTCCGATCTTCAGAGTGAGGGTGTCGGGGCAATGGACGATGACGTGAGGGGGGATTCACGAGTACTGTATATCGAGCGTCAGGCCATCGTTGGTGATGAGGAATGGGAGAGAAAACTGAACTATGTGGACCATTTCTTCATCTTCCCGAACAGTGATCTCCGTTTCTTCCGGAAAAACTGTGAGCAGGATGCATGGGACTGGATCCGCGAAGGAATGCCACAGATAAGAAGGATGCAGGCGGCGTTTCAATAATCCTGCAATTCCGGTGAACCGGAGCGGCTATCCGGGGTGAGGCACGAGCATTCCTCTGACTATCTGAGGGTGGACAATGAAAATAGGGTATCCATGTATCAACCAGTCGCTCCCCTGCCGGAGCAGCCGGACATTCCGTCTCCGTTCATACTCCGATGAGCGGCTGCTTACAACCGTGGAAGGAAACCTCCACTGCCTCGGTGAAATTCTTCGTTACAATACCTCTAACGGAATTCTTTTCTTCCGTATCACTTCAGATCTCGTTCCTTTCGCTTCCCACCCTGTCTGCACGGCCGACTGGCAGGAGAACTTCCGGGAGCATTTCTCCGCTCTTGGGACTTTTATTCGTGATAACGGGATGCGGATATCGATGCACCCGGACCAGTTTATTCTCCTCAATGCAAAAGATCCGGACATCCTTGATCGGAGCATAGCAGAACTTGCCTATCATGCTGAGGTTCTGGATCTCCTTGGTCTTGATATGTCTGCAAAAATTCAGCTCCATGTCGGCGGCGTCTACGGCGACCGGGAAGCGAGCATCGTCCGGTTCATTGACCGATACCTTTGCCTCGACGAATTGATTCTTCGTCGTCTTGTGATAGAGAATGATGACCACCGGTACACGGCCAGAGATTGTCTTCGTGTCCATGCAGAAACGGGGATACCGGTCATCTTCGATACGTTGCATCACCGGGTGAATTCCGTATCCAATGAACCGGTGGTGGAAATATATCCGGACGTTGCCGCAACGTGGGACCCACGTGATGGCATCCCGATGGTCGATTACAGCACGCAGGACCCGGACGGCCGGCCGGGAAAGCATGCGGCAACGATTGATATTCCGGATTTTCTTGGGTTTACCGAAGATATTCGTTCCTTTGACGTTGATATTATGCTTGAGATAAAGGATAAGGAGATGAGTGCTCTAAAGGCCATTGCGGCACTGGAATCTGACACACGTCTCGTCCGGCGGTGAGAGCGCCTGTCTCTCTTTCACCAGTCTGTGCCGGGAATTATCCTTCTGTGTATTGGTCAGCAAACCGGGCCGCATACCGGTCGGCATCGAACTTTCGGCGGAGTCCATCGGCGTTCATGTAGCGCACCTTCCCGAATACCGACCGCTCTTTCCATGCCCGATCGTGCTTACCGAAACACCATGCAATGCCGGCATAACTGTTCGGGTCACGTCCGTCCAGTTCATAGCGGTTGTTCAGAGTGAGGAGAGTATGATACGCCTCATCAGGCGTTCGTGACCATTCGATGACCTTTTTTCCCCAGTACATTCGCATATAACCGTGCATCTTGCCGGTCACGCACATCTCATTTTGTGCGGCGTTCCAGTATGGGTCATGGGTCTTTGCCTCCTCCAGTTCCCGGAGCGAATATTCGTATTCCCGCAGGTCGCCCGTGTGTTCTGCAAGTGTCTTTTTGGCCCAGTCGGGGAGGCATGCGGGAGATGCGTAATCAGGATTGTAGTGCACAAAGTTCATCGAGAGTTCCCGGCGGACAATCATCTCCTCCAGATATGCAGCCGCGTTTTCCCCGTTCCCGACCCCATTCCCTCCTGCCGCCCTGACCCGAAGTGCGACTTCGAGAGGGGAAATTTGCCCGAAGTGGAGATAGGGACTCAAACAGGAGAGGGCATCTGCGTTCGGGTCATTACGTTCTTCTGCATAGCGGCTGATTTTCTTCTTCATAAACAGATCGAGGAGGCGGTGGGCTTCGGAGAGTCCCCCGGTGAATGTGGCAGGTCCGGCGTCGTCAAGTGGGTTGAGATAACGGATAATTTCATCGGGATTGCCTAAAGGGAGTGATGTATACTCCTCTGTTCTCACCCCGACCTTCACCTCCGGTGACGGTGACTGCGCAGGAAAGTGGTCAAGGTGAGGGGTGATCCTCCGCCTGAAAGTCGCTGCCGACCATTCCTCTTTTCCGGATGCAATCTCAACCGGAACGATGACATCGCCTTCGACCTCGATGAACGGCACATCCAGTCGTTCGGCGAGGAGGGCACGTTCTTCTTTTTGCCCACGAAGATATCCCTTGTCGGTGACTACCATAGACGCATCCTCCGCAAGAGCGGTCACCACTTCATGAGGTGGGCCGTTTTTGAGCAGAAAGGGGATGCCCTGTTTTGCCAGTAGCTGTCGGGTTTCGAGAAGTCCTTCCAGCATGAACCTGAGGTGACGACTCTCTCGTCCCTCTCCCTTTGGGTCAAGGCAAAAACAGACGAAGAGGGGTTTTTTGAGCTGGTTTGCTTCACGGATTGCCGCATCCAGCGCCGGATTTCCCCGGGCCCGCTGGGAGGCTTGCATCCAGTAGAGGACATGGTCCCCCTGCCTGGTAGTATCGTGCGTGAGACGGCGTTCCATGAGGTATTCTCAGGTGGGAAGAAGATATAAGCGCTGGGGAGGATGGTGGTGTGAGGGGTGCAGATACTGGTGGTACCGCTAATATGTGTGCCTTCCCTCTGGGGGTGAGGGTTTATGTCCTCGTTTTCTCGTCTAAAATGCCTTGGATTGGGTATTTTTCCGGTCGTTTTTGATTGCCTGAGATTGAGCTAATAATATGCAATTTTACTGGAAATAAATGATTTTCCGCGACCGTTGTTGGCCCGGTACCGGAGCATTTTTTCAAAGGATGTATTGGTCCACCGAACGGGATATCTGGTCGTATGGAGCGCCTGTGGCGGTCATCATTCAGTCAGTTTTCACGAAAATCAGGTATTTAGTGATTGTTTATCTACAGCATAGGTCTGTTTGCACGCTGTTGTCTGTCACTGCCACATTGGTGGACATGAATATTCAGGTGAAGCTGAATGTGGAGATATCTGCGGAATGAATTTAGATAAAGGAGTTTCCTTCTGTCTCAATATTCCTGAGAAAGTGGATGGCGTGGGATGATCTAAATCAAATAAAAACAGTTAACATTTTCAAATATGTACGAAATATATTGGACTGATCCCGTGGAATTTCATACAGAATAGGATGTTCATTCATGTTCATCCGTTACAGAGCGTTTTGCATGACCCGACTAATAAATATTCTTGGTATTGGCCTCCTTCTTATTGCCTGTGTAATGGGTGCCGCATGCACCACACAGTCCGCACCACTGGAGGAGTCCCCTGGTAGTATAGAGACCGTAGATATGCTTGAACAGACTGTGGCCGTCCCGGTTCCTGCTGACATTGATGGTGTTCTCTCCACAGCACCGCATGTGAGTATGATCATTTACATGATCGCACCGGACACGCTCCTTGGATGGAACTTCCCACCGGAAGATGAATACATATCTGAAAAGTATGCAGCCCTCCCCAATGTCGGCGGCTGGTATGGAAACATAGCAGGCAACTATGAGAGTTTCATCGCAATGAATCCGGATGTGGTCTTTGAAGGGTTCAATTCGAAAGGAGATCCAGCGGCATCCATCGAAGAGCGGCAGGCGAACATGGGTAAAATCCCCGTCGTTGGTGTGGAGAACACCATTGACGCCCTTGCATATGATGCACCCATAACCTACGTCGGAAGTGTCCTTTGGGCAGAAGAGGAGGCAGCTTCACTCAATGAATTCTATGCACGGGTGCTTGCACTCACTGAAGAAGCGACCGGCACCATTCCCGATGACGAGAAACGAACCGTCTACTATGCAAACGGCCCCACCGGCCTGAAAACCTCTCCATCAGGATCTCAGCACAGCCAGCTCATTGATATCTGCAACGGGGTAAATGTCGCTGAGTGCCCGACAAAGGCTGTGATGGGTCAGACCGAGGTGTCAATGGAACAGGTTGTGGAATGGAATCCGGATGTCATCGTCTGTGATGACAAAGGTTTCTATGACGGTGTCTATGACGACCCAAAGTGGGAATCTGTCACAGCGGTGAAAAACAGTGATGTGCACTACATCCCGTCGTCACCTTATTGCTGGTTTGACGCCCCGCCCAGCACAAACACCATCATCGGCATCCCATGGGTTGCCACTGTCATCTATCCCGACCAGTGCGGTAATATCGATATGGCGAGCCTGACGAAGGAGTTCTATGCGAAATTCTATCACTATGACCTGACCGATGACGAGGTTCAGCAGTTGCTGAACCCCTGAACACTCGTTTTCTGATTTTGTTTTGAATTTTTGAGATGTCTGCGATAGAAAATGGTCTTGTTTTTTTTCATGAATTTGATCACTCTCTGAGTCCTGAAAGTGGCCGTGTTTTTACGACATCCGCCTTCTCCAGCCACCCACGACGGGCCACCGCGATATCCAACTCCAGATTCCTGTGATGGTTGGTACGGAGAGAATCAGTCCCGATTTCATTGCCTCATTCCAACGATATCTTATATATCGGATGCCCTTAATCCTGGTCACGTTGGCATGTGGAATGCAGTTCCTGCCAATATTATCTCCATATTGGCATATGTTATTTATATGGTGGTAACCCAAGACAGCCCTTTATCATGGAACAGGAACATGGTTCCAATGACCGTATCCTGAAAAATCTACGATTCCACCCAAAGGGAATGACCATCACAGAGATTTCAAAACAGACCCATCTCACCCGGAATTCTGTCTCAAAACATCTCGAAGTGTTGCGGATAGGAGGTCATGTTGATATGCGTGTTGTTGGGAATGCGAAGGTCTATTCGCTCGCACAGCGTGTCCCGATGTCGGCATTTCTCTGTTTCACGAGAAACCTGATTGTGGTTCTCGACAGGTATGGCACTATCGTGCAAATAAACGAGCAGTTCCTTAATTTCGCTGGATTGAAGAAAGATGAAATTGTCGGGGAGAATATCCGTGATGTATCAATTCCCATTGTTTCAGAGGCGAAAATGATAGCGCTCATTGAGAGTGTAGAAAAGGAACAGTTCGCAACTGATGTCAGGTATACGCATAATAATGTGGATTTTTTCTATCAGATGCAGGTGATACCTACGGTTTTTGAGGATGGTGGACAGGGCCATACCATTGTTCTGGAAGACATCACTGATAAAAGACGGTACATGTGGAACATGGAGTTCCTCGCAAGAACAGCAATGGAGTTTGTGGCCATCCCGAAGGAAACAGATATCTATCAGCGCATTGCTGAATTAATCCTCGAATTTGTCCCCGAAGGGCAGGTATTTGTCAGTTCCTACGATGAAACAAGGCAAAAATATGTAATTCGTGCAGTTATGGATCAGGATTTTCGTGACTCACTCATAGCTATTTCCGGGCGGGATATAGTTGGTATGGAGATTTCTCTTGATGAGGTATTTTCCTCGCCTTTTTTCGAAAACTATGGTGAAATGAAGAGTGGAATCCGTGAAATCTATCTGTCTGAAAAATCTGCTGATGGCTCGCTCTCATTTTATGACTTTGCCTTTCAGCAGATACCCGAAAAGATCTGTGAAGAGATAGCAGTTACATGGAATATTGGGAAAGCATATATGGCCTTTCTCACATGGAATGAAGAGCTCTTTGGCGATGTTGGGATATTACTGTCGGCAGATGGTAAAATTGATAGCACCAAGGCACTTGATTCCTTTATCAGGCTGGCATCTATTGCGATTAGTAAACGGATGACTGAAGAACAGCTCCGCCGGAGCAACAGGAGATTCAGGGAAGTGGTGGAATATTCTCCGTTCCCTGCTGCAATCATTGATTCTGATGGGAGGTATACCTTCATTAACCAGAAATTCACTGAAATTTTCGGGTACACATTAGCTGATATACCCACCGGCAGGAAATGGTTTGAAAAAGCCTTTCCTGATCCGGAAATGCGGAAAAAAGTGATTAAAACCTGGGAGGCGGATCTTAAAAATGCCGGTGTCAGTCAGGTCCGTCCGCGGACGTTTCCGGTAATGTGCAAAAACGGTGAGATGAAGATAATCCAGTTTTGGCCGGTGCAACTCTGTGAAAATGTACAATACATCACGTATGAGGATATTTCCGAATTAAGGCAGGTGCATCAGATTATTCTTTCTGAAATTGCTGAACTGATGGATGTAAGAGAAGATCTATGGATCAGGAATCAGGCACTTGCCTCTTTGGAAACAGCCATTGCAATTGTGGATATGAATGGGCTTTTGAAATATGTAAATCCGGCATTTGTGTCTCTGTGGGGTTATGATTCTCCGGAAGAAGTCAGAGGTACATTTATTTCAGATTTTCTGGGAAGCGGTGCGGCTGCAATGGATTTTGTTCCGATGCTGGATCAGAATGAACAATGGTCAGGTCTAATGACAGGATTCAGGAAAAATAAGTCCCCGTTTACCGTGCAGGTGCATGTCACCGGAATTGCTGATACAGAAGGTCAGGTGGTGGGTTTGATGGTATCCTTTTCTGGAGAGGTTTTGCTTACATAGGGGGAAACTGTGTCATTCTTTTTCTCTTTTGTATATGTTCATCCCGATTTTGTGAGAATTGATGAGCAATATACTTCGAATGAATGAATGAATGAATGTACCGCTGGATGTTACGAATGCCTGCACACATGTCAGAGTGATGTGAATTATTTTTTGTGCCCTGCTAAAAATTGTAATATAGATATGTATGCGTAGCAGAATTGCGATACCATTCTGCATGCATTTTTGCTTTGTAAATTATTATTTAAACCGGGTTCCATATGGCTGATTGTAGGGAGGAGGAAGAGATGTCTGAAGAAGTTCAGAAAGAAACCGGGAACCGTGTCTCCCAACTGACGGATGTACTGTTGGGAAATGACACCTATCGCAGCCTGCAGGCAATGGATTCCCTGAGTGAAATAGGAATGCCCGCAGTTGCACCCCTGATGGAACTGCTTACAACCGGGAATAACAATGTCCGCTGGAGGTCAGCAATGGCACTGGCACGAGTGGGCACGCACTCAGTTGAACCGCTCATTGAAGTTGCAACCACCAGGGATGAATCAATCAGAAACCCTGCAATATGGGCGCTTGCTGAGATTGGAACCCCCAAGGCGGTTGAACCGTTAGTCAGTATAATGCAGAAGGAGGAGTCTGAATGCTGCCGCATTCTGACTGCTGCAGCGCTTCTCAAGATCAATGATCCTGCCGGTATTGACGCGGTGAACCGGGAGTACGAACGGTTCGGTGAGGAATTCCGTGGCAGAGTGACAGAAGCCTTCGTCGGGTCCTGATGGAATTATTTCAATACTTTTTTGCAGGTATTAGCCCGTCATCAATCTGCATGGGGATTATCTGATTTTGACCATTGGTATTCTGTCTGTTCCTGTTCTTCATTTCAGGTGACAACTGTGGTTTCATTCAATGCCCTGTGGTTGTTTTGGTGAATAAATGGGGCCATTGTGGCATTATTTTTAAAAATAAGTCGGTTTTTGACTTCCAATTTATTCGTAGTCAAAGGTTTGCTTATCTATTCTCATTGACAATTAGATTGTGTATGGCAATGAAAACCGACCGGAAAACAGGCATTTCAATTCTGATTGGAACCGCTCTTGTGCTGGGAATATGCCTATTCTCTGCCGGGTGCCTTTCCACATCCCCCGACACGGATGGTGGGGCCCTTGATGGAACAGATACCAAAACTGACCGTGCACCGCTACTAAACGGAACCGACTGGCAACTTAAATCCTATGGCAACGGGACAAATGAAATGGTATCTGTCATCGAAGGCTCGGAAATTACCCTGACGTTCGATGAAGATGGTGGTATCGCAGGCTCTGCCGGTGTTAACCGATATTTCGCATCCTATGAAGCGAGGGGCGATGCTCTCTCATTCGGACTCATCGGGAGCACCATGATGGCTGGCCCTGAAGATGCAATGATGCAGGAGAGCAAATATCTGAAACTGCTCAACGAAACCGCTTCATTCACAATTGAGGATGATGAACTAAAACTCTATGATTCAGACGGAACTGTCCTTCTCGTCTTTGAGAAAATTCCGCCAGTCACCGCTGAATCCCTGAAGGGTAAGGAATGGGTGCTTACCTCATACAACAATGGCAATGAAGCAATCGTCTCCGTCATCGCAGGGACGGAAATAACCCTTGACTTCGATGAAGAAGGGCGTATCGCAGGCTCTGCCGGTGTTAACCGATATTTCGCATCCTATGAAGCGGGTGGCGATGCACTTACATTTGGTGTGACCGGGAGCACCATGATGGCGGGCCCTGAAGATGCAATGATGCAGGAGACGACCTACCTGAAACTGCTCAATGAAACTGCCTCATTCAGTGGTGTTGGAGATGAACTGAAACTCTACGATTCAGACAAAACCGTCCTGCTGGTCTTTAAAAGGGCCGTGCCACCGGCATCGGAGTCCCTGACCGGAACCACATGGGTGCTTGACTCGTACAACAATGACAATGAAGCAATCGTCTCTGTCATCGCAGGAACAAAAGTCACCCTGACCCTTGATGAAGACGGTGGAATCGCAGGCTCTGCAGGGTGCAACAATTACTTCGCATCCTACGAAACCGATGGCGATGCACTCACCTTTGGACCGGTTGGTTCAACAGAGATGTTCTGTGATGAACCTGAAGGGACAATGGCGCAGGAGACGATTTACCTGAAACTCCTGAACACGGCAGCAGGCTACGAAATTGAGGGAGACACTCTGGCCGTGCAGGACTCAACAGATACGACCATTCTGACATTCACCGCAGCAGAGTAAGAATTCGGGACACAAACCAAATTTACATCCGCATATTTTTTTTGATTTTGACAAAGCGCAACCGGAACATGAATCGTTGTGGTCATCTGATTATTTGCAGAGCAGATGCTTGTTTCGCATATTAATCAGGAACGGCGAATCTGTTTGAGGGTATGAGATTCTGAAAAAAAGGAAATTTTGGTTGTTTCTGGAATCACTTTCTCTTCAGATAGAAAGCGAGGCTCATACCAATTGCCGGAATAACAACAAAAAACGGTGCAGGCGTTGGTTGTGACGTGGGTTCACTTCCCGTCTCTTTTGGTGCTGGTGTCACCTGTGGCGTGATTTCTTCTGCCACAGATAACGTGCCATCCGTGTCAGAAATGCCTGATGGGTCATTACCAACAATTGCAAGCCATCCGAATCCCGGTGCTTCTGTATCTGAGAAAATGTATTCATCATTCTCACCAGTTACGTTAACCAAAAGGTCATTCCATTTGCCGGACTGCTCGTTATAATACAGCATGCCGGGTACAGCATTGTTTGCTTCAAGCCATTGTTTTGGCATTCTGAATGTGTAAACAATCTTTGAGAGATCAGTTACTTCCGCCTTGTAGAGTTTTGCGAAGTCGTATTCATAGACTGAGGCATTGAGTTCAATATCCTGTGGAATACTAAATTTCTTCTCAACGGTTACCATAAATTCAGAGATTCCTTTAGAAGGCCAGATGGTAACGTCTGTAAATGCGGTGTTGTCCAGACTGACGGATGCCTGTTCTCCTGCCGTCAGATCAAGTATCAGGCCAACGCCGGTATTGGATTTACTACCTCCGCTCCCGGAAGATACGGACGGAGATGCTGCCGGTGGCACGGAAACCATACCATACACGGAAAATCCATCGGTGGTTACCTGGAATATGGAATTTTCACCCGAAATTCCTACAAATGTCGGTGTATACGAAACGCTTGTTCCATCATCCAGCCAGCGTATGATTCGTACACAATCATTTCCGCCGATTGAATTTACCCATGAAGTCTTCGCTGAGAAGTTGATTGTGGCTTCCTGAATGGATGAATAATTTGTGAATCCTGATTTTGTGAAGTACACGGTGTATGCAATTTCATCCATTTCAGGGCATGCAAGGGTGAAGGCATTGTGTGCGTCATCAGCGATGTCTTTACTGATACTGGTCTCGATTCTGGCCTCACTCTGGTAGTCACCCATGGTGACGGAAAAATCAACTGCTGCTGTACCGATATCGCCACCAATGGTCGCATTGACCGCAGGTGGAATCATGGTGACGCGGGTTATATTTCCGGTATAATTCCCGTTCTGGTATACGGGTGCATCTTCTGTCTCGATTTTCAGAAGAGTCATGTCTGATTTTACAACAGTAAGTACATTGTCCGGCATGCCTGCATCACCACCGGAATCTCGTAACCGTGACTCATTTACGAGAATTTGCTGACTGCCTCCGTTCATTGTGATTACTGCGCCCGGTATGTTGAGTGCAGATGTTTCATCAGCGATTTTTTCCGGCACCTGCTGGATGATTGTTATTATTGTTGATACACTCTGTTCTCCCACACCATCCAATGACAGCGTAAGTACAACGGTGTATTCGGTATCAGGCGTAACATAGGTGTGATTAATATTCACTGATGTGACGTCTCCAAATGTTGAAGAGGTATAGGGAGCGGTGCCGTCACCAAAATCAAGTGAGAGGTAATCGGGGTGTCCTTCCCATCCGGCGATGAACATGATGTCCTGGTTTGCCGGTGTGAGCTGTGGAGGAATTAATACAGGGCTTGCAAATTCTCCGTCAACGGCAATTTCACTTTCATCAGCAATGTTAATTGGGGGGACGGTTGTCTGTGAGTTGATGTTCCCCAAAGGGTCTTCTGCATGCTGGGACACTATCGATTCAACATTGAGCTGAGGTGTACTCAGACCGGGTTCAACAATATATGAGCCGGACAATTCGTCGTAAATTCCCAACTCGATGATTTCGAGATTATTGGTCCCAATACAAGTGACATAAACATGGTTGCCGGAAACGGACACTCCAATGGGCTCGTACATCTGTTCACTGGAAAGAGAAGCCGCTTCCATCGGATGTGCCAGATCGGAGATGTCGATGATTTCAAAGGTATCAGAATACATGCAGGCAACATAGGCATAATCACCGCTTACAGAAACACCAAATGCACCTTCCAGATTCTCATTTGAAATAGATCCTGCTTCCTCCGGGTTTGCAGGATCAGAGATATTAATGATTGCAAGAGTGCCGGTTTCCATGGATGTGACATACGCATAATCGCCACTGACGAATGCACAAGATGCACCCTCTACATTTTCAGTTGAATAATTTCCTGCTTCCACAGGATTTTCCGGATGGGATATGTCTATGATCGCAAGCACACCTGCATCATAAGAAGGGACATATGCATAATCGCCATCTACAAAGACGTCATATGAGTCAGACAAATTGTCATTTGAAATGAATCCTGCTTCAACAGGGTTTGCCGGATCAAAGATGTCAATCACCTCAAGGGTATTCCCTCCCCAGGATGTAACATATGCATAATTGCCGCTGACAAAAACACCGGTTGCACCCTCTAAATTGCTACTGGTAAAAGAACCAACTTCTGCAGGACTTGCGGGATTGGAGACATCAATTATCTCAAGATAATTGGATTCTGATCCGGTTACATATGCATAGTCTCCGCTGACATACACACCAAACGCACCATTTAGTCTTTCGTTTGAAATGGAACCTTTTCTCAACGGATTTTCCGGATTCGAGATGTCAATGATTGTCAGAGTATTTCCATACATTGATGTAACATACGCATGATCACCATCGACAAAGACTCCGGCAGGGCCTCTGAGGGTATCGCCTGAAATACGGCCGACAGAAACCGGGTTTATTTCAGAGAATGAGAGGGTTTCAAGGGTTATTTCAGAATCGGTGTTCAGGGAAAGTGTCACACTGCTGCCAGATTTGAGTTCTTCGTTGTATTTGGCGGTTATATCAATGGTTGAGCCGATTCCATACTCACCGTCCGGTGATGTGGAGGTGAAGGACAATAGTTCAGGGGGAATTATATCAACGATGGTAAATCCACCTACACTCTCCCCTGTTTTTCCGTCCGGGTTTGTAACGACAACGATCATGTCACCGCCCCTGGCGTCAGTGAGGTCGAACGTACAGCTGATGTGAGTTCCGAACTCATCGACAAAATCATCGACAACGACATCCGTTCCGGATATTTCTGTCCCGTCACTACGCACCAATGTAACCGTGGCATCTGAATCAAAATAGGTGCCTTCAATTTCGGCTATAACCGTCCCGGTGTTCTCCCCGGATGACGGGGTGACTGAGGTGATAACCGGGGATGCCGTGACAGCGATATATGAAAATTTTGTTAATGCGGAGATAGATTCGCCGTCTGATATGGATAATGTGACATCATACATTCCCTCTTTTGAATATGTGTGTGTGGGATTTTGCTCGTGTGATGGTGGTGTCCGGTCACCGAAATCCCATTCCCATGATGTTATTGCGCTTGAATCCGGTTGAATATCTTCAGTCGTAATGTATTCGGTCGTACATTCAGCGGTTCCGGCATCACAGGAAGGGTCTGCTTTTAATGTATTCACGGCATCTGATGCAGCCATGGCATCTGCAGAACTGCTGATTGTCGGCCTCTCGGTGGTAATCCTGTTTATAGGGGTTACTGCCTTTGATGTTCCGTCATATTCAAGCACTTCCCAGTATGAATCATCACCAAGAGGTGACTGAGGAGCATAATAGGTGCCTGTGCAAACTAAGTCCTCTGTCCAGTCTGAATGCTGGTAGACAGTGACGGTTGCACCGGCCGTTGTCCAGTTTCCCGAACCACTGAACCAGTGGATCGTATACCGGTATGTACCCGGAGAACTCCGGTTGATTGTCATCGTTTCAGGGCCGAAAGAAGATGTGTCATCAACATCAAGCTGTGCATAGGGGACTTCTGTGAGGGACCCTTTGTTTCCATAATATACCTTATATGCCGACCCATCGATTTCAGGTGTCAATAGCCAGCTATCAAGGTCAGAGGGATTTTCTCCCCACGTTAAAACGGCCGTAAATTCATAGTCTTTTCCTGCGGGCATGAGGACAGGATTCACGAAAACTGTGCTTCCTTCTGAGCACTCAATATTGTAGACGAGATCAATATATCCGTCCAGAGTGACAGAGAGTTCCTGTGAACTGGCAGAAGACATATCAAAAAAACTGACATCCAGAGGCGTGTCGCCGGTTAACGGTGTTCCCGTAAATTCTACGGACATTCTTCCGGTGGAGATATTTGTGATGGTGAATTCACCGTTCATATCGGAAGATGCATTTATTCCTCCGACAGAAATGAGCGCACCTTCCAATGCGTATCCGGTCGTTGCATCTACAATTTTCCCGGTTACATTGAAGGTTGCCACAGGTTCGTTCCAATCGATAATTGCAGAAACGGTCGTATTTGCATTAATCGGAAGTGTTGTATTAATAACTGCATCGGCATCCGGCACCTCCGGTTCACTCACTGGTGACGTATTCACTGCGCCATTTACTGTGATGTTGCATTCGATGAATTCTTCAGCACTACTCCCTGCATCAGGGTAATCCTCATATCCGGCAACAGGGAGTATTAAACCCCCGAATATCACTGTTATGAGCAATAAAATTATAATTCCCGTCTTTGACATATTTAATCACGCACCGTTCTGAATATTTCTATCCGAATCTTTTATAATTTGGAAATCCTGTCCGATATAGTTTATTATGGGTGTAGGGGCATTTTCCGGTCATTTTATCCGGATTAAATCGAATTTAGAATTTATTTATATTAATCAAATATTTGTGTTGATTTAATACTGCTAACTTATGTTTCAGGAATCTCGATTATTTCCGTAAAGTGCATGATAATTGGCTATGAAGAATTCTCATGTATGACGAATTCTGAAAGGAGTGGCCATAAAATCGCTGCTTCGCTTGTACGTGACGAAACATAGGACGAAAAACAGCAATCACATTATCAACGAAAAAGCGAATGAGGGTCACATTTAACGAAATCAGGACGGCAGGTGTGTTCTCGTAGTTACCGTAATTCTGATACATCGGGACATGCTGTGCAACAGATTCGAAAAATTCCTGGTCTGAAATAAGATATGAAAATAATTATCGCTCCTCTCAGATAAGATAACTGATTATGGTGGATCTTCTGAATATAGTGGGGAAAATAATCATTGCGGTATTTGTTCTGATTGTTTTTCTCATACTTGTCTTTGCAGCCATCATAGGATATATTGGCATCTCCGCTGCTGAAGACAAACAACCGGTTTATGACTACAGCCTGACTCTTTCCACATCCGGGCCGATTGACAATGTCACTCTTCTGATTCCGGTTCCTTCGTATTACAATGCGGATACCGGACAGAATGAAACGGTCATCAATATGTCCCGTGTCAGTTTCAATAACTTTGACCGGGACGGAAACATATCTGCGGAAATAGAGCAGGTAAACGGGATTCCCATGCTGAATATATCAGCTGACCGAATTGACCCAATATACAAAAATTATATTGAACCGATTGCGATTATGCCGGGGCAAAACGAGTCCGAACTACCCCACCCGACCCGCGTATATTCCAACCGGTATTCAGAAGATACACCTGTCCTTGTGGCAATGGAGATTCATATGTATGAAACCGATGTCGGGCATGAGATAGATACCAAATCGCCAGTGGGCAAAGAGCCGCTCTTCATGCCCTACCGGATTCTGGAAAATTTCAGTCGTTCAGACGGGGGGATGACTGATGGCTACTATCTGAGCGAAGGCGCTTTCGGATCTTTCATTGAGGTGCCGTTCATTCTCTCATATACTGCCGGTGATGATAATGTCCTCATCATCTCCTCTGAATTTGAGGGGTCAAACCAGTGGTGGGTACTTGGCTGGCGGAGGAATGTATACCGGGAGAACATATACCCTGAGTTCACCGGGGAGGCTGAAGGGACATACTGGGTGAAGGGTGTTCTGGTGACGGGTGAGGGTGTTTACTAAATCCGTCGGTGCAAAAAATAAGGTTTGAAAATATCAAAAGATTAGATAACCCATCTGCTTCACTCATATTTTATGCATCGATATCTGAAGTTCGGCAGAACACCCTTTTATCCATCATACTATATGTCCTCTGAATAAATGTCCTCCATCGTGTTCGTGCAACGATTGTGAATATTTAGGGGGTTCTGGGGTGTGTCACACGTTACTATATTATTTTTTATTGCAAGTATCATCATCATTTTATTCGTCATAGTGGTTGCATTTTGCAGCCTTTCCTTTCAGAGGAATGTGGGGGATGAGATTTCAGACCTCTCCCAGCGTGCAAAAGAGACAAAAACAGAATCACTTTCGGGCGAGAGAATCGATTTCCTCCCGGAACCTGTTCAGAGATATGTCCGGTATTCACTGCCTGAAGGAGCAGAGCCTGTCCGTTTTGCAAGAATGAAACAGACCGGAGAGTTCAGGACAGACCCTGCAGGTGTATGGATGCCGGTTGAAGCCGAACAATACTTTTCTGCTGGTTTTCCTGCATTTATCTGGCATGCGAAAATTCAGTTTTGGTCCCTGTTCTGGATCGATGTCAGGGATAAATATGATGGAGGGGAGGGGAATATGCTGGTAAAAATCTTCTCAACGATACCTGTTGCCGATGCAAAGGGTCCGGAGATAGATGTCTCAAGCCTTCACAGATATATTGGCGAGATGCCGTGGTTTCCCACGGCATTCCTGAATGAGGAGCATATCACCTGGGAGCCCATCGATTCCTCCCATGCCAAAGCCGTCATCACGGATGGAGAAAATGTGGCAAGCGTTGAATTCTCCTTTGATGAAGAGGGACGAATCACAAAAGTCACAACCGAAGAGAGATTCCGGACAGTTGGGAATCAGTTTTCTGCAGACAAATGGACAGGATATTATTATGATTATCAGGAGAAAAACGGGCTGAACGTCCCGATGGAAATTATGGGAGAGTGGAATCTTCCTGATGGTAATTTCTCCTATGTCAAACTGAGAGTTACTGAGATGGAGTATGATGTATTCTCCGGGTATTAGGTATCTTATATATTTAGGCTCTTAGTGAGTGAATCCCGTAAATATTCGGTCAGAAATGTTTCCTGCCAATATAGCGATTATTAAGAGATACTCTCTGATGGATAAATCTAACATATCGACAACTACCTTTATTTTTTTCAGAATCTGTATCTAATATATATGGAAGATACTCTCATCCAAAACTGTACAGTGATGGATGTCGTACTGTTCATTTTTGGGATTCTCCTTCTCATCGCGCTCGGAAAGGATGGTCTTGGCATTTTTGCGCTGATTTGTGGATTCATCCTCGTCAAAGCATATATTAGAAGAACGGAGATGTATCAGCAATTTTCCTCAATGACAGAGTCCGGCAGAAGATTGCAGGATGCTGAAGATGACTGGGATGATGATGATAATCTCGCAATAGGGCTGTATGACTGAGCTATTTTTTTCTGATAGTCTTTTTTAATTTCGGGGGGTGATCACCTGTCCTAATTAATGGATTGAATCCCCTGTATTTTTCGCGTGCATTTCCCGGATGCTGGTGCAGATACCGGAAACTCTGTCGTACGGTATGGACTCTGGTGTTTGAACGATTCTCAGAACTGTGAATCTATGGATTTATAATTGATATCTGCCGTCTGAAATGGGAACATTCTGGCATATGTCAGGTCCGTGTTTGGTTGTGCAAAAAACAAGTAATTTTGTGTTTACAAAAATTAATGCGAACATCTATCTCCTGAATATGAAAGACATTCAGGATACGGAACAGTAGATATGAGAATCGCAGAATATTTCAGATTTGATCAATACGGTACCGATTTCCGAACCGAAGTCCTGGCCGGGGCTGCAACGTTTATGACGATGGCATACATCATCGTCGTCAACCCTGCGATTCTCCAGGCGGCGGGAATGCCGTTTGGGCCTGCAATGGTTGCAACGATTTTATCTGCCATCTTTGGGTGTGCGATCATGGGCATCTATGCAAATCGGCCGTTTGCAGTGGCACCGTATATGGGGACGAATACCTTTGTTGCCTACACCGTAGTGGGGGTGCTCGGCTACTCCTGGCAGACGGCAATTGGTGCTGTCTTTCTTTCCGGTATCCTTCTCTTTCTTTTGACCATCACCGGGGGTCGCACCATCCTTGCCTATGCCGTGCCAAAAAACCTGAAATACAGTTTTGTGGTGGGTGTCGGACTGTTTATCAGTTATGTCGGGCTTACCACATCGGGAATAGTGGTGGGGGGAGAGGGAACTGCTCTTCTTCAGACCGGAGATCTCACGTCTTCAACCGTTCTTCTCGCCATATGCGGATTTCTCCTGATGGGTATTCTCATGGTACGTGGGGTGCGGGGTGCGATTCTGATAGGGATTCTTGCAACTGCCGCAGCCGCGTTTTCCACCGGAATTGCACCGCTGCCTGATGCCATCATCTCTCTTCCCCCAAACCCTGCGCCTGTTCTCCTGCAACTTGATATTGTGGGTGCTCTGTCATGGGGAATGGTTTCAGTGCTATTGACGATGTTTACCATGGACCTTTTCTTTACCATGAGCGGTTCTCTTGGCATTGCAACGCAGGCGGGACTGACCGATGGTAACGGTGACCTGCCGGAGATAGAAAAGACCTTTGCCGCTGATTCGCTTGCAACCATTGCAGGGGCCCTCTTCGGGACGACAACTGCAGGAGTATTCCTTGAGTCGGGTGCAGGGACGGCTGCCGGAGGACGAACTGGTCTGGTGGCGCTGACCGTGGCCGCTCTATTTTCACTCGGACTCTTCTTTTATCCACTCTTTGCAGCCATTCCTGCTGCAGCGACAGGGCCAGCACTTATTGTTGTCGGGATGCTTATGCTGAGCCCCCTTGCAAAGATCGACTATCACGATTACACCGAATTAATCCCAGCATTCGCGGTTATTACAATGATGATCTTTACCGGGAATCTGGGAGTTGGACTCTGTGCTGGTTTTGTGCTCTTCCCGGTCTTTAAGGCTGTTACCGGACAGGCAAAAGAGGTGTATCCTGCAGGCTGGGCACTGTTTATTCTTTGTCTGCTCTTTTTTGTATTCTATCCCTACTGATTTTTTAGGGATGGGCTTTTTTTTCTGCCCGGTAAAATCCTGCCATCCGGTTAAGCAACGGATAGATAGCCTTTAAATGGGCCTGCAACTCGAAAAAACTGGTCCTCACAGAAGGCCTGAGAGGGCCGATCTCAACCAGAGACAACCCATATGTCCTCCCGAAATGCCGGTCAATAACGACCCCGTATTAATCTGCAATAGATAGTAATTTCAGCAAATAACAGGTATTACAACCGTCATTTTCCGGCAACAAATAATCACAAAAAATATGCTCGTTTTGCCCCCCGATTCTCCTATATCTGGGGTCAAATAGGGTGATCCGGTATGAGAATCAGGCATGCTCCTTCTTCATCTCAGGTGCCGGTGTAGGGGGAGAAGGAGTTCGCCCTTCCCTCCCCCACGGAATCCTGTCGTTTTTTTATGACAAGAATGGGAAAAACAATCCGCCCCTCTCCAGGAGGTCAAAGGAAGATGAGACCAAAGGAACAGAAAAATAATTCTTCCAGCCAATACCTGATTACGATGATTCCCGCCATTATAATCGCCGGCACCCACAGCGGATGCGGTAAAACGACCATATCCGGAGCATTGATGGCTGCTTTCGTGAAACGGGGGCTCAGTGTCCAGCCGTTTAAAGTGGGCCCGGACTTTATCGACCCCACCCATCACACGGCCATATGCAAAAGACCGTCGCGAAACCTTGACCCGTATATGATGGGGGAACAAGGGGTCATTGACACATTCAGGCAGGCATCCAATGGTGCCGATATTGCAGTGATTGAAGGTGTCATGGGTCTTTTTGACGGACTTGAAGGGGAAGACACCGGCAGCACCGCCCATGTCGCAAAGATCCTCGGCTGTCCGGTCATTCTTGTCGTTGATGCAAAAGGCGCTTCACGCAGTGTCAATGCGCAGGTGTTGGGGTTTGCCACATTTGATCCGAATGTAAAGATTGGTGGAGTGATATTCAACCGGGTCGGAAGTAAACGGCACGGAGAGATGATTGCGGCGTCTCTTGCTGCTCCTGCGTTTGGGTATATTCCCTGGGATAGGGAGAAATGTGTTGAGAGCAGGCATCTGGGTCTCCAGATGGCACATGAAACCAGTTCAATTTCTGAATTCAGTAATATTCTGGAGGACAACTGTGATGTCGATGCTATAATAGGGATTGCAGAGAGTAATTTCGCTGTTTTAGGCAGTGAAACCGAAGGTCATGGTCAGGCACAATCTGTTCGGATTGGGGTGGCTTGTGATGCGGCCTTCAGCTTCTATTATGCGGATAATTTTGATATGCTACGAAGACAGGGTGCCGAACTGGTCTTCTTCAGTCCCCTCACCGACCACCTGCCCGAGGTGGATGCCCTCTACTTTGGCGGTGGGTATCCTGAACTTCACTGCGTTGAACTGGAAGAGTCACCCTGCAGGAATGAGGTGAAAAAGGCCGTGGAGAGAGGCATGCCCATCTATGCAGAGTGCGGTGGCCTCATATATCTCACCGATAGTATTGAGATGGACGGGAAAAAAGCAAAGATGTGCGGCGTCATACCGGCGGAGACCGTGAAGATGGATCGGTTTCAGGCACTGGGATACGTGGACGCGGAGTGCACCGCTGCAGACGCTCTTTTTCCCCGGGGCACCGCCTACCGCGGGCATGAATTCCACTATACCAGAGTGCATGCCGCCTCAGATGTCAGATATGCCCTCGAATTAAAGCGGGGCCGGGGTATTGAAGATGGCAAAGACGGAATTTATTTTCAGAATGTCCTGGCAGGGTATACCCATGCGTATTTCACGGAAAAAATGATATCAGAACTGGTGCATACCATTCAGTTTGTACAATGATGTCCTGAACGGGATATTGATCCGGATATAAAATCAGTCGCATTGTGTGGGAATCGGGCTTTTTCCCCCTGTATAATCCTGATTTTTGGAATTGGTTTGATTCTCTCCCTCTCTCTCCCCATGCTCTACTGGCGTGATTTTGGGCCGATATTCACTACCAACGGTGAGGGAGAGAAGCGGATTGTTGACTGTGCGTTTAACTGCTGGGGTTACTTCGCGCAAAGCAATGTGCAGGCACGCATGATGGAACGAATTGACCGCGATGTGGCAGCTGACATGGGGCTGGATAGTGTCATGATGCGGATCGTCAGTGAAGGAGGGGACTGTGAGTTCAATGGAAAGGGCATGCTCATCACCACCGAGGCATGTGAATTTCAGCGGAATCCGAATCTGGCCCGTGAAGAGTTTGAAAATGAATTTTGGCGGCTATTTGGTGCAACGAATCTCATCTGGCTAAAGCAGGGACTTGTCGATGACGACCGCTATGACACCACGATGATTCCCGGCCCCGATGGTGTCGGTGTCGCCTACCGCACAGCCGCTGCCAATAACCATGTGTGCCCTGTTCCTCTGTCTTACCCTCTCCTTACCCCATGTCAATTAAACTACTTTTACTGCAGAGTATTTTTGTGAATGCCTGCAAATGAAACGTTTAATTTACATTTAACCACCATTATAGTAATATTTCTGAGGTTAATTCATAATGGTAGATTCTGGCATCAAAATATCTATTTTATACGTCGATGATGAATCCATATTGCTTGACTCTACCAAACGATATCTGGAACGTCCCGGAGATTATGAAGTAGATACTGCGTCATCTGCAAAGGATGGGCTGAAAAAGATTCAGGAACAGGAGTATGATGCAATTGTTTCTGATTATCAGATGCCCGGGATGGATGGTCTTGCATTCCTGAGAGTGCTCCGGGCTGAAGGAAACACCACCCCTTTTATCATCTTCACCGGCAGGGGCAGGGAAGAGGTTGCCATCGAGGCGCTCAATGCCGGTGCTGATTACTACCTTCAGAAAGGTGGAAAGGCAAAAGTCCAGTTTAGCGAACTTCGGAACTTTGTCCGGAAGGCGGTTGAGAAGAACCGTGCAGAGAAGCGATTCCTTGAGCATGAGCGACGGATGGCAGATGTTCTCAACTTCCTGCCTGATGCCACCTTTGCAATAGATACAGAAGGCAGGGTGATTGCATGGAATCGTGCAATAGAGCAGATGACCGGTATCCCTTCATCAAAGATGCTTGGAAAGAGTGACTACGAATATGCTCTCCCGTTTTTCGGCAGGCGTTATCCGGGCCTCGCTGATCTGGTTCTTCATGAAGATATGGAGAAAGAGGTTCCATATCTGGTGCTGAACGGTGAAGACAGAAATAAACTGTGGGCTGAGGCATTGTCTCCACTTCTTCACGGGGGTGATGGAGCACATCTGTGGTTCACTGCCTCGCCACTCTATGACGCAGATGGCAATGTTACGGGTGCTATCGAGTCCATACGGGATATAACTGATTACAGGCGGGCAGAGGGGCTTTATCAGACAGTGTTTGAGAATACCGGAACCGCGATGCTGATTCTTGAAGAGGATAACACGGCATCTCATGTAAATGAAGAGATGATACAGCTATGTGGGTATTCCAGAGATGAACTGGAAGGGTATGTAATATTGTCTGAACTGATTGCAGAAGAAGACAGAAAAATAATGCTGGAATTTCACCGGCTTAGGCAGACCTGTCCTGATTCAGTATTAAAAAACTACGAATTCAGGCTGATTCATAAAAATGGTGATATAAGGACTATTTCTCTTACCGTCGCAATGATTCCGGGTACGAGGAAGAGTATAGTCTCCCTCATAGACATTACTGAGTCCAAAGAAGCGGAAAAAAGAACCAGATTCACCAAATTTACAACAGATAATGCCGCTGATGCCATATTCTGGACTGATTTTGATGGTAGGTTCATTTCAGTCAATAAGACTGCTGTTCATATGTTTGGCTATTCAAAGGAAGAACTCCTCACTATGTCTGTTCCTGAATTGGATCTCGATTTCTCTCCCCGGGATTTCAGGGAGGCATGGGATAAAACAAATGAGAATCGGTTTCTCACTTTTGAGACAAAAATTCGCAAAAAAGATGGAGTACCTGTCACTGTTGAAGTCAGCACAACAATTCTGAGATTTGAAGGTGAGGACTATGGTTGTGGCTTTATACGGGATATCTCTGAACGGAAGGAGGCAGAAAGGGCAGTTGTGCAGGCCAAGTGCAATTTTGAGACATTTTTCAATACCATTGATGCTTTTCTTTTTGTGATTGATGGACAGGGTTTACTTCTTAAAGTCAACGAGACATTCATCCAACAGTTTGGATACGCAAAGGAAGAACTTCTTGGTCAAACGGTACTGGCGGTGTGTCCCCCGGAACACAGGGACGAAGCAGGGCGTATCATTAGGGACATACTGGCAGGTATATCCGGTTCGCATCTGGTGCCGATTATGACAAAAGAAGGCCGTGTTATAACGGTGGAAACCACGATGAAGAGGGGCGAATGGGACAGAAAACCTGTTATCTTCGGTGCCAGTAAGGATATTTCCCAACTTAAGCTTGCCAAGGAGAAATTTTCTGCGGCATTCCATTCCAATGCGGCCCTGATGGGAATCTCGAAAAAACAGGATGGAACGTGGTTGGAGGTGAATAATACCTTCCTTCAGACGATGGGGTATACCCGTGAGGAAATTATCGGGAAAAATGCACGTGATCTGAATCTGTTTACGTTTCCGGAGGACAGATCTCATGCCCTGTGCACGCTTGAAGAGAAAGGGGAGGTGCGGAATATTGAGGTTCCGGTCATTACAAAGGATGGGGCTCTCCGATACGGCTTATTTTCTGTGGACAATATTATGGTTGGTGAAATTCCCTGCCTGCTGACAACGATGGTTGACATCACTGATCGGAAATATATCGAGGAAGAATTGCGTAATACCCGGGAGCGTCTGGAACTGGCA
The DNA here is from genome assembly GCF_028912405.1 of Methanogenium marinum. Lineage (GTDB taxonomy): Archaea > Halobacteriota > Methanomicrobia > Methanomicrobiales > Methanomicrobiaceae > Methanogenium > Methanogenium marinum. The sequence goes on along the minus strand of NZ_JAKELO010000002.1, from coordinate 626,900 downwards.
ATGGATGCGGGCGATCATGGGTTCTGGGACTGGAACCTTGATACCGATGATGTCTATTTCAGTCCCCGCTATTACACAATGCTGGGATATGAACCTGGGGAACTACCCATGCACCTTTCGGCATGGGTTGATTTGGTACATCCGGATGACTATGAACAGATATTTCCTAAAATTCGTGAGTATGTGCAGAATGCTCAGCCATATGTGGAGATATTTCGCCTCAGGACAAAAAATGGTGAGTGGAAATGGATCTCAGGCAGGGGTAAGTCGTACGAAGTTGATGACGAGGGAATCCCCCACCGGGCAGTAGGGGTTCATGTGGATATTACTTGCCGGATTGAGGCGGAAAATACTCTGAAAAAAGTGAACAAAAAACTCAGCCTCCTCTCGTCCATTACTCGTCATGATATAATCAACCAGCTTTCTGCTATTACGCTGTATGAAGAAATGCTGATAGATGAGATCGATGAAGATACTCTCCGGGATTATCTTCAGCCGATGATTGAGGCCACTGAAACGATTGAACAATTAATTGCATTTGCCCGTGATTATGAGAGTGTCAGTGTACATAGCCCGACATGGCAATTGGTAGAATGTGTGGTTCATTCAGTTGCATCGCAGATAGCTGCAAAGGATCTAACGGTGATGGTTGACACCGGTGGAGTGGAAATTTATGCAGATCCGATGTTTAACAAGGCTGTCTATAATCTTTTTGAAAATGCAGCCAGACATGGGGGGCATGTGACTGAAATCAGCGTTTATTTCTATGAAAAGGAAGAACAGGGGTTTGTTGTGGTTGAGGACAACGGAGCAGGTGTTGCAGGTGATATGAAGGAGAGAATATTTGAGCGTGGCGTAGGGTCAAACACCGGTTTTGGCATGTTCCTGAGCAAAAATATTCTTGATATTACTGGTATTTTGATATCTGAGACAGGTACAGAAGGAAAAGGTGCACGTTTTGAGATTGTTGTACCAAAAGATGGCTACAGGTTCAGAAACAAAATGGGTGTCTGATTTTTATGCAGAGAAGAGGGCGGTCACCGCTGGCCCGGGCACTGGAGTCAGCGTCTGAAAAATGACTGCCGAACCTTTCAAATGACTGTGAAGACGATTATCTATCAAGTGTGTGTGATGCAAACCCATGAAAAAAACTGAACTGCTGGCACCTGCCGGTGACTGGTCCTGTTTAAAAACAGCGGTGGAAAATGGTGCCGATGCTGTATATTTCGGCATTAAAAATATGAACATGCGGGATAACGCAGGCAATTTTGAGATGAATGAACTGCCCGTTGTTATGCGGTATCTGAAGGAACACATGGTCAGGGGATACCTGACACTCAATACCATCTATTACAATCACGAACTGGAGAAAGTGGGACAGGTGGTATCGGCTGCCCAAAATGCCGGGGTGGATGCCATTATCTGCTGGGATATGGCAGTGTTTCGTCTGGCAAAAGAAGCAGGTGTTCCCATTCATCTCTCAACCCAGGCCAGTGTTTCAAATTATCAGGCATTCAGGTTCTATGCCGAATTAGGGGCACAGAGGATTATTCTGGCGCGGGAATGTTCTCTCACAGATATTGCTGACATCAGCAGACAGGCAGAATACGATGGGCTGGACTGTGTTATTGAGACCTTCATTCACGGTGCGATGTGTGTGAGTGTATCCGGCAGATGTTTTCTCTCAGAGGAGACGTTTAAGAAATCTGCAAACAGGGGTCAGTGTATACAGCCCTGCCGGAGACTCTACAGAATAACGGATGTGGAGGATGAGGACAATGCGTATATTCTGGGTCACAATTATGTCCTCAGTCCAAAAGATCTGTGCTCGATTGAGATCCTTCCTGAATTGATTGATGCCGGCATCCGGTCGTTTAAAATTGAAGGGAGAATTCGGCCTCCTGAATATGTGAAGACAACCGTTTCCTGTTACCGAAGAGCACTGGACGCAATAGAATCCGGCGAATATTCGCGAGAACTTGGTGCTTTGCTCAAAGAAAAACTGGCAAAAACCTATAACAGAGGATTTTCTGAAGGTTTTTACAAAGGCCTTAGTCCGGACTGGATTAGCGGGGGGCCTGCCACAAAAGCGTCAAAGTGCTATTGCGGCGAAGTGGTTAACTATTACACTAAAATTCAGGTTGCAGAATTTGCAATTCGTGCAGGTGAGTTGAAAATTGGTGATAAAATCTTAATCTATGGCAAAAAAACCCCTGCACATTATCATGTAATTGAGGAGATGCAAATAAATCATGAGTCTGTCCCGTCAGTTGGCAGAGGAGAACACTGTGGCATTAAAATATGTGTTCCGTTAAAGCCTGGAGACAAACTCTTCCGTATTACTGACTGACAGGGATTGTGACACCCGTCTGAACAGATAAAACAGGATATTAATCCTGACCCGTTTTTCCCTGTTCCATGGGTTTCCTGCAAAAAAGAGATGGAATCAGTGGCGGTTCTGAATAATACCATCCGGAATCAACCGGAAATAAGTCCTTCAGAAACAAGATAATCCCGTGCGATTGCCCGTGCATCACGTTTGTCGATATCAAACTCTGCATTGAGACTGCGCATCGTTTCGGTGTCGATTCTGTCTTCAAGAACGAGCAGTGTTGCCGTGATTTTCTCAATTTCTGCGATTTCATCACGCATCACAATCATTGTTTCATACGGCGGAAGCGCTGCTTTTGGATCTTCCAGCGTCTGAAGGTCATACAGGTCAACCCGTGAATCGGTTGTGTAGGGCGGAATCGCATCTACCTGTTCGTTTGCAATTGCCTCATACACCAGTGTCGGAGACATGGATTTTACATCTTTGAAGGCGATGCCGTATACTTCCTCAATTCTGGGAAGACCATCTTCCCGTTCATGGAACACAAGATCGCTTCCAAAGACCATGTCGCCTGCATATGGTACAAGATCTTCAATTGTCCGGACACTGTTTTCATCTGCCCAGTCCTGCCTGACAGCAATGGTATAGTCGTCCCTGAATCCCAGTCTGCAGAGAACGGTTATTCCATCTTCTGAAAGTCCGGATACAACGTCTGTATACACCACGTTCGGATCCCATGTTTCAAGGGGGGGGAGTTTCAGTAGTTGTGAATACGCGGTTCCGGTGTATTCGACATAGACGTCAATCTGATCTTTTTTGATGCCCTCATAGAGGGTGATATCATTCATTCCTGATTTGATCTCTGTTTTATATCCCTGTTCTTCCAGGAGCAGCCCAAGCATCTCAGCAAGGATGTACTGTTCATTAAATGGCTTTCCCCCGATGACAATGGTAGAGGTATCCTCTGGCCCTGCAATGTCTGTACTCCCTGCTGTCTCAGAACATCCTGCGGCAACACACAGAAAAATCAAAATGGCAGCCATCAGAATGCTTCCCCCTAATGCAATTTTCTTCACACATATCCCCTTTCACCGGATATGGAGATGAAGGCATATATGTGTTATTCTGGGAGGGAGATATTTGTGAGACCGGGCCACCCTCGTTTCCCGTATCATCTGCCTGCGGTCAGTCGGTATTCCAGACGGGTAAAAGAGACATCCAGAAAGATCGCAATAAAGATTGCCGGCAGGGCTCCCGCAAGCATCGTGGTGATATTGATGCCTGCAAGGCCTTCGAATACCAGCGTGCCAAGACCTCCGCTGCCGATGATTGCCGTTAATATGGCGACACTGTTTGCAAGAATAGCTGCAAATTTGATGCCGGCAAACATCGGGGGGTATGCATGCGGAAACCGGATGAATCTGGTGGTCTGCCACCTGGTCAGACCCAGTCCTGTTGCAGCATCAATGGATGCCGGGTCAACAGATGAGAGTCCAATCCAGGTATTTTTGACAATCGGCAGCAGGGCCCGCAGCATGATGGCAAAGATGGCCGGCCAGAATCCGATTCCCATCAGAGGGACGACAATTGCAACCACAGCAAATGTTGGGATTGCCTGCACCAGGTTTGCAAAGGTTATGATAATTTTTTCCAGCTTGTGGGAATTGAGTGCGACAACAGCAAGAGGTATTCCAAGTGTGATGCTCACTGCAAGTGAGGTATAAACGAGAATCACCTGTTGAATAGTGGCAGTCAAAACGGCTTCCAACGCTACCATTCACCATACCTCACTGTCAGCCGCTTTTCAATCATTCCTGCACACCCGTCAAAGATAACGGCAAGAATGCCTACCCACAGGCCGGTTACGATAATTACGTCCGGGAGGAGGAGGACGATGCCTGTCTGCAGGGGAGCACCCAGTCCCCCGGCACCGATGATGCCTCCCAAAGTGACGATCCCCATCGTAAAGACGATTGCAATCCGGATTCCTCCGGCAATCATCGGCAGTGAGACCGGGATTCGAATATTTCTGACAATGTCAGCCTCGGTCAGGCCGATGGCTGTTCCTGCTTCAAGGATTTCAGGCCGTACGGATACAAGCCCTGTATAGGTGTTTCGAGTAACAGGTAGCAGAGAATAGATGATGCAGGCAATTATGGTGGGAACTTCTCCGATTCCCGCAACGGGAATGAGTAAAACCAGTAATGCCATGTCCGGAAATGTCTCAAGGGCATTGAGGCCGTTTAATGCCGGTTCTGCATATTTCTTATGTTGGTAGAGTATGATTCCCAGGATGATGCCGAGGATAACTGATATGGTGAGGGCTATAGAGAACATCCAGAGATGCTCTATGGTTCTTTCTGTCAGGTTAAACTGATTCCAGACAGCGGTTACGTCATCAAAAATCATCTCCTCACATTTCCTCCGCTTAAATGATATGGAAGAGGACACTGTCCGGAATAAGCATTCCTGTCACCTCACCTTCCCTGTTTATCACAAGTGCTGATGATGCGTTTTTTGTCTTCATCTTCTGCAATACCGGGACTAATGCATCTTCCGGTGTGACAGTGATGGGCTCTGTTGTGATATCTCCCAGCAAAAGATTTTTTTTCCTGTTTCTGACAATGTTCTGCCGGCTGGTTGTTCCCCGTAAATTATTTCCTTCCATGACAACTGCAATCCCTGTTTCGTCTGAAAGAATCTTCGCCATGGCCTCTGAAACTGGCATATTAGCCTCATAGAATTCTCGTTTTGAAAGTGGTGACATCAGATCATGTACCGTGAAAGTTTCGATATGCCGGTATTTTCGGTTGGCATCGACGAGGTGCGCAACCTGATCTGTTTCCGGATGAAAGATCAGTTCTTCGGGTGTCCCTATCTGAACCAGTTCTCCTTCATGCATGATACAAATACGGTCACCGAGTTTGAACGCCTCATCAATATCATGGGTGACGAATATGATTGTCCGGCCAATATCGTATTTAATGGTGAGAAACTCTTCCTGCAGTTGTTTCCGTAGAATTGGGTCGAGGGCGCCGAAAGGCTCGTCCATTAAGAAGAGAGACGGATTCATGACAAGTGCCCGTGCGAGACCCACTCTCTGCTGCTGACCTCCCGAAAGTTCCCGTGGATACCGTGCTGAAAAAATCTCCGGCGGAAGATCGACCATCTCAAGCAGTTCGTGTACACGTGCATCGATTTGTTCTTTGCCCCACCCTTCAATTTTTGGGATGAGACCAATATTATCTCCGACATTCATATGGGAAAAGAGGCCTATTTGCTGAATCACATAACCAATATTTCTCCGGAGTCTGACTTCATCAAATTCCCTGATGTCAGTGCCATTAATTCTGACTATGCCCGAATCCGGTTCAATCAAACGGTTGACCATTCTGAGCGTTGTCGTCTTGCCTGACCCCGACCCCCCGATCAATACCAGGAGTTCTCCTCCGATGACATCAAGGCTTACATCTGATACTGCGGTGACATCCCCGTAGGTTTTCGTCAGGTGGGAAAGTTCTATCCTGTCGATTGTTTCAAACGGGTGTATGGATGTCATATACCGGTGTGTCCTTAGTATGATTCCTTTATCGTTGGTAATGCGTTTCTGCTGCCGGGAAAACCTGCCGTGGAAAAGGAGTCTGAATCTTTATTTCATGGGGAAGTATTTAAATGACCGCATGGGTTTTATACTGTTTTCTCTGAACCATTCTTTTTTCCTCATCTCCTGTTTATCATGTTTTCCTGAGTTTTCCTTCTTTTAGGTTGCAGACTGACGATTGTACGGTTATATCCCTGATCCTGTTTTTTTCACGAATGGATACATAATACTCCGGTTTGTGATGCCATCTTCCCAACTGTTAAGATGTGTGAATGGTGAACTGTTTGTACAATATGGCATCAGCGGGTACTGAATCACAGGCAATCTCCCTCTTATATGTGGATGATGAACCTGCACTTCTTGAAATGAGCAAAAAGTATCTGGAGCATTCCGGAACTTTTGCTGTTACCATAGCTTCCAGTGCAAAGGATGGTATCCGGGAACTTGTGGAAAATCCGTTTGACGCAATTATTTCTGACTACGAAATGCCTGACATGAATGGGATTGAATTTCTTCAATATCTCAGGGCTGAAGGAAATACCATCCCATTCCTGATCTTTACCGGGAGGGGTCGCGAAGAAGTAGTCATCGAAGCGCTCAACAATGGTGTCGATTTTTATATTCAGAAAGGGGGTGACCCCCGTTCGCAGTTTGCTGAGCTCATCAATAAGATACATTATGCCGTGTCCCGACGGAGATCAGAGGAGGCACTGCGGGTGAGCGAGGAGCGATATCGGTTTATCACAGATAATGTGGCGGATAATATCTGGATGTTTGATATGGAATTTAATCTGACATATGCCAGCCCGTCGGGTGAAATAATGCGGGGTTTCACGGCTGAAGAGGATCTGGCCCAGTCTCTTGAAGAGAAGATGACTCCGGCATCCTGCGAACGGGTAGTGCGACGGTTTCAGGAAGAACTGGCAATTAGTGCAGCCGGGACTGCCGATCCAAAACGAGTCATCCTCTTTGAAACAGAGGAGTATTGTAAGGACGGTTCCACCATCTGGGTGGAGAATTCAGTCCGTTGTCTTCGCGATTACAATGGGGAGTCGGCCGGAGTGATTGGTGTATCACGGGATATTACCTGGCGCAAGCAGGCAGAGGACGCACTGCGCCAGAGTGAAGAGCGCTATCGCTCCCTTGCAGAGAACTCCCCGGTCGGTATCGTCACCTGTGACTGTGAGGGAACCATCGACTATGTCAACCTGAAGATGCTTGAGATATTGGGGTCGCCTGGGATAGAGGAGACCCGAAATATAAATATTTTAACATTTCCACCTCTGGAAGACACTGGATTAACCAATATTCTGAAACGGGTTATCGAGACAGGTGTGCAGGAAAATTATATGCCTGTCAAATATCTGTCAAAATGGGGGAAAACGATCTTCTTCAGAGGCTATATTTCGCCGTTTTCCAGGGATGGGTCCGTTTTTGGTGCACAAATCATCGTTGATGAAATTACTGAGTCCGGAAAATAAGAATATACATTACTAATGCAGAGTGAGCCATGTGGTAATATTTGGAGAATTCTGTTTTCATAACCTTTTTTTTGGGATCTGAATTGAGGCCGCCCCATCACGGTGAAGGGTTGATGAATTATCCTTTTTGGATATCTGCTCTGTTTTATTATCTCGAATTTAAATTTAAAATCCCTGATATGCCGTTTGTTTCTTTTGTGCTTCGCCAGGGTTGTATTGGTACGCAGAGTGATTCTCCCTTTCTGATATGTGACTACTCTTTTTTTTGCAGGCTTTGATGATTGTTCTGCTTTTCTGGCAGGGTGATTAGGGGGTTATGCCTCAGATCTGTTATTTTGGGACATCCCGCCGCAACCTACTTATAGAGCTTTCACATTATACCCCTCTGGACAGCAGGTGATGTGTCATGGGATACCGATGGAAAAATAATACTGATGTGGATGAAGCAGTTGTCGTGATTATGAATTCGCTGGACAAAAAAGATGTTCTGCCGACCTGGTTGGTGCGGACAATCCAGCAGTCGATTGAAGATTCAGACCCGAAGTACGTAAAATACTTCTATAAGGAAGTTGGTCAGCATGTCCCGATGGGAATGAAATTCTTTGAAGACTCTGGTGGGGATGATTAGGTTTTTCTGAAGTTACTTCCCTTCCCCCCCGAATGAATGTTCAAATTCTGTTGTTTCCGCTTTGTTTTTCACACCTGTGATGGTAATTATCAAAGATTGCATAGAATTAGTTTTCTGTTTTTCCGGAACAAACTGCCACAAAAATATTCTTTCAAACTCATCTCTGTAATTTTCCATTGAGGTATTCTTATGTGAGAGTTACCTCCATTCAGGACATACATTTATTCACCAATAAGTCTGATGCAACTTCTGTCAGGGACGTAATAATGAAACCGGAAGATACACATGTGGAAAAACGCGACCGTCAGATCATGGATGCAGTCCTTGCGCGAGCTCTCATTCTTGGTGCGAGTGTATCGGGTGTTGTTCCGGCACACCTGCTCATCGACTGCCCTTCTGCACAACGTGCCGGTCTACAGGGGCTTGTACATGAATCAGGATCGGTTATTGTGCTTGGGCTGTATCATGACCCGAAATGCCCGGAGATGGACTGGTGGGAGGAGGGAAGAAGCACACCCGGAGACCGGATTCTTTATGGGATAACAACAGCACTCTCACGATGGCTTCATGAGGAATATGGCCGGGAGGCACATGACATTCCCTATGAAGTCTCCGCTGGTGGTATCTACCTGAAAGATGCGGCAGTGCTCGCTGGTCTGGGTGTATTTGGGAGGAATAATCTTGTCCTTGTACCTGGTTTTGGCCCGTGTATACGGTTCCGGGCGTTGTGGGCTGACCTTGAAGTAAAGGCAGGGGTCTCTTTATGCGTGTCTCCGTGCAGTGGATGCAGCCTCCCCTGTCATGAACACTGCCCTCAGCAGGCATTCCCTGGTGGACAGTACAATCGTGAACGGTGCCTCTCCCGGATGGATGCAGACAAGGCATCAGTTGCTTGTGATCATGGCAAAACACAAAATAAAGTGGTTAATCATTGTAGAAACTGTGAGATGTTCTGTGTTTATTCCGGGTGAATCTGTGCATCATTTGTGGAGCTTTTTTCCGGAATTTCATATCTGTTTTATGCGGTAACAGGCAAAACAGAGGATGATGTACTCTATATTGCAGGCGATATATCTGGCGAAAGAAATAGTTTCATTCATTTCTTTTTGACGATTTGCTCTGTGATTTTCGTTATGTCTGAGTGGAAAAGCCTGAAGTCAGAGGTGGACGTGATGGGATGGTCTTTTTTCGGCCACTTTATTCCATGAGACCGGTATGTTGGCGTATCTCATCAGAAAAATCATGTGCATTTAATTGGTGAATATTTTTCCATTCATGCCGTTTTTATCGCAAAATCTGTTCTCATTTGGCATAGGAAGCAACTTTCGGCATATTAAAATATGCCATTGAGCCTTTTTTAACATACGGAAATGATGGTGAAAAGATGTATGTCCTGATCGTCGAAGACAGTCATACTCAGGCTGAAGTCCTCAGAGATATGTTGAAGCGGCACGGATATGAGGCAGTGATCGCAAAGGACGGAAAAAGAGCTTTTGAATTGGTCAGAGTGAGGAAACCGTCTCTTATAATTAGTGACGTAATTATGCCGGTTATGGACGGGTATGAACTCTGTACAATTCTGAAAAAGAATATCACGTTCCGTGATATTCCGATTATTCTGCTCACTGCCCTCTCAGATAGTCGGGATGTTGCACGTGCTCTTCAGGCAGGGGCAGACAATTTCATCACAAAACCGTATCAGGAGGAATACCTCATTGGCCGGGTAAAAAGTATGCTATCAGCTCCAAAACGGTGTATGCTAGCAGAAAAAGATTCAAAATCCATCCCCTATTCCTATGATGGTAAAAATTACCATCTTCCTGCAGATCGCATGAAAACGTTTGACTTTCTCCTCTCTGCCTATGAGGCAGCCATCATGCAGCATACTGAACTTCAGCGGGCACAGGGAAAATTACGTATCTCTAATGAGAACCTCAGTCATCTGAACCAGATCATCAGTATTGGGAATGGATCAGGTCATCCGGATGAGATCCTTTCAGAACTTCTGGAAAAAACGGTAAATCTCCTTGGGTATCAGATGGGGGGTATATTATCTATGTCAGAAGGGGGGCATTCTGGAGAGTTTAGATATTTATACGGGAAAAATCCGGAAGATAAGGCGGTCATTCAGATGTTTGGCGCCTCGGATCTCAGGAATAAGTTGGTAAGTGATGCTTTTGCTATTGGTAATTCTGTCTTTATTTCCCGCGGTTCCGGAGACCCTGAATCAGCGGATTTCATCTTCCGTAATCCTGAGATATACAACGGAATAATTCTCCCGTTGATCTGTGATGCAGAGTTAGTCGGAGGCATTTTCCTTTTTAATGGCCGGAGTCATCCTGTTTCAGATGAAGAGAAGGCATTTTTGGAAACAGCCCGTTCTGAGATATCAACTGCGGTAGAGAGAGCTTTTCTACTCAAACGTCTCGAGGTGGCCAATAATGAGACTAACCTCTATCTCGATATTATGGCACACGATATTAACAATGCTAATACCGGGGCATTGGGGTACCTCGAAATTATCTCTGACTCCCTTGATGGGAAGGAAAAAGAGTATGCAGAGAAATCACTCTCCTCGGTAAATCAAAGTATTGATATCATCACGAATGTCTCCACCATCCGGATGCTGCATGAACGGACCACAGCCCTGCGTGAGGTTGGCCTGGATGCTGTCATCCGGATGGAGATGGTACGCTACGGGAATGTCATATTCCACTATTCAGGAACAGAAGTGTTTGTCCTTGCTGATGACCTTATTGGACAGATATTTATGAATCTCGTGGGGAACAGTGTCAAATTTGCAGCTCCGCATCCGGAGATCACCATCACCGTAGAACAGGACGGGTCTGATGTCAGAGTGTGTGTCGCTGATAATGGTCCGGGAATACCGGATGATATGAAACCCTTAATTTTTGACCGTTTCCGGAAAGAAGGGAGCAAGAGTGGAAAAGGGTTGGGACTATTCATCGCCCGGAGTCTGGTTGAAACGTATGGGGGCAGCATCCATGCGGATGATCGTGTATCTGGAAGTCCTGAAGAAGGTGCTGCAATCTGGTTTACCCTGAAGGTCGCAGAATGAGAGAATTGATTCGAAATAATTTGTGTCTGATATTCTGCCGGCAGGAAATGTGGGAATATGATACTGATGACGTTTATGGACGTTGTATGTTTCTTCTCCAAACGCACTGATCTTTTTCATACATATGGATTTCCGTGCCTTAATTATCCACCCTGCCTTTCTAAATAATCGAACAGGTCTTATTGCACATTCTTTGTTTCCATGCAGCGTTGTCTCTCACATAATTATATCAGTTATCCGATAGTGTGGGGGGCTGTCTCATCCGGATATCACGTAGTAAGTCAGGCTGTGGACCGATGCATTTTGGGGTGTATTGAAAAACGGGTATATGAGAGTCATCTCTCAGTCTGCTAATCCTCTTTTTCGGATAAATCAGAATGCAGTGGTTGTTGAATGTGAAGTTTATAGGTGCCATGGCAGGAGTTGCATACATAGAATTCCTGTGTCCAGCATGACGAACAAGACCATCTGCCACAGAGTGTACACTGGCGTAAACCGGTCAGGGGAAATGTGTCGTTGCAGAGATCACAATAATATTTTGAGAAGGATGATGGATCCTTTTGTGGAGGTTCGCCCTGCTTACGCAATGAAGGGATGTCCTTTCTGAGTCGTGAATAAAACGGTTCCGGCTCCGTTTCATGGACTCTGTTATTCACTGCTGTTTTCTCTTTCCAGAACATTGAGGCGCTCCTCCAGCCCCGCGAGGGTATCTGTCATTTCATGCCTGAAATCTTTCAGGCTACCCATTCGCATTTCTTCCTCGGTAAGTGCAGGATCATTATGTTCGCGAAATGTCCGCACCTGGTAGGTATCCATCAGGGACCATTCATCTACCATATGTTCAAAGTGGCGGTCCAGGTATTCATCCACCCGGCTTTCCATCGGCCGGCTTATTGAAATATGCCCGGCAGAGCCTTTGAAATAGTAATAGAGAATGAATGCGATAAGTGCAATGACGATGATTGTCAGGAGAATCTCAGCTGTGGTCATTGCTTCTCCTCCCTGACTTTCTCAAGTCTCTGTTCCATATTTGTGAGTTTGTCCTCCGCCTTCTGTGTGAAACTTCCCATTTCCAGTATATCAGCCTCAACGAAGCGTAGACGGGTCAGATAATCTCCAAAATCCGCTGTTGTGCCCAGATTCCACTCTGCAACGATATCCTTCATCCTGCGGTCAAGGTAGGTATTCATGTAATCGTCAAACCCTGCCATTATTTCTCCTCCACTTCGCGCAGGGCCTGTTCAAAGGCAGACGCTCTGTCTTTAAGTATGAGTTTCTCTTTTTCCAGACCACTAATCTCTGTACTGACCACATCAAGGCGTTGTTCCAGTTCTTCAAGGGTAAAGCGTGTAACAAGTCCCCACTCTGAGATGAGGGAATCCATATGGGAATCCAGGTATGTTCCCAGCCGATTATCCATTGATGGCAGATTTCTGCTTATCGATTGTGGGACTGATGCCAGCGACTGGGTAAATGAGGGCTTTTTCTCTCTCGCGTAAGCTTCTGTTTCATACATTATTCATCACCGGATTTTTCTCTCTTCGTCCTTTATTTTTTCAACCATGTGGTCCAGCTTTGTACTCTTCACCGAATTTTCCAGCCTCTGGATTCTTCGGTCAACAGCGTTCTGTTTTGCGAATATGTCAGCTTCCAGTCTGAGATTATCCTGATCAAGGGTGTTTATCTCCTCCAGTTTTTCCGGGGGAACCCTGAAGAACGGCTGACCCCTGTGAGCATAATCAAGTTTCATCAACTCCAGTTTCTCCTTCTCCAGTTCAATCTCCGCGAGTCGCGGCGTCACCTTTGCATCGTGTATCTCCTTGATGATGTAATAGAGGATGATAAGGCCAATGAAGATGAGTATGACCCATAATAGTGACTGAAACCACGACCACCATTCAAGAGTAAATGACTCTGTGGTCATTTATTTACTCACTCCTCTGGTTTGGGTTCGGGTTCGGGTTCCTTTTTTTCTTTGTCCGGTATGATCTTCGCACCAACATCTTTTGCACCTTTTTCGATACTTTCTCCCACGTGGCCCGCTCCTTCTTTGACTGCTTTTCCTGTCCTGTTTACCTTTTTACTGATCATTTCTGTTATGGGAACTTTTCGCTCTACATGCACCGTATCACCTTCTCCAGCTGCAAGTTTTGCGATATCTTCCGGACTTATCCGAATCATGCCTTTTTCAACCATGGTGTCGGCATAGATGGTAACAGTGATCCGTTTTGGTTTTTCTTCTTCACTCAGAGGGGGTATCTGTATTTCAACGGCGTCCCCTTCTTTTACCCCAAGAGCTGGCAATACTGATTCATGGACACGGGCTCGCCCATGGCTGGGAAATGCCCGTGTCTGAATGGATAACTCTATCCCTTCCATACGATGACGGATGATGGGTCAATTCTATTTATATCTATGCTGGATGACGGAGGCTGGATAATTGGGAATTGCTCTATATTCAGTCATTTTTGTCTTTAAATGGCTGATATGTCCTATTTTATTTGCGCTTGCATTCCCGGGTGGTAATTTCACTGTATATCATTACTATTAACAGGAATATGGGGCTTTTTTGGAAAAAAAGACTATTACATGGTACAATCGGAAACGATTCCACGATTTTGTATCAATTGAATCAGATTTGCCATACGGTCAGATAATATGGGAATTATTGTGAAAAAATTAATCTTTATGGTTATTCCTTTAGACTCAATACGATAATGCTGTGAAATTACCGTTTGTTGAGCACCCCACCAGGAGACCTGATTCCTTTGCTTTCCGGGCCAGGGTGAGGTACGAATAATCCGAGACGGTTGGGTCGTTCAGGCAGAAAACAATGCCAATACAGTCCTGTGCCTGAGCTCGTTTTATTACCATTTCAGGGGATGCTTTCTGAAGAGCACCTGCCACACAGCATCTGCATGGGAGGTCAGGGTCTCTGAGATACATCCCGGGCAGATAAAGGTACACCCGACGGTGCTCACCTGAAATAATTTCGACTTCGGAGCGAAATGCACCATTGGCATCGTCTCGATGGTTATGGGGAGCGTCGTCAGATATGATTCCGGAAAGCGTTCGACAATGGTGTTATTCAGGTTTAAATACATCTTACACCGGCCACTTCATCCTTCCGGTATTTCACATCCGTTTCCACAGATAGTGCATTTTATGCAAGTGCCCCGGGTTGTGTCTTTGAGATAACGATCCAGAATCCTTCGTCGCCGAGGATGATGTCGTACTCGGGGACGCCTATTTTATCGAGCATAGTGCGGAAACGTTCTACATTTTCCGGTGAGATATTCTTTCGGTTAAATTCCCTCCAGTCCGGATTCTTTTTGATCATGGTGGCTGATATTTCGTCCCGAAGCTCCTTGTTTCCAAAACCCCCGCCGATGTAGGTTTTTCCTCCCTGTTTTAAAACACGGTATATTTCACGAAAGGCGGTGTGGATGTCATCCCAGAAGAACATTGAACCCCTGCTGATGATGAGATCTGCTGAGTTGTCATCGAGAGGCATGGCGTGTACATCGCCACAGAGGAGACGGATTCGATCGGAAAGGCCAGCATCTTTGATATTGCGGGATGCCGCCTCATGCATATCATCTGAGTAGTCCAGTCCGATGACAGAAAGATCTGATTGTTGTGCAACAGAAATTGAAAGTGTTGCGGGGCCGCTGCCCAAGTCGATACAGGTACCCTTGGTAATGCCAAATCTCCTGATGAGGTTCTCTGCGATGACCGGGTATATCGGGGCGAAGATGCCCTTTGCTATTTCATCCATGCCACGTGCGCCTTTTTTATCGAATTTTTTCTTTGTATTTGACATAATAATTATCCTGTTTAACAAATTCGCCGAATTTATGGTTTCACACATTTTTTAAAGTTAACCTTTTGCTTATGTAAATGAGTAATTGTTGCGAATTTCCCATAATAGTGATGATGTGAACAGTAGAGTCCTTCTGTGAAATGATATCGTGAAATTCAATGAATGATTGTAGATGTGAAGGATTTTTCCGGTGAATGGATAGTGGGTTTCAATTTTTGTGTGTGTCACATGTATGATGTCAGGTGAGCACATTTCTTTGAGACCTCAGGATAACGAAGACATTCATTTTACACATTACCGGTGTTTCTGGCAAACGGGGAAAATGTTTTTATGTGGCGATTTCTTCAATCTGCCTGAGGGTTGCCAGCTATTTAGATAGTGAAAACGTGAATTTAGAAATGGAATCCTGACTGGTAATACCACAGTTGCTTTTTGAAAAAGAGTAAAACCGGAAAAATGGACGATTTTGATTCTTACACTTCGTATGCAACAAGCGAAAGGCCCAGATCTTTTTCAAGGTCTTTGATCTTTTTCATGTCGTCATCCCCGAGTTTAGAATAGGTAGGGACTTCATAGGCAAGTAATGTCACGCCCATCTCTTTCTCTACTGTTTTTACCTTCTCAATATCACCTTTTGAGAGGCTTGCATATCCCATACATACCATTGTTCTCACCGATCCCTGATGTTGTATCAATGCTTAAATAGGTTGCTGCTGCCTGGAAATAGATTTTGAATGATTCAAATTTGTCTGTAACCCCTTGCAAACCATTTTTTCCTGTATGGAAGGCCGGATACTTTCATGTTCATTTCGAAAATACGTTATTCTGTTTATCTTATGGGTTTTTGGACTGAATGTATGCAGATTCTGCCTGTCTGTGGTGCATCATCCTGTCTCCTCTTCCCAAATGTTCAGATGAATGTGTGGAATGGTATGTGCTCTCTCGATAATTATCCGGGATGCCTACACATTTTGCCTTCTAAATACATATATTCAAAAATTATACGGGAATTGTAGCGTTATTTGGGTGGAAATATTTTTCTGAAGTGTTGATCCTAATGAGAAAGATTCCGTCTGGACAGTGGTGGGGTGTTTCTTCTGTTCATTTTCTCTCGAAATATCATGGATCAGCACGACATAATATAACCGATGAGCGCCAAGATGGTATATACTATCTGAGATACTATCCCAGATTGGAGTACTTAAATGGAAAGCAGCAAGTTATACGTTGGCAATCTTACGTATTCAGTTACGGAAGCTCAACTCAAAGAAATATTTGAAGATTTTGGCGATGTTAAGGACGTCCGTGTCATTGAACGCAAAGGATTTGGGTTCGTTGAGATGGGCACCGTTGAAGAGGCAGAGAAGGCAATGGAAGCTCTCAATGAGACCGAATTCGAAGGTCGCACCCTCAGAATCGATGAAGCACGCCCTCAGAGGCCACGCACCGAATACAGAAGATACTAATCTTCTTTTTTTTGCCGCTCCGGTATCCGGGACACAACTATCGCGGATATCCTTCGGTAATCAGGTAGAGACGTTCTGACGGAATGTCTTTACAGTGATTGTGAAATCCCCCCCGGTAATGAGCCGGAGGTATGTTCAATTGTATATCGTCTATTTTCTGTAGGTTACCTGATATTTTGACCGGACCTATGTAATTATTTGCCTGATCTTTATCCCTCTGCTATTTCTCATATTCTGCTGTGTTGAACCTTTTACCCCTGTGGGCAGTCAGTTCATATGATTTGAATACACAATGGGGAGTGTATGTTTATTGTCGGGCACCGGGGGGCACGTGCTGTATATCCGGAAAATAGTA
This sequence comes from Methanogenium marinum, assembly GCF_028912405.1. Lineage (GTDB taxonomy): Archaea > Halobacteriota > Methanomicrobia > Methanomicrobiales > Methanomicrobiaceae > Methanogenium > Methanogenium marinum. The sequence continues at coordinate 610,135 of NZ_JAKELO010000002.1, read as the reverse complement.
TTACTGCCCTAAAAGAAGGGATGGGATGTGCTGAATTTGTGGAAATCGATGTACATCTGACAAAAGATGGCATCCCGGTGGTAATGCACGATGCCACTCTGGACCGTACAACAAACGGCAGTGGGTTGGTCAGTGAAAAGACTCTTCTGGAGATACAACAGTTGGACGCGGGGGACGGTCATCCAATTCCTACATTGGAGGATGTATGTACCATCTGCCTGTCGTCCTGTGGTATTGTGGCAGAGATAAAAGAATCAGGGTCTGAAGAAGCCATTTGTCGGGTTCTGTCAAAATATGATCCAGATTCCTTTTGGGTTGTCTCTTTTCAGTTGGAGAGTATCCGGGAAGTTAAACGTCTCCTCCCACGTGTAAAAACAGGTCTTATCTGTTCAACGGACTGTGAAAATCCTTTTTCTCCTGTTTTGGCTATTGGTGCGGATGCCATTCTTCCGCGTACTGACAATGTTACGCAGGAGATGGTTGCTGAGGCACATCGGCAGGGATTGTCTGTTATCATCTGGACACTTAACACCCCTGAAGCATACATGAAGGCAGCCGCTTCTGGTGCAGATGGATGGGTGACCGATGATCCATGTGGTCTTCGGGTCTGGGTGAACAGGAATCTGAAAAATAATAGCATAAGGATATAATCTTCGTTACCGTTATCTGATATATGGGCATGGACCCGGACTTTTCCGCTGATCTAACACATCCAATACTCTTTGAAGAGGAGTGGGACAGGATCACAGCTGTGGTAGATGCGTATGACAGTAACCGACCGTCTCACATTGCGGTCATTGCAGATCCGTTTGCCGGTCAGAATATTCTGATAGACGGGATACGGCGCCGGCATCCGGATCGTGTTATTCACATACCTTTCTTCTCTGTTGTAAAAAGCAGGGATTTTCTCACCCAAATTACCGGTCACAAAGATATTGTGGTGATGGATCATTGTCATTTTCTTGCTACGAGGAAGATTGGCGGGTTTACCATGCTGGATGCTTTTCTGGATTATTTATCCACATCGGAGCGGCTCTTCATCACACAATGGAATAGTTTTACCTGGTCCTATCTCAAGGCAACCCGGCATATAGATACTTTCTTTCCAGTCACGATTGAATTGCCTGATATTGATAGCAAAACGCTGAAACCATTAATCCTTTCACGGTATACAGATGAAATCGAATTTATTGGTGATGTAACTCCCCCTGAGGAACCTCTTTTTTCTGCTCCTCAACGGATGGTGAAGCTGCCATTCTCAAATACATCTCTCACTATACCGATTCCGCGTATTCGTCAGGGAAACGGTGGGGGGAATGGTCTTCATCCCGCGGATGCTGAAGATGCAGCGTTTGATAAAATAATCCGGATTGCAGATGGTAATTTTGGTGTGGCGGAACGGTTATGGGAAACAACATTTGATGGAAAGACAGTGCGGGTTGCCGATATACCAAGTATTCCCTGTGCGGTCAATCTTGATATTAATGAATCTTTCCTTCTCATGATTATTCTCTCCATGGAATCAGTCAGCACGGTAGACCTGGCTGAGATTGCAGGACCTGAGATTAATCTGAAACAAGCCCTGTTTCGGCTGACAAATCAGGGGCTGGTGGTTGAGGAGAAGGGATATTTTCAGATAAAACCCGAGGCACTTAGCTGTGTGAAGGGGTATGTAACACGTATCAGGATGGTGTGGTAAATGGCAGAGATAAATGTGACCTCTGCAACTGAAAGTTCGCTTATTCCATCCATCGTCCCGGATCTGGATGCTGTTATCTCTGTTGTTCTGATACTTGTTGTCGCATACCTCATCGTCAAAGTGGCCGATATTCTCCTGAGAAAGATATCTGAGAAGGCAGGGAGATACCGTATAACAGTAACGATGGTCATCCCCCTTCTGAAGATCATTGTCTATGTATCGGCTGTGTATTTCATCCTGAAGGTTTTCTTTGATCCAGGCCTGACGGAACTGGCATTATTTTCTGGTTTGTTCGGTGCTGCAATTGGGTTTGGGTTAAAGGATATCTTTGCTGATATTGTTGGTGGCGTTGTGATTGCCTTCGAGCGGCCATACCAAATCGGTGATAAGATAGAGGTCAGTGGAACGTATGGTGAGGTCACGGATATTGGCCTTCGGGCAACCCGGGTTGTGACTCCTGATGATTCGGTTGTCTCCATTCCGAATTATGCCATATTTCAGGAACCCACTGCAAGCCAGAATGCAGGAAAAACCGAAATGATGGTTATCATCGATATCTACATTGACCCCCGTTCAGATGCCGGCACGGCAATGAGTATTCTCAAAGATGCTCTCATCACCTCAAAATATGTGTATATTTCCCCGAAACGGCCGTATACTGTTCTCCTGCAGGATTATCCATTCTACCGGAGAATCCGTGGCAAGGCGTATGTCAATGATCTCAGGTCAGAGTTTGAGTTCGGGTCAGAGGTGACACGCAGAGCATGGGTCGAACTCACCCGGCAGGGAATTTTGCCTCCGCCACCGGCACATGTGCCCGGAGAGGTAACTGAAAAATAAATCAGAACTTCTCTCTGGTTTTCTGATTTACGGCTCATCGCTGTTTCATGTGAGTTCTTAAAAATGAGTTGAATCCATTTTGCACCTGAAACAAAGTCTTGTCTATGATTTCCGGATGGTATTATTTTCTGTTTTTTGAAAGGATAGTGAGGGGGGGCAGCCCTCTCCCCCCTCCACGTGTGGTGTATCAGAATGATTGGGTAACACCTGATCTGTGAATGGTGAGATATCCCGGAAGAATGGGTTCAGAATTTCGGTTATTATTTTTTTGATTATGGTGTTCTGATGCAATGGTAAAAAGGGGGGTTTTAGTTCTTCTCAACGGTTTCCAGTGCGGAGCCAAGGTCTTCTGTCAGATCAACCTGGTAAAAATCACCCTCTGTGGGAAGAACCATAAAGAAATCAGGGGTGATATCAAGTTTCATATCCTCATTTGTCATCTGGAGGTCAAGGACATGCCCCCCTCTGGTACGGTCAGCGGTAAGGAAGTGGATGTGGTACCCGGGAACATTGAGCCCGCTTACAAATTCCGGTGACCAGAATCCGACGATGGTTCCGGTTGTGTTATAGAATTCAAATTCACTCTGTTCTTTTATTACTTCGGCGAGTTTTGGGTAGGGACGGGTTTGTTTTGGGACACTCCGTGTCTTTACATAGTCAAATGTGCCGTCAATGCGTATGGCATAAAACATATTTGCAGACGGGAGCCCTGCTTCCAGTTGATCTTCAAACTGGCTGATATTTTCGGTTTTATCGGTATGGATGGTCAAATCCGGATCAAAGAACGTAGTAACGATAAACGGGGTGGTTGTAGTGTCTTCGAGTGGATATGCCACCCCATCTGAACGGATGGTATAATACTCTCCGTCCACTGCGATCAATTCACCGTCAAGTGCATCGATTGTTCCGATGGCAGTGTCTCCATGTTTTCTGACTTCTGATATGGGAACGAACCCGTCATATACACTCTGGAGGAGGGCGTCTATTGTTGATATCTGGTAGGCTGTATCACGGGTTTCCGGTGCTCCTTCACTGGGTTTGTCTGCGTATATTAATCCCGGGAGGAGTATAAGACTGGCAATGATAGCAATGAAGACAATAATTGCAACAATAGTAAGTATATGTGTGGTGCGTGATTCCATGGATATACGTACCTGGCACGTGTTCAGGTTTAATAATATGGAATTCGTCTGATTCAAATGAGTGCAATGATTGGCAGTTAATTCGGTTTATCTCGTTATGTTTCCCGGAATAATCCGATCGTGTGTGAATATGGCACCTGCTGCACAATTTCTGAAAATGAGCGTGGCGATTTCATGTGATTAGCCCTTCAGACGGTGAAAAAAAGTGAGAGGTAATGCAGATTTATTCTCTGCAAAATCCTGTTTTCAGGGAAAAAAATAGTTTTTCCCGGTTTTTAATTTAGATTATCTGCGTCCGAATCCACGGCCCATACCGCGGCATCCGCCTCTTCTGCCACGACCCATGCCGAATCCTCCTCCCATACCAAACTGGTAGGCAGGTGCAGGGGGTACAGTTCCCTGTGACCCGGCTACTGCTCCTTCTTCTGGTGCTATTGGTGCTACTGTTCCCACAGGGGGGCAACGCCCCATCCCGCGGCCTGTCCGTGACCCTAGTCCACCGGGCCCGGTTCCATCAAATCCTGGCATTTTTCTCGCTCCTGTTTAACATGTAATTATTACTCATATGTGCATAATTACTCTTCCGGTTGCGGCAGTGTTCCTGCCTCCTGATTTGAAAGAATGCAGGTATCCTGATCAGTCTGCCGACAGTCATAGATGGCAACGACTGCGGCAATGGTAAATATCTGTGTAGTGCGTGATTCCATGGATATACGTGCCTGGCACGTGTTCAGGTTTAATAATCTGGAATTCGTCTGACTGTACTATTTGTCTGAATGGAATGAGTGGCTGTTTTGGGTATTTCCTTCTCTTTCTTCCCTGGAATAGTGTAATCATATCTGGGTGTGGCACTGGTTCACAAATTCCTGAGAGCGGGTGTGCTCTCCCCCATAAAAAAAGTTCATGATAATGTGAAAAAAAAGATGAAAGGTAATGCAGATGCATTCCCTGCAAAATTATTTTGGAAGGGAGAATATTTCTCCCCGGTCGTTTTTAATTTAGATTATCTGCGTCCGAATCCACGGCCCATGCCGCGGCCTCCGGCTCTTCTGCCGCGGCCCATGCCGTATCCTGCACCCATACCAAACTGGTAGGCAGGTGCAGGGGGTACAGTTCCCTGTGACCCGGCTACTGCTCCTTCTTCTGGTGCTATTGGTGCTACTGTTCCCACAGGGGGGCAACGCCCCATCCCGCGGCCTGTCCGTGACCCTAGTCCACCGGGCCCGGTTCCATCAAATCCTGGCATTTTTCTCGCTCCTGTTTAACATGTAATTATTACTCATATGTGCATAATTACCCTTCCGGTTGCGGCAGGTTTCCATCTTCCTGTTCCGAAAGAATGCATACATCCTGATCGGTACGACCACAATCCTGGATGGCAATGATCTTTCCTTCTGAAAGAGCATCAGCTACCTTACTGCGGGCGGTATGGATATCACGCCAGAGTGTTCGCCGGGAAACATGCATCCGTTCTGCAGCAGATTCCTGATCCAGCCCCTCACAGTCTACCAGTCTGAATGCTTCCAGCTCTTCGGGGAGAAGGGTGACTGTCTCCCGGGGGTGTTGGCCCCTTCCACAGCAGGGAGCATAGCACCGCCACATCCCTTCGGTCTCAATAATTCGTGCACGGCGGGGGCGTCCGCGTCGACGGTTTCCTCCTCCGCCACCGTAACTCATTCTGATATCCCCATTGTGCGAGAGAGTCTCTTCCAGGATTCCTTCAGACTCACTGCAGCCGGAGTATTCATGCCTGCGACAGATTCACCGCGCCGCGCTGCTTCAATGATTGCCGGGTCAAAAGGAATGGTTCCGATGATCTCAATTCCTTCATCCGTACAGTACTCTCTGACATCCTCTGCCCGTTCCTCGTCAAGATCTGCTTTATTAAGCACCAGAAACATCCGGACGCCAAACTGTCTGCAGATGGTGACAAGCCGCCGGAGGTCATGGAGAGCTGAGATGCCGGGTTCTGTTACCAGGACAACGGCATCGACACCGCTGATGGCAGAGATCACCGGGCAGCCAATCCCCGGAGGCCCGTCTATCAGAAATGCGGGGGCCTTTGCGTCTTCTTCCAGTGCGTCTTTTTTGACTTCAAAGACCAGCCTGCCGCTGGTGCCGGAGCCAGAGAAGAGTTCTGCATGGAAGAGAGGGCCATGGGGTGTATCAGAATGGCAAACTTCTCCGCTTTGCCGTTCGGCAATAGTGATCGCACCCTCCCTGCAGACAAGGGAGCATACGCCGCATCCCTCACATTTCAGGGGGTTGATGGAAAATACTCCGTCATCACCCTGATTGATTGCAGAAAACCGGCAGTAAACCTGACATATTCCGCAACCGACACACTTGGTCTGGTCAATGGATGCACATTCCAGTCCCATGTACGGGCGGCATTCTGTATTTGATGTCTCCAGCAGAAGACTGAGATTTGCCGCATCTACATCACAGTCTGCAAGAAGCAGATTTTCATCAGAAAAGACGGAAAATCCGGCGGTGACCATAGTCTTCCCGGTGCCGCCTTTCCCGCTCATCACAGCGATGGTCTTCATGATATGTCTCCTGTGATAGCAATGGTATCCTCGTACAGCTGAGCAAATGCCTCTTTCCACTCCTCTTTTTCGGAGCAAAGGATGGCACCCCTGTTCTGTATTGCAGCGATTTCACGGTCAAATGGAATGGTCAGGAGAACCGGCAGCCCTTCTTCTTCGCAGAATGCGAGTGTCGGGCCGTCCTCCTTGTCACTTCGGTTGATGACAACTCCTGAAGGGATGCCAAGAGCCTCTGCGAGGTGTGCTGCCCGTCTGAGATCAGCAAGACCAGAGGGTGTTGATTCAGTGACAAGAATACAGACGTCAGCGCCTTCCATCGTCTCAATGACCGGGCATGCAGTGCCTGGCGGGCCGTCAAGGACTGATACGCCGTCCCATTCTCCTGCCTCTTTTGCTGCCTTTATAACAGCCGGTGCTGCAATCTCTCCTTCATCAAGGATGCCTGAGATAACCGTGAGTGTGGGCGATGGCTCACTTCGGGTAATCATTCCAATCCGTCGGGGGACTTCTGTGATAGCATCCACCGGGCAGGACAGCATACACCCACCGCATGAATGGCAGAGATGTGCCTGAAACATCACTGATTCTGTAAGGACAGATATTGCTCCATAGCGGCAGAATTCTCCGCATGCACCACATAAGGTACATTTTTCGCTGTCAACCTCAGGCACCTTCACGGTTACTGGTCCTTCATCCTTCCCGCCGGGATAGAAGAGGTGGACGTTTGGTTCTTCAGCATCGCAGTCAATGAGATGGATCTCTTGTGACTGTGATAATGCCCATGCGAGGTTGACCGCGACCATGGTCTTGCCGGTACCGCCTTTGCCGCTTGCTACGACTATCTTCATTCCGGTAGTAATGGAATCGACACTCCTTTTAGACGATACGGGTCAGTGTTCCTGCTTTGTATGCAGCATATGCATCTGCAACGGTCTTTGCTTCGCCGAATGCATAGGTGGGGATGCCTGCGACTTCAAGTCCCTTGTTGGCATTGCCGCCGACCTGTCCGGTGATAACCACGTTGACGCCCTTTGAGACAAGCATCTGGACAACCTTTGGCCCGACACCGCTTGCGTCATTGGCACTTGAATTGTTAATTGCCTCGATTACGTTTCCGGTTTCATCATCGTAGACGACAAAGAACGGGGTTCTTCCGAAGCGGTTTTCCGGAACTGATTCTGGCGAATCGCCTTTTGATGTAATACATACTTTCATAACTGATATTCTCCATCAATGAATTTTACTCATATGGGCATATATTTGTGCATCGGGACATCTCACATCAATACACCTGTGTTGCTCTGAATGTCCCTTCTCTCCGGTGTCACAAGAAGGGCAAAAATAGATTTTTTATTGGAACGGGGGTGTGAAATTCGCTTTTCATCTGCCATTATCCACCACCGGACGGAGGGAAGATGGCAATTAAATCATTTTCTTCAATTATCGTTTCAAGTTTGTTCAGAAAATGAATATTTCTCCCGTTCTTCAGGATGTTCACGTACTCACGGAGAACACCCGTCTCATCAAAGAGTTCGTTGTTGAGGCCGGGGTGTTCTTTTGTAAGCATCAAAAGGAGTTCCCCTGCTGTGGTGCCGGACTCTATGGTTACCTGTGATTCTTTCTCCATAAACCGGCGCAGGGTTGCAAATACCTTTACTGTCACTTTCATTTTTTCTGCTCTGTTTTCATCTTCCTGCATTCTCCACAGTGTGGACATTCCTTTAGAGGAGTGACCTCAATCGTATCCATTTCACAATGGAGGCCGTCCCACAAGAGAAGTTTGTCGGTAAGTAGTGTGCCCATCCCGAGAATGCATTTAATTGCCTCTGTTACCTGGATGCTTCCGATGATGCCTGTCGTGGCTGAGAGTGCCGGGACTTTCGTTCTGGGGGGGGGATGGGGGACAATACACCGCAAACAGGCGGACTGACCCGGTATGGTGGTTGCGACCTGCCCGTAGAATCCGTCAATGGCGCCATGAATGAATGGTATGCCGCGTTCTTCTGCCGCATCTGCAAGAATGTAGCGGGTGTCGTAGTTATCCATTGCATCAATGATGATATCCATGCCTGCTGTCATCTGCAAAACATTCTCTACAGTGATGACTGTGTTTACCGCTTCTGTGCAAAGATACGGGGTGACTCCCTGGATTCTCTCCACTGCCATGTCTGCTTTCATTCTCCCGATATCGGGCAGCCGGTACAGGGTCTGGCGGTTGAGGTTTGAGCGTTCAATTCTGTCACAATCTGCGATACGGACGGTGCCGAAGCCAGCAAAGGCACAGTGGAGGGCAATGGCTGTCCCGAGCCCCCCGGCCCCTGCCACCAGCACAGCGGCATTTTTGAGTTTTTCCTGCCCGTCTTCTCCCAAAATCGGGGTCTGACGGATAAACTGTTCTTTTTCTTCAGGTGTGAGCATGCATAATTCCTGGTTCACCAAGGCCAAGTTCTCTGATTTTTTTGGGTGTGGGCACTCCTTCGTTGTCCCATCCACGTTCTGCATAGTATTCGTCCAGCATTGGTTGTCGCTCCCAGACCCGTCCTTTTGGTGCACCATTCTGTAGAGGTTCGGTCAGGAAGCGGTCAGGAAGAGTGTCGTCATCTTTTGTGTATCCAACGGCGAGGTTAAAGAGTTTCTGAACATTCCAGATACGTTCCCCAACCCTGAGGAGCTCTGTTGCATTTATTTCAGTTCCTGTAGTTGCCGACATAATATCCGCATAATCATCTGCGTTCAGTGCAAAGGAAGTGAAGAGACAGAGGCCTGACGCATCAATAGCGGCTGTCAGGTCCTGGAAGACCTTCACCCATAGTGCTTTTCCCGTGCTCTCATAGGGGTCCAGTTTTTCCGGTGAACCCAACACTTCTGGTGATATCAGGTAGCCATAGACATGATCACCGCCCCGGACACTGGTTGCATAGGCAAGCCCGTGTCCCTGCAGGCCACGCGGATCGTATGCCGGCAAATCCTGCATTTTTACGCTCATTGAAAGTTCCGGGTGACCATACTTGACTGCAAAGCGAAATGATCCATCTGAAAGTTCGGCACCAAATCCTTCTCTGTGTCCAATTTGGTTGATAAGTTCCAGAAGGCCTGTTCCATCACCAAAGGTGGGGCCCTCGCTGATATAGCCTTTCTCTCTCATTTCCATAGCACAGGCAATACTGCCTGCGGTGCCAATGTTGTCAAGACCAAGTTTATTGCACAGCCAGTTTGCCTGTGTGATGAGTGGCAGGTCATCAATTCCGAGGTCCGGGCCAAATCCCCATACCCCCTCGTACTCCGGTCCCTCGTGCGTCTCCCCCTCAACTTCACAGACACGGCTGCACTTGACAATACATGCATAACAGCCCTTCTCTTTTTTCAGAATTGTATCTCTCATCCGTTCTCCTGAGACATCATCAGGATTCGGGAAGTCACAGCTCTGGAAGTTACGTGTGGGAAGAATGCCGTTTTCATGAATGATGTTGACAAGCACCGATGTGCCGTAGAGGTGCAGTGCATCACAGATTCCGTTTTCCTGAATTTTTGTGCGGATTCTCTCTTTCACTCCATCCATACGGTCCGGGTCTGCTACTTTGATTTGCTGGTCTCCTGTTGCGACAATTGCCTTCAGGTTTTTTGATCCCATCACGGCACCGGATCCCCCTCTGCCTGCAGCCCGGTCCCGGTCATTTATTACACAGGCAAGAAGGTCCAGGTTTTCTCCGGCGGGTCCGATGCAGAGTACCCGTGCTTTGGGATCATCCAGATCTGCCATGAGTGCATCAGTGGTTTCGTGAGTTGTTTTCCCCCAGTAGTCTGCTGCATTTCGGATTTCTACATTTCCGTTTTCCAGGTAGAGATATGTCGGTTTTTTTGCTTTTCCTGAAATAACGACTCCGTCAAATCCGGCTTTCTTCATCTTCCAGCCAAACACGCCCCCGCTGTTGGCTGACATAAGTGTTCCGTTCAGAGGTGATTTTGTGCAGACTTCATACCTGCTTCCAAGTGGGATGCCGGTGCCGGTAGTGGGCCCTGTCATAAAAGTGATGATGTTTTCAGGGTCCAGCGGGTCAGTCAGGGGGTCCATCTGTGATGATATGATGTGTGCGCCAAATCCTCTTCCCCCGATATACTGGCGTTTCATCTCGGCATCTGTTTCCTGAATGGAGATTTTCCCCTTCCCCAAATCCACCCAGGCGATTTTGTTGGTGTATCCATCCATCGTTTCTCACTGGCGGGGTATTCTCTGCTATCTGCAATATACATTTTCCTGTGCAGTGTTTTGCAAAAAAAAGGATTTATCCTGGCGAGTAATTCATCCATTTTAGAAGGAACGCATAAATAGAGTGAACCATGACATGGTGGATGTCTGTCATTTGTATATACCGAGATGAAATGATGGGAGATGAAGAGGAGGTTAAGTATTCACATGAATTATATTGGTCGTATCTGCTGTGTTTTTGGAGCAGTTTTTTTGGTATTTAGTATCTGCATTCCGGTTTCTGCCGCCGGAGGTGTTAGCATTGGTGTGGGTCCGGGTGCCGGTTCTGGATATGAGGGCGAGTCAGTTGGGCCAGAGAATGCCAGTATGGATCGTGACATGCTGCAGGATCCGGATGGTGATATGCTTGAGGATAGGGATCGTGTCACCGTGCGAGATCAGGATCGTGTGCGGGAAAGTGAATGTAACACGGATGAAGCCTGCAATGCAACACGCCTGAGGGCAATGATTTCCGAACGAAACCAGGTATATCAGGCCGATGCAGGCGGTATTTCTCCGCTTGGGAATGGGACGGAAAGGGCAGTATATGCATTCCGTGCAGCAGCTCCGCTTACCGGTGGGAGTGCATCTGATCTGATACGTCTTTCTGAAGAGATCAATGGTTCTGTCCGGACTACAGTGAAGAATGAAGAAAAAATACGCTCACAGAATGCGTTTATGGTTTTTTTGTTTGGTGGTGACCAGACATCCGCAGATGCCATTATGCAACATGTGGTCCAGAACCGTGTCCGCACAGAAGAGATTAACCGCCTTATAGATGGGTGTGAGTGTGATGAGGAGACTGCATCTCTTCTCAGAGAACAGGTGCAGGTGATGGAGCAGGAGCAGGCACGTTTTGAAGAGGTTGCGGCTACAGAAAAAGATAAAAAGGGAATATTTGGGTTCTTTGGTTGAATGAAATTATTGCCGCCGGCACTCTCCGGCATCATTACTGTTTTTTGTGAATGGATTATGGTATGATAAATAATCTGGTGTGCGCCAAAGATTCTGGCCCTTTTCGCTGAAGACATGACAATCTTATATAGGTTATTTCTGGTCAAAAACTGTCATTCTATTGGTGATTGCGGGAGATTTTTCCAAAATACTCATTGGTGTGGCAGACGATGTGTTTCTCCTGATTATTCATGATAGCTCCGGATGAAAAGAGTGGGGGAAAAGGCTTGCAGATCAGGTTTGCAGTGCCAGCTGACGGTGATTTGATTGCTGACCACAATGCTGAGATGGCATATGAAACCGAAGTGCGATTACTTGACAATGAAACTGGTCGGAATGGGGTTATGTCTGTTCTGGAAGATCAGGAGAAAGGGTGGTACCTGGTTGCCGAATCTGACGGAGCCATGGCCGGCCAGTGCCTGATCACGCTTGAATGGAGTGACTGGAGAAATGGGCATTGCTGGTGGATTCAGAGTGTTTATGTTGTACCTGAGTTTCGGAGGGCTGGGGTATTTTCTGCGATGTATGCGTGGATTTCTGCTGAAGCACGGTGTCGCCCGGATGTGGTGGGGCTTCGCCTGTATGTCGAACAGGATAATCTGCCTGCCCGTAAAGCATATCGCAGCCTTGGGATGAAGAAAACGCCCTATGTCATGTATGAAGAAATGTTTTCCGAAAATGGCGAAAAAGCAGAATAAATCCTTTGTTTCCGTTTTCATTCAAATAAGAAAGTGACTTTGTGAAGGATGTTAGTGAGTTAGTTCTCATCCCCACCTTTGTTGCTTCTTCGTTGTCTTCATGCAACTATTTTTAGGGCAGTTATTGAAATATGTGACGTTTTCCAGGACCGTTCTGAAATAATCGGGCTCAAGCGATCCCTTTTTGTGCCGGATGGAGCGTTCACTGATTGTCCCTTGTTTATGTATGAGGATATAACTGGATTCGAAGAGGTCCAGGCCACCTTCCCGGAAGTGCTGGATGGAGCATTCAAGGGCCGGGCTGTCTGACGGAGGACGGGATGTTACCGGGCATACATGTATCTCTCCTTTTTCTCCTACAGAGAGTATCACCAGGGGTCGTGTATATGTACTGTTTCCCAGACGGAATGGGGCAAGAATGATATCTCCCTGTCTGCAGCCTTTCATTACATAAAATCGGTTTTCCGAGATGAAAAAATCACGCATGGTGGGGGTAACGGCGTTAGCATCAGGGTGGGTTTTTGTATGGAAGATGGTGGCATTATGTCGTATAATCCCTGGATATATGTGGGCATATTTCAGAAGGATGATATGGCTGGTGACCCTTATCCTTTTCAGATATGCGTTATGTGCATCATCTGCAGATAATGCAGGATATGCTGGTATATGGTTGGGAGGGTTCGGATTATTTTTCGGACAATATGATATGACCAGAAGAGAAAGAATGGGTGTGCAGATCCGTAATGCCACAAAAGATGATGTTTCTATTTTTATCGATTGGGCACGTCAGGAGGGATGGAATCCCGGAATCCACGACGGGGAGTGCCATTATGCGGTTGACCCGGCCGGTTGGTTTCTTGCAGAGGAAGATGGGGAGATCACAGGCACACTGGTAGTGACAAATTATGACTCGTCATTCTCTTTTGGAGGGTTCTATATCATCCGTGAGGATGCCCGTGGACGCGGGGTTGGCTGGAAACTCTGGAATCATGGTATGTGCCACGCAGGAGAGAGAAATTTCGGTGGAGACGGTGTATTTGAGATGCAGAACAAATATGCTGGGAATGCCGGACTTATCTATGCATACCGGAATATCCGCTGGCAGGGTATTGCAGAAGGGTGTGAGCAGCAGGATCTGGTGCCCGTGCAGGATATTCCGCTGGATGCACTTTCAGCGTATGACAGCCTGCATTTCCCTGGAGAACGCAGAAAGTTTGTGGAAAAATGGATATCACGGGATGAAACGCAGGCACTGGCCTTTCTTCAGCCGGATGAATCCATTGGTGGATATGGTGTGATTCGCCGCTGTTTTGAGGGGTATAAAATCGGCCCGATCTTTGCGGATACACCTGATATTGCGAATTGCCTTCTTGATGGTCTCACAGGATCGATACCGGGAGAAGTATTCTATTTTGATACACCTGAACCAAACGCTGCTGCAGTGACAATGGCCTGCGAAAGGAATATGGATGAGGTCTTTGGAACTGCGAGAATGTATTCCCGATATGTTCCCGAACTTCCGCTTCAGGAGATCTTCGGTGTCACTTCATTTGAACTGGGGTGATGAAGAGACCTGATTCTGTTAATACAATATATTTGACATGATTTATGATTGCTAATAATTGTATGGATCAATTTCATTTTTAGATGGTATGGTGTAATAAAAATAGAATACTAATATATATTGTATGTATTTTGTTTGCAAACAATTATGGTGCGGTACACATAAGTACGTCTTGGGGCTGATGTGTCGTGCAGAGTTACTCGCCTGAACTTGACCGTATAAGGCAGATGCTCAAGTATAATCGTCGCGGAATGAGTATTACGGAAATATCACGTAAAATAGGGATAAACCGAAACTCTGTTGCTAAGTATCTCGATGTTCTTTTAATTTCAGGCGAAGTTGAGGTGAAGAAGGTCTGCACAGCAAAACTGTACTTTCTCTCAGAACGTGTGCCTCTCTCAGAAATGCTCAGTCTTACGTCTGATGGAATAATTGTTCTTAATTCCTCTGGTGTCATCGATTTTGCGAATGTCCGGTTTTTAAAAATTGAGGGGTGCCAGCTGGATGAGATCGTCGGTAAAAAACTGTCCGATGTTTCGTTTACTCTTATCGATGATGAGTTGATGGAGAAAGTGTTTTCATCCTCTCCCGGTGAAATTTCAGAAAAAGAGATTCATGTTGAAATGGTGGATGAATCGCAGACATTCAGAACGAAATGTATTGGAACGGTTCTTCCGGACGGTTGCAGCGCTACAACACTTATCTTTGAAGACATTACGAAGAAGCGTGAGTGTCAGGAACGCCTGAGGATTAAAGAGGCGCTATACAGGGCGGTAGTTGAAGATCAATCTGAATTTATTATCCGGTATCGTCCGGATCGTACAATCACGTTTGTGAACGATGCATACTGCAGGGCGTTTGGTATTGACCGCCAGGAAGTTATTGGCAGGGTATTTGCCCCCTCCATTCCGGCAAACTACCGGGAAAAAGTATCTGCACAGTTATTGAGTCTCACACCAGAAAATCCGGTTGTTTCATTTGCAAATCCTGTCGTCATGCCGGATGGGAATGAAGGATGGCACCAATGGACAAACCGGGGTATATTCCGTGATTCAGGGACACTTATTGGATATCAGTCAGTTGGTTGGGATATCACAGAACAGATGAGGGTTCAAAAAGTAAAATATGCTCTCCTTGAGGAATTTACGATTTTATCTGATTTTTCCGGTGGTCTTATGATGCTTTCTGAAGATGATGATATCTGGAGCTATTGTGCTGAAACTCTTGCGAAAGTTAGCCCTTCTTCACTAATGCTGCTTTTTTCATATCGTGATGGGCTTTATCACTTTCATGAAGCAGTAAGTGGTAAAAAATGGGGTGATAATGATGTGGTTAATACCCTGAATATAGCAAAAGGAATGCAATTTCCGTGCCTGATTGATTCTGCAAGGGAAATGTCATCCATGGATCTGCAGCCATTTTCCGAAGAATGGGCCGGTTACTTCGGTGAGGCTTTTGGTAATTCAGGAGGTGGAATCTTTGATGCAAAAATACGGTCATATGGCATTCGCTCTATGGGAATTATGACTGGAAATGATCTGTTGGGTGTCTGTCTTGTTGTCTCAGAGAACGGAAATGAACCACGTTCTGATTCTCTCATAGAGACTATTTTGAATCAGGCTGCGGTTATGATCCAGAATAGGTATATGCTGAATTCAATGCGTCTGACAGAGAAGCGTTATGAAAGTCTGCTTAACCATTCAGCCAGCATGATAGGTATTCATGTAGGGGGCAATATTCTGTATGCAAATCCGCGTCTTAGAGAATTATTAGGAATTTCCCCAAGTGAAGATCTGGATTATTTGCCCTTTACTGATTTCATCCATCCCGATGATCTGGAGTTTGTCACCCAAAGAATGATTCAGGTGTATTCTGAGGGGAAGGCTGCACCCCCCAGGAAAGAACGGTTGCTTGATACCAATGGAAATGTAAAAGAAGTTATGGTATTTAGTCTCCCTACAGTCTATCACGGAAAACTGGGGAGCCAGTTTATTGTACAACCCTTATCTTGAAACAGGAACTCTGCCCTTTGTGAATCTGTCAAGGGGATTTTTTGTCTTATGTTGGTGATATTCTATAAATAATTACTATTATCTGATTTTAAGGAAGCTGTAAGTTAAAAATCTGAAGGAATATGGGGTGGATATTTGGAAAATGAGTATTCTTATTTTTTTGAGCAAAACAATTCTATTCCTGTATGATTCCCTGTAGTATCCGGTTTTCCCTGTCTTCTTTCTTCCTGTACCTGTAGTAACTGATGAACAGTATACATCCTCCAAGGGCTGCTATGGTAATAGTGATTGGATTGATGATGTCCATTGTCAGAATAAACAGGTTGGTTTGTGCTTCGACGAGGTTTGGGTCAAGTTCAATTGCGGTTTTGTATTCTGAAATTGCCTGATCACGCAAGCCCAGATGTTCCAGGGCTACAGCTTTGTTATAATGTGTTTCTGCAATATCCGGATTTAGTTCAAGCGCTTTATCGTAACTGGCAATTGCACCTTGATAATCTCCGGCTTTTGCAAGTGCAGCACCATTATTTGCATATCCAGGTGCATTGAAGAGTGTTTCTGTCTCTGCTGCCACACCACCGGTACAAAATATGATAATCCCCAGTATTGCAAGGAATGTGCAGCAGCCACTCATTCTGGTTATGTATCTCATATTTAATCGCTGCTCTTCGTTTAGCATATATTTATATATAATTTTGTGGGGTGTGTGGATTCATATCAAAAGAGAATCATGTTTGGCGACAATGTGTTTTATAGGGGGTACCATCCAATATTCTGTCACCGGATATGGTATTTCCGGGATGGTGTTTGTGAGTATATATGAACAAATTAGAGGATTTGGTTGAGATTGCATACCCCGGAGAGCCCCATTGCCCTATAGTGCTGCTGCTTGATACATCGGGATCGATGTCCATTCATGGCAAAATAGAAGATATGAAAGAAGGGCTGCGAGCGTTTAAGGAAGAACTGAGTTCTGACGATCTTGCACGGAAACGGGTGGATATTGCTGTTGTCACGTTTGGTGAGGAAGTAGAGGTTACTCATCCCTTCTCTCTTGTTGAATATTTCATGCCGCCTGCGGTAATCGCTGCCGGATTAACCCCGATGGGAGAGGCGATACTGTGTGCTATTGCGCTGGTGAAAGAACGAAAGGAGCAATATCAGAATCTGGGGATTGATTCATACCGTCCATGGATCTTTCTTGTTACCGACGGGGAACCCACAGATATGTATGAGGGTGATTCCCTCTGGAAAGAGGCAACCGGTGCAATCCGGTCTGGTGAAGAGAACGGGGATTTTGTTTTCTTTTCTGTGGGTGCAGAACCGGCGGATATGAAGATTCTTGCTGCTATCTCTCCCCCCGGACGTGATCCGGTGCGGCTCAGGGAGAACCGTTTTTCCGATATGTTTGTCTGGCTCTCCCGCAGCCAGGCAAAAGTTTCCACGTCTGGTACGGGGGATCAGGTCATACTGGAAGACTTCTTTGGTCCTGAAGGGTGGGGAGAGATTCCCCTCTTTTAATCGATGTTCAGGTTGTGGTAAGTGATGTCAGTATTTCCTTCTGCAGGCTACCACTACCGTATATCTGGTGCTGCGGTTGCCGGCCCGTCCCATAAGGTTGATGGTATCCCCTGTGAGGATGCATGGGATGCGGTGGTCTTTGGCAGGGCAGGTGCGGCGGTTGTTGTTGCAGACGGACTGGGGAGTGCAGAGCATGCAAAAGATGGGGCTATGGTTGCAGTATCGGCAGCTATGGAGAGTATTTCAGCCTGTTTTGATCTCTGGGAGGATGGAGTCGGGTGTGATGCGGATATTGAGAAGAATGATCGAATGGTACGTGATGCATGCAGGGCCGCCCATGATGCGGTTGTTACCCATGCGGCCGCCTATGGGATTTCACTCCAGTCGTTTGCCACCACTCTTATTGTGCTTCTCTGGCACGGAAATACTCTTACAACAGCCCGGATAGGGGATGGTGCAGTAGTCTGCCTGCAAAATGATGAAATTATTCTGTTGTCAGCCCCGCAGGAACGCAGGTATGTGAATGAAGTGGTGCCGCTGACAGATGACAGTTATGAGGATGCCTGTGTGCTTTCATCTGATGTGCCTGACGTCACCGCGTGTTCAGTGTTCACTGATGGATGCGAACGGCTTATGCTGGAAAAAAAATCGGATGGGTATCACCCATATGAACCTTTTTTCCGGCCATTTTTTCCGGCTGTTCTCTCTCTTGCAGGTACACCGGAAGGTGACTCGGCTATCGCAGGCCTTTTGTCATCAGATAATTTCATTCGTTTTTCAGAAGATGATAAAACCCTTGTCGTTGTAGTATCAGATGAAGAGAGGGGTGAGTATACTGGGTAAACGTATTGTCTATGATGAGTCTGGTGGACCGGTTTGCCTGGCCAGGCTCCTGAAATCCGGAGGTGAGGGAGAGATATTTTATATTGACAGTACTCCCGGGTACTGTGCTAAAATATTTTATGAAAAACGAATTACTGCGTCTCTGTTTCAGAAAATAACTGCAATGGTGTCAAATCCTCCTGTTGCTGGTCTGATAAACTGCAGGGAGATACATGGGTCTGTCGTGCTGGCGTGGCCGGTTTCCCTACTCTTTGATTCACCTCTTGGGAGCAGGAATTTTATTGGTTTTACAATGCCTCTTGTCGATATGGGTCTCTTCCGGGAAGCACATTGTTATTATGATTCACAAGACCGCATCCGGGAGTTTGGGGGTGCGTTTTCCTGGCGATATCTCCTCACTGCAGCTTATAATTTAGCAACCGTAACTGATGATATTCATCAGCACGGGCATTGTATTGCTGATTTTTCCGGCAGAAATATTCTCATTGCCCGCACTGCTGCAGTCGCTGTCATCGACTGCGATTCATTTCAGATCCGAGACTCTACATCAGGTCGGATTTTCCCGTCTGTTGTGGGTACCGGGGAATATATGCCGCCGGAACTTATGGGGCATAATCTGGCAGAGGAACGCCCTGACCGTTATTTTGGTGATCTCTTTGGCCTTGCGGTGATGGTCTTCAAGCTTATCATGGGAGGTGTCCATCCATTTCAGGCAGGGGGCGAGGGAGTCTCTTCCTTCCCCGGCATTGAACAGAAGATACAAAACGGTGTGTTTGCCTTTGCCTCACCTGACCAGATGATATATCCCCCCTCTTTTGCTCCAGACTACCGCATTATTCCGCCCTCTCTCCGGCGTCTCTTTTCACAGTGCTTTGTGGATGGAATTGCAGAACCAAATTGTCGTCCTTCTGCCTCGGAGTGGAAGAACTGTCTCCTCTCGGAGGTTGTGGCAATGAAACACTGCAGGGTGAACGTGAACCACTGGTATGGTGGTCATCTTGCTGCATGCCCTTGGTGCAGACATGGAAAAAAGGACATCTTCCCAGCTGAGATTCCGCTTCCTCCTCGGAGGGTGCCGGTAGAGGTGGAGACACTACCTTCTGAAGGAGAGGATATGCAGTCCTTTGTATCCACGGATTCTCTGTCTTTCTCTCCTTCTCCCTCTGTTCCGGAAAATGGATGTGATCCGGTGAAATCCGATGGGCAGGAACATGATGTGGCTTTTGTGGATACGTCGTCTATTGCTCCTGCTATGGATCCATCTGTCCCTGATGAATTGTCTGAGGAAATCCCCTCCCTCTCTCCTGTTATGGACCCATCTGTCCCTGATGAATTGTCTGAGGAAATCCCCTCCCACTCTCCTGCTATGGACCCATCTGTCCCTGTTGAATTGTCTGCAGAAGATCCTCTTTTCTCTCCTTCGATGGACACGTCTGTCCCTGATGAATTGTCTGATGAAACTCCTTCCCTCTCTCCTGTGATGGACCCATCTGTCCCTGATGAATTGTCTGAGGTAATTCCCACTGCTCCTGCCATTCTCATTCCGGAACCTCATATGAGCATGCATGATGTGGCCCGGGGAATTACTATTCCCTGCCGTTTACCGGTGACGGTTACCGGAGATTCCCCGCTTCTTATTCACCTGACGACTGATGTTCCCTGGATTGAGATTCCCGATGTTGCGGTTCCTGTTGAGGGAGAAGGTGGGGTGAACGTGGTGCTCAATACTGGTAACATGAGCAACAAAGGGTTTCAGAATGGGCGGGTAATTTTGAATGCGGGCGATATAAGAACAGAGATTTATTTATTTATTTCTGTCCTTCCCGAATTCTGATTTACATCAGATTACTCATCTGATATTTTATCCGAAGATAATGAGCGTAATGCCGGCGGTTACTATTCCTGCACAGAGAAGTGGCACAGTGTAGTGCATTCCTACTTTTCGTATGTTTTCTCCTGTGGTTCGGCTTATTATCCAGAAAAAAGGGTCTGTTACGAAACTAAACATCATACATCCTGCTGCTGTCATCAGGACGAGAGGAAGTGCAGGGACTATTGTTGCGATCTTGGTCCCGGCAAGCATTGATGCAGTTATTACCGCTGATACAACTCTGGAACCCTGGGCCGCCTGAAAGAGTGCTGCGATGACAAAGGGTACGAGGATTGCCGGGAGGATGGTGGAAAGGGAGGGCAGGGTGGCAGCAATTCCTCCCTCTGCTGCAACTACTGCCCCGAGACCCCCTGCACCACAGAGATCAAAGATAATAATGCCTGCATGCCTGGTGCCAGATTCCAGTGCAGGAATGCGTGATATTGCGGGTGAGAGAACTATCGCACTGCAAAGACCTGCAAAGAGAGCGATATTGATGTTTGCAAGAATGGAAAGGGGAGGAATGAGGTGACCTGCCACAAGACAGGCGACCGGCAGGATGACGGGTGTCCATGCCTGCTTCCGACTGCCGGGAGTTGTCTCTTTACTCTCTGGACTGCCGGTGCTGCATGCATGATTCCGCCCTGCGAGGTATGTTGCAATGATGAGCGCCAAAAGGGAGAGGGGTAACGCGGCCTCCAGGTAACTGCCGGGGAAAAAATCCCCTGGTTGAAGAGTTTTTGTTATTGCATAGGTGACCGGAAGGGGATAGAGAAAAACAAATGAGATGACTGATCCACAGGCCGCTGCATAATAGAGTGATGTGGTGCAGTGCAGTTTTTTCCGGATACCCGCAAGCACAGGTGTGAGGACAATAAACGGTGTAATACAGCACATCATGGGTATTGAGAGCAGATATCCGGCGAGGGCTGCTGCGGTGACTGGCCGGTGAGAAATCCGTCCGATATCTTCCACAATGCGTTCTGCGCCGCCATCCCGTGCCAGAAATTTGGCGATGACAGATCCACAGTAGACTGGTATTCCGAGGAGTGCAAAAAGTGCCCCGGCGCCGCCTGTAAATGCTGCAATCGCGCTCTCGCCCATACCTGTGAGGAGTCCGAAAAAGAGGGCCCCCCCGGTGAGTGTGAGAAATGGCGGGATGGCATGTCGGGCCGCCAGAACAGCGATTATGGCTATTGTGAGAATAATTGCAATTATTGCGTCCATCTTATATTCCCGGTAAATTACGCCTTCGTATTCGTTCCTCTGCACAGTCGCAGTATTCATGGTCTATCTCAAATCCGATGTAGTGAACGCCGAGGGTGATGCATGCAAGGGCAGTATTCCCGATGCCCATGAAGGGGTCACAGACTACGGTATCAGGCGTCTTTCCATGCAGGCGGATACACATCTCAGGCAGTTTTTCCGGGAAACTGGTGGGGTGTGGCCGGGATGATCGGATTGTTTTGTATGGGATGAACCAAACGTTGCCCCTGTCGCGCAGGTCTTGTGTTGCCTGTTTCCAACGGCCGATATTTGTTTTGTCCTGATATTTTACCCCGACTGCAAGTTTATCCAGTTTCGTTGTGCCCGCCGGTGTGAAATGGAAGATATGTTCGTGGCACTGGCTGAGATACCGTTCTGAATTTACCGGTTGATAGTGCCCGACGGAGATGTCATCCCTGATGACATCATAATTGCCGGCGTCTTCCTTTGCAATGGAGATGGACTTCACCCAGTGGATAACATTCTGAAGGACGTAGTCTTCCCTGAATTCCTGCATGACATCATAGGGCACCCATGGTTCGCGTGGTTTTCCACCTATATTGAGAAAAAAAGAACCATCCTCGCGGAGGACACGACGCGCTTCATGCGCTATGTGGTGCATCCAGTCCAGATATTCGTCATAGGGCATGGTGTCATCATGGGTTGCGTACGGTTTGCCGATGTTGTATGGTGGTGATGTTACAATGACGTCCACGGTGCCGTTTTTCATCCGTTTCATGCCTTCAAGGCAGTCCATCCGGTAAATTTGGTTTGTCTCTATGGATGACGGTATTTTCATGCACACCCCTGAATCTATCTGATATATTCCCCCTCATCAGATTTATGGGGCATGATTGGTGGATGTCTGGCGTTCAAAGAAAGGTGCAAGTACTTTCAGGTGAAATATTTCCTCAGGTGAGAATATCTCAAAAGCAGTGCTTCAGAGACGGTTGAGTCAATTGGAAGAGGAACGTGCTCTTCTCGAAGAATATCCGGTTGATGAGTATGCTGAAATTGTCCGTGAAACCGGGTTTTCATGCACCTGCTGTGGCCGTTGCTGCACGAAGGAAGTTAATGACCATGTATTTTTACTGGATGATGATGTGCGCCGCATTCGGGAAGTGCACCCTGATGTTGTGGTGCCTGCACCATATTTTGAAGCGTGTGATCAGAATGGGCGGTTCTATGTTTCCGGGTATGCCCTCAAGACTAAGGATGGGAACGTCTGTACATTTTTGAATGAATCCGGACGGTGTCGTATCTATGCAGATCGTCCCCTGATATGCCGCGTCTATCCATACATGCTGCATAGTGAGAGAAATGCATCCGGAAAAATGCGGATGTGTCATATATCTGGTCTGAATACTCATGGTGAGTACAATGTCCCTATGACTCCTGAAGAGGCATTGGGAGTGGCAGAAGAGACTGCCTGCTATGAAAAGGCGTATCTGGATCAGCAGATTGCATTTTTCCGGGCGCTTATTTTTCTTTTTGAAAAAGAAGGACTCCGTTATGTCCGCCGAACATATGATCTTGCGATGCGGGACTTCTGTCAGGGTGATGCGGTGCCAATAATGGTCTTTTGTGATGGCCGGTTTGAAGAAACGGTTGTCTCTCGTGAGATGTATTAATAAGTGAAACCGGTAGAGACATGCACCCTTTTTTTATCTGCCGCTCTGATGTATGTATAGATGGGTAAACGTTCACGTCTGGGAAAGTTCGGCATCTTTGTAGTTCTTGTTGTGGGTATTTTTGGTGCCCTGAATTATAGTGAGGATATCCTGCAGTTTGTACCGTCCGGGATTGCAGGATCCGATGACGAGGGGCTTGTTGTCGGTGCATTCAATGTGCAGGTCTTCGGTACCACAAAGGCTGCCCGGGAAGATGTAATGGATGTGCTCGGAAAAACCATCCGTTCGTATGATCTCATCGCCATTCAGGAAATTCGTGACAGTTCCGGTACTGCACTTCCTGATCTCTTAGCTGAGGTGAACAGCGATGGATCACGGTATGCCTACGTGGCCTCAGAACGACTGGGCAGGACGGTATCAAAGGAGCAGTATGCATATTTCTATAATATGGATACGGTGAGACTCCTGGGCGTCCCACAGACCTATCCGGAACCGGAAGGGACGGATCCATTCCACCGGGAACCGTTTGTTGTCTGGTTTGAAGGCATCCAGGATCCTGTCAGTGCGGTCTGTGCAGTTATCCACACCGACCCTGATGAGGCAACAGAAGAAATTGACAGTCTCACTGATGTTGTGGAATGGATCTATACTGCCTATCCGTCTGAACCGGATGTGATTGTTATGGGGGATTTCAATGCAGATGGCAGGTATTTTGATGAGGATTCAGAATCTCCTCTTCGTGCATCAGGGTATCACTGGCTGATAGGAAATGAGTATGACACTACAACAGGCAGTACTGTGATGACCTATGATCGGATTGTCATTACACCCTCACTGGATGATGAATATAGTGGGAATGCTGGTGTATTCCGGTATGATGATCGGTTTGGAGTTGTCCCTCCCCTGCTGACGGGTGTCTCAGATCATTATCCGGTATATGCAGTCTTTACAACAGGTGATGTGATCGGTTCTTCACTGACAGCCCCTGCTACTATGACGTCTCTTTCCACGACTCCACCTACACCTCTGGTTCCTCCCGTTGCTCCCTCTGTTGCCCCGGGAGATAACTCAGGGGAATCTGTGTATATTGGGAATGTGGCAATCACCGGAGTCAGTCCGGCTGACGAATGGGTGACAATCCAGAACACCGGTAATCTTTCACTGAACATAACCGGGTGGGTTCTTACTGATGATACCGGAAGCAACCGTTTTATCTTTCCTTTTCACTACCTTGGACAGGGAGAAATGGTAACAGTGTATACCGGGACGGGCACACCTGCCACTGGTATGCTCTACTGGGGACGTGCACAGGACGTGTGGAATAATGATGGAGATACGGCATATCTGTATGAGCCCGGGGGCGAGCTTGTTTCATCTTTACACGTCGCTACTGCCTGAAAAATACTTTCACCCTGCACGGCGGGTGTTTTTGTCCTGAACGGGGCAATAAAGAGATGGGGAGGAGGACACCCCCATTCAACACCTCTGCATGCGAGGGGAATTCACCGCATATTAATTCCTCCCGTATGATTAAGTCTGCTCCAGACTTCCAATTCACAACTCCTTTCTTTTTATCCGGGCATGTATTTTGAATACAGATATAGTGATTCTGAATGTATATGTCCGGAATTGTCCTGTGAGAATTCAGGAGCATGCAAAGAATTCAGGACTGTATTGTGAAACGGGCCAAATATCTGTAATGTGAGAGTTGCAGGCTAAATGGTTTTTGGGCCTGACTGTATGTATCAAAGGTGACTACAGGAAAAAAGAAAAAGAAAAACCCTGTGACCGGGTCATACCTAATTTCTGAACAAAATCTGTATGTTACAGGACTCGGCTTCAAAGAAATCTTTGCAGAATTCAGCCATAATCTCTGGAGGATATTCCTTACAGCTGAAGATATCAAGATATGCCGCATTTGTTTCATTGGCAAAATGTCCTGATATCAGGGAGGTTTCAATCAGCTGGGTCATGGAATATCCGGCAACCCGATCATTTGGACCAAAATGGACGACCTGTGTCTCACCAAATGGTTTCATGTCAATGAGTTCACACAGCTGCGCTACGAACTCACGTATCTTTTCCGCATCCCGGATGGTTTCCGGGTTACATTTCTTGAGGTCGACTGCGGTCGCAAGACCCCAGGCATCCGACTCTCTGAACTGTCTGATGATTGCATCATCAGATGTGGATACTACTGTTACCTGTTCCATGTCTACTCCGACATAATGTTGTATCAATACATCGTTTAATTGAAGATTTAATAGTTTGGTAGATTCTAATCGTGCCGAAATCTGTTTATTCGAATTTATGGCTTTTAAATTTAAAAATAATGGCTAAAATCTTTTATTTTTTGAATTGTTCCAATTAACCGTGGTTTTAAATTTTAAATTTTATTATGAAAATTTTCCGATATATCTAATTTTGCCATAAATGAACCAGGTACGCCCCCCAGTGTTTTAAATTGCCTGCAGCATAGTGGCGATGCAGGTGGGTGCTCGTATGGGTCTGCGCAGATCGCGTTGCGTGGTGTTTGCATTTGTGGTCCTGTATGGGTTTTTTCAGGAACGACTCATGGGGGGTGCCGCACATTAGGAACATATGGGTAAAAAAGGATTGGAGGGGGAAATTTAGAAGATATGCACAGACTGTGCCATAATGGTAAGATATACTGTGTCGCCAATTTCAGCTTCAAGGGATTGCCATCCCTGTCGGGTAACTGCAGCAATGAAAGGGAGGCCGGTATCAACGCTGATCCTCACCATTGAGCCGTTATCTGCCACATCGGTGATGGTTCCCGCAAAGGAGTTCCGTGCCGTGGACTCGAGTTTTGTGCAGGAAACCATGATGTCTTCCGGGCGGATGGTGGCTGTTACATTGGTATTGCCCGTGCAGAGGGATGAACAGATGATATGAGTGTTCTCTGCTCCTTCAACTGAGATCTCAGAAAGTCCTTCGGTTGTTTTGCATGTGCCCCGGAAGATATTCTGCACTCCAACGAATTCTGCAATAAATTCAGAATTCGGGTGCCGAAATACCTCGTCTGGTGTCCCTACCTGCATCATCTTTCCCTGATGCATCACCGCTACCCGTGAGGCAAGGGAGAATACCTCCTCAAAGTTGTGAGTGATGTGGATGATTGTTGTCTTGTATTTGGCATGCAGGCGTCTAAGCTCAATCCTGAGACGGTCTCGTGTCTGCCCGTCCAGTGCACTTAGGGGTTCATCTAAGAGTAGAATGGATGGTTCAAGGACAATTGCCCGTGATATTGCCGCTCGCTGTTGTTCTCCTCCGGAGAGGGTGTCCGGATAGCGGTGGAGCAGATGTCCGATACCAAAAATATCTGCCACCTCAGCCACCTTTGTTGAAATTTCTTCCGCCGGAAGTTTCCGGTTCTTCAGGCCGAATCCGATATTTTCTGCAACGGTCAGATGGGGGAAGAGCATGTAGTCCTGGTAGACCATTGTGATGTTTCGTTCACGGGGAGGGACGAAGGTCACATCGCGGCCATCAAGGACGACAGTGCCTGAGTCCGGTGGGTATACCCCTGCGATTGTCTCAAGAAGGATGGTCTTGCCAGCGCCGGTTGGCCCGATGATAACAAAGTACTCGCCGTCTTCGACAGTGAGGGAAACATCGTCGAGGATGAACTCGCCTAAATCTTTTGAAATATGTTCTATTGTTAGCATGATGTTCACCCGGGTTAGAATTTGGCGGATCCTCCAAAGTATTCAAAGACGTAGAGAGATACCACCGATATCACCATCAGAATGATTGCAGCAGATATTGCCATCTCCAGTTCACCGCAGGACATGTTCAGGTAGAGCGAAATGGGTAGTGTTTCTGTCTTCATCCGTGTTGCGCCCGCAATCATTAGTGCAGCACCAAACTCACCTATGCCCTTTGCCCAGGTGATAACAGCACCTGCAAGAAACCCATGGGCTGCCATTGGAATGGTTACCCGCCAGATGGCCTGCAGATTCGTACATCCGAGTGTGCAGGCCACATATTCATAGCGTGGGGAGATGTCCGTGAATGTGGAACGCATAATTCGCAGCATAAACGGCATGTTCACGAAGAACTGTGCGATGATGATGCCAAGGGGGGTAAAGACAAAGACAATTCCTATTGATTCAAGGAAGTCACCGAAAGGTGTGGTTCCGAAGAGGAGCAGGAGTCCCACACCAGCAACAAGCGGTGGCAGTGCCAGGGGCATGTCGAGGATGGTGCTCACAAAACTTTTTCCCCAGAAGTTATACCGTGCCAGTGCATAGGCGGCAGGGACTGCGATCAGTATGCACAGGAGGGTTGATATGATGGATGTGGCAAGACTGAGGTAGATAGCAAATTGGATCTCCTTGGTCATCAGTGAATCAACCACTGCTGAAGGTGATGGGTGGGTTACCACCAGAAGCAGCAGAGCGATGATAAAGCCGGCAAGTACAAGACCTACAGCGATGCTGAGAATTTTTACCCAGTTACGTCGCAGGTCACTTTTCACGATTGGTTCTCTCCTTGTCTCTCAGGCCTTTAGGGGTGGCATTCCATGCACCGATGTCGTCCATGTGGGTGTTGTCCACCCATCCGTTCTCGACCTCCTCGCGGTGGTCGAACTGATGCACATAGGGTTTGATGTCAATAAGTGGTGTTCCGTCCAGGATATCCACCTGTTCGATCTCCAGGATGTTGTCATGCACATCCAAGAGTTTCACGATGGAAAGTCCAATGGGGTTTGGTCGGTTGAAGTGGCGGATGGCAAAGATGCCGCGTTCCTTTTCCCCGTCCAGAAATGGCTTTTGGGTCAGGTTCTTTCCGGTGGCCCGGTCAAAGTGATAGAGGAGAATCAGGTGGGAAAATGATTCAATATCCCGCAGTCCTTCTTCAAATTCTTTAAATACTTCAATCTGCCCACGTGAAGGGTTGAATATTCCCTGAATCGGGGTATCCTCATGTACTGTGTGTTCAGAGTGGATGATTCCAATTGGTTTGAATATAATGTCTGTCATGTAACGTACCTCTTGTTTATTTTTTGCCGGATGCAGCCATAATTGCTGGTGTATGGATAGATTTCGTTCATCCGAAAAGAGAGTGCCTGAACAATATTCCGGAAATGTGCCTCTGTTTGTCTCCCGATTTTTTAGGGAAGGAAAGGTTTTCTCCATTGTTTTATGGTATCTCAGCAAAAAAAAAGAAAAATCAGGCATCCCCATATTTTGCTGAGGGGTATGTCTCAAATCCATGTTTTACAAATATTGCTTTTCCTTCGTCAGATGCGACGAAATCAGCGAATGCTTTTGCTTCTGTCGGTTTTTTGGAGAATGAGAGTGTGGCCACCGGGACGACCTTGACAAATCCTTCTTCCTGGGGTATGTCTATCTGTTCGACATTGGGGCTGCCGAGGAGGTCCTCCCAGATAATAGAAGCATCGGCCTGACCCATATTCATATAGACAATCAGTTCGTTCACGGTGGCGGAGCGCACGATGATGTTGTCCTGCAGGTCTTCCCAGAGTCCTGCCTTATCATAGATCTGTTTCGTGGCCTTTCCGACTGCATTGGCGGTAGGTTCACCGATGGCGACTGTCACGCCGTCCTCAGTGAGATCTTTGAGGCAGGTGATGTTTTTCGGGTTGCCGGGTGCGACTGCAAAGGCGAGCACGTGGTAGATGACGTCCTCGCTTTCGTCAATAAATCCTTTTTCAGTGGCAGAATCGAGGTATGCCTTTGCACCGGGCATGTAGCAGTCCCCTTCCTGGAGCAGTTCCATCTGGGAGAGCAACTGCGCTGATCCAGCGTAGGTGTATTTGATCACAGTGCCGGTCTGTTCTTCGTAAACCTTCGCAATCTCATCCATTGGTTCACGCAGTCCAGCGCCGGAATAGACAATAAGTGATTTTTCTTCAGTGGTTATTTGTCCTGCATTGTCTGCAGGGGTTGCCTCAGATGTGCATCCGCATGCCATGCAGAGGCAGATGGCTGCAATGATGGCAACGAATGTCCAGTATTTATGACTCATATGTTCACAATTTGGGAGTTGATTATAAAAAAGAACGTTGATTTGTAGGCGAGTTAATTGGATGTGGTTAACTTGGTATTCTGGATGAATTGTCCGTTATTTTTTGAATACGGGGTTGATATGGGCTTTTTTGAAAATGGCACATTTCAGTGGGCGTTCCCACTCAATGGGTTTCGCGGAATTCTGGCCGGTATCATGGTCTGAGATCAAGATTGGATATTGGCGAAAAAAGAAAAAAGTGTTATGCATCCCCGTATTTTGCAGAGGGGTATGTCTCAAATCCGTGTTTCACAAAGATAGCCTTGCCATCGTCGGATGAGACGAATTCAGCAAAAGTCTGTGCATCTTCAGGGTTTTCTGAGAATGAAAGGGTACCAACGGGAATAACTTTGATGAAACCTTCGTCAATAGGGATGGCAACCTTTTCCAAGTCTGAGTTATCAAGGAGGTCTTCCCAGATGATAGCGGCATCTGTCTGGTCCATGTTCATGTAGACCAGCAGCTCGTTGACAGTACCGGACTGTACTACGATGTTGTCCTGCAATTCTTCCCAGTAGCCTGCTTTCTCCAGCATCTTCTTTGATGCCTTTCCAACAGCAGGTCCGGTTGGTTCACCAATAGCAACACGGACACCGTCATTGGTCAGGTCATCAAGGGTGGTGATATTCTTTGGGTTACCCGGGGCCACAGCGATGGCAAGCACGTGATAGATGGTTTCCTCGCTGGAATTGATGAAACCCTTCTCTGCTGCGGAGTCGATGTATGACTTTGCACCAGGCATGTAACAGTCTCCTTCCTGCAGGAGTTCAATCTGTGAGAGCAGCTGTGCTGATCCACTGTATGTGTACTTGATCTCAGTGCCGGTCTTCTCCTGATATACCTGTGCAATCTCGTCCATTGGTTCACGCAGGCCTGCGCCGCAGTAGACAATAAGGGATTCTGCGGACTCAGTCTCTCCTGCAACAGGAGTGGTGTCTGCACCAATAGTGGTGGTGTCTGCTGGTGTGGTATCGGATGTGCATCCGCAGACCATACAACAGGCAAGTGCCACAATTAACAGCACTGCCGGGAGGTAATTTCTACTCATATGTTCATATGTGTGGTTCCTGGAATAAAAATGGGGTTGACTTGTCCTGGAGTTAATTAAATTAGATTATCTTTTTTTACATCCGTAACAATGGTTTGGGGCAGAATGTTCGGGAAAATAAGCATTTTTGGAATTTTTAATGCCATAAAATCACTCATTCCAACTAAATGGCAGCAATATAGAATATAAGGCGAATGTGGGGGAGGAGGCCACCCTTGCCTGTGGGATTGTGTTGTTGCTTCTTGCTGTGGTATGTATCTGAGGTGCACTGCTCCGGATGTTTTCACCCAAAAAGGATCTCCGGAAATTTGTGGAAAAAAAAGAAGAATTCAGTTTTATGATGCATTTCAGATGATACTGAGAATATCTTCAAACGATGCATTTTTGGGAACCCATACAGTCTGTCCGGTAAAATTCAGGCCATCTGTATCCCTGAGTTGATCCAGTGCGTACACTCTGGGTCCATACTGGTAGTCTGCCTCCTGGGACCACCATGCCGGATAGCCGGACTCTTCAACATTCTCGTTTGTTGGATCGGTAATAAGACCGTTTGAATATTTGACCACAAGCATTCCGGAGAGTGCCTGCCATTCATCGATGATCGTATCGCCCCGTTCAACTGTGAAGGTGGTGAGAAGCTGGCGTGCTCCAGCCTCGTCTCCTGCCTGAATCAGTTCAACTGCCTGTGCATCTGTTACTTTAACCGCTTCGATTGACTCTGATTCTAGTTCAGACTGTTTTTGCTGAATATCAACAATCATTGCATCGTAGCGGAGCATTGCCCAGTTGGTGACAAAATCAAAGGTCCAGTAGGCAGATTCCGGATCATACACTTCTCTGTCGCCGGTGGCATAGGGGACTGATACGTTTTCAGCACCGGCATACATTGGTGCGTATACGGTTTCGTATGCGACAGCCGGGCCAAACCAGAGCACTCCGCCAACAGGATCGGGGAGGTCGGCACGTGCCTGTGCCACATAGCTGTAGGCACAGAATACTGCAGAAACAGGCCGTGGGTTTGCACCGGGACGGACTTCAATGAACGTCTCATTCTGGAAATCGGTGTGGGCGTCAGATGGCCCGAGATAGCGGTATGGATTGCCAAAGGGTCCTGCGGCAACGCCTGTGGTCAGATCAAATTCTGTCCCTTCGTAATGGTCACGGTAGAGTGAGAACGCGGTTGTCAGGTTGACTTTTTCGTCCGGTTTAATGGTAAATGGATATGCCTCTGTGTAGGAGTCCTCCACATACGGGCTCAGTTCAAGGGAGGGTGCAAGTCTGTTCTGAATGCTCCATACCCGCATGAGGGAATAGTATGGGTGGGAATACTCGCCATAGCTTGTTGCTTCCAGCCAGTCGAGTGTTCCGTCAGCGGGTGACCACATGCCATTTTCTTCGACAATACGGAAGAGATCTGTCGCATAGAGCATATCAGGGTCGTTTGGAACAATTTCACGAATTCGGAATTCATTTCCTTCCACAAAGACTTCTCCATCGGGTATCTTCTCTGCAACCCAGAGGCCGCCGGTGCCTTCCGGATTGGAACACATTTCAATGACCCATGCTTCCTTTGGGTCAGCGAAGATGAGTGTCTCGCCGGTGCCGTAGTAACCATATGACTCAATCAGTTCACCGACCAGTTCAACTGCCCCACGTGCAGTTGTGCAGCGTTCAAGGGCAATGTTGGAAAGTTCAGACGAATAGAAGATTCTCTTTCCTTCCTCTGCACCAAGCTGGATTTTGGCATAATCAGTGCATTCGCCGCTTAAAAGCTGATGTTCGTTCATCATCCCATAGGATGCGGTGTAGTAGGCATAGGTGTGGGGCACCTGGTCGATATATCCAAGGATTGTCTCGGAATTGCCTTGTGCTTTATTGCCGGCTGCATCAGAACCGCTGTTGGGATCGAATGCAATAGGCCGTTTATCGCCCGTAGCATGGTCTGCGGCAGGGATATAGATGAGGCTGATGTCGTCATAATTTCTCCAGTCAAAGCCGACACCGTCATTCGTGTGACCGACATACATGGAACCATCCTCTGAGGCACCGGGAGTAACAGCAAAGATTGTGCATGCGGATACGGGTGCTGATATTAGCATGAATACCAGCAAAATAGTGAATATGCCTGGTATAATATGTAATTTGGTTTTTAATTGATTCAGCATAATAGAAAATACGGAATTGACAGGTAAAATGGTATTCATTTATTTTGGGGTGTTTTGAGCGGCAATATGGGTTACTGTGTTCGTTCCTGTGCGTCGCTGAATGATTTATTTGCCGTGCAAATTAGGTGAAGACAGCACCTCGCTACTATAGTCAAAAGTCCACGTTGACTTTTATCGGTTTTATGTGATGGCTGCAGGTATCATGCTGGTTTTTTATGGAGTTGAACAATCTCTCCAGCGTCAGGATTATCCCTTTGGAATGTGAGAGAACAGACTGAGTAACCACAAAGATGAAGTGCCCCCTTTCTCAATCAGAAACCAATGGATGATTCATTATTTTTTCCATATTTGAGGGCCTGTCCAGACAGGGTCCTGGCGACGACAGATGCAAAAAAAGGCATTTGAACTATCAGAACTGAACACGGAAGGTGCTGAGATTCTGGATATTGGATGCGGAAGCGGGATGCAGACCATCGCACTCGCAAAACTATGCACAGAGTGCATCATTAATGCCGTTGATATTCATCAACCTTTTTTAGATGACCTGAAAACGAGCGAGCAGAGAAGAACAATCTCCAGTCACGGATAAGAACGGTCTGTGCTTCCATGGATGAACTTCCCTTCGAATACGAAAAATTCGATCTCATCTGGGCGGAAGGATCAATATTCATCATCGGAATAGGGGATGCAATTATGAAATGGAAGAATTACCTGAAACCGGGCGGAAAAATTGCATTTACCGATGCGGTATGGTTTTCCGATACTCCGTCCCCGGAGACTGAAACGTTTTTTAAGGAGACATATCCGGATATGAAACGGGAGGATGAGGTCTGCCGTATTCTTGAATCTGAGGGATTTTCAAATATTAAGACGTTCAGACTCCCTGAATCCGCATGGTGGGATGATTACTATGTCCCTCTTAAAAAGAGGATTCCGGAGTTGAAGGAACAGTATACCGGCACTGAAGAAAAAGGGATGCTGGATCACGTGATGACTGAAATTGAAGTGTTTGAAAAATACCCTGCTGAATATGGCTATACATTCTTCATTGCAGAAAAGAGCGGAATGTAATTGTTTGGATACATCCGTTCTTATCCATTTTTACGTGGGTGGTAATTGCTATAATGACTGAGGTATTGCCAATCTGAAATCCTGACCAATCTCTTCTTTCAGAATAATCAGGCTCAGATGCTGATGCAGGGAATAATTATTCTTTGAAAATTTGGAAGAATGGAGAGGTATATGAAAATTTCTGATGACGTCGATATAGTTTTTCACAAGATTGATGTACCTGTTCTCAGACAGTTTTTCGGAACTCCAGGGTATATTTGTGGTTAAATGACACTGGAGTTTTCTTAGAGGATTTCCACAAGACCCAAATAATGATTATTTATTGTGGATGACAATCGAACCACCACAAATGCCTGTGGTCAGATCCTCATCGTCGGACTCCCCCGGCTGATTATCATAAACAACCTCATCGTTGTTATCTAAATTCCAGATCTTAATCCTGAATAAGTCCACATCGGTGCTTGATGTCAGCTTCTCATCAGTAGCAGTCAGCATAAACCCATAGTTTCCGTGGTTGTTGATTGTACCTCTCCCTATGTATTTTGCATTAGGACACTCAACCAACAGCCACTGGTAGTCAGTGGAATGGAAATTTAGATCTGCAACTTTAAATTGGAATTCTGTTTCACCAGTGGGTACATCAGTTCCTTTCTTGTATTTGGAGACAAATCCAAAGGTCACTTTGCCATTAAGTTCTGGATTGGGATAATATGCTCCATTCGGGGATTCAATCCACCCACCACCGGTAACAAAACCGCCATCAGGATCATATACAACAATGTACTGGGTAGAAATTTCCTCATCTTCACCGCCATCATCATCAGATACAACAACACGCAACGTGTAGACACCGGGGTTCTGATAGATGTGCGAAGCGATTTCATTTGTATCGGGTGGTGCAAGACATTCAGAGATGGAAATATCTCCATCACCCCAATCCCATGTAAGGGTGATCCCGTCAGCGCCAGGATCAACAAAAATTGTAGATACATACACGTTCTCGCCAACAGAGACTGGATCTGCAGGCATCGAGAGTGATTCAATCGTCGGTGCGACATTAAATACGTTTATTTCTGTAGATGTTGAGCTGTTGTCTCCGTCATCATCAAACACAGTAAGCACGATGGTGCTGTTGAAATCATCTTCCCAGATGTATTCCAACGTTTCACCAGTGAAATCAGTTTCACCGTCCCCCCCTATATCCCAAATATACTCCACAATACTGCCATCAGGATCGGTGGAATTCTCCGCGGAGATGATAACCATTGTTCCTTCAGCAATGGTGTAGGGGCCGTTTGTCCGGGCGAACGGTGGTCGGTTTATCACAGTAACATTGAACATATCACTTCCCATTCCACCGTCATCATCAGATACCGTCACATTGACCTGGAAGAGACCATGGTCCATGTAGGCATGATCCCCTATAACCTGGCCTTCAGTTTCATCGATGATTATCGACTCTTCCTCGCCGTCTCCCCAATCAACAAATGCGAAGTGAAGATCAAGAATGCCTGGATCGGTAAATGAGGAATTAAGGGCAAAGGTTTCATTTGTATATACCTCAATATCACCGCCGGCATCAACATCCGGTGCGATATTTAAAACTTTAATGGTCGTTGTTGCAGTGTCTGTTTCACCATCAGGATCGGTCACAGTCAGACAGACCATATATTCGCCATTGCTCGGATATAAGTGTTCGACCTGCATGCCAGAACTTGTTTCTCCGTCACCAAAGTCCCAGTTATAGGAGATTAAATCGTCATCGGGATCCGATGATGTGCAGGCATTGAAGCTTATGTTTGCGCCTTCATCACACGCAGTATCGACTGTGAAAGATGAAATCGGGGGTTGATTGCCTGGTAATACTGTGATGGTAACATCCGCTGTGTCTGTCAGATCGCTGTCGGAGACCTCGAAATGGACTGTGTGGGTGCCAATCTGGGATGTGTCGGGTGTCCAGGTGAAGTTCTGATCGGTGAACTCGGCCCCGGAGGGGAGATCGAGCGCCGAATAGGAGAGCGCATCGCTGTCAGCATCGGTGGCGTTCACACGGAATGTGAGTTCATCGCTCGTACAGACGGTCATGTTCCCTATTAGGTCCTCTATTGGATCGAGAACCGGGGGCTGGTTGCCCGGTATGATCTTGATCGTAACGTCCGCAGAATCGATAAGCTCCCCATCGGAGACCTCGAAATGGATGGTGTGGTTGCCGACCTGGGATATTTCTGGCGTCCAGTTGAAGATACAGGTTTCAGTGTCAAACAGAGCCCCTTGCGGAAGGTCGGTAGCTGTGAATATGAGTTGATCAGAATCCGAATCCACTGCAGATAGGGTGAACTCAATTATTTCACTTGCATTTATCGCTATTTCTGGGATGTATTTGAATTTTGGTGGGTGATTCTCGACTCTTATGCCTGTCGAAAAGAAATACACATATCCATTCTCACTGGCCGCTGCGAGTTTTGTCCCATCGTTGGAAAACGATATGCCTGTATTCGATCGAATGGGTTTTCCTGTTTCATATTCCCACAGCACATCCCCATACCGGTTCAGGAGAATAACCGTTCCTGTACCTATCCCGAGAGCAACATACTGACCGTCGTCGGAGATGGCGGATGCGGACACATAACTGTAGCCGATGAGGGTCCCGATCTGGTGCTCCCAGAGGAGATTGCCCTGAATATCGAAATAGTGCAGGCAATATTCACTGTCCGCAATAACATGAGTTCCATCGTGTGAAACCGCAACATGATAGCAGCAATCTCGATCCCGGACTACATCGTGAGGACGGTATTTCCACAAAAGGGTCCCGTTTTTGGCATATATACAGAGATCAGTATCCAAGTTCGAAAGAGCGATGTACTCCCCGTCGCCTGACATCGATATTCCCTCATAATAGACATACATAGGGTAATTGTGCCAGAGTTCGGTTCCATCTCCATCGAAGAAATAAACGGTGTAATCGTTTTGGCAGTAGGCTGCGATATACTCCCCGTCATCGGATATTGCTAATGCATAGAATATGTCATCTTCTGTCTGACTGCATTCGTAGCTCCAGATTATATTCCCGTCTTTATCAAATTTGAACAGGCTGTCTCCCTCTCGCTGGCTCGGTGCAACAACAAGAGAGTTCCCATCCCTTGAAAACTCCGGTTCTTTGATGTATCCGTAGTAGGTACTGAATGTGGAATAGTTCCAGAGAGATTCGCCCAACGCATCAAAAACGAAAAGATCGTATCGGCCGTCAACGGCAACCAACTGTCCGTCGTCAGAAGGGGTCACCAGAGTAATCTGGTTCGGGACATACGGAAGATCGTCATATTTGTGGTTGGTGAAGTTCCAGAGTTTTGTCCCATCGGAGTCAAAATAGTACGCGGTATTAATGGTATTTGCACCTACGTATTGGCCATCACCGGAGAGATCAACCGAATAAACATTGCCACCGAGATCCTTGCACCATGCCAGATGATCGCTTATCAGTACAATATCGATATTCTCACCATCGGTTAGTTGGCCATCACTAACTTCAAAATGAATCTGCACATAGGTTTTGTTCTCTTCAGCTGGTTTCAGAGTAAACTTTTTTGTCACTGTATCGAAATTTGCTCCGGGGGGGAGGTTCGTGGCGGTATAGGTAAGGGAATCACCATCAGGGTCTGTTGCAGTGATGAAGAACTCAAGTGTATCACCTGGCTGGAGTATTTTATTACCGATAGACGTGAGCACCGGCACCCGGTTAACATGATTCACCGTGATTGGGATATCTATACTCGCGGTGAATTTTCCATCATTTGCGTCAATATGAACGTTATATGATCCAGACTGGTCATACATCGGTGTCCAGTTGAATATCCATGTTGCAGGATCAATTGTGGGCGAAATAGTTGCCCCGGAAGGAAGCCCACTCACCGTCAAGTCAAGAAGATCGCCATTCAAATCTTTTGCAACGACACTGAATTGGAGGTTCCCGTTTTCATCAACGACTTGATCACCTACTGGTTCGATCACAGGGATCTGGTTAACAGGATCACTGTCAAATAAGTACACATATCCATTCTCACTGGCCGCTGCGAGTTTTGTCCCATCGTTGGAAAACGATATGCCTGTATTCGATCGAATGGTTTTTCCTGTTTCATATTCCCACAGCACGTCCCCATACCGGTTCAGAAGAAGAACTGTTCCTGTACTGGTCCCGACGGCGACATACTGGCCGTCATCGGAGATAGCTGATGAGAGCACATGACTGTCACCGTTGAAGGTCCCGATCTGGTGCTCCCAGAGGAGATTGCCCTGAATATCGAAATAGTACAGGCAATATTCACCGTCCGCAATAACATGAGTTCCATCGTGTGAAACCGCAACGTGATAGCAGCAATCTCGATCCCTGACTACATCGTGAGGGCGGTATTTCCACAAAAGTGTCCCGTTTTTGGCATATATACTGAGATCAGTATTCAAGTTCGAAAGAGCGATGTACTCTCCGTCGCCTGACATCGATATTCCCTCATAATAGACATACATAGGGTAATTGTGCCAGAGTTCGGTTCCATCTCCATCGAAGAAATAAACGGTGTAATCGTTTTGGCAGTAGGCTGCGATATACTCCCCGTCATCGGATATTGCTAATGCATAGAATATGTCATCTTCTGTCTGACTGCATTCGTAGCTCCAGATTATATTCCCGTCTTTATCAAATTTGAACAGGCTGTCTCCCTCTCGCTGGCTCGGTGCAACAACAAGAGAGTTCCCATCCCTTGAAAACTCCGGTTCTTTGATGTATCCGTAGTAGGTACTGAATGTGGAATAGTTCCAGAGAGATTCGCCCAACGCATCAAAAACGAAAAGATCGTATCGGCCGTCAACGGCAACCAACTGTCCGTCGTCAGAAGGGGTCACCAGAGTAATCTGGTTCGGGACATACGGAAGATCGTCATATTTGTGGTTGGTGAAGTTCCAGAGTTTTGTCCCATCGGAGTCAAAATAGTACGCGGTATTAATGGTATTTGCACCTACGTATTGGCCATCACCGGAGAGATCAACCGAATAAACATTGCCACCGAGATCCTTGCACCATGCCAGATGATCGCTTATCAGTACAATATCGATATTCTCACCATCGGTTAGTTGGCCATCACTGACTTCAAAATGAACCTGCACATAGGTTTTGTTCTTCTCAACTGGTGTCAGAGTAAATTTTTGTGTCACTGGATCGAAGCTTGCTCCGGGAGGGAGGTTCGTGGCATTATAAGTAAGGGAATCGCCATCAGGGTCTGTGGCGGTGATGAAGAACTCAAGCGAATCACCTGGCTGGAGTATTTTATCACCGATAGACGTGAGCACTGGCACCCGGTTAACATGATTCACCGTGATCGGAATATCCACGCTCGCGGTGAATTTACCATCATTTGCGTCAATATGGACGTTATATGATCCAGACTGGTCATACATCGGTGTCCAGTTGAATATCCATGTTGCAGGATCAATTGTGGGCGAAAGAGTTGCCCCGGAAGGAAGCCCACTCACCGTCAGGTCAAGAAGATCGCCATTCAAATCTTTTGCAACGACACTGAATTGGAGGTTCCCGTTTTCATCAACGACTTGATCACCTACCGGTTCGATCACAGGGATCAGGTTAACAGGATCACTGTCAA
This sequence comes from Methanogenium marinum, assembly GCF_028912405.1. Lineage (GTDB taxonomy): Archaea > Halobacteriota > Methanomicrobia > Methanomicrobiales > Methanomicrobiaceae > Methanogenium > Methanogenium marinum. Next base: position 571,311 of record NZ_JAKELO010000002.1, on the reverse strand, counting down.
ATAAATACACATAGCCATTCTCACTGGCTGCTGCGAGTTTTGTCCCGTCGTTGGAAAACGATATGCCTGTATTCGATCGAATGGTTTTTCCTGTTTCATATTCCCACAGCACGTCCCCATACCGGTTCAGGAGAATAACTGTTCCTGTACCTGTCCCGAGAGCAACATACTGACCGTCGTCGGAGATGGCGGATGCGGACACATAACTGCAGCCGATGAGGGTCCCGATCTGGTGCTCCCAGAGGAGATTGCCCTGAATATCGAAATAGTGCAGGCAATATTCACTGTCCGCAATAACATGAGTTCCATCGTGTGAAACCGCAACATGATAGCAGCAATCTCGATCCCGGACTACATCGTGAGGACGGTATTTCCACAAAAGGGTCCCGTTTTTGGCATATATACAGAGATCAGTATTCAAGTTCGAAAGAGCGATGTACTCCCCGTCGCCTGACATCGATATTCCCTCATAATAGACATGCATTGGGTAATTGTGCCAGAGTTCGGTTCCATCTCCATCGAAGAAATAAACGGTGTAATCGTTTTGACAGTAGGCTGCGATATACTCCCCGTCATCGGATATTGCTAATGCATAGAATATGTCATCTTCTGTCTGACTGCATTCGTAGCTCCAGATTATATTCCCGTCTTTATCAAATTTGAACAGGCTGTCTCCCTCTCGCTGGCTCGGTGCAACAACAAGAGAGTTCCCATCCCTTGAAAACTCCGGTTCTTTGATGTATCCGTAGTAGGTACTGAATGTGGAATAGTTCCAGAGAGATTCGCCCAACGCATCAAAAACGAAAAGATCGTATCGGCCGTCAACGGCAACCAACTGTCCGTCGTCAGAAGGGGTCACCAGAGTAATCTGGTTCGTGACATACGGGAGATCGTCATATTTGTGGTTGGTGAAGTTCCAGAGTTTTGTCCCATCGGAGTCAAAATAGTACGCGGTATTAATGGTATTTGCACCTACGTATTGGCCATCACCGGAGAGATCAACCGAATAAACATTGCCACCGAGATCCTTGCACCAGATCAAATTGTCAAACGAATCATCGGCATTTACACCCTGGAATAAACAAATTAGCAATAATCCAAAAATAATAATCGAAAAATTATCTTTCATTTTCGTCCCCCCATTTACGCTTTACCTGAAATCTGAAGAAGCGACGAAATGACTGAATGTGGCTAAAATCGCCATAATCAGAATTTATGTGAATTATTGACGATATTATCGGAGTATTGCAATTTTCATGTCGCTATTTAATCTGAGATGTTCTGCGATCTGATGTGTCAGGACGCAGTTCAAACTATCCTCTCATTAAATGTTTGGAATTATGTGTTTGTAGTATTTTAAATGTTTGATACAGTGTCTAATTGTGGCAATGATTTTATTATGAGTTTTGATTGGATATTTTAAATCTCCTGAAGTATATTCTGGGTTGTATCGTTTAGATACTTCCAAAATAGAATGGATCCATCAGTATTCGACGTATATTCAACCCCTTATCTCAACCCTTTTTTAAAAGAGATCCAGGCGCGTTACCTGTGATGGATTGTATGATTGTGGCGGGCAGAATGAATTGTTGAATCACAGACGTGCGGAAAGAACAAAACGAGGATATTAAAATGCGAGGTTACTGAAAATTCAATTAAACCTTAAATAACAAAAATAGCTCCTAAATGCTGATATGGGGATTCGAACCCCAGTCGCAGGAGTGAGAGTCCTGCATGATTGGCCGGACTACACTATATCAGCAATGTAGTGGTGCCTACTAAGATATGCCTGATTCGTACTTAAATATACGTATTTGTCCTTTGAGTTCTGGTTGTTCTGGTCGAATCGGCTGTTCTGACCGGCCCGACGTTTCTCGTATGTTTCTCACAAAATCCCCCTCTTCTCTCCCCCGGGGTGCGAAATGCTTAATGACTGGCGGGGTTATCAAGACACAGAGGGGTCTGTATGCCATTCCAGGAAATTATCCTTATCCAAGAGGCAGAGGCAGCGGCGCTGGCAGAAATAGAACGGGCACGCACAGAGGCAGATGCCCGCATCAGTGCGGCCCATGCAGATGCCCGGGTGGCTGTAGCAGATGCCAGAGAGCGGGCCGGGGCTGAAGTTGCAGCCCACATCGCCGCTGTGGAAGAAGAGGCGTCTGCCGAGGCGGCAAAGATTCGTGCGGCGGCAGAAACAGAGGTCGCAGCCATCCGGGAAGCAACTGATGCCAGGCTTGATGAGGCAATTACGTTCGTTGTCGGGGAGGTGACTGGGCGTGCTCAGACCCGCTGAAATGGTCAGGCTCACGGTGGGGGTGCATGCCGTTGGACGGGATGAGATGATCGCTACTCTGCACGAGGCGGGGGCCGTTGAACTACAATCGGTAGCCGATGAAGAGAGTCTTCGTCAGCTTGTCACTTCGTGCCACCGGTCACAAGCCGTCCCTGATATTGCATCTGCACGGTCCCGTATTGAGCGGACCGTTGAAGTTCTTGCAGTATTTGTCCCGGAAAAAAACGCGGTTGTCGCACTATTTTCCCGGCCACCAGACAACAAAATATCATTTCCGGTCACTAATGCCGCGTCTGCCCTCAAAGAAGCAGCCCGGTTTTCAGAAATAACTGACTCCATACTTGCCCTGCATGCCCGTGATATTTCCATCGCAGAACGCCTTGGACGGATGGATGAGGAAGAGGAGATGCTTTCCCTGTTGCTTCCGTTTGGCATCGAACCCGGTCGGCTTGGGGGAGCAGGTTTCCTGGAGGTGCGGGCTGGCATTGTCCCGACCGGCGAATGTGCAGATATTGATGCACACCTGAGAGAGGAGATGCCTGAGCTCGCTGTGCCGTTTCTTCTCTGTGGGGTTGGAGATCGTCCGGCAACCGTTGTTATCATTACTCATCCGGATGCATCAGCAGATGCCGATCGGGTGCTCCGGGCACTTGCATTCCGGGAGTTTACTCTTGAGACGGCTGAGGGAACCGCATTAGCAGGGATTGCATCCATACAAAACGAACGAGACCAGCTCCGGCAGGAACAAAACAAGATTCATGTCTCCCTGAAAGAACTGGCCCAAACACATCTCACACTGCTTGAGGCGATGGCGGAGGAACTGGGGGTTATGCGCGACCGTGAGGATGCCCGCCCTCTGTTCGGGGAGACTGGTTCTCTCATAGTCATGCAGGGATGGGCCAAAAAATGTGATATGCCACGGATACGGGAATTATGTGACCGTTCGACAGGCTCTCTCTCCTTCTGCACCACAGAGCCTGCAACAGGCGCTGTGCCGTCTGCCTTTGACCATCCCCACTGGCTGGCACCGTACGGATTTCTCACCGCCATGTTTGGAATGCCGGCGTATGGCAGGATTGACCCGACACTCTTTCTTGCGCCGGTTCTGATCCTCACATTTGGCCTTATGCTCGGGGATGCCGGGTATGGCATTCTTCTCTTTCTCATCGCAGCCCTCCTTCTCCGTGGAGCAGGGCATACACCGGGGACCACCCATGACCTTGCAATTGTCCTTTGTGCCTGTGGTGTAGCGGGTGCGGTCTTCGGTATCCTGATGGGGAGTTTTTTCGGTAATCTGGCGCCCTTCTTCGGTATCACATTGCCGTTTACGGTCATCGAACCACTGAATGATCCCCTCTCTCTCCTGATTTTGGCACTTGGCATCGGGATCGTCCATCTCAACCTTGGTTTTGTGATTGCCGCATCTGAACATCTCCGGTGTGGTGAACGTCGTAAGATGCTCTATTCGGAAGGTACCTGGTTTCTGCTCCAGCCCTGTGCGGCTGTTCTCATCCTCTCATTCTTTGGCTGGGCCACATTCTCATCTCTCATCACCACAGTTGCGTGGGCCGGTGCTGTGGTTGCCATCATTGGCATCCTCCGGGATAATGGGCCGCTTGGTTTCTTTTCTCTCACCGGTTACCTTGGAGACTGGCTCAGTTATGCCCGTATCCTTGCGCTTGCCCTTGCCACGAGCGGCATTGCGATGATGATCAACATCCTTTCCGGCATGATTGCAGGAATTGGGCCGTTTTTCCTCATTGTAGGCATCATTTTTGGCATAGGAGGGCATGCGGCAAACCTGGTCCTCCAGTGTCTTGGGGGATTTATTCACGCACTTCGTCTTCAGTATGTAGAGTTTTTTGGACGGTTCTTTGATGCAGGTGGCAGGGCGTTCTCGCCTTTTATCGCACGGCGGATACACACCAGACCGCAGGAGGAAAGAGATGGTAGTTGATGCAGGCACCATCCTTGCCGTAACGGGGGCGGGCCTTGCTGTTGGCCTCTCTGCTATCGGGTCTGGTATCGGTGTCGGGATTGCCGGTGCAACCGGTGCCGGTGTTATTGCGGTCCGTCCGGAGAAGTTTGGGCGGGCACTGGTCTTCCAGGCTGTGCCTCAGACACAGGGTATGTATGGTCTCCTTGTCGCGGTTCTCATCCTGCTTTCAACCGGTGTCATCGGTGGCGGGGGCGGTGATGTACCTCTCCCCCTTGGTCTTGCTGCGGTTGGTGCAGGACTTGCGACCGGTATTGCCGGTTTTTCAGCGATAGGCCAGGGCATTGCAGCATCAGCAGGTATTGCTGCTACTGCAGAGCATGATTCTGCAATGGGGAGAAGCCTGATATTTGCAGTAATTCCTGAGACGCAGGCCATCTATGGCCTTTTGGTTGCGATTCTTATCATGGCCTTTACCGGTCTTCTGACCGGAGACGCGGTTGCCACTGAAGCGACCGGTCTTGCTGCAATCGGGTGTGGTCTTGCAGTGGGCATCGCCGGCCTCTCTGCCATTGGCCAGGGTATCGCTGCTGCTGCAGGCTCTGCTGCCTCTGCCGAGCATGAAGAGAGTTTCGGAAAGAACCTCGTCTTTTCAGTGATACCCGAGACGCAGGCCATCTATGGCCTTTTGGTTGCGATTCTTATCATGGCCTTCACTGGGATGATTGCAGGAGAGCATACTGTAAATCTTGCTCTCGGGTTTGCCGCCGTCGGGTGTGGATTTGCGGTCGGGCTTGCAGGCATATCGGCCATTGGTCAGGGTATTGCTGCTGCTGCCGGTACGGCAACGACCGCAGAGCATGAGGAAAGTTTTGGGAAAAATCTGGTATTCTCGGTGATACCAGAGACACAGGCGATATACGGCCTTTTGGTTGCCATCCTGATTATGGTCTTCACCGGTATGATCACCCGTGATCTCACCGCTACCCTTGCCGCAGGGTTTGCTGCCATTGCCTGTGGATTTGCTGTGGGATTTGCGGGAATTTCTGCCATTGGTCAGGGTATTGCGGCATCTGCAGGCATTGCGGCAACCGCAGAGGACGAGGAGATGTTCGGGAAAGGACTGGTCTTCACCGTCATCCCGGAGACACAGGCAATTTATGGTCTTTTGGTTGCGATTCTCATCATGGCCTTCACCGGCATGATCACTCGTGATGTCACCGCAACGGCTGCAGCAGGCCTTGCTGCCATCGGTGCCGGATTTGCTGTAGGACTTGCAGGGCTCTCTGCCATTGGGCAGGGGATGACTGCTGCCTCGGGTATAGGTGCCACTGCCCAGCGCAGAGATGCGATGGGGGCAAGTCTTGTCTTTGCGGTAATGGCAGAGACGTTTGCAATATTTGGCCTCTTAATTGCTGTTTTAATCATGTTCGGCATTGGGCTCTTTGGGGGTGCATGAATGGGTGTGGAAGAGATTATTGCACGAATGAATGCAGACGCAGCTGCAGAAACCTCACGGATTCTGCGTGCGGCAGAAGAAGAAGAATCCCGTGTCCGGCGTGAAGGGGATGCCGCAGCACAGATGGCATACACAACCCTTTCTGCTGACGGCAGACGGGATGCGGAGGCCCGGCGCAGGAAGATTCTCGCACGGGCACAGCTTACAGCACGAGGTGGGGTGCGAAAGTCACGAGAGGAGGGAATTTCCCGTTGTTTTTCCGGGGCAAAAGAGTCTCTCTCTCAGCTTCCCCGTAATCCTGCCTATTCTGAAGTGTTGCGCCGGTTAATTGCAGAGGGGCAGGAGATTGTCGGGTCCGGGAACCACCAGGTGCTCTTCCGGGAGGAAGATCAGGATGCCGCAGAAGCGGCGCTTGCAGCCTTTCCAGCCGTTACCGCTGCCCTGCTCCGTGAAGACTCTACTGATCGCAGTGGGGGTGGAATAGTGGTCACCTGCCAGATGCACCGGTGTGATCAGCGTTTTTCTGCCAGGTTTGAGCGTATGCGGGAGCGTCTGACCCGGGAAACAGCGCAGATACTCTTTGGTGACCATGACTGATCTCTCTCTCTCATCCATATTCTCCGACCTTCTCTCCGGTGAAGGTGCAACAACACTTCTCGTTGCCGCTCTCTCCATTTCTATCCTTGTTGGTCTGATGTTGGCGGCATCAGCTGGATACTTCCGTATTATCCTGAATATTGCAGCCTTTGCCCGCCCGGATGCACGGGTGCGGGCCATAGGCAATCCGATGGTGGACCCTGTTAAGGTTGCAGCTGTGCGTGAGGCACATAATCTGCACGATCTCTTTGATCGTTTCCGTTCTGTCGGCCACCCCCTCCCGACAGCAGGCGAGATGAATTCTGAGATTGCAGAACAGGCAATCCGCAGCTATTACTATGGAAAGGTGATGAGTCTCAGTGAGAATGTGCCGGACGGCGTGTGCCATTTCTTTGCAATATATGGTGAGATGCTTGTTTCACGGGAGGCTGCATGGATTATCATGGGTAAAGCCAGAGATGTCTCCCCTGCAGACCTTGAGATGCAGGCATCTCCTGCAGGACCGCTGACACCGGAAGTGATTCGGAAAGCCGTACATGCCGGAGGCCCTGAGGATGCTCTGAGCAGGTTAAGACAGACATCCTTTGGGACGGTGCTTACCACAGCATACCATGAGGCAGCGGGCGATCCTGCACAATTCTCTGTAATTGTGCAGGCGAAATTGCTTGAAAACCTCTCCCTTGCGGCCCGGAGTGTAGATATATCTCTGTCCCCGCCGTTCACAGAGATAGCCGGCCGGATGGTAGATACTGCAAACATCCGTGCACTTTCCCGTGCACTCTCGTTTGGGACCGGGCGGGAAGAAGCAGGTCGTCATCTCATCTTTGATGGTGGATTTGAACTCACGGGTGACCGGTTCGAACATGCACGGCGGGCCGGGTCACTGCCTGATCTCATCCAGGCACTTGCCGGGACGCAGTATGAATCCTATCTTTCCCGTAATCCTGAGGCTGTCAGGGATGAGAATATACCTGTTTTAGAGGCAGCCCTTGATCAGTGTATGCTTGACGCTGTACGTGGGTTATCAAACCAGTATCATCTGGAAAGCGGCCCTTTGCTCCGTTATCTCGTCGCACTGGGATATGAGGTTCAGAATATGCAGGCGATTGCAGGAGGGGTTGCTGCCTCTCTCTCGCCGGATGAGATAGAACGGGAACTCGTGCTGGAGGAGACTGAAGAATGAAAATTGTCGCAATAGGTGATCGTATGACGGTCTCTGCCTGCAGGGCGGGAGGTATCTTTGATGTCATCCCCTGTAAAGATGCCGGGGAGGCACTCCGTGCTTTGGAAGAGGTTCTTGAGCACCCGGATATTGGTGTTGTCTGTGTGCTGGACCGGTATCTGGGAGATTTTGTCCTTCCTCGTTCAAAAGAGGCATATCCGGTTATCATCGGAATTCCCGGGCCGGGTGGTCCGGTCAGTCGTGAAGATGCGGTACGTGCTGCGGTCAGGAAGGTTGCAGGACGGCATGTCCCGGAGGCAGACCGTTGACCGGCCGTATCATCCGTATCACCGGACCGGTAGTTGAGGCAGATGGTATGCGGGGGGCGCTCATGTATGAGGTGGTCCATGTAGGAGAGGACGCCTTAATTGGCGAGATCATCGGCCTTTCTGAGGATGTGGCGACAATTCAGGTGTATGAAGATACCACCGGCCTTGCCCCGGGTGAAGTGGTGGAACGGACTGGTGCACCGCTCACCGCGGAACTGGGTCCTGGTCTTCTCGGTATGGTCTATGACGGCATTCAACGTCCACTTGAAGTGATACGTGAAGGGATGGGTGATTTCATTATTCGTGGTGCCTCGTTTCCTGCTCTTGACCGGAACCGCATGCATGCATTCACCCCGGTGGCAGAACAGGGTGCAGTGGCAACGCCTGGCACCGTGATTGGAACTGTGCAGGAAGGCAATTTCATCCATTCTGTTCTTGTCCCGAATGGTATAGAAGGCACCTTTGTCCGTGTGGCAGATGCCGGGGACTATACCATAACGGGGGAGATTGCCACTGTCCTTGTGAGTGATGGAAAAGAAGTGCCTGTTACCATGCTCCGCCGCTGGCCGGTGCGGGTGGCGCGACCGGTTGCAGAGAAGCTGAAACCCGGTGCTCCACTGATAACCGGGCAGCGGGTCATCGACTCTTTCTTTCCTATAGTTAAAGGTGGGACTGCTGCTGTGCCTGGGCCGTTTGGGGCGGGAAAAACAGTGGTTCAGCATCAGCTGGCAAAGTGGTCGGATGCAGATCTCATTGTTTATGTGGGATGTGGGGAGCGGGGCAATGAACTCGCTGACGTGCTCCGCCAGTTTCCGGCCCTCACTGACCCAACAAGTGGGGAGCCCCTGATGGGACGAACGGTTCTCATCGGTAACACCTCAAATATGCCGGTTGCTGCACGGGAGGCATCGGTTTATACCGGCATCACCATCGCTGAGTACTATCGTGACATGGGTTATGATGTGGCCCTGATGGCTGATTCCACCTCGCGATGGGCCGAGGCAATGCGGGAGATTTCCGGACGTCTCGAAGAGATGCCTGGTGAACATGGGTATCCTGCCTATCTTGCCTCCCGGCTTGCGAGTTTCTATGAACGGGCGGGGAATGCTACTGTCCTGGGTTCATCAGATAGAACCGGTTCTGTCTCTGTCATCGGTGCAATCTCACCGCCGGGTGGAGACTTCTCTGAACCAGTTACCCAGAATACGCTGCGGGTCGTACGGGTATTCTGGGCACTGGATGCGGATCTTGCCCACGAACGCCACTTCCCGGCGGTCAACTGGCTTACGTCCTACTCTCTGTATCCGGATGATGTAGAAGCGTGGTGGAATGAACAGGTGGGTGAAAGATGGGGGGAGATGCGTAGGGAAATGATGGCTATTCTCCAGAAAGAGAGTGAACTTGAGGAAATCGTCCAGTTGGTGGGACCTGACGTACTGCCTGAAGACGACAAATTATCCCTGCATATCGCCGAATATATCCGGGAATCATTTTTGATCCAGTCTGCCTTTGATCCGGCAGATACCTTCTGTGCACCGGAAAAGCAGTATATGATGATGCAGCTTATTACTGATTATGCCCGGTATGGGAGGGTGGCAGTGGCAAATGGCATGTTAGTATCTGCGATTGTAGCTTTGCCGGTCGCAAAACGCCTGTTGCGTCTTGGCGCAGTTCCGGGAGCTGAGTTCAGGAACTATTTTGAGGAGACTCTTCGCGAGATGAAAGAAGCATTCCACGGTTCTGGTGGAGGGACTGCATGACATCCCCGGCACGTGAATACACCTCGGTTGTCCGGGTGGCAGGTCCTCTGATGGCAGTATCCGGAGTCGGTGATGCTGCATACGGCGAGGTGGTGGAAGTGCGTCTTCCTGGTGGTGGAACCCGCCTTGGGGAGGTGCTGGAAAGCCGTTTGGATCTTGCCATCATTCAGGTATTCGGTGGAACACGGGATCTTGATACGGACATTACATCGGTTCGGTTTACGGGAGTCCCCATGCGCATGGTCGTTAGTCCCGAGATTATCGGCCGGGTATTTGACGGGTCTGCCGCACCGGCTGACGGCGGAGGGGCTGTTATCCCCGGAAAGGTGATGGACATCGCAGGGTCGGCTGTCAATCCCACCGCACGTGCCTACCCGGAAGACTGCATTGAGACCGGCATCTCGGCAATTGATGTCATGAATACCCTTGTGCGTGGGCAGAAACTGCCTATATTTTCCGGTGCAGGACTGCCACACTCTGCTCTTGCCGCACAGATTGCCCGCCAGGCCCGTGTCCTGAGGGATAATGAAGAGTTTGCCCTGGTCTTTGGCGCGATGGGAATAACTAATGAGGATGCGCAGTTCTTCCTGGATGAATTTGAAGACACCGGTGCTCTGGGGCATGCGGTCCTCTTTATCAATCGTGCCGATGACCCTGCCATTGAGCGTATTATCACCCCCCGTCTTGCCCTGACCGCTGCAGAATATCTTGCTTTTGATCGTGGGATGCATGTTCTTGTCATCCTTCAGGATATGACTGCTTACTGTGAGGCACTGCGAGAGGTTTCTGCCGCCCGTGATGAAGTCCCTGCCCGTCGGGGCTATCCTGGATATATGTACACTGATCTTGCCTCTATCTTTGAACGGGCTGGGAGAATTTATGGTCGTAAGGGGTCGATTACTCAGCTTCCCATCATCTCTATGCCGGATGATGACATCACCCATCCTGTGCCTGATTTGACCGGCTACATCACTGAGGGGCAGATTGTTCTTTCCCGCGATCTGCACCGCAAGGGCATCTATCCCCCCATTGATGTTCTCCCTTCCCTCTCGCGTCTGATGTCGGGGGGCATCGGTGAAGGGAAGACCCGGGAAGATCACAGTGCGGTATCAGACCAACTGTATGCCGCTTATGCAAAAGGAAGGAGGCTGGAGAGTCTTGTGACGGTCATTGGTGATGAAGGGCTCAGTGAATCAGATCGTCGATATCTTGCATTTTCCGCACGATTTGAGCGTGAATTCATTGGGCAGGGTCGTGCAGGGGGACGCGCTGTTGAGGAGAGTATTGACGCAGCCTGGGACCTTCTGAATATCTTCCCGGAGGAAGAACTTAATCGTATTTCGACAGACCTGATTGAAAAATATCGAGGCGGTGCGGAACAGTGAGCCGGCAGATTATACGTGGTATCCGGCCCACCAGAATTGAACTCTTAAAGATCAGAAAACGGATTGTGGTGGCAGAAAAGGGTCATGAACTGCTGCAGGAGAAGCTTGACACTATGGTAGTGGAGTTCTTCCGTCTTAAAGAGATACAGGATGGTCTGCGCAGGGAGGCAGAGGCTGCTTTTGCTGCTGCCTATTTGCCCCTTCAGCGTGCAGGGATGCTCATGGGTCAGCGGGGGTTGGAAGAGGCAATCTCTCTAACGAAATCAGCAGAGGGGATAGATATGGATACAAACACCGTGATGGGGACGCTGATTCCTGTCATAAATCTGCCTGTTCCGTTTCGGGATCCTGGTGTTCCGGGGTATCCGCTTGCGGTGCCATCTGCCCATCTGGATGTGGCATACCGGGGGTGCGAGGAGGCAGTGAAAGCTATCCTCACCCTTGCGGCACTGGAAGGATCCCTTGTGCGCCTTGCCGATCAAATTGTTGTAACCCGACGGAGGGTAAATGCCCTTGCAAATATTCTTATTCCTTCGCTGCATGACACAGCAGCCTATATTGATGACTATCTGGAGGAGATGGAACGTGAAGATATTTTTCGGAGAAAACGGGCAAAGATGACCCGTTCCGGAGGGTTGATTCCATGAATCCTGAAGGATCTGCCGGTATATTTTTTCTACTCCAAATTGCCGGTGTTGTGGCTCTTGCTGTTGGTGGGGTGGTATTTCTGCTTGTTCTGGTATGAATCCGGCCCGTGTAAGCCTGCATGCAGGAGACACTTTTCTGGTTTCATGCCATATTTGTATTAAACATGGATGGTGTGCTGGCAACACTCATCATAGGGTTTGTGATTGGGCTTTCCGGGGCCCTGGCACCCGGCCCTAACCCTGATAGCAATCATTCAGGGATCTGTCCTTTCTGTTCGTCAGTATCGTATTGTTCTTGCTGCCTGTGGGGTGTTTATCCTTATCTTCGGTGTGTCGTATTTCTTCAAAATGGTTTTAGGGTGGTGAGGGAGGTCACAATAATGGGGTTAATTTCGTCCGGGTATTTTGGATGGCTGGTGCCCTATATAGAGGTGATTTGATAAATCCGGGCCAATATTGTTGATTTTTTCCGTGATAGGCGTTCTGCAGAAAAACCGGGAGATACACTACCCATAAGTAGTGTCCCGCCGATATGTATAGCAACACCAATGGCCACAATTGAAGAAGAGATTAAACTAATCGAAGACGAAATTCGCAATACTAAATATAACAAGGCGACCTCCGGGCATATAGGAAAGCTCAAAGGAAAGATTGCCCGTCTCAAAGATGATGCCGTTTCCCGTGCCATGGCCTCTGCTGGCGGTGGTGAAGGATTTTCAGTGAAAAAATCAGGTGATGGAACCGTTGTCCTCGTTGGTTTCCCATCTGTTGGTAAGTCCACACTCCTGAATAAACTGACCAACACAGAAAGTGTGTCTGCAGCCTATGCTTTCACGACTCTTACTGTTGTGCCCGGTTCTATGGAACACAAAGGGGCAAATATCCAGATTCTGGATATCCCTGGCCTGATTGCAGGAGCTGCAATGGGGAAGGGGCGTGGTAAGGAAGTGATTGGCGTCGTACGTGGTGCTGATCTCATCCTGCTTCTGGGTGATGTGTACAATGAAAAACACATCAATGTCCTGATTCGAGAACTCTATGATGCTGGTATACGCCTGAACAAGGATAAACCGGATGTCACCATCAGGAGAAGGGGATCTGGTGGCCTCCGGTTCAACACGGTCGGGAATTCAGGCATCGATATCGATGATATCCGCCCTGTTCTTGCAGATAACAAGATTGTAAATGCTGATATCCTTGTCCGTGGAGAGGTAACGCAGGACGACTTTATTGACGCGATGTTCGGAAACCGTGTCTATGTCCCGGCGTTTTTTGCCGTCAACAAGGTAGACCTGGTCGACAAAGTGACCCTGGCTCAGATCAATGAGGATGTGACGGAACGTTTCGGCCGACCGCCAATTCTTCTCTCTGCTGTCAGTGGATTCAACATTGAAACGCTCAAAGATGAGATATTTGATCAACTGGGTTTCATCCGTATTTACATGAAGCCAGTGGGTGGCAAGGCGGACATGGAAGAGCCACTTATCATCCGTGAACCGGCAACCGTAGAGGCAGTCTGTATGAAACTGCACCGTGACTTTGTCGAGAAATTCCGCTACGCAAAAGTGTGGGGTCCGTCAGTGAAGCATGATGCCCAGCGGGTTGGCCTGTCGCATAGTCTCATTGACGGTGATATCCTGACCGTTGTTACCCGCGCGTAGTTATTGCATCCCTAAGAACATGCAGGGGTGCATCTGTTTTTATTCCCCGTCCATCGTAATGGGTCCGTGATGCCTGGTATCCTGCATCACGGATGGTTGCAATGACATCGTCTGCAGGAGACGGTGAGATCCGCCAGTGTTTGGCAAGCCGGTGGTAATTATAAAACGCTGGTGTGGGAAGTTCTCCGTCTAGGATTGTGACCAGCCGTGCGAGTACACTCTCTCCCATACCGTCTGCATCCAGATCTGCTGCCAGTTGCGTAAGCACCTCATGGTTGTTGATGGGGCCGACCCAGAGGGGCCCAATCCTGCTCATCTTAGCACCGCACTCCGGACATTCCTGCACAGATGGGAGGAAGGCGGTTTCTGTCATCCGCCATGGGCATGCAGGGCACTGGTGAATGTAGCCGATGTTTTTGAGCGCCATATCACCCTTGCCTGCACCATTTGTCATGCGCAGGTGGAGGCGGACGAAGTGCTCCCGCGCAAAGCAGAAGAGCGGTTCAATCCCCCTGTCATATTTTACTGTCTCGCGCACGACAAATCCAAGAAGTAAGCGCAGGCCCACCTCACTGTGGTATTCTGTGTTCATTGGGCGGGCGCCATATCGGCGAATGCCTGCCTTCAGGTGTGCTCCACAAAGGGGTGCAGTGTCGGTTGCAGTGACAAAGAGATAATGGCGTGCGCTGGTGGCTGCGATATCTACAAACGGTGCTGGTGTACCAAATGGGTCCAGGTCTACAACATCAAACCGCTGTCTCAGCATCACCGCTCTGCAGTCCTCTTCTGTAACAGTGATCTCATTCTCCGGGTACATGGCTGCATTCTTCCGGATAAGGGCTGCTGCCTCCGGGCTGTAATCATTAATCGTGACGGGGATGCCACATTCGTGAGCCACTCTCAGTCCGCGGACGCCGGACGCTGCCATTGCATCAAAGTATGATGATACGTCCAGCTGACGGAGAAGGTAATTTGTGCTGTCACGGTTCAGCCTCATTCGGTCATTAAAGAAAACCGCTGCACTTCCGGGTGGGAATGAACTGTTTTCGTCCTGTTCCGGTATGAAAAACCGGGTGCTCCCTTCCAAAACCTCTCTGTCACTCATCGTTCCAGAAACGTGGTGGTTCGGAAATCTTATACCTTCTGATGATGAAGGTTATAGGCACGTATGGGCTTGTGGCCTAGTCTGGATAAGGCGTTAGCCTCCTAAGTTAATGATCAGGGGTTCAAATCCCCTCAAGCCCGTTCTCCATTTATTTTAGACAAAATTAATCCGAAATGAACTGTATAGGATTTTGATACATGAGTCTTCGCGGATATCTGCAGATCATACGTCCTGTCAATGCGCTTGTCGCAGGCATTGCCGTCCTGCTTGGAGTGCTTGTCGCAGGGATGGAGCTGACTCCTGCCATGCTCCTGCTTGTTTTGGCAGTATTCTGCATTACCGGTGCGGGAAACGCAGTCAATGACTATTTTGATCGTGAAATTGACGCCATTAATCGTCCGGAAAGGCCGATTCCCTCCGCTGCTGTTAGTGTAAGGGGTGCAGCCATCTTCAGTGCTGTTCTCTTCCTTTCGGGTATCATCTGTGCGGCATTTGTCCATCCGTTTTGTTTTGGTTTTGCCTGCGTCAATTCCATAATTTTGATAGCCTATGCAGCGAGGCTGAAGGGTGTGCCTCTTGTGGGTAATTTCGCTGTCTCATATCTGTCCGGAAGTATCTTTCTTTTTGGGGGTGCTTCAGGAGGTATGGACGGTATTCTTCTGAATCTCCCCATTGCAGGCATCGTCTTTTTCCCAATGATGGCGCGTGAGATCCTGAAGGATGCAGAGGATATCGAAGGTGATCAGGCAGGGGGTGTCCGTACCCTTCCCATGGTCACCGGTGTCCTCACTTCCTGCCGTGTAGCGGCTGTCCTTGCGGCGGGAGCAGTCGTTCTCAGTATTTTGCCCATTGTGCCCTGGTGGGGAGTGTGGTATCTTGTCACAATTGTTGTGGCCGATTTGGTAATCCTTTCTGCGGTGGCATCTTCCCTCAGGTGTTCGACATCTGCCTGTGTCAGGAAATCCGGCGCGACAAAATCGCTTAAAACTGGAATGTTTGCTGTTCTCGCATTATTTATCCTCTGGGCCATGATTGGATGACTCTTCGGCAGAAGCAGAGAGTATAATTAATAATCTTTGAAATGGGAAACCTAATCAATGAAAGTTTACCGGCAGGGAGACAGTTTCATTGCACCAAAGGGATCCTTCTTTGACGGTAATGTGCAGATACCCGGCAATTTTATTGTAGCCCCTGACACCCACTTCTGGGGGCGCCTTGATGTGGGGGGTTCTCTTGAACTCGGCCCGCGTTCTACGGTAGGAGGAGATGTCACTTGTGATAATGCAGTCATTGGAAATCAGGTGCGCATCAAGGGTTTACTCAATGTTATAGAGGATGTGATCATTTGTGATGAAGCCCGTATCCGCAGTCTGCACGCCGGAGGGAACATCACTTTGCGCCCCGGTGTGCAGGTTGGGGAAGTCTCCTCTGATGAGACAATATTTGTGTGTGGAAAGATTAAATCTGGAAAACTTACCGGAAGAAACGTAAAAGTGGTTGGAAACGGCCCTTAGATGGCCGTATCTACATTTTCTGTACCAAGCAGTGCCACGTCATAGACATCCTGCCAGTTGACGGCTGTTTCCACACACCCGTCTTTGATGGTAACAACTCCCATGCCGATGATACCTGCCTTGTCGCACATCTCAAGGCCCTCTTTTACTTCCATCAGGCATCCGATGCCGATGATTGCAGTGGGGTGGTACTTTTTGAACATCCGTTTGATGAGTGTTGAGCCGGGTGCAACCCAGACACGATATCCAATTGCCTCAAGGTGATCAATATTCTCCCCGACTTCACATCTGCCGCACCGCCGGCAGATAATTCCTTCGGGGGTGAGGTGCGCCGGGCAGTCTGCTGCCCGCATGCACTGCGGGATGAATATCGCACGCTCTTCCACCGGCACTGCCTCGAACGATGTCGTGGAGAGGGTGTTGTGCAGGTGGATGAAAAATGCCATCAGTTCCTGATCTTCCAGGCCAAAAAAACGACAAAATGCCTTAATCATCCCTTCCGTCATCACGAGTCCCGCCTTGAGCAGACGGGGGGCATAAAAATGGCGGTTATGGATAGAAAGAAGGATGATGGCACTCATGATGAGCGGGACGATGATCATAAAAAGGAAGATGAGCAGAGTCACTTCCCCGATGAGATAGATCAACTGGTCCCACCACGGTGTGCCGACAACAACCGTCGGGTTAAGGTATTCTGCGCTCATGGTCTGTTCCTGCCATCCTGGCCCGCCAGTTCAGTATAGGGCTGCCGAATAATTCCCTTGTCAGTAATGATTGCAGTTATGAGGGCTAGGGGGGTTGCGTCAAAGGCGGGATTTATGGTTTCAACTCCGTCCGGCATCAGCTTACGGGTGCCACATACGGCCAGTTCATCACGTACACGTTCTTCAATTATTACATCCGCCTCATTCCTGCTATTGTCAAGAGTTGAATAGGGTGCTGCCACATAGAAGGGGATGGAATGGTGGTGTGCACATACGGCATGCATATAGGTCCCTATCTTATTGAATACCGCATCCGGGGTAATCCGGTCAGCACCGACCACTACCGCATCAATCATACCTTTCCTCATAAGGTGTGCTGCTGCAGAGTCAGGAATGGTTTTAACCGGTATGCCGTCCGCATGAAGTTCATATGCTGTGAGGCGTGATCCCTGATTTAAGGGGCGTGTTTCACAGGAAAGAACAGATATGTTCTTGCCTGCTTCAACAGCAGAGCGGATGACGCCCAGTGCCGTACCCCATTCAACGCAGGCAAGGGCTCCTGCATTGCAGTGTGTCAGGACGGTGCAGGTATCAGGCAGCAGAGATGCTCCATATGCACCGATGCGGTGGCAGAGTGCGATATCCTCTGCTTCGATGACCTGTGCCTCCTGCAACGCTGCCTCATATGCTGCTGCAGGTGTATCTTCTGCCATTGCATTCTGCAGTACACGGTCGATGCCCCATCCCAGGTTGACTGCTGTTGGTCGGGTTGCCCTGAGGAATGCTGCATCCGATTTGACTGCATGGCAGAACCCCTGAAAGGTTCCTTCATTCTTATGTGAGAAACAGGAGAGGGCCGCCCCGTATCCACCAGCAACTCCCAGTGCAGGTGCACCACGGACTTCGAGACGGCGTATGCCGTCTGCAAGGCGTGAGACTGACTGTGTCTCTACGGTCACCAGCTCCGCAGGCAGGCGTGTCTGGTTAATGTATGTGAGGCATCGTCCCTCAGTGTTCCATGTTATTGTTCGCATTGAGTACTCCTACTCTGCGGTGACTGTGTCCAGGAACGCTCGCATTGCTGCTGCTTCTCCCTGTGTCACACTGTCGGGGATATCCTTTGGCGCAACAGCTGCACCTGCAATGTAGATTCCCGGGCGTACGGTTTTGACTGGTGCGCATTTCATATCTTCCTGCTCGAAAAATCCGTTTTCATCCAGTTCGATTCCAAATTTTTCTGCAAGTTCTGCTGCTCCGTCCGCTGGTTCAAGGCCAACAGAGAGTACTACCAGTCCAGGCTCCAGTGTTTCCAGTTCTGACGTTTCCGTGTTTTCAACCGGAATTATCATCCCATCTTTTGTCCGGATAATTTCTCCCGGACGACCCCTCAGGAAACGAACTCCCAGTTCCTGTGCCCGGACATAGTATTCCTCGTATCCCTTCCCATAGGCACGGATGTCCATATAGCAGATGGTGACTCTGGTATCCGGGTTTTTCTCCTTGATGAGAATAGCGTTCTTTACCGCATACATGCAGCAGACACCTGAACAGTATGGTCGTTTCGCAGGAATGTCACGTGATCCGAAACACTGGATAAATACGATGTGGTCAGGTGCCTTTCCGTCAGAGAGGCGTTTAATCTTTCCGCCGGTAGGGCCGCTCGCGTTGATGAGTCGTTCAAATTCAAGGCTGGTGATAACATCCGGGTGGCGAAGATACCCGAATTCCGTCTTCTTATCAGCATCAAAGGTACGGAAGCCGGTTGCAATGACGACAGAGGCAACATGGAGCGTGATCTCTTTTTCTTCCTCCTCCCGGAAGATGGAGTCCTTGCCACAGATGTCATAGCAGAGACCACAGTCAATGCAGTGAACTGCATCACGAATCGTGATGTCGGGAACTGCCTGTGGGTGCGGTTTGTAGATTGCTTTCCTTACGCCCACTCCTGCATCAAATTCATTGTAGACCTCCACCGGACATATTTCGGTGCAGTCTCCGCAGCCGTTGCAGGTGTTCTCATCGACATATCGTGGGTGACGGATAGCTGTTATCGTAAAATTGCCTACGTCTCCGGTGATGCCGGTGACCTCAGTGAGGGTGTGGACAATCACATTCGGGTGGCGGGCAATATCCACCATCTTCGGGGAGAGAATGCACATTGAACAGTCGTTTGTGGGGAATGTCTTGTCCAGTTGGGCCATATGGCCCCCAATGGACGGTTCACGTTCTATCAGGTGTACTCTGACACCATGATCTGCTATATCAAGGGCTGCCTGGATGCCGGCCACCCCACCGCCGATGACTGCCACTTCAGCCATTGTTCGTATCCCTCCCCAGTTTAACATAGGAATGGGCATTCTTCAGGATATTGCTGATCTGTTCTTCTGATGCCTCTCGTATCACTTTGCCTGGTACGCCCATCACAAGGGATCGTGGGGGTATCTCTTTTCCTTCCGTCACAACAGATCCTGCTGCAATAATGCTGTCTTCTCCTATGACTGCGTTATTCATCACGATAGCGCCCATCCCTACCAGTACTCTGTCCTGTATTACTGCACCATGGATGATGGCACCATGGCCGACAGATACATCTTTGCCAATGGAAACCGGGCACCCGGTGGTGGTGTGAACAACAGCATTGTCCTGTATATTTGAACCTGCGTGGATGGTAATTTGGTCTTTATCGGCCCTGATGACTGCGCCGTACCAGATGCTGACATCATCTGCGATGCTGACATCTCCGGTCACGGTTGCATTTCCGGCAATAAATGCAGGTATCCCGGCAGAAGTATCGCTATTCATAATAGGTTATACGTTTAACGTCACGCTCCAATGAAGATTATGGTAGGGGGCACTTTCAGCCCGCTGCACGACGGCCATAAAAAGCTCATATCCCGTTCATTTGAGCTTGCCGGGAAAAACGGGCACGTTATTGTCGGTCTTTCCACTGATGCGTTCGCAGGTGGAAAAAATCATCCGATTTTATCGTATGAAGTGCGCAAAAAAAGCCTTGATGCATTTATCCGTGATTCCGGGTATTCGGCAACCTGGAATGTTATTCCCCTTGAGGACAGATACGGTGCTACCCTCGACACCGATTTTGATGCTCTTGTCGTCAGTGAGGAGACATTTCCGGTGAGTCTTGAGATCAATCGTCTGAGAAAAGAACGTGGCAGAAAAAAGGTGGATATTCACCAGATCACCTGTGTCCTCGCCGATGACGGGAGATGGATATCAAGCACCCGGATACACCGGGGTGAAATTGATGACCACGGGCGGATGATCAAATGATATGGTTTTCGGGATTTGTGGTTATGACGGTGTCACAGTACAGGCAGTGAAGGCCTTCCTCTGTGACTTCAAATGCACTTTTTATGGGTTCATTGTCATTGGTAATGCACCCGGCATTGGTGCACCTTATAATCCCTGAAAGGAATTTTGGTATTTCGACACCCTTCTTTTCGACCACAATATAGTCACGGATGATGTTGATGGTGGCATGGGGTGAAATGAGCGCAATTCTGTCCACTTCCTCCTTTGAAAGTTCCCTGTTGCTCACTTTGACAATATCTTTTTTACCCTCATGCCCGCTGGTCATGGAGGTCACATTCGTGGCAATGGAGAGTTCTTCATCTGTCTGACCCGTTATGTCCAGCATCCGCAGGACGGTGAGTGCGGCACCGGCACTGATATGGTCAATCACGGTCCCGTCTCTAATGGGGCTTATGAGGAGACCCCTTGGTTCATTCTCCATTTTTAGATCACCTCTTCAAGCATTGCCATTCTTACCGGTATCCCATTTCGTGCCTGTTCAAAGTAGCGTGCACAGGGCAGGGCATCCACGCGAGGGTCGATTTCACCTGCACGTGGCAGGGGGTGAAGAATAATCATCCCTTCTTTGCGGCCTTCTAATATTTCTGGTGTGATGCGGTAACTCTCTGCTACATTATAGTAGGATGCCGCGTCCGGGAAACGTTCCCGCTGGATTCGTGTGGTGTACATCACATCAAGATCCGGGACAACTTCTGTGATATCTTCATGCTCCTGCACTGTGCACCCGCGTTTGTGCAGTTCAGTCACCAGACTCTCCGGCAGTTCAAGAGTGGGGGGTGCGATGGTGTGGATGGTGACATCATAATTGGAGAGTGCATAGGCAAGTGAATGGGTAGTTCTTCCGTATCTAAGGTCACCCAGAAGGCCGATGTGGATGCCTTTAAGGGGCATCGACTGGCGGATGGTATAAAGATCAAGAAGGGTCTGGGATGGGTGCTGGCCTGCTCCGTCTCCTGCATTTATCACCGGCACTGATGCAAACTCACTTGCCAGGCGTGCCGCTCCCTCCTTTGGGTGGCGCAGAACGATGGCATCCACATAACTGCTCACCACTCGTACGGTATCTGCCAGTGTTTCACCCTTCGATATCGAACTGCCCTCAACACTGTCAACGGTGATTGTCGTGCCCCCAAGGCGTGCCACCGCGGATGTAAATGACATCCGTGTCCGTGTACTTGGCTCAAAGAAGAGGAGTGCGACCTGTTTTCCATCCAGTGTCTTTCGTATCTGCGGTGCTGCATCAATTGCACCTGCCCGTGCAAGAAGGCTGTCAATTTCCTCCCTGTCAAAATCCTTTATTGATATGATGTTTTTCATCAGAGGCCTGCCTCCTGTTGTAACGGCAAAAAAAGAATGGAAATATACGCAGGGAAATGCACCAGGCATCTCCGTCTGCGATTTCATTCATATTTAATAATGTGCGATTCGGGGTAATAGAAGTATCCTGCAGACAGGTTGTGCGCGGGAAAAAATGGGCTGGAAGTATTATTTCTTCCGGGCAACGGTGATATATCCGCTGTGACTTACGCGCGTGGATGGGCGGGTTCCTCGTTTTGTACGAGTCAGTTCACGCCCGATCAGTTCATGGCAGACGACATCGGTGAAGAGTGGTTCTGCTGTGTCCATGACAATGAACGTCTGTTCCAGAAACGGTGTGTAGGTGGCAAGATAACCGCCTGGTCTGAGCAGGGAATGAGCATGACGAATGTGTGCCTCTGTGATCTGCAGATCCAGATGGACAACGTCATATTCTCCTTCTGCATCGAGCATGTCACCTGCAATGACCTCAACATTCTCGAGGCCTGCTTCCAGAATGTTCTTCTGGCAGACTTTTGCAAATTCCTCGCGGATTTCATAGGTGGTGACAGTTCTGGCAATACCACCGAAGAAGATTGAGGCAATCCCGCTGCCAGTACCTGCATCCAGAACATCGTCATTCCTGTTCATGCCAGTCAGTGCACAGACCATTCCGATATCCTTTGGGAGCATCGGTGCCCCAGTACGTCGGGCGTGGGAAAAAAAATCAGTCGGCCGGGGTATTCTGATATAAAATGGGATTCCCAGGTGTGTTTCTATGTTCTCACCTGGCGATGCATCCAGGAGGGCATTCAGATCAATAATCCCCTTGTCAGTTGAGAGTGTCCCTTCGCCTGCACGTACGTAATACTCTTTTCCTTCCCAGATCAGAAGGACTCGCTGGCCAGTATTAATCATGCGCTGGTGAGCCTGATAATTGCCTCTGCAATTTCGCCTTTTGCCCCTTTGAGTGCAGCACGTGCTTCTTCAGGGGAGACCTGTGCCTGTTCTGTGACAAGCATCACATCTTCATCAGGTATTTCCATATCTTTTGGCGTGAATACTGGCTCGCTGCCCTGCAACTGGTAGGTCTTTGAGCCCTGCATTGTGGTGACTACGACCTCTGCGGGATCAAAGACATATTCCCCCTCGGTT
The DNA here is from genome assembly GCF_028912405.1 of Methanogenium marinum. Classification (GTDB taxonomy): domain Archaea; phylum Halobacteriota; class Methanomicrobia; order Methanomicrobiales; family Methanomicrobiaceae; genus Methanogenium; species Methanogenium marinum. Next base: position 548,975 of record NZ_JAKELO010000002.1, on the reverse strand, counting down.
GTATAGATGACCACCCGCTCGACACCCTCGATGTCTTCCATCTTCATGCCGAGCTGCTTCATCATCTGTTTCATTTTTTTTGGATTCATTCCTGGTATCATTAAATCGACCTTCCTGACCGTACTTGTACTGCTCCACCATAATTAAATGCCATCATCTCATCACCTGAGAGAAGCGCATTCCCGGTACCGATGAGCTGATCATCGCCTGTGACAACGAGGACTTCATCTCCTGCCATAATGTCCGGGTCAGCTGCGATGACATGTTTTGCCATAGCATTCTTTCCTTTCATAATGAACTCTGCCACCTCTTCTGCGACAGAAACGCGGTAGACGGGCGCGGGCAGGAACTGCCAGAGACGTTCCGCTCCTTCAATGGACAAGGTGAATCGTCCGTCATGTGCCCGGACTGTTGCGATACGGACTTTGTCCAGCATCACATAGCGTATTCGCTTGGTGGTGGAGAGTTTGAATGTACATTCATCGGGGAAGAGGGCAACTCCTGCCCCTCTCCCGAACTGATAATCCGCGATCGTCCGGACGCGGTTAATTGCGCTGTTCTGCGATAATTCTGTTGACACGTTCTGCAAACCCCTCTTCGGCATTCCGTGGTATATATGCTCCCGCAGCTATCTTATGTCCTCCGCCGCCTCCACCGATCTCTTCAGATGCTGTGATGAGTGCTGCCTGCAGGTCGACCCCCCGTTCAACCATCCGTGTATTGGTTCGCATGGATACCTTCGTGAGTTCAGGATCGTCATTGAGGTAGCAGAGGATCATGATTGGTTTTTCGTAATCCAGTTTGGAGAGTGCCATCCCTGCCCCTATTCCTACGATGGTATCCGGAAACCGGTCACCGACATGGATGTGCTGTATATGGCTTAGTGCAGTGGTGCCCGTATCAAGGATGTACTCCATCATTTCCCGTATGATCCGTTTGTGATGGCGCAGCATCTCTTCTCCTTCGCGATATGCCTGTGCCCGGTCGCCGGCGCAGACCGCACTTCCCACCCGTGGTTTGGCCCAGCGACCGCAGGCATTGAGCATGGTCGCATACTCAGACGCATTTCGAAGCGGTGTTCCTTTTTCTTCGCCCGGGAATATGTAGTGCTCTGCGAGAAGACGGGATATGTCCTGTCCGGTTGCAAGCATCTGCTGTGCAAGACCATTGATGATGGCAGACTTCTCGTTCTGGTTAAGGTCTTCCCAAACACGCTGTCTGCCGCCTGCGGTTCGCTCTTCTATCTCCAGTTTCCTGAGGAATGCTTCTGCCTTCTGTTCGTTATTGGAGATCCCCGGGATGAACGGGTCATCACTGTATGAAAGACAGATCCTGAGGGGGCGGGTGGAGATGCCGTAGCAGTTCAGCTCCTGTGGCACAATTCTGATTGTTCCCGCCCGTTCTCCGTCTGCTGCGATTTCGTGTGCCGGCCCTGTCAGGCCACAGTGCTCCCGTGCCATCATGTCACCAACATTTCCGACGACAGCGTTCTGTGCAAGTATTCCAAGGTGGGGATGTCCCGGGTTCATTTCCTTTGCGACGAGATATCCGATACCTGCTGCTGATAGCTGATTGTAGCCATACGGCTGGCCGTTTGCCTGCAGATATGGTGTGTCAACATTCTGTGCGACATGGTGGTCGATAATGGCCACATCTTCGGTGCCCATGCTTCGTTCCTCAAGCAGATTCTGTTGTCCTGCGCCGAGGTCGATGAAGACTTTCAGACTGCTGTCTTCAGGCACATATTTCATGGTCATTGGTTCAAGCTGACGTACGAAGACGCTCTGCGCAGGGATTCCCGCATCTGCGCATGCCTGCATCATGATTGCTTCACTGGTGATGCCGTCTGCATCGATATGGGATATCACGGTGACCGTGTCTGCATCCTGTATCTGCCGGGCAACTCTCCGTACATCATCTTCAAACGTCATTGCTGTGTAGTGGTTGTCATTGCTCTCTGATGAAAGGTGCCTTTATGGTGGAACGTTAATGGGGGAGAACAGTAAATGAGTCTGATAGGAGTGTAGGCAGGTGCCACGAAGATGAATCCTGGACAGTATTCGATAGAATTTTGTGAATTTCTGGAAATGGGTATCATAAGCCCGGAAAGGATGCGCTCAGTTGATGCCAATGCGCAGGCACTGGGAGTGTCTGCTGTTCAGCTGATGGAGAGTGCGGGAAAAGGTCTGGCAGACTATGTGAGGGGTATGTCTCCTGGCCATGTTGTGGTAATCTGTGGGAAAGGCAACAACGGTGGGGACGGGTTTGTCGCAGCCCGCCATCTCTGCAGGGATTGTATGGTGACGGTGTTATGCATGTCGCGTGAAATACGGACGCAGGAAGCCGCCCGTAATTTACATGTTCTCTCTCATTGCAGTGTCTCTGTCATTATTGCTGATACTCCGGATGCTCTTTTGGCGTGCAGGGACAGTATTTCTTCAGCAGATGTCATCGTCGATGCCATGCTGGGCACCGGCATCCGGGGAGGGCTTCGGGAGCCATATGTTACTGCTGTAAGAGTCGTGCGGGAATCGGGTGTCCCGGTGGTGGCTGCAGATACGCCGACTCCCGGTCTTCCTGCAAAGGTTTTCTGTTCATTTCACCGGTCAAAAGGGGGTGATCCTGTGGTTATTGACATAGGCATTCCGGATGAAGCCGAGTGTTTCATGGGGCCGGGGGATCTGCTACTCCTGCCGGCAAAAGCAGCGGGCAGTCATAAGGGCGCGGGGGGTGAGGTGTTGGTCATTGGTGGCGGGCCGTATCAGGGTGCGCCGTATCTTGCCGGGATGGCAGCCATCCGTGCGGGGGCAGATCTCGTCCGGGTGGCAACTCCGAATCTGCTCCCCTGTCCTGATCTTATTGTGGAACGGACCGGGGGGTCGGTGATTAACGAAGAGGACACGGACCTGCTTGCCGGGCTTGCGGAGCATGCCGATGTTACGGTATGTGGGTGTGGCCTGGGGACGGAAAGTCATCAGGTCATTTTAGAGATTGCCGAATATATGGGGCGGGCTGTCTTTGATGCGGATGCCCTCCGGCAGCCTTTGCCGGTTGCAGATAATTCGATATATACACCTCATGCGGGAGAGTTTTTTCGGATGACAGGCTGCCGGCTGCCGGACGACGCTGCCGGGCGTGCCCGCATGGTGCGTGATCACGGGCCTGCCGGAGTCACACTCGCAAAAGGGTTGGTTGATGTTATATCTGATACTGCCCGTGTACGGTTCAGCCGTAGTGGCACCCCGCATATGACCGTTGGCGGTACCGGGGATGTTCTTTCAGGTATCGTAGGGGCATTATTCTGTCGTCTTCCGGCATTTGAGGCAGCAGCCCTGGGTGCCTATGTCAATGGCTGTGCCGGAGAATCTCTGGCTGATTTGGGTGATGGTCTTGCTGCGACAGATCTCCTGATGCAGATCCCCCCGGTCCTTTCTGGTGCGAACAGTGGCCACAATCGTAAGGCATATCATAATAAGTCAGATCATAACGAAGCATTCTGACAGAATCTCCGGAACTGCAGTGACAGGAACCGGAGATGGAGAGACAATATGCCAGAATTTTCTCATATCAATAATGATCGTGCCTATATGGTGGATGTAACAGAGAAGGATGACGTACATCGCCTTGCACGGGCAGAAGGCCGGATTCATCTCCGTCCGGAGACGCTGGAGGCCATCCGGTCGGGAGAAGTTATCAAGGGAAATGTGCTTGCAACAGCACGGATTGCAGCCATCCTGGCGGTAAAGCAGACATCATCGCTGATTCCGATGTGCCATCCGCTTCCGGTCGGTGGTGTCGATGTGGATTTCCATGATGGTGATGGTTTTATCTCAGCAGAGGTGGCCGTGCGGACATACGGCCGGACTGGTGTTGAAATGGAAGCTCTGACCGGTGTCAGTGTGGCGCTTCTCACGATATGGGATATGGTCAAATCCGCTGAAAAAGATGAGGACGGGCAGTATCCGGAGACATCCATTGAGGGAATATGTGTCACTGAGAAACGGAAGTCCTGAATCAGCACCCCTCTATATTTAATAGACAAAGGTCTAATATATGGGAACCGCCGGGTGTATACCCGCTGGAAAAAGGGATGTGGCCATACATAATGGATGGCTGAACCTTCATGGTGAAAACCAATGTCAAAATCAATGTACGCCTATGTCCGTGAGGCATGGAAAAAACCAGACGAATCAGAAGTCAAGCAGCTTCTGTGGAACCGGATGCAGATTTGGAGACGGGAAGGTAGTGTTGTGCGTATTGAGCGCCCAACTCGTATCGACCGTGCACGCACCCTTGGATACCGTGCAAAGCAGGGTATCATTGTGGTCCGTGTCGGCATTCGCCGTGGTGGACGAAGGAAATCCAGGTATATCCGTGGACGCCGGACAAGCCGGATGGGTATGCGCAAGGTGACCATGGGTAAGAGTATCCAGCGTATCGCTGAAGAGCGTGCCTGCCGCAAGTACCGTAACATGGAAGCACTGAACTCATACTGGGTTGGAGAGGATGGTCGCCAGAAGTGGTATGAAGTTATTCTCGTTGATGGGCACCACCCGTCAATCGTTAATGACCCGCACCTCGGATGGATGGCAGATCCGGTCCACCGTGGTCGTGCCGAGCGTGGTAAGACCAGTGCTGGTGTGAAGGGACGTGGTATGGGCAAACGTGGAAAAGGAACCGAACACACTCGTCCAAGTATCCGTTCAAACGGAAACAAAGGGAAATAACCCTTTTTTCTTTTCCAGCTGATGCCGGGATACATGCGGCAGTTTCCGGCTGACACAAATTATTCATTTCTGCCGCAGGGACACATTTGTTATGAAGACTGCTGATGCATGTATTTATCCATATCCGGTGGGAGATACCTCCCTTCGGAGGCTCGCAGATGAGCTTGAACTGCGGGGTTTTACCGGGGCAATAGCTGTGGGTATCCCTGCGGGTTGCACGGTAGGGAATGTCCGTTTTCTCTCAGGGGCAGATATTACTGCAAACTCCGTGAAGTCCTGCAGGGATGCGCTCCGGGGTGCACCAAAGACAGATGTTGTGATGGTTCATGCGGGGGATGCCGTTTTTAACCGTGCAATTCTGGGAAATATTTCCCTGAATATTCTCCGGGGAATTCATCATACAGACAGACGAGCCTTTGATCATGTGAGTGCCCGGATGGCTGCTGATCGGGGTGTTGCTGTGGATATTGATCTTTCGCGTATCATAGTGGAGTCAGGTTCACGAAGACAGCGGGCACTGGAACGCTACCGTGAAATAAGCCGTCTGTCTCAAAAGTATGGATTTATGCTGACTATTTCATCCGGGGGACGTTCCCTCGTTGGTCTGCGTTCTGTCAGGGCGTTTGCCCGTCTGGGTGCGGTGGCGGGGCTTGATGAACTGCAGGTTTGTGAGGCACTTTCTACCCCGGCAGCATTACTGTCACCCCGTCGATCAGTGGAGGTGATCAAATGAGGCCCCTTCCACCGACACAACGGCCAAACTGGCGCTACATTGCTGCTGAGATGGTGCCGCAGTGGTGCTCTGCATCAGCACGGGATATGCATTATGCGATTCTGGGGTGCGAGGCATCCCTTTTTGGCGATACTGGTGCCGCAACAATGCGGACCAGTGTCATATCCTGTGGTGGGGGGTTTGTCATTCTGCGTTGTATTCGTGGTACTGAAGATGACGTAGAAACGGCTCTTGCAACCGTGACAGATGTAGGGGGTGCTCCGGTGGCTCTGCACCCGTTTGTCACCTCAGGTACCATCCATGGACTAAAGAAAAAGATCGTAATTTGTTCTTTGCCCTCTGATGAGGGAAATTGTAAAATTGGTGAAAATACCTACCGGATTCTCAGGATATCGGGTCAAAAGGTTGATTTAGTTCAACAGGGTATTAAACAAACAACAGCACTGTACTTAAATACAGATGATTTGGAGGATTTCTGATGCAGCCAATGCAGGCACAAATGGGATATGACAGGGCTATTACTGTGTTCAGCCCTGATGGCAGACTGTACCAGGTAGAGTATGCCCGTGAAGCAGTTAAGAGGGGGACAACAGCCGTCGGTATCAAATGTAAAGATGGAGTTGTTCTCATTGTGGATAAGCGAGTCAGTTCCCGCCTTCTGGAACAGACCTCAATTGAGAAAATATTCAAAATAGATGGTCATATTGCCGTTGCTTCCTCTGGTCTTGTAGGGGATGCACGGGCACTTGTTGATCGAGCCAGGGTAGAATGCCAGATAAACCGGGTATCGTATAATGAGTCTATAGATCTTGGGACTCTCTCTAAGAAACTATGTGATCATATGCAGACGTACACACAGTTTGGTGGTGCCCGTCCGTATGGCACTGCTCTTCTGATTGCTGGTGTGAGTGATGGCGCTCCCCGACTCTTTGAGACGGATCCGTCCGGCACTCTGCTGGAATACAAGGCAACGGGAATTGGTACTGGTCGGCCTGCTGTCATGAAGGTCTTCGATGAGAAGTACACCGATGATATGGATTGTGCGAAATCGATCAATCTTGGCCTTGAGGCATTGTATGCTGCAACGGAAGGCAAATTTGACGTGGACAATGTTGAGATAGGTATCATACCTCTTGAAACCGGCATGTTCAGGAAGATGACCAAAGAGGAAGTTAGCGAATATACCACCACGTTTGTACCGGAAAAGGCTACTGAAGATCAGTAGGTGGTGAACAAGATATATGATTCCGCTTGACCAGGCAGTTGTCGCACGGCTTGAGAGCCATGGGGAACGATTTGAAATTCTCGTTGACCCTGACTTGGCAGCTGCTATCAGACAGGGTGACGACATTCCGGTAGAGGATGCAGTGGCAGCACTGTATATCTTTGAAAATTCGTCAAAAGCTGAAAAATCACCTGAAGAGACACTGAAAAAGGTATTTGATACGGTTGAATTCGAACCGATTGCCGAGCGTATCATCAGGAAAGGGGAGATCCACCTGACCTCAGAGCAGCGGAAACGGATGACTGAGGACAAGCGGAATCAGATTGTGACATTCATCTCCCGGAATGCTATCAATCCCCAGACGAAACTTCCTCATCCCCGTGTGCGTATTGAGATGGCAATGGAGCAGGCGAAGGTTAGTGTGGATCCGTTCAAACATGTTGATGAGCAGGTAAAGGATGTCGTAAAGGCATTACGGCCGTTAATACCGATCAAGTTTGCTGAGATGAAATTTGCAGTGAAGATTCCTGCTGATTATGCGCCAAAGGCGTATGGTGAACTTCGCACAGCAACAACCATAGAGCGGGATCAGTGGCAGAATGACGGATCATGGATCTGTGTTGTTCGCATCCCTGCGGGAATTCAGGAGGAGTTCTACTCCCTCATCAACCGTCTCACAAAAGGGGACGCTGAATTGAAGATTCTTGATCAGGATTAATAAAGGTTGAGAGAAAATATATACAGACATATCAGGGGCAATATTACATGGCAAAAAAGAGTAACCAGAGAGCAAAGGGACGTATTACAGGAAGTGCTGGCAGATTTGGGCCACGCTATGGGCGATTCCTTCGGAAGCGTGTCAACGAGATCGAGACAGTTTCACGCGCGAAGCATGTATGTCCGCGCTGTGATACACAGGCTGTTGCCCGGAAGGGTACCGGTATCTGGGAATGCCGCAAGTGCGGTTTCAAGTTTGCTGGTGGTGCATATGCGCCGCAGACACCAAATCTGAAGGTTGCACTTCGTACCATTGAACGTTCACTGATCAAGGAGTAGTGACTCCGTCGTGTCTGGATACAAGTGTGCCCGGTGTAAACAAAGGGTCGAAGTGGATGTCAATGTCCGTTGTCCTTATTGTGGTCACCGAATTCTCTTTAAAGAGCGCGGGGCAGGGATAAAAACCCTCAAATCCCGATGAAGCTTGTTACAACATCACGGAAACCTGCCCCGGAGTTGCGGACTCTGGGGAAGGATCTTGCATTTTCTCTGGGGGGAAAATATTCCTCTCGTGGGAAGGCAGGAGTTGATGAAGTATTATCCTGGGGAGATATCGTTTTGATAGTCTCGCGACGGGGAAGAAAAATTCTGATTGAGACGTATGTCTCCGGTGATCTGATAGCCGGGATTCTTCTTACAGGATTTTCCGTATCCCCGCGTGACGTGCCCCTTGAAAGGGGACTTCGCACTGGCAGTGAGTTGGTGTATCATGAATTGGCAGAATGCCTGGATATTACCCTCACGGATGCTGGTGTGAATGAAATCCTGTTCCATGGGACGCAGAAAAAAGGATATGTCCTCAGAATCGCAGAAAAACCTTCGGGAACACAAAGCAGTGTTTCACATCAGGACCGCTCGTCCTGATGTGCTATATGTAGCTGCACTTCCGGAGATGGGAGATATGGGGCGTTCATGCGCCTCGCTCTCCCGGGAAACGGATGGGAGAATTGTTCTGTCTGTTGAAGGGGAGGACATCTCCGCACTCAGGGCGGCAGTAAATTCATATCTTCGAATAATTATGATTGCAGAAGAGATGCAGGAAGTATTGAAATGAATGGAGTTTCACCAAAAGTTCAGAATCAGATTGCAATGATTCAGCAGGTCCAGCAGCAACTTGGGACCATTATTCAGCAGAAGTCACAATTTGAGATGATGGCAAAAGAGGCCCGCAAAGCAGAGGCGGAGCTTGGAAGCATCTCTGAAGAATCAGAAGTCTATGTCACCATCGGAACCGTGATGATGAAGCAGGATCGTGATAAGGTTATTGCAGATCTGACAGAGAAGACTGAAACATTAGAACTCAGAATAAAATCACTTGAAAAGCAGGAAAAAGCTCTCACTTCAAAGTTTGAGCAGCTTCAGGCCCAGATAAAAAGTGCGCTTGAGAGTGTTAAAACACCCTCAATGAACTGATTATCCTTATTTTTTTAACCGGTACACGAGATTCAGTGCATTAACCATCGCCTCTGCTGATGCAAGGACGATATCGTCCGATGAGGCGCTGGCATCGTACAATCTTCCTTTTGCATCCTCAACAGCAATGGATACGTGGCCAATGGCGTCACTCCCGCCTGAGATGGCGGATACGGAGAATTCTTTTAATGTCAACTCTTCAGGGACTATACCCACGACTGCTTTCATGGCAGCATCGACTGGTCCGTTTCCGATTCTGCAGCAAATCGTTTCTTTCCCTTCCACATTTGCTCTGACAGTGGCTGTTGCCATCACGTGGTTTCCGTTGATAACGGTGATGTCATTGAGGACAACGGTCTTTTCAATACCTGTTTTGCCGATGATTGTCTCTGCAATCTCAAAGAGATCATTTTCCGTAACTTTTCTCCCGCGGTTTGAAATCTCTTTGACCTGTGCGACAATTTCGTCCAGTTCGTTTTCTTTTGTGGTGATGTGTGCATCGGAGAGCATCTGTGATACAGCATGGCGACCAACATGCTTGCCCAGTTTCAGTCTTCTGCGGTGCCCGACCATCTCTGGTGTCATAATGCCCGGTTCAAACGTGCTTGCCTCTGCGAGCACTCCCTGTGAATGTATGCCGCTCTCGTGGGCGAATGCATTCTCTCCCACGACCGGGTGTGTCGGGCCTACTGAGATGCCTGAGAAGCGTGAAACCATCCGTGATGTCTCTACCAGCCTTTCGGTGCTGATTCCTGTCCTGATGCCATATATGGACTCCAGTGCCATCACAGTCTGCGCGATGTCTGCGTTCCCTGCCCGTTCCCCTATTCCGTTGACGGTTACCTGTACCTGGGATGCCCCTCCCTCTACTGCAGATATGGTGTTTGCAACTGCCATGCCGAAGTCATTGTGGCAGTGCACATCGAGTGGGCAGGCAATAGTATCTGAAAGGGTGGAAAGAAGTGCTTTCATGGATGTCGGGGATGCTACTCCAACGGTGTCGGGCACATTGAGGATTGTGGCCCCTGCATCCACAGCTGTCTGGTATACTTCAGTGAGTTCGTCTATTCCGGTGCGTGTGGCATCCATCGCCGAGAACATCACCTGGTCTGCATGGTCGCGGGCAAACCGGACAATAGAACGTGTGATTTCGACGACCTCCTCATGGGTCTTTTTGATGGTGTGCACGCGCTGCACTTCTGACGTTGGTATGAAGACGTGGATTATATCAACACCACAGTCGGCACATGCCTCTACGTCTCTCTGAGTTGCCCGTGCGAGACCGCAGATGCTACTCTCCAGTCCTTCTGAGGCAATTTCCCTTACAAATGTTTTTTCATCATCAGACGATGCGGGAAATCCTGCTTCGATGGCATGAACACCAATATCTGAAAGCTGATGTGCGATGGTTACTTTTTCATCACGGGTAAATGACACGCCGGGTGTCTGTTCACCATCCCTGAGGGTGGTGTCAAAAATGGTTACTCTACTCTGAATGCGTTTCGAATCGCCGAAGAAAGCGACCTGCCGCAGCTCTTGCGACTGTCCCGGTTTCGTATTCTTTTTGAGACATGCTTTTTTCATATGTCTGGCGTGAATATAATGGTTCGGGCTGTGGTATTGGCACATTCTGGAATCAAAACACAATCTTTAAGCCTACCGCAGTGTTATATTGTAGAGCACCACGGCGCAAAACCCGCCTTAACTCAGACTGGTAGAGTGCGCGGCTGTAGTATAGTTTGCCGGTCAACGGTAACTGCGCGGCTACCGCGATGTCCCCGGTTCGATTCCGGGAGGCGGGATTTGTCTGAGCGTGTGTGCGAAATGCCCAGGTAGTGTAGGGGCCTATCATGCAGCCCTGTCACGGCTGCGACACGGATTCGAATTCCGTCCTGGGCGTAACAATTTTTTGAACGGTTTCTTTAGTCACTTTGTTTATTGCAGTCTGTTTCAGACTGTTTTTATCGTATTTCTGAGTAATCTGGTGTTATTTTCCCATTTTTATCGTATGCCTGTGTTACGGTTGGCAGAATTTGTTTTTAGCCATTTTTGGGGATTTTTAGAGGATATATGAATATTCAGAATAATGTTGAATGAGATAATTTGTTGTATCCCTTTCTTTCCTGATTTTATCACTGTACCTGCACGTAATGTCTTCATGGATCAAAAAAAGTGGAATTGATTTTTCAGCGCTTTGTGAAATTCAACCTAAGTTTGCCACTTGGTTCATCGAAGTGCTTTGTGTTCCGAAATCTCAAAAAATGTCAAAATTAAATCTGACAGTTGGGTTAGATTTGAGGGGAAAATGCAACTTTGATTATCTAAATTCGAATTTCGTCTGAAATTTAAGGCAAAATTGGAGATATTTTGAGAGAAAATTTTCCAAATACCTGGAACGGTCAAATTCTATTTTGCCAAAATCAAAGAAAATTGAGTGAAGTGGCAAACTTGGATTTTATCCCAGATGTGCTTCCCTCTAGCTTCCCTCTAAATGGTGTGAATTTGCGAATAATTCCACGACTGTCTCAAACTGATCAACATAAAATATCCTTTACATACACTCCGTAGACTTTTTCTCTCTCATCCCGGCTGTCCTATCAATTTCTGTGCACACCACTTCGTGCACAGGAGCAAAACTCCATGACCAAAACAGAACAGAATGTTCTCAGCCACGTCCCGGACCCGTTTGCAACGCGTGTCCGTAAGAATCGAATCGCAGAAGAAAAGAACCGGCTGATGATGCCGAACGGGGAGGTGCGGACATGCAACCCGGAGTGATGCAACCACATCCGGCATTGCGAAGCAGTGGAGGAGGAGGAGGTCTCGGGAGGCCTACCGACGATGGAACGGGTCGGTGGTCGTCTGGCTTGATTCTGTATCACCCGGCGGGGATGGCAGCGGAGGTGATGGGGGAACACCCGCCCACCAATGGCAGGGGTGACGTTGGCGGAATGGCGGCAGCTTTGCAGCAGCATGGCGGCACTTTCCGCCAAGATAAAACCCGGGCATTCCAACCGAATGATACAAATCTAAGAGAGAATAGAGAGACGCTTCTTCAAGAGAAGAGTATATTGCGGAAGAATGAGACCCCACAGCTCCCGGACGTCTCCCATGCAGATGTGGGTTCGGGTGCCTGCGCCCAGGGATTTTCCGCCAACCAAATTGCTTCCGGTGCAATTCAGGACGAAAAGTTCGAATAAAGCAATATACTCGCCCTGTATGATGGCGGCAGCTTCCGCCATCTGCTGCACTCTGCTGTACATGCCGCCAACAAGGGGACAACCGGTGTCTGCGACATGGAACGTCCGTCCGGCATCATTCCCCTGCCGGGGATGCTTTCGCCGAAAGAGTTCTTTCGGACGGCGAAGGATATGAGGAACAGTTAGGTCTGTGACGAGGGCAGGATTCAATCGGGAAAAATTGTTATTGAAGAATATGAGATTCCTGTGGGAAATTTTGAAATCCTCTGAAAAAATGTATTATTAAAATTGAGTTAGTTAGCGTGGCAGCATGTGCCATACTGCTTCTTCATCGCCAAGGTCCAGCACCATGTATGCCTTTGCGGGATCAAAGTCATGTGGCACCTTGAAGACAAGCACGCCCTCATATGCTTCTTTTCTGTTCAGATTCATCTTATAATAGGGATATCCTATCGGTTCGATATAGGTCGTTGTATCCAGTGTCCGGCCGACGTAGGGGGAAGGAGTGATGCTTGTGTATTCCTCTCCGTTGTAAAAGATGCTGAAATCATCTGTGTCCGGGGTAGTTATGCGTGAGGATCCGGTTCCCCGGTATCCCAAATGGTGGAATTCTACGACAGGGAAGATATACTTGTATCCATATCCTGCAACATTCCTCTCTACATTGTCGCCCTGCTTAAGGACGTAGGTATCTGTGCTGCTGAATGAACTCAGTTTTGCAGAGATGTCGTTTCTTTTGTAGGTGTCCTGATACTCGAAATTTTCATAAATATATTTTGCATTGGGGAATACATCTGTACTGGGCATTTCAAAGAGTTCTGTTTCAATGGTCTCTATATCAAGTGCTTCGAGTGCATCGTTATTCTTTGAAAATCCTTGCTGAATATAGGTGTTGCCTGTTTTGATGGGTTCAATTTCGGTAAATAATGAACCATACCAGAAATAAGAACCTGCATATCGGTAATTTCTCATTCCTTCCAGGAAATTTTTTGCCACATCAGTGTATTCCGGGGAGATTGGAAGCTGTTTTATTTCGTCTTCTATCTCTGCTGCTCTGATCATCATATTATTTGAGGTGTCTGCCATGCTGCGGAAATCAGAGTTGATTGAATCGTCGGATATTTTCTGGATATAATTCTGAATTTCAATACTGTATCTGCCGAAAAGCTCTTTTAGATCATTTTTGGATAGGTAGAGGTTGTATTCAGTGACTGCACTCACGGGTGTCGCTGCATCGGAAAACATGCCCTCGTTTCTCTGAGTTTCCGGGAGGGCAGTATCAATATTTTCGTAGGGCACAATGCCTTCGGATGAATCAATGGTCACAGTGGACCATGCAGACATCGGAAGATAGTTGTCCTCAGTCCAGTCACTGCTGATAGTCCCGGCATCCTGCGCAGTAAGGGTGACCTGAAACCGTGGGGCTTTCTCTGCGAACATGTAGGATACTGTCACATATCCGGTATCTGATCCGGCAGTGCTGCCATAAATGGAATGGGTAATGAGTGAGGCGTCAGTCAGGTGGCCCCAGTATGTTTCATCGATATTGCTGGGCGAACTGTTGTAGACAATCGACACTTTCACTCCTTTCTCCCGGCCAAGATAAGCTGGTTCTGCAAAGTCAGGGTCTGTGAGCAAATCAAATGTGTCAACTTTATAGGTTTCCATTCCTTTTCCGGCTCCGGAAAACTGTTCTGCTGCCTGAAGAAATGAACCAAGTACAGTCTCCTCATATTCTGAGGAATTTCCGTTCCCATTTGAGTTAACTACTCCCTCCACTTTAGGGATCCGTTTTATATCTTCTTCTGATATTTCGACTTCTGCAGGCCGGGTCAGGTTAGAGATGAGGTATGCAATTGGTTCGCCTGCCTCGGGAGTTTCTGTAGTATGGGATGTATTATTAAAAAGTGCAATTCCGATTTTACCTTCACTTGCAAGTCCTAAAAAAAGGAAAATTGCAATAACTGCAAATATCAGGATGAATGTTTTTATTTTATGATGTTCCATTCGCTTCATTCCTCGTATATAGTATCTATGATTTATAGTGTCTGGAATTTCTTAGGATAGTATTGGAAAAATAAATATATAGTGATGATGTTTTTGCTTAAGGGAACCGAGGTATTTTTGCCCCAATCGTTCAAACATTATCAGGATATGATACCGGAAAAGTCAGTTGAAGAAATCATAGCAGACCTGCTCTCAGACGATGGTGTCCTCAGGCAGTCGGCTGAATCCTCTCTGAAGGATTTGCCTGCTGAAATAGTGCTTCCGGAAATCTCTGTTCTTCTGCGTTCTCCCGATAAATCCATAAGAAAACGTGGCATGGAATTATTTTGTTGTATTGGTTGCGATGCAGTCCCTTCTCTTGCGGTATTGATGAATGATGATGAATGGATTGTCCGTTACCGTGCTGTAGAAGCCCTGGGTATCATCGGCGGCGATGTGGCACATAGTCTTCTTGTAGAAGCCCTTCAGGACAGCAGGGATCACGTGAGATACATGGCAGCAAAGGGACTGGGCCTTTCATCAGGGATCGAAGCTGCTGATGCTGTGGCTGTTCTCCTTGATGATGAGAATGAGTTTGTTCGTGCATCATCCGCCCGTGCCCTTGGGCAGATGAATCTTATGGCATATGCACCACTCATTGAGGGTGCTCTGCAACGTGAAAATTATGAAAAGACCCGTGCTGTGATGTTAGAAGCCCTGATAAATCTTGGCAGGGACAGATAGGGGTTGCATGAATCCTGATACACCTTACCGTCGTGGATGGACTCTTGCAGGCCTTGTTGTCCTCATATTATGTTTGCCAGTATCGGTCTATGTTATTGGTTCGATGTTGGGTGCGGGGGTGCAGTTTCCGCTCTTCCGGTATCAGGAGACCTATATGGGTGCAAATGTGATCACAATTTTCCGTGACCTCCAGTACGTGCTGGAGGGAACTATTACCGGCAGAAGTGCACTGATGCCGGTATTATGGGTGGCAGGGGTTGTTTCCGGAATTGCAGGAATTGTTTCTGTTGCCATTCCGTCCCGGATGCAGCGCATGTATTCTCCCCGCAGGGGTGGAATCTGCATCATGGGGTCAGGACTCCTCTATCTTTTAGCTCTCATTGCACAGTATGGGCCATCGTTTTCATCAAGTGGGGGGTTTGCTATCCCTGTCGGTGTCCCCGTGCTTTTCGTGGCCGGCTGGCTGGTATGGTCAGACTCCCTATTCCGGTTTGATGAAACAGATGAATCTGTTCCTGAGGAATCTCAGGACAATTCGTCATAAAACAGTTTTTCAAGACCGGCTTTTCCGGAATATGCGGTGCAGTCAAGAGTGATGGGGGTGATTGAAATGCGTCCTTCATGGATTGCATGTACATCAGTACCATCCTCCGCATCTGAGCAGAGGGGCCCGTTGATCCAGTAATATGGACGACCTCTGGGATCGGCGCGTTCTTCTACACCGGTGAAGAAGAGTTTCTCTGCGAGATGGGTGATCTCATATCCCCCTTTTACTTCTGCCGGGATATTGACGTTGACAACATCTGTGCTCTGGGGGAATCCGTCTTTTAACAACCGCTTGCAGATGTCTATGATCGCCGTCTTTGACGTGCCAAAATTCTCATCGGAATAGCGTGGGTCATCAAATTTCTTACCCTGATCTTCCACTTCAAGAGAGAACGCAATGGATGGCACTCCCTGGTTGGATGCCTCCAGTGCGGCCCCGACAGTACCTGATGTCATGATGGATTCAAATGAGAGGTTTTCACCGATATTGATGCCACTTACAACAAGGTCAGGTTTCAGATTTAGTGAGTAGATACCGATTATAACAGAATCGGTTGGTTTCCCACCGACAGAGTAGGCTTCGGTGTTGTGCATCGGAATTTTTGTGACCCTGATTGGTTCAAATATTGATATGGAGCGTCCCACAGCACTCTGTTGTGTAGAAGGGGCGACGACTGTCACATCTGCAAAAGGGGTGAGTGCATCATAGGCTGCCCACAGCCCTTCTGATGTGACGCCGTCATCGTTTGTGAGGAGTATTTTAGGTCTCATTTGTCTGGATGAAGATGGTGTGTCATGGCTACAAAAAAAGTTCGATCGGCACTCTCATAATTTCCGGAGGTGTATAATAGTACACAATGCTGGCACTTCTTGCAGAATATACTGTATTTCACAATCCTGCACTTGCGCCGGAAGGAAATGCAATGCTCTCTGTCTTAAAAGAGAGTTTCCTCCGGTCAGGATATGATGTGATAACCCCGGAGTCCGGGGATTTTGAAGCAGAACTCAGGCGCCTCTCTCCCCTCGCTGATGTGGGTCTTGTTATTGCACCGGACCATCTGCTGGGAAGATATTCAAAGATTCTTGAAGACAACTGCCATTCAATCGGGTGTGGAAGTCTCAACTGCGCTCTCTGTTCAAAAAAACCGCATGCAGGAGCAATTCTTGCTGCACAGGGAATTGCTGTGCCAAAGGAGATATCAGAAGGTATCCGGGTAATTAAAGAAAAGCAGGGGGCAGGAGCACAGAATATGCGTATTGCAGATGAAGAACCCGGTCCCGGTGAGTTTGGGCAGGAGTTCATTGAAGGCGAACATATGAGTGTAAGCCTTGTCATCAGCCGGTATGTAGGGAATGCCTGTTCATACTACAGCGGGCGTCCACCACTGGTGCTATCCCTGAATCGTCAGTTCATTCGGTTTGATGATGGTCTGGTGACGTTTGAGGGTGGTGAGATTGGCATATCCCATCCACGCAGAGATGAGATTGTTGCAACCGCTATCAAAGCGGCCACGATTCTTGGCTGTCAGGGGTATGTCGGCGTTGATGTGATTGTCAGCGATGATGTCTATGTTGTGGATGTCAATCCACGACCTACTTCCAGTCTTACTGGTATTGCTGCGGTGATGGATGAGGAGATCGCTGAGATTCTTGTTGCTGCATCGAAAGGGGACATACCTGAATCTGTCCATCTCAGGGGACAGGCACGCTATGACAAGGATGGGACGGTGACGGTGCTGTGATAGGAATTGACGTCGGAGGTGCAAACCTGAAGATTGTGGACGGGGATGATATCATCATTCACTACTGTCCCCTCTGGAAAGAATCATCTTTAACAAAATATCTGAAGCCATATGCCGGGAGAAAAGCTGCGGTGGTGATGAGTGGGGAACTTGCAGATGGCTTCTCCTCCAAGGAAGCAGGCATTGCTTATATTGTCAATGCTGTCAGAGCGGCCATTCCTGATTCACTGTTCTATGGGACGGATGGGGAATTTCATACCGAACCCTGTATGTGTCTTGCAGCAGCCAACTGGCTTGCTTCAGCGGATTTTCTCTGCAGCGAGTTCGCGGATTCAGTCTTTGTTGACATGGGAAGTACCACAACAGATATCATACCCCTCTCTTCATTTGACCGCCTCTCTTCTCTGCGTGACCTTGATCGGTTGCAGCGGGGAATGCTGGTTTATACCGGCCTTCTGCGTGCACCGGTGGCATCACTGTTGCGGGAGGTATACCTTGACCAGGGGGCCACACGAACGCTGATTGCGAATGAACTGTTTGCCATCAGTGCCGATGTCCATCTTGTGCTGGGACATATCAGGAAGGGAGAATATGCCGTGCCCACACCGGATGGTGCAGGCGTCATGATCACGGAATCCCTGCAACGTCTTGCACGGATGGTCTGTTCAGACCTTTCAGAGATTGGAGAAGAAAATGCGTGTGCGGTGGCTGCTGCATTCTGGGATGAACAACGGAGATGTATTGAAGAGGAGATCCTGCGGGTCTCCGGCAGCGAAACAATGCCTGACCTGATCTGCGCAGGAATTGGGTCAGCACTCCTGGCAGAGACCTTCGGCGGTAGGAACCTCTCAGATATCTATGGGACAAAGACAGATGCCTTCCCTGCGTTTGCTGTCCGTGAGGTGGCGAAACGAAACGGAGAAATCTAAGCCTTATTCTTTTTATAGGCTCTTTGGCAGTTACTCTGGGTTGTTATCTGGCAGGGTACCCGTTCTTCTTATTTTTCCTGTTTATTCCGCTGATTCCGTTTGCTGCCGCCTCCCATCGTGTGAAGAAATGCCCGTGCTGCGGGTGGGAGACCACTGGCAATGAAGTGTTCTGCCCCTGGGATGGTGCTGCTCTCGTTTCCTCTGAATGATTGTTCATTCATGTTAAGAATGGAAATGGGAATTGGCACACCATACATTTCAATCACATCTGGCAATGGAAATGAACGCTGCGCGTAGTTTCTGAGTGTTCCTCTGTCGACCACAATCTCAAGAGCTGCAAGAATTCGTGCGGCATGATGATAGGGGTGCTTTTCAATCAGGGCATTGCAGAGGTCAACGATGGGTATCCCCAATCGTGTATCCGGATAAAATGGGGATTCTGCATAACAGAGACGTCCACATTGTTCGCAGTGATATCTTTTAACAAATACATATACCGTCTTTTTCCCGCTGTTGTCTCTGACTGTTGCAAATCGTTTTCGGCGTATGTCATGCCCTTTTACCGGTCCGCCACAGTATGGACAGGCATCAAGATTGGTAAATGTGATGCCGTCAACTGAAATAATTGCTGAAGAGACGAGATCTCTGAGCATTGAAGGTATCTGAACTGTGCGCATCGTACATTTTCTCCTGCCGGATAATTGTCTGTAAATATTTCTTAAGTGTATGCATTCTCTTTTTTGTCTCCCAATTCTTCTTTCACTTTATGCATGCACTATCCTCCTCTTTTCCGTACAGGGGAATGGGTGAATTTTTGTGTCTGGTTTATTATGCATTAGAAAAAGAGGAATAAGCAGGTTAGCAGATGTCAAGACGTGCAGTGGATGCCCTGTTTCAGGCGCTGTATCTTCTCACAGATATTCGGTTTATTCTGCGGGAGACAGCACCTGTCCACGAACTCGATGATGAACAGAAGGTTCGTGCCGGAAAAGCGATTGAAAAACTAAAAAAACAGGTGACCATTCTTGAGGAGGAACTGAGCTGATGAAATGCACCGCTGATATCGATACCCGTGATGTGGAGGAGCTCTACATAAATATTGATCCCATCCAGGCAGGCGGTCGTTTGACCGTTGATGCCCAGAAGGCGGCACTTGCCTATTCAGACGGATATTCGGTATGCGACAACTGTCGGAAACCGTTCCGTCTGGATTATATCAATAAACCCCCGATTGCAGATTTTCACCATGACTGTGCGGAGTGGCTGAACATGGATGCAGTCCGGCTGGTTCCCGGTGCCCGGCGTGGATTTCAGGCAGTGGCAAGTTCAATTGTTGAGAAGGGAGACCCTGTCCTTGTGACAGCCCTTTCCCATTACACGGAATTTGTCTCTCTGGAGCAGGCGGGTGCTGACATTCACGAGATCCCGAAGGATGAATGCAATCATATTACTGCCGATAACGCTGCGGCACGGATTGAGGATGTCACCCGTGAGGCGGGAAAGACGCCGTCCATTCTCTTTGTGGAACATGTGGATTACCAGTATGGCAATATCCATGAGATTGCAGGAATAGCAAAGGTGGCCCACCAGTATGACATCCCGGTTCTTTTGAATGGTGCATACAGTGTTGGCATCATGCCGGTGGATGGTAAGGCACTTGGTGTGGACTTTGTCATCGGTTCAGGACATAAGAGCATGGCTGCTCCTGCCCCATCAGGGCTTGTTGCGACAACAGATGAGTATGCTGACATTGTCTTCCGGACAACTCAGGCGAAAGGGGATATCACCGGCCGCACATTCGGCATCAAGGAAGTGGAGATGATGGGATGCACGCTGATGGGTGTGACGGTAGTTGGCCTTATGGCATCATTCCCGGCGGTAAAGGAGCGGGTGCTTCACTGGGACCGTGAAGTGAAAAACAGCAACACCGTAGTGGATGCACTCTGTGCCATTGAGGGTACCCAAGTGGAAAGTGACATGCCACGTGAGCACACGCTTACGAGAATCAATACGATTGATTCGTTTGACAAAGTGGCTGAAACTCATAAAAAGAGGGGTTACTTCCTTTCACAGAGCCTTAAAAAGAAAGGTGTCATAGGAGTTATACCCGGATCAACACGTGTCTGGAAATTTAATACCTACGGCCTGACTGACGCACAGATTGATCATGTCTGCCAGTCATTTCAGGAGATTGCCCGGGAAAACGGGCTTAATGTTTCCTGATCGAGTGCCTTGAATTATTCCTTATTTTTGGGGGGTTTACCCTCTAAATAAAACGTATTTTTGTTTCTGTTCTTTTTTATGGGTTGTTTTCTGTTTGCCATTTCTGAATTGGTCAATTACGTGAGTTTTTCCCTGAAATATTCAAATTTGTTACGATTCATAAGAGTGTGGGAGGATGTGCCCCCACCCTGCAGGCTCTCCCTCAAGTTTGATGATTCACAGATGGGATGGAAAGTTTGTCCCTCCTGTCCTACTTATTTTGGAGGATTTTGTGAGTATTGTAATTGTGTTCCACGCGATGTAAAGGAGGATATCGGAGACATTTGCCGGAACAATTCAGCAAAGATCCCTTTTTGTTTTTTCTGGTAGGGTTTTATGCGCTTACTCCGGGCAGAAAACATAAATGAAACGGAAAACAGATGCTGAAAAATGAAACCGGAATTGAGCTGTTATGCTGTTTTAAAAAGATGGTATTTAGGAATTCAGTATTCTGAATTTTTGATCTTCATTCTGTAATTAATAGTGTCTGACTTTTACTGAGGCGGATATTCAATGATTTCTCCATTGCGTGCCTCGACAATGGTAGCGTTGGCCAGAGCATTTGTTAGCAATTCATCGAGTGCAATGTGTGATTCGTCAATGCGTATCGCTTCAGAATCTGCTGCAATGGAGGGATGTTTTGGAACAATGGTGCACCCGAGATCACCGGCATTGTCACGGAAGGTTCCGATCATCCGGGCGCGGAGGATTATTTCTTCCTTGTCATAGGTCAGAAGGGGGCGGAGGATGGGTGTCGCCTGATTTGCCACTTCCTGTACCACTCCAAGGTTTGCAAGAGTCTGTGTTGCCACCTGACCGATATTGTCGCCCATCGCAATGGCAGCGATATTCTCCTGCCTGGCAAATTCTGTGGCCAACCGGAGCATGAACCGTTTACAGAGGATACAACGGGTTCTGAGGATGTCAGAACCAAGAAGTGCATCATAGAATGGCTCAAGGGGAATTACTGTCATCTGAACGTTTTTTCCCGGGCACCAGGTGGAGATGGTGGCCAGATTCTTATCTACGGTACTGCGGACGTCTGCACCGGCATGCCGGCCACCATCGCAGTGGAGAAATACGGGAACACATCCGCGGCGCATCATCATCCATGTAGCAACCGGGGAGTCAATTCCTGCAGAGAGGAGAGATAGGAACTTGCCCTGTGTGCCGAGAGGAAGGCCCCCCGGTCCGGGTATCTGGCTGTCATAGACGATTCCTCCAAATACCCGGGCCTCCGCAAAGATCTCATAGTCAGGTGATGTCAGGTCGACGTGGATGCCGGGACACCGATCAATGATTCGTGCGCCCGTTGAGGCCCCCAGTTCCCGGCTGGTAAACCCTTTCATGCCGGACCTTTTTGCACGAACCGCAAATGACATGCCGGGAGTAAGTTTTTCCGCTGCAAGCCGGGCAGCTGTTTCTTCGATTATGTCCCGGTCCGGCGGTGTCATAACGCACCTGCTCACTCCGACAATGCCAAAGACCCGTGATGCAGCCCGTGCAATCTTCTCCGGATCATCTCCTGTTATGATTATTCTCTCCCTGTGCGGTTTAATTGAACATTCCAGCCCTTCTGCTTTGACCGCTGCAGCCAAATTGTTTGTCAGGATATTGATATAATATTTCATGACAGATTCGCTCTTCAAAAAAAGCTCACCATATCGTACCATCACAGCCTCGTGTGTTTCCATATTTTCTTCCATTATGTTTCATCTCTTTCGGCTGTCCGCAGGCCGGCAATAACCGGAGATACATTGGTACCAACGGGCAAAGTAGATTGTTACCTCAGGCAGGGTAAAAAAAGGGCAACGCGAAAACACTAATAGCGCAGATATACAATTGAGTACTTACTATGGCGAAAAAGAAGGATAAAGTGGAACCACAGTCAGTCCTGTATTATTTTTATACACAGGAACGGTGGGATAACTGGATTAAGACACTTGAGGAGATGAGTTTTGAGTATGACGAAGATTCAGAGGATATGCCGGAAGGACTGCAGTCACTCAATAATTTCACTGAAGATATCAATGTATCCGTCCTGAAAATAATCAAACTCTTCCTTCTTGGTAATTATAGCGGAGAGGCTGCCAAAAGGAAGATTGAGGAAGTTGAGGAGATCGTCATGGGACCGCTGCCTGAAAGTGACCTCGCTGATATCGTCTCTGGTGTTCAGATGCGCTTTTTAGTACTCTTTGCCGGATGCAAGGCAGTCATCGACGGCACTGCCACAGGTGTGGTAAAAGATCTCATAAAATACGGCAGAACACTGGGGGAAGACCAGGCAGAAGAAGCCCTCAAAACTGCAGCGAATGTTTGTGCGCTTGTCATCCAGGGCGGGTCGTGCTGTGGTAAATATCTCCGGGGGGAGATGGATGATCCGACGCTCTTTGATGACTGGTTGATTGAGGTGGATGATATCGGGAATGGACTCAAATCACTCAAAAACTTTGAAGAACAGTTTGGAGAAGGCATTTGATCGCCGCGAAGGCCAGATTCAGGAACGCAAAAAAACTCCAGAGGATAGCAGGATACCGTGTGCCTGAATTTGCCTTTAACGGGGCATTCATGGATATCCTTGTATCATCTCTGGACTATGATTCCCTTGACCGTATACTGCGGTCACAGATAATTCAATTTTACAAAGATTTTCTTGAATGCAAATGCAAGGAATCACCCCAGTGCGGATGCCCTGAGAGAAAATTTGCCATGAAAATTCTTGAACTCCGCAGCCTTGGACTTGACCACCGGCATATCAGTGAAATACTGATGGATGATTATGGGGTGGAAATTTACCCTGCTGATATTCTGAGTTTCCTGGAAGATAGTGTGCATACCCTTGAAGCGATACGTGATGTGGCACGGATTGAGGGGAAAGAAAAACTTCTGCAGAAAACAGTCGATTCGATACGTGAGATTGAAGGAAAATAATATTTATTTTCTCATTGTTGTGTCGTAATTCCGGATACTATCCATTTTTAATGGTATTTATTATTTTCTTGGTTCTTCGCTGTTCCATGTGTGTGGCAAAATATGCGCTAAATCAATTTTTACGTATTTCATTGTAGTTTCCATTCCTTTGTAATTCCATTTACTCATGTTTCTGATGAAGAGCAGGGGAGGGGGTGCCCCTCTCTGTAACCATTCCCCGGGTGTGATGGTTCACATAGGAGAGGTGGGCAGTTTTTCCCTTCTGTTCCATTTTTCCGTGGGGTTTTGTGCGTGCTGAAAATGTGTTCACACCAATTGAAAATGAGAATTTCTGAAACATTGACCCATGCGATTCAGCGAAGAGCCTTTTTCCTGTTCACGTTTCGCGAAAGGTATTTGTGGGAATATTCTACTGTCAGGATTATTGTGTTTTCACCCAAAAAAAAGGAAATATATGGTCTCTTCTGAAAGAAACGAATCCTAAAATGAGAGATACGAAAAAATGAACCGAAAATGTCAAGAGAGGGAATTCAGATGGAAAGTACTGCTTCCGTGATGAGGGTGGCAGACTGCCTCAGAATTTATTTCATCTCCTGAAAAATCAAATTAAGAAGACAGAGGTGGTGACCTAGAGTATCCCCATCTCGCTCAGACGGGTAGGGAGATACTCTTTGGTGACATAGTCCAGTCCCCTGCTTGCAAAGGCCTGCTGTTCTGATTTCAGACCTATCTCAAGCTGAAGCCTGATCTGGTGTCTCCAGTATTCGGTGTCAAACCGTGGGTCGGTAAGAATTGCTTTCAGGGCCGCCGTATCACCCTCTGTGAGCGTATCTGACGGCAGGTTATAATCACTGATATCACTTGGCTGGACACCGATGAAGCGGGCCGCCGGTGTGACAAGTATGTCTGACATATGCGCTGCCTTGATTGAACCATAGGCGATGCTTGCAAAGATGCGGTATGACCAGGGGTCACCATCGGTGAAGATGACTACCGGAATGCCCAGTTCATTGTTCATCCGTTTGAGCATGCGGCGGGTAGAACGTGCCGGTTGTCCCTTGAGATGAAGAAGGATGGCATTATGTTCTTCATCAAATCCGTTCTCCATTAAACGGGCATACATACCACCAGTCTCCATTGCAATAATGAAGGACGCGTCGTGGTCGAGAAACTTGATATTCTCAACATTTGAAGGGATGGGATATCCCGCTTCCCCCACATTCTCCTGACAGTGGATATCACGGTTCCCCCTCTTGGTCTGTTCACGGAGGTGGAGTGGCCCGTAGATGGACGCTCCATCCTCTTCCGGGCGCAGATGGAAAGCTTCCCGGGAGAGTTTGGTGACGATTTCAAGGTCTTCGACCAGCATATTACTCTCATCCTGTGCTGCAAACTTTGCCCGTTTCCAGCCTTCTGAGATGTAGTACATCTCCCTGAGCGTTGATGACCGGGATTCGTTGAGTTGTTGTTTTAAAAATCCGACGACATACGCCATCTTCAGGATATGCAGTGCGCTCTTTGCGGAATTTGCCGTCCGTGTTGTTCCTTTGCTGCCGTACTTCCAGACTTCGGTCTTTGCATCGTACTCGATGTTTGCCTTTGTTCGTGTGGGGAGGGTGATTGAGGGTACCTGCCCTCCTGCCATCTGCCCATACCAGTCTGCAGCGATGGATACCAGCCGTTCCTGTGTTACCTTGTCTTTCTCAGTATATGCCATCGAGATCCACCACCACTTTCATCTTCTCATCCACACCGCGGATATCAATAGTCCCTCTCCCTTTTCCGGGATATGTGGCCTTCCATGCGGACTCCGGTTCAATTGTTATTCGCCAGACTGCATTGAATTCACTCCCGATGACATCGATGAAATCTGGTTTTGGTACTGCTTCTTCCTGATTGTCTTCAGAGAGGCTGTAGACCATCACCTCTATTGGTTTTCGCGTGTAGTTTGTGACAGAGACTCCTACCATCCCATCTTCCGTTTTTTTCTTTGCCACTACCCTGCGCATGATCTGTCCTTCAATCGGCGATATGTCGGGGGGAGGGAGTTCAACAATTTCTGCGACCTTCGTTGCAATATCCGGAATGATGGAGCAGACTGCACGGGCACGGTCTTCTGCGAGTTTATTGCGGTCCCGTTTGTTGATGAAGTTCTTCAGTTCCCTTCCCAGATCCTGAAGTGCGAGTGTTATTTCCTTTTCAATTTCAGGGATGGCTGCGATTGCATCTTTTGATTCAGATGTGAAAGGCACATTTGTCGAGGCCACATGGACCAGCAGAAGGATGGGCCCGATCGGGAGGGACTGCTGGGAGATGTTGTACGACCGCCAGTTAATTCCTGCAATGGCATTCGTGACTGCACAGGCCCCCTGCTGATAGAGCAGCGGAACCCGGTTTGCAAACCTCAGGAGGAGTGCCTGTCCTTCCTGATCCAGTTTGCCGCCGTAGCCAATGGCTGCTTCTACAATGAACGGGTGACCGGAGAAGACCTGTGCCTTTCTGGTCCGTGCCTTCACAAAGTCCAGTTCAAATTCCTTTTCCAGTCCCTGCACGATCATCTCCTCGGTTATCGGAGAGAGGCAGAGAGATGCGGGAGGTGGAGGTACATCCACTTCCTGCATGGCCGCAAGAAGTGTCTTGAGGTGTTCTGATGAGAGGCCTTTTGCCTTCCGTGTACCCTTAATGCCGGCTATCTTCAGCATCTGGTCTGCACTCTTCAGACCCACACGGGAAAATCCTGTTATGAGGAATTCATGCACATTGTCTTTTGAAATGGCAGCCATCCGTTTTAGGGTGCCGAATTCAATTCCGTACGGATGCGGGGCAATTGCCTGTGGTGATACGATGATCTCGTCACTGACCCGTTCGAATGAATGCCATTCACCGTCGATATCAGCCTGTATCCGCGCATGCGGATTTACCACTGCTGTATATTTCAGGTAATCAATGAGCCGTCGTTTGGCAGCAAGCGAGCCGGTGAATTCAAGCTCAATTCGTGTGCCGTGTGTCCGGTCCCAGTTATATTCCTCCTTTCTGATGATTTCCGGTTCGTTTTTTTCTGTCCTGATCATCAGGTCAAAAAGATAGGCCGGTTTGTCTGCGCCTGTCCGTGAGATGACGCGTGCGGGGACCCCCGTTGTCAATTGAGCGAAGAGGACTGCTGCTGATATTCCAATGCCCTGCTGCCCCCTGCTCTGGCGTATCTGATGAAATCGGGATCCATAGAGGAGTTTTCCAAATACATATGGGACATTGTCCGGGACAATGCCCGGCCCGTTATCCTCTACGGCTATCCGGATTGTCTCTTTCGTGAGTTTTGTGATGGATACCCAGATGTCTGGAAGTACTTCTGCCTCTTCACAGGCGTCCAGGGAGTTGTCTATCGCCTCTTTGATGGTGGTGATGATGCCACGGGTCGGTGAATCAAATCCCAGCAGGTGTTTGTTTTTTTCGAAGAATTCTGCAACACTGATGCTCTTCTGCTGTGATGCCAGTTTCTCGGCTATTGCCACTCCTGGCTCACCCCATGTAGTGCCTCTGCAACACTGCACTCTTTCTGGGTTCCCGTTTTCATGTTTCTGAGGGTTACGGTGCCACTCTGCATCTCCCGGTCACCGGCAAGAACAGCATAGCGGGCAGTCTTTGCGGCATGTTTCATCTGTGCGCCGATGCCACGGGAGAGCAGGTTAATCTCTGTTCTGAATCCTGTGTCCCTGAACTTTCGTGAGAGAGAGAAGGCATACTCACGTGCTTCAGGGGTATAGAGCACTGCAACAACGGTTTCATCAGGGACTGGCACATCACCGAGGGAAACCATCACCCGGTCAAATCCTATGCCAAATCCGCATGAACCAACGTCGTCGCCGCCGAAGAGGTGGGCGAGGCGGTATGCGCCTCCGCCGATGATCTGGTTTTCTGCCCCGAGATTTTCTGCAAATCCTTCAAAGACCATGCCGGTATAGTAATCCAGCCCGCGGACGATGCCATAGTTCTGGCGGAACACGGTGCCTTCGTTCTCCAGCACATTGACCATTGATTCAATCCGTTCCTGTTCGGGAATAGGACCGGTAATTGCAAAGACATCGTCTGTTGTGTCAGCTTCAAGCAGCCCTTTTAATGAGGACTCCAGGTCTTCCAGGTGCCATGAATCGAGGGTTTCTTCCAGTCCTTCCATGTTCTTCTTATCAAGAAGGGCCATGATAGTCCTCTTTCGGTCTTCGGGTAAATCCCGGAGGATGGCCCGCATTGGGGAGAGATGGCCGACATGGAGATCATAGGTGACGCCTGCTGCACGCAGAATGTCATCTGCGAGGAGAATTGCCTCAGCATCCCCTTCTGGTGTGTCGGCACCGATGAGTTCTGCACCAAACTGCCAGAACTGGCGGTATCTCCCTTTCTGGGGGCGTTCATAGCGGTAACAGTCGGAGAGGTAACACCAGCGAAGGGGTTTTGCTAGCACCTTTGCTTCATTCACATACATCCGAAGGACGGCAGCGGTGCCTTCCGGACGCAGTGCCAGTGCCCGTCCGCCTTTATCTTCGAAGGTGTACATTTCTTTGATGATTCCTTCTCCTGAACGGATGGTATAGAGCTCCTGTGTCTCAAATGTGGGTGTGCACACTTCACGGTACCCCCATTGCCGTGCTGCCTTTCGCATCTTCATCTCGGTATTCCGGCGGAATTCCATCTCGTCGGGAAGAAAGTCCCGTGTGCCTCGTGGTCGCTGTATCATGTATTTTTATCTCCTTTTTTGGGGTTTATTTCCCTGGATATTTTTATTGGGACTGTTCCCAGTAACCGATCTGTTGCGGTGGTACCAGGGCCAAAGAGTTTTTTCCGCTCCACTCTTCCCTGCAGGTATAATGCAATGAGTACAATGCCCATTCCAAGAAATTCAGCCTGTTGGTATGCAAAATAGATCCCCATCGAAGCAAATGCGGTGAAGAGTACCCCCATATATGCAGCCTTTCGATACGTCTGGTCGCCAGTTCGGTAAAAAATCCGTGCATCACGCAGCCAGAGGAATGCCACCCCGATGACTCCGAAGATGGTTACATAGAGAAGGTATGTTGATGCCATGCAATACGTAGTTATTTCACGTATACCAATATGATAATTATCAGCCATGAATCCGCATCCGACACTCAGGGATGTTCTGAACGCATACAAATCCGGGGATGTTTCTCTCAGCGATGCTGAAGAGGAGATCCAGGGCTTTCAGATCGAAGCACTTGGAGAAATTGCACGGATTGATACCGGTCGTACAGTGCGGTGTGGAATTCCTGAAGTTGTATTGGGGGAAGGAAAGGACCGCGCCCACCTGATTGAGATTATTCTTATGATGGTCAGGAAGACCGGGAGATGCATTGCAACCCGGGTGCCGGAAGATGTCAGTGATGAAATCAGGAATGTTGCAGCAGAGGAGGGATTTTCCTGTGATTACCATCCTGCCGCACGGGCACTGGTGGCATACCGCCTTCCGGCGCCGGCTCTCCATGGTGGAGTGGTCGGTATTCTCACTGCAGGCACGTCTGACATTCGGGTGGCAGAAGAGGCGCGGATCATCGCAGAGGAAATGGGATGCCGGGTAATAACGGCATATGATGTCGGTGCTGCCGGCATCCACCGCCTCTTTCCTGCACTCAGACAGATGCAGGGCGCTGATGCTTATATTGTCGCTGCAGGGAGAGAAGGGACACTGCCTGCTGTTGTTGCAGGGCTTGTCAGCCGTCCGGTGATAGGGGTTCCGGTATCCACCGGGTATGGGTATATGGGCCAGGGAGAAGCTGCCCTTGGCAGTATGCTTCAGTCATGTTCGGTGATTGCTGTCGTCAATATTGATGCCGGGTTTACTGCGGGCGCATTTGCCGCACAGATTGCACGGGGTGCACAGAATGGAGAAGATTAGGGGTTTTTACATAGGCCGTTTCCAGCCATACCACTATGGCCACGAGTCTGTCATAAAACACATCGCTGAAGAGGTGGATGAGATTGTGATTGGCATCGGCAGTGCCCAGCTGAGTCATTCTCCCAATAATCCGTTTACTGCTGGTGAACGGGTGCTGATGGTCACCCATGCGCTGGAGGAGTCTGTGTCTCTGCCGTTTTATGTAATACCTATTGAGGACATTCAGCGAAATGCGCTTTGGGTCTCACATGCGCGGTCTATCTCTCCTCCCTTTAATGAGGTGTATTCTTCAAATCCACTGGTTGTCCGTCTCTTTCGTGAATCCGGGACGGAAGTCATCTCCCCGGAGATGTATGAACGGGAGAATTACAGTGGGACAGAGATCCGCAGGCGTATGCTTGCAGGGGAAGACTGGCAATCCCTTGTTCCGCCGGTGGTAGCGGGGGTCATCAATGAAACCGATGGTGTCAGACGGTTGCATGATGTGTCGGGAAGTGACTAACCGGTATCTGGGCATATGCGGAATAAAAGAGAGATGCTGAAACGATTTTTACAGGGATGAATATGGGTTTTTTTGACAAATTATTGAAGCGCAGTCCGGAAACGAAAGAGATTGAACTTGCATTTCCGTATATTCCTGCATGGATATTGGAAAAAGAACATGGTATTCATGATGAGGCAGACAGCGCAGTCCGGGAATCGCGCCCCCGTGTCTGTGCCGCACTTCAGGAGATGCAGGGAACAGTTGATGAACTGAAAGATGCAAAACCCGATGAGAATGTTCCTCTCCATCCCAAACTGCTCCGGGTGGTTGAACAGGGCGTGCCCCGTTATGCTGCGGCAATGGAGAAAACGCTCTCTCTGTCTGTTTCTGATGTTCCTGGTGAATATTATGATGACTGTGTTGAACTCATCTCACAGATTGCAAAGAATACCAAAGGGCCGGGCCGCTATATTGGAAATGTGTTTCCCGCGCCGCTGAAGGAGATACGCATCCAGACTGATGTTATCGGACGTGAAATCAATGCGCTCTCGGGTGTTCTTACCAAAACGCGGGAACAGTCCGGGTGGGTAGATGAGGCGACTGAAGCGCATACTCTCATATCAGAAAAGAAGAATCAGTTAGCAGAAGTTCAGGATCTGGCTGTACATCTGGCAGAGAAAAACGATGCAATGACGGCAGAACTTTCCACCCTGGGACGTGATCTTCAGGCATATGGTGAAGGAGCTGAATCTGTGGAGTATGATGAACTCATGGCACAGATGAGAATCAGTGAGGGAAAATTCCGTGAAGCGGATGTGGATTATAAACGGATTATCTCCCGTTCTGCGAATGTATTCAGAAAGGCGGTTCATGCCTGTGAACTTTCCGGGGATAAAGAGACGATTGAACTTCTGAATATTGTCCGAAATGGGCTGGAGTCTCAGGATTATGTAGAACAGGTGCAGGGACTTGCTGCCTATCCGTCACTATTTCCCCGACTTGCCCGGATTATCCGTGAAAATGATGGACTTATAAAAAACAAGGATGAAATGTCCCTTTTCTCTGAACAGGATGCTTTTATTGTTCCATTGACCGATGCCATTGCACGGATAGAGGAACTGGATGTGGAGAACCGACGGGTGGCAGATGACCTGAAGAATCTTCCGTTTGTTGGAAAAAAAGAGTCAATGGAAAAGAAAATCCAGATGCTGAATGAACAGATTGCCGCGAATGCTGCTCAGATCAATGATATTCGGGATGTCATCGATGGAATTCGTGCCTCAGCTCCTGGGATGGTGGAAAATCTCAGGCAAACTCTTGATCATCTGGCAGGTGAGGGTGTGCATGTCAGCCTTATTCAGATACCTGAATTTACCTGAATGCCACGATAAACGGGAGACCGGTTTTGGCCGGTGAATGGGATATGAAATCCATTGATCTGACGAAAGGCCCAATTTCCCGCTCCCTTATTATTATCGCGGCACCCCTTGTTGCCGGCAATATCCTTCAGGGTATGGTAGAGGTTGTCGACCTCTTTTTTGTCGGACGGCTCAGCCCAGCGGCAATTGGGGGTGTGGGCCTTTCAATTTCAGTTATCTTTGTTCTGATGACCCTTATTATCGGACTGTCCGGAGGGACGACAGCTTTTGTCTCCCGTTATTATGGAGAGGGAAATTATCCGTATGCCGGTCGTGTTCTGATTCAGGCACTCATTCTCGGTCTTATCTTTTCTCTGATGATCTCTGTTGTGGGCACGCTCTTTGCAACAGATCTGCTGGAGTTGTTCGGGGCACCGGAAGAGGTTGTCATTGAGGGGGCAGCATATCTTAGGGTGCTCTCCCTCGGGATTGTGACGCTTGTTGAATTCTGGATTGTCTCGGCCTTCTTCCAGAGTATTGGTGACACAAAAACACCTCTTCTCATCATTCTGGTCATCAATCTGCTCAACATCGTCCTTAATCCAGTCCTTATATTTGGGATTGGTATTGCACCGGCGATGGGTGTTTCCGGTGCTGCAGCGGCAACGGTCATTACCCGGGCTGTAGGGCTTGGTATTGGAGTGATGTTGCTAGGCCCTCTGAACAGGCAGATGGAGTTCACCCGGCAGGCAGAAGCTGATGTCTGTCTTATGCGTCGAATCCTGCGGGTAGCTGTTCCGAATATGGTTCAGTCGGGAGTGCGGAGTGTGTCCTATCTCATAATGTACATCATCATTGTTTCATATGGCACGCTTGCCCTCTCGGCGTTTGGCATCGTCAGCAGGATAGAGATGCTTGCGCTCATGCCGGGGTTTGGGATAGCAACTGCAGCGGCGGTGATGGTTGGGCAGAATCTTGGTGCAGGAGATCCGGATCGTTCTGAAGCGTCTGCATGGAAGGCACTGGAGTTGTATGCCGGTTTCATGGCAGTAATCACGGTTTTATTCCTGATGTTTGGTGCCAGAATCACTGAATTCTTTGACCCGAGTGGTCTGTCGAATCCGTATGCAATCTCTTATTTCTTAGTTATATCACCTTTTTACGTGCTGATAGCCATCGCGATCGTCCTTTCGTTTGCCCTGAACGGTGCAGGTGATACCAGAAAACCGATGTATGCAACGTTACTCTCCTATCTTCTGGTTCAGGTGCCACTTGCGCTGATTATCCCGGATCTCACAGGAACAGGGATTGTGGGAGTCTGGTATGCAATGGCGATTGGTATTCTCGTTCAGACCGTTGCACTCTATCTGATGTTTCGGTCCGGAAAATGGAGAAATATTAAAATTTAGGATATTTGGTTGTCAGAGGGAGCTAAAACTGATGTCGCCGATATCATCGGCAATCCCGGCCACTTCCTGCGCCCCGAATGCTGTCATCACCGATGTGATGTCGATGTCGATTGCTGCCTCGCACATATAATCGATGATATCGATGGAGAGTTCACGTTTCTGTTTGGATTTTTTAATCTGATCCACAAGGAATGTTATTCTCTCAGGCGGTTCCATCCGGAGTTTTGCCGTACTGACAACGCACATGAAGATTCGTGTCATATTCCGGTCAGGGCCGGTGATCGTCTCAAAGAAATTTCTGATCACCTGAGCCTGAAATATCTCTCCGCCCATAATTAACAGAACATTTTTGTTAATGGTTTATATTTCTTGTGGATGTCTGGGCGTGAACCATATGCTTCAGGCACGGTTTGGTCGGGAAATCACACGGTGATTATCATAAAAAAAAAGAAATTGTCTATTTGGTTGAGACGATCTTGATAACGTCGCCTGTCTGCAATTCATGGGTTTCTTTGATTCTCATCTTTGTCTTTGCGTCAACCGCATACAGGAATCTGTCCCCGATATCGGAGTGAACCTGGTAGGCAAGGTCGTGGGGTGTTGAGCCGCGCTTCATGAGGAAAGCATCCGGGAGCACTCTGCCCTTTCCGTCACAGAACTTGTTCTCATCTTCCACCGGGTAGACAACGATCATATCCAGGAGATCAAAGACAGAGCCATTGATTGCCTGCTGAACACCGGTTCCACCGAGTACGTCCATTACACCCTGAATTGCCATCAGGCCTTTCTTCTGGGCATCACTGAGGTTTGACCCGGGTGGAATTTCAAAGGTGGGATCTCCAGGCAGATATGTGATGAATTTACCCTCAGCTGCCTTTCGCAGTGCAAGTTCA
This sequence comes from Methanogenium marinum, assembly GCF_028912405.1. Classification (GTDB taxonomy): domain Archaea; phylum Halobacteriota; class Methanomicrobia; order Methanomicrobiales; family Methanomicrobiaceae; genus Methanogenium; species Methanogenium marinum. Next base: position 515,708 of record NZ_JAKELO010000002.1, on the reverse strand, counting down.
CTAGCTGCTGAAGCAAATGAGATGCCGGTATCTTTCAGCTGGCTGCGCATCTCTTCTGATGTGAGGTCTGCTTTGTTTGCAACCACTACCATTGGTTTGCTCAGGGGCACGAGAATGGAACAGAATTTAATTAGTTCTTCCTTGGTGCATACTTTCAGATCAATCTCTGCATTGCGTTCAGCATCGCGGATGTTTTCATAGGATATTTTAAGGCCGGCCAGTGCCTCAGTCACAGCTTCAAGGATGTCAAAATTCCGCTGCTGTGTTGAACGCTGCAACTTTGACCAGTTCTTATCGAGAATTCCGTAAACCCACATCGACATTTCGTATTCGATGAATCCGATGTCCTCATTTGGATCGTGAGATCCTAAATCGACAGGGTTCCCTTCACTGTCTGTTCCGCCGCTGCCGTCAATGATGTGGATGATGGCATCTGCATCCTTCAGGTGATCCAGAAACTGGTTTCCCAGTCCCTTTCCCTCGTGGGCATCAGGCACCAGTCCTGCAACATCAATCATTCCAACCGGGATGAATCGGACACCGTTTGAACAATAGTCACACTGCACACCGAGTTCCTGGCACGCACATGGGACACGCAGGTAGGCAACGCCGGTATTTGCATCAATCGTGGTAAACGGATAATTTGCAATTTCGACAGGCGCGAGTGTGGATGCGGTAAAAAACGTTGATTTTCCACAGTTAGGTTTTCCTGCAATAGCAATTTTCAGCATTAATTTCTCCTCACTTCTTCAATATTGATTCATATCTCAGGCAATTTTGGTGCCTATGCATATGGTATCTGATTGTAGTACCAGTGTATAAATGATAAGATGCAAAAAATGTTATCATGAGTTTTTCTGAAAAAACGGTATTTTACTTTGACCGGCCGGGAAAAGAAAATTCACACGATGCTGCAAAAATTGCGGTAACGCGTGCACAGGAACTTGGAATATCCACTATTATTGTTGCAAGCACCACCGGGAAAACAGCGAAGATATTTGCTGAGGCAATGAAAAACACCGGTATTCACCTTGTTGTGGTAACTCATCTTGTCGGGTTCCGTGAACCGGGAGTGTGGGAATTTGATGAGGCACATCTGCCATATTTCAAAGAAGAGGGTGCGGATGTTATCATGGGGACACATGTTCTGTCAGGCCTTGAACGCGCACTGTCAGCGAACCCAAAAATAGGTGGTGGATCACGAACTGATACTGTGGCTGAGACCCTCCGGCGGACGATAGCAATTGGACTGAAGGTGGCTGTGGAGTGTACGCTCATTGCCGCAGATCAGGGGAAAGTCCCGGTAGCAGAAGAAGTGATTGCAGTGGGTGGCACGGCACAGGGCGCTGATACGGTATGTGTTGTCCTCCCCGCAAATACGGCCCGATACTTTGACCTGCAGGTTCGTGAGATCGTAGCTATGCCACGGAACCGCTGAGAGACATACACCATGGTATTTCAATCACTCAAAGAAGCATTCCGCTGTATCCTGCGATATCCCCTTATTCTTCTGTCAGGAGTATGGGTCGGGTGTAGTGTGGCAGCTCTTGAATACTGTGTATTCAATGGTCTGAATTTTTATGCTGAAACCATTGGCTTCTTTGCAATCATCATCTTCCCGTTCTTTGTTGGGTCATCCTATGAAATGATATATAGGGAAGATGGGGCACTGTCAGCATTTTGGACAGGGGGTATCTCCCGGTATTTCGCCGTTCTGCTTCCAGGAGTATTTGTAACGTTCATCGGTAGTGTTGCAGCATTTATTCTCACCATTATTCTTGCTGCAATTGGTGGAGGACAGGATGATATGCTGATGATTATGGGTGTATTCTGGATTTTCATCCCGATAGTGTTCTTCTTTTTCTTCTACGATACCGCAGTGGTTCTGGAAGATAAGAAGGTTTTTGCTTCTTTGTTGCGGAGTTTGCAATTTGTCCGTTCCCGCCCCTTTGAGGTAATTGCATTTTATTGCGCCTGCTTTATCCTTCTCATTGTGTTGTTTATTGCAAGTGCCTTCATTGGTTCTGTTTTCCTTGCAGGTTCAATGGTCTTTGATCCGTCTCTTGATGTGAACACACTTTTGAATATGACCGTGGAAGAACAGCAGGCTCTTATTGGAGAGGACGGGTTGTCTCTTATTATTGCCCTGTATGCAGTGGTGGCGGGTATTTTTACTGCAATTCTTCTGCCGTTGAAAGCGGTATTTTACCAGCGGCATGTCCAGGGCATCTCTGAAGAGAAGCAGGAAGAGGAGATACAGGAAGCAGAAAATAAGGGCGGTGTCTATGATGAAAAAGGACGCTGGTACAAATATTAGTGCTTCCCTTTTTTTGTGGTTTTTTTAAAATGTATAAAAATCAACGGAGATGGTGAGTGGTCTCTCCTGACGGGTAAAATAATCTGCATCTTTTCGACGTTCTCTGTTTCTTTTTTGGGACGGTTAAGCTGGGTGTGAAGGGTGAAAATCCGGCCGGATGAATATTGGAAACGTGGGCTACTGTGTTTCCCTCATTCCTGTTTTTTGTAACCCTTTGTCCACCCTTTTTGACCCCGTTTATTGGTGAATTGGGGCGTGAAATGAACGTATTTTCTGCTTTTTTTTACTTGTGAAAAAATACGGCTGTAATGCCTTTTATTTGCTAAAAATACGGTTGATTGTGAGATACTGAGCGGTAGCTATTTGCAGGAATTTTGGGAGGATGTATTGGTTGTCTCAACCGAGAACAGTCCACTCCGTGGTGCTATGAGGGTGGTTTTTTCCGGGGCAAATATTGGCCGGATGTGTAATCGATACGTTATTTGGCTGTAAATTGCAGGACGTTCTATCAAAATGACGATAAATGAGTTGTCCGCAGTTACAAGAGAAAGCAAACAGCACATCTGGTGCCCATCACCCGGAAGAATAATCTGAATTCCATGGTTGGGAAACGGATGACGAATGAAACTAATAAGGCAGCAAAGAATGAGTGGAATTGCCGGTTTTCCGAATTCTCAAATATTAAAAAGAGATGAATGCATAATACACTGCCATCGCAAATATGCCGGAAAGTAACGTGGCAAGGAAATTCGTTCCGGCATTCCCGATGAGGTTTTTATTTTCATATAATGCACCTATGAGGCTGTCGATGTTCGTGCCAAAAAAACCTGCAAGCACTGTGACAACAACAAGTGTCGGGTCAGCAACGTGCAACAGATATGCCAATGCTGCAATGACAACTGCGCCCGCTGTTGCTGCAAGTTCTCCTACTATTGTCACACCTCCGTTTGTTCCCCGCGGTACCTCTCTGAACGTGGTGATGAGGCGGGGTGTCTTTCCTACAACTCCGATTTCACTTGCGAGGGTGTCTGAGGTGGCGCAGGCGACACTTCCCAGAAAGAGTGCGATAAATATGGGATTCTGGGTGACACCATACAGGATTGCCCCGCTGAGTGACACGAGTCCGTTTGCGAAGACATTGAAGTATCCACGCACACCTCCGTGGGATTCTGCCACGCCCAGTTCTGTCTTCTTTTTAAACTGGAATTTTGTGGTTCCCGCACCAAGAATGAAGAAGGTAAGCATGATCAAAAACCAGCTCACGTCCGTGAAGACAATGAGAAGTATGCCCATCAGTGCTCCGGAAAAAAGACCGGAGACATCTGCTGCTTTCAGTTTGTATGATGAGAATGCAAATCCAAATCCGATGATGACTGCAATGAGAAGAATGGTTGTCTCAACATGATATCCAATGTCATAGAAGAGGAGCATTGTCATTGCAACTCCCAGCGTCTCGATGAAGATACTATCCTGACGGTCGCGCAGAATGGAGTGGAGCATAAGAGCAACGATAACTCCTGTTACAGCCACAAACGGGACGTTATATCCGGAATACATCATCACCATGAATGCACTGACGAAGGCGACAATGGTGAACGGGATGTATCCTTTTGTACCCCTTCCTGCAATCCGGTAGGCAGTCTCACCCATAATTACGATGGCAAACGTGGTGGAAAAAACCACCAGAGGTATTAGTTCAAGGCCATAGAACACTGCTATCGCTGCGATGGACACTGAGGTATAGCGGGATTTTTTGATGAGAAAAAGCAGTGCACAGATAAGCACAACAAAAAGTGAGAGAAGCCAGGGGGGAGATACGTATGGGGCAATAATGATGCATATCAGCGAAAGTGCTGACGCTGCCCACATCTCTGTCTCCCATTCCATTGTTCTTATTTTTGTGATTCATGGTTAATGGGTTTATGCCTGATGAGTTTTGTTTTCCTGAATATTATCGGTATTTTTGGTTCATGAGATATGGATTGTTCCCATTTGATTGCCCAATCTCAGATTACTATTAAGAGAAAAAACAACCAATGTTTCTGAAATGTCTCCATCAGCGGAAATACCGAAGACGTATGATCCTAATTCTGTGGAAGAGCACTGGCTACAGGAATGGAAGGATGAGGACAATTATTTTGATCCCGTCTCGACGAAACCGCAGTTTATTATCGACACACCTCCCCCCTATCCGACAGGGAACTTCCACATTGGAAACGGGTTTAACTGGTGCTATATCGATTTTATCGCACGGTATAAGCGGATGCGCGGGTTCAATGTTATGTTCCCACAGGGGTGGGACTGTCATGGTCTTCCCACCGAAGTGAAGGTTGAAGAGATTCACGGTATCACCAAAAATGATGTATCACGTGATACATTCAGGCAGATGTGCCGTGATTTAACGATTCAGAATATTGAAAAAATGCGCGCGACCATGCGGCGGTGCGGTTTCTCAACTGACTGGAGCAATGAATACATCACAATGATGCCGGAGTATTACCGGAAGACCCAGATCTCATTTCTCCGGATGCTTAAGGCAGGCGACATATATCAGAGTGAGCACCCGGTCAATTTCTGTACCCGATGTGAAACAGCTATTGCATTTGCAGAAGTTGCCTATGAGGACCGCACCACCCTTCTGAACTTCTTTAACTTTGATGGTGTTGAGATTGCCACCTCCCGGCCCGAACTTCTTGCTGCCTGTGTGGCCGTTGCTGTCCATCCGGATGACGAACGGTATGCAGGGTGTGAAGGGAAGTCTCTGGCCGTGCCGTTCTTTGGCTACAACGTGCCGGTTATAACCGATGTGGCAGTTGACCCGGAGTTTGGCAGCGGTGCGGTGATGATCTGTACGTTCGGTGACAAGCAGGATGTGCACTGGTGGAAACAGCATAATCTTGACCTGAGAAAGGCGATTAACTCATCCGGAAGGATGACTGCCATTGCAGCCCCCTATGACGGCCTGACCTCGAAAGAATGCCGTGAAAGAATCCTTGCTGATATGAAGGAAATGGGCATTCTGGTCCGGCAGGAAAACCTGGAACAGCGTGTCGGTACATGCTGGCGCTGCAAGACTCCGATAGAGATTCTCAGTGAACGCCAGTGGTTTGTGAAGATTCATAGTGAAGGAATCATCAAAGCGGCAAAGGAGATCACGTGGACACCGGATCACATGTATTCCCGTCTGGAAAACTGGGCATCACAGATGGAATGGGACTGGTGCATATCACGCCAGCGTGTCTTTGCCACCCCGATTCCGGTGTGGTTCTGTGATGGCTGTGGAGAGAAGATTCTCCCGGATGAAGCAGACCTGCCGATTGACCCGACCGCTGTGTCCCCGAAGCATGCCTGTCCGGTCTGTGGCGGGACATCGTTTACCGGAGAAACGGACGTACTCGACACCTGGATGGACTCCTCCATTTCTGTCTTAAACGTAACCGGCTGGGACGGTGGCGATATCCCGGAGCGCTTCCCTGCACAAATTCGTCCGCAGGGGCATGACATCATCCGGACGTGGGCATTCTATACCATTCTGAGATCCCTTGCCCTGACCGGGTCCAAACCATGGGAGGAGATTCTGGTGAACGGGATGGTGCTTGGTGAAGATGGCTTTAAGATGAGTAAAAGCCGTGGCAATATCATTCCCCCGGAAGAGATCCTCAAGGATTACGGCGCAGATGCATTCCGCCAGTGGAGTGCCATCGGTGCGGCAACAGGATCTGATATTGTCTTTGCCTGGAATGATGTGGTTGCTGCGTCCAGGTTCCAGACAAAGCTATGGAATATCGCACGCTTTGTTCTGATGCAGGCAGGGGACGCGGGTTCCCTTACTGAAGATTCAATGACGGTTCTTGCTGACCGGTGGCTGATGTGCCGGCTTTCTGCAACCGTGGCAGAGGTAACAGAGGCGATGGAGTCTTATCAGTTTGACCGTGCCATACGTGCTATCCGCGAGTTTTCCCGTGATATCTTCGCAGACAATTATATTGAACTGGTCAAAGGAAGACTCTACGAAGAAGAAGGGCCTGCACGTGACAGTGCCCTCTATACCCTGAGAACAGCACTTGCAACTATCTGCAGGATGTTTGCACCGATTTCACCGTTCTTTTCTGAGGAATGCTATTCATATCTGAATGCCGGAAGTGTGCATGCCGCAGGGTGGCCTGATCTCTCGTTTACCGATGCGGATGCATACCGTAACGGTGCCCTGCTTGCTGAAGTGGTATCTGAGGTGCGAAGGTTCAAGCATGATAATAAAATGGCTCTCAACGCCCCTCTTGGCGCTGTCTATGTGTATGCTGATGAGGAGATCGATGATGCCGGTGATGCGTCCCGTGCCCTGAATGCCACAGTGACCTGGACAACGGAAAAACCACAGCTTGAACGGGTTATATCCGATGTAAAATTTTCAATGGGAGTAATCGGACCTGCGCTGAGAAACAAAGCCCGCGGGTTTATGGATGCGGTGCGTGCACTCTCTGAAGATGACCTTCGCAGCGGTGTCTCACATGTGACTGTTGACGGAGAAGAGGTGGCAATCCCGGAGGGTTCGTATGAACTGGTTTATTCGTTCCGTGTTGCAGGAGAAGAGGTGGATGTTCTGACCCTGAATGATGGGGTCATTGTCACCGTTTCACGAATTGCCTGATACTGTCAGCAACAAAATTTCCAATTTTCTCTTTTTCAAGCATCGCATCAACAATGACGAATCGTTCCGGATCACGTTCTGCTGCCGTTAGATAATTCTTCTGGACACGGGTGAGGATGTCTGCTTTTTCAAAGTGTTCGGCGGTGTCGCGGTCATTGGAGAGTCTTTTCATCGCTTCTTCAACCGGGATGGTCAGAAGGTAGGTGTGGTCAGGGACAATAGTCCACCCACGGTGGACTGCCTCCAGCCAGCCAAGGGCATCCGGCAGAATGGAATCCAGCGTGACAGACTGGTATGCATAGCGTGAGTCACTGTAACGGTCAGAGATGACGACCTTTCCTTCTGATAGAGCCGGCCTTATTACGTCACGAATATGCGCGGCGTGGTCGGCCGTGAAGAGGAGCGCCTCTGCAACAGGGTCAATCTCTTCTGCGATACCTCTCCTGACCTGTTCTCCAATCCATGTTGATCCCGGCTCCCGTGTGATGACAGGCCCTAGATCTATCAGATTTTCGGTGAGATTTCTGATAAGTGTTGATTTGCCTGTTCCGTCTATTCCTTCTATGGTAATTAGCATTGTGTGTCCTTCCTGCCGGTATTCATCATTGTACAGCACCGTATTGTATTCCGCGTGCCCCCTCTTTCTTTCTGAAAAAAACCGGGGGATACGGGGCATAATGGTGTATGTCCGGATATGATCATACGTAATCACTATTATGGGGAGTATCCAAAAATAAGTATGGAACTCTTAGTCAGCCCCAGTAGTGTTGAAGAGGCACAGAGTGCCCTCGCTGCTGATATCATCGATGTGAAGAAACCGTCCGAAGGTTCACTTGGTGCCAATTTTCCGTGGGTTATTCATGCAATTAAGAAGCTGTCAGACAAGCCTGTCAGCGCTGCAATCGGAGATTATTCATTTCTTCCCGGTGGGGCCTCGCTGGCTGCGTATGGTGCAGCATCCGCCGGTGCAGATTATGTCAAGGTCGGTCTGAAATTTGACGGCGCAGATCGTGCTGCAGAACTGATTGAGGCTGTTGCAAAGGCAGTTCACTGGCAGTATCCTGAAAAGACTGTTGTTATTGCAGCGTATGCGGATTATGAACGGATGGGTACGATTTCTCCGATGGAAGTGGCTCCTCTTGTGGCAAAGTATGGTGCAGATATTGCCATGATTGACACAGGTATTAAGGACGGGAAGAGCCTCTTTGATTTCATGGATGAATCAGTTCTCGGAGAATATACGGATCTGAACCGAAGTCTGAATCAGAAGACTGCTCTTGCCGGTTCCCTGAAGTTTGAGGATCTCGAACCTCTTCGCCGTATAAATCCTGAAATTATTGGTGTCCGTGGAATGGTGTGCGGTGGGGATCGCAGCAGTGTTGTCCGGGAAGAACTTGTTGAAAAAGCAATGTCTTTATTGAGGTAATGAGAATGTACGCCGGAAAACTGCAAATTCCACTGGCCCTGACGTTCGATGACGTCCTGCTGGTTCCCGCTGAGTCATTTGTAGAACCATCAGAAGCTGACACCCATTCCCGGCTGACCAGAAATATAGCACTTAATAGTCCCATCATCTCGGCAGCGATGGATACGGTCACTGAATCACGGATGGCGATTGCACTTGCACGTGAGGGCAGTATCGGGATAATCCACCGCAATATGAGTGCAGAGCGTGAAGTGGAAGAGATCAGGCTTGTGAAACAGGCAGAAGATATCATTGAGCGTGAAGTTCTCACCGTTCAGTCTGATTCCACGGTTAGTGATGTGGATCGGATGATGCGTTACCATGACATTGGTGGTGTGCCGGTGATGGAAGACGATGTGATAATCGGTATTGTCAGCCGCAGAGATCTGCGCGGCATCGTCGGAAAGCGTGGTGATGAGAATATCCGCAATGTTATGACGCATGAACCCATCACCGCAGTAGATGGTATCGGTCTGGAAGAGGCTCTTGAGAAGATGTACACCAATAAGGTGGAGCGCCTGCCGGTTACGAATCTGGATGGCAGTCTTATGGGCATCATTACCATGCAGGACCTTCTGGAACGCCACCAGAATCCAAATGCTCTGCGTGACAGGGATGGCAATCTCTGTGTTGCCGCAGCTGTTGGTCCGTTTGATTTTGAACGTGCCGTCATGCTTTCTGAGGCAGGTGCTGATGCACTTGCCGTTGATTGTGCCCATGCGCACAATATGAATGTTGTATCAGCTGTCCGTGATATTGTGGAGAGTGTCTCTGCAGATGTCATCGCAGGTAATATTGCGACCAAAGAGGCTGCGGAAGAATTAGGTTCTGATGTTGATGCAGTTAAGGTTGGAATTGGCCCGGGATCAATTTGTACAACACGTGTTGTCGCAGGTGTTGGTGTGCCCCAGATTACTGCTATTGCGAATGTTGCAGAAGTGATGCAGGAGTATGATACGCCGGTCATCGCTGATGGTGGTATCCGGTATAGTGGTGATATTGCAAAGGCAATTGCTGCCGGTGCTGATTCGGTGATGTTGGGAAGTCTTCTTGCAGGAACAGATGAAGCACCAGGACGTCTTATTGCAATGAAAGGGCGGCGTTACAAACAGTATCGTGGTATGGGATCTCTTGGTGTGATGAGCGGTGGGGAATCAAGTGACCGCTACTTCCAAAAGAAGGATATTGGAAAGAACAAATATGTTCCTGAGGGTGTGGAAGGAGCTACTCCCTATGTGGGCAATGTTTCTGAAGTAATATATCAGCTCATTGGTGGCCTGAAATCTGCGATGGGATATACTGGTTCTAAGACCATTGCTGACCTTAAGAAGAACGGAAGATTTGTTCAGATTACTTCAGCCGGATATCTTGAAAGCCATCCGCATAATATCCTCATAACCGATGAGGCTCCCAATTATCGCGTGATGGAATAAACAACAAATATTTATATTATTTTTTACATTTACTTTAGGTAAGTATGATCGGTGATGATGGGGGCTCTGATCTTCTCGATATTCTTGGTAATCGCAACAGGCGGCGTATCATTGTACTTCTTCGGGAAAAGCCGTGTTATGTGACTGAGATAGCTGAGCGGCTGACGCTGAACCCCAAGGCAGTGATTGACCATCTTCAGTATATGGAGCGCGCAGAGTTCCTTTCCTCACGTACGGATACGCGGAGGCGGAAATACTACTGTCTTGTTCGTGACATCAGTATTGATATAAAAATGGCAGAACTACCAGACATGATTCAGAAATCATTCTCCTCGTCCCAGGACATGTTTTTACAATCCGTTCTGAATCTTCGTTCTCTTCTGGATGCCCGCAACAGGTATCTTGAGACGCTGGAGTATCTGGAGAGTGATCTAGGTGCAGCTATGGATGATCTTGTGTCTACGAGCAAAGAAATATTAGCTGGGGAAACAGAAATCAATCTAATAACCGCACTATGTAACGGTGATCTGTCTGTTCCTGAAATTCACAGGATAACAGATGTCCCTGTTTCCTCCATTGAGGGTGCAATTGCACGGCTTGAGGGGATAGGGATTGTAACGCGTCATGGACAAAAATATTCGGTGCGTGAAATAAATGGCAAATGAACCATACGACGATGTCTTCAGAAATCTTGCAAAAGCAATGGAAGAGATGATTCGCAACCTGCCCGGAGATGAACCTCCCCGGTTTATTGGCTGCACGATTATATCTGGTTCAGGTGATGACGGGCGTATCTTCCATATGGACGATTTTGAAGATGAGTTCGATTATGACCTTGTCGAGGATTCCGGTTTTTTTTACATCACTCTGGAATTATCCGGTGATGAATCCTCTGCACCCCGTGTGGAGTTCCGGGATCAGGAAGTGCGGGTGACCATAGAGGGCCGGGAATTTGACATTCCTCTTTCTGCTCCTATCCATCAGGGACAGGGCAGATTTGGTATAAAAAACGGTGTTTTGGATATTATCTGTCCGAAACTGAATTAAAGACAAATTCCCTCTTATTTTTTTAGTCTTTATCAGATTCGTCTGGTCCGTTATATGCAATAATAGAATTTGGAAGGTTTTTTTCCTGTGCAGGATGTTGTGGTTTGCATGTATGCATGCGGACTTCGGCAACGTGATCTTTTTTGTGAATTAGTTTTGGGGTGGAGGGATCTTCGTCATCTGGATTGAGCCATAAGGTGCGCTGAGGGAATGGGATCTCCATTCCGTCCTCTTCAAGTGCACACTTAATTTTCCAGAGCATGGTTGTTCTGATGTCCCACCATACTTCTGAAGGTGCCCACATGCGTGTTTTAATCATGACTCCGTCTGCTGCAAGTTCATCAACGAAAACTGATGGCCCGGGGTTTTTCAGACAGAATGGTTCGTTTTCAATGAGTGCTTCAATGATCTGTATCGCGCGGGATGCATCGTCCTGATAGCGGATTTCCACGTCGTATTCAAATCGGCGGGCAGTATTTGCTACATAATTGGTTATGGTAGTGGTGAATATTTTCTCATTTGGTATCCTGACATAGATACCTTCAAAGGTCTTTCCGATGGTGGAAAATATTCGTATGTCCTCCACAATGATGAGTGTGTCCTCTATGAGCACATTGTCCCCGATCTTAAGGGGCTGCTCAAAGATGAGGAAGATGCCAGAGATCAGATTTGAAACAACGCTCTGTGCTGCAAACCCGATGATGATACCGAATACACCTCCTGCAACGAGGAGGCCGGAGAGGTCTACTGGAAGATTTGGAAGGGCAATTAAAAATCCGATAAAAAATATTCCCCAGTATATGGCTTTGGTGATGAGGTTCAGGTCATTTTTCCGGACACGGTCTTTGAGAAATCTGCTGAGGTTGAGGGAAATAATTTTAGCGATGATGACTGCGAGAATGAGAATAATGATGAACCAGAGGATGTTGCCTAATGTGGTTTCGCCATAGACTGGTGCTGCGAATATGGATGATTCAAAAATGATGGAGGTGTTAATGATATCACTCATTGGTCAATACCCCCATTCCATAAGATATGTGCGTTTAATTGAAGGTATGTTGAGGGTGTGATAGATTTCGACTGCTTTCTGAAAATCTGATGCAGCAGGATTGCGGATGAACTCAGTTTCAGCAGTGGTTGGTGTAAGTATTTTCATGCATGCAAGCATTGATACATATGGGCCAAAATATATCTTCATGCTATACCCATCAAGAACAGTTTTGCTTATATTTGCCCATTCTGGGGTCTTATTTTGAATTTCCAGTCGGAGAACTCCAGTGCAGTATCGGTCTGTTTCCGGTGGGGATGAGTAAATGTCACTTGCAAAATATTTGGTGATAACTCCTCCTCCTGATGGTCCATAGAGTGAATATTTTTGCGGGCAGAAAGAGAAGGTGTCCACTGCTTCCATTTTTTTATTACCAAAGACGATGACTCCAATTTCTATTGGAAAAAGGAGATATATGATCTTAATCCCTTCAGGTTCTATGAGTATGGGAGTGAATTCGATTTCCAGATAATGGGTGACTTTTTTTGGGAGATTTACCGGTTCGATGGGGTTGACAGCTACGACAGCACTACCTGTTGTCAGGAGAGTTTTTAGAATTGTTTCTCCTCCTGGTATCTTTCTGATATAGCGGAAAAAGTCTCCATCTTCTGTTATGGAGAGGTTAATAGTATCATCTGAGTATTCGAAGGGAATTTCGTATCTCCCGTACATAGAATTACTGCTTTTATGCGGAATAATAACCTTTCTGTGAAATCCGTGGGAAATACTGCAGTTTGGATGGAACAAGGGGTTATATGGTATCATAAAAAAAACAGTACCGTGACTGAGTGATGCATAGTGTCATAGGCTTTAAAGAGCGCAGATATATTGAAGAACTTCGTATTCTTACCAAATCGATTGCACTTGACTGCATTGTAGATGATGGATTTGACCGGATCATTTATGTGGTTAAAAAAGGCGACATGGGTCTTGCAATCGGTAAAAACGGGGATAATATACGTAAGATGCAGAGAGTTCTGGGTAGGCGCATTGAGATGGTTGAGGAAGGTGTTTCTTTTGATGAATTTGTCAGAAACATTCTCCGACCAATTGATGTGCTGAAGACGGAAAATGATCCGGATGGTGAAAAGAAACGGATTGTTATTAGAAAAAAGGGTGATCTTGGTATTGCTATAGGCAGGGGTGGTTGTAATGCGGAAAAGGTGCGACTGTTGTGCCGGCTTATATATAATACAGAGGTTGCAGATATTGTAGCAGAGGGTGAATAACGTGGATGCTGACGTAATTGTTGATGTGTGGAATACGATAAATCAAAGGATGGAGGATCGCCCGGAGGGTTCGTATGTTGTTTCCATACTTACTCATCGTAAGGGGATGGATAAGGCCCTTGAAAAGGTGGGAGAAGAGGCGACTGAATTTATTCTTGCGGCGAAGAATGGTTCATCTGATCGAACAGTCGAAGAGGCTGCTGATTTGTTATTTCATATTCTGCTGGCTTTGCGTGCTTCTGGTGAAGACCTTGGTGATGTGCTTGAGGAGCTTTCCCGGCGACGCAACTGACTCTTCTGTATTTAACTGAATATTTTTTCTTAAAATCGATATATTTTTTATTTTTCTGCAACTGATCTGCGCGACCATGTGGGTGAAGTATATAATTCTGGGGCTGGGGTAATAATTTCATATATCCAGCGCTGTTTTTGGGGTAAAATCCGGAAATAATTCGGAAACATTATATCATGTGGCGTGCCATGTTGTTAGGTCGAATGTCTGGGACAAACAGGGGCGATTTCGCCTTTTTTGTATCGCAGGCAATAGCGTTTCTGAGAAATTAACTATCTGTAATTATCTGACATTTGTGTTGGTGGTTGCTGAGGTTTGATTTCTTATGCCTGACTTCAAATGGAAATACGAGGGTTTATATCGTCGGAGGTTCCATGTTGTTAGGTCGAATGTCTCAGGAATCTGGGGTCGAAATGACCTTTGATTGATTTGCAGACAACAAGATATCATAGAAATATGACTCTCTGTGTTCCTCCGAAATTTTTCGGACGATCGCAGAGAATAATCTCCGGACTCGAAATGGAAATGCGAGGGTTTATCATCCTTTAGCATCTATATTAGAGTCCGAGATTTTGATGGAGAACCGAAATCGCTCAGATGGGAGTGTCGGTTCTGACGTTGGCATTGGCAATGCGGAAATTTATTTAGTAACCGCTAATATCCTTTAAAAAATAAGTCGAACGTAAGTGTGCTTTGAAAAGCAAAACTGTGTATCAGTTTGCCTACTTCAAGAAATTAATTCTGGTTGATCCTGCCAGAGGTCACTGCTATCGGGGTTCGATTAAGCCATGCGAGTTGAGAGGGTTTAGACCCTCAGCGGACTGCTCAGTAACACGTGGATAACCTGCCCTAAGGTGGAGAATAACCCCGGGAAACTGGGGATAATACTCCATAGACTAGAGATACTGGAATGTTCTTTAGTCGAAAGCTCCGGCGCCTTAGGATGGATCTGCGGTCGATTAGGTTGTTGTTGGGGTAACGGCCCAACAAGCCTGTAATCGATACGGGTTGTGGGAGCAAGAGCCCGGAGATGGAATCTGAGACACGATTCCAGGCCCTACGGGGCGCAGCAGGCGCGAAAACTTTACAATGCAGGAAACTGTGATAAGGGAACCCCGAGTGCCCGTATACGCGGGCTGTCCAGGTGTTTAAAACGCATCTGAAGAAAGGGCCGGGCAAGACCGGTGCCAGCCGCCGCGGTAATACCGGCGGCTCGAGTGGTGGCCACTATTATTGGGCTTAAAGCGTCCGTAGCTGGACCGATAAGTCTCTTGGGAAATCCGCCGGCTTAACCGGCGGGCGTCCAGGAGATACTGTTGGTCTAGGGACCGGGAGAGGTGAGAGGTACTCCGGGGGTAGGAGTGAAATCCTGTAATCCCCGGGGGACCACCGATGGCGAAGGCATCTCACCAGAACGGCTCCGACAGTGAGGGACGAAAGCTGGGGGAGCGAACCGGATTAGATACCCGGGTAGTCCCAGCCGTAAACTATGCGCGTTAGGTGTACCGGTGACCACGAGTCACTGGGGTGCCGAAGGGAAACCGTGAAACGTGCCGCCTGGGAAGTACGGTCGCAAGGCTGAAACTTAAAGGAATTGGCGGGGGAGCACCACAACGGGTGGAGCCTGCGGTTTAATTGGACTCAACGCCGGAAATCTCACCGGATAAGACAGCGGAATGATAACCGGGCTGAAGACTCTGTTTGACCAGCTGAGAGGAGGTGCATGGCCGTCGTCAGTTCGTACTGTGAAGCATCCTGTTAAGTCAGGCAACGAGCGAGACCCACGCCAACAGTTGCTAGCTTGTTCTCCGGAATGAAGAGGACACTGTTGGGACCGCCTCTGCTAAAGAGGAGGAAGGAATGGGCAACGGTAGGTCAGCATGCCCCGAATTATCCGGGCTACACGCGGGCTACAATGGGCAGGACAATGGGTATCGACACCGAAAGGTGAAGGCAATCTCTTAAACCTGTCCTAAGTTCGGATTGTGGGCTGTAACTCGCCCACATGAAGCTGGAATCCGTAGTAATCGCGTTTCAACATAGCGCGGTGAATGCGTCCCTGCTCCTTGCACACACCGCCCGTCAAACCATCCGAGTGAGGTCTGGATGAGCCTGTGGTTTTTGCCGCAGTCGAATCTAGGTTTCGCAAGGAGGGTTAAGTCGTAACAAGGTAGCCGTAGGGGAATCTGCGGCTGGATCACCTCCTAAAGATTGGGTTGATGCGGTTACTAAATAAAACGTAAAATTGCTGATGTCGACATAATATGGGAACTTGGGCTTATAGCTCAGTTGGAAGAGCGCGGCGTTTGCAACGCCGAGGCCAGGGGTTCAAATCCCCTTAAGTCCATTGCCTGGTTTTCAGAGCTGTCATTCGTGACATATTCTTCTGAACACCAGGCCTCCCAATGCACCCGGCGACGTGAGTCATCGGGGAAGGGCCGAGAGTCTAACCGACTCATTGAGGCTGTGTATAGGTGTGCACATAGGACGTTAAATGAGTTTTAACGGACACAATCATAAAGACAAGCTGATACAAGCCTGTCAGTGGATGGCTCGGTTCGAGTGCCGATGAAGGGCGTGCCAAGCTGCGATAAGCTCCGGGTAGGCGCAAGGAGCCTATGATCCGGAGATTCCCTAATGGGACCTCCTGCTTCTTTTTTAAGAAGCGATCCGTAAGGATTGGGAACCCCCCGAATTGAAACATCTCAGTAGGGGGAGGAAGAGAAATCAAACGAGATGTCGTTAGTAAAAGCGATCGAAAGCGACAGAGTTCAAACCGAATCCCTTCGGGGACATGTGGTGTTGTGAGCCTTCCGTTTACCCAAACATCATAAGCGGAAATATTTCTGGAACGGTTTGCCACAGAGGGTGATAGCCCCGTACGCATACCGATGTTTGGCGAGGAAGTGTCTCGAGTAGTGCGGGTTGGAATTCTCGCATGAACCTGGGGGTCATCAACCTCCAAAACTAAATACTCCTCGAAACCGATAGCGAAATAGTAGCGTGAGCGAAAGCTGAAAAGTAACCCTGGAAAGGTGGTTAAAAGTGCCTGAAACTGATAGGTGATAGTGTGTTATGGCATAAAAGGATCTTTACATCGAAAGAACCCGTCGCGAGGCGGTAGTATGGGATGTATTGCCGGTGTCATAACTTACGTTTGGAAGAACGGGCCAGAGAGTTTATTCTGTTGGCGAGGTTAACCGGTAAGGGAAGCCGAAGCGAAAGCGACAAGTCCGTAGGTTTCGGCCATGGGACGACGTATTAATAGTGCGTGTAGTCGACAGGATAAGACCCGAAGCCCAGTGATCTATGCGTGGGCAGGCTGAAGGGTGACGAAAGTTGCGTGGAGGGCCGAAGCGGTATTGATATGCAAATCATTCGTGTGACCTGCGTATAGGGGTGAAAGGCCAATCGAACTGGGCATCAGCTGGTTCCTCTCGAAACATGCCGTAGCATGACCTGGCTGGAGATAGACGGTGAGGTAGAGCACTGACTGGAGGAGTTGGGGGAGAAATTCCTCACCTTCCTGTCAAACTCCGAATTCCCCGTCGTCGAAGAAGGCTGGAAGTCCGCACTACGGGGTAAGCTTGTAGTGCGTAAGGGAAAGAACCCAGACTGTGGTTAATGTCCCTCAGTGTAGGTTAAGTGTCAATACTAAAAGATGTCCTAGGCCAAAGACAACTGGAAGGTGAGCTTAGAAGCAGCTACCCTTTAAAAAGTGCGTAACAGCTTACCAGTCGAGGTTTAGGGCGCTGAAAATGGACGGGGCTAAAACCTACCACAGATACCACAGACCACCGCAAGGTGATGGCGTAGAGAGGCGCTCTGCATGGGTGGAAGCAGGGGTGTAAGCTCCTGTGGACCGTGTAGAATTGAGAATTCTGGCACTAGTAGAAGCATAGTTAGGTGAGAATCCTAACCGCCGAAGGGGCTAGGTTTCCTCGGCAATGTTCGTCAGCCGAGGGTTAGTCGGTCCTAAGTTGTACCGTAATTCGAGTACAGCGAAAGGGAAACAGGTTAATATTCCTGTACCATCTGATTGTAGTTAACTTCGGTTAACCCTGACGTTTCTGGATATGTTTTGCAGGGCTGTCGCCCTGTCTAATCGTATAAGCTCTTGGAGAACCGTAATGGTGAGAATTGAGTGAAAGCGTGATGGAGAAATAAAGCAAACTCCTGGAACCCGTGAAAAGGGAATCAGATGTCCGTACCGAGATCTGACACAGGTGCCCCTAGCTGAGAAGGCTAAGGCGTGTCGGTTTAATTGTGTTTAGGGAATTCGGCAAAATGGCCCCGTAACTTTGGAAGAAGGGGTGCCTGCCCGGTGATCGGGCAGGTCGCAGTGACCAGGGGGCTCCGACTGTCTAATAACAACATAGCAGACTGCAACTCCGTAAGGACTAGTATAGTCTGTGATTCCTGCCCAGTGCAGGTATCTGAAAACCGGGTTCAACCGGACGAAGGACCTGTAAACGGCGGGGGTAACTATGACCCTCTTAAGGTAGCGTAGTACCTTGTCGCTTAATTGGCGACTTGCATGAATGGATTAACGAGAGCCCTACTGTCCCAAACACAAGTCCGTTGAACATTTTATCCTGGTGCAAAGGCCAGTGACTCCAAATGGGAAGTGAAGACCCCGTGGAGCTTTACTGCAGCCTGTCGTTGTGTTACGGTATTCATTGCGCAGTGTAGATGGGAGATGTCGATCCAACCCTCGTGGGGGTTGGTTAGTCACCAATGAGACACCATCCTTTGATTACTGTAACACTAACTCCTTGTGAGGACATCGGTAGGTAGGCAGTTTGGGTGGGGCGCCACACCCTCGAAAAGGTATCAAGGGTGCCCCAAGGTCAACTCATGTGAGTCAGAAACTCACAGAAGAGTGTCAAGAGCAAAAGTTGGCCTGACGTGAACACGCAAAGCAAGTGTTCACGAGAGGAAACTCGGGTCTAACGAACCAATACGCGCTTTTGATGAGTGCTATTGACGACAGAAAAGCTACCCCGGGGATAATTGAGTCGTCGCCGGCAAGAGCACATATCGACCCGGCGGCTTGCTACCTCGATGTCGGTTCTTTCCATCCTGGCTGTGCAGCAGCAGCCAAGGGTGAGGTTGTTCGCCTATTAAAGGGGATCGTGAGCTGGGTTTAGACCGTCGTGAGACAGGTCGGTTACTATCTATTTGGAGTGTTAGAGGTCTGAGGGTAAGACGGAAATAGTACGAGAGGAACTTTCCGTCGTCGCCACTGGTATATCGGTTGTCCGACAGGGCAGTGCCGAGTGGCTACGCGATAATGGATAAAAGCTGAAAGCATCTAAGCTTGAAACCAGACCTGAAAAGAGACCTCGTTTGAGGGCACGGATAAAAGATCCGTTTGATAGGCTCGGGATGTACGCACGAAGGTAACGACGTGTTCAGTCCACGAGTACTAACGCCCAAATCAGCTAACACTGAAAACGTCCGTTAAAACTCAGACGAAATTCTGTGTGCACACCACAAACATATACAGCGTCATGTATTTGCGGCCATAGCAGCGGGGCAACACCCGGACCCATACCGAACCCGGAAGTTAAGCCCGTTCACGTAGTATGCTGTACTGAGTTGCGCGAGCGCTCGGGAACCATACTTCGCTGCAAATGCTCTGAAAAGCAAATTGAAATCTGTTCTGTAACTGTATTATACAAAAGAGCGTGAGCTTTCTTGTGTTGATTCTGACTCGTTCCTGCACATTCTTGGTAGTGAAATGTATAGCATTCTGTTCTGTATATACTATGCAAAAGAGCGTGAGTGTTTGAAATGATATTTCGCTACCTGTTTTCGTGATGATGAGATTTCAGTTATTGTAACGGGTACACTAATGAGCGTGAGCTCTTGGATACGATACTTTATTGCAAAGGTTTGTGAAGAAGAGATTCTACTCTGTAACTAATATGCTAAAGAGTGTAAGCTTTCGAAAATGATTCTTCGGTTGCAAAGACCGGAAAGGAGACATTCTGTTCTGTATATGGTATACAAAAGAGCGTGAGTGCCCGGGAATGATGCTGCATAGGCTGATTGTAGCATATGATCATGGATATTCTGACCCCCCACATAGACAGGAATTCATTCAGAACCTCCTGTACCTCTAGTGATTTCATTGAGTCTGCAGATAAGAGTTCCCCGGAGATGGACTTTGTTTGTTTTGAAATAAATGTCAGGATGATCTCAATATTGGTTATAATGTATTCAAGGCTACATCTGACTGCGTTCTTATCTTTATTCGGTTCAGACGGGAAGATAAGCTGTCCACAAGAAGAAAGCAGCCTGTTTTTTGTGTCCGGAAAAGATTTGAATATGTCTTCTGTATCACGGTATAACCTGAGACCACAAGCTTTCCTCCTTCCAATCCTCTCTTCTTCCTTAAGGACATCGAACACATTCCGGAACAAAACTCCTCATTCTCGCAGTTAGTAATCCTTGCTCCAAGAATCTCACGATATTCATCTTCTCTTACGACAACTGTGATGAGAAGTGCTTTGTTTACATGACCCATCCCATCACATACATTGAAATATGTTGCATCTACCAAAATATACGGAAATCTCGATTCAATTGGCCTGTTGAGGAATTCGTGGACGTGTTCATCAAATTCTTTTGAAATTCTGGATACACTTGAAGGAGAGAGCTGTTCTATGCAAAAGTGAGATACACAAAATAGTCTGAACCTTTTGTGTAGAGACGCCCTGAAGATAAGATTCAGCAATCATGTTCACAAGCGCTTTTTCCACACGGGCATATCTTCGAAACAATTATGTTTCAAAAGGAAACTTCCTGAACTGAGGTTTTTAAGATTTACCTCTCCATAGTTTCCATCTGCATAATGAGATTCTGCATCCCCTGATCATTGTCGCTAAGACAATCTTGTAATAACTCGTATGGTATCATTGTCCTGTACCTTCTTGTTCCAAATCAATGTTGGATACAGGACATCATCAATTATACAGAACTTTCGTTACACTACTGAATAAGATGTTTTAGGTGAGTTGTTGAGATAATCGAATGAATTCCATTATTTGATAATGTTCAGCATTTTCCGGATGATATCCGGATTATTTAGATATCTTACAATAGGAATTATATAGTAATCCGGTTGCATTTGATACACGTGGGGATTGTATGACGCAGAAACAAGATTCGATTTTATCAGATAATGCCGGCCGCCGTTATCGTTCATATACCATGAATTCTCTGGATGTTGTTCTCACACCAGGCACTCCTTCAAATCGTATTGTCACTGCTGCAGTGGCTTTAGCAGCATGGCGCTACCGACGTCGCCTGATGGTTCTCTCTCTGGCATATGCCACACTGACACGAGAGAAAGACAGATAAAGATGATGAAGAAGTCAAATCATCATGGTGATAAAATATGTATCCGTAAATTACTTTTGAGAATAATTTTTTTCAATTCAAAAAAAAGGGAAGATTAGAATATGTTATAGATCTGATCGGAGCCGGTGTCTGAAAGACGCTTGCGCTCGGTAGGTTCTTCAACAAGTGCAAGAATCGGAAGATCCATGTTTACACCAGGTACGAACCCGAACATCTTTTCCATCTCGACCTGCAGGGAGTGCATGAAGAGTGCATTCGGGATGTCCATTGCACAGAGTTCTTCGCACTGTCCGCAGTTCACACATGAATCAGAAATGTGGCTGAACCTGATAAGGTGGAACATGAAGGGCGGTGGAACCTGTCCAGGGGTAACCAGGTGTGGCTTCTTGGTGGAACACTCGACACAGTAACAGATTGGACAGTTCTCAATGCACTGGTAGCACTTGATACAGCGTGAAGTCTCATTCATGATGAACTTCAGGCGGTCTTCGCTCTCACCAAGCGCACCGAACTGTGCTGCACGGTGTTTGTCCGCGAGCTTGAACATTGCATTCTCGATCTTGCCGCGAATCTCAATACCCTTGGGGATTGGTTCTGCGGTTTCGATTGCGCCTGCTTTTGTTGCGCCCTCGAGAAGTGCTGCTCCCTTGTCGCTGCATACTTCAACGAAGGTTGCCTTGCCTGCTTTAGGACCAATGACTCCCCAGTTACCGCATGCGAGATCGCACTGGCGGGGAACCTTTGTTTTACAGCGCTGGCAGTTTGCACGGCGTCCGTATCCTGCTTCCTCAAGTTCGTCGATAGAGATACCCTTGTGCTCACCGTTCTGGTCAAGAACAATGAACTGACCTTTGTCAATTTCTTCTTTGACAACGGAGTCAGGGTCCATCTCAAACTTGTCTGCAATCATTGTCCGTGCCAGAACCGGGGAGACGGATCCACCACAGTTGAGACCGATCATGATGACATTGTCAAGGTTGATCTGTTTTCTCTTTGCGAGCTCGTACATTGCTTTTGCATCGCATCCTTTGAGTGTGACTGCAAGCTTCTCATTCTTTGCACCGTCAAGATATTTCTTGATCAGTTTTGGGAGGAGAAGTGTACCACAGTGGAGTGATCCTGCACAGTCTGCGAGCTCAGCCGGGTCTTTGATGAGGACAGGTTTTGCATCGTAGATGTCGTATCCCTTCTTCACCGTAAGGACTGCATCGACCATGCCGCTTTCAAGAGCGTACTTGAGAAGTGCTGTGACTGCACCGCCGCACTCTCCTTTCTCAAGGATCGCTGCATCACTTGCAGATGCGTATACCATATCGCCTTTAGCTACCATTTTCAGGCCTCCTGAATTTTCTCAACCTTCACTGAACAGGCCTTGTACTCCGGAATCTTAGCGATTGGGTCAAGAGCGTTGTTGGTCAGGAAGTTTGCTGCACATTCTGCAAAGTGGAACGGCATGAACATGACACCTTTCATGATGTCGGGGGTGACCTTTGCAGGAACCTCGACTTCACCACGGCGGGAGATTGCTTTGATCATCTCTTTGTCTTTGATGCCAAGTGCTGCTGCGTCTTCAGGATTGATTTCAATCCATCCGGTCTTTACTTCATTTGCAAGAGTGCTTGAACGACGGGTCATGCTACCAGTGTGCCAGTGCCAGATACAGCGGCCGGTGGTAAGGATGAACGGATATTCTTCGTCAGGTACTTCTGCAGGAGGTTTCCATTCGATTGCGTGCATAACGCCCATTCCGTCAGGGTGGGAGCACTTGTCGATGTGGAGAACTGGTGTGCCAGGGTGTTCTTTTGTTGGACATGGCCAGTGAAGTGCCTCAGGTTTGTTGAGACGTTCGTAGGTCATTCCTGCATAGGATGGAGTCAGTGATGCCATCTCGTTGAATACATCTTCTGATGTTTCCCATGCAAACTGGTCTGCATAGCCCATTGCTGCTGCAACGTCAGCGATTATTTTCCAGTCAAGTTTTGCCTGGCCTGGAGGTGCCTGAGCAGTTCTCCACATCTGAACACGGCGTTCTGTGCTGGTCTGTGTTCCGTCTTTCTCTGCGTAGCAGGTGGCGGGAAGTACAACATCAGCGTGCTGTGCCGTCTCAGTCAGGAAGATATCCTGGACAACGACGAATTCAAGATTTTCGAATGCATGCTCAACGTGGTGAATATCAGGGTCGGACAGGAATGGATTTTCTCCCATAATGTACATTGCCTTGAGTTCACCAGGGTTGTCGGTTAAGACATCCATCATAACGGTTACTTCGTATCCGTTCTGAGCTGCAGCGATACCGTCAGGGAATGCCCATGCATCTTCAAATTTCTTGTGTGCAACGGGGTCAATGACCTTCTGGTATGCGGTGAATACAACAGGGAGTGCTCCCATATCGCAGGCACCCTGAACATTGTTCTGTCCACGAAGTGCATTCACACCGCCTCCACGCCTGCCGATATTACCGGTAAGCATCTGGAGGTTTGCAGTGGACTTCACATTGTCAACACCACATGTGTGCTGGGTGATACCCATGGAGTAGAGCAGTGCACAGGATTCGGCGGTTCCGATCCATTCTGCTGCGGTTCTGAGTTTATCTGCTGGAATCCCTGAGAGTGTCTCGACATTCTCCGGCAGGTAAGCGTCCTGGAGAACGGTTGCTTTGAGCTCATCATAGCCCTTGGCGCGGTTCTGAACCCAGTCCTTGTCTTCCCAGCCGTTTCTTATGATCTCTCCCATGATACAGTTCAGGACTGCGACATCACTGCCTGATTTGAACTGCATGAAGAGGTCAGCCTGCTTTCCGGTTGCAGTTAACCGTGGGTCAACGTAGATGATCTTTGCGCCTGCTTTCTTTGCCTGCATTACTTTGCGGCCGATAAGCGGGTGCTGCTCAAATGTGTTGGACCCGATAATAAAGACACACTTTGATTCTGCGATATCCAGAATAGAGTTGGTCATTGCACCGGAGCCGAATGATGCAGCAAGA
Organism: Methanogenium marinum; assembly: GCF_028912405.1. Lineage (GTDB taxonomy): Archaea > Halobacteriota > Methanomicrobia > Methanomicrobiales > Methanomicrobiaceae > Methanogenium > Methanogenium marinum. The sequence continues at coordinate 491,878 of NZ_JAKELO010000002.1, read as the reverse complement.
CCAGCAACAGTTGAAGCATGGCAGAGACGTGCGCAGTGGTCGATGTGGCGTGTTTTAATTGCACCACGTGCGAATTTCATCAGAGCATAGTTGTCTTCGTTAGAAGTACGTGCTGATGAGAGTACTGCACACTCGTCAGGAGTGTAGCTTTTGAATTTCTTTGCGATGAGGGCGTTTGCCTCTTCCCAGGTTGCCTCCACAAACTTACCGTCCTTTTTAATGAGCGGCGTTGTGAGGCGGTCCTCTCTGTTCACAAACTCGTGGGCGTAAGTACCTTTTGGGCATAACTTACCTTCATTGACAGGAGAACGGTGATACGGAGCTGTATCAACGACCTTACCGTCTTTGACCACGAGATTTAATGAACAGCCTGTCCCACAGTATGGGCAGGTTGTCTGAACGTATTTCATGTCCATTATCATTACCTCGAACAAACATATTTTGGTGTTGTATTATTTAACGATAGTGTTTAACTGCGGATTCTTGATGAATATCGGTGGGGCGGGGCGTTTTTGACGAGTTGACGTCTGCCGGGGTGAATTATGTGATAAAAAAAGTAGTTAACAAATGAAAAAAGTTATTTGTTGTTGTATAAAGCTTCCCCAAGCTTCGGTTCAAATGCCGTATCGCTTTCTGTCCTTATGGCATGAGAAAAGAGAGCAAGTGGGATATCCATCGGACAGAGCTCTTCGCACTGGCCACAATTGATACAGGTGTCACTAATGTGAGCGAATCGTCGCATATGGAACATCGGGTTTGGCGGGACTGCTCCGGATGTGATCATCCTCGAATCGCCTTTGAGCTCATCTGCGAGCGTGAAACAGACTGGGCAGTTCTCGATACAGGAATAGCATTTAATGCAACGGCTGGTTCCTTTCTCGATCGTTCCCCAGAGATCTTCGCTGAGCGCTTTGAAGTCATTTTTACGCCATTTTTCACCGAGTTTGAGCATGGCATTTTCTATCTTGCCGCGTATCTCGATGCCCTTGGGGATAGGTGCTTCGGTCTGGACAACACCAGCTGCAACAGCCTTGTTCAGCAGATCCGCACCCTTGTCGCTGCATACTTCAATAAAGGTGGCTTTTCCTGCTTTCGGGCCAATTACGCCCCAGTTACCGCAGGCAAGGTCAGCCTGGCGTGGGACTTTATACTTGCAACGGCGGCAGTTGGACCGGCGGCCGTAGCCCTCATCTTCGAGTTCGTCCATAGCGATGCCTTTGTGCTCATCGCCATACTCGATAATGAACTGGCCTTTGTCGATCTCCTCCTTGCGGACGTCGTCAGGGTCGACTCCGAATTTCTCGGCGATCATCTTACGGGCGGTGACAGGACTAACCGAACCACCACAGTTCAGGCCGATCGTTGTAATGTTGTCGAGGTTGACTGAGCCGCGTCTTGCGAGTTCGAGCAGTGCCATCATGTCACAGCCCTTGACGGTGACCCCGATCTTCATGTCCTTGCTACCATTAAGATATTTCTTAATGGGACTGGCGACGAGAAGTGTACCGCAGTGGAGCGATCCGGCGGTGTCTGCGAGCTCAGCCGGGTCTTTGATGAGGACAGGCTTTGCATCGTAGATGTCGTATCCCTTCTTTACTGCCAGCACCGCGTCGACCATTTTGGATTCGAGGGCGAATTTCTGGAGTGCGGTGACCGCACCACCGAGCTCACCTTTCTTGAGGATCTCGGCATCGGTGGACCATGCGTATACCATATCGCCTTTAGCTACCATTTTCAGGCCTCCTGAATTTTCTCAACCTTAACTGAACAGGCCTTGTACTCCGGAATCTTAGCGATTGGGTCAAGAGCGTTGTTGGTCAGGAAGTTTGCTGCACATTCTGCAAAGTGGAACGGCATGAACATGACACCTTTCATGATGTCGGGGGTGACCTTTGCAGGAACCTCAACTTCACCACGGCGGGAGATTGCTTTGATCATCTCTTTGTCTTTGATGCCAAGTGCTGCTGCGTCTTCAGGATTGATTTCAATCCATCCGGTCTTTACTTCATTTGCAAGAGTGCTTGAACGACGGGTCATGCTACCAGTGTGCCAGTGCCAGATACAGCGGCCGGTGGTAAGGATGAACGGATATTCTTCGTCAGGTACTTCTGCAGGAGGTTTCCATTCGATTGCGTGCATAACGCCCATTCCGTCAGGGTGGGAGCACTTGTCGATGTGGAGAACTGGTGTGCCAGGGTGTTCTTTTGTTGGACATGGCCAGTGAAGTGCCTCAGGTTTGTTGAGACGTTCGTAGGTCATTCCTGCATAGGATGGAGTCAGTGATGCCATCTCGTTGAATACATCTTCTGATGTTTCCCATGCAAACTGGTCTGCATAGCCCATTGCTGCTGCAACGTCAGCGATTATTTTCCAGTCAAGTTTTGCCTGGCCTGGAGGTGCCTGAGCAGTTCTCCACATCTGAACACGGCGTTCTGTGCTGGTCTGTGTTCCGTCTTTCTCTGCGTAGCAGGTGGCGGGAAGTACAACATCAGCGTGCTGTGCCGTCTCAGTCAGGAAGATATCCTGGACAACGACGAATTCAAGATTTTCGAATGCATGCTCAACGTGGTGAATATCAGGGTCGGACAGGAATGGATTTTCTCCCATAATGTACATTGCCTTGAGTTCACCAGGGTTGTCGGTTAAGACATCCATCATAACGGTTACTTCGTATCCGTTCTGAGCTGCAGCGATACCGTCAGGGAATGCCCATGCATCTTCAAATTTCTTGTGTGCAACGGGGTCAATGACCTTCTGGTATGCGGTGAATACAACAGGGAGTGCTCCCATATCGCAGGCACCCTGAACATTGTTCTGTCCACGAAGTGCATTCACACCGCCTCCACGCCTGCCGATATTACCGGTAAGCATCTGGAGGTTTGCAGTGGACTTCACATTGTCAACACCACAGGTGTGCTGGGTGATACCCATGGAGTAGAGCAGTGCACAGGATTCGGCGGTTCCGATCCATTCTGCTGCGGTTCTGAGTTTATCTGCTGGAATCCCTGAGAGTGTCTCGACATTCTCCGGCAGGTAAGCGTCCTGGAGAACGGTTGCTTTGAGCTCATCATAGCCCTTGGCGCGGTTCTGAACCCAGTCCTTGTCTTCCCAGCCGTTTCTTATGATCTCTCCCATGATACAGTTCAGGACTGCGACATCACTGCCTGATTTGAACTGCATGAAGAGGTCAGCCTGCTTTCCGGTTGCAGTTAACCGTGGGTCAACGTAGATGATCTTTGCGCCTGCTTTCTTTGCCTGCATTACTTTGCGGCCGATAAGCGGGTGCTGCTCAAATGTGTTGGACCCGATAATAAAGACACACTTTGATTCTGCGATATCCAGAATAGAGTTGGTCATTGCACCGGAGCCGAATGATGCAGCAAGACCAGCAACAGTTGAAGCATGGCAGAGACGTGCGCAGTGGTCGATGTGGCGTGTTTTAATTGCACCACGTGCGAATTTCATCAGAGCATAGTTGTCTTCGTTAGAAGTACGTGCTGATGAGAGTACTGCACACTCGTCAGGAGTGTAGCTTTTGAATTTCTTTGCGATGAGGGCGTTTGCCTCTTCCCAGGTTGCCTCCACAAACTTGCCGTCCTTTTTAATGAGCGGCGTTGTGAGGCGGTCCTCTCTGTTCACAAACTCGTGGGCGTAAGTACCTTTTGGGCATAACTTACCTTCATTGACAGGAGAACGGTGATACGGAGCTGTATCAACGACCTTACCGTCTTTGACCACGAGATTTAATGAACAGCCTGTCCCACAGTATGGGCAGGTTGTCTGAACGTATTTCATGTCCATTATCATTACCTCGAACATGTTGCTTTTTATATCCACTGCATATAAATGTGATTAAAAATGTGGGAGATTATTGGTGGAATTTGGGGTTTGTGCTCTTTTTTATGGAAATGGGCGGTTATTTATTGTTAATTGATTTTTCAGCATGTTAATCTGAGAGTATTTACTTTGTTACATCTTGTCATACAGGAGCGCAGATCCTAATGGGTATTTAATCTGATGTTGCGCCATGTCGCCAAAAAAAGGTATATTATTCGTTGGAAAAATGTAATTTGTCGCTGTATTTTTTCTCAAGACGAACGGCAATAACCGTGATTGTAATTGCAAAGAGAATCTGCATGATTGGTCCTGTAGTAAATTCACTCCACGGATTGAAGATAATAATTGCAAAGATTGGCACTAAAAGAGATACCAGATCTTTTTTAGGTTTCAGATAGGCAATGCCGCAGAGGATAAAAGAACTGATTATACATCCCCATATTCCGGCAAAAGTCAGGAATGATTCCTTTGGTACTATGTCAGTGATAATTTCTATAAAGGTAACGCCAGGATTAGCTGTCCAAATAGAAAGCATACTAATGGCAATTCCTGCGAAGGCAATGATGGGAACAGATACCCACGCATATTTGGGCAGCTCCGGTAATGATGAAGTCTTGTCTGTCATATAGTAATCTCCGATATGATTTTTCCTTAGAAGAAATATGTCGTTTCGGTATTAAGAAGAGTGGGTTTACGTTTTACCAGACATTCGTTTGTCTCTGGTAAGTAAAATGTGAGAAAATTGTTCCTTAACCGGGTTTGGGTTTACTTGTTACTCTTCTTGCGAATGAGAACAGCATTAATCACTGGATCACCAACGACAACATATCGTTTGATGACCTGGCCAAGAACAACAACAATGTCATCTTTCTTTACGTCCTCTTTTGGTGTCGTGAACATCTTCACAGACATTACACCACTTTTATCAGCGATTTGATACTGAGGACGGTTCAGTGACTTAAAGAGTACACGTTCAACAACGCCTTCAACCCTGACAAGCTTACCGATGTCATTTGGGTGAATGTTGGCCATCCTGACTGACTCTGCTTCTTCTTCGTAATAGGGAATAAGGTCATCATACTGACTCTGACTCATGTAGTTCAGTGCTGTTGGAATGACAAGAAGCATTATAAGAACCGGAACTGCCCAGAGAAGAGTCCCATAATCTCCTGAGAGGAAGATGTATGCGAGTAAAATAAGGGTAAGGGCTATTACGAGTCCAACCTGAATGATTGAAACCCTTACCGTTGTTCCTTTAATTTTCATTGTTTAGAATTATGCCTGAATGTCTTTCTTGAATGAGACCCAGTAGATAAGAGCAACAAAGATCATACCACCGACGATGTTGCCGAGAGTGACGATGATGATGTTGTTTGTCCACATGGTGACCCAGTTCAGGTTTGCCAGCTTTGGACCGACTGCTGCGATCTGGTCAGCTGTCAGGGAAGGCATAGTAAGGATACCTGCAGGGATGAAGTACATGTTTGCGACACAGTGCTCGAATCCGGAGGAAACGAAAGCCATGATCGGGAACCAGATACCGACAATCTTACCGATTGCATCATCTGCACAAATACCGAGCAGAATTGCAAGGTTAACGAGCCAGTTACAACAGATAGCTTTACAGAATGCGGACCAGAGTGCAAGTCCACCGATGTAGCTGGTCTTTCCTGCTGCAATGTTTACTGCGGTAAGGCCGAATGCTGTTGCGGTTGCAGTGCTTCCGGAGATCGAGACGAGGGGACCTGCGGACATCAGATATGCGAATACAAGTGAACCAATCAGGTTACCGACGTATACCCATACCCATAGATTCAGGACTGCTGCCCAACTGACTTTGTGCTTAAAAGCAGCCATTGGGGCAAACATTGCGTCACCAGTGAAGAGTTCTGCACCGGTCATCACAATGATAATAAGTCCAACGGGGAACACTGAACCGAGAACTAATTTTGCGACACCTGCTCCGAGGAATGCTGCAGTGCCTGTTACACAAACGGTTGCAAGAGCTGCTCCCATTGCGATGTATGCGCCTGCCATGAAACCACGGAGGAGCATGTTCCATGCCGGAAGGGCACATTTGCCTTTACCTGCATCTCCAACTTTGGAGATGATTGCTGCTGGGGGATGGAATACCATTTTTTTTTCACCTCATTTGGCTTGAATTACCAAATAACACACAACTACCTATAATTTATAGGTGATTTAACGTCTGTATGAGTATATTAATAACTTTCGATAAATTCCCATTGAAACAGAGAGGATTTTGCTAATCTCTCTCTAATGTCCAAGAATGATGTAAATGTTGGCGTGTTAACAATAAGCCAAATAAAGTATATTTGTTTTACTAATGAGAAACCTCACGCGGATTTATCATATAATTATGGTAAATGGAAGGATGATGCCCACACATTAATGAAAAATAGCAAATAATTATAGTCAGTTTTAATATTAAGGGCAAAATCGAACTTTAACAAAAAAAAAAGAGAAATATGTCATTTCTGCAATTTACGATTTCTGCATACAATAACCGGAAATCAGACAATCTGTTCCAGCTTTCCGGTTCCAAGATCATAGAAAAGGCCATGGAGCTGAACTCTGCCTTCATCTTCTGCACATTTTACCGGTGAATATGACCTGAGGTTTTCCAGCTGAACCTTGATGTTTTCCATCTCAATTCCTTTTTTCCGGGCAGCAAGGTTAGCACACTCTGCAGGAGTCCCGTGTTCTTCTTCGATAGTCTCTTTTACTTCCTGTGCATTTTCCAGCCACACGGGGATATATTCCTCCTCTGACATGTCAGCATCAAGGGCTTTCATGGCACCGCAGTCGGAATGACCACATATGATGATATATTTCACCTTTAAGTGGCCAACTGCATATTCAAGGACACATCCAAGGTTTGGATCGTCCTTTGCAACAATATTGCCGATGTTACGGTGCACAAAGATGTCACCCATCTTTGCATTGACAATGCGCTCGGGGTTTACCCGTGAATCAGAACATGCAATCCAGAGGGATTCCGGACTCTGGCTGGTTGCCAGTTTCTGATAGTGCTCATTGTCTTTGCGGAAATCGTTTTCAATAAACGCACGGTTCCCTTCAATAAATCTCTCAACCACGTTATCACACCTCTGCGATAATTTGTAGTTGTCCGGCAGGGTTATTTCAGCATTATGGTTTTCTTTTTGAGGGGGATTGTTTCTGTTTGGTTGAGTATATGGGCCTGATATTGGAAAAAAAGCCTTTATTGGGTTTTTTGTTGATTTGCTTTCTTAACTGTTGCAGGAGGGGTATATCCTTTAAGAAGAAGGGAGAGTGAGATGACCGTCACCGAACTGAGTGCCATCGCAAGCCCTGCAAATTCGGGACGGAAGGTTATGCCATACAGGGGATAGAGGATGCCTGCAGCAACCGGAATTAAGGCTGCATTATAGGCAAATGCCCAAAAAAGGTTCAATTGTATTCTTCCCATAACTTTTCGTCCCAGCTGTATGGCTGCTGCCACATCAAGAGGACTGCTCTGGACGAGGACGATATCACCACTCTCAATTGCGATGTCGGTGCCACTTCCGATAGCGATGCCGATGTCTGCTGCCGCTAGCGCGGGTGCGTCATTGATGCCGTCACCCACAAATGCAATCATTTTTCCTTCGCCCTGCATCGTCTGGATTATCCCTGATTTCTTATCTGGCAGCACTTCTGCTTCCATAAAGTCAATCCCCAGCTGCTCTGTCACCGCTGCTGCAGTTCGTTCATTGTCCCCTGTTATCATGCCGACAGTAAGGCCCATTTTGTGAAGTTCTTCAGTAGCTGCCGCAGATGTATCCCTGACACTGTCTGATATGCCGATTATGCCTGCAATAGCCCCACCGGCCGCGACTCCGACAGCTGTTTCTCCGCGGTTCTGAATTGCTTCAAACGCATCAATAACCGGAGGTATCAGCCCGATTCCCTGTTGTGAAAGAAATGCCATGTTGCCAATAAGAACAGGGACTCCCCCTGCCTCTGCTTTTACTCCTCTGCCACTCACTGCCTCAAATTCAGTGCATTCTTTTGGCACGATTCCTTTTTCTTTTGCATATGAAACAACGGCTGCTGCGAGGGGATGTTCTGACCGTGCTTCAACACCGGATGCAATTTCCAGAAACTCCTCTTCACTCTTTTTGAAAAGGACCGTTTCTGTTACCACGGGGATTCCCCGTGTGAGGGTGCCGGTCTTGTCAAATATGACGGTGGTGATTTTTTGCGACACCTCGAGAACTTCACTGTTTTTGATGAGAATCCCCAGTTCAGCGCCTCTTCCGACACCAACGGTGATCGCAGTCGGTGTGGCAAGACCAAGGGCACATGGGCACGCAATGACAAGAATGGAGATCAGGACAGTGATGGAAAAAAGACTGGTTGCTCCCAGTGCGAAGTACCAGACAAGGGCGGCTGTGATGGCTATGGTGAGGACCGTCGGGATAAACCAGGTGACCGCAGTATCCGCATATTTCTGGACGGAGGGTTTTGTGGCCTGTGCGGTCTCCACAAGTTTGATTATCTGTGCGAGATAGGTCTCTTTTCCGACATGGGTGGTGGCAAATGTGATGGCACCGGTGGTGTTAATCGTGCCGCCGGTTACGGTTGCACCCTTTTCTTTATACACCGGCACCGGTTCGCCGCTGATCATCGATTCATCGATATATGATTCCCCGGAGAGAATCTCCCCGTCAACGGGTATTTTTCCCCCCGGCCTGACAAGGATAATATCGCCAATCGTGAGTTCTTCCACCGGAACCTCGACTTCTTCTTTTCCCCTGAGGACGATGGCGGTTTTTGCCTGAAGTTCGACCAGTTTTTTGATGGCATCGTTTGTCCTCACTTTTGCCCGTGCCTCGAGATACCTGCCCAGAGTGAGAAATGCCGAGAGCATGACGGCGGTTTCATAAAAGAGAAAATCACTTGTGAGGATGATGCCGAATGTGCCAAGGACACTAGACCCGTAGGCGACACCGATACCCATCGCATACATCACATCCATCGTCAGTGAGGAGTTTTTCAGTGCTCCCCATGCCGCCCGGAATATGGGGTATGCAAGATAGATGAAAAAGGGTGTTGAGACGATGAACATGAAATATGTCATCGGAATGGGCAGCATAATCCCGGAGAACATGAAAACCATCAGGAATGCTGATACGGCAAATCCGATGAGCGTACGGTTGCGGAGATTTCGTATCTCGCGGGACCGCTGTATCTCTTCCTGACTTCCCTCTTCATCCCCGACAAATCCACGATATTCATACCCGGCACCGACAATGACCTCTATCATCTGTGCTATCTCAACCGTATCCGGATCATAGCCGACAACTGCCCGGTTGGTTGTAAGATTTACCTCTGCGGAGAAGACGCCGTCAAGGGACATGAGCGCTTTTTCAACGGTTGCGACACAGGTGGCGCAGTGAATGCCGCCGAGACGAATCTGCAGGGTTTCCCGGAGGACGCCATATCCGGCACCGGTGACAGCCGCTTCCAGATTCCGGACGGTGCACGTCTCCGGGTTATATCGTACAACGGCCTTTTCGGTGGCAAGACTGACGGAAACTTCGTATACTCCGTTCACAGCACGGAGTGCTTTTTCAACCGTAGCAACACATGTCGCACAGTGCATGCCGGTCACCCGGATAACTGTGGTTGCCCCTTCGGTATCTGGTTCTTTTATGCTGATGGATATCCCCCCTGAATAGTGATTGCCTGTTTTAACCGGTGTTTATATTTTTATGCCGTATCCGGCGTTTTCAACTGCCGTTTTCATTTCGTCCGTTGTTGCCTGTGCCGGATCATAGGTGACGGCGGCCTCTTTCTTTTCGAGGCTGACATCTGCATTTTTTACCCCCGGAACAGATTCAAGGGCGGCTTTTACTGCTGCGACACAGCCATCGCACATCATTCCGGTAACAGGGAGGCGGATAATGGTATTCTGCTTTTGTTCTGTCATGGTCTATCCCAATGAGCGATGAGAGTATTTTTGGGAATAAATAGGTATGGTCTCATCCGGTAATCTCGCGGGGTGAATTCTGAAAGAAAAGTGTATATCCGGCCCTGTCCAATATTTTCTATTCATGAAATTATCATCCTGTGTCAAAGGTTACTCTGTGGAGACGCACCGGACGGTTTCACCGGAAGCAACGCTTGAACGTGTTGATCCACTGGTGCCTCTGACAGGTGTAACCCAGGTAAATGACATCACTGATGTTGACCGGCTGGGGATTCCGGTCTTTACCTGTACGCGCCCGGGAATAAACGGGAAAGAGTTCGTACACAACGGCAAAGGGGCAACTCCCGTTGCCGCACGCGTATCTGCCATTATGGAAGCGATTGAACGGTATTCAGCTGAACCTGATGGCAGTGATATGATCGTGGGAACCTTTAGTGAACTGTCAGGTGAGCATACAGTTCTCTGCCCGGAGGATCTGATTCTGCCGAATAATGTGGATCCGAATGGCACTATTCCGTGGGTATGGGCCTATGATATTATCCGGGATGAACCCGTGCTTGTGCCTGCCCATGCGGTATTCCACCCCCTTGATCCGTCACACGGGAATCTCATGCGGACGCATACAAACGGGATTGCGTCCGGAAACACCCTTGAAGAGGCAATCTTTCATGCACTTGCCGAGCTCATTGAGCGGGATGCATGGTCGCTTGCGGAGATTACACGGAATGGCGGGCCGGTTGTCGGGGATATCACCGATGAACGCTGTTTAAAGGTCATTGAATCATTCCGTGAAGAGGGTGTTGAGGTGCTTGTCCGTGATATCACAAGTGACATCCGCCTGCCGACGATTGTGGCCATCTGTGATGATGTAAAACTGAAGGATCCTACTCTGCTGTGTACGGGAGCAGGTACCCATGTCTGTCCGGAGATTGCGGTGCTCCGTGCCCTGACCGAGGTTGCACAGAGTCGTGCCACCCAGCTTTTTATCGATGGCACAAAGCCAAACGGGGCGGATATGCGGCGGGTGATGGGATATGATCGCACCAAACGGATGAACAAAATGTGGTTTGCAGAGGATGCGGAGTCTGTCTATGGGGATATCGGTGCCTTCCGGAGTGATGATTTTCTCACGGATATCGAATATGTCCTTGATGAACTGAAGAGGGCGGGCCTTGACCGCTGTATTGTGGTGGATATCACCCGTGAGGATATTGGTGTGCCGGTGGTCCGGGTTATTGTGCCCGGTCTTGAGGTGCTTACGATGGATCCGGGCAGAATTGGGAAGCGCTGTCGGGACGCTGCCAAAAATGGGTATAAACCGGGCGTCTGGAATTTGGAGAAACCTGCCCGGTGATCAGGTCGCCTGTTTTTTCCGTCAGATGGAATCTCATCTGCTGCGGGGAATTATTTTTGGGAATCGGGATGACAAAACATCCCTATTCCGGAACATTTTCAAGAATTTTTTCAATATTGTCAACCTTTTTCCCGATTGCATCAATGGATATCCGCATCTGAGTGACCGTCTCCCTGAGGTCTGCGATCTCGTTTGGTTTTTCCGTGATGGCGTTCAGGTATTTTTCAACCCATTCCTTTGCTTTGATGATGATATATATGACCAGTGAGAGGATTGCAAACTGCAGTATGATATATACTGAGCCAAATAGCGGGGTGATATCAATGGCAAAGAATGTCCCGAGAATTCCCACAATGGCGAGGATAAATACAGCGACCAATGCTGGCTTATAGTATGATTCAATTCGTTTGGTTTCCATTTTTTTCACTCCTGCTCTGCCTGTGATAATGTCTCCAGGGTTAGGGTAAATTTGAATGGTTGTGCCCGGTAATACCGTCGGTGATATGGTGGTTCGTCGCATCTCTGGTCAGTGCCTTTCACGAGTCCATGTTTTTCCAGCTGTTTCAGGTAGATAACAACGAGAGGCCGTGAGATGGTGAGTTCTTCTGATATTTCCCTTGCAAACTTCTCTTTATGGGAGATTGCCGCAAGTATGTGCAGTCGCTGTTCATTGCCAAGGAATCCAAGAATTCCTGCGATTTCCGGTAGGGTACGAGGAAGTCCATTCAATGGTGTTTAATATTCATTACACCATCAAATACTTTTTGCTCTTTCTCTTTCTCGTTATCCGGCAGATGAGGGTTATACGGTACAGCGGTGTAATCGCTCTTTGAATTCTCTGAAAGCAGTCATTTTCCAAAAAAGAATGAATGATGGGATTATTTTTCTGGTAACGAGTGTTCGGTATTGCACCTTTCTGCCTGTTCAAAATAGTATGCTGCTTCATCATCTCTGCCCATGTCAGTCAGTGTTGTCCCTTTGAAATACCATGCGTCTTTGAAGTCTGGATTTATCGCAATTGCCTCGTCAAAAGATGTCAGTGCTTCATCATAGCGCTGGAGGTTGTAGTTGCTGATGCCCTTTCCAAACCATGCCTCCGCGAAGTCAGGATCTATTGCGATTGCTTCATCGAAACATGCGATTGCTTCTTCGAACCGGCCGTTTTGGGCGTTATATGTCAGGCCGTCAATGAACAGACGCTCTGCCTCCGGGTCGGATGCTGATATGCTGCTATTGTCGACGGCGAAAGAAACGACTGTGACCTTTGTCCCGCCAGGCGAAGTGTCTCCTTTCGTAATGCACCCGGATGAGAGCACAAATGACATGATCAATAACGCTGCAATGGCTGCTATAGAGATGCGGTTGGTCTGTTTTTGATCTGAGCGGGTGTGGTGTATGGCTTTTTTGATCATCTGATAAATTCAACTCCAACGGGATAATTCACGACATAGGTATTCCAGAATTCCCGGCTTCCTGACAATTCTGCGCTGATATAGACTATAAGTGTCTCCGGGTTCTCTGCTTCCCGGAACGGGTGCATCAGGAAATCAAACCGGACTGTTCCTTTTCCCTGCACTCCCATGTCAGGAATGTCCAGAACACTGACACTTTTTCCGGATTCAGTATTGGTATGGAAGGATATCATGGGATAGGGATTCCATTCCGGTGTTTTCAGATAGATGTCACCATATGAGAATGCTGAAGTTTGTGGTGGGTGGATGCTTATTTTCAGGCGGTCAATTTTCGTATTTTTTGGGTGAGTCACGACGACCATCAGGGGTATGGTGCTGTTGTCAGAGTAGGCGCCGGGCGTTGCACGCACCGAGAGCGTCACAATATCTTCACCCTTGTGAGAAAAGGTGACGTGTTTCTCATTATCCTGTGTCTCTTCCCAGGAATCATTCAGCGTTGTCCGGGACAAACCGGTTGTTGCGGCAAACGCGATAAAAAGGATGAACGCTGCGCATATGAAAAGCACCCCCAGTATCTGTTTTGTCTTATCATCCATTATGTTTTATTTTATCCGCGTTGATTTAAATCAGATCCCTGTAGTTAATTGATTGTGATTATCTGGAAAATTATATGCCCTGATTTCTCATGCAGGGATTGACGGGAATATGTTCCTTTTGACAACAGAAGAGAAGGCCAAATCCGGTATCTTTGAGGATCACACGTCTGTCGTGTATACGCTGCGAAAGTTTGATGGAGAAACCGGTGCTCTTCTCTCTGAGAAATCAACCGGGGGCCATGAACGCTTTGAAGATGCCCTGCTGTATTCTGATGGTTCTGTGGATTCGTTTGCCTTTTAGGGTGGCAAACTGACTCTTCACAGATATAATGATGATTTAAAACGGATTTTGGCAGACATCAGGTTTGAAGGAGAATATGGCATGCATTATGATGTGATTGCAACAGCGGACGGCGGGTATCTGATTGCGAGCATTTAGTGAGGCAGATCTGCCGCGGTGATTTTTACGATGGTAAAAAAGAGCAAAAAATGTCCATTTCATTTCCAAATTGTCAATCAAATTAGTAAAAATGGGTGGAAAAATGTGTCCACACAGAAGGCCTGTGTGGGCTGTTTTCATTCAAGACAGCCTATACGTCCTCCTAAAATATTCACCAATAGCAACCGCTCAGTAGTCCGCAATTTGTCGTATTTTCAGCAAATAAATGGCATTGCAGCCGTATTTTTTCGACAGAAAAATAACTCAAAAAATACGTCCATTTAGCCCCCCAATTTCCCAAAACAAGGGGTCAAAAAGGGTGGGAAAACGTGTCCATACAGAAGGCCTGTGTAGACCGATCTCAGTTAAGATAGCCTATTCATCCTCCCAAAATACCTGCCAATAGTGACGGCTCAGTAGTCCGCAATTTGTCGTATTTTCAGCAAATAAATGGCATTGCATCCGTATTTTCCCCGCAGAAAAACAACTCAAAAAATACGCCCATTTAGCCCTTCAATTGTCCAAAAGAAAGGGTCAAAAAGGGTGGGAAAACGTGTCCACACAGAAGGTCTGTGTGGACCGATCTCAGTAAAGGCAACCTATACGTCCTCCCAAAATGCCTGCCAATTGTGACGGCTCAATAATCCGTGATTTGTCCGATTTTCAGCAAATAAATGGCATTGTGGTCGTATTTTTCCGACAGAAAAATAGGTCGGAAAATACGTCCATTTTGGCTCTCAATTCCCCAAAACAAGGGGTTATAGAGGGTGGGGAATAGGATCTAATTTAGGAGGGGATTGCCCGGCATGTGCACAGGTCTTTTACGGGGAGTGTCTATGGGATGAAAGAGAGAGCAGAATCGAACTGGCCTGATTGCCGTCTGTTCATTTTCGGTATTTTTTATTTTGACAACATTTCTCCAGATCCTGAATGGTGTCAATCATTGCTGAAATATCAAATGCCTACTATTTCTGGAAAAAAAGTTACGCAGGAGATTCATCCATCTCCAAAAATGTAGTCACAATGGTTCCGTATTCCACCGGTGCATAGGATGAACCTGCATGGGGAATGCCTTTGAACCGGACAAGCCATGAGCCGTTGATCTGTCCGGCAATATCGACTGCCACTGACTGGGGGGTGATATCATCTGCGGTGCCGGTGATGAGCATGACATTGTTTGTGATGCCTGAGAGGCCGTCATAGGCACCCTCCCATTCGAGGTTTGCAACCGCTTCTTTGCGCACTCCTTCAGGGACATCCGTATTTTCTGCAGATTCTTCAAGAAGGCCGTGCAGTTTCTCTGTTTCCGGAATGCTCGCACTGTATGAGGCAGATGAAAGAATAGCTTTTCGAACTTTTTCGGGATGGGCGATAAGAAGCTCCTGAGTTACTGACGATCCCATGGAAACACTATAGGTGTTCATGCTCTCATACCCGAGTGCGGTGATAAGTCCTGCTGCATCGTCTGCAAGCTGGGGAATCGTAAACTGTGTGTCACTCTCACTACTTTCTCCCATGTCGCGGTGGTCATAGGCATAGATGTGGTAGTTCTCTGCAAGGATGCCCACAAAGGTGGTATTCCAGTGTTCCATTGTACTGCCGAATCCGATGATCATGAGGAGGGGTTCGGTGTTTTCGGTGCCGAATTCACGGTATGCGAGGGTAATACCGTTTACATCGCTGTACTGAACCGGCGCATCATCAAAGGAGACAGGCTGGATAACCGTTTCTGTGGGTAATGCGGTTGGTTCCGTTGTGACCGGTGCCGTGCAGCCGCATGCAAAGAGGATGCAGAGTGCAAGGAGAAGGGTCAGTGCTGTTAGTGCAGTTTTTTTCATAGGATTGTCCTTCTCTTATCCGTTTGGGTATATTATGGATACTGTCTGTGCTTTTTCGGTTTCATCAATGATTGGAACTCCGTTTGCCGGGTTTTGAGGGGTGTGCAGTGCATATGTCCAATTTTTTGGTATCGTTGTGTGAATGTTATGCTGTGTCTTTTCTCCAGACAAATACAATCCCGGCGATTATGGCGCCGGAGAGAATGATTGTCGGCATGATGCCATCCAGAATCATAGAGATGGTGCGGGCGTATCCATGAGAAATAAATGAATAATCATCAGCCGGTGAAGCAAAGGATACATGAGCGATTAGGTCCCCGAGTATAAACAGTAAAATGATGGCCAGAATCGTTAGCAACCATGCTTTTTGGTCCTTATGACTGTTCATCTGTCTGTACCGGTAATGGGATTCCTTTCTTCCCCCTTTTCAGGATTCAGTGTGGTATGGTGTGGTATGATGTGATGTGATGTGGTTATATAATTCTGTACGGTGAATGCCCTGATATCGGGATGTTGTAATTCCAGACCTGTTTCTGCTGCGGTATGAAAACGTATGATCTGGTGAATGACGAGGTGGATGATGCCCGAACATTTTTACCATATGGCGGTTGAGTATCACCATCCGTCACCAGGTGGGTTCTGAAGGGAGGCGGGCTGAAGGTGGGAAAACAGGTATGGAAGATATGCAGATACGAAGAGAGCTGACTGAGGATCTTCTCAGTCGCCTTGTTCATCCGGAAGAAGACGTGAGGGAAGCTGCTGTGGAGGCACTTGCGATAAGCACGGAAGACGAGGACTGGCGGGCAAACGAGCTCATTCGGCAGAATGGCATCGAAGTGATTGCAGACCTCCTTGATGACCCGAATCCCCACATCCGTGGTGCGGCTCTTGATATCATCATCGCCGTCGCTGCCACCGGCGAGGGGGAGGCTCTCATCGGTGATGGGGTGATTGCAAAGCTTGACCCGATGCTTGACACGGATGATCCGGTGATACGAAAGAAGGTGGTGAAAGCCCTCTGGCTTCTGGTGCCTGAGGTTGAGGACACGGTTATGATGAAACCGCAGGATAATTATTGAGTGCGGTTCACCATTTTTTAGATTGTGAACTGAATATTTGACGAATTGCAGTACTCCCGGACATCTTCATTGATAACTTCATTGATAAGTTTCAGTTCCTGATGCCCGGAAAGCATCTCGCTAAAAATCAGGAACACTAACGGGCCGGGATGGATGTCATAATAGACAGCCTGTGGACCATATGGTCCCTGGGTGTCCGGTTCGTGGTTGCCTGCCAGTCGTGGCGTGCAATTAACGTGGCTGCCCGGGATGCCTTTGACTGGATAATGATTCGGAAGAGGGGCAGAGTTCTCCGAAGGCAGGAAGCTGAGAAATTTCAATCTCCTCTGGAGCAAGACTCCAACGGACTGCTGTTATATTGTGTTCCCGGACTGGAACTTCTCATACAGTGTTATCCATCTTCCTTTCTGCGGAGATGGCCGGGACCCTGGCTGGATCTGGTATAAGGGGCAGCTTACGGTGGATAAAAAGGGCGAATAATTAATTTGTGCAAAATCAATAAAAATACTATATGCATTCGAACGAACGAAATATCAACGACTATACATTATTATTAAATCCTAGTGTAAATGAAATTGAGAATCTTGAAGATATTTTAAATAATCTTGCAAAAATGGGTGACAAAGCAAAATTGGAAAAATATTGCTTATTTTCATTAAGTTTTGAATTACCGTATCCACATAATATATATTCTCATTCTGATGGGACCGTTTCTATTGATGTTTTTGAAGACAAAGATCGTAATGCACTTGAAAATCCGTTAAAATATGAAATTGGCCTCATTAAGGATTTCAAGAACGACACTATATGAGAAACATCATGACTTACGACTGGCCCACTCTCCTCTACCCTGCAGAATGGGGCTTCCGCTTCTTCATTTTTGGAGTAATAATCTTCCTTGTTTCCGGACTATCCACCACGCTCTTCATGGTTGCATACTGGACAATGATTGCTGCAGCTGCAGGGGCGTTCCTCATCCAGGCAAGGATCCTGTTCCTGGTTGCAACCGGCAGGATATCAGAAATAGAATAAATAATTGTAGACAATATTCATAAACTCGTATTGTGGAATCAGTCATTGTGGAACCACCCACATAAAGGACACCATCCAATCGCGTGAATTTCTCTTGGACTATCTGGAAAATATTTTCCTGAACCATTTATTGAAATTACCAATTATATTGGGGCTTTTTTTCTGCGTTTTAATTGATGAAGGCGAATCTGTGTTCCTGCTTTTATTGTGTTCAGACTTTCCTTCACATAATATTGGAATCGGATCTGAAGAATTTGTATTGTGGTTGCAATTGCTGGTGAAACAATGGTTTTCAGACTGTCTTTCACTGAATATTGGAATAGGATCTGGAGAATTCATGTTGTGGTTGTAATTGCCGGTGCAACAATGGTTTTCAGGCAATCGGTGTTCGGTACAAACAATTTTCCCACAATACCTGCAAGGGCGTATAGACCAATCATCTCTTCCGCACACCTCGCATTTAACTTTCTTTAAAATAGTAGGTTCTGTCACAATTTCGAAATTACCAATTGGATCTGGAAAATTCATATTGTGGTTGTAATTGCCGGTGCAACAATGGTTTTCAGGCAATCGGTGTTCGGTACAAACAATTTTTCCACAATACCTGCAAGGGCGTATAGACCAATCATCTCTTCCGCACACCTCACATTTACCTTCCTTTGAAATAGTAGGTTTTGTCACAATTTTGAAATTGTAGTTTTATATTATTTAAATACGCCGAAAAGAATATATTGTGATTTTATCATTGCAATTGTGATAATATTCGAAACGATTCTGACTTTAGCAAATATCTGTGTTGATTTAAATCACTCATTCTGAAACCAACCACAAAAGGGACACCACCAGCCGATTGCATGAAATCGTTGTTTCCCATCCTCGCAAACCGGTTTGATATATGACCTGGGCATGTCCCCTTCGTCACACTTAGGATTAGGGAAAGGGATCGTTTTCCCTTACACAGGATTCTTTTTTATGTGATCTTGAATTAATTATAAACTTGAATAAATCCAAAAATAAGATAAAATCAAAAAAAGGACGTTTTAATGTCCCAAAATAAGCCTCAGGAGGGAGTTGAACCCCCGACCTGCTGATTACAAATCAGCCGCTATACCACTAAGCCACTGAGGCGCTCTACCTAATTGGATCTAAGGGGTAAAAAATGTGGCGATATGATCCTGCACATTTTCATATGTTTGCACCATCTGCCTGGACTGTTCAATATCTGCTGGATTCGCCCCATATTTTTATTCTTCATCTTTGTCACCACAGTATCCTCTGGTCACTAAAAAATGATTAAAAATGATTAAAAATGATTTAAAAACAGAAACCAAGCCTCAGGAAGGAGTCGAACCTCCGACCTGCTGATTACAAATCAACCGCTATTCCACTAAGCCACTGAGGCGCTCTGTCTTATCATACCTCAGGGGAGAAGAATGTGGCGGTATGATCCCGCGAATAAACACCTGTTGACGATGGTGTGTGACAGATTTTCTGTTTTCTGTTTACTCTCATCTCCTGTCTATCTCACCACACTCACTTCCGGCCAGCCCCCTGTCCGATATTCCCCCTGGCATACCGTTTGATATTCCACCCTGGCTTCCACCACCCAGCCCCCTGCCCAATCTTCCACCCGCCATACCATCCGATATTCCATCCAACCTTCCCCTGCCCGATCTTTCATCTGCTATTCCACCCGGCCACCCGATCTTTCCCCCAGTCTTCCTCCCATTCCCATTCCAAATCCCTTTATCCCGTCAGGGTCAGAATAGTACATAATCATGGTACACCTGACTGTAGATATCGGAGGCAGGCCCGGCCTGGACTGCAGGGGATTCTGTAAATATTGTTACTTTAAAGGGGTCCGCGAGGAAGAGGAGCCCGAACCCCTGGGCTGTAAGCACTGTATCCCGTTTGCTGTCGGGTGTGACTACTGCACCAATTTTGTTCGTGAACGATATACCGGGTTCAAAGATCTCCGGGATGTGGCAGATGATGTGCTCGGCAACCTGCAGCTGATGGGAGGTAACCTGGAAAGGATCACGATATCCGGTGGCGGTGACCCGTCCTGTTACCCGGCATTTGATGACCTTATGGATCTTTTGGGCAGCATGGAGGTGCCCATCCACATTGGATACACCAGCGGAAAAGGGTTCGATGACCCGGATATGGGTGACCGGATGGTGGAACAGGGCCTCACTGAGGTCTCATTCACCGTATTTTCGGTGAACCCGGAACTGCGCCGTGAGTGGATGGGAGACCAGACACCGGAGGCTTCTCTTGCTGTTCTTGAAAAACTCTGCCAGAAGATAGATGTCTATGCCGCAGCGCTGGTCATCCCCGGTGTCAATGACGGTGAAGATCTTGAACGCACCTGCAAATGGCTGGAGGAAAAGGGTGCAAAGGGTCTCATTCTCATGCGGTTTGCGAACCGTGAAGAACAGGGGCTTATTCTCAAAAATGCGCCAATTGTTAAGGGCCAGCGTGTGCAGACCATATCTGCATTCCGTGATATGGTGACAGACCTCAACGAACGTCATAATCTGCGCATCAACGGGACTCCGCTCTGGGACCCGACCCTTGGGTCACCGTTTGCCATCCTGAATGAACCCGAGCTCCTGGAAAAACTCCCGCGGGTGCGAAAACATGCGAGTCTCATCTCCGGCTCAATCGCAGCCCGCTATGTGCAGGACGTGCTTGACGCCTGTGGGAACAAGTCATGGGTGCACAGCCCGAAAAAAGAGATTGCCTGTCTTATCACCCGTGACGACCTGAAAGAAATTGACCTCTCCTCGCTTGAAAAAGTCGTCATCATCCCGGGCCGTTCATTCGTTCATGAGATGGAAGCAACAGAGATACTTTCAGCAGATGGTGTGCGGCGGACAGTTATCCGTGGCCCCGATACCCTCACCGCCGATGCAGAGACCTCCATGGGTATGACCCGTAATGAAGTGCTGCAGATGGAGATCGATGGTTTTTCCTCTCTTATCTACCTCATCAATCAGAATGGGGTATAAGTCACATATTTTTGGTAGATTTTGTTGAAATGGGTGCAGCCGGGAAATCCGGCCTGTGCCAAAAAAGGTGTGAACCGGTAGGTTTTGTATATCCCAATAAAACGGTTAGAACCAGTAAAAATGGTGTATTCGTCTTATCTGCACTTCTGATTGAAGAGTTCTGCACAGTGTTCAATCTCTGAGATAATCTCCCCGCCGATGAGGCCTTTCACTGTCTGTGCGAAGGGAGTCAGTTCGATCGGGCCGTTTTGTAATGTGCAGGAAACGCCTCCGTCTTTACTTGGATGGACATCGTAGACGCGGCCGTTTTCAAAGGTTACAAGCAGACCTTCATTGGTATATTCTATCTTTGCTGAATCTGTCATATTTTTCTTCACCTTGAATAGTTCAGCATTTGATCCCGGATGGCTTAATCCCTCTTTTCAGATGCAGGAGAGTATTTATAACCCTGTTTGACAACAATCCCCTTGCCATGTGCATGCGTTATACCCTTACCCATACCGAAGATTTTGCCTCTGTCTTTGGTATCTCCTGTGGGGATATGGAGGACCGCTATAATATTGCCCCGACACAGGAGGCCCCTGTCCTAGTGGTAGAGGGGGATGTTCTTGCCTGTATTACGGCCCGGTGGGGGTTGGTTCCTGCACGAAAAATGGGTGATGAATCCGGTAAATGGCTGGCAAACTCCCGGGCAGAGACGCTTGATGAGAAGGCAAATTTCCTGGATCTTGTGGAACATGCACGCTGCATCATTCCTGTGTCCGGGTTTTATGAATGGGAGGGGGAGAGCGGAACTTCTTCTCCCTTCTATTTCACCATCCCGTCCCGGCCGATCTTTGGGTTGGCCGGCCTCTGTAACTGGTGGGCCGATCCGGTATCCGGGATGCTGAAACCCACCTTTACCATCATCACCTGTCCCTCTAATGACCTTGTCGGCCGTGTTCACAACCGCATGCCTGTCATCCTTTTGGAGGAAGATGTAACGCCCTGGCTTTTTGGCCCGTACGTCCCGGATGTTCTGGAGCCATACCCGGAAGCAGGGATGGAGATGGTTCAGGTAACAGAATCCGTCAATAATCCCGAATATGAATCTGCTGACTGCATCAAAAAAGCAGGGGGACGCAAGGGATGGTAATATCTTTTTGACCAAATGAACATGGTTTTCTTTCTCACCGGTACATATTATTCTAATGAACCATCGGTACTCGGAGAGAATCTGCTCAACACAGAAGTCTTTTATTCGTGAGATACTGAAGGTCACCGCAGATCCGGAGATTATCTCCTTTGCAGGCGGCCTTCCCAATCCCAATCTCATCGATGATGAGGGGATACAGAATGCGGCAGCAGCACTGCTGAAAGAGGATGGCAAGACAGCGCTTCAGTACTCGACAACAGAAGGACACCCCCCTCTGCGGGAATGGATTGCAGAACGATACCGTACCCGGTATGGTCTTTCTGTTGATGCTGATCAGATTCTGATCACAAACGGGTCCCAACAGTGTCTGGATCTGGTCGGAAAAGTCTACCTTGATAAAGGCGATTCTGTCGTTGTTGAAGACCCTGGATATCTGGGTGCCATTCAGTCCTTCTCTATGTTTCAGCCGGAATTCCTTTCGGTCTCCCTGAATGAGGAAGGTCCTGACCTGGAGCAGCTTGCCGATGTCCTGAATACATCATCCCCGAAGTTTATGTATGGCATTCCGAACTCACAGAATCCTTCCGGAATTACCTACTCAGAGAACCGGCGACGCGATCTCGCGGCCATCCTCTGCGAAAGTGATGTGCCGTTTATAGAAGACGATGCATACGGGGAACTGCAGTTTGACGGTGTTGCCCGAAGGCCTGTCAGTGCATATATGGATGGCGAGGGTGTTCTGACAGGGTCGTTTTCAAAGATTTTCTCACCCGGTATGCGGATGGGATGGGTCTGTGCTCCTGCAGAGGTCATGGATAAGGTTCTCATCGCAAAACAGGCGTCTGATCTGCATTCAAACTACCTCTCCCAGCGTATCCTGTCAAAATATCTGGAAACAAACGACATCAACGCCCATATCGCAGTTATCAATGAAGAGTACCGGAAACGTGCTGAATGGATGGTCTCCCGGATGGAGGAGTGCTTCCCGGACGATGTCTCTTTCACCCGGCCAACGGGCGGGATGTTTGTCTGGCTGACGCTTCCTGAGGGTGTCTCATCCACCCGTCTCTTTGACGCTGCCCTGAAACAGAAGGTAGCTATCCTGCCGGGTACACCATTCTATGCAGATGGCGGTGGGGAGTCTACGGCACGGATTAATTTCTCCAATTCGGATGAAGAGCAGATCATGACCGGCATTAAAATAGTCGCTGATGTGCTTGAAGAGATTCGGATAACCCCACAATAAGTTTTTTTTTGTTCTGTCCCTGATTTCTGCTTTGCCTTTGTTCCGTAATTGGCGGGACGTTCAATTCTCATCATTTAATAGTAACAGAAGCACTAATTTTCAGCAATGGTTAACCGAATCACGGGTATTGTTCTTGTGGGGCTCTGCCTCTGTTTATTGTCAGCAGGATGCACCACTACTCCTGACGAACCGGCAGCGACACCGGGAGATGCAGAGATGACTACTCTTCTGGAAAACGCAACCGCGGACGTCTTTGCCGGTCTTTCTCAGTTGCAGGAGAGCAACGCAAAGAGTGCTGAGAAATTATCCGAAAGCGGTATCACGGGTGATGCGGCAGGAGAAGTATTGCAGGAGAAGCTTGCTGGCGTGTCTCCCGATGTCATCTCTTCACTGGTGATAGATTCAAAAGGAATCGTCACCGCAGCAGCGCCGGTGCACTACGATACCATTATTGGCACAGATCTTAGCTACCAGCCTGGGGCGCAGTATACAAATGAAGTGAAAGAACCGGTGTTAAGTGACCTTTTCATGCTTGAGGAAGGATTTGCCGGTGTAGCACTCAATTATCCGGTATTTTCCGGGGACACCTATCTGGGATACACGAGTCTCACCTTCCGGCCGGAGATATTTTTGCGCCAGTATTTCCGTCCCCTTACTGAAGAGACGGGATATGAGTTCATGGTCCTGCAGACGGATGGTACGATTCTCTATGAGACCAATGAAGAGGAAGTGGCGAAGAACACCTTCACGGATCCTCTCTACCAGTCAACAGAGATACCCAGACTGGCAGAGAAGGTTGTTGCAGAGTCATCGGGCCGGGGAGAATACACTTTCTGGGATGGAGACTGGAAGAGGGAAGCGGTCCGTGAGATCTTCTGGTCAACGGTTTCCTTTGACGGTACGGAATGGAGAGTGGCAGTCATTCACAACGTTGATGACAGTGCATCCCCGACACCGGTGCCTACTCCGCGTGCTGACGAGACACTGGATGCAGATATTGCTTCCATGACTATCTTCGTCGAAGAAGCGACCGTCTTTGCCCAACAGAACGGCAGGGATGTGGCTCTTCAGGCTTTTAACGATCCGGAAGGCGATTTCATTGATGGTGAGCTCTACATCTTTGCCTATGATATGAACGGTACCACACTTGCCCACCCCTATCAGTCAGGGATTGTAGGTGAAAACCGGATGAAGTTGGCAGATGAAAATGGGCTTGAGATCGCAAAGAGTTGTATGGATATTGTGGCCCGTGGTGGCGGGTACCTGTACTTTACCTTCCCGAATCCATCAGAAAACTATCGGGAAGAACTGAAAATTGTCACAATCAGGCCCGTTGATGAGACCTGGTATGTGGGTTCAGGTATCTATATTCCGGAGATGAATGTCGCGCTGAATCAGACGGCAATTGACGCTCTTGTGAGTCGTGTGAAAGAGGCACAGGCTTTTGCCCTGACGTCATCTGCATACGGAAACGAGAGCGAACTCTTTGCAGCGATGAGCGATAGATTCGGGAACGGCGCTGATTATGTATTTGCGTATGATATGATCGGCACCTGTCTCAACCTCCCCTTCCAGCCGGAGATGACAGGGGTTGACCGCCTGAACTTTACTGATGCATATGGGGTTGAAGCAGTCAAACTCGAGATTGATGCAGCACAGCGGGGTGGTGGGTGTGTCTATGTGGTTTGTGAGAATCCTGATACGGGAAATGAGGAACTTAGGTTCTGCTATGTAGCACCCGTTCTGGATGAGTATTTTGTTGGGTCAGGGATTTATGCGGGGGAAGTTGCCTGATAATTCTTATTTTTTTCAAAATGGTTTGAACAGAATTTTCTGAAGTGTGTGGTTTCATTACATACAATAGGGTGGTCTGAACAGGATTTTTGGTACACTCCTCCTGTGAAAGTGTATGCTTTGCATGGGGATAGCCGGAAGGCACTGCATGGCGTTGTATCGCCGAAGTTTCCCTTCTCCATCCGGTTAAACAGCTTCCCGAATATTTCCCTCTCTCTTGGTATTAGTTCATGGACCTGACACACTCACATCTGGTGAGACCGGTTTTCAGATATTCGTCATCCCGATACCCTGGGGAAGGTATATCTTCATTATCATCACCCTGTATCATCAGGAAACACTGATCATCCATGTTCGATCTGGCAATTGTCTTTGGAACTCTCATCCTTGCGCTGATCCTCTTTGCAACAGGCAGGGTCCGTTATGACATTGTTGCCCTGATAGCACTTCTCATAGTCACCATTACCGGCATCGTCGACCCGATGGATGCCTTCCTTGGGTTTGGCCATCCGGCGGTGATCACCGTTGCAGCTGTTCTGATTCTCAGCAAGGGACTTCAGAACTCCGGTCTGGTTGATATCCTGGCCCGGTGGGTTTCACGGGTCGGGGATGGGGAGGTCCGGCAGATCTTCTCGCTCACTGGTATCGTCGCCGTCCTCTCAGGATTTATGAATAATATCGGGGCACTTGCCCTGATGATGCCGGTTGCCATCCGGACTGCCCGGAAAAGCGGGAGGTCTCCTTCCTACCTCCTGATGCCAATAGCATTTGGCTCTCTTCTTGGTGGGATGACAACCCTCATTGGTACTCCTCCCAATATCATCATTGCCAGCTATCGTGCACAGAATGGGGGCTCTCCATTTCTGATCTTTGACTTTGCCTATGTCGGGATTGGTGTGGCCATTTGTGGAATCCTCTTCATCTCTTTTTTAGGATGGAGACTTGTCCCGTCCCGGCAGAGTCCGGCATCAAAAGAGGAGCTTTTTGCCGTCAGGGATTATCTTACTGAGGTCAAAGTTCCGGAGAAATCAAAACTTGCAGGAAAGATGATCCTCGACATTAGTACTGCCACCGAGGCAGAGATGGTGGTGGTCGGGCTGATACGAAATACCCGAAAGATCGTCGCACCATCAATATACGAGACGATACTGGAGAATGACATCCTTATAATCAGGGCAGATTCAAAAGACCTGCAGACTCTTCTGGATGCTACACGTCTCGAACTCGTTGGGAAGGTAGATCTCTCGGAAGAGATGATCGGATCCGATACGATTGGGATCACTGAGGCTATTGTAAAACCGGATTCCCCGATACTGGATAAAACTGCGTATTCAGCAAACCTTCGCTGGATTCATGGAATCAATCTCCTTGCTGTAGCACGGGAAGGGGGGCGTCTCCGGGATCGGCTGAACCAGATTCGTTTCCAGCCGGGTGATATCCTTCTTCTTCAGGGAAAGAAAGATGCCCTCCAGACAGCCCTTCCGAAAATTGGTTGTCTCCCGCTTGCTGAACGGGGTCTTCGGATTGGGGGGCAAAAAACACTCCTGCTTGCGATGGGAATCTTCGGGACAGCCCTTGGAATATCTGCCCTTGGAATCATGCCGGTTCAGATCACCTTTAGTGCCGCGGTTGTTTTGATGATCCTGGCCTCCATTGTCTCTCTGCGTGAAGCGTATGAGAGTGTGGAGTGGCCGATTATCATTCTTCTTGGTGCGATGATACCTGTCGGCCAGGCGCTTGAGACAAGCGGCGGGGCAGCACTTATCGCTGGGAGTATTGTTACTGGTGCATCCATCTTTCCGCCCGAAACGACGCTCGTCCTGCTTCTGGTTATCACCATGTTCCTCTCGGATCTGGTGAACAATGCAGCCTCTGCGGTTTTGATGGCACCAATTGCGATAGGAATTGCGAACGGCCTTGGTGCCTCCATAGATCCGTTCCTGATGGCTGTTGCAATTGGGGCATCCTGCGCCTTTTTAACCCCGATCGGGCACCAGTCGAATACGCTTGTCATGGTGCCGGGAGGGTATCTCTTTACTGACTACTGGAGGATGGGGGCAGTACTTGAGATAATCATCGTAATCGTCTCTGTCCCGCTCCTCCTCACTTTCTGGCCGATGTATTGATCCGGAGGACTCTTTGCCCGCCTGCGTGTCATACGCTGTATATGCCGGATGATGTAGCAAAAAGAGAGTATAGTGTTCCGGTTCGTTTTTGGGCAGAGGAATATATTGAATTCCCGAATTATCCGCGGGATATAATGCCAGAAACCGCGAGGAGTTCCGGGTGTGTCCCGTATTAGGGAATCCAGTCTATCGGGTGAGGGGAATGATAACCGTGGTGTCTGTCTGTGTTATTGGTGTCTCAATAACGCTTCAGCACTCATAAATTTCAGCAATTCGGTTAACCACAGAGAGCATATACCCTTTTTGAATAATATCCGAAACCTCTCCTGGCATCATACGGTCGATGCGGACGTGGACAGTGAGAATACGGCGGATGGTCTCTGTTTCTGCCACACAGAGGAGCGATGGTTTTTCAAAATATCCCGTTGTTTCATCCGCCCAGCCCTGCCAACGCGAATTTATGAGCCAGTTATTGTCATAGAGCATTCGCACAAATTCATTCACTGGCGGGCATGTCCCTGTTTCCCTGATCTCTTCTTCGTGGCCTTTCAGGATTTTTGCTCCGTCTAAAAGCCCCCGATAGGCAAGAACTGCCTCAAAATTTTCAGGAGTGGGTGTCTCCAATTCACGGTGCATTCAGAAATGTGTGTACTGACCAGTGATAAATGGATTGAAAGTTTCCTCTCTCAAACAGAAATGTGATGACAAACGAACCGTAAAAATGTATGCTGTCGATGGGACCCGAACCCACGACCTCCAGATGTCTCAGATAAAGCGCTCCGAAATTGCTCAAACCCTATGAGTCTGGCGCCCTAACCAACTAGGCCACGACAGCATGTAATCACACATACAATGTGCACAATAAGGACGTCACGTAGCTTATTAAAGCTTGTGATATTGATTTTTCATCTTTGGAGTTTGAATTTTTTTCGCAGTCAATTGTTAAATTACCTCCTTGTCATGGGAGATGATTCCATGGCTGGTTTGCCATTTCCTGTAATAAAATGACCTGAATTCCAAAAATATGACAATAAGGCTATAAATGTGACAATTAAGTCCAAAATAAAAAGGAGATGAGATATCCAGAGATGAGCCTTTTTTGAGTATAATGTTGGTATCTCTGTGTAAAAAGAAATTAATCATACATTTACCCCGACAACACTGGATAATAAATGCAACTATATAGATAATTATTTTCAGGATCCGGGCAGGGCCAATCACTGCTCTTTCAACAGTGGAATATTGGAAGGAAGGGAGAATGGGAAGGAAGAAAGAGAGAAAAAAGGAACGAATGAAATAATCTACCCGCCCTACTCGGATCGGGTATGTTTCTGTGATATATACACACTTACTGCAGCAGAGATTGCCGCTGCTTCCTTGCCGTGGCGCAGGGAGTCTGCGAGAGTCTGCATGCGTGTCTCTTCTTCCCGGAGATATCTGCTGAGATTCTCACGCATGTGCTCTTCCTGCAGGAAATGTGTGTGAGTATCTCCTGCGATAAAGTGCCGGTTATTCATGATGGCATGGTGAAGCGGCAGCGTTGTCTTCACCCCGAGAATCACATATTCAAAGATGGCCCGCCGCATCCGCTCAATGGACTCTGTTCTCGTACGGCCCCACCCGCATAGTTTTGAGATCATCGAGTCATACATCGGCGGAATCGTATAGCCCATGTGAATACCGGAATCAACACGAATACCGGGCCCTCCCGGAGAGCGGTAGCGCACAATCTTGCCTGGGTCTGCCTGGAAATTATTCAGGGGGTCCTCTGCATTAATCCGGCACTCAATCGCATGACCGTTCAGGGTAATATCGCTCTGCTCAAAAGGCAGCTCTTCCCCTGCAGCAATCGCAATCTGCTGGCGCACCAGATCAACGCCTGTCACCATCTCTGTTACCGTGTGTTCGACCTGCAGGCGGGTGTTCATTTCCATGAAGTAAAACTCACCGTTTGCGTAAAGAAACTCCACCGTACCGGCATTATAGTAACCTGCTGCCTTTGTCACCTTCAGCGCTGCCTCCGCCATCCGTTCCCGGAGCTCATCCGTCATAATCGGGCAGGGCGCCTCCTCCACCAACTTCTGGTGACGCCGCTGAATGGAGCATTCACGGTCATACAGGTGAATCTGGTTGCCGCACTGGTCGGCAAGCACCTGAAACTCAATATGGCGTGGCTTGACCAGGTACTTCTCGATAAAGACCGTGGAGTCCCCGAATGCAGATGCAGCGATACGCATGCCCTTTTCGATTGCTTCCTCGAGACCTGCCTCGTTTTCCACAATCTGCATCCCGATGCCGCCGCCACCTGCCGATGCCTTGACAATCACTGGATAGCCTATTGCAGCGGAAATCTTCCTTGCATCGTCAACGCAGGTGACCCCGTCCGGGGTATACGGCAGCACCGGAACTCCCACTGTCTCCATCAGGTGCTTTGAGCCAAGCTTTGACCCCATCTTTTCAATAGAGCGCCATGATGGGCCGATAAACGTCAGCCCCTCCTCTTCACACCGGTGGGCAAACCCACTGTTCTCCGCCAAAAAACCGTATCCGGGATGAATTGCCTCAGCACCACTCTTCTTTGCGATATCAATGATCCGGTCCTGATTCAGATAACTCTTTGACGGGTGTGCCTCTCCGACGAGAAACGATTCATCAGCGTACTTGACATGGAGAGAATGTTTGTCTGGTTCAGAATAGATGGCGACCGTCTCAATCTCCATCTCACGGCAGGCACGCATTACGCGGATTGCAATCTCTCCACGGTTTGCTACGAGCACCCTCTCAAAATACGTCATTCAATCACCAGCAGAACGTCCCCGTTCTGGACAGCGTCACCCACATCCACAAAGATGCTGGTGACCTTTCCGTCCCTCGTTGAGACGATGGGGTTCTCCATCTTCATTGCTTCAAGGACAACGAGAGTGTCTCCTTTTTTGACCTCAGCGCCGATTCGGGTCTCTACTTTCAAGACCATCCCCTGGATATTTGATTTGACGCCGCCTTTGATTGCCGTCCGGGGAATTTGTTTTGAACCGGTGGATGCAGCATCCCGTACCTCGCCGCCATCGACAGAGAGAATACGGACCGCGAAAATTTCACCGTCAACCTCAACGTCCATTGAGGTAGGAATCATACTTGCCTGCGTAGCCCCGGCATCCACTTTCCGTGGAATAATTTCGGCAACACGTTCGCCACGCAAAAACGAGGGTGCAATGGCGGGATAGAGAATATACGTGAGAATGTCCTCCTCCTTTGTGACAATACCCTCTTCTCTCGCCTCTGCTGCCATTCTCTCATAGGCAGGATCAAGGAGATCTCCGGGCCTTCCGGTGAATGGTTCTTCATCACCGATAATAATCCGGCGAATCTCATCAGAGATGGGGCCCGGTGGTTTACCGTAGAGGCCAAGCACATAATCCTTGACTTCCTTTGTTACATTCGTGTAACGTTCTCCGCCCATCAGGACATTCAGGACTGCCTGTGTTCCCACAATCTGGCTCGTGGGTGTCACAAGCGGGGGATACCCGAGATCTTTTCGGACCTGCGGAATCTCCTTGTGCACTTCTTCAATCCGGTCAAGGGCATCCTGTTCTTTCAGCTGCGAGACAAGATTTGAGATCATACCGCCCGGCAGCTGATAGATAAGAACATCGCTGTCAACCCGTTCTGAAATTGGGTTTACCAGAGTTCCATACTTCTCCCGGATAGTAAGACAGATGTCCCGCACAGGCCGGAGCTTCATCAGGTCAATTCCGGTGTCACGCGGTGTCCCCATGAGACTTGCTACAATACTCTCGGTCGGGGGTTGCGATGTTCCCATCGAAAACGGGGACATCGCCGTATCCAGGATGTCAACCCCTGCCTCTATTGCCGCCTGGTAACTCATCGGTGAAATGCCGCTTGTTGAATGGCAGTGGAGATCTATCGGGATGTCAATCTCCCGTTTCATTCCGGTAATGAGTTGGCGTGTTTCCTCCGGCATGATGAGACCTGCCATGTCTTTGATACATATGGAGTCACATTCCTGTGCGTAGAGGTCCCGTGCCAGTTCAATGAAACCCTCGGTGGAGTGCACCGGGCTGGTGGTATATGATATTGTGCCCTGGAGGTGTGCACCGATATTTTTCACCGATTCCATTGATTTTTCCATATTGCGGACATCATTCAGGGCGTCAAATATACGGAAGATATCAACGCCGTTTTTGCTTGCAGCCTCAATGAATTTCTCCACCACATCGTCTGGGTAGTGACGGTATCCGACAAGATTCTGCCCGCGAAGGAGCATCTGTATCGGTGTGTTCGGGAGCGCTTCCTTTAAGGTGCGCAGGCGCTGCCACGGGTCATCATTGAGGAACCGTATCGCGCTATCGAATGTTGCACCCCCCCATGCTTCTACCGAGAAGAATCCGACAGAATCGATGGCATGCGCCAGTTCCGTCATGTCCTCCGTTTTGAGACGGGTTGCAATCAAAGACTGATGTGCATCCCTGAGGGTCGTGTCAGTAATTTTTACAGGATTGGCAGTACTCATTAAACACCTCTATAAGGCCTGATATTGATATTGTCGAGCCTTTACTAACTTACTTCTGACTCTATAAATACCCAGCGAAAGATACGAAAACAGCCATAATTATGAGAATAGAACTAAAAAAGGCGACATTGTCTGTTTTTGAACGGAGGAATGAAGGGGTGAAAGTTCCCCCTCCCCTGTATCCCCGTGTCGCAAGGGTGATGCCCTGTTCCCGTGCCCGGTAAATCTGCATAATGGTGAGGGTGAGGCCAAGAGGTATCAGGTCATGGACAGAACCCCTGCTCCCTTTCAGTTTCAGGGCATTTTTAATGTCGCGGATGTCTTTTTCCGTACGCCTGAGGGAAGAAACAGCCATCTCTGCGGTCAGTCCAAGGTCAAATCCGATGCGGTCACCAAAGGCCCAAACGGCGGTGTTCATCAGATCTCCTTCCCGTCCGCGTCCGAATGCCCAGAACGCAATGAGCGTGACAACGGTCATTCGGAATCCGTATGATATGCCGTCACCACCAAACATTTCTGTAAACCCTGCGACAAGAATGATGGCCCCGAAAATGACCGCAGTCGCATGTCTCCCCGGAAGGTTTCGTTCACCGCGGGCAACGATTCCCCACCAGAGTGCCACCAGAACAGCACCGAAGACGGAAGAAAAGGCGGCACATGAAAGAAGCAGCGTTGCCCCGATTCTCAGTCGTGCATCCTGCATAAGGCCTCCGTTGCATCCTGCAACCTGATATTCTCCGGGTGTGCACCCTCTTCCATGGCCCGGGTAAGATATCGTGGCGCTCCTTTCCATGCAGGAATCGCATCGGGGACACTCCCCCGGCAGACAAGCGCATTCCCCTCTATCTCCCAGATGAAATCTGCTACCGGAAGGACTGCCTGTTCGTGGGTGAAAATAATGATGAGCGGGTGGTTTCCTTCTTCAATTGCAGTGCATATTCGTTTCTTCTCCCTGCAGTCCAGCCCCGCAAAGGGTTCGTCAAGGATGACTGCATCCCAGGAGTTCCCGAGAAGGCAGGTCAGGTGCAGACGTTTGAGTTGTCCCCGTGAAAGCGTGAGTGTCTTTTCATTCTCTCTCCCTTCCAGTCCTGATTTTTTGAGTGTCTTTCCAACCGGGAGGTGCCATGACCGAATTTCGTCTTTGACCAAAAATCCAGTCACATGATACTCAGGAAACTGCATTGAGAGGGTGAAGCGCAAAACCCCTTCGCGGGAAATTTGTCCGGATGTCGGTTCAAATATTCCGGCAAGAGCGGATGCAAGCGTTGTCTTCCCGCTTCCGACAGCTCCCGTTACAAGATGCACCCCCTCTCCAAAGACGCCGTCGGCACACAGTGCCCACTCCCCGTGTGAAAGGGTGAGCCCATCTGCATTCAGATGCATTCAGCAATCCTCCATAACGGTGGGTACATCTCCGTTTCAGACAGATGAAAAAAGACCTCGTCAGGGGTGCCCGCATACCGGGGGTGACCACCATCAAAATAGATCACCTGGTCGGAACAGGCTGCGGTATCCATATCATGGGTACACTGCAGGATACAGGGTGCCGGCCGCCTGTGTATCATAGTCTCCAGAATATCTGCTGCCTTCCGGTCTAGATGGGTATCCGTCTCATCCAGAATGAGTAATTCCGGTGAGAGGGCAAGGGCTGCGGCACAGGCAACCAGTGCTTTCTCCCCCCCGGAGAGTGTATGGCTGGCGCGGGAGGAGAGGTGTAGGATTCCCATGTCAGAGAGCACATCCAAAACGGCCGGTTCAATATCATCCACGGGAGTTCTCCGGAACCGGAGACCGGAGGCCACTTCGTCATATACGGTCCGAAATACGAGATTATTGTCCGGAACTTCGCCGACCCATCCGATATCAACAGCACGTGGCTCTTTTCCGGAGATGGTGAGCGTCCCGTGCTGTGGGAGTTCAATACCGGCACAGAGCTTCAGAAATGTGGTCTTTCCACTTCCGTTATGGCCAATGATTGTGGTATGCCCTCCCCCAATATGAAGAGATTCAATATCCAGCAGCCGGTGGCGCAGATTCTGTGCATAAATCATCAGATACGTTCCCCGATAATATACACAGCAATCCCTTTAAGGACATCTCCTGCAATGAATGGTACCAGACCAAGCAGAACGGCCTGTGCCAGTGCCATCCCTGTTGAGTATGCCATCCATGAAATGCCAAAGAGGTAGATGATGAGAGTGGCCGCAGCAATTCCCGCCGCATGAACGATTCTGTTATCCTGCTCGTAGGCAAGTCCTGCCAGAAGAACTGCCGGGATAAATCCAATCAGGTACCCCCCTGTCGGGCCCATAAGAACGCCGATTCCGGCAAGACCGTTGTGAAATACCGGCATATTCAGGATTCCCAAAAGGAGGTATACCGCGACCGGCAGGACGGCATAGCGCCCCATCACAACGGCCGCTAAGAGAACAAAAAACGTCTGCAGGGTAACAGGTACCGGAGGAATGGGCAGGGACACCCACCCGCCCACGGCAATCAGGGCTACAAATGCTGCCGTCAGAGATATCCGATAACTGAGTTTTTCGTCGCCGTACATGTCAACCTCATATTACTTTGTGGTTGACATAAAAATAGATTCAGACCGGGGTGCAGTCCCCAGAGAATATACGCTCAACCTTGCCATTATCGCGCCGTACAATCAGGGCGCCATATTCATCAATGTCAATTGCAACGCCTTCAAATGATTTGCGGGGAGTTTTAATCTTTACCCGCTTGTCAAGGGTCAGAGAGAGACTCTTCCATTCGCGCACAATGGAATCATACTCTCCTGCCTCAATTAGCCGGAGCCGCCGTTCAAACTCACGCAGCAGGTATGCAAGGAATGCTGCCCGGTCAATGGGCTCGCCGTGTTCAGCCTGAAGCGATGTGATAGGTGTCTCCACATTCCCCGGAAGGGATTGTGGCGGAACATTTGCGTCAATGCCTATCCCCAGAATACAGTGTTTGACATCCTCTGCTTCTGCCGATATCTCAAGCAGTATCCCTGCTACTTTCCGATCCCCGATGTAGATGTCATTGGGCCATTTGATGAGAGCGCCTATCTGGTAGAGTTTCCGGATAGTCCGGACAAGCGCGATGGAACCGGCCATCGTCACCATAAAGACATGGTCAATGGGAATCTCCGGTTTCAGGATAATGGTTGTCCAGATACCACCAGGAGGAGAAACCCAGCGACGTCCGAGACGCCCGGTGCCGCCCGTCTGCTCCTCTGCGACGATCACAGTCCCGTTCAGTTCTCCAATGGGATATTTTGCACAGAGGTCCTTTGCAATCAGGCCGGTGGAAGGAACAGAGGCGTAATATTCAATTCTCTTTCCTATGAAATCTGTCTTCAGGTGCCGTTTTATTTCGTATGGGACAAGTTTGTCTGTGCGTTTGAGTAAGTGATACCCTGCGGGCCGGGATGCTTCTATCTCATACCCCCGTTCACGCAGATCTTTTATATTTTTCCAGACTGCGGATCGTGTCACACCGGTCTTTTTACTGATCTCTTCGCCGGAGACGGGATTGCCGGCTTCTTCAAGAATACTGAGTATCTGGTTTGCGGTCGTATTCATATTTTCATCACTTCTTTGAGGCCACGGCTTCACTAGGAAGAGGGCAGGGATCCTTGCCGCAGACCTGTTTTAAAATCGCCGACTGGTGTTCCATAAGGGTTGCAAGGTCAAAGATGCCGGTGATGTCCACCAGCCCGATGGCAGCTATTACTTCTCCCTTGCTGTTATGAACCGGGGCAACCGAAACCGGCACGTTTGCATACGCCCCGGTCTTTGGAATGGTTTTGATCAGGTGATTCTTCCTCATTGCCAGTTCAAGAATCGGTCCTGTATATGCATCATCAACGACCACACCCTCCTCAATCCTCACTCCGGGATTGTTCAGAGACCGTGCTGTCACAGGTAGGCGGTTAATAATTTCATGGATTGCAAAGGCGACCCCGGTGAGGTCACCTGAATCTGAATCTGTGGAGATGATATTGTCACTCATGGAAAACACCTGAAGGTTATGTACTAAAAAGATAGAATGAGAGAATGTTAAAATAAGGTTTCGCTTTCACAGGTGCAAAAATGGCGTAAAAACCCACGTGAAGGGTATTCATGTATGGTTGTCACGATGACCGTCCCCTCCCCTACAGGGTAGGAAACCATGATGGCCTTCCCGTCATCGGTCTGTGCCAGAACGTCGCCCTCCGGATCTTTGATATACCCGTCACAGTCGACTTCACTCGTATCAAAATCATCAAGAATGGTTGCAAGAGGGCTTGCCTCGTCAACGGTTACCGGACAGCTGAAGTATTCACTCACATAGGTGACTGGAACCGGAAGCCAGTCGTAGCGATCCGTTTCCGGCGACATTGCCCCGAAGACAATGACACGCCCGCCCTTCTTCAGGAATGTGTTGATTCTCGTGGATGAAGCCCTGAGTGCCGGGAGAAGCCCCGAATATGCCGGATTTCCAAATCCTGTTGGGATGATGAGGGATACCAGTTTTCCCCGGAAATACGGTGCCCCCATCATCTGTGGTGTTATTAATTCACATGCGATACCGGTGTCTTCGATATACCTGATAAACGGTACAGAACATTCCCATGCCAGTCCTGTTTTCTGTATCATCCTTTGATTACTCCAATGGGATTCAGGCGCGCTACCCGTGCTGATATGCCCGCTTCATGGACCACTTTTACCACTTCGCCTGATGGTTTGTAGGCATTAGGTGCTTCTTCTGCAATAGATCCGCCGGACGGTGCGAGAACCGTGATGCCGTTTCTTGCCAGCGTTTCCTGAATGCTCTCACCCGTGGCCATTTTCTTTGCCTGTGATCGTGAAAGAACCCGGCCCGCGCCATGGCAGGTGCTGCCGAATGTCTTCTCCATAGCACCCTGCGTCCCTTTCAGGAGATACGATGAACTCCCCATGCTTCCGGGGATAATCACTGGCTGGCCAATCGTATCACAGCCCGGCGGCAGGTCATGGGTGCCCGGCCCAAATGCCCGGGTCGCGCCCTTCCGGTGCACACACAGCATTGTGCGCTTCCCGTCAACCATGTGTTCCTCAATCTTTGCGACGTTGTGGGTTACGTCATAGACAAGTGGCATCTCCTCAGCACAAAGAGAGAATGCCCGGGAGAATACCTCCCGTGTCAGATGCGTGATCATCTGGCGGTTGGCCCACGCATAGTTTGCAGCGCACGCCATCGCAGAGAGATATGCCTCCCCTTCAGGGCTTTTCAGAGGCGCACATGCGAGCTGTTTATCTGCAAGAGGGATGTGGTATTTCTTTGACGCATCCTCAAGAATTTTCAGGTGGTCGGTGCATACCTGATGCCCCAGTCCCCGTGATCCACAGTGGATCATGATGCATATCTGTCCTTCCTCAATACCAAATGCCTGCGCTGCCTCCGGGTCAAAGATCTCCTCCACACACTGAATCTCAAGGAAGTGGTTGCCTGAACCGAGGGTGCCGCACTGCGGCCTGCCGCGTTTGCGCGCTTTTTGGCTGACATGGGATATGTCAGCCCCTTCCATGCAGCCCTGTTCTTCGCACCAGAGGAGGTCGCGTTCGGTGCCATAGCCTTCGTCAACCGTCCACCGGGCACCTTCGGTCATAATTCTGTTAAGGTCACGGTCAGATGCGGTGATGCAGCTTTTTGTTCCGACACCCGTTGGTACGATATCATAGAGCTGCTGCAGCACTGTTTTTACTTCTTTTAAGTCACTCCTGTGCAGCGGGGTTGCCACAAGACGCACGCCGCAGTTAATATCGAATCCGACCCCTCCGGGTGATATGACACCCTCATCCATGGTGAAGGCCCCCACACCCCCGATGGGAAACCCGTAGCCCCAGTGGATGTCCGGCATTGCAAGAGAATTTTTACATATTCCGGGCAGTGTTGCGATATTTGCAAGCTGTGTTACTGCTCCTTCCTCTAAGGTTCCCATCAGCTCTTGTGAGAGATAAAACCGGCCCGGTACCCGCATATTTGGAACAGTGCCAATGGGGAGCTCCCATTCGTATTCTCCCCTCTGAATTATTTTTTCCATCATTATCTCTTCCATCTCCTTTTACACATCAAAGAGAACCAACGTACACCACCCTTCGTCAGTCCTCGTAATCTCCATTCCTGAAAGTGATATTCCTTTCACCTCGGTTCCCCCTGCATGTTTTTCCCTGAGGAAAGGCTCCCCGAAGAGTTCTGCTGAAAGGCCAGACGCTGTGAACGTAACTTCCGCCCGCGAGAGTGCCACACATTCAACCTCAGCATAAAAAAGGATTTCTGAGAGAAATTCCTGAAGAAGCCGTTCCCCGTCCTCTTCATCAAGAGTAAAATGAATCGTGGCTTTTTCCTTTACAGAAGAAGGAAACATCACCGAAAAAAGAGCCCGTGCCGCTTCTTCATAGAGTTCTTTTTTTGTCGCACCGCAGACATGCATCAGGACGTCTGCGGTGTGTTCGCGTTCAGAAAAAGGCATTGTCGTTTCCTGTATAAAGTCTTAGAAACAATCACAGTATGAAGGGATCATATCCATATCGATTTTGTCAAGATACCTTGCCTGATATATGGAGACATAAAGTACGTTGTCTCCGATATATATCTCATAATCTGATCCTTTCGGGGGTTTCACAGTGGTGGACAGGAGAATAGGCCCTCCGCATGATGTACATACCCTGAAATCAATATTTCTCTGAAGAATATAGGATTTTACGTCATCAGAGACAACAATGTCATGCCCGGCGACACGATTGTCATCACAATTTTCCATATCTTTAACTGGTTGAA
Organism: Methanogenium marinum; assembly: GCF_028912405.1. Lineage (GTDB taxonomy): Archaea > Halobacteriota > Methanomicrobia > Methanomicrobiales > Methanomicrobiaceae > Methanogenium > Methanogenium marinum. The sequence continues at coordinate 453,670 of NZ_JAKELO010000002.1, read as the reverse complement.
TACCGGGGTAAAAATAGGTTTTGATGGAGCAGTCGGTTTCACACTGCCAGTATCAGTGTACGAACCATGTCAGTATACTTGTCCTTGAGCACATAGACACTGGTGGAATTGGCATTTTTCTTCTGGACTCTGAGTATGCCGATTCGTGACGCAACAGTTCCAATCATTGACGCAACGGACTGGAGGGTGATGGTATATTTCGTTTTTAGCTGATCAAATACTTCCGGGATGGTCACAGATTTGGTTTTTATAAATATACTCAGGAGTTCATGGCGAATGCCTGACGTGTCCCGTTTAAGGTATCCTTTTAAACGGCGCTCAATCTCATGCTTCAGATCAGCCGCGGATCGCATACACGCTCATTTGAATGAATGATATTTAATTTTATCGTATTGTGAGTTGTCAATCGTGACAAATATCCTGCGCCGGATTGTACCAAAAAAAAGGTGTCGGTGAAATCTGCGTCATCCTTCTTATCCTCCTGACAATAAGTGATGAATTTGCCTGACTTCATCTAATTAATACATCATATTTAATCTCTTTATTTCCCAATATTCCTCTGTATGAAATTTCCTACCTATGATATCAGTAAGTATACGGTACGGCAGCTGGTTGCTCTGCCGATCGCATTACTGATAGTCTCATTTCTTTTCCTGGGGTTCAATACCCTCACAACAGGTATGCCTGTTGACCCGGGTATTGATTTTGCAGGGGGTGTTGCTGTGACAATTCCGCCGACAGCAGATTCTCAGGCAGTCGTTGAGGGGTACTTCTCTGGTTATCCCCTGAAAAGTGTTGGAGAAGGGGTAAACGGAGGATACTATGTTGTCTTTGAGTATATGCCGGATGATGAGTTTCTGAAATTGTCTGAAGTGATTAATGAACATTACCCTGATGCAAAGGTTGACCAGATTGGAGAGACATTCGGAAAGACTCTGCAGGCACAGGCACTCTGGGCACTTCTCTTCTCGTTTATCGGGATGGCAATTGTTGTATTCATTGTCTTCAGAAACTTTGTTCCATCCATTGCTGTTGTGCTCTCCGCATTCTCTGACATTGTTATCACCGCAGCACTCATGGATGTAGTGGGGATTACCCTTACTCTTGGAACGACAGCTGCGCTTTTGATGCTTATCGGGTATTCGGTAGACAGTGATATTCTCTTAACAACCCGTGTTCTGAAACGGAAAGGAAAGTTTTCCGAGAAGATGCAGGGTGCATTCCGTACCGGATTTACCATGACATCCACAACCATCAGTGCCGTTGCACTCATGTTTATTGTCTCATGGATTGGGCAGATAGATGTTATCCGTGATATTTCTGCCGTTCTTTTACTTGGTTTGTTCGTTGATCTGATGAATACCTGGATGCTGAATGCAGGAATACTGACCGGGTATGCGGGAGGTGACAAAAGATGAGTGACGATACTGACAGTGGCTTAATTAATACACTGAAAGACTGGCGTGTTGCTTTGATGATCATTCTGGTGGTCTTCTCGCTGGTGAGTATCTATGTTATTCCACCGGGTATTTCTAACGGAATGACTGGTAATCTTCAGCTCGGACTTGATCTTGAGGGTGGTTCATGGATTCAGCTTTCCTTCCAGTCAGAAGTTATCCGGTTTGAAACAGATGAAGACCCGGAGGTCTTTGCTGCACGCATTGGAGATGCACTGGATGCTGAGGTCTTCCTCTTTGAAGAAGACCGTATTGAAATACGGGCGCCGTTTACCCGTGAAGAACTGGAATTGGTTTTCGAAGAGAACGGTGGGTCCCTTGTCACCTATGAAAAGGGTGTCTCAAAGGATACTGCTGACCAGATTAAGTTGATTTTAGAGAATAAGGTCAATAATCTTGGAACAAAAGATGCACGTATCAATACCATCACCGGCCTCAATGGTGTGACCCAGTACATCAGGCTTGAACTTGCTGGTGTTGATATTACCACCGCACAGGAGATCGTTGGTGCACAGGGTAAGTTTGAGATACGGATTCAGACGATTGGAAATGAGTCTGAACATGTACTCTACGGTGACTCAATCAAGAGTGTTTCAACACCGACACAGAGTCCGCCGGGCAGTGATGTCTGGGGAGTTGGTTTTACTCTCAGTGAGAGTGGCGCTGATGCGTTCCAGAATGCTGCAAATACCTATGGGGCAACGAGTAATCCGGATGCACATGAGATTATGATGCTTCTGGACGATGAGACGGTCTACAGTGCAAGCCTGAATCCACAACTGGCAGCAGAACTGAAAACCACCCCCGTCCGTGAACTTCGTGCAACAACAGGAGCTGGTGAGGAAGGGCTTGAAGATGCAAAGAAGCTTGAAATACACCTGCGTGCCGGTGCACTTCCGGTTGATGTAGAGATTGCCGGATCAGGCACCGTCTCTGCTACTCTTGGTGAACACTTCAAGGTAATGTCTGTAATCGCAGGTATTCTTGCCCTCATGGCTGTTGCTTTCACGGTATACTACTGGTATCGTGAACCGGCAATTGTGATTCCGATGATCGGAACAACCGTTGTAGAGGTTATTATTCTGCTGGGCATAGCGGTTTATATCCAGCAGCTGGATCTTGCAAGTATTGCAGGTCTTATTGCTGTGCTTGGTACCGGTATTGACCAGCTGGTGGTGATTACTGATGAAGTCATATTCGAAGGTCGTGTACCGTCACAGAACCTGTACCTGAAACGGTTTAACCGTGCATTGGGTATTATCATGGTGGCGGCATGTACGACGATCATCGCAATGTTGCCACTTGCAGTGATGGATCTTGCGAATCTTCGAGGATTTGCCATTATCACTATCCTGGGTGTGCTGATTGGTGTAATTATCACCCGGCCTGCCTATGGAAAGATCATTATGGCAATTCTTTCAAAAAAACCGGGTGACCACTGAAAAAACAGTGGCCCCCCATCACAATACTTATATTTCTCTTATCCTCACACATGCATGAGGAATTATTATGGCAAAACCAGTATTGATGGATTTTTTCGCTGTTTGGTGCGGACCCTGTAAACTTCAGACCCCGGAACTCGAAAAACTGAAAGAGATGATGGGAGATTCAGTTGAGATAAAGAAGATTGATGTAGATGACAATCTTGATCTTGCACAGAAGTACGGGATTATGGTTGTGCCTACACTGATTATCGAGAAGGACGGGGTGGTAAAGGAGCGCCTGGAAGGTGTGACTCCGGCAGATGCACTTATGCGCATGCTCGAACCCCTGACTGAATAGACAGGTATGATTCCGGAAGAACAGAAGGCAGAACAGATTATAACCCTTTTTCAGGGGTTATATGGTGCCGTCGAGTGGTGGCCGGGCGACCCTGAAGAGGTAATTATTGGTGCTGTTTTGACCCAGCAGACCCGCTGGGAGAATGTTGAGACTGCACTGATTCGTCTGCGGGAAGCAGGCATGTGTTCTCTCGCAGGAATTGTCGGCGCCTCTGACCAGGCCCTTGAGGACGCAATATACTGTACTGGTTTTTACCGGATAAAACGTGTTCGGGTAAAATGCCTGGCGTCCACTATTCTGTCCTGTGGCGGGATACCTTGTCTGAGGGAATATTCAACGCCCCGTCTGCGCGCCTTTTTTCTTGCGATAAAGGGGGTCGGACCAGAGACTGCGGATAGTATTCTTTGTTACGGATTTAACCGTCCGGTCTTTGTTATTGATGCATATACCCATCGGATTTGTGGATGTGCTAAAATTTCCCGGACCGGTTCCGATCTGCAGGCACTCTTTCAGGGTCTCCTACCTGATGAATTCCAGGCCCATCGGCAGTGCCATGCCTGGTTTGTTGAATATGCAAAAAATTACTGTGTAAAAAAGAGGTGTGAAGAATGCATGATACTGAATTTTTGAATGTTGGAACGCGGCTTCATCAGGAAGGACTGGTGGCGTCGGTATTTGGGAATCTTTCCCGGCGTGTGGCAGGCGGATTTGAAATTACCCCGACAGGTTCGTTTCTGGATGTCCCTGCAAAACCGGTCTTTGTCTCAGACGAGGGAGTTCCGGGAGCTGGTGCATCCAGTGAATATCGTGTCCACCTGCAGGCCTATGGGAGAACAGATGCAGGAGCAATTGTCCATGCGCATCCGCCATATTCGGTGGCGCTGTCACTCTCCTGTGATACCATAATTCCTGCTGATAGTGAAGGACAGATGCTTTTACCAAAGATTCCTGTTGTTGAGGGTGTTCCGGGTACGGATGAGCTTGCAGAAAATATTGCCGCCGCTCTGGTCACGTCCCCTCTCGTCATTGCGCGGGGCCATGGCACTTTTGCACGGGCAGAATCGCTTGTGGATGCATATATTCTGACAGCTGTTGCCGAACATGCCGCACGGATACTGGTTTATTCCGGCGGCCTCTGATTTTTGAGGCTTTGAATCTCCCGCCTGAGTTCCTGCTGGTTTGCAAGCATAATGTCGCTCAGGATGCCGAACATAAATACCTGCAATCCTCCCATGATGAGAAGTGTCGTGAGGATGGTTAACGGGATATGCTCAATGCCTCTCAGCCATTCATAGAGGACGTAGATGGCGGTTACTGCACCCAGAATGGAGATGACCCCACCAATCATTCCAAAATAAAACATAGGGTTGCTGCGTCGTGCGAGGCGGTAAAGGGTTGAGATTATTTTTGCCCCGTCATGGAGGGGCCGGAGTTTTGTGGCTGTTCCCGGTCGCTTCACATAATGAATCGGGACAACTTTTATTTTTTGCTGGTTGCGGACAGACTCGGATGCCATCTCTGTCTCTATTTCAAATCCGCTTTCACAGAGGTTCATGCGTCGGATGCTTTCAAGGGTGAATGCACGGTATCCGGAGAGGATGTCGGCCAGATAACGGCCATGAGCCATCCGGAACAGATCATTGATTATTTTATTGCCAAAGAGATTGAGCAGGGATAGTGCGCCTTTCTCCGGGAACTCCAGTCTGTTTCCGATGACGTGGTCGCATCCGGTAAAAAGGGGTTCCAGCATCAGTTCCGCATCTTCCGGGAGATAGGTCATATCCCCGTCCAGCATCAGGATATACGGGGCCCGGAAGTGCTCAATGCTCTCGATGATTGCATTTCCCTTTCCGCGTGAGTGCTGAAGCACCACCTCAGCACCTGCTTTTTCTGCTATTTCTGCAGTCCTGTCACTACTGTTACCGTCCATTACGAAAATGTGGGAATATCCCTTGTCCCGAAACAGGGATATGAGTTCTCCAATTGTCGGCTCTTCGTTTAGGGTCGGAATAAAGATACAGACCTGACTGCGGTCGATAACCATGGTATATAGATTGTACCTCCACTCTGTTATAGCCTTGAAGGTTTTGGTGATGCCCTGTACGAAAAATCAGTGGTTATGTCCCTGGCGTTTTAGTTCATCTGATTTCTTTATTGAACATTCTTCACACCTGAATTCCGGTTCCGGATCATCTGAGCGGTCATAGGACTCTGCCCTGACCAGTCGGTATCCCCGTGTTACTTTTCCGCAGTCAACACAGCAGATATTCTCTTTTACTTCCCACTGCGCGTCCAGTGTTTCTGATGTGAAGATAAAACGATCAACCCAGAAGAACATGAGGCCGCCAATCAGGTTCGCCACAATCGCTGCCACAAGGGCACCCGTTGAAGCCAGTATGATGCCTACTCCTGCAAGAATTGGCGTGGATAGCTGCCATCTGATAAGATACAGCCCATACCGTTTGAAATTTACCTTCATTGCGGAAATTTTGGTATTGAATGTATATGAATCTCTTTTTAGAGGAAAGATTATGCCTGCATGGAATCTCGTGATATCACGGAATTGGTCGATGTTTTGATAATGTCCACTCTGATGCTGTCCCCTGGGTGAATAAAGCCATCTGAAAGGTCTATTCGCAACAGCTGGTTATAATTCCATGTTTCACTACATCCTCCGGCTCCTTTGAGGTTTTTTACCCCGTAATGTGCAGTGGGGATGAATTCATGGGTATTGAGTGTCTGAATGGTGCAGGGGAGTAGTATATCATTGCAGTAAATCTTTGCGGCGAGTTCCTGATTTTTGTAATTCTTCTTCACTACATTTCTCAGGAACACCTGACTTTCATATGTCGGAGGTGAACTCGTGATGGAGGTGATGCTGAAGATAACCGGTGGTTCGGTATATTCCCAGTCAAAATCAGGTATATGCAAAGATAACAGGAGAAGAATTGATAAGATGACCGTAATTGCGACAATAAGGAGGGTTCCTGTTACCTGCGATGTTGCGCACTCGCGCTCATCTTTCATACGGTAGTTAAAGAAAAAAGAGGCGAAAAATGTTTCTATTTTTCTTCAAACTCCTCGATGGCAAGCTGGTACATCCAGTCGAGGAGCATAGGGCAGACAAGCACTTCGCACTCTTCTTCGCAACATATGCAGGGAATAAGTTCTCCCCCTGCAATTAGAAGCGCCGGGTCTACTGCCGGTTTTTTTGCTTTCAGGAGATAGGTCCTCTGGCCCTCTCTCCTGTATTCAATCCGTTCGATTTTACCATCGTCAAGAAGTGCTTTTACGACACGCGAGCATTTTCTGCTGTCGATTTCAAGCGTTTTCCAAAGTCCACTCTGGAGTACCCCCTCCGGATGTGACTGAATTTCTCTGAGAGCTATTTGTGCAAGATCTGTCATTGTGCCAGCCTTTCAGAGGACGGGTGCTATTGTCAGAATGTTGCTTCCCCTGATAACAACAGTCCCCAGTGTCCTTCCTCTCTGGCCGTTTGTATATTCGCCTGTCTGGTCCATCTGAATATTGAGGTGCTCGTCCACTGCGACAAGCCGCCCCTGAAGTATCCGCTGATCGTCTTTAATTTCAACAGTAATCTGAGAATCCACGAGAGCGAATACTTTCTTGATAGGGAGGACTATACTGTTTACCATCTTCATTTAAGTGGTGTTATAATATAGTTAAACTTTTCTTTGATCCATGTATGGCAGGATGAGAGAATCCTTTCTCTTTTGCCTGCCATGTGGGAACCTTCCCATTCACGATTTGATCATATCCGGATGGTATTTACTGCTTTTTCATGCATGATTCTACTGATTCAATGACATTTTTGCTGCCCACGTAAATTGGCGTGCGGTGATCCGGTTTTGTTGGTATAACAGTGAGGAGATCCTGTGTGCCGTCGCTGATTGCCCCGCCTGCCTGTTTTGCAATGAACCCGATGGGGTTTCCTTCAAAGACCAGTCTGAGTTTTCCTTCCGGTTTTCCCTGAGCTGCCGGGTAACAATAGACACCGCCATATGTCAGAATCTGGTGAAAATCAGCGACAAATGAACCGGAATATCTCAATTTTCCTCCATTTTGTTCGCAGAGTGAGATGAAATCATGGTGGCCTGAAAGCCATTCATTCCGAATGCCACCGCTTCCGAAGAGCTTTCCCTCGGGTATCTGAATATTTTCTTTCAGGAGCACAAATGTCTCTTCTGAATTTAAGGCAAAGGTGAATACACCGTTTCCTACCGTTATGGTAAGAACGGTCATTGGCCCGTAGAGCATATACATAGCAACCGCGAGATCTTCTCCCTTCTGGAGGGCATTTCCTCCCCGGTATATGCCGACAATCGTACCGACGGCGAGATTAACCTGAATCAGTGACGATCCGTCAAGTGGGTCCATTACCACTGCGTAATCACCCTCTGCATCGGGGAAACGGACGATATCTGGCTGTTCCTCTGAAGCGATCTCTTTTACAAAACCGGATTTTCCCAGGACAGAGATGATGTGGGTGTCTGCCCATTTGTCAAGGGCTGCCTGTTCTTCCCCATAGGTATTCTCTGTTCCTGCATACGACTGGTTGTCAATAAATGCATCCCGGATGGGAATGGACTGATACGCGATGAGCTCAATGAGGTCTTTAAGCTGTTTTTCACATGCAGTCCCATCGAGGTATTGCCGCAGGGTCTTCATGCATCGTGATATATCTGCAGTGGTAATTATCCGTTCCCCTATTGCCGGAGATTAAATGTCATTGCTGCTACCGCTTCCTGGGTGCACGTTTCCGATATTTTGGCCTTGTTTTTTGTAGGTGAACTCAATTACGCCGTTTTTATATGTCTGGGTGAGGGTATTTTCTGCTGCATCTTCAACCGGGTATGCCGCGCGGTAGATGATGCCATCTGCACGTGCAGCAAGGTAGATTATCCCCCTCTGAAGAGTGTACCGGATATCATCCGGGGTTGTGCCCGGAAGATCTGCGGTGATGGTCACACTGTCCTGGTGTTCCTGGCGTTCAAAGACCGGTTCGCGTACAACCGGTTTTTTCATCTCCCCCTGTTCTGCCAGATCCATGCCTTTCGGCAGACTTGCTGCAGCGATGATGATATTGATTTCTCCGGGCTGCATCTCACCTGCCTTCATCGCCTCTTCAAAGAGTCTGCGTATCAGTTCTGTGTACTGATTAATCCGCTCGTCCGGTTCTTCTGCCATACTATATTTCTCCGTCTCAGGTTTTGTTCAGGATTCCAGAAGGCCTTCAAGGGCCTCTGTCTGTTTTTTTATTGCCGGGATGTCTTTTTTTGTCTTCCCGAATGTGGCACTTCTGAGTGTTTTTCTGGCTTCCTGGACTGCTGCATTGTCCTGGTGCCCGAATCCTGCACGGGTGAGGGCAGACCCTGCCTTTTCCAGGACTGAGCGGTCTTCTTCATTGTAGATGAAGCTCCATGCAAGCCGTTCATTCTTCTCAATGGCTTCCTGGTCAAGAGTTGCCTTCACTTTCTTCATTGCATCTTCGAAGTGCTTTTTTGTTACCCGCACGTTTGCGAGAGCATCGCTGCGTTCATTGTCGTTCCTTTTTGCCATTGCCATGATGAACTCCCGCATTGCGCCGAGTTTCGCTTCCCTGATGAGTGCCTCGATATCTGCACCAACGTATCCTTCTGTTGCGTCAACCAGTGCCTCTGTGTCGACATCACCTGCAAGGACGGATTCATCCCCATCCATGTACACGGCAAAAATTTTCCTGCGTGAGTCTTTGTCGGGTGAAGGCACATAAATGATCCGGTCAAACCGGCCGGGGCGCATCATCGCATCGTCAAGCATATCCGGCCGGTTTGTCGCACCAAGGATGGTGACATTGTTCAGCTCTTCGAGCCCGTCAAGTTCGGTCAGAATCTGGCTGACCACGCCCTCGGTGACGTGGGACGAACCCTCGTAACTGCCCCGTCGCGGTAACAGTGAGTCAATCTCATCAAAAAAGATGATTGACGGTGCTGCCTGGCGTGCCTTCCGGAAGATGTCACGGATGCCCTTCTCTGATTCACCTACCCACTTTGAGAGGAGTTCCGGCCCTTTTATGGAGATGAAGTTGCATTCACTCTCATGTGCGACTGCTTTTGCAAGCAGGGTCTTACCTGTTCCCGGTGGGCCGAATAAGAGGATGCCGGACGGTGGCCGTGTGCCGAGCCGTTCGAATACCTCCGGATACTTCAGTGGCCATTCAACCGCTTCGGTGAGTTCGGCTTTGATGTCCTCAAGGCCGCCCACATCATTCCAGGTAACTTCCGGAATCTCAACGAGTACCTCACGCATGGCAGATGGCTCAACATTTTTACGGGCTTCATCAAAGTCTTCCTTTGTAACCCGGAGGGTATCGAGAATTTCAAGCGGAATCTCCTCGTCCATCTGGATGCCGACCATGCTCTTGCGCAGGGCATGCATCGCAGCCTCCTTCACGAGAAGTGCGATGTCTGCACCGACAAATCCGTGGGTAGCTGCTGCATAGGGTTTCAGGAACTTCTTTCGCTTTCGTTCCTCATCGGTGCTTCCTTCCCCCTCTGCCACATGATCTTCTTCGGTGAGGGTGACAGATTCAAGGTCAAGGGGGACACCACGGCTGTGGACCTGGAATATTTCCAGTCGTCCCTTCTTGTCCGGGATGCCAATTTCAATCTCCCGGTCAAACCGGCCTCCGCGCCTGAGTGCGGGGTCAATATTATCCGGCAGGTTTGTTGCGGCAATGACAATGACCTGGCCTCTACCCTTCAGCCCGTCCATGAGGGAAAGAAGCTGCGCTACCACCCGCTGTTCAACCTCCCCTTTTGTCTCTGCACGTTTGGGGGCGATTGAATCGATTTCATCGATGAAGATGATCGTTGGTGCATTCTCCTGTGCCTCCTCAAAGACTTCCCTGAGTTTCCCCTCGGATTCACCGTAGTACTTGCTCATTATTTCAGGGCCTGAGAGGGTGATGAAGTGCGCATCCACCTCGTTTGCAACCGCTTTTGCAATTAAAGTCTTACCTGTTCCCGGTGGGCCGTAGAGGAGCACACCCTTGGGCGGTTCAATCCCAAGGCGCTCAAATATCTCCGGGTGGCGTAACGGAAGTTCGATCATCTCACGCACCTGGTCAAGTTCACGCCCGAGTCCGCCAATGTCCTCATAGTGGATGTCAGGAATATCTGATGTCTTCTTCCCTTCCTTTGGGCTGTATGGTTCTTCTTTCAGTTCCACTTCAGTGTTCTGCGTCACAATGCCCACGCCCTTTGGAGAGAGTTTTGAGATAACAAAGGTGAGCGTAGTGCCAAGGAGGGCGACGCGGAACTGTTGGCCTTCGACGACCGGCCGTCCGGCAATTATCCGTGCAAACGACTGTTCAAATCCGCTGAGACGAACCGGGTGTGTGGGTTGGATGACCACTTTCTTCGCCTCGTGCACCTCAGCCTTCCGAATCTTTACTTTCTCGTCAATACCCACGTGAGCATTGCCCCGGACATTCCCGTCAATGCGGATGATGGCCCTTCCGCGGTCTTCCGGAAATCCCGGCCAGATGATGGCTGCGGCCTTCTCGCGGCCGCATATCTCAATCACGTCACCGCTCCGCAGTCCGAGATTGTTCATTACGTCTGTGCTGATGCGTGCAATGCCGCGTCCGGCGTCTTCATGTGCTGCTTCTTTAACGGTAACTTCTACGGGTGATGTTTGTGTCATAATGAGGTGTCTCCGGTTATATTTACCAATAGTAAAGGTTCGATAATATAAAAACTTTTGTGCTTAACGTACGAATTGACATGCTGTGGACATGTCTGTCTGGGATACAAAAAGGTATTGTGGACGGAGTAATTCCTGGCATATTTTCGTGTTTTATGCATTTTTACGGAGTAATGGGGGATATTTGTGAAAATGAACTGAGATTCAGAGAAAGGGAGAAGGTAAGGGCAAGAGTAAGGACGAAGAGTAAGGGAGGGAGGAGCCCCCATCCCTGCAGACTTTTCCCCAAGTGTGATTGGCCATATCGGGGAGTGATGGTGGGTATTGTGCCTGTTTTTATAATATTTTAATTTGTTGAGATTTCTGAGATTTTTGTGTGTTCTGCACCTTTTTCCTGCAGAGTAATATTTAGAGGGGAAGGGTTTGATAAATGGAATAAAAATGGAATAAATGGATGGGCATACCCGTCCAGTCTGGTGAAGACCTGAGGGTATTATTGGGCTGTATTTAGGAGATTATTGGGTTATTTATTGGGTAAATACTTCAAATCCAGTCGTTCTGAGAATATGAAATATTCTGCTTCAGTCACGACTGCATCAAGCGTCCGGTCAGTTGGTTCATGGGGTATCGTATCACATTCCTGCACGGCGAACGCGATACCCACGGTAGGGAAATGGGTGTGCTGTGCAAGAAACCGGTCATAATATCCCGCACCATATCCGATACGGTTGCCCCCGGTATCAAACCCGAGAAGCGGAATCAGTGCTACCTCAATCTCAGCAGGGTCCGCCGGGATTTCATTTCCGAGAGGTTCGGGCACATCAAAGGTGCTTGGTACCAGTACATCCGGAGTTCTGATATACGAAAGCCGGAGACTGCAGTCCTCACGCTGGATGATAGGGACGATGACGTTTTTTCCTTCCTCAAGCAGTGCGGAGATGAGTGGCCGGGTATCGACTTCCGGTGGTTTCGATGAATAGACAAGGATTGTCTGATAGGGGCGTAAAATATTCAGGAGACGTCTGGTTATCTCAACGCTATCTGCAGCATACTGTTCCGGTGGTATTTCTTCTCTCCGCAGATGCAGAGTCTGGCGAAGTTGCTCTTTGGTGGATACGATTGGGTTCATGGTGTGTTTGTGTCCTGTGCTGTTTTTTTTGGGAGTATTCCTGAATGATTCTGGTGAAATGGTTTTTCCCTTTATTGTCTTTTATTCAAGCAGGCGAATTATCTCCCGCATTTCTTCGATGTGATACTGACCTTCTGCTGTAGGTGTGCCGAAGTGGCAGTATACCATCTCTGATCCAAAAAGACCGGTAAGAACCCTGCCAAACCTCAGTTCCGTTCCCATCGTTCCGGTGGATACCGGGCCTTCGGTTGCGGCAGTGATGGCGAGCAGGCGCAGCAGATCTTCTTTTGAATGGGGTGTCGTGATTATTTTTGGAATGTCGCCATACGCTCTGAGGCTCTTTTCACAGGCATACAGCGTATCGGTATCGGGTGTGTCGGGCAGGTGAAGGGATGCGATGACACCAACCCCGCGCGTTTGGACCTCATGAGCATATGCAGAAAACCGCTGTTCGATGTCAATATATGCCGCATACAGACACCATGGTTCAACAATCTTCCACCACTCTGCCGGACTGCCGGTAAATTTTCCTCCTTCAGCACTGCTCCTGAGTGTTATGATAAAAGGAACGTCATCCCTTTGGCAGACCTCTTTTGGTTCTGCGTTAAAGAGATCGATGCGCAGTTCAATATAATCCGCCCCGGAATCAGCAGCTGCATCAATATCTGCTGGGCGTGTCAGGGCAACAACCGTCTTCATAATTGTCTTCCGCCTGTACCGTTTTGTGCCTGGGCAGTATTAGTATGTCTGGCGTGCATCCGGCAGGGGATGCCGGGATTGAGAGAATTGAAACCTTCAAATGAGTTTGGCCCGAACATATATACTAACTGGTGATTTTTTGAACGTAAATTATGGTGGATTTGTTCCAATTAGTACTGTTGACTGGAGAGGGCGGTCGGTCTGTACGGTATTTCTGCGTGGATGTCCGGTTCACTGCCATTACTGCCATAATCCGAATATACAGACAGGATCAGACCTCCGTCCTGTGGATGAGATTCTTGATCTGATTCGTTCATCCCGGATGCTCATCTCAGGGGTGATTTTTTCCGGCGGCGAACCAACGATGCAGAAAGATGCGCTGATTGCGCTCGCTGAAGGGTGCCGTGCAATGGGTTTAAAGGTCGGTGTCCAGACAAATGGGGTGTTTCCCGATACTCTGGAGGCACTTATTGAACGGTCACTTATTGACCTTGTTCATCTGGATATCAAAACACGATGGGAACATTATCCCAAACTTCTGAAAGTAAAACCCGAGGTAACAATAAAAGTGCAGCGTTCACTTGCCCTTTGCCGGGAGGCATATCTCGCAGGAACGCTCTCAGAGTTTCAGGCAGTGGTCACCCTCTTCCCGGGCCGTGAAGATGATGTGGCATATATCTCCCGTGAAGTGCCTGATGTTGACTTTGTATTAAATCAGGGCGTTTCCGGGGATATCACTCCCCTGTCGTTTAATGAACTGAAAGGTCTTGCAGATAAAATACAGCGTCCTGTACGCATACGCACGCGGGATGATGGTGAAGTTACCTATAAAAACGGTCAGATAATCATCGCTGATTCTTTTGTCTTGACAGATATTCTGCAGGCCCGCCGTAAATACTGAATTGAGGATATAAAATATATGAGAGTAATTGGAATTGTCGGCCTTCCCGGAAGTGGCAAAGGCGAATTTTCGCGTATTGCGGAAGATCTAGATATCCCTGTTGTGGTGATGGGGGATTCAATCCGTGAATATGTCCGTACATCGGGGCAAACCCTGTCTGATCTATCGATGGGAGAAGCTTCAGCACAGCTGCGTGCAAAGATGGGGCGTGATGCAATAGCACAACTTACCATTCCTCGTGTGGAGGCGTGCGGGACAGAGGTCGTCATTATTGACGGCATACGCAGTGAAGCTGAAGTCGTGCTCTTCAGAAGACACTTCCCTGATTTTTATCTGGTAGGGGTTGCCTGTCCCGATGCGGTGAGGCTGGAACGAATATTCTCCCGTGGCAGGGAGGACGATGTTGTCTCGGCTGCTGAACTCATTGCACGTGACAAGCGGGAACGCGGCTGGGGACTGGATGCAGCGCTTGGTATGGCAGATGTGACCGTCATGAATGATGGGACAATAGAGGAGTATGGGACTGCAGTGCGGGCACTGCTTCGTCAGTGTCTGGAGGAACGTGCATGACACTTCCGCTCTATTTCGCCTCCTCCTCCAAGGTGTGGTCATCACCGGAGTGGGTCTATGGTATTGAAGAGTGTGGGTATGATGGCTGGGAAATTTCTGCTGATGGCAATTATCGGCTGGACAACCCAAAGGCGTTTGCCAAAATTGTGGAGATTATTGAGACAACAAATCTTGCCATCAGCGTCCATGCGCCTTTTACCGATCTCAATATCGGGTCTCTGAACGATCCCATCTACTGCGAATCTATCCGGCAGATGCAGATATGTGTCACTAAGGCAGCAGAGATAACAGACGTTGTAACGATTCATCCGGGCTATGTCTCGCCTCATGGGCGTCTGGTGCCGGATAAGGTCTGGAACCTCCACAAGGAGGCACTCCGACAGATTGGAGCAACAGGTATTGATACCGGGGTCCGCGTCTGTCTCGAGAATATGCCAAAAATTCCGGATTTCCTCTGTATGGAAGCAGATGAACATTATGGGATGATTGAGGGTGTGGACGGTATCTATGCAACAGTTGACCTTGGGCATGCAAACACCACTGGTCAGGTGGAAACCTACCTGAACCGTATTAATACCGTGACACATATGCATATCCACGACAACCACGGACGTTCGGATGAACATCTTGCCTTGGGACAAGGCACCATTGACTGGGATGATGCAGGCGCCCGTATCAGTGCTGCATACCACGGTATCTGTGTCGTGGAAGGTCGCAATCTGGACGAAGCAGTTGTAAGCAGAGACGTTTTCAGGAGGTGTTTTCAATAGCAGGTGAAACGTTGCAGGTCTATTTCCTTGGAACGGCGGGGGCCCTCCCTACGCCGAACCGGAATCCGGCATGTATTATGATTCGGCGTGGGGCAGATTCCCTGCTCTTTGACTGCGGTGAGGGGGCGCAGCAGCAGATGATGCGGGCGCGGACTGGTTTTACGGTTGATGCCATCTTCATCTCGCACTGGCATGCAGACCATTATCTGGGAGTTCCCGGGCTGATTCATACGCTCTCATTTATGGGCCGGACAGAACCGCTCACCATATACGGCCCCCGCTGGGTGGACGAGTTTGTTGACGGCATCCTGAAACTTGCTAAGAAACCTCCTGGTTTCAGGCTGGAAGCCCATGCCCTGAATCATGGGGATGTGGTACCATTCAAAGGTTACAAGATCCGTGCATTCTCTGCTCAGCACGGAATTCCGGGGCTGGGGTATATCCTTGAAGAGGATGCACGCCCGGGCAGATTTAACCGTGAAGAGGCAATCCGGCTTGGTGTGCCGGAGGGGCGTCTCTTTGGGAAACTTCAGCGCGGAGAGGATATCACCATAGAAACGGATGGGGTGGAGACCGTTGTGGCCGCAGACCAGGTGGTTGGCCCCTCGCGTCCCGGACGGAAAATAATCTACACCGGTGACACGCGTCCAAATGTGCGCTCCTGGCTGGGATGGGGCATGGATGCTGATCTCCTTATTCATGATGCCACCTTTGACGAGAGTGAGAGAGACCGTGCACCCGAGGTGTTTCATTCCACTGCAGCAGATGCTGGGATGGTTGCAGCCCAGATTGACGCTGCCCGTCTCGCCCTTGTTCATACCAGTTCTCGTTATACCAATACGATAACGCATATACAGGATGCAGGGGAACACTATTCAGGGCAGGTGTTTGCGCCTGTTGATCTCGAAATAATTGAAATACCATACCGGAGCTGATAAAAAATGACAGGGGAAGGTGATGAAACTGGAGCTACAGATATCCACCCGAACCCGTCTGTTTTTAACCGGGTTCATTGCTCTGTTAATATGTGCGTTTGCCGCAAGCGCCGCCGGTATCTATCTCGGTTCAGCACGTGACGTCATCTATCTTCTTCCGGGACTGATGGTCATGGTACCCCCGTCCATAAATATGCGGGGGAGTATATCCGGCGTGCTTGCATCCCGCCTCTCCTCATCGATGCACCTGGGGGCATTTGAAGTAGAGTTTTCCCGTGATTCTGTGCTGGGATCAAATCTTCGGGCATCTTTTTTATCAACGGTAATAATTGGATTCTGGCTGGGCCTCATCGTCTCCGGCATAAGCGTTGTATTTGGCATTGAGGGTCTGAGCGCTATTGATTATGTGGTCATCTCGGTTGTGTCCGGCATTATTTCAGGGCTCATTGTAATGGGTATCACGCTCCTCGTGGTGCTTGTCAGTTACCGCTTTGGTCTTGATCTCGATATGATCGCGGCACCTACTGTGACAACAGCAGGAGATATTGTCACTCTGCCTGTTCTTGTCATAACAACCCTGTTCTTTGTTACTCTGGCACCTTTTTTGCTCAATGTCCTCTTTGTTGCTGTGCTTCTCGTGAGTGTTGCCTGTGTTGTCTATTCCGTGTACCTTGATGAACCGGTATTTGAGATAAACCGTGAAATTCTGCCGCTTCTCCTGATTCTGTCCTTTGTCGGAACACTTGCAGGGCTGACATATACGCTTGATCTGGAACAGCTCATCGAATTTGCCGTGTTTTTGATCATCATTCCGCCGTTTACCGGGCTTTGTGGTTCGATTGGAGGGATTCTCTGTTCCCGGCTCGCAACAGGTATGCATATGGGTGAAATTGATGTGAAGGTGTATCCTGAACGGACGGTGCTGGAACAGTTTGGCGGATCATATATCTATGCACTGTTTGTCTTCCCCCTGATTGGCCTGATTGCCCAGGAGGCATCTCTTATTATGGGCATATCATCCCCCGGCCTTTTTGTGCTC
This sequence comes from Methanogenium marinum, assembly GCF_028912405.1. Lineage (GTDB taxonomy): Archaea > Halobacteriota > Methanomicrobia > Methanomicrobiales > Methanomicrobiaceae > Methanogenium > Methanogenium marinum. Next base: position 436,681 of record NZ_JAKELO010000002.1, on the reverse strand, counting down.
ATGAGTATCTGTACCATATCCGGTTTTGTTGTCATAACGATGGTAAATCTGATTGCCTATGCAACTGCAGGATTGTCCTTCCGGTACGGACTTGACCCGGATAATTTCGGCATTCCGGTGATAACAAGTACAATAGATCTGGTTGGTGCGGGTATCCTTGTCGCCGTTATTAATATACTCATATAAGGATATACGATAATATCAGATACGACAAAGAGTATCATACAAGGACTATACACCCATGAGTGATTTAGAGTACCAGCCGGTCAGTTTTAAAGATGTACTTATTGAAATGAAGGATATTTCTGAACTGATGGTTGATCTTGCTTATTCTGCGATTCTTTTTGAAAGCCGGGAGATTGCCCAGGAAGTTATCACCCTTGAAGAACGGATGAACCAACTGGTCTACCAGGCACGGATACAGAGTATTCTCGGGGCCCGGAGGGTCGAGGAAGCTGAGTCGATGAGCGGGATGCTGCAGGTCAGTGAAGCGGCAGAAAAAATTTCAAATTCTGCCTCTGAGATTGCAACCATCATCCTGAAAGATGTGAAGTTTCCTGCAAAACTCCGGCTTGCGATGCCGGATGCCGAAGAGGTTACCGAACGTGTGGTTGTTGCAAAAGAGAGCATCATTGATGGTGTCACTCTGGGCCAGCAGAAACTCCAGAGTATGACCGGAATGCGTGTCATTGCAATCAGGCGAGGAGTCTCGTGGATTTATGACCCCGAGCGCGACACCCGTATTCTTGACGGTGATATCATCATTGCAAAAGGCCCTGAGAGCGGTATTATCCCGTTGTATGATCTCTGCGGGGCAGAGATCCCGGCAATCGATGAGTCTCCTGAAGGAAGTGTTGTGACAGACCTTGACCGGGCTGTCCGTCTGATTGTCAAGATGAAGGATGTTTCAGAGTTTGCAGTCGGCCTTGCATATACATCGCTGCTGTTTAACAACAGGGAGGTGGCCGATGAAGTAGTCTCCCTTGGGACCCGTATGGATGACATGCGGTATAATCTGGATCTCTGGATTCTTGAAGCCGCCAAACGCATCTCAAATGTAGAGTACCTGCGTGGTTTACTCTATATGTCATCATTTGCAGATAATATTACAAACGCCGCAGGTTCTATTATTGATGTCATATTGCGTGACATCGAGATTCCGCCCGTTTTTAAGAAGATTGTACGTGAGTCAGATGAAATCATTTCACGGATTGAAGTGCACGAAGGTTCTGAACTTGCTGGAAAAAGCCTGAAAGAAGCTTCACTGACAACGGTGGCCGGTATGGTTGTCCTTGCTGTCAGGCATCAGAATAAATGGAAATACCGTCCGAGAAAGGATGAAAAATTACGTTCCGGTGATCTTATCATAGCCAAAGGGCGACGGGATGGAGAATGCCGTCTGTATGATCTCTCCCGCGGAACGTGAATATACCGAATGTAGAAAATAATTAGCCGAGTGTGAAAATAAAATGACGAATGGAGAAATGACTGTTTACCGCCTCTCACCAGCATGTGATCTGGGTGATGTGGAAGAAGGCAAAGTATATGCCGTGCGTGTGCAGGGATTTGCTGATTTTGGCACGTTTGTGTATCTTAATGACCGAATAAAGGGTCTGATACACAAATCGAATGTGAAGACCGATCATCGTGAAGGGGAGACATTATTCGTACGTGTACGGGAAGTGCGCAAAAATGGCAACATCGATCTTGAGGAGATTGTCCCTGCCGGTTACCAGATGGAGACTGTTGCAAAGAAACTCTCAAGCATAAGGCTGGGTGACCTTTCGGAAAAAGTTGGCAGACATGTCACCGTTGAAGCAGAAGTTGCACAAATAAAGCAGACCTCAGGACCCACCATATTCACCATAGTCGATGAAACAAGTGCAGAGGATGCTGCAGCCTTCATTGAGGCAGGGGTACGTGCCTACCCGGAGGTTGAACTGGAAGATATGATCTCAGTCTCGGGTGAGGTAATGCTCAGGAACAACCGCCTTCAGATTGAAGTCTCAAACATCCGGGTTCTCTCCGGTGAAGAACGGGAAGATGTGAAACTGCGTATTGCAGAAGCCCTTGAATTGCGTGCCGAACCGGAAGACATCCCGTTCATGATCGAAAGTGAGGTATTAGAAAGCCTCAAGCCGGAGATGCAGAAGGTAGCAAAGATAATCCGGAAGGCCATATTCACTGCCCAGCCGATTGTGCTGCGCCACCATGCCGATGCAGATGGCATTACTGCTGCAGTGGCTGTTGAACGTGCCGTCACCTACCTTATCCGCGAGAACGGCGGTGACCTTGACTCAGAGGGCCATATGTTCAAGCGGGCTCCGTCAAAAGCACCATTCTATGAAATTGAGGATATAACCCGTGACCTTGACTTTGCTCTGAAAGACTTTGTCAGGTTTGGCCAGAAGCTGCCGCTCATTCTCATGATGGACAATGGCTCAACAGAAGAGGATGAAGCATCGTATCGGATGGCAAAAGTATACGACATCTCAATTGTGGTTGTTGACCATCACCACCCCGATGAAAGCACAGATGCATATCTCGATGCACATGTGAATCCATACCACGTCGGTGGAGACTTTGGTGTAACGGCAGGTATGCTCGGTGCTGAACTTGCCCGCATGATCTTCCCCGGTGTAGAGAGTGAAATCCGCCACTTCCCGGCAGTTGCGGCCGTTGGTGACCGGAGTGAAGCACCGGAACGCCAGCAGTATCTGGACCTTATCAGCAATGACTGGAGCGAGGACCAATGCAAGGATATTGCTCTTGCCCTTGATTATGAACAGTTCTGGCTCAGGTTTAATGACGGGCGGGAAATCGTAAAAGACATTCTTGATGTCAATGGAGAACACGACCGCCATGAACGTCTCATTGCCCTTCTTGTAGAAGAAGCAAATCTTGCAATCAAAGAACAGCTGAGTGCGTCAATGCCGCATGTCGTCGAAAAAGAACTTGGAAACACTGCAAAACTCTTCACGCTGGATGTAGAAATGTACGCCCACCGGTTTACCTTCCCCCCGCCCGGAAAGACCTCCGGCGAGGTGCACGATATCCTCTGCAGGCGTAATGAGGGTGCACCAGTGGTGACACTGGGTCTCGGGCCTGACTTTGTGGTCATCCGGTCACGTGGTGTTCTGATGAACATCCCGAAGATGGTACGGGAACTCAGAGAAGAGGTTATCGGCGGCGGAGTGAACGGCGGAGGCCATCTTGTCGTTGGAAGTATAAAATTCGTCGAAGGAATGCGGGAATCGGTAATTAAAAGCCTCATTGCAAAGATAGAGGAATTCCCCGTAGTATAATTTTTTTAGGGTTATTTAAAGAAATTACCCTTTGATTTCTAAAACATTTCTATAGCGGATATGATACTCAATTTTGGTCAATCTGCAAAGGTTAAACCAATAATTATCAGAAATTGTCTCTGAATTGAAAAAAAGAGAGTTCTGTCTTTAGAAAGGTATATATTATAGTAATTTCAAAATGGAAATTGTTCCCGGAGTGTTATGATGAATCGTAGTAACCGTATTTCTGACCAGTATACAGCAACACAGGGTAAAATTCTGTCATACCTGGTACAGGGTCTCAAAGCGGGAAAACATTACTTTAAGTCCAAGTACATTGCTAAAGACCTCGGTCTTTCGCCGAAAGAAGTTGGAACAAACCTGGCGATTCTCTCTGGTATCTGTGATGAGCTTGATATCTCCCGCTGGAGTTACTCGAACAGCACTACATGGCGTGTTCTCCCGAAAGCTGCGTAAATTTTAAGTACTGCTTTTCAGGCCTCATGCCTGAATCAATTGTTCATTTTATTCCTGATTTACTGCTGGTGCTGCTTACATAAACAAAAGCATTAACTTCTGAACAGGAAATTCATTTGTATGACTGATAAAATCGTTGAATTTGTATCTGATATTGAATTTATTGCAAATATTGATGAAAATAAAGACTGTCTCATGAATCAGGGCACCCAGTCTGACGAAGCCTCAGTAACACAAGGCAATCCACTTGGTCTTTGGTATAACATTGATGTGCCCAAAGGACACGGACTGAATGCCGGTGACAAAATCCGGATCATTATCGAAAAAATCTAGTCTGGTGAGAGTAAAAACAAAATGGAGTCTTCTTTCTCCGTTTGTGCCTGGAATAAATGATTACATACGATGGTATATAACTGATGAATTTATCTTGGTTTGCATATGCTGCACTGGTATTTCTCTTTGCAGGTATCTGTATCAGTGGATGTGTTACCGATGAGGATGCATATTCATCGGCCTCATCTCTGTATGATAATGCTGATACGAAAATCTGTGAAATTAACTGGGATACCAATCCACCTGAACTTACTGATGCGAAACTTCAGGGAGCAGAGGCGGAGCTGAACGAGGCATTTTTAATTGTGGATGCCATACAGCCGGAACCTGAATTCACTGAACCCAGTGCCCCGTATGCATTGCGTGAAATGATTTTTGGAAAAATGGCGTATGTCTCTGCTGCCCGGGAAGTGTCAGCCGCCCAGATTCATATCCTGAATGCAGGTGACGCAGCAGAAATCTACCAGTATGATGACTGGTATCTTGAGATGCATGCCGCTCAGGGCAATCTTGCCCTTGCCCGTACAGAACTCTCTGTCTCTGATACCCGCATGGATGGAATTAATATGACTCTGGTCCCAGCAGATATGCGTTTGGATATTACTGAGGCAAAAGCCCTGAATGTCAATTTTGCCGAGCTCATTACCTCTCTTGAACGGTCAATTGAACTCGCCCTTAATGGGTGAGATGACTGATTTTTTTATGCTGCGTTCAGGAATGCAGTGAGTCTCCGGACTGCCGGCTGTATCAGGTTGTCACCATACAGTGCTTTTGTTGTTTCCAGAGTGAATTCATACTGATTTATGTCCTGTGTACTCACGATGAAGTAAAATGCATCACCTGATGCCTGAACCGTCTTTGTCACATGCTCTCCATACCGCATCTGGTTGCCGGTGACAATGGCACCGTCCTCAGCGTCCACAAGTATCCAGGTCAGCTGAGAACTTTCCGGTTTATTGACTGCAGTCATGCTGGCATTTATCCGCCAGAATCCAAACGGAACATGAAATTTCTCTGAAAATCCATTGCCCGGGCCGGTGTATGTTGCAAACCGGACTATCTCTCCTGGCATCCATATTTCAGGATACTCAGGGTCTGATGCTCCAAAATGCGTCATGTCATCTGGAAAATCCGTGACCGGATATCCTCCGTCCCCACTTACAAAGACGGTATTAAGGTCAGTATTTTTTGGAATATTCCATACCTGTGGTTTTGCCTGTGGGGTGTGGGGGGAATATTCGCCTGTAGGATTTTCATATGGTGATTCTGGCGAAATAAATCCATTTAAACCCGGGATGCTGTCAATCCCCTGTGTGGCCACTGCGATGATGGCCACAATGATGATTGCACCAGCAAAGGTGATGATATCTGCCCGTTTCACATCATAACCTTGCACAGCTTTTCTGATAATTGTTTTTCTCTATTTTTTTGTATCAGGGGTGCAAGGATGGTATTTTCATAAAATCGGGTAAACATACACATAGATTAAATAGCATCGGGCTGCAAATTTCAATAATCTATGGATCTGCAGGAATCACGAACATGGATTATATTTTATCTGATCTCATTTGTGTTACTGCTGGTTTCTGTGTTTTTGACGTCAAAAGGAGTCCTGATGGGAGTTGGCCTTACGATGGTCATTGTGGTGATTGGTATCAATCTCATGTTTATGCTCACTCAGATAAAAGCATCCTCGAAAAAGAAAGAAATAATGGATAGGGTTTCCCATATTGAAAGAAATGCACAGGGTGATGTGGTAAGCCCTGATGATCTCCCGATAAAGAGTCGGTAATTACGCGCTTTTTTTCCGGTATATTTTCTGAATTGAATTAAATGGGTCGTACAGGTGCTCGACATCCCTTCCCATATACTCTGTCTTTCCCATAACATAGTATCCGCCTTCTGAAAGCGCTGGCGCAAACAGCCGTGCAAGTTCATCCTTCTGCTTTTCTGTGAAGTAGATGGTTACATTCCTGCAGAGGATAACGTCCAGATACTGGGTCACCGTCCGTCCGCTCATCAGGTCATGCCGGGAAAACTTCACAAGATCTTTGAGGTGTTGTTTTACCTGGTATGACCCGTCATCCTGTTCTTCAAAATGCCTGCGTATCTGGGGTTCTGAGAGGTTTTCCAGAGCTTTTTTCTGGTATATGCCCATTTCTGCCTTTTTCAAAGCTTCTCTGTCAATGTCTGAGGCAAAGATGGTAATCTGCACATCCGGGTACAGCACTTTGGCTTCATGGCACATCAGCGCAAGGGTGTATGGTTCTTCTCCGGTGGCACATCCGGCACTCCAGATTCTGATTCTCTGTTTCCTGCGTTTGATCTCCGGAATAACTTCACGTTTTATAAGATCGAATACTTCCCTGTCCCGCCAGAATTTGGTCACATTAATGGTGAGAGCATTTCGGAGTGCTTCCTGTTCATTCGTGTCTGAGATGAGTTTGGAATTGTATTCAGGATATGAATCCATTTTGTTCATACGCATTCTGGACTGTATTCTTCGCTGGAGATAGTCTGGTTTGTAGTTTGCACACTGTATCCCAATTTTTGATTCTATCGTACGCAGAACTGACTGAAATTCTCTGTTTTCCATTGATCTCTATCTCTCAAATCTCTTTTTCAAAGCTGAATCGGTCTATCTGGGAATGCAGGCGTTCTGCCATAGTATCGAGTTCATGGACAACACTTCCCACCTCTTCGGCTGAGGCACTCAGCTCTTGTGCAAGTGCTGCCATATCCTCATTGCTATGCATGGTTTCTCGTGCCATCTGTGATACACGTTCTACTTTTTCCATCAGGCGGTTGGTGGCATTTGCCTGATCTTCAGTGGCACGGGTAATCTCTTCAACTCCCTGTGCTGACAGATTAACTACATCGACTATGGTGTTAATGGCTTCAATGGATGCATTCACACTGATCATCCCGTTGTGGATCTCAGCATCTGCCGTACGCATTGAATCAGCAGTTCTTTCACTTTCATTTTTAATCATCCCAATCATTTCTTCAATGCTTGCTGACGCTTCCTTTGACTCCACTGCAAGGTTGCGGATCTCACCTGCCACAACGGAAAATCCCCTGCCGTGTTCGCCTGCCCGTGCCGCCTCGATTGCAGCATTGATGGCGAGAAGATTTGTCTGGTCTGCAATGCCTGCGATGATTCGGACAATCTTTCCAATTTTTTGCATCTGGTCATTCAGAGAGGTGATGCCCTGTAGGCTTTGCTGGGATATTTCGCCCACCAGTGCTATTTTTATTGAGGCGTCCTTACCGATTTCAGCACCTTTTGCCCCTTCTTCTGAAGAGAGTTCTGACTGCCTCATCACTTCCTGTGAAGTACTGGCGATCTCCTCTATTGAAGCTGAGAGATTTGCCACTTCATAGCTTACTGCCTCTATTTCTCCCTGCAGGGTGCCCATATTTTCGGTAATGGTCTGTGTGTCTGTTGCCATCTTTACATTGGCACTGCTTATTTCATCGCTGCTTGCGGTAAGTTCTTTTGCGGTATGGCGAATGGTTTCAATTGTTTCTGCAACATTTACTGTGATTGACCGGACTGTGCTGATTGAGATGTTGTAATGCTCTTTCAGGATTTTGAGAGGATCGGTATCTGAAACAGCAGTTTCTGCCATGAGGTTTCCTGATGCCAGTTTCTCCATCTGAGTGGTCAGTTTGTTTGCACTTTCCGTGAGGGTTTCTGTCTCTTCCCGGACGTGTGCCATGAGACCGGTTATTTCTGCTTCCTTTTCCCTGACATCGGAGATGTCATTGTACACAATGAAAATATTTTTTAATTCACCATCAGGGTTAATGACCGGGATCCCATATTGTTCCAGAATATGTGTACCTGTCGGCAGATCAACAGTGAAAATCCCGTAGGACTGTTTCTTTTGTTGGATGACATGGCCAAGCCCGTCGCCTTCATGGTTTTTGATCCTGAAATCCCGGGCATTCATCCCGATGAGTTTTTTGCGTGGAATTCCGCTCATCCTGACATATGCTTCATTCGCGAGCTGGATGGTGAAGGTACTATCTGTGTAGAGGATGGGCATTGGGTTCTCTTCGATCATCAGATCAGAGCGTTTCCGGAGAATTTCATTTTCTGCCATCCGCTTCCGGATTTCATCTGCTTCCCGGCGTTCGCGTGTCACATCATTGTAGAAGATATAAACCGATGCAATGGCACCCTCTTCTCCCAGGACGGGTATGCCATACTGTTCAAGAACATAGGTTCCTGAAGGCAGATTGATCTCAATCTCTGATGAACTCCGTGTTTTCGCTTTCACCGTTTTTCCGATGCCTTCCCCTTTCTGACTAATGAGGGTGAAGTCCCTGAGGTTCATATTTTTGAGTTTTGAGATGCGGATCCCGGATAACTGTTCATATGCATGATTTGCACCGATTATTGCAAATGAACGGTCTGTGATGAGAATCGGGATGGGATTGTTCATAACCAGAGCATTTGTCTCACGATTTTTCTGCATGAGGTCACGAACGGTTTTCTCGTCCTTCTGAATGGTTGCCTCTGTGGCCCTCTGCGCTTCCAGTTTCTCACGGAGTTTATGGTTTTCGGTCTCCAGAACTGATAATTTCATATTAAAGGAAGAAATTTCAGATTTTGTCTTTTTCTCCGCCTTTTCTGCTGAAAGAAGCTTTCCTCTGAGTCCGGTAATCTCAGACCCTGATTTCCGGTTCTGTACAGTCAGATCTGCATGGCGTTTTGTGAGATCTTCGAGCCGCTGCCGGATGTCTGCATCGCTCTCTTCTTTTGGTGTATTTGCAATCGTGTTCCTGAGTTGTGCTGTCTCCGCTCTGAGGTTGGAAATATTCTCTTTGAGCCGGATTATCTCATCATCTTTATTTTTGATTTCTGCATTCAGGCGTTCTATTTCTGTCCCGGATTCTGCAGTCAGATCTGCATGGAGGGCGGTAAAATTCTCGAACTGGTGTTGCAGTTCTGCATATGCTTCCGGTCTGATTGCCTCTGCTCCCTCTTTCCTGAGTTCTGCTACCTCCTCTCTGAAATGGGTTATAGCATCGTCTTTTTTTCTGATGTCTGCTGCAAGTTGTTCCTTTTCTGCCTCATACCGTGAGATGTGGTTTGCATTACGGGTGGAAAGTTCTTCGAACTGGTGCTGCAGTTCTGCATATGCCTCCGGCTTGACTGCCTCTTCTTTGAAATGGATAATGGCTTCGTCTTTCTTCCTGATGTCTGTTGCAAGTCGTTCCTTTTCTGCTTCATATTGTGTGGTGAGGTCTGCATGGCGTTTTGTGAGTTCATCGAATTGGTGCTGCAGCTCCGCATATGCCTCCGGTTTAACTGCCCCGGATGCCTCTTTAGCCTCTCTTCGAAGTGATGTTGCCTCCTCAGTGAGCACAACAATTTCTTTTCCGAGTCGGATTATTTCATCGTCCTTTCCTCTGATATCTGCTGCAAGCTGTGTATTATCCGATTCGTGCGTCTTTTTTTCAGCAGAGACAACCTCCCTGAGTTCTTCTGTCAGGGACTGGACAATTTTTTCCTGACTTTCAAGGTCTGCTTTCAGGGATGAAATCGTCTTTTCCCCTTCTGCTGATTGTGCAGCTAATACATCCGCTTTTTTCTGTGCTGCATGCAGTTCTTCATCTGCGGCACGACGCACAGCGCTGAGGGCTGCATTGATGGATATGACTATACTATCATGTGAGGAATCAAGAGATTCCAGAGAGATATTTCCGGTGTTTGGGTATTTAATTATATTATCAAGTGCTGCAGAAATTGTTCCCTCAATCTCTTCTGCTGTGTCAGACTCTTCTGTTTTTTCTGTATGGGTATTTTGATTCTGTACTCCGGTGAAGAGTGCTTTTCGACCCGGTCTCTTCTGTTTATCTGCCATATGAATTCAGCTCCTTATTTCCCACTAATTCCATTTTTTAATAACAGCGGCTAATTCCTCATAAACAACAGCCGCCTTACTATCTGGTGCGTATTGTGAGAGAGGCAACCCCTCTCTTTGTGCGTCGTGAACCTTGTTGTCATACGGAACGGTAAATACATGCGGAAAGGATTTTTCACAAAATTCCAGAATCTCATCAAACTGTTTCCGTGAGGACGTTTCGTCTTTTTTCAGTCCAAAAATGCGCCTGAAACCATCCGAAATTTGTTTTCCAGGTGTCATTTCTTCCTGTAACATCCTTCCACGGGTGATTACCGCAACATCTGCTGATACGGGTTTTCCCGTAATCTCAGCAATATCAGAGAAGATGGTCTGAAGTGCATCAAGTCCTGTACGTGCAAACATTCCGTTATCAAGAGTGACAATAATGTGGTCTGCTGCAACAATCCCGTTAATCACAAACTGTCCCATGCTGGGTGGGGTATCAATCAGAATGTAACTATACCGTCTGAGAATTGGCTTTATCGCTTCTTTCAGAACAAAGAGTCTGTCTTCCCGTTCATACAGGTATGGTTCAGCCCCTGCAAGGTCAAGTGATGAGGGGCAGAGATCAATGCCTGATTCAGTTGAAACGATGATGTCTTTGAGTTTTACCGGGTCAAATCCTTCCGTCCCTGACATAAAGACGTCATACATATTTGTCTGTTCTTCCTGTAGGTCATGTCCAAGCCCGGTGGTTGCATTTGCCTGAGGGTCGCAATCAATAATCAGGACTCTATTTCCCTTAGTATTGAGAGAACCTCCACTATTCAGGCATGATGTGGTTTTTCCGGTACCTCCTTTATGGTGTGTAAATGTTATTACCGGCATCAGGTTTCTCCCATCTGCAATCGTTAATTGGAATTTTGTGGTATCAGGGGAAAAACACTTTGTTTGTTCCCGGCACGAAAATGTCTATTTTTGACTAAAATCTTATATGAAGCATAAAACAAACAGATACATTGAATGGATCATTCCAGACTGAAGATTGTGATTTTTGGTGCATATAATGCCGGAAAATCATCATTTATACGAGCAATTGATCCCAAATCCCGGCATATTGAAGCGAATAAATGTGAGGTTTCAACAACAGTCGGGCTTGATTTCGGCAGAACGCTGGTAAACGGCCGAAAAATCTATCTATTTGGTACACCTGGGCAGGAACGGTTTGAATTTGTGCGTGATATTCTCTCCCGTGGAATGGATGGGGCAATCGTCGTAGCTGATACCACGCATGATCTGGATGGATTGACTGAGGGGTTATGTGCCTCACTCAGCGCTTCCGGGTGTCCGTATGCTGTTTTTCTGAACAAATGTGACCATCCTGATTCTCAACCCGGCAGGTATCATGCTATTACATGTTCTGTTTTTTCCCCCGAGATTTCAGCGGTGAATGGATGCAATACTTCAGAAGCACTGCGTGAATTTCTGGATATCCATTTCCAATAAAAATAGAGTGCGCGTCCGGTACAAAGCAAATAGTATAATTTGTTCCGGGTTTTACTTACATCAATTATGTCCAGGATTGGTGTTGTAACTGGTCTTATCCTTCTTCTGGCTGTGGTTGCCGTCTCTGCAGGGTGCCTGTCATATTCCATCGGGAGTGTTTCGTACAATGGTGATGGTGTGCACGTCTCTGTGGATAACAAAGCGGAAGCCAGAGATGTGTCAATGCAGATCACGGTCTTTGATCTCTCTGATTTCAAACAGGTAGAAGTGGATAAAATTGTCCGTTCCGTGCATCTTAATGCAGGAATAAATGATGTCACATTTGATGCAGACCTGCAGCCGGGCCCTTATCGTCTTTATGTCTATATGATGGAAGATGGTGAGCGGGTTGGTTGTGTGATTGAGGATCTTGAGGTCTGAGAAAGTGGCTTCATTTATTCAGGCTGCCGCAGGGAAAGAACCCTGCGACACGGTTTTTATCAATGCCAGAGTTTTCTGTCCGTTTACGGGGGAATGGGAGGATAATGCCTCTTTTGGTGTGAAAGATGGACGGATTGCAGGGTTTGGAAACTATTCTGCAGGAGATATCATCAATCTGCGGGGAAAACGTGTCATCCCTGGTCTGATTGATGCCCACGTGCATATTGAAAGTTCTCTTCTGACTCCCGCAGAGTATGCCCGGGCCGTGATTCCGCATGGGACAACCACCGTTTTTGCTGACCCGCATGAGATTGCGAATGTTGCGGGTACTGCAGGGTTGCGGTATATGCTGCGTCAGCGTTCAGAAGTCCCTCTGGATATCAGGCTGATGCTTCCCTCCTGTGTGCCGGCGACACCGCTTGACAGGGGAGGAGCTGTTCTCTCCTGCCACTCACTCGCAGCCTTTGTTGGTGAAGAGGGAATTGCCGGTATTGGAGAAGTTATGAATGTGCCGGGTGTGCTTGCAGAAGACGCTGATCTCTTCTGCAAAATTGGTTTGTCTCCTGTTGTGGACGGCCATGCACCGCTCCTTTCCGGGGAAGCACTCTGTGCCTATATTGCAGCAGGCATCCAGAGCGAGCATGAATGCACGGGTGCCAAAGAGGCTGCAGAAAAACTCAGGCGAGGGATGTATCTTATGCTCCGTGAGGGGTCAACAGAGAAGAACCTCGCTGCGCTGGCTGCGGTTGTGACTCCTGTGACTGCCCCCCGGTGTTCCTTTGCAACCGATGACAGACATGCAGATATGCTTGCAGAAGACGGGCATATCGATGACTGTATCCGCAGGGCCGTTGCCGCAGGTATTGAACCGGAGACGGCATTCCGGATGGCTACCCTCTCTGCTGCAGAACGTTTTGGCCTGAATGATCGTGGTGCTCTCTCACCTGGCCGGCGGGCTGACTTCTGTGTACTGGACGATGCCGGGCCGTGCACGGTAACAGACACTTACATTCTGGGTGTCAGGTGGACGGATCCCGGATACCGACTCCCTGATGTCCTGCATGTGCCCTTCTCATGTGCTCCTTTGACTGAGGAGTCCATCGCCATTCACGGGTCCGGGATGGCCCGTGTGGTGGGTCTGGTGCTGGGCCAGATTCTCACCCGCGACCTTTCTGAAGAGGTTGATGGGGCAGCCCTTCCCGACCCGTTGCGTGATCTCCTGAAGATAGTCGTCTGTGACCGCTACCGCAGTGCCGGTTGTGGTGTCGGGATTGTGAAAGGGTTTGGCATCCGGGACGGAGCTATAGCAGCGAGTGTGGCCCACGACTCCCATAATCTCATCGCCGTTGGAAGTGATGACGCCTCCATCATTCGTGCCGCAGAGATGGTCATTGCAGCCGACGGCGGCATGGCAGCAGTCTCAGGGGATACGTCTGCATTTCTGCCGCTGGAATGCGGTGGCCTGATGTCATCTCTTCCGTATGACGAAGTGGCAGAAGCCCTCCGGTCACTTGAGGCATGCATCCGGACAACCGGGTGTATCGAAAATCCGTTTATGTATCTCTCCTTTTGTGCACTCACGGTCATTCCTGAAATCCGGGTGACCGAACGCGGGGTCTTTGATGTGAATGCCTTTGCCGATGTGCCGCTCTTCTCTTCCCGTGAAAAATAATATTTTTTGGTATTCGCTGAATTATCTCAGATTCCATTCAGAGTAAGAAGGATGATCCAGAGTAAGAAGGATCATTCAAAGCAAGGAAGGGGGTGCCCCCTTCTCTGCAGCCCACCCCCATATGTGATGAATCATATTGGGGATGAGTGAGTGAGTGAGTGAGTGGTGATTTTTATCATGGTAATTTCTCCGGTTTTTTGTGTCCGGGGTTGTTTGTCGTGAGTATTCTGCAAAAAAACGGTGAAAAGAGATGTTCTGAATAATGAGGACTGTCTTAAAAAATACCAAAGGTTTCGGGAGGAATTATTCCTGCCACTACCATGAGCAGTATCAGAACTGGCTGGTGGATGATGTATATCAGAAGTGAGTGCCTGCCGGCCGTTGCGAGAAGGTTCGTAACCGGAGGGCAGGGCTGCCTGATTTGCCGCAGGGGACGCCCCTTCGGGTAGAGGTATGCACCCGCTCCCAGTCCCAAAAGGACCAGGCCGAACCAGGGAATGAGCGGTTCATAGTCAACTGAATAGAATCCTGCGGGATGAATACCCAGCCATGCAAGCCAGAGTGGCCCCACTGTCCCTGTCACCACAAGACCGAGTGCAAGAACAATCACACCTGCGATGAGGTTCTTTTTTTGCAGGGGAAAAAAGAGCGGTGCAAGGCAGATAGAGAGGCCGATGAGGTGCAGGATGCCAAAGAGAATGTATCCTCCTCCAATCACATACCAGGTTACAAGGGTGATGCCGCACCCGAGTGCGAGAATGAACGCACCCCTCATGAGGAACTTCTGCACAAGGGCTGACCCCTTCACTCCTTTTTGTATGGCACGTTCCCTGCTGATATGGAGGGACAACCCGACAAGAAAAACAAAGGTGCAGGCGCAGGTCAACGCAAATGCCCGCCAGAATCCACTTGTAATAGCAATGTCTGCCACACCGAAGTAGACCAGATCAAAGAGGAGGTGGTAGGTAACCATCATTATGATGGCAATGCCACGGGCTGCATCAATCTCCCAGAATCTCGATTTTGGTCTGGTCTGTATATTTTCTGCCTGCTCCATTCGTTCTCATTATAATATGGGGGGGTAATACGCATTAGTGTGATGACTCAGGGCGATGAGCATATTATTGAGGCAGCCGGCTGTGCCCGTGTTGTTGTACGGGACGGGCATGTGGTCTCGGTTGGGCCGGCACGTATTACCTCCTGTCCACTTGCGGCACGGTTCTGTGAGCCGGTGCGAAATTTTACCGAAGAGGAGATTCGCCGCAATATCGAAGGGCGCATTGCTGCATTTGGGATGTGCACTCCTGAACGTGTTGTGGTTTCTGATGATGATTTCGTGCTCTTTGGGGCATCTGAACTGCTCTCCTCTGCTCTCAGGTGCGGCATCATTGATGCAGCAGTGATTGCCTGTGACGGGGCAGGGACGGTAATTGCAACCTCACCCCGCCTTATCCAGGGTATAGGAGGGAAGATGTCCGGGCTGGTATCAACAACACCAATCCCTGCGGTGATTGATCGTATCCATGAAAACGGCGGTATTGTGGTGTCTCCCCGTGATGCAGCACTCAATGCAGAAAATGGGGTGCGAATGGCTCTGGAAAATGGCTATCATGCACCTGCTGTTACCACTGCCTCTGCAGATGAAGCTCTCACCCTGAGGAGGGTATGCCCTGATGCCTTTATTGTGGCAGTGCATACCACCGGCACGAATGATGAAGATGCAGTAAAATTTGCCGCATCCTGTGACCTTATATTCCCGTGTGCGTCCCGTGCACTGTATGAAATTGCCGGAAAACGGGCTCTTTTGCAGGGTGGCAAAGGTGTCCCGATATTTGCCATGACCAAGGCTGGAAAAGAAGTGATACTTGCCAAGATTGCGTCTGTACAGACACCGGTAGTGATTACCGGGCATACACTGCCCTATTCAGAAGGGAAGGGTCCCTCCCCTCTCGTATAATTATTTTTTACAGGTGCATGATTTCCTGTAAGTCACTGAAGGACTGCAGGGTGTAGTTTGGTTTTATCCGTGGGTAGGGAATGCCAATCCAGTCACCATATTTTGCATAGACAGTTGTCATTCCCAGAAGATTTCCGGGTTCAATCTCCCGTTTCGGGCTATCGCCGACGATCCATGCATCCTGTACGTCGCACTTCAGAATGGCTGCTGCCGCATGAAACATTTCAGGCTTTGGTTTTCTTACTCCTGACCGGTCGGGCGTCATTACGCCATCAAAGTAATCCCTGACGCCGGTTGCTGCCAGACGTTTTTCTGCCTGACTGCTCTCAGCATCAGTGATAATTGCCATGGATACTCCGGCATCTGCAAGAAGCAGGAGAGTTTCTTCCACTCCCGGATAGAGGGTGAGTGACCCAATCTTCACCTCTTCGTAAACCGCGCATGCTTCTTCATACAGGCGTGGTTCAAAGATACCGCGGTCTTCCAGAAAATCATGGATATTGTTGTGGTGTTCAAACCCATGTGTTCCACTCATAAAATACCGGAAAAGTTCCATACCCTCTCCGCTTCCTGCGAGATTTGTGACTGCCTCACATGACTGTGTTTTGGCAAAATGGAAGTCATAGAGGGTATTATCCATATCGAAGAGAACATATTCCGGGATTTTATCACGTGTTATTTCAGCCATCTATAATACCTGTTGTCAGTGTCTAGTGGTTTGCACCGTGTAGATAATTGGTTTGGGATTGTGGTAATGAGTTCAAAAAGGTTTATTACCATTTTGATCATATTTCATATCTTATGAATCAGGTGGTGGGTCAGGGGGGTTTTAATATCCGCAATCCGGTGCTTCTCATTGGATGTGTGATACTGACAAATCTCGCAGGATTTGTCGGATCGTTTTTTACGGCTACAGGAGCGGGATCATGGTATGCGGATGAATTGATAAAACCATGGTTTATTCCACCGAATGTGGCATTTCCGATTGCATGGACAACCATTTTTATCCTGATGGGTATCGCCCTGTATCTCATTCTGGCAGAAGGCACCGGGAGGGCTGACGTTCGAATTGCAACGGCGCTGTTCTCTTGTCAGCTGGTTCTCAATATTCTCTGGTCATATGCGTTTTTCACCCTTCAAAGTCCCCTTTATGGGCTTATTGAGATCATTATCCTCTGGATCTTCATTCTTGCCGTAACAATCAGTTTCTTTCGCATCAATAAACGGGCAGGATATCTCTTCATCCCGTATCTTGCATGGGTATCCTTTGCCACGGTATTGAATGGCTCTATATATTTGCTGAACTAAGTTCAGGAATAACTATAAATCCATACTTTCAATTGTTCTGACAGGTACATCTTATCTGTTACACCTGATCCCGGGTGCTGCCATCTATGCCGAATAATTCAGCAGAGAATGAACTCCCCCCACCATTCCAAACGGAACGTATTGAATCGGGTATTCATGAGTACTATGAATATATCCGTCATTCTGAAATCCCGATCATTTTTTTCGGGGAAAAGTGGAGTGTAACCTTTGCAAACAAGGCATTTCAAAATAGATATCAATATCCGGAAGATTTTCTGGCTGCCTCGCCTGATGTCAGGGACATTATCTGTCCCTGTGATTCACAGGGGGAAAAAAAAGATACAGCTGGGGATATTTGTGACCTTTTCAGGCCCGGAACTTTCGTCCGTGCACATGTGATTGATTCTGAGGGGGTTGGTGTCTTGTCACTGATATCGGTTTCTGAGATACCCGGTTCCTGTCTTGTTGCTGCAACAATTTATCCCGTTCCTCCTGCCTCTCCTTCATTAGGGATTCGGGATGATGGAGAGAATGTTCGCTCTGAAGAGGATTACGGAAAAATCCCGGTTGAAATATTTGAGTCATATCCTCATGCAGTCATTGTTCTTTATGATACGGCATGTCGGTATTATAACGCGGAGGCACACAAACTGCTGGGGAAAAATGCGTTTCTGAAGGACGGTATTCCGAAAATCCGTCTGGTACACAACGATTTTTCAGAAATCTTAGATACCATGAAATCTCATGCCGGTTCATCACCCTCTGACCCCCGGGTGATTGAAGATCAGCTTCGCACCAGCAGAACACGCAGTATCAATGTGGAGATTCTCCTTGTTCCCTTACGGGATAACTCCCGTAATCTTCTGGTAGTATTTCGTGATATTACCCAGCGGAAGAATGCTGAGTCAGAACTTCTGAAACGCAACAACCAGCTTTTAATGATGAATGAAGTCATGAAGGTGGCAAACTCGGTTGATACTTTAGACGATATGCTTCAGGAGATTCTTCAGACAGTTACCCGTGAGATGAATTTTGATCTTGGCTGGATATACCTGCGGGATACGGATGCAAAATGGGCAACGATTGTTGCATCATCCGGCGTTCCCGAACAATTTATTGAGACACGAATGCGGCAGAATGTTCTGGATTATCCGTTTAATCTGGTATTTTTTGCAATGCAACAACATTATGTGGATAACTTGCCGAATCATCCTCCCGGACCAATTGATTCAAAGGTGCTGGAAGAAATAGATGCAATCTCATATGCAGGTATTCCGTTGATATCTGACTCTGTTGTTGTTGGTGCACTCTATGTCGGGAGGCGGTCACGCTACTCCTTCTCCACATTTGAGAAGAAGACGCTTGAGATGATAGGTAAAGAGATTGGGAGTACGATTCTTCGTGGTATTTTGCAGGACAGACTGGAAGATGCCTATAGCGACGCAAGTCTCTACCTTGATATTATGCTCCATGACATCAAAAATGCAAATGCTGCCATTTTGGGGTATTCCCAGCGTCTGATGGATCATACAATGGAAGAGGGGAGCAGGTATGCCACAAAAGTTCAGTGGCATACCCATCATATCACGGATATTCTCAACAATGTGACCACAATCCGAAGAATCACTGATGAGTCAACGGAGATGACTCCTATCAATCTTGATGCACTTATCAGCGCTGAGATATTACAGTACCCGGATAGAGAAATTTCCTTTATGCGAACCGGATGTACGGTCTGGGCAGATGGTCTTCTCTCAGTGGTATTCATGAATTTAATCCGAAACAGCATCAAATACGGCGGGCCGGGGGTGCGCATCTGGATCAGTAGTGAAGAAACAGACCGTGAAGTGACCGTCTCTGTTGAGGATGACGGGCCGGGTCTCTCTGACGATAAGAAGATGCAGCTTTTTTCGCTCTTTCAGGAATCTACAACTGAACGGGGGGGACGCGGGCTTGGACTGCACATCACCCGCCTTTTGATTCGGAGATATGGAGGGAAAATTCGCCCGGGCGACAGGATACCAGGTTGTCATGACAAAGGACTTTCCATCCGGTTCACGCTCCGTCTGGCAGAAGAGACGGAGGATGATGGTGATATTTTATTTTAGTTTTTTCGGATGAAATTTGAGAAAACAAGCAGTGTCAATTATCTCTTCTTTTCAAAAAAGCTTCAAAAAGAGCAACTGGAATCAAGGGCCCGAAAAGTGGTGAGACAGATAAAAGAGGCAAAAGAAATTCAGGAAAGCATTGACAAGAATAAAGCCCTTCCAAAGCGTTTCCGGATAAACAACCTGTTTATTGATGTGGACCACTCTATCAAGACGAAACGTGTTGAACTCACGGAAGATGATGCGGTAAAGCTCCTCGAAGATACGTTTATCAACGGCAGAGAGGGATTTTTCTGCTTAAAATCAAGTAAGAATTTGACACTTACCGAAGTTCTTCTGACAGACCGAAAAAAGGATCCGATTGAGATAATTTTCCACTCCCTGAAGAATGAAATTGAAATTAAACCACTGAGATTATGGACAGATAACAGCATTTACGGAGCAATACTCATTAGATTTATTGTGCAACTATTCGTCTCACTGATCTGGTTTGAAATTCCTGAACTGAAGCACACATCGACAAAATTCATCAAAAAATCGTTATATGATTTGACAGTTACCGTTGATTCGTGGAAACGAAAGACGAAAACATACATCTACTCGAATTATGATGCTATAAACACGATGATTTTAAGCCATAATTGGGGGAATTTATGATTTTATTGAGTGAAATTTACGAACTGTCAAATAGATTATCCGGACAAAAAATGAAAATTTTTGATCGCTGTAGCGGATAGTTTGCTCAGGTGAATGAACTCAAACTGGCAAACTTAGGTATCAATGCACTTCAACGAGATGGCTGGGTCATCGTTCGTCAGTGGGGTAGTCATATCCGCATGCAAAAAAACATGGAGACAGAAACCCTGAAACTGTTACCATCCCTGCATATAAACTGATGAAACGTTCCACCATGTCTCATATATTAAAACAGGCTCACATGAACGGTTGAAGAATTGAACCGACTCTTGTGACCGGGGTTTTGATGCATTCCATCCGTTATGGTTCGTGTTTCCGGGGTCCGGTATTCAGACATGGTAATGTGGCTGCTGTCTTTCCATCTATCCTTTTTTTGCATACACCTTTTTGATTAGAGGACGGGGCGCTGAATACACAGATCTCCATCTATAACATGGCTGAAGGTAGGTGTGTGACACCCGCATCCTGCACCTCCGGCTGTGGCTACCGGGTCTCTGTAAAAACAGGCTGTAATATCTCTTTTACAGAGGTATGAGACTGGGGGTGGTTTCCGGGTTTCGGGGGTTTGATACGGCCTGTCCCTCCCACTTCAGTTATTTTTATTCCCTCATTTCTCGTCGTATTTCCCGTCGTAATGGTTCCCTGTCCCAGCATGGTTTGACGCCTGAATAACTGTCCGGGCATACTTTTAATACAGAATATCACTGTTTTCCGTATGAGGGAGTGAATTGTCTGAAGATGAGACTGGAATTGCGGGTTTAAAACCGGATGCCACGAATGACGAAATAAAAGAGAGGGCGTTTGAACTCATGCATGAGATACGTGATCTCTGTTTTGCGACATGTGACAACAATAAACCTGAAGTCAGGATTATTGACCTGATGGATATCAGGGGGGACGCGATTTATTTCCTGACCGCACGAGGGAAGCATTTCTATAAACAGCTCATGAAAAATCCTGAAATTGCAATTTCGGGCATGAATAAGGATTACATTTCCGTACGGGCAAAGGGCTGTGCAAAAAAGGCAGAAACGGAGGTAAGGATGTCCGTACTGGACAAAAATCCCCATATCAAAGAGATGTATGGCGATGCTGTCTCCATTCTTGAGGTATTTTATATTGATGCGGGCGCAGGAGAGATATTTGACCTCTCGACACCCAAACCAAAACGACTCAGATTTGGGTTTGGTGGGAAAGAACCGGAAAAATCTGCATATTACATATCTGACGCATGTATCGAGTGCGGACAGTGTCAGGAAATCTGCCCGGAAGATGCAATCGAGGAGGGCACTCCTTACAGAATCAATGAGTGTGTCTGTCTTGAATGCGGTATGTGCAGTGAAATCTGTCCGGAGGAAGCGGTCAAATACCGGCGATGACCTGAATTTTTAATAATTCCTCGTAAAAAACAGGAAAGGGCATGGTCTCAAATAAATATGACCCTCCTGTTCAGTTCTTATCCTCATCCTCAAACTTCTTGGAATAGTGGCTCCCGTCATGTGCAGAACGGTTTGTTCTTCAATTGGTTATACAGCGGCAGAGTATCATGGTTGATGTGGTTTTGCTATTGGCACCCCTTCGAGTTTCAGAGGCGTTTTATGTTGTGTGCAATGGAGGGACCGTTTTCCGATACCTCAATGGAGGAAACAATTTCATCCGGATTTTCATGCAGTGTGTCTCTCATTGTACCCCACTACTGACGCAACCGGTAAAAAAATGGGTATTGTCGGATGATTTTCGTCCTGGCGTCAGTGCCTGTGCCGGATAACACCGTCTGATATACCATGCAACCCTGTGGTTTATTCGTAGAATCTCCGCTATTCTTCGCATTTATCCCTCTCCCGGTGAACCGTATGAACAGAGGCCGGGACGATACATCCCCGCCTGAAATGGATATAATATAAGGAGTCCCTGTTATGGAAAAAAGCACACAAATAATGATTGCAATCGCCGGCCTTGCTGTGGTCTGCGTATGTGCAGCAGTTGTTCTTCCCTTTGTGATGGGCAACGACAATGAAATCGGGTCCGTCAGTACCGTTTCCTATGAGACGGTGCCTGCTGATGAACCCGAAGTCGTCAGTACCGTCTCCTATGAGACAGTGGCTGCTGATGAAAGCGTGAATACTATCGGGGCAGATAGTTCCGCCCCGGAGGGCATGGCGCCTGAAGGTATGCCTGAAATGGATGCTGAACAGATTCAGGAGATGCTTGATATGATGCAGGCGGATGGCATTGATACCACTGACGCCGAAGCGGCTCTTGAAGACGGCGATATGGATGCTTTCATGGCCTTCATTCAGGAGAACCAGCCCGCAAACGGTGGGGCTGGAGAACGGCAGGACGGCCTGCCTCCCCAGCAATAAATGCCATAGAAACAGGTTTGCGAATACCACATTTGATGAACACTCCCGCCATATAGTAATTGAGACGGGTGTGTTCCACCTCTCCCTTTCTATTACAATTATTAGCCACTGGATGAGGAAGACACCGGCCCTGTTCACACAACCGGGGCTGGTGCAGATATTCATCCCGTCTTCTTTTTTAGATGTGCCGAATTCTGAAAGGATGAGCTGTTTTAAGAAAAAAATTCGTCAGCACTATTGAGATAAACGGGTGATGGGTCTGCCTTTTTTGTATCGTCTTTTTCTTCTTCATGAAAGGGAATTGTGAGAATCTTTGGAATAACGTGTCATCACCTGCATGAGAGACAGAGATAAGATGCAGATTCTGAACTATTCGGGTGGTGCAGGTGATATCAGTCTTCCCGGCAGGATGGGGTATGAATGAGATTTTGGCATACCATTTTTACATTGCCATATTCTCTGTATTTGAAAACAAAGCCGCAGTGAATGTGTTGGTTCACTTTGTGATGAGTGACACTGAGAGCAAAAAAAGATGGAAAAAGATGGTTTGTCTCTCAATCTCAAGGTATCCTGTGTGAAAAAATAGTGTGTATCCGGACAGACGGTGAATGAATTTGTCTGGCTGTTAGTTATAATCAGAAAGTGCCAACGTTGAACCATTTGGTTCCATCGTTCTCACTCTTCCATTTTATGCATTTATACCCCTCTGCGTGAACCGTATGAACAGAGGCCGGGAAGGAGTTCCACCCCCTTGCCCTGACCCGAAAAACAGGTGAAAAAAATGAAGAAAAGCAGTAAATTTGTATTTGCACTGACTGGCCTTGCTGTGCTCTGTGTCTGCGCTGCGATGGCTGCACCAATGGGTGCAGGCGACGGAGCGGGACGCGGCGGCATGCAGGACGGCGAGCACATGCAGCAGATGATTGAGAAGATGCAGGCAAATGGCGTTGACACAACTGATCTTGAGACCGCAATTGAGAACGGTGACGAGGTGTCCGCCCGTGCCTTCCTGCAGGAGAACAAACCTGCAGATGCACCGGCAAAGAATGAAGACCGATCTTCAATGAACGAAGAACGCATGCAGGAAATGATCGCGAAGATGCAGGCAAACGGCGTTGACACGACCGACCTTGAAACTGCAATTGAAGATGGTGACCAGGGATCTGCCCATGCCTTCCTTCAGGAAAACAAACCTGCCGATGCACCGGCAATGAACGAAGACCGGCCTGCAATGAATGAAGAACATATGCAGGAAATGATCGTGAAGATGCAGGCAAACGGCGTTGACACGACCGCACTTGAAACTGCAATTGAAGATGGTGACCGCGAGGCTGTCCACACCTTCATGCAGGAGAACCGTCCCGCAGATGCCGGGAACGGTTCACACCGTGGCGAGCTTTCAACTGAGTAAAAACTATCCCACCATTTCGTGAAAGGCAGGATGCCATGCCCTCCCTCCTTCTGTGCCAGCACACAAAAGGATACATGGCCCCCTTTCCATACCAATCCCATCAATAATAATACTTTTTAGAATACTTTTTTGGAAGACACACGGTCCCCTTCTGACCACATACCACAGGACCGGTGTCTTTTGGATATGATTTTAAAATATGATTTTTACCGTGGCAGGGTGGGAACAATTTCCCTCTGAAAAGACCTGTTCCTGCCTTCTCCTCCCTCCTAACATGGATAGTTATGTCACTCTGTTTCTTATGGTAGGGAATATTCCGCCTTGGGTCTATTTTTGACATGCGGCTCTGGTGTGCGCTGGATTGCCATGCCGGAATGCTTTGATTGTCAATAGGTATTCATCCGGATTTCAGGAAACACAATCCATGTTTTCCCCGTATGTGCTTCGGGATTTTTTTGTCCGGGATTCGTGCAGGATGCCGTTCTTTGGTCCCATAATTATCATAATACTCTCTCCGGATGGAATGCATGATGTCTGGATCGGCAACTAAGCAAAAATATATATGTTTATACACATTTGTGAGAATATTTTTGTATGAGTACCCCCTCCACATCATCTTACTATATAGTATTGCGATCATCTGTCCTTCAGAGAAAATCGCTCGTTTGTTTTCTATTCATTGCACTGATTTTCTTTAGTAGTGCGGTTGTGATGCCGGTATCGGCAGTGCCAGGAGATGAATCTGCCCCTCTGCCCCCCATCCCAATCGTCCACCCTGTGGTCTGGAATGTTTCGCATATTGACGGGGGAGGTGGGAACTACTCCAATGTATCAGCCATTCCCGAGATTGGCACCGGTGACACCATCCAAATCTGGGGGACAGAGGGGCACACCTATGAAGGCGGGTTCACGATTGACACGGCAAATGTCACGATACAGCAGTGGGACGGATCCCCGTCCCGGCCACTTCTGACAAACACCTCACATACGGACTCTGCGATCACCATCAATGCAGATAATGTCACCCTTCAGGGCCTCAATATCTCTGAAAATACCTATGCGGGCAATGGTGCCGGTGTTTATGCCTGGAGCGCTGACAGTAATGCACATCTTCAGGGCCTGAATATCACCAATTGTGTCTTTTCCGGGAATGTTGTATCCACTTCCGACAGCGATGATAGCGGCGGTGCGGTGAGTATCAAATATGTCGATGACCTCGAGGTGAAAGACACAACCTTTGTGAACAATAGTGCGGGGGAACATGGCGGCGCGATGTTTGTCTCCTATTCCGCAAGTCCTGACCTGACAGACGTGGTCTTTACGAATAACTCAGCTTTGTACCGGGGTGGGGGAGTATATATTCGGGATTCTGTGACTTCTGTCCTGACCCGTACGACCTTTCTGAATAACTGTGCAACAAATTCCAGTACATATGCAAAAGGCGGCGCTGTGTCATACTATAATGCCGACAATGCTGTTGTGACAGATGCGACCTTCACGAACAATTCCGCGAATTATGGAGGTGGGTGTTACTTTGCAAAATCTGTCAATCCATCTATTACTGATACATCGTACACCGATAACACTGCCTCAGTCTGGGGAGGTGGGTGTTATTTTGAGGAATCAGGTAATGGTGCAATCATTGGTTCATCCTACACTGAGAACACTGCCCAGTACGGCGGTGGATGTTATTTCTCATCTTCACCATCTGCAGCGATTAGCAAGACCACATACACCGATAACACTGCTGACCAGAGGGGTGGTGGATGTTATTTAAGCGGGTCAACGAATGCAGAAGTCACCGATTCATCCTACACTGAGAACACTGCCCAGTACGGCGGTGGATGTTATTTCTCATCTTCACCATCTGCAGCGATTAGCAAGACTACATACACCGATAACACTGCTGACCAGAACGGTGGCGGATGTTACTGGTACAATTCCGCTTACGCCCGTATCACTGATTCCACCTACACCGGGAATGCCGCAACGAAAGTGGGAGGCGGCACCTACTTCTACAGTTCCGGGGACGCCGAAATCTCCAATGTCACCTATACAGACAATACCGCTGATGCTTATGCCGGCGGGTGTTATCTTACCTCCTCCGATGATGTGGCATTTCTGGATATCAGTGCGAATACCAGTGCCGGGGACGACTTCTTCGTGAGTGGTGAGTGCTCCGGCGTCAGCTTCACGAATCTCACGTTCAGGGATGTGGTGAATACATCTGTTTCATTCACCTTCGGTGGCGGGATGAAGATCTCCGGTGCCACCGGCACTCAGACGGCAGACCCAGCGGGATACAGAAACATCAGCCACTTTGTGAATGTCACTGCACCGGACTGGATGCTTTTGAATGTCAACTATATCGATGCCGATGTTGCCGGGCTCAATGAATCGTCGTTTACCATGTGGAACACCACTGATGATACGTGGGGAGAAGTTTCCGGCACAAACGGCGTGAACACGGTGGAGAAGTACGTCTATGCACGGCTTGAGGAGCTCTCGGACTGGCACACCATTGCCCCGTTTGCGGATGTGATGGGAGAAATCCGGATCAATTCCACCCCATACGGCGGATGGATCTGGATCGACGGGGTGAACTGTTCGGTGCAGACGAATGCGACGGTGGTAGATATTCTCCCCGATATCGATCACAATGTGACGGTGATGTTGGACGACTACTACACGGCGACCAATGAATATGTGAACGTATCGCAGTGCGGGACAACGGATGTGTTCTTTGACCTTGTTCATGAGATGGGAGGTTTGCAGATCAACTCGACGCCTGATGGTGCGAGCATCTCCCTGAACGGGACTGTGCGGGGTTTCACGAACACAACCCTGAACGATCTTGATACCGGGACCTACAATGTTACCGTTGTCCTGGATGACTACGAAACTGTGGTAAATGAGACTGTCATCGTCACAAACAATGTGACGACTCCAGTCTCCTTCGGACTCGTTCACCAGACTGGTGGTCTTCAGATTAACTCTACTCCTGAAGGTGCCGAGATCTACCTGAACGGCACTTCGAGTGGTTTCACGAATACAACCCTGAATAATCTTGATACCGGAACCTACAATGTTACCGTTGTCCTGGATGACTACGAAACTGTGGTAAATGAGACTGTCATCGTCACAAACAATGTGACGACTCCTGTCTCCTTCGGCCTCGTTCACCAGACTGGTGGTCTTCAGATTAACTCTACTCCTGAAGGTGCCGAGCTCTACCTGAACGGCACTTCGAGTGGTTTCACGAATACAACCCTGAATAATCTTGATACCGGAACCTACAATGTTACCGTTGTCCTGGATGACTACGTGACTGCAATAAATGAGACTGTCATCGTCACAAACAATGCGACGACTCCTGTCTCCTTCGGCCTCGTTCACCAGACTGGAGACCTTCAGATCAACTCTACCCCTGAAGGTGCCGAGATCTTCCTTAACGGCACTTCGAGTGGTTCCACGAATACAACCCTGAACGATCTTGCCACTGGGACTTACAATGTTACGGTGGTGTTGGATGATTACGAAACCGCGATGAATGAGACTGTCATCGTCACAAACAATGCGACGACTCCTGTCTCCTTCGGCCTCGTTCACCAGACTGGAGATCTTCAGATCAACTCTACCCCTGGAGGTGCCGAGATCTTCCTGAATAGCACTTCGAGTGGTTTCACGAATACAACTCTGAACGATCTTGATACCGGAACCTACAATGTTACCGTTGTCCTGGATGACTACGAAACTGTGGTAAATGAGACTGTCATCGTCACAAACAATGTGACGACTCCTGTCTCCTTCGGCCTCGTTCACCAGACTGGAGACCTTCAGATCAACTCTACCCCTGAAGGTGCCGAGATCTTCCTTAACAGCACTTCGAGTGGTTCCACGAACACAACACTGAATAATCTTGATACCGGGACCTACAATGTTACCGTTGTCCTGGATGATTACGAAACCGCGATGAATGAGACTGTCATTGTCACAAACAATGCGCCGACTCCTGTCTCCTTCGACCTCGTTCACCAGACTGGAGACCTTCAGATCAACTCTACCCCTGAAGTTGCCGACATCTATCTGGATGGTATTCTGAATGCTTCAGTCACGAATACAATGCTGAACGGTCTTGATACCGGTACTTACAATGTGACGGTTGTGCTCGATGACTACGAGACTGGAATAAATGATACCATAACAGTTACAGATGACGCAACGACTCCGGTCTTCTTCGATCTTGTTCATCAGACAGGAGGCTTGCAGATCAACTCAACTCCTTCCGGTGCTCAGATCTACCTTGACGGTATTTTGAATGGTTCAGTTACGAATATGACGCTGAGCGGTCTTGATACCGGCACCTATAATGTGACGGTGGTGCTCGAGGATTATGAGACTGCAATAAATGATATGGTAACAGTCACAGATGACGCAACGAATCCGGTCTTCTTTGACCTGGTTCATCAGATGGGAGGTTTGCAGATAAACTCGACTCCTTCCGGTGCCATGGTGTATCTGAACGGCACTGATACCAGTAAACTCACGAATGTCACCCTCACGGGCAAACCTGTTGGAACCTACAACGTCACCGTTGCACTGGCTGGCTATGACACTTCAAGCCGGACAGTTACCTTGTCCAAAGACGAAACCAAATATGTGAGTTTCACTCTGGTTCAGCAGCTTGGAACACTCAATGTGAATTCAGTTCCAGCAGGAGCAAGTGTCTACCTGAACGGCACCGATACCGATGAACTCACGAATGTCACCCTCACGGGCAAACCTGTTGGAACCTACAACGTTACCGTTGCACTGGCTGGCTACGACACTTCAAGCCGGACAGTGACACTTTCCAAAGACGAAACCAAATATGTGAGTTTCACTCTGGTTCAGCAGCTTGGAACACTCAATGTGAATTCAGTTCCGGCAGGAGCAAGTGTCTACCTGAATGGCACTGATACCGATGAACTCACGAATGTCACATTCGATGGCAAACCTGTTGGAACCTACAACGTTACCGTTGCACTGGCTGGCTACGACACTTCAAGCCGGACAGTGACACTTTCCAAAGATGAAACAGAAGATGTGAGTTTCACTCTGGCACAGCAGCTTGGAACACTCAATGTGAATTCAGTTCCGGCAGGAGCAAGTGTCTACCTGAATGGCACTGACACCAGTAAACTCACGAATATCACCCTCACGGGCAAACCTGTTGGAACCTACAATGTCACCGTTGCACTGGCTGGCTACGACACTTCAAGCCGGACAGTGACACTTTCCAAAGATGAAACAAAAGATGTGAGTTTCACTCTGGCACAGCAGCTTGGAACACTCAATGTGAATTCAGTTCCAGCAGGAGCAAGTGTCTACCTGAATGGCACTGACACCAGTAAACTCACGAATGTCACATTCGATGGCAAACCTGTTGGAACCTACAATGTGACAGTTGCACTGGACGGGTATGATTCTGCCAGCCGGACAGTTACCTTGTCCAAAGACGAAACCGAAGATGTGAGTTTCCTCCTTGAACACCAGGTCGGAACGCTCAATGTGAATTCTGTTCCTGAAGGAGCAAGCGTTTACCTGAACGGCACTGATACCGATGAAATCACGAATGTCACATTCGATGGCAAACCTGTTGGAACCTACAATGTGACAGTTGCACTGGCTGGTTACGATTCTGCCAGCCGGACAGTTACCTTGTCCAAAGACGAAACCGAAGATGTGAGTTTCCTCCTTGAACACCAGGTCGGGACTTTACAGGTTAATTCCATTCCATCTGGTGCAAGTGTCTACCTGAACGGCACTGATACTGTTTTCCTCACGAACGTCACCCTCGATGACAAACCGATTGGCACCTACAATGTCACAGTTGCACTGGCTGGTTATGATTCTGCCAGCCGGACTGTCACCTTGTCCAAAGACGAAACCGAAGATGTGAGTTTCACTCTTGCCCAGCAGCTTGGAACACTCAATGTGAATTCAGTTCCTGAAGGAGCAAGCGTTTACCTGAACGGAACCGCTACCGGTTCCCTCACGAATGTCATCCTCGATGGCAAACCTGTTGGAACCTACAATGTGACAGTTGCACTGGCTGGTTACGATTCTGCCAGCCGGACAGTTACCTTGTCCAAAGACGAAACCGAAGATGTGAGTTTCCTCCTTGAACACCAGGTCGGGACTTTACAGGTCAATTCCATTCCATCTGGTGCAAGTGTCTACCTGAACGGCACTGATACTGTTTTCCTCACGAACGTCACCCTCGATGACAAACCGATTGGCACCTACAATGTCACAGTTGCACTGGCTGGTTATGATTCTGCCAGCCGGACTGTCACCTTGTCCAAAGACGAAACCGAAGATGTGAGTTTCACTCTTGCCCAGCAGCTTGGAACACTCAATGTGAATTCAGTTCCTGAAGGAGCAAGCGTTTACCTGAACGGAACCGCTACCGGTTCCCTCACGAATGTCATCCTCGATGACAAACCGATTGGCACCTACAACGTCACTGTTGCACTGGCTGGTTACGATTCTGCCAGCCGGACTGTCACCCTCGCCAAAGATGAAACCGAAGATGTGAGTTTCCTCCTTCTCCAGCAGGTCGGAACGCTCCGTGTCAGTTCAACACCGGCAAACGCCACAATCCTCCTTGATGGCGAAGATACCAGTGAAGTCACCAATACTACTCTCACAGATGTATCCACCGGGCAGTACACAATCACGGTGGAAAAATCCGGGTACATCATACCTACCGTCAGAAGTGTGAACGTGGAAAAAGACGACGTCACCGATGTCTTCTTCGAACTGACCCATGACACCGGAAATATTTTTGTCACCTCAACACCCGATGAAGCCTGGATCTGGCTGGATGGCTGCAACACCACTGTTCTTACCAACACCACCCTCCCCGACATCCCGGTCGGCACCCATGACATCCGGCTGGTAAAACCGCTGTACTATAATACTACCATTCAGAGTGCCATTGTGTCAGAAAACCAGACCGAAAATGTCTTCTTCACTCTCACTCCGACCGGTTCAAAACCCGTCCCCTCCTTCACCGCCACTCCGGTGTCTGGTGACGCACCACTTCCGGTCACCTTCACTGACACCTCCACTGGTGATCCCGGACTCTGGAACTGGTCGTTTGGCGATGGAAATCACTCTGCAAATCAGAACCCGGTGCACATCTACACCCGCGAAGGTGCATATGATGTCAGCCTGACTGTTGCGAACTCATATGGCGATGCCACAGTTACCATAACAGATTGCGTCGTTGTCAGTGGCACACCAGCGGTAGAGCTCATCGCCCCGACGGGCAGAATCCCCGCCAATGAAACTGCCGAATTCTCTGTTACTGCAGATAACCTCGATACTATTACCGAACTCAGCTTTGCCACCACCTATGATCCGGCACTGGTTACGGTAGAGGATATTGCCCCGGCATCCCTTGTTCAGGAGGCAGATTTTGAGATAACAATTGACAACATACAGGGTCTTGTTACGGTTGAATTATCTGATGGAGAAGGCATCACCTCAGACACAGCTGCTCCGGTGGCTGACATCACCTTCCGGGCAACAGAAACGATTGCCGGACTCAGAGAGACTGCGGCACTGACCATCACGGATGCAAAATCCCAAAAATCCGGACAGGACTTCCCCGTCGTCCGGGAAGACGGTGCAATAAACGTTGAAGCCCGGACCACTATTGGAGCACCCAACGGCACCCTGCCTGTTGAATCCTCAAAATACCTGACTGTCAGTGCATCCGCCCTCAATGACGTGAAAAACCTCTCCTTCATCATGGAGTTCAACCGGACCGTTATGTCAGTGACTGATGTCCGGGCAAATGGCACCATCTCCGGATTATTGGTTGACTCCGTTATCAAAAATGAAAATGGCTGGCTCAAAGTCAGTGCAACATCTCCGGACACGATCACCGGAATTGAATCCATCCCGCTCATTGACATCAGTGTGCACTCAAACGGACTGCCCGGTGAATATGAGATCCGGCTGATAAACCCCTGCTGGACACGGGACAACGCCACCTATCGTTTCGATGATCTGAAACCCGGTTATATTTCCATCACGCCGGTTCATGCTTCACTCATGGATGATCAGCCGGTCACCGTTGCGAACATGACATTCGACGATGACACGCAGGAAGTGTCCATCAATCTTGCAGAAAATCAGAATGCGATCAGTCACAGACTGACAACACAACCATTCTCGTACGTAACCCCGGCATTGATATCACCATCCGGACAGACGGACTGGAGAATGTCTCCTCTGAATGGACCGGATGAATGCACCGGGGGCAGAGATTGGAAACATATCCGGTCGCTGCTGACCTCGGTGGTGATGTGGGCAATGTTTACCACCGGTATCAGTGCTGATATATCCGGTTCCCTCTCTGCTCTGACAAGACCCGGACACCGGGCTCAATGTCACCATCACCCGTGGTGCGGTGAATGAAACAATGGGCCGGCTCTTCCAGCTTGGCTGTTCTGGATCAGAAGGTGAGCAGAACTCGAAGAGGTGGCCTACACATGGATATCAGATAAATCCGCTTTAGGCGAATTACGGTCACCGATGCGTACATTGTGATGAGTGCTTCCAGGAACGTGTATGTGAATGCCTGGGGAGGTGCGGACAATTTCACCATTCTCAGTATGACGGATGATGGCACCATCTCCTTCCTTGAAACGACCTACACCTACGCAGACGGCATCTACACCTTCACCGGCCTTTCACCGGACGGATTCTCATTCAAGTCGCTCGTGTCATTCACCCTGAATGACGATCCCTGGGCTGTATTCTCTGCCATTCCGACAGAGGGCACTGCCCCGCTCCCGGTGCAGTTCTATGATTATTCAGGTGGTCATCCTGCATCATGGTTCTGGGATTTCGGTGACGGAAATACATATGTGGAGCAGAATCCGGTGCACACCTACACCGCCGTTGGGGAGTATGACGTCTCTCTCACCATCACGAATGTCGTGGATGAGGATACCACAGAAGAGGTGGGATACATCACCGTCACCAACCCGATGACCGTCGATTTCACGGCAACACCGGTCACCGGATACGCTCCGCTCACGGTCACGTTCACTGACGAGACCACCGAGAGTCCGTCCGCATGGCTCTGGGAATTCGGTGACGGAGATACCTCTGTCGAGCAGAACCCGGTGCACACCTACGAGTGTGCGGGTGTATACTCAGTATCGCTGACCGCCACGAATGTCTATGGCAGCAAAACTGCGGAGAAAGAGCGCTTTGTCACTGTTTCTTATCCGAATGATGGCGGAAACAGTGATGATTCGACACCGTTTGTGAAACAAACGCCAACACCAACGCCAACACCAACACCGGTTCTGACGACGGCCATACCTACCCCGGAGTCGACGGTGACAACACCATCCACACCGGCAGTGGCAAACCCCAATGAGTTTACCGGGACAGCCAGGCTTCCGGTGGGTCCAGACGGTGCAACACAAAGGCCAGTGACAATCTGGGCGGATGACACCTCCGGATACCTTACCATCGATGCCGGTGTCACCGCACGGGATGCCTCAGGCATTCTGCAGGAAAACATCAGCATCGTTGCAGTGCCGGTCACAACCATTCCATCGCCCGGAACCATCGGACTAATTGAACACTCACGGGCATTGTATGCTTACGCCTGCACGCCTGAGGGAGTGTCCTTCACCCCGGCAATTACCCTGACATTCAGCCTTTCCGAGGAGGAATGGGATGCCTATGGAGACGAAGCACAGGCTGCATGGTTCAACAGCACGTCCGGTGAATGGGAGGTTCTTGCAGGAGTGGCTGATGCCGGCAACCGAACAATTACGATTCAGATTGATCATTTCAGCACCTATGCACTCTTTGCAGAAGTGGTGCCGGAAGTGGCTCTGCCGACGGATACCGCCGGAATACCTGCCGGGTCATCAGGCAGTTCCTCCCTCTGGCTCTGGGGTCTCCTTATTGTCGCACTTGTTGCGGTGGGCGGTCTCCTCATCAGCAGGAGACAGAACAAATAGGGATGAATAAACTCCCGATGTGATCCCATCGGGTTCATTCCCTCTTTTTTTTAATGTGTGCTTTTTTTGAAGGGGGGTATACCGTTGTTGTACCAGCACTTCCTGGCTGCATCAGTGAGGGGGATACGCGTGAAGAGGCTTTAGAGAATATCAGGGAAGCTATTGCTCTCTAACTGGAACCAGATTGTTGATGATGGGTTTTCAGTGACTCAGCCGAGCAGGTTGAGAAATTGTGGTATGACAAAAATTCCCTGCATCAATTATGATGCGGTTATCATTGCAGCAATAAGTATCAAAAAATTCGCACTTGATAAACAAAATATAATTGGCATTTAATAGAATATTCACACCTTCGGAACGAGGGGTTGGGCCTGTGGAGTCACGAACAATGGTTTGGAGAAGCCGGAGATGGTCTGAATTGTCTTTGTCAATTGTCTTTGTATATGATTTAAAAAAAGGGGGGTTCTGGTATTTTACTCTCTTTTGTGCCTGATGAATTCCGCGAGGGATGCCCCTGCCAGTGCAGCAAATAATGGGAAGGGTGTGGGGATTGCACTGGATTCTGTATTGCCTGATGAACTGTCTCCGTAGTCAAGGGTGATTGTCGTTATGCCATTGATTTCTTTCTCTGCCGGGACCGACTCCCCCCGTAGTGCCAGAGGCCAGATGTCGCCTTCCGTACTGAAAGTGTGACCGTCTGCCTGATTTACGACGATGTAGTCCATGCTCTTCATTATTTCACGTGAGGTGAAGGATACCGTCTTTCCGTCACTGTTCCCGAGAATAACGGTATAGGCATTATTTTCAGCAAGGGTCATGTTGTATGCCTTGTTGTTAACAAGGTTCTCATCATGCTGGCATGCATCATCCACCCATCCAACAAGCCGGTAGAGTGGCATACCACTCCAGACATGCCCGTCATTGTCGGTGTATGTTGCAAGATGCCCCTGTGCACGAGTGCCGCAGGCAAGTCCCTGTTCGAATCCCTTCTTTGAGATGGGTGAGGTAAGATATCCACTGAGGTTCAGCTCCCAGTCTGCTTCAGGGCGGGGGTATATCTCCATTTTCTCAACATTGCGAACAGCAAGTCCTGCTGCAGATGGGTATTCAGTCCCTGAACACCAGTAGAACCGCCAGTATCCGGGGTCTGTGCATTCTTTCATGTCCTGGTTGCCGAATACATGGTCATCTGCGAGGAAAAAGAGAGCAGGGCCGCCGGTATATTCCGGAACAAATCCCTCTTTTTTGGTATGCCATGCCAAAATTGCGGTGCCCTGCTTTTCGTTTGGTATGTAGATGTTTTCATACATCAGTTCAACGACATACCCGTCTGTGGCAGTCATTCGGAGTTCGTCCCCTTCCTGCATGCCGCCTACCAGATTACAGAGGTCACTGATGGCAGTGCCCATTGGCTCATCTTTCACCTTTTCAAGGTTTTTATCTTCAGTAGGATTCCAGAGATCGGCGGTATCAAAGGTAGGTCCCTGGTAGCGGTAGGTGGTTGTTCCATCTCCATAAACCGGGAGATTTTCTTCCATCCATCGGCAGTCTTTGGTGGTGGCGTTGAGGATGGTCCCGCCTTCTTTGTCATACCGGAGAATGGTTATTGTCACTGTCTCTTCTTTTTCACCGGAAATTGAAGCACCGGCGAGGGTAATGTCCATGATATTTCCAATACTCATACCCTGCAAAACGTCTTTTCCTACAAGAATGAGCGGTGCAATCTTAATGTCCCCGTCCTGCTCCGGCAGCGGTCCGTCGTTCACCGTATCTGCCACACAGAAGCCTGTCTCTGTCAGGTCTTCTGCTGCAAATATCCGGTCATGCCAGTCAGATGCCCGGATGATGATACTGTAGCCGGCTCCTGCGCGAGTTGTGTTGAAGGTCTCCGTTTCAGCGTCGTCCACGATACCGATGAGAGTTGTGAGAGGTACACCGGAGTACACATTCCCATCCGTGTCGGTGAATGTGGTACCGCAGTCAGCCTTCATCGCTGAAAATTCATCTGCGGTGATGGTCTGTGTCCCGTACCCGGTGAGGGTAAGCGTCCATGGTTCTGTCGTGGTCTGAGCAGCAGCGATGCCAGTCGCGCAGCAAAGGAGGAATAATATCGTCAATAGTGTGATGAATGATACCCTCCGGGTTATTGGCCGGTTCCCTGTTGTCATGGTGTTTCAACCATACAATCAGATTTTCCATGTTAAAGGTTCATCGAAACTTCTGTGATATGTTAATTGATTATAGTGAACTATTGCTGGTTTTTGAAGGGTTTGGTAGTGAATTTCCATGTTCTGTACGAATCAGATATGCCTGACATTTCAGGGGCTTTTGGTTTTCCCTGTATCTCACTTAAAAACAGGTGCTGTTCAGGTTATGAAGGGAAATTCCCCATCACAGGAAGCGTAGCTCATACGAATGATCATTCCATTGAAGAGCTAAAAAAAAGGAAAAACGGGTTATTCTGAGACAATTTTCTGCATTAAATCCATGATGCCTGCTTTTTTATTCTGCTGTCGGCGTCGTGATCCGCCCATTCCCATCTCCATTGCTCCTGACCCGAAGAGTTCTTTGTTTAACCGCTCATTGAGTTCATCAAAGATCATTTTGTATGCAGGACAGTGGGGATCGACTGCCTCTACCCGTCCTCCGGTTGGGGTGATGGCATTGTAGGGACATCCGCCACGGCAATATTTGATATGTGGGCATTCTTTGCAGTTTTCATCTACAAAGTCTTTGAATGCATGCATCACTTTCCATGCACGGGACTCTGCAAGATCTGCTTTTGTCGGGTGGTCAGAGACATTGCCCATCACCCATTCTGGCATACCCACAAACCGGTAACAGGGGTAGATGTTGCCCTCGGGGCCGACAGCAAAGGTGTTTCCCATGCAGTCATTGAAGGTGCAGACGGTTCCTACACGTGTGAAGACACACTTGAAAAGATCGTTTATGTTCATTATTTCTGCAGTGTTCAGATTTTCCAGATATTTGTCGAGGAGGAAAATAAGGAGGTCCCCGTATTTCTCAGGTGCCAGTGCCCATTTTTCCGGTTCATCGCCTCTGAGTGACGGGAGTGCCGGATGTAGTTTAAGGACTAAACCGTTTTCCATGAAGAAATTGAAGATCTCTTCGCGGTGTTCAACAGATTGTGAGGTGAAGGTGCAGATGAACCGAACATTAAGGCCGTTTTCCCGTGCAACCCGGTAACCGTGCATGGTTTTGTCAAAATATCCGTCTCCTCTCTGCACATCGTTGACCTCTTTTGGCCCGTCAATGGAGGAGCCGATTGGGACGTGGTATGTGGCAAATATCTGTGCCAGTTCAGGTGTCATCCGCCAGAGGTTGGTCTGAATTGCAAACGCCGGTTTCAGATGTGATAGTTCTTCTGAGAGGAGGGGGAATGCTTCACGATAGAAGTCTGCCCCTGCAAGCAGGGGTTCTCCTCCATGGAATGTAATTGTCACCTGGCGGTCATCAAAATTTTTGAGCCAGATGGCTACATCCCGCATGGTATCCCTGCTCATCACTGGCGAGTCCTCTTCGGAACTCCAGCAGTAATGGCAGTTTGAGGGACAGCCAAGGGTTGGTATCAGCATCACATGGAAGGGACTTTTCATACTCTGATTTTTTGCCCTTCTTAACAATGAATGTTCGGATTGTTATGCCGCAGGCAAAGAATGTGGAACTGTGAAAACCGTATTTTGGGATATTTTTTGGTGATAAACGGAATGATTTGCGTTTTCTTCTTCTGAGATGCGCTAATCTGTGAAAACAAATATTAAAGATATACTATCACCCAAAAATGGTAATGAAAAAAGATGAGAGAAAGCAACTGTCCCTCCAGTCAAGCTTTGCTTTTGCCATCTTTCTTGTATTTATCGTCCTGACAGTCTCTGTTTCAATAATCCTCTATACCTCGGTTGAAGAGAGTATCACCAGCCAGTTTGAGGAAAAGATGGATCAGACTGCAATATCAGTTACTCATTCTGCTATTCTTGCTGACAAGGGGCTATCTCTCTATGAAAAAGCATATGACCAGCAGCTGGAGGATGCATTCGCCCCGTTTCTGGAGGCATATAATGAGGCAGGTGGAGATCCGTCCTTAATAGATCTTGATGCCCTGAAAAAAAGGATGCAGCAATATTCTGACTGGGATGTAGAACTCTATGTCATCAATGAAAAAGGTGTGATTGAATATACCACATTTGAGCTTGAAAAAGGATTTGATTTCAGCACAATTCCTGAGTTTTATGCATCAATCACAGCTATCAGAGAGGGAAATGAGTTTTCTGCAGACCGTGTCTGCTCTAGTTATTCTGGTCCCGGGGAGAAAAAATATGCATATTTTCCCACACCGGATCACCGGTATCTCTTAGAACTGAGCTTTTGGTCTGACTCTTTCATGGAGGGACGCAAGAACTTCCCATACACTGCCATTTCAGATATGCTGATGGGAGATGACTCTTCTCTTCTTGAGGTTTCCATATTTGATATCACCTATCGCAGGGTGGCAGGCCATGGTGTATCTGCAGAAGGGGAGACTCTCGCACATGTGAAACAGGTGTCTGCTGACCGGTCGGGTTTTGATGTCATCGATAAAACGAATGAAACAATCACCCGGTATATCTTTATTGACCTTAAAAACGAGCAATACCCATCGTCTTCTGAGATGGATCTTATTGGTGAAATTGTCTTTTCAACACAACCCCTTCATGATTCTCTTAATATGTTGCTGTTCAATGTGGTTTCCCTTAGTCTGTTGGGGATTGGTATCGGGGTATTTTTTGCATATTATATCGCTTATTTCCTGACACGGCCATTAAAAGCGATTATATCAGATATCGACTATATCGCAGAAGGGCATCTGGATCACCCGATACAGGAGGCGGGGTCAGTGGAGACCGAAAAACTCCGGCGGAGTGTGAATCTGCTTGTGGAGCGCCTGAAGTCTGAAATTTGTATGCTGAAAAAGACATCCGGTGACCTTGATTCTGAACTGAAACGGACACAGGAAGCAGAAAAATCACTGATGAGTGCAAACACGAAACTGGGGCTGCTCTCGAGTATTACCCGCCATGATCTTCTCAACCAGATTCGGGCCCTTTCGATGATTTCTGCTCTCCTCAAAGAAAATCTAAAAGAGGATGGGGAAGCAGAGCAGCCTCTGAGAATCATGGACAACGTGGTTGCGACGATGGAGGATCAGATCACCTTCACCCGAGAGTATGAACTCTTAGGATCAAAGACCGCAGAGTGGCTGAATTTTGGGTCATTGGTAACGGAAGTTTCAGAAGGCACTGCATTCCGTCAGATTACAACAGAGATTTCCACCAGTAACCTTGAGGTGTATGCGGACCCGCTTTTGAAGCGTGTCATCTTCAATCTGTTTGACAACGCGGTGCGCCACGGGGAAACAGTGACCCGGATAACGGTATCATTCCGTGAGGAGAATGGGGCGGGTCTGCTTAGTATTGAAGATGACGGATGCGGTGTCCCGGAGAATATGAAGGAGAAAATATTCTGGAAAAAGATTGGCAAAAACACCGGATACGGGCTCTTTTTGGCTCAGGAAATCCTTTCAATCACCGGCATGACTATTCGTGAGACGGGAACCAAAGGGATGGGTGCCCGCTTTGAGATACGGATTCCTGAAGAATGTTATCGGTTTAAGGAATAGATAGGGGGGATTATCTGGCTTTTCATACGAGCCATTGCCCTTTCAGTGACTTTTTTATTCGTAGATTCTGTTTTTGATGAAGGGCAGAGGAGGGATGCTCACCTCCCTGTTTTTGTTTTTTTGTGTATCGTCTTTCTGAGGAAGAGCAAGGGAGGGGGTGCCATCTCCCTGCCGACCCACCCCACAAATGTGATGAGACATACAGGAGGGATGGGGGGCATACCTTCTGTTCCACTTATTTTTGTGAGTGTGTGTCTGTCATGGCATTGTATATCCCCCTCAGAGAAATGGAGTGATCCTGAAATTTCTCCTCATGCAATTTGGAAGAGAAACCCCGAATTTGCCAATTATCACAGATGTGCGTCAAAAGGGATCTCATTCTGCCTGATGGGGAGTGCATTGTGTAGATTCCAGACATTGTTGGAAAAAGCGGAACGTTTTCACTTTTTCACCAAACGAAAGCGGATGGCCGGAATCATATGAAATTGAAAAATATCTCTCTCAAATGAAATGCGATTCTGAATTTCAGTCAAAATAGAATGACATTCAATTTGACCCGGAATTTTATCTGAATTCAGGAGATGAAGAACGTGATATCGAAAGAGTTGAGTCTCACCTGGTCTGTGAAAAAATCTCCACCAAATTTAATTTGAATTATCGGGCATCCATCCAGAGTGATACCGAAGATACTCACAATGATAATTGGTTATCATACTGTTTACAAAATACAAAACATTCCAAATGAAAGCTGCTTTCAGCTCTTTGGTATAAAATGGTAAAATGCGGGAGGAGCGATTCGAACGCTCGGACTCCTACGAGACTAGGCCCTCAACCTAGCGCCTTTGACCTGGCTCGGCAACCCCCGCACAGGAATGTGAGAAATAGCCAGGACCGGTTCCATGGTATCGACACCGACTGAAACAACCGAAATTCGGGAGTTCAGGCGACTGCGCCATGTTACTCTATACAGAATGACGTACTGGGAAATATATGTTTTGATTTGATTTTTTGCCCACTTTCAGGCTTTATATCCATAATCTGATTCCTGCCGGTGAAGATAAGTGGTGTTTTTAAGAATCAGGTTAAACTCTACCATAATGTGGGCAAAGATACTGAATGCATTCAGTGATTCACCTTCTCAGGCGCAGGTTGTACGTTTTCTTCTTGAAAATGGTCTTGGAATCAATGAAAAGGGTCGTGTCACAGTTAATGGCATAGAAATTCCTGCAACCCATCTCTCAAAGGAGATAGGGACTGACCGCCGGGTCGTTGATGCCACGGTGAAGCGGATATTATCCCTTCCTGACATAACAGACATCTTCCTCAAGCTTCGGGCCACGCCGGACGTCAGCCGTATTGCAGAGTCACTTGGTCTTACGGTGATCACTGTGATGCCGGATGATGCAGCAGAGAAGGGTGTGGTGGGTGAGGCCGTGAAGGTCATTGCTGACAATGGCATTGCTATCCGTCAGATCTTTGTCACGGACTCTCATCTCTCAGAAGACCCGAAGCTGGTCATTGTGGTAGATGAAGCACTTCCGTCGTCCGTCTATGAGGCCCTGCGTGCTCTCCCGCAGGTTAGAAAACTCATTATTGAATAAAATATTCACGACTAAAGTCGTGGGTTTTCTGTTTTTTTTCGTAAGTGGTCGTCGTATGAATCATCTCAGTTCATCCAGAGGGAGTTCCCCGTATATTTCGGAAACTCTCTCTACACATCGTAGCAGTCTTCAGTGTGTGGGTCTGTCAGCAAGGATAATCAAAAAAAATGCATCAATAAATATATCATTTAGGATCGATGTCAACCAGCCTGTTGTACTCCGCTCCTCCGGCAAAATGGAGGAAAAACGGAAGGATAGTCTGAATCTCTCTTTCTCAGGTCAGTGACTATAGGTTCGCTTCCTCTGCCAGGGGCCCCTCAAGCTGCTCTATAAAATCCAGAACTCTCAGATTACAACAAGCATTCCTGCAAAAGTATCCTTCTTCAAAAACCCAGTTACCGTTTTTCGACAGATATCTTCCCGGTTTTCCATCTATGTACATCTGTGAATCGTTATAAGCACCAAAAAAGGGCTGCAACTCATTGACATAATAATCTCCATGGAAATCCTCAAAAATATCAATATTCATGGAACTGAAATTACCCTGACTGCATATGTGCTGAGTCATCTGCAGAAGCTGTTCCGGAGGTGCAACCCATCCTACCTTACCACTTCCACTGTGAAATTTACCTTTTTTCATCTTCTGGTGTCCAAAGTAGGACTTTCCGATCTTAATCATCCTCCATTCATGTTTTACATCAATCATTTCCTGAAAAGTAATATAATTGAACTGTCTGTCATCCATTAATGGAACAGAAAGTCCGAATTTTGTCTTCTGCCATTTTGCATAACCACTGTTATAAAAACCATACTTTGTAAAAACGTTATTAATCAGTCTTTTTGCCTGATGCTTTCTGCTGATGTATTTGACCCCCATCGAGTAACTTCCGATGTTCGGTTTAAATACCAGTGGGAAACAAGCCTTGTTTTCTATAAAATCCAGTGCTTCCTCTTTATTATAAAAAACCCATGTTTTTGGATGAGGCAGGTCGTGCACCTGTAGCCAGTATGCCATGTTTTTTTTGCTTTCATGTAAAAAAATATCGTTGTACACGGGATAAACCGGCTTATCGGATATATATTTAATATAATACATTCTTTCGTCATACATCCGTTTCCATGCATCTTTTTTATATGACGGTCTGACCAGATATCCATCACAATCGGATGACTTTATATTTTCAATCCAGTTACATGAGATGATATCAATCACTTCATACTCAATGTCCAGTTCTTTACATGCATCGATATAATTTTTTTCCAGTCCCATAAACTCATTAAAAATGCCTAGTTTCATAAACAACCCCTATTTTATTTTTTTATATTCTTCAATCAGATCAAAGTAAACCTGCACATCCCTGTGATAAATATGCCTGCTAAAAGAGCTGCTTATTATCCTGCTGGAATCCCTGTAGAAGATAGACGGAGCATTATTTACCACATAATAATGGACGTTATCTTTTGTGTATATCGGATTATCTATAGATGTGTAGTGACTGCCTTCTATAGCCTTCCCTGCATCAGCTGCGGCATCTATGACAAGACAATTTTTCTTCAGCCTTTTCTGATCCTCAAGCGTTAAAATATGCAGGCCCGGCTTGTCAACTTCAATTCCACTGATAATGAT
Organism: Methanogenium marinum; assembly: GCF_028912405.1. Taxonomy (GTDB): domain Archaea; phylum Halobacteriota; class Methanomicrobia; order Methanomicrobiales; family Methanomicrobiaceae; genus Methanogenium; species Methanogenium marinum. The sequence goes on along the minus strand of NZ_JAKELO010000002.1, from coordinate 394,343 downwards.
GTCAAAACTCTCCAGGTCTGCTTTAAACTCATCCATTGTCTTTCTGTAAAACAACCTGATATCAGCTCCCCATTTTGATATTGCTGAAAATGCTCCCTGGGAAACATTGCCCGGGGCAAGTATTGCAACCCTCGTGGATGAGGTAGGAATCATTCCGAATGATAAAATAGCATGATATGTGGAGGATAATCCCGCAATAAAACTGTTCCGGTAAATAAAATTCGGTTTTAGCCAGTCTATGGGCATCACATGATCGTTATAATAAATACAGGGCTGAATATTATCCAGATCTACAATTATAAGTCCTTTCGGTTTTGCCTGAGACTGCATAAATTCTTTGCCGGAACCAGACGGATGGGTCCACCCTATGATAATCTGACCTTTTTTAATATACGGGTAATCCGAAGGCTGTAGCAATTTTAGTGAAAACACGGCTTCACATGTTGAAAAAATGGTTTCCCTGTCAGAAATAACACATCCGGCCTTTAGATATTCTTTATCATCGATCCCCAGATTCCGGCCAAATCCATTTTCTACTACGATTTCATTATTGAAGTTTCCAATATGTTCGGGCAGCAGAGCAACCCTTTTTTCATACGGAAATTCTGGTATTATAAATCCAAGTTTCAAAATTAATTATCCTCAGGTTCTTGAGTAAATATAGACATCACTGTCCGGATTTATCGACGAAAATTATCATTAAGGCATAAACATAAAATTGTTCATTTTTATGCATGGCCAAGTTAACACTATTGTAACATAGACCTGTCAGACAGATCTGATCGTTTAGAGGATTATATTGATTTTAATCCCTGCGGACATATGTTTTTATCCACTTAAGTAACTGAAAATTTTAATAAATATACATGTATACTTTGTTTGACAATCGAGATATATTTTTCCTGATATTTTTCATGCAAAGAGCGGATAATATCAGCAATATCTGGCTGGAGGCCAGAGCATTTCTCTTTTTTTGCTCAACGGTCTCCATTAATTGCCTTTTTTGGAAAAGAGAGGCAGCACGGGACTTTTTTTTCAGAGACTTTCCACATCTGCTGCGAGGGCAGCGATGCGCCGTACAATAATGTCCGGGAGTGTGGCGGTGGCCGTCTCCAGACGTTCTTCGATGGAAATAATAGTGGTCCCTCTCACCAGATTGTCCACATGTGCCACAATCTTTTCTTCCGGTGTATGGGGGACACAGTCAATCGGCTTCAGGCCCTCTGCCCTGCACTCCTCTGCGGTCAGACCAGCGCCGATGTGGCACTCAACAATGCGTGCGACCTCTTCGGGGAGACCATATTCACGGCAGATGTCTGCGCCTATCTGGGCATGGGCAAGTGAATGTGTCTGTGATCTGCCGATGTCATGAAGGGCTGCACCCCAGGAAACGAGTTCCCTGTCCACCGGTCGCAACGCTGCGTACTGGCAGGCAAGGTCATGCACCACATGTGAGTGTGCAATCACATTGTCCGGGCACCCCGCCCGGTGAAGAAATAAAAATGGGTCTTCTGATGGGAGCATCAGACTTTGCCGAGTGTTGTTCTCATTGCGGCAACGCGCGCTTTGAGTGCATTGAGAAGAAGTTCGTTATCAAAATGTTCCATGTGGGTTCCACAATTACAGGTGAATTCGACTGCAAGAGCATCAGTGAACGTATAAACGATACCGCAGGTATTGCAGATGAAGAAGTCATTTTCATCTTCATACTTTTCCCGTTCATCCAGTTTATCAAATGCATTCTCCATGTCCTCGGTGAGGGCATCGTTCAGGTTATCCAGCCTGAGTCTCCATTTGTAGGTGAGCCACCCGGTCTCCTGATTTTTTTCCCGTCGATATTGGGCAAGACGCTTCCCATAGAGTGTGTACAGTGTATTTCTGACTGAATTGAGGTTTATTTCAGTTTCTTCTGCCAGTTCCTCATCGGTCTTCTCAATTGTACGGTCAAAATTTTCCAGAAGGGTTAGTCCTTCTTCTCCTACCATCCGAATCAAATATGCCCGGACTGCAGGATTATCCAGCACGTCTATCTCCTCTACCATCTGCTCATATATCTGTGTACTCTGGTAATAGTCTTATCCAAGATCGCGAGTGCTTCGTCCTCATTTTGCCCACGGCCATAGACGCTGAGGACTGCACCTCCCTCTTCAATCTCTGTTCCTGGCCATGGGATGTCTGCAATGTCGGGATGAAGTGATTTCAGGTCATCTTTTACCACACAGTCATGATCTGCAAAGATGATGGAGCGGACGGCGGTCTTTTTTGGGGTTGGCCGGGATGCGGGAAGAATGCCTTTGGTCGCATTGCGGTGCATCTCAAAGATATTTACCCCTGTACTCATCTCTACGATGTCAAGCGTTGCCTGGAACCGTGGATTGATTTCAATGGTGCGGATGCCGTCATCGGTCAGCATGAAGTCAATACCCAGTGAGCCAACGCACCCGCTTTTCGCTGCAATATCCTCTGCAAGTGTGAGGATACTCTCACGTTCTTTCGGCTGGAAAGGGGTAATTGCCCCGGCAAATCCAAATCTGCGTTCTCCTTCCCCGCCACGGTTGAGCTGGCAGTTCAGGCTGAGGGCCCGCGCAGATGTGCCGTCCGCGATACAGGAGACACTGCAGGGAATGCCTTCCACTGGCGTCTGCCGGACGTAGGGGGTGTCCGGCCAGCAGTCAGTCCATGTCGCCTCGTCGTCCGGTGTGGCGGCAAGGGTATTGCGCCAACCGCCCGCGCCGGTGTCAGGCTTAATAAACGCGGGATATTCTCCCTCGGCAAGAAGGGGCGGCACCGGAAATTCATGCTCCTCAAAGAACTGCTGAATGCTCTTCTTTGTGCAGAATCGGGCGGCCACATCCCGTGGTGTCCCGCAGATGTCTCGCCCGAGGTCCATGTCCTCTGCACCGGAGGAGGTGACAATGGCATCAAACGTATGTCGTGAGCAGATATCTGCAACGATGTCCGGTAATTCGGTCAGTTCCTCAAAAGTCTGGTGTTCTTTTGTGCACCAGGCGAGGTCCTGATCACAGAAATGGTCAATGGCACAGACCTCAAAGCCGGCATTATACGCAGACCTGACCACATGGCGGGTTGCAAACCCTGCAACAAGGACCCGGCCCTTCAATCCTCAAACCTCTTGCCATGTTCGGTTGGGATTATTTTCATCTCTGCATCCGGGTATTCGCGGTTCAGTTCACCTCCGTCAAAGAGCCTGTCGAGGATGAGGGCCAGGCTTGAGATCTCTGAGTGGGGCTGTGTGGTGACTGAAATATTGTAATCTGCAAGGTCGTAGATGTCTGACGGCACTTTCTCAGCGCCAACAACCACAAGCACTTTTTCGTGTTCTTTAATTTCACCGATGGCGTCTGTCATTCGTAGGCCGTACATCGTCAGGTGGACAACGACGCCCCCTGCATCTTTCCATTCGCGGATGACCTTCTTCCATGACACATTATTCTCAACAAAGAAGGTGCCGCCCCAGCGATTGGCGACATCAGTTGCTGACTGGCGCACGCCCTTGTCATCTGCTGCAAGGTACATACCTTTTGCCCCCAGCGCCCGGGCAGTGAGTGCCACATGAGTTGTCACGCGCTGGTCACGTTCCGGTCGGTGGCCCAGCCGCAGGACCCGTACATCTGATACCATTTTATTCGTCCCCCCCTTCCTTTCTGACTTTAATGACACCGTCTTCCATGTAGATGGGTGAGTCTTTCATTGCCTGCTTCATTTCTGCAGTGATAAGAATCTCCTGAATGGATTTTGATGAGCAGGTCTCTCCTTTTCGTGAAATAAGGTGGTATTTCTCCAGCCGGTCCAGTGATTCTTTAGCAATGTGTTCTTCTCTGCCGCTCATTTTGCAGATTTCATCCACGTTTATTTCGGATTTATCTGCGATAATATGGTATATCTGCCAATCTCTGTCTTCTGCTCGCACATTGAAAGGTTACCCGGATGCGGGCATATAGTTTTTTACCGTTTCATGGTGCAACAACAACAGAAGAGAGATTTTTATGTGCAAAAGGCAGGTGAGATATGACCGATTATTTTGAACTGGCAGAACTTGCCGACAAGATACTTGAAATCAGTGACGAGGATATGACAAAACTGGTATCTGTCCTTGATGATCTGGATGAAGGTGTGAAAAACGAACTATTAGTCTCTGATTTTCTGAATGCTTATCAGGTGTTCTGGTATTTCTTCCGCTATGAACCTGAAATTCTTCCTGGAGAACGTCTCATGCTCTTGTCGGCATCCTCACTTACGGAAGGTGTGCTGATTGAGGAGCGTGATATATATGAAATTCGGTTCCGTGTCGTGGATGCTCTTCCCGAGATACTTGTCACCGACGGGGAAGCGGTGCTCGAAACGTTTAGCGGGAAAGGCGCATACCGGGACGCAGCAGAATGGGTGGACAACAACTGATTTTTTGGTTCTGACAGCAGCCCTTCTGCTGATCTCGATGTTATCTTCCTGCGGTTATAAGGGCGGGATCAACAGATGCTTTTACGATCTCCGGAAGGGTGCCCCACCGGCAGAGGGTGTCCCCTGCGATGGCACAGATGCCGCAGACTCCCCTGAGGTCTCTTGACTGAAAAAATTCATCCGAACATTCGGTAAAGTCATTGCACAGTGATGTCGCCCAGGCGTCTGCAAGGGACACATTCCGGGAGAATACTGTCACTGCATCGGCTGTTCCAAATGAGACTGACGGTCCGACTGTGGCAGAAGAGGTGCATATGCCGAGGATCGTCTCCTGAGGTGGGATCCGAAATGCCAGTTTCCCGGAAAATGAGGAGGTTCCTGCATGAATCCCGATGGTGACTTCATGGTCTGCAATGAGGGCAATATCACCGCCATTATCGATCACCGCGAAGGTAGCTCCTGCATCCTGCATTGCTTCAACACCATACCATGCAATTGTCCCTGCGACAGCGGCCATCGGGCCGACTCCTGCTGGTTTTGATGCCGCAGACATCCGCTGTGCCACTGCTGAGGATACCTCTGTTGTGTATGGGTCATAGGTTGATCCAAAAAAAGGGTCCCGGAGAATTTCGTGTTCCAGTTCACTCCGGGCGTCCACCATTGCTATTTTGGCTGCGTTGATATATTTCTCCTCTTCAGCGAGGATGGTGGTGATGGTTGTCCGGTACTGGAAATGTTCCCGGATCATGGGAGCAGTGAAAGCGCCTGGTGGGGGCAGGCATCCACACATTTGCCGCAGAGGACACACTTCGAACCGTCTACACAGAGGGTCCATGTCTCATCAAAGGAGAGCACGTCCTGTGGGCAGACACTGATGCATGCACCGCAGTTTACGCACTCAGACTCATCTCTGATGACGGAGTCTTCCATCTGTTTCACGCGTGCGCCTGCCTTCTCCATTGCATCACAGATGACCTTCGTATCTTTGTCAGGGATGTCGATTAAGACCTCACCTTCGTTTGAATCAATAAATGCCCGCTCTACATTGATTAGAACGCCAGTATCTTTCACAGTCTGCGCAATGAGGGGCTGTTTGCCGCCTTTTTTGGAAAATGTGACTAAGAGTTTCATTGCTTCCACCCCCGTTCAAAGAGTTTGCTCAGATCAATTGCTGACAGTATTCCTACCAGTTTGCCGCTTTCGTCTACAACCGGAAGGGCACTGATATTGTTTCTCTCCAGTTTATGGGTGGCCACATCCACTGCCTCAGCAGGTGACGTATATACCACCCGTTTTGTCATGATGTCTTTCACCGTCTCTCCCTTCCCGTTGGATGCCACAGCCTTAGAGATGTCAAAGGTGGTGACAATACCAACCAACCGGTTTGCGCCGTCAAGCACCGGGAGATGATTGGTTCCCCCTCTGAGCAGTCGTTTTGCTGCCGTCCGGATGTCCTCATCTTCGCTGATGGTAACAAGGCTCGTGTTCATGATGTCACGGACCTGGGGTGCACGTGCCCGGTCGCGCATCGGGCGTGACGTTTTTTCCGTGTTTATTCTGCGTGTGGGGAGGGCGAGCTCCATTTTTCCACTCTCGACCCATGATTTCAGTTCATCTGCGACTTCAAGCGCTTTCTTGTAGGACGAAAGAGACGATGTCTTCACTTCCTCGCCGTCCATCTCTACATGACCGCACTTGAGTTCGGCATAGGTGACTTCACGCAGGGTGGGACGGTCGCGGCTGGGGACGCCGTAATCTGCAATTGTGGTCTTCAGGTCTTCGTCACGGACAGCAGTCCGGCGCACCACATCTTCATCGAGAACGGGAATGGGGACTCCGAGGCCGACATAGAGCGTGCTGTTATACCCCTTGAAAGTGGCAGCCCGGAGGAAATCGGTGGACATATCGTTCATATTTCCGGTCGTCATCAGGGTGGCAAAACCGTTGCCGGGCGATGCCTGGGTACCTTCCCCGATGATCATACCCTCTGCGCCGCAGAGGAATATCGGGACGCCGCTGCCGATGATGCGCAGGCCGGGGTCATTGGGAATGGGAGAAAGACATCCTGCACCAGAGTATGACACATTTCCTGCGTTCGGGAGCAATGTGCCCATATAGGTATAGAGTGTCCGGTCAGTGGTGTTGGCTGCTGCCACATATGACTGATAGGAGTTGCGCGGATTGACCATGGTGGCCTGGTTCATATCTTCAAGGGTCAGATCAATCTCCAGCGTTTTCCGTGGGTAGCAGTCTGTCCCTTTTGACTGTGCACGCAGTCGGACAGAATTTCCTGCAACAAGGTCCTCGAGCACATGGGCGCCACCATAAGAGATGCCCTGTGTCTCTGATTTTTGGGTGGCACCAAGGTAGGCGTCTACTGCTGCAATGCCGGCATATGCCTCAACGTCGTTCATCCATACCTTCTCCATTCGTATGGGGGGGTCAGAATGGCCGAAGTTGAAGAATGCACCGGAGGAGCACATGGCACCGAATGTGCCGGTCGTTACCACGTCGACTTCTCTGAGTGCGCCTGCCACGCCCAGTTCATCAACAATGTCCGGCATCTGATCTGCCCTGACGGCCCGTGCATTTCCATCACGAATGCGGGTGTTGATGAGTTCAATGGTCTTTTCCATAATCAATGATATGCTATAGTGCATAATTAATGCTTGCTTTAATTACTGGGGGTGATATTGTAGTTATTTTGGCGACTTTATCTCCCTGTTCCCTCCCTTCCTAATCCATACCTTTATTCCCGGTTGTTTCTCTACGTATTCGCTATGCAGATCGCTGATTTTATTGCAATGCTTGAAGAGATTGCGCCGCCGGAGCTTGCAGAAGAGTTTGATTGTGGCAGAATCGGCCTTATTATTGAAGGGAATGAAGAGGTGAATTTGGTGTGCTGCGCTCTTGATGCGACACTTTCTGTGGTCCGTGCAGCGGTTGCAAAGGGAGCTGATATGCTTGTTGTGCATCACACACCCCTGTGGGATCCACTCACCAGAATTGGGGGAGAATCCGGGCGGGTTATTGGTACAGCACTTGCCGCAGGGCTGAACATCTACGTGATGCACACCAATTTTGACCATGCAGAGGGTGGCATCAATGATGCGCTGGCAGAGACACTCCATCTCACCGATATAATCCCCCTTTCCCTGGGTGTCATTGGCACACTCACCCTTTCCCTGGATAAAGTGGCAGACCTTTTGGGTGCGCCCCTCCGTGTGTACGGGGATGTGCGTGTGCCCTGCCGCCTTGCCGTTGCCGGAGGTTCATGCTTTTCCTATGGCCATATATGTGAGGCTGAGGCGCAGGGTGCAGAGGCATTTCTCTCGGCTGAACTGAAACATAGTGTCATCCGTTCTTCAGGAATTCCTCTCATTGAATCCACCCATTATGCAACTGAAGCGCCGGGAATGCGGATGCTTGCCATGCGAATGGGGTGGACTTTTTTTGAAGACATCCCTGCAATGGTGCAGCACTGATGGGCGGTAGTGACGCAGATGAGGTGACATCAGAGGTATGTCGCCTCTATGGCGCCAAAGGAGAGAAGGCTGTTTTTGCTGCAGAAAACGGGCAGGTTATTCAGTACCGTGACTTTTGTGTTGTCATTGGTACCACTGATACATATGTTGTGGATGAGGAATTCTGCACCTGTGGTGACTTCACGTACCGGGGGCTGCAGTGCTGGCATATTCTTGCGTACAGGACGGCAAAAGCGCTTGGAACGATTGTACCGCGTGATGAGTGGTACCATGATCTGATCTGAAAAACGTGAGAAACAAACACTATATGAAATCCCGTGGCGACTATTATAATCAGGATATTGTGATTACCCATGCTCGAGGAAGAATACCAGCTTGAATATTTCAAAGAGAACGGTCTGGTCAGGAAGATATGTAAGGCCTGTGGTTCAGCGTTCTGGACACGGGACCCTGAGCGTGAATACTGTGGCGATGCACCGTGTGAACCTTATTCATTCATCGGCAACCCCATTTTCTCTCCTCATACCATTGATGAGATGCGTGAAGCATTTCTCCGGTTTTTTGAACAGAATGGCCATACACGAATCGGGCGCTATCCGGTTGCTGCCCGCTGGCGTGATGATATTTATCTTACAATCGCGTCCATTGCTGATTTCCAGCCGTATGTGACCAATGGTGAGGTGCCACCACCCGCAAATCCACTGACCATATCCCAGCCCTGTATCCGGTTAAATGATCTCGATTCGGTGGGGCGCTCAGGCCGTCATCTGACCACGTTTGAGATGATGGCGCATCATGCGTTCAACACGGATGAGAATAATATATACTGGAAGGATGATACTGTCCGCCTCTGTGACGGGTTTCTCGCGTCTGTCGGGGCTGACCTGAACCGGGTGACATACAAAGAACATCCATGGATTGGCGGCGGCAATGCCGGTCCCAGTGTGGAGGTGCTCATTGGTGGGCTCGAAGTGGCAACCCTTGTCTTTATGAGCATGACAAAACGTGACAACGGCAGGAAACCGGTTGATATGGATGGTGTGCCCTATTACCCGATGGATCTGCGGATTGTTGATACCGGATATGGTCTGGAACGTATGGTGTGGGCGTCGCAGGGCAGTCCTACGGTCTATGATGCAGTTTTCCCTGAACTCATTAGCCGTCTGATTGAGTCTGCAAACCTCACTACTCTCCTCAATAACGCCGAATTTACCCGTATTCTCGCGCTGAATGCAAAGTATGCAGGGCTCATGGATATCACCGGTTCCAATCTCTATGAGATGCGAAAGACGGTGGCAGAGAATATCGGTGTGCCGTATCAGAAACTGCAGGACATGATTGCTCCTATTGAGCGTATCTATGCGATTGCTGACCATACCCGGTGCCTTGCTTTCATGCTCGGGGACTGTATTGTGCCGTCCAATGCACAGGAAGGGTATCTGGCCCGTCTGGTGCTCAGGCGGACGCTGCGGATGATGAATGAGATCGATATGGACGAAAATCTTGCTGACCTCATTGAATTCCAGATGCAGAAAATTGGTATGTCCTCTTTTGAACAGGAAATAAATGTTGTTCGGGAAATAATCAAAAATGAGGAGGAGAAGTATGCTCTTACGATGGAACGTGGGGGCAGAATTGTTCAGAAGGCTGCGCGGGCCTATAAACAGAAGAATCTGCCCATCCCTCTTGATGAACTGATTAAGCTGTATGATTCCCACGGCATTCCGCCTGAGATCGTGCGTGACATCGCTGAAAAAGAGGGTGCAGGCGTGGAACTGCCGGATAATTTCTATTCCCTAATTGCAGATGTGCATTCAGAATCTGAGGAATCCGGGGATGCAGAGGACCCGTACGCTGCAATCCGTGAGAGGATTGAGGCTCTGCCTGCCACAAAGATGCTGTATTACGACCTCCCGCAGGCGACCGATTTTGATGCCATGGTGCTCGACCAGTTTGATGAATATCTGGTGCTTGATCAGACGCTCTTTTACCCGGAGGGCGGTGGACAACCGGCAGATGTTGGTAAAATTGTCTCTGAAGAGGGGATCAACAAGGTTGACCATGTTGTGAAGATTGGTAATGTGATTGTGCATCATATCACCGGTGAATCACTCAAACGTGGCGAAAATATCAAAGGAATGGTTGATGAAGATCGCCGGAAAACGATGATGCGTCATCACACCGGAACTCATGTCCTGCTGCATGCAGCAAAAGAGGTGCTTGGCCCGCATATCCATCAGGCAGGCGCCCAGAAAGGAGTTGATAGTTCACGCCTTGATATTCGGCATTTCCGTCACATATCAGAGAACGAACTGAAGCTGATTGAGAATGCTGCAAACCGAATGGTGCTAAACGACATCCCGGTGCGTATCAATTGGGAAAACCGAACCACAGCAGAGCAAAAATATGGATTTGACCTGTATCAGGGTGGTGTACCCCCGGGTTCCCGCATTCGTATCGTCCGGGTGGCAGGCGATGTGCAGGCCTGTGCAGGTACACACTGCAGCAGTACCGGCCAGATTGGTTCGGTGCGGATTATGCGGCTGGAGCATGTGCAGGATGGTATTGAACGCCTTGAATTCTCTGCTGGTATGGCAGCTGTTGCATACAACCAGTGGCTGGAAGGGCTGGTTGATGCATCGGTTGCGACTCTGAGTGTTCAGCGTGATAATCTCCCAACATCCGTTGACCGGTTCTTCACTGAGTGGAAGGAGCAGAGAAAGGATATCGAGCGCCTGCAGAAGAAGATCGCCGAACTGGAGATCGCGAGCATTCCGGTAGAAGATATTGCAGGTGTGAGTGTTACGGTACATGCCGTAACCGCCTCTCCCAAAGAGGTAGTTTCGATGGCAACCGCATATGCAAACGAAGGTGGCGTTGCCCTTCTCGCAGGCATTGGAGATCGCGTACACGTTGTGGTTGCATCCGGTGTGGAGCAGGTAAACGCTGGTGAGATTGTGCGCCGGGTATGTGGTATACTTGGTGGAAAAGGGGGCGGAAAACCCTCTCTTGCACAGGGCAGCGGTGCCTCGGCAGATTCTCTTGATGAGGCACTTGCCGTCGGCCGCCAGATGATTATTGAGCAACTGAAATGACCGAAGAGGGAGTGCTTGTCCTTGAGCCCGGTGACGAACGGGCAAAGAAGATTGGAAAGGCGATGGCCAGCAATACAGCGAGTGATGTCCTTTCCACTCTTTCTGAGGATGAACTTACCCTCTCCGAGTTATCTGAACGTCTCGGCCAGCCGATTACGACCCTGAAATATCAGATTGAAAATCTGCTGGATGCAGGGCTGGTTGATATTGTGCGCACCCGCTATAGTGAAAAAGGCCGGGTGGTCAAGGTCTACGGTGTGCGCCAGCAGGTTGTCATCATGTCTCCCGGAAAGGGAAACCTCCGGGATCTGCTCCTGAAATATACGTCCCTGTTTGCGCTGATAATATGTGCAACGCTGGTGCTTCTTGCAATGGCGCCAATGTTCTCGTTTGCGTCTGATGGAGGGCCGGCATATGAAATGGCCACAGGCTCTGATGATGCACGGGCGCAGATGACGGCATTCTCTGCTGAAGAAGCAGAAGATGGGACAAATGCCGAAAAAGGAGGCATGGTATCTGTGCCTGCCCCGGTTCCTGCGGCAACACCGCATGATGCACCGCCTGCAGTGGAGTCTGCACCTGAACCCCCGGAGATTGGCCCGAACATCCTTGCGGTAACGTTCTTCAGCGGCGGGTTTGTGGTCATCTTCCTCATGCTTCTCATAGAACTGTTTGCGATGTATCGCAGACAGTAACAATTATGTTTATTCTCATTTTTTTCTGAATTTTATAATCGTCCATAATGGACTGGTCTCTGCTGGTCATTGGTGATGTTTTCTCTCAAACGTTGTGCAGAGGAGGGTGGTTTACTGTTTTGAGGATGGACTGTACGGATTCCCCACCGTCAGGGGGTTCCCCTGACAGCCCCCCATAGAAATGCGCCTTGTACCGGAGGGGGCGGTGAATTGTTTAGATGGCTATAATCCGAATCGGCGTTGGGCCCGTTCTGTTCTCAAATGGTAGTCCTGGTGTCATTCTTACACTGCTCCATATTCATGACTCCTCCGGAAGGCGGAAGAGGAGTGCGGTTGTGGTCGTGCTGGGGAGAGAGGTTTACTGTCTATGGTATGTGTCGCAGGGAAATCGTTTTGAATGTGCCACCATACGATGCAATGCAGGAAAGGCTAAAATCCGAAACAAATCGAAAAAAGATGCCCTGCGTTTAAAGCAGGGAAATAAAGTTCTTCAGTATTGCAAGGCCGGTGTCGCCACTTTTCTCCGGGTGAAACTGGACGCCGTATACATTCCCGTTCCCTATTGAGGATGCAAATCTGCAGATATAGTCTGTGGAGGTAAGGGTGTGCTCAGGGCTGGTCTTTGCATAGAACGAATGGACAAAGTAGACATAGCTCTCCTGGGGGATGCCTTCAAAGAGAGGGGAGGGCTGTTCGGTGTGGATGGTATTCCATCCCATGTGAGGGATTTTCATTCCCGGTGTCTTTTCAAAGGGGAGAACTTCTCCGGGGACAAGTCCCAGCCCTTTGTGCAGACCGAATTCTGTACTTCTTTCAAGAAGCATCTGCATCCCAAGGCAGATACCTAAGACGGGCCGGTCTTCTGCGTACTCGCAGAGTGCCTCGCGGAGAATACCCAGCTTATCCATCCCTTCTGAAAAAGCGCCGACACCCGGGAGCACAACCCCGTCGCACTCCATCATAATCGCAGTGTCCTTTGTTATTACCGGTGTGACGCCTGCTTTCTCCATCCCACGGCTTACACTCCGGAGATTTCCGATTCCGTAATCAAGTATAGCTACTTTCGTCGTCATAGTCTTTGTCTCCCCGTTTGCGCCAGAGCGCTTTCTCCACCCAGATATCCGGGAGGTCATGCGCTTCTTTGTATTGATTCAGTGCATCTTCCCACCGTTTCCACTCATCCGGGTAGTCCTTCATGATCATCCGAAACGTTGCCCAGTCTGACGATGGGCACATGAAACACCCTATTCGGTCAATCCGGCGTGAATATAAGACATTATACGGCGCATTCTCGCGGAAGATATAGAGCCAGACATGCAGTGCTGTCCAGTGCTGAATGGGTGCTGCCGAAAGCTGGCAGGGTATGAAATTGCTCCTCCAGACACGGGGGCTCTTCATCCGTTTAAATGATTCATACTTTCGCTGGCCGATAAATGAGAGGCACTCTCCCCATGTATCTTCAATCAGTTTTTTAATTGGCTGGAGTTTGCATACCTTGCAGCACCAGCGTGCATCGACTGCGGGCGGGCCCTGCCGCTCCATCTCGTCCCAGAACTCCGATGTCATATCCGTCCGGAGCACCTCGAGGCCGTAGTGGTCTGCTACATCCTGGACATTCTTGTAGGTTTCTTTGAACTCAAGGCCGGTATCGGCAAAGAGGAGGGGGAGTTTCCCTGCCGCCTTCATGACCACCAGAAGAGTTGCAAGGCTGTCTTTTCCGCCGGAGAAGGATACATTTGCCGGCAGTGGGTTTGACTCCATCGTGCGCTGGACAAAGAGGACTGCCTCGTCCTCGATTCTGGTGAGAATCTCTTCATTCGCCGTGAGCACATCTTCCCATGTTCTCTCTCTCGGGACACAGATGACGGGTTTACCCTTCCGTGTCCGTGCGATGGTGCCGCGTTCCATCGTCTCTGCCTCGGCAGCAGATACCTTTGCCCTGCCGACACCGATACAGCGCCCATCCGGCAACATGATGAATACTTCATCACCCGTTTCGATATGTTCTTCAATTGAAATAAGGCCGGGTGCAAGAACGGATGCCCCCTTGGTTTTGATGGAGGTTTCTGCACCCGGATCCACCACCATATACCGTTTCGACGGAGTCATATAGAGGGCAGCAGCAGGCCGTGGCATGGCTTCCCATCGTTCTTCATCCGGGTAGAACCGGATGGCACCAACAACAGCGCCGCCCATGACGATCTCTTCCATCCGGTCATTATCCGGGACTTTGTTGAGGATGGCAACATGCCCTTCAGGAATAAGGTCTGCACCGAAATGATCGTGGTATACCTGATTGATGTGTTTGATGTCGTCATCAAATGCCGGCCTGATGTCGCCGGGAGGGGTGATAGCAACCTCCCGCGTTTGTGTGCCGCAACTGCATTTTTTCCCCAGTACTGGTGTTCCACAGGTGTCACACCAGTGCAGGTGATTTTTTCCGAGATATGAAAGGCGCATTCATCAAATATTTCATCTGTATGATAAAGAAATGAGAGGTTTTTGCAACGCGCGCCACATATGTTTCAAAAGTCTTATTCTTACCGGATAGCAGAAAGTACTGCGAATCCGTGTGGTTATGTGGAAAATTTTAATGAATAATTATTTTTCCGGGAATTTGGTGGCGATAAATTCCCCATTTAATACTGGGTAATGATACCCGGGAGTATTGGTTCTGAATGATTCGGTATATTCTGACGTTTATCTGTGCATTTTGCACGTATCTTGTGCTGACAGCCGGGTCTGGTGATATCTGGCTCTGGTCAGCATTTGAGATAGTCACCGGCTTAATTATTGCATTTGTCGTCTCTCTGGCATCTGCGAAATGGTTCTGTCGGGGTGCTGACTATCGTATGGCGAATCCACTCCGGTGGGCGCTCTTAGGTCTGTATATCTGTATTCCCTTCTTCCTGGAACTCATCCGGGCAAACATCGATGTGGCAATACGGATCATCACCGGGAATATTAATCCCGGCATTGTAAAGGTCAATCCCGGTCTTACGACCGGTTTCGGTCAGCTTCTTTTTGCAAACTCCATTACCCTGACACCGGGTACCCTGACACTGGAAGCGGACGAGAAAACCGGTGACTTCTACATTCACATGCTCTCTGTCCCCAGAGAAATGGTGAAGCAGAAGACTGCTGATGCGGCTGATCTCTTCTCGTTCTTTAAGATTCATGAATGGGTCCGGAGGATTGCAGAATGACTGAAATCTGGGTTGTGGCACTGGGCCTCCTCCTTCTCTTCGTCATTCTCGCTATGGTGCGTCTCTGGCTGGGGCCGACCGCACCGGACCGTGTGGTCGCACTGGATGCGGTGAACACCATCACGGTCTGTGGTATCATCGTCTTCGGTGTTGCGTTCAACGAGACGGTCTATGTGGATGTGGCCATTGTGTATGCCCTTCTTTCTTTTGTAGGGACACTCTGGCTTGCGAAGTACATCGGAGGTGACCTCTGAGATGGTTGCTGAATTTATTGTGACCATCTTCCTTGGTCTGGGGCTTCTCGCTGTTGGTCTTGGAGTTGTGGGTATTCTGCGGTTCCCTGACGTGTATACCCGCCTGCATGCAGAGACAAAGATGACGACCTGTGGTGCGATATTCATCTGTATTGCTGTCGTTATCACTGAAATTGGTGCATATCTCGCGTCCGGTGAGATGCAGTATGCGGTGCTTGGACTGCACACGGTGCTCGCCCTTGCAGCGCTGGTCTTTACCAATGCAATCGGTGCCCATGCCATCGGGCGTGCGGCATACCGGGCTGGTGTCCGTCCTGACCCTGCGGTCGTGGACCGTATGAAAGGGGTGAACACCGATGATTGAACTCCTCGTGCACATCCTGCTTCTGGCAGGACTTGTTATTTCGGCATTCATGGTCTGGCACATGGACGATTTGATCTCTGCTGCTATCGCGTTTGGTGCCTTTAGTTTCCTGCTCTCGCTCGAGTTTCTGATGTTGCAGGCGCCGGATGTGGCAATAGCTGAGGCCGGCATCGGTGCCGGGCTTACCACCGCAATCTTTGTGATTGCCATTCGTGGCACTGAAAAAGACGGGGGTGCGTCTGAATGAAGAGCGCTCTCCGGATTGGTATTCTCGTTGTCTGTGCAGCAGCATTTCTCATGGCGGGCCTTGATCTTTCCTTCGGGACACCTGCCTACACCGACATGGATGACTACATGCTTGCCCACGGGCAGGAAGAGACCGGCAGCAACAATATTGTAACCGGGGTTGTCTTCGACTACCGTGGGTTTGATACCCTTGGTGAAGCGACGGTGCTTTTCACCGTTGTCTTAGGCGCGGGACTTGTCTTCCGCCGCCTTGGCAAAAAGGAGGATGAATATGAATATGAGTAATCTCGTCCGGTCAGGGGCGAATATCATGATGCCGTTTATTCTTGTATATGGCTTCTATATCGTCGTTCACGGGCACCTGACCCCCGGCGGCGGATTTCAGGGCGGTGCGGTCATCGCAACCGCAGTGGTTCTTCTGATGGTTGCCTACTCACGTGCTGACGTGTTTGCCTCCATACCAAAGAATGTCCTGAAGAACAGCGAGACGGCGGGGCTGCTCCTCTTTATTGGAACTGCCCTTCTGGCACTCACCGCAGGAATTGCCTTCTTTGGGAACTGGCTCCTTGGTGCAGGTTCCCTTTTCGGGACGCCTGTCGCATTTGGCATCAATCCCGGTGACATCAACACAGGCGGAATCATTCCGATCCTGAATATTGCTGTGGGAATTGAAGTCCTCGGTGCGATGGGTATTCTCCTCCTTGTGATGCTTGGTGGCATGAAAGGTGATGCAGAATGATTGAGAATGTTCCGTACTTCTGTGCCGGAATTCTGGTGATAATCGGCCTCGTGGTCATTGTCACCAAAAAAGACATGATCAAGATGGTGATGGGTCTTGCCCTTGTTGAGGCGGGAGTAAACCTGCTCCTCGTCGCAACCGGATTCATCTCCGGCGGTGTGGCACCGATATTTACAAACGCACCATCGACTGCAATGGTGATGCCGACCGTTCAGGCAATGACTCTGACGAATATCGTCATCGGCATTGCAACGACTGCACTCCTGCTCTCGTTTGTGATGGTCATCTCCAAAAAATACGGCACGCGTGATGTGACTGAAATGCGGAGGCTCAAAGAATGATGGACTTCATCATGGCGAATGCCCCGGCACTCCTGATCGCTGTTCCGATGCTCGGTGCCTTTGCTCTGCCGCTTGTGGGGAGACTGGGAGATACTCCCCGCAATGGCTGGATACTTGCGGTAACACTCATCACCGCAATCATCGCTGCCCTCCTTGCATGGACCGTTCTCACGGGCGGGCCGGTGCTCTACACCTTTGGTGCTGCGTCTTCTTCGGATGCAATACCGGCCGATTCTGGTGGCATACCCATCCGCATCATCTTCACGGTTGATGCGATGAGTGCATTTATGGCACTCTTTGCTGCCTTTGTGGGCTTTATCACCTGCCTGTATTCGGTTGCAAGCGAGCGTCTCTCATCCGGAAAAGACGGATATTATGCACTGATGCTCCTCCTCCTGGTCGGAATCCTTGGCATGGTCACCACCGGAGATCTCTTCAACTTCTTTGTATTTTTGGAAATAAACTCCCTTGCGGGTGCGGCGCTTGTCGCATACCGCATTGACAAAGGTGTCTCTGTTGAGGCAGCTCTGAAATACGGCTTCCTTTCAACCCTTGCGGGCCTGATGGTCCTCTATGCGATTGGTCTTCTCTACGGGCAGTATGACTCTCTGAATATGGCGGTCATCGCCTCCCGGATGAGTTACACCATGCTTGACAAGGTGGCCCTTGCTCTTCTTATTGCAGGTCTTGCACTGAAGGCGGGCGCAGTGCCTTTGCACTTCTGGACGCCGGATGCTTACTCAATGGCCCCCGCTGCCGTGACCGCATTTTTAGTGGTTGCAAGTCAGGCAGGTCTCTACGGTCTCTTCCGTGTCCTCTTCAGCGTCTATGGACTCACGCTTAATTATGTCACCGTGGGATGGGCGGTTATCATCCTCGGAGTGCTCTCTATGGTTGTCGGTGTTACGATGGCCATCCCGCAGAAAGATGTGAAACGGCTGATGGCGTATCACGCGGTATCACAGTCCGGCTACATGCTCCTTGGTGTGGGCGTGGGTCTCGTCGTCCTCGGGGATGCGGCTGCAATGGATGCATTCGGCCGGACAGCAATGGAAGGCGGTATCTTCCACATCGTCAACCATGCGATGTATAAGGGCCTCCTCTTCCTCACGGCAGGGGCGATATTCCTGCAGACAGGCACCCGCAATCTCAATAAAATGGGTGGGCTCGGGCATTCTATGAAGTGGACGATGCTCTTTTTCATCATCGGTGCTCTCGCCATCGCAGGCATTCCGCCGTTCAACGGATTCGCCTCCAAACTAATGATCTATGAGTCCGTTTTTGCGTTCAGCCCGGTGATTGCAGTCATCGCGATGGTTGTCTCCATCCTGACGCTTGCCTCGTTTGTGAAGGTCTTCCATGCAATATTCATGGGGCCACAGCAGCCGAAGTATGCAGATGTCATAGAGGTGCCCCGTCCGATGCTCGTTGCAATGGGTGCGCTTGCACTCCTCACGATTCTCATGGGTATCTTCCCGGAACAGATTGTGTCGACGGTGATTGCGCCAGCCGCAAACGCACTCATTGATCAAAGTGCGTATGTGGCCACTGTATTCGGAGGTGTATGATGATAGCAGAAACATTATACACCGGATTTGGTGCCTGGAACCCGATTGTCTGGCTCGTTGCGTTTGCGGTTGCCATACTCCTTGCCTGGTTTATACAGCGGCTCGGTGAACCGGACATTCCCGGCGATGGTGAGTCCGGCAAGTCGTATATCTCCGGAAACGACGAACCGTCACCGGAAGATGGCCATATTGGTGGTTCAAACCTCTACTGGGGTTTCACTGATGCCATGAAAGGCTATTATGCACGAGTTGTTCCCCTGCATACCGGATGCCTCACGGACTATGTGCTCTGGTTTTTGGGCACATTTGCTCTCCTTTTCATCTTTATCGGGGTGCTTTAAGATGCGTCTGTCACCATCATTCAACCGGTCGCTCTGGGTATTCCATTTCAACTCAGGGTCATGTAACGGATGTGATATCGAGATTGTGGCGGCGTTAACGCCACGGTATGATCCCGAACGATTCGGGATAAAACTCGTCGGTTCGCCCCGGCATGCAGATGTACTGCTTGTGACTGGCCCTGTCGTCCATGATATGGCAGACCGCCTGCGCAGAGTCTACGCCCAGATGCCGAATCCGAAAGTCGTGATGTGCATTGGTTCCTGTGGTCAGTCCGGTGGGGTCTTTTATGACTCCTATAATCTGGACGGCCCGGTGGGCGATGTCATCCCGGTGGATATCTATGTGCCGGGCTGTGCCCCACGCCCGGAGGCAATCATCGACGGTGTTGTGAAGGCGATTGTATTACTTGAAAGCCTGGAGGAAAAACAATGACACGACAGGCACTTACAGCGCAACAGATAGCTGTTATTCTACAGAAAAAAGGTCCAAAGAGTATTCATGACGTCCGGACGGAAGGTTGGACTGAGGGCCTGAAGAAGACCACGGCATACAGTGTATGGCTGCGGACGACACCTGCGGACCTCATCAAAACACTGGAAGCGATCATCGCGATCGACTATCCCCACCTTGCGGTGGTCTCAGGAGTCGATGTCGGTGACGCCGTTGAACTGCTTTACCACATGCAGGTTTTCCATGGCATTCCGAAGGGAGAGGTCAATATCACGATCACCGTTCCTGTCCCGAAGAAGAACCTCGTGATACCAACCATATCTCACCTGATTCCGGGTGCGGTATACACCGAGCGTGAGAAACAGGAGATGCTCGGCGTGACGGTTGCAGGAATTCCTGACCCCCGTGGTCTCTTCCTGCCGGCTGATTTCCCTAAGGGTGTCTACCCGTGGAGAAAGGATGAGACGGGTATCACCGAAGATATGGTGAACTCTCTCTGGGCCTCGGGGAGACCTGCAGACCGTCCCGCACCTCCGGTGAAACCGAAGGAAAAGAAGGTGCGCAAACCAAAGACCCCTGATACAGAAAATACCGCACCGAAGGCAGATACTTCTGCGGATTCAAAGCTATCCGAATCTGCACCGGCACCTGCTGAGGGTGATACGGATACTGCTGATGCCCCCAAACCGGAGGTGAACACGAATGGCGAGTAAACCGACATACAATATCCCCATCGGGCCAATCCACCCCGCCCTTAAAGAGCCGATTCTCTTCACCTTTGATATTCAGGGTGAAGTCATAAAAGGCGTTGACTTTGCCCCCGGAAAGACCCACCGTGGGATTGAGTGGATGGGTATGCGCAGAAACCCTGTGCAGATTGCGCATCTCTGTGACCGCATCTGCGGTATCTGTGGTGTTTCCCATACGCTTGCCTTTTCGCGTGCGATAGAGCAGATTGCTGAAATTGAAGTGCCCGAACGGGCGCATTACGTACGAAGCATCATCGCTGAATTCGAGCGTATCCAGTCTCACCTGCTCTGGGCGGGTGTCGCTGCCCACGAACTGGGATTTGACACCCTCTTCCATCTCGCATGGCGGGTGAGAGAAGAGGCAATGGATGTCATCGAGTACCTCACCGGAAACCGGGTGAATTACGGCATCGTTCAGGTGGGCGGTGTCCGGCGTGACTTTACGGACGATCAGTTCCCCCGCATCTATCAGGCTCTGGAAACCTATGAAGGGCTTGTCGGGAAACTCGTGACCCTCTTTTTAGAGGACACCACAATCAAACTGCGGTGCATGAACTGCGGTGTTCTTTCCGAACGCGATGCCCTTGAACTCTGCACCGTGGGCCCGACTGCCCGTGCATCCGGTCTCGCAATTGATGTGCGTGCTGACGCCCCCTATGCGGCATACGGCGACATCGATGTGAAACCCATTCTTCCGGACGTCTACGCGGATGCCATCAAAGGCGATGTGTATGACCGGATTGTGGTCCGTCTCTTTGAGGTGGTGGACTCGGTCCGCATCATCCGGGACCTCATGGACCAGATGCCCACAGGGCCGGTTCTCTGGGAAACGAAATACGCGAAAATTCTCGCCACCTGCAAAAAGGCAGAGGGTGAGGCCATCGGACGGGTGGAGGCACCCCGTGGTGAGTGCTTCCATTATGTCAGAATGAACCGTTCCGAGACGCCGGAAGCATGGAAAGTGAAGGCGTCCACGTATTCGAATCAGATGTCGTGGCTGAAGATTCTTATGGGCGAACAGATAGCAGACATTCCTATCATTGTGGCATCCATTGACCCGTGCATGTCGTGCACCGACCGTGTATCGGTCATTCGTGACGGCCGGCAGGGTGTCATGACAGGAGATGACCTGCACCACCTCTCGGTGGAGAAGACGCGGAGGATGCAGGAATGATTGGCATGATCACTGCAGCTGTTGTCGGGTGTATCGGTATCACCGTCTACGGTCTCCTTTTCGGTCTCGTCCTGCAGGGTGTTGACCGGAAGTGTGCGGCACGGATGCAGGCACGCTACGGTCCGCCCCTTCACCAGCCGTTCATTGATATTGCAAAACTCCTCTGCAAGGACAATATCATCCCAAAAAATGCGGTGACGTCGGTCTTCAACGCGGCTCCCGTCATTGCGCTTGCGGCATCAATTACGATTCTCCTCTACCTTCCCATCGGCAGTATTGCGCCGGTTCTCGGTGGGTGGGGAGACATCATCCTTGTGCTCTATCTCCTGACCGTGCCTGGTCTTGCGATGGTCGCAGGTGGTCTTGCATCCGGGTCTCCGTATGCAACCGTCGGCTCCCAGCGTGAGATGGTGACGATGATCGCATACGAACTGCCGCTTGCAATTGCCATCATCGCGATTGCATGGCGCCTCAATGCAGCGGGCGTGGTAGATCCATTCTCCCTTGCAACCATTGCACAGACACCGGTCTGGAGTGTCGTGGGCATCCCCGGTATAATTGGCATGCTCCTTCTGATGGTTGCCATGGCATGGGTCACCCCTGCTGAACTTTCACGGGTTCCCTGTGATACCCCGGAGGCTGAAACAGAACTTTGTGGCGGTATCCTTGTGGAGTACTCCGGGAAAAATCTCGCTCTCTTCACGCTCTCCGGAGCTGTCAAGACGGTTGCGATGGCAACGCTTGCTGTCGTGCTCTTTCTGCCGTGGAATCTCACCTGGTTTGTCCCCCTCACGGGTGCCGCAGGAATTATCGCGGATCTGGTATTCTTTGTGGTGAAGGTGCTTTTAGTGGTCTTCTTCTCAGTGAGTCTGATACGGGTGGGCATGGCCCGATTCCGTATCAACCATCTGGTGACTTTCTACTGGGGGTATATCACCCTCATTGGGTTTGCCGGCCTGCTTCTCCTGGTTCTTGATGCTGTCTTAGGCATGGGGGTCGTTGCATGAGCCGCCTCCCTATGTTCCCTGAAGCGCTGCGCCAGTTCCTGAAGAAACCGGCAACCAATCTCTTCCCGGCCCGGTATCTCCCAAAGAGCATCACCGGTTTTCTGGGGAAAGTCGCTGCGGGTGAGGCTACGATTAATCCGCCGGTTGCCGTTCCAAAGAACTTCCGGGGGAAGATCGCCTATGACCGCGACGCCTGTATTGGGTGCAAACTCTGCATCCGGGTATGCCCGGCACACGCGATTGAATTCATCCCGGAGACAAAGACGGTGCGCATCTTTGTCACCCAGTGCATCTTCTGTTCCCAGTGCAATGATGCATGCCCGGTATCGTGCCTGCACATGAGCGACGAGTTCATGGTGGCAGACGCGGACCGTTACTCGGAAAATCTGATTGTAGAGTAACTCTGTGGTTACTTTCATCGGTTATTTTTTATGCGTTCAACTCATTTCTGGAGAGTAATCATCGTACCGGTGACTCATACCGGTGGCATCGGGAGAGATTATGGATATTTTTCTTCAGACAGTGCTGATTCTCGGGCTGACAGGAACCCTTGCCGGGCTTGGGGCAGGTATCCTTGGCGTCGGCGGGGGCTTTGTGATGGTCCCGGTGCAGTACTGGGTTTTAGTCGATCTCCTCGGGACTGACTCCACGCTTGCAACCAGGGTGGCCTTTGCAACGAGTCTTGCGGTTGTCCTTCCGACAGCGATTGCCACCTCATCCGGGCATTCAAAAAAGGGGGCGGTGGCGTGGGATGCGGTGAAACAGATGTGTGTTCCCGGCTTTTTTGCGGCTATCGCAGGGGCATATGTGGCTACATCGGTGCACGGCGACTGGCTGCGGTATATTTTTGCTGCCCTTCTCCTCGGAGCGGCAGTCAAGATGGCACTGAAACCAACCTATACAGCAGATGATGAGCGTGACACTGCTGTCTGGCTGTTTATCTTTGCAGGGGCCCTCTTCGGGTTTCTTTCCGGTCTCCTCGGTATTGGCGGTGGCTACCTGATCGTGCTCTTTTTAACTCTTGTCTCAGGCTATGAAATTCACCGTGCGGTCGGGACTTCAACAGCGTTTCTCATTTTCGCCTCCGCAGGAGGGGTGCTCGCCTATATTATATTTGGATGGGGGGTAACAGGCATTCCCTCTCCCTCTCTGGGGTATGTCGACCTCCACCAGTGGGTGATACTTGTCGTGACCTCCATTCCTGCGTCCTTTGTCGGCGTCAGCCTCTCGCACAGCATCTCCGCACGCCATCTTGAGTGGCTTTTTGTCGGTCTGTTGCTTTTAAGTGCGGCGAAGATGTTTGGTGTCTTTTAGTCCCGGCGTCAGCGGAACCGGATGTAATAAATAATGGCAAAAATGATGAGGGCGATGAGAATCCATACGAGGGGTTGGCGTCTCTTTTCATACTCACGCATTTCCTCATGATACTCCGCCTGCAGTTCATGCTCCTCTTCGGGTGCTATATCATCGTCATATTCTACGACAAGCGCTCCCGAATAGCCGCACTTCTTGCAGCGGTAGTAGTTGCCGCCATATCCGCCGGCAACAGAGTAAATTTCTTTGCTGTTGCATCGTGGGCATCGTATCATCTGATTCTTCACCTGTCTCCTTTTTATTTGGTATTTTATTTGGTGTTGGCGGGGATATATTCAGGAATCTGCTCCTCTTCACCGTTGCAGAGCATCTTTGCCATCTCTTCTCCTCCGTGGATGACGGGTGCGGATATTCCTTCGTGGAATTCAACAGGTCCTGGCTGGATACCGATGAGAATAATCCGGGGCATTTCAGGCATACTTTCCCTCAGGTATCCGATGATGTGGGTGAGGGGGAGGGAGTGGGTATCAAACCCTGCCTGGCCTACAGCTTCGGCGGGAATTCTTCGGAACTCTCCGGGAGTAAGGCTCATATCTGCGGCATCGACGATGACGAGGAGGTGGGGCTGCATCTTACGGACGACGCCGGTAAAGTTTTCCGGCGCTGTCCCGCAGTCCTCCGCGTGCCAGTCGGGGCAGTCTTTCATACGCTCTGCCACCCACGGGCCGATGCCGTCATCACCCAGCATGGTATTTCCGACTCCAAAGAGCATTTTCACAGCAGTATGTGGGAGGCGAAACGGCATAATGGGATCAATTCAACGGGGAGTCAGATAGGGTTGACCGCAACTGATTATAGACTCTGAAAGAAACCTCTGAGGCGATGACAGGAAGAAGCACTATAGGTATCCTTATAGCAGTAGCACTTCTCATCACAGCAGGTATCCCGGCTGTGTCTGCAGAAGATGTCGCACTGGATACGGTTGCTGTTGAGAAGATTGATCTCTACAACCTGGCTGTGGACGAAGCAGGTGCCGGAAATTATACGGCAGCAATGACTTATATCGATGAGGCACTCGCAATTGATGGCAACTTCACCCTTGCCTGGATAACAAAGGCAGGTATCAGTTCAGCACAGCGTGACTATGCAGGAGCACTCGTGGCAGGTGAAGCAGCAATTGCACTGAACGAGAACCAGACTGAAGCATGGGTCGTCAGTGCTGACGCCCTCGTGAACCTCGGGCGCTATGAAGAGGCGGTTGCCGCAGCAGAGAAGGCGATTGCACTTGACCCGGAGATGATTGAATCCTACATCATTCAGGGGACTGCCTACGGACAGATGGGTGAGTATGAAAAGGAGATTGCTGTTTCAGAAAGAGCGCTTGAAATAAATCCCTCGGATATCCGGGCACAGGGGAACCTTCACTTTGCACAGGCAAATGCGGGAACCGGTTCAGAACCGACCCAGACACCGTTTCCGGTGGCAGGCGCCGTTCTTGGTGCGGGTGTGCTTTTCCTGATGTCCCGGTGTGGATGAGCGGGCCGTTGGAAACTGGCCAAATATTTTTTGGCAATCAAAGCTTTATGAGGCTGGAAAAGTATACTGAATCAATTTTGATATTATTTTGTCCGGAATAACCAGACAGAGAATTTGTTCTCACGGATGTGAAGGGGAGATGCCTCTCTCCTGTGTGAAACAACTTCTGAAAAACAAACGCTTCACTCTGATGAATGAATGCTGTAAAAACGAGTGCGCCGACCGGGACTCGAACCCGGGTTTAGGCGTTGGCAACGCCTAGTGATAACCACTACACTATCGGCACAATTTACCCTGTGATGCTAGCGCGTCTCAGTGCTCTACAATATACTCTTCCGGAGAATATAATGGTATCGATTTGCGTTTTTTGCACTCTCTGTTTACCAATTCCTGCCTGTTTTCGAGGAATTTTATAGCATTTTCTATTTGGTTTCAATTATTTCCATGTATTTTCCTGTGAAATAGTATGTGGAGCTAAATCCCGGTGATTTCTCCGGTTTACTCCATGCTAAAAAATGAAAGGTGATACCGTTAAATGCGTGCAGCATCAATCTTTATCCGGCATGATTCCACTGATGATGGACCTCAGGGGTGCGAAGGTTGTGATTGCGGGTGGCGGTGCAGTCGGCGCCCGCAAAGCACGTTTTTTTGCTCATGAGGCGCACGTAGTGGTCCTCAGTCGATCATTTCATCCGGATTTTGCAGAGATACCTGCTGAGACGGTGGAGTGTGATCTGGCTGAGATGCATGACGATGAAATAATTTCCCTCCTTTCTGGCAGTTTTCTGGTGATAACTGCCCTTGAACGCGCAGACATAAACCAGCGAATCGGTTTGCTGGCCCGCCGGTGCGGTGCGCATCTGAATGATGCCAGAGGAGAGGAGGGTGATGTCATCATCCCGTCTGTGGTGCGGGGAGATACCTACTGTATCGGGATATCCACCTTTGGGCGCAGTCCTGCCATGGCACGCCATCTCCGCCTCTGCATTGAAGAGCACGGTGGAGACATCGACGGCATGGTCCGTCTGCAGGAAGCGCTGCGGGAAGACCTGAAACAGTTGGTTAATGATCAGCCGTCACGGTCGCGGATTCTCAATGCCGTACTGGATAACCCCGCAATGTGGGATGCCCTCCCGGACGGTACAGAGCAGGCAAAAGAAGAGGCTCTCAGGAAATATTTATGAAAAACGGACTTATCCCATCAGTTGCCATTGCAGGCATCAGCCATCACGGGAGCGATATTGCAGAAATGGAGTCATTTCGATTTCCCGATGAGGCGGCACTTCTAACAGAAGCACAAGGATGGTTTAAAGGGGCACTTTTGCTCCAGACATGCAACAGGATTGAGTTTCTGGTGGAAGGGGATGCCGCGATGGCGGAAGCATTTCTACATGAACAGGGGCGGGATGGATTCCGGACGCTCGAAGGAGAGGATGCACTGCGCCATCTCCTTCGTCTCTCTGCAGGGATGGACTCCATGGTTGTCGGGGAAGATCAGATATTAGGACAGCTGAAAACAGCCCTTGCTCTTTCCCGCGAGAATGATGCATGTAGTCCGCTTATTGAGCGTTGTATCACCAAGGCAGCACACGTTGGCGTAGAGGTACGCCAGCGCACGAACATTAACAAGGGGGCAGTTTCCATCGGTTCTGCAGCCGTTGAACTGGCAGAGGACCTTCTGGGGAGTCTTAACGGACGTCATATCCTTGTGGTGGGCGGCGGTGAGATGGGAACACTTGTCACTCAGGCGCTCGCGGAAAAAGATCTGACCGCCATCTATGTGACCAACCGGACGTTTGCCCGTGCAGAAGAACTGGCGAATCTCGTTGGAGGGAAGGCAGTGCGTCTGGATGAACTCTTCCGGTATGCGTCTCTTGCCGATGTCATCATATCCTGTACGGCAGCACCGCATCCCATCATCCGGTATGATGCGGTGTGTGATGCCATGCGGGACCGTGTCTGGCCGCTTGATGAAGAAAAATCCCCGCTGGTAATAATTGACATAGCCCAACCGCGGGATGTGGAGGAATCAGTCGGTGACATCGATGGTGTCTATCTCTTCACTATTGATGATCTCCGAACGGTGAGTGAGAAGAATATGAATAACCGGAAAGAGGAGGCAAAAGAGGCGCATGCGTTTCTGGATGCTGAACTGACACAGTTTGTGACCCTCCTCAACCGGGCCGGCGCGAGTGATCTCCTTGCCCACCTTCACTCATGGGCAGAGATGATCCGGTGCCGTGAACGCGATAAAGCAGCTGTACGCCTCCGGTCATCGGGTGCATCTGCTGAAGAGATACTTGATGATCTGTCACGGGTGCTTGTGAAGAAACTCCTGAATGATGTAACCTTCTCCGTGAGAAGGTGCGCAGAGAGTGGTGAGATTGAAACGGCACAGGCACTGGTGCATGCAGTAACTGCAGGAGATAACGAATGTTTCCGGAAAGACGATTGCGAAGACTGAGAAAACGGACGATGCAGCCCCTGTTTCAGGAGACTGTGTTGAGTACAGATGATCTGGTGGCCCCGCTTTTTGTTGACGAGGCTGCGTTAACACCGACTGAGATTTCCTCAATGCCGGGGCAGTATCGCTATCCTCTTCCGATGATAGCAGAGGTGGCAAGAGGAATTGCTGCAGCGGGTATCCGTGCGGTCATACTCTTCGGTATCCCTGCACGAAAGGATGCCGGAGGAACAGAGGCATACAACCCTGAGGGTGTCATTCAGGAGGCGGTTCGGGCAATAAAATCGACAGTGCCTGATCTGGTTGTCATCACCGATGTCTGTGCCTGTGAATATACGGATCACGGGCACTGTGGTATCGTCGGGGAAACCCCATGCGGGCCTGACCTCCTGAATGATCCGTCCCTTGAACTGATGGCGCAGATTGCGGTATCCCACGCAAAAGCCGGTGCTGATATTGTTGCCCCGTCCTGTATGCTTGATGGGATGGTAATGGCAATCCGTGAAGAGCTTGACTGTGAGGGATATGAGGATACGGCAATCATGTCGTATTCCACGAAATTTTCGAGTGCCCTCTACGGACCGTTCCGTGATGCGGCAGACTCCGGATTCTCCTTTGGCGATCGGACGACCTACCAGATGAGCCCGGCAAACCCACGTGAAGCATTTCTCGAGTCAGAGATGGACCTGAAAGAGGGTGCTGATATCCTGATGGTTAAACCGGCGTCATTCTATCTTGATATCCTCCAGTCGGTTGCCTCCCTTGGTCTGCCGGTTGCCGCCTATCAGGTGAGCGGTGAGTACTCGATGATCAAGGCGGCAGCAGAAAATGGCTGGATTGATGAGAAAGCGGTTGCACTGGAGAGCCTTCTTGCGATAAAACGTGCCGGTGCTGATCTCATCATCACCTACTATGCGATGGATGCAGCGAGGTGGCTCAAATGAGAAGTGAAGAGCTTTTTGCTGAGGCCCAGACCCTGATGCCCGGCGGTGTTTCAAGTCCGGTGCGTGCGATAAAGCCGTATCCGTTCTATACCCGCAGTGCCTCCGGTTCGCACCTCTTAACTGAAGATGGAGAGAATTTAGTCGACTGCTGTCTTGGCTATGGGCCCCTGATTCTTGGGCATGCCCACCCGGCGGTGCGTGAAGCCATCTGCTCCTGCACCGAAGGCGGCTGGCTCTATGGCACTCCTGCAGAAAAGGAACTGATTCTTGCACGGATGATTGTTGCCGATCACCCGTCGGTTGATATGGTGCGTTTTGTTTCCAGTGGTTCGGAGGCAACGATGGCAGCGATTCGTCTTGCACGCGGGTTTACCAATCGTGAGGATATCATCAAAATAGAGGGCGGGTTCCACGGCGCCCATGATGGTGTGCTCATCAAGGCAGGATCCGGTGCGACCACAATGGGCGTGCCTGATTCTGCAGGAGTCATCCCGGATGTGGTGCGCCACACGTTGCAGGTGCCCTACAATGACACCGAAGCGCTCTCTTCCCTTCTGGAAAATAACGACAATGTGGCGGCATTCATCCTCGAACCGGTGCTCGGCAACGTTGGGCCGGTACTCCCGGATGAAAACTACCTTTCAGAGGTGCGCAAAATAACCGAGGAACATGATGTCCTCTTAATCCTCGATGAGGTCATCACCGGCTACCGGCTGGGCATTGGTGGTGCACAGGTAAAGTACGGCATTACTCCTGACCTGACAACCTTCGGCAAAATCATCGGCGGGGGTCTTCCCATCGGCTGTTTCTCCGGCCGGCGTGATATCATGGCGATGACGGCACCGGCAGGCCCGGTCTATCAGGCAGGGACATTTTCCGGCAATCCGCTCTCGCTTTCGGCAGGTATTGCCTGCCTGCAGCAGCTGCGTGATAACCCCGGCGTGTATTCCACGCTCGCAGAGAACGCACGGGCTATTGGTGAGTCCATTCCATCCGCAAAGTCTGACGGGTTTGTGAATCTGGGTTCGATGTTTAAACTCTTCTTCCGTAAGACGCCGCCCCGTGATTACCGCGAGGCAAAGGAGAGCGACACGGAGGCATTCTCAGTCTTCTGGAATAAGATGATAAAGAAGGGCATCTTCCTGCCTCCGTCACAGTTTGAGACCAATTTCCTCTCGATTGCGCACACGGAGGAAGATGTGGCAACAATTGCCGGGGCGTATTCTGAATGTCTCTCATAGTAGGGACACGTGGTTCCCGCCTTGCGATGGCACAGACGGATCGTGTCTGCGGGATGCTTGCAGAACGGGGCATTGAGACTACGGTCACCGAGATAAAGACGGTCGGCGACGCCCGCACCCAGGTGCCGATGCATCAGGTGGGGGGACAGGGCATCTTTGTCCGGGCCCTGGACGATGCCATCCTTGCAGGCGAGATTGACTTTGCGGTTCACAGTATGAAGGATATACCGGCATACCGGCCGGAAGGGCTCTGTACTGCGGCAATTCTTAAACGTGACTCCCCGGCAGACTTCCTCGTTCATGAGTGTGACATCGAAGACATCCGTGTGGTGGGAACATCATCCACCCGCAGGCGTGCACAGATCATGAGGAGTAGTCTGGATGTCGAAGTCCGTGAACTCCGCGGCAATGTTGATACCCGCCTGCGGAAATTGCATGAGGGCCAGTATGACGCGATTGTCCTTGCGGAAGCAGGGATGCAACGCCTCGATATGGATCTTCCTGGCACACGGCTTCTGCCGCAGTGGTTTGTGCCGTCACCCAATCAGGGGACGATTGCGGTGGTATGCCGGGATGACCCGGCGCTGACTGAACAGCTCTCTGTCATCGATCACCCGCAGACACGGCTGGATACTGAGGTTGAACGAGCCGTGATGGAGGAAATAGGCGGCGGTTGTTTCACGCCGCAGGGTGTCTTTTGTGAGGACGGTTTCCTTCTCGCGGAAGTTCTTTCTCTTGACGGCAGCCGCTACGAACGGGTGGAGGACAACGGCGATTCGGTTGCAGAAGGCCGTCTCATCGGCAAAAAACTCAAAAATATTAGCTGGGACCTGATTGAAGAGGCCCGGCAGACGCTGGGACTCCAGGAAACAGAATGATATGGGTGGAACAGTCAGGAACACAACAATCATGAGTGGAACAATGATGAACGGAACAGTATATCTTATCGGGTCCGGCCCCGGAGGGCTGGGCATGATGACGGTGCGGGCACGTGAGGTGCTCGATGCAGCAGATGTCATTCTCTATGATCAGCTCCCCGGCGCTGAGGTGCTTGCCTCCCTGCCTGAATCTGCTGAGTGTGTTGATGTCGGGAAATACGGCTCATCACACACCCTCGAACAGGATGATATTGAAGCCCTGATGGTGGAGTATGCCAAAAAGGGTCGGAGTGTTGTCCGCCTGAAGGGAGGCGACCCCTTCCTCTTCGGCCGTGGTGGTGAGGAGATGGAGACGATGCGTGAACATGGCATCCCGGTTGAGGTGGTGCCCGGTGTTACGAGTGCCATCGCCGTCCCTGAATGTGTGGGAATTCCTGTTACCCACCGGAAGTGGGCAAGTCAGGTCACGATTCTCACCGGGCATGAAGACCCCACAAAAGGGGAGTCTGCTCTCAACTGGCACTGGCTGGCACAGACAACCGGGACGATTGTTGTCTTAATGGGCGTGAAAAATCTCCCGAAGATTGCCGAGGCCCTTGTGGCAGGTGGCATGAACCCGGAAAAGCCGGTGGCCATTATTGAGCGTGGACTCCGGCCCGACCAGCGGGTGACCTGTGCTCCTCTTGAGGAGATCGCTAAGGTTGCAATAGAGGCCGGAGTGAAGGCCCCTGCGGTTGTTGTTATCGGAGAAGTGGCGACGTTGTATCGGGACGGGTCTGAAGGGCGGATGCATATTACCGGTGTGTGACACACCGAAAAGCAAAAACAGTTAATCCATATTGTCTGGAAGAATGTGGTATTGTTCTTCCGGGCCTGATTATCCAATGAAATGAGTAATATGTGTGGGGTTGTCCCCTCCGGTACGTGCTGAATCTTTTTTATACCACGCTCATTGAGTGCATCCATGACTTCCCAGAAGGGACCTCCGCTTTTGCAGGGTCGCGGGTATGCATCCCAAAAAAAACAGTTTGTGTGAGATTTACTCGCACACAACGACAGGTTTGATCAGGTCGGGCGGCTTTTCCTTCATCAGGAGCAGTGCTTCCTCAATTTTCTCGAATCCGGTGAATCTGTGGGTCATCAGTGGATTGAGGTCGAGCTTGCCGACTTCTACGAGGCTTGCGAGTTTCTCCATTCTCAGTCTGCCGCCGGGCATTAACCCGCAGTGGATGAACTTGTGGCTCATTCCGAAGCCCCATTCAACACGCGGGATGGTGACGAATTCGCCTGAGCCGAGGTAGTTGACGTTGCCAATCTTTCCGCCGGCTTTTACCATGGTGACTGCCTCTTCCATGGTCCTGACCGTACCACCTGCAATGCAGACCTTGTCAACACCCTTGCCGTCGGTTAATTCCATGACCTGTTCGACGGTGTCACCTTTCTTGTAGTTGATGATATCAGTCGCACCATATCCTTTGGCGGCATTGATACAGTCTGGTCTGCTTCCGACGGCAAGGATGTGTGAGGCACCCATGTGGTTTGCACCGGCGACCGCCATCAGTCCGACAGGGCCGATCCCGATACAGCAGACGGTGTCGCCAAGTCTGATGTCAGCAAGTTCGGCTGCGTGGAAACCGGTTGGGACCATATCAGAGATCATGGCCGCCTGGGCAACATCAATGGAGTCCGGGAGATGTGCCAGGTTGGCGTCCGCCTCGTTAACGTGGAACAATTCTCCAAACATACCGTCTTTGAAGTTAGAGAATTTCCAGCCTGCGAGCATGCCGCCGGAGTGCATGGCGAACCCTGCCTGTGCTTCAACGCTACCCCAGTCAGGAGTGATTGCCGGGATAAGGACACGGTCTCCGGGCTTGAAGTCCCTGACGTGGGAACCCACTTCAACGATTTCCCCGGTACCCTCGTGTCCGAGAATCATGTCTGTACGCTCGCCGATTGCACCCTCCCAGACAGTGTGAATATCAGAGGTACATGGTGCAAGTGCCAGTGGTTTTACCAGTGCGTCCAACGGGCCGCACTTTGGTGCATCCTTTTCTATCCAGCCGATCTCTCCGATCCGCTTCATTGCGAGTCCTTTAATCTGCTTCGCCATATTTTTCAGTCCTTTTGTTTCCGACTGCAAAAACAGCAGCCGATATTGGATGAAATGATATGGTCTCTCAAATATATTCTGCTCCTCAAAATATGGACATCTTCTGAAAGATAGGTGAATCTGTTGAAAAATGAATGAAATTCGTTGTAACAGTATATATGTGCAAAATGAGATGGATGCATTTTGAGGATATAAATCCTGATATTATGTTCTTTATTATTTACGGCATGAATTCCAAATAATTTGGTGAAAACGATGGTTTGCTGTGTTTCCCAAACCTCCTGAATGTGATTCAACGGACCCGCGCATGAAGATGAACGACTGGCAGAAGGTCTGGTCAGCCTAAAAAGAAAGATGCCAATCTCCATCTTTCCTGATACGGGGGATTGCAGTGGCAAAGAGTCCTGTCATATCTAAACGAAGAATAGTAACATACCTGAGGAGTGATTCTCCAAAAATGGCGGAAAATCGTGATTTATTCAGTTTTATGAGAGTTTATTATAGAGAGCGATATCAAGCGGTCCTGCAAACAGCGGCCCTGCTTTTGCGCCGAAATCCTGGAAATGTGCAGTCTTCATGTGAATATCAATTGCTTCCTGGTCTTTCCATTCCTCAATGAAGGTGAATCTGCTCGAATCAGAGATTTCTGCGTAGAAATTATAGGAGATATTCCCTTCCTCCTTTCTGCTTACTGCGACCAGATCAAGCGCAAGTTTTTTGAGTTCATTTACCGTTTCCGGTTTTACCTGACATTTGGCGATTATCGAGATCATATTTTTTCCTCCGTGTGTTATGTAGCAGTTCCTGATATTTCTTTCAGGAATTGGTTATTTACCACCAAGCATGCTTAAAATTCATGTTCCCCAAATGAGGAGCAAAATATCTATTATATGATGTAGATTACGTTGTATGGAATTTCGTATTCAGGCCGATGAAGATCTGTACAATCGACTTATTGAATGCGGGCTTCGTGAATATAGCGCAAAAATATATGTTGCCTTGTTTGGCATGGGGGTGGCAAGTGCAACAGAACTGCATGAATTCACCAAAATTCCCCGGGGACGTGTGTATGAGACTCTGACATATCTCGAGGAGAAACAATTTGTCTGTTCTTCAGGGTCAAATCCAACGATGTATAGGGTGGAGGATATTCACCGGACATTTTCTGTGTTCCAGAATGACCAGACTTCTAAAAGTGAAATACTCTATTCGTCCCTCCTCGAACTGGATGCCTTACACCACCCGGTGAGATTCCCCCTGAATATGGTACCCATTCTGACTGAGGAAGGTATTGAAGAACAATTTCGTATGATGTACAGGCGGGCGAAGTCAGAAATTGTGATTCTCTGTAATGATGCTGAACTGTTAAAGCGGTTTTCAGGTGATCTGCACAGGGTTCGAAAAAAAGTGGATGTGGAGGTGATTGTGTCAAAACCGGAGATGGCAAAAAAACTATCTTTGCCCTGTTATATGGTGAAGGATACCGTGGATAAGAGTCTGTTTTATTCGATGGGGTCAGATAATCAAAATTCAATCCTTTTGCAGATTTTTATCGATAGGCGCAATATGTTCATTATCTGTAATAATGACGAGCGGATGAATGGTTTTTATTCGCAGGATATTCTGCATAAAGAATTTATGATTACAACGCTCCTTCAGAATGTTACAAGAATAAAATATGTGATATAGCCCTTTTCCCTTTGCAGATTAATCAGAGAAATAGCAGACACCTCTGAGAAATATCAATGAGAATGCTGGTATGAATGTTAGTATAAATCAACTTCAGATATGATGGGTATCTGCTTTGAAGCTTCTACCGTACCGTCTTTGTTTACTCTATTCATCATTTGTCCGCAGCAGTAGAGAGGTAAGCCTGGTTCAATAACCAAAACAACACCACCGCAGTTTTCACATAGGTATTTTTCGCCGACATTTGTCATATCCGGACATTCGGCAAGTAACAATATATGTCTGATCGTCCGGGACATGCACTACCTTTTCCATCAATTTGTTCAAATATGTTCCATGTGGAACAAAATGTGTCCATTCAGATCATTGCTCTCCTGCTCAGAGGTGATTCACATCCCCGCAAACTCGCAAAAGATCTGGGCATCTCGCACACTACGGTGCTGCGGAAACTCAGGGTTCTTTTAGACGGGAATGTCGTTGACTTCAGGACAGAGGGGAAAAACAGGGTATATTTCCTGAAAAAAACCCTTGAAGCACGGGTGCATATTTTCATGATGGAGTGGAACGCACTCGGAAATCTGATCAAAGAGGCCCCCCATCTGAGATCTGTTATCAGGACAATTGAGGAGAGACAGGACATTCCGCTTGCCATACTCTTTGGCAGTTATGCGAAGGGGACTGCGGACCGGAAGAGGGATATCGATGTGTATATCGAGACGGACGATAGAGAGGTCAAAAAGGAGTTGGAATGGAGCAACTCGCGGCTCAGTATAAAATACGGACCCTGGGACCCGGATAATCTGCTGATCCAGGAGATCGCAAAAAACCACGTAATCCTAAAGGAATCAGAACGATATTATGAAAAAACAAAATTTTTTGAATAAACTTTCCCGGGAAGGAAAATCCGGATTGTTGAACCCATTGTTCAGGTCGAGAAGGCGTAACGCAAAAAATCGGAAATTTATCTTATTTCGGCGAAGATCCAGAACACTGCAAGTGTCATATCATCCCCTTTCTTGTAGCTCTTTGTCTACACTATTTTTGTAACCCTTGTACCCCTTTTCTGACCCCCGATTTAGATAATTGAGGGCCGAAACGGACGTATTTTTCATACTTTTTTCGCCACCATAAAATACGACCTTAATGCCTTTTATTTGCTGAAAATACCAATTATTATGGGCTAATGTGGGGTGGCAGTTCACGAATATTTTGAGAGGGTGTATGGGCTGTCTCCAGTTAAGATCGGCCCGCTCTGCCCGTCTGTGTGGATGGATATTTTTGGTGGACAGGTCGGATTTGGCGGATATTTATATAGTCCTTCATTTTTGATCAGGGTATTTCAGGTCCACTGGTCCAGCCAGTCGAGAACCGTGTCATGCCACAGGATACTGTTCTGCGGTTGTAACACAAAGTGGTTTTCATCGGGGAAGTACAGAAGTTTGCTCGGGATGTTTTTTCGCTGAAGGGCGGTGAACGCCCCGAATCCCTGCGTCTCGGGTATGCGGTAATCACACCCGCCCTGGACCACCAGCATGGGAGTCTTCCAGTCAGCCACATGCTCAGCCGGATTGAACCGTGAATACGCCTCCGGGTTCTGCCAGGGAGTGCCGTTGTTTTCCCATTCTTCGAACCAGAGTTCATCGGTGCTGAAATACATGGACCGGGTGTCGAATACGCCGTCATGCATCACCAGGCACCGGAACCGGTCGGGCCAGGCTCCTTCTATCCAGTCAACCATGAACCCTCCATACGAGCCGCCGAGCGCTGAGACCCGCTCCCCGTCCATCCAGGGATATTTCTCAAGCGTTGCATTCAGTCCTTTTTGGAGATCCACCAGCGGTTTTCCACCCCAGTCTTCCTGTATCGAATCGGTGAATGCCTGTCCGTATCCGACTGACCCGTGGAAATCGATCATCACTGCGGCGTAGCCTCTTCCGGCATAGACCTGGGGATTCCAGCGGTAATGGAAGGTGTCCGCAAATGAACTCTCGGGACCGCCATGAATAAGCAGAGCAACCGGGTATTTCTTTGCCGGATCGAAATCCACAGGTTTTACCACGTAGCCGTATACGGTCTCATTGTTCCAGCCGGAAAAGGAGAACTGCTCGGACTCCCCCATCCGCACCTCTACCAGCTGGTCCCGGTTGACCTGTGTTATCTGCTTTGCATGACTTCCGTCAGAGTTGATTGTCCAGATGTCGGCCGGAGAGGTATGGTTTGCCAGATTGTAAACGAGGCTGTTACCGATAGTGCTGACCGAAGAGACATACCCGTTCCCGACCAGTGTCTCAACATCCCCTGTTGCCGGGTCAATTGCAAACAATGCGCTGTTCCCCAAATCCATGGCGGTCACATAGAGTGTTTCCCCGTCCGGTGACCAGATGAGGGAGGTGGGAGAACGATTCCATGATGAGGCAACTTCCCGTTCCTCTCCGTCAGGCCATGAGCGGAGCATGATCCGGTACCGGTCGGACTCATATCCGGGACGGCTCATGGCAAGATATGCAAGCGTGCTGCCATCCGGCGAGAAGACTGGCTGCGTTACCCACGCCTTGTTAGCAGGAGTGAGATTGACGGGCAGATTCGTGCCGGAGATGGAGGCCCGATAGAGATTGTGTTCGGTACTCCACATCTCTTCCCTGCCGGTATCGGCTGTACTAAAGACAATACCCGAGTTATCCGGCGTGAACGTGTACTCCTCTGCACCGCCAAAGGGTACTGAGGGGCTGTCGGCCTCCATTGCCTTCATGATATCGACCGGTATGCCGGTGGAGAAGGGCATCACGAAGATATGGTTCCGCCGCCCGTCTTCAAAGGTATCCCAGTGACGGACCGGAAGGGTATCATACACGTTCCCGGATGAATTTAGTTCTTCTATTGCTTTCAGGTGTCGAGCTGTTTCTTCATCGCTGGTATTGGGAAAAACCTCCATGGAAAATGCAAGAGACTTCCCATCAGGAGAGCACTTCAGGTTCGCAAGATCCAGCGGGAGATCTGTTATCTGAACGGCATCTCCTATGGAAAGTGATGTCTTCCAGACCTGCGAACTCCCTGAGCACGTCGAGAGATAATACACTGCCGAGCCGTCCGGCGCCCAGCAGGGTTCCGCATCATTTCCCGGGGGGAATGTCAGCTGGTGTTGATCAGTTCCGTCGGGCCGTACCATCCAGAGGCTGCTAAGCCCTCTGTTCCCGGCAAAATCGGTGCTGCGC
The DNA here is from genome assembly GCF_028912405.1 of Methanogenium marinum. GTDB lineage: Archaea > Halobacteriota > Methanomicrobia > Methanomicrobiales > Methanomicrobiaceae > Methanogenium > Methanogenium marinum. The sequence goes on along the minus strand of NZ_JAKELO010000002.1, from coordinate 356,821 downwards.
AGGGGGAAAACGATCCAAGTACCATCCGGTGACGGGGCCGGTGCACCGGTTCTCTGGAGCGTAACCAGATCACTCGCCGTGAAGGGATGTGATGCAGCTGCTGCAACAACCGGGGCCGCGATTGTTGCAAAAAGGGCGGCAATCACCAGACAGAGAAGTGTGGCCCTTTCGAGCCTATTGATATCCATGCATTATACTCGCCCGGATGACACGATATGTATTGTGAGATGAGACCATTTTGCCCGCTCCTGAGGCGGAGGTCTCCCGGAATATTGTCAGGTTCTATGAGAGGATGTATTGCCCGATTGCACGGGAGGTTCTGCCGGAGAGGTGAGGTCGCCGGATCCAATTTCGTCCTCCAGACTCTCAACAAACCGCTGCAAAAGGTCATGCCTCCCTTCAGCAATCTCCCGTGCACCGTCCGTATACATCAGCCCCTGAAGCTTCAGCAGTTTTTCATGGATGTGACCGACGGCACCCTCAATGCTGTCCCCGTGTTCGCCTGCCCGCATAAACGTCCGAGCAATCCCAACCGCTCCCATGGCATCGAGTTTGTCAGCGTCAGAGAGAATTTTTGCCTCCAGCGTCTCAGGTTCGGGGCCGGTGCTGAATCGGTGGGTGCGTATCGCATGGACAATTGCCGGGATGCGTTCCGCGTCGTAACCAACCTCCCGGAGGTATTTTTCTGCGATACGTGCCCCTTCTTCCTGGTGGGGGATGCCTGTTTCATCCTCGATGGGGCGGGCAACATCGTGGAAGAGGGCGGCCGGGATAAGAACCCGCATATCCGCACCTTCGTCCTCCCCTATCTCCCGAGAGAGGCGGGTGACGCGGAGGACGTGGTCAAGATCGTGGACTCCCGACTGCCTGAAGAATGTCTCGACATAGGCCCGTATTGTCTCAAACTCTCTCTTCTCCATAGTGAGAGAAAGATTGGCGGGGGATGGAGATAAGGAGTCGGGCCCTGTGCAGGGCACCACATCACAGGAAAATAATCAATCCGGGCCTGAAATGAGCGGAAAATCTGATTCATAAAAATAGAACCCATTTAATCAATCTGCAGAGAGTCTCTCCCCCCCAAAAATAGTTGAGTTGTCTGTTGTCTTTTTCAATCAGAATTCCTGAACAGCGGCGTTACCGCTGAATCCACCAACGCCTGACCAGATACCCGACGCCGATCAGCGACAGTATGACCACACCACCAATAGCGATTGTCGCAGGCGGGAGGCTGGGTGCCGGTTAAGTGATGGTAATGTTCCTGTTTGTCCGTGTATACCCATCGGCATTGAACGCCTGCAATGTTACCGGATAGGTGCCCGCAGCCGTATACGTGTGTGTGGGGTTTTGATCGGTTGATCCTGCGGGCTGGAGCCGCCAGGTGTCGCTATATATTATGTCGTCATTCCAGCCACCCATCAGCACAATGGAGCCGTCCGACATCGCGACGCCGGAGGGATGAACTCGTGCCGTCCACCCGGGATCTGCGTTCACCAGTGTCCATGTTGTGCCGGAATCTGTCGACCGCCACATGTCGTTCAGATAATGATCGTCGTCAATGATTCCACCCATTAAGAGGATACTGCCATCCGGCATCATGACTGACACCGGGGCCTGCCGTGCCGGCCATCCGGAGCTTGCATTCACCAGTGTCCAGGTTGCGCCATTATCATCTGACTGCCAGATGTCGTTCAGTGCAGAGGTGTCATCCCAGCCACCCATGAGTATGATACTCTCATCCGGCATTGCAACCGCTGTATGGGCAGAACGCTCTGACCACCCGGGATTTGCGTTCACCAGAGTCCATGTTTTGCCGTTATCAACTGACTGCCACACGTCATTTTTTAGCGTGCCGGAGTCATCCCGGCCGCCCATGAGGACAATAGTGCCATCCGGCATTGCCACGCTGGCAGAAAAGTATCGTTCTGACCACCCGGCATCTGTATTCACCTGTGTCCATGTTTCCCCGTAATCGGCCGATTGCCACGTGTCGTTGAACATGGTGACATTCTCATAACCGGCCAGTCCGCCCATGAGCAGGATACTGCCGTCCGGAGTCACAACACTGTTGTGGCCGTATCGTGCGGCCCACCCGGAATATGCGTTCTGAAGTGTCCATGTGTTCCCGTAATCAGTCGACCGCCACGTATCGTTCTTAAGGGATGCCTCTTTCGTGTAGTCGAGATCGTTAATCCCTCCCATGAGGATGATGCTGCCGTCCGGCATTGCTACCATGCCGGGCCCGCCTCTTCCCGACCATTGGGAATCCCCGGTCTCTTTTGTCCACGGCTGCGAATACGATTCATCGCCGAAGAACCATACCCAGCCGGTTGGGCTGCCGGTCGATTCGTCAGTGAAGTCTACGGTCAGGGGTGCTGTGCCTGATATTGGGGTGCCGCTGAACGCCGCTTGTGGGACTGCCTGCTGTGTACTGGTCGTACACCCGGCAATGCACATCGCTGCTACAAGAATTGCGAGAATGGCAAGAGTGACGTGAAAGGATCTCATCCAGAATTATCCGTTGTTTTCTTTGAAAGATGTTGGTATCCATTGGATTCAGAGAACAGATTTTTCACATCCCTGCGGGCTCTCCTTCTGTATTAATTGTGTGAGCTTTCCCCTATCATGTGGTCTTTGTCGGTTCAGTCCCCGTGACCCGCGATCACATATAACACAGTGCTGGAGTCGGGTATGTGTGTACCGATTGGGTAACCTGCTGTGCTGAATAGTGCGACTCCCGCAGTGCTTCTGCTGAAAATCACAATGATTGCCGGCCGGGGATGCTGCATGAGAATATTCGGTGTTATTATCCGGAAGCAGAGGCCGTAATCAAAGTTAAAAATAGATATCCCGGTTGTAATACTGTCCCGGACACAGACAATCTGTCCGGGGCAATGTCGGTATTATTTGCGGGAAGAAGAATTACTGCTCTGGTGAAGGGTATGCCGGGCCGGTGTATATCCCGGAGCCCAGCCACCAGTCATCATCGATTTTCACACCATACACCAGTTTTGATTCGAGCGTCTTGTCGTGTGTGGGATTGACATAATTGAGCTGGTAAAAACCGCTTCCGTTTTTCACCGATTCGATGTATCCCCTGAGGAAAATTCCCGTGTCTCCCTCATCCAGACGGTATAATCCGACCTTCTCCGGACTGACCGGATGGGCAAGGGTTGTACCGTTGAAGGTATAGGCGTAGATATAGAGTTCGCCATCGATAAACGAACCATTTGGGTTGTTAAATTCTGCAAGGGCTTTCTCTTTGCCGTTTGTTTTTGCATAGGCGGCTGCACTGTCAACGAAGGCGATGAGCGTTTCATTGGAGGTGTAGGTATCCTGTGGGAGGGTATCGGTATTTTCCTGCGGTGGAGTCGCGATAATAGGCTGTTCCTGTGTGCAACCGGCTGTTAAAAGAAACAGGCCAAGAACAAGCATGAAGAGGAATGAAATTGACGTTTTGTGCATATTTTTTGTTGCGTTTTTCCCCCGATAAAGATGTGTATTCATGAATAAATCGGAGGTTTTTTGTGACAGTTTCACTCTCTCAGGGACCATTCCTTTCCGTATCGGCCATTCCCGCGCCATCATTGTGATGGTTCACAACGATATCGGGTTCATCGATTCAGTCTCAAATCTTCTTACAGGATGTGTAATATTACTAAAGTAAAAACCACCAGCAAAGATCTGGTAATCATGTTCTTTTTTGCGTTGATTGGATTTCTGCATCAGAACTGCTGGATTGTAATCCAATGGATACGTTTTAGGAAATTGCACTACGATCCAAATAGGAATCGAATTAGATATATTCCAGTTGGATCACTTTGCTGCCATAATTCTCTCAGAAGCAAAGAGTACATTTTCGATTCGAACGATTGAGGAGTACGAGATGATTGGTTCGTCAGATTGCAGCGTAATGTCTTATGTTGTAAATTTATACATCCGAAGATTCCACGTTTGAGCATGTACACCCGTGAGGCCTCGTCCCTCGACCTTTTCACCGATTCTATCCGGCTTATGGGAGATGCCACCCTGTGTGCGATTATGGAATTTGACAGAACCCTTGACCCTGTCCGTCTTCAGGAAGCTGCCCAGGAGTGTCTCATGGCCCATCCCGTTCTTCACAGCCGGCTTGTCCGGGGAGATGGCCCGGCAGTCTGGGAGATGGTGGATGGTGTGCGTATTCCTCCTGTGCAGGTGGAAGAATGTGATGGGGATTATCATTCCCGTGTCGCGGGCCCGGTTGATCCCTACGAACCGCTGCAGTTTCGCGTACGGCTGCTGCGAAGACCAACGGGGGATTTGGTCGTGACGAACCTCGCTCATGCTGCCGCAGATGCGTTTGGTCTTGCTACACTCATGTCACAGTTGCTGCAGGAATACCAGACACCCGGCAGCATCCGTCCCGCAGAAGGGGAGATCCCGGAACGTGACACGCTCTGGACCCAGAGTGTCGAACTGCAGGGAATGCTGGAATCACCGGATATGAAAGTGATTAACCCGTTGTGGCCCGATCCGTTCGGCACATCCTCTGAGCCTTCAGCATTTCACCGGGAATGTATCAGTGCCCCGGAACTGGAGGCAATTCGCACCCGTGCAAAGGCGCTCGGGGGCAGCATCAATGATCTAATAATTGCAGCCTACTTCCTCTCCATGAGTGACCTCACGGGCCATATGGGTCCGGTTGATATTTTTTTCCCCGTCAACCTGCGCCAACACCAAAATGACGGGTCACGGGTGATGAGCAACCAGGCCGCCAATGTCTGTGTTGCTCTTCATCGAAAAGAGGGAGAGGGGATGGAAGAGATTCTTCCCCGTGTAACGAGGGAGACGAAACTCCTGAAGGGAAATACCATCGGCATCCGTGAACAGATCCTGATGGACATGGCCTGCGACCTGGAAGGCAGACAGATTCACAGAATGGTGGAGGAGATGGTGGCCCTCCAGGAATCCGGTCACGCGGATATCTTCGTCTCGAATCCGGGGCCATTAACCCTCCCGGATGTGGAAGGGCTCACCGATGCCTATGTCTGTTATCCCGGATGCTACATGCCCACCACCTGTTTTATTACCAGCACGTTTAAGGGGCAGATGACTGTTACTATGGGGTATCAGGATAGCGAACGGGCGAGGGAGGGGACACGAAAGGCGATGACGCTCTTCGTGGAATATTTGCTGGCAGTGTGAAGAAAAGAAAACACACGTAATTGCTCTCTCTTTCGGAGTGTGTTAATCTATTGAATTATAAAAATCGATTTATCCCTTCATTCCTTTGATTTCTGAGGAAATATATACAAAATCTGCAAAAAGAAAAGCCGGGAAATAATAATTATGCAGCCCGGAATCCCGAACTCATGGGTTTGTTTTCAGGTAAATGAATATGACTTGCTTTCAAAATTACTCTTTCCTGAGAGTTCCTGTGCAATCCTTTTCCCCAGCTCCTCTGCTGCCTTCACTGCTTCCGGCTGCGTTTCAAAACCGTGGAATCCAACAGTCTCAACGGTAGCATCAGGGCCAAACATGACTTTAACGCCGCTGAATTCACACGTATCGCCGTTACCACATTTCATACAGGGTACACTGCCGACTATCTTCACATCACCGACAACATTCATTCCTGCTTCTTGCATGAAGTTTTTCACCGACATAACTCCCATCTCTGCAACCGGAGGATATGGTTCGTGCTGCGGGACTGCGGATGTTATTACGATACCTGCGGGCTTGCCTCTCTGAAGGCCTTTTTGGTGGTGCAGGCAATAGAGGCGTTCAAGGAAGGACTTTGTCCGTCCGTCAAGTGAACTATACGGAGTATATCCTCCGACTACGAGGGCATCGGCGTCTTTAACCCGTTGTGCCAGTTCGGTTATATCATCATTGAGGACACAAACATTGGTGGAAACGCATTTCAAACAGCCACGGCATCCTTCGAATTTATGATTGCTGAGTTTTACGAACTCTGTTTCCATGCCTGTGGCATCAAGTACTGCTTTTATGGCTCTGTCAGTATTACTGTTCGGTATTGGTGACCCGGAAACTCCTATAACTTTCATAATAATTCTCCAAATTGGTACATTCCATTTTACTTACTTTTCAATTTGTCTCATCTTTAAAAAGGGAATTGATTATAATTGATTATAATCCTGCCTTTCCAACGAGGATGTCTGCGACCTGCTTTGCACTGGTAAAGGGGAAGTCCTCTGCGGTGAGAAGTGATCCTGCCTCTCCTGCGGTTACTTTAAAATCTCCTGACTTACAGGTGGTGTCTGCACCGGCAGGCATTGCTGCAAGAAGTTCTTCTGGTGTGTTAATTGGGAAGGCTGCGTTTGCAAGTGCACCTTCAATCTGGGAATGGATATCTTCTTTTATGCTCATTTTGTCTCTCTCCTTTGTTTGTGTTGCATGAATGGTTGAATGACTTTCGAAAACATTGAACCACAATACTAGATGGGTTGGTCATTTTAATATACTTAATCTGCACTGGAATGCACCTAGTGCATTTGGGTAACTCCAGAGACTTTTAAGGTCTTGCCAGATACTTTTATTGGGATGTGCATACATTTTCTACTATGAGTGAAGATTGTGATTCTGATATTGGCGATATCAGAGTCAAGCTCGATGAAATTCACCGGGATGTCAGGACTTTTATCGAAGATTCCAACAGGCAGCACCTGGAATCTGTTCTGGCATTTGTCAGAAGTGATTATTCCGATGTCCTGGAAAAACATCTTGTTGCCGATGCAGAGGCCGGACTTTCAAAAAATATGGTGGGAAAATGTGACAACCTTGAACAGTGCAGAGCTGTTTTCACTGATCTGTTACAGAAAAATGCATTACTCATCAGGCAACCCTCAGTAGCTGGTGAATATATTGATGCCAAACGTGCCGAGATCAAAAATTTACGGAACGATATGCCCTACGATAAATGTGAAATTTGCTTCTCTGAGGTCTTAGACCAGTTTGAAAAACAGGTCCACCTCATGCAGTCGTTGAGGATATACGAAACAAAGAAGGACACAAAACAGGTCATATCACATATCCCTACACAGTCTGTGATTGATGGCATACTCGAACCTCTCTGTCATCCCAAACGGTTAGAGATACTAAAAGCGGTCTCCGGCCAGTCAATGAGTTTTTCTCTCCTTTCCAAACTGACCGGCCTTCGCGGAGGCAACCTGTTGTTTCATCTCCAGAAACTCTCAGATGGCGGGATGATAATCCAGCAGCATGAGAGGGGGGATTATATGATCACAGCCAAAGGGTTCAGGGTGATGGAAGGAATCACTGAGATGTATTCCTCTCTCATCCCTGAAGATAACTAAACTTTTCAGAGCAGCAGGAGATGGGCACGGTCAGAGAAAGTATTCAGGTTTTAATGCCTTAAAATCGCCCCGGAAACGATAACCGATTGGTATCAGAACTTCTTCAGGCAACATTTGCTGTCACTGGCGGACGGATGTTGAGATTGGGTACTTCAGGAGTAATCTGTGGGTAAAACCCCCTCATTGCAATCCTACGTCCGACCCTCCTTATGTCTTCCCGTCCTTGTTGGATGGTTTCTTTCTTCCCTGACATTCAGTGACCGGTTTCCGGCTGAGAAGAGAACGGAACCTGTCTCTCTGGTGAAATAGTCACCAGCCATACGAAAAAAATAGACACAGAGGCTGACAGTGAAGTGAGTCTTCTTCTGGTTCCGGAGTGTTCGTGATTATTTTTTTGTTGAAGAAAGAAGGATTATTCATCTCCCGGATGGGAAGTACAGCAGAGGTCACACATTTATGCGGATAAAAATCTGTGGTATCACTACGAAAGAAGATGCAAAGGTGGCTGTAGCTGCCGGTGCGGATGCTGTGGGGGTGATCTCCCATTCCCCTGAATCACGGCGCAACCTTTCGGATACAGGAGTGAAAGAAATATTTTCAGCAGTGGGCACAGATTGCATCTGTGCCATTGTCACGCATACGGCTGACCTGGATGAACTCCGGGCTGTCTGTGCACTCCACCCGAATGAGATTCAGATAACCCATCCGTTTCCCCGTTCATTGGTACCCCGTTCGATTCGTGTTGTCCGGGTCATATCGCCCGGTATGCCTGTTCCGGATGATTGTGATGCAGTGATTGTCGATGCAAGTATGGGGAAGGGAAAGCGGTATAATTCAGAATATTCAGTTTTAGTGAGAAAACAGGCTAAGGTTCCGGTCTATCTCGCAGGAGGCCTGACACCGGAAAATGTCGGTGAGGCAGTGAGGTCTGTCCGTCCTGATGGTGTGGATGTGGCGACCGGTATTGAAATATCACCCGGCATTAAAGACCATACAAAAATTCATGCTTTTATCCGTGCGGTTAAGGCAGCAGAAGGATTTCAGAAAAAATATGAATGAAAGTTCGGGCAGAATTCAGGGTGAGATGATTTTCGTAATCTCATCCCTGAATGCCTCAGCTTCCTTCTCTGTTTCGGCCTCAACATAGAGGCGCATAAAGGGTTCTGTGCCTGAAGGCCGGAGAAGGGCCCACATTCCCTTCCGGTTGATTCTGACACCATCTGTTAAATCAAGATTATCATCTGAAAAAGCACTTTCAGCTTTTTTCAGAAGTTCTTTTGGTGACTCTGTGTGAATCTTGTCTTTCAGCATTGCATGGGGAGGAAGGGATGCCTTGAGTTCACTGAGTTTTTTCCCGCTCGATTTCAGGAGTGCCACCATCGTTGCAGCAGTCATAGCACCGTCACGGCAGTGCTGATTGCCCGGAAGAATAAGGCCACCGTTTCCTTCCCCGCCAAAGACAACCGTTTTTCCCTCTGCTGACAGGGCAAGCATCCGCCGTGCAACAGAGATGCTTCCAACCCGTGTGTACTCAACGACTGATCCGGTCTCTTCTGCGATACGTTCTGCAAGGAATGATGTACTGACCGGTGTTACGACAATGCCGGGTCTGTCTGAACAGATGAACCGTTCAACAAGGGCGAACTGTTCATTTTCTTCCAGGAATTCTCCGGTTTCATCGACAAAGACTGCACGGTCTGCATCACCATCATGGGCGACACCAAAGGCAGCACCTGTTTCCCGAACCAGTTCTGAAAGAGGCTGCAGACCTTCCGGTGATGGTTCCGGCATTCTTCCCGGAAATGTTCCGTCCATCATGCCGTTTATGGTGACTACACGACATCCCATCTTTGTGAGAACACGGGGGGTGCTCTCACAGGCAGGGCCTGAGCCAGGGTCGGCAACGACAGTCATCCCGTCGGCATTGATATCTTTCCAGTATCCTGCAATGGCATCGATATACTCGTTTACCATTTCCGGTGAGGAAGTGAGAATGCCCATGTTATCCCATCCTGCGAGGGTGAATTTTTCAGCAAAGAGATGCCCTTCGAGACAGATGGTCTGGGTATCATCCATCTCTGTACCGTCACCTTCGATTATTTTCACGCCGTTATATTCAGGTGGATTGTGGGATGCAGTGATGACAGCGCCGGCATCAAAGTGTTCACGCACAAGATACTGAACCGCAGGGGTAGGGAGTACCCCAAGGTCAACCACATCATGCCCGGTTGCAAGGAGTCCTGCTATCATTGCACGGGATAGTGCAGGGCCTGATGTGCGTGTGTCGCGTCCCACGCCGATACGCCCTTTTCTCATCGTCCCAAGTGCCATTCCAATCTTCATCACCAGTTCAGGGTTCATCTCTTCACCGATGATACCCCGGACTCCGTTTGTTCCGAACAGTTGTTTTTCAGGCGTTTCCATGGTATTCTCCAATAAGTGTTTTTCCTGCATCATGTAATTCATGTTTCATTCGGTCGATTCCATGCATCAGTGCGGCAAAGGCTTCCGGGCGGTGACGGGCGATAACGGCAATATAGGTGAGGTCATCACCTGCAGGAATGATGCCTGTCTGGTGGTGGAAGCGCACACCAAGGACACCGGGAATCTGTTCCATATCGTTTCGTATATCTTCTGATAGTGTATGGATGGTTTTTTTGTCTGAAAAGTCCAGAGATTCTGTTATTTCAGTGCCGGTAACTCTTCGCACAATTCCATTAAATGCAGCAATACATCCGGTGTCATCAGACATGCAGTCACGTTTCAGCTCTTCCACCAGTCCCTGAAGGGTAAAAACTTCAGAAAACTCGTCGATATGGGTGAGGACATCTTCTGGTTTTGGATTTCTGAGTATGCAGTTATCGATTTTTAGATCGCCTATGACCACCTTTTGAAATGATTCTGCTTTATGCCCTTCAATGATGGTGAACGCCACTCCCTGATCGGAAAGAAGGTTCAGCATATCATAAAGTGACCCGTTCCGTATCGCAGCGATTGCTTTTTCCGGATCTGTCCCTATGACAATGTCTGCCCCGTGTTCATAGTGGGTTGTTGTGTCTTTGCCGGGAGGCTGTTCAAAATAGTGCGAATGAAGGTGTTTTATCACTGCTGTTTTCCCGTGCTTTTTAAGCAGGGGAATGAGTGTATGAATAAAGGTGGTCTTCCCGCTGTTTGATCTGCCAACCACATGTATGATTCTCATATGTCTTCTCCGTCTGTCTGTGTTTCTTTTTTCTGTTCTTTCTCTTCATCAGGAATGGGAGGTTCACGATTTCTGATCATGGATGCTGCTTCTGCAACCTCCCGCATAACGTCGGTGATGCGATCTTCAATATCGATTTCATCATCGATGTCGATGGATGTGCCTTCGACTTCCAGGAGGAAGCGGGCCACTTCTGAGGATTCAAAGAGAATATCGTCGAGTTCATCTGCGGTAAAGAAGCCACAGAGCGCTCCATAAAAAAATGTGGCGCCTGATTTCCTGACTTTTCGTTTGAATGAACTACGTGCCTGATTGACTGCCTGTGGTGAATATGTGTCTGTCATAAAGGGGACAAGGTCTGGAAGATTCTCCCCGATAAACGTCATCTCTGCACCGCCCCGTGTGGAAAAGTCAGCACAAAGACGGGCAATTGCCCATTCACGTGCAGTCACATAGGTGTGTTTCCGGAGAAACTGGTTTACCCTTCGATATGCTGCACCGTCTACCTTCTGAAACTTGCGGTATTTGTTAATCCGCTCTTCATCTTCAGGAGAAAGGGGTGGTCGTCCCGGCATCAGGGCAGGCATATCAGCGTTAAAGCCGAGGATGGCCTGCACTTTTTCCTGTATATCCAGGTAAGACTGGTCCGACATTACAGAGGTGGGATCATCCACTATTTCTTCAGGGGTGGGTGTGGCTTCGGGAGGGATTGTTTCAGTTGGTTCTTCCGGAGTGTCCCTTATATTTTCATTGCCCGTAATTCGTTCATCTGAGTTTTCTGTGGACTTTACACTGTTTGTATTGGTTAATGCGACTGGTTCGTGCTGTTCTTCCCGGGGAGTCACTTCTTCTGGTTCGGAAGAATCATTCTGCCCGTCTCCATTTTCCGGCAAATTCCCTTCAACAACCATCAATTAATATGGGATTGTTCCATTCATCAACCTTATGGGATCATTCCTGTTTATTTGGTAAATATATTGCATCATATGGGTCTTTTGGGATTGTGTACTAACCATTGTGGCTCTTACGGTTTCTCTGAATATTTTTTGGTTTGCTCATTTTTTATCGAAGATACTGTTTGTTTTGAATATTTTCTGGTGTATGTCTGATCTAAATTGCTCTGGTTTGGCTGGAAATTGCATGTGTTGAATTGCTTCACATAGCAATTCCTACGATTTGGAGATGAAAGAATGGTTTTGGTATTTTCAAAATTGGGTAGGGATTGTACCTTCCTTTGATCTTTTTGTGAGAGAGATTTGTCCTGCACCTGGATGTGAGATGTGGAACAGAAGCAAATTCAGTACATTGTTTTCCATTGGTGCGGCTGAGGGGTGAAATTGCATCCCTGGTCCAGGGTTCTGATGTCTGCGTGGCTGGCATTATTTCATGGTCGTATCTGTTTTTTGGTGCTGGAATCCGTATTGAGTGGTCAGGAGGAGTTACGTATATTTTTTATTATTCCATTTGCAGGGATGGATGTCTGAATGAAATGAAATTGGGCATCGCTTATGTATAGCATCATACGGTTTATTGACGTGATCTGCCAATGATGTGTGATTCAAAATAACTCGACAATTTGTCAATATTATGCAAATTGGGATCTTATTGTGGCATAATTAGGTATTTTATCTGTGCCGTTTGTATTGGATGAACGGTGCTCCGTTCAGAAACTGTGGTTGGGGTGGGAGAATGAAAAAAAGAGACAATTGAAAAAAAATCCCCGGCATTATAAACGAAATGGGAATGAAATCTCTCCAATATATTCATCATGTACGGATGTGGGGACGAATCAATCCTTTCTGTTGGTCATTATGACATTGTGGTGAGTGCCTTGTTTTCGTGGGATATATATCGGGGTGAATAGGGCAGGCCAAAAAAATATGTCTTCACAATTTCATCCATTTTGGGGGTATAAAAGCAATGGAAATCAATGGTTTTGGTTTTCCTGAGTGATGTTTTCTCCCTTCTTTTCTGTTTTTTTATTTGGAGTATATCACGGTTGAACTACCTCATTGTGTGGATATCCCGGGAACTGATAAACACTGATGAATTATTCAGCAAAACAGGGGAATGAAAGTGCAGATTCTGATTCTATGCAGCACTTAAACGAGATTGTAGGAGAATGATATTTCTGCCAGACGCTCATGCAGTATATCTCCATGGAGGTGCTCTCCTTCAATCGTAAATAAGGGGGGTATAGGATTGCCCGATTTCACCTTAAAAGAAGGTCTGTATGTCACCTATGTTCATCCAGGGGGTGGCGGATATCAAATGGTATTTCCGGGTGATGGTATCAAATCAACATGGGGTGCCGCTCTTTTTTCCATCGTTTTCCAGGAATGAAATCCAGATAAAGGGATGGGCAAAGGTATCGTTGAAACATTACAGAAGAACTTGAACTTAGGTGAGATAATCTCTATAGCTGGTGTGATTATTAACAAAAAATTTTGCATGGTTCAGGGCACCGCAGATTCCGGATCAGTGGAGTGCCAGTTACAAATACAGGCGTAACAGAACTGCAAAATTAAGATATTACGTTCTCGTCTTTTATGGAAGACCAATATTATGGTGGTGAATTTTTTGGGAATCTGCTCGTATCATCCAGAAATCGAATTGGTCTCGTTCGGAATCGGATACCCGAATTGCAGGAGAGAAGTGGCTGGGAACGGAACGTCTGGAGTATCAATTCAGGGAACCTGAATCCTGTGCCATTTTCAGAACGGCTGATAGGTAAAGGCGTAGACATAAGGCTGGAGAATTGGTGTTTCTCTGTTGTAATGGTTGTTACAAAATGAAACACACGGCCCGCTTTGTGAAACATAAACGCCAAAAATCCAGATGGTTTGTCCTGGTAACGAACAGATGTCGGGGGAATGTCTACTGATAAAACAAAAATTTCTCTGAAATTATGTGTGTGGGATAGGAGGTCGCTGATGTGTTTTTTTTGTTTCATTGCTGTTTATGTGGGTTCTTAAAAATGAGTTGAATCCATTCATCACCTGAATCAGAGTCTTGTCGATGACATCTGATTTTTGTTATTTCCTGTTTCTGAAGAAGAATGGAGTGGGTGGGTTCATCCCTCCTGTTCCGGGTTTTACCTGAGGTATTTTATGTGTGCTGCATTTGTGTTCTCACCTACGAAAAGAAGTATTATTGAGATGTCTACCCTCACAATTCACTGAAAAGCTGTTTTTGGATCCTGAAGGATGTGGTGTTTTTGGGGATTCATTGAAGTAATTTTAAAGAAGATTTCATGCCTCGCAGCACTGGCAATGAACACATAGTGGTCTGCCTATTTTCGACTCAATGTCAGAACTCTTAGGCTGGGGGAAATTGGAATGTTCTGGAGAGGTGGGTGTGCCTGGCCAGATTGAAAACATGGCCCGGTTACGACTCATCAAAACAACAGGTCTTCTTTTGTCAGGGGGTGGAGTTCGCCATGGTAGGTGGTGGACAAAAAAGTCAACGAAAAACTGGTTTGGATGTGATGGTGAAGAATCTCGTGGTATTGCCGTTTCGTGTTGGGGGTATAATTTCGATAGTGGAAATAAGGGCTTAGAATTGGTGTGTTTTTGGGGGTGCGTCAATGGTATGTTCTATGGTGAAGTGGCAACACAGGGGCCTATATGTGGCCATTTCCTGGCCCGTCAGATGGCAAATGTTGTGTGCTCCATGTTTTGGGAGGTATCAGATTATTCTGCACAGATTGCGGCAAATTAAAATATTCACGTTCCTACCTGTTTTCCTCCCTTTTTCAATTCAATTTTTTAACGTGGATTGTGTGATATTTTGTTTGCTCATTATTCCTGTGGTACTCCGGATTGTCTGGTTTTTTGTATGGGTGTTATTCAAATATGGGTGATTGAAATAAGCTTTCAATTTTCGTGGATGGGGGTCGTGTTACATTTTGTTACAGGGGTGGGGCCAAGATGTTTTTGTAATATTTCTGGTCTTTTTAGCTTGCTCCGAGGATTTAATCAAAATATGAGTGTCTGAAATGAATGCAATTATCGAAAAAATTTCAATTAGGACTGCTATTCTGTTGTTTGGGATTTACTTTTCTGTCTGTCTGAATGAATGTAATTGGAATTTTTATGACTAAAATGGACTTTCAATTCCATTAAAAAAATGATATGTTACATATTGTTACTGGGATGAGAGTCGTGATTTTATGTATATTTCATCGATTTTGAAGACTTTCAATTCAGAAAAATTGAATCAAAATATGAATCAAAAATCTGCTGATTTGTGTATTCTTGATATCTGTTTTTTGTGCAATTTTTGACGGTATTTTTGGGTGTATTTTTTGCGCGAAATGACTATTCTGCGCAAAAAGCATATAAATGGTTAAAATAAAGAAATATCCATGCAGGAAGATTGTTTTTCAGAGTGGCTTCCGCGGTTCTTACACCACCTCAGAATGAGGAATTATTCACCTGGTACGATAGCAAGTTATGGGCAGGTTATACGAAAATTTGGATATTATCTCTGGATCTCTCGAACCAAAGGTGCAGAAAAACTTGTGGAATACTGGCAGGATCTTGTCCATGGGCGCCTTGATACAACGGTGAATACCACTCCAATAATTATTGATGACTATCTGGCTTTTTTAACATCACTGCGTGATTATAAGGCCAAAACCCTGCACCGGATTCTTTCGTCACTTTCGTCGTTTTACCGTTATCTGTATGCTCAGAGTGTCGTCGAATCAAACCCTCTGCCCGCAGTGGACCGTCCCCGGATTAAGGAAAGAGAACTCAAATATCTCAAGCATAATCAGGTGATGCGATTGTTGGAGTCAATTCCTGATACTGATCCCCGTGATAAACTCATAATTCGGCTGATATATGCTACCGGAGTCCGTGTTTCTGAACTGTGTGGGATGACGCTCTCTGATATCGATTTCGATGATTTTACTATCCGTGTTATGGGAAAAGGTGGTAAAATACGGACGGTATTTGTCGATGATGATACCATGGAAGAAATTCTGAAATTTATTGGAGGTCGGATAGATGGCCCTCTGTTTGTGGGGCAGATGGGACATGCGATTTCTCCCCGCACTGTCCAGTATATATTCAATAAATGGGCCCCCAAAGGGATCACTCCTCATAAAATTCGTCACTCATATGCTTCTGAATTATATCGGAGATCCAAAAATCTGAGGGTTGTACAGGAGAACCTTGGTCATTCATCTATTCAGACTACAGAAATCTATCTGCACACTGATGTTGATGAAAGAAGGGCTGTCTATCGGGAGTATTTCCCACTCTCAAGACAGGATTAATATTTATTTTTTTGAGTGTGGTTTTGTTGTTTTGTAAACTGGCACACGTGTGGATTTTAAATTTGGCGTTGACAGGTGACGATATTTAGCGAAAAAAATGACGTGTTTGTCGCTGTTTTATTTGATTACATAAATAGGGGGCTGAAACATTATCTCGCGGAAGGTATTGTCCTGGAACGATCCTTTGGTTTTACTATTGTTTCATTTGATTAAGAACATCGGATCTTTCTCTTTGTAATCCTCTTCTATATGCGAGATGTTGCAGGAGATGCATATAGACGCCTCTTCTGTTCTGCGAATGGTTTTTTTCTATCTCATGGGTGACTGAGGGGGCAATCCTGCAATGGTGTTGGGTGAAATTGATTGTGGATGAAGGTGAGAAATAATAAAATTGTGTGAAACGATCAAATACGATTCTCATTTTTGATATGTTCCTGCCCGATATTGGGGTGTGAGATGCCTGATTGAAGTGCTATGAATATTGTTTGTATGCTTGTTCTAAGAAGAGGGTGTAGGCGACACTGTATCCTGATTCGACAAAGACAAAAGATGTGTTAAATATTTGTGCGTTTTCTAATCAGGGGATTTTTATCCGCTGATTTCTGTCTTTTGCTCATTGCCTGATAGATTCGATTTTTCATTGTCTGGTTGTTGTTACCGGTGTTTAATAGAAGAAGGGGTTTGTCCTGCAATGTTGTTGGATGTGCCTATTTCATACTGATTTAGATGAATTGGGTGGAAGAAATGGGACTTTTGAAGTGCCTTCGGGGGTTGTGAATACCCTGATATGATGAATTATTTGTCCTGTCTTCATCTCTTTGCCTGGTTTGATTGTTTTTTGCATGGCTATAACGAAATTCTGGTTCTGTTTTTCTCTGGGGTATGTCTGTTTGATTATTGTGGCTAAAAATCAGGTATTTTTTCAATTTTTTTCGTTCCAGGCAAATTAAATATGTCCACCATAATTCATCAATAAACCGTATGATGCTATATGGGAGGGCGGAGCCATCTGATCATCAATGGTTGTGTGATCTACTGATATCGTCGTATGAATTTTTGATCAAAGGCCAGGATACCATACTATCATCTTATCTAAGGCCATCTGGACGGAATGTGCCAAAATATTAGGTCCTTTAGAAAAATTCAGTTTCAAAAAACAATATGAAGGCTCTGTAAAAATGTAGCCGGAATAAATAAACAGAGAATGGATTATGGCCACCAGGGCTAATCCGAATTTGTCACAACGTGGACAGGTTACGATATACTACATCCTGGAACAGATGTCCTTTCGCTGTTCGTACGCTCCCGGCGAAAAGCGCTGCCCCTCTTAAGGGGGCCATCCCATCCGCTCTGCCGAGTGTAATCTCGGGACGGGGGAGATATGAATCGATATGCCGAAGTGCCGGTGCAAAAATGATGTCCGGGTTCTCAGTCGCAACCGGCCCTCCCACAATAATCTTCTCCGGGGCGTAGGCGGCGATGATGGTGGAGAGACCGCGTCCGTTGATCACAGCCAACTCCCGGAAGAATGCCATTGCCTCCCGATCACCGGCACGGGCAGCTGCACAGAGTGCTTCGGCTGTTACGTCTGGCTCCTCAGACAGATTGGGAGCTTGCCGCCCGCACCATGCCCGGAAGAACTGCGGCATCCCGCTCCCCGAGGCATACGCCTCCCAGTGGCCCTGCCCTCCACATCCGCAGGGCAGATTGTAAACCGTGTCCACACAGATGTGGCCGATTTCTCCGGCATTGCCGCCTGCCCCTTCCAGAAGGTGACCGTCGGAGATGATGCCACAGCCGATGCCGGTGGAAATGGTCAGATACACCAGATTATTGCATCCCTGTCCGGCACTGATCCTGTATTCATGGTATGCACCGGCAGATCCATCATTGAGAATGGTAACCGGGCAGGAGAAGGCTGCCTCAAGAGGTGCCCTGAGTGGAATATCTGCATACGGCATATTCGGGCTTGACTGAATGCTCTCTTTCCCCGCTGAAAGAGGCCCGGCGGTGCTGATGCCAACCGCATCCGGCAGAGAGCCTGCCTCTGCGCAGACATCTTCTATCATACGAATAACCTGCTTCGTTACGGCTATGCCATCCGCCCCGTCTCGGCAGAGCGGTTCCTTCCGATGGGCGATGCATCTTCCCTCATCGAGAAAGACCGTACTCCTGACATGCGTCGCACCGATGTCTGCTGCTGCGATACATACTCTCGTTTCGTGTTTCATCGTCTCATTCCATGATGTGTGCACCTGTCTGGTGCCCGACAGGTGCACCAGATATATGAACCTGATTGTCCTGCACATCTCATTTTTATTCCTACAGGTTCATCAATTGTATGAGTATCCATGCGCAGCGATGAAGTGAAACAAGGGTATGTCCGTGCGCCGAACAGATCTCTTCTGCGGGCTCTCGGTATTACAGACGACGAGATGACGAAGCCGTTCATAGGTATTGCCAACTCCTGGAATACCATCGTGCCGGGCCATCTCAACCTCAGGCAGGTGGCAGAACGGGTACGGGAGGGTGTTGCTGCAGGCGGCGGTGTGCCCTTTGAGTTCAATACTATTGGCATCTGTGACGGCATTGCAATGGGGCATGAGGGGATGCGGTATTCCCTGCCATCACGAGAGACAATAGCAGACTCTGTTGAACTCGTCATTCAGGCCCACCGCTTTGACGGGCTTGTCTGTATATGTACCTGCGATAAAATCGTCCCCGGCATGCTGATGGCTGCCGCCCGGTGCAATATCCCGGCGATTGTCGTCACCGGTGGGCCAATGCTGAGCGGGAAATGTGGCGGGAAGGAACTCTCCCTCATCGATGTCTTTGAAGGTGTCGGCAAAGTGGCAGCAGGCACTATGGATGAAGACGAACTTATCGCCCTTGAAAAGTGTGCGATGCCCGGCTGCGGCAGTTGCCAGGGTCTCTACACCGCAAATACGATGGCCTGCATGACAGAAGCCCTTGGGATGTCTCTTCCGCGGTGTGCCGCAACACCCGCGGTGCATGCAGAGAAACTTGCCATTGCCCGGATGAGCGGTGAGCGGGTGGTCGGCCTGGTCCGGGAAGGCACAAAACCCTGCGATATCATCACCCGCGAGAGCATGCGCAATGCAATCCGGGTGGACATGGCATTGGGCGGCTCCACAAATACTGTCCTCCATTTGATGGCAGTCGCAGAGGAGGCAGGTGTACCCCTCACGCTGGATGACTTCAATGAAATTAGTGCCGCAGTGCCGCATATCTGCTATATGCAGCCATCAGGGCCCCACTCGATGGAGACACTCTATTATGCAGGCGGCATTCCCGCAGTCCTGCACGAACTTGCACCCCTCCTTGAAGACGCACTGACCGTCACTGGTACCCGTGTCGCAGAGCTTGCGGCAAACGCCCCGGCGGGCGACCCTGCAATCATCCGTCCGCTTTCCGACCCGATTCATGCCTTCGGTGGTCTGAAAATAGTCAAAGGAACCCTTGCGCCCAACGGTGCGGTGATAAAAGCAGCAGGCGTCAGTGACGAGATGTGGCAGCACACCGGTCCTGCCCGTGTCTTTGACTCAGAAGATGCGTCAATGGAAGCCATTCTCGCAGGAATTATTGTAGAAGACGATGTGGTCGTCATACGCTACGAAGGCCCTGCGGGTGCACCCGGCATGCCAGAGATGCTCTCCCCCACCTCAGCGATTATGGGCCGTGGGCTCACGCGTGTTGTCCTCATCACCGACGGACGGTTCTCCGGCGGGACACGAGGCCCATGTTTTGGCCATGTCGCCCCGGAAGCTGCGGCAGGCGGTCCGATTGGGCTTGTTGAGGAGGGTGACAATATCACAATTAACCTCTTCCAAAACCGGATTGACCTGGACGTTTCTCCTGATGTGCTGGACGAACGCAGGAAACATCTGATAATTCCGGTAAAACCACTGTCTGGTGTTCTCAGCAGGTATGCAGAGGCGGTCTGCCAGGCAGACCGTGGTGCAGTCCTGAAAAAATACTAATTAATTTTTACCCTCATTTTTTATGTGACCGCTCTCTGGTGAAGGATTGGGCTTCCCTTTCATCTCTGCTTTACCGTCTCTCGACAGGTTTGTGCTCTTTTGAGATCAGTGCTTTACGACCTGTCTGTGTTAATTTTTGGGAAAACCGGATCGGGCCGGGCTGATTGGTATGGGGGCCAAGATCTTCCTCGTGTGGATGGGTATGTGTATCGTGGTCAGGTGCGAAGGGGGGGCGTTCCCATGCATGGTGCGGTGGGTGGGGGTGCTGGTGGTCATACGGGTGGTGGCGGTTAAATTTGCGTTTTCTTTCCATGTCCTGGCTGATGTTGTAAACCGATCTGTCGGCAAGGGAGATTGCATCCGGGCTTCGGTATTTCTTCCTCGGTGGCATGGACTATACTCCGGCTCTTCGGTAATAAATAGTTCGGCGGAATTGGAGGGTAATAGCCGGTGGCAGATTTCTCTCTCTGGTGTCTGGAGTCTATGCCCGTGAGTACTGCTAACAGATCTGGTGGAGTATTTCCTGCACACAGTCACTCCCGATCTCGTAATGACGCAAAAGAGTATGGCCGAATCTCTTCAGGATTTTTTCGTTGTGCGAGATGCGGTATTCCGGTTTTCCCTGTCTGAAGGCAAAAAAAAGATATGTCCCACTTCCGCAGTTGAATTTAGCGGGTGAGGCGTTCTAACTGCTCTGTAATAAGAGGCAGTGAAATCCGGCCGACCGGTGTAACGGTGCCGTTAATAAGAACGATTGGAAGAAGAGGATGGTGCTCTTCAATAATTTTCACCACATATTCCGGAACTCCATCATCAAGGAGTGTCAGTTTTAGGGTGATGCCCGGGTAGCGTGATTCAAGCTCTGTTTTCAGTGCTTCAAATGCCTTCACCAGATTTTCTGAGGGGGCACATGCAAAAAGCTCGCAGGTGCGTGTATCATCACAGGGAAACGGCCCGCATGAACCTTCTGAAAACCCGATGACCTCAATTTCACTCGTCTCTGCCATTGCCATAACGTATCTTCCTTCGTCCTTTTATTTTCTGCGGAAATGAACGGGTTTGGCATGGTTCATCAATATCCATTTTCCAAATAATGTCAGTCATATTTTCTTCACAGAATATCTCACATGGCTCCATAGACCCTTACGAGTTTTTAATAAGGAATCCCACTCAATACGTATGGTTATTCAATGAAGGCGGTTCTGGGTCTTGAAAACGGGAAATATTATGTCGGGGAGGGCTTCGGTGTCGAAGGATCCTCTACCGGTGAATTAGTATTTACTACTCAAATGGGCGGTTATATGGAAGCACTGTCCGACCCGAGTTATAAGGGTCAGATTTTGATGTTCACATATCCCCTCATAGGAAATTACGGGGTGCACCCCAATAATTTCCAGAGCAGTAATGTTCATGCCCTCGGGTGTGTGGTGCGGGAGCTGTGTAAGGCCCCTGCTGCCATGCCATCCCTGGGTGACTATTTTGCAGACAATGGTCTGTTGGGAATTTCCGGTGTTGATACACGGAAACTGACCATTGAAACACGGGTGAACGGCACACTGGGTGCGGCACTGATTGTTGGAGACGACAATGGTGAATATGCAGTCGAATGTGCGCAAAATCAGCGTCCGATTACAGACATTGAACTCATACCGCAGGTATCCTGCAAAAAGGCATACCGCCTCGAAGGGAAAGGGAAGCGTATTGCTGTCCTTGACCTCGGTGTGAAGAACAATATGCTTGCAAGTCTGAAGAGGCGTGGTGCTGATCTTTATGTATTCCCCCATAACACACGCCCTGATGTCATTGAGGCAATAAACCCCCAGGCCCTTTTTATCACAAACGGCCCCGGCGATCCGATGCGTGCAACGGACGCCATAAAAACAATCCAGTATTTTATCGGTAAGATCCCCATTTTCGGGATCTGCATGGGCAACCAGGTGACAGCCCTTGCACTTGGAGGGAAGACCTACAAGATGAAGTTCGGGCACCGGGGGTCAAATCAGCCGGTTCGTTACCGTGACGGCAGAATTTTCATCACCACGCAGAACCATGGGTTTGCGGTGGATGGAGATTCCCTTCCGGAAGGTTGTGAGAGGCTCTTTACTAATGTCAATGACGGGAGTGTAGAGGGATTCTGTTCTGAAGACCTGAATATATTCACAGTCCAGTTCCATCCGGAGGCCCATGCGGGCCCCTATGATACTGAGGAACTCATATTTGATATGATGTACCGGAGGATTCCCTGATGCCGCTGAAACCTGAAATTAAAAAAGTGCTCCTTATAGGCTCGGGTCCGATTCAGATTGGACAGGCCGCAGAGTTTGATTTCTCCGGGACGCAGGCATGCCGTGCACTCCGTGAGGAAGGGGTGGAGGTTGTGCTCGTCAACTCCAACCCGGCAACGATTCAGACCGACCCGGAAACGGCAGATATTATCTACATTGAGCCAATCCGGGCTGATATAATTGCAAAAATAATTGCAAAAGAGAAGCCGGACGGCATTCTTTCCGGGATGGGCGGTCAGACCGGCCTCAATATGACGGCAGAACTGGCCGAGATGGGCGCTCTGGAAGGTGTACAGATACTTGGCACACCTCTTGAAGCCATCTATCGCGGTGAAGACCGGGAACAGTTCCGTGACCTGATGGATGAGATTGGTGAACCAGTGCCCCGGAGTATGATCCTCACCGATATGGGCCAGCTTGATGAGGCGCTGGAAATTGTTGGTCTTCCTGCTATTATCCGCCCTGCCTACACCCTTGGTGGTGCCGGCGGCGGTGTTGCATACTCCGCAGACGATTTGAAGAGAATCGTGGAACTGGGCCTGCAGCGCTCCCGTATCCATCAGGTGCTCATTGAAGAGAGTGTCATTGGCTGGAAGGAAATTGAGTTTGAGGTTATGCGTGACGCTGCTGATACCTGTATCATCATCTGTGGAATGGAGAATGTCGATGCGATGGGTATCCACACTGGTGAAAGTGTGGTCGTTGCACCGATTCTGACCCTCAGGGACGATGAGTTCCAGAAACTACGGACAGCATCCATAAAAATTATCCGGGCACTCGACATCCAGGGCGGCTGTAATGTTCAGCTCGCATATCAGGACGGCGACTACCGTGTAATTGAGGTAAACCCGCGGGTATCCCGTTCTTCAGCACTGGCATCCAAAGCCACCGGATACCCGATTGCCCGTGTGGCGTCAAAAATCGCAATCGGTCTGAACTTAGACGAGATCACAAACACCGTCACCGGATGCACCCCGGCATCGTTTGAGCCGGCAATAGACTACGTGGTTGTGAAGGTGCCACGGTGGCCGTTTGATAAATTCCCGAACGCAGACCGTACCCTCACCACCGCGATGAAGTCCACCGGTGAAGTGATGGCCATCGGACGCACGCTTGAAGAGGCCTTTAAAAAGGCAATGCGGTCCCTTGACACAGACGTGTACTCGCATACATCAGAGTCTGAAATTCGTATGCTCCTTGCAAACCCGACAGATGAACGGTTCGGGTGTATCTTTGATGCGTTCCGGGCTGGTTTTTCTGTTGATGAAGTCGCAGAACTGACCTATATTGCACCCTTCTTCCTTGAGAAGATGCGCAATATCATTTTGATGGAAGAGACACTCGCGGCAGGCAATCCAACACCTGAAACTATCCGGGCGGCACGGCGGTCCGGTTTTTCCTCAGAAGAAATCTCCACCCTCTCAGGTATCTCCGAAGAGATGGTGGGGGATGTGGGTGGTATGCCCACCTATAAGATGGTTGATACCTGTGCTGCAGAGTTCCCTGCGACGACACCCTACTTCTACTCAACCTGGGAGGATGAGACCGAGATTGTCCCCGATGAAAAGGAGAAAGTCCTCATCCTTGGTTCCGGTCCCATCCGTATCGGGCAGGGTATTGAGTTTGACTACTGCACGGTGCATGCGGTGAAGGCTCTCCGGGAAGAAGGGGTTGAGGTGCATATCGTCAACAACAATCCTGAGACTGTCTCCACTGACTACGACACCTCAGACCGGCTCTTCTTTGAGCCGATGACACTTGAGGATGTGACAAACATCCTGAAATCGGACAATTATGCCGGTGTAATGGTGCAGTTCGGCGGCCAGAACTCTGTTAACCTTGCTCTGCCGCTGGAGCGGGCTGTCGCGTCCGGAAACCTGAAGACCAAAATCTTTGGCACCTCTCCTGATGCGATGGACATGGCAGAGGACCGGGAGCGGTTCAGCAAACTTCTGGAAGAGCTTAATGTACCATCGCCTGCGAATGGTTCCGCCTACTCTGAAGAGGAGGCATTCACCATCGCAGAGACAATTGGGTTCCCGCTTTTGGTGCGGCCGTCCTATGTCCTTGGCGGGCGGGCAATGGAGCTCGTGCATGACGAGATTGAACTGCAGACCTATATCCGTGAGGCAGTGCGGGTCAGCCGGCAGCACCCGGTTCTCCTCGACTCATTCCTGCAGAACGCAATCGAAATCGATGTGGATGCTGTCTGTGACGGAACGGATGTCCTGATAGGCGGTATTATGGAACACATCGAAGAAGCCGGTGTCCACTCCGGTGATTCTGCATGTGTTATTCCACCCCAGTCTCTCACAGCTGATGTGATTGAGACGGTGCGGAAGTATACCAAAAGCATTGCTATCGGCATTGGCGTGGTTGGACTCATCAACATCCAGTTTGCTGTCAAAGACACGGTTGTGTATATCCTTGAGGCTAATCCCCGGGCCAGCCGGACAGTTCCCTTTGTCTCAAAGGCGACCGGCATGCCGCTTGCAAAGATTGCTGCAAAGGTGATGTATGGTCAGAAACTGGCAGATTTAGGTGTTTCTGAACCGGTGATGTCGCATGTTGCAGTAAAAGAGGTCCTTTTACCCTTCAACAAACTCCCCGGTGTGGACACGGTCCTTGGCCCGGAGATGAAGTCCACCGGTGAAGTGATGGGCATCGATTACGACTTCGGTCGTGCCTACTACAAGGCCTGTCTTTCAGCAGACAATGAACTGCCGCTGGAAGGCAACGTATTCATCTCAGTCGGCACAGAGGACAAGGAAGGCATCCTTCCCGCAGCAAAGAATATGCATGAACTGGGTCTGAAGATATTTGGCACTGCAGGAACGGTTGCATTCCTTGAATCCCATGGCATACCGGCAAACCTTGTGAGAAAAGTGCAGGAAGGTTCCCCGAATGTCATCGATGTGATGCGCAGAGGAGACCTGCGGCTGATTATTAATACCCCCTCCGGAAAATATTCCCGTCAGGATCATGTCCGTATCATGCGGGCGGCGCTTGACTACAATATTCCATATATTACGACCATTCAGGCGGCCAATGCTGCAGCACAGGCAATCCGCAGTTTGAAGAAGGATTCAATTACGATTGAGCCACTCTCCCACTATCATGGTTGATCCGGATAATCAACTAAATTCTCCTTTTTTTTCCCGCAATTCCACACCGTTTTCCGCTGAATCAGATTATACCCTTCTCTCTCCGGAGGCCGTATCGGCGTTTCGAAAGATTATCTGGCAGTATTATGAGGCAAACCGGCGTGAAATGGCATGGAGAGACACAACAGACCCGTATGCCATCTTTGTCTCAGAGGTGATGCTCCAGCAGACACAGGTGGCACGGGTACGGGCAAAATATCCTGAATTCATGGCAGCATTCCCTGATTTTGCCTCTCTTGCGGCAGCACCGCTTGAAAAGGTGCTGCGTGTCTGGCAGGGAATGGGGTATAACAGGCGTGCGAAGATGCTGCGGGATGCAGCTGTGATGGTGATGGAGGAGTTCGGCGGCTGCCTTCCAAAGACGCCTGAAGAATTGGTCACGCTCCCGGGTATTGGTCCTGCGACTGCCGCATCCATCGCTGCGTTTGCCTATAACGCACCGGTCGTCTTTATCGAGACCAATATCAGGCGGGTCTTTATCCACTTCTTCTTCCCGACAGAGGATAAGGTCCATGACGACAGAATCCGGCCGCTTGTGAGGCAGACCCTTGACTGGATAAATCCCCGGGAATGGTATTATGCACTGATGGATTATGGTGCAATGGCAAAACAGGCGGTGGAAAATCCGAACCGAAGGAGTCATGGATATACCGTGCAGGCAGCTTTTGACGGTTCCGATCGGCAGATCCGGGGGCGGGTTCTGCGGTATCTCCTGGATGAAGGGCCGTCATCCCGTGATGCTGTGGTTGCCGCCTGTGGCGATGATGCCGAACGGACGCATAAAATTATTTTGAAAATGGTGGGTGAATGCCTTCTTTCTGAAGAATCGGGGCTTTTGAGGATTGCATAGGGTGCGTCCTGCGTCAAACACCCTTAAATAGTCGTATCACGAAGCCTCAGGTATATGATACGTTGTGTTGTATCACATTGGTAAATGATACACTACAACGTATCGTTGAAAATGATACGCTCTTGTATCAATGGTGAATGATATGAAACTGTTTGATGCGTGGATGTCTTCCTTCAGGTATGCACCAATATATATGATCCTGCTCATTGCCATCGCAGGGTGTGTGGCAATGACCGGGAGTGCAGCGGCAGCGTCGCCTGCTGCAACAGAAATCTGGGCCTATTCCCAGCCGACGAACATGTATGACTGTGACATCTCCCCGGATGTCATGTATGTGGCAGGCGGGACTTATAACAATAAAGTGCTGCTCCTTACGATTGAAGGAGAGCACCTCTGGACGGTTGACACAGCCTCTCCGGTCTGGGGTGTGGCGGTTTCCCGTGGTGCTGAATATGTTGTGGCAGGCACCGATATCGGGGACCTTCTGGTCTATGACAATGAAGGAACTCTGCTCTGGTCCAAACGGTTCAAGGGAATTGTGAACGATGTCGACATCTCTGCGGATGGTTCGGTGATCGCTGTTGCCTGTGCTGATGCAAAGGTTTACCGCTACACAAATATGGGAACAGAAGTCTGGGCACACAAAATGGACTCGGCTGTTCTTTCAGTTTCTGTGACGGAGGATGGCAGCCTTATCGGAGCGGGGAGTAAGGGGTTCCAGATACGGGTTCTGGATGCTGAGGGACAGAATGTCTGGAGTTACCAGATAAACGGGCAGGTATTTGGACTCGATATCTCCCCTGACGGCAAATACCTCGTTGCAGGAGGGAATGATGCCTATGCCTATGTCTTCGATAATACCGGTAAAATCGTGTCACAGGAGCGGCCGATATCCCAGGTCAATGATGTCTCTGCCACCCTGCAGGGAGCATACTTTGCACTGGCACGTGGGGATAGTATCACGACTATTTATAATATCGAGGGAAAGATGGTCACTCAGTTGTCTGCATCTGCCAGTGTAAACGGAGTCTCACTCTCGCCTCTGGGCGGTGCATGTGCGGTTGCCTCATCAGATGGCAAACTGTATCTCTACTCTCTTCCGATGCCGGACATTCCCGTCACTCCGGTGGAGACTGCCACTCCCTCTGTGACCCCGACTCCGGTGATTGACCCTGATGCAGAGGGTATTTTCTCATTCTCGTCAGCACCATCGGGTGCAACGGTCTACATCGATAATGTCGTAAAAGGGATTACACCGGCGACCCTGTCCATGAAGGCGGGCCAGTATCCGATTCTGATACGTCTTGATGGCTATGAAGACTGGACAACGACGATAAATCTCCTTCCGGGGGACACCGTCAATGTGGTTGCACAGTTGACCGCCACAACGCCCCCTTCCACACCTGTCCCTGCAGGATTTCTGCCGGTTTTTGCAGGGCTGGTTTTTGCTGCGGTTCTTCTCCTGCGTCGTTCAGACGAATAATCATTTTTTGAGGGGTTCCTGAACCAGGATGATGGGGTTAGGTCCCCTCCTGGAATCCATTTGTGACAGGTGGAAATCTATCGTTCAGTCATCCTGTTCAGTAGTATCTCATTCAGCCATTCTGTTTTGTAATTTTGTTCTGTAATCCTGTTTTGTTATCCCCGAATCAGAATATGAACCCTTCCAGAAAACAAAAAAAAGTGTCAAAATGTTTGGATCTGTTTTTTTTTCTCTCCATCCTTTCTGGATGGTGTCCGTTTACTGTAATTGGAAAAAAACATTCAGATATTTTTCAGCAACGTTCCGAGATACGGGATGAAGTCATTCTTGCGTGACATCACTCCTTTCATCGTTACTGGACTGTGTGCAAGCTCCAGAGTTTCGAGAACAGCAGCAGGTGCCGATGCAAAGACCATACTTCCGTCTTCAAAGACACTGGTAAAGAGTGCCAGAAACATGTCGAGATTCTGTGCTGAGCGGATGGAATCCGCCTCTTTCATAATTTCTTCAGCGTTTATTACCGGAAATTCATAGGTTGGCACCATCACCTGTGAGATGGCAATGGACTTCCCGAAGAGTTCATAGGCTTTCATGTCGGCTGTCAGAAGGTCCCGCACGGGAGCATCGCCAAAGTCCATCGCTTTCCTTATAAGTTCAGTACCGTATTCCTCCGGGTCAGTTGCGGTCAGATCTGCAAGATATCGTACCGCTGCATGGTCCTGTTCGGTTGTTGTGGAGAGGCGCAGGACGAGAGTGTCAGAGAGAATGCCGGAGAGGAGAATCCCTGCAGTCGCGGTGTCGGGTTCCGTTCCTGACTCCATGTATTTTCCCGCAATGATTGTGCAGGTTGAGCCAACCGGGTCGTTAAAGAATCGTATTGGTCTGAGGGTGGTGATGGCGCCAATCCGGTGGTGGTCGATTATCTCCAGAATCTCTGCCGACTCAATGCCGTCCACTGCCTGGGCATATTCATTATGGTCAAGAAGAATGACCTGTTTAGCCGCTTCCTGCAGGAAGGTGTTTCGCGAGAGCATACCGAGATACCGGTTGTCTTCACCCACAATGCAGGCCGTCCGGTAGCGTGATTCCGAAACCAGATGTTTGGCATACTCAACTGTTGTGTCCTGGGTAATAACGGGACAGTCGGTTGCCATGACATTGCGTGCAGGAAGGGAGAGGTTGATCATCTTTCCGACACCAAATGCGTCGAGGGAGGTTGAGAGGACTGCAACCCCCCGTTCGCTGGCGTCCCGGATGGCCCGTTCTCCTACCGGTGCACTATCCGCAACGATGAGGGCAGCGATGCCTGCTCCAATCAGGGCAAGCTGGACGGGTTCGTTGTCACCAACAATTGCAATGTCATTTTTCCGGAGCCGTGAGAGGGTGACGTGCAGGGCATCGATTGCGGTGTATACCTTCCCCTCGAGGAGGTCCTCAGAAGGAACTACAATGGTGCCGTTTAATATTTTGCTGAGATTTTCCAGAGTGATTGGGGCAAACGAGAGTTGTTCAATTTTCTGGCGGGTGACATAAGTGCGTGCCAGACCATACTCACTGAGAATGCCCAAAAATCGTCCTTCCCCATCCGTGAGCGGATAATTACGCACATCGTGCGTGGTCATCAGATCTGCGATGTCGATTGTAGGGAGATCCGCCGGTGCACTCATGGTATAGGTGAATGGCATATCCGATACAATCGGGACGACGCTTTCCATGTATTCCGGTGATTTAAAACCGAATTTTTTCAGTGCAAAGGCAGTCTCCGGATTTATCGGCCCGCAACGTGCCGCAATGTATTTGCCTGGCTCTTTTCTGTTCAGGTATGCTGCATATGCAAGAGCGCTGCAGATACTGTCTGTGTCTGGTTTTTTGTGTCCAATGATGTAAACCTGGTTCATGCCCGTCTCCCCGGAGAGGTTCGTTGAATGTAATTTAACCGGCACACAGATATGTATTATGTGGATGGGTTCATGAGAGGACCATAATTCCGGGGTTTTGAATTTAAATGCAACTCTTTATTGCTATGGATGCATAATTTCGAAGTATAAGTCGTGAGGTGTATGATGGAAATCATCAAAATTCCGCAGATGAAAAAAGAGGAATATGACGAAATAATCCGTGATGGATGCGTTTCAAGAATTGCTTTTCAGGGAGAGAAATATCCCTACATTGCACCATTTATGTACGTGTTTGATGGACGTTTCCTCTATTTCCTTTCAACGAAGTACGGGAGAAAGAACGATCTCTTCAAAAAGAGTCCGTATGTCTCTGTTGAGGTGGAGCGTTACTCTGAGGATATGTCCTGTTACACCTTTGTGACCATGCAGGGAAGGTTGGTGCAGGAAGAGGATGCAATCGCAAAGAAGAAAGTCCGGAAAATGTTTTTAGACCTGATTCGTGATCACCATCTCTCGCATAATATCCTTGCGGCGTTCGGTCATGATCCGTCAGAACCGGTTGAGTCTATTCTCGATGAGGAGCGCTCAAACATCTGGAAACTCACGGGAGTGGCAGATATTGTTGCATTAAAAAATCTTTAGTACTCATATGTTCTATATAATCCTTTCTTTTTGACAATCTTTATATGGTAAATTAGTTAATCTAAATTTGGATTAACATGGACGTTAAAAAAACCTTTATTGTTTTACTTGTTCTCTTCAGTGCAATCTTCATCTGTGGATGCACAGGGACGGACTCAGATACTGCGACTCCGGCAGCAACGGCAACTGAAACCACAGCAGCAACCGCTGCAGGCACAGCTGCGCCGGAAGGGACAACAACGGCAGCAAATCCTGAACTCTTAAAGATTGCAACCACAACAAGTCTGGATAACACCGGCCTTCTTGAGGCACTCCAGGAGCGGTTTGAAGAAAACCACGATGTAACTCTGCAAATAATTGCAGCAGGTACCGGCAAGGCACTTGAGTACGGACAGCGCGGAGACGTTGATGTCCTGATGGTTCATGACCGCGCACGTGAAGACACCTTCATCGATGAGGGATATGGCATCAACCGCCGCGGCATTGCATACAATTACTTCATGATTGTAGGCCCCGAGTCAGACCCCGCAGGTATTGCCGGCATGACACCGGAAGATGCACTGACAACAATCTATGAAACTGCACCGACAAACGCTGATGTGGTCTTCATCTCACGTGGTGACAACTCCGGAACGCATTCCAAGGAGAAGTCCATCTGGACCAGTGCAGGATACAATTATACTGCAGACGTTGAAGGCGTCGGTGACTGGTATGTTGAAGGTGGCCAGGGAATGGGTGCAACACTGACTCATGCAAATGAGAAACTGGCATACACACTCTCTGACTCCGGAACATACCTCTCCTACAAGACGGACCTTGATCTGGTGCCCCTTGTTGACGAGGGAGATTCTCTTCTGAATGTCTACAGTGCAATGATGATCAACCCTGAGATGTACGACTACGTGAACAGCGACATGGCACGTGAATGGATCAATTTCCTTATTACTCCGGAGACACAGGAGTTCATCGGCGAATTTGGTGTTGACACCTATGGTCAGCCGCTCTTCTTTGAGTCACTCGGAAACTATGAAGTAATGGGTATCAGCCAGGCTGAAGCAGAGGATCCAATCCCTGCATAACCCTTTTTTTACGAATTCTTTAACTTCTTTTACGCATGAATGAGACTAGAGGTGGATATTTCTGAGTGAGATTATTGACGGATTTATAACGGCAGTCACCCTCGTTGTGACGCTCAATCCGGAAGTATATGAAATCGCATTCAGAAGCATCTATATCACGTTTACCGCTACGCTCATCGCATCTGTCATCTCAATTCCTCTTGCGCTGTATCTGGCATTTCATGATTTCCGGGGAAAAACAAGTATTGTTAATCTCATCCATACGCTCTATGCCCTGCCGACGGTGCTCATTGGTCTTCTGGTATTTCTCATGCTCTCCCGTCAGGGGCCGTTAGGGTTTCTGGGTCTCTTATTTACTCCTGCGGGCATGATCATCGGGCAGGTCATTCTTGTAATACCAATTCTTGTGGGACTCACCTACTCTGCTGTCACATCCCTTGATCCGATTGTAAAAGACACCATCATCTCGCTGGGTGCTGATTATATGCAGTTTCTGGTCTCGATTCTCCGGGAAGTCCGGTTTGTGATATACGCTGCGATTGCAATGGCGTTCGGGCGGGCCATCTCAGAAGTGGGGGCAGCAATCATAATCGGTGGAAATATTAAGGGATTTACCCGGATTCTCACAACGGCCATCTCACTCGAGACATCGATGGGAAATATTGAACTCTCCATGGCACTGGGAATCATTCTCTTATTTATCGCTCTTATCGTGAACTTTGTCATGACATCAATCCGGAGGGGGGACTAATATACCCATGATCACTGTCGATAACCTGAAGAAGGATTTTGGAAGCACCCAGGTACTGCGTGGGGTAAACCTCAATGTGTCTGAAGGTGAAATATTTGTCATCATTGGTCCCTCAGGGCAGGGAAAATCCACGCTGCTCAGAACGATTGACACTCTTGAAATTCCTACATCCGGGGATATAAAAATCAGAGATGAGTCGCTTTACAGCAATGGAGACTCCCGCCACCACGATATCCGAAAAAAGATAGGGATGGTCTTTCAGAATCCTGCAATATTTCAGGGGACGGTCTTTGAGAATGTGGCATACGGCCTGCGGTTTCGAAAAATATCTTCCAGAGATATGCACGAACGGGTTTCACAGACACTCCGTGAGGTTGGGCTTGAAGGATATGAGAAGAGGGTTGCCCGCAGTCTTTCCGGCGGGGAAAAACAGCGTGTTGCCTTTGCCCGCACCATGGTTACCCGGCCTGAGATTATTCTCCTTGATGAACCGACGTCAAATGTTGATCCAATCACCACCGAAAAGATTGAGGAAATCATCCATTATACCCGTGATACCTACAATACCACCATCATTATGAACACCCATGATATGCTGCAGGGCCAGCGGATGGGGGACCGTATCGGGGTGATGATGAATGGGAGAATCATGCAGGCGGGGACCCCGAAAGAGATCTTTACCCTGCCTGCAAACGGGGATATCGCCCGGTTTGTCGGGTTTGAGAATGTATTTGATGGTGAAATCAGGAAGAATGATGCCGGGACGGCGGTAATCCGGTCCGGTACTACAGAAATATACGGAGAAACACTGTTTTCAGTTGGTGACACCGTCACCTGGTGCATCCGTACGGAAGATATGCACCTCCATATGAAAGTAGCGTATGAGGGGCATACGGACAACATAAGAAACCACCTCAGGGGAACGGTCACCGGAATTGCTCTCGTTGGGCCGCGGCATCATGTGATGGTTGACTGTGGAATTTTGCTGGAGCTGGTCGTCAGCTGGCGGTTTGCTGACCGGGTGAAAGTAAAGCCGGGAGACCATGTCCGTGTCTCTTTCAATCCTGAAGCAGTCCACGTGATGCCCCGGTGAAAGAGATATATACTGTTTCTCTCTCTTCTTGTCTGCATTCTGCATGCTCCACTCAGACTGCTCATGACAGGGATGCCTGAAGACGAAAGTCCTTATTGTTCCTCCTGACAACTATTTTTTGTATATGACAGTGATTCAGCCTGCAGAAACGCTTCGCTCCCTTCTTCGCCGGATTGATGGAAAGGGCTACGGGTATTATGGTGACATCAGGGGCCAATACCGGTTTGATACTTTTGTGCTCTGTATTGATCATGTGCAGAAAGATCCGTTCGCGTCACCATCCCGTGTGCGGGTTCTGGTTGATTCTGCAACGGCAGGGTTTGCCTCCGATATGTGGGATACGGCCCCACGCCGCCGGGGACTCTGTGATTATCTCACCCGGGCCTTCTGTCAGGCTGCAGGGAAAAGCAGTGGCCGGTCCGGCAGCGGGAAGAGCGGCCTTATCGCAATGGATGAACCCGGGCAGGAGATTCTGGAGCGTACATCGGTTCATATCAGTGATGCCGGCGTTGAAGGGCGCTGTGTTGTGGGACTGCCCGCTTTTGGGCGCAGGATTGCCGGGCGGGAGGCTGAAAAAGTATTTTTTGAGCGTTTGCCGGCGATTGTTGCGGCGTCTCTGGTTGCACATGCTCATGACATGTCTCACCTGTATCATCATATTGGGGTGGCAGAGGATGCGGATGTCCTTCGTGGTGAGCTGAAGGGGATGAATCTTGTCGCCTTTGTTGCAGACGGTGCTGTGCTGCCGCGGGAGAGCGGGGCCTCTGACCGGCCCATGAATTCGGGTGATGTGGTGCCGTTTGCCACCCCACCCCTCCTGCGGGTAACAATCAATGTCCCGAATGCAGGCCCCCTCATCGGAATGGGAATCCCTGCAGGTGTGACCCTTATTGTGGGCGGTGGATACCACGGCAAATCCACACTCCTTGATGCCCTCACGGCGGGAGTGTATACCCACATCCCCGGCGACGGGCGTGAGTATGTGGTGAGTGACCCAGCATCAGTGAAGATTCGTGCCGAAGACGGGCGGCGGGTGGAGGCAGTGGATATCTCCCCCTTTATCACCGGCATTCCCGGCGGAAAAGATACCCGTTCCTTCTCTTCAGAGGATGCGAGCGGCAGCACGTCGCAGGCGGCCAATATCATGGAGGCTCTCGAAGCCGGCGCCCGCCTCTTCTGTATTGATGAGGACACGAGTGCCACAAACTTCATGATCCGTGACCGCCGGATGCAGGCCCTTGTCGTAAAGGAGCATGAGCCGATTACCCCGTATATCGACCGGGTGCGTGAGCTTTCGACGGAATTTGGTGTTTCCTCGGTGATTGTCATCGGTGGTTCGGGTGACTATCTGGATGTAGCAGACACGGTCATCTGCATGGATGCCTACCGGCCGTATCTGATCACTGAGGAGGCCCGGGAGGTGGCAACAGAAAATCCGACTGGACGTATTTCTGAGACCGATCAGCCCTTTCCCCACTTTCATGAACGAATATATGATGCCCGTTCCTTCTCCCCTGCCAAAGGAAAGAGGGATGTGCGGATTCAGGCCCGAGGCATTGGAACGATTGTCTTCGGGACGACTGATATCGACTGCTCGGCAGTGGAACAGATAGTATCTGAGAGCCAGACCCGTGCGATTGCGGATGCCATATGGTATGCTGTCCGCTACATGAACGGGTCTGCCACCGCTGCAGAGGTGGCTGAACGGGTGATGAAGGATATTGAAACAGAGGGGCTTGATGTGCTGTCTTCACGTAAACGGGGGGATTATGCGGCGTTTCGCTCCCATGAACTCCTGATGGCAATCAACCGCATGAGAACGCTTTCAGCGAGACAGTTGGAGCATTAGGATGTGGGAAGAAGAGGGTGCGGTGCTCCTCGTGGTAAAAAAGTCCCGGTTTTATGCTCACCTCTACCGGATAACGTCAGTTGAGGATATTGCTGACGTCCGGGAGATGCACCGAAAGAAGTACCGCAAGGCCGCACACCACTGTTATGCCGCCCGGCTGAATCTGCCGGAAGGTCTCCTCGAACCATTTGGGAGTGACGGTGAGGTGGGACGGCCGGGGATGGTGCTTCTTTATCTCCTGCAGCGGGAAGAGCTCGCGTCACATATGATTGTTGTCTCACGCATTTTTGGCGGGATTAAACTCGGGCCGGGGAATGTTTCGCGGGCATTCCGGGATGCCGCAGCAGAGGCGGTGGCGGTGGCCGCGGCCGGTAGGGAATAGGTTGCTCCCGATCTCCTGTGGTGAATATATCCGGGAATTTTGAAAGGAAATATGGTCATTGGCCTGACGTTCTGCTTTTTGCATCGGAGAGAACACACCACTGCTGAAGAATATTTGTCTTCACCATCACCATTTCTGGAGATTTTTCCTCAGTACAAATGATCTATTTTTATGATTACCCGATTACCTGACTATCTGCCCGGATATCTGGTAATATTTGAGGATGTCTTCCATATGCACCATATTGAGAAGGTGGATGAATACCTCTCTCTTGTACGGGATTTACTGAGGCGCTCAGAAGGCAATCTTAACAATCAATGAAATATATGCCCTAAAATGAATTTGGATTTGCTGACATATTTTCACAAATAAAATCGTGTGGATATGTCCGGAAAAAAGGTGCATGAAACCGGAACCACTCTCCCGTTGTCGGGATAAGGGTTGTTTGGCCGCTCTATCCTGAGGGATATGGGCCAAACACAATTTTGGTCACATTGCACACAAAAAAGAGAGGATTACTCCTCGCTGAGCATCGTCTGCGCACTCTCGATCATCGAGACGGTGGCCTTCAGTTTTGTCCGGGATTTTGAATATTCCCTGGCATCACATGCCTCTTCTGCCTCATGATAGAGTTTTTCCGCACGTTCTGCACGGCTCTTTGCCTTCCCGACATTCTGCCCCTCTTCTTCGAGGATGTCGACCTCTTCCCGGAGGGCGAGGAGATCCCCGCAGGTATCCTCGAGGGACGTTCTCATCTCCTCTTCTTTCTCCTGCTCTTCGGTCTTTCTCTCACGGCTGTGCTCATGGAGTGCCTCTTTTTCCTTTTCGTGTCCCTCTATGGTATACTGGAGCTCATCTTCCACTTCTTTGACTTTCTCTGCAAGAAGAGCGGCAAAGGCGGTTCTCTCTTGATGGGAGTCCTCAGACACATGGTATGCCTCATATGCCCCGCCAGCGGCCGCCCCCCCCAGGGCACCGCTGGCGGCATCGTCGATGCCTTTCCTGTCGCGGTTGAGGACACCGCCGAGGATGCTTCCAAGCCCTGCCCCGGCAATGGCCCCCATCAGCCCGCGTTTTACCTCCCGTTTTCCCCCCTGTTTTTCCTGGGTGACGGTATATATGATTTTGACATTCTCCCCGTCTGCTCTGATTTCAAGCTCACCTTCCTCCCCGGTCCGGCGGACACTCATCCGTGCGGATTCTTCCCGGCGTGACTCTCCGATAATTTCAGTTCCCTCAAGAGCGAGATGAGACATCAGGCGCTCAAGAAAGTCCCCATAATATCCGGACACACCCTGACCATAGTAAATGAACGGCATATTCCCTCATATCTGCCTTTGTCCAGTCAATTAATAACCCTACCGGTGACAATTGCATATTCCTGTGTTTTAGTGGATTAATGTGGATTTAAGGGATAATTTGGCCGTATTTTTTGTGATTGTAAGAAATCTCCGTTCGTCTTGTCTCTGGTAAGATGGTATAGCATGGGGTCTTCACGAATGTGTGAATGATTACGTATCAATAATTATTCCTCCCCTCTCATCCATGGCATATGTTTTTTGGCATTCTGTCCACATCCTGTTTCCCGGGACAGATACAGAATGCCCGGGAACACTGCATATGCGAGAGGAACAATGCCTGAACCCAATCCTGTGGGTGGTTTATGTCTCTGGGAAGGAGGTCCGAGAGCATTGATGAGCGGTGCATGATGGGTATCATGGGTATCCTTGTTTCCCAACCAGACAATCCCCTCATGCGGGGTTTTGCGGAACTCTGGAGCGGATCCATTGTCTATGTTGCATGCGAGGAGGCGGGGCGTATTGAAGAGGTTGAAGAACAGTCCTTAATAGTTGAGGAAATCTGTGATTTCTTCAGTCCCCCTCCCTCGTCCCTGCAGTCACGGGTGGTGGAGGTAAAATCGTATTTCGCAGGCCCAGCTTTAAAGGAGTAATTGCGAGGGGACTGGTGAAGGGTTGACTGTTTTTTTGGGGCAAGGAATGGTTTTTCCCCTTCCCTCCTTATTTCATCAGCAATTGGGCCACCCGGATTCTAAAGGCATTCTTTCTGTGTTCCTCCCTGGTATTGTCCCCGGTATCAAAATGGATATACCATATTCCGGCTGGTCTGATCCGCCTCGCAATCACGCCGCTATTACAGGTGTTTTTTCAGCTCTTCTTCCCGTCTCACAGCGGCACCCGCAGCACGAAATGCATCTTCCAGTTCGTCAAAGTTCGGGATGCCCGCCTCCCGCAGGAGCCGCACACCTGCTGCCATGCTCTCTCCTCCTAAGAGGCATCCGACGACCATCTTGTCGGTGTGCCGGGAGAAACGTGCCATTTCGGTTGCAAGGTGGGCGGGATCGATGATTGCGGTGGGCACTGATACCACAAAGGCAATGTCCCACTCATCCTGGTGGTGAATGAGGGTGTCAAATGCCCGTGCAAACCGGTGGACACCGGCGTCTCCGACCATATCAACCGGATTCTGATGGCTCCAGCCCTCGGGCATGAAGGCGTTCATCTCAGAAAGGAGAGTTTCAGAGAGAGGCACCATCCGGATGTTGTGCTGTTCAGCATAATCGGATGCAAGGACACAAAACCCGCCTGCGCTGGATATTACAACGGCACGGTTCCCCTGCGGATAGCCTTCGGAACCAAGCAGCATCGCGAGGCTGAAGGCGTCCGAGAGGTTCTCTGCTGAGATGATGCCTGCCTGTCGGAAGGCGGCTTCGTAGACTTCGTAACTGCCGGCAAGCGATCCGGTGTGGGAAGCTGCGGCCTTCTGTCCCACGGCAGAACGGCCTGCCTTGATTGCGATGATTGGTTTTTTCCGGGTGACCTTCGCTGCTTCTTCAAAGAAGCGTCTGCCGTCGCGGATCTCTTCTATGTAGAGGACGACGGTGCGGGTGTAGTCATCTTCTGCGGCAAGACGGATGTAGTCGACAAAGTCAATATTGGTCTGGTTGCCGACCGAAAATACTGCAGAAAAGCCGATGTCACGTGACAGGCTCCAGTCAACGAGCGTGGTGATGATGGCGCCGCTCTGCGATATAAAGGCGGTATGTCCGGTTTTGGGCGATTTCGGGTCAAATGTTGCGTTCAGGGAGAGGCGGGGTACCTGCATGCCAAGGCAGTTCGGGCCGGTGTAACGAATGCCGTATTCCTGTGCAATGGATTCTATCTCCTGTTCCAGGAGGGCGCCATCTTTGCCTGTCTCCCGGAAACCTGAGGTGATGATGACAGCGAGTGGTATACCGCGAATGCCAGCATCTCTCATTACCTGTGGGACGATGGTGTTTGGGACGGTGATTATTACCGCGTCCGGCCGTTCAGGGACATCTGCAAGTGAATGATAAACAGTCTTTCCGAGAATTTCCCCTCCTTTCGGGTTCACCGGATAGACCGTGCCGGTAAAGGTCAGGAGGTTCCTGAGGACCGCATAGCCAATCTTCTCCGGGTTTGCCGAGGCACCGACAAGGGCGATGCGTGAGACGACAAAGAGGTCTTTCGGGAGTGGTGGATGAGATGGTCCCGGTGCGGGTCGCGGCGGGCTGACAAGGACTCTGGCATCCACTGCACATATGCGGTCTTTATAGAGAATGATGGGGTTGATATCGAGTTCTGCCACCTCCGCACGGCTGGTGAAGAGGGTGGATATTTTTTGGATGGTGTCGGTGAGTGTCGCCTCATCGAGGGGTGCGGTGCCACGGTAGCCTGCAATCTGTGGGTAATGGCGTATTGAGCGGATCATTCCTGCTGCCTCTTCCCCTGAGACAGGTGCGACCCGCATCGTGATGTCGTGCTCCAGTTCGACGAGAGTTCCCCCGGTGCCGAAGGTGATAACCGGCCCGAATGCCGGGTCACGTTTCCCGCCGATATAGAGTTCGAGGCCTGAAGGCGCCTGCTCTTCGATGACAAAACCGGTGATTACTGCATCCGGTGCCCGTTCGCTGATATTGTGTCTGATGGTCCCGATTGCTGCCCTCAGTTCTTCCGGGGTGTGTATGTCTGTCTGCACACCGCCGGCGTCCGACTTGTGTGTGATATCAGGGGAGAGAACCTTTGCCACACAGGGATACCCGATGCTCTCTGCTGCGGTTACCGCAGCATCAGCGGTGTGAACCACTGCATGGCGGGGGACAGTGATGCCATACTCTTTCAGGAGTGCATAGCTCTCAGGTTCGCTCAGAATCCGGGAGGTGTCAGTCATTATATGAGGATGGAGCAAGAGTCGTATTATCTGTTGTGGATGGAGTCACATTCACAGATCCTGTGCACGAGGCATTTCCCGGATGAGAATTGGTTCAGATCTGCCTGATTTTTCCCCCTCCCGGATGAGGGTGAGAATCTCCATTAAGGGAACCGGCCGGTAACCGGTGACGTCTGTTGAGATGTTGACCGTTTTATTTGTGAAACTGATGAAGGGGTATTTTCCGAGGCGGGCGTTGTGCGTATGGCCGTGTATGACCCAGCCCCGGTATGTGGCGGGGACGTGTTTTGGGTTGTGGATGACAAGGAAGGTGCGTCCGTCGGCCTTGATGGTGTGGGACGGGCAGGTATCTTCGAGGTCTGTGTCGTGGTTTCCTTTTATCCACGTGACGGTGCCGTTGAGGTGCGAGCGGTAGTATTCTGTCGTTGCTGTTTCTGCTTTGTAGGTAAAGTCGCCGGCGAATATGACGGAATCATCCGGACGGACGGTGTGGTTCCAGTTTTCGGTGAGAACACGGTCCATCGTGTCGGGGTCATCCGGGAGAAACGGCCGGCAGTAGTAATGGATGGCATTGCGGTGGCCAAGGTGGAGGTCTGCTGTCAGATATATCTCCGGCTCCGCTGTGGGGGATGGTATTGGTGCAGTGCATTCATAGCCACGGGTTCTCCGGTATATAGCGTATGACTCCCTGAGGATCTGTTCAGATGCTGCTTCTTCCGGCGTGAGACAACGGCTGAGCGGGAGGTCGTAGATGCCCCCATCCGGGAGGATGATACGGGTTGCGTCGGTGGCGAGGAGGAGTGGGCGGCAGCGGTGGTATTTCTGTGGCCGTCTGTCGAACACGGTTGTGAGAATTCCTGCGATGAAAGATTCAGAACTCTTCAGGGAAAGGCCGTGACGGTGCATTCTCTTGAGGGTGGAGAGGTATCCGGCCGGCGGAGTGACGGGGACTGGGGCAGGTGTTTGTGGGGTGTTTGTAGGAGGTGAGGTTTTGCCGGTGAATTCATCTGTTGTGGTGACTTCCAGCCCGAAGAAGAAGCGGCCGCCCTTTCGGGTGCGCTGCCAGCCGGTGATGATGAGGGGAATGTGTTGGGGGCCTGTTGTATGTGCAGCGGTCGCGTTGGTGGTGGTTGTGATAGTGGCCGTAACGTCACCTATGAAAGAGTTCGGCATGGGTATTCGTATGGCAGGAGCTGTGCCCGAGATATCCATGGTCTCTCTGAATTCACGGACTGCATCCGTGAGTTTCCACTCGGCAAAGAGCGGGCAGACGATTGTGTGTTCCGGGGGTGTCTGTTTCATGGGAATGTGCTGTTTTTTTGTTGAATATGGAGGACGGAATTGAATGGTACAATCAATTTTTCCGGGCTATTTTCTGGCAATCCAGAGTATTTTTGAATATTTTTGGAGTATAGCTATTTTTGGTGTGTGGTTTTTACACTGCAACAGGCCTTTTCTCCTCTCTAGTATCTGCCAAACGATTCCAGTTCTTCACGGATGGCCGCACGGACTGTCTCAATGTCAAGCTGGTTTCGTTCGGCCCGTTTCAGCCGTGTCTCCATTGCACGGATGCCCTCTGATATGCTGGGGCCGTAGGAGAGGGCGATATCAATAGCGTCCTCCTGGATACGGACTACTTTGGACATAGTAAAAATATATTGGATGCCTTTTGGATTAAAAGGGGTGTATCTCTGTCGGGCAGGAGATGTTCCGGCATATATTCTTAGGATGAATGACATAGGACAGTTATATGCGGTATGTTGTCACCGGCGGGGCCGGGTTTATCGGATCCCACCTTGCAGAGGCACTGGCAGATGAAGGCCATTCGGTCGTGATTGTGGACGATTTTTCCACCGGAAAAACAGAGAATCTCCGGTGGGCAGAGGGCCTTGACCGGGTGACGGTCTGTGAAGGAAGCATCACTGATCTCCCTCTTTTGCGTGAGGCATGCGCCGGTGCGGATGGTGTCTTCCATGAGGCGGCCATTGCCTCGGTGCCAAAGTCAGTGGCAGACCCGGTGGGGTCGAATGCGGTCAATGTGGACGGCACCCTCAATGTGCTTGTTGCCGCACGGGACGCAGGTGTCCGGAAAGTCGTACTTGCGTCGTCTGCTGCAAATTACGGTGACAATCCGAACCTTCCCCTGAAAGAAACAGAAGAGCCACGGCCGCAGTCCCCGTATGCGGCGCAGAAGATGATGGGTGAATTCTATGCACGCCTCTTTTCTGATCTCTACGGGCTTGAAACGACCTGCCTGCGTTACTTCAATGTTTACGGCCCGCGGCAGGACCCGTCATCACCGTATTCAGGGGTGATATCAATATTCATCAACCGCATCGCTGCAGGAGTTCCCATCACGGTCTACGGCGACGGGACGCAGACGCGGGACTTTATCTATGTGGGTGATGTCGTCCGGGCAAATATCCGGGCGATGGCATCACATTATTGTGGTGTACTGAATGTTGCCGGGGGAGAGGAAACATCCCTGAACAAACTTGCCAAAGTGATTATGGAGTGCACCGGAAATGTCTGTGATATCCGGTATGATGCACCGCGGGAGGGAGACATCCATCGGTCACTCGCGGATACCGGGAAGCTTGAAGTGACCATTGGGAGGGTCGCAGAATGCAGTCTTGCTGATGGTCTTTCACAGACGATTGAATGGTCTCTTACATCGCAGAAAGAGCCATCTGCCTGAAAGCGTGTTGAGATAATTTTCCGCCCCTATTTATCCCGTCTTTTTTATTGGACGTTATTTCTTTTTTCGTTTCAGCAATTTTTGACAGACTAAATCGCAATCAAATATTCAGCGGCAAATATTCTTTTATTCAGGCCGAAATGTTTGATCCGGTCTTTATTGCCTGACAAAAGGTTGGGAAATCAGTGGTTATTTATATATGTATACGATGCATTTACACGACTTGTTGGGTGTTTTTGACATGATGGGGGTATCATGATCTACGGAATAAATATTGTTGGGGAAAATGTCGTAATTGCAGACGGAGTTGAGCTTGGATTTCCGTCACGTGAGTATATGGGTAAAGAGAAATTCCCGGGAACGACCATCGGTGCAGATGGGGTCATCAGGTCAGGGACAATTATCTATTCTGATGTGGTGGTTGGGAATCATTTCTCAACCGGACACAATGTGATGATCCGGGAAAAGACAACTATTGGTGACGGTGTTTCCGTTGGGACGAATACCATCATCGAGGGGAATACTACAATCGGGAACAATGTAAGTCTTCAGAGTCTGGTATACATCCCGACCGGGGTCGTGATAGAAGATAATGTCTTCATCGGCCCGAATGCGGTTTTGACGAATGATCCGTATCCGCCGCATGGGGGGGATAACCTGAAGGGGCCGGTGATACGGAAAGGAGCATCCATCGGTGCCAACGCAACTCTTCTTCCCGGGGTTGTTGTCGGGGAAGGGGCGCTTGTTGCGGCGGGTGCGGTTGTAACACATGACGTGCCGCCCCGCATGCTTGCGGTGGGGGCGCCTGCCCGGCTCCGTGAACTACCAGCGGGGGCCCGGCAGTGATTCCTGTTGCAAAACCCGCGGTTGGGGATGATGAGATTGCTGCCGTTGCAGCGGTGATGAAGACCGGCATGCTGGCAACAGGGCCTGAAGTAACGCAGTTTGAAGAGGAGTTTGCCGGCTACTGTGATGTGGAACATGCAGTTGGTGTGAATACCGGGACGGCGGCACTTCATGTGGCCCTGAAGGCTCTTGGTGTCGGGCACGGTGATGAAGTGATTGTGCCTGCATTTACTTTCATTGCCACGGCGACAAGCGTGAGTATGTGCGGGGCAAAACCGGTGATGGTGGATGTGGACGAGCATTGCTACACCATTGACCCTGACGAAGTCTCTGAGCACCTGAACGCAAAGACAAAGGCGGTTATTGGTGTTCATCTCTTTGGTCAGTCATTTGCTGTGGAACCGGTCGCTGAAATATGTGCGGATGCGGATGTGCTTTTAGTGGAGGATTGCGCTCAGGCACACGGGGCATTGTGCAAGGGAAAGAAGGTCGGCGGATTCGGTGCTGCCGGGTGCTTCTCGTTCTATCCGACCAAAAATATGACC
This sequence comes from Methanogenium marinum, assembly GCF_028912405.1. Taxonomy (GTDB): domain Archaea; phylum Halobacteriota; class Methanomicrobia; order Methanomicrobiales; family Methanomicrobiaceae; genus Methanogenium; species Methanogenium marinum. The sequence goes on along the minus strand of NZ_JAKELO010000002.1, from coordinate 313,247 downwards.
ACCGGGGAAGGTGGGATGGTGACAACAAATGATGCAGCGCTTGCAGACCGGTGCCGGAGGATTGCAAACCACGGCCAGAGTGACAAGTACCTCCACACCGAACTCGGCTATAACTACCGGATGACGAGCATTGGTGCGGCGATTGGCCGTGTTCAGCTCAGAAAGCTGGATGAAATGAACCGTAAACGGCAGGCCAATGCCGCGTATTACACAAAATATCTGGATGCTCCCGGGCTGAAGACGCCTGCAATCCGGGCGGGATGCGCCCATGTATTTCACCAGTATGTGACTGAGTTAAAGGATGCATTTCCGGCAGACCGTGAGACGGTGATGGCGTATCTGCGGGAGAAGGGGATTGGATCTGCGGTTCATTATCCGATGCCGGTGCACCGTCAGCCACTTTATGCAGGTGACCCCGGTGTTCGGTGCCCTGTTTCAGAGGATCTATCCGGACGGGTGCTGAGTCTGCCGGTGCATCCGGGTGTAACAGAAGAGAACTGTGCCTATATTGTTGCAACCATCAACGGGGCGGAGTGGTAATCCATGGATGTTGGTGTAATTGGAACCGGTGTCATGGGCAGAAATCATGTCCGTGTTTATTCTGAACTGAAGGCTGCAGACTCGGTCTGGGTGTATGATCTGAACACTGCTGTGGCACGGGATGTGGCAGAGCAGAACAATGTGAATTATGCGACATCAATGGCAGAACTCCTCCGCTCGGTGGACGCGGTGAGTCTCTGTGTGCCGACGCCGTATCACTGCAATACAGCAAAAGAGGTGCTTGCAGCGGGTGTCAATATGCTGGTTGAAAAACCGATATGCCTGACTGCAGCAGAGGGTGCTGAACTTCTGGGGAGCATTCCGGACGGCTGTGTGGTAGGTGTCGGGCATATCGAGCGGTTCAATCCAATCATTCCTGAAATAAAACGCATCATCAAAGATCCTCTCTATGTGGAAATTAACCGGCACAACCCGGCATCTGCCCGCGTGACAGGGTCGTCTGTGGTGGAGGATTTGATGATCCACGACGTTGATATTGTTTTCAATGCCCTCTTTGGCAGTGAATACACGATGAATGCCTCCGGATCGTTTGATGTTTGTGCAGCCCTGTTTGATTTTGGGCAGACACCGGTATATCTCTCCGCTTCACGCAAGGCCTCAAAGAAGATCCGGCTTATCCGGATAGAGGAGGAGGACTTTACGATTGAAGGCGACTTCATGAGTCAGGAGGTCTATGTCTACCGGAAGCCTGAGCATTATCACCAGGAAGCCGAACGCTATGTGCAGGAGAATATCACGGAGAAGGTGATGGTGGGTAAGGTTGAACCTCTGAGAACAGAACTTCTGACCTTTATTGAGTGTGCCCGGATGGGAACGCCGTTTCCCGTGTCACCGGAGCAGGGTGTGGAGAATGTCCGGGTCTGTGAGGAGATCACTGGGACGATGGGAATATGAACGGGAAACTTCAGCAGGTATTCAACGAGCGTGGACCCATCAAAACAATCGGCGTCATCGGCATGGGCTATGTGGGAATTCCTGCGGCAGTGCTCTTTGCGGACGCATCGGAATTTGATTTTGTGTATGGGTTCCAGCGGGACTCGAAGAGTTCCGGGTATAAGATTGCGATGCTCAACGCAGGTGTTAGTCCCCTGAAAGGGGAGGAACCGGGCCTTGAGGAATTGATTGCGAAGGTTGTGGGTAAAGTTGGCGGTACACGGAAGTTTGAATGCACCGCAGATTTTTCGAAGATTGCAGCGTGTGATGCAGTGACGCTTGCCATCCAGACGCCGTTTGCAAATCCAAAGGACCTCATCCCAAACTTCACCCCCCTGATTGAAGGTATACGGAATGTGGGACGATATCTTACACCGGGCACCCTTGTTGTCCTCGAGTCAACGATCACGCCGGGGACGACGATGGGGATGGCCCGTGAGATTCTCGAGGAGGAGTCAGGACTTGTCGCAGGCGAGGACTTTGGCCTGGCCCATGCCCCGGAGCGGGTGATGGTGGGCCGGTTGCTCAAAAACATCCGTGAGCATGACCGGATTGTCGGCGGGATTGATGACGTGTGCACCCGGCGTGCCGGTGAACTCTATGGCCCGGTCTTAACGAAAGGCAGCCTGATTCCGATGAGTGCGACTGCAGCAGAGGTGACAAAGACTGCGGAGAACACTTTCCGCGATTTGCAGATTGCTGCAGCGAATCAGTTAGCTCTCTACTGTGAGGTGATGGGCATCAATTTCTATGATGTCCGGACGGGTGTTGACTCTCTCAAGGGCGAGGGCATTACCCGTGCCATCCTCTGGCCCGGTGCTGGGGTCGGCGGGCACTGTCTGACGAAGGACACGTATCATCTTGAACGGGGTGTTTCTGTCGTTGCAGCAGAGCCGCTGGACTACCCGGAGGGGCGGGAGTCGCTCTTTGTGCTTGCCCGCGGGATTAATGACTTTATGCCTGCGCATATGTTGACCCTGACAAAGGATGCACTGGCCCGCGTGGGAAAGGATATCCGTGGTGCAAAGATTGCGATGTTAGGCTGGGCGTTTCTGAACAATTCAGATGATGCGAGGAATACGCCGTCTGAGGTGTATCGGGATCTCTGCCTCGGTGAAGGCGCTGAGGTTGCTGTCCATGATCCTTATGTACTCACGTATCGGGGTGTTCCCATCTCACAGGATGTGGATGCGGTGCTCGAGGGTGCTGATGTGGTTGCGATTCTCACCGGACATTCGCAGTATCGGGGGCTTGATCCGGTGCGGTGCTGTGTGCTTTCGGGGCAGGTGCATCCGGTGGTTGTTGACGGGCGGAATATTGTTGATCCGGATGCATGGATTGCGGAAGGTTTTGTGTATAAGGGGATTGGGAGAGGAGATAAGAACGGGCATCCCTTTGGGGTTTGAAAATGTCTGGTGGTTTTCGGTTGACGGTGAGAAGAGATTAGAAAATATTCCTGATGTTCCCGAACTATTTCGGATTTTTTCCGGGAATATTCCCAAGTATTTTTGGCGTGCTCCTGTTTTTCCCCGGCCATCTGTGCATAATTCTGAGATCCATTTTACTCATCAGAATCCTGTTTTTTGAAAATGTATGAGCAAATTATCCAGTATGTTCGACGATTTCTGGCAATATCATAGACTATAATCGATGATTCTGCAACGAATCGTCGATTATAATCTACGAAAGGAAGATCCGCGTCCCTCACCAAGGCGAAGGATGTATACCGCCCTGAGAAAGGTTTCATTGTTGTGCAGAGTGAATTGATGTTTTTCTCAATTGATGACCGGGCACTTCACATCATGTCTGCCAATGACTGGTTTTTCATTACGCATGAAGACCATTTTGGCGCCCCGTGGCATCCTGAAATTGGGTGATATCAGATCAACACGGTGATGTGAGTATATTACGATCAGGATTTTTTTCCTGCACTATTTTGAAGATTGGACAAACGTGTGGATTCAATTAATGCATGAGATCATTAACAGGGGAGGGGGAAAATCCCCCTCCCCTGACCCCTCCTCCTGAAATGTGATGAGTCGCAGGGGGGTGGGCAAGCACCCCCCTTGCTCCAGTTGTAGTTTAGAACGCAACATAATCTGGTGAAATTCAGACTTCAGAAATATGGAAAAGAGTCTTATTGAAAATGTATCCGGCATTCGTGTCAATGAAATGGGCCTCAAAGCCATTTCGGCCAGGGTACCCCGAGCTGTACCACGAGTTCCTGAATTTCGTCGTGGAGGCCCGGGTCGGCTTTGAGGAGCACAAGTCCATAAACGAGACCGCCGAGGACGACGGCTCCGAGGACGATGAAAGCATTGGAGAGGGGGATGAGTATTCTGTACATAAGGATAACAAGGCCCATCACGCCTGCTGCAAGGAGAATGTGGAGGGTGGGGCCACGCTCGATGCGCACTGATACCTGTTGTGAGAGGTAGTGGTGGGCGATGATTGCATTGACGATCATCGTTGCGAGGGTGGCGATTGCTGCCCCTTTGATCCCAAAGATGGGGATGAGGGCGAGATTCAGGAGGATGTTCACGACCGCTGCGGTTCCGGTGGCGTAGAAGGATTCCTTTGGGCGGTCAATGGCATTGAGGGTCATTGTCAGAAGGAACATGAAGGCGTTGACTATTTGCACGAGGAGAAGGATGCCGAGGACATCTGCTCCCTCGGCGAAGCCTGCGCCATAGAAGAAGTAGAGGAGACGGTCGCCGAGGATCCAGCCGCCGACCGCGACCGGAACCGCGAGGAGGAGGGAATACGTAATGGCCCGCTCAAGAGAGTGGCTGATGCAGCTGAGGGAGCCTTCCGCGTGCCATCGGCTGATCTTTGGATATAGGGTTGTCCTGAGGGCCATCGTTGTGAAGGTTGCAGCGGCAGTCAACTGGAAGGCAATCTGATAGATACCGACGTCGGCGGTGGACAGGAAGTAGCCGATAAGAATCGTGTCGGCATATGAGAAGACAATAGCACCGCTTCCGGAGAGAAATATCCAGAAGGAGAAGGTGAAGAGATTTTTTATGTGTCTGCTGTTGAATCGGGTGAGATGGAGTTTCAAAAATGGCAGAGAGACAAGCCCGCCCACAAGCATTCCGGCGACAAAGCCACCGGCAAGTCCTGCTGCAGTGAAGCCGAGAAAAACAGCAAGGATCTGAAACAGCACTTTAGCGATATTGTTAATGAGGCCAGCTGTCTGCTGCACGCCAACCATACCGGTGCCGTATATGCCGGTTGATATGATGCCCGGAAACACGCCGGCAACAAGGGCAATGAACAGCCAGAAGACCATCCCTGATGCGTCAAGGTCAATTAAGAGCGGGCGTACTGCAATGACGGCGGTAATGGATACCGTCAGGAGTGCAATTCTCAGGGCACAAAATGCAGAATAGTATTCATTTGGTTCATGTCCCTCAGAGATACGCTTTACTGCCGCGCCGCCAAAGCCCCCGTCGCCTATGAGATTGAAAATGCCATAGTATGCAAGGAAGAGTGCATATGCCCCGTATGCTGCCTTCCCGAGTGCGTGGGCGAAATACATTGTGGCGATGAATCCGGCGATGGTCAGGCCAAGTGTGGAGGCGAGGCTGATGAGGCTCTGGCGGCGGATGGGGTCGATGTTCATCAGGCGGGTGAAACTGCGGGACGGTAACACAATGTATTGTCGTCGCCGGAAATCATTAAATCGTATTATATTGGTGAGGTGTGGTTTGATGTGATGTACCTATCAGAAGATGAACTGAATCCTCTGGGGATATAAGGGGGTGTTGTAATACCCGGGGCGTGGTCTGTCTGATGGGTATGTAAGAATCTGCTTCTGCACAAAGATTCAACGAATGTAAGACTGTGGCGGGGGATTTTACTGTGTATGGATTAGATCCACCGGCAGAGCAACAGGTCTGTGAGTGGGATGATTTACGATAGTTCAAGGGAAGATCTCTTGTTATATTGATGAAATATAATCTATATATTGATATTTTCGGATGGGTGAGTGTCGTATGGATAAGAGATTCAGGTTTTTTTGGCTGGAACAATAATGGATGGAATGTCAGAACCTAATGATACCACATGTGATAGTGATTTCACCGACAAATGCCTTCTTGTCATCACTCCGAATTATCCAAATGAAGATGGATCCTACTTCGGCAGCGTTTTTGTTAAAAATCAGGTTGATGCACTGAAACATAATTTTAAAGAAGTGATTGTCATCGCCCCTGTTCTTTTCTCTGCGGGGCGTTTATTGGATGACAGACTCTGTCATAATTACGCCTATGACAATGTCCGCGTTTATTATCCCCGTTCCCTCTACATTCCGTGGCCCGTATACCGGAAATTAAATGTCAGTCGTATGTATTTTGATACCCGTGCATCTGCCGTTGAGGCTCTGATACAAAAAGAGAAGATAGTGTTTGACCTTGTTCATGCCCATTTTGTGTGGCCTTCTGCCAAAATTGCACAGGAACTGAAGAAGAAATATAATGTTCCTTGTGTTGTGACAGCACATGGATACGATGTCTACGAACTTCCCTTCCGTGACCAGATTTGGCAAAAACGGGTGGAATCTGTTCTCAATAGTATGGACCGGATAATTACGGTAAGCAAAAAGAATCAGGGATGTCTGGAGAAACTTCACATCACAACCCCGATCACGGTGATCCCGAACGGGTTCTCAGAAGATCTTTTTTACCCACGTGACAGGGATGCATGCAGGAAAAAACTGGATCTGCCCTTGGATAAAATAATAATCCTGACCGTTGGAAATCTCTTTGACGTGAAGGGGCACAAGTATCTCATCGAAGCGATGGAGCGCCTCGCAAAACAGCGGAAAGATATACTCTGTGTCATTGTTGGTTCTGGTTTTTTGCAGTCAGCACTGGAGGAACAGATAAAAGGGGCCCAGCTGGAGGAGTATGTCTTTCTCGCCGGGGGTAAGCCACATGAAGAGATTCCTGTGTGGATGAATGCCTGTGATGTGTTTGTGCTGCCGAGTCTGAATGAGAGTTTTGGAATTGTGCAGATAGAGGCGATGGCCTGTGGTAAACCTGTTGTTGGGACATATAACGGAGGAAGTGAGGAACTGATTCTGCTCGACAAAAATGGAATATTATGTTTCCCACGTGATCCGGAGTGCCTTGCTGCAGCAATTACTGACGCGTTTGGAAGGGGATGGGACGTTTCTGAAATTACTGAGTTTTCATCACAGTATTCATGGGGAAATGTTGTAGGGGAGATTCTGGAAATTTACCGTAGGATGGATGATCAAAAAGTAATTTATTGAGTATTCATCTGAAGAAACGCACAATATCAATATATTTAAAGTGAATATAACTATCATATATGGGTGATGTTTTATCGAAAAGAAAACATTAATCACAGGAATCACCGGCTAGGATGGTTCATATCTTGCAGAACTCCTGCTCCATAAGGGGTATGAAGTACATGGTCTAATCAGACGATCATCCACCTTCGCTCTTTTATGACAATGCGATCATGGGAATTCAGCTGATGGAGGCGGCCCGGCATGCAGGCGTGGAGAAGTTTGTTGCCATCGGGACGATCTGTGCCTATCCAAAGTTTACTCCCGTTCCCTTTAAAGAAGAGGACCTATGGACGGGCTATCCCGAGGAGACGAACGCCCCTTACGGACTTGCAAAAAAGATGCTCCTTGTGCAGGCACGGGCCTACTGCCAGCAGTATGGGTTTGATGCAATATATCTCCTACCGGTGAATCTGTATGGTCCCGGAGACAACTTCAACCCCGATAGTTCGCATGTGATTCCGGCCCTGATTAAGAAATTCACTGACGCAATATGGAACGGTTCTGACACGGTTGAAGTCTGGGGGACAGGCGAGGCATCCCCGGGGAGTTTCTGTATATGGATGATGCTGCCCGCGGTATTGTGCGTGCAGCAGAACGGTTTGATAACTCAGATCCGGTTATCCTTGGTTCCGGTATGGAAATTACTATCCGTGATCTTGTAGATACTATATCAGAGATAACCGGTTTCAAAGGAAAAATAGTCTGGGACACGACAAAGCCTGACGGGCAGCCAAAGAGATGCCTTGATGTGAGCCGGGTCCGTAATGAATTTGGCTTTGAAGCTCAGATGGGTTTTTCTGAAGGGTTAAAACGGACTGTTGAGTGGTATCAGGCACATTATTGATTGCTGGAATTTTTTGGTAACAGTTGTTTAAAATATCAGGATTGCTATATTTTTTACAGGTATTTCATATAATGTCAATAATAAGTGATTCTGTTAAGATAATGCATTATCTTTTCAGTCCTTTTAAGAAAATAATAACTCTCTACCTGATAGCTGTTATTGTTCTAAGTTTTCTTGAAGTATTCAGAATCTCATTGGTTTACCCAATAATTAATTATGGGCTTGGTGTTGAAAATCAACCAAAATTTCTGGATGCATTTTACGATTATCTTTTGCCTTCTTCTGTAGATCCTTTTTTTGCATCGGCGTTTATGCTTCTAATAACAACATTTGTGATTGTAGGTTTTTATTCGGTTGTTGCATATGGGGGAGCATATCTTTTTGCAACAGTTCGTGATTCCCTGGACAGACGGGTTTTTGATACAATACAAAGTAAACCATATAACTATTTTGCTTCAAAAAAGCAGGGTGATCTTCTCTATTTAGGTCAGGGTGCTGTCAACGAGTCTGGAAGGGCTGTCAGTCAGTTTGTTGAACTGATGAGAAATTCATTGTTATCTTTATTATATCTGTTATTCCTCTTTTATCTCTCATTCTGGCTGACATTAGGTGTCATGGTGCTTGGTGCTGTATATGCATTTGTTATAAAAAAACAGTTATTTTCACGTGTTTACAGGAACAGTGGAGTACTGACCTGTTCTTCAATGGAAAAATCTGTGGTGTATCAGGAGTTTATTTCCGGAATCAAAACGATATTCATTACGGGTTCCGTTGGAGTCTGGAAACATAAGTATGAATCTGCTGTAAACAAGCTCTTAAAGGCATATATTAATGTAAATGCATTGGCCAAGATTCCATCCATTGCTAATGATTGTATCATGTTTTCAATCATTGCACTGGGTGGAATTCTTCTTTATTTTTTCACCGGTGGTAATTTCATTCCGTATATCGGGATATTTGGAACGTTCATGCTTGCATTATACCGTCTTGTGCCGACTTTGACTGCTACACAAAGTAATTTGTCTAGTTTGGTGCAGTATCTTCCAGCACTTGAACTGGTCTATACTATTCTTTCTGAGGATGAAATGAATGAATCCCCGTGGTCTAAGACATCAGAAAAATCAGAACAAAAAAAATTATCATTTGATCAAAAAATCGAATTCCGGGATGTCTCATTTAGATATGATACCAGTTCGGAAGATACCATTCACAATCTGTCGCTGGAGATCAAGAAGAATACAAAGGTGGCAATTGTCGGAAGTTCAGGTTCGGGAAAGACTACAACTGCAAATCTTTTGGCACTTCTCTACAGGCCTTGTTCAGGTGGGATATTTGTGGATGGTGTAGATTTAAATGATATTGATCCCGCTGACTATCTGAATTCTCTTGGATATATTGGTCAGGAGACTTTTGTTTATCATGACACAATAAAGGAGAATATCAGATTTGGTCTGGATTGCACTGATGAGGAAATAATTGAGGCGGCAACACTTGCCGATGCTCATAATTTCATTATGGATACGAACGATGGCTATAATACTATAATTGGTGATCAGGGAATCAAACTGTCCGGAGGTCAGAGACAAAGAATTGCCATTGCACGTATTATTTTAAGAAAGCCTGATATTTTGCTTCTTGATGAGGCAACCAGTTCTCTTGATAATATATCCGAGCAGAGGATTATGAAATCTGTTGAGAAACTCTCTGAAAATATGACGGTGATTACTATCGCTCATCGTTTGTCAACTATTCTGGGTGCTGATCAAATCTGTGTGCTAAAAAATGGAATACTTGTTGAAATTGGTTCTCATGAGACTTTAATGGATTTAAAAGGAGAATACTGCAATTTGTATCTGGGTCAGAGAGATGAAATATTCTCTCAGGAGAGTTCCAATATTAATTGATGCTTCATTATGTTCTGGCATATATTCTGTATTTGTATCATTGATCAGGCTCTAAGTCGTATTGAAAGAAAGCTATTAATTGATCAGATATAATTAATGTCAGGCTGAAAATAAATATGAAAGGAATAATTCTCGCAGGAGGTAGTGGTTCAAGACTGAACCCTACAACACGTGTTGTATCAAAACATCTTCTGCCACTGTTTGACAAACCAATGCTGTACTATCCTCTTTCCTCACTGATGCTGGCAGGAATTCGTGACATTTTAATTATTTCAACACCTGAAGATACGCCGAATATGGAGAAACTGCTGGGTGATGGGTCTTTTATTGGACTGAATATTACCTATGCTGTGCAGGAAGCGCCACGGGGTCTTGCGGATGCGTTTATCCTTGGGCGTGAGTTTATAGGAGATGATTCAGTCTGTCTTATTCTCGGGGATAATGTGTTTTATGGTGCCGGGCTCAGACCAATGCTTCAGAAGGCAGCACAAATGGAAAGTGGTGCGATTGTGTTTGGATATCCGGTACATGACCCGCATCGATTTGGTGTTGTTGAGTTCGATGAGAATATGAATGCGATCTCAATTGAAGAGAAACCTGAACATCCCAAATCTAATTGTGCAGTAGTAGGACTATATTTTTATGATAATCAGGTAGTGGATATCGCTGCCAATCTCAAACCTTCTGCAAGAGGTGAGATTGAAATAACCGATATCAACAGGATATATCTAGAACGGGGCGAACTTTCCGTAAAAATGATGGGACGAGGATTTGCCTGGCTTGATACCGGAACGCCAGAAAGTATGCTTGAAGCAGGCATGTTTGTAAAGACCATTCAGGAACGACAGGGGTTAATGATCAGTTCAATCGAAGAGATTGCCTTCAGAATGGGTTACATCAATTTTGATGCATTCCGTACATTAGGGGAGCAGCAGAGAAAGTCTTCATATGGTGAGTATCTTCTTGAGATTGTTGATGATTATAAAAGGACGTGTAAATGAATTCACCGAGAAAACTTCAGTCGATTCTGGTGACGGGTGGATGTGGGTTCATTGGCTCCAACCTGATCCGTTCCTTTTTTTCTAAGAATAATTTCACGGGAACAATTGTCAATCTGGATGCACTGACGTATGCAGGAAACCAGGAAAGTCTTCTTGATATTGAAGAAAAATATGGCAACGATCGATATACGTTTGTGCATGGTGATATCAATGATTCTGAACTGTTAGCAGTGACTCTGAATGAATATGATATTGATACGGTCATTCATCTTGCAGCAGAGAGTCATGTGGACCGTTCGATAGAAGGTCCTGCAGAGTTTATCAAAACAAATATTCTGGGAACATTCACTCTTCTTGAGGCAGTCCGTGCATACTGGAAAAATCGGAAGGATGTGTTGTTTCATCATGTATCAACAGATGAGGTCTACGGTTCCCTGGGAGAAACTGGACTGTTTTCTGAAGATTCCCCCTACGATCCAAGAAGTCCGTACAGTGCCAGTAAAGCAGGGAGTGATCATTTGGTTTCAGCATATTTTCACACATATGGAATACCAGTTACGATTTCCAACTGTTCCAACAATTATGGACCATTTCAGTTTCCGGAAAAACTGCTTCCATTGATGATTCTAAATATGAGTGAGGGGAATTCTTTACCCGTGTATGGTGACGGCCAGAATGTGCGTGACTGGGTTCATGTGCGGGACCATAATGAAGGTGTTTGGAAAATTATCACATCCGGTCTGGCTGGAAGTACCTATAATATTGGTGGTGGCAATGAACAGACCAATATTGACGTGGTTCAGACGTTGTGTAAGGTATACGCCGAGATCACAGGGAAAGAAGAGAGTGATGTTCTTTCCTTAATCACCTATGTGAAAGACCGGCCTGGCCATGATCGGCGATATGCTATCGACAGCACGAAAATACAGGAAGAACTTGGATGGAGCCATTCAGTTTCTTTTGAACTGGGGCTTCGGGAAACGGTTTCCTGGTATCTGAATAATATGGAATGGATCAATCGCATTCGGACTGGAGAATACCGGGATTGGATCGATAAAAATTATAGTGAACGATAACATGAATTCTAAAAATATCAATGTCACAAAGACGCATTTGCCTGATCGGGAGAAGTTTGATGCATATATTGACCGATTGTACGAAACTGCCTGGGTTACGAATAATGGAGAATTTGTAAGGGAGTTAACTGCACGGCTTGAAGAGTACCTGGGCGTTGAAAACCTTCTTTTGGTATCAAATGGTACTATGGCGTTGCAGATTGCATACAAAACACTTGGTATTACCGGTCAGGCAATTACTACACCATTTAGTTTTGTAGCAACGACAAGTTCACTGGTATGGGGTGGTATTGAACCTGTTTTTGCTGATATTAATCCAAAAACGTTCTGCATAGATCCGGTAAATATTGAGAAGGCAATCACTCCGGAAACGACCGCAATTGTTCCGGTTCATGTGTTTGGCAACGCATGTGAAGTTGAAGCTATTGATGCCATTGCAAAAAAATATGGGCTGAAAACAGTATATGACGGCGCACATGCCTTTGGAGTGAAATACAAAGGGGAAAGTCTGTTAAAACACGGGGACGCAACAATTATGAGTTTTCATGCAACGAAACTTTTCCATACCATTGAAGGTGGGGCAATTGTTTTTAAGAGAAAAGAAGATCTTGAAAAAGCAAAATTGCTTATCAATTTTGGTATAAACGGTCCTGATTCAATTGTATGCGAAGGTATCAATGCCAAAATGAATGAATTCCAGGCGGCAATGGGTCTGTGTGTTTTGGATGAAATTGGTGCAATTATTAACCATCGTGCTGAAGTCTGGTATCATTATGCGAGCCTTCTGAAAGACGTTGTAGAAATGCAGGAGCGTAATCCACATATCAATAACAATTATATTTATTACCCTGTTCTCTTCAAAACAGAAGATGAACTGTTACAAATCAAAGAAGAATTAAACAACAATAATGTCTTCCCAAGACGGTATTTCTATCCATCCCTTGATACTCTTGATTACCTTCAGCCACAAAATGCTCAGGTGATTTCCAGAGATATTGCAAGCAGAATATTGTGTTTACCAATAGATGCATGGTTGAATCCAAATGATATAGAAATGATTTGTAATACTATACTGGCTGAATATCAATTTGAGGGTGAACTTCAGGCTGATGAGAGTTCTGAAAGGACCTTTGTGAGACGATCTTTATTTACATGAAGAAGCAGACACAGAGACCGACAATGAAGTGAACGATAGTATGAATTCTGAAATTATCAATGTCACAAAGACGCATCTGCCTGACCGGGGGAAGTTAGATGCACGTATTGATAGATTATTCGAAACTGCCTGGGTTACGAATAATGGAGAATTTGTAAAGGAGTTGACTGCACGACTTGAAGAGTACCTCGGCGTTGAAAATCTCCTTTTGGTAACAAATGGTACGATGGCGTTGCAGGTTGCATACAAAACACTGGGTATTACCGGTCAGGCGATTACCTCCCCCTTTAGTTTTGTAGCAACAACAAGTTCACTGGTTTGGGAAGGTATTGAATCTGTTTTTGCTGATATTAATCCAAAAACGTTCTGCATAGATCCCGTAAATATCGAGAAGGCAATAACTCCGGAAACGACCGCTATTGTTCCAGTTCATGTGTTTGGCAACGCATGTGAAGTTGAAGCTATTGATGGTATTGCAAAAAAATATAACCTGAAAACAATATATGATGGTGCACATGCCTTTGGAGTGAATTACAAAGGGGAAAGCCTCCTGAAACACGGGGATGCAACAATCCTGAGTTTTCATGCAACAAAATTGTTCCATACCTGTGAAGGCGGGGCAATTGTTTTTAAGAGAAAAGAAGATCTCGAAAAAGCAAAATTGCTGATCAATTTTGGCATAAATGGTCCCGATTCTGTCATCAGTGAAGGTATTAATGCTAAAATGAATGAATTTCAGGCTGCAATGGGTTTGTGTGTTTTAGATGAGATTGATTCAATTATCGAACATCGTGCCGAAGTATGGGATCACTATGTAAGCAGACTGAAAGACGTTGTTGAAATGCAGGAGCGTAATCCAAATAGCAATAACAATTATAGTTACTTTCCTGTTCTTTTCAAGACAGAAGACGAACTGTTAAAGGTAAAAGAAGAGTTAAATAATAATAATAATATCTTCCCAAGACGGTATTTCTATCCATCCCTTGATACTCTTGATTACCTTCAGCCGCAAAAGGCTCAAATGATTTCCAGAGATATTGCAAGCAGAATATTATGTTTACCAATATATGTGGAATTAGAGGAGATTAATCAAAATAAAATCATTTCAATTATGAAAGAGGTTATAATATGAATCTAGTAAATAATCCATATGTAAAAACATTTGAAAATACAAAAATCATTGGTATTGAAAATATTGTTTTTGGAAAGTACGTTATTATTGATGATTTTGTACTAATCTATGCAAAAGAAACAATGAAATTTGGAAATTATGTTCATATTGCAAATTTTACCTCTATAACTGGAGGTAGTAAATTAACCGTGGGTAATTACTCTGCTATTTCCCAAGGATGTAGAATATTAACCGCAACAGATGATTTTAAAAATTGGGGATTTGGTAATTCAACGGTAGCGAATAAATTTAGGAATATTGAAAGTGCACCAATATCCATTGGAGATTACTGTATTGTTGGAGCAAATTCCGTTGTGCTTCCTGGAGTAAATATTGGTGAAGGTGCAACAATTGGAGCAAATTCTGTTGTAACTAAGGATTTAGCTCCTTGGGGCATCTATATCGGAAATAATCGAATTGGTGAGAGGGATAAAAATGAGGTTTTGAATACTTATGAAAAATTTTTGTTAACTCCCGAAAATGAACGATATGGAAGTTTATTTGATGACTCTAATATATGAATCCCGTTAATCTCCGCCATAAAACAAGCATCGGGATCATCTGGAATTTCATGGAGCAGCTCTTTCGCTGAGGGATTCAGATAGGTATCGCGCTAACATTAGTGTTGTTCCTATGACTGGATATTTTGATCCAACTATATTTTTGGTCATTTTGATAGGCATTTTGATTTACATAACTGGTTTGGTTTTACCTTTTGAAGTATTATTATCTTTTTGTGATTGCTTTTTTGGGAACATTATTCTATTTGGTAATTAACTATTTATTATAAAAATAGGCACAGTTTCTGCTATTTAAGACATTAAATAAAAAATTAAAAGGACTCAAAAATCATGAATGAAACTCAAGACCCACTAGTTAGTATTTGTTGTATTACTTATAATCATGAAAAATACATTCGAGATTCCATTGAAGGTTTTCTCATGCAGAAAACCGATTTTTCCTTTGAAATTATTATACATGATGATGCTTCCACAGATAAAACGGCAGATATTGTCAGGGAGTATGAAATGAAATATCCTAATTTAATTAAACCAATTTATCAGACTGAAAATCAGTATTCAAAAGGTGAACAGATTTTCCCAAATGCATATATGGAAGCAAAAGGCAAATATTTTGCTCTTTGCGAAGGGGATGATTACTGGATCGACCCTTGCAAACTCCAAAAGCAGATAGATGCGATGGAAAAACACCCCGAATGTAATATTTGTTTTCATCCAGTTTATATAAAGAATGAATATGGTATTATTGAACAAAAATTAAATTACAAATACCCAAATAATATTAAAATCATTTCAACAAGTGAAGTAATAATTATAGGTGCTGGGTTTATTCCAACAGTCTCAACGGTCCTTCGTGCATGTGGAATTGAAAATATAATCCATCCTCCGAAATGGACTTTAAAGCTTAAAGGAGAGCACACGAATAACACTGTATTTGGTTCATTGGGTGGCGGTGCATTATTTGTCCCTGATGTTATGGCCATCTATAGACAAAACACAGAGTTTTCTTTTTCTAAGAAATTAAGTAATGATGAAAAATATGCTCTGGATTGGGCTAATTCTAGGTATTATGGGTTAGATAAATTGAACGAAACAACCAACTATATATATAATAAAGAATTTGAGAATGTTAAATGGGATCATTGTTATAATTATCTCAAATCCATATCAACACCATATGAATGCAAAAAGAATTTTTTTGAAACAAATAGAGCCAGTATGCCGATTTTTTTAAAATTGATTTGCATGCTATTGTTGCATAGATCTTTTGCCATATTATGGTTAATAATCCGTTCTCCTTTTGCAAAAATGAAACGAATTTTTGCAATATGAAAAATATATTTTAATTCGAACTGCAAATACCATAGTTATGAATATTTGCGCAATAATTGATGGCTCTCTCTTGCGATATATTATAGGGATAAACTTAAAATGAAAATAATTGATACAATTGTAAAAATAATTTATCCATTGGTTTTGTTACCTGTGCCGGGATTTGTCTTATAGGATATATGAAAAATTTTCAGAGATAAAATTATGATGAAATCTATTAAAAAAAACGTTAGTAGTTATCTGCTAGATGCTAAAAATGAAATTTTTAATGCTGATGCAATATTGGCATATTGGAGTGATGGTGACTTAAATAATTGGGGTGACGCACTTAACCCTATATTAATACATAATATCTCTGGGAAATGGCCTACTTTAGCAAGACCTCACATAAATATCAAAAATAAACCTGTATTCCGAGTTGTTGGAAGTATTCTGGATGGATGCTCTGATAGAAATGCAGTAATTTGGGGATCTGGGTTTATTTCAGCATCAGGAAAATTTATGACCGAACCAAGATCTATTTGTGCTGTGAGGGGTCCTCTGACAAGGGATCTAATTATTAAGCAAGGTATTGAATGTCCAGAGGTATACGGTGACCCTGCATTACTGTATCCTATTTTTTATTGTCCCAATATTAATAAAAAATATGAGTTGGGGATAGTTCCTCATTATATTGATAAAAACAGTCCTTTGTTAAAACAATTTGAAGGTCGATCGGATGTCAAAATAATTAACATACAGGGAGGTATCAATGATTTTGTTGATGATATTTGTGGTTGTAAGCGTATTGCATCAAGTTCCTTACATGGCATAATTGCTTCTGATGCGTATGGTATTCCATCAACATGGGTGAAATTATCAGAGAATGTTGTGGGCAATGGCTTTAAATTTTTAGATTATTTTCTGTCTGTTGGTAGATTAGAGAGGGAACCTCTCACCATCTCCAAAAAAACAACGATTTCAGATATTTATGATTCTTTTAACCCATATACAATTAATATTGATCTTAATCATCTGCTTGAGGTTTGCCCGTTTAATAAGTGTTCTTCTCAAAAAAACGAAAGAAAATATTAGTTTAAGAAGAGATTGGAGTTTCACTACTTGAATGGAAATTATCACTTTAAATATTGGTCTAGAGGGTGGGATTTATCGTTTAATTATTATTTCTTTGCCTCAATGTAGATTGAATATATTTTCCTTTCTTTCCTGTCTATAGATGGATCATAAGACATAAGGTTAATATTATCCTCCTGGAATCCTGAATAAATCAGCATTTTTTTTGTTTTTTTGTAGTCAAGGAATATCTTATGGGTGCCGAACTCGTGCAGTGCACGATCCAGATATTCTGCATGAGAAAGAAGATAAGCGGGAGCAAATAAATAATCAAAGCCCCAGTCTCTTTTAGCACTTTCTAACCACTCATTATCCATTGTAATGTAAGCTTTAATCGCACTTACAAAATCTGGTATGCATATTCTATAAATCCCATCTGTTTGGAGAACTCTGAAAGATTCTTTGAAATGTCTCATGAGCTCCTCATTATTCAGATGTTCAACAAAATGGGAGCTATAAATATATTCGATAGTACCATCTCTAAATGGAAGCTTATTTCGTGCATCGAAATAGTAATCTGCTGATTTAACCATATCAAGATTAATGAATCCTTCTTTATAATCGAAGCCACAACCAAAATGAAGTTTCCTTTCTGTGGGCATTTTTCGGAACAAAAGATAATAATTTTTCATATGACTAATTGATGACTTGATATTGAAAGAAAGCGAAAAAAATCTCTTAAAATAGCAGCAATGCTACCATTAAGTATTGAATTCTCGTAAATTACTCTAGCTTTGTATTTCATACGTTTCCTTGTATATGAATTATTTTTCAGATTATTGAAAGTTTTTGCAAGCCTCGTCCTTATGGTTGTTGTTACCTCGTGAATAGCAAATTAATTTTGTGGACTTTAGATCCTTGATATATACTAGAGGATTACTATTTTCCAATTTTTTGAAGACCAAAAATATGGATACAAATTCTAACTTTGCCTAATCACTCATTTCAGACAATATTTCAATCCTTTTCAGATAGTTATCGCTCTAAACTCCCTGTTTTTGAATCGTTCTCATTTGGTAGAGGTTATAACAAAATGCAGAGAATGTATTCTTCACCCTTGCTCTGCCAAGTTCAGTTACTTTCATCGTTCCTGACTTAAATACCGTTTTCAGAACAGCAAATGGCCTTTCTCCTTTGGACCTCTTCCGAGTAATTCTTTCATTACGAAGTTTATCCCTGATACCAATCGGGTGATCTCTGGCACCGCGTTTCATAGTTCAGTACTTAGCTAAAAATTGAAGCCAAAAAGACCATTGTGAACGAGATAAATTCTTGCAAATCTGAATATTAGGTAATAACAACAGCAAAAGAAAAGATCTATATGCCCTGCGGGCGCCCAATATGACCAAATATCAAAACGCCCGCACTATTGTACATACTTTTAAATCAAAAGAATGTTCTGATCTTGCTGTAAACGCATTGAATCGTAATCTCAATATTCCCATAAACGGCCAATTGAGCCAAAATACTCTTTTTCAGATTATCACCGGAATGTCAGTGAATCGTCTCTCAATCCATTCAATCGGGAATGTTGTTCAGAAAGTACCGTGTGAAACATCTATCAGACACCACCTGTCCAAATTTGATCTGTCAACTCTGGAAAGTGCTAATTCTCGAATACTTACATATGCTGCAGATTCCCTTCAAAAAAAGGGTAAAAAATACCAGTTTGCAATCGATTTGACAAACGATCTATATTATGGAAAAATCGTCGATACAAACGCAGATTACGTTATTCGCAGCAGACCAAAGAAATCCACAACGTATTTCTATTCGTATGTATCCATCTACATCATCCGGAAAAGAGAACGGCTGACGCTTGCCGTGTTTCCGGTGAAAAAAGGTGTTAAGATGGTCGAATATGTCAGGAAATGTATGGAGACCATCCAACAACTTGACATTAATGTTGAAGTCCTCTGCCTGGACAGAGGATTCTACTCGAAGGAAGTATTTAGATTTCTTCATGATGAGGGAATTCCTCACATTGTGCCGGTGAAGAAACATAGTGTAGAAACGAAGACACTCCTTAATGGCAAAAAGGCCAGATTTGCCCAATATACAATGAAAGGGGAGGGTAAACCTCTTAAAATGGATGTTGCCATTGATGTTCATTACCAACAGGGAAAGATGGGAAAGTACGGGAATGTCAATCTGGGATATGTTGTTCATGGGCTGGACTGGACACCGAGAAGGATCTACAACACATATAAAACACGGTTTGCCATTGAAGCATCCTATCGCATTAGAAACAGCGTAAAATGTAAAACATCGTCCAGAAATGTGACTGTTCGATATCTACATGCGATAATATCTCTGCTGCTCAAGAACATCTGGGTCGTGTTGCAGCGGATCTATTTTTCTCCCATAAAGAGGGGGCCAAGGACAGTTGAAGAGAATCTGTTCCGGTTTGATCAGTTCCGGATGCTGGTCTGGGAAGGTATAAGAAAAGTGTTGAGGCCAGTCACAGAAATTCCTGTGTTAAGATCATCTGTTTGAAATTTAGAGGGTGTTGAAGCGAGTTCTGATTTTTCTATTGGAGGGAATTTAGTGAAGTACTGCACCCGGTATCGTGAACTGCTTGTTCAGCAGCGAACTGTCGCCTAAAACAAGATCCACCACATCCTTGATGCATCACAGATCCGTTTGTCCCATGTAATGACCGACATATTCGGAAAGACCGGCACCCGCATCATGAACGGTCTTGTTGAGGGGATGGATATTGATGAAATCCTCAGGCACATCCCGAAGAATATCTAAAAGAAATAAGAAGAAATACGTGAGGCAATTTCATATTCGTTGTCCCAACGGGAACGATTTATGTTATAATGTGCCCTGAATCTCCTTCGTCTGATTACGTCTGAGATTGAAGATGCCGAGAGCAGGATCAACTATTATATCACCTGGAATCATCAGGATGAACTGAAGATCTTGCGCTCGGTTCCTGGGGTGGGGCATATTGCCGCATCTGTTTTAATCTCTGAGATCGGGGATGTCAGTGATTTTTCTTCCGGCAAGAAACTTGCAGCATGGACGGGAATTGTACCCAGCATCTACCAGTCAGCGGGGACACTCAGAACCGGGTCGATCACCAAACGAGGGAATCGTCATCTGTGGTGGATTCTCGTTGAAATTGCACATTCCTGTGCCAGAATGAAAGGGACAAAACTGTGGACGTTCTTTGAACGGATAAAGAAGCGATCCGGATACAAGAAAGCAATTGTAGCACTCGCACGAAAAAATCTGACGATCATCTGGCATTTGCTGACATACAAAGAGCTCTTTGTTGATGAAAGCTATATACCAAAAAAGCAGTCCGTGGTTCCGGCATTCCTCACTATGGTACGGAAGATAGGGATTGATGAAGCACTTTCCCTCATACAGAATGCAAAGAAAGAGGTTGGCATACAACGAACACGGGGCATTCTGCTTGAATCAGGACAGGGAGTCTGAAGATCCCCCTGACTTGAATTTTATAACAAATGCAAGGAGTGCACAAATTGATACGATATTTTGAAACTGAAATTATATCATTTATAACTGTAATAAAAGAAAGGAATAGGTATGCGTATTTTGTTCATCGCGATGTCAGATAGTATCCACACAGCACGATGGATATCTCAATTGGATAAACAAGGATGGGATATCCATTTATTTCCAAGCAGGGATTATGGCTCCTCGCATAAAGACTTGAAAAATCTAACCTTATATCACTCCTTTTATGGATATCTCAGGAACCTGAATAAAAACGTACAATACAAAGGAATTCCAGTATTCTCACATTATCTATCCTGGATGGCAAAAACGGCAAAAAAATTTATTAACCCAAATTACCGCGTTGATCAGCTTGAAAACGTCATAAAAAAAATAAAACCAGATATCATTCATTCAATGGAATTCCAATCTGCAGGTTATTTAACTCTTGAAGCGAAAAAACGATTTGATTCTGACTTTCCTATTTGGATTGCAACAAATTGGGGCAGTGATATATATTATTTTAGAAATGTTTCTGGACATGAATCCAAAATAAAAGAGATATTAGAGAAATGCGATTATTATTCCTGTGAATGTAAAAGAGATGGATTATTAGCTATGGAAATGGGGTTAAAAGGTAAATTACTTCCAATATTACCTAACACCGGTGGATTTGAAGTCAATAAATATTCAAAAATACGACAAAATAACCCAACGTCATCGCGACGTTTAATTCTATTAAAAGGCAATCAGGGGTGGGCAGGAAGAGCTCTTCTGGGTCTGCAAGCAATTGAATTATGCAAAGAAGAGTTAAGTGGCTATATAATCGCAATATATAGTGCTGGAGATGAAGTTAAAAGAGAAGCAAATAATTTATCTGAGCGTATAAATGTCCCGATAAAAATCATCCCCCCATGTTCACACGAGGAAATTATGGGAATTTTTGGAAAATCCAGGGTATATATCGGATTGAGTATTACCGATGCTATAAGCACATCTTTACTTGAAGCAATAATGATGGGGACATTTCCAATTCAAACCAACACGTCATGTGCGAGTGAATGGATAATTGACGGTGAAACAGGATTCATTGTACCACCAGATAATCCACAAATTATCGCAAAAAGATCTCTAAAGCAATAAGTGACGATGAACTTGTTGACAAGGCATCTGAAATAAATTTTCAGACAGCAACAAAACGACTTGATATTTCAGTAATTAAACCTAATGTAATTGAAACATATAATAATATTTTGTCTGGAACATATACTGGTATCCGGATGGATTGAGCTGTCTTTATGTTTGAGGCATCTTAATTAATCTCATTCAAAAAAAAAGATGTTGATTGAAATCTTGTCAGTAAATTTAATGGATGTAAGTCGCATGAAAATACTTGTTTTAGGCGCTAGCGGAATGTTAGGGCATAAGTTATTGCAGAAACTGGGCAGCAAATATGATGTTTCGGGAACCGTTCGTGGCAACGAAAAAGCATATCAAAATCATCCAATTCTAAGCAATATTCAGTTAATAGGAAATGTCGAGGCAAAGCAATTTGGTAGCGTTATTGATGCAAGTAAAATGATTAATCCTGACGTAATTATCAACTGTATTGGTATTGTAAAACAATTGCCTGCCGCACAGGATCCAATCCAGAGCATTACAATCAACGCCCTCTTTCCTCATCAACTTGCCAATTTTTGCATCAACAATGATATTCGCCTCATCCATATGAGCACCGATTGTGTCTTTTCTGGCTCAAAGGGTAACTACACCGAAAACGAGCCCTCGGATGCAGAAGACCTGTACGGCAGGACAAAATTTCTGGGAGAGGTGGATTACCCGGGATGCCTTACTCTCCGGACCTCTATTATCGGGCGTGAATTGAGAACATCACATGGTTTATTGGAATGGTTCCTCGATCAAAGTGGAAATACAGTCAAAGGATATAAAAAAGCAATATTCAGTGGTTTGACGACAAATGCTTTGGCTGAAATAATTTCTATAATTATATCAGATTTTCCAGAAATACATGGCGTATGGCACGTTGCATCCGAACCTATTAGTAAATACGATCTTCTAGCATTAATCAATGGAAAATTAGAATTGGATGTTACTATGTTGCCTGATGAAACGGTAATATCTGACCGAAGTCTTATGGGTGAAAAATTCAGACAATATACAAATATTAACATCCCATCATGGTCAAAAATGATTGAACAGATACATGACGATCCAACTCCATATCATCTTATGAGGAAGAACCATGCTGACAGATAAAACAATACTTATTACTGGCGGAACAGGATCCCTCGGAAAGATATTGATCCGAAGATTGCTCTCAGGAGAAATTGGAAATATCAAAAAAATCATCGTATTTTCAAGAGATGAGGCAAAACAGCATGCATTGCGGGTAGAATATATGAACCGCAACGCTGTCACCGACGAAGTTATCTACAACAACTTTAGGCGGTGTCTGGAGTTCCGCATTGGAGATGTCCGTGATTTTCACAGTGTATGTTCTGCATTGAAGAATGTAGATGTAGTTTTTAATACAGCCGCTTTAAAGCAGGTGCCTTCATGTGAATACTTCCCTTACGAAGCGGTAAAAACCAATATTACGGGCCCTGAAAATATCATCCGTGCAATCAGGGAACATAATCTGCCTATTGAGACTGTTGTGGGCATCTCAACAGACAAAGCATGCAAACCCGTGAATGTCATGGGAATGACCAAGGCGATTCAGGAGCGTATTTTTATCCATGGCAACCTCGACTGTCCGGATACTCGTTTTATCTGTGTCCGATATGGCAATGTCCTCGCATCACGAGGATCAGTCGTCCCCTTGTTTCATGAACAGATTCGCAACGGCGGACCGGTGACCATCACAACAAGTGACATGACAAGGTTTCTTCTTAGTCTCGATCAGGCTGTTGATACAATCTTCGAGGCTGTACGCTATGGAAGAAAAGGTGAAACCTATATCCCACGGATTCCCTCCTGCAAAGTTACGGATCTCGCCGATGCTCTTATAGGAGATCGTCCGATCAAAACGGTCATAACAGGCATACGGCCCGGAGAAAAAATTCATGAGTCCCTTGTCTCAGAAGAAGAAGCACACAGAACCATAGAGAGAGGAAATTATTACGTAATCTGTTCTATCCTTCCTGAAATCAATGATGATATGGAATCGACTCCATCTATCTCACATGAGTATGGCTCTGCCGACAACCTCATGTCAAAGGAAGAAACCAGAGAATTATTGAAAAAATATGGCCTATTGCTCGAAGACCAGAACTCTTCTGAAGGGGAATTGCTTCGATGAAAGTGCTGACAATCCTCGGCACGAGACCTGAAATAATACGCCTGAGCAGAATTATTCCAAAACTCGATAAACTCTGTGACCACATCGTCATTCATACCGGACAGAATTACGACCCAAATTTGAATGACATATTTTTTGAAGACCTAAATCTCAGACAACCAGATTATTTTCTCGGCGTACAGGGGAAAAGCTTTGGAGATCAGGTCGGCAAAATCTTAACCGGATGTGAAGAGATCATGCTTTCCGAGAAACCTGATCGTGTGCTCATCCTCGGAGATACAAACAGCAGTTTATGTTCAATTGTTGCCAAACGACTCGGGATCCCGGTTTTTCACATGGAAGCAGGAAACCGGTGCTACGACGACCGCGTCCCCGAAGAAGTCAATCGGCGGATTATTGACCATTCCAGTGATATACTCCTTCCCTATACCGAACGAAGCCGTGCCAACCTGATTCAGGAAGGAATTGTCAGTAAACGGATCTTTGCAATAGGAAATCCCATCAATGAAGTGATCGCTTACTATAACGATACCATTGAACAGTCAGATATTGTTCAACGCCTTGGACTGAAAAAAAGGGAGTACTTCCTTGTAACCCTGCACCGGGCAGAAAATGTAGATGTCGAAGAACGACTCCGTGCGTTGATGCAAGGATTACAATCAATATATGAAGAATATCAGATGCCAATTATCTGTAGTCTTCATCCCAGAACAAAAGATAAGATGCACCGTTTCGGGCTTGAAAACGATCATCCCGGCATCCAATTCCATGCCCCTTTCGGTTTCTTTGACTTTATTAATCTCGAACAAAACGCAAGATGTGTCCTTAGTGACAGTGGGACAGTACAGGAGGAATGTTGCATTTTTAATGTCCCTAATGTAACCATGCGGGACGTAACTGAGAGGCCAGAGACCCTTGAATGCGGTAGCAATATTCTGAGTGGAGCAGAGCCAGAAGATATTATGAGATGCATTGCATGTGTTCTTGAAAACAGGGGCCAATGGGCAGTGCCACCAGAATATCTCGTTGATAACGTAAGTGATACCGTTGTTAAGATCGTGCTTGGCTATCATAATATGTTGAAGTGTCCTGAAATATGAAGAAATTTGCTTTGGTTTCAGCAGCCCTTCCTCCAGCGCATTCAGGACAGTCAATGGTACTTGACCTTTTCCTGCGTGATTTAGATCCTCAGGAATACTGCCTGATTACTCAGAGCAATTATCATAAATATAAATTGCAGGGGAACTACTCTTCTCCTCTCCTGGCCCGATATTATCGTCTCCAACCTGATTTCCAGATCATGAGATGTTTAATAAAGAGTGCCTCTGTTTTAAAATCAGAGGCTATCTTAAAAAATATGTTAAGGTTCCGCACCAATCAGATTATCAAAATTGTCCAACGCGAAAAATGTCTGTCAATTGTTGCGTGTACAGGCAATCTGTTTGATTTACCTGCAGTTTATTTAGCCAGCAAAAAACTTGGTGTCCCATTCTGCATATACGCATTTGATTATTATTCCAAATGTATGTGCCCCATACAACAGGCCTTTGCAGAGAAATATGAAAGACTTATGTTTAACGAGGCGGATGGAATTATTGTTCCGAATGAATGCATGCAGAAGGAATATCATAAACGTTATGGGGCAAAATCGATTGTTATCCATAATCCCTGTGATCTATCTAAATACAATGCAGGCAATAATGAGGCTTTTTCAGAAAAACAGGGATCAGAAGCCCGGATTGTTTATACAGGGGCCATATATGAGGCACATTATGATGCCTTCCGGAATTTAATCAAGGCAATTGAACTTTTAAGTATACCTGGACTGAACTTGCATATCTACACAACTCAGTCTCCAATAAAATTAAAAGCCAATAGTATCTGTGGGCCGGTAATCAACCATGGACACCAACCGGTCAGTACGATGCCCTCACTACAACAAAGTGCGGATATTCTCTTTCTCCCACTGGCATTTTTATCGCCCTATCCGGATGTAATTAGGACCTCTGCACCAGGGAAAATTGGTGAATATTTAGCGACGGGCAGGCCAATACTTGTACATGCTCCCAAGGATTCATTTGTTTCATGGTATTTCAATAAATATGAATGTGGATTCGTAGTTGATG
The DNA here is from genome assembly GCF_028912405.1 of Methanogenium marinum. Taxonomy (GTDB): domain Archaea; phylum Halobacteriota; class Methanomicrobia; order Methanomicrobiales; family Methanomicrobiaceae; genus Methanogenium; species Methanogenium marinum. Next base: position 287,396 of record NZ_JAKELO010000002.1, on the reverse strand, counting down.
AAAATGATCCAGAATGTCTGGCAGAAGGTATCAAAAAAATCCTTGAGGATCGTGATCTTCAGCATAGGCTTGGAAGGAATGCCCGAATTCGGGCTGAAATAGATTTCAGTGTTGAAGTCGCAAAAAAACAGTTTAAATCTCTCTTGGAAACAATTTGATTCATATATGTTGGATGTGTGGGCCAATCATTATATAAATATATTATTCGTAAAATCTGTAACATGTGGGCATATGTCTGAATTAAATTCTCTTCAAAGAACATCAGAAAAATATTTTGAAGAGAATTTCTATAAACCCTTTTTTACCGGAAGTACTTTATTGAACCAGATCGATCCCTAATTCATGAGCACTTTCATTAATTTTGCAATTAAGTCTGAATACGGACGTATTGCTGAGTTGGGCGATAAATTAGGTGAAGTTGAGAAACTGATAGACTGGGAACAATTTCGCCCAATTCTCGGAGACCTGTATTCAAATAAAACTGACAAAGGTGGCCGTCCGAATCTGGATGAAATCCTTATGATCAAGATGCTTATTCTGCAGCAATGGCATGGCCTCTCTGATCCTGAACTTGAAAGACAGGCAAATAACTGGATTTCATTCAGGCAGTTTCTTGGATTACCCGATAAAATACCCGACCGATCCACGATCTGGCTCTTTTAGTGAAAGGATATCTAAATCCGGAAAAGATAGTGCGATTTGGGATGAACTACAGTGCCAGTTGGATACAAAAGGCCTTACGATCAAGAAAGGCATGATCCAGGATGCAACATTCATCCATTCCGATTCGGGTCATGCCTCTTCTGATACCCCTCAGGGAGGTGAGGCAAAGACAAGAAGAAGCAAAGATGGCACATGGACAAAGAAAGGTGGAAAATCCCATTTTGGATACAAACTCCATGCAATTATGGATCAGGACTATGATCTGATACGAAGAATTTCTACAACAACTGCATCTGTTCATGACAGCCAGGTAGATCTCTCCGAAATGGGAGAGGTTGTTTATCGTGACAGAGGATACCAGGGAGCGAAATGCAAAGGGTACAATGCCACTATGAAAAGAGGAGCAAGAAACCATCCAATTGGAATCCGGGATAAACTCAGTAATGAAAGAATCACCCGGAAGAGGTCCAAAGGAGAAAGACCATTTGTTGTTCTAAAAACGGTATTTAAGTCAGGAACGATGAAAGTGACTGAACTTGGCAGAGCAAGAGTGAAGAATACATTCTCTGCATTTTTATAATCTGTATCAGATGATGACGATTCAAAAACAGGGAGCTTAGAGCGATAGCTATATGAAAAATAGTGAAATATTGTCTGAAATGAGTGATTAGGCAAAGTTAGAATTTGTATCCATATTTTTGGTCTTCAAAAAATTGGAAAATTGTAATCCTCTCCATTTTATTCTTAGGTCGTCGTCTACAAATGAGAACACTATGACTTGCCTGAATAAGAAGAAATTCCACTTCATCGTTAGTCGCTGTGTTTGCCTTTTGTCTAACTGGTGACCATCTCAATGGATCTACTGTTTCAGCTTTCAATCTGCTGTCTAATGGCTGACAACGACCTCGCCATTGGATGAAAACAGTTTCGCAAATCTGCAAAAGGCCTTAGTTCTCACAAAATAAAATGTTATAATGCCATGAAATATACTATATCTCCATCTCTCGCAACAAGATCCGCATTTCATCACATGCGGATGATGCCATCCGGGCCACGTTTGAGACATGGGCTGACGGAAAATCTGAACTGTCGTAATCAATCATGGGACCGATAGGGATCTCTGAAATGGCAGAAAAACACCAGAAAAGGGTTTCGTCCATCCCTTTTCTTTACCACTGTTTGATCAAAATTATGATTTAAAACATTCATTATTGTTTATTGTATATTTAATTCTATCTGAGTTTTGTGAGAGAAGTCTCTCAGTAAATCTCCTTTCATAAGAATCAGAATATTTTTTTGTTGATTGTCAGGTTGACTGATACCGATCCATCCATCATTTAAAAAGGAATATCCCTCAATATGGGTTCGATGTGTAATGAAAACCCTCATCCTCGCAGGCGGTTCCGGCACCCGGCTCTTCCCCCTAAGCCGGACCCACTACCCAAAACAGTTCATCCCTCTCATCGATTCAGAATCCCTCTTCCAAAAATCGGTGAAGCGGTCTCTTATCTTTTCAGAACCGGATGAAATTACCGTCGTAACCAATGAGGTGCACCGGTTTCTCGTAGCAGATCAACTCGAAGAGATGCATGTAACCTGCCATATCCTCTCTGAACCGCAGGGAAAAAACACCCTGCCTGCCATCACCTATGGCATAACGAACATTATCAGGAAAGATCCGGACGCAAAGGTTGCAATAATATCATCCGATCAGCTTATCACCCCAGATGAGTCCTATAAATCATCATTCGGGGCAGCAGAAAAACTCGCAGAGAAGTATCTGGTCACCTTTGGCATCACACCTGACTCCCCCCACACCGGCTATGGATATATCCGTCCCGGTGCAGCCATTGACGGAGGATTCGCTGTGGATGCCTTTGTTGAAAAGCCGGACTGCGAGACTGCAGAGTCCTATCTGCGTGATGGCTACCTGTGGAATGCCGGGATGTTTCTGTTTTCTGCACCCCATTTTATGGACGAATGCAGAAAACATGCCCCAGAGGTTGCACAGGCGTTCACCCTTCCCAGAGATGAGGCGTTTCAGGAGACTCCGAAGATCTCAGTAGATTACGGCATCATGGAAAAGACAGACATTGCCGCAGTGGTCCCCCTCTCCGTTCCCTGGAGTGATGTCGGAAGTTTTGAAGCATTGTACTCTGTTCATTCCAAAGGTGAGGACGGGAATGCCATTCGTGGCGAACACCTTTGCATCGAGAGCAGGGACAATCTGATCATCTCAGACAGGCTTGTTGCAACCATTGGAATCAATGATCTCGCAATCATCGACTCTCCGGACGCCCTTCTCGTCTGCCCCCGGTCGGAGTCACAGAGAGTCGGGGAAATAGCGGGCCTCCTAAAGGAACAAGGGGACGAACGCTGCGAACTCCACACAACCGTTCACCGCCCCTGGGGAACATACACCATCCTTCAGCGGGGGGATACCTTCCAAATAAAACGGATAACCGTCATGCCAGGACGCCGCATCAGTCTCCAGCTCCACCACCACCGGAGCGAACACTGGGTTGTTGTCAAAGGAACAGCTCTCGTCGCAAACAACGGCAATGAATTCTTTGTCCGGCCAGGCGAGAGCACCTTTGTCCCCTCGGGCACCAAACACCGACTGGAGAACCCCGGCCTCATCCCGCTTGATGTGATTGAAGTGCAGAACGGGGAATATGTGGGTGAGGATGATATTGTGCGGTTTGATGATGATTTTGAGCGGGAGTGAATTATCGTTTTACTGTATTTTCCTTTTTTTTGAGAATACCGTTGATTAAAATCAGAAATAGAAATCAACGTGGATTTTTGACTTTATTAGCAATTCAGAGTTCAGAAATCTGGAGATGAGCCCAAATTCTAAAATGAGATTGTCCATTAGGTATATCTATGTATATGCACATATATTCGCATATGTCTGCCATTACATCAATCAGGATAAGCACGGACATGAGGGATAAACTCTCGGAGTTAAAGGTGCATCCGAAGGAGTCTTATGAAGATGTAATTAAGCGCCTTGTTGAAGATTGCGTTGACGATGAACCATTAAGCGATGCAACGATACAGGCAATAGAAGAATCACTGGCCGATATAAAAGCAGGAAGAGTTTATTCCTTAGAAGACGTTGCAGAAGAACTGGGTCTTAATTGATATGAGTTATTCTGTTCTGGTGACAAAGCGTGCAAAAAAGAGTCTTCGCGAGCTTCCGAAAAATATCGCCAAAGAAATTTATCTGGAATTAAAATCCCTTTCTCGTGAAGATAATCCCACAAAATACGTCAAAAAATTAAAAGGCAACAAAAATCCTCCGTTTTATTCTCTTCGTGTGGGAAGGTACCGCGTGATTCTTAATATTGAGGACAATGTGATGGTGATTCATGTGATTGAGGCAGGTCACCGGAAGAAAATATACCGGAAATATTAATCCCGGCGGATTTTTGTAATATCTATGCCTTTTTTGCGGTATTTGAGTTTATTCCGACCCTTCAACTCCTTTTTCCTGGCCTTCTCCTCTATAGCCCGCTGCTCTTTTTCAGTCCTTATCCTCTCTGGAAGAACAGATGCCGGTTTATCATCAGGATTCCGGGGAACTAGTCGCTCCTCAAATGCCTTTTTCAGAACGTTCAGTCAGAGTTGTCAATGGAATGTTCACATTCAAAGCAGACGTAGGCACACACCATTATCCTGGGGCCGGTGATGCCGACTCAATATGTCTGCGTGCAGCCTCAGTAATATCCCGCCCCTGCGGCGTCCGCTTAATAAACCCTATCTGAATCAGATATGGCTCATAGACCTCTTCAACCGTCCGTACCTCCTCTCCAATCGCTATTGCAATCGTCTTGACACCCACCGGGCTGCCGCCGAAGTCATGGGCAATCACCGAGATAATCTTCCGGTCGATATTGTCAAGGCCCAGAGAATCAATCCCGAGCATGGTCAGTGCACGGTCTGCTGTTTCCGTGTCAATGGTGCCGTCCTCCCGGACCAGTGCGAAATCACGCACCCGCCGTAAGAGACGGTTGGCTATCCGGGGTGTTCCTCTACTTCGCTGTGCAATCTCTCGTGCACCGTCCTGGGTGATTGGTGTCTGCATGATTGCAGCGCTGCGGAGCACAATTTTCACGAGATCGGCTACCTCGTAGAGGGTGAGGCGGAATATAAATCCGAACCGGTCACGCAAAGGAGAGCCCAAAAGGCCGACCTTCGTTGTCGCACCAATGAGGGTGAACTCCTCTAAGGGGAGCTGCACCGACCGTGCACCCGGGCCTTCACCGATCATCACGTCAATACAGGAGTCCTCCATTGCAGGATACAAAATTTCCTCGACAACAGGGTTTAACCGGTGAATTTCATCAATGAAGAGGACGTCACCGTGTGAGAGCGCCGTTAACTGGGCGGCAAGATCGCCGGGCTTGTCCAGCACAGGACCCGTGGTGCTCCGGATAGCCACTCCCATCTCCCGGGCGACAATCTGTGCGAGTGTTGTCTTCCCGAGACCGGGCGGGCCGGAGAAGAGGATGTGGTCAATGGTCTCGCCCCGTGTCTTTGCTGCTGCGATGGCTATCGCAAGTGTCTCTTTTATTTGTGCCTGACCCACAAACTCATCGAAATGTGCCGGCCGGATGGTGGCATCGTCTGCTTCTTCTGATAACAGTGCGGGGGAAGGGAGTCTCTCCTGCATGGAATCGTCTTTCATAGGTATCAGTGCTCCCGGAGACGGGCCAGAGCCGCACGAATAATATTCTGCACGGTCGGGTCAGGGATAGGCAGGGAAGCGTCGACTGCTTCCTGTGCCTCCCGTGGTGAAAACCCGAGTGAGATGAGGGCGCTCACCGCGTCGCCTTCTTCTGCTGTTCGTTTGCCACCGGTGGTAGTCCCGGGGTGTTTCTTCATCTTGTCTTTGAGTTCCAGAATCAAACGTTTTGCACTCTTCTGCCCGATTCCCGGTATACGGGTAAGGACTTTCTCGTCGTCACTGAGAATTGCAATGGCAAAATCTGCAAAGGAGATCTGGGAGAGGATGTTCATTGCTATCTGGGGACCTATTCCGGAGACCCCAATTAAAATTCGGAAGAGTTCCAGTTCACTCGGGTGGAGGAATCCATAGAGCTGAATGTCATCGTCACGAACAGCCATATGGGTGTGCACCCGGACAAGACCTTCCGTTTGTTGGAGACTCTGCAGTGCGGGCTGAGTGACCTGCACCCGGTAGCCGATTCCGCCAACGTCAATCACCACCCACCGGTCTCCGGTGGATGCCAGAATTCCTGAGAGGTGTGCTATCATATTATCGCATCATATTTATGTGGCAGAGAGCGACCGCAAGGCCGTCTGCAGCATCGTCCGGGCGGGGAATCTCCTGTAGCCGGAGGAGCCGGCGCATCATCTCCTGCACCTGGTGTTTGTCGGCACGTCCTGATCCGGTGACCGCCTGCTTGATCTGGTTGGGCGTGTACTCTGCAATCGGAATATCCCGCTGCTCGACGGCGAGAAGGAGGACGCCCCGTGCCTCACTGACCTGCATGCCAGATGTGGTGTTCCGGGAGAAGAAGAGTTGTTCAATGGCGACGCATTCCGGGTTGTACTCATCAAGAACCTGCGAGATTCTCTCGTATACCTCCCGCAGGCGTTTTGACTGTGCGAGGCTGCTTTTCGTCTCAATGCAGCCATAGGTGAGTGGAGTCGGATACCGGCCGGTTTTGTCAAGAACGCCATACCCGACCCGTGCTATCCCCGGATCAATCCCAACAACAATCATGAAATTATTTATCTCTCCCTATTGGAAAGGGCTCTCTCCTTCGCCCCTGCCTTTCTGAATGAGTATTCCGTTCTTATGGTAGATACCTATTGTCAACTACTTGCGCCTTCACACATAGTCAATGGGCTTCTTGCCTGTTTTTTCGTACTATTGTGTTGCTGTAATGGGTATAACAAATATCATCTTAAAAATGTCTGTATGCAACTTTCCTGTGACGTATATAATATATGGTGACCATGGCATCATCATTACTGACCAGATAAATAATTCGATAATTGCCGGAACGAATTCTGTAAAAATTATCAGAACCGGATATCCTTTAAGATTCGTGAGGAATAGGTTCAGAAGATAATTGTTCAATTCTGGTAAAAATTGATTCGATATGTATTGTATCAATCTTCCTCAAATCCTTTTCAACATCGGATTTGAATTCAACAGAATATACTGTCATAAACTATTTCCGAGCCGTTTTTTCATCTCAACTAAGGTATGGGTATTTTCATTATTTCTCTCTGCAATAACAGCAAGGTCATGTAAATCTTTCTGCATTTGCTGATATTCTGAAAATGGCAGAATCACGGATATTTTGTTTCCTTTTTCATCGACGATATACTGCTGTGGTGAAGACTGCATGAATCAGTATCATGTTCAGGGCAATATATATATTTCTGAAGTTGCTGTTATTACCAAAGAAGGCGGTTCCCTTCTGGTGAAGAACACTTTTTGCATGAAGACAGGCACCACCATAATAAGTGAGTTACTAACAAATGGGTCACTAACAAATGAGTTAGGCCGCATTCTGGTGTTCACATTAAAGTCCGTAAAAGGAAGGGAATGTATTTAATAGTCCAAAATGCTGGAAGAAAAATGGTTGCAGAACGAATTGACAACCCGTCAGCCCCCTCAAAAACAGGAGGGCACATCTATTTTTCCCTCAATTTATTTCGCTGTTAGCTGTTCGGTAATTATCTGCATATGCAAAAAAAGGGGTATCCGGCCGAAAAAAGTAGGTAAAAGAAGACCCTGTCTCCCTGCCTGTTCCCTGGTGGATGATATCCGATCTTATTCTTATTCTTATTCCGTGCATTCTGCGAGACGTTTATTCAGCACGCTTACCTTTGACCGGACGGACGTGAGTTTGAGATCATAATATTCACAGATATCCTGTGCAAGAGGACACCCTCCCGTTGCCCGCCCGATAAGGCCTTCATCCTTACATACCATGTAGACAATGGCTGCACTCCAGAGGGTGCTGCCTCCCCGTGATAGTGGATCTTCCGGATGAGTGGTCATGTTGGTGACAATTTCCCTGCAGCGTTTTGTTATACCCTCATTTTCAAGGCGGTTGCAGAAATCCACACATTGGTCGAAAATCATCTGGTGCCGGCTGGCCTCCTCTCCTGATGCATTCTGGCTGTTTCCGGACAGACTCTCAGAAATGATATTCTCCTCTTCTGAATCCGGGGTTGTCTGAGCCATCGGGATTGATTCCTGTGCGGTGTGGGTGCCCTTTGCAGCAAATTCATCACCTTCTGTCTCGTTTGTCCTCTCCTGCTCCATAATGGAGCCGGACTGGTTCCCGGCACCCCTGTAACCTATTACGGTTTCCCGGAAGAGGGGCTCTGTCTCCTGTAATTCGGTGATCAGTGCTGCAGCATTCTGCAGTCTGCCGTATTTCTCCATGTACGCGAGGAACCGACAGAGAATGGGAACAGTATTATCCAGCCAGTCATCCGGAAGACTCGGGTTTTGTGCCACATCATTTAGGAGAGTGGTGTGTATGAGTGGTGCATCCCACTCCCCGATCTTCTTTTTGTGATAGCCATACAGCATGGTGGAAAATGTTGTAACAATCTCTTCTGCAAGAGCAATCGCTTCACCGTCGTGTGATGCCTGTTCTTCTTTGATGAACGCTGTTATTTCGTCCCCGATATCTGCAGATACCGCGGATACCATGTCGTCCACCATTTCATCATCACATTGGCAATTGTCCGGGGTTGTGCCATCTGTCTCCTGGTTTTTCCGGAGATATTCCATAAACTTCTGAATCTCTTTGGACTGGAAGTCATCTACGGTCCATCCTGGGGGATACCAGTTGATTGCAACATCCGGATTCTCACTGTAGCAACATATACCGGTTCTGGGGGAGTTCTCGATGAGTTGTACATACACACCATCAAGATGGAGGGTACAATCCAGGCAGCAGTATTGCCCTGCCTCCTCCTCTTCAGAATTGCTCACATAGAAATCCGCTTTCTTCCCACAGATACTGCATGGATACGACGGGTGATTATTTCTTGCAGTCAGGCAGATTCTCCCCTCTGGTGGCATCACCGGTGTTACGCCCACCACCTTGAGTCTGAGTTCTGTTGTGGATTCAAAATCGTATTCGTAGTAGAACAGACTACCCTTCTTAATGAGGTCGGCAAGCGGTATGTTCATCTCTTCATCGGTGTGCATGTAGGTCTCTTTCCCGATGGTAAAGGCGCTGAGATGGTTGCAGCATTCTACCCAGACATCCCGTATCAGGGAGTCAATATCGTTGAGTCGTGCGTCATGCTGCGCGAGAATCATCAGCCAGTAAGTAGGGTCATGCCGGTCCTCGATTTTGATGATAAATGACGGGGATGATCCTATTGGCCATCCAGATGACTGAATACATTTTTCACCGTGTTGCAGGCCCAATTTTTTACTTATCACTGCCCTGCATATCAGGCAGGTTCCGGGTCTGTTTCGTGGTGTCATTCCTTAATACGTTTCTCTGGAATTGGTATAATAGCTGTGTTCCTGCTCTCTTTCAAAGATTCAATGCAGGGGATTTGCTGTATCTTCCGGGAGGTGTGGGATATGCTTACCCAGGACCACGTGTCCTCATAAAATGGTCTTTTGATCGTTTCTCATTGGTGGTATGAAGCCTGTTCTTGTATGGCGATTGGGTTTTGAGTCCGTTTTACTTTTCGTTATCGTTTTCAGATTTTTGTAGTGAATATTAAACATTCTCATTTCAAAAAATTATGTATAATAGCTCTTCTTACATGGTCTTTAATGGCAAACATTTAAATATAATAAAAATGGCTGTTATGTATTACTCATCATTATGCCTTGAGAAATGGCTGTTCCCGGAAAGAATTCCGTGGAATCTGATGAGTGGATTGCGGGGTGATTAAAATGAGAATACTGAAAATTTTTCCGGGGATTCAGCCAATAATCCAGCAAATCTCTATGTGCAGAAACAGTTTGCATTTACATAGGGAGTGTGATGAATGTGAATAGAGATGATGGTAGTGTAAAAAAAATAGCAAATGAAGATGAGTTAAAAAATTATCTGAGCACTATTCCAAAATCGAAGATAATTGGGGGAAATCCCTGATTGAATTATCAACATATGATGATATCGCACTTTGGTGGTTTATTAATTTCAATTTTAAAAATTATATCAATACCTTTTCCTGTAGACCAGATGCCATTCGGCAGGCAACGTGGATCGGGCGAAATATTGCTATCCTAAAACGAAATTATTGTTACCGTTTTATTTATTATCTATATGAATCCATTTTTACGGAATTGTGTAGAATGAATGTACGATTATATAATACCAACAACGTCTCGAAAAAAACAAAAATACTGGTTGTTGCTCAAAATATTGAATGGAGAACAATAACAGATGTATCAAATAAATCTTTTAAAAAAGCGGACGCCTTTTTTGATTCAACAGTATCAATGCTAAAAAATGATCCCGATTACGAAATAGTAACTACATATCCTGTGGACAATTCTCTTTCAGGTTTAAAAATTATTGTCGATAAAAGAAAAAGTCAGAAAAATATCATACACAAACCGTTTGAAATCTATCTCTCCTTTGATGCATGGAAAAAAAGTCAAAAAGCAAATAATTATTTTAATGAATTATGGGGTAAAATTAATAATAGTTCTTCTTTTAATGCTTTGATAGAAAACACCGGAATTAATTATTCCCCCTTAAGAGAAAAATTATCAGACTATTTTCTTGGGATTTTTGGTCCAATAGTCCAACAGATAGAAATGGCAAAAAAATTGACAGAATCCGAAAATCCTGATTTAATTTTAATGCAATACGAATATGGAATATTCGAATTATCACTTATTGTAGCAGGAAAAAAACAAAATATTCCTGTTTTAGCAGTACAGCATGGAATTATCACTCCTTCACATGACGGATACATGCATTCTAAAGATGAACTGTCTACAAATGGATCTATTAAATCCCCATATTATCCAATACCAGATATAACTGCAGTATTTGGCCCATATTATAATGATATTTTAACAAATCTAAGCACGTATCCTGAAAATAGTGTCGTTGTCACCGGCCAGCCCCGATATGATATACTATATCATGCACATGAAATGTACAACAAAGAGCAATTTCTCGAAAGATACAATATACCCAAAAATCACAAGATAGTCTTATGGACAACGCAGTGCCACGCATTCTCTGATGAGGAAAATAATGCAAATTCCAGAGCCATTTTTGGAGCATTGGAAAATCTGGCGGATGTAACACTAATTCTGAAACAGCACCCCGGAGAGGGTGAAAAATATACAGATATGATTATGGATGCCCTGAAGGATTATCATATAAATGTAATCATCCTTCCCAGGGATTCAGATACATATGAACAACTCACTGTCTGTGATCTTCTGATAGTGAAAAAATCAACAACTGCGATGGAAGCAGTAGCCCTGAATAAACCCGTCATTGTTCTCAATCTCAGCGGAAAGCCGGATGTGATAGATTATGTGGAAGAAGGTGTGGCTCTGGGAGTCTACAAGGAAAATGATCTTTCTATTGCAATTGAAAAATTACTGAAAGATGACTCTGAACTTGCTGATAACAGAGAATCTTACGTTGGGAAATATCTGTATAAAATTGATGGCAAATCAACGGAACGGGTGGTACAGCTCATTAAAAAGATGGTGGATGGGAAAAAAGACCGAAATAATACCTAAATCAGAACACCATTCACCTTTCAGGAATCTGTTTTTTTGATGATCCGATTCAATGTTTTTGTCGCGTACTCTTTTCCCTGTTTAATTTCTTCATCCGTAAAGACACGAATAATAAACAGTCCCACAGGATACAGAAGTATAAGCAGAGATTTTAGTATGATATCGCCCGGAATATCATATTCCGGAAGAACGAGTGAAATACCATACACCACAATTCCAATAACGATTATTTTACCAATCCTTGCGTATTCATATTTTATGGGGAACAATCTGTTTGAAGCGATAAATACTCCGATAAATGTGAAAAGGAACGTGATTGCTGTTGCAACAGCGGCTCCAATCATCCCATATCGGGGAATCAGAAGGATATTCAATATGACATTAAAAATAGCTCCTGAGAAGGTAATGGTGGCTAATAATTTTGTTTTCTTTAAAAGAAATATCTGGTTTACGACCATGTAATACATGCCATTCAGAATAAATGCAAGAACAATGAACGGAACTACCTGATATGAGTCATAATAAGCAGGAACGGTCATGATATGGATCACATCTTTTGAAAAAAATACCATTCCCAGTCCAACAAATATAATTAGTGCCATATAATATGTTGTTATTTTCGAAAAGGAAGGTTTTGCCTTTTCCCCCTCAGTGGTTGCTTTTGACATAAAAAACGGAGCCCAGGCAAAGTTGATAGAAGTTGTAATAATGTTCATTATCGATCCAAACTTATACCCAAGGGAATAGAGGCCAACTATTGAGAGATCACAGTAAAGGTTTAAAAATAACCTGTCTGTAAGAGTGGTGATCCAACCAGCAAGCATATGGGGAATCAGTGGAATACCAAATCGAAACGATTCTTTGAATTTATTGAGATCAAATGTTATTGCAATATCCTTTTTCAGGTAGAAAAGTGCTACGAATAAGAAGATTATGCTGCAAAAGAACTGACCCTTTAGGCTCCCCAGTGCCCCTTCTTCCAATACAACAACAAAAAATATTATCAGGACTGTTACAACCAGGACCTGAGCCACATTTATTGCACTGTATGTAAAGGACCGCTCTCTCACCTGGAGAAGAATAAATGCAAAATTAAGGGGTATGCCAAGTAATGCAGTCCATATAGCCAAAATAAGGTATGGATTAAATGGGACATCAGGGATTATTGTTGAAAAAATAGATTCTCCAAGTAAACTGATAATAATGCATGCTGTTAATGATATCAAACCCACTGCCAGACAAATTGTGCTGAGATAATCCTTTAACTGGTCAGGATCATGGTGATAATCATAATAAAAACGACCAATTGCACCTCTTTGTCCAAATAGTAAAAATATCATCAAAATGCTGGTAACAACCCCGGCCATTGAAAGAATTCCATAATCTGCCGGAGTAAGATATCGTGTGTATATCGGAAGAAGGAAAAATCCAATTGCCTGGGATAGCAATGTTCCTATGGAAAACCCGAGAGAATTTTTAGCAAGACGCTTTAAATCATCAATAATCATAATAGGTCCGGACTGGCTGAAATTGCATATATTTACGGTTCAATCATTTTAGGTAAAATAATTAAATTGTTGGTTTATTGATGTGCACATATATATCATTCTTTATGCCACGTTTGAAGTGCATGCGAAATTGATGAGCTTAAATTCAACGAGGTTGTATTTATAGTTTGGCTCTGTGAAAATCATACTGCTGAGTATAGGAGGGAGATACAATTCCTCTGTTACCGGAACATTTCACAGAAGCCAAAAGGTAAATTCGGTTCTGCTTTAATTTCTGAGACATAGTATGACAAAAAACGAAGAGAAGAGCCATAGATATTTTGGTGGATTATTGTTTTAGGGGTTGATTTTTACTGCGGATGGTCGGTTTCAGACTCCGTTCTTTTTTTTCAGACATTTTTCCGGAGAGATCAAAAACTCCCAATTTAGCCATATTTTAGATAAAGTAATTTGTTTTGACCTTAAGTGTAGTATAATATTAAATAATGACCCGCATGGGGAGTATATATATATTGCGTGTAACAATATGCAGGGCATGGACCGTTATTGGAAAGGGTTCCTTCCTGAACCATCTGTTCGAACTGTTGGTGACATGGAATGTGTACTTGCAGACCGGGATGGCGTTGAATTGGATTCGACCACCCCCCTCTACTACATGTACCGCGATCTTGCGATGAATGAAACTGATCGTGAGGTTCTTTCCCGTCAGAACATACGGTATGACATCACGGTCATTCCCCCGGTAGTCCTCGGAAGGGAATACGTCAAGACGAAAGGACACTATCATCCTGATACCTCTTCTGGCATTGGCTACCCTGAACTCTACCAGGTGCTTGCAGGGGAGGCCCACTTTCTTCTTCAGCGAAAGGATCTTTCAGACGTGGTGACAGTCGCTGCATCTGCTGGTGAATACGTTCTTGTCCCGCCGGGGTATGGGCATGTGAGTATCAACCAGGGGAAAGAGGCGCTCGTCATGGCGAACCTGGTTTCGAATCAGTTTGAAAGTGAGTATGCAGTGTATGAGGAGATGCATGGTGGGGCATACTATGCTCAGAAAAAGAAGGAAAACGGGAGTGGAAACGTATGGACTCAAAATCCCGTTTATCTTTCGGCCTCTCCAATCAGAGCACTCTCAGCACGAGATACGCCAGAACTGGACGTTATGCATGGGATGACGATTAAACATGGAATGGGGATCTATAACCTGGTTTCTGAATCAGCAGACCTGTCATTCCTGAATGAGCCGGAAAAAATAATGGGTGTTTTTGCATGAAGTCTGTAATCAAGGGCATATCGCCATATAAAATGAAATCCGTGGGAAAAATGGAAATTCCATTTAACCGCCCCTATCTGACAGGGAATGAGCTTTCCTATATTGAAGATGCTATTTGGTTGTCTCAGTCGGGTGGTCATATAAGCGGTGATGGCAAATATACAAAGCTTGTGCAGCAATTTTTTGAAAGATGCTTTGGTGCACGAATGGCTCTTTTAACAACTTCAGGTACGAGTGCCCTTGAGCTTGCGTTCTATTTACTTAATCTCAAATCCGGGGATGAAGTAATACTTCCATCATATACATTCCCGTCGACTGCGAATGCTATTATCCTGGCTGGTGGAACACCTGTTTTTGCAGATATTTCCCCTGATACCATGAATATTGACCCCGGGGAGATCAGACGTAAGATCACGAAAAAGACCCGTGCAATATGTCCGGTTCATTATGGCGGAGTTTCATGTGACATGGATGAAATTATGGATATAGCAGACGCCCATAATCTGTCAGTGGTTGAGGATGCTGCACAGGGAGTGAATGCCCGGTATAAACGAAAATATCTTGGGACAATTGGTGATTTTGGTTGTTACAGTTTCCATGAGACAAAGAATTATGTCTGTGGAGAAGGGGGTGCTCTTTTAATAAATACAGACGACCCCAAAATCAATGAACGTGCAGAGATTTTAAGAGAGAAGGGTACGAATCGCAGTCAGTTTTACCGTGGAGAAGTGGACAAATATACCTGGGTGGATATTGGTTCAAGTTATCTGCCAAGTGATATTCTGGCAGCCTTATTATATTCACAGCTTGAACACCTTGATGAGATCCAGGAAAAGCGACTCGCGGTCTGGCATGCCTACTATGATGCGTTAAAACCCCTTGAAGAGGAAGGACGTATTCGACTTCCTGTTGTACCTGAATATGCTGAACACAATGCCCATTTATTCTATGTGCTTTTTGAAACCGAAACGGTTCGCAACGAAATGATGGCGAAACTTAAAAACCAGGGCATTCATGCTGTTTTTCATTATATCCCACTGCATTCTTCTCCGATGGGGCGGCAGTATGGGTGTGTGAAAGGTGATCTCCCCATTACCGAAGATGTAAGCGGACGGTTACTGAGATTGCCCGTTTTTGCAGGAATTGGATTAAAAGAAGAAGATTACATTAATGAAAAATTATTACATTTTATGAAACCCTGTATTGTCGTTTGAATTCGGAGAAGAGGACAAAATAATATGCAGATCTCTGTTGGAACAGATATTGTGAACATTCATCGCTTTACTACTATTGTAAAGAATGAGGAATATTCATTCTTACAAAAGAATTATTCCGGCGATGAACTCGATTACTGCTTTTCAAAGGAAGATGCGTCCTCTCATTTAGCAGGGAGATTTGCGGGGAAAGAAGCGGTAATGAAAGCCCTTTATGCATATGGATTAAAGCCGGTGCCATACAAAAAAATTGAAATTCTGAATGACAGAAATGGCGTTCCTCACATATGGATAAAGGTTAAAGGATATGAAAAGCTAAAGACGGAAATCAGTCTTTCACATTGTGAAGACAAAGCAATCGCATTTGCAATAATGTATGGGGATTATGAAAATGACGAATGAATCAGAAAGAACGATTAAAGAAATATTCTGTACAGTAATGGGTGCTGAAGAATTTGAAGTGAATGATGAGACTGCATATAATTCCTTTGATAAATGGGATTCCTTAAAACACCTTCAGTTAGTCTCTGAATATGAAGATCATTTTGATCTGGAATTTCAGATGGACGACATCATTGCGATGGAAAATTTCGGATTAATTAAAGAGATTATTCATAAATACATGGCAGAATAACATGAATTTTGCAGATTATTTATTTGAAGGCAAAAAATGTTCATCCAGTCCGTTCCTCGTCGGTGACACAGAGATTTGTTATCATGAAATGTATGATAAAATAAATAATCTGGCACATTTCATTCAGCAGAAATACTCCCATGGGAAAAATATGCTCCTTCTTTCTGAAAATAATGATTTTTTTATCATCTGCTATCTCGCTATAATCAAAAGTGGGAATACTGCTGTTCTTATTGAAACCCAGATTGGAGACAAAGATTTTGAGGATGTTATCACAAAATCTTCGTTAGATGCCTATTTCATTCAGGAAAAATACCGCAGTAAATTTCCATGGATTTGTGATGACATATACTCAGAATCTTTAGAAAAGGAACTGCAGAATCAGACTGAAACTGAATTGTATCCGGAACAGTCCGGCGATGAAGTAGCGGTAATAATCTACACGTCCGGAAGCACAGGGACCAAAAAAGGAGTGATGCTGACCCATAATAATCTCTGTGAGAATACCCATTCAATAATTGAATATCTGCGGTTAACAGAAGATGATCGGATTTATGTTGTTCTGCCATTTTTTTACTGTTTTGGTGCTTCATTACTCCATACCCATATCCGGGCTGGCGGCAGTATTTACCTGCATAATAAGCCATTTCTGGGTTCTGTTATTAAGGATATAAATACGCACAAGTGTACAGGATTTGCCGGCGTTCCCAGCACGTATCAGATTTTGATCAATAAATCACCATTGCTGGAAAGAGAGTATCCGTCTTTACGCTATTTTGCACAGTCCGGAGGGCAACTCCCGAATAAATATATCACGAAAATGGTAGACTCGTTCCCTGACAAGGATTTTTTTTTAATGTACGGAGCTACCGAGGGAACTTCACGTCTCTCCTATCTGCCTCCTCATTTGATTAAAGAAAAAATGGGGTCGATTGGCAAAGGGATTCCCGGAGTAACACTTGAAGTTCTTGATACAGATGGAAATAGGGTCCAGCCGGGTGATATTGGAGAGATCACGGCATGGGGCAATAATATCATGAAGGGATATTATGGAGACTCTGTTGAAACATCCAATGTTTTAAAGAACGGGAGATTATACACCGGAGATCTTGCAACAGTAGATTCTGATGGGTATATATTCATCGTTGGCCGTTCAAAAAACATCCTGAAATCCGGGGGATACAGAATATCCCCGTATGAAATTGAGGATGTCATCCTCAGTCTCAATAGCATACTGGAATGTGTGGTAGTCGGGATGCCGGATGAGATAATGGGCGAGGGCGTTGTTGCCGTGGTTCAGACTGATAGTGATGACAAAAAATTGATTGATGACAGCATTTTTTCTTTGTGCAACAAAAAACTGCCTTCGTATAAAGTTCCAAAGAACGTATTTGTTTTCAAAGAATTTCCGTTGAATTCGTCAGGGAAAGTAGATCGGAATAAGATAAAGGAGATGATTTTACATGACTGATTCTGAGAAAATACTGGATTCAGATATTAATGAGTTATTGATTCAACCACCATATCTATTGGAAGATCAAACAAAAAATCAGACTTTAACCGATATACTCAAAATTCAGCTGAAAAATGCTGTTCAAAACAATACTCACATCAAAAATCTGGTTTCAAAACAGGGCACTGACATTGACGCAATTACAAAAATTGAGGAAATCCCATTCATTCCTGTTCAGATGTTCAAATATTTTGATCTATCAACGTGTGAAAAGGAAGCGATTGTGAAAATGCTGCGTTCCAGTGGCACGACAAGTGATACTGCAAGCAGAGTTCCATTAAATAAAAAAACTGTTTTAAACCAGATGAAATCATTAAAACAGATTCTGTCGGATTATCTTGGAAATAAACGGAAAGTATTCCTGGTTATCGATCATGAAGGTGTCAATAGTTCTGTTTCTGAATTTACCGCACGGACTGCGGGTGTGAGGGGGCTTAGCATCTATGCAAAAAAGACGTATTATCTTCTTAAAGAAGAGAACGGCAAACTGGTATTAAATGAACCGGTGATACAGGACGTTATTGAAAGATATTCCGGGAAAGATGTGTACGCATTTGGTTTTACCTATATCATCTGGTCTGTCTTTTACCAACAGATAATTGAGAAAGACATTCATTTCAATTTCAGTGACATTACGCTGTTCCATAGCGGGGGCTGGAAAAAGCTGAAAGATGAACAGGTTTCAAAAGAATACTTTTCTGAATCCATGTCTTCCGTATTTAATACCGATAAACGTAATATCCTGGATTTTTATGGTATGGCAGAACAGACGGGCATTATTTTCGTAGACTGTGAATGCGGAAATAAACATGTGCCGAATATTTCTCAGGTAATAATCAGGAACCCGTATACCCTTCAGCCATGCTCTGTTGGTGAAACCGGAATGATTGAAATTCTGAGTGTATTATCAGACAGCTATTATTCTCAGGCAGTCCTGACGGAAGATCTGGGGTATGTGGTTGGTATTGATGACTGCCCCTGCGGGCGGAAAGGCACCTATTTCAGATTTGCATCACGCATCGAAAAAGCAGAGATCCGTGGGTGCGGAGATACGTTTAAGGAGTGAATTCAGTGGTAAAATGCTATTTACTTGATGGGGAGTTTTCTGAGCAGAATCAGGATAATTTCGCAGATATATCGCAGGTTGTCAACACCAATCGCCGGGCCCTTCATGCATTGCCATTGCCGGTAATAATTGAGATATTATCAGCACTGGGAAAGAAGATCATACAAAATCCACACCTTACCAAAATTCAGGGCATAACCTACCTGTCTTTGTGGCTGAGAAAGAGAAATCTCGAACAAATCTGCCGGATAAATTATGGAAATCTCTCCTATCCTGATTCTTTTGTTGACGTGGAAAATCGGTTTAAAATGACTGCCCAGCCAAGGGGAGTTGTCGCCCTATGGGTTGCAGCGAATATTCCTACTTTGGCAATTATTTCCATTGTTCAGACAATTCTTTCAAAGAACGGGAGTATTGTTAAAGTTCCCGAAGAGAATAAAGACATTCTTCTGCAGTTTTTACAGGAACTTGCAAGCGTTGAAGTTACCTATGATAATTCTCATTATTCCGGGCTTGATATCGTAAAAGCAATCTCTGTCGTCTCTTTTGAA
Source organism: Methanogenium marinum (assembly GCF_028912405.1). Taxonomy (GTDB): domain Archaea; phylum Halobacteriota; class Methanomicrobia; order Methanomicrobiales; family Methanomicrobiaceae; genus Methanogenium; species Methanogenium marinum. Next base: position 268,230 of record NZ_JAKELO010000002.1, on the reverse strand, counting down.
GGAAGGAATCATACAATAAGTAGTGATTTCTCTCTCAACGCTGATTGCAGACTGGTGTACGGCGGTTCAAAAGCGATACAGTCAATATTGGCATTGCCGCAAAAAGACCACTGTGAAACAATTGTTTATGGCCCAAAATATTCGTTCGGTGTGTTTGACAGGGAATTTATTGAGAGTGACCTGTTTGAAAAATCGTTAGATAAAATGGCAAAAGATATTGCATATTTCAATCAGATGGCCTGTTCTTCGCCTCAGGTGTTATTCTTTGAAAAAAGTTCATTTCAGCTGCAAACAATTGGGGAACAGCTGGCCAGGTGTTTTGAGAATCTTCCGGGAGATTTGAGGATACAGCCCACGGATGCAGGAATACTTGCGAATATCATAAACATTCGTGCAAAATATTTGCTGTCCGATGATAAATCAGTCATTGCTTCTGATGATTTAAGCTGGACAATTTTAATTGATAACGATTTCCGGTTAGAAGATCCTGTTCATGGGAAATGTATTTTCCTTAAAGAAGTTGAGTCGCTGGATACTGTTCCCGAATTGATTACCCGAAAAATTCAGGCGTTGTCTGTTTCCATATTCAATCCACAAAAAAGAGAGAGTTTTGCACGTGAAGCGACATATCTGGGTGTGGACAGGATTGTCATTCCCGGAACAATTCATGATTATGATCTCCCCTGGGATGGAATTCTGCCGTTGTCCAGATTGGTGCGTTGGGTGATACTTAAATATCAGTGATTATATTGGTAGTGCGATTGAATATTTAATGATATCTTTGCTCAAATGAATCGTTATTCCGGTGGATAATGGCTAAAAATTCTTGATTTGTCTTTTAATCGTCATTAAACCAAATATTCATGATTTAATGGGTTTAGGGGAATGCCTGAATTTTCCAATTCACGGAATTTTATTTTCTTTATTCAGGCCACAGGACAGTCGGTTTGTCGATAGTATTATATATCTGTCGCCTATAGCAGGTATTGATGGTGAACCCGGACAACCAGCATATATCTCTTGTCAGGCGGTCCTTGTGGGGCTACAAAAAACAATCACGGGAAAACTATTCCATCAACATCTATCACGGGGTAATGCAATAGCGCCGGGTATGACCGAAACTGGCATGATAAAACATGGGGGAGACGTCAAAAATGATTATTTGACGATGTGTGTGACCGAAAAGGCAGAATATCCAAACGGGATACCTTGTGTTGCATTCGTTTTTGACATCCGATTTTATTATTTGTCATATGTTCTGAGTCAGGTAATCCGGGTCGGTGGGGGTACACGTACATGGAGAATACTGTTGAAAGTGATAAACTCGATAATTCCATTTGTTCTATTGAAAAAATGGCTGGACGGATGCGAGAGCAAGCGATAAAAATGGCTCATTCCGCCGGAACAAATGGATCACACTTAGGCGGGGGCTGTCTATGATTGAGATTATGGCAACCCTGTATGGGGGTATACTGCGTTTTGATCCAAAGAATCCTGAATGGGATGGGCGGGACCGTTTCATTCTGAGTAAAGGACATGGGGTTCTTGCCTATTATACTGCCCTTGCGGAAGCAGGTTTTTTCCCGAAAGATGAACTGCTGAAATTTGAAGTCAATGGGGAATGTTTGCCCGGTCATCCGATACTCAATATGGAGAAAGGTATTGAATGTTCAACCGGCAGCCTTGGGATGGGGTTGCCGTTTGGAGCCGGACTGGCTCTTGCAGGAAAAATGCAGAAAAAGTCCTATCGTACATATGTTCTTGTTGGAGACGGAGAATGTGATGAAGGTTCGATATGGGAATGTGCTATGTTTGCATCACATTACCATCTGTCCAATCTGATTGCAATAGTTGATAGTAACAAATTGCAGTACGATGGCCCGTGCTGTGAAATTATGAATCTGGATAATTTTAAAGCCAAATGGGAAAGTTTTGGTTGGGACGTAACCGAGGTTGATGGGCATAATGTAAAGGAATTGTATGATGCTTTTTCTGTATGTAGCCATTCGTCAAACGGAAAACCACAGGTTATCATTGCTGATACGGTAAAAGGGAAGGGGGTCTCATTCATGGAGAACAACAAGGAGTGGCACCATTCCACTCTGTCTCAGAAACAGTATGATCTGGCCATGCAGGAGATACGGAGTGGGGAATAACCATGGTTAATCCTAATCCATTCAATGTACGTTTCTATTCAAAACTTGGCCAGCGTGGGTCGTTTGCAGCGATTATGGGAGAGATTGCTGCTCAGGATGATGATTTGGTAGTGATGACTGCGGATTTAACAACGCTTACCGGCCTTACGCAATTCAGGGAAAAATTCCCCGATCAGTTTATCAATGCCGGAATTGCAGAGCAGAATATGGTGGGTGTTGCTGCAGGGATGGCAAAGGAAGGAAAGAATGTCTTTGTGACAACGTATTCCAATTTCCTCGCCATGCGTTCTTATGAACAGATTCGCATCCAGCTTGGATATATGAAATCCAATGTCAAGGTTATCGGAACAGGAAGTGGCCTTGCCATGGGGATGTCCGGAAATACTCATTATGGTATGGAGGATCTTTCGCTCATGAGAGCCATCCCGAATCTGATGGTCGTTTCACCTGCTGATGGACTGGAGACGGTGAAGGCCATAAAAAAAGCAGCACATCACAAAGGGCCAATGTATATTCGTCTGAGTGGTGCACTGAGAAATCCGATTGTCTATGATGAAGATTACGAATTTGAATTTGGGAAAGGAATTCTTCTCAGAAAAGGGACCGATATTTCGATTATTGCAACCGGCACCATGGTGCATGAATCTCTTGTTGCTGCTGAAATACTGAGTGATAACGGGATCTCAGCCTCCGTTATCGACATGCACACGATAAAACCGCTTGATACTGCGATGATAAAAGACGTGTGTTGTCAAACAGATCTCGTTGTGACTGTTGAAGAACATTCGGTGATTGGTGGCCTTGGCGGCGCAGTAGCAGAATACCTGAGCGAAATTTCATATAGGCCCCGACAGGTGAAAATTGGCATTCCTGATGCCTTTCAACGCGTTGGAGATTATCAGTATCTTCTGAAGGAAAACAATCTCACAGGACCTCAGATTGCGGACCGGATTCATGAAGAATATGGGGATGATGGGGAAAGCGAGCCGAACATGATTCGTTGAGGCACTGTTTGATGAACATTTTATTTGATATGAATCAGGCAGAATACAAAATCCCTGTTCAAATGATACGTATCCTCCCCTTGTTCGAATTTCATTCACACATATCTTCACCGGAGTGAGTCAGATGAAACAGAAGCACAAAAAAATGGTTGCCATTATCCCTGCGAGAGGCGGTAGTAAAGGGATTCCAAGAAAAAATATTCGGTTGCTTGCGAATAAACCTCTTATTGGTTATGCTATAGAAACAGCACTGAGATCAAAATATATTGATGATGTTGTTGTAACAACAGACGATGATGAAATCGCCGAAATTTCCCGCCTTTTTGGTGCACAGGTAATTATAAGACCAAAAGAACTTGCTGAAGATGAGGTTCCTCTCGATCCTGTTATTTATCATGCTCTGACATCCATCGAAGATGAGAATAATCAGCAATTTGAATTCGTTGCTACGATTCAGCCAACATCACCTCTGCTCTCAACGTTAACTCTTGACACAATGATTGATCTGATGTATCGTGAACAGTATGATACCATACTGAGTGTAAAAGCGGAACCTCATCTGTTTTGGATAAAAAGTGGAGAACAGTTTGTACCACTCTACAAAGAACGAAAAAACCGGCAATATCTTGATCCCATATACCAGGAAACCGGTGCTGTGGTCATTTCCAGAAGGGGTGTTGTTTCTGAAAAGAGCAGAATCGGCAGTTCGTTCACCATATTTGAAGTATCACGGAATGAAGGAATTGATATCGATACGTATCAGGACTGGGAATCGGCTGAAAATATACTCCACCGAAAAAATATTGTGTACATCGTTGATGGTGACTATGATACTGGGTTGGGCCATATTTACCGGGCACTTACCCTGGCAAACAGGCTTGTTTTTCGCCATAATATCATATTTTTGATGAATCGGACAAAGGAGTTGGGGATACAGAAAGTTCATGAATTTTTGTATCCTGTCAAAACATATTCAGATGATGATGAGATGTTCTCGATTCTGGATGAAACAAAGCCGGATATCATCATTAATGATATCCTTGACACGGAGCCAGCGTATATCCAGAACCTCCGGAACAAAGGGTATTTTGTGGTGAATTTTGAAGATCTTGGAGAGGGGGCCGAATACGCCAATATTGTGATCAATGCTCTCTATGAGAATAGTTATCCACCGGATAATCATTATTATGGCTACAAATATGAATGCCTGAGGGATGAATTCTATATTTTCCCCACAAAAAAACCTGTTCCTGACGTAAACAACATCCTGATAACATTTGGGGGAACCGACCCCAATGATCTGACGTCACGAACACTCCATGCCCTCGAAAATCTGGATTTAACGGCGATTGCAATCAATGTCATCCTTGGGAAAGGGTATCAGCCCAAAGAGAAGCTCTATGCATATGTGTCAGAGCTCCGGAAGAAAGGATTCCGGGTTGATGTGAAGGAAAACGTTCGTCTCATGGCAAAAGAGATGGGGGAAGCAGATATTGTGCTCACCTCCAACGGCAGAACTATTTATGAAGTTGCGAGTGTTGGGACACCATGTATCTCAATATCACAGAACGAGCGGGAAGTTCGGCATCTCTTTGTTCATAACTCTCATGGGCCTCTCTCTCTGGGCCTTGCGTATACGGTATCGGTTGATGATATTGCAACTGCGATAAAGAGATTAATTGATGACTATCCGTTGAGACAGGAAATGAATAAAAAACTGTTAAAGTTTGATTTAAAAGGGAATCTTGGAAGGGTGCTCAGTTTAATACTGAATAGCCATGAGGAGTGGAAAAGACATGATGCCAGTTGAATTTGAAACGTATGCCATCGGCAGAGATGCCAAACCATTTGTTATCGCCGAAATAGGAGTAAATTACTACGATATTGCAGGAAAAGAACAGATTGAGCCGATAGACGCAGCAAAGAAGATGATCACTGCAGCAGCACAGGCAGGTGCTGACGCAGTAAAATTTCAGACCTATAAAGCGGAAAAACTGGCATCAAAATATTCTCCTGCATACTGGGACACTGCTCAGGAACCCACTTCCTCTCAATATGAATTGTTCAAAAAATTTGATTCCTTTGAGAAGGAGGATTATCAGGAACTGGCCCATTTCTCACAAGAGAATAATATCGTATTTTTATCGACACCATTCGATTTCGAGGCGGTGGATGTGCTGGACGAACTCATGCCGGTTTTTAAAATATCGTCCTCTGATATCACGAATATCCCGTTCATCCGGTATATTGCCCAAAAGAAGAAACCGGTCTTTCTCTCAACCGGTGCATCGACCATTGATGAGATTGACGAGGCTGTGGAGGCAATCAGGGAGGAAGGAAATGAGGAGATTGTTCTTATGCATTGTATCCTGAATTATCCGACAGCATATCGAGATGCGAATCTCGGGATGCTCTCCCATCTCAGGAAGAGATACCCGGATTATCCCATCGGGTATTCAGACCATACCCTTCCTGATTCTACGATGTCAGTTCTTACAACGGCTTTCATTCTGGGGGCAATGGTGATTGAAAAACATTTCACTCTCGATAAATCCCTTCCGGGAAATGATCACTACCATGCAATGGACCCTGATGATCTGAGAATGTTTGTTCAGCGGGTTTCATTTGTACAGGATATTATAGGAATTTCTGAGAAACGGCCTCTCGAAAGTGAGATGCCGGCACGGATGTTTGCACGCCGGAGCATCGTTGCGAAGAGAGAAATTTTGAAGGGAACGATAATCACAGAGGGGATGGTCACGTTTAAAAGGCCCGGGACGGGTATCAGTCCCCGTTCAATAAAAACGGTTATAGGAAAAAGAGCAAAAAAAACCATATCTGAGGATGAGATAGTGGAGGCAGAATTTGTGGCATAATACAGAGGATTGCAATGATTAAAAAAAATCCATATCAGAAAGGGGATAAATGTCTATAAATAGTGCAGCCAGCACCATTTGATTGTGCGATAATCAGGGGCAGATGCATTCAATCAAATCTTATTGTGACCGTTGAAAGAATATTTGGTGAGCGAGGGACCTGACGTTGCAGGAGCAGAATGTCTGAGCAAAATTACCCATCTGTCACAACAGGCAAGAATGGCATTACTGATGTTTTTTCAATGGATTGGTTATTAGCCGGATCTTCTGAAAATGAACATTTCTACCGGCCCTCTAATTTCCAATAATATTCATGGACAATGCATTATATAATTGGAATTTCTGCCTGGAATGGATGGTTCAGGCACTGTCTGGCGGCAATACTATTTTGATTTTTTAATAATAAAAATTGTGTGTGGCCAATGATTTGTGCAAATGTTTATTATGTGGTGTAGCTTAGGAGTATAAAATGATGCGTATGCAAAAAATTCTGGTTGAATGGGATACCAAATTATTTAGTAAAAATGTGTTCGAGATTCAAAACACCGATTATTTCAATAAAAATGAATTAAAGGAGGTAGATGAGAGCTGTTATACTGATAATGCATTTATGAGTTTTATCAAATTAAATAACAACGATTTTAAAAAAATCCACTACTTAGAAGAATGCGGCTTTAATTATATGGAATCTCAGTATGAATTAAAGAAAGTACTTACTCAAACATCTCCGGTTCTTCTTTATTCCAGGCATTGTGTATTGCAGAAACTGGATTATTCCGATCTAAAAGCAGTGGATGAAGTAATAAAAATTATTACCACAACATTTGATACCGACCGCTATTTCTTAGATCCAAAATTCGATAAAAAGTATTCCGGGCTGCGTTATAAGAATTGGTTCTTAAATTCGTTTCACGATGAAAAATATGAAACATATGTTTATATTTCGAAAACAAAGGGGGACATCATTGGATTTTCAATGATAAAAAACGAATCTTATGATACGTATATGATGTTAGGAGGTGTTTCAGAGGAATACAAAGGATATGGATTCATGGTTAGTATGGTAAATGATTATCTGAATTATGCTTTTTCAAAGGGAATGAAAACAGCTTATACTTCGATATCCAGTCATAATCTGGATGTATTTAACATCTATATTCATTTGGGTTTTCGTTTAACGGATGAAAAAATAGTTATGAGGAAAATGTATGAATGAAATCTATGTGTCCTCAAAATAGGGGGGATAATTTTGAAGTGCATATGCTTTGCTGAAGGTGAACGCCCATATGAATCGGATGCGAATGGAATAGATTTTCTCCGTTCAATGTGCCCGCCCGTAACCAGGCAAATGATTACTCCCATCCGGAAAGCACCGGATGTTTGTTTAAAGCAATGGAATAATTATTTTGTCGTCTCAACGTCACGATTTCCCACAAAAAACCCATTTGATTCGTATTACCATTCGGTTTATCACTCAAACAATGATAAAATTACCATTGATGAACCAGGTACATTCGGGAGCCATTTATGGAATCAGACAGGTGACCATCTGACCATTTTAAAAACGCCTGCCGGAAATCCTGAAGGGAGTGTATAATGGAAAATCAAAAAATTTCAGTTGTTATTCCTGTGTACAACAGTGAGAATACGTTGACTGAACTAACTGACAGACTTTCTGCTGTATTCTCAAAAATAACCATAGATTATGAAATCATTCTTGTCGACGACTGCAGTTCAGATAATAGCTGGCAGATGTTGCAAAAAATACATCAGGGAAATAAAAATACACGAATTATTCATTTGCTGAGAAATTTTGGACAACATAATGCAACACTATGTGGGTTTCATTATGCTACCGGAGATTATGTCGTCATCATGGATGATGATCTTCAGCACCCTCCTGAAGAGATTCCCGTATTGATTAATAAGATTAAAGAGGGATATGATGTCGTTTATGGAAAATATATTCTGAAACAACACAGCAGGGTGGAAAATTTTTTCAGTTCTCTATTTGAAAAATTAATGCATACATTCTTAGATATCCCTGATTCAGTGTATCTGTCAAGTTTTGCCATTTTTTCAAAAGATGTAATAAAAAATGCCTGTTATTTTAAAGGTTCATTTATCTTTTTGCCTGCAGTGATACGTGAAAGTACATCGATGAAAAATGCTGCTGACGTTTACGTTCAGCATAATCCCCGAAAAAACGGACAGTCAAATTATTCATTTATAAGGTATCTAAAACTCTCATTAAACCTCATCATTAACCACTCCGTTCTTCCATTGACACTCATTAGTGCATTAGGATTTTGTACCAGTATGCTCAGCATATTTTATGGAATTTATGTATTCATACGAAGTATAATCGATCCATCCTTTGGTCTTATGGGATGGAGTTCTCTCATGGTTGCTCTGGCATTTCTATCGGGGATGATATTACTGTCTCTTGGTATTATCGGAGAATATTTACGAAGAGTTCTTGTTGAAGTAACCTATGGACAACAGTACGTGATAGGGGAGAAATATTGTTAAAATGATTTTCTCTTCAAATTATCTCTTCATTTTTCTTGCGATTATGTTCCAGGCAATGGCCGGTATCTTAGGAAAATATGCAGCAATGAGTATATCAGTTGCATCTTCCTTTCCGTTCAGTCTTATAACAAATGTATTCTACCTCTTCTCTCTCGTATGCATGTTTTTTCAGGCAATTGTCTGGCAACAGGCACTGAAACATTACCCGCTTTCATTAGCCTATCCCTTTATGAGTCTTGTTAATTTTGTTGTCCTCATAGCCTCGGCGGTGCTCTTTGGTGAAGGAATTACGGTAGGAAATATTGCCGGTCTTTTGTTGATATCTCTTGGTATTGCAGTATTATCACGGGAATTCAGAACCGATCAGTCTTCTGGTAATGATTCAGACCGGGAAAGTGATGTTCAGTGATACCAACCGGAGGTCTCGTTTTTGCAATGGTATCAGTGCTTCTGACTGGTATCTCGCAGACGATTTTAAAGTGGGCAGCAGGGCGTGATGGGAAATATGGAGGATTTATCGGTGATTATGTGAAATTGCCGATTATGTGTGCATATGGAATTTTTGTCCTTGTTACCATTTCAACCGTGCTGGCGCTCCGGGAGATGGACCTCAAAGTATTTTATGCACTTACAGGGTTGAATTTTGTTGTAGTGGTTATCTTTTCAGCGATTTTTCTGAAAGAGAACGTGAATTCAAGGGTGATTGGATCAGTACTATTAATTATTTTGGGAGTGGTGGTGTTTAATTTAGATCTTATGTGACTTCGAACACGTTTTTTGTATGGGTTCAATCGGATGCAGGGAAAATATGTTTTGGAGTGGACTGAATGGAGAAACGATTGGTATATACTGTGCAGAGTGACAATGACGAAACACATTCCTAATATCTTCATGATGGGTGTTCAACAGGGTGTGAGGGTTGCTGTTTGTTTTGAAGATTTTCATCATCAGCAGAAGAAATGATACTATTTGAAGTATTATCTGCTGGTTTTTTAACAGAATATACTCGTATTTTCCACGGCGAATCATCTCTTTCAAATGTACCGATGAAATCAAGATTATTTTCCTGATAATTCTGAATATCCACTGCGGAAAATATATACCGTCCTCCCATGTCATAGAGAACCTGAGAGTTTATCTCTAAATTCTGAACGGAACCATTTATATCTCGTGTATACATGGAATTACCGTCAAGTTCACTGACAAATATATAGCAACGACCGCCCCAGGTATCAAAGCATTCCTGATGGTTTTCGTTTTTCCCGAGTTCTTTCTCTATAATTAACCTGAATGAATGCTTATATGACAGTGGATAGTTTACGTGATACATGTCAAGGGTATAAAACCCATTATATTGTGAGATGGCAGGGTGCATTCCGATACTAACAATTCTATACGACTCCCTGGGAAGCTGAATTGAGTCATTAATCTCTGCAAATAATTCCGGGGAATAAAATTCATCAAAACTTAATTGTTCTGTTTGTAAAAGACCAAGGCCCCCACATTGATATGATTCTGTGTTGATATTCCCCACGCTTCCCAACGAGAAGAGGAATCCAATCTGCAAAATAAGGAAGATTACTGCAATTTGCCTGCCATACTGAATATTTGAGTAAATTATCTTCAGAGCGAGCGCAAAAATGATGAACCAGAGTAATGGATGCAGGAAATGGAATCTTATTATCGAGAATGAATTATAGAGAGGGATATTCTGGAGAATTGATAATAGGTCCGAATATGCAAATCCATAAAAAAGAGAGATTACAGCGCATAAACCAACCAATAGTATCAGGAGATCGCATCTCTTTCTTTTGAACAGGAGTACAAGAAAGGCACAGGCAACAGAGAGGCCAATAACGTACTTGTGCAGGCTTACGGCATGGTATTGACCATAAATAAAGTTGGCTTTGCTATGTGCGATTGCGCTCCAAAAATCTGTTGAACCGGCCCCCCGGATCATCTCTGTCCTCATCGAGACATATCCGGTGTCGAAGAACATGCTATACAGTAACCGATATTCTACGAGGCAGTACATAAGGCAAACGAGACAGATGGCAAGGAAAAATGCGTAATTTGGTTTTCGTGTATGGAACAGATCATACAACCAGAAAAGCACTAATGCAGCCAGAACAAAAAAACCGGTGAGTGCAAAGCTTGAATAGAAGGGCATGAGTCCGATAATTGCCCAATCTGTTATTTTCCATTGGTTATTTCGGATATTCAGGAATGCATAGAGGAGGAGGGGCATACCTGCAATACTCAGCCCCCCGGATGGCCAGAAGGGGAGCAGAGCAAATGCAAGTGAAACGCCTACGGTGATAAAAATTGAGTCTTTATGGGACAGGAGATGTCGTGAGAGGAGGAGATACATCCCGATAAACGCAAAGAGATGCATTAGTGTAAGATTTATGATATATGCGGTGTAGGGTTCAAAAAACTGAAAGAGACACTGAATCACACTATACTCTGACCCAAAGGAATTACGGGGTATTCCATTCATGAGTTGTGGAATGGTTGCATCCATCAGCCCAAAGGACTGACCGCTATCAGCGAGGATTGTATACCAGACAATATTAGAATCAAGATTGTCGTGGATTAATGTGGGTGCGGTATCGCCAAGGATATAGAACGGTGCTAAATAGAGTGATAAGATGAAAAAGGCACATATGAAATATTTGTGTTCGCTACAAAATTTTATATATTCCATCGTGTTAGCATTCTCTCTTTTTAATACAATAAATTATCGGCACTTCGCTAAATTGTGGAAATATGGTAATATGTATTCTCATGTACGGTTGTAATCAGATATTTAATCATACTGATGGCTTGTCTCTATTTTTTACATATGGGTTATTTCGTATAGTCAACTACCCCGGCCTAAAGACCGGGGACTCCTTGCGGGGATGCTAGACATATGAATTCTTCTCTCTTTCAGAAATTATTTATTCCCTGAAATCGGTTGGTATAATGGGGTGCTGCGGCAGCCAGAAGAGACAATTCTCATCTGACTGTTACGGCTGAGATTATACCCATTTTACCTGATCCGGATAATGCCGGCGTAGGGAGCTCCTTTTAGTGGTCGCAGCTTCTCGCATTATCCGCCTTGATTCAGGGAGGATACGATAATGGATTTGGAAGTAACGAAAGCAATTACTGATACCTGGTTTCAAAGACTTCAGGAAAATCTGGACATGGATGTGGCTATCACGGGAACTGGGCCTTCAGGACTCATTGCCGCATTAAGAATTGCAGAAGCGGGCTATACGGTTTCTATGTTTGAGAGCAAACTTGCCCCCGGCGGAGGCATGTGGGGCGGTGCCATGTTGTTTACCTCGATTGCTCTTCAGAATGAAGCAGTTTACCTTCTTGATGAACTTGGCATTCCTTATCAGAGATACAATGACAACCTTGTCATATGTGACAGTGTTCTTGCGACATCTGCACTGATATACCGGGCATCCCGGGCGGGAGTTCTGATTCACAACGGCATGCGTGTTGAGGATGTTGTGTTTAAGGACAACAGAGTATCGGGAGTTGTTGTCAACTGGGAGCCCGTAGTAAGAGAAGGCCTGCATGTCGACCCACTGTCTTTCCGGGCAAAAATGGTGGTTGATGCAACTGGTCACCCGTGCGAAGTTTCAGAGAAGGTTGCAAAAAAGAATAATATCACGCTCAACACGCCGTCAGGAACAGTCTCAGGGGAGCGTTCTATGAATGTAACTGAGGGTGAGGCAGAGACGGTTGAGAATACCAAACAGATCTATCCCGGACTGTATGTATGCGGTATGGCGGCAAACGGAGTATTTGGTTCTCCACGGATGGGGCCCATATTCGGAGGGATGCTGCTTTCCGGAGAAAAGGCCGCAAAGCTTATCATTGAGGATTTAAAGTGAGTAAACGGGATTTTGGGCTGTATCTGATAATAACAAATCCATCTGTCTCATATGCTAAAATTGCCCGGGTTGCTGTTGATAATAATATCAGGTATCTTCAGCTGAGGGAAAAAGAGCTCAGTGACAGAGAGATTCTTCTCGCTGCAGATGAGATTATGGCGGTAACGGATGGCACAGATACGCGGTTTGTCATGAATGACCGGGCAGATCTTGCTTTTCTTTGTGGTGCAGACTGCCTTCATCTTGGTCAGGATGATATTGGCCTTTTGGATGCAAAAAAGATCTGCGGGGGAAAGGTGGGCGAATTTGGACTATCAACCCATAATCTGGCCCAGGTAGAAGATGCTGTCAGGCTAAATCCGGACTATATCGGATTTGGTCCGATATTTAAGACGCCGACAAAGAAAAAACCCGACCCTGTAACAGGAACTGTCCTCTTACAAGAGGCAATAGAGATGGCAGGCGATATTCCGGTTGTTGCAATCGGGGGTATCAATGCAGAAAATCTGAGAGATGTCCTCCGTGCCGGTGCAAAAAATCTGTGCATGGTCCGGTATATGATGGACAGTACGTATCTGGAAGAGAGAGTGGCTGAAACGACTGAAAGAATGAATGGTTATTTTCTTTTCTGTGAGGGCGCTCAAAAATGAGCATAATTATTTTTTCACGTGTATCATAAATTGTCATGGCCATTATTTACTATAAAATTATCGATGAAATGACAAATTTATTTGAGGAATATTTTGATAAAAGTAAAAAAATTGCAGATAAAATAAATATAAATCCATGAATGAAGGTATCGTTACTATTTTATGCTATTTCCCACGCATATGGTAATTTCCATTTAGTATTCCCTCGGTATCATATAGATAATCGCTGTTTCATGGATGATAAATAAGTGAACTCAATAGTCCCATGAACCAAAGTTTAGGAAATATATTCGATCAGTATTTTCCTCTGATTTTGGAAAAGAATAACAAGGGATTTGTTCCTCCTCAATGTGTGATGGGTCATGCGGGCGGGTGAGATGGGTTGTTGATACCTATAGTCTTCTTTTTTACAGAGCTGTGGTCGCACTATTCAGAATATCATGAATGATTTTTTAGTTTCAGATGGGGAAATGATGCATATATTTAATAGGGGATAACTTAGAATTGAATTTGCAAAGGTGCTAAAGGGAGTGAAAATATGGTTTCAATTACGGTAAAACCAGAGACAAGGGATTCTCTGAAGGCAATAGGCAACAAAGGGGACACGTATAACGATATTGTAGATATGCTGTTACGGTATTATTGCATTCAGAAATTAAATAAAAAAGTTGAGGACATCCTGGAGAATGAAGAGTTTGTGCCGCTGGACTGGGAAAAAGTATGACCTTTGATATCCTGGTCAGTAAGCGATTCTTAAAATAACTTAATAAATATGATTCTTATGTTAAGAATAAACTTCGTGTCGCTACAGAAGAACTGAAAGAAGATCCTTATACGGCCCGACCTAATCTTGATATTCTTCAGGTAAAAGGCACAACCCCACAATTATATCGGCTGAGAGTTGGGGAAGTAAGAATATTATATACAATCCATGAGAAAAAAATTATATTGCTTTTGCGTATTTTTGACAGGGAAGTCGGCTATAAAAAATTTTTAAAGGACTATTAAGACCAGACAATCTCATTTCAATCTAATACTATGAGGGTAACATAAGTGAGGGTCTTATGCGGCTGTTAATGAAATACCATTAAATACCAATTCAAAATGGGTAGTATAAATATTATTCCTGCCCAACTATTGGGTATGGACCGCTACTGGAAAGGATTCCTTCCTGAACCATCTGTCCGAACAGTTGGTGATATGGAATGTGTACTGGCAGACCCGGATAGTGTCGAACTCGATTCGGCCACCCCTCTCTACTATATGTACCGCGATCTTGCGATGAATGAAACGGATCGTGAGATTCTTTCCCGACAAAATATACGGTACGATATCACGGTCATCCCACCGATGGTTCTCAGCGGTGAATATGTCAAGACAAAGGGTCACTACCATCCGGAAGACCCGGCAGGTCTCGGCTACCCCGAACTGTACCAGGTGCTCGCGGGGGAGGCACACTTTCTTCTCCAGCAAAAAGGTCTCCTGGATGTGGTTGCTGTTGCCGCATCTGCCGGAGAATGTGTTCTGATTCCCCCCGGGTATGGGCATGTAAGTATCAATTCGGGTGAAGAGGTGCTCGTCATGGCGAATCTTGTTTCGACCCTGTTTGATAGTGAGTATGCGGTGTATGAGGAGATGCAGGGCGGGGCGTACTATGCTCAGGAAAAGGAAGGGGATGAGAACCCGAATGGGATCAACTGGAATCAGAATCCCCGGTACGTGTCGGCCGCCCCAATCAGGGAAATAGCCGCACGGGATATACCGGAACAGGGGATTTTGCATGGGACGGTGTTTCGGCACGGTATGGAAATCTATGATCTGGTCTCCGGTTCTGCCGATTTGTCATTCCTGAATGAGCCGAAAAGGTTTGTATGAATAGGTGTCTGTCTCATTTATCCACGACTCAGGTCACAGGTTTCCTGCCTGTTTGTTCGTGATTCTCTGAATCTGTATCCATCCTGACGATGGGTTGTTCATCTTTTATCAGATGCCAAATATCGGAACAATCTCACTGGTACTATTTCCCCTTCATCTGTATGCTCGTTTTTTTCCTTTTTCTTTTCTGTGTGCACCTTTTTGCCGTGCACAGGTGGACGAGACATCATGAGAAAAATCAATCCGAATACCCCGGAAACCGGATGGGGCAGTTCTGCAGATTTCCGGAGAAGTGTTTGCCGGAAAAGAAGAACACGGTAAAATAGAACAGAAGGACATAGGTTTCCAAATCAGGAGATCGAGGGATTGAACCGGGAGACGGCAGTCCCGTACCAAAACGATGTACCTCCATTGCTCTGTTTTGAATTTCCAATGAAGTGTCAGCCATAAAGATGAGGAATACCACAGATAGTGGTGAAAAGAAGATCACTCTCCGGCCGGTTCTGATATATTTTATTCTCCCGACATCCTCCCGGAAAATGCACATTTTTGTATACAAATATCGAATCACCACATTTTTGGGCGATGTCTCTCTTGCGGTTGAATCCATCGCTGCCTTCAACACCGCTGCCGCCCACTTCATGGACGACAACACGCTCGCCACTGTGATCGACGAAACGCGCAGTTCCGTGACACAGAGAAGGACACCAACTCCCGCAAGCTGAAGTGCCACGACGCCACCCGGCGAGACGTACTATGTGATGCTCTCCCGCACCAAAGTCCGCATCTCATCCTATGCGGACGATGCTATTTTCGGGAAGCGGTTGAGATATGGGCTGACGAGAAGCCTGAGCCGGGTTGAGTTGAGTTGAGCTAAAACGACCTGAAGTGAACTGCCTGACGAATGACAGAAATGGGGGTTATCCCCCCTGTTTTTTTAGGTGTTTTTTGTTTTTTTGGCCTTTTAGAAATAGTATGGTGAGCCTATTGACAAAATCACGGGAGAGGTACGAATGGAATACCAAACGGGAACGTTTCGCGATATACTGTGCAGACATGTATTTATGTCTTTATATCCTAGATTCTATTGATCTACGTGACCACCATCCTCCATAAAAAAAAGAGATCAGACGATTTTAGGCGACTTAAGGAGAGATTCGCTTTTATTTGGGGTTCATTTGGCGTGAAGCAAATCGGCATATTCGGCTCTGTTGCCAGGGGTGAGGAGACAGATGCAAGTGATATCGATATTCTTGTCGAATTTGCACGGGGACACGCTACATTCCAAAATTTCATGGATCTTATCCAGTACCTGGAAGATCTCTTTGGCAGGAAAGTGGATCTGGTGACCACTGGTGGTATAAATCCCTATCTTCGCCCGTACATAGAGAGTGAGGTGATCTGGTGTGAAGCGTGAAGGAATCTTTCTCCACCATATCATGGATGAAATGGAATTTCTTGAGGAACAATGCAGCTCACTCTCCCTTCAGATGCACAACCATCGGAGTGAGCACTGGGTGGTGGTCCACGGGACGGCACTGGTGACAGTCGGCGACAAGGAATACCTACTCAGAAATGGTGAAAGTACATTTGTTCCCTCAGGAACAATCCATCGTCTGGAAAATCCTGGTTTATTGCCTCTTGAGTTGATCGAGGTTCAGATCGGGGAGTATACAGGAGAGGACGATATTGTACGCTTTGAGGATGACTATAACAGATTATGATTAATTATCGAGGACAACTATGACAAAAACAGCATTGATTACCGGCATCACCGGACAGGATGGATCGTACCTTGCAGAACTGCTTCTCGAAAAGGGCTACGATGTATATGGGCTTGTCAGAAGACTGAGTACGCCGAACGTCGGAAGGATAGAGCACATACTTCGTGACATTAACCTCATCGAAGGAGATCTCACAGATCAGTGTTCTCTCAACAACGCAGTCGACATCTGCAAACCTGAAGAGGTCTACAACCTTGCGGCTCAGTCCTTTGTCGGGACCTCCTGGACTCAGCCAATTGCGACCGGAGAGGTAACCGGGCTTGGGGCACTTCGTGTGCTGGAGGCGGTGCGGCAGCGTTGCCCTGATGCGAAAGTGTATCAGGCATCATCGAGCGAGATGTTTGGGAAAGTGCAGGAAACACCGCAGCGTGAGTTAACTCCCTTTTATCCCCGTTCTCCGTATGGTATTGCCAAGGTGTATGCCTACTGGGCAACGGTGAATTACCGTGAAAGCTACGATATGTTCGCGAGCAACGGCATACTCTTCAACCACGAATCTCCCAGGCGTGGGATCGAGTTTGTTACCCGGAAGATCACAGACGGAGTCGCACGCATAGCCTGTGGTCTGGACACGGAACTCAGGCTTGGCAATCTGGACGCGATGAGGGACTGGGGTTTTGCCGGGGACTATGTGAAAGCAATGTGGATGATGCTCCAGCAGGAATCTGCAGATGATTATGTCGTCGCCACTGGTGAGGCACATTCAGTACGAGAATTTGTTCAAATTGCATTCTCTGAAGTTGGTCTGAATTATGAGGACTATGTCGTTGTGGACCCGAAGTTCTTCCGGCCTGCAGAAGTTACCTTCCTGCTCGGCGATCCAACAAAGGCGCAGGAATCATTCGGATGGAAGCAGGAAGTATCCTTTGAAGAACTGGTGAAGATGATGATTCGTTCCGATATGGAACTCTATAAGTGACTCCAATAAATTAGATATGATTAATCGAATTTATAACTGAAATCTGTTTAAAGAAGGGAAAAATATGTTAAATCCCTTTTTAATGGTTTGTGAACAAATAGTATGAAAGACAGGTAGGCAATCGTAGTGTCAAAAACCGCATTAATCACTGGTATCAATGGTCAGGATGGCTCATATCTGGCTGAACTTCTTCTCGATAAGCAGTATGATGTGTATGGTCTTGTGAGGGAAATCTCTAATCTTACACTCCTTGAGCCAATTCTTAGTGATATTGCTCTCCTGCATGGAGATGTCACTAACCAGACTTCGCTGGACACTGCGGTAAATGAGATACAGCCCGATGAAGTCTATAATCTTGCTGCGCAATCCTCTGTCGCTGCGTCCTGGGGTGACCCTGTGGCGACCGGAGAGGTGACCGCACTTGGAGTCCTTCGCGTACTCGAAGCAGTGCGGCAGCATTGTCCCGATGCACGGCTGTTCCAGGCATCGAGTGCTGAAGTTTTCGGCAATGTGGAGGAGATGCCGCAACGTGAAACCACTCCTTTCTGTCCTCGTTCTCCATACGGCGTTGCGAAGGTCTATGCACACTGGGCGACGGTGAATTACCGCGAGACATATGGTATGTTCTGCTGTAATGGTATTCTTTTCAACCATGAATCGCCCCGGCGGGGTATTGAATTTGTCACCCGGAAGATCACGAATGGCGTCGCCCGGATTCATAATGGGCTGGACACGGAACTTCGACTGGGAAATCTTGATGCCATGAGGGACTGGGGTTTTGCCGGGGACTATGTGAAGGCGATGTGGATGATGCTCCAGCAGGATGAACCGGATGATTATGTAGTTGCAACAGGGGAAGCGCACTCGGTGCGTGATTTTGTTGATATTGCCTTTAGTGAAGTCGGGCTGAACTACGAGGATTATGTTGTTGTAGACCCGAAGTTTTTCAGGCCGGCTGAAGTTAATTTCATGCTTGGGGATGTGTCAAAGACAAAGAAGATCCTTGGGTGGGAGCCTGATGTGGCCTTTAATGAATTAGTACGCATGATGGTGTTAGTCGATTTGGAAATATTCAACAGTGTAAAATCTGACAATAGATCTATTTTTGGTGACCTGGATTGACTGCAGTTAGGGGTTTCATTAAAAATACGGTTTCACTAGCATCCGCAGAACTTGTAACAAAAATTTTGGCATTTCTCCTTTTCGTCTATATTGCACGGGAACTGGGGGACGTTGAATTTGGAAAATATTCTTTTGCTTTGGCATTTGCACTGTTGTTTGCCTTTCTTTCCGACATAGGGTTAACCCAACTGACCATACGTGAGGTTGCAAAACGGAAAGAAGATGTAAATAGGTATTTTGGGACAGTATCAGCAATTAAAGTGGTTCTTTCCATTTTAACCATTGCCATAATTGTGGTAGTGATTAATTTCTTGGGATATCCCCAGGAGACAATTATTGCGGTATACATTGCCGGCGCGTACTCTGTAACCAACTCTTTTTCAATCAGTTTCTTTGCTCATTCTACAGGGCCTTTGAGCAGATGGAATATGAACTGATATCCCGTGTGATTGAAAAAATAATTATTTTTTATTTAGCAATTACTTCCCTCCTGCTTGGCTATGGCCTCATAGCAGTTGTATCCGCTTTTTTTATCGGCAGTCTGATCCGCCTGGGGATAAGTTTATTTTTCGTCATTACAAGATATACGAAATCCCAATTTAACTTTGACCGTTCCTCAGTACTTTAAAATCACCACATTTTTTCCCATCAGTTCTGGGAATAGTATCTGAAAGTTAACTACTTCCCATTTTTCCCATCATCTTCAAGACTCAATTCCGAGACATATCTCATACCCAAAGGAAAATTAGCAAGATTGACGTACCGGAAGGTTTGCATGTGAACATAATTCTCAAAATATGGCAGTTTTCTCAAAAAATAAGCCCAAATTTGGGGCTAAACAAACAGACGACAGTCCTCATCTGACCTGTGTCGCACGTATAATCAACAACCATATTTTGTTTCCCAGAATTGGTCGAACTGATTCAGATGCCATACTTGAAGGCTGCGTGGCACTTTCCAGTTGCAATAATTCTATTTCAGGTTTTGGCAAGATGCACGGGGGATTACCCTCCCACGTAACATGCCTGAATACACTTCATCAGCTTAATCTGGAAGAGCTAATGAGGCAGAGTTCTGCAATCTTTGCTGAACCTGCAATGAAAATACTTCAAAACGGACGTTCCTACAGTTTTGCCATTGACAAGACAGACGATCCATACTCTGGAGAGAGAGAAGGTACATATGCTTTCGTATGTTGTCGGTGTAAAAAGGAAAGGCCTCAACGAACTACTTTTACGCATATATGACCCTCAGCGTTGTCGATAAGGATAAACATTTCACTCTTGCAGTAATTCCCTGGACAAAAGAGATGAAAAACCTGGATGGAATTCAACAGTGCATTGATATCATTCACAATTTTGGGCTTAAGATTAAATGTCTGTGTCTGGACCGGCAATTTTATGCGGCAAATATACTTCGATATCTGCAGAATCAGAGGATACCCCATATCGTTCCTGCGAAAGTCAACTGTGATGAACTCAGAAACAAGTTGAAGGAAAGAAAATCAAAAACCTTCCAGTATGTCATAAATTCCGGAAAAAAGAACGCTCTGGAGATTACGATCTGCGACTGTGTTCTCTATCTGATGGGGAAAAAGGAGAAACACGGAACTGCACATCATCCATTTGTGGTTTACGGCATCTCCACTTCTCCGCGAAAGGTCCGGGAAATATACTCTCATCGATTCAGTATTGAATCTTCTTACAGGATGCGTAATATCACCAAAGCAAAGACCACCAGCAAGGATCCGGCAATCCGGTTCTTTTATCCATTGATTGCATTTCTGTATCAGAACTGCTGGATTGCAATCCAATGGAAGCGTTTTAGGAAATTACAACGCGGTCCAATGGTAATCGAATCAGATATCTTCCAGCTGGATCACTTTGCTGCCATAATTTTCTCAGAAGCAATGAGTAAGTTTTCGATTCGAACAATTGAGGATATTGCAATATCCTGAAGGGTAACCTGTCACTCTCTCTGTGTGCCGGTTTGATGAGCGTATGCTATTGTTTGGTTGATTATTTTGCAATGGGTGTGGTGGTGCTGGACCTATAATTTTTGGGTTCTGTGCAGAAGGATCAGAGTTTTGATCTTTGTGGGTCGTTGGGGGAGTCTTATCACTGGATGTAGACAAAATGGATCAACTTTAGATGGCTTGACAAATCCAACATGAATTTGGACAAATAACCTGAAAATATTAGCAAAATGGACTCTTTTTGTTGTTAATTTTGGGTAAACCTGAGAGGAGTGTTTCGTCAAATTTTAAAGTACTGGTGGTTGTGTGCTTTGTTTGTGTGTTTTGTGTATGAGGGTTGTTGTTATCCCATCAGCTGTATCAGCCACGCCACAACGCCGCCCACAATCCCGCTGAGGCCGGCACAGATGCCACCCATCTGTCTCTCAGCACCGGTCTTTTCGGCCCGCCACCCTTCCAGGTTCCGGATGCGGTTTTCGAAGTTTTCATCTGTTTCTTTCATCTTTTTGAGCGTCCGGCAGATCCACCTGACATCGCGGTGCGTCTCGATGATTTTTTCGTTCATCCCGATGATTTTCATGTCCATATCGTCCTTCATTTTTTCTGTCATTTTTTGGTCACTTCCTGGTATATTCGTTGCATAGTTTCTGACGGCAAGGGGGATAAATATTACCTATGGTAATTATCGGGTGTGACATTTTCAATCCGGGAAATAGCAGGGTGGACTTCTTGTAGTGTTCACTTGTTTATTGTTCAGATGGTCATTTTCAAAAAGCAGTGGCTGGATGGTTATACCATCTTTGAGGTCTTTTATTTCCTGATGCAGCGGTTTATGGGTATATTTTATTTTATGCTTCTGGTGATGCGTTCGCATATTTTTTACGCTTAATTCATCCATTTTTTCCATTCCTATCACCGAATATTTTTCGTTTTTTTCAAATGATTAGATTGATTAATATTACCTCGGGTAATAGTTTAATATGTCAGTCGAACCCCGGGAAACGGCTGGCCCAGGAGTGCCAAAAATGGCTGACTTTATCAGAGATCACCAACACCAAGAGTGCGGTGCGGGACCTCACCATCCCCATCGCCAATATCACCATCTTCGATGCCCTCGTGCAGGATATCATCGACACCAACCCGTTCGGCTGTACTGCATACGTCGAACAGGGTGTACCAATCGACCCGGTCGTTCGTTCCAAAGAAGTGTATGATGCAAAGGTCATATACGAAAATCTCGAAGCCGACACCATAGGCGATGTCTCCGTTCAGGTCGCAACGGTCGCGGCATTCGGGACCGCTGCCACCCATGTGGTGGAAGACAACGACCTCGCCATCGCGATCGGCGGAACGCACAGTCCCGTGACAACGAAAAGGATACCAACTCCCGCAAGCTGAAGTGCCACGACGCGAACAGCGAGACCTACTATGTGACGGTCTCCCGCAGCAAGGTCCGGATCTCTTCCTATGCGGACGATGCTATTTTCGGGAAGCGGTTGAGGCATGGGCCGACGGGAAGCCGGAACTGGGTTGAGGAACGTTGAGGAAATTTGAAGAGAGTTGAGAAGAGCTGAAGAGAGCTGAGTTGAGGAGAGTTCTTACAGGCTGTTCTTCGATTTCGAATTCGATTTCGAATTTGAATTTGTTCATGAAATTCATCTCCGTAACCACCGAACGAATACCAGAAGCAGGGGGTGGGGCTCCCTGTTTTTTGGTGTCCTGTTTTTGAGATTTTTATTTTCAGTTCTGAGCTGATCTTATATTTGATCATGTTTTGCCTTGTTTTTACCCTTTTTTTACCCTTTTTTTGACTCTGGGTGTAGGTAAATAACAGGTGAAACGGGCGTATTTCCTGTTTTTACTGGTGCTCTTTTGGCTTGGAAAAATTTACGGCATATCTGATCTTTATATGTGATATTTACGATTATTGGAGGGCTTTATGGGGGCACTGTTGGGGGGCATTTTGCAGAGGATGTATTGTGTGGCCCGTGGTGAGAAAGGCCCGTACAGGGCGTCTGTGTGGATTCGTTTTTTGAGGATTATTTTGGGATATTGTGGGGTTTTGAGAGCATTTTGGGTTATTTTTGGCATTTTGACCCAACCGTGAGTCTTTGTTGACACTATCGGAACGTATGCTGGTATTTTCCTTTGCTAAAATGAGTGTGTTTCTGGGTCATTTCCTTTAATTGCGTGGCATGTCCCGTTATGCTCAATTTTGTTATGCATTATATATGCCATAATTCTCCCTTATATCAATATGTTGAAAATCCAAAAATTAAAACGCCTGTCTTTTATAGTTAATATTTCAAAAATTACGTTAGGATTTATGTAATTGTGGTCTGAGGTGCTTACCATCAATTTTGGAAAAAATACCATCGGCAAAAATACGATATTATCAGATTCTGTAACGCTTGGCTTTCCTTCACGTGAACACATGGGTAAAGAGGAGTTTCCAGGCACAACCATCGGTGCAGATGGGATGCTCCGCTCCGGTACAATAATCTATTCTGACGTGGTGATTGGCAACCATTTCTCAACCGGACACAACGTGATGATCCGGGAGAAGACAACCATTGGTGACGGTGTCTCAGTCGGGACGAATACTATTATTGAGGGAAATACTATCATCGGGAACAATGTGTCACTTCAGAGTCTGGTCTATATTCCAACCGGTGTTGTGATTGAAGATAATGTCTTCATCGGCCCGAATGCGGTTCTGACGAATGACCCCTATCCTCCGCATGGTGGAGATAACCTGAAGGGGCCTGTCATACGGAAAGGTGCCTCTATCGGTGCGAATGCAACGATTCTTCCGGGTGTTGTGGTAGGTGAGGGTGCCCTTGTTGCTGCCGGTGCGGTTGTTACCAAAGATGTGCCGGCCCGTATGCTTGCCATCGGTACTCCTGCCCGGTTCCGCGAACTTCCTGAAGGTGCGAGACAATGATCCCTGTTGGAAAACCGTTTGTCGGGGATGAAGAGATTGCTGCCGTTGCAGAGGTGATCCGGTCCGGGATGCTCGCCCAGGGTGCGGTTGTCACTGCATTTGAAGATGAGTTTGCGGCGTACTGTGGGGTAAAAGAAGCGGTGGGCACCAATTCAGGGACTGCCGCCTTGCATGCTGCTCTTCTTGCACTTGGTATCAAAGCAGGGGATGAGGTGATTGTTCCTTCATTCACCTTTATTGCGACAGCAACTGCGGTGAGCATGTGCGGTGCAACACCGGTCATGGTTGATGTGGACCGCGAGACGTATACCATCAGCCCGGATGAGATTGCTGAGCACATCACATCTCGGACGAAGGCGGTCATCGGTGTGCATCTCTTTGGCCAGCCGTTTGATGTTGCGCCTGTTCGTAAGATTTGTGATGATAATGATCTTTTCCTGGTTGAAGACTGTGCCCAGGCGCATGGTGCGATGTATAAGGGAGAGAAGGTCGGCGGGTTTGGCGCTGCCGGTTGTTTCTCGTTTTATCCAACCAAGAACATGACCACCGGAGAAGGGGGTATGGTGACAACCGATGACCCGGAGCTTGCAGCACGGGTGAGACGGGTTATTAATCACGGCCAGAGTGACAAGTATCTCCACACCGAACTTGGTTTTAATCTGCGGATGAGCAATCTGAATGCTGCTATCGGTCGGGTGCAGCTTGCTAAACTTGACGGGTTTAATGCGAAGAGGCAGGAGAATGCTGCCTATTATAATGAGAATCTGAAGTGTGCAGGTCTTACCACGCCCTACTGCCGGGATGATTCAGTCCATGTCTACCACCAGTATGTGGTGGAAGTCGGAGACGATTTTGCGATGGGCCGGGAGGCCTTTATGGCTTTTTTGCGGGAGAAAAATATTGGATCAGCGGTGCACTACCCGATGCCGGTGCATATGCAGCCGTTATACCGCGATTCCGGGAATGCAGTGTGTCCTGTTTCAGATGTTTTATCTTCCCGTGTGCTGAGCCTGCCGGTGCATCCCGGTGTGACGGCTGAAAATTGTGCATATATTTGTGATACCATAAACGAGGTGAACTAAATGGATGTTGGTGTAATTGGTGTGGGTGTCATGGGGCAGAACCATGCCCGTGTCTACTCAGAGCTGAAATCGGTTGATTCGGTCCAGGTCTTTGATCTGAATGAGACTGCAGCACAGAATGTTGCAGCGAAGAACGGGATTGAGTGTGCCGGGTCGATGGAAGAACTGTTGCGTTCGGTGGATGCAGTGAGTCTGTGTGTACCGACTCCCTATCACTATGCAACGGCAAAAGAGGTTCTTGATGCAGGAGTCAATATGCTGATTGAAAAGCCCATCTGCCTGACATCACAGGAAGCAGAAGACCTCATAAAGCTGATTCCGGATGATCTGGTGGTGGGTGTTGGTCATATCGAGCGGTTCAACCCAATCATTGCTGAAATTAAGCGGATTGTGAAAAATCCACTCTATGTTGAAATAAAACGCCACAACCCTGCTTCAGCACGGGTGACCGGAAGTTCGGTTGTTGAAGACCTGATGATTCACGATATTGATATTATCTTTAACGCACTCTTTGATGGCGAGTATTCCATGCAGTCAGTCTGCACCTTTGATATATGCGGAGCGATGTTTAAATTCGGGAAGACGCCGGTCTATCTTTCGGCAAGCAGGAAGTCTTCCAAAAAGTTGCGCATGATCTACATCGAAGAGGAGGAATTCACGATTCAGGGCGACTTTATGACGCAGGAAGTCTATGTGTACAGGAAGCCTGAACACTACCATGTGGAAGAGCAGCGGTATGTGCAGGATAATATCATCGAGAAAGTTATGGTCGGAAAGGTCGAGCCTTTGAAGACTGAACTGAATACATTCATTGACTGTGTGAAGAAAGGGATTCCGTTCACCGTTACGCCGGAACAGGGCCTCGCGAATGTGCGGGTCTGTGAAGCGATAAAAAACCAGATGATCTGAATGCAACCAAGGTGAGGGGGCGGGGAATTATTCAATGAAATTATTTTCCATCCATTTATCTGAATACATCCACGGACAGATTCAATGGATCCAATAGAGAATATTTCATCAAACAAATCATATGAGGGTCACAATATATGAACACAAACGCAAGCACAAAACTTCAGCAGCTCTTTGAAACACGTGGAGCAATCAAAACAATCGGTGTCATCGGCATGGGCTATGTGGGGATTCCCGCAGCTGTTCTCTTTGCGGATGCACCGGAATTTGATCAGGTCTATGGGTTCCAGCGTGACTCAAAGAGTTCAGGCTACAAGATTGGGATGCTCAACGCAGGCGTCAGCCCCCTGAAAGGTGAGGAACCGGGCCTTGAGGATCTGATTGCAAAGGTGACAGGAATTGACGGTGGTGAAAACAGCGGCAAACCAAAATTCACCTGCACGTCAGACTTTGCAAAGATTGCTGAGTGTGACGCTGTCACGCTTGCCATCCAGACACCGTTTGCAAATCCAAAGGACCTCATTCCAAACTTCACCCCCCTGATTGAAGGCATACGGAATGTTGGTCGGTATCTCACGCCCGGCACGCTTGTAGTACTTGAGTCAACGATCACCCCCGGAACGACCGCCGGCATGGCCCGTGAAATTCTCGAAGAGGAGTCCGGGCTTGTTGCAGGCGAGGACTTCGGCCTTGCTCATGCCCCGGAGCGGGTGATGGTAGGCCGCCTCCTGAAAAACATACGGGAGCATGACCGGATTGTCGGCGGTATAGACGCCGTCTGCACCGGGCGTGCGTGTGAACTCTACGGCCCTGTCCTCACGAAAGGCGCATTAATCCCGATGAGTGCGACCGCAGCAGAAGTAACAAAAACGGCAGAGAACACCTTCCGTGACCTGCAGATTGCAGCAGCAAACCAGCTCGCCCTCTACTGCGAAGCGATGGGAATTAACTTCTACGATGTTCGTACCGGTGTTGACTCACTGAAGGGAGAAGGAATAACGAGAGCCATCCTCTGGCCCGGTGCCGGTGTCGGTGGGCACTGTCTCACAAAGGATACGTATCACCTGGAACGGGGTGTGCAGCAGCTCGGGCCCGATGCCCTTGACTGGCCGGATGATATTGCTTCTTTGTATGTTTCATCACGGCAGATTAATGACTTCATGCCGAGTCATATGCTTCACCTGACGGAGTCTGCTCTTCAGCAGATCGGCAAGACGATGACGGGTGCAAAGATTGCCCTCCTTGGCTGGGCCTTCCTGAATGATTCAGACGACGCCCGGAACACGCCGGCTGAACCGTTCTACCAGGCGGCAATTGCAGCAGGTGCTGAGGTTCGTGTCCACGATCCGTGGGTTGACCCGGAGACGGCACCGGATGTGCCGGACGGTGCAGATATTACCCGTGACCTTGAAGCGGTCCTCAGGGGTGCCGATGCGGTTGTTATCTTCGCTGGTCATAAGGAATACCGGAATTTTGTTCCGGCTGAGGTGAAGACTCTCTGCGGATGTAGTCACCCGGTGATTGTTGACGGAAGGAATGTCGCTGATCCTGATGAGTGGATTTCAGGTGGGTTTGTCTACCGTGGTATTGGCCGTGGGGATAAGAACGGGCATGCCGTGTGAGGTGAACTGCCTCTGGGTCGGCTCTTCTCTCTTTCATATGGGTAATTTCGTATATTGAACTGAAAGGCGATGGAGAATGTGTTACTCCCTTCCCCTCGCTATTAGACTCCTTCTCTCTCCTGCCGGTGGCTTCGTGGAGAAGGTTGACCAGTTGATGCTCTAAATCAGGAGATCGTTGCATCTGAAAGTGATCCCGGTTTCATTGCTGTTTCATGGGGGTTCTTAATATGAGTGAATCTGTTTATTTTCTCTGAACGATAACGTCCTCTCAATATATCCGGACTCCTTTTTTCTTCCGGTTCTGATGAAGAGCAAGGGAGGAGGCCTCCCCCGGGTGTGATGGATTGTCAGGGGCGGCTATCCCTCCTGTTCTGTCAGTTTTTCCGGGAATTTTTGTGTGTTGCAGTTTTTTTTTATACCGCCAGAACCCGGTTTAGGTCATGGATAATTTATAAGATTCCAATTATTCTATGAAACTTACTGGTATACTGCTTTATTCTTCTTTATGGGTGTTTTCGTTAATTCTCTTTTATATGTGCGTATTTCTGTCGTGCACAGGTGGACAAGAAACCATGAGAAAAACAAATCCGAGAACATCGGTTCGGGATAGTGTGGCAGGGCCTTTTTCTGAAGAGCGGTTTGCAGGAATTAAAAATTACCCAGGCATAAATGAAGAACAAAGGTTTTTCAAATCCGGAGAACAGGGGACGCACCCAAAAGATGGCAGCCCCACACCAAAACGATGTGACACCATTGCTTTGTTCGGAACCGCCAATCGAAGGTCGATGCCTGAACCGATAAACGCAACGGTCGGCGCCGGGAACAACATCACTCTCCGGCTGATTCTGCTCTCTCTTATTCCGCAGACACTCTCCCGGAAAATACACACTTATAATAGGGCTCTCTCAGAAATTGTCATCCGGTGTAATGGGCATCACGGTTATGGGCTCACGCGTATGGCACTGTCTCTTCCCGGGGTGAGTTGAATGCAGACTGAATCCGGCATCCTTTCCCCGGGTGAATGTGGGGGACTTTCCTTCGCCAGGGGCGGGCGGCTGACCCTCACCATTGCAGAGGGGAATTATCAGCTCACCCGGAATGATATTCACACGCTGCTTTTTTACGGGCATAGCGTGCCTTTGACCCGGACAGAAGAAATCGTTCATCCGGACGGAGCCATTGTGGTCGAAACGTTCATCGATGGCTATATCGCTGTCCATGCATCCGGGCGGGCCGTCATCGCCGAAACACGCGCTGGTTTCTATAGTATCCCGTTTGCCTGTTTCCAGCAGGTCGCCCGCGGTGAGGCGGTCTCTGCACCGCTTTTCCCTGTGATACCGAACCATACAGGAGGATGCCGGTAATGTCTGAGGAAGAGGAGATCCGGGACACCCTCTCCCTTCTGTTTTCTGATGGTGATGTGGTTGAACTTCGTGGC
This sequence comes from Methanogenium marinum, assembly GCF_028912405.1. GTDB lineage: Archaea > Halobacteriota > Methanomicrobia > Methanomicrobiales > Methanomicrobiaceae > Methanogenium > Methanogenium marinum. Next base: position 239,449 of record NZ_JAKELO010000002.1, on the reverse strand, counting down.
CTCGGTGATGGCGGGGTCCACAGTGGTTACTTCAGTGACTTCGATGTTCTCTCTCTGCGGGCAAAAGCGATGGATGCATTCCGTGATGTCAGCGGCGTGTATGTCACCTTAAATGAGGTGAACCCGGCCCTTCTCTCCCGGCGTGCGAACCGGATGAAACAACGCCTCTCCCGGCAGGATGCAACGACTGCCGATGCGGATATTGTCCGCCGCCGGTGGCTCCCGATTGATTTTGATCCGGTCCGGCCGAGCGGGGTATCATCGAATGCAGAGGAACATGCTGCTGCGCTTGTACGGGCTGAAGATGTTGCAGCATGGCTCACAAAAAGAGGATTCCCTGTGCCTGTACTCGCTGACTCCGGGAATGGAGCACATCTCTTATACCGCATCGATCTTCCGAATGATGGTGATTCTGTCCGGCTGGTAAAAGCCTGTCTTACGGTGCTTGATACGTTCTTTTCCGATGACGTTGTCCACTGTGATACGGCGAATTTCAATGCGGGCCGTATCTGGAAACTCTATGGGACGACGGCCTGCAAGGGTGACAGTACCGATGCCCGTCCGCATCGGAAGGCCCGTATTGTTTCTGCACCGGACTCCCCTGGTGTCGTGTCTGATGCGATTCTCCGGGACCTTGCCGGACTCGTTCCCCGGTCTCTCCCTGATACTGAGCCGGGCAGACGTCGCGGGTCGTTTGATCTGGGGCGGTGGCTCCGTTCGCACGGGCTGAATGTGTTGAGAGAACGGCCCTGGCAGGGGGGGACGCTCTATTCCCTTGCAACCTGTCCGTTCTCCTCTGCACATACCGACGGGGCGTTTGCCATCCAGTTTTCAAACGGTGCCATCTTTGCCGGGTGTCATCACGATTCCTGTGGCGGCGGGTCGCAGCGGTGGCAGGAACTCCGGGCACAATATGAACCGGAATGGGCTGCTGCACGGAAGAAGAACGGGGATACGAAGGGACAAAAGGAAGAGAAGGCTCCAGACGGGCAAGCAGAGACGATGAAAACAAATGGGGAGACAGCGGTTTCTTCACCGGCGCCGTGTGCTCCTCTTCCGGAAGCACCGGAGATGCAGGAGTGCCGCAGACGTGCTCTGGAGATTCTCGAGCATGGTGACCCGCTCGGTTTTATCCTGGATGTCTTCCACCGGGATCATGTTGGTGACCGGACGGTCGCAGAGTGTCTTCTCATGTCTGTTGCCTCCCAGTCGGTGGAGAATACGTCCGGGCTGCACGTCTCCATATCGGGGAACTCCGGGAAGGGTAAGACGCATGCCTGCAATGCGATGGTCCGGCTGCTGCCTGAGGAGTACCGGCTGACGGGGACGGTATCGGATAAGGCTCTCTTTTACTATGATGATCTCCGCCCGGGGACGGTGCTCCTCTTTGATGATGTCACTCTTTCAGATGATATGCAGGAACTTCTTAAGTCGGCGACTGCCAATTTCAGGGAGCCTATTAAACACCGAACCCTGACCCGCGAACGGCAGCTGAAGGTCTGCACGATTCCCGAGCGGTGTGTCTGGTGGCTGGCAAAAGTTGAGGCAATTGGTGACGATCAGGTGATGAACCGGATGCTCACGGTCTGGATTGATGATTCATCCGCCCAGGATAAGGCGGTTCTTCTGCATCTGAAGAATGTTGAAGCGGGGGTGGTCTCTTCTGTCGCAGAAGACCCTGATGTCCCTGTCTGTCAGGCGATGTGGGAGATTTTGAAGGGGGTGGTCCGGCGGGTGCACATTCCGTTTGCCCGGCGTATTTATTTTTCCGCGATTCATAACCGGCGCAATCCGGCAATGCTTTTTGATTTAATAAAATGCCACGCACTGCTGCATGGTCTCCAGCGGGAGACGGGTACAGACGGGTCTCTTATCGCCACCTGTGAGGATTTTGAGTATGCAAGGCGCCTCTATGGTGAGATTAATAGTGACGTCGGCGGGCAGGAGACGAAGCTGACCCGAAACGAGGCGGCAGCACTGAAGTCTATCCTGCGGATGGGTCTGGAGATTTTTACTATCCGGCAGCTCCAGGTCACTCTTGGTTTATCGTTTCACCAGACCCGCCGGCTGCTGTTTGGTTATTCCAACGGGCGGGCGACCTACACGGGTATTCTTGATAAGTGTCCGGCGATAGGTCTCATCGATGCGATGGTGGCGGAGGATCTCTGCGGGATGGAGATAAAGAAACGGGAGAAGTACTTCTCCTTTGATGTCGGCATGTACCGGGACTGGACGACTCAGTCGGATGTCTGGCTGGAATCGGATGACGACAGCAGTGATTCCGGTGACGGTGGATCCGGTGATGATGGGCCGGATGATGATACCGGGCAAACCGTGGATGGTGGATCAGGTGACGGTGGATCAGGTGACGGTGGATCTGGTGACGGTGGATCCGGTGACGGTAGATCGGATGATAATACCGGGCAAACCGTGGATGATGGATCTGGTGACGATGGGCTGGATGATGATACCGGGCAAATCGGGGATGATGGATTGGGTGACGATGGATCGGATGATGATACCCGCCATACCGTGGATGAAGAATCCGGTGATGGTAGATCAGATGATGATATCAGTCATACCGGAGATGATGGATCCGGTGACGATGGGTCGGATGATGATACCGGGCACACCGGGGATGATGGATCCGGTGACGATGGGTCGGATGATGATACCGGGCAAACCGGTGATGACGGACCCGGTGACGATGGCCCGGATGATGACACCGGGCAAATCGGGGATGATGGAGGAGAAGATCCGTGCACTATTGCACCATCCGTGCACCAAAAAACGGGCAAAAGTGCACGGATAAAAGACGGGCAAAATGCTGTTTGTTTACCTAATAGAGATAATATTATAGATAGATGTACAGAGAATACAGGAAGTGTGCACCACAATCCAATATCATTCAGCAATCCCGTTTCTTCGTTATGTGAGTGTGTTGGTATGGGGGGACGTGTTTGTCTGTCTGATATTGGTGGTGGTGCACGGTTACCTGAAAAAACGCAGGAATGTGGTTCTATCGCAAATCAGGTGGATAATGTGCCGTTACAAACGTGCACCAGCCGGTGCACGGATGGTGAACGTGGTGTATTGGTGCACGCCAGGTGTGATACGGTGGACCTGAAACGTGAAACGAGTGGGTCGAAACGTGATCTGGTAAATCTGAAGCGTGAAACGAGTGGGCCGAAACGTGAAACGGTGCTCCCCAGGAAGACAGGAATTACCTTTCCGCTCCCGGGTATCCTGGACCACCGGTCGTTTCGGCGGTCAGCAGTCTCTCTGGGCTCGTGTGATCTCTGTGGAGAGAAAGCGGCGGTGTATCATTCAGGTGAAGAGCGGGCAAGTGTTTGTGAAGGGTGTTATGCCCGGCTGATCCGGGAGTGGAACAAAGGTGAAGGGGTGAAGTGAAGACGGCTGGCTGTTGAGTGGAACCGGGAGAAGAGGTGATGTGAAGTCAGCTGTTTCGGTTGAGTGGAACCGGGGAGAAGGGGCGAAGTGATGGCGGTTGACAGTTGACGGTTGACGGTTGACTGTTGAGTGGGGCCGTGGCGAAGAGGTGATGTGAAGTCAGCTGTTTCGGTTGAGTGGACCCGGGGAGAGAAGGAGTGAAGTGATGGCGGCTGTTTCGGGTTGAGTGGAACCGGGGAGAAGAAGTGATGTGAAGACAGCTGTTTCGGTTGAGTGGAACGGGGAGAAGGGGTGAAGTGATGATATGGCTGTTTTGATTGAATGGAACGGGGAGAAGAGAAGATAACGGTACGGCAGTTTGATGATGGCTGGTGGGGAAAAAGAAGGTATTGTATGTGATTATTTCTGGCGAATGAATCACTTTTTGATGGTATGGGTATCATACCGCAGCAGAATCTCACGGGTATTTCCCCAGATATTGGGCCGGTTTATCTTAATAAGTCCCAGATATGAATATTTATTGATGCGTCTTCTGAAGCTTGAATAACACATCGGCACCAGTTTCTCCATTTCCTGATAGAGTTCACCGGAGTTCATTCTATTTCCGTTTTGCCGGATCAGTTTGATAGTCATATCCAGCATCTGCTGTTCTTCCTCTTTAAGCACTTTGTCGGCTGTCTGAAGGTGTATTTCCCGGACTGTCTGGAGGGATGCCCCCACATCTGTCTGGGTAATGGATGTGCGGTTGTCTGATTCGGCCAGATCCGCTGAGGACTTCAGCAGGCAGATGCCCAATCGCAGGTCGCATTCTTTCATTGTCTTCTCCACGATGGTGTCCTGAATATCCGGGGAAATGATGCCCGGGCAGAGCCCGACCCTGACCCTGTCCTGCATAATGGCCCGTACCTCTTCCTCTTCGTAGGGTGGGAATAATATTAGATTTGGCCGGAATATCGAATTTACTGATTTACTGAGGTGGTTTGTGATGGGGGCATCTATTGTATTTACGGTGATGATGACACCTATTTTGATACCGGGGTATTCCTCATGCAGCCGGAGAAGGGTGCAGAGCACTTTCTCCATGGTGTTTTCATGTAAGAGGAAGTTGACATCATCGAGGCAGATGAGGATGACGTCACCTGTCCGGGAGAATTTTGTGGCCACGGCGTCAATGAGTTGCATGATGGAGACACCGTGAAGGGGCGGCTCCTGGTGGAAAAGGGTTGAATATATTTTGTGAAATACCCTGAATTCGGTCTGCATGATCTGGCAGTTGACGAGCACCGGGAGGATGTGTATGTTTGTCTCCTTAATCTCTTTGAAAATGTGTTTTACAATGGTGGTCTTCCCGGTGCCAGGCAGGCCCTGGAGGATCATATTGGTTGGACAGGCTCCGCGGATGGCGGGGCGGATGTTTTGATACATCGTATTTATTTGTGTCTCCCGGAACCGGATGGTTTCAGGGATGTGGTCTAATTCAAGGACCGTGTGATCCATGAAGAGCGTTCTGTTTGCGGTAGAAACATTCTGTTTCATAAAAGTGGATCGGCGCAGGGGTTTTATTTAAAACGGGATGGAGTGTATCAGTGAATTATCCGAATTTGTGGTTTATTTTGCCTGAAATCTCAATAAATTCAATATTTTGTTTTTAAAGGTTTTTTTGAACTTTATATGGGGTCTTTTGGTGCTGAAAATCGGTATTTTTTGTGCGCTCTTTTTTTTGTATGAGTGAGGGGGTATTTTTGAGGGTGTGAATGGGTGAATGGGTGAATGGGTGAATGGGTGAGTGGGCGAATGGGCGAATGGGCGAATGGGCGAATGGGCGAATGGGTGAGTGGGTGAATGGGCGAGTGGGTGAGTGGGTGAGTGGGCGAATGGGTAAGTAAGTAGGCGGGGGTGTATGTTTGTGTGTTTGTGGGCGAGGGTGTGTCTGAGTGGTTGTGAATGAATGGGTGTATGTTTTCGTGTTTGTGAGTGGGTTGCGTTTGAGTGATTGTGAATGAATGGGTGTATGTTTGCGTGTTTGTGGGCGAGGTGTGTTTGAGTGGTTGTGAATGGATGGGTGTATGTTTGCGTGTTTGTGGGTGAGGTGTGTCTGAGTGTGTGAACGGGTGTATGCTTGTGTATCCGGTTACCTCATCAACTGTATATCAGCCACGCTACAACACCGCCCACAATCCCTCTGAGGTCGGCACAGATGTCACCCATCTGTCTCTCAGCACCGGTTTTTTCGGCCTGCCACCCTTCCAGGTTCCGGATGCGGTTTTCGAAGTCATCATCTGTTTCTTTCATCTCTGTGAGTGTCCGGCAGATCCACTTGACATCGCGGTGTGTCTCGATGATTTTCGCGTTCAGGTCATCCATCATTTTGATCAAGTGGGAAATGATTAAATTTTATTGATGGTGATGTATGACTATGGCTGAAGCAATAAGGGAAATGAACGATATTCTCTTTCTCCTTCAGAAGATTGAAAGTATCATCGATACACGGCTCACGGGAGTTGTCGAGCCGGATGAAGATGAAATCAACCTGATTGCGGAGTATCGGGATAGAAAGAAGGAAGGAAATCTGAAACTCCATGAAATATAGGATTTTTCTTGAGAAGCGGGCAAAACGGGACCTTGAATCAATTGAGGAGCCCGATCATACGCACATTTACACCAGACTTCAGCAATGAAAGGAAGGATTCTCTCCTGATCTCGATATTCGCAAATTAAATGGGATATACAAAATACCTATCGGCTGAGAGTGGGAACCTGGCGAATTATTTTCGAACTCTGTGTCCTGATTATCAGATTGTTATCATTGGAATCCGACCAAGAAATACTGCGTATAGGGACTATTGACATAAAGTAGCGATTTAAGCATATCTGAGGTTAATCCGGTATTGGGATCTGTTACCCCATCAACTGTATCAGCCACGCTACAACACCACCCACAATCCCGCTGAGGCCGGCACATACACCGCCCATCCGTCTCTCAGCACCGGTCTTTTCGGCCCGCCACCCTTCCAGGTTCCTGATGCGGTTTTCGAAGTTTTCATCTGTTTCTTTCATCTCTGTGAGTGTCCGGCAGATCCACTTGACATCGCGGTGCGTCTCGATGATTTTTTCGTTCATCCCGATGATTTTCGCGTCCATATCGTCCTTCATTTTGTCTGTCATTTTTTTTGGTCACTTTCCGGTATATTCGTTGCATAGTTTCTGATGGCAAGGGGGATGAATATTACCTTTGGTAATTATTGGGTGTGACATTTTCAATCCGGGAAATAGCAGGGTGGACTTCGTGTAGTGTTCACTTGTTTATTGTTCAGATGGTCATTTTCAGAAAGCAGTGGCTGGATGGTTATACCATCTTTGCGGTCTGATATTTCCTTATGCGGCGGGTTATGAGTATATTTGATTTTATGGTTCTGATGATGTATTCGCATATTTTTTACGCTTAATTCATCCGTTTTTTCCATTCATATCACTGAATATTTTTCAATTTTTTAAATGATTAGATAGATTAATATTACCTGAAGTAATAGTATTATATGTCAGTCGAACCCCGGGAAACGGCTGGCAGGAGTGCCAAAAATGGCTGACTTTATCCAGACCACCAACACCAAGACTGCGGTGCGGGACCTTCTCGTCCCCATCGCAAATATCACCATCTTCGATGCCCTTGTGCAGGACATCATCGACACCAACCCCTTCGGCTGTACCTCGTACGTCGAGAGTGGGGTGACCATCGACCCGGTCGTACGTTCCAAAGAAGCGTATGATGCAAAGGTCATATACGAAAATCTCGAAGCCGACACCATAGGCGATGTCTCCGTCCAGGTCGCAACGGTCACGGCATTCGGGACCGCTGCCAGCCATGTGATGGCAGACGACGATCTTGCCACCGCTATTGGCGGAACCCAGTCCCGTGACAACGCAAAGGACACCTTCTCCTGCAAGCTGAAGTGCCACGACGCGAACAGCGAGACCTACTATGTGACGCTCTCCCGCACCAAGGTCCGCATCTCTTCCTATACGGACGATGCTATCCGGGAAGCGGTTGAGGCATGGGCCGACGGGAAGCCGGAACTCGGCTGAGGAACGTTGAGGAAATTTGAAGAAATTTGAAGAAATTTGAGGAAAACTTAGTTGAGGAAATTTGAGGAAATTTGAAGAAATTTGAAGAGTGCTGAAAAGAGCTGAGTTGAGGACAGTTCTTACATGCTGTTCTTCGATTTCGATTCTGAATCCGATTCCGATTTCGATTTTGAATTTGTTCATGAAATTCATCTCCATAACCACCGAACGAATACCAGGGACAGGGGGTGGGGCTCCCTGTTTTTGGTGTCCTGTTTTTGAACATTGTTTTTTGCCCTTGTTTTAGCCCTTGTTTTAGAATATCTGGCTGACCTGATTTAGACTGAATTTTGGCTGGATACATATCGGATTTTGACACTCTTTGTAGGAGAAAAAAGAGTGAATTGGGCGTATTTTGGCCTGTTTTCGGTGTTCTTTTGGGTCCGGGTAATCTATGGCATATTTGTGCTTTATTTGTTGTATTGGTGGATATTTGAGGGTTTTATAGGGGTGTTACTGGTGGGTGATTTGCAGAGGATGTATTGGTAAGCCTGGGGTGAGATGTGTGTCCTCCGGGCGTCTGTGTGGATTGGATTATTGAGGATTTATGGGGTTTTTTGAGGGATTTAGGGGATTTTTGGGGATTTTTTGACTTTAGATGACTGAATATGTGTCTTCCCCCCACGTTTTTCACTGTAATCTGATTTTTTATTGCCTTTCATTGCTGTTATGAAAATTGTCCTATCAGGGAATATCCTTTCAATGAAGATCATAAAATATATGTTGATGGTTAATTTTACTGATAAATACCTATCAATCATTTGAAATGTAATCTCATTCAATATAATTAAGATACGCAATGAAAACCCTCATCCTCGCAGGCGGTTCTGGCACCCGGCTCTTCCCCTTAAGCCGGACCTGCTACCCAAAACAATTCATTCCACTGATTGATTCAAAATCCCTTTTTCAGAAATCGGTGCGGCGGGCCCTTCTGTTTTCAAAACCAGATGAGATAACAATTGTAACAAATGAGGCACACCGGTTTCTCGTGGCAGATCAACTGGAGGAGATGCATGTCACCTGTCATATCCTCTCTGAACCGCAGGGAAAAAACACCCTGCCTGCCATTACCTATGGCATCACTTCCATTCTGAAGGATGACCCGGATGCACGGGTGGCAATCCTCTCTTCAGACCAGCTCATCACACCGGATGAGTCATACAAAGCCGCATTTCTTGCAGCAGAAAAACTCGCAGAGAAGTATCTGGTCACCTTCGGCATTACACCAGACTCCCCCCACACCGGCTACGGATATATCCGTCCGGGTGCAACCCTTGACGGGGGATTTCAGGTAGATGCATTTGTAGAAAAACCAGACAAGGAAACAGCAGAGTCCTATCTCCGGGATGGCTACCTGTGGAATGCCGGGATGTTTCTGTTTTCCGCATCCCTTTTCATGGATGAGTGCAGGAAACATGCTCCTGAGGTTGCAGAGGCATTTTCCCTTACGAGAGATGAGGCATTTAGAGAGACCCCGAAAATTTCTGTTGACTATGGCGTCATGGAGAAGACAGATATTGCTGCGGTAGTCCCTCTGTCTGTTCCCTGGAGTGATGTCGGAAATTTTGATGCACTCTACACCGCTCAGCCTAGGAGTGAGGATGGGAATGCTGTTCGTGGTGAACATCTTGGCATCGAGAGCCACGACAATCTTATCATATCTGATAGGCTTGTTGCAACAATAGGTATCAATGACCTCGCTATTATTGACTCCCCTGATGCTCTTCTTATCTGCCCCCGGTCCGAGTCGCAGAGAGTAGGGGAAATTGCTGCTCTCCTAAAGGAACGGGGAGATGAACGCTGTGATCTCCACACAACCGTCCACCGTCCCTGGGGGACATATACTGTTCTCCAATGTGGGGATACCTTCCAAATAAAACGCATCACCGTCATGCCGGGCCGCCGCATCAGTCTGCAGCTGCATCACCACCGGAGTGAGCACTGGGTCGTTGTCAAGGGAACGGCTATGGTCGCAAATAACGGTAATGAATTCTTTGTCCGGACCGGTGAGAGCACCTTTGTTCCTGCAGGTACCAAGCACCGGCTGGAGAATCCAGGTCTCATTCCGCTTGAGGTGATTGAGGTGCAGAATGGTGAATATGTGGGTGAGGATGATATTGTGCGGTTCGAGGATGATTTTGAGAGAGAGTGAATAGGAGGCGATGGGGATTAACTCCTATGATGTCCGCACCGGTGTTGACTCCCCTAAGGGCGAAGGAATAACGAGAGTCATCCTCTGGCCCGGTGCAGGTGTTGTTGGCACTGTCTCACCCAAGGACACACCTATCACTTGGAATGGGGTGTGCAGCAGCTCGGGTCCGATGACATCGCATCTATGTATGTTGCATCTTGCCAAATCAATGACTTCATGCCAGCTCAGATGTTGCACCTGACGGATTCAGCCCTCCAAAAAGTTGGAACGATCATGAATGGCGCAAAGATTGCCCCCTTGGCTGCGCCTTCCTCAATGATTCCGACGATGCCCGGGAAACACCGGTCGAACCATTCTATCAGGCGGCAGGTGCCGAGGTCCGTGTCCACGACCCGTGGGTTGACCCGGAGACGGCACCGGATGTGCCGGAAGGTGCGGATATTACACGTGATATCGAAGCGGTCCTGAGGGGTGCCGATGCTGTTTACATCTTCGCTGGCCATAAGGAGTACAGGAATTTTGTCCCAGCTGAGGTGAAGGTGCTTTGTGGATGTGGTCACCCGGTGATCGTTGACGGAAGGAATGTTGCTGATCCTGATGAGTGGATTGCTGGTGGGTTTGTCTATCGGGGCATTGGGAGAGGCGACAAGAATAATCACGGATTAGAAAAATAAAATAAAGACTCTTCTCCATATTTCTGATCCCAAAACGTCCCCCCATTTTGTTGTATAAACTACAGCCGGAGCAAGGGGGAATGCTTGCCTATTCCCTCCAATTGTTTTTATTATTGAGCATATTATTACAATTTGAGGTTATTTTCTTTGTTTTTCGTCTCAATTAATTTCAAAAAAGATGAGGATAACTGAAATTTTTATCAGAATCAGACAGATAAATTAAATTCACTCAACCACTTTAAACAACTCAAAGATTCCTTTTTCATCCAAAAATCCTGTGTTGTTCGAAGAATAAACCTTATCTTCAACCTTGGAAAAAGAACCATTATCAACAACACCATTTCCGTAATTTTTAGAATAACTGAACTGGGGCAGAACGACATATATTTCATTATTTTCGTATACATATTTTAATTCATCAGTAGAAAATAATTCTTCATCCATTTTTTCTCTACCCCTGTCTCCAACTACCTTAATTTTTATTTCATCAGGGTTGTAACCATATTTTGGAGCAAAATGTTCAATCATTGACTCAGCCAGATCACAGATTTTAACTGACTTCATTTTTTTTACAAAAATTTCTCTACCCATACATATTTTAGCTGAATCAAGAATAAAATCCACCGCTTCCGGAATTGTCATCATAAAACGGGTCATGTTCGGATTTGTAATAGTTAGAGGTCCACCTCTTTTTATCTGTTCATGAAAGATGGGAACAACAGAACCACGTGAATTCATTACATTTCCAAACCTGACACAGGATAATTTTGTGCGTTTCGATCCACGGTAGTGATTGGATGATATGGTAAGCTTTTCTGCAAGTTGTTTGGTAGTCCCCATTACGTTTAAAGGATTGACCGCCTTGTCTGTGCTAATCAGAATAAACTTATCGACATTCTGGTTTAATGCAGCCCTAATTACATTTTGAGTACCGATAACATTTGTTTTAACAGCTTCAAATGGATTGTACTCGCAAATTGGCACATGCTTCATTGCTGCTGCATGGAATACAATATCCACACCTTCCATTGCCATTTCAAGTCTGTTTTCATCACCGATATCGCCATAGAGTGGCCGGACGATCTGCTGCTGAGAATCCATTTGTGATGTAAGATTGAACAAGGCAGTTTCATCATTATCAAGAGCACGTATTACAGAAGGACCTAATAAAGAAAGTTTCCTCACAATCTCACTCCCTATACTTCCAGCCCCTCCGGTGACCAGAATTATTTTATCTCTATAGTAATCTGAAACCATTACATTGCCTCATAAAATTCTTTAATATTGTCAATTACAAAATCAATATCGTCCCGTGAAATTCCTGGATAGAAAGGCAAACTTATGATATCATCAGATATCTCTTGTGTCACAGGCAATGTACATGAATTTTTCAGTTTTTTCTGATAAAAGTCTGTCTGATGAACCGGTGAAAAGTATATTTTTGACATGATGCCTTTTTTCTCAAGATGTTTTATCAGGGAGTCTCTGTTTTGTACCCGGATTGAGAATAATTGATATACATGGTAATAATTATCAGGAAGCTCTGGAATGACACATTCAGGCACTTCAGCCTTTAAGCGCTGAATGTAGTAAGCGGCATCAGCACGCCTCATCCCGATAATATCCTCGACCTTTCTTAATTGAGATATACCTAATGCAGCGGTAATATTTGACATCCTGAAGTTATATCCAAGGGAGATGTAGTCCATTACCGCGGTGGTTGCGAAATAATCAGTTGTTTCCAAGCGACCATGCGAATGAATGAGTTTCATTTTTTCGTATAAATCACGTGAATCGGTTACGATCGCACCTCCTTCTCCGGTTGTGATGACTTTATTCTGGCAAAAACTCATCATCGCTGAGTCACCGAAAGATCCAACTTTCTTGCCACCGACAGAAGCTCCAAAGGCTTCTGCAGCGTCTTCGATGAGAATCAGATTGTGGTCATCAGCGATTTCGCGCAGCTCCTGAATCCTACAGGGGCATCCCCCATAATGAACCGGCATAATAGCTTTTGTTCTGGGTGTGATACGTTCGACCACATCTTCAGGGTCTAACCCACACGTGGTTTCTTCAATGTCTGCAAAGACAGGTTTTGCTCCGACGAATTGAGGTGAGTTTGCCGTTGCGATGAAGGTAAAGGAGGGTACAATTACCTCATCACCTGTGGATATGCCATGAGCAATGAGGGCAGCGTGGAGTGCCGAGGTTCCGGAATTGAACGTGAGACAGTATTTTGTTCCGATATAATTCGCGAGATCTTCTTCGAATTTAGAAACATTTGCTCCAACTGCCCAGTTCATTCCTGAGCGAATTGTTTCACTAACCGCACTGACGTCGTCTTCGTCCCAGTACATTTTAAAGAGAGGTATTTTCCATGTCATATATCAATCACCAAATTAATAGTCAAGATTTTTGTTATCCGGGTCAATCATTTTAATTATTCGGGCAGGTACGCCATATGCAATTACATTATCAGGAATATCTTGATTTACAAAACTAAAAGCCCCAATGATTGAATTTTCTCCAATGGTGACACCAGGCATCACTACAGAGTGTGTCCCAATTTTGCAATTTTTCTTCAAAACAACCCGACCTTCTTTATTGTCAATAGTGGAAACAGAATATATTGAGCAATGTGAACCTATCTGGACATAATCTTCAATTTCTATACCATATTGTGCATTAACATATGTAAATGCTCCAATGTCAGTCATCTGGCCGAGTTTCAAGTTTTCTGTGTGTTGAACTATCCAATTGTACTTAGTAGGTTTTCCATCTTCAATTATTGGATATTCCCAATTTTTAAATCTCATTCTTTATTTCCGTTTCTGCAATAATTGATTGTTTATCGTTACTGAATTCAGGATGTTCGTAATTTTTTTACCAGAGCAACCATCACCATAGGGATTTATTTTCAAATCGACCTTGTATATAAATGATTGATCATTTAATACATATTTTATTGCCGATACTATTGAATTCCGGTTGTATTCAGCCTCTACAATATTATCCCCTCTCTCTCTTCCCTCTTGTCGAGACCCAATATTAATTACAGGAAGTCCAAACGAAGGGGCTTCGATGATGCCACTGCTTGAATTTCCAATTAAAACAGATGTATTTTGCATTAAACTGAGATAATCCTTGTGTGGGATGCTTTTGTATGTCCGGATAAAGGGAAGATCCTCATATTCTTTGATCACATCGATCATCCCTCTCCCTCCTGCATCAGCATTTGGATATATGATGACCGTCTGGTATTGAAATAATGATACCGCCTCCAATGTCTCTCTCATTTGTTCTGGGGCTTGATCGGTTTCAAGCGTTACAGAATGCTGAACGACAAGTAATACCTTATCTGAAAAATTCAGATGGTATTTTTTCTCAAGTTCTTCAGGCAGCAGTAGTGGTTCATGGAGAATTTGATCCAGACCCGGGGCACCGACAACAAATATTTGTGACGGGTCCTCTCCCATATGGTGAATTCGCTGTGCACTTTCTTCAGTGGCAGGGAAATGAATCTGAGATAATTTCGTTATTGCATGTCGTGCAAGGTCATCAACAGTGGACGTGACCTCTCCCCCATGTATATGGGCAACGGGAATGCTCAGGTATGCTCCGACAATAGCTCCACCAAGCATCTCTCCTCTATCCCCGAGAACAAGAATAATATCCGGGTTAATTGTTCGAACAAGTGGTGTGAGATGTTGAATAAATTTACCAATAAATTTGACCATAGATTCTTTCGTATCGTCATCATAACAAACATCGACAATATGATAATTGAATCCATCTTTTTTTATTTCATCAACTGTCGTCCCGAATTCATCCATCAGATGCATGCCGGTGACAGCAATATCAAGGGAAAGAGACTCATGATTATGAATTTGATGTAAAACCGACCGCATCAGACCATAATCCGCCCGAGTACCGCTAATATATAGTATTTTACGTTTCATTCAATCATATCCCATGTAATCACTTGATCTTTCCGAATCAAAATTCTTGTCTTCTTTTGCACGATTGAATCAACATACCTTGGTTCAATTCCGGTTCCAGGTCTTTTTACTGCCAGATCCTCCTCGGTCAGAATATCTCCTTCTTTTAGATCCCGTTTTGCGACGATACTTCTCCGGGCAACCGTTTTTATTGATTTTTCCTCATCATTTGGACCCTTTATCCCGTTACCAAGGGCACATTCCACATCCCGTATCGCCTTCACCATCATGGTAAGTTCCCGAGGCTCAAGAGAGGCTTTATGATCTGGACCGGGGAGAGTCCTGTCAAGAGTAAAATGTTTCTCAATGATACATGCACCCATGGCAACAGCTGCAATAGGAACTGTGATCCCCTCAGTGTGATCGGAGTACCCGACCGGGAACTGAAATGCACAGCGCAATGTTTCCATTGCACGCAGATTCACAGATTTCACTGGGGCAGGATAACTGGTGGTGCAGTGAAGAAGAATGATTTCTTCTGCACCATATTTCTTAAGATAGTTTACCGATTCCTCAACTTCACCAAGTGTGGCCATTCCTGTTGACAAAATAATGGGTTTGGACTTTTTTGCTATTTTTTTTAGGAGTGGGAAGTTTGTAATCTCTCCAGAAGGTATCTTGAATGCAGGCACACCTATCTCATCTAGGAGATCCACACTATCTTCGTCAAATGGAGTGGATAAAAAGAGTATTCCTGTATTCTTTGCATATTCCGAGAGATCCCAGAAATCAGCTTTAGAAAGCTCGAGTTTTTTTATCATCTCATACTGAGATTCGCCAGTATCTGTCGTATTTTTCTGGTATTCTGCCTTCTCAGCAGTGGGGGTGACAATGTTTTCGGCTTTAAATGTTTGGAATTTAACTGCATCAGCGCCTGCTTCAAATGCGGCATCGATGAGTTTTTTTGCTAAGGCGATATCTCCGTTATGGTTGACACCTGCCTCAGCAATGATTATACATTTTTGAGGATTATCAAAAAAAATTTTGTAGAATAGAGAATGAAACATGGCAAACCTCATTTATTACCAAACTGACCATCCACCGTCAACATGTAAATTATGTCCTGTTACATATGCTGAAAGGTCGCTCGCAAAAAATATCATTGCACCTTTGATATCCTGTTCTGAAGCCATTCTCTTTAATGGGGTTCTTGCAATATATTGAGATACAAAGTCTTGGGGCTGATTCCGGTAAACTCCCCCCAATGTTATCGAATTCACCCGTACTGATGGTGCCATGACTGTTGCCAACCATCTTGTTAGTTGTAATAATCCTCCTTTACTCGCAGCATATGCAGCGGGGTTTCCCATGTTTGTATTGGCGTAAAGTGTCATATCAGGTCCAAGTACACCATATATTGATCCAATGTTGATGATAGATCCATTCCCTGAAGTAGTTAGCGCCTGAGAACATGCCTGACTTAATATGAATGGAACTGTGAGGTTGATCTCCAATGCAGATCGCCATGTATCAGTATTTTGATCCGAAAATGGTGTAGTCCATCCTTTCATTTCAGACGTTCCTACCAAGGCAGCACAATTTACTAAAATATCAATCTGGCCAAACTTGTCTAAAACAGTTTCAGGTATTTTTTTCACTTCAATTTCATTGCTGAGGTCAGTTGTTAATGCAATGGTCTCAACATCATATTTAGACTCAAGCATTTCAGATGTCTGAATGCATCCACTTTTATTTGCATCAATTATTACAACATTTGAACCATTTTCTGCAAGGGTTTCACAAATAACTGAGCCAATATGTCCTGCCCCTCCTGTAACAAGTGCGACACGATCTTTTAAACACATCAATTCATGAGTTGATTTCATTATTTATCTCCAACAGAACTCTTGTACGATTGTTCATCTTTAATCATATACTCCGCAATTCTAAAATCTAATTCGGTATCAATATCTAATGCTCTTTCTGGAGGAATTTCGATTAATTTCACTTTTCCCTCGAAAATTGAGTTTGCCTGAAGGATATACTCCGGTCTTGCAGCATATGCAACTGTTGCTACATCGTAAATTATCGGGGCATCTTGTCTTCGATTTATTGATCCATGATTTGAATTCATCACAATTTTAGCATAACCATTTTCATCGAGTGTAACCATGTTGAAATATGGATTCCGGTCAGCTTTCTTAACTGATATAACAATATCTGCATCGCTATTCAGTAAAAGATTTATGCAATTATCAATGTCTTCTACGTGTCTTAATGGAGCAGTTGATGGAATACTTACAAAAACATCGATTTTTTTATCTGTTTCAATATTGATCATATTAATGGCGTGTTTCCACGCTAATAACTCAGGAGAGTTATCTTTTGCCAATTCAAGTGGCCTTATAAATGGGGTTTCAGCACCGTATTGATTTGAGATTTGTAAAATTTCTTTGTCATCAGTAGAAACTATTACTCTCTCAATCAAATTGCTTGATTGGGCTGCCTGAATAGCATAAGCAATTAAGGGTTTGCCTGACAACAATCTAATATTTTTTCTTGGAACACCCTTTGATCCACCTCTTGCAAAAATAAATCCTACAATATATGGGGTCATAATATCACACTCCTTTGTTCAAGAGACGATTTCTTTGCTGCGAGAACTATTTCTAAATCTTTTCGAGCATCTTCAATCGTTATCTTAGGTTGTTTGCCTGTTTTTACACAGTCAAAAAAATGCTGAATTTCCATGAGATATGTATCATTTCGATCAGAAGATTCACACAAATTTGAACACTTGCCTGTTTTTGATGAATATATTTTGGAAATGTTCTTAACCCCATCCCAAAATAATGTACCTTCGGTTCCGATTATCTTACAATTACGTATATTAGACCGGCTTATCATGTCAAGATGGATATTTCCCAACGCACCGGTTTTAAATTTTAAATTTATTTCCGCAATATCTTCAACATCCATTTCCAGGTCGCTGATATGGTCTACGACTGCGTCTACTATACCCACTTCCCCCATTAACCATCGTGCATAATCAATTTCATGACTCAATTCTAATAATGCCCCTCCCCCAGTCTCTTTATGGGAGCTAACACACTTGCGATAGTCTGATCTAGGGCGCCAATCTGGTAAATATTGACCTACTTCGGCTCGAAAAGATAGGGATTTTCCAATTAAATTATTGTCCAATGCCTTTTTTACTGCACACAGAGCTGGATTAAAACGTAGATTATAACCAATCATTACAACAATTCTATTTTTGGCACATAATTCGATAAATTGACTGATGTCATTGAGGTTATCTGAAATAGGTTTTTCTATGAATAAATTAACACCATTTTTTGCCAACTCTTTGGCAATTGGTATATGTAGTGGAGCTGGGCAAGTAAGAAATGCAATATCCGGTTTACTCTCAATAGCCAAGTTCAGATCAAAAAAAATATTATTAATCCCTGTTACTGATTGATTATTTATTTTATTTTTCAAATGTAATATATTTATTTCAGCATTGGGGCATAAACATTTTATATTTTTTAAGTGCTTTGATCCAATGCTACCCAATCCAATAATCAATATTTTCATATGATAATTATTTGATTAGTCTCAATATATATTACGTCCTAAACAGCGCAGAAAATGACCACTAGGTTCATAGATCCCTATCTCAGGTTATAGATCACACGCCAGAGTCTACAGACCACTGCATAAAGGATGGAACACGGTTTGACAAGTTATATTTCGCGGGTTATAGTGAATGGGAGACATCATTTTTCACAGGTCTTGCTGGATATGTAGTGAAAGAATATATCGAAATCATAAAAAATTATGGTATGAAGAGCGTTAATAAAGATAGATGCTGAAGGTTAAGGGGTTATATATATCTATATTTGATAATTTCGAAACCCCCCGCTTTAACCAATATTAGCTTATATTGCCAGATCCCTCAACTGTCATGAGTAACTTTGCCAATTTTGTTTTTAGGGATGAATATTCACGAATTATTTTAAAAGAAGATAAATTAAGCAAAGTCAACAAACTGATCAACTGGGAATGTTTCAGACCAATTCTCTCTCCTCTATTTTCAAACAAAACAGGGCTTGGCGGAAGACCCAATGTCGATGAAATAGTGATGCTTAAATTGCTTCTTTTAGGACAGTGGTACAGTCTTTCAGATTCCGAATTAGCAAGGCAAGCTAACGATAGAATTTCATTCAGAAACTTTTTGGGTTATCCTAAGTTTGTCCCCGATCATTCAACAATTTGGTTTTTTAGAGAGAGACTGATTAATGAACAAGTCTTAGACCAAATCTGGGACGAATTACAAAGACAAATTGAAGAGAAAGGGATTATAATTACTCGTGGGGTTCTTCAGGATGCATCATTTATCACATCAAATCCAGGACACGATAAGAAAGATAAACCTCGCGGAGATGAAGCAAAAACAAGACGATCAAAAGACGGGGGGTGGATTAAAAAGGGAAATAAGTCATATTTTGGGTATAAAGTTCACAATCTGATTGATAAAGAGAACCTGATTGTTTGGCGGCTTCACACCACTATTGCCAATGTTCATGATAGCAGAATTGATCTTTCAATGAAGGGAGAAACTGTTTGCCGCGACAAGGGGTATTTTGGAGTTAAACCAAATGCTTCGATGGACAAAACGATGAAAAGAGCAACAAGGGGGACATTCATTGAGTGAAAAGGATAAACGTAGGAACAGAGCAATATCCCGAACCAGATCATTGGTTGAATTGCCATACGCTGTGATTAAGTGTACCTTTCATGGAGGCCACGTTTTGCAGACAACTGTTGAGAGAGTTCATGCTAAAAATGTGATGTCGTTCTTTGCTTACAATCTTTATCGCCTGAATGGGTTGATACAACAGTAATATGATAGCGATAGCTATTGAGAAGAATTATGATTTAGAGTTTTGATAACAATATATTAAGCAAAAGTGCGTAATTTTCAGAAATTTTCAAATTCGAGTTGGAAAAAAATTGGTTTTTAGATATCCTCTTCAGAAGTTCCAAAGAGGGTAAGAGTGCTTGAGAAGAAGTTAGATTTAGAAATATTCCCTAACTGAAAATCATAGTTTGCGTTAGAGAAGTAATGTGCCCTGAAATTCTGCATAAGTGCGCGTTTTCGTAGGATGAAATAAATGTGGAGTATAGTGAAAAACTCCCTTAGATTCAGGAGTATTTCCCGAACTATTGGCATGAGATTGTTGCAATGGTATTCACCAGAATCGACGGCTACACTCCTCTTAAACGAATTAAAGATAAATGGGATAAGCTTTATTCTCCGAAAGAGATCGCACCAAATTGTGATCCTAAGGTTCTCAGTGAAGCTCTGAAATCAATTGGTTCTGACCTTGCTGCCCAGCATGAGTTCTTCTCTCATCTCGCAAAGAGTGAGCATCAATTAATCTATGATCTATCCTATGTCTTCTCCGAGTTTCAAAATCTACACATTGGTGGATATGGTTTCAACAGAAAGAAATCTGACCTCCCTCAGGTGAACATTGCTCTCTTTAGCAGCGTAGAATCAGGATTGCCGGTGATGATTCGCGGGATGCCTGGAACTATTAAAGATGTCAGTACGCTTGAAACCTCACTTGATGAGATTGATCTCAGAGACAAACTTCTGATAATGGACCGGGGATTCATTTCTGAAGCTCTGCTTCCGGTCTTTGATGAACGGAAGATTGAGTATATTCAACCGTTACGAAGAAACAGCACATATTATTCGGAAAGGATTCATCTGACGAAGCATCTGCATTATCACGGCAGTCTGATTCATTGTGGCCGACAAAGTGTTGATGGCACATGGGTATATGCATTTAAGGACACCGATCTTGCTCTGGAAGAAGAAAAGTCGCTGTACAGTCAGCTGGATAAAGGAACGATTAAACGGGAAGAACTTAGGGAAAGACTGAAAAAGGCCGGAATGATGCTGATTCTGTCAAACCATGACACTGAACCTGAAAAGATCTATGAGTTGTATAAATCAAGGGAAGGTGTCGAGAAGCATTTTGAGACATTCAAATCGGAGTTGGGTGCTGATAAAATGTATCTAAGGGATGTGGATTCAGTGTTTGGTCATTTCTTTGTTGCATTTATCTCATTGTATCTCTACTGCCGGTTGATTCAGCGACTTAAGAAAGCAGAACTAAACAGGAAATATTCACCAAAGGATGTGCTGTTGAAACTGAGCAAAGTGTTCATGATCAATTATGAAACCCGTTCGATCATGACTGAGGTGCCGAAGCAGGTGAGGGATCTGGCAGAGAAACTGGGGCTCGACATAATCCCTAAAAAATAACCGGTGTTTGGGCTATAATTATATTCATTAGTTGAAGCAAACGATTAATAGAAACATTACTTATTTTAATAGTTTCCAGAGAATACTAGTAAAAGAGATGAATTGATGCTATGAATTATACTATTCGTACTTTAAAACCAACGGATATTAGAGAATTGCAATTTTTTTATATTCAAGCATACGGTAAAGATACAATTTTCCAAGATTTAAACTTTTTAGAGTGGTTTTTTGGAGGACCTTCATTTAGGCAAGGATCAGAACTGAATTGTGTTGTTGCAGTAAATGATCGTGATGAGATTGTAGGTCATCTTGGGGGAATATTATGCAAATTATTATTAAACAATCAACCAGTTCAACTTTTATGGGCTGTAAATGCATATACACTTCCAGAATATCGAAACTTGGGGATAGGAAAACAACTTGTGACTCTATTTATGAATAAATTTGATGTTTTTGGTGTTATTGGATTTACTTATAAAACAGCAGAATTTTATAAAAGTCAAAAAGTGAATATTTTTGGTTTTCAAAGATTTAATCGGTATATTCTAAATTTAGATGAAAAATCTTTTGAAGTTGTAAAAATAATTGGGAATGATCTAGATAAATCTCGAAAATTATTAAATATTTTTGAATCAAGAAACATTCAGCCTATTGCATCAGAAGATAAGAAGGTAGTTCGTATCAATAGTTGTAACATTGATAATTTTACAATTGGTTATACTTTCAAAGAAAATGCTATTGTTTTTCGAGATATAGAATATATAAGATGGCGTTTCATAAATAATCCCTATATCAACTATAGCGTCATTGCATATGTCATTGATAAAAAAATCTTTGCTTATGCAATAGCACGAAGAGAGCGCCTTGTTCCTACGGATTTATATGTAACTAGGATCGTTGATATTTATGGGGAGGATTCTTTTATTGATACTGTTGTGTCGAAAATCATTACTGATGCTAATGAACGCAGGGATGTTTATATAGATTTTTCGGCATTCGGGGAAAGATATGGTAATATTTTGAAAAAAATTGGTTTCATTTGTGTCAAAGATGATGATGTATGTCTATTTCCACAAGTTACCTCACCTATAGAAAATCGTCCAAACTTGGAATACTTTGGTTTATATAGTAAACCATATCAAGAAAGGATCTCACTTATGACAGAAGAGGACGTTTATTTTACTAGAGCCGATTCTGATAGAGATAGAATTGCAAAAATAGCACAAGCGATATCCAAAGGAGCTGAATGAATGAGTAACCAAGTCACTGTGATTATGTATCACTTTGTAAGGGAACTTCCCTATACGCGGTTTCCTGCTATTAAAGGATTATTGGTAAGCCAATTTAAAAACCAACTTGATTATTTAAGTAAATATTATCAATTTGTAACTATAAATGACTGTCTTGAGGGTATCTACCATAATCGTAGTTTACCAAAAAATTCAGCCCTTTTAACCTTTGATGATGCTTATATTGACCATTATACAGAAGTATTTCCTATTCTAGATGAAAGGAATATTCAAGGTGTATTTTTTCCTCCTGCTAAAGCAATCGAAGAAAAAAAGGTTCTTGGAGTTAATAAAATTCATTTTCTTTTAGCATCAATGGACATAAACTGTCTTATCCAAGAATTATATTTGTGTATTGATAAATATCGTGATCAATTTAGTTTAAACACCAATGAATACTATTATAACAAATTGGCTTGTGAAAGTAGATATGACACAAAAGAAGTGATTTTTGTAAAAAGGCTATTACAAAATGAACTAGATGAACAAGCACGAAATTTAATAATTGGTGAATTATTTGCAAAGCATGTTTCGGCGGACGAGGTTGCTTTTTCGCGAGAGTTGTATATGAATATTGATCAACTACGTTGCATGGTAAGGAATGGCATGTATATCGGTAGTCATGGATATGATCACTATTGGCTGGATAAACTTCCTCGAGAGAAACAAGAAAGTGAGATTGATTTATCATTAAAATTTTTAACAAAAATTGGAGTCAACATTGATGAATGGATTATGTGTTATCCATATGGTTCTTATAATGACTCTTTAATTGATATATTAAAGGAAAAAAATTGTAAAATTGCATTTACAACAAGAGTAGATATTGCTATGCTGAATAGATCAAATGCTCTTTCTTTAGAAAGATTAGACACTAACGACTTTCCAAAAGAATCAAATATATCACCTAATATATGGACTCGAAAAGTAATCTGAGATTCCGCAGTAATTTCCCACTTTCCGCACCAATTTTTTCAAGTGTAATATTTTTCATAATCCGCACCCAAAAGCCGCAATATCCTCCAAAATTCCTCATTTAGATTCGGAATTCTTTTTATTTTCCTCCCAACTTCTACAAATCAAAACTCACGAACCCTTCTGAAACGGAAAAATATCCACTTCATTGTTGGCCTTTGTGTATGTCTCTTTGTCTGGCTGGTCACTGTTTTACCTGATTTTTCCAGCTCTTTTCTCAGACGGAACTCAGTCATTGAGTATATGAACAAACACAGAACCATGATCATCGATAACGCCTGGATACGGGATGGTTTCTTTAGATATACCTCTGCAACCAGGAATGATTTGTCTTTCAGGAATTGGAATCCTCTCTCAACTGTTCCCTGTTCTTTGTAGTTGTAAAGCAGTTCGTCTGCAGATATTGCAGTATCATACGTTGCCAGGATAAACCGGCTGAGTTTTTGCCGTTCCTTTTCAACTGCTTCTTCATTAAATTCAATATCCGCTTCGAACCTGAATATTGGAACCATTAGTTCACCAGTCTTTGGCCGACCACGTTTCTTTTCTGCCCTCCCCTGAATCGTAATAATTTTGTATTCACTGAACCAGAACAGCGGATGATCGCTCAACCATCTTTGCGCGACATTGTGCGCATCTGGCTCACACTTGGATTCAATTGCACCTATTTTTCGGAGCGATTTCTTTGCAGAAAGCATTTTTTTGTCAAGTTTCTCTTTAAACCTCTTTTTTTTCTATTCATACGTGGGCTCGGAATAATATTGGACCCATTTCTGCGTGATGCCAGCATATTCGCTCACCTGTTCAAAATAGGAATATCGATCATCTTTGCATGGTTTGAACTGGCACTCTGATGCGAGCAGATCCTTTGCCTCTTTGATGGAAGATGGTACCCGGGTAATCCAGAACGTGTGCTACCCAACAATCTGAAGATTTTTCCGGGTATAAAAGGCAGAATCCGCTACATGGTATACTTTTTCGTCTGATATCAGATTGTTTTTGAGATTTTCAATAATGGTTCTGAGCGTTTCTTTATCGGATTCATTCCAGGAAAATGTCTGAAGGAAAAGAGGTATGCCATGCTGGTTTGATGCCATACTCAGGACGAATCTCTTGAGATCCCAGCGACCATCCTTTGGATGACCATAGGTTATTTTGATTTTTTCTGTGCCAAAGTCTGATTCATATTCACCTGTGACACTGAAGTTGGTTGTATCCACATGAATGCAGTGCGAACCGAATTCTGTTGAAATGAGGCAGTTTGACACGATTTCGTTGAAAAGCTCGGTGGGATCATACTCTGCGATGGCGTCCAGGGTTCTGCCGAGTAAATCATCATTGATCTGTGGTTATTCCTTCGCCAAGGAGGCGTTCAACTGCGATATCGTCAAAAAATTCAGGAAAGATATACAGACGGCGTTCGATGAATCCCAGACCGTTGAGCGCCATTGTTTTGACTACCTGAAAATGGTTGAGATTATGGTGGCGCGTTTTTGGGATAGTGGCATCGATTATATTTGCGATTCAAAGGGAGTCATAGGCATCGGAAACTATATCATGGTGGTCGATGGAAAGGATTGATTCGTCATCGAATCCATCAATGAGGGGCATATTGTAGATATTTGCTTAAACGTACATGGATCTTTTGGTGGATTATTGTTTCAGGGGTGAGTTCTTTTCTGTGGATACTGTGATGCCGATCGGAAAGGATATATTTTGATTAGATTCAATCTTATTAGATCTTAGTGTTTTCTGCATTTTAGTCGATTCAAACATCACTAAGAACACACTTGTTTATTTTCAACTGGAAAAGACGGGTTAATGGATTTTCGACAACAATATTATGGGATGTAATAAATTTTGAAATTTAATTATAATTTACCACATAATTGTTCTTTGTTTTTGGATATATTACGAATAATAGCAGTCCAGTTGGTCTTAATTGGACATGGAATCGCTCTCTGTGGAATATTTGAATTTTTACAACCACCCAATTTTCCATATATTCAAAATATAGGAGTGGTAATATTTTTTATCCTTTCTGGTTTTTTGATTACATATAGCACTGTTAGAAAAATAAATAATAAAGGATATTCATTTAAAGAATATTTTATTGATAGATTTTCTAGGATATATGCAGGTTTAATACCTGCATTACTATTCATATTATTATTAGATTACATATTTCAGATAATGTTCCCAGAAAATTATATTTATTACTCATCATATAATGTATTTACTCTGATTTCAAATTTATTTATGCTACAAAATTATCCACTCCTACCTTTTGTGGCAACATTCGGGACAGGCCGTCCTTTGTGGACACTTGCAATTGAATGGTGGATATATATGTTTTTTGGATGGATTATTTTTAGAACTGTGTCGAAACACATAAATTATAAATATTTATTTGTATTATTTATATTTTCAATAGTTCCAATTTACAATTTGTTTGGATGTATTGGGGGTGGTTTATTTTTAACTTGGATATTTGGGATGGGAATATTTGTTTTATTAAACGAATCGTATTTGAATATAAATAAATTGCAGACATGTTTAGGTCTCATAATCTGTCTTATAGGATCAACTACTTCAATAGTTATATGTAAATTAAATGTATATAATCCATATTTCGGTTTCTTTATTAGTATTTCTATCTTGTTGATTCTATATTTATTTAGTAAGAAAAAAAATCAAAAGAATAAAAAGAATGCAATAGTCCATTTGTTTGCGGGTTATTCTTATACTTTGTATTTAATACATTACAGTATTTTTTCTTTCCTTGTAAATTTTCAAGAATCAATATCAACAACATTAATATTCATTTTAGGTTTCTTATTGTCCAATATATGTGCCTTATTTTTAGCAATACCTGGTGAAATGAAATATCGAAAATTAAGTGCATATCTCAAAAGGATTTATTTATAGAGGATTGCTATTATCCATTTTTTTTGAAACACCAGTACTTCTCTAATTTACCTCCATAAGAAAATTCACCCCTCGCTTCACCATTCTCAAATTTCTAAACCGGCAGCCTTATAACAGGGATTTCTGTAACTGGCCTCAACACTCTTTTAATACCTTCCTAGGTCATCATCTGGAACTGATCAAACCGGAACAGATCTTCATCAATCGTTCTCGGCCCTCTCCTCACCGGAGAAAAGTAGGTTCGCTGCAACACGACCCAGATGTTCTTGAGCAGCAGAGAGATTATTGCATATAGATATCGAACTACCACGTTTTTGGATGATGTTTTACATTTTACGATGTTCCTGATTCGATATGATGCTTCAATGGCAAACCTCGTTTTGTACGTGCTGTAGATCTTTCTCGTTGTCCAATCAATCCCATGAACAACATATCCCAAGTTGACATTCCCATGCTTTCCCTGCTGGTAATGAACGTCAATGGCAATATCTATTTCAAGAGGTTTCCCCTTGCTTTTCATCGTATATTTGCCAAATCTGCTCTTATTGCCCTTTAGGAGTGCCTTTATTTCTACGCTATGCTTTTTCACCGGCACAATGTGAGGAATCACTTCATCCTGAAGGAATGTGAACATATTCTTCGAATAAAATCCCCTGTCCAGGCAGAGGACTTCAACATTCACGTTCAAATTATGGATTGTCTCTACACATTTTCTGACATATTCGACCATCTTGACACCTTTTCTCACCAGAAAAACGGCAAGTGTCAGCCGTTCTCCTTTCTGGATGACGTACAGAGACACATATGAATAGAATGAGGTTGTTGATTTCTTCGGTCTGCTGCGGATAATGTAATCTGCGTTTGTATCGTCGATTTTTCCATAATATGGATCGTTTGTCAAATCGATTGCAAACGGGTATTTTTTGTCTTCCCTGAATGATGAGGCTGCAGCATCTGTGAGAATTCTGGGATTCATATCCTCCAGAGTTGGTAGATCAAGTTTTGATAGGTGATATCTGATTGATGTCTCACACGGTACCTTCTGAGCGATATTTCCAATAGAGTGAATGGACAGACGGTTCACTGACATTCCAATAAGGGTCTGAAAATGAGTTTTTTGGCCTAATTGGCCGTCAATAGGGATTTTAAGATTATGGTTCAATGCGTTTACGGCAAGATCAGAACATTCTTTTGATTTTAGGGCGTGTACTGTAATACGGGCGTTTTGATATTTGGTCATATTGCGGCGCCCACAGGGTACATAGATCTTTTCTTTTTGTTGACGTTACTTTGCCCGATTCATATTTACAAAAACATTACCCATCGTTGACAAGAACTACTGGGCTTGGAAAATTTAGAGAAGTAATGAGGACAGTGACTTTGATCATTCAGGATGATTCATTCACTGACTGTCCTCTGCAATGGAACTGAAATCTGCACGCATGAGATCCTCGCGGGTAGCGGTAGAACAAGAAGAGTTAAAGAGCATTTCAAAGGTCTTTTCTCCGAAACAATGAAGCAAAATAATACCAGAATTGCGCAGAAAGGCTCCGTTTTATATTTTGGAGAACCCGAAGTCCAGCAGCGCTCCATTGACTTTTATGAGCAGTTTTCCGGAGGTGAAACGATCTGGGCGTCCTGATTTACGAACGACTTCACCAGAATTTAGTTGACTTGGGCCTGACTACCATTGACGATATTCTGGATAATTTCCTGGAATATGCCGGAAATGAAGAGAAATCAGTTCTTGAAATTCTGGATTATCTCATGGATGAAGAAAGAAAATCAAGGACGAAAAAGAGAACAGAAAGGAATCTCAGACTTTCAGGTCTCCCATTTCGAAAGACGTTTGATGACTTAATTCGAATTTCAGCCATAAATTGATGTTTTTACGGTAAAGGATCTTCTCACACTCAAATTCGTTCACAATGCAGAAAATGTGGTGTTCCTTGGCCTTCCAGGGTGGGAAAGACACATCTTGCTGTTGCCCTGGGAATGGCATCCATTCACGCAGGAATGCAGGTTTATTTCATCAATGCATCCAATCTGATTGAAAAACTGCTCAACGCATACAATCAGGGCAAATTGCAGAGGTATCTGAATTATCTCTCGAAATATCAACTGCTGATCATAGATGAGATTGGCTATCTTCCATTTGATTCCGATGCTGCGTACTGTTTCTTTCAGCTGATTTGCACCCGGTATGAAAAGCGGTCCATTGTCTTCACCTCAAACAAGTCATACAGCCAGTGGGGCGAGATATTCCTGGATACAGTCATTGCTTCAACAATTCTTGACAGGATTCTGCACCACTCGACGGTAAATATCTGGGGTGACAGCCACCGTATGAAAGAACGTCAGAAGACCGAGAGGGTTCCACCGGTTAGTGGTGAACTCATAGGAAAGTTGAAGTAAAATTGTGGAAATACATTCCGGCATACTTGGGGAAAATTAACCCGGTGTTGATAGTTGTGATACGATCCAGAAGTCACAACCAGATTTCATTGCCATTTTGGCTCATGCGTAACCAACCTAACCTTTTCGCATCTCAGAACTACGACCCCTAAACGAAGCTTCACCTTTTGATTCTCCATGTGCCCATTTCCCTGGCGAATTTGTAGCGTTAGGTTCGATACTATTTCGCTTTTTCCTATAAGCTTTGCACAAATCCGTTACCAGAAATGCACATCAGAGTAGGGACACTCTGAATGGAGATATTGGCGGATTTTAACTGCAATCCATTGATATAGCTTTTCCCGTCGCACTGGATCAATTTTTAGTGAGCGTTTCCGGCGGATACTGGGATTATGAACTTATTTTCTATAAACAGAGTTCAAGAATATGAGCAAAGTTAAAATATTTGTTATAGAGGACCTGACCAGTTACAGAAAATTATGCGTTTAAAGTAATCCTCTGGAATATATTTAGAAATATATCCTTATCTAATGATCATACTCCTGAAAAAGATTATTTCTTCTTTTGTTATTCCTTTGAGAACAAATATTAGAATGAAATATATGATCGCACAAAGTGTTACCGTTAGCATTATCGACACAATTCCAACAGGTTGTAGGAAAAGTAATACTGGAATCATCAAGATTGATGCAAATAGAATTGGAAAAAATGTTCCAATATTAATATTATATGATAAGGTCAACTGAGATTTTGTATTTAAAATGTATGCAATAATCACAAGAACAAATACAAATGAAATAAGTGTCGTAACAGCGGCACCAATAATCCCCAAATATGGTATTAAAACAAGGTTTAATCCAAAATTAATCACTGCAGCGATTATCCATACCGTTGCTGTTATCTTGGTTTTTTTCTCTAAAATTAGAATTTGAAAAATAATTGCATAAACTCCAAAAAATATCGCGCATAACGCAGTAAATGGAGTGATCAGATACCCATTTTGTGCAATTTCAGGTGTTGAGATAATGGTTAATATCGGTTTGGATAGAATTGACAATCCGACAAATGATGGAACTGCTAACATAAGAAAATACTTTAGAGAATACTGGAGGACTGTTTGAACTCCCTGATAATTCTTTTCATCATAATACTTTGAAAGGACTGCAGGCAGCATGAATGAAAGTGGTGCAACGAACATATGGATAATATTTCCAAGAGTATATCCCGGTGCATAGTACCCGACATATGCAGTTCCCAGAAAAAGTCCAATCATATACCGATCACTCGAGTTCACCACCCAACTGGAAACGTTCCCAGGCACAGTCGGAAGACCAAAGGAGAGGTATTCCCGGAGGTGCGTGAACTTTGGGATGGTGAATCCGATGCCGGAAACGATGAGGACACCCATGATGAGCAGCAACGTGAGGTCGGTGATGAACAGTCCCATCACTGCGCCGAAGATCCCATAGCCTGCAAAGACAAGTCCTCCGACCATGATCAACTGTAGGCAGGTTTTAAAGAAGAGAAGTGAAGAATACCGCTTTATCTGTTGAAATGTCCTGAAGTAATTGAACTGGAGGAGATTTATGCACTCCAAAAAGACGACTAGTGCAAGGATCCGGGTAATAATCGTCTGTCCATCGAAGAGTGCAGCAGATATTGGTTCGGCCAGAATGAAGAGAGCGACTGAGGCGAGGCCGGCTGTCACAATTGTGATGACTGCAATTGAGTAGTAGCCTTCCTGTATCTCTTCCCGTGTTTTTGCTCCTGCGAGGAACCGGACCATTGTATAAGGGAGGCCGAGCATTACAATCCCGGGGACGAGGTTGATGGTTACAAGGATCTGAACATATATACCATATTCCTCAATAGAGAGGGTCTTGGTGAGGATGGGGATGAGTATGAGGCCGCTCAGACCAATGATGAGATTGGTTATGCCGATCAGACCTATTTGTCTGGCAAATCTATGGAATTCAGCCACTGTATTTAAGTTTGTTATAGAGCTATATCAGGATTTAGATTCATCGAGCAGGGATATGATTAAATTGACAACTCTCTCTGTTGCTTTCCCATCTATTTTGTATAGATATTTTTTGATATACTCTTCCCGTTTTTCATGTAATATGGAATTGTCGTCCAGAATTTTTTTTGTTGCAGAAAATAGATCCACTTGATCATAGACCCCAAGTGCCACCCCCTCAGAAACAAAATTGACCTGATCAGGATCCCCACTTAAATTTAGAACAATTACGGGTTTATTGAGAATAACTGCTTCCATAGCAGTTGTCGAGTTTTTGGTTATCATCATCTCGCATGAATAGAGAAGGGCATTGGTATCCACATCCTTCTTCAAGATCACTGGCTTGTAAGAAGTATTGTCATAATAGAGGGGGGCATCCTGATCCTCGCTAGGATGCAGTTTGATTACCAACTGTACTTCATCCTTTAAAGAGGTCATTGTATTATACACTGCATTTATGCTGGATATATTCTCCTCGGAGGACATGCCGTGCGTTTGGGTACACCAGAGAATTATTTTTTTATTTGGATCCAAGCCGAGATCCATTACTATTTTTGATTTGTCATAGATTTCACTGGCATGAGCTAGGATGTCATACCGGGGTTGACCCATGACGACAACTTTCTTGGACGTATTTGAATAATCCTTTAATTTTTTAAAGTATTCTCCCTGACAAATAAAATAATCTGATCTTATTGATTCTGATCCAAATTCATGTATAAATTTTCTTTGATATGTTTCATTGCTTGGTGAAATAGTTGAAGATTGGAGTGTGATGAATTTCAGGTAATTATTTTTGGATCTAGGTTTAAACTGCAGGACATCATCGTTAGAGATCACAACCCTTGGATTCAATTTTTTAAGGGCGTTGTAATAACAATAATCAACTATGGAATAGTAACCTAAATTTACCAAGCTAAAAAAAGAATCTAAACTGTATAAGATATGGGAATCTATAGATTTATCTGGATTCATTCTATTGGCCAAATAGTATTTGTTAATCCGCCACTGGATTATTTTTTTAACGGAAAAAAATGCTGAGTTTAAGAGATCTGAAAATTTAGTGTAAGAATCCACATTGACTGCTTTGATATTTAGATTCTTGGGTGGGGATGCTTTACATAATAGATTCAGATTGATATCTGGGTGTTGAGTCGATAATTCGGAAATAATGCTAAAAAACAGAGAATCTGATACTAAATTGTCAGAAACACTCTCTATTTTTACAAACCGATCTCTAGAAATGAAAAGAACATCGGTATTGTCTTGATATTTTTTTGAAAAAATATGTGTTATCCATCTACCTGCTCGCTTTGATGTGTATTTAATATCATTACGGTTAAAATAACTCCCTCCCATCATATTTGCTGATTCCTTTATTCTTATCATATCCTTCATACAATAATACCATAATGGAAAAGCATTAAGCTCATCAATTAGGATATTGCGAACACAGCTATTGGCAAATGCTGATTCTAATTTTTTATTTATTTTTGATTTCAATATGGGGAGTCCCTCCTTCTTTCTGTAATTATATTACTATACCGTACTCTATTTTATGTAGGATAAACCCTGTTTTTTGACTATGAATAATTGGTCAAATAGGACAGCAAGGAATAATGATTTCTCATCAGCCTGAATTACACTAACTTCAATTTTTGTTTTTACTAATTATCTTTATTACAAATTATCATATGAGTGATAAGTAATAATAAATTTATGAATATATATGTGTAGAGCCAGATGAGTATATATTATTAAATTGTATCTTTACAAAATATAGTGTATCTGAATAATTTGTTATAACTGATTTCCCAAAAGTTCCTGTAATTACAATGTGATTACTATTCTCTTCAAAATATTTTCTAATAATTATGATGGAGCTTTCCAATTCGTGATTTGGTTGAGGAGAAAAGTAATGAATTTTAACTGTAGAGAGATCGTATGCCTCCACAGTAGACAATGTTCTGGAAGAAATATATGGGTCAACAGTGAGTGTTTCTATTGGGGAATTGTTATTTGCCCATGCAATAGGGGCTAGTTCGGATAAATATATGCCTGTCCTCTGCTCACGATCTACACAATAGATAGGATCATTTCGGTTTATAAATGGTGTTGTGATTAGCAGGAATATCATAATGAATATAAATGCATAATAAATACACCTTTTTGTAGAAATTGTGTCTGTGCAATAATACAATAACTGTGCTGCATAGGCTGCAAAAATAACTAGCAATATTTCTAAAAAAGATATAAATCTGTGAGGTATGAATATCTGACCCAGTCCCAAAAATGTACCTGGATATATCACACAAAACAAAACAATAGCAGCAGAAATAAAGGCCCATCGGGAAAGCGAACGATTCTGTTTATAGCAACAAATAACAATTCCAATTATCGCAAGGGATAAAAGAAAGTTATATCCCAAATTATATAAGACATTTGACAATACATCGTAATTGCCAAACATATTCTCGTATACAGTTGAGGAATATGCACTTGAAGAAAAGTAATCTTGAATCATTCTTGAGATTGTCTTTTCAAGCCGTACAATCATTTTGCCAAAAAAACTGCTCTTATCCCATTCTCCTCCTATGTTTGCCCAGTAATATATTAAAATAATTGTAGAAATAAATAAAGGTAATATTTTAATCTGTAATGATTTTAATTTATTATAATTAATTTGAGCTGTATTGTTTAAAATTAATGTGGTATATATATGTTTTGAAGCAAAAATCACCCACATAATTAAAAATACACAAAACGTCGATAATTGATGCGTCAATATCGTTTCGATTATAAGAAATACTATGAGTATTTGGAATAATGTTCTGTTCTTGTTAGAAATTAGAAAATAAAGAATTAATATAAAAAAACAATGAACAAGTGAACTTGTATAAATGGCTGTCACTCCACGAACAAATATCATATCAGCAATATTGACAAAAATAACTGCAATTAATCCAGCTTGTGAATTGAACAGATTTCTTACAATGAGGAAAACGAATAAACTTAATATTATAACAAATGCAATTCCTACGGAGAGGAATAGCACCTTAGAAGGAGTTATTTCAAATAGAATTTCAGATATGGATACATAAGTGTGCCATAGGGGTGAATAAATATATTTTGTTGGGTTTATTTCAGGACTTGGAATGTGATGAAGATTTATTATTTGTGTAACCAGATTTAGGTGGAATTGTGTGTCATTTCCTGGGATAATTGGAAAACTAAAAAATCTCTCTGCACGGAAACTTATGGAGATAATTAGGGTCTTAAATATATAATAATTGGATTGGAATCCATCTGTAGATATTAAAAATAATTCAATAAACAATGAAAAAAATGCAAGAGCAATGAGTCCGAAGTATATCGGTGGTCGGATGTAACCACAAGTGTAATATACTAAAACTGAGAGTGTAAAACTTACAAAAAATATGATATTTGTAATAAGTTTGATTTTAAGTGCTAATTGATTAATAATGGGAACTTTATGAAAAATATCTTTTTTTTTAGCAAGACATTTATTTAGGTATAAACAGACTAATGAAGCAAAAATAAATGCGAGACCCATACCATATTGATCGATATTTTTGACATAAGAAATGACAAATAAAGTCAAACCAGCTATAAAAGACAGCACAGGAAGTAAAGTAGGAAAAATATTGCTAACTGAATTAAATAATTTATAAATCTTTAATGTTCTTATCATTATACACTCGCCTATGTTATTTGTTGTTTTTTGATTTTGGACGACATATAATTTGAATAAATACTAATACTTGTTTTACTCTCTCTCTCGAATGAAATCATAATAATATTAGTTGAATTCATAATTGATTGACTGGGGATATTTAACTTTTTATGTACAATAAACGATCATATAGATTTAAGACTGCCTTGGAAATATTCTCCCATGTAAACTGCTCCGCATACGTAAGGATGGCCCCCCTGTCCCATTCCCGCTCAAGTGCTTTCAGTATATTTTCTGCCAAGTCATATGAGTTAGTGGGTTCAACGGTGAGGCCGTAATCATCCGATTTAATGATTTCAGCCACCCCCCCAACCTTTGTTCCCACAAAGGCTTTACCACATCCAAGTGCCTCGAACATGACAGTAGGGTTCCCTTCGTTAAGACTTGCTAGAACAAAGAAATCGCAGGCGTTCATCCAAAAAGTCAGTTGATCACCAGGCAGCGACCCAAGCAACTTTACTTTATCTCCGAGGTGTAACTGGTCAATCTGCTTCTGCAGGTTATCTCTCTCTGGGCCCCTCTTCCCGATAAAACAGATAACATCATCCCGCTGACAGCAGACCTGTCCCATTGCATCGATCAGGTAGTTGAAACCTTTTCTTTTGATAAGATTACCCAGCGTGAATATGATTTTTCCATCCTTCGGCAGGCCAAGTTGTTCCCTTGCAATGTTGGTATCAATGGGGTGGAATGCTGGAGAAAATCCGTTAGGAATTGCATAGACCTGAT
Source organism: Methanogenium marinum (assembly GCF_028912405.1). Taxonomy (GTDB): domain Archaea; phylum Halobacteriota; class Methanomicrobia; order Methanomicrobiales; family Methanomicrobiaceae; genus Methanogenium; species Methanogenium marinum. The sequence continues at coordinate 204,702 of NZ_JAKELO010000002.1, read as the reverse complement.
CTTTGTAACGCTGCAGGACAGGTACATCCTTTTTATTCACTATGATGAGAGCATCGACCTCCGACCAGGCTGCATTATTAATGAGGGTGTGATTCATCCCGACCTCCTGGTAGAACCAGTCGATGTTCTCGTGAATAGAGATTATAATATACCGAAATACTTTATTGCTCATCGATTAATTTTACCCATTGATTTTTAAAAAAATCTAATGTGAAACACTCTTGAGTAGCAAATTCATACCCTATTTCCCCGAGTTTTGAGTTATCCATGGCATACTCCACACACTCCCTCAGCTTAGAGAAATCATGACAAATAATCTGTTTTCCCCCGGTTAATAGTTCCTCCATACCTCCCTTACCTGAACCAACAACCGGAGTTTTACATATCATAGCTTCATGGGCAGTTCTGCACCACCCTTCATTGAATTTTGACATAGTGACTGCTACTGAAGATGATCGCAATAATTTCAAATATTCATTATAATCTACATTGAGATGAATAACAGGAAGATTAACATCTTTTGCTCCACTTGTAACGAAGTATGCATCAAATTCTTTTAAGGCATCATATGCTTCAATCACACCTTTTGCTTTTTGGCAATTCCCGAGGTATATAATTGGTTTTTCCGACAAATGATATTTTTCTTTGAATGCATCAATACTGTTATCGCTGAACTTGAATTCCTCAAGAATAAATGGGTTGTAGATGACTTTTATTGACTTAAAACCAAGTCTTTCAAAATACTGTTTCCAATATTGTGAAACAACAACTATTGTATCAACCGAACTTAAATTATGAATCAGGACTTTATCTATAACATCACTTAGTATCTTTGTAGGTACCGGTTTTAATGAATTATCGATGTGATGAATTATTGCAATATTTTTTCCGTGGGTATTATCAAAAGGGAGAGTAAGTACTGAATTTAAGGTTCTAATCCATACAAATTTCTCTCCTTTAATTTTTGAAAGATTGTAATATAACTTGCTGAAATTGTAAAACTTATTTTTTTGCGGCCGAATTATTTCATGCATTTCGACATTAAAGCAATCTTCAATTCCATCAAATACCGATTGGTTGTAAATACCTCCTCCTTTCCCACTCTTGTCAAAAATAACTCCAACTTCCTTCATGGGATTACCATACCTTTCCCAATCCCCAGATATATGATCCCTTCACCACCGTCAAACATATTTTTCCCATCCACGACAACCGGCGCTGCCATCACTTCCTTCATGGTTTCCAGTGAGATTTCTCTGAACACATCATGGTCCGTGAGGAACAGAGCACATTCTGCACCATCAAGTGCCTCATTGATGCTTGTGGCGGATGTAAACACCCCTGCACAGGTCCGGAGTGAGGGGACATAGGGGTCATACACCTGCACCTTTGCTCCGAGCCGGACGAGTTCCTCAATAATCTTGATGGACGGTGACTCTCGTGGGTCGTTGATGTTCTTCTTGTAGGCAAGGCCCATCACAGTGACCTTTGCTCCATAGATTCTCTTTCCCACCTGTTTGAGGCCTTTCTCCACGAGGTTGACCGCATGCATTTTCATGAACTCGTTGATCTCACCTGAGGTCTCGATGAACCGGGGAATGAAACCGTACTTTTTCGCCTTGTAGGACATGTAAAAGGGATCCAACGGGATGCAGTGTCCGCCGATTCCCGGGCCGGGATAGAAAGGCATGAACCCGTAGGGTTTGGTGGCTGCGGCATCAACCACTTCCCAGGTATCGATGCCCATCCGCTCGAAGATGAGGGCCATCTCGTTGACGAGGGCGATATTAACATTCCGGAAGATGTTCTCCATCATTTTGACAGATTCTGCGGTATGCATGTCCCTGACGGGGATTATTTCCTCAATGATACTGCCGTAGAGGGCGGCGGCAATCTCGGTGCATGCGATGTTCATCCCACCGACTACCTTTGGGACCTCATCGACAGTGAACTGCTTGTTGCCTGGATCAATTCGTTCTGGTGAGTAGGCGACACCAAAATCGATACCGGCTTTTAAACCGCTCTCTTCAAGGATGGGGATGACAACTTCTTCGGTGGTTCCCGGATAGGTGGTGCTCTCCAGGATCACAAACTGGCCTTCTCTTAGCACACCGGCGATTGTTCCGCAGGCAGATTTGATATACGTAAGGTCGGGTAAACGCTCCTCAGTCAGGGGTGTTGGGACACATATGATGAGGAAGTCACAATTTTTCAGCTCAGCTGGATCGTCAGTTGGAAAAAAAGATTTGTTGACGTTCGTTGCGATTATCTGATCGGGAACATCCTGAATGTGTGATCTTCCCGACTGAAGGCTTTTAACTGCTTCACTGTTGACATCGAATCCGATCACAGAGAACTTCTTTGAATATTCAATTGCAAGAGGGAGCCCGACATAGCCGAGTCCGATGACTCCAATATTTGCATCATGATCTTTGATCTTTGTTAGTAAATTTTGCATAGCTTCTCCAATTTTTTAGGGAAATAAGTTTTGATTTTGGACATGTGAACATTCCTCTCTTCGTCCGGATCGAGGGGACGAATGGGTTATACCCAGCACCTCTGCGCTGAGGTTCGCAAGTATTTCGATTATATTAATGGACGGTGACTCCTGTGGGGTCGTTATTGTTTTTTTTGCAGGTGGGGCCCATAACGGTGTCCCTGGGTATGATGATCTACCTGTCAATTTGTTTCGGGGCACAAAAATTGGAGGCGACAAATTTTGCTTCATTTATTATGACCTCAAAATTGGTTTATTATTATCATCATAAACTGGATTAGATGTTTGCACATTCTTCTGATTCAGAACGATCTGAAGATATTCCATCACCTGCTCACCGATTTCTTCATGGGACAGAGCAAAGTCAATAATCGCCTCTACATAACCAAGTCGGTCACCTGTATCATATCGCTTTCCACTGAACTGGAATGCATAGACTGACTGGCGTTGACAGAGAATTTTGATGGCATCGGTGAGCTGAATTTCTCCCCCTACACCTGGTTGGACACTTTTAAGGCATTCAAATATCTCTGGAGTAAAAATATACCGACCCATTGCTCCTATCCGGGAGGGAGCATCCTCAAGCCTTGGTTTTTCTACAAGATCTTCTATCTGGTACAGTGAGGGCCCAATTGGATGACCCTTGATAATTCCATAACTGCTGACTTTTTCGGGAGGGACCTCATTTACCGCGATGACCGATCCATGGGTGTGATTAAACGTATCAATCAACTGTCTGGTGCAGGGCACTCCATTAACGATTATGTCGTCACCGAGAAGGACTGCAAATGGTTCATCACCGATATGCTTCTCCGCCCGTAATACTGCATCACCAAGACCCCTTGGTTCCTTCTGCCTGATGTAGTGAATATCTACGAGAGATGAAACATCCTGAACTACCTTGAGCATTTCATTTTTATGATGATCCCGCAGGTGCATTTCAAGTTCCGGTGAATCATCAAAATAATCTTCAATAGCTCTCTTACTCCTACCTGTGATGAAGATCAAATCGTCAATCCCGGAAGCTATTGCCTCTTCAACAACATACTGGATCACTGGCCTGTCAATAATGGGGAGCATTTCCTTAGGCATAGCTTTGGTGGCAGGGAGAAAGCGTGTCCCGAGACCCGCAACAGGGATAACAGCTTTATGGACCTTTGTCACCAGCACACCCCTTCATAGATAGTAGCATGATTCCGTGCAGCTTCGATCCTGCGTCCATCGATAACGATTTTGCCCGAATAATCAAGATATTCAAATTCTTTCCACTCAGTGAGGATAAGAACTGCATCGGCTTCAAGTACCGAGGAAGCAGAAGAGGTATACGTGATATGCGGAAATATGTGCCTGAAATTATCCATTGCTGCGGGATCATAGGCAATAACCTCGGCCCCTTCGGAACAAAGACTGGAAACAACTGGTATGGCCCTGCTTTCCCTGATGTCATCGGTATCAGGTTTGAATGCAAGGCCGAGAATTCCGATCGTTTTTCCCTTGAGATTTGGGAGGTGTCGCTTGAGGAGACCAAGAAGTCTCAGTGGTTGTGCCTCATTAGTCGCGATTACTGCATTAAGGACATTCAGTTTCTCTCCACAGTCCCTTGCCCCCGATAGGAGAGCGCAAACGTCCTTCGGGAAGCACGATCCACCAAAGCCTATGCCGGTCCTGAAAAATGCCGGGCTGATACGACTATCCATGCCCACTCCATCAAATACATCTTTTGAATCAACTCCCAGCGTTTTGCACAGATTCCCGATCTCGTTTGCAAAGCTGATTTTTGTGGCAAGAAATGCATTACTGGTGTATTTAATTATTTCAGCTGTACGAATTGAAGTTGTAAAAATCTGAGGATTTAGAGGGGCATATATGTCCCTGATGACGTTAGCAGTCCGTGGGTCATCTGCGCCGATTACGACCCGATCCGGAGAGAGGAAATCCTGTACTGCATTCCCTTCCCGGAGAAACTCAGGATTTGCACCGAGCCCGAAATCAATCCCTGCCTTCTTTCCCGAATGTTCTTCCAGGATTTGGCGAACCTGAGTATCCGTTGTTCCTGGGAATACCGTGCTTTTTACAATTATGACGTGGAAACTGTCTTTTTCCCGGAGTATTTCACCAATTTCCTTGCATGCATTGAATACATATGTTAGATTGATAGAACCATCAACATTTGAAGGAGTACCCACGGCGATAAAGGTAATATCCGTATTATTTACTGCAGTCCGGAGATCTGTTGTTGCACAGATTCGTTTTCGGTTCTCCTTTATGAGATCTTCGAGACCAGATTCATAAATGGGAGAATGTCCTTCATTGATAGAATAGACTCTACTGGGGTCAATATCAACGAGAGTCACTTCATGACCCATATCGGCAAAACATGTGCCGGTTACGCATCCAACATATCCACAACCGATTATTGAGAGAGATTTGCTCATTTAAAACTCCTGGAGATGTCATTTTTTTCCATCTTGGCAACACTGTCTGGATAATTTTCAATAAACCAAACCATAAATGCGGTAGCATCGATTTTGTCGCTTAGCAAATGTTCTTGCTTCTCTCGCCCTGTTTTCTTGAGATCTGGGTCCTGCAACAACTCAACTGCTTTCTTTATTGATTCTTCCTGACCTAATTCATCCAGTTTGAAATTATAGATAAGATCATAGATTTTCTCTTCCTCGTCTGTGTAACCACGACCGGCAAAATCGCAGAAGATTGCATGTGTTCCCAAAACAGCACACTCTGATGCCATGGTCGAGCTTTCACCATACAGGAGGGTGGCATAGTAAAGCAAATCATGCATTTTTTCGGGAGCAACTGAGATTCGATATTTTTCGAACTCCTGCGGCAGAGGTTTTTCTGAAGTGATAAAAACACGGCCGTATTTTTCGAATTCATGAATCGCTTTTCGCTTATTGTCTAGCGTAATGCCGCTCTGTCCTACGTCGTGGTTTGCTTGCCAAGAAACGAAGCGTATGACAATGAAGGGGTCACCCTCTTTGAGGTTGAGTTCGGTGAGGACAGTGGGGTTTGGTGTGAAGTTATTCGGATGGAGGTACGCGAGCTCATGGTAACTGTTATACCGGACCTGCTTCTTACCAAGGTCACCCACATAACAAGATGGGGTGCATACTGCATCACAGAACGGAACAGATAGTGAGTTTTGAAGTTTGGCATGTTCTGTGTCAGTGAAGATTATTGCATATTTCCCTAAAAGTTTTGCAGCGTGGCAAACACAAGGATTTCCCATTCCCATTAATAGATCCGGGTCAAATTGCTTTGCCAGAGAGTATATTGACAAATCTCTCTGGATCCATTCTATAATAAGTCCAGAAGTCCCTTTTTTTAAGGATCCTACAGGTACATATTCAATTTGATAATTTTTAAGAAGTGTGTGGGTTACATCCTTTTTCTTGCAGTAACCAGAAATTCATGGCCTCTGTTCTGCATTTCTGAGATAAAATTTCTGAACAAATGTACATGGGCGGGATGCCCCATATCGATGAGAATTTTCATTAATATTACCTCTGGTTCTGAATACTTGTCTCAATACCAACCATTTGTATTCCTCTCCTGTTCCATGTCATAGAGCATTGCAAATAGTAAAAACATCATTCCCAGCATAAATGTGATAAATGAAAGGACTCCATGCACGAAAAGTACATTATAACCTGCAATAAATTTCTCCCAGATTGTAATTAATGCCATTAAAATCCCTAGTGCTGAGAGCATTGTTCCAAAAAAATAGAAAAATACTAACGGGTGGAAACTCTGAATGATATATTTAGTTCTTAATCTGAAAAGGAAATCTTTCAATAGTAACCACGATACTTTGGTAATATAGGATCGATATCTTATTCCGGATGTCTCATTATTATATCTTGATGGATGAGGTACATTGCGCACTTTAAATCCTGAAATATTTAATTTTACCAGTCTGTCATTCAGATAACCGTACCTGGGATATATACTGTCAACATCGATCGTTCTTAAAGCGCGAGCAGAAATGACAGTATATCCATTTTGGGGGTCCATCATCTGCCAGTATCCTGATGCAATTTTCGTAAGAAATGTGAGAATTGAATTTCCAAACAATCTCCATTTGCTCATTCCTTTTCGGGATTTTGCATTTATTAATCGATTTCCCATTGTTAAGTCGCATTTACCATCGATGATAGGATCCAATAATTCGGGAAGAAATGCCGGATCCATTTGATTGTCACCATCCATGGTAGCGACAAGATCGATGTTTTCAATTATTGCCCTATTATATCCTGTAACAATGGCTGCACCGGGACCTTTGTTCACTTCATGCGTCAGGGGGACAACTCTGTCATCATGCTTTGCAAACTCTGCGATTATTTCTCCGGTGCGGTCCGGAGAACAATCATTTACCACATAGACGCGGTCCACATAATCAGGTATGGACTTTAGCGTCTCTTTGATGAGGAGTTCTTCCTTATATGCAGGTACGACAACGCTTATTTTTTTATCTCGATACAAATCGGGGGGACCTCCTTTGGGATTTTCGGATGGATTTATGTATGGGAATTTGGTTGAATGCTATCTATTTTTCCTATAGAATGTAACAGGTGGCTACAACCACCACTGATATTAAAATGTATTTTTGTTTTCACTAATAATTCCTCGTATTAAAATTTCCGGAATCGTCTGTTTTCTGTATTATTTCCTATGATTTAACTCAAAATATGGTCGGATGCGCATAGATTGTTCATTCTGGCTAAAAATGACATGTGGTATATCTGTGTATCTGTGGTGTCATTTCTCCGTCACGCATGGATGCCACTTATAAGAATCATTTGACGACTCTTGGCTCGCCTGTTGGATATGTCTCCCTGCAGGGTAATATTCCTGGTTGGGTAATTTATCCTTGATGAATTATTCCCCCTTATTTATTCCAACTGGTGACCTTATGTTTACCTCCTTCTGTTTGTCTATTGTAATGAAGATCCCTTCATGATCAAAGAAGCAGGAATCCCATAGCTTTGGTGGGCAGTTGACGTCATTGACATGGGCGGTGCTATTTCTTTTGGGACTGTGATTTCAGTAGGATTGGGGATTGGGATGAAAGTTGGATTTAGGTATTACCGGGACTGTGGTTGGGACTGTTATTTCAGTAGGATTGGGGATTGAGATGGAAGTTGGATTTAGGTATTACCGAGACTTTGGTTAGGACTTTGGTTAGAGATGGGGTTTGGACTGAAAGGAAATAACTCTGAAAAACAAATGGTCAGATAATTGTCAAAACAATCAGAAAAAAATAAAACGGGGAAAAATCCCCGAAAAACGACGCCCCGGCCGGGACTTGAACCCGGGTCAAAAGCTCCGCAAGCTTCTAGGATATCCACTACCCTACCGGGACCGGTATCGCACTTCCGTCTTAGCGAGGTGCTTACTAAGATACGTAGTTCTGAGTATAAAGGCTTTCGATTTGGTCCTGCGGTTGGATGAGGTGAGGGGGGATTTTATGGAATTTGTGTGGAATTTTGCAGGATTTTGTGCATTTTTCTGAAATTATAGGGGATATTTGCAGATTGGATTGGTTTTTGGTGTAGTGAATTGCACAAGGGCGCAGAATTGTTGGGATTCAGGGAGGTGAAGCAGAAGAGAAAGGAGTGGGGCGTAGTATTTACTCGTGTATTCACCTGCGTGTCTGTGAATTTGTTCATGGTTTCGAATTCTTTCAAGAAGTTGAAATCAGCATTTTTGATGTGGATCAGAATTTTTGATGTGAATCTGAATGTGGGATACTGATCTAAAGTTACAGCAGTGTTCAGAAATTATGACATCGATCAGAAATTGTCATCAATCTTAAAAATAAGATGCAAATCGAAAACGATACGAAAACGATACGAAAACGATGTGAATCAAAAAAAATACAAACAAAAAAAGAAGAGACAAAAAATAACCGGAAGATTTCCCCCATTTTCAACCCCGGTTATCTGGATTATCCTATCCTCTTTCCACGTCTCGTTTTTTCATTATTCCTCTCTCTTACTTTCTAGTAATTTGTAACTATTTTCCCTTTTTTCTTTCCTCTTCTCTCTCTCTCAGCTCATGAGAATGGATTATCATTGTCCACGAGGTTTGCTTCGGGGACTGATATGGTGATGCCCACTTCTACATTGTTTCCTGTGATCTCCAGCTGGTAGTTCCCGGGGTATCGCAGGGTTATGGTGTGCCTTTCATTCTCCTTTGTGAACTGTGCAAAGTCATTTTCCTCAACCACGTCGCCGGTATCACGGTCGATGATGGTGATGATGAGGTCAGCGTGCGGATCAGGATAGAACTCTTTGATGGTGATCAGATCTTTGGTTCCAAAATCGCTGTATATCCGCTTAGTATTGGTGTACATATCCGGATGAATGTCAAGATCGATTATCATCGCAGGAACTTTCAGATCGTAGTTGAGCGCCATTACGTCATAGAGCAAATATACCTTGTTTGAATATATCTCGGCATACCCCGGCACTTCAATTTGTGATGGTGTTTCGGTCGGCGACGCAGTCACCGTTGGTTCCTGGGTTCTGATGGGTGTGGCCACCTGCACCCAGTTCGGCGTTGCTGTCGGGGTCGCCGCTGCCCCATCCCCCCCTTCTGAACCAATCACGCGTCCATCCACCGGAAGTTCTGAACACCCTGCACATGCAAGAACGAGGATGATAGAAAGAACGGCCGCTAAGAGTAGCACCTGTCTGTTCATTATTAGCCTTATTGCGATAAAAATTATTTAATGTATGGGTGTTCTCTCCTATCGGTTTCATCCGGGAAAATGATTGAACATCAGAATCGGGATGTAATTACCCGGAATGGAAGATTTGGCTGTTTTGATACGCTTGGATACTCTTCCCACTTTTTATCTCCCTTTTTTCTGTTCTTATTTTATTCTTCTCTTTTTCTCAAACACGTCCTGTTTGATGAACAGCAAGGGGAGGTGCCCCCCTCCCTGCCGCTCTTCTCTCAGGTGCGATATGCCAAACATATAGGGGGTGAATGTGTTTGGATTCTTCCTGTTCTGCTTTTAGCTAATATTGTAACAAAAAAATATAAATTAAAGGACGGAATCCGGACAACGAAATAGGGAGAAAAAAATGAGGGAGAAATATTTTTTTTAGTACATGACGCATTCGTCTTACTGAATAATTCACTACATGCGATCAATAAATATGGATCGGTATTCAAAGTGACATATGTGGAGTGAATATCTCTGTAAGATGATACCCGTGTCATCGGATTTCTGATGATTTAATTATCCAATTATAATAATCCGGAAGTGTCAGGAAAGAGAAGAATGAACGTGAAAGACTGCGTAAGATGATCGAAGCAGATGGGTGGTACCTCGTGGTTACCCGGGGCAGTCACCGGCAGTATAAACATCTGGCAAAGCCGGGCAGAATAACCATTTCCGGACATCCGGCGGATGTTCTGGCTCCGGGAACGTTGAACAGTATCCTGAAGCAGGCTAGACTTAAAGGAAGGGATGAGTGATGAATCGATTTTTAGTAATTGTAGAGAAGACTGACGGCAACTATTCTGCGTACTCCCCGGATCTTCCGGGATGTGTGGCTACCGGAGCAACCCGTGAGGAGGCGGAAGAGCGAATGCATGAAGCTATTGAACTCCATATCGAGGGTCTTAGAGAGGATGGATGTCCTGTTCCGTTATCCCGTTCTTCAGCCATCTATGTTGCGGTCCGGTAGAGAGGAGTGAATGGGCGATTCTTGCCCTGGTAGTCACATACGTTGTGTAGGATATTCATAAGGACTCATCGAGGCTGTTGATGATCACCATTGCATGATTTGGTCCTTCTTTTCTCAGGATTGAGATGCTGGATGGGAGATATGTTTAATGCAATAAATTATTTCATAGAAATTATTTATGGCAACCATAACCGTTCATGATGATATTAAACAGGATCTTAAAAAAATCGGTAGGAAAGGAGAATCGTATAGCGATATCGTAAATCGGCTCATAATCTATTACTGCACAAAGATGCTGGATGCTGAACTGAATGATATTTTGGAGAATGAAGAATTCATTCCTTTAGATCTGGAAAAGGTTTGAAAAAGCATTCACTATTTTTTTATGGCTATAAATCGATTTTTGGGTCATAAGAGGGGTAGGTGAGCGTGTCTCCTGTTAAATATATAGCGTATATTCTCCATACAGACCGATTTTCTCTAATCCGTCCCACATAGGATGAACAGCAAATGAGGGAGTCCCCCCTCCCTGATTTGTCATATACAGGAGGGATGGGCAGGCGTCCCCCCTTGTTCCTTTGGTTATGGTGAAAGGAACAGAAGATAGAATGTGCCGGGGTCAGAAATGTGGAGAATTGTCTAGCTTAGATAATTATCTATCCCCATTGCATCATGGAAAATTCCTAATATATCAATCGAGCCATTATTTTTGATTAAATAGCCTATTCTGTAATGGCCATATAGTAATATGCGAATCTCCCCTGTTGATATGATTCTGTAACAATAACCCAGCTTTGGATATTCTTCGAGCATCTGAACCTTGTTATAGAGATCATTTATTATATTGTTTGCAGCTACCGGATTGTTCTCTGCAATATAATCATGGATATCCTGAAGCCATTCTATGGCCTCTTCTGTCCAATTTATTTCTGCCATGAATGGATCCGGGTTTTCATATCCTCGTTGGAGATTACCCTTCCAGCCTGTGAATCATTGAGTCCTCTTTCAATCATGCGTTCGAATAATAACTCACGCAGAATCTCTTCAAACGATGAATCATCAGGCTGTGAATGAATTATCTCTGTCATTTTTTCTTTAACTGACGGCATAAGTCATACCTGTATGTAGCAGAATATATCCAATCAATATGAATAAATGTATCTCTCTATTGAGGGCTCGTTTTATCCATTCTATTGTGAGATGCTCTGGGCGGACTGAACCGATTATCCCGATTTCGTCACACATATGCACGAATGAGGGACTCATACACCTCAACCGCGTGTTCCAGCTGGCTGACTCTCACCCGTTCGTTCTGGGCGTGCAGCAGATGAATCTCACCCGGGCCGTACTCGGCTGCCCGGAACCCGGCTGCCCGCAGGAACCGGGCGTCACTTGCTGCCCACTGGAGAATCGGGCGGGCGGGTTTCCTGTACACACCCTCAATTGCTGCCGAGAGCCGCTGCACCAGTGCCGTATCCGGTGACGTGCAGGTCGGTGCAGCGCAACTTTCTATACAGATTTCCGGGGAGAAGATGTCATTTGCTACTGCCGCAAGCACTGCATCAGGTGAGCATCCCCACGGCAGGCGCATATCCAGAGCGACCATGCACTCCTCGGCAACGATATTTGTCCCCTCGCCGCCGGTGATAACTCCCGGATTGCAGGTGATACGGGTGAGAAGACGGGCCACATCGGCGTCCGGGAATATCTGTGCAATTGCATCCTCGGAATTTCCTATCAGTTCGCTCATCATCTCTTCCGGGGCATACTCCTTTTCGGTAACCTTCATTATTCGCTGAATAAATGAGGAAGCTTTCACAATTGCGTTGACACCGGCAAACGGATAGAGGGAGCCATGTCCCGGTGTCCCCTGGAAGGTCGCCTGGAACCGGCAGAGCCCTTTCTGGCCCACCGATGGGTTTAGGCAGGGCGTTGGCTCTGCCACGAGACAATCGCACGGAATGATTGCTTTTTCCTGCAGCAGATACTGGACCCCGTCCACCCGGCCGTTCTCCTCGTCACAGACGAAGGCAACAGATATTGGCAGTTCATCACACCTGCTCCGTTTATCAGACCGGCTGCGTTCATCCGGCATACTCAGCCCACCTGGCCCAGTCTCTTTACCAGACCCGGACTGTTCATCCGGCTCATCCAGCACTCTCTCCAGCGCTGCAAGAACTGCTGCACACCCGCCCTTCATATCCGTTGAACCACGGCCCCAGACAAAACCGTCCTCAATCACGCCGGAGAAGGGGTCATGTGTCCACCCGTCAACCCCTGCCGGCACCACATCCAGGTGGCCGCAGAAAAGAAGTTCAGAATCACGTGGGCCTGCACAGACATTCCAGTGGCCCCCCGGATTCCGGGAGATGCGGGGGAGATATCCCAGACTCTCAAGAATGTCTGCGACATACTCCACCGCCACATCCGTTCGCCCCGGTGGGTTTTCCGTATTTATCCGGACAAGATCAGAACAGACCCGTGCGACATCCATCTTCTATACTCCTTAATACATTACTATCCCGTACTCCGGGATAAATTACACCTCTGTACGAATGATCATTAAAGAATTTTGGGTTCAAAGGTTTGTGATGCATATTTTGACTCTTCTTTGCATTTCAGCACTTTGAATCTCAGATCTGAACTCTGGATATCCCTCTGTTTTGTAGTATGAACAGCAAGGGAGGGGTGTCCCCTCCCTGCCGACCCACTCCCATGTGTGATGAGTCATACGGGAGAGGACTTGGGAAGTACTTCTCCTGTTCTGTTTTTATTCAGTTTTTGTTTTGCTTTAACACCGCAATTCACGAAAAATTGTAAATGAATAATTGTTTTTGGAAGAATTGGTGTGAGAATAATTTCTGTTGGGAATATTGCATGAACAGTAAGGGAGGGGTGCCCCCTCCCTGCCGAACCTCCCCCATGTGTGATGAGTCATACCGGAGAGGGGTTGGTGAGCAGCTCTCCTGTTCCGTCGGTGTTTTTGGGCAGTGATTCCAGAGAAAATTGCACCTTATTTCATCTCTTCTATTGGAGATGGTCGGAATTACAGCAACTCCATAAATTCATCTGTAGTCAATCCGGCTTCCCGGAGTATTGCCCGAAGTGTTCCTCGTGATATTTCATGATGATCCGGAACGGTAAGCGGCCTTTTTGCTGGATGACGAAGATGTATATGGCTTCCCTTCTGGTCATGTATGAAGTATCCATCTTTTGAAAATGCCTTAATCAATTGTTGTCCGGATATGACCGGAAGCTTCGCGCTCATACATTCACTGCAACAAAGGTTTCTGTCATTCCGTTTTCAGGCCTTAATGGGATTCCTTCTTCTGCAAGAGACTTTAAGTGCAGTTCGATTGCTTCTGCGATGTTTTTCTTTGCCTCTTCTTCTGTTCTCCCCTGGGAGATACATCCCGGAAGGGAAGGGACAGTTGCAGTAAACCATCCATCCTCATCTTTTTCAAGCAATATTCTAAACTGAATCATGGTTTATCCGGTCCTTTGTCTCTTGATTGAATACTACAGTCTTGCGATTTATTGTATATAAATGAATGGAGGATAATGTTCCGGGAAAAAAAGATGATTCATTATTTGTATGGGGATTGTTGCAGCATCCGATCCGACAATTCCCTGATGGGTTAACCCTCGTGATGAGATTCATCTCACAACGAAGGGCCGGAAGGCCCCTTTTACTCCCCGATAAACTCCTGATACAGGCGGCTAAGGGATGCCTCAGTATACAGACTCTTTAAAAATCCCTTGTCAAAGAACTCATCAACACAATTTGTGAAGAAACTGGCGGGCAGTGGTTTCAGTGCCGCAGGGTCCATCGCAATCCGGAACGAGCGGTAGGAAGCCTGATTCTCGGTGTCATAAATAGCCCTCCAGAGAGTGGGGAGAGTGTCAAACGTCTCGCGGTGGTTTGCCTTCAGCCAGTTGATAAAGGCAGGGAATTTCTCATTCTCTTCTTTTCTCTCCTCACCGATGCGCCACCTCATGTACTCCATACTCATGATATTTCTCATGGACTGGATGTTGTATCCCTGGATACAGAGCGTAAAGTCAAGATGGGCGATTGCGTCCTTAAAATAAAACCAGAACACCGGTTCAAAATCATTCGGTGACTGCAGAATCAGTGATTTGTCGTAGAGTTTCTGAAGAACAGGGATATATTCGTTTTTTTCAATCATAGTATCAGGTGGTGTTACACCTGAAATAAGCATTTGGAAGAGACTAACCTTCCATAGTAATCTGATTTTACCGTCCGTATTACTGTAATTCTCATGATAACAGTATTGCAGTTCTCATGTTGGCAGTATATTACCATTCTCACGTCAGCAGTATTGCAGTTCTCATGTTGGCAGTACTACTGTTCTTACACGCCAGCAGTACTGCAGTATTCTCCCGTCAGTGGTAATATGGCTCGCGAATCGAAACCGCCTCTCTAAACGCATCTTCAAGCTCTGCACCCCGCAGTCCTCTGATATCGACATGGTTATCGTTACGCATCAGACAGGGCTTCAAAGCTCCGTCTGAAGTCACCCGCAGGCGGTTGCAGAAGGCACAGAACTCCGTATTGTGCATCGGCCGGACAATCTCAATCTCCGCCCCTTCGAGACAGTACTTCTTCCGGTGGTGCATCCGCCGGGTGACAACCGTCTTTGCGGTACGCTGCAGTTCATCCTCAAGCCCGGTCAGTTCCATATGATATGGGCAGCTCCTGAACTCGTCCATCAGTTCAATAAACTGCAAAATAATGTGCTCACGTTTCGCGGCAAACTCAATGAAATCGGGAATTTCATCGTTATTGATGCCCTCCATCAGGACCACATTCAGCTTCACCGGTGTCAGCCCTGCTGCAATTGCCGCGTCAATCCCTGCCAGAACATCAGACAGACAATCCTTCCCGGCAACCTCCTTGTAGCGGTCATGCTGAAGTGAATCCAGACTGATATTTACCCGGGAGAGCCCGGCATCTTTCAAATCCTGCGCCACCCGCTCAAGAATCGTGCCGTTTGTGGTCATGGATACCTCCATCCCTTCCGGCACCAGGGAGACAATATCAACAAGATCCGTTCTCATCAGCGGTTCCCCGCCGGTGAGTTTGATACTGCGCATCTCAAAAAGCTTTGCAACACGCATAATCTCCCCGATATCTTCAACCGACATCAGCGATTTGGGTGCAACTTCGCCTTCTGCGTGGCAATAGATGCAGTTCAGATTACATTTCGGTGTAAGTGAAATGCGCAGGTTGGTGACCTGTCTCCCGTAGTTATCCTTCAGAATCATGCAATTTCCTTTTGAATCCTATTACTTTTATTGGGGTCAGACTATTGTCCTCTGGATTCTTATCCCCTGAATTCCGGCGTCCCTTGAATTTCTTTCCGATTATGTATACTTCAGTGCTTCCTTTTCGTGCTGCCTTCGATCGATACACCTTCACGCCAAAGAAATTCTCGCGCATTCTTTCCAGAATTTCGGGAAACATGTCCCCATGGAAGGTTTTTACCACAAAATTGCCACCGGGTTTTAAAAATTCATATACAAAATCACAAGCCTCCTCAGAGAGCCCGATTGAACGGGACTGATCGTAACTCTTGTTCCCGGAAAGATTTGGTGATGCATCACAGACGATGACATTGGCCTCACTTATATCGGCTCCACTCATAATCGACCGCACCTTCTCGTGCATAACCTTCGTGGTGAAATCCCCTGCTAATGAGATGACGCCATGAAGTGATGGCACCGGGTTCAAATCGATTCCAATGACCTGCCCTTCAGTGAGCTCATGGAGCACCTGGAGCCAGCTCCCTGGGGCGCACCCAAGATCAATCACATTGTCATTATCACGGATGACGTGGAACCGTTCCTGTATGTCGAGTAACTTGTAGGCCGCACGGGATCGGTATCCTTCAGCACGCGCCTTTCGGTAATAACTGTCTCTTCCCCACTGTGAACCCATAATCTAAAATCCTCTGCATGACGTTTTTATCATGCAAAAACCTACATATTAATAAAAATTATGCCGGTATAACTTATAATAGACTTTGTAAAGGGATAATAATGTTAAAAGCAGCAATTGATACAGATACCTTCAGGGAGACAATAGATGTCATCGCAGCACTCGTGACCGAGTGCCGAATGCATATCGGGGAAGACGGACTGAAGACGCGCGCAGTTGACACTGCGAATGTTGCCATGATCTCACTCGACCTCAGCAAAGAGGCGTTTTCGTCCTTTGTTGCGACAGAGTGTGACTTGGGAATTGATATAGCAAAGATGAAAAGCATCATCGGGATGATGGGAAAAGGAGACGAATTAACCCTTGAACTCCCCGAAGGTGGGAATAAAATGGAGATGGTCTTCTCCGGGTACCAGTATTCGGTCACCCTCCTCGATGGCAACACCATCCGAAAAGATCCCCAGTTGCCGAACATCGATTTGCCGGCAAAAATACGGATCTCCGGTGCGGCAATTAACGACGGCATCAAGGCAGCCTCTGTCATCTCAGACAAGATTGCACTGGGTGTGGACGCAGCATCAGGCATCTTCTACATGGAAGCAGAAGGCGACTCAGATCACATCCGTCTTGAGCGCGGTTCCGATATTCTCATATCACTCGAACCCTCAGACGTGCGGTCACTCTTCTCACTTGACTACCTCCGTGACATGGGCAAAGTGATGGCCCGTGCAGATGTTGTTGAAGTGCAGATTGGAAACGACCACCCAGTCAGGGTGTCCTTTGACTTCGCAGATGGTCATGGGCATGTTGATTTCCTCCTTGCTCCCCGCATTGAGGCAGATTGATGCGAAGGCTCGAGATACGAGACCTAGCAAAATATCCATTTTTAGCAGGAGCGAAGGCATACGTCCAGAGCTCCGGCATCTCAATTGATTCTCTTATTCGCAGTCATTCCGGGAAAGGGGAAGACCTGATGAAACTGGCAGGTGATCGTGTGAAGGCATCACTGCGCCCGGTTACCTTTGATGAAACCAATACTGAAATCACCCGTCCGGATGACGAGATCTATGCCTACGGCATCGCACGCATGCTTGCCTCATGCATGGACGACTCATCGGTGCTGGACAAACTCGCCCGGTATGAAGCAGGGCGTTCTGCCTATTATCTGAAAGCAGAAGACCCGGAGGTCGTTCTCTATGTCGCACGGGCAGTGGACCTTGACACCTCGTCGCCTGATATGACCGTGAAGCAGTATGTGGACCTTGTCTCACGCATGCGTGAACCCCGGTGGCGCCTTGTCAACCGCGATGTCAAAAACGGCCGGGTATTATGCCCGCAGGACGATTACGCTGTCCTCCTCAGGGAAAAAATTCGCCAGGTAATACGCCTGCAGCTCCCGCTTTCCGTCCCCGGCCCCATTGCGGTCCGTCTCAGGACGTACGCAGAAGATGTCTCCCACTCTTATCAGGAGATGATCCTTGAGCAGTATGGAGAAGTGAGTGAAGACTGCTTCCCGCCCTGCATCCGGGCCATCATTGCCGCTGTTACTGACGGAACCAATATCCCGCATACCGCACGGTTTACCCTGACCGCATTCATGCATACGATAGGTCTTGATGAGACTGCCATCGTCGAAGTGTTTTCCCGCGCGCCAGACTTTGACGTCTCACGCACCATGTATCAGGTAGAACACATATCCGGGTCTGGTGGGACGGAGTACACCCCTCCCGGGTGCGCCACGCTGAAGACCTATGGTCTCTGTGTCAACCCGGATAAATTCTGCAAAAATACGGCGCATCCGCTGAGTTACTACAAGTATCGGAAAAAAGTTGCAGGCAAAAAGACCTAGATGGTCTGTTTGCCGATGTAAAAGCCGCCGGCGCTCATGCTGGCGACAAAAAGGATGATTGCCGCGATATATGCGTATGATGTCGGAAGCACAGCGGGCAGAATAACAACTGCTGCAATCAGCACAATGAGGCTGGCGATGGCTGTAGCACTGTCAAGGACGACGCGATTCATTCAGATATATTCCCTGTTGTGACGTAAATGTCTATCCCTTCCCGTGATGCTTCACAGACTTTCAGTATTTCCGAATCGTCTGCGCCTGCCAACCCGGAGCAAGGGGGAAGGCTTGCCCCTCCCCCCTGCGACTCATCCAGTTTTGGGAGGGTCTGGCAGGGAGGAGCACCCTCCCTTGCCTTTGGGTTAGGCCTGTGAATTTCCAATATAAGGGGATCACAAAGACCCGACCATTTTTACCCCGTGCGCCGTAGACATATATCTCATGCAGACCCGGGAAGATGTGGCGCAAGCCCTGCAGGAGGCAGCAGCTATCATTGCAGCAGAGGCAGACCCGCGGTTAGTCCCGGAAGGAGGCATCCGGATGGGCTATGCCCTTCACGGGGCCACCACCCCAAACGACGTCTGTGCTGTGGACAATACCTCCGCTCATGTCCGCTTTGGCACAGACGCCGGTGTGGCGCGGCTCCTCCTCACCATTATCCGGCACGAAGGCTGCCTCCGGTCAGCAGCGGCCGTACGATGCACAACAGAAATCCTCCGGTGCATAACAGATGACCTTGCTCTGGATGGAGCTCCCTACCCCGATGCTCCGCCCGGTACCGGCACCATGGACTGGGGAGTGGAGTCATGCTGCAGGGACGGTGTGCCGGATGCCATCTATGGGCAGAAAACGGACAAAAAAGATCTCATCCTCTGGATTATCGCTGAAAATCCTGCAAATATAGCACGCAATATTATTATGCTCTCGGGTTGCATTAGTTATACCAGTTTATAGAGGAGTATCTGAATGGGAGTTAAACCATCTTACATTAAATCATTGGCACAGGAATTGATCGTAAAGCACGGCAAAAAATTCACCGGGAACTTTGATGAAAACAAGCTTGCTGTTTCTGAAGTTGCAATTATCGACAGCAAACGCATCAGGAACCGTGTAGCAGGCTACATCACGAGAAAGGTAAATAGAAGGACAGAAATATAATCCTTCTATGTTTGAGGGTGTTTATCCTGCACTTATCACTCCGTTTGAAGATACTCCCGATGCGGGCCTTGACCTATCCGGTCTTCGCGCGAACGTTGAGTATCTGATTGAAAACGGAGTACATGGGGTTGTGCCCTGTGGTTCAACCGGTGAGTCAGCAACCCTGACATTTGAAGAGCATGAGATTGTCATTGGAGAGACAATTGATGCTGTAAATGGCAGGGTGCCGGTTATTGCCGGTACTGGTTCGAATAATACCGCAGAAGCTCTGCGTTTTACCAAATCTGCATATGATCAGGGCGCAGATGCGGTTCTTGTTCTCTCTCCGTATTACAACAAACCAAACCGTTCCGGTCTTATTAAGCATTATACAAAGATTGCAGACGTAGGCGTCCCGGTCATCATCTATAATGTTCCTTCTCGTACGGGCCAGAACCTTGCACCTGACTTAATCACTGAACTGGCCGCACATCCCGACATTGTCGGTGTCAAAGAGGCAAGTGGTGACATTACTCAGATCTCACAGATTATCGAAGATACCCGTGATAAAGACTTCTCGGTTTTCTCCGGCGATGATGCAATGACGCTCCCTGTTCTTGCACTCGGCGGTGCCGGCGTGATTACCGTCACGGCAAACATTGAACCTGCGCGGTTTGTAGCCCTCTATGACCGCTTCCGTGCAGGGGACTATGCCGGCGCACAGGATATGCATTACGAACTATCTCCTCTGATACGTGCTCTTTTCATTGACACAAACCCAATCCCCGTCAAGCGGGCGGTTGGCATGCGTGGCATGGCAGCAGGTCCTCTGCGTCTGCCTCTGGACTGCATGACAGAGACTGCAGAAGCATACCTGAAGGAGGTGCTGTCCCGCTATGACTAGGATAGCTATCTGTGGTGCACTCGGACGCATGGGCACCACCATTGCAAATCTCATCAATGATGCAGATGATCTCACGTTTGCGGGCGGTGTTGACATCAGGGAAGGCACCCTTCTGGGGCAGCCGGTGTATCCGTCAACAGAAATAAACACATTTTTGCAGGAAATAAAACCTGACGTCCTCATTGACTTCACGATTGCCCATGCGGCAGTCGAAAATATCGTTGCAGGCGCTGCGGCAGGTGTCGCACTTGTCGTCGGCACAACCGGTTTTTCCCCGGAACAACGCTCACGCATCGACGAAGCAATCGAAGGCTCAGTCCCTGCGGTCATCTCCAGCAATTACAGTGTCGGCATGAACATCTTCTGGAGACTCGTCCGGGAGGCCGCGCAGCGTCTGGGGGACTATGACATCGAGGTGACAGAGGCTCACCACCGCTACAAGAAAGATGCGCCATCAGGTACTGCACGGACCATCCTTGAGATCATCGGGGAGGAGACGGGCAAGACAGAATGCATGTATGGAAGAGAGGGAATGACCGAGCGAAAAGATGAAATTGGGGTGCACGTCATTCGTGGCGGTGACATTGTCGGTGACCATACGGTTCTTTTTGCAGCAAACAACGAGACAATAGAGCTTTCCCACCGTGCTTATGATCGTGCGGTCTTTGCCCATGGTGTCATCCGGGCGGCCCGTTTTGTCACCGGAAAGGCTCCGGGTATCTACACAATGGACGATGTCCTTGGTCTCTGATATACCCAAAACCAATCGAACTCTTTTTATGGCTTTTCAGATAATGAGGATAGAGAGGATTATCAATGGTAGCAGTAGTAGATAAAGACAAATGTACAGGGTGTGAAACATGTGTTGACATCTGTCCCGCAGCAGCAATTGAAATGAAAGACGGAATTGCGTCCGTTGACGCAGATCTCTGTATTGACTGTGAATCCTGTGTGGATGAGTGCCCGGCTGAAGCCATCCGCATGGAGTAAACCAAACCTTTTATACTTCATTCAGCAATATTATAAAATATCTATGATTAATGTAGGTGTTCTCGGAGCTACGGGTGCCGTTGGCCAGAGGTTTGTACAGCTTCTTGCCAACCACCCGTGGTTCAGACTCACAACTCTTACTGCGTCGGATCGCAGTGCAGGAAAGCGGTATCAGGACGTTGTTAACTGGCGCCTTGATGTCCCGTTCCCGGAAGATGTTGGGAGTCTTGTTGTGGAACCGACGAATGTGTCGGCAGTGTCAGATCTGGATATTGTATTCTCTGCACTTCCTGCAGATATTGCAACCACTCTTGAGACAGATATTGCTGCTGCGGGTGTTGGTGTCTGCAGTAATGCATCTTCTCACCGGATGGACTGTAATGTGCCTCTTGTCGTCCCTGAGGTGAATCCTGATCATCTTGGACTCATCGACGTGCAGCGTGACAAAGGAACAGACGGCTTCATTGTTGCCAATCCGAATTGTTCAACAATTGTGCTCTGTCTCTCCCTTGCACCGCTCATGCCGTTTGGGTTTTCAAATCTCACGGTAGCAACGATGCAGGCAATTTCCGGCGCCGGGTTCCAGGGGATTCCCGCAATGGAAATTTATGACAATGTTGTTCCGTACATCGGGTCAGAAGAAGAGAAGATGGAGAATGAGCCACTGAAGATCATGGGGTCATTCGATGGGGCAGAAGTCAGGAATGCACCATTCCAGGTATCAGCAAGTTGTCACCGTGTGCCGGTCATTGACGGGCATACGATGGCTGTCTGGGCAGATACCAAGGCGCCGGTAGCAGATGTCATTGAAGCTTACCGGACGTACACTCCGCCTATATCGGGGCTTCCTCACCTTCCGTCCGAATCCGTCCATTATACCGACGAACCCAACCGGCCGCAACCGCGGTTGGACAGGAATCGTGGTGGGGGGATGACGGTATCTGTCGGAAGAATGCGTGAGGGCCTGCGGTATGTTGCAATGGGACATAACACCATACGGGGTGCTGCGGGTGCCTCTGTCTTAAATGCAGAGCTCATCGTCTCAAAGAAGTACGTATGAGGTGAACAGCAAATGAATAAGGATAACACAGTATTCGTCGGAAACAAACCAGTGATGAACTATGTACTGGCAGTCATTACTCAGTTCAACAATGGTGCGGAAGAGGTCTCGATAAAGGCACGGGGGAAGGCCATATCGCGGGCCGTTGATACTGCAGAAATTTCACTGAACAAGTTTCTGGATAATGTCACAAAACAGGAGATTATTACATCCACTGAAGTCATCGACACCGAAAGCGGGCAGACGAATGTCTCGAGTATTGAGATTCTTCTCAGACAGGGATAGATATTCTTCTCTTTTTTTCCGTGACCATAAAGGCTATTACTTTCTCTGACAGATTATAGGTAATATGAAACTGGTGCCGGTGATGCTCTGTTGTTGTATGCTCCTTATGGTGATCATACCGGCAGGTGCTGCGGAATCGAATCAGTACAGTTACATTACGGTCGAGGACTGTGTTATTCATCTGAATGATGAAGATGCGGTTATTGATCTCAATTATTCCATTGATGAGGGCATTGTGCTCCTGGTTCATCTTCTCGGAAAGTCTGATCTGAAACATAAACTGGGTGTTATAACCGGGTATCCGGATGCCCGGTATCAGACAATTGAAATGGATCACGCAACGATTCTTGTCAGTGATGTTTCTCAGGACTATGGCGAGGGTTCATACTGGTTCCCTGCCCATATGTTCGGGATTGAAATGCCTGGAGTGGCGCTCGTCTCTCCCCAGGTGGACCGTACCTATAATGCGACACAGTCCGTCCAGGGGATGGGCTACTTCGGCACAAAGGGCAACCAATAAATCTGTTTTTTTCTCTGTTAAAAAATTGCAGTGAAGGTATTTTTTTCCGACTGCAGAATGTCAATCGAAGTGTGCACGGTATCGGTAAAAAAAAATAGACAAAACGTTCGCAGAAACAACACATGCGTCGCTTTTTTTGTATGTTTATCTCTTCCCGTAATCAGAGTGAATGGGCAGGCATTCCTCATGTTCCTTTTATGATGGTTTTTCGTGTATTCCATGAGAAAAAAACAGGCGGACGAAAGGGAAAATGTGGAGAATAACCGGTATGAGAATAATGAGTTTTTATGCCTGAACTATTTTTTTTTTCAGCGAATGGCTAAAACGTGAATGCGTATCGGGCGGGCAGAATATGTTAAAAAAGGTAGATCTTCGCTAATCAGTGAGGGTGAATATCCGGGAAATTCTCCTTTGGTTAAGAACGGAAACAGAACTTTAGTATTCACAACAGTTACCAAAAACACAGAAAAAACAAGGGGAGGAAAATTCTTTTTGACAGGCACATACCCCTTTAAGTCCCGGTATGGTTTCTGATCCGGATGAAATATCCCATTAATGTCATATTCTCTGAACAAAAACGGGAGCAGGTGGGATACTTGCAGGGAGGGGGCACCCCTCCCTTGCTTTTCGATTTGGTTAAATGGATACCCACAGAAAACAGCGAAGAGCCAAAAAGGTATTAATGCCGGCTAAAGCGTTTTCCGTTTTTTTCTTTGATTTCCGGTGCGTACTTATCCATCTTCTGCAGCACCTTCTGGATGTAGACACCCACAAACGCCAGTATCAGGCCGCCGATGGTGGTAAACATCATGGTGCGTATCCCGTCCACACCATCAATCGGGAAGTCAATGGTAGTGGAGAGGGAGATGACATAGACTGATGCCCCGTAGGCAATGAGTCCGAGACCCATTACAAAGAACGGCAGCGTGATCGTACGCCCCAGTATTCGTGGTTCATTCTGAATCACATCCAGTATTTTACCAAGAAGGGCAATCAGGAAGGCAGCGGTGATGTAACCGACAGCACCGTAGACAAAGGTGAGGATATAAAAGAGCACTCCCGCATCTGCGGTATACCACGTGAGGAAACTTGAAAGTCCCATGACAATCCCCAGGATACTGATGAATATTGAGGTGATGTAACACACAAATGATATCCTGCCGCCAATAAATGATTCCTGTAATCCATGCAGGGCTAAACTGAAGTACTCGTCAATTCCCAGTCCCTTAAAGAGGAGATAGATACCCAGCACACCGACCACAATAAATACTGCGACCTCAGTACTCCCCAAAAGACTCCCGATGGCAAAGATGAGCATTACAAGTCCGATGGGCAACAGAATTGACTGAGCATGTTTTGGATCGTCAAGGAGCTTTTTGATGATATAATAGGTGCCCTCAAGGTTTGGCATCTGGTTGACAATCACCCGCTGGACGCTGGAGACTGACACCCGGGACTGAATAACCGGGAGGATATACTCATCCTCTGCACCGTCGGTGACGAGAATACATTCGGTGACTTCCATCTCCCAGACTATTTTTCTCAGGTCTTCGGCAATCTTGCGGTCACCGTCAATCAAGTTGTAGTGGTTGCCGGCAATCACTGCGATGCGGACGTCTTCGCCTTTCCGGCAACGCTCATCGTAGATTTTAACTCCCTGAAAAATGGCATTAACATCAGAATCCTCCGGGTCTTCCAACCCCAGGCGGGTGGCGGTGTTGAGACACTCGTCCCTCCCTGTAACCGGGCTCTGGATCCCAGCCTTAAAGCCGATATCATCATCTCTGTCAACACAGAGAATGAGCGTCCGGTTACCTGACATATATACTTAGAAGTCTATCCGTATCTATAAAAGTCTGATGACAGGACCCGAAAAAAAAGATTATATGAGTCGGGCACGCTGCAGAAGCAGAATGTCGTCTGTGGTAAGTTTTTCGCCGGCCCGGAACTGTGAGAAGACCAGTTCTGCTTCCTGACGAACAGCTTTCTGTTCTTTGTTGACCTTTGATTTCTTACCTTTCTTGCGGATTCCGCCTATCACTTTATCGTAGTCACGGAGTTCCTTCTGGCATGCAATAAACTGGTTGTGCTCAGCATCTGCAGCCTCCTGTGCCTCGACAAACTTCCGGTGACTTTCGTCTGCGGCTTCGCGTGACTTGTCAGCATTCCGGTAGCATTCGACCATCTGGTCGTGGTGCTGCTGGGCGAGTTCAGCCTTCTCGGTTACTGTTGCATGAAGTTCTGATGCTGCGCGGCGAAATTCACGTGCTTCCTGGAGCTTGGTGTGGATTTCCTTGTTCTGCTCAATCTCGACTTCCTGATCCTTGATCTGGGTCCTGAGCTGTTTGATCTGATCAATGAGTTCTCGCTCCTTGTCAGTGTTCATGACGCGAGTCTGCTGGTCCATCTCGAGCTTTTCGATTCTCTTCTGAACTTCCTTTATTTCACGGGAGTTGCTGATGGCGCCATGCTCTTTTTTGTACTCATCAATATCCTCGAAGAGCGCATTTGCTTTCTCATTGAGCTTGTTGCGTTCTACTTTGATTGTCTGAACTGCTTTGTTGTTCTCATCACGAAGCTCTTTGTGGTTCTGTGCTTCGTCAACATACTCGCGCGTTTGCCCGTTAAGTTGGTTTCTTTCACGTGCAAAGGTGCTTGCAGTAGCATTCAGTTCATTTCTGTTGTCTTTGTGCTGGTCAGAATCTGTCAGCATAGTCTTTCTTTTATCAATTAGTTCAGTCAACATGCTCTACCTTACCTTTTGTATTTAGGGCACAACAATTCATCTTCAACTGATCCGTGGGAAACATATGTACAGGATAATCTCCTGATGATAACCATTTCAAAAGAGTTCTTACGAAACCGATTTTGTTCATATGGCTGTTCATGATGTTCAACTCCTGTACCGCCTGCCCTGAAGACATGCATTCCCGGAACCAGTGATGGATTCACTGTAGTTCTTTAATATTGCATGGTTTCCTCATATTAATGTTCCGCAATATGATTCAGAATTGTATCGGAAAAAAAGCAGATTGGTTGCCTTCCCTGCATGGGGAAGGCAAATGTACCCCAATTGTATTGTGCGGGGATGTTTTTTTTGGGGATGATTTTTGTGGTTAGTTTGGCGAATGACTGGTAATGATAAATTGGATTTGATCAGCGGATGAAGTCAATCAGTCCGCCGCTGGTCTGTTCGCGGGCAACCTGGCGCCCGGAAGACCGTGTCAGGCCGGCGACATCTCCTCGTCCGACTGCCCGGGTCATGGGTGCTGCAGATGAGTTTGATATGTCATAGCTCTGGCCAAGAATTTGTGCGCTCTTCACGCCGGTCATGATTGCCATGACACGTACTTTACCCTCGAATTCTTTCCTGACGCGTGCTCCCCAGATTACATCCGCATGTGGGTCAAGTTCGTAGGTGAGTGAACTTGCAATCTCTTCTGCATCTGCAAGCGTCAGGTCACTGCCGCCGGTGATGTGAATGAGACTGCCGGTTGCGCCGCGGTAGTCAATGTCAAGGAGTGGGTGGTTCAGGCACTCATGAACGACATTCTCTGCTTTGTTCTGCTGTTTGCTCTCTCCGACAAGCATGACTGCAACACCGCCTTTTCCCATAATTGCGCGGACATCGGCGTAATCGATGTTGATGAGGGATGGTTCGGTGATGGTTTCAGAGATGCCTTTGACCGTCTCTGCGATGAGCTGGTCCATGACGGAAAACGCCTGTCCGAGGGGCAGGTTTGGCACAAAGTTCATGAGCCGGTTGTTGTCAAGGACAATGACAGAATCAGCTGCATTTGAAAGTGCTTCGAGTCCTTCCTCTGCTCTGAGGAGGCGGGCCTTCTCAACCTGGAAAGGGTAACTTACCATTGCAACGACAATGGCTCCCTGTTCTTTTGCAATCTGTGCGACAACTGGTGCGACGCCGGTTCCGGTTCCGCCCCCCATGCCTGCAGTAACAAAGCAAAGGTCTGCATCAGCGAGAAGTCCCTCAAGGGTGGTGCGGGCCATCTCTGCTGCACGCTTGCCGATATCCGGGAATCCACCGGCGCCAAGACCCTTGGTGAGTGACTTTCCGATAAGGACGCGCTTATCGGCCTGAATCATCTCAAGGTGCTGTTTATCTGTGTTAACAGCAATGGTCTCTGCACCACTGACTTTCATGTGATAGAGTCGGTTGATGGTGTTGTTTCCGGCACCGCCGCATCCGACGATGACAATACGTGGCTGTCCGATTAAGTCATCATCACCGATGACTTCACGGGCAATTTGCTTTTCCTGCTCGGCATTCTTCAATGCTTCCTTAATAATATTCTGCATCCAAAACCTCCTGGGTCTGATAAAATTTCTCGTACGTGCGAGGGACAGAATAGGAATGATTTACAATGGACTGCATCAGGCTCTCAACTTCCTGAAGGCCGTTCGCGATAACTCTCTCCGGATAAAAATCATTATACCGGTCATACAGTTTTTGTTCCATTGTATTTCCCCCCCTTCCTAGACCTCAAACGAGATCTGTTCACTGTCTCTCAGAACACGGTTCGCTTTCTTTTCAATGAGTTCCCGCACCGCATATCTCACCGCTTCAGATACTGTCGGAAACTCCCCTGCTTCAACAAGCTTCTCCAGCATGGCGACCTGTTGGGGGGGTAAACGAATTGTGATGCGTTCCATCATTTGAATCTCCAGTGTCTGACATTTGACAGCTTCATGTCATCCATGCGTCTGACACAAAGGTGCTCTATGACAGACTTTTTTCAGACAATACAAACATGGATAATTGCAGTATATATGATTTGTGAATTGATGTGGCTCATCCTACGATTTCCAACAGGTGTCCAAATGTTCAATTATTTGTAAAATAGAGGAATATGTGTGAGATTTCGATGGATTCGAAAAACAGAGCATGGTGGCAGGACCCATCTGGTACCAGGCAGCACAGATACAGTTCTCATTGATTTTAGTGAAAATTTAAACCCTTTTCCACCGTCCTTTTCGTGGAAACCGGGCGAAATATCGGTATCTTCGTATCCTGACAACCGGTATGCCACCCTGAAGGAACATATTGCGCGTATCGAAGGGCGCAAGGCGGATGAAATCTGTGTTGGAAATGGTTCCGTGGAAATAATCCGGTCCTTCTGTATTGCGGCCCTGAAATATGGTGATTCGGTTCTGGTTCCCCCTCATACCTTTGGGGAATACGCTGTTTCGGTGGAGTGTGCAGGGGGAATTCCTGTAACCCGGCAGGATGGATGTGCCGCTGAATTTTTCTGCAATCCCAATAATCCAACCGGATCTCTTGTACCAAAGAATATGGTTCTGGAAAAGATTCGGGAGCATGAAGATGCAGGGACAGAGCTCTTTATTGATGAGGCGTTTATCGACCTTGCAGACCCGGCTGAAAGTGTCACCGGCGTTCGGTCTGAACATACCTTTGTCCTCCGTTCTCTCACAAAGGCCTTTTCCGTTCCCGGCATCCGGTTTGGCTGGGGGGTGGGGTGTCCGGAACTTGTAGCGGCAATCGAGGCCATTCGCCCGCCATGGAGTGTGAATGCATATGCGGAGAGCTATGCACATGCTGCATTTGACAATGTGCACCAGATGGATACATCCAGAAAGAAGATTGCTGAAGAGCGGTCGTTTCTTGCCGGTGAATTAACGATGCGTGGTCTGTCTGTCTGTCCGTCGGTGGTGAACTTTCTTCTCGTCCGGTCTCCTGTCCGTGCGTCAGGTATGAAAGAGAAGCTCCTCTCCTGCGGTATCCTGGTCCGTGACTGTGCCTCATTTGGCCTCCCGGACCATTTCCGCATTGCGGTGCGGACGCATGATGAGAACCAAACATTTCTGGAGGCACTGGATACATGCTTGCCCTTATAGTTGCAGGGGGCCGGGGCACGCGGCTGAACAGGGGAGAAAAACCACTGGTGCGTATCTGTGATCGTCCTATGATTGCATGTGTCACCGAAGCCTTTTGTGCGGCAGGAATTGAGCCTGTTGCGGTTCTCTCCCCCTCAGTACCGCAGACGGGAAACTGGTGCCGGGCACATGGCATCACCACGTTTCGGGCAGAAGGGGCCGGATATGTGGAGGACATTACGGAATGCATAGAGATGCTTGATATAGCTGAACCGGTCTTTATCTCGGTGAGTGATATCCCCTGCCTGACGCCGGATATCATAACAACCGTGCTGGAAGCGTATCAGGCGGCAGGGACGGATGCCTGTTCTGTCTGGGTGCCTGCCGCACTCTGTCGGGATGTGGGGATTACTCCGGCGTATGTTCAGAATATTGACGGAATCGATGCGGTGCCGTGCGGAATCAATATCCTGAACGGTGCAAAAAACGGGGAAGAGCAGGAGGAGACAGCAATACTCATAGACTCCCTTCGTCTCGCGGTGAATGTCAATACTCCGGCAGATATTGCAGCAGCACAACGGATTCTTCTTTCCCGCTAACCGGCAGGCACCTGGGTCAATGGGATTTCCATCAAGCCATTTTTAAGATGAGAATTTTTAAGATGGGGATTACTAATAGATACTGTATGGAATATTCTCGGGAGATAGAACTGAAAGGCCATATCATTGACTCCGGAATTATGACCCAGGTCTTTGACGCTATCATGGAAATGGGTGGCAATTTCGAGATCACTGTCTTTGAAATCGGGAAAAAGAAGCAGGATGAGAGTTATGCACGCATTCTGGTCAGTACGGAAGATGAGACCCTGCTGACAGAAATCCTGAGTGTTCTTCACCGTCTCGGCGCCCGTCCTCCGGTCATTGAGGATGTAACCCTTGCCAAAGCAGAGGCAGACCGCGTTGTTCCCAAGGGATTCTATTCCACAACCAATCACCCGACACTGGTGAAATACGGGGATGAGTGGGTGCGTGTGGAGGCAATTGAGATGGACTGTCTGATTGTCGTTCTTCCTGCAGAGAACCGGGCACTCTGTACTCCAATGTCCAAACTGAAGACCGGCGACTGGGTTGTGATGGGTGATACCGGTGTTCGTGTTGAGCCTCCGCAAAGGCCACGGGAGGTTGGTACGTTTGAGTTTATGCATGGCACTGTCTCCTCTGAACGGCCCAGTGAGACTGTCATCCGGCAAATTGCGCAGGAGATGCGTGACCTGAAAGCCCGGGGCGGGAAGATTGGCATCGTCGGCGGGCCTGCAATCATCCATACCCGTGCTGCTCCTGCCCTGGCAGAAATAATACGGGAAGGGTTTGTAGATGTCCTCTTTGCGGGAAACGCCCTTGCTACCCACGATATTGAATACAATCTCTTCGGCACTTCTCTCGGGATGAACCTTGATACCGGCACTCTGGCACGCGGTGGTCATAAAAACCATATCTATGCCATCAGTGAGGTGATTCGGGCAGGTTCAATCCGCGATGCGGTGGACCAGGGCGTGATTAAAAAGGGTATCATGTACGAGTGCATCAAAAACGATGTGCCGTTTGTCCTCGCAGGTTCAATCCGCGATGATGGTCCCCTTCCGGATGTAATAACGGACGTAATGGTGGCGCAGGATAAGATGCGTGAATATCTCCAGGATATTGACATGGTCATCATGATAGGCACGCTCCTTCATTCCGTTGCTGTTGGAAACTGTCTGCCGTCGTATGTCAAGACCATCTGCGTTGACATCAATCCTGCGTCGGTCACAAAACTGATGGACCGCGGAACCATGCAGGCCATCGGTGTTGTCAGTGACGCAGGCACATTCCTGCCGATGCTTGCAAAATATCTCCACGATTAAATACAATTCCATTTTTGGGATTATCCTCTCGTTTGAAGGATTCCCTCCTTTTTTGGTAAAAACGTCGTTTCCTGTGTTTTATACACAAAAAAAACGTACAAAAAATCCACAAAAAAACGCCGGAACGGGTTCCTGAAATACGGTACAAAAAATGATATTCCGGGGGTGAATCGGAATTGATGTGTTCTTCTTTCTTTATTTCGTCAGTGGCATGCACCAGGGTTCTTCATTTTCCAGTACATGGTTCCATTCTTCCACACACTCACACCCGGCAGACACACACCGTTTCAGGTGAATCTGGTTTCCCGTACGGGTATACTCATTTATTGCGTCCACAATTTCATAATCGCATTTGCCACAGTTGTGCGGGCCACGGCGTTTCCCTCCGCCGACCGGGTCACACTGCACATACTGGTCTGTGGAGAGCAGGGCATCAAGGGCACTCCAGAGATACGGTGGACGGTATGATCCCTGTTTCCAGTACTGCTCCACTTCTGTGCGAGTCTGAATGGTGCAGAGATTCATGGAGATGATATCAGAGTAGGGGATGACGTCACGGATGGACGTTTTCATATCGGCCAGAGCCTCACGCTCGGTGAGATACGGCGGTTTCATCATCAGATAGGTTTTGATACCCACATCTGCCTGTCGGGCAATCTCAACTGCATCCTTGAAATCGTCAAAAGTGAGTCCTTTGTGAATGCACTTGTCCCTGATGTAGTCATTGGTAGTCTCAAGCCCCATTGCTACAAGGAGTGCGGCGTCCCCCTCTGTTTCCAGTGCTTCCCGGAACGAGGTGAGCGCGCCCTCCTCCACATATTCCGTCCGTGTCTCTGCGATGACAACTTTGCCCGCAAAGAGCGCTGCCACATCATCGCGAAATGCAGGAGGGACTTCCCGTGGGTCAAAAAAGGAGCCTGAGGTGAATATTTTCACGATTGCATATGAATCCCGATGATAGTTTTCTGCCACCCAGCGGAGTTGTCCCCGCATATCTGCGAGGAGTTCTTCCTGATTTTTGGTGTTGGCACGTTCAAACCGGTAGCCGCACATCAGGCACTGGTTCCAGCTGCACCCGCCACTCTTGAATATAACTGTCAGGCAGGGCAGTTCCTCGTCCTGATACCGGTCTATACTGGTCCAGGATGCGAGAGGTTTTAGTATTGCGTCTGATATCATTAGTGTACAATGATTAGGCATCTGAATATGAAAAAGGTGGCATGCCTGTTGGGTTTGTTTATGCTCTGTTCCGGGGCAGTGTCTGCCTATGAAATAAAGTGTTCCTGTCCAAACGAAGTCTACCGCGGCGATATCGTCACCATTGGGGGTACGAGCACCCTTCCTCCCGGGTACAGTACATCTATTACCCTGTATGAAGTTCAGCCCATGGCACGGGAACTTACATCGCAGGACCTCGTGATACAGCAGGGCGGTAACTGGTCTATTCAGCTGCAGACTCTTGCCCTTGAGGGGGGGACCTACAAATTAGAGATTGCTGAGGATATCATGGACTATCCTCTCAGTTCGGGATCAGACCGGGCCATTATTTTTAAGGTCGTTGACCGTTCCGGTGAGATTACCATACTATCTCCCACAACCCAGATATCGGGGAACACACTGTCTCTCTCTGGCAGGGCCCCTGAAGTCGGGTCCGCCGGTCTCCAGATTGAAGTGACAGACAGTCGCGGCACTGTCATATATGGCCCGACCTATGTCCGGACCGACGCCGATGGTTCCTTCTCTGAGGCAGTCCCTGTTCCTGGTCCCGGGCGGTATTACGCTGAATTCTCTGACTTCCGGAATAATGAGGCGCAGTTTATTTCGCGTATGAGTTTCACGCTGGAAGAGCCGGGTACGTCTGTTGGTTCATCCACTGCCACACCGACCGCCGCCACCACTTCCGGAAAGATGATTTCCGGGTCTGCTGTTGCATCCCATGATGCACCTGTCTACTTTATTGTCGACACTCTGCCGGGTACCGTGGGAATCACCACATCCACCGGCACTGACTGGCGCATATACTACACGGACGGGACGGGTGTGCCTGTGCGTGTCGATGAGAGTGGCAGCAGTGCGCCGGAGGACTTTACGGTCACCTCATCCGGGGGAATGCTCTACCTGAAGGTAATGCCTGTGCGTGTCGGGGACGAAGGAACGGTTACCATCACGGCAACCAATGCGGAATCGGTAATCGTCAACACAGCAGCGGCATCCTATTTTGGTGACGTCATTCCTGTTTCTGAGCCCACAGAGTCGCCATTTCCACTTGTAATGCTAATTTTTGCACTGTTTGTCATCGGATGTGCAGGAATACGCAAATAACACTATTTTTTAAGTTGGAAGCACCGACTACTATATGGGCCGGGATAGTCTAGCCCGGAAAGGCGGTGGCCTTGAAAGCCACTGGTGTTCGCACCTCAGGAGTTCAAATCTCCTTCCCGGCGCTTTTGAATCATTTTTTAATTCACACTCCCGGTGTGTTCAAAGAGGAGAACATATGTGTATAGCAATACCGGCTGAAGTGCTCGAAATCAAAGACGGCAACATTGCAGTTGTTGACTACGGCGACCTGAAACAGGAAGTCCGTATTGACCTTGTGGATGTTGAAGTTGGCGAGTATGTCCTTGTTCATGTTGGATTTGCAATCCAGAAGCTGAGCAGGGAAGAGGCACTAAAAACGCTCAAAGTTTTCGAAGAAGTGTATGCAGCAATGGAGGAATAATGCACGAGTACACGGTTGCATATGATATTTATGCAACGGCACGTCGTGCAGCTCTTGAAAATGCTGCAACCCGGGTAAAGAAGATCTCAGCTGATTTTGGTGAGATGAGTATGATCAACCCTGAACAGGTTGAATTTCTGTTTTCTGCCCTCTCTGAAGAGGATGAACTGTTTCAGGGTGCTGTTCTTGAATATCGGAATATTCCGGTGAAGACAGAATGTCCATGTGGATACAAAGGCGATGAAAAGTATGTCTGTCCGAACTGTGGAAAGCTTCCGAAAATTGTTGAAGGACGCGAAATATCCGTAACAAATATCGAGATAGAAGTTGATGATGAATGAAAGTCAATTTGATGCATGGCGCCGGTGGCGCAGTCTTTTCTGAACTTCTTGGTGAGACTTTAACCAAGTATACCCACAATAACGCAGGCGGTATCGGACTGGAAGCACTCGATGATGGTGCGGTGATTCCTTTTGGTGGTCAGAATCTGGTCTTTACCACCGATAGTCATGTCGTAAAACCCCTCTTCTTTCCCGGTGGCGACATAGGGAGAATTGCCGTATCCGGCACCGTAAATGATCTTGCAATGATGGGTGCACGGCCAATAGCCCTTTCCTGTGCGATGATAATAGAAGAGGGATTTGATATTGATGTCCTCAAAAAAATTGTCGCCTCGATGGATGAAGCCCTTGGTGAGTGCGGCGCTGCGATTGTAACAGGCGACACCAAAGTCCTTGAGCGGGGTGCAATTGACGGTATTGCAATCAACACCGCAGGTGTTGGTGTGGCAGAGAAACCGGTGCGTGACTGTAGCCTTGTGCCCGGTGACGTGATCATTGTCAGTGGCACCATTGGCGACCATGGGATGGCAATTATGACTCACCGCGAGGGTTTTGATCTCGGTGAGCAGATACGGTCAGATGTTGCCCCCCTCTGGCCACTGGTCGAAGCAGCTCTCGCTGCAGGTGACATTCACGCAATGAAAGATCCGACCCGCGGCGGGTTCTCCAATGCCATCAATGAGATGGCAGAGAA
Organism: Methanogenium marinum; assembly: GCF_028912405.1. Lineage (GTDB taxonomy): Archaea > Halobacteriota > Methanomicrobia > Methanomicrobiales > Methanomicrobiaceae > Methanogenium > Methanogenium marinum. The sequence goes on along the minus strand of NZ_JAKELO010000002.1, from coordinate 170,267 downwards.
GTCCGGTGTGCAGGTGCGTATTAAAGAAGAGTCCCTCCCCATCCGGCGCAGTGTGAAAAGTGCCTCTGACCTTTTGGGAATAAATCCTCTTGATGTGGCAAATGAAGGCAAGGTTGTCATGGGTGTCGCACCAGAGGATGCAGACGCCATCCTTGCTGCCATCCGGTCACACCCGCTGGGCAAAGATGCAGCCATTATCGGTGTTGTGAAAGAAGGCACATCGGTGATTCTTGAGACCTCTATTGGCGGAGAACGCTTTATCGAGGCACCCATCGGCGATCCCGTTCCACGGGTATGCTGATACATCCTTTTTTTTACCCCTCTGTCAAAATGTGTACCCGATAGCAGAGGAGAGATAATATTAACGTGAATACTGAAGAGATAACGGTCGTCGTCGTGGATGAATGGGATGCAGAAGATATCGTCGCTTTATACTGCAGTGCAGGATGGTGGGATGGGGATGCGGATGCCGCAAGCGTCATACTCCCCCTTTTCAAGGGCAGTTATGCTGTCGTCGTTGCGCACGACAAAGATAACAAAGCTGTCGGTATGGGGCGCCTCATCTCTGATGGTGTCGCTGATGCCTATATTCAGGATGTTGTTGTGAATCCTCGCTGCCGGGGACAGGGCATCGGCAAACGTATTGTTCAACTCCTCGTTGATACCTGCCATGAGGCGGGCATTACCTGGATTGCCCTCATTGCAGAACCCGGCACTCATACCTTTTATACCCCTCTCGGGTTTATGCCAATGGACAATCATCTGCCCATGAAATACGAAGGAGTGAAGGAAAACAATGATCACCCCTGATGATTTTTGCCCGGTCGAAATGAAAGACGGGGCATTTTTTCACGAAATATTCTCCAAATTTCCCCAAATACATAGTGAGAACAATTTTTCCACGATGATCGCATGGCAGGGCTACTCGGACTATTCCTATGCATATCTGGAGAATACGCTCCTGATATCAGCTGTCATCAATGAAAAACGCCTTTATCACGCACCCATTGGGCCCCGGAATCCTGCCCTCTTACGTGACCTCCTGCGCCTGTCGGCAGAGACCGGGGGAGACCGGCCGTTCTACGTATTTGACCGCCCCACCCGTGACTGGATTTTGCATGAACTTCCCGGACTTGCCCTGCACACCGACCGGGATTTCTTTGATTATATCTACCTGACCGGTGATCTCGCCCATCTTCCCGGCAAACGATACCTCGGGATGAGAAAGCATATCAACAAATTTAACCGGAATTGTTCGTATGAGGTAGAGACAATCACGAGTGAAAATGTTCCGGAAATTAAAGAATTTCTCCGGAAGTGGTGTGAATGGAAACATTGTGAGGAGAATGAAGTCCTCGCCCACGAGAAGACGGCTGTTCTCTTTTGCGTAGATCATTTTGCAGAACTGGGTCTGGAAGGACTGCTGATATGGGTAGACGGAAAAATATCTGCGCTCTCCATCTATGAGGGAATGAATGATGATATGGCACTTATTCACTTTGAAAAAGGGCTTCCTGACTGTGAAGGCAATTATAAGGTGATTAACCAGGAGACTGCCCGGTACCTTGAAGAGTATAAGGGGTATGCCTTCATCAACCGTGAATCCGACCTTGGGGTGCCTGGCCTCCGGGAGGCGAAACTCCGGTACTATCCGAACCATTTCGCAGAGGTATGGTATGCAGAAAAAAAGGATATCCTGCGTGCTCTTGGTGAGGAGAAGGAACATTTGGGAATTAAGGGGTTATAACGATGTCTTCTGATGCTGAAATTGCACTGGAAAATGTTCTTCTGCCGGGCGGGAGAGTGGCAGATATCTCTCTTGCGGGTGGCAAAATTATCCACGTCGGAGCCGGCAGACGTGCTGACCGGACGATTGACTGTTCCGGTCTTCTCTGTCTTCCCGGTGCTGTTGATATGCATGTACATATGCGGGGCGGTGAAACACAGGGATACAAGGAGGACTGGGTCACCGGATCACAGAGTGCGCTTGCCGGAGGGGTGACGACGGTTGTCGACCAGCCGAATACCGTACCGTCTCTGACCACTGCTGCTGCCTTCAGGGGGCGTGTGGCAGAGGCCACGCGGGATGCATACTGCCGGTTTGGTATCAATGGGTATGTCTCCGGGGAATCGGACATCACCGGCCTTTGGGAGGCAGGTGCCCTTGCCTTTGGGGAGACCTTCGCTGCTGCTTCCAGTTATGGAAGTGCGGTCACTCCCGATGAACTTGCAAAAGCATTCTCTGTTATTGCTAATCTGGATGCGCTTGTCACCCTTCACTGTGAGGATGTCATCCCCGGCGATGATACCTCGCTTACGGCACATGAATTTCTCCGCCCGGATGCAGGTGAAAAAACGTGTATGGAGATGCTCGCAGCACGATTTTCCCCGGGGTTGTCAGCCCATTTCTGTCATCTCTCATCTCCTCTGAGTGCAGAGGCGGCCATGATGGCTCCGCCGGCAACCTTTGAGGTGATGCCCCACCACCTCTTCCTCTCTATTGAAGAACATGGCACGGTTCCGGAGGGCTACTGCAAGGTGAATCCTCCTGTCCGCCATGAGGCAACACGAAAGGCACTTTGGGAGATGTGGGATGCAATACCTGTTATTGCATCAGACCACGCACCCCATACCGTAGGGGAAAAGTCGCAGTCATTCTCTGCGGTTCCCTCAGGTATTCCGGGTGTGGAGACGATGGTGCCACTCCTCTTAGCACAGGTATACCGGGGCAGAATTGCGCTCACCTCACTCCTTGAGAAGGTGGTGTATACACCGGCACATCTCTTAGGCATCCATGCATCAACATTGTTGCCCGGTTCGCCCGCGGATCTCGCCCTCTATCCGCAGCAGGAGACAGAGACTATCACCGCAGACACGCTCCATTCCCGTGCAGGATGGACTCCCTATGAAGGCATGCAGGGGGTATTTCCTCAAATCACCTGTGTAGGTGGCCACATCTCATATATGCGCAATGAATTCAGCCAGGCGGACGGACTGTGGATACCGGGCAGAGGATATAAAGCCTCAGAAACTGAATAGTATATGCTGACACTGCACATCAATAGGTCCCCGGGTGATCGATTGGCAAAGTTCTGGATATGATCCATGGGACAACCCAGGTGTGCGACAGGCGGCCTGACAATGGGTTTAGAACAGGTGATGAACGGCGCATGCCACATATGATCCATGTTTGTTAGTGTCAGGCCACATTTATACTAAATATTAGATTATTATGACATCAGCAGCATGTGCTATAGAGAGTGGGGATGGCTGTGTCTATTGCATGCTTGATGTGCACGCCGGTTCCAAACGGGAAACATTTCCTGCGGGAGTAAATGAGTGGCGATCTGCTGTCGGGTGCAGTATTCGTGCACCGCCTGTTGAAGGAAAGGCGAATAAAGCAATCGTTGCACTTGTTTCATCTGTTCTTGGTGTTTCGAAGTCGTCTGTCACCATTGTAAGTGGCCAGACATCATCGGTCAAACGGGTCTGTATTTATGGATTTGACAAAGATACGCTCGTAAAGACTCTGGACAGCCTTCTTTAGCTGATATACCCGATGGGGTATTTTGGTTGTATATTGTTTATCCGGTGAATTATTTGGGTAGTAAATTGTGTTTATCCAGTGGATTATTTTGGTTGTATATTGTTTATCCGGTGAATTATGCGGGTAGTAAATAATGTTTATCCAGCGGATTATTTTGGTTGTATATTGTTTATCCGGTGAATTATCCGGGTAGTGGATTGTTTATCCAGCGGGTTCTTTCTTTGGTCTTTTGTCTGAACGTTTTCTCCCATTCTATCGAAACGATCATCGGTTGGTTTTCTCTTCTTTTTCGATGTGTATGTGTGCGTAATATGGGGGTATGTGCGTTTTTTCATGCCTTCTGAAAGGTACTCTGTTGTACAGATAGTCCGTTTGTACAGGAAGATAAAACACGATTCCGAAAGACAAAACATGATTCCGAAAGACAAAACACAATTTCCGATTTCAATTCATTTAAATAGCGGCGGGCAGTAATTTAAAATATGCTCGCGCAGTCGGTATCACAGAATTACAGGGGCACGGCATTTTCATTATTATTTGGAGGATTATTCAATGCATTCACAGGATACCACAAAGTATCTCATACACATGAAAATAGAAGCAGAGGGGGTGGTACAGAAGTCTGATGTCGTTGGTGCCATTTTTGGCCAGACAGAAGGACTTCTGGGAGAGGAACTCGATCTTCGTGAGCTTCAGCGCACCGGCAGGATGGGACGGATAGATGCCCAGATTGCGAGCGTAAAGGGTGAGACAAAAGGTTTTATCCATATGGCTTCATCCCTTGACAAGGCAGAAACGGCTATTCTTGCCGCATCTCTGGAGACCATTGACCGGGTCGGGCCCTGTATTGCGCGGGTAACTGTTGACCGTATCGAAGATATCAGGGTCACCAAACGTCAGCAGATAATTACTCGTGCCAAAGAACTCTTAATCGAATCATTCGATGAAGGCTCGATTGACACAAATGACATCATGGACTCTGTTCGCGTGTCGTCACGGATAGAGAAGATTATCGAACTGGGTGAGGAAAAACTGCCTGCCGGTCCCAATGCACCGGATGCTGATGCCATTATTGTGGTTGAGGGGCGCGCTGATGTCATCAATCTTCTGAAATACGGGATAAAAAATACCGTAGCCGTCGAAGGGACCAATATTCCGGAAACAATTGTCAGTCTCTGCAACCGGAAGACGGCAACAGCATTTGTCGATGGTGACAGAGGGGGAGACCTGATTCTCAGTGAACTGGTACAGGTTGCTGAAATCGATTTTGTCGCCATCAGTCCGCGGGGCAGATCGGTGGAGGATATGACCCGAAAAGAGATCATCAAACCACTCAGAAATAAGATCCCGGTTGAATATATCATCAATAAAGACGGGGAAGTGGACATCCCTGAACTGCATCACAGAATGGAGATGATTGATTCGAGCACGCGCGAACGGGCTCGCAGGCATCAGGAAGAGGTGCGAATCCAGAAACAGCCCGGGTCAATGGAGTGGCACATGTCAGAGGTAAAAGAGAAACATATGGCACGGGTTCTTTCGGATAAATGGGATATTCTGAAAGAGTCTGATGCAGATCTCACAGATGACCTTCTCACAAACATGCCTCCCGGCGGGAATGGCCTTGTTATTGACCGTATGGTGGACCAGAAAATAATTGATTATGCGTATTCAGCTGATCTGAAATATATCGCAGCACCGGAATTTTCCGGGATTGTTAAAAAGCCTGTGTCCATAAAACTGATAAGAATCACCTGATTGCAGAAGATCTGACGTTGAATTGACTTATAAATCTTGTTTCACTCTTTTTTTACCTGCTCCAATACCTTAAATGCATAAAACGGAGATATATAATGCGATAAGATTGGTGGTGGAAACCATCTCTTTATACAGATGGTTTCTTTGTGATTTATCCAGTAAAAGCGGACGGGTGAGTGAGAGACAGTGCACAAAGAAGAGTTAATCAGGCTCCACAAGATAATGGCAGAGATCAAGGACAGTTTTGAGGAAGAAACTCCTGAAAATGATTTTTCAGAATATTACGCCCTGAAAATTGATCCCAGTCAGGTTCACAAAAGTAAGATGGAGCATAAACATGCAATCTTTATTCTTGGTCAGGAGATTGCAGAAATTATGAAAGACAACGAACATTCAGCTCCGACCCGTATCGCTGCACGCATGCGTGAACTGGCACAGCGGACGGAAAAAGATATTGATTATCTTCCCTAACCGTTATTTTTTTTGTCTTCTTTCATGAGGTAGTCTGCGAGAAGTTCAGGGATGGGTGCTTCCATACAGTGCCAGTTTGGTGTGCCATTGACTTCGAGAACGGTATAGCTATCGCCACGTTCCAGCAGGTCAACACCACAGTAGTCAATCCCGATTGCCCGTGCAGCAGCTCCAGCAACCTCTTTCATTGCATCTGGTAATTCTGTGAGAGCACTACCAAATCCTCCCTGATGGATATTGTGTGCAAAGGTGTCAGATACCCGGACGATGGCCCCCACCGCAACCCCGCCAATAACAAAGACCCGGTAGTCGCGATCATTTTCTACAAATTCCTGGAGATAATAGGGACCTTCGGGAAGTTCACCAATATCCGTGAACGGGAAGATGCCGTTCCCGTCATATCCGTAGAGGGGTTTGTAGACTGCTTTCTCGTGGCGGGACAGAAACCGTTCTGCCTCGATGAGTGAACCGGTGAATATGGTATCCGGTGTCGGGACACCTGCCTTCAGCAGACGTGCGGTGGTCTGCGCTTTGCTTGCACAGACAGCAATCGTGTGAGGGTCATTTACCATTCTGTTTGCAAGTGCCAGGGCGCTGATGACTTCAAACTGGACTCCGTCCTGTTTAATACCGCAAACCCAAATTGTCTCTCCTGAAATATCAGGGGAGAAAGGGTCTATTGTGTCTATGTCAAGCAGTTCATAGGGGTAATCACGGTCTTTTAATGCGCGAATGACCATCCCCGTGGAGTTGTCATCAGGGGTGTCAGTTGGTTTTGGAACAATGTAGATCATCTGTGTAACTCCAATGTAATGGAAAAAAGAGGGTTATTGTTTTCGATTTTGTTCTGGTGTGATATCTGTTTTTTCAGAAGATGGTATCAGGATCAACAATTTTATCCTTTGTGACGATTGGCTGTGCATATTTCTGCCAGATTTCTTCTCTGTATACGGGGCCGCTGTTGTAGGTGCAGAAAGGAATCAGTGTCCCGTCCGGGGTTGCATAATGGATACAACAGCGCTGCACGCGTGCCGTGTCGTAATTGTAGTTGTCCATGAAATGCATGGTGCCGATAAAAAGCGCATTCCAGTGGAACTTTCGCAGTGCTGCAAAATCATGCTTGACAAGCGTCTGCGCGATAATCTTCCAGAAAGCCGTGTTGGTGCTGATTTTGTTATCTTTGAGTGCGACTCTCATGTCATTGATTCCTTCGACGAGAGTCTTGTACTTGTTCAGTGAGCCATCACCGTGGTTCAGTTTATTTCCCATCTGTTTGACAGCGGCAAAGAACTCGTCCACATCAATCATCTCATTAATGGGAATGAGACCGTCTTCAGTGACAAACCCATAGGTTGCTGCCCCACAGTGCTGGTGGGTGGTGAAGCGCACCTGTGGTTCTCCGGTATAGGTCTCAACTAAATCGGAAAATGGGAGTACACAGGGCACAGGGTAGAAGTAATCTTTTTTAATTCTTCCTCCCGTCTGTTCCTCGATTCTCTGAACAAGGTCAGGAATAGTCACCCGTTCTTTTGCCACATTCTCTGCTGATGCAGCACCGGTGAATGCAACCGGCTGGTAATTGACCCCGCGGACAACATCGACATTGTCTGCTGCAAACCGGATGATGTCTCCGACTTCATGGTCATTTCTGCCGTTTATGATGGTCGGCACCAGTACAACCCCCAGTTTTGCTATTCTGCAACTTTCAATGACCTTTTTACTAATTTTAATGAGGGGATTCGTCTGCCGGGTAACGCCATCAAAATGAAGGTAGAGAGTGGAAACCCCTGCATCTTTCAGGGCTGCTGCATACTGTGTATTCTGTGCTATTTTAATACCGTTTGTGGCAATCTGTATCTGGCTGAATCCCATCTCTTTTGCCTTTTTAACAATGGCACAGAGATCGTCTCTCATGGTGGGTTCTCCCCCTGAGAACTGCACCGCCGGAGTCGGAACCGGTTTCTGGTCGCGCAGAAGCTGCATCATGGCAACGATTTCATCAAAGGATGGTTCATAGATGTAGCCACATGCATGCGCGTTTGCAAAACAGAAATCACAGGCAAGATTGCAGCGGTTTGTCAGGTCGATATTTGCAAGCAGTGTTCCTGATTTATGATTGCTGCAGAGCCCGCAGTCCAGCGGACATCCGTTTACCACTTCTTTCTGGGGATTGTCGATACCTGGTCCAATTCCTTCGAAAACATCGAATTTTTTATACATCTCTGCATCGGACCAATAGAGATCTTTACTCACCCCATGCTCAGGGCATTCCCGCACGATGAAAATCTTTCCGTCCTCTTCAATTATTTCTGCCGGCAGAATTGCCCCACATTTTGGGCACAGGCTTGTTGTTTGTTTTAATGTCACCATTGAACATCACGCGGAGTTATCATGTATCTAAAATCAACGACTGTTCTCTATTATTCATCCCGTCTGTATTAAGGATTGTTTTTCCGACAATTTTTTCTGGTAAAATTTGTCCGCGAAACAATGCTGAAATTGTTTGGTTGCGCATATTTAGCGAATAATCCTGAAATGATTTAGCAGTAAATAGTAATCCGATACCTTAATGATTTCTTTCAGTCTTATACTTCCTGTACTTCCGGGGAGGAATTTGTATCAGTATATATGACATCCTGTTTTCTTTACTCCTCGCTTTCTGGATTATGATTCCTGCGTATCTTCCAAATTCAGCGGCTGCTGTTTTTGGCGGCGGAAGACCAATCGATGGCGGGAGAAACTGGCGTGACGGAAGACGAATGCTGGGGAATGGCAAGACCTGGCGCGGTTTTTTTGGTGGTGTACTGTCGGGAATTGTCATAGGGATGATTCAGATGGCATTAGAGCCGTACCTTGGCATCTCACTACTGACACCTTCCGTTGTGGTCTGCCTTGCATTTGGTGCCCTTCTGGGAGATATGGTGAAGAGTTTTGCCAAACGGCGCCTCAACAAAGTCCGTGGGGAAGAATGGCTGATAGCAGACCAGTATGATCTCGTATTTGGAGCGTTTGCCCTGCTTCTTATCTTTAATTATGCGTGGGTAATTGCCACCATCACTCCCCTTATACTGGTCTGGATTATCATTCTGACCCCCCTTCTCCATCGCGGAGCAAATATTATTGGCTATCTCATAGGAGTGAAAGACGTACCATGGTAGATAATTCAGTGAATACAACAGCGAATGAAACAATGAATACAACAGTGAAAGAGTCCCTCGTTACATACGGGGCAATACAGTTCGGTGATTTCACCCTTGCGTCCGGACAGAAGAGCACGTATTATATTAATATCAAAGATGCAGCGACCCAGCCTGCCCTGCTTGCGGCAATCGGCCACGCCATCTCTGACGAAATGGGGGCATATGACTGTGTCGCCGGTGTTGCAGTTGGTGCGGTGCCCATCGCTGTTGCCGCATCCTTAGCGTCTGACAAGCCCTATGCCATCATCCGAAAAGGAGAGAAGGCGTATGGTGTGGGCGGCACTATCATCGGTGATGTGAAAGGGAAGCATGTGCTTCTGGTTGAAGATGTGACAACATCCGGGGGAAGTGTCATGTATGGCATCAATGCGCTCCGGGATGCCGGTGCTGTGGTGGAGACTGTCGTGACCGTTGTGGACCGTGAACAGGGGGCATCCCGCCTCCTGAATGATGCCGGTGTGACTCTGGTTCCGCTCGTCCGTGTCTCTGACCTTCTCCGTCAATAATAACCTTTTAACTGTCTGCTACGCAATAATAAATATGAAAATTCTTGTTGTGGGTGGAGGGGGCAGAGAGCATGCAATAGCCGATGCCCTTTCACGTAGCAGCAACGTTGAAATCTATTCTGTGATGGGGAAGGAAAACCCCGGTATCGCTGCACTTTCTGCAGATGTGTGTATCTGTAAAGAAACAGAAACAGGTCGGGTTGCTGATTATGCAGAGTCACATGGGATTCTTTATGCAGTCATTGGCCCTGAGGCACCACTGCAGGCAGGCCTCGCTGATGAACTCGCTGCCCGTGGCATTTCCTGCATTGGTCCACAAAAAGAAGCCGCACGGCTTGAGACTGACAAGGAATTCTGCCGGAACCTGATGCGTGATCATGGGATTGAGGGATGCCCGGGATATGCGGCGTTCCACGATCCGGAGGATGCATGCAGGTATATCGATGCACATGATGCAGACCTTGCCATAAAGCCTATTGGACTGACCGGCGGCAAAGGGGTGAAGATAATGGGTGAGCACCTCGACCGTGAAGGTGCAAAAGACTACATCCGAGAGATAGGTGGCGAGGTAGTTCTCGAAGAACGGCTCATTGGTGAAGAGTTCACCCTGATGGCATTCGTTGATGGCTCACATCTTGTGCCAATGCCTCTTGTCCAGGACCACAAACGGGCATATGAAGGAGATGTCGGGCCAAACACCGGGGGTATGGGGTCATATTCCATGGAAGATCACTCCTTCCCGTTTGTCACCGATGCAGACAAATCCCGGGCATTTGCCATTATGGAAAAGGTCATTTCTGCGCTGAACACAGAAGGCCTCCCCTATGTAGGGTTCCTCTATGGCCAGTTCATGAATACGGCAGACGGGCCAAAAGTGATTGAATTCAATGCGCGGTTTGGGGATCCCGAGGCGATGAACCTTCTTACGCTTCTCACATCTGACTTTGCAGCGACTCTGGTCAAAATGGCAGCAGGTACGCTCACACCGGCTGATGTATCCTTTGCACCGCAGGCATCGGTCTGTAAATATCTGGTGCCGGAAGGATATCCTGATGCGCCGCAGAAGGGAAAGCCCCTCACTGTTGGTGATTATGGGGATGCGAAACTCTACTTTGCCAATATCACCCTTGAAGACGGTGCGTATTTTACCCAGACGTCCCGCACTCTTGCCTTTGTCGGCCTTGGGGACACGCTTGCAGAGGCTGAGATGCAGGCACAGAAGGCTGTTGAATCGGTGACAGGTGCTGTCCGGTACCGCCGTGATATCGGCACGGAGGAAGTCCTTGAGAGGCGGATGGCCCATATGAGGGAAATAAGATGAAACGTGATCTCCTCTCCATCCTGGATCTTTCCACCGCTGAACTGCATGGTATTGTTGACTCTGCGATTCATCTCAAAGCACTGCGCATCGCAGGTACAGACCATTCTCTGCCGCGAAAGTGCGCACTGGGGATGATCTTTGAGAAAGCGTCTACCCGGACGCGTACTTCCTTTGAAGTGGGGATGTTTGAACTGGGTGGACACGCCCTTTTTATGAATCCGGATGACATGCAGCTGGGCCGTGGAGAAGAGGTCCGGGACACCGCCCGTGTCCTCTCGCGGTATCTCTCCCTCATCATGATCCGTTCCTATCGGCATGAGACGGCAGTTGAACTTGCAAAATATGCAGACATTCCGGTCATAAATGGTCTTTCCGATAAAGAACACCCCTGTCAGATCCTTGCAGACATCATGACGATGAAAGAGACGTTTGGAACAACGGAAGGCCTCAGGGTGGCATACGTCGGTGACAGCAATAATGTCTGCAATTCACTCCTCCTTGCAGCACCGATGGCAGGCTATAGTATGGCTGTTGCGTCCCCTGACGGGTTCCAGCCAAAAGAGGAGATTCTAAACGAGGCTGACTGTGTAAATGCACGGTATGAAATATGCACATCCCCGGAAAAGGCCGTTTCAGGTGCGGATGTCATCTATACTGACACATGGACCTCAATGGGGAGTGAAAACGAACATGATGCCCGGCTCCGTTCCTTTGCAGGGTTTACGGTGGACGACGCTCTGATGCAGAACGCTGCTGATGGAGTAAAGGTGATGCACTGTCTTCCTGCTCATCGTGGTGAGGAAATTTCCGCTGCGGTGATGGACGGCCCTGCCTCCATTGTATGGGACCAGGCTGAAAATCGTTTGCATGCCCAGAAAGCTCTCTTAACGATGCTTCTGGGAATAAAATGATTTTTTGGTATTAATTCATTAACTTCATAAAATCAATAATCGGCAATTCGCCGCTTTTTTTTGCATCTTCAATAATCAGGATCATATCTTCCAGAATTTCGTCATCTCCCTTTGGTGATGTCCCCTGCAGAATGCTTTCCAGTGTTTTATGCTGGTATATTTTGTGCTGAAGTCTGATGTCACGGTGGCCGACTACTGCTACAAATGCATTGCACTTGGTGTCAAAGGTAATTGAGATGATGCTGTCAACATTGACATAATTATTTTCGATGGACTTTATCCAGACCATTATAATGAGAGTATTCGCGATTCAGAATAATAGGGTTTTGGAATTGGTTTGTTAAAAAAGGTATTTTTTTGGTCTTTATCTCATTTATCTTCTGAGATAAAGGCATCCAGCCGGTTGTACAGGTCTTCCTGCACCTTCTCAATACGTTCCCGTGTGCCACGGAAAGCGAGCAGTTCCCGGGAATCTCCCTCCATGTTTGCAAAGTAGAGTTGCCGTTTTCTCATGACCACTTCAACGTCGTCATATTCTTTATCGATCGCAAAGATTATACTGCGGGGAACGCCTGGCGGTATTATTAAGTCAAATTTACCTTCTGTCATGTGTGTTGTTCCATTTATTTTCCAATCTTCATACGCCTGTTCATAATACACGGTCCGCCGCGTACGCCTCCAATGGGTTCTTTTGGTTTCCCGAGGGAGAGCATGCAGCGTCCCATGAGTGACGCACCGCGTGCCAGTCCGTCATCAACGAAGACGACATGGTCATTTGGATTATCAAAGAGGCCACGTTCTGTGATCCCTTCCATGATTATCTCCGGTTTTCTGCCGGATATTGCTGCCCGACCGGTGAATCCGATGGATGCGTTCGGGGGAATCAGATTCTCCTCTGCTGCGACATCCAGGAGGCGCAGGGCCATTCGTGCACAGACATGGTCAATGACCTGTGTAAGGACATCTTTCCCATGATTTCTATATATATCTGCCCCAATTTCCTTGAGTATCTCTTCTCCGCTGTAATCTGTCCCGCTATCGCAGCCAATCAGGGCAATACCTGATTCCATGGCAATATCAGCACAGAGTGGCACCTTACCGAAGTGTTTGCGGTCAGGGGGGACAATCCGGATGTCAATATTTTCATGGGCCTGCTCTTCATATTCAAGGACGATTGCATTCTTTCTCCGGGAAAGACCACCGACAATGCTTTTCTCTCCAAAGAGGTCAAGTGCCGTTCCCTTTCCTTCCTGCACCAGCCCCGTGCCGCGGACGATGGCATCAGGAATGGCGCCTGCAAGACCACAGAAATTGCCGATGGTTCGTGCAAAGGGATATTCAGCCTTTGGATCGACGTAACTCGTGATTCTGCCGTCCAGGGTGGTGCCGAAATCAATTGAGAGGCAGGGATTTCTGAAATCAACCGTGGTCCATTTCGCACCTTCCTTCATTCCTGCCATTGCGAGTTCTCCCTCCATCTCGTTTGCCACCAGTTCAACCCCTGATGAACCGATAGGGGGGGTGACTCCTGCAACAGTGCCGCAGAAGGTTACTTTGTCTGCAAAACTAAAGGGCTGGAGTTTTTTGGGGAGATTATCTTTTGACATGGGGGGTGTCATCTTCTTTGGCGGCACCCCGGCCATCAGACACCCGTTTGCAAGTGACTTCACGAAATCGCCTACCTGGTCCGGGGAATCCATTGCAGCAACGACACCGGTTGAGCGCACCACAAAGTCCAGGTCATCCTTAATGGAAAGCCCTGCATCCTTATGGCATTTTATCAGGGTATCTCTGACGAGTTCTGCAACAGACTCCTTTGTAATAGGAGTGCCCACAAGGGTTGTTCCAAAAATTTCTTCACCGGGTTTGGGCAGTCGGACGTCACGGCTCATTGAAACCGTTTTGTGAATAATATAGGAACGTCCGGTCTCCATGTTTGTGCCGGTAAGGATACATTTGGTGGTGGTATTGCCCATCTCAACAGATGCAACGATGAAATAGGGCTTCACCCGGTACTCCGGTTTCTGAAGCCCTGCACCCTGTCCTGATATTGGCGGGGGGGGACTTTCTACGATATTTGGTGTTGGTTTTTTAAACCGATCGAAAAAGGCACACATAATAGACCGTTATCGACTATCTGATGTTATATTTATCGATACCTCCGGACAGCAAATAAATCGTTGCGAAAAAAATGAAAATTTGGGTTATTTTTTGATTTGTGAGACTAATCGTGCCTGGAATCCATAGTAGGCAGAGAAGCCGACTGCATCATTCTGATCGATTGTTGTACTTTCAAAGGATACAAGATCATCGGAATAGATAGCTTCCTTTGCGCTCCTTCCGGCAACGGTCACGCTGCCTTTAAAGAGTATAAGATCAACGGTGCCGGTGACCCGTTCCTGTGTTTTGTCAATAAAGGCAGAGAGTGCCTGGAAGAGTGGTTCATCGATAAGGCCCATGTATCCCAGTTCCGACCATTTATCATCCACAATTGCTTTGAATGCCAGTTCGTGCCGGGTGAGGACGAGGCGTTCAAGGTCAGCATGTGCCTTCAGAAGAACGGTTGCTGCCGGGTGTTCATAGATCTCACGGGCCTTAAGGCCTAAAATCCGGTCTTCGATCATATCATTTCTGCCGACACCGCAGGCACCTGCAATCTCGTTGAGTTTCCGGATGAGTGCATAGCCACCGAGGCGTTCGCCGTCCAGAGAGACAGGCACACCGTTCTCAAACCCTAAAACCAGTTCGCGTGGTTCATCGGGTGCTGCAGAGGCTGATACGGTCCATGCATAGATGTCCTCAGGGGGGTGGAATGCGGGGTCTTCCAGCTGTCCGCCCTCAATGGATCTGCTCCAGCAGTTTTCATCAACGGAGTAGGGTTTGTCCTTTGCGACGGGTACCGGAATGCCGTGTTTTTCGGCGTAATCCATTTCCCACTCACGTGTCAGGTTCATCTCACGCATCGGTGCGATGATGTCAAGACCTTCCTTGCGGAAGACAAAGTCGAACCGCAGCTGGTCATTGCCTTTCCCTGTACAGCCGTGGGAGACGGTGGTCGCTCCTTCTGCCCGGGCGATTTTTGCAATCTCTTCAGCAATAAGAGGGCGGGCAAGGGCTGTTCCCATAGGATAGCCTTCGTATGAACCGTTTGCCTTGATTGACGGGAAGAGCTGTTCTGTGACAAACCGCTCTTTGATGTCAATGGTGTAGTGCTTGTCTGCAATCAGCTCACCTTTTTCGGTGGCCATCTGCATGTCTTTTTCCGGCTGACCGACATCGACTGCAACGGTAATGACGGTGTCAAATCCATACTGTTCTTTGAGGAGGGGTACACAGATTGATGTGTCAAGGCCTCCGGAAAATGCAAGAATTACTGTTCCCTTTCCCATGATGGTATTCTCCTGTATATTCAGAATAAAGATTCTGCTTCTATATTATGCGTTAGAATAGGTATAAAGTCATATCATTACGCTGGATTATCTCATCGCGTCCTGTTTTGTAGAAAAATATGCAAATATACAGCAGTATTGGTATATATACAGGAGATATTCTGTGTGGGAAGATACTGCATTTATCCTGTTTTTCCTCTTTATTTTATTATCCGGGTTTTTCCTCTGAATTTCATTATCTGGGTTTTATCCTGTTTCTCTCCCGGATGCTGCTGTATGTGTTTGCCTGTTTTTTCGGTTTATGTGGGAAAAAAAGGGGTGGGAGATAAAGAGTGATACCGGACGTTAGCAGACATAATCCACTGTTGTGAACGGTCAGGGTTCTTGTACGGTGCGCCGGAATTTCATCCCGGACGAAAATGCCTTGCCTGACGGTTCCCCGATGGTGTAATAGGTCTTTTTTAGTGAATCATACAGAAGTGGCCTGATTAAACTCATATCCGGTATTCCATCTTCCCCGCAGGCATCTTCATCTGCGAGTATCGAGAGAATTTCACCGATAATGAGTATATGCGAACCGATGGGCATCAGGTTTCGTGCCCTGCAGGCAATTGCAATGGGGCATTCTTCAATGTATGGTGCTTCAATGACATCGCTTGTTACCGGTGTCAGACCGGTCTCGGTAAACTTGTTCAGGTTTTTTCCTGAAGCGATACCAAAGTAATCTGTCTCTTTGACGAGGGATTCTGGTGGAATACAGACCATAAATTCACCCCGGTCTTTGATGTTTTCCCAGGTCTGCCGTGACTTTTGGATACCCACTGAGATGCAGGGTGGTTTTGAACAGCATATGCCGGCCCATGCTGCGGTCATTGCATCCGGCCTTCCGTCACTGCTGTATGTACAGATGAGGAGCACCGGGTTGGGGTAGAGAAGCGGCACCGGTGTGATGGATTTTTTCATGCGTCACATAATTCACGGCATCCAGATAATTGTTACGGTCTCTTTGGGGTGCCGGATGAGGAACTGGGCAGGATATCATAGTGGACATATGAGCAGCTGAAGTCCCGGGGCTGTCGTGGTGGTGTCCCGTCAGATTATCGTGAAAAATAATTATGAATCTGCCGTCAGGTTCATGTAAATATGCCGTCCGGGAATGAATGATTTCATCGTGCGGCAGGTCAAAAATAAAAACCTTTAAATATTATGATTCTTTGGGCAACTATAATGTGGCGAGAGCATGTGGATACCCGTTTTATCTTTCAGTTTTCCGTAATATTCCCGAATTTCTGTGGTAATTTAGCTGTTGTTGTGATAAATTTATTCGATATATTGGGGTTTTCTGGAAATAATTGACGTTTTCGGCTGTTATTTGAGTGTTGGTCGAATAAAAAATTACAGGGTTTAGCCTTCCGCGCTTTTGGTCGCTCCTGACGTATTATCCGGATGAAAATGTGCCGGAAAAATGATGGTCACTACTGCAGCAGGGATAATTTCGGCGAACCTTTTTATAGTGTCATTCCATATGTGGGGTAGTGGTTACATGCCTCATGGGAAATTTGAGATTTATAAGGATCGCTCTGGGGAATACCGATTCCGTCTAAAAGCAGCGAATGGTCAGACCATTGCAATCGGCCAGGGTTATTCCTCCAAAGCTTCATGTATGAAAGGTATTGCAAGTATACGAAAAAACGCTCCTGATGCGGAGATTATTGAACTGGAACTGTAGCATCTGAACAAAATTCGGACATTTATTTGTAACCCCCCCATGAGTTTGCGACATCTCTTTTTTTTTTGATAGGTTCGAAAATATTCGTAGTCAAAGATACTTAATTATCCCCCATTCTCCAATAGAAGCACATTACAGGATAATGGGTGTGTGGGGATAACAATGAATCAAAATGTAATCAGAGGGCTTTTGGGTGCCGGCATTGTCGTCATCTGTCTTATTGTCGGTGCGGGTATTCTTGCAGAACAACCTTCCGGAACGGAGAATATATCCGGGATACAGGTATTTACGTCGGCTTCATCGCTGTCTGCATATCTGGACAGTATGCCGCAGGCGGACAATGGGTATACGACCAGTTCTATGGGCATGGGTGGCATTGTCCGTGTTGCTACAGAGGAATCAATAACTGACAGTGCAATGCCACCGGCACCGGTTCCGGCGGCTACGCTACCGCAGGCATGGAAAGGAGAGAATTCAGATGAGGCAGAGACGTATTCGTCCACGAATGTCCAGGTGGCAGGAGTCGATGAAGCTGATTTCATTAAAAATGACGGGAAATACATCTATCTGGTAAGTGGTGGCCGGTTGGTCGTTGTGGATGCCTATCCCCCTCTTGGTGCGGGGATTGTTTCTGACACACCGCTCACCGGCACTCCTTCAAATCTGTTTCTTTCGGGCGACCGGCTTGCGGTTTTTTCCTCGCTTCGTGAAACGTCCTTTATTCATCCAGAGGGGAGTGCGGCACCTGTTCCGTACACCCGGGATGTGACACATGTCTATGTGTATGATGTCAGTGACCGGACAGCACCCAAAATCGTTCGTGACCTGATGGTGAGCGGCACGTATTCTGACGGCCGCATGAAGGGAACAGATGTCTTCCTCTTTACCCGTGAATCGGTGTCGCGCTACGGGGATATGCTGCAGATGCCGGAGGTGCGTGACGGTGACACACTCATCGCACAGCCACCCGTTTCTGTGCCGGATATGCCGGGGTATTCATGGCAGTTTACCACTGCCACATCCTTTGATATCCGTGACGGGACGGTCACCGATGCAGAATCTTTTTTGCTGGGATACGGGACCACGCTCTATGTGTCTGATGAGAATATTTACATCGCCTACGAGTGGCAGCAGCCATATTACCGGGGAGGATGGGACGGGTTTAACGAGGCATCAGGAGAGCCCCGTGAACAGTCTGTGGTTCACCGTTTCTCTGTTGCAAAGGGTGAAATAGCATATGCGGCCACCGGAACATTCCCTGGCCACCTTCTGAATCAGTTTTCTCTTGATGAATACAAGGGCAATCTCAGAGTTGCCACAACGGTTAACGAGTGGACACGGGATGCACGGGTGCAGTACAACAATGTCTATGTTCTTGGTCCCGACCTTGCCATAATAGGAAAACTGGAATACATCGCTCCGGACGAGAGAATATATGCCGCCCGGTTTGTCGGTGACCGGTTGTATCTGGTGACGTTCAAACAGATGGACCCGTTCTTTGTCATCGACCTTTCAGACCCGGAAAATCCTGCTGTCCTCGGCGAACTGAAGCTGCCCGGCTACTCTGATTACCTGCATCCGTATGATGATACTCACATCATCGGTATCGGTAAGGAGACGGTGGCAAATGAGTGGGGCGGGTTCACCACCGGCGGGCTGAAGATGACACTCTTCGATGTTGCTGATGTGAATAACCCGACTGAGGTTGATACGGTGGAGATAGGTCTTCCGGGCACTGACTCTGAGGCACTGAATGATCACAAGGCGTTTCTCTTTGATGCATCACGGGGAATTCTTGTCCTTCCGGTGCATGAAATCGTGAAGGTGCCAGTGACAGGGAAGTCATATGATGCCTACTCGACAAAATACTGGCAGGGAGCCTATGTCTATGGCCTGACACCAGAGACCGGGTTTGTTCTGAAGGGGACGGTGACGCACAACGCAGACCCACAGTCCGGATATTACTGGGGATCCCCTGACTCTGTGCTGCGATCGCTTTACATGGATGATGTGCTCTATACCGTTTCACGCACAAAGATGGTTATTAGTGGTCTGGAACATCCGGAGATGGTGTATGGGACAGTTACCCTTCCCATCTCCGGCGGGTATGGCGGGAATGTCGGCTATGATGGCATACAGGTATGATGACGGCCCCTGGCCGGTTCCGGATGTGATGATTGAATAATCGGTTCTGCAGAAATGCTTCCTGAATGAATTCTCCGGGGATGAATTCCCTGGAGGATGAAAGAGGCAATAATCAGGGCCGATTTGGTTTGGTCCCGGTTTTTTTGTGTGTCCTTTTTCCACCCTTTTTTAAGTCCTGTGTTTGGGGATTGGAGGGTAAAATGGGCGTATTTTTGGATGTCTTTTTCTTTCAAAAAAATACGGGTATAATGCCTTTTGTTTGCTATAAATACGGTTTATTGTGGATTATTGGGCGGCCTCTATTGGTGGGTATTTTGGGAGGATGTATTGGCTGCCCTGGCTGAGAACCGGTCACTCCGGGCTTCTGTGTGTATGTGTTTTCTCCCCCATATTTCGACAATTTCTCCACTTTGTTCCCCCTCATTTTATGTCCCTTCTACCACCCTTTTTGATTTCCTGCGTTGGGAAATTTAAGGGTAAAATGGGCGTATATTTGGATCTCTTTTTCAGCTGGAAAAAGATGGCTGTAATGCCTTTTATTTGCTGAAAAAACGGCATAATGTTGATTATTTGGCGGTCTCTATTGTCAGATATTTAGGGAGGATGTATTGGCCGTCTCGACTGAGAACCGGCCGCTCCGGGCTTATGTGTGGGTGCGTTTTTTGTCTCCGTCTTCGCCATTTTCCCACTCTTTTCAGGTATGTTACCTCCCTTTTTCTGTCCATATTCGTGCCGCTTGGTTTCACGCAATTTTACGTTTAGGGAGAAAAAAATAGGATGCCTCACAGGTCTGCAAGAGGCGTGAATTCCTCATCTTCAAGAATTATGTTCCAGCGTGCATCCGCCTTTCTCCAGCAGGCATCCTCCATCAGCCGCCTGATGATCTGGTCAAAGGTCTCTCCCTTTTCGCCGAACTTCCTCAGGTTCTCTTTGGTGTCAGAGGAGACCACTATCGTTGGAGCCATTATAATTGTCATATTGAATATAACGGTAATAAAAATTGTGGAGTGGGGGTATATGCCAGTTAATCTGCTGGGGTATCTGCCAGGGGGTGGGTATCCTTCACCCGCAGATACCGTCACAGACAGACAACAGAAGCCTCTCTGCCGCATCTTCTTTTGCCGACACCCGCTCTTCGAGTTCGTCGCAGAGTTTCATCAGGGTGTCCACCCGTTCGACGATGCGGTGCTGTTCGGTGAGGGGGGGGAGTGGAAGAATAATAAAAGTAACGTCATCACGGCAAATACCAGGTATAGCAATCCCTACACCTTTTTTTTGGAAATAATTATATTTCGATTTGATTAAAATAAATATGTATTTATAATCTACTTTAATACAATTTAAAGCCATTAATTGACGACTAATAGCTAATTCTTGAAGATTGACTAAATTATTTTTTCCTAATCCTGCACCTTTAACCGTAACCAGAATATTGTTCTTCTTCGATATTGTTTTTGGTTTATCAGTCCATTTTGAAATAATAGGATATTTCTCTCCAAAATCTATTGGTCCAGTAATATATGGGATACCTTGTGGGAAATCATAATAATCCGATTTTTGAATATGTTGTCCTGAGATTAATTCAATTAATTCACCTAACCTCGTCCAAACCCATCCCTCCGGCAGATCATACGGCACTTCATCCAAATCAACAGGCGGCAGAGCCTTCTGCTTCTTTATCTTCCCTTCCTTCACCAGCCTCGCCTTCTCTACCTGAATCTTCTCCAAAAGAACGGATGCCAGTTCGTCCTCTGGATTCTGCTCCACAAGGCGGCCCTGCACCGCAAGCTGCAATATGGTCTTTCTGAGTTCCGCAATGCTCTTTTTGTCGTCAAAGAGCAGGTCGAATTTATCGTGCAGAATCTCCCGTGCCGTCGCAGCCCCGTCAGGTTCTTTTGTATCAAAGATGGCGTTTAACGAGGATAAGAGAAGCATCCGCCGCCTTTCTGACTCGGTGTTCTGCCGGACTTCGAGTTCGTCACAGAGTTTCATCAGGGTGTCCACCCGTTCGACGATGCGGTGCTGTTCGGCGAGAGGGGGGATGGGGAAAGGATTACCTGCAAAATAATCTTTAGGAATTCTTTTTTGACCTGCTGATCCGGTCATTTTTGGAATGCCCCCTAAAATAAAATTTGGTGATTTGAGATATAATAGAACATATTTTGGATTTAATTGATTCCAAAAACCCCTGAAAACATGTAATTCTGTCGTACCTGCTCCAATACCATTTTTCAGATTAATTATGTGGGCAGATTTCCCATTTTGAAAACATGGTGTAATTTTTGCCAAAACTACATCATTTTCTCCAAAATGAGTGTAACCGCTTTTTATTTCACTCCAATTTTTTACGTCAGATATGGGTGGAATTCCATATTTTTCTGAGATGTAGGGCATTGGAATAAATGAAGTTTCTAAATCATCAGAAATATCCTGATTTCTTGGATTTATAGTTCCAATGTTTTGCAATTTCGTCCAAACCCACTTCTCCGGCAGTTCATACGGCACATCGCTCTCATCAACCGGTGGGAGAGCCTTCTGCTTTTTTATCTTCCCCTCTTTAACAAGCCTCGCCTTCTCCGCCTGAATCCTCTCCAGAAGAACGGATGCCGGTTCATCCTCCGGATTCTGGGGGACGAGTCTGCCCTGCACGGCCAGCTGAAGGATGGTCTCCCGGAGTTTCGGGATGCCGCCCTTTGCCTTTGCCAAGGTCTCAAAATTGTTTTTGAGGATTTCTACGGATGTTGATTGATTATCACAGCACTTTCTGGATGCTGATGCTTCCGGTACACCTGATGTCATACCTTACCTCACCCTCAGTTCTGGCATTGCATGATACCGTTCAAAAAGCTCTGTATCATATATCCAGCCAATTGTTCCGGTACTGTCTAATGCGATTTTATTATCCCGCAGGAGATGTGCGATTTCTCTATTTATCTCACCGGATGACATCCCGAAACCGGGCATTGATGCAAGATCATCAGCCCTGAAATGACCGGAATATCCCATTAAAAATTTAGAGAGGGCCGTCATCTCTCCAGTGCCCCACGAATCTCAGACAACAGCTCTGCCCGGATATCATCCGCCGCCGCCCGTGCCGACTCGTACTGTGCGAGGATCTCCTCCGGGTTGCCGAGGTCAATCTCTTCCACATTCGGGTTTTTGATATCCAGGTTGTAGTTGTTTTTGATGATATCTGCAACCGGCACACGCCATGCCTGTTCGGTTTCTGTCCGGTTGTCCCACCATTCTCTCTCCGGTTCAAACTCAGCAATGCGGATGGGTTTCGTCTTGTTATACGATTTTGCGCCAACAGGATACGGGTGTTCGTAATACCAGACATCGGTTGTCTTCCCCTCCTTTTCAAAGAACAAAAGATTCGTTTTGATGCTGGTATAGGGACTGAAGACGCCGTTGGGGAGCCGCACAATCGTATGCAGATTAAATTCAGAGAGAAGCCTCTCTTTTATCTTCGTCTTCACCCCTTCCCCGAACAAAAACCCGTCCGGAAGAACGATTGCACACCGCCCGCCTGCCTTCAGGCGGTGCATAATCATCACGAGAAAGAGATCCGCCGTCTCCCTTGTTTGGTATGTGGCCGGGAAATTCTTCTCAATCCCGTCCTCCTCCTGACCCCCGAACGGGGGATTCGTTACAACAACCTCAACCCGGTCACTTTCAGTGTAATCACGGAGAGGGCGTGCAAGAGAGTTGCCGTGCACAATATTCACCGGCACATCAATCCCGTGCAGAATCATGTTGGTGGTACACAGGAGATGCGGGAGAGACTTCTTCTCCGTCCCGGAGACAGAGCGCTTCAGAATCTTTTCATCCTCAACTGATTTGACATCCGCTTTTCTCACCAGATCAATAACCGATGCCAAGAATCCGCCTGTCCCGCAGGCCGGGTCCATCACCCGCTCGCCAAGCCGGGGATTGGTCTGCTCCACCATAAACTGCGTAACGGCTCTCGGGGTATAGAACTCTCCCGCATTTCCGGCACTCTGGAGGTCCTTTAAAATCTTCTCGTAAATATCCCCGAAGGTATGGCGGTCATTTGTGTTGTTGAAATCAATTCCGTCCTCTATCTTGTTGATGACCTGCCGAATAAGGGTCCCGTTCTTCATGTAGTTGTAGGAATCCTCAAAGATGGCGCGTATCACAAACACCATCGAATTTGCACCGTCTGGTGTGGGCAAATCCTTCAGTTGTAGGAAGAGAACGTTGTTCACAAAATCAAGGAGTTTGTCTCCGGTAATCCCCTCAGAGTCAGACGCCCAGCTTCTCCACCGGAGATTTTCCGGAATTGGTGAGGCGTACGTATCGTATAAGACCTCACACTCTTTCTCGCGGTCATCAAGTATCTTTAAAAACAGCATCCAGCCAAGCTGACTCAGCCTCTGCGCATCGCCGTCCACCCCGGCGTCCTTTCGCATGATATCCTGTATTGATTTTATTGTTGCACTGACGGACATAAAAAAACCTGATTATATTCATTCACTCCCAAAAAAGAAAAGAACGCCCATATTGTTATCTGAAAATTCAGCACTCAGCACTATAAAGACATGTCTCAAGGCCACGGATTGCTTTCATATAATTATTTCTGCCGCCGAAGATGTCGTTTATTATTTCAACCGGCGTTCCGAAACTGCTGATCGGATCAACCCGTAAGACCTCCATTGACTCCATATCCAAAAGACCTTCATCAGAATATTTGTCTAAAATCGCGTCTAAAACCTCGCGGGCCTCTTTGCCGAACCGGTCAAAATATGACTGTTTTCTCACTTTTTTTGCCCGATCTTTTCGTGATAGCGGAGGTCGGTCAAATACCACATGACAGATGAGATCAAACGGATCATACTCCGCTCCCACCTGCTCTTTGAGTGCATCAATTAAAACCCCTTTTTCCTCAAGTTCGCGGACAACAGCCGACTTTCTCTTTGCATCCGTCCAGTGGTTCAGGAATTCATCAAGCGTGGGGTAATCCTTTGCTACCGCATTTTTGGTGAAGTCCTTCAGAGATTCGGTAACAAGTCTGCCATTAGCGCTGTAATACTGCACACGCTCGGCAACAACAGAGACCTCCACATCATTCACATAATACCGAATTCTCCCATCGCCCTGATCGGGATCGGTATCCTTTTGTTTATGCTCAAAGTCCGGATCAAAATCATCGTCAGGTAATGCAGGTCCATCCCAGTCAGGATCTGAAAAAAGCTCTGTTGCCTTTCTGAAATCCATAATGGTAAAGAATTTCTTTCCAAATTCCTCATTGATACGGGTGCCCCGACCGATAATCTGCTTAAACTCGGTCAGAGATGAGATTTGCTTATCAATAACAATCAGTTTGCACGTCTGAACATCGACACCGGTTGTCAGAAGTTTGGAGGTCGTTGCAATTACCGGATACCTCTCCTCGGGCATCATAAAATGGTCAAGTTCGGCTTTTCCGTCCTTGGAATCACCTGTGATTCTCATCACATACCGCTTGCTCTTCTGCGCATATTCGGGTAGTGCATTTACCAGATACTGGCGCATCCGCTCGGCATGATCGATATCCTCACAGAACACAATCGTCTTTCCGTACGGATCAGTCTTTCTCATAAAGTCTGCGATTCTGCCTGCAACAAGCTCTGTTCTCTTCTCAAGAATGAGTTCCCGATCAAAATCCTTCTGATTATAAATACGGTACTCAATCTCGTTGCCGTATTTATCGGTCTTGCCTGCCTCAGGTATCCAGCCGGAAAGATCCCTGTCGATATCAATACGAAATACCCTGAAAGGAGCTAAAAAGCCGTCCTCAATGCCCTGTTTCAGTGAATATGAGTAAACCGGCTCCCCAAAATAATTGATATTCGATACATACTTTGTCTCCTTCGGAGTTGCTGTCATACCAATGTGTGTTGCTGAGGTAAAATAATCCAGAATCTCACGCCATGCTGAATCATCCGCGGCACTTCCCCTGTGGCATTCATCGACAACAATCAGATCAAAAAAATCCGGTGAAAATTTCTTAAATATCTTCTTTGATTCATCTTCCCCCGTAAGTGCCTGATACAGACCAAGATAAACCTCAAAACTCTTATCCACTGTTCTGTTTTTAATCTTGGTCATGGCATTGCCGAAAGGCCTGAAGTCATTGTTTTTGGTCTGATCAACCAGAACATTTCTGTCCGCGAGAAAGAGAATCCTTTTCTTGGCGCCTGATTTCCACAGCCTCCATATAACCTGGAACGCCGTGTATGTCTTCCCTGTCCCGGTTGCCATCACCAGAAGAATTCTCTTCTGCCCTTTTGTTATGGCTTCAACCGTTCTGTTTATTGCATTAACCTGATAATAGCGCGGCGATTTCCCGGAAGCATCTGAATAATAATCCTTTGTGTAAAGTGATACAGCCTCATCGGAAAATCCCTTCCATGCACGGTATTTCTCCCAGAGCACAGAGGGGCCAGGAAATGTATCAAGGGACAATTCAAGCTCAATCCCTGAAGATACGGTCTTGTCGTGCATTAAAAAAGCATCGCCGTTTGAGCTGAAGACAAAGGGAACATCAATCATATCTGCATATTCAATTGCCTGCTGCATCCCGTGACCGACAGAATGGGTATTGTCTTTTGCCTCGACAATTGCAAGAGGCATATTGGATTGGTAATAGAGGACGTAATCAGCAAATTTCCGTGTCCCTCTTTTCGGAACGCCCCCTCTCACAAGGAACTGTCCTTTGGTAAGATTTACCTCCTCTCGTATCTGTGAGTGTAAATCCCATCCGGCATCAATAATTGCAGGAGTGATGTATTTCGTGCGAATTTCACATTCACTCATCGACCGTTTATCAAAACCCTGCACAATTTTTGCTCCTTTAATAACAATATGAGGATTGCATACTTATATGTTATTTATATAATTGAAAAAATCTTCAGCCAGTAGGGATTTATTCCGAAAACAACGGTATTTTTTTTCTTGTATCATCTCTTGCAAGCGGTCCCGTGATCGTCAAAGATTGGAATTAAATGAATATGAAGAGGACACGGAAAAAAAGAGTATTTTGAATGGAAATATTTCAGGCAAACGGGCTGTCCTGTTTGAGGGCTGCAAGGAGAAGGCTGACCCCTGCCTCAACGTCACCGATATCAACGATTTCCACCGGAGAGTGAATATATCGTGCGGGAATCGAGAGGGGGATGCTCGGGATACCGCCTCTCACAAGGTGAATGATGGTTGCATCCGTATTGCCGCCGGTGCCGACTTCCAGCTGGTAGGGAATATCTGCCTCATCTGCTGCCTCACGGAGCCAGTCGGCAAGTTTCCAGTCGGCCATCAGACCACGGCCCTGTGCACTGACAAGAACTAAGACCGGGCCTTTTCCCATCACCGGTGTTGCTTCTTTCTTGGTGACGCCGGGGTGGTCACCGGGGATGGTCACATCGGTTGCAATCGCACAGTCCGGGTCAAGGGTGAATGCACTGACTTTTGCTCCTTTCAGGCCGAGTTCTTCCTGCACCGTGAAGACACCGTAGATGGTATGCGGGGTGGTGGTCTCTTTGAGTGCCTTGATGAGGAGTGCAACACCGACACGGTTGTCCATCGCCTTGCCGGTAACCCGGTTGTTTGCAAGTTCGGTAAACTCCCGGTCAATGGTGACTGGTGTACCTATTTCAATACCAAGACCTGCGACGTCTTCAGCGGATGTGGCCCCGATGTCGATGAAGAAGTCTTCGATTTTGACTACTTTCTTGCGTTCTTCAGGGGAGAGAAGGTGTGGTGGTTTTGCGCCGATGACACCAGGTACATCCCCGTTCTTTCCGTGGAGGATGACCCGCTGTGTGTAGAGTACCGGGGCAAACCATCCGCCGATGGGAACAAACCGGATGAATCCGTCATCATCGATGTACTGGACCATCAGGCCGATCTCGTCCATGTGGGACGCAATCATTATTTTAAAGTCACCGCCACGTCGGATGGCAACGAGGTTGCCCATCGCGTCTTCCGTAAATTCGTCCACATGGCCTTCGAGTTCGGTCCGGACAATTTCACGGATGGAACCTTCGTAACTGGAAAGTCCGTGTGCATCTGAGAGTTTTTTGAGAAGTTCTTTTACCATAGTATTTTCACTGTCCTATTGTCTGAATGCGTTCGAGTGCTAATTGGATGTCGCTTCGTGAGGCCGCATAACTGAACCTCGCGAATCCTGCAGACCGTTCGCCGAATGCGTCACCCGGGATGATGACGACGCCTGCATCGATGATGGCACGGAATGTCTCCGGTTCCATCGGGACGAACATATAGAATGCGCCGTCCGGTTTCGGGAAGGAAAATCCACATTCTAAGAGGCCATTGTAGAGCATCTCTCTCCGGATACGGTATTCATCCCGCATCGCGGTGACACAGGCATCGCCGCCGGTGTATGCCGCAAGTGCTGCATACTGGGAGATGGACGTAGCACAGGTCTGGCAGTTCTGGTGCACCTTGATGGCTTCTTCTATTACCTCATTGGGGCCTGCCATAAACCCGAGGCGCCATCCGGTCATGGAGTAGGTCTTACTGGTGGCATTGATGGTGATGACGTCATCTCCATACCGGGCGGCGCTGTAATGCGTTTTGTCGTAGATGAAGTGTTCGTATACTTCATCTGAGATGATGGTGACGCCGTGGTCGTTGCCATACTCAACGATGGCACGGATGGTCTCTTCATCCTCAACAGTCCCGGTTGGATTGCCCGGTGAGTTCAGGACAAAGACACGGGCCCCGTCCATCTGTTCCTTGCATGCCTCCACATCAATCCGGAGGTCCGGTGTAAGGGGCACCCCTTCCGGCCTGCCGCCGGCAAGCACGGTGCATGCCTCATATGAGACAAAACCCGGGTCCTGGAAGAGCACGCGTTCCCCTTCCCGTACCAGTGTGGTGATAGCCACATACAGCGCCTCTCCTGCACCGGCGGTGACAATAATATCACCGGGCGTCTGGGAGATGCCGTTCTCCCGTGCGAGTTTGCCGCATATTGCCTCGCGCAGTTCCGGGAGACCGTAGTTGAAGGTGTAGCCGGTGTAGTTGTTTCGTATTGCCTCAATCCCTGCCTCTTTGACGTGCTCCGGGGTGGGGAAATCCGGCTGGCCGATGCCGAGATTGATTGCATCAGGTGATGCTGCCTGGAAAAATTTTCGGATGCCGGACATCTCGACATCGCGTACACGCTGTGATATTCGTCCTGTATAGGTGGTCATCCTGTTTCTGTCACCTACTCAATATTTGCATGTCTGCCTTTGAGGTCTTTCTCCTCGCACTGCGTAATTTCCATAATTGATGACACGATGGCATCGGAAAATACCATGGCCGTTGTCTCAAAGATGGTGCCCAGAGGTGCAAAGGAACGGTGTTCCCCACGCATCTGTCTCACTTCATATTCGGCTGATTCATCCTTGACATCATCACGGTGGCTCTCAATTACCGCAACACAGTCTGCAATCCGCCCGATGCGTGAGTCTTTCTTTGATGTAACGAGACAGAGCCGTCCGCCGATGGATTTCGCCGTCTCACAGAGTTCGGCGATGGACTTTGTCTCTCCTGACCCTGAAAAGGCCACAATCGTGTCCCCTTCTTTCATGGCAGGAGTAATCGTTTCACCGACGACATAGGAATGCATCCCGAGATGCATCAGCCGCATGGCAAATGCTTTTGCGACGAGACCTGACCTGCCGGCCCCCATCACATAAATCCGTTTGGCACTGAGCAGTTCATCGATGAACTGCCCGACTCCCTCATTTGAGAGTGATTCGGCAGTCGATGAGATGGTGGACGCCATCAGTTTCATCATGTCCTGGACATTGCCTGCATAGCAGTCATTCATTGCACCGTACCTATTTCTGATAAACTACATGAGTGTTGCGAATAACCGGCGGGAAGGGAGAGGGGAGGAACGATTCTGATGACGGTATTTTTTCTCAATTACCACCTTCTTGTTGACATCTCCGTATTGTGTACCCTTTTAAGGCAGTATGGTAAAGATGAATATAGATATGGACATTACTCCGCTCTCCCCGTATTACCAGCGGGAGGGGGCTGCACTGTACTGCGCTGACTGCAGAATTCTTCTGAGGAGTATGCCTGAATCATCGGTGGATATGATCTTTGCCGACCCGCCATACAATCTCTCCAACGGCGGATTTACCTGTCAGGGCGGTAAGCGTGTGCCGGTGGATAAGGGTGAGTGGGACGCTTCAGACGGGTTCGCAGATGATCTCTCCTTTCATCAGGACTGGATTGCTGCCTGCCGGCGTGTCCTGAAAGATGAAGGGACGTTGTGGGTGTCAGGGACCTATCATTCCATCTATGCGTGCGGGTATGCCCTGCAGAGTGCAGGATTTCATATCCTAAACGATATCTGCTGGTTCAAGCCGAATGCACCGCCGAATCTCTCTGCGAGGTTTTTTACGGCAAGCCATGAGACGATAATCTGGGCACGGAAATCGCCTGATGCCCGCCATACATTCAATTATGAGGATATGAAAGGGGGTGACTGGCATGAGGGAGATATGCTCAAAAACGACGGAAAACAGATGCGCTCCGTCTGGTCCGTGCCGGCACCGCGTAAGGCAGAGAAGGCGCACGGAAAACATCCGACACAAAAACCGCTTGCGCTCCTGAACCGGATTATCCTTGCTGCAACAAATCCCGGTGATCTGGTGGTGGACCCCTTTACCGGCAGTTCTACCACAGGCATTGCCGCAGTTTCCCACGGACGAAGGTTCATTGGCTCTGATGTCAGCCCGGAATATCTGGATATGTCTGTCGGGCGGTTTGAAGACCTTTTAAATCAGGAAAAATAAATATGCGCAAACCGGGAAAACAGAAAAAAGGAAATAATTGATTATTTCTGTTTTTCAATCTCTTCTTCAACTTCTTTGTATCCTTCTTTGTAGAAGGATTCCTCATCGGGAGCCAGCTGATGGAGCAGGCGGAGGAATTCCCCGGCATGCACTTTCTCTTCGTCTGCGATGTCGCGGAGCACTTCCTGTGCAAGTTTGTTGTCTGTCGACTCTGCAAGCTGGACATAGAGCTGGATAGCCTCATACTCCGCAGAAACCATGAAGCGTATTGCACGGATGAGTTCTTCTTCAGTTAGTTTTCTGTCAGCTTTCATTCCTGAGAATGGTGATCCAAATTCCGGCATTTCTTATATCACTCCTATATTCTTTCCAATATGTGTTGAGACTCTTAAGTCTTTTTGAATTGAAAAATACCGAAGAGGTATCTTCATGTATGCATCCCGTTCAACCTCTTTATACGGAGACGATATACGATGAAGAAGAAGCAGTCGTGGAATGATATTGCCGGGGACAGTGTCGCAGAGAAGATGAAGACCCTTGGGATAACTGTCGGAAAAAAGATCGATGTGAGAAAACTGGGAGAGATTGCGGATACCTTTGGGATTGAAGCGGTGCTCTATTTCGAGAAGGAACTCGCAAAAACCTCTACCTATGAAGCTGATCTGAAAGATTTTGCCGGGGATGATGAATTTAACCGGCCGTTTATCCTCGCAAATTCCTTTATAAAATTTGGATCGAAGGAAGACCCGACATTTCCTTCCCGTCTCATAGAGTTCCCTATGATGATCTCCATTACTGAGGTATCTGAACGTCATGACGGGTCCCGTGTTATCCCGTATATCAAAGGGCTGATGCCGTTTCTGGATGAGTTTGACGTTGATGCCGAACCGGAAGGGACGTTTATTAAATAACTGAATTTTCCCCTGTTTTTAGGGTATTTTTTATTGCAGAGCAGGCAGTAATAGCAGGCTGTATATATCCATACTATTTGGAGAGGACTGTGTGATTTCAATGAGAGAGGGTGATATTCATGGAGGCACTGTTTCAGGTGAGACTATCCGGGTGGTAAATCCTGCCACCGGGGGTCTGGTTGGTGAGGTGTCTGCGGGGGGAAAAGATGCAGTGGCAGCTGCTGTTGAAACAGCAGAAGCAGCACAGGCTGGTTGGGCGAAGCGGGACCCCCGGGAACGAGGGAAGATTCTGGGTGCTGGTGCCCAGGCCATCCGGGCACATCTGGATGCACTTTCTGCCCTTTTGACAGCAGAACAGGGCAAACCGCTGCATGAGGCCCGAAACGAGATACAGGGGTGTGCAAATGTCCTTGAATATTACCATTCAGTCTCCGGGTCTATCAGGGGAGAGTGCATGCCGCTCTCGTCATACGGCCTTGCTTATGTCCTTAAAGAACCGGTCGGTGTCTGCGGTGCGATCATCCCATGGAATATGCCAGTGTTAATTTATGCATGGAAAGTGTGCCCGGCCCTTGTCGCGGGTAATTCAGTGGTGGTCAAACCAGCGAGTTCGACCCCCCTTACCACTATCCGTATTGCAGAGATTATGGAGGCAGCAGGCCTTCCTCATGGAGTGCTTCAGGTGGTGACAGGGTACGGAGATGCCGCCGGTGCTGCGCTTGCCGCCACCCCGTCTCTCGGTCATCTCTCATTTACGGGCGACACAAAGACCGGAGGCGGGATATCCCAGGCGGCGGGGAGAAACAGTGTGCCGGTTACCCTGGAACTGGGTGGCAGTGATGCGATGATCGTCTGCCGCGATGCTGATCTCCATGCGGCAGCGGCCGGTGCTGTTGCCGGCCGGTTTTATAACTGCGGCCAGACCTGCACGGCGGTCAAACGGGTGATTGTTGATGCATCTGTGAAAGAACAGTTTACCCGTATCCTCTGTGAAAAGGCGGCAGGTATTACGGTGGGAGATGGCAGTCGTCCGGGTGTGGGTATGGGCCCCATGAATAATGCGCAGGCACGTGACGGTATCTGCGGGATGATGGACACATGCCTCTCTGCCGGTGAGGGCACCCTGCTTTGTGGCGGTGGTATCCCGGATGGTGCACATTATGAAAAGGGACTCTTCTATGCACCGACCGTTGTGGCGGATCTGCCGGATGACTCTCTTCTCCTGAACTCCGAAGTATTCGGGCCGGTGTTGCCAGTAATCTCCTCTGATAGTCTGGACGATGCCATCAGAATCGCAAACAGTACACGCTATGGTCTGGGTGCTTCGGTCTGGACCAATGACATCAAAACCGCTATGATTTCCTCATCACAGATTGATGCAGGTGTTGTATGGGTGAACCAGCATCTGAAACTTCCCCCGGATGTGCCGTTCGGGGGCATGAAAGCGAGCGGGACGGGGAGAGAAAATGGATCGGGTGCGTTTGAACCGTATCTGCGTTCAAAGACCGTGCTTGTCAAATCGTAACAGGTGGTATCGGGGCTGACTCTCTGTCTCTCTCTTGCTCACAGGTATTGTGCGATGGAGATACATGGGGTCCCCCCGTTCCGGTAAGAGATACATTTTTTCAAATTATGCAAAAGGAAAAACAGAATATGAAGATACTATCGTGGAATGTGAACGGTATTCGTGCAGTGGCACGGAAAGGAAACCTGCAGGAGGTATTTGCAAATGTTCAGCCGGATGTGCTCTGTCTGCAGGAGACGAAAGCGCACCCGGATCAGCTTACCGGAACGATACGTCATCCAAAAGGATATTTCTCGTATTTCTCCTGGGCAGAGAAGAAGGGATACAGTGGTGTGGCCACGTTCTCACGTGATGAAGTGCCTTCGGTGAGAAAAGACTTCACAGAACCTCATTTTGGAGATGAAGGAAGAATTCTCATCACCGAACATCCGGAATTTCTGTTGTACAATATTTATTTCCCGAACGGCAAGGCATCCAAAGAGCGTCTCGGATACAAGATGGCATTCTATGAAGCCTGCCTGACAGATGCGGTGGGACAGGTGGACAGCGGCAAAAATGTCATCATATGTGGTGATGTGAATACGGCCCATACTGAGCTTGATCTCTCCCGTCCAAAGGAGAATGCAAAGGTTTCGGGTTTTTTGCCGGAGGAACGTGCATGGATTGACCAGCTTATTGATGCCGGGTTTGCTGATACCTTCCGCATTTTTGAGAAGAATGGTGGGCATTATTCGTGGTGGGACCTGAAATCACGGGCACGGGACCGAAATGTCGGATGGCGGATTGACTATTTCTTTGTTAATGAGGCACTGGTGGACAGGGTTACTGCTGCACCCATTCTGACAGATATTTATGGTTCTGATCACTGTCCTGTCTGCCTGGAATTACGGTAACGGAGGAAAATAGTGAAACATGTTCCCGGATGACAGAAGACACCGTCCGGTAATTTTCTCTCTTTCTTTTTTCATTATCATAATAAACCTGATAACGGTCAGCAGGTGCAGGCGTCAGAATGGTGTCTTCACCGCTGAAGACGCTAAAAAAAGGGGAATTATTCCTCAGTTCCGAGGTAAATTGCCAGTGCGTCCTCTACTGAGGCACCATCAATGGTGAGCGCAGAGATGGCATTGCACATCCGCATTGCTTCGCCCAGAGGTTTCTGGTGGATATTACGCCCGGTTGCATTTCCTGCGCATCCGCCGGTGTGGAGCTGGTCATACAGCTGTGTTAAGAATGCTTCTGCAGAGACACTGGAACCGCCTGCACAGACAACCTTTGTTCTGCCGGCAGCCAGTGTTACCTCTTTGAGTATTTCTGCAGAGGACTCGCCATCCTTTTTCGGTGCATTGACCTTCACAAAGTCACTACCCAGCGTTGCGGCGACACCGGTTGCTCCTGCAATGAGGTGTGGGTCTTTTTCGTCACCGACAGCAGTGCCCCGTGGATATATCCAGAGGACGGTCAACAGACCATTTGCGTGTGCTTCAGAAATAAGCTGTGCAGCTTCACGCAGCATTCGTGACTCTTTCTCACTGCCAAGATAGATGGTATACCCGATGCCGGCGATATCAAGGCCGGTGCTGTTCCGCAGGTCGACAACCTGCCGGACGGTGAACAACTGCGGGCTGTACGGGTCTTTCTGGGCGGTCTTGACAAGGTGGGTTTTGGAGTTCATCTTGACAAGATACGGGACATCCGGATAGTCCATTGCATACCGGGTAATGAGACCAAGCTGGGTTGCAAAGACACCGATTCGGCTTTCCTGTGCAATCCTGAAGAGGTGCTCAGGGTCTGCGTCATCCTCTGCAATGCCTTCCCCATAAAAGTCATTGTTCATGTGCTCGACCTTCTGATCTCCGGCAAAAAGCATCAGATTGCCCGAGCCCTGCGTAACGAGGAGATAGTTATCGATATAGGTGGCTTTTGCTGATTCCGGCACATCAAGCGGAACCAGTACATTACAGTCATCAGTCATACCTCATCCTATTATTTGGGAGATACTTATTGTTTGCCAGATGTGCCGGAGATCCGGTGCCTGAAAAAGGTGTTTTTGCCTGATCATGTGATCATGTGTACGTATTGGGGAATATTTTCCCGTTTTCCCTTTCCCACACGGCCGTGGCCACAGGTGATGCGGCACGGATTCTTCGGGCAGTGTTATAGACACTGGGTGTCTTCTGTGGGTCCGCTCTGTCAAGGACATGCAGTAATATTTCAATGAGCGGTGCCTGATGTTCTTCTTTCATCAGGTCAAGATTGCCAAATACGGAAAGCATGTTCCCGGTGCTGTACTCATTGACCGGCGCAAGTGTGAGGAGAACCTCTTCGAGAAGGGATCTTCCTTCCTCTGTTTCCAGTGATATCTTTTTGTTCTGGGCAAATCTGCCGAAGAGTGCCCGCTGGTCATTGGCCATTTCAAGGCTGAAACTGTCTGATTGTGCTGCATCACGGATGAATCCGATATCTTTTACTGATGCAATGCCGGCAAGAGAACTCAGATATGTCTCCCAGGCTACAGGATTGTTCCGTGATTTTTCGTAGCAGTCACGGATAATGTCTGAGCGCTCTGGACAGCTGCTGTTCACAATGTGCCCAAATGCGATTACCCTGTCTGTTGCGGTTGTTCCTTCCCAGTACTGGCGGATGAGTATGTCGTGCACGTCCGGTGTGTCCATGGCTGCAAGGAAGAGGAGTGCGGTGTTTTTCACCTGCCGCCGCTTCAGGCGGGCGACATCGCCTGCAATACCATCCGGGCAGGGAACGTCTGTTGCATATGCGGTGTAGACATCCGAGATGATGGTGAAATGCTCTTCTGCCGTAGCTTGTATCAGCCGTCTGCGTGCCTGATAGAGGTCAGCATACCGGTGTGCGTAGCGTTCATCTCCCACGGCGTCAAAGATGGTCAGAAAGAGTCCGCCTGCCTCAGAAAGAAGTTTTTCGTCAGAGAAGAGGTCTGCAATAAGGTGGGTGAGAGCACTTTCTACCGGTGCCCCCGTGTCTTCCATCAGGCGGATTATTTCTGTCTCACAGAGCCGGGTGAATGCCAGAAACCGGCTGGTGATGTCATCATCGTATTTTGCCTGGAGAGAGAGGGCTTCTGTGCCGGGATCATACACAAGCCTTCCATAGAAAGCAGCCCCGCGGTTCAGGGAGACGAAGGCAGGTTCATCCTGTTCTGCAATGACAATGGTGTGGTCCGGCGTATTCATCCGGAAACAGCCGGATGCCGTCTTCTCTCCGGAGTGGCTGAATACCGCGTAGGTGACCGGCATCTCCCATTGTTTTTTGTCTGGCCGCTGCTGTTGGGAAAATGAGAGGGTCAGTTCCTGTTTTGCAGCATCATATGCGTGCGTTGCTGTTATGACCGGGTATCCGGTCTGTGTCAGCCATGTGTCGGCAAAATCGGTGAAATTCTGGCCGGATGCTTCTTCGATTGCGTGTATCCAGTCGTTCCGTGATGCGTTTTTGTGCTGGTAGCGGGCATGGTACCGGGCAAGCCCTTCTGCAAATGCCTCTTTGCCTGTCAGGGTCTCGATCATCCGGACAAACTCCGGCGACTTGACATAGGTGACGCCGGTAATAAGTTCATTCGGGTCATTGAATCCTTCGGGCTCAATAGGGAGGGCACTTGCCCCGCTGTCAAAAAAGAGCGTGCCGCCCGCAGGTGAGAGCAGGGTGAGGACAGTTTCCAGACGGGTATAGTCTTCACCAAAATGGAAGGCATGGTAGGCATTTTCGATATGCACGGTCACTGCCTCATTCAGCCAAATTTCAAAGGGGCTTATGCCGGTCACTTCTGATCCATTCAGGTTATGGTAGAACTCATGCACCTTTACCCGCATCAGATACTCAAATGCTCCATCGGTGGCATCCGGAAACGCGAGGAGGCGGTTGGTGGTGATGGTGGTATTGCCCACATTCTCCATGCCGCCAAAATCTGAGTTCTGCATCCCGATTTCACGGTAGACAGTGCCGGTATATTTGTATCCGGGCGTGATTGTCCCGTTCATCTCCAGAAGAAGGGAACGGATGGCCCATATCTCATCCTCAGGTGCTCCGCTCTGTATCAGGCGGTCCCGTTCCCCGGACAGGCGATACATCTCCTGCCGTGTAACAGGTGTTCTATACCACTCCCGGCCGGTGAAAAGATAGATCCACTGAATGCTGTCTGCGAGTATTTCCAGTGCGTTTTCTGCGAGGGCAGCATCTGTTCCCGGTGGTCCTAAGAGTTCGAGAGTGAATGCGGTGCCGTCCGGATATTCAAACGGGCGGGTGAATGTCTCATATGTCCCGACACCGAGGAAGAAGAGATAGGGGGCCATCGGGGTGACACTGTTGTCATAGGTGATGCTGTCCCGCCCGTCTGCAACCGGATGGCGGGAAATCGTAATATCACCGTTACTGATGAGATTGGTGTAGCGGTTGTCAGCGATGATGGTGGTGGTGTAGGTGCATTTTGCGGTCATATCATCGATGCAGGGCACAAGGCGCTGGAATCCCCACTGCTGGCACTGGGTTATCTGCTGGGGCGGGGCACCTTTTGGAGTGACATCATAGTAGAGGCCTTCGAGGATATTCGAGGTTGGATGACAGATGGTTTCGGTGTGGATAGCAAATTCTTCATTCGGCATAACGGGCTGTCTGAACTGAATGTGCAGCAGACTTTTTTCGGTGTCACAGGTGTATGATATTTCGTGTCCCGGGGCTGAAACGCTTGTAATTTCAAGATTTTTTGCATTCAGGGAAAGGGTTTCAATGGGTGTATCATGTGCCCTGAGTTTCATCTGTGACTGCACTATGGTCCGGGTATTGTAGATATCAAACGTCAGGTCCATATGGCAGACATCAACAGGAATAACCCCGAAATCAGATGGATAATAGGTAAATTGGCGCTGACCGGTCATGGGTTCTGATTTGTGGGGGAACTACAAAAATGATGTGTGATATTCAGGAGGGTGGTAGATAGTCTCATTAATGAGTATCGCATATTTTCGGTTGTTTCGTTAGGAGGTGTGAATATTCTTGTGAATGATATTCGTATTGGATGGAAACTGATAGTGTGTATGGTGGTACTTCTGTCGGTATGTTGTGTGTGTGGATGTACGGATGAGTCTTCAGCAGGTGATGAAACAGCAACGCCTGCACAGACGGCAGCGGCAACGGTGCAGTCTACCCCTCAGGCATCCGCGACGGGTGACGTGGTTCATTATACGGCCATGATGGAATATCTTCCGACCATGACCAGTAACTGGATTGTCGGAGAGAAAGATGGAGCAACGATGGATTTTCATGGAGAGTCATGGAGCATGGCGACTGCTGAGTATACCCTGAAGTCTGATGACAGCGTTACGGCCCAGGTCATAATTCAGGACACGAAGGGTATCGAGGGTGCAGGGTATTCTCAGATGTGGACTTCTCAGATGACCCTCGAAACCCCTGAGATGAAGATGTATACCGGAACCGCTGGTGGGTATCCTGCCTATTTTATTGAGGATCTTGAGGAGAATGGATATACGGAGTTTGTCTATATTGATGAACGGTTCTTTGTCTATGTCATGGTAGAAAATGGCAAGCCTGAATACCTGACGGTATTCAACAACCAGATCGATTTTGATGGTATTGCAGGCCTTGCCTGAAATCTGTCATTCTTTTTTTTCATTATTTTCGCTTTTTTCTGTGGGTGCATACATATGCACGTAATCAATGATCACGTATTTCACACACACATACAGTCCTGTCCATTTTTTTTGTTTTTATTTCTCTTATGTTTCCAACAAAGAGCAAGGGAGGGGGTGCCCCCCTCCCTGCAGCCTACCCCCTGGGTATGATAGTCCATATCGGAGGGGTGGGAAATTAATTCCCCTGTTTTCAGCTCATTTTGGGAGGATTTTGTGTGCTGCAGTTGTGTTCATACCAATGCAAAAAAGAGAATTCCAGAAAATTGATCCATACGATTCACCGAAGACCTTTTTTTCTGTTATCTTCTGTCAACAAGACGCTTTGGGCGCCCTTTCAGGCGATAGAGCTCAAGATCGCCGTTTGGTAAATAGCTGAAGAGTATTTCCAGTGTCCCGTCACGGTAGATGTGGCTGAGTGATGGATTTTTCCTGAAGAGCGCTGAAAGAAAATTCTCCTCGACCATCTTTCTGTCACAGGTGTCAGGGTCATGGCATTCCAGACTGACCCGCATTGTAACGGAACCCCTGTCTTCATCGCTGTAGACAAATGCCTCATATTCACCGGAGAGATACTCCATATTCTCACGCTGGAACACGCCTTCTTCAATATCCACCCGGTTTATGGGGACGTCTTTAATATGAATGGTCTCTGCTTCACGTACCGGGTTTTTTACCCGCATATGGGTCCGTCCACAGGGACAGGGGTCACGGGTGATGACCTCTGTTACATCCTCTGTGTCATAATTGATGAGCAGATTCCCGGTTTTAGCCCCTTCGGGAAGGAGGGTTGTCATTACAATTCTTCCGCTCTCTCCATCGGGCACAAATGAGCGGAGTTTTGGGTCATAGATATCCATATGCACAAGGTCTTCGGGCACGTGCAGACCGTTTCTCACGGTGCATTCCCCGCACATCGTCCCTTCCGTGCTCCCATAGGTATTGTATGAGGGAATGCCCCACACTTCATCCAGATATGTCCGTGATTCCTCTGCAAAACTTTCTCCTCCCACAATGAGTTTCGTGATGCCTGAATCTTTTGGGTCCATGCCCTCTGATTCCATGCGGTGTGCGAGGCGGAGAAGTTTGAAGACACTTCCAACGATTGCGGTTGGATGGTAACTCTGTATGACCCGGATGGGGAACGTGCATTTTCCTTCCGGAATGACGGTAAAACCGACCTTATGGGCCGCAAGGGTCATCGTATTTGCGCCGACGTTCATCCCGTAACTGGCACAGACGGCCACCCGGTCACCGGGACCGAACCCCTGCGATACAAATGATCGGGCATATTTTTCTGCATACCGCTGCCAGTCGTCCCACATCAAAAAGAAGGCTTTGGGCGTCCCTGATGTGCCGCTGGTCTCGTGAATGGTATAGATATCATCCCAGGGGGCGCTTTTAAAGCAGAACTCATCTTGTATTGGGGGCTGGTGGTTACGGATAGTCTCGCCGTTTATGACCGGAAGCTCCAGCAGGTCCTCGTGTTCTCGGATTGATTGTGGGTCAATGTGGTTGTTTTTGAACCATTTCCGGTAAAAGGGTGAATATTCTGCTGCATACCGGATAGTATACCTGACCCGTTCATCGATGAGGGTGTTCAGTCCGTCCCTCTTCATTGTCTCGGTCTCAGGATTGTAATAATTCATCTGATTCCCTTGTGTCTCCCTATCGGCTGACCCTCTTTATATGATTTTGTCTCATGATTTTCACCGGAGGTTTGAAGAAAGAAAGCATCCATTCAGGGAGAATATGGAGGACACGGTATGCATACGACAGATGGGAAAAAAGAAGAGATGTTTGCCTATTTCATCCGCAACCTGACTTCGGATAATCCGTCACTGCGATGGGGTGCTGCCCATTCTCTCGGACGGATGAATGACTCACGGGCAATTGTTCCCCTTATTGTGCTCTTGAAAGATCCTGACTGGCGGGTCAGGTTCAAGGCAGTCTGGGCTCTGGGGCAGCTGGGTGATGCGAGTGTGCTTCCATTTCTGCTTCGACTCTCCAATGATGAATCAGATACGGTAAGAGACAGTGTTATAGAGGCAAAAAATGATATTCTCCGCAGGTCATCCCTGAAAAAGCGGTGAGATGTCTCTTCCGGAGGCAGATTTTAAATTGTCCGACCACCCATTTCACAACAACGCGTGATACTATGATTGAATGGATAATTGGCGGAATTCTGGTAATAGTGCTTATTGCACTTGTCCTCTGGCTTGTAGGTATTTATAACCGGTTCCAGAGTCTGAAAAATTCATCTGAGGCAACACTGGGGCAGATTCGTGTTGCAATGAAGAAACGGCTGGATATGATAAACCAGCTCCTTGGTGCTGTGCAGAGTTATGCATCGTTTGAGAAAGATACGCTTGAAAAAGTGACAAAGATGCGCTCCGGTGTCGGTTCTGCAGGCCCTGGTGACCTCAATGAAATTGAAGCGCAGTCCCGCTCAATACTTGGCCGCCTCTTTGCAGTTGTTGAGAACTATCCCGACCTGAAGACTGCATCGGTGGTATCTGAACTGACTGCATCAATCCGCAGTATTGAAGATGAGATTGGCCGCCAGCGCTACACCTTTAATAACATCTCCCAGCAGTACAACACGATGTGTGATACGATTCCATCGAATATCATTGCGTCTGCTGTTCATTTCACCAAACTGGAATATCTTGAGTTTGAAGAAGAAATAAATGAGGCCCCGAAGATTGCCTTCTAAAAAGGACATAAAAAGGACTGAAGTGTTGTGAAAGAGACAAATCAGCTTGCAGTTATCGTTTGTATCTGCCTGCTTCTGGCAGGTGTCTCCATCTTTTTTTCATTTGGAACAGGCATCTCATTTGAACCAGACCTTGTGGCAGATACCTACACGGCTGTGCTTGAAAATGACGGTACCCTGACTGAGACCTATGTCTATGACGTAGCGTATGCGGGTACCTACCGGATGCTCTTCCGGACGTGGGACGATACCCTTGCATTTGAAGAGCAGCAGTCCCCGTATGTTGAATATGTCAATGTGGTAGCGCCTCCCGGTATGGTTGGCTATGCCATTGACCGCATGGGGAATTCTGTTGTAACGGGAGAGGGAGCAGAGGCAGAGCGCTCCCTGATTGAAAGTCTTGGTGAATACAATGAGATGGGTATTTTCCGGGAAACACGGCTGGATGCAGGTCAGTATACTGCCCAGTACACCGTCCGTGTTCATCCCCCGCTCCAGTATGATGAGGAGGATGCCCACCTCAACCTGAAACTTGCGGCAACGCATATTCCCTACCGTTCGGTGGATATCACGATTCCGGGAGAGTATGTCAACGATATCTGGGTTCGTCCGACTTCATTTAAAACAGTTCAGATAGACGGGAATTATCATATTACCGGTACTTCAGGTGAAAATGAACTGATTGAAGTTGAGATGCTCCTTGATCCGGCCTATCTGGAAGTAATAGACGGGTTCCCGGTGGAGACTGAAGGCGTTCGGGAGAAGACGGAGTCCGCTGCACTTTTCTACAGCATTCCGGCACTTCTCTCCTCACTGATGCTCCTTCTGGGAAGAATTGGTGTCATCGCAGCACCGGTATTTCTCATTGTCATCTTTCTGCGGCACGGGCAGGAGAAGCAGGCAGTCATCCCCGAACACATCAGTTTTGTGCCTGACCCATCTCTTTTACCCTGGCAGGTAAATCTGCTCTTCAAAGGGGATGCAGTGGACTATGATGAGAACGGGTTCTATGCGACGATTCTTGACCTGCACCGCCGGGGCATTCTCCATGTAACAGAGCATGACGATGGTGAAGGGGTGGACATCCGGGTTGTAAAGGCGGTATCAGACGATGCTTACGAGCAACGGGTCATAAACTTTGTATCAAACGCAGGGACTGATGGAGTGCTTGACACCCGTTCCTTTGCTGCGGCAGCAACGTCCGGAAGTGGAAATATTGCCAGCCTTAATACCTCTCTTTCGGCACTGACAACCGAAGTGGACAGTTCCATTGCCGGGCGATATATTGAGGAGGGACGTGGGCGGATTCTGCCCCTTATTGGTGTTGGACTGGGTATTGCCCTCTTCTCATTCTTCCTCTACTTTATAGCCCCTATAACTGCCTCTCTCTCTGTTCCGGCAGGGATTCTGGGTATTGTGATGGTTATTGAGGGAGGGATTGCAGCAGTATTCCCCACGACACTCTTCGGCCGGTGGAAAGGGGACTATTATGCCGAGAAACTGAAGTGGGACGGGTTTACAGCATTCCTTTCAGACTCTGCCATGATAGAGCGATACTCCCCTGCAGATTTATCGATGTGGGGGGTATGGCTTGTCTATGGCACCGCCCTCGGGGTTGGTGACAAGGTTGAAGAAGCGATGCAAAATCTCTCAATTGATATCCGGGAGACACACATGCCGCACAGTTACCTGATGTATGCTGCGTTTATTCCGGTTGCCCGATACACTCCTCCGTCGTCATCCGGCGGTTTTGGCGGTGGCGGCGGATTTGGTGGCGGTGGAGGATTTGGCGGTGGCGGTGCCGGCGGCAGATAATTTTATTCCTTTTTCCCCCTCTTTTCAGGATGAGGGTATTTATATATAGCATCAGTCTCAAGTGAGGATTTGGTGCCTTTCAATGGAATTTACTCATGTGGATGGTGATGATACTATTGCTGTCACAATTTTTTCTCTCAGTACGTGCGGACACTGCAGGAGAACAAAGACCTTTCTTCAGGAGAAGGGTATTGCGTATGACTATATTGATGTAGACCTTCTCAGCGGGGAGACGTTTACCGAGGTGTATGATCTGGTGAAGAGCTATAATCCACGGGGTTCGTTCCCGACGATTGTTATCGGAGAGAAGAAACAGGTCATTGTCGGGGACCGTCTTGATGAGATTGCCGCTGCAGTGGGGATTGCCATATGATCAACCAGTCTGATATTGAACGGCGTTATCTTGCCATAAAAGAGCAGGCTGAAAAGTCGGGGTATCACCTGAACCCGGATGAGGATTTTGCAAAGGAACTGGTACATGGCATCTTAACAAATGAAGAACGCTATGGGTTTGCGGCATGTCCCTGCCGCCTTTGTGTTGGTCCGCGTGAGGAGAATCTTGATATTATCTGTCCGTGTGATTACCGGGACCAGGATATCACCGAATTTGGGGTCTGTTACTGTGCCCTGTATGTATCAAAGGATGTGGCAGCAGGAATTACGCCTGTCTCATATATTCCGGACAGGAGAGCACCTCCGGGTAAATGTGATTCCGGAGATCCAAAACAAACGGAAGTGCCTGAAGATGAGAAATCATCTCTTCTGCAGGAAGGTCGTCCACTTTTGTATCCGGTATTCCGGTGTCGGGTATGCGGCTACCTCTGTGCACGCACAAGTCCTCCTGAAACCTGCCCTATTTGTGGTGCTGCATCAGATCGCTTTGAGAAGTATCTTCAATAATACAATACATATATGTTAGTATGGATGCAGGCGGACTGTTTCGAAATTATGCGGTTGATATTGTATTGCTCCCTCCTCCAGAGGTGATGGATGTTGCCATACAGATTAACCAAATGCTCATTGAAATGACCGGTGATGACACAATTCAGCTGGATATGGTCCAGCAGATTCCCCATATTTCCCTTGCTATGGGGTGCATCCCCGGACGTGCCCTGTCTGAATTAAATGTTCCTCTGGAACAAATGGCAAAAAGGCTTTTGCCGATGGAAATTAGCGTTGAGGGGGCAGTAACGGTTGTTACTGAATCCGGGGACAAGATATCCGGTATTAATTTTGCAAAAGATGATTCCGTTTTTGTCATGCACCGCAGTGTTATGGCACAACTTGCGGGCATTACAAAGGAAAAATGCACACCCGCATCGTTTGTCCGCGATGAGGATGAAGAACTGACTCCCTTTACAACCAGCTATGTCTCGGAGTATAAGGAAAAAGCAGGATTTGAACGTTATTCTCCACATATTACTCTGGGAAATGGTGATGTCACAGAGATAGAAAATCTGCCTGTGCTGCCGGAAAAGGTCACCTTTCCAACCCTTGCGGTATGCCATCTTGGAAATAACTGTACCTGCCGTTCAGTTCTCTGGAGGAGTGGTGCAGAAGGAAAACGAATCTGAGGGTGGGTAGTCTTCAATATCGTCCAGATTGGTGAATGGCACTGAACAGGTTCCGTTTCTGCAGATGTAGAGCGTTGTTTTACCATCTTTCTGCTTCATCTCCCGGGTAAAAGGCGCAGCCGTTGTAATAGCAAGGCTCCCGTCTGCCACGGTGATTGTTCTGAACGGGTGATATCCATGGGATACGATATTCAGGAGGGATGCTGTCCCTTCCTGTCCCGGGACAATCACAAATTCTTCACCTGATTTTATATGCAGATATGCTGAGAGGAGATGGCAGTATCCCGATGGCGCATGCAGGACTTCTGGTGCAAAAGCGCCAAAAATCTGTATTGCATCGTCTTCGTATGCGATCACTGCTGTTATCCGGGCAAAAAGGATGAGAGAGACAGCCATCATGGAATTTCCGGATGGAATCGCACCGTCATATACATTTATCTGTCTCATGAGCGGTGTCTCTGCCCCGTCTGCCGTCAGGTAATATCCTCCCTGGGGAGCATGGTAGTGTTTTGAGAGAATGGTAGTCAAATTCTCTGCCTTTTCAAGCCAGACAGCATCAAAGGTTGCTTCATAGAGCATGAGATATCCCCAGAGTACGAAGGCATAGTCATCCAGCGGTGCTGCACCGGAGGAGACTCCGGCAAATCTGCTGTGGAGCAGTTCTCCGGTATCGGAGTAGGGGAGGGTGTCTGCAGCCATCTCTGCTGCACTGATATACTCCGGATGGCGCAGTGATGATCCGGCATAGGCAAGTGCACCGATACACAGACCATTCCAGTCGGTGAGTATCTTCTCGTCGCGGAATGGTGACGGGCGCAGGTTCCGTATTTCCCTGATTTTTTTCCTGATAGCCGTGCGTTTCTCTGAGGTATACCAGAGTTTCGCT
Organism: Methanogenium marinum; assembly: GCF_028912405.1. GTDB lineage: Archaea > Halobacteriota > Methanomicrobia > Methanomicrobiales > Methanomicrobiaceae > Methanogenium > Methanogenium marinum. The sequence continues at coordinate 125,368 of NZ_JAKELO010000002.1, read as the reverse complement.
GCATTCCAGGATGCAAATGCCAGTGTCTGTTTTCCGGGTGGAAGACCGTGTGTCTCTTCTGCAGGAATTTCGTTCTCCCGGATATCAAATGAGGCGAGGACTTCTTCTGCATATTCACCCGCTGCTTCCCTGAGTTCTTCATATGTCCAGAGATACGCCGCTCCCTCTGTGTTGTCACTGTCTGCATCTTCAGCAGAGAAGAACCCCCCTTTTTTAGCCTGCATGTTTGTTATAAGATAGTCGGCGATATCTTCTGCAACCGTTTTGTAGACCTCATTTCCCGTGGCACGCCAGCCTTCCGTATAGGCATAGAGGATCATTGCCTGGTCATAGAGCATCTTTTCAAAGTGGGGTATACGCCAGTCGCGGGTGACAGAATACCGGTGGAATCCCCCGCCGATATGATCACAGATACCTCCTGTTATCATGGCATCCAGGGTTTTCTCTGCCATTCTCCGTGCATCGTTATTCCCGGTGGATTTGCTGTATTTCAGAAGGAAGATTATCGTGTGGGGTGACGGGAATTTCGGTGCGATTCCAAAACCGCCGTATTTTTCATCAAATGTGGTTGAGAGTTCTTTGAATGCGGTGTGCACTTCATCCCCGCTGAATGTTCCCTCGGGTGCATGGGTTACCTGATTTTCCATTGCAGTTCTAAGTTTTCCTGCTGAATTGCGCACTCCTGTATTGTTATTTTCCCAGAGGGTAACAATTTCTTCAAGGATTTCGGTGAGGCCCCTGCGTCCGAATTGTCTGGTTTTTGGGATATATGTTGCGGCAAAAAATGGTTCTTTATCAGGGGTCATGACAATGGTAAGTGGCCATCCCCCTGTCCCGGTCATTGCCTGGGCAAATGACATGTATGTTGCATCGATATCCGGCCGTTCTTCCCGGTCAACTTTGATGCAGATAAATGAACGGTTTAGAATTTCTGCAACTTCACGGTCTTCAAAGGATTCGTGGGCCATGACATGGCACCAGTGGCAGGATGAATAGCCGATGGAGAGAAATATCGGTTTATTCTCTGAGTGAGCACGGGAAAATGCTTCTTCACCCCAGGGATACCACGCTACCGGGTTTGTGGCATGCTGGAGGAGATAGGGGCTGTGGGTATCTTTGAGGTGATTGTGTACAGGTGGTTTGAACATGGGGATTCAGGGCGGTATTTCGGTATGGGGGGATATATTTTTTGGGGTGGAAGTTATTTGTTTGAGATTTCGCAAATATATCCGGAATTATTATGGATGCATTTTGCAAAAATCATAAATGGTATTATAAATTCTCCTGAAATTTCACGGTTCTGCAATCTATTGTTTCTGCCCCGGTAATTTCAATATTTGTACCTATGATCAGTTTTATGGGGGGCAAAATATAATGTTCAGATATCAGTGCGAAGGGGATGTCCCACTGGATTTACAAAGATGCCAATAATGACAGATTGAGATAGCACATTAATCCCATTTTTTCTTATAATGGTATCATTTGGGAAGAGACCAGTCTTCTTCTGCTGATATGAAGCGAAATTGATGAAATATCCGTGGATATCAACTATGCTAAGGCCTCTCTTATCCTGCAGGTCTACCCGGGACTGTCTCAAAGGGTGTCGTCCTGTATGGTAGTAAAAAAAACTGCAAAGACTCCTGAAGAACTGACTGAGAGTTTCAGGTGCGGTGAGTTCTCCTACAAAGCAGGGATATTTGTACGTTGTGCTTCCCTGCAGGGATGCTGGCTGAAAAAAAAATAGTTGATACTTTCCAGATCGTCACTGGTGTGCCACGTTCGGTCTGATATGTTACAAGTGAGGTGAAAATATGGGAAAAATTACTGATTTAACACTGGAACAGCAGGAAAGTCTTGGAAAACTCAGAGAGCAGGTGCCTGCCGCAATGGAGGGATTCGGTGCATTCATGGGTGGCGTGGAGAAACCCGGTGCCCTTGACGGCAAGACAAAGGAGCTGATTGCCCTTGCGCTCGCCGTGAAGGCGCAGTGCACCTGGTGCATTGCTATCCATGGCAAAAAGTGCCTTGCTCTTGGTGCAACCGGCGATGAGATGGTGGAGGCTGCGATGGTCGCTGCGCTGATGGGTGGTGGCCCCGCACTCATGTATGTTAAACTCGTCCAGGACACAATTGAGGAGTTCAGCTGATTACTCTGAGCGTGATCACCAAAACACCATTTTTTTAAATCTGTATGGAGAGAGAAGACTCTGCTCTTCAGTCTCTGAGGTAATTCTCTTAGCTTTCCATTAGATTGCCTTTCTGACATGTGGAGAATAATTGAAAATAGACCACACTAAGCATTACATTATATTCCACAAAACGTGGGAATATATAGAATTCCCTAAAAATACGCCCCGGCCGGGACTTGAACCCGGGTCGGAAGCTTCGGAGGCTCCCAGGATATCCACTACCCTACCGGGACCTGCCTCATACTGTTCGTCTCTATGATATTAAGGGATATCCCTCTGATAGAGATATATGAGGTAAAATGGAGATAAATTTTTGAAATAAATTGGTGTATCAGTATTTTTTCTGGTTATAGAGCGCCCATATCTTACAGGCACCTTCATGGCTGACCATGCATGGTCCTACCGGATTTCTTGGAGTGCAGGCCTTTCCGAAGAGTTTGCAGTCGGTGGGGTCTGCCACACCACGAAGCACCTGATCGCAGATGCATGCGGAGTTTTTCTCAACATGTTTTATTTCGATGCCAAATTTCTTCTGCGCATCATATGCTGCATACTTATCTTTTAGTCTGAGCCCGGAATCCGGGATGACCGGGAAGCCACGCCATTCCACATCACATGTCTCAAAGACTTCGTAAATCATCTTCATCGCTTTCGGGTTGCCTTCGCGGGAGACAGCACGAGGATATGCATTCTCAACTTCAGCCCGTCCTTCATTGACCTGTTTGACGAGCATCAGGAGGCCGAGGAGAATATCTTCCGGTTCAAACCCACCGACAACCTGGGGCACGGGGAACTGTTCATACTCCTCGTATCCGGCGACCACACAGACATGGCCGGGTAAAAGGAACCCGTCCAGATTTGCCTCACCCTGTTCCAGGAGGTATTTCATTGCAGGTGGCACGAACCGGTGGCAACTGAGAATACTGAAATTTTCCGGCGGTTTCTGCAGAATGGTGGCAGCGACTGTGGGTGCTGTCGTCTCGAATCCGACAGAGATAAACACAACCTCCCTGTCGGTCTTCTCTGCTATCTCTACTGCCTTGTGGACACCCTGGACAACCCTGACATCGTTCTTGCTGAATTCTTCAAGGGCACCCTGTGTGCCGGGCACACGGACGAGGTCTCCATAGGTTGCAATGATACACCCTTTCTTTGCAAGTTCAATGGCCGCATCAATTTCACCCTGGGGGGTGATGCACACCGGGCATCCGGGCCCCATGACAATTTTCAGTCCGTCCGGCAGAATACTTCGCAGTCCTGCATGGGCGATTGCGGCCTCATGCGTACCGCAGATATGCATGAATGTGTACGGTCTGTCCATCTCTTCGTTGAGTGCTTTGAGAATGTCTGTTCCATCTGCCATATTAATCATTATTTTTATAGTTGCCTGCAAAAAAGATTATCTCATATGTCTGATATCTTGATTGCTGCTGGAATAATCCTCGTTGGGATAATTGCAGCCTATATAATAGGGCGGGTGTTCAAATGGTTGAAGAAAAGGGCCGATTTGACCGAATCCCAGTTTGATGATATCCTGGTAATTTCGATTGGAAAACCCATTATTGCAGGAATACTGTTTTTTTCATTTTTCTTTGCGATGCGGTATGTTGCTATCCCTGAAGGATATGCATGGATTGTAGATGGCAAATATCTGAATGCGGCGTACATTCTTCTGGGTGCCTGGGTTGTCTCAATATTTGTTGAAAATTTCATTAAACTGTATGGACAGTGGCTTTCTGCCAAAACAGAGAGTGACCTTGACGACAAAATCATTGATATTCTTGAGGTTACGGTCCGGTATATCATCTGGTTTATTGCGATTCTCATTGTCCTGTCATACCTGGGTATTGATATCACTCCCCTCATTGCCGCAGGGGGTGTCTTTGGACTGGCCGTTGCCCTTGCAGGACAGGACCTGATCTCTAATTTCTTTGGCGGCGCCATCATTGTGATTGACAAACCCTTTGCCATCGGTGACCGGATTAAAATAGACGGATTTCTCGGTGATGTGGAGAGTGTCGGCCCACGAAGTACGAGAATCAAGACCCTTGATTATCAGTTGCTGACAATTCCGAATTCAAAAATGGCAAACAGTGTTATCACCAATTATGCCATGCCGGATGTCAAACTGAAGGTAAAAATTCCTGTTTCCGTTGCGTATGGAAGTGATGTCCACCGGGTAAAAGAGATTCTTCTGGAAATCTGCCGCGATGCAGCAACGAATTCTTCGTATATTCTGACGGATCCTGTTCCCAGTGTGTATTTCCTGGAATTTGGTGCATCAAGTCTTGATTATATGATGGTTATCTGGGCAAAACGGTTCAATATGTCATGGGAGATAAAAGATCATATCAATTTTGAGATTGAACGCCGGTTTGCTGAGGAAGGAATTGAAATACCGTTCCCCCAGATGGATGTGCATATGAGGGAATAATTTCATAGTATTTTTGTATTTTATTCCTCTTTTATTTCATCTACAAATGTGGTCAGTTGAATCATAAATCCGGGGTCAAGTCCGTTTTTGGCTGCAAAGAGTACGCCATTTATATCAGACAGCCTGATTTTGTTTGTAAGGTAATGAATAAATTTTGTGATTCTCGCCGATGATGTATAGATAAGCATGGTACTGATTGAATCAAGCACGATGCATATATTTTCATTCTCAAATTTTGTCATCGCTTTGGTAATTGCAATTCCAATCTCAGTAAGATCTCCGGGGTTATTGATAAACAGGGTATTTTCGTTGTCCTCTTCATCTTTCCCCAGGGCATAATTTGTGATGGCGTCGATAAAAAAGACAAGACTGGTATCGATATTGGCACGGGCATACATCTTTGAAAGAATTATGGATGGCTGATTTATGGTGATCATAATTACATGATACCCTTCGGCGGTAATATTTTGTACAACCTCTGTATTCACTGTTTTAAGTAAATGGGCCTCTGACTGGACAAGTATAATCTGCTCTGATATCAGATCCCCGGGTTTTATTACCAAATGTTTGCTCCTTTCCTTACATGGTATCCGGGATAATTTCCTCTTCACTATCTTTGAAGTTCCCAATTATCGCCTGTGAGAGTTCCCTGAGATTATGATTTATTTGTGAAAGTGCTTTCTGCTGCACCTGGAGTTCCATCAGGAGATCTTCATCTTCAAAATCTCCTTCTCTGATCCGTTCAATCAGGGAGATGAGGTTCCCTTCCACCAGTGCCGTCGGGTGGTTCAGGCGCATTGTTGCCTCAGAGATATAGCCTTTCATTGTCTGTTGAATAGCAACTTCCCTGGTCATATCTCTCATAATGGCAGAGATGCCTTCAATTGTTCCTTCCTCGCCGGAAATAGGAGAAAATGCAATGCTTGCGGTGATCTGTTTTCCTGTTTTTGTGAGGCATACCATAGTTCCGATGAAATTATTTCCTTCTGAAATATTTTTGAGGATGGCGGCAAATGTATTTTTCTTCTCATCCGGAATGTGGCGGGAGAACGGTTTGCCGATACTATCGGTTTCTCCATACCCAAATATATCCTCTGCAGCATTGTTCCATGTAAGAATTGAGCCGTCCGGGCTCATACCAACGATTGCATCATGTGATGATTTGACGATTTCACTGAGGAGGAGTGCATCATTTTCACATTGCTGTGTGTGGGTTACGTCTGTTCCGGTTGTTACGTACACCTGTGGGGTCGTATCAGTCTCAGGAATTCGTTCAATTATCCATGAAATATAGCGGATTTGTCCTTTTTTTGTTTTTATCTTTGTTTCATAATGAACGGATTTATTTTCGTTTTTTCTGAAAATGTCCCTGACGGTGGCAATTATTTCACGGTAGTTGCTTTCAGGATATGCTACCCTGAGCGCTGTTTTCACATCAGGCACTTCAGCATGGGAATACCCGGTAATAATCTCTGCCGCCCGGTTCCACATGAGTATTTTTTCGGAATCATCTGTACAGAAAACGATCAGATCATCCGAATTCATTATGACCTGTGGGATAATGGTCTGTAGAATTTTGGTATTGGTGATATGGGGTGTTTTTTCCTTGTCCGGCATTGTACCTCTTCGGAATCAGTGGTGTCTATATATTATTATTTATATGCATAAATGCATTTTCACTCATGCATCTCTCAAATCGTTTTTACTATATAGTGGTGGTTCATTCCATTTAAAAAAATTTTGTTTATTTGTTATTCGTAAGGGGAATCAGTTTAGTATGTATGGTTTACCATACTCTGTTGTATGACGGGTATCTCGACTTCATGTCTGGGCGACAGGCCACTTGAAGATGCACTTGAAATTCTTTCGGGGATGACTGATTTTGTAGAGATTATGGATGACGGCCCCCATTATTGCCAGTCTGCTGAAATTCCTGCTCGTTTTTCCTTTCGGTATTCTCTGCATGCACCTTCCCGTGGTGTCAATATTGCCAGTAATCTTGAACCAATTCGCCGCGCAAGTGTAGAGGTAATATCAGTTGCTCTTGGAATAGCTGGTGAACTGAATGCGAATGTTGTCATCCATCCGGGGTATTGTGCATGGGCCGGTGGCAGGGCTTTATCTCTTCAGGCCCTTCATCATTCACTTGATGAGATTCGGGGTGTGGCTGCTGATTCCGGCGTCACATTCTATGTTGAAAATATGCCCAAATGGCCGTATTTCTTTTTCTGCACTCCTGATGACTACCAGTATTTTAACGATGGTGCCATATGTCTGGATGTTGGGCATGCATTCCTGTCAGGAAAACTTGATTCATTTCTGCGTCTCCCGTTTGCACATTGCCATATCCATGATAACTGCGGAACGAAGGATAGCCATTCTCCTTTGGGAAGTGGGAATATTGACTGGAAGAATGTGCTGGGTACTCTGAAGGAGAAAAACGTGGAACCTATTCTGGAAGTGCGGTCGCTGGATGCTGTCGGCACGAGTTTTGCGTTACTTAAATCTTACGGTTTTGAATGAATATTTTGCAGTGAAATGGGTGTATCTCTGCGCACGGGGGTATTTCTGACGGTAAAAAGGGGTGGGGAATGTCAATTTCTCAGAACAATTTCAATACTGTTTTATACGTATGAAATCGACCTTGTAATACACTCTGATGATGAGTGCCTCAGTGGCTTAGTGGTATAGCGCGTCCTTGGTAAGGACGAGGTCGCGAGTTCAACTCTCGCCTGAGGCTTTCTGTTTCGTGGCTTATGCCACGTTTGTTCTTTTTTTGAGAGTTTTTGTTGTACGATTGCGTATCCTTTTTCCAGAAACTTTTGGATGGGATTTAGTCTTTTTCAGACAGAATATATCACGGGACCCGACAACCGGATTTATTCCACACTATACTGATGCTCAGTCAAAGGACCAATCTGTGTGGCGGGAACAACTCTTTGCCACCAATGCTATCCCCCGGTGGACTTTTCAGCGTATCAGGGGTTACAATTCGGATCATATCTCCTCGAATTTCGGGTATACCTGAACAAATACTCAAAATAACTTATAGTATACCATATGTTTATGCAGACCGTCCAGAGGATCTCAGGCAGGTAAGAGATATAAATGCATGAAGATAAAATACTGATCAGGATGGCCAGAATCAATTTATTGCAGAGAGAAAATTCATCGGCAATAGGTAAATCCGGAAAAAAGGCCCGTCATATTACTACATTACATATCGAAAATTTCCGGGCAATTGGTGAACTGGAGTATCATCCGCACCAGATCAATATTATCACCGGGCAGAATAATACCGGAAAATCTGCACTCCTGGATGCCGTGTTTATCAATGCCACCGGCGGTGAAGAAATACATTCATTCAATTCTCCTTCTGAAATCTATAATATTCACATTCAGGCGAATCAGGCTGTACTTACCTCAGACATCACAGAGGTAACAATATATCGCAGTTTGGAAGACTGCAGAAAAGCAGACCCGGAAATATATGGGAAAATCCGGAATGATATTATTGAACACATATCGGATGTGTTCATTCACGGCGAGGAGTATGGGGATGATCTGGACCAGTATTTGACCACCATCTTTGCGTATACTGACTTTTGTATCACTGTTTCTGATTTCAGTTTTCATGTCTTTCCCTATTACCCAAAAGGGAAGGACATTCTGAGAAAAGAACTGGATGCCATTGGCGGGATGCAGGTCAGACAAACACCTGCCGCCAAAAAGGGGAAAACAATCAATTTCAGGGATGTGAAGATATTCCAATTGTTCCCCGGGCGGTGGGCTACGTATAGAGATCCATCATTCGTGGAAGAGACCCTTTCTGTGAATAAATTATCCCATTCCGATAAATTTCAAATTGATACAATAGGGGATACAGAAATTCATCTGCTGGAGCAATTCATTAAAGAACACGATTTAGTAAAAAATATGGAGCGTCTGACCCAGAAGAATGTGCTCTACCGGAAAAATGGTGAAATTGAAGAGATACCGATCTCTGCCCATGGCGATGGATTCATCGTTCTTCTCACAATCCTGCACAGTCTTCTGCAATCCGAGAATGGCATCCTTATTATTGAAGAGCCGGAAAACCATCTCCATCCCCGCTATCTGGGCGTTCTTATTGAGACCCTTTTCACCTACTGCAGGCAGCTTAATGTGCAGGTCTTCATGGCAACCCATAGCTATGATCTTATCCAGGGGGCGCTGGAATTCCCGGAGACAGAAGCCGAAAAGGAGATGCTCCTTATCTCAAAAATGACGTCTGACGGCGAAACTATTGAAAAATTTGATTATACTACAGATGCCGGACTGAAGGTCATCAATGAACTTTATCTTGATCTTCGGGGCATCTGAATATGCCTGAAAAGAAGGTAATTCTTTGTGAAGGAGTCCATGACCTCTATTTTTTTTCTATCCTTCTGACAGAACGGAAGATAAAACACCGCATCATAAAAAAATAAGAGATCATCGCAAGACCAAATTCCGAGGCACTTGCGATACGTCAGTTTATTAACCGGAGAAAGGGGAAGGGACTTCGGTATCTCATCAAGGATGAGGGTGGGAATATTCAGTGTATCGATAATTTTACCATACTGTACGAAGATGCAGGTGGTTCCGATTCCTTTACCATGTTCCTCTGTCTGGATGGTGATGCGGGAAATCTCAAAAAATTGCGACGTGAGACCTGTGATCGGTTCAAAGGGGATATTTTTGTTCAGCAGTCAGAGAATTTTTATCTGACAAAAAGCAGAACAAAACACGCTGTATTCTTCATTCCCGACTCTTTGGAGTCTCAGGTACGTGCCATTACCGGGAGAAATATTGATAGCACAAACCATGACTATGTACAAGAGGCGCTTCAGGAATTTGTCATCGAATGCAGAGAGCGTAACATTGAATGGTTCATGGAACTCGAAGCGGTGCTCTTCCAGAATGATTATTTGAGCCATTGATTTTTTGCATATCTATAGGGTGATGGAGAGGGTTTCAGAATTCTTTGTCTGGTGGTTCGGTCTCACTGAGCATCCGGTCAAAATCACTTTCAAAAAGGTGGTCCTGTACAATTCGATATTTTTCAAATTCCGACTCTGCAAATTCTTTTGCTGTTTCTGCAGTGACTGTCCCGTTATTGTCGAGTAATTTCCGGTCATCGAATTCTAAAAACCGATCCAGGCGTTTTGCCCAGTCCTCCATGGTCATTGGAATTTTTCTTCGGGCACGTTCTTCTGCAAGGTCCAGCCAGGCACTGACAATACGGCCCATTGATTCAAGCTCTTCAGATGTCAGATAATTTTTGGCAACCGAAACATCGGTCTTCAGGATTTTCCCGTCAGGGCTTTTTTCCCAGGTGGTAAGGCCCATATGTTTTGTATCACTGTCTGCACGCTCCACAATCAGTTCGGCCGCGGTGTGTCCATGTATTGCGAAATGTAATTTGTTCTGGACTTTCGCATAGAAGTCACGGGTTGTAGGTGCACCTGAGTTGTAATCAAGACTGGTGGCATAGATGTCGGTTATTTTCTGGTAAAAACGTCTTTCACTCAGGCGTATTTCCCTGATTTCTGCAAGAAGGTGTTCGAAGTAGTCCTCACCAAGGAATGTGCCGTTCTCCATCCTTTTTTTGTCGAGAACATATCCTTTGATGGCAAATTCGCGTAATACCTGTGTTGCCCACTGACGGAATTGTGTTGCCCGGACCGAGTTCACCCGGTATCCTACGGAGATTATTGCATCGAGATTGTAGAATTTTGTGTTGTATTGTTTGCCGTCACTGGCAGTATTCCGGAATTTCCGGATAACTGAATCCTGCTGTAACTCTTCTGTTTCAAAGATGTTTTTGAGATGCTCACTGATTGTCCGTACATCGACACCAAAGAGTGCGGCCATCATCTTCTGGCTTGCCCAGATGGTTTCATCCTCATACCTGACCTCAATAGACTCTTCACCGCCCGTTGCGGTAAATATCAGGAATTCAGCGGTACTGCTTCGGATATATTTTGTCGGTTTCATCTTCAGATTCTGCCCGTATGTTTTATTCTTCGTAGCCTGTTTTTGGTGTGATCTTTGGTGTCCGGGGAGGGTTTTTCGTCAATTTTTCCGGTAATATATTTTATATTATCTTCCATCTCGATAAAATGTAGTTCGCCCTCTGTTGGTTCCGGTAATTTCCTCATACAGCAGGTTTCATACTCGGCGTGGGCTTTTTGTATTTTGCAGTTTTGTGACTGATGTTTCCGGCGTTTGTCAGCAGTTCACGTCCTGTCAGTGTCAAAAACTGGTGCAGGTGTTCTCTCCAGTCCTCCAATGGTCATTGGTATCTGATTTAGAGTATGGAAGTCTCTCAAAAAAAGAATTAATATTTAAGGTTCATTTCTGGTAGTTGCTTGCTGCACCTTTGTTGATATCTTTGGTTCTGTTTCATCCTCAGGTGTATAAAACTCCATTCCCCCATCCGAATGGACTGTCTTTAATATTCCGTCAAGGGCTTTAGAGAGTTTTTGGGCTGCAGAGTGGGACATGTAAATTCTTGTGCCTTTTATGTGCATCTTTCCGTCATCCTTTTTTATTCCGGGCATTTCAAGAAAATCAATATACAGATCCCTGTGAGTTGCCTGTACATATGCAAGATTAGAATACGCACTGGAAGAAATATCCGTCATGAGATCTTCCTTTTTGTATTTGTACATTTCACCAACGTCTATTGTCATTGATTCGGTATCTGCGGTTTTCGTAATTTTTGTCATATTTATGCACTCCCTGAAACTGTCTTGTATTGATTATTATTGTCACTCACAATTCCTGGATTGGATTTCCAGTTGTCAACATTTGCGATTGCCTTTGGTTCGTATTTTTCTCTGAGCACTGAATTGTAATACCCACTGACTGCCACATTCATGCAGTGTGTTTCGTCACGATCATCCAGCATTGCATATGCCAGAAATGAGAGTGCTGCAAATTTTTTGGACTCGACTCGGACTCTGTACACGGGGTGTTTTTCATTCCCTTTTTTCTCTATAAGGCCAAGGAGTAATAATTTTTTAAGAGCATTATATATTGATCTTTCAGATTTTCCCGTGATGTCCTCCAGATATTTTGGGCGATAATCCATCGTAGGATCTGCAATAAGTTCTTCAACAACGTTTGCAATGACGGTATTGCCGAACAAACCGCCATATGGCTCATCGAGGTACATCTCTTCTTCTGAAGATAGTATTGGCATGTCCTCTTTTGTCATCTTCCATCTCCTGCATTTATTGTATAGTGTAGGTATATGATAAATAATTGCTGATATCCCGGATTATTTTACAGGGGTTTCCAATGTCTGTGGTGAGGCACTTCAACATCATAATATGTCATCCATTGGTCAGCCCAGACTGTATCAACAAGTTTTATTACTTTATTTCCATTCCCTGTTTGTCCAAGGCGAACATATTCCACTCCAACTTGCTTTATGAAATCTTTTGCAGTGAACCCGTTTTCCTGACATTTTCGTTCACAGTCTTTTGCCTTTCTCACTGCTCCTCTTTTTTTTAACCATCCGAGAAAAACGGCCCCTTCAAAAAATGGATCAGGTCCCGCCGGGCAGTTATCATATTGATCTAACATATTATTCTTTAATTTTAATCTGTTGTAGCTGATAATTACCTTTTCCTGAAAATTGGAAGATTGGAATGAGCCTGTTCTGCCAGTGACAATGCGGTTATGTTTGATTCTTTCACGACTTGTGATGCATAGCTGAAAAGAGCTGTTTCAACGTCTGCAGGAAGCCATTTTCCCTCTTCTCTGCGCCCGGATTGCAGATATTGTGGGGGATGGGGACATGATATTCCATCGCCGTTCAGGGTTCCCGCGATATCGTTGAGAATCTGAATCCATGTACCGTATTCTCCGGGCCATTTTTCCTGAGATGGGGAAATCTGCCACCGTTTTCCCGAGAGAGAAACAGATAATTCCAGGAGTTGATAGTGACCCCCACATTGACTATCTCCCTTTCCGAAGACCCGGACAAGGCGAGTATCAATGGCCCCAAATATCTCGGGGACGGCGAAATGGAGTATTTTACTGCAATACGTGGGTCCAAATCCACGGACCTGACATCCAAGGATACACACAGCGTTTTCCGGCTCTTTTTTTAACCAAACGGCAGGCATGTGATTGTTATACAGTGTTATCCCGATAGGGTCCGGGCAGGAGATCTGTTTGGTATTGGGAAGGGATCCCCATAGTGCAATTTCAATCAGGTGAGTTTTATTGAGTGAATATTCCATCGCTGCCTGCGAGCACATCTCTTCCAGACGAAAGAGATCCGGGAATCCGTTTTCCCAGGTGTCCCCTTTCCACGTATATGACCGATAGAGATCAGGCATGTCGTGTTCCTGAAGAAATCTGCTTATAGTGGTGTGTTGGGATTGAGAGAGAGTCATGGGAGTGTCCTGATGGAACGTCGGGGAGTGGAGGGATAAAGGTGTTGGAGGATAAGAAGGAACTCGCTGTCCGTGAAGATGTTCGGTTTATTCTCACTCTCGGAAAAGATGTGGAACGATGGTTTGAGAGGATGGGGAATGATCTTCTTGCGGGTCAAAGCATTCACCTGTAATACCTCCCTCATCCGTCCCGTGCCAATATGGCATCCTGGCATCCGAAAGATGAGCGGGCACAGAAAGCTTTGGAAGAGAAGATATTTCCCCTCGTTTTGGAGTGTCAGGGTATTTTGTGATGGGATTATTTCATCGGTCTCCTTTTCGCTAAGATACAATGTTAAAATAAATTGCTAAAAAGTGTAATAATGAACCCAAATAAGAATCCCACGATGAATAGCATTATTCCAAATAACCAATTTTCAGCAAGGTTGAATACCTCAAATAATCCAACAATGCCAACAATAAAAGCAGTCAGTCCGAAAAAAGAACGAAATTTTGAGCCATTAAATCCGGGATCTAATTTTTCAACAGTATCAATTATGATATCCAGCACATTCCCCATTTGTGCAACCGGATCGGGATTTATTCCTGTTTTTATGGTGAATGCAGCGAAAAGGCCCGAAACCAATCCTTCCATAAAAATCCTGACCGGGGGTGATAAGGGTGTTAAGGACGATGAGGAAGGAGAAAATGGATTTTTGTATCTTCCTTTACCTTTCCGTGCCATGCGCAGTACAATACCCGAAAAATAATTTAGTTACGTTCAACAATCGCAATCTCCTCCTTAGTCAGCCCGTACAACTCATACACAAGCCTATTGATTTCAGCCTCATCAGCGGTCGTATCCTCTCCTAACTTTTTCTTTTCCAAAATGGTATCGACAAGTTCTATGAATGGGAGCTGATCTCTTTCCGATATTTTTGGAACAGGAAGCTCAAGAATGTAAACTTTTTTCCATCTGTTCGTTCCCATGCCTGATGTTGGGCATATCATACTGAAATAAAAATTAATCACTTTTGAATTCAACAAAGCGACGAGATATTTTATGCTCTCACCAGTCATCATAAAAGTAGTAGCTTCACAGTACATTCCACCATCATCATAAGTAAAACGACCATTATCAGCCAGTTCAATCCAAACAATCTTCTCTTTTTCAAATTCTTCTAAATATGAACAACTTCTTAAGTTTGTCCAGTGCACCCCCTGATCGTATCTATTTTCCACTCTACCACATGTATCAACATTGGTTTGATTAAGGTATGTCCAGATTACTGGATAATCTGTTTTTACATCTATATAGGGAATATCGTTAAATCCATTATGAGTATTTATTAAGTAGTTGCCAGCCCATTCTGTTTTATATTTATTAATATCTCGTCCCGTTATTATTGGTATGATTATTTCAGCACAATTTGGGTCTTTCTTAATTAATTCTGCTCGGCAATTATGATCAATAATGAATGCCTCATTAAAACCCGTTTTAATTCCATAATTTATCTTGATATTCCAATCTTTTAGGAACGTCCCACTACTATCAATCTTGTTTTTAAACCATTGTATCTCTTTATCTACAAGTGCCCATCCAGATTCCTTTAAGTCATCAAGTTTTATTTTATTCATATTTCTGCATAAGTAGTCTGAGAAATTATCTCCATTCAAAACACCCTTTACATTAGTATAGGGCATTTCATAATTTCCATCCTGTGCTATCCGGCTAAACATAAGAATATTTGTACTAACTGTTGCAGTCTCAAACATCTGATTGTTTTGAAAATCAACAAGAACAGTTGGTTTATTTTTTAATTTTATCAGATTACGTAAATTTTTACCATATGTGGTTCTCATCCAGCTATTGGACGTAATTAATGCGGTTTGTCCTCCCTCTCTTGATATCTCATATCCCCTCTCATAGAAGAGACAATAGAGATCACCTCTTCTTTTAAAGGTCTCATATCCCTCTTTTTCCAAGGCAACTTTATATTCCTCCTCCATACTTTGAATTTGAACATAAGGAGGATTTCCGATAACAATATCAAAACCACCCTTCTCAGAGAATACGTCACTGAAATACAGTCTCCACAGGAAAAATGGCTTGCTTCTCTTTTTTCGAAGTAGTTTTACCTCTTCTACTGCAGCTTCACCATGTCCCTCAGCCTTCAGGGAATCTTCAATAAACTTCCATTCAAGATTGTCTATCTGCTTTCGAAGTTTTTCCTTTCTCGATTTTATCGTCTCATTGAAGAATTCATCCTGAAGCTGCTTTAATTCACGAAGACGCTTTTTGTCCTCTGAAACGCCAAAATTGCCGCCATGAAGAACAGTTGCCTGATCTCCTGATGCTTTTTGTTCACGTTGTAATTTCTGCCGTTCTTTCTTCAGGGTGTTGATCTCAGTTTGATATTCGCTGGTATCTGTTCCAAAATCAGCCGCACTCATTTTTTCATACAGATCAGAAATTTGAGAATTTATTTCATCAATCTGCGTCCTGACAGCCTCGTTCTTTTCAATCAGCGAATCATCGAAGAGCTTTCTTCCATGAAAACTCTCAAGAAGTGAATCTCCGCACATAATCTTCTGTTCAAGATTTGGAAGAGGATCGATGTGGTCCTCATTCTCCTCATCTATTACCAGTGAGAGCCAGAACCTCAGTTTGGCAATATCAACTGCACCAGCATCAATATCAACTCCATAAAGGGAATTCTCAATAGCATCACGTTTGAGCTGGTATGGATTTGGATGCTCGCCTTTTATCAGTTCACCTAAGACAAGGCGGGCATTTACAATCTCAGAAAGCATCCCTACCGGAAATGCACCACTACCTACCGCTGGATCTACGACCCGGATATCTGACAGAAGTTTGTCCAGTTCTTCTGCGTGTTTAATGAGAGGAATTCTAAAACCAGGGATATCAATAATTACATTTCCCTGACGGACAAGAGCATCAAGAACATTCCGCTCAACAGTTGAATTATCATTAAGATAATTCACCAGGGATTCCTGACACATGTAATGTACAATCTCACGTGGGGTATAGAATGCACCATATCCCTTCCGGAGATTATCATCAAGGAGGTTTTCAAAGATCTTTCCCAGCATCTCAGGATCGACTGCAACCTCTTTTTCAAGTGGCTCATCCTCTTTTATCGTGAAGTTAAACTCATCGAATGTATCAAAGATGTTTCCAAAAATGGTATTATCAATGGTAATATCCGTTTTAACCCAGTCATAGCCACCGATCGGTTCAAAAAGACCACCATTTAAAAACGGAATGCGGCAGCCAAATTTTTCATAATAGTCATTATCCCGCTCGCTGACTGCAAATGCATTATAAAAAAGCGGCTCTAATGCATCATTGAAGAAATTGCCATAACTCCCAAACTCTCCATCAAAGACTGCACGAAGGAAATCTTTTCGTCCCGCTCCCCATTTTTCGTTTCGTGAAACACCAAGCCACCCCTTCTTTTGTAAAAAATAAATAAAAACAATCTGACCAAGTAGCTTCTTTGCAAATTCACCGGGGGTGATGCACTTTTCTTTAAATTCAGATTGTATCAGTTCATCTTGTGATTTTATTTCTTCTAGGGAAGCGAGAAGTTTCTCGAAAAGACCTCTGTACTCATCAAAGAATTCTTTGCTGACGTTCTCAATAGCAAAGGCATCTCGTATTGAATCCAGACTATAAACCATTGAATCTTCGACGACGAAATCAAGCAGATACTTTTTGCACGTGTGATTTGGTTCATTTTTGCCAACAAGGAATGATAATCTCTTAGCAGGAGTCAGTTCTTCAATATCACGGATTCTGCCATCACCCTTTCGAATTGTCTTGTATTCAAGTTCGACAAAAGAAAAACGCCAATCATCGCTATTGTCATAGAAGGCAATTAACGCACAGTTACTCCCTGATTTTTTTAGCCATTTTGCAATAATATCCCTTTGTTTCACCCGTGCTCGGATTTTGGAACTATCTCGTGCCAGTTTTACACTTAAAATATCAGCTTTTTTCCCGGAATTATCTGTATATCTTCCAAAATAGTCAACACTTTCAACAAAATCTTTTAATGAATTGTCAAGACCGATTCTTGCATTTTGGTTTAGTATTTTGATACTTCCACTTTTCATATTGAGAAGGTGAATAATAAATTCCTCATAATTTTCATGGGAATATGGTGCATTGAAAACCTTATCCAGCAGTTTTACAGCTCGGTCTTTATCCATTGTTGATCAACTCCATTGAAAGAATTACTTCCTTTTTGCCTCGTTTTGAAATTTTATCTGCCGAATATGTTTCTTTAAAAATTGCATCAGAGAGATTCATTTTTAGTGCCCCAATTATTCGATTTGAATTATCTTCATTCTGAATCTTTTGCCAGATGCGTTTCATCGTATTTTTGGGTATGGCCCCTCTCTCGATCAATTCATACACCTGCTGAAGATACTCCTCGTCCTCTTCCACAAGTGGGCCTTTATTCATCGCCCGCAAACGTCTCTCAAGTTTTGCTTCTGCCGTATTGCCTCCTGGGCGTCCTGAAGGAATAAAATCAATTTCAAAAACGGATTCAAAAGCTCGTTTATTCTCATCCAGTCTTTTGAAAAAAGACTCAGAGAGGGGATAGCGTTTTGTATTCTTCGGTGAACGTAAACGCCCTGCAACTTCAACAAAATCAACCTCTTCAGACAGTCCCTCTTTATTTAAATAGAATTTCCTCAAATCACTGCGCCTGAAAAAGGTGATAACACTATGTTCCTCCGTTTTTTTACAGGAACGTGCTTTTTTGGGAAGTCTCTTAATTTTTACAAAAAGCTCATTTTCCTCATCCCTGATTCTTCGAATCTCTTGGAGGTATTCAAGCTCTTTGTCATCCTCTTCTTCACCCACTATTGTTTTCTTTGAATTTAACTTCCTAAACAAAGATTCATGAGATTTGACCTCTTCATCCAAAAGCAGTGGGGCATCATCACCCAGCATCTCAATAAATGCCTCGATTTTTGCCTCAGCTGCAGATTCAAGACCTATTTCTTCTTCGATATTTCCCGTTGGGAAGAAATTATAGGTATAAATTGTATTGAATGGAAGGTCATTTGCAACACGGTTTATTCGACCTACTCTCTGCATCATGCGAACAGGATTCCAAGGGATATCATAATTTATTACCACATTTGAGCGGTTAAGATTCATACCCTCTGAAAGAACATCTGTTGTAACGAGAATCCGGAAATCATCTTTTTGATTTCGAACAGATGCATCAAAATTATTGATAATCTCATTTCTTGTAGTTGTTCCCCCGGAACCTGAGAAGTATCGGATTCCATCTTTGGAAAATGACTCCTCCTTAAGCTTCGACTCAAGGTATTTAGCAGTTTCCTTTGATTCAGTAAAAACCAGTATTTTGCTTCGTTTCAGATTTTTATCTGAATTAAGTAATTGTTTAAATCTTTCAAGTTTGGGATCAATCGTTATCTGATCCCATAATTCCTTAATTTCCTTGAGAACAGAGAGATCACTTTTCAAATCAACAATAAGAGAATCATCAAATTCGTCAGCGGCATATTTTTTAGCCCGGTCTTCTTCGATAAACCGGTCAATTATCTCAAAATTCCCTTTTTCAAGTAACTCGAAAATCTTCTGTGAATAATCGCGACTGACATAGACATATCCCTTCTCATATTCTTCGATAAATCGTTCATATGACTTAATAAACCGACCAAGAGACATTGTAAATGCATACTGGCTGCTCTCAAGGCGTTTTAAGAGGAGAACTTTCATGAATCTCCCCATATTTATCTGCCCCATACGCTCTCTTTGATCGATTTTCTTGAGATACAAAAGAGGGGTGTATCTGGTATAATTGAGTGATTCAGTGATAATCTTCAATGAATCATCAAATGCATTTTCCACATCATCATCAAAGGCATAATAAATTGGGCTAGGATCTCCGATTTTTGGGAATTTTAGGCCCTGAACTTTTAGATCATTCTTGTAATACTTCTCAATTACCGTGCGGGTTCTTCGAACCATCAGATAATCGAGAACATTTTTCCTGATATCCTCAGAATTTTCCTGTATTATTTTGATATATTCTGTCGAATTCTTTTTCCGATCAACCTTATCTAGGCGTCTTTGAAGTGTTCCGAAATAGGCATCAAGATCTCGTACTGCTGGATTGGGAAGAGTTGATTTGTGGCCATCCTGAAAGAGCTTTATCTGTGCTAAAATATCTTTTGGAGTGTTATTAAGAGGTGTAGCAGAAACAAGGATGACTCTTTTTCCTTTACATATTTGTGCTAGTTTTTCGTATCTCTGTGTTTCTTCATTTCTGAATGCATGTGACTCATCAATAATGACGTTTTTATAACGATCAATACCATTGGAAAGTATTGAATCAAGTTTTCCTATTGATTCAAAGTCACCCTGACGAACACCAAACTCGCCAAAGGCATTATTCCAAGAACCTGGATTATTTCTTTCAATCAGTCCCGGAGGTGCAACGACCAAAGTCCTTCCATCAAGTTCCCGTGCAAGTAGGGTTGCTGTATAGGTTTTTCCAAGACCAACAACATCGGCAATAAAAACGCCACCATATTCTTCTAATATCTGTTTTGAATCCTGGACAGCATCTTTCTGATATTTTAAGTCCATGAAATTATCTGGAGTATAGCCTTCTTCTAGTTCCATACCATCTAGTGATAGTCTTTCTTTGAAGTATTCATAGAGGAATTTTAAGTACAATTCATAGGGCTTAATCTCGTCATTTAACCACGTTTTTGAGTTAATTGTCTCAACATATTTCTCTGATACATCAACAGAATCTTCCCAAAGCCTGTTGAACATTGACAGAGCATATTTATGATCCCGGCTATCCTTGAGTTCCACATTAAACTCAAGATTCTTTTCTAAACCAGCCTCAGTAAAATTGCTTGAACCAGTAATTACACGACCTTTATCAACAGCCCCTTCTTTAAAGGTCATTATGTAAAGTTTTGCATGAATTTTCTCTGATGGATAAGCACGAACTTCCAGTTTTCCTGAACGTATCCATTCAATGAACTTTTTTGTGCCGGTTTCAACATTCTGATTATCAGGAGATTCATCAAATTCTTCCACAATTCTCTCTGAAAATTTTTCTTTTAATTCACCATCAGGTATATGGAAAATCTGCCGTTGTGATTCTTCTATTAATTTATATGTATGGGAATTTGTGCTGATTCCTATAAGTATGCGGATTTTTTCTGTATTTTCAAGAGATTTATACACCTTGTAAAAACCACTTGTGTAAAAATATCCTACAAGGCAATCAAAAAATGTAGAATTATTTATAAGCGTATTAAATCTATTATATAAACTTTGATCATTTTCATTAGTAATAAATGTAAGATCAGAAAACATTAGAACACTCCTAAATAAAATGTAATTTATTTTATAATATAGCTTATGTATTGATCCTTATTCTGTAAACATGGTTTGCTTAATCTCACTGCAAAAGCTAAGCAGAAAAATTCATGTGTTCAAAAGTATAAAATAAAAATATGAAAAATGTGGATATGAACCTTGAAGGTACCATTCTGACAATAAAAGTTGATATATCCAAAGATTTTGGGCCGTCAAAATCAGGAAAATCTATTTCAATTGCTTCAACAGAGGGAAACATCTCTATCCCGGATGCAGAGGAGATCAAGATTGGACTGAATGTGTATAAAATCAATAAATAATTTCAAAAAATTGGGAGGAACAGATAAATTCATATTTTCAAACCTTCTTTTTTCTCTGATTTTCACTGGTTCCTTACCATATTTATGTTGCATTTTTTGAATAATCTGTATTATTTTTGTTCTAAAGTCCAGTATCTCAGTAATATTACTCTAATAAATGCATCTTGAATTTGGGTTCACAATATTCTAATTGAGAAGGATCTGTTCATGATGGTGCTTGGTAAAGTATAGGTATCAACAGTATTTCTGGATGTGTGAGGCAGGTGTATCACCCCTTTATCTTGAACCGGAATAAATCAGAATACTATGAACCACTGGCTCGCCATCTCCAACCGTGATAACTCAGATGTCACCATCAGACAGCATATCTGGGGTGTAGCAGAGAGACACGTCAACCAGATTCACAAAGCAAAAATAGGTGACACTCTCCTCGTCTATGTCGGCCAGCAGGTAATCGACAAGGAGACAACACTTCCTCCTGCGATCACAGGATGCTTTGCAATAACATCTGAGGTCTATGAGGATACAAAGCGGGTCTTCACCGCACCACCCAAACTCGGCGATGAAGTATTCCCCCTACGAATAAAACTGAAGACAATTGAGATATTTGACCCGCCGGTTTCGTTCAAACCGCTGATACCGAAGTTGGCATTTATTAAGAACAAAACGCAGTGGTCCGGGCACATCAGAGGGCAGGCGATGCGGACGATACCGGAAGAAGATTTCAATTTAATTATGAGCACATTCGAAATGAGAAAATAAGTAGGAGACATTCCAATGCCACATAATATTAAATTATGGAATATTGCTCAAAACGGTGATCTTTCCGAAATAAATCAGTCAACGCTTGATTATGAGGAACGACTTGAAGATTGGATTGAGAAAGACATCTCTATTCTCTCTGATGAGTATTTGATCATTGGCCGGCAGGTTCCTACAGAGTTCAACACTTTCATAGATCTCCTATGCTTAGATCGGAATGGTGACATTGTTATAATCGAATTAAAACGCAATAAAACTCCGCGGGACACTGTAGCGCAAGTGCTTGATTATGCCTCATGGGTACAGGATCTTTCGAGGGATGCTATCATATCGATGGCAAATGATTACATGAATGAGAAAGATTCCCTGGAATCAGCATTCAGAAAAAAGTTTGAAGAAGAACTGCCTGATGCACTGAATATGTCACATACTATGCTTGTTGTCGCATCCAAAATTGATGAGAGCACAGAACGTATTGTAAAATACCTTTCTGACACACATGGCATTGGTATAAATGTTGTAGAATTTCAGTATTTTCAGTTAAATAATTCAAATGAATACGTTTCACGGGTTTTTCTCATTGATCCAGAGACGGCATCATCAAATATGGAACGGAATAAAACTTTAAAGCGAAAACGAAAACTGAGCATGGATGAGCTTGAGGAAATGGCAGATCAAAAGGGGCTGCGGGAGATTTACGATTCTCTTATTGAAGGTCTTTTACCATTTTTCGATAAGTCACGCACAACTCGATCCTCTATTGCTTTCGTTGGAAAGAAAGTCATTGGGGATGGAAAAAATGTGATTTTCAGTCTAATTCCTTCTTCCAGTACTGAAATGAGTGGTTTGGTTTTTCAGGTTTATCTTAAAAGACTAGCTATACTTTGCAACTGCGATAAAGAACATATTGAACAAATTCTTCCTGAAAACCGTAAAGATTGGGCATATAATAACTCAGTTGATGAAATGTGGACCGGATTTGAAGGTGCTTTCCAATCAAAAGAGGAAGTAAACAGGTTTGTTGATGGTCTACAAAGATTAAAAAATCTGTAACCTCTCTTGACTCTGTTTTTCATTAATAAAATTTATCCGCGGGTGAGGCAGGATATTACCGTATCATTCTCGCCTATGATTCCAATGAAGGTGGGCATGCCTATACCAAATTGAAGGTAGCTTCGAGCAAACAGGGTATACAGAATGTTGCGAATTATATTTGCAAGCGATATCATTGCAGCTCAATAGCGTACCACACAGATCACACCAGTGATGGTAAGCCTCTCTACTGGTTGAATTTAGATTGGCAGTCGCAGCACCCTGGCGGTAAATTCTGGGAAAATGATGGAGAAACATTGATTGTTTATCCAAATGGATATGTAAAAAAATATAATTAGTTTCGGTTTGGATAGGAAGCAGGTAAAGGCATAAGTAATGCATAAATAGCTTCAAAAAACGGCCCGCCACCCGGAAATAACCATCCCCACAGACGCCCACAGCGGCACTATCTCACCCGGAGACATGCTGCACATCCTCTCAAAACATCTGTTCATCAGGCCTGGTTAATACTCTGCAATGAATCGTCATTCCCGTAAATAAACGATATTATAATCGCCTTTTCTCCCGTTCAAAACGGTGCACAAAAAACGCCCGTTTTCCCCTCCATTTTCTCAATTATGGCGCTCGTGATGGCAAACATGAATAATTATGAGTTTTTATTATGAATACCGCAGGGCGTGTGAAACCCCCGTACGATATTTCGGGAACTCGCTGTGTTCACCCAGGTTGTGAATTATTTTCATCCACTCCGAAAAACAGCGGAGACCCATATCCTTTCACATTCCCCACGTAGGTCTCCGGGTTTCGCAATCTGATCATACATGAACGGTCAATAAATTACCACACCATACTATCAGAAAAATGGGGGGTGGAAACAAATCTCTTGGTTTTTTATTGGTGAAGTGCATAATTCCATTATTAATTGTGCCAATTTTCGCATTATTATTGTTATTATTAAAATGGTGATTTAATTGATTCCTGTCTCTGAATATATCAAAAAACATCAGTTAGTGTCTTATTTCTTTCTGGCGTTTCTCATTACTTGGGCAATATTTTTCATACCGCTCTTCATGCCCATAGATGACCCGGTGAATTGCATACTGTTGATGGGCATAGGCGGTTCAGGCCCTGCATTCGCCGCGATAATCCTGTCCAGAGTATTAAATCCCACAATAGTGAAAACCGACACCCGAAAATATTTGGCGGTCTTCCTGAGTGCAGCAGTGGTAACCGCAGCTCTGATCATCATGTACCTTGGAATACACCCCGCCTCGTTCTCTCTCACCTTGCTCCTTCTGGTTGTCATCAACGCCGCTATTGCAGCCTACATAATAAGTGGAGGCCTTTGTGGACGTGAAGAGATCCGAAATATGTTGGGCAGACTGTATATCTGGAAAACCGGCTGGAGATGGTATGCAATGGCCGTTGTTTTCATTCCGGCCGTAATGATATTCTCCTTAGTGGCCTGCACACTATATGCCGGACTATCCCTCAATGAAATCATTCCCCAATTGTCCCTGGGTGTTGCATCCTCGGTCATCATCACCTTAGGGTATGTAACCCTGCTTCGCGGGCCGTTGCGGGAAGAGATTGGGTGGAGAGGTTTTGCACTCCCGCGTCTGCAGTATCTCTATTCACCTCTGGTCGGGACACTTATCCTGGGAATACTATGGACAGTCTGGCACCTGCCGCTTCACCTCAATGGAATATACCCCGGAGGAATGGACGGGTTCGTAGAGAGATTTTACTTCAATATCGGAGTTACATTCCTTTTTACATGGATCTACAATCATTCCAGAGGCAGTCTCCTGATGACCACCCTATTCCACACATCCATAAATACCACCTCCACAGTGCTTTTTATCCCCGGTGTAATAGGAGTACCATACTCCATCCTGTTCTATATTCTGATAAACATTTCAGCCATTGCCGTAATTGTAAAAGACAGGATGTGGCGAAAGCTCCCCGAAGACCATGAAGGAGTGTATGCATACTAAAACCCGGTCGTTTGCAAAAAAATTGACGTTTTTTGTTGATGTTCCTGGAAATTCAGGTGGTATCAGTGGGTATGGTGACACCTGTTGATGCCACGGTTGAATGAATCAGTATTGTGATTCCGGAGTATTACTATTTCCCATCTGAAGACGGTGAGATGGTATATTCCTTAACCGCAGTACTTCGCTCAGTTTCCTCCAAAAAGAGAAAAATCAAAACCCGCTGCACCACCCTCTAAATTTCAAACAGATAACTTTAACACAGGAATTTCTGTGACGGCCCTCAACACTTTTCTGATACCTTCCCGGACCCGCATCCGGAACGGATCAAATCTGGACAAATCCTCTTCGACAGTTCTTGGCCCTCGCTTCACCGGAGAAAAACAGATTCACTGCAACACGACCCGGATATTCATGAGTCTCCATCTGCATAACCGGGTACGGGAACTCTTGTGAGGAGGTTTTGCATTGCCTGATCATTGCGATTGGAGTCATTTTGCAATACCTTCGTATGGTATCATTCCCCGGTATCTCCTTGTCCAAATCTAAGTTGGATACAGGTTGTCTTCTATTTTACAGAACGTTTGCAACACTACCCTCCGTTTCCAAAAGAACAATGAAATTCATCCCATGAAAGCTCTCCCTCACTGATTACCACCAGAGAGAACGTTTTAATCCCCGGTGTCTTACTCATAGATACGGAAAAAAGGAGGACGAAGACCGTGCTCGATATAAAACCTCAGTATATTGTCTCAGATGATAATGAACCGGTGAGTGTAATCCTTGATATCCAGACATTTCATAAAATTGAGGCTTTTATCGAAGACTATGGCCTTGACAGGTTCATGGATGAAGCCGATGACGATGAACCCCTTTCCCTGTCAGAGGCTCGTAACTACTACGCAACCCTTTAAAAAAATAAAAAACAGGGACAAACCCCTGTATCCCCGACATCGGCCGGCAACAGACTCTGCCCGTGTGGACACATCTTCCATGGTTGAAAAATCATCAGAAATATGCCTTCATTTTCCAGATAAGATAGAGCGGAATCTCCAGAACCTCACCATATTCATCCGAATGTCTGGCAATAGTATTGCGACTGGTCCGGACAGCAATACGCGGGCGGAATTTTTTCCTGTACTCGGTAAAACTTCTTGAACGAGTCCTTTTTGCTGATTTAACTTCGATTGGAACAACATCGACACCTTCCTGTATGATATAATCAACTTCGGCAATCCCGCCGGATTTCCAGAAAAAGGGTCTTTGGAAATCACGTGCAACGAGTTCTGTCAACACGAAATTTTCCGTTAGAATCCCCCGCATGTCGGCGGTCAGTGAAGAGGTGTCAAAAACGACATCTGCCGGGAATTTGCTCATCCTGCGTAACAGTCCCACATCTGAGAAATAGATCTTGAAGAATGTAATGTCCGCATATGTTGTAACCGGAATAGAGGGCCGCTCGATTTTTTCGACCTTATAGATGAGCCCTGCTGATATCAGCCATTGCAGAGAGTCTTCCAGATCGCGGGCACGCAAACCCTTTTTTACATGGGAGAATATGAATTTATGATTGTCCTTTGCAAGCTGTGCAGGGATTGCATTCCAAATAAGGGTAAGTTTTGGAAATTCGGATCTGGATGCATATTTCACGAAATCTTTTTCATAACTACCCAGAATCTCGCTTTGTATTGTTTCTACAAGTCCGATGTCGTGGTTATGTACCCATGAGCTGACAACCTCGGGCAGACCTCCCGTGATCAGGTATTCACGATATGCTTCTTCCAGTTTGCCGGTAAATGCAGCAGATACCGCTTCATCCCGGGATAAATTATTCAGGTACTCGTAAAGGAGTTCTTCATCCTTTGCCAGGAGAAATTCCGGGAAATTAAGTGGATACATCTTTTGCATCTGCACCTTGCCAACCGGAAATGAGACATTTTTCCCCATCTGTGCAATAGCTACTCCCAACAGGGAACCGGCGGCAGCAACGTGGAGTTCGGGCAGGTTTTCGCAGAAATATTTGAGAGAGGTTATCGCACGGGGGCAAATCTGAATTTCGTCTAATATGAGGATGGTTGTTCCGGGCTGGATGGATTTATTCCTCAGAATGCCAAGGTCTTTGATAATTCTTGAAGCATTCAGGTCGCCTTCGAATATATTTTGCAGCCGGTCATCATATTCGAAGTTGAAATAAGCGACATCTTTGAATTCCGCCTCGCCAAAATGCTTTAATATCCATGTTTTCCCGCACTGGCGAATTCCTTCAATAATCATCGGTTTACGATTCCCACGGTCTTTCCATTTGAGTAAAGTATCGTACATGAACCGTTTCATAAAATGACCTTTGCACAATTAAGTATATATTATGTGTGTCTGGTACACATTTTTACAATGTATTTTGTGCGTTTTGTACACATTTCTCTAACTTAAGACATGATGGCCGTGACGAACTCCATCCGGACAAGAGGGTAACACTCGCCTCCCTTTCGATTATGGGAATTCTCTTTTATAAAGGATGATGAAAAACAAGACGGAAAAAGATACCTACACTTCCCTATATCCTATCCATACAGGTTATAATTGTGCCAAAGTGGATTAGATACAACGTATCATACGTTGGTGCATGGTCTTGTTGTGGGGTTGCTATTCTTTATTCTGTTTTTGGTATCTGTAGGTTGCATGCACTCACCTCTTTTGTTGACTGAATCTGCCGGGTTTTGACCAGTTGGTTTTTGTTCTGTTCTTTTGTTCTGTTCTTCTGCACTGTTTTTGCACTTTTCTTTTGCACTGCAGTTCTCCCGGACAGGTGTGGATGGCTGGCCCGGGCTGGTATTCAGATACCGGTTTTTTGGTTCTTCGATTTCGTTCATGGAGATCATTTCCTGTGCATGGAACGCACTGTGCACAAGAAAAAAAGGGTGGGGAAATGGCATAAAGAAGAAGTCTGCGTGGTGAAAGGGAAAGGATGAATTGTACTGGAAAATGGTGGGGATTCGTTTTTTTCGGGATGATTGATTGATTAATTGATTGCTCTTCGGTGTTTTATGTGGGTAGAAAAATGAACTGAATTTATTTGTGTGTGGAGTTACGGCCAGGCAGTGACATTCTACAGACTGAAGCTGCCAAATTGAATCAACCCTTTTTTATTCTGTTTTTTTGGGGTATGGAAGATCTGGGCCGTATTGTGAAACTGAAAAATTTTGGAATCGTGATGTGAAGAACGATTGAGATATTTGACCCACTGATGGCATTCAAACCGCTGATACCAAATTTGGCATTTATCAAAAACGAAATGCAGTGGTCCGGCCACATCAGGTGATAATGGGCTATCAAATAGGTGCAAGAGCAAAAAAAGTCACTTCAGTCGTTTCAGAAACTCTTCACGGGTAAGACCTGCCTGCCGAATGATTGCACGCAGTATAATTCCCCTGCCCAGATCTTCTCCAGGATTAACAGGTATCACAACGCTTCTTCCGTCCTGATTTTAAGGATGATATGTCTGCTTTTCTGCCGGGAAATCGAAAAAACGAAAATCCGGTTTTTTCGAGTATTTTTATGACCTCTTTAGCCTTAACTGAACCCAATTTCAATTATCTGTACCCCCATAAACTCCCTCTCTTTATCAGGTTCAGGGGGTTCGTTTGCTTCAAGGTAGAACGTTATTGCCTCAGTAAGGCGTTTTATGAGTTCATCATATGATTTTGCCTGTGTGAAACATCCCGGCAGGGAAGGGACAGAAGCATAGTAATAGCCGTCCTCATCTTTTTCAATCAGGCAATTATAGTCAAACACCAAACATCTAAGGAAAAAACAGGTCCTGATTATGTAATTACGGACGTAATTTGGAAATAACTAATTCAAATCGCGTTTTGCGCGTTCTCTTACTTCATACAGGTGCCGTTCGTAAGGCACTGTCGGATTTTTCAGTGAGACAGGAGAGTACGAAATAGATTATCCCGGTTCAAATCAGCTGAAAAAATAATTGCTGCTTAAGGATGATCAATGATAACTGGATTTTCCGACAGTGCCCACAGCACACCCGGCGGGAGGCATCTTAAAAAAAAGGTTTGGGGTAATTAACCGTTGATCCAGTAGTTTACAGTTTCCGGGTTTGCATCTATCCATGCCTGTGCGGCATCCTCTGGGGTTGCGCCGTCCTCAACTGCAAATAACACAGATTCCATATCATCAATAGTCCAGTGGAAACGCTCAAGAATGGCGTATGCCTCAGGATCATCTTCCTTAAAGCCCAGACGGGCAAGACTTTCGAGATGCTCCTCACCACCATAGAGACCCCAGGGGTCTTCAAGGAACTTCAGGTCATAGCGGACAAACATCCAGTGGGGTGTCCAGCCGATGATAACGATCCACTCTTCTTTTGCGTATGCATCAGTGAGTTCTGCTTCCATGCCATAGCACGATGATGCAAGAAGTGTGTAGTCAAGATTATAGTCCTCAATTGCCTTCTCGGTCAGTCCCATCATGCCTGCACCCGGCTCGACGCCAGTGATCTCGTTATCAAACTTGTCTGCAACACTGTTCAACTCGTCTATCGAGTCAATGGTCACATACGACGGAACCACAAGACCAATCTTTACTCCATCAAGGTTCGTACCAACATCATCAATCGAGTCACCGTAGGTATCCCAGTAGCTTGCTTGCGCAGTAGGCATCCATGACGAGATGGTCATGTCAACCTTCCCATCAGAAAGTGCCTGGTACAGAGGACCAACATCAACGGCATCGAGTTCGACATCGTAGCCCGCCTGCTCATATACGTTCTTTAATACATTGACACTTGCAATCTCCGTATCCCAGAGAATATAGCCAATGGACACCTCTTTTGTGGGTTCAGCGGCATTATTTGTGCAACCAACAACCAGAATTGCACTGAGCAAAACTAACAAAACAAGAAAAATTTCTTTCAATTTTAAATTTAGCAAATATACACATCCATTTCGTCAAAAAACCGTCGGATAACGATTCTGGATTGATTAAAAAAGTATGATTGGAGTCTATATACGTATATGTTTCATCACTGTTTCAGGGCGCATGTATAAAGAGAGCTAAATCAGTCCCTCACACAAGGCCATTGCCATGAAAGACCCCTTATTACACGAGTATCTCATCTGATTACGAGCAAGGTGGTGTGGAGTCCATCCCACCATGGAGCACTCACCTCGCACGTGACAGGCCATACAGGGAGGAGGGGCATATCGGGATGGCGATGGGATGTACTGGCTAACACCTGCCATAATTGTGGGCAATGCAGCCAGCAGCAGAATTTTGAGACAATCCGTCTTCTTCGTTCGGTAGTAAACTCTCTTGACGAGGTTGAATCAGAGCCGGTAAGAGTCGTTGACATAGATCGTATCGTCTTCAATCGTCTCAACCGTATGTATGAACCTTTCATCAGATTCTGCCGGATATTTCTCTCTCATTCAACACTTACCCTGCAGGCATCCGAAGTGGAATCATTCTCACTCATGATACCGATGGATACGCTCTTTGAGGAGTTTATCGCCGTTGTGCTGCAGAGTGACCCCCGATATTTCTTTCACTGCAATCCTGAAATTCAACCACAGAAATATATTGGAAACCTTGCCACAAAGGAACATTCCGGTGGTGTTTTTCGGCTGATTCCTGATATGGTAATCAGGCAGAATAAAACCGTTTTCGTGATCGATACAAAGTACAAGATTCTTGATGAAGAGGACCGTAAATTTGGTGTCTCGCAGGCGGATATGTATCAGATGTATGCGTATGTGACAAAACTCCGGGCAAAGGCAGGGGTGCTTCTTTATCCGGATATTGATGACAGGGAGTACGGGACGTTTTTCTTTGAATGTGTTGGTCCTGCCGGTGAGGAACTGAAGATTCCGTTGTATATTGAATCAGTAATTTTATCATCGGATCTGAATACACCGGAGGGGTGGGCAGTATTCAGAGAAAGTCTTTCAGCGTCTCTTCATGCAGCTTTTAATTGAGTTGGAAACTGGTGTCAAAATTTATTGAAATTGGGTCTCTGTTGAAATCTGCCAAAATCCATCCGGTTTGATGAGGACTATACGCTATGACTTGTGGATTTAAAGTCAGGACTGCGTCAGGCACAGCTAAAGGCGCTGTATCGGTGAACACCGCATTACCGGAGTTCTACTGGCAGCCTGGTGCAGATAGTGTTGAGAAGCAGAAGTCCGCAGCATGGGGAAGCGGTTTTCTGGCCCGTCCGAGTCATAATTTAATGGCGGAATTTCCTGAGATGAAAGGCTTTTCTGGGGGGAACCTTAAGCATATCCGCCGCTGGTATCACTTTTACAGCAGGGAACTTGCAAATTTGGGTACAGGCTGTACCCGAATTGAGTCGGAGGGTATGCCTCCTGCTAATGGAGATAAAAATGGTGCACAGGCTGTGCACCTTTTGACACAGATCCCGTGGGGACACACAATCAGGTGATTATTTCAAAGTGCAATACGGTTGATGAAGCTCTCTTCGATGTCAGAAAAACCATTGAGCACAACTGGAGCAGGAATGTTTTAACCCATCAGGTTCAGAGCCATTTCTATAACCGCAAAGGAAAAGCGATTACCAGCTTCTCTTTGCCCTGCCTGCTCCGCAATTTGTCTTGGTACAATAGTAAATCAAAGATTCATACACGTTTGATTTCCTTTTACGCATGTCTAAATTTTTAGACATATGTCTAATAAATTGTGGAATTGGGTTTAGCTGTTATGGTGGGTATGAGAGAAAGGGTATTTGGTTCATCCCTACGGGGTTTGGGGGGTCCGAAGCACTATCACGGGGAGAATTATGTTTCGCATCCCGGTTCTTATGTGCGAGGATAGTCTGGCCAGGCCCGGTCAAAGGCGCTGGAATTAAGATTTACTTATACCTGTTGACAGTAGATTACTTTAAAATCTATAACAAAAGAGCGACCAATAGAATATGCACATTTTTGTGCGAGCGTTTCCGAGCTTGGCCAAAGGAGTCGGACTTAAGATCCGATCTCGCAGGAGTCCGCAGGTTCGAATCCTGCCGCTCGCATTTTTCATATTTTCTATTCTGTCCATTACTATAATATTCAAGCCAAGGGATCTTCGGATACCCTGTCCTGATTTTTATAGTAAAAATGTTTGAATTTTTCTGGAATATTGTATTCGCCCATCGTAATATTAATTATATAATGTCTAATAGTAAAAAAAAGAGATTCCATAACTGCCGAACAGGACACTGGAGCAATGCTAATTCTTAATTCTATGCGCTTTAAAGAAATTCTATAGAATATAGATTCGGCACATTTATCGTTGGACCTAATGAATATTCAATAATTATGGATTTCCTTACATTAATTTTATTAAATAATATATTTGTTCTCATAATAGGTTTCATATTACTTGTTATTGCAAAGATAACTGGACTATTGAGTTTTATTGGAGGCCTCTTTGTATTATATGGTCTAATTATTCTATTCATCATGGTTCCATGCGACATTTTCGGCTTTGGGAGTGGTTGCTGGGAATTTCTGGGTGGTGATTTTATCAGTGGAATAATATATTTAGCATTTGGAGCAGGACTTGGGTTGGTTAGTGACTTATAATAATGAAGAAAATTGCAACAATTTACCAAACACAGAACTCAAATTATCTCATTATGTGAACAAATCTAAATCAATCACCCTCTTTCTCAATCCAAACGGCCGTTCACCCTTCGGGGCAACGGCCTCCCTTCCCTACCTGCCTCCTTGTACGGATACACCAAACGCTCACGGCCGCTGCGGCGTCTGTCAGCTCCCTGAGGTACCGCTTCCACGTCACTGCTGCGGCAGTCACGTTCCAGCGGCGGGCCATTCTTAACCTATCACATTCAACTCTTCATTACCTGAAACCACCCATGACAACTGCAAACCCCTCCGAAGACCAGATCCCCCCGTCATACCTCACGCCATCCTGGGGCGGTCTCTCCTGGACCAGATGGGTCCCCCTGGAAAACAAACACCGCGACCTCTCCCGCATCCCAACAGAGCCGGGGCTCTACCGGGCCCGACCAGTAGACGGGAAGATCCTTGCATACATCGGTCAGACGGGCCGATCACTCCGTCAGAGGATGCGGGAACTCCGGGTTTTCTACAATTCTCCCGATGAAATGCCGTGGAACGATCCTCACACTGCCGCTCAGTCCCTCTGGGCATGGCGGGATACAGAGGGCTGTGATTTCGAAGTTTCAGTTGCCCCGTTGCCGAACCACGGTGGCAGTGACGGACGACGACACCGGATGGGGCAAGAGGCATACCTCCTCTGGAAATACCGGTGTGAACACGGCTCATCCACCCTCTGCAATCATGGACGATTTCATCCGCATTATTCCCGGTCAACAAATCGTTCAGCGGGTAGGCGAGGAGGACGGCTGCCAGCAGGAGAGATCAACTCAGCAGCGGGCCCATCGTCCTCTCCTCTGCACAACACCGGCAGCCCGGAGGAAGGAAACTGGATGGGTCTTGCCTGGGAGCCACCACTGCCCTTGCAGAAAGAATCCCTGACAAAATTTTCTGAATGGCCCGCCCTCTACATGATGATGAACCCATCTGGAGAAGTGATCTACATCGGCGAGACGAAGAGTCTGCGTTCCCGCCTGACCTCTCATGTGAAGACATTCCGGGACGAAGAAGTCCGGGTATCACATGTGCTCTGTCCAGATATGACGGAACATTACCAGCGGTTCGAATGGGAGAATGATTGTATTGGTGCCTGGGTGGAGCGGACAGGCGGACCACCGAAACGGCAGTTTTGAATAAGAGAAATAACGGCTCTGAAGAAAACCTTCTTCCCCATTTTCGAAGTCCTATTATGCAGAATCATTCTGATCTTGATTTCTTTAATCTGGTTGTATTACTATCTCGATCGAATGGTTTCTCCAGATCTTCTCTCAAGAATTGAAAAGACCCTTCAAGAAAAATGCATATAATAAAGGATATTTGTTATGTATTGATACTAACTAATATCCAATAAATTCAGAAGATAAAATCTCCTCGATTATTATCATCTTGATTTAAGGAATAAAATGGTTAGAC
This sequence comes from Methanogenium marinum, assembly GCF_028912405.1. Lineage (GTDB taxonomy): Archaea > Halobacteriota > Methanomicrobia > Methanomicrobiales > Methanomicrobiaceae > Methanogenium > Methanogenium marinum. Next base: position 91,732 of record NZ_JAKELO010000002.1, on the reverse strand, counting down.
GTATGATAGATCTTAATGTTACTCTCCCAACGTATGCTACGGATGAACCAGCAAAAAGGATTTGGTCTTGGATTGAGGAGAAATTCCCAGACACAGAAGGCGTTTGTTACTACAAACACCCTGTCTTTACGACTGAGTCCATAATATCACCTGAATTTACACTTATTACAAAAAAACATAATCCAATAATAATTTGCTGCTTCTCTTGGCAACTGGAAGATATCGAATCAATTGATGAAAATTTTTGGAAAATAAATGGAAATGAGATTGATTCACCATTTTATGAGGCAGAAGACTTCGCAGTAACTCTTCAATCAAAATTTGATAAACACCGTATTTTAAGATATAGACTCGGAACAATCCATGCAATTGCTTTCCCACTCATTAATAAAGCTCAATTTGAAGATAAGTTTCCAGATAAATTAAATGATGAAATAATTATCTGGAAAGATGGAAATATAAATCCCATAATAAGCCCATTAGACTTAGAATTAAAAGAAGAAGAATGGCGAACCTTAAAATCCATAGCACAGGGTATCCATCCATTAACGAAAGGATCAGGGTTAATCCATAAAGATGCGGATAAACTTGGTGATGCTATCAAATATATTGATAGATATATTGCATTACTCGATGAAGAACAGGCCAAGGCTGCCCTGCAAATAGCACCAGGCCCTCAAAGAATACGTGGTCTAGCCGGAACTGGAAAAACCGTATTACTGGCAATGAAGGCAGCCAATATACATCTTAGATATCCTGAGAAAAAAATATTATTTACATTCAATACTCAAAGCCTTTATAACCAAGTCCGTACGCTTATTACAAAATTTTACAGGTTCTACAGCGAGATTGATCCGGATTGGGACAATCTGCATATCCGCCATGCATGGGGTGGCTATTCACGTCAAGGAGTGTATTTTGATACCTGCATGCGACATGGGCTAACTCCAATTCAGCTCCAAGAAGCTCGAATATTAGACCGAGACCATCCATTCACCGCCTGCTGTAAACAACTTTTGAATAAGAATATTGAACCATACTATGATTTTATCATGGTAGACGAAGCGCAGGATTTTCAATCCGAATACTTTCAACTTCTCTACAAACTATCAAAATCTGACCATTGCATATATTGGGTTTATGACGAACTTCAGAGTTTATCTGGAGAGCAAATTCCATCTCCCAAAAAACTTTTCGGCATAGATGATGATGGGAATGATCTAGTCTCACTTGAAGGAGAGCCGTACCCAGGGGGTATCGAAAAAGATTTTGTACTGCATCGTTCCTACCGATGTCCTCATAAAATATTAATGCTGGCGCATGCCATTGGACTTGGATTATACAGTTCAGATGGACCAATTCAAATCCTAAGCACAAAAGAGTCTTGGGATTCATTTGGATATATTGTTAAAGAAGGAGAATTGGTCGAAGGTAATGAAATTACCATTTATCGACCTCCCGAGAATAGTCCAACTCCAATTACCGAGATCTACAATGGATCTAATCCAGAAATACTGACAATGACCTTTAAAGGTAAAGATGAAGAATTGGATTGGATCGCTTCTTCTATAAAACACGATATAGAGGTTGAAAATGTATTACCAGAACATATAGTGGCCATTTGTTTGGATGGAATCCATATGAAGCATTATTTACCCCCTCTTCAGAAGAAACTAATTGACCTGAATATTCGTTCGAAAATTCCAGGTTTGGGATCTGACGTAAGTGCTTTTGGAGAAGTTGACAATGTAACATTATCAACTGTTTTTCGTGCAAAAGGGAATGAATCATACATTGTTTATATATTCTGTTTCGAGGCCCTCTATGATTATGTTGAGGAGTTACAAAACCGCAATCGTGCTTTTACCGCAATTTCACGTTCAAAAGCTTGGGTCAGAATAACCGGCGTCGGCCAAGGTATGTTAGATGCTGAAATTGAAATTAATAAAATCCTAAATGATCAGCCAGAATTTAAATTTAAATTTCCTGATTTGAGTTCAATTCGAAATTTGGACGCTGAAACTACGAGGAGACGTCGGGAAATCTTAAAAGGGACCGAATCACTGTCAGATCTAGTAAATCTTAATCCAAAAGTATTTGGAGAACTAATTAAAAAACAGCCAAAATTAGCTGAAAAGCTATTATCACAGATTTCAGAGGCTAGGAAAGAATGAATGTCAGTGAAGTAATGAGTTCCTTAGTTGCCACATACAATGAATGGTCAAATATTCTCGTAAATACTCAATATATACGCGAGAATAATAGTATAACATGGCGTAATCACACTCCATTAATGTTGCCTTATATTATGCACAAAAATGATTTAGACTTATTAGAAGTGAAAAAGCAATATACTTTTCAAATAATTGAAGACGGTTCGTTCATACAGATATTCTATAAGTTTGAAAAAGATAATTCGACACTCATAGAAGCTAGGCTTGCATATTATGGTAATACTCCAATCCCAAGAAGTGGAGATGAATGGGACCAAGATGGAGAAGATCTGGAACTCACGTTCACTCATGACACCATAATGGATGAGTTAATAGATTCTGATACTTTTTCCCAAAACTCATTTTATCACGATGATTTCATTGTTCCTTGGCTTAGAATTGATTTCTCAAATGAAGAAACAGAATGCCCTCTCCATCACTCATGCCACATGCATATTGGATTATTTGGCGATGCACGAATTCCATTGACGGTGGTCCCATCTCCGCGTCAATTTATTGAATTTATAATCGCTCATTTTTATCCAAGAGAATATCACTTAATGAGACTTGATCAAGATGGAAAACCAAAAAACAAGGGACAATTACGAAAAATCAATAATCCCAGCTTTCAAAAAATCATAAGCGATAATTATGACTATTTGCCTCATTTAAATATCCCAATTTATTAATTTTGAGCAAACCGCCGGAGCGTGACTGCCGCAGCAGTGACGCGGAGGCGGTTCCCCAGGGAGCTGACGGACGCCGCAGCGGCCGTGAGCGTTTGGTGCATCCGTACAAGTGAGCAGGTCAGGAAGGGAGGCCGTTGCCCCGAAGGGTGAACGGCCGTTCGGATGATAAAGGAAAAACCAAATGGGATCATCCAAATATAAAGGCAACAACAGTTGGATACCCTATTTAGGCTTTTTATTGACTGTTTTAATTATTTTTCCTTTTCATCCAAAATTTAAATGGATAATACCGTAAAAGAGATAAATATGAACAATACTTGGAGCGGAATGCTACGGGTATCAGCATATTCATCGGGGGAAGTTTATGGATTATGATACTGTGATTGAACTGATAATCTCGTTTAAAGAAAATATTGAACGGTCAGATATCGAATCCGGAAAAAAGGAAAAAATTCCAAAGAAATTAGTCGCGGATTTGGGGGAATTTTACTGTTTAAAGGAATTGTCAAATCGATTCAAAGAGGTTCAGCCAAAGGGAGGCCAGGGAAGTTATGATATCTGCGTTGGGGAGCACAACAAGAGAATTGAAGTCAAAACCTCCACTCTTAAAAATGATGGATTCTATGACAAAAACGTGGATTTCTGGGGATGGACCGTCTCGCGACAGGGTCAGAAAAAAGAGCATAAATTTGACATTTTAATTGGTGTTGCACTGGATGACTCATGGAGAAGACCAGAATATTACATCTTCAATTACGAAGAGGCGTTTATAAATAATTCAAATGTGGAGTTAAAACGCTTCAAAAGTATTCAAAAGAAAATTCACATCTTCCAAGACGAAAATGACCTGACGGTTGCACAATCGGTTTCACCGGATGGAATCACGGAAAATGAAGGGTATTTCAATCGTCATAAATCAGAGTTCCTTAATGGATGGGACAAAATATGCAGGGATTGATCACTCATCCCCAACCTTTACCATCTATGCCATAAATGAGAAGATTATGACCAACACCTGGCGTGAACTCCTTTACCCGGCAGAATGGGGATTCCGGTTCTTCTTTGTTGCCGCATTGGTTGCCCTCGTCTTCCGTTTCTCAACAACAGAATCCGTATTTGCCTTCTGGGCGATGGTCGCCGGTTGTGCTGTTTGTTTCCTCGTGCAGGTGCGGATTACGATACTCTTCATCCGGGGCAAAATTCCCGCTCCGGGGTTAAGTAAAGCTTAAATAGACCCAAAAACATGCCTGCATCCCCAAAAAAACGTCCACACAGACGGCCGGAGCGGGCCGTTCTCAGCCGGAGACATCAGAGCCATGGTAAGAAAATAAACACTAAAGATGGCGACCAATATGTCCCATTAATACTTTACCCTCACAAAATTCGGGAATCCCTTGATGAAAATAGAGACGGTTAAAGTAGTAATGACCATCCCCATCATGATCGCTTTTTGACATCTTTATATGTGGCTCACAACAAACGGTTCGACTCTCACCACCATTCTCAAAAAGAAATGTGAAATTCCTCTCATTTCTATCATTCCCCTCCAATGAACACTCTTCACTAATGATCAAGCCAAATTCGCGAAGTGCAACATTAAGTTGTTTTCCTTCAGCGATTGATTGGAATTCGTCATTCAATTTTGTGGGGAATAGGATAATATTTTTTGAAAATTTCTCCAATCCACCTTCAAGTGAATTTAATGATTGTTGTATTCGAGGATGGAAAAAAAGGTCAAAAAAAATATTTTTTTATTTCCTCGAAAAAATTGTTTCCATCTTTCGGGAAATGAGCTAATTGACATCTATGAAATGCAAACCAATCATGTATTGAATGAATGAGACATTTTTCATGTATTCCAAGAATGACAATCGGATTTAGGCATACTATGCCTGAATCAGTTAAATGTATGCTTTTTTTGATTTATATGGAAATTCCCGGCAGGAGAGTGTATTTTTGAAAATAACGAATTCTGGCTTTTAAATGTGGAAACGATTCAAAAACAGACTGGTAATCAGTTGATACCCCTGTTCGCAATATACACAAAATAATCCGGTCATTTAAACCATTTTGCAGAAAGTAATTCGGTACCTGATACCAATACCATAGGTAATACCAGTTTCCGGAGAAGCCCTGATGTATACAAAACGCCGCTTTAAAAAAATCATTCCCGGGAAGTTGGATTCCTTTGAAAAGGAAGTCGTATCAGAAGCAGCGGTCACGATATTTGTCAACGGAAGACAGGCCGTAACGGCAATGGCAAGTCCTGATATGCTAAAAGAATATGCAACCGGTTTCCTTCTGACTGAAAGCGTTGTCAGTAATGCGGATGAGATTGAATCCATACAGGTCGAAGGAAACAAAGTGAGTATACTCACCTTAAACCCAAGAAAGATACTGTTCTCCAAAAAAACCGTTCTCTCAGGCTGTGGCGGTACTGCATCCGTAATTGACTATTCCACTCTTCCCTCTGCATCGGATGGAGGTATATTTACCCCTGAGAGGATACAGGATGCGGTATCTCTGGTTAAATCCTGTGTAGAGGATGATAAAACCGGAGAAATTCATTTTGCCGGGCTCTTCACAGCAACAGATGATATTGTAATTGCCGGGGATATCGGGCGGGATAATGCACTTGACAAGGCTATCGGAGCAGCAGTTTTAAAAAATATTTCCCTGACTGAATGCTTTGTGGCAGTGAGCGGGAGGATTTCGTCTGAAATGATTAGGAAATGTCTTTTTACCCGGATTTCTATTATTGTTTCCGGCGGGGAGACAACTTCACTTGCCTGTGATATAGCAGTTGAAAGTAATATGACCCTGATAGGTTCTGTGAGTCCTCAGAAGATGATTATTTATTCCGGCGATCACAGAATCGAAGGAAAACAGAATTGATATCAGATGAAAATACCGAAAATCCCTGTTTTATCAGACAGTGCATAAAATATCTGTTTCATAAACGTTTTTTGCAATAATAAAGAGAAATCTGCTTTCATTTTGCGTTTGGATTCATTTTTAGGGAGATACTCTCCACTCAGAAAAATGTGTGAGCGTTACTCTTATACCCCCCAAAACCCCTTTTGTTACTGTGATAAACGAGCCCCCTTTCAAAAAAATTCTATACTGGTGCCCGAAGTGCAATGTTCCTCTGATTGACAAAAGATGTTCCTGCGGAAGTGAGGCAAAAAAGCTCAATCTGCTCATTCCTTATGAACTCAGACCTGCCCTTTCAGCGGATGTAGCACTCATTAAAAGTCTTATAGAAGAGAAGTTCGGGCCTGTTTTTTTATCTAAAGTCCTTCTGCTTAATAAAACCGGAGGCGCGGACCGTGCCGACCTTGTTATCATGAACGGGGAGCGACTGGGCTGGCTTATATTTGATCCGATTGAGCGAAAGTACGTATTTGATATAGCGGTGGAGGGACTCCCGTTTATTATCAATACTGTGACAAAAGGTATCATCGATATTTATACCCATACAGACTATGCCAAAGCGAAAGGGAGAATTGGCGGGAAAAGACTGGACCTTTTATCCCCTGTGCCGCCCGGAACATATATGGTAAAATATAAACACAGATTTGGCACAGGGATTGTAAAAGAAGACAATAAAATAAAGGTTAAGGAACTGGTAGAGGTTGTTCCACAAAAATTACCGAATCCTGACTGGGATCAGGTTATTCAGAAGAACAGAAATCATCTTAAAAAGCTTGAGCATGCGGCAATCAGGGAAATAAAGCAGCATATGAATGACCGGCCCACCGCGAATGTATCTTTTTCCGGAGGCAAAGACAGCACTGCAATCCTGCAGCTGGCAAAAAAAGCCGGTGTCAAAAAAGCATTTTTCATTGATACCGGTATTGAATTTCCTGAAACTGTCGACTTTATCCGCTCAAAAGATGTGGAGATTATTCAGAAGGGAGGAGACTTCTGGCAGGCTGTTGAAAGGGCAGGCCCTCCTGCAAAGGACAATCGCTGGTGCTGTAAGCTTTTAAAACTGCACCCTCTTAAGATATATCTCTCTGACGTCGGCTCCTGTGTAACGGTGCAGGGCAACCGCTGGTATGAATCATGGAATCGTGCCAGTCTTGAAGAGACCAGTCAGAATCCGGCAAATCCGCTTCAGCTTAATATATCACCAATACGCAGCTGGAGAGCTTTAGAGGTCTATCTCTATTTATGGTGGCAGAAACTGGAGATAAATCCGTTATATGAGAAAGGTCTTGAGAGGATTGGCTGCTATCTCTGCCCGGCGATGCTTGAGAGTGAGTATGAAACTCTCCGCCAGCTTCACCCTGATTATGCAGAACGCTGGGATGAATTCATCGACATGTGGGCTGATAAGAAAGGTCTCCCTGATGAGTTTTTGAACTGGGGACTCTGGAGATGGAGGGGTCTGCCCCCTAAAATGAGGGTAATCTGTAAGGAAAGAGGAGTTTTAGTCAATTATGACTACTCATTAAAGGCAGGGCCTCAGATAAAGAGAACAAAAAAACAGCCTGTCGTAAAAGAAATTCTGCCTGAGCCGTCCGGTGATAAAAAAACGGACCTGGGTTATGACGTATCAGCGATACGAAAGGACTTTCCAATCCTGGGGGATGTCGTTTACCTTGATAATGCAGCGACCAGTTTTTCGCCGGAACCTGTTATTGACGCGATAATTGACTTTGAACACAATTACCGCGCAAATATCGGCCGCGGAGTGCACCGGCTGACACAAATTTCATCGCAGAAATACTGGCATGCACATGAAAAGGTTGCAACGTTTATCGGTGGTGAATCAGGCATCACTGTTTTTACAAAGAATACAACCGAGGGCATCAATATGGTTGCCGGTGGCATTTCCTGGAATCAGGGTGACAGGATTGTTACAACCATTCTCGAACACCATTCCAACCTTCTGCCGTGGAGAGCTTTGTCAAAAAAGGGTGTTTTTGTTGATGTCATAGGACTGAATTCTTCGTATTCTCCTGATCTTTCAGAACTGAAAAAAGTAATCTGCCCGCAGACAAAGCTTGTGGCGGTAACCTATGCATCAAATGTTTTGGGTGTTGTAACACCCGTTAAGGAGATTGCAGAAATATGTCATGAAAACGGCGTCATGCTCCTTGTTGATGGTGCCCAGGCTGTTCCTCATATGCCGGTAAATGTTACTGATATCAGCTGCGACTTTTTTGTGTTTTCCGGTCATAAGATGCTCGGCCCGACAGGAACAGGTGTTTTATGGATGAAAGAAGCATCGATTGAACCACTATTCCTCGGCGGGGGTATGGTTGAATCCGTAACCGGTGAGGGCTTTACACCAGAGAGCGGTTATAAAAAGTACGAGGCAGGAACTCCGAATATTTCAGGCGGAATTGCTCTGGGAGTTGCGGCTGACTACCTTTCAGGGATAGGAATGGATGCTGTGCGGGAGTATGAGGAGACTCTCACAAACAGGCTTATTGAGAGACTGAAGAAGATACCGGGAGTTACTGTTTATTCACCCGGGCGTCCTGAAGATCGTATCGGTGTGGTATCGTTTAATGTTGAAGGATTCCGGCCGCATGGAATAGCACAGGAGCTTGATGAGAACGCAGATATTATGGTGCGTTCAGGATATCACTGCTGTCAGCCTTTAATGGAATATCTTGGATTAAAGGAAGGAACCGTCCGGGCAAGTATAGGACTTTACAACACAATGCATGAGATTGACCTTTTAATAGCGTCAATTGAAGAGATTGTCGGGTGATAATCAGAAATGGTATTTATTCAACAGCAATTAATTCCATTATAATTCACTACCATACCCTTAGAAAATCGTATCAGGTCAGGGAGAGCAAAGTCAAACTGATAATATATAATCTCTGAGACAGGTGACAAAAAAAATATTTTTTGCTGCTGGTCGTTGAGGAATTCTCTACAGAGCCCAAAAAGTATACATGCCGGCTTTCCAAACGTCTTCATATGGCGCTGACCATTATAGAACGTATCTGTGGCTTTCTCGGACACCCCACTGAAACATTTCGGAATACAAAAACAGATACGGTGAAAGCCGCGTTTCTCTACTATACACTGATTCTTCTCCTCAATGCGGTGCTCTCGGTAATCATAGCGATTTTGATTATAAGAGGTATACATCTGGGGAGTTCGGCGATCGGCGGATCGGTGTGGATGGGTCTTCCGGGGGCGTTCTTTAGCACCCTTGTTGAGGGGTTCATTCTCCTGTTTGTCGGTGGTCTCTGGCTTCATCTCCTGGTGTACATCGTCGGTGGGAGAAAGCAAATCGACCAGACGTTCAAGGCGTTCATGTATGGGGCAACACCATACCTGCTCCTCGGGTGGATGCCCATTGTGAACCTCATCGCCGGTATCTGGGCTATCAGCATCGGGATTATCGGGATCAGGGAACTACATGAAATATCCACCCGGCGGGCGGTCTTCGCAGGACTAATCTGGGCCATCAGCTTTGGAATTATTTTTATTGCGTTAATCTATGGCTTCGTCTCATTTTAGGGTTAATCGAGGATGTGCTCGCAGACATAGTTAATCCGGGGTCCCACAATAATTATTCAATACCCTAAGGAGACTATTTTTGGTGTGGATACCATAAATCACTCCGATTATTTGTCTGTACAGGTAATCTGCCCATCTGGGATTATTCCCAAAATATAAGCACACCGTTTTCAAATTTAGTATAATACCATTTTTTTTATCAAAATCGTGTGGATATGGATTATAGTTATTCCCGTATTCAACAATGGAAACATCGGTTTCCTGTCCTGGTATAAGCTCATATCTGAATCATAAAAAAACAGTTATATTCTATAAATAGATACCTTGAAACCATAGAATGAAAGTGAGGATATGCAAAATAAGATATATTTTCAATTTTTTTTGATCTTATGTATGGTGTTTCTGATTATACCGGCAGTTCAGGCAGATGAACTCTTCAATATTTCAAAAATAGATTCCCCTGATACAGTCTCGATGGACTATTCAAAAACACCTCTCGGTACCACCGATGCACTTCTGGGTTATATACAATATCTTAGTGATCTGACTGAGGAACTGGTTGATTTCATCGCAAGCATATTTGATATGCTCGGAATGGAAGATGACCCACAGGTGAATGATCTCATGACTGAACTGAACCAGAGCAGGGATATGATCAAACCATAATCATTTTGGATTATTGATTTGGGAGAATCAGCCATGGATAATAGATATGGCTGAGGAATACAGGATGGGCCATTTTCAGGATAATTCTTCGTTTTTCCAGCGCAGGAAACAGACGTCACCTCCTAAAAGAGGATTGAACGGATCAGATGGTGTGGGTATCACATCCTCTCTTCAGGGCGGTAGTTCCTTCCCCCCGGAGACTGTTAAGTGCCATTGTTTTGACTACCTGTGAGAATGACAGAGAATATAGGAGCGTGTTTTTGGGATGGCGGTATCGATTCTATTCGTTATTCCAGGAGAGGCATAGGCACCGGCACCTATGTCAAGGTGATCGGTGGAATGGACTGATACGTTATTTAATTCAGGCGATATCTGGTTATTATACCTGCCAGAGGCGTAACAATGATGTTCCCTGAAACTGATGGCGGGAAAAAATAATAAAAAAAGTATAGAATCCTGAAGGTATGTTATCGTTTTTCAGACAGCATCTGAATTGTTCTCACTTTCTTTTGCTGCATCAGCATATTTCTTAAAAAAAGCCCTGATATTCTCCGCTTCGATATTTCCAATATTGAGCTGACGGATGATTGAATCAATCTCATTTGCCTGTTCTTTTATCTGATCAGCAATTTCAAGATTTTCGAGGTCAGAAATGCCGATGATGACCTGCAACGGGTTTCGTATTTGGTCATTCAGTTCCGCAATATGTTCGACCTTCACCAGAAGTTCACTGATATTTTTCAACAGTTCCCTGAATTTTTGCTCACTTTCCTGAAGCGCTTTTATTGACCTTTGATATTCAGTGATGTCTTCAAGAATAATGGTAATTCCAGGTGAACCATCTGCAAAAACGGTAGGAATTACTTTCATTTTAAAGAAGAGCTCTTCTGTATCTTTCAGTATTTTTATCTCTTCAGTTACTTCTTCCCCTCCCAGAGCCTGATTGACTTTTGCCTGAAGATCTACTCCGGTATTGTAGGGGAGCAAAATATCCTGGATATTTTCATCGATAATATCGTCTTTACTGCGCTGAAGAAGTGATATAATATTGTTATTTACCTGTACGATTTTAAGGGTATTATTCAGGACAATGACGTAATCAGATGATAGATTCATCATCGCAGATATCGGCACCCGATGTGAGATGAAATATACCTTGGACTGACCATAGGTTTCCATATCGACTTCGCCGGACGTCCGCAGAACATCCAGGTAATGTCCTATGGTAATCCTGTTCATCCCAACAATTTCTGTAATCTGCGTAACTGACATGCCTCGTGGATTCTGTTTCAAAATCTCAAGAATCTTTGTCAGTCCTTTATGATTTTCTTTCATAAGCATGTGATATACGGTTACCATCATATATAATAGTTATTTTCTCTGCCTATCAATACCAATATACACACCAATGTAATCATATTGGCATGCAATTTCACCCTCTTTTTTCGTTCGCCCAAAGAACAATTCAGTATAACGTGCGGTGGATTCAAAAATTGTCATCTGACCTTCAATACCCTAAGGAGACTTTTTTTGTGGATACCATAAATCACTCCAATTATTTGTCTGTACAATCAATTCACCCATCAGGAATTATTCCCAAAAAATAAACAGAACGTTTTCAAATTTAGTATAATATCATTTTGGTTTTCAATCAAAATCGTGTGGATATGCCATATAGTTATTCCCTTATTCACTACTTGGTACCTGACTGGATGAGACACATAGTATTCAGGAAAACGGATGAACACATTCCTGATGGTTTACCCGGAGTGAATTCAGGTTTCTGGTGAGAGACAGGAGGATACATTTTCCCTTTCTGCCTGTTGCAGTGCCTTTTATCTTTATATCCATTCAATGAGAGAGACTATTCATACAAATGTCAGGCCTGCCTGACACATATGAAAAACAAAGGATGTCTTACAATACAATGAAACTTGGTGTGCTTTTTTCCGGCGGCAAAGACTCAGTATATGCCACATATCAGGCAATGCAGAAAGAAGAGGTTTCCTGTCTTATCGCTCTTGTATCTGAAAATAGTGAGAGTTACATGTTCCATACGCCAAATATTCATCTCACGTCATTACAGGCAGAGGCGATGGGCATTCCCATACTGGAGTATATCACAAAAGGGGTTGAAGAAGAGGAACTTGAAGACTTAAAAAAAGCGATAACCCTTGCGGTGGAGCAATATGGTATTGAGGGCATTGTAACGGGGGCCGTTCTCTCTGTGTACCAGGCCACCCGGATTCAGAAAATTTGTGATGCCCTTAGTCTCTGGTGTTATAATCCGCTCTGGCACATTGACCAGGACTGGTATATGCAGACGCTGATTGATGAGGGATTTGTTGTCATTGTCTCCGGGGTATTCTCTGCTCCATTTGATGAAACCTGGCTGGGAAGACGTATTGACAATGAAGCACTCCGCCTCTTGCGAATATATGCAGCAAAATATGGTATCACCCTCACCGGCGAAGGGGGAGAACTTGAGACTCTGGTGACTGACGCACCGTTTTTCACCAAAAAACTTGTTATCCTCCGGTCAGAGTCAGTATATGCGAATTACAACGGCCGGTTTAGCATTCAACACGCTGAGGTGAGAGATAAATTATCCTTCTGATAGACCTCTGTTACCGTCCGGGTTCTCTTGGCGAAGATGAATTCGTCCGCCCAATTGCAGATATTGTGAAGGGGTGTGGATATCAATATGAAATCTGTCATTTTACCGAATGGGAGCACCTGAAAAAAGATACCATAGATGCCGTGATTCTCTGCGGGACGCCGCTGAAAGACAATCTGTTTTCTGAAATGAAAGATTGTTTCACATGGATTCCGGAACAATCAATCCCGGTTCTGGGAATATGTGCCGGTATGCAGGCGGTAATTCTTGCATATGGCGGCAGTATCGAAGCGAATCCGGAAATTGGTATGACTTCTGTCCGGTGCAGAGTATCAGATGATCCGATATTTTGTGAGGATGCGTGGATAGCGTATGAACTGCACCGGTTTGCCACCGTCCCCGGGAATGAATTTACCGTTATCGCAGAATCAGATACCTGCATTCAGGCAGTGCGGCATCAGGCAAACCCGGTGTATGGAGTCATGTTTCACCCGGAGGTGCGTAACACATGGGTGGTGGAACGGTTTCTCACAACGTTTGTCAGTCATGAGACATAATCCGGTAAAAGAAACCAAATTACGTATGCATAAATAATCTGTAATAGAAAAACCTGTACAGATGAGAGGGTGTAATACCGGGGAAAATAAACCTGCCCGACGGGGAAGGCCCCGAAAAAGACGATTTTTGAATAAGGATTCACAATACCGCTGTTTTCAGCCATGCTGCAATCCTGATACTGAGGGGCGGGTGAATGTACTTGAACCGGAAGAGCTTGAAGCCCTCAGACTGGTCGATTTACTGGATTATGACCAGGAAACTGCAGCGGAACATATGGGTGTCTCAAGAAAAACCCTGTGGCGTGATCTTCATGAAGGTCGCAGAAAAGTTGTGGAAGTCCTTGTTGAAGGCAAACGGCTTGAAATGTCAGGCTGTGCAGATTCAGAAACTGAAAAATGCTGCTGCAGAAACCGGGGATGCAGGTATACAGAAGATACGTCCGGTGAAAAACAGGCCAAGCAGTAAATTCAGATCTTTCTGCGTCTGAATTCGTGGTCAGGCCCGTGTCAGGAATAAATCTGCATATTCCCGGCAGACCTCTCCACCGAGTGTTGGCTTAAGGGATTCCAGCCAGAGGAAAAATCCTGTCATCTGGGGAGTTCGTTTACTTTCAACACGGAACCCGCCTGATTTTCTGACAACGACTTTCAGATATTCTTTCTTGTTTCGTGACCGAAGGTATATGACCGGCTCAAATTCCGGGATATCCAGTGCAATGATTATTTTTGAGAATTCTTTGCTGATTTTTTCCTGATCATATGGCGTGCCTTTTATGAGCAGTTTTTTTCCTTTCCATATTTCCTTCGATCCTGATTCATAAAGGGCACCTAATAGCAGTTTTTTTGCCAGAGGCGGGAGTTCATCCTTCTCACTAAACTCTTCTTTTGGTCTGCCGGCAGTTATTTCTGCAAGAACTCTGTCCCTTCGGTAATCATGAATGAGTTTGTAGTCAAAGGGTCGCCGTGGCTGAAGGGCCGAAACGTCGATAAGTTTTGCGTTTTTGAGTGGTTTGCGTGGAATGCCTCTGGTTGAATTACTATTCAGAAGATGTTTCAGTGTCTCACATGACTTTGTTACGATAAGGACACTCTCTGTTTCATGCATCAGTTTTTTGACCACTGATGATCGTGAGATGTCAACAGACGAAAAAAGAACAAATGGCACCGTTATCTGGCCATAGAGGTATCCAAAAAGTTTCTTTTTATAGTGGACCTCTTCTCTGAGTTCTTTTAATTCTGTCCCGGATGTGACGACCTCTGCAAATCCTACCTTTCCGTCTCCTCCGACAAAGAGCATATCCACTTCAGCAATATCCTGCCCATTGCCGCGAACATTGATATCTCCCCGATTCGAAAAATACAGGCCATTCTGCCCAAATTTTGCGGGGATTGAGGGGAAGGGTGCATCTGCTCCTTTCCGGACGATATATGTGATGTTGTTTGACCTGCGTGAAAATTCCAGCAGCATTTCATACATCAGAGATTCAAACCATCGTCCTTCCGCTGCACGCATGGTTGAAATGTCCTCTGAAAAAAGCTGCTTTTTTTCAATTTTTTTCAGGTGCCGGATTGCCCGTACTGAAATTGCTTTGTTTGGATTACAGGATCTAAAAGATTCCTTTATCCACCTAAGAGTATTCATGTCTAAACCTGTTTTTTATTCAGGCAATGCGGAATAGAGTATAATGATATTGATATAATAATCCGTGTTGCCTGCACTTACTTTCAACCGGATACTATATTAGAGTGGCGAACGTTTCTTTTGACTGACGCCGAACTGAAGGTACCTGATCAGGGCATTTTTAAAAAAAAATATTTTTCGATTATATGTTTTCAGGATACTGCACTTTGTTGTGCTCCTGAATTATTGTAAGATTAATATTTGCCGTGTCAGACTTTTGTGTATTCGCTGGTAAAATTTCCTGACTACGGTAAATTCCTTTTCTGCAAGTGGCTGGATATCCACATGAGTCACAATGACACATCGTCCGCCTGGTTTGACAATTCTCCGAATTTCACGCAGTGAATCCGAGTACAGCTGGTCCATTGACTCTGCCATGATGCACACAGAATGACCATAGGGCAGGTCAGTTACCACAGCATCAATGGAATTGTCCCCAAGGGGAAGAGTCGTTGCATCCGCAAGGAAGAGATCGGTTTCCGGCAGATTTTTGCTGCAGCCTTCAATCATCATCGGGTCCATATCACTTCCGATTATTTTCATTCCGCAGAGTTTTGCCTCCAGAAGCACGCCACCTGTTCCGCAGAATGGGTCACAGATGAGATCTCCTGGTTTTGCCTGCGAAAGGTTCACCAGGGTGCGGGCAGTGAGTGGCATCATCACACCAGGGTGAAAGAACGGCCTGCGCATTGGATTTCTGTACTGGTAACTCCCTCTGTCGATATGCAGAATAACCCGCCCGAAATAACATATGGTGCCGGCGATAAGGGCACGATATTCAGTCACGGGTGCATCCAGTGAGACAGGGCCATCTATATTCGAGCCTATCAGCTTCTCAAGTGAGAGCTGTGACATTGTTGTAGGGGCATCCACCATCTTCCGTACGCGTGCGGCAAATGTCTCTTCAGTTGTAATAGAGAGTGCCTGAAGCATGGTGGTGATACTGGCTTTATTGGCATCGCATCTGCCCAGAAATTCCATGACGGTATGTGCCATAGCGAGTTTGCCACAGGCAACAGGGTCCGGGCATTCAACTACAGCTACCTGTGTTGCTTTTTCTTCTATGCAGGCGAATGCTTCAGCTTCTGCAAACGGAAGTTCAGGATGCTCTCCGGAGAGCTCAAGGATACATTTCATATGCGGGTATAATTCTACTCCATCCGGAGGGATAACTTCTTTGGAATTGGTATGAATACGTCCTGACAACTCATTTTTGGCAATACTGCCGTGAATTGTTCGGAAAAAAAGAAGAAGGTATTTTCAGATTATTTTATTTTGTCTTTTAGGTCCTTAAAAAATCCTTTTGACCCATGGCCGGATTCTTTATTCCCTTCCAGTTCAAGGATTTTTTCATATAATTCCTTCTCCTCTGAACCAGGGTGCTTTGGAACGACAATTTTCATTCTGACGAGCAGGTCTCCCGGCCTTCCACGCCGGCGAACGCCTTCTCCTGAGATCTTGAGCGCCATATTATACTGCACACCCGCCGGCACTTTCAGATCAATTTTCCTGCCATCAATTGTCTTAATCGTAATCGATGAACCCACCACTGCCTGGGCAGGAGTTATATCAGCTTTGGTCTCAAGATTGTCGCCAATACGGGTGAATACCGAATTCGGGGCGATATGCATCTCAATAAAGAGGTCACCATTTGGAGCACCTGCATCACCGGCTTCTCCGTATCCTTCCATCCTCAGGCGCATACCACTCTCAACCCCCGCAGGGATATTGACGGTAATTGTCCTCTTTACCCGTGAATGGCCGCTGCCATTGCAGGTTTTGCAGCGTTCTTCAGGGATCCGACCAGATCCCCCACACTGGGAACAGGTTGCCATACTGACAAACTGGCCAAATGGAGTATTATTTGCACGACGTTCCTGTCCGCTTCCACCACAACGGGGGCAGACATTCGTCTTTTTAGTTGCACTCCCTGTCCCGTCACAGGCAGAACAGGGTTCATTGTGCATCACATCAATGTCCCTGTCTACGCCAAAGACTGCATCCTGCAGGGTGATTTGTATGCGCATTAAGAGGTCAGACCCGCTCTGTGGCCCCTGTGAACCGCGTCCGCCGCCGAAGAATGAATCAAAGATATCTCCGAATCCCCCAAAGTCTGCGTTAAATCCGCCAGACCCGTGTCCACCGCCCTGGTATGAACCTTTTGAAGCGTTGGTATAGGAATCATGGCCCAGTTGATCATACTGGGACCGTTTCTGGGAGTCAGAGAGGACACTGTAAGCCTCATTTATCTCTTTGAATTTCTCCTCTGCGTTCTCCTCCTTGTTAATGTCCGGGTGATATTTCTTTGTCAGACTCCGGTATGCACGTTTCAGCTCCTTTTCATCGGCATTACGCGGAACATTAAGGATATCGTAGTAATTTTTCCCGGACATCCTGCTCACTCTTTCTTTTCGTCCTGAACTTCATAGTCTGCATCGACAACGGAATCGTCATCCTCTGCAGATGCCTGAGGTTCACCGGTTTCACCCGCAGCCTGTGCTTCAGCAGCAGCTTCCTGATACAGACGGATGGTTACTGCATAAACTGCTTCTGTGAGTGCCTCGGTTTCGGTCTTGATGGTCTCTGTTACGTCACCTTCAAGAGCGGTTTTTACCTTCTCTGCGGCATCCTCAATGGACTTCTTCTCATCTTCCGTGATTTTGTCAGCAGAGTCCTTCAGAAGTTTTTCAGAGGTGAAAACAGCAGTATCTGCGTTATTGCGGATTTCGATATCTTCGCGCTTCTGCTTGTCCTCTTCCTCATAATCTTTGGCTTTATTGACCATCTCATCAATTTCATCATCAGAGAGATGTTTGTCACCGGAGATTGTGATGTTCTGTTCGTTTCCGCTTCCAAGGTCTTTTGCCGAGACATTGATGATACCGTTTGCATCGATATCGAATGTCACTTCAATCTGCGGAATGCCACGGGGTGCAGGTGGAATACCGGTCAGCTGGAATTTACCGAGGGTAAAGTTGTCTTTGGCAAGAGCACGTTCACCCTGCACAACATGAATTTCAACACTTGTCTGCTTGTCTGCTGCAGTGGTAAAGATCTGGCTTTTTCGTGTCGGGATGGTGGTGTTTCGTTCAATGAGTTTTGTAGCAATTCCACCCATTGTTTCAATGGAGAGGGTGAGCGGTGTGACATCCAGAAGGACAACATCTTTTGTTTCACCGGTCAGAACTCCACCCTGAATTGCAGCACCAAGTGCAACACATTCGTCTGGATTGAGACCTTTGTCTGCGTCCTTTTTCAGGATATCTTTGACTTTCTCCTGAACCATCGGTACGCGTGTTGAACCGCCAACGAGGAGGACGTGGTCGATTCCACCTGCGGTGAGACCAGCATCGTCAAGAGCCTGTCTGACCGGGCCCAGGGTTTTGTCGACCAGTTTCCCAATCAGCTGCTCAAACTTTGCACGGGTAAGGTCGATATCGAGGAATTTGGGGCCTGCTGCGTCTGTTGTGATATACGGCAGGTTGATATTTGTCTTCTGGAGCGTTGAAAGCTCTTTTTTTGCATTTTCTGCTGCATCACGGAGACGCTGCATGGCCATTGGATCTTTGGTAAGGTCAATACCTTCCTGCTTTTTGAATTCATCAACAAGGTATGTCATGACACACTGGTCAAAGTCATCTCCACCAAGATGGTTGTCTCCGGCTGTTGCCTGCACTTCAAAGACACCGTCACCCAGTGTCATCACAGAGACATCGAATGTACCGCCACCGAGATCATAGACAAGGACTGTTGATTCTTCTTCTTTGTCAATGCCGTATGCAAGAGCACTTGCGGTCGGTTCATTGATGATACGCATGACTTCAAGGCCTGCAATTTTACCTGCGTCTTTGGTTGCCTGACGCTGGGAATCATTGAAGTATGCAGGGACGGTGATGACCGCTTTGGTAATCTTTTCACCGAGGTATCCTTCAGCATCTGTCTTCATCTTCTGAAGAATCATTGCTGATATTTCCTGCGGGGTGTACTCCTTATCATCAATCTTGACTTTCCGGGTCGATCCCATATCACGTTTAATTGAGATGATTGTACGTCCGGGGTTGGTGACTGCCTGCCTCTTTGCGACATTTCCAACCAGACGTTCTCCTTCTTTAGAGAATGCAACAACGGATGGTGTTGTCCGTCCGCCTTCTGCATTTGGAATGACGATGGATTTTCCGCCTTCCATAATTGACATACATGAGTTTGTTGTACCAAGGTCAATTCCGAGAATCTTTTCTGATGCCATAATTTTATGCCTCTGTTGTTTTTCCCTGTGACACTGCGACTCGTGCGCAGCGAATTACTTTCCCTTTTCTGCTGTATCCCGGTTCGATTTCATCAATGACTGTTCCTTCATTACAGTCTGAAGGTACATATGCCACTGCTTCCTGTGTCTCCGGGTCAAATGGAAGATTCAGACATTCGATCTTAGTGATATCATGATGGTCCATGACTGATTCAAGAAGTTTATGAATCTGTTCGACTCCTTCACGAAGGGTGCTTTCATCTGATGCCAGTGCCCGTTCGATGTTGTCAGCAATAACCAGCACTTCACGTGCAAATTGTTCCACAGCACGGTTCGAGCGATCTTCTGTTTCACGTGAGACCCGTCTTTTATAGTTCTCAAAATCAGCAGCAAGCCTCAGGTACCGTTTGTTTTGATCATCGCACTCTCTGTAGAGTTCAACCAGACGTTCAGCGTCTGTCAGTTCGGTCTGATCATTTTCTGCCATATCAACGGACGGGGTGCCATCCAAAGGAGCAGATGTTTCATCTTTTTTCATGTCTGGATTATCTGTCATGATTTCACCTGCCGGGTGGCATATCGTGATCGATATACATAATTTATGGTCAGGAGTTCTATATAACCTTTTTGCAATAGCTAAAAAATATTCCCCGTTAATGTGGTCCTGATTAAAAAAAAAATGAGAATTTATCGCTTGTTTTTAATTATTAATGATCGTTGTGTGTTTATCTGAATGCCACTATCTTTCATGAGTTCAATCATTTTTGGAGGAGGGCTCTTCCACCGCCACCACCCACATTTCATTGCTGCATCAGAAATATGCTCTTTTTTAGCATGTCTGGCAATTATTTCATCCCATTCTGCAACTTTATCCGGGTGAAGGGATCGGGTTATCTCATATTCTGATTCCAGCATGGCAGGACACATCCAGCACCCAACGCGCTCAAAACCCTGTTCATATAACGGATTTAGCGGGAGCTCCCTCCACCATATATAGAGGAATACTTCAAGTGCTCTCCAACCCCGGATTGGGGATAAGTTCAGCTGTCCGGAATAATAGGGATTCACTGCTACTCCGGGAAGTCCTGATCGTGCAAACGATTCGTACCAGCGGTTCCCCTGAATAGTGGTGCACTCTCCCTTTGTTTCTCTCCACTTCCGTACGGGCTCAAGTTTCAGATATTCGCAGCACCAACGGTCATCTTTTGCAGGAATTCCATTTTTCCGGATACCTTCCTGGAAATCGGGGCCATGAAGAATCACCGGGATATCAAGTGAATTGACAAATTCTGTTGTCTCCGGGAATTCCTGTCCGGTATCGACATAATAACAATCAGTGACACCAGCCTTTCTGGCAAGTTCCCTAACAACCGTGCTGTCCTTCCCCCCGGAGAATGCAACGTTGCACTCCGGACGCAGGTCCTTCTCTGCTTTGATGAACCGTATGGCATGCCGTTCGAGGTTTTTCAGATGCGGTTTGTTGCAGCGAATAACCTGCTCTCTGTCCGGATCCGGCATTTCTATGGGGCGGGGCCTCCCCATACTTTTTACTTTCACCACATTGTTTCGCAACCATCCGGTTCCGTATCGTCCGTTCGCATGAACGATGACCGGCCCGTCAGAAAGGTCGGATTTGCAGTGGATATTTTTCCCGCCCATATGACGGTTCCCTGTTTCTGCGACCTCATCGGTGATGTCTACAATTCCTTTGGAGACTTCATTAATGACAAACGGGAGTGCATCAGGGGTGAGTTCGATGGTATATTCCCGCAAAATGGGATCAAATGTAAGGCGGCTGAATATGACACCGTTTGCGATGATGGTATCGGTGCGGTCAATACCTCCTGATTTATTGAGCAGAATGATTTTGGGGATGGTAACAATTCCAAATCGGTTATTCAGGTATTCTAAAATGACATTTCTGTCGTGCTCCAGAGCAGGACGCACATCATAAGGCTTGGTGAGGGGTATCTCATATCCCGGTGTTTTGCACCCACAGGTCGATGCAACAAGCGGGACATTACATTCCGGACACCAGTAGATACTGTTTCGAAACGGTGGTTCCCGCACTGTTTCTTTGGAAGTCTTTCTGGCGGGTTCTCTGATATTTATTCTCATACAGTGGTATAGTGTGTGTTGTCCTAACGCAAAAATACGTGTTACCGCTGCATGGTCTGTTCACTAGTTTCTTAATATCTCACGCCGACATTATGCGCATGAAAACTGCACTTCTCTCTGTGTGGGACAAGACAGGAATTGTTGAGCTGGCCCGTTTCCTGTCCGAATCCAACATTGCAATTCTCAGTTCCGGAGGGACCGGTAAGGCCCTTGCAAAAGCAGGCATTCCGTTTACGGAAGTATCCGTTTACACAGGATCTCCTGAAATGATGGACGGGAGAGTAAAGACTCTTCATCCAAAGATTCATGGCGGACTTCTTGGTCGAAGGGGAAAGGACGATCAGATAATGGCCGAACAGGGCATAGGGCCTATTGACCTCCTTGTTGTCAACCTGTATCCCTTTGAAGAGATGGCAAAAAAAGACCTTTCTCTCCCTGAACTCATTGAATTTATCGATATTGGCGGCCCGGCAATGATCCGTTCCGCTGCCAAGAATTACCGGGATGTGGCAGTCATTATTGACCCGTCAGATTACCCTGCAATAATGGAAGGGATAAAAGACGGCGGTCTTTCAGAAGACGATCGTCTGCATCTTGCGCGCAAAGTCTTTGCACGGACAGCATCCTATGATGCGGCAATCTCAAATTATCTCTATAGTATTGACAATGAGTTCCCGGAAATCTATTCGTTCCAGCTGAAAAACGGCCGTGAACTCCGGTATGGAGAAAACCCCCACCAGAAGGCAGCAGTATACGGGGAGAGTGGCATTGCAGGACAGACACCGCTTCAGGGTAAACAGATGTCCTATAATAATTACCTTGATGCAGATGCTGCAACCGCCCTCCTGAATGAATTTGATAAACCGACCGCAGTGATTGTCAAACATACCAACCCCTGTGGTGTTGCAACAGGAGATGCTCTTCTTCCTGCATATCTCAGCGCCCGTGATGTGGACCCCCTCTCAGCATACGGATCGGTTGTTGCATTAAACCGTATTGTTGAAGATGATGTCGCAGAACAACTCGCGTCAACATTTGTCGAAGTTGTACTTGCACCAGGATATACTGATTCCGCCCGGAAAATTATGGCACGAAAAGAGAACATGCGTGTTCTGGTTATTCCGGAAAGAGAGAATACACCTGCTATACGAACAATTAACGGAGGAGCCCTCATTCAGGTGACACCGGAATCAATACCTGACAACTGGCGTGTGGTGAGCGAGCGTGAACCAACCGCAACAGAATATGATTCAATGAGGATGGCACTCAAAGTATGTCAGCACACCAAAAGCAACACGATTATCTTTGCAAATCCCACTGCAACAGTTGGTATCGGAGCAGGCCAGATGAGCCGTGTTGATTCAGCAAAGATTGCGGTTGATAAGGCATTAACTTCTCTTGCAGGCACATCTGTTGCATCTGATGCATTCCTGCCATTCGCTGATACTCTCGAAGAAGCAGCGAAGGCCGGTGCAACAGCACTGATTCAGCCGGGTGGTTCTATCCGTGATCAGGAAGTGATTGATGCTGCAAACCGTCTGAATATAGCGATGGTTTTCACCGGAATCCGTCATTTCAGACACTAATCTTCTTTTTTTCCTGCAGGCAAATTATTATATCATTTCCTGTCTTCATTAGTTCATGGTGAAAACCTATGAGTGAGTGCTTTATTTGTCGATAAGCCATATTTTTTTGACACCACCCTGAGGGATGGTGAACAGACACCCGGTGTTACGCTAACTCCTGAACAGAAGCTGGAGATTGCCTGTGCCCTGTCTGATATTGGAGTTCATGTTATAGAAGCGGGATCTGCTGCAGCCTCCGTTGGAGAGCTTGCCGCAATTGGATTAATTTCTGATGCCGGCCTTGCCACTGAATGCTGCACCTATGTGCGGGCACTGCCCTATGATATTGATCTTGCCGCAGACGCAGGAGCTGATTCTGTACACCTTGTTGTTCCGGTAAGTGATCTGCATATTGTCGAGAAGATGCAGAAAACCCGTGATGAGGTTTATGCAATGGCCATGTCGGCGGTTGATTATGCAAAGGAACGGGGTCTCATCGTTGAACTTTCCGGTGAGGACGCATCCCGTGCAGACCAGGCGTTCCTTTCTCATATCTTCACAGATGGCGTTGCCCATGGAGCTGACCGGCTCTGTTTCTGCGATACGGTGGGATTATTAACCCCGGAGAAAACGGCTGAGTTCATTCCTCCCCTTACCCGGATTGCTCCGGTCAGTATTCACTGCCATAACGATCTCGGATTCGCACTCCCGAATACCATCACTGCACTGAAATCGGGGGCTTCATGTGCCCATGTTACGGTGAACGGACTGGGTGAACGTGCAGGCAATACGCCCTTTGAAGAGGTAGTAATGTCGCTTGAAGTCCTCTATGGAAGAGATACCGGGATTCAGACGGAGAAGATATATCCGCTTTCAACACTGGTGGCACGCCTGACAGGAATTGATCTTCCGGCGAACAAGGCTATCGTAGGGTCCATGGCATTTACCCATGAAAGTGGCATTCATGCACATGGTGTCCTGAAAAATGCACGGACGTATGAACCGGTGCCACCCGAGATGGTCGGGAGAACCAGACGGATTGTCTTAGGGAAGCATTCGGGGAAGGCATCTGTTGAGGCATCCCTGAATGAACTGGGATATACGGTCACATCTGAACAGCTTTTAGCCATTCTTACAAGAGTAAAGAAGCTGGGAGATGAAGGGAAACGGGTCACTGATGCTGACCTGATGACGATCGCAGATACAGTCCTGCAGCTGGTATACACCCCTGTAATCAGTCTGCGTCAGTTTACGGTTGTTTCCGGGAATAAGTCCATTCCGACAGCATCGGTAACGATGGCGGTGAACGGAAATGAAACGACCGCTGCTGCTACCGGAAACGGGCCCGTTGATGCGGCAATCAGGGCATTGCAGGACTCCGTTTCGGATGTTGCTGATATCACCCTTGAGGACTATCATGTGGATGCAATAACCGGCGGTGCAGATGCACTGGTAGATGTAACAGTTAAATTAAGGAAAGACGGAAAAGTAATTACTTCCCGTGGGGCACGAACGGACATTATCACCGCGAGTGTTGAAGCAGTCATTGCCGGGATGAACAGACTACTGAGGGAAGAAAAATGAAAACCGGGGCGAAAATACTTGTAGAGAGCCTGGTGCACGAAGGGGTGGATACCATTTTTGGCTACCCCGGCGGCACCGTTCTGCCGATATATGATGAATTATATGACTCTTCACTCCGGCACATCCTTGTTCGCCATGAACAGGCAGCGGTTCACGCCGCAGACGGATATGCACGGGCGAGCGGCAGAGTAGGCGTTTGCCTCGCAACTTCAGGGCCTGGCGCCTGCAATCTTGTAACAGGGATTGCGAATGCCTACATGGATTCGGTACCGATTGTTGCCATTACCGGTCAGGTTCCCACTACCCTTCTGGGAAATGATGCATTTCAGGAATCAGATATAACCGGAATTACCCTTCCTATCACCAAACACAGTTATCTCGTGAATAATGTGGCTGAACTCGGGAATGTTGTTCATGAAGCTTTCTACATCGCGGGTACCGGACGCATGGGACCGGTTTTAATTGATATTCCCAAAGATGTGCAGACCGATGTTGTCACCGAACCGGTGGCTGTGCCGGAGAAGGTTTCAATACGGGGGTATCAGCCGACGGTCCGTGGCCATCCAAGGCAGATTGAAAAGGCTGCGAGTATGATTGCAGAGGCACAACGTCCGGTCATCTACGCAGGTGGCGGGGTGATTGCATCCGGGAGTGATGCAGAACTGATGCGTCTTGCTGAAACCCTGATGATTCCTGTCACCACCACGCTGATGGGGCTTGGTGCTATCCCGTCTCATCATCCCCTGAACCTGGGGATGCTGGGGATGCATGGAACACAGAGTGCCAACTACGCAATCACAGAGTGTGACCTTCTCATTGCTATCGGTGCACGGTTTGATGACCGGGTAACCGGCAAACTCGAGTCGTTTGCCCCCAATGCACAGGTTATTCATATTGATATTGACCCTGCTGAAATCGGGAAAAATAAGGCCGTGGATCTCCCGATAGTAGGGGATGTCGGGCATGTGTTAAAAGAGATTAACAAAAAACTGACGGAACAAAAGGTTCAGGGCCCCTGGAATGGGCGACTGTCTGAATGGAAAAGACAGTCAGCAGAGTCTGAGGTTTTTGATACCAGTCTTTTAACCCCCCAGTATATCGTCCGGACACTCTCTGACATTCTCAAAGGTGCCGGAATTATTGTGACTGAAGTGGGCCAGAATCAGATGTGGGCTGCTCAGTATTTCTCGTTTACCCGTCCACGCCAGTGGATCACGTCCGGTGGCCTGGGCACAATGGGATACGGTTTTCCGGCAGCAATTGGTGCCAGTATTGCCTGTCCTGATGAAACGGTTATTGATATTGCAGGGGATGGCAGTTTCCAGATGAATATTCAGGAACTTGCAACGGTTGTCCAGTATGATATCCCGGTAAAGGTCATGATCCTGAATAATCAGTATCTTGGTATGGTTCGCCAGTGGCAGGAACTGTTCTATGAGAAACGGTATTCCTACACGGAAATGCCATCTGTTGATTTTGTCGGTATCGCAAAGGCATACGGCGTGCCGGGGATATGTGTGACAGATCCGGCTGATGTATCTGATGCGATACAGGAGTCACTATCCCATGACGGGCCGTTTGTGCTGGACTTCAGAATTGAGCGTGAGGAGAATGTCATGCCGATGGTTCCTGCCGGTGCTGCAATCAATGAGATGATACTGGGGGATAAAAGATGAGACCACATACCATTTCAGTCCTGGTTGAAAACCGTCCGGGTGTTCTTTCACGGGTGGCAGGACTTTTTACCCGCCGCGGGTTTAATATTGAAAGTCTTGCCGTTGGTACCTGTGAAGAACCGGGGATGAGCAGAATTACTGCGGTTGTCATTGCCGATGATGATATTATTGAGCAGGTGAAAAAGCAGCTGAATAAACTCATTAATGTCATCAAAGTAAGCGACATCACCTACACCGATCATGTGGCGCGGGAGATTGCGCTCGTTAAAGTTGCTGCTGAAGCAGGGCAGACGCGTGCTGAGGTGATGCAGCTTGCAGACAATTTCCGGGCCCGGATTATTGATGTCGGAACACGCTCGGTTGTTCTCGAGGTAACAGGCGACACCGGGAAGATTGACGCACTGGTGAGTCTTCTCCAGCAGTATGGTATCAAAGAACTGGTGCGAACCGGAAAGATCGCGATGACGCGCGGTTCAAAGACTGTTTCTTCCAAAAAATAACTATTTTTTGTTCTTTTTCAGGGATCATCATGAAATTTGGGAAAAATGTCGGCCATGTTATATGTTAGCATGCCACACACTAACCTAGTTACATGTTTGGATTACCCGTAATAACATTAGTGTCTGTGGCCTGTGGGCTTGCAGTCTCTTTTGCCCTCCTCATCTGGTGGGGCCTGCATTTCAGAGGTGACGAGCCCGATGTCTGATCTCGTCACGATTGGCATCATTGCACTCTACGGTATCATGCTCATTGGTATCGGGGGCTGGGCCTCAAAGAAAATTCACAATACTGAAGACTATATTCTTGCAGGCCGTTCTCTTGGATTCTGGGTATTTACTATCCTGATGGTAGCCTCGGTCTGTTCCGGAATGACACTCGTTGGTGTCAGCGGATTTGGATATGCATCCGGATGGCCGGGTATATGGGAACAGATTTTCGTTCCCTTAGCAGCGTCCTTTGCCATCATTGTCTTTGGTGCAAAGCTCCATGCGGTCTCGAAGAAAACCGGATATATGACCGTCGAGGATTACCTCGCACACCGGTATGAAAGCCCGAAGACGGTACGGGGACTTGCTGCGGTGTCAGGAATTGTGGTCTCCCTGATTTATCTGGTGGGGCAGTATACTGCAATCAGCCTCGTTTTGGTCTGGCTCTTTAATATTCCGCATACGACAGCACTCGTTATATCAGCCGTAGTTATTACCGTCTACACGGTTATCGGCGGAATGTACGCAGTCTCATGGACCACGCTTATTCAGGGAATTATTCTCATTATGGGGGTAATCATCATGGCACCTCTGGTCATCATCTCCGCGGGTGGCATGACCCATATCAACGAAGTGCTGGCATCGATTGATCCGAATATGGTGCAGCCGTTCTACCCCTCCCCCGCCTACGCGTCATATGCCTTCTGTACACCTGAGTTTCTGTTCTCGTTTGGCATTCTCCTGATAGTAGGTCTTGCCTGTGCCCCGCATGTGGTAAATAACATTCTCGCTGCAAAAGATACAAAATTCTTTAAGTGGTCTCCACTGCTGGCGTTTAGCATTTATTTGGTTGTGATGTTTCTGGTGAAGTTCACCGGGTTTGCCGTGCGGGTGCTGGTTGAGGAAGGAAAACTGGTATTGCCTGCGACCGTGAATACCCAGGATTTTGCGTTCATGTATGGGATTGAGTATGCCATGCCCAACATGATGATCTGGGCAATCTTTGCCGTGATTGTTCTGGCAGCTGTGATGTCGACAACAGACCGGCTGATGCTCACCATAGGGACACTCTTCTCCTGGGATGTCTACCGGAATCTGCTGAAACCAAAGGCTCCTGACAGAGAGGTACTGTTAGTGAGTCAGGTCTGTGTTGTCATTGCAGCGGCAGTGTCGCTCTTTCTTGCAATCAATCCGCCTGACATGCTTGCATGGCTTATATGGATGGGAATCGGTGTCATGCTTGCAACCTTTGCTGTGCCACTCCTGGCAGCACTCTACTGGCGGCGGGCGAATGGCGCCGGTGCAATTGCAAGTATGATTGCAGGTCTCATTGGTTCCGGTATCTTTGGATATTACCACAAGTTTGTTGCACCGCTGCCGGTGCATTTCAGTCTTATTGCACTGACTCTCGCAGCCATTGCAATGATTGTGTTCAGTCTCATGACACCGAAGAACAGTGAAGAAGTGCTGGATGCCACCATGACCGGGCCATACATCCAGCCAAAATAATTTCTCCCTTTCTTTTTTATTCCCCTACGGCAAACTATTGAGACTGTGACGACAGCAATAATCGGTGGCGGACTGACAGGTGTCACACTTGGAAGACTCTTAGCCGCACAGGGTGAGGACGTAATCATTCTTGAGCGTGATGCGACATACGGGGGGTTGTGCCGTTCCCATACCGAGAATGGATTTACCTTTGATGACGGGGGTTCTCATATCATATTTTCGCGTGATGCTGAGGTCCAGTCATTTATGCGTGATGTGCTGCAGGATAACAAAGCGGAACGGAACCGGAATACCAAGATATTTTTTAAGGGAGCATATGTCAAGTATCCATTTGAAAACGGTCTTGCCGAACTTCCTGCAGAAGACCGGTTTTACTGTATCAATGAATATATCAAAACGCTCATTGCGCTTGAAAAAGGCGAACTGAAGCCTCCGGAAAACTTCCGTGAATGGATTCTCTATACGTTTGGCACCGGGATTGCCGACTTGTATATGATTCCGTATAATGAGAAGATATGGAATTATCCTGCAGATAAGATGTCACTGCACTGGGTGGATGGCCGTATCCCCCGTCCTCCGGTGGAAGATATCATTAAATCCGCGATTGGTATTGAGACGGAAGGCTATACGCACCAGTCGGTCTTTACGTATCCCGTTGAAGGCGGTATTGAGGCTCTGGTGCGTGCGATTGCAGCACCCATTGAAGAATTCATTCGATGCGGTTTTGCTGTTTCTTCCATTCAGAAGACAGCGGATGGTTTTGTCATATCAAACGGCACTGAGACGATTACCGCTGACCGGTGCATATCAACGATTCCTCCGCAGGAATTGTTGCCATGTCTGTCGGATGTGCCTCCTGAAGTTCGTGAGGCGGTTTCTGCCCTCTGTTACAATTCCCTGTATTCCGTCTGCATTGGGGTATCTCATCCGGTGAATGATTATTCCTGGCTCTATGTTCCCCAGAAAGAACTGGGTATGTTTAACCGGATTTCATTCCCGTCCAATTATTCGGATGCGGTTGCTCCTGCCGGGCAGTCGTCGGTTTTGGCAGAGATCACCTTTAATGACGGTGATGACGTCTCCCGGATGACAGATGATGCAATTATTTCACATACGGTGAAAGGACTCGCTGAAATGAATATCCTGGATTCGCCTGAAGATGTGGTGTATGCTGCTGTCCGGCGGCAGGATTATGCATATGTCGTCTATGACCTTGCCTACCAGGAGAATATCGGGATTGTTCTGTCCTATCTGAAAGATGTCGGGATTGAACCTCTTGGACGGTTTGGTGAATTTGAATATCTGAATATGGACGGGTGTATCCGTCGTGTGCTTGATTATCTGGGCCTGAATAATCCGGTGTGAGGTAATTAACCCCACCCGTTTTCATTTTCTAAAAAAGAGACCCGAGCAGGACTTTTACGGTAAATTATGTTGTAGTATCCGGGTAAATGGAATGCACTGGAATGAATTACCACCGGACAAAAATATGAATCAAAATTATGTTTTGGGTACCAACAATTGTTAGGGAGCTATATATGGAAAACGTTGTTTCGGTATTGAATCTGAAAAAAACATTTGATAAAAAACCGGTTCTTTCCGGCATCTCATTTGATGTACCCAGAGGAGAGATTTTCGGATTTCTGGGTCCCAACGGTTCCGGGAAAACCACCACAATAAGAATCCTCTTAGGACTGTTACGGCCGGACTCAGGGAGTGCCCTTGTTTTTGAACAGCCCCTTGAAACCAGTGATAAAACCCGTGCACGTGTCGGTGTGTTACTGGAGAATAACGGTCTGTTTGACAAACTCACTGCATATGAGAACCTGAAATACTATGCAGAACTGTATGGCATACCGGATGTTGAAGAGCGAATTCGCGAACTGTTGGCATTTACCGATTTAACATCGAGAAAAGACACGCTTGTCGGGACGTTTTCCACCGGAATGAAGAGGAAGCTTGGGATTGCACGGGCTATTCTGCACCGGCCGGAGGTGCTGTTTCTGGATGAACCTACTTCTACTCTTGACCCGGAAGCACAGAAGATGGTCCGCGATCTGATTGTTCATCTGTCGGGAGATGAATCGATGACGGTATTTTTGAGTTCCCATAACCTTGATGAAGTGCAGAAGATATGCAGTCGTGTTGCCATTCTTCACGGAGGCACAATAAAGGCTCTGGACTCTGTTGAAAATCTCAGGAAAAACAGCGGTGTTACGAATGTGAGAATTACACTTTCGGATTCTTCTCAGGTTAACGAGGCACGTTCTGTTGTCTCAAAAATTCCTACCGTAACTGATTTTAAAGAGATAGAAGAAGGCTTTTCAGTAACACTGTCTGATTCATCGGCATCACCGGTCATATCCGGCCTCTGCAGTGCCGGAATTGCGATTGAAGAGGTTGTAAAGGACAAACGCTCTCTTGAAGATATCTATATTGACGTGATGCGGGAGGAGGCATGAATATGAATCCAATACTTGTGGTCGCAAAAAAAGAGATGAAACAGATCGCAAAGAACCGGTCAATGCTAATTGGCATTGTGCTTTTCATGGGTGTTTTTGGCGGGATGACTTCCATTGGTGCAATACTGTCGGTCATCGAGGGAGACGCGGAAAGTATTGTTGCGTTGCTTGATTCTCTTATGATGTACCTTGTTCTGGTCTTAGGGGTGTTTAGCGGATATTTCCTCTCTTCACAGGCATTTTTAGGGGAAAAGACCGGAGGGACAATTGAAACACTGCTCTGTTCCCCCCTGCCGCTGCGGGACATCTGGCTGGGAAAAGTGATCGGCGTTATGATCCCTTCCTATGCAATTGCACTATTGATTGCCGGGATACTGGTGGCCCTTTCAAACACGGCAGCGGACTTTCTGGTTTTGCCTTCTGTTGTCATGATTCTCTTTATACTCGCGGTTGTCCCGGTCTACATCGCATGTGCTGTTGGCATTTTAGGGTTCGTCCAGTTGCTTTTGGGGATGAAAGAGAATCAGATAATAAATATCGTGCTGATAATAGGATTTATTGCAGCGATTTCCGTTTTTGACAGTTTTGTGACGGAGGGACTGATTGTGATGTCTGCTGCGGTTGTGGGAGCGATGTTTATTCTGGGTATTCTTCTGTTGGGCATTATTGGATATATGACCCGGATCTTAAACCGGGAGAAGATTGTAACGACCCTTCCGTGAGGGTTGAGATACTTTTTTTATTTTTTTGGGGCTTTGGTGGAAAAACATTCCGAAGCCAAAATTATATATCCTGCCACATGACATCTTCCAGAAATCTGAAAGTGTTATGATGTCCAGCCAATTAGCCTCTTTTAAAAGCTCAAAAGGTGAAGCCGAGTATCTATTAACCTATGATGCTGTTCTGAAACTGTGGCCAGTACCGTATGAAGAACGTGATATAATGACCAGCTTCGGAACGACCCATGTCATCACGAGCGGAATGAAAGGGTCGCCACCACTGCTTGTGCTGCATGCCTGTGGGGTAAGCTCCACGATGTGGCTTCCAAACATCGGCGCCTTAAGCAGTGCCTATCGTGTTTATGCTGTCGATATCATTGGTGAACCGGGAAAAAGCCGCCAGTCCCGGTTACTCAGAGACAGGGAGGATTGCGCTAACTGGCTGGGCGAGGTAATGCAGGGTTTGGGTTTAAAGAAAACGAATATCGCCGGGTTATCATATGGGGGGTGGCATACGCTCAATTTTTCTTTATTTTTCCCGGATAACGTTACCAAAATTGTCGCTCTTGCACCCGGAGCTTCCATTCTGCCGTTCAGCTGGCCGGTGCTCTTATTGCTCCGTCTGCTCCCTTATTTACCCATCAAACCGAACCCGTTTCAGAGTTTTTTTACCAAGGGTTTTCACCCAAACGAATTGTTTGCCAGGCAATTTGCAAGTGGGGTAAAACATTTTCGCTACGCTGACCCTAAGGAAAGCATTTTTACCAACGTCTTCAGTGAGGCTGAGCTCAGCAGAATCAATGTTCCAACACTGTTTATTGTCGGTGAAAATGAGATTATTTATGATCCCGTCGCTGCCATAGAAAAAGTCAATCAACTGATACCGAACGTAGAAACAAAACTGGTCCCGAATGCAGGCCATCTGGTCTCAATGGAACAGCCTTCACTGGTAAACACGCATATTTTACCATTTCTGGAATAACTATCGTTCTCTGATTATCGGGTTTATTGCGGTGATCTCCGTTTTTGACGGTCTGGTGACGGAAGGAGTGTTTGTCATGTCTGCTTGCTGTCGTGGGAGCTATGTTTATTCTGGGCATTCTTCTGTTGGGAGGAATAGGGTTTATGACCCGGATATTAAACCGGGAAAATATTGTGACAACTCTTCCGTGAGAGTTGAGAACTGAATATACTTTTTTTATTCTTTTTGGATCGGTGGAAAAACAGTATGGAGACAGGAGAGAAACAGCACCTGCAACAGGTGCCTTCTATGTGACTGTTTCTTTCCGGTGTTTCCCGGTCGTTCCACAGATTGTGCCGACAGTGTCGGCACAATTTCCGCCCTTTATGGACAGGGCAGTTGGGAGTGATGAATCAACAATGCTTCATACCGGGACAAAACCTCCCGGACCGTTTGAAGAGTCAGACATCCGGCTGGTTGTTTTCACAATTACACACGTATTTCTTGCCTTTATTCCCTGTTGATAGGGTAAATGATGCTCAGCGTGGTCGTTATTTGACAATTCCTGTGTGTATGTATAACTCACGTTTTCATTTTCACCACATCCGGATTCACAGAGACACAGACCCGAAACACTGCAAGTATCGGGTATGCTGTGTGTTCCCGCTGAGTCATGAAAACTTCCCTTACTATCTGTACATTTCTCTATATACTGTACTTATTTAAAGAATAAGCATCAATACGGGCTTTGTTTTGAGCCTCTTTGTTTTCACTTTGGTGGTGAATTTTTGGTAAAATAGTGAAAGTATCGGTATCGGAAAAATAGTGCAAAGACCCCTTCACCGTGAGCATCCCGCGGGAGCCAGACAAACGGGATGTTGTATAATGTGACTATTTTCAATTATGCCACGGCGTTTTTGTTGATACCGTCGATGATGTTTCTGATGGTAATAATGTCCGTCATATCAAAGATTTCAGAGATACTTCCGGCATCGGTGAAGGGTGATTCCATCAATACTCCTTTATCCTTCATGAGTCCGTTTATGGCGATATAATCGATGATTTTTTTGACGAAATCTATCTGCCGGAAGTCAAGGTTTGCACTGCTGATGTATTCGGAGAATGCGGTATTTACTGCATCTTTTTCGATTCCGGCTATGCTTCTGATGAACTCTCCAAGGGCAAGGTCGCCTGCCTCATTTGCATATTCGTCTTTTGATCCGAGTTCTTCCCAGAGAATATGTGCAAGTTCGTCCAGGTCTGTTTGTATTATGGCGTTATTGGTTTTGAGTTTCCGGATTGTGGGAGTGTCCTGATGGCGAATGAGGTATTCTTCAACCCGTTCCCGGTAGTTTCTGAGTTCGTTGCCCGTGAGGTAGGGAGTTGTTTTTTCATGGACGAGAATTTCATCATCAAGATCTATGGTATAGATGATTTTCTTGTCGCCCTTCAGGTATTTCATCAGGTCCCGAAGTTCTGTTCTGATCTGTTCAAAGTCATGTATGTCTGCATCATCAAGGTATGAACCGTCACGGATTTTTCTGATTAACAGGCTTTTTTCTTTGATTTCAGGGATATTTGCGAAGTTTGAAAGCCGGTCTGCTTTTTTCATTAGTTCCCGCTTTGCTTTTCTCCAGGGTTTATTGGTAAGGGTGGCACATTCGATGTGGTATATGAGTTCATCAAAGGTGACTGCGGTTATTTCGTCGGCCTCAGGCGTTATCAGGGGGACGATATGCTCGGTTATTTCGTACATGTCCAGTTCATTCAGGGAAGTGAAGGCATCCGGTGTTTTGAATTTATCAACGGATGCAAGGTGCTGTTTTACGGCGAAGTTGTCGCGGTTGAGCTGGTTTACTTTTTCGGTGAGTTCTGTTACCAGCTGTTGTCTGAATGTCGTCAGTTCTGGTGTCTGGTAGTCAATGTTCTGGAGTGCCCGTATGATTTCGAGCCGTATTGCAAAGAGCCGTGACTGAACCGGGAGCGTGAATTTTCCACTGACGCCGTTTGCATTGACATTGAAGAATGCAAAGTTTGAACAGAAGTCGAATATGGAAAAACAGGTCTTATCGTTTCCATCAATGAGTCCTTTGCAGGTGCGTGTCCCGCGTCCGATCATCTGCCAGAATTTCCCTTTGCTCAGGACTTTTTTGAAGAATACAAGATTAAGGATTTCCGGGATGTCAATACCGGTGTCGAGCATGTCAACCGAGACTGCTATCTGCGGGAATTTATCCGGTGTTGAGAGGTCGTCAATCAGGCTCTGTGCGTAGTTGGTGTAGTTATCAATGATTCTGCAATAGTGTGAGGGGTAGTGCGGGTACTGTTCGTTCCAGACTTCAAGAATTTTTTCAGCGTGGGCGTGGCTTTTGGCAAAGATAATTGTTTTTCCGATTTTGCTCTCGGATTCGATTTTTATTCCTTCGTTCATCAGAATGTGCAGGGCCTTTCGTATGGTGTCTTTGTTAAAGACCCAGGTGTTTATGGCACTGCTTTGTATGGTTTCGGGGAGGTTTCCGTCGGTGTCAGTGAAGGTATCTTCGTATTGTGCCTGTTCCTCATCGCTGAGATCGGCGTAGGTGATGCCATTCTGGAGGTATTTGAGGTTGGTAATGACGGTTTGGTAGGGGACGAGGTAGCCATCCGCTACTGCCTGACTGAGTTCGTAACCGAAGGTTGGGATGCCGGACGGGAGGTTGAAGAGCTGGTAGGTGTTTCGGTCAATTTCATCTTTTGGTGTTGCGGTGAGGCCGATTAAGAGTGCATCGAAGTATGAGAAGATGTCCCGGTATTTGTTGTAGATACTCCGGTGGGCTTCGTCTATGATGATAAGGTCAAAGTGTCCGGGGGTGTAGAGGCGTTTTCCTTCGTCGGTCTTTGCATCATCGATTGCGTTTGCGATTGTCTGGTAGGTTGAGAATATGATTCGTGCGTTTGCCTGAGTTTTGTCTTCTACCAGGTTGCAGAGGGAGAGGTCAGGGAGGTTTGCACTGAAGCTTCGTTTTGCCTGTATGATAAGGGCCGTTCTGTCTGTTAAGAAGAGGACGTTTTTTGCCCAGTTGTTTTGGGTGAGGACATCAACAATGGAGATGACAGTTCGTGTCTTCCCGCTGCCGGTTGCCATGACAAGGAGGGCTTTTCTCTGGTTTTTCTCATCGATTGTTTCACAGACGGACTGTACTGCCTGTATCTGGTAGTAGCGGTCGGTAATTTTCGGGTCAGGGATGATGCCTTTGAGAGGGTGTTTTATTCTGTTTTTGTTGAACTCTTTCTGGAGGTCACGGAGTGAGTATATGCCTGATACCAGGCGTTCCGGGTAGTGAAGGTCGTCCCATATTTTTGTCTCGTAGCCGTTTGAAAGAAATAGTATCGGCCGTTGTCCAAAGCGTTCTTCCAGGTTGTCGGCATAGAGAACTGCCTGCTGCCGTCCTTTGGAGATGTCAATGCTGGTCTTCTTGGCTTCGATGACGGCAAGCGGTTTCCCATCGGTGTCAAAGAGGACGTAGTCGGCAAACCCGCAGTTGCTTTTGTTGGGCATCGCGGTGATTTCGTATTCGTTGATCCAGTTTTTGCCGGGCTCCCAGCCTGCGTCAAGGAGCATGGTGTCAATATATGCACGGCGGGTTTCGTATTCAGTGTAGGTTTCGGGGTTCTTGTTTCCGGGGATTAACGCGGGTGAGAAGGACGGAACGTGCGTTTTGTTTCCGCTTCGTTCAGCAAGAAACACAAAAAAGGCATGAAGGTTTGCAAGGGCGGTTATTGCCTGTGCGGGTGTTATTGCGTCCCCTGTGTGTGCAGCGTTATTTGCCGTCTTTCTGATATAGTTTATTTTGGTGAAGAGTGCATTTCCGGTAAGAGAACGAAAGTCCCGGTTGTGGATGCAGTCGGACAGGGTATCGTATTCAGAAGAAGGTATATTTTCGGTAGCAAATATGTGCCTGACTCCAATTTCAAGGGCACGACGGGAGGCAAGTGTGCAGATGGCAGGCCCGACAGGAAACGAATTCTCGGCGGCATTAGCTGCTTCTGTCAGTGACAGAGGGATTGTTTTTGTTTTTGCTGTTGTTGCAGTTGTTGCAGTAAGAAATGAGAAGTTTGCGGTCATTTTTGTGGGGGGTATATAAGTATAAAGTATATTCTGAATTTAAATGATTTAAAAGATGGGTTATTGGGCCAGTGTTAAAGAGATGCATTAAACCCGTCGAATTCGACGGGTTTAGTGAGACTTGTTAACAGGTTAACGAATCTGGTGGAACTCATTCTTTTGGATGTGGTATCGCATTTTGCGATAGCATGGTATTTTTATCTGGGTTAATTTTTCTTTATCTTTGAACGAATAGGGATTATTATCTAGTCACATGATTTATGTAAATATATATATTGTTTTAAAAATGGGGTTGGTTGTCTGTGGAGGATAAAAATACGAATGGATTTGGGGTTGATATCAAAGGAATTGTTAGGAATCTTAAATTATCTGAAGGAGAAGCTCTTCTTCCCTTGTTTGAAGCTGTTGTAAATTCTATTCAGTCAATTGAGGAATCTGGGAATCTTACTGAAGGGGAGATAACAATAACCATCCTTAGAGATATTGAACAAAAGCGCTTAGAGGCAGATCGTTCTGAATTTCCTATTGTTGGATTTGAGATAGAAGACAATGGAGTTGGTTTTAATTATAAGAATTTTGAGTCATTTACAACCGCATATACCTCATACAAATATGATAAAGGATGTAAAGGTGTCGGGCGTTTCCTATGGCTGAAGACTTTTGATCATATTAATATTGACAGTACATATGTTCAAAAAGATACTGTTTATAGTAGACAATTTAACTTTAATATTACTGGAATTGACAATGAAGAGGAACTCATATCTGAAAATGGTGAATTACGCACAATTATTACATTAAATAATTTCAATGAGGAATATCGCCTAAAAGACAGTGCCTACAAAAAAACTAAGACAATTGCCCGGAGGATATTGGAATACTGTTTGTCTTATTATATCAACAATTCTGCTCCTAAAATAATAGTTCAGGATATGAAAGGTGTTGAAGGACGTGAAAAATATGATCTCAATTCAGAATATCAAATAATTAAAGATCATATTGAGTATGAGGATCTAAACTGGAAGGAACACTCTTTTAAATTAACCCATGTCCGACTTTATGATTCTACTCGTCAAATGCACAAAATTGTATATTGTGCCGATAACAGGGATGTTCTCGAAGAAAATTTGAATAAATTACTTGGAACGGACTTGTCTGATTCTGATAATAAAAAATACATATATGCGGCATATGTTAGTGGTCAATATTTGAATGATCACGTTAGTCTGACGAGAATAAACTTTGATATTCCCGACCAAAGAAGGCTTGATACTCCATTAGACGAACCATCACTGGAAGAGCTCAAAAATACAATAACGGATGCTGTCAAAGCACATTTGAAGGATATTGTTGATGAAGTTATTATCAGAAAAAAGGATTTGATTGAAAAATATGTTGCAGAAGAAAATCCAACTCTTCGAACTGTGGTCAAATACTGTTCTGATAATATTATTGAAGATATTTCTATTGATATAAACAAAGAGAAACTGAATCAGGTTCTATATAGCTACAAGGCTTCAATTGAACAAAAATTACATGATGATAATCAAAGAATATTAGGAAAAAGAGCCGAAGGGCTAAAAAATTTAGATGATGATATTCCTGAACTTCTTGAATCTGTCAATAAAGACGATCTTGCAGGTTATATTATTCACCGGAAAATGCTTTTGGATTACATCGAAAAATCATTGTATTCCGATGAGAATGGAAAATTCTGTCGTGAAGATATTCTGCATGATGCAATATTTCCAAGAAATGCTACCTCTGATGATATTCCCGAGGACACACAAAATCTCTGGGTCATTGATGATCGTTTGGCATTTCATGCTTATGCCTCTTCAGATATGATTGTTGATACAATAGATACAAAATCCTCAAATGAACGTCCTGATGTTCTTGTTTGTTCAAATCTGGATGATAACAGAATTGCAAGAACTGTGACTATTTTAGAGTTCAAACGACCTCAACGTAAAAATTTAGATGAGTCCCCGACTAAGCAAATATATAGATATATTAGACGTATTAATGACAAGACTTTCCCAAATAAACCTAATTCAAGACCTATTAGTACAGATGAGAAAACTCAGTATTATTGTTATGTAATCTGTGATATCACGAAAAAAATTATTGAAGATGTAACAGAAAGTAGTTTCACTCAGCTTTCAGGAGAACTTGGATATTATACCTATAACAAAAATTACAATGCCCATGTGGAAATATTATCTTACGATAAACTGATTGCAGATGCAAGAAAGCGCAATAAAATGTTCTTTATAAAATTGGGAATTGAACAATAGTTTTGAGATTATTGTTTACAAAAAATATTTCTGCATTAGGGCGTTGTAATTCATCTCCAGCTTTTCCAGACCATTTTGGAGGAGGAATTTTTGGTTTTCTAATGATTTCACAAATTCAGCAAATTTAGTTTGGAGCGATATAGGAGGCAGAGGAATAATTATCTCTTTCAATTTTTTCATTGATACGTTATACATTGATCCACTTGATCCAGTTGATTGATTTGAAAGTTGATTTCTTATGGATTGGTGGCTTAGAACATATTTCATATAGACCATATTTGCTGATGAAACAAACCGAATTTTCCATAATTTATCTGGTAAAATCAAGTCTGGATAGTCCTTAAATATCAGACAGGTTGCACCAACCATTTCACGTGTATTAGCACGACTAAATAGTAAATCACCTTTTTGAGGATAGATATATTTTTTTATTTTTTGTTTTTGATCGATCACCTTATACTCATTTTCATTGAAATAGCCTTGTGTAACAGCGCTCACTTTTAAAACGGCTTTTTCTCCTTCTTTGAGTTTTCTTTGTTCACCATTTATACTCCAACCTGCAATTAAGGAATCAATGACAGTGTTTATCGTACAAATATCCCACCCCATCGGATTCGTCACCGGATCGCCAAACATCTCAATAAAAAGGCTCTTTGCAAGGGTATCCAGAAGTTCAATCTGTTTTTTCCTCTTCTCAATCAGTGACGAGGCCAAGTCAAGTGCATCTGCAATCCGGCGCTGTTCTTCAAGTGGGGGGAGGGGAATTGTGAGATTGCCGTATTGTTTTGCATTAATATTTGGTTGTGCAACCACTCTCATATTATTCTCAACAAATAATTTATAGTCCGATGATTTTGTAAAATAATAGAGATATTTTGGAAAAATTACTTTTTGGTTTGGGACTAATCGGATTAAGTAACCAGCATATATGCAACAGCCATCTGTTTGGTTGTATAAATATGTTTTACCAACTGTTGCGCCACTTCTCGCAAATAAAAGGTCACCTTCTTTTAATTCATATTTATTCTCAATAATACTCGGAGAAACTGCTTTATCATTGAGTTTCCCTGATTCAGCAATATCAGTTATGCGGACATAACGAGTTTTATTGTCATATTCTATCGCAGATGCTCCTGAACCATATTCCAAGTTACCAATGGCAATATCCTTCATAGATACTACTTTGCAACCTGTTTCATTACTCACTCAAGCATCCCCTCAAGCTCATCAATCCCTTTGGTGATCTCCGTTTCCAGTGCCCGTATCTCTGCAAGAATCTCGCGGGGTGCCGGGTACTCGATCACCTCGTAGATTATCTTCTTGTACTTATTTATCGAGAGATCATAGCCGTTCTCTATGATCTCATCCTTTGGCACACAGAAACTCTTCTCTGTTCTCTCACGGGTATCCTCACCTTCGCTTTCGTTTTTGCCTTCGTTTTCGATTTCACTTTCACGTTCCAGTGAATGGAAACGCGTTATAATATCAGGAATATCATTTTTGGATGTGGGTGCACGCTTGTCGTCGAGCGTATATCCGTCGGCCTGCATATCATAGAACCAGACCTTGTCTGTTCCGCCTGCATTCGTCTTGGTAAAGATTAAAACGGCCGTTGATACTCCGGCATACGGCTTGAACACACCGGACGGCATCGAGATTACCGCCTCAAGCCTCTGCTCTTCAATCAGCATCTTTCGGACTGCCTTGTGTGCCTTGGATGAGCCGAACAGAACACCGTCGGGAACGATAACAGCACAGCGTCCTCCGACTTTTAACATTCTGACAAAGAGGGAAAGAAACAGAAGCTCCGTCTTCTTCGTTTTTGCCACTTTCAGAAGATCTGCTGAGACAATATCGTAGTCCAACGATCCCTTAAACGGTGGATTGGTGAGAATGACGGAGTACGTGTCAGCATCAGGATTCTGCTCTGATAAACTATCGCGGTATGCAATATTCGGATTCGTGATCCCGTGCGACATCAGGTTCATTGCACCGATACGAAGCATCGTCCTGTCCATATCGTAGCCGAAAAACATCTTATTATGATAGTGTTCCTTCACCTTTGGATTGTACCATATATCATCGCGGTGGTTTTCCAGAATATATTCCCCGGCGCAGACAAGAAAACCGGATGTACCGCACGCCGGATCACAGATGATATCCTCAGGCCCAGGAGCAAGCAGTTCAACCATCATCCTGATGATGTGACGCGGTGTCCTGAACTGACCGTTCGTCCCTGCTGTTGCAATCTTTGAGAGCAGATACTCATACAGATCGCCTCTGACATCACGATCGGAGAGATCCATCTCGTCAAGTGCTGTTACAATCTTTTCCAGAAGCAGGGGTGTCGGAATCTTAAAGATCGCATCTCCCATGTATTTTGCATAGGCACTCTTCGTATCCGAATGCAGATTTTTAATAAACGGAAATACCTCGGCCTGCATCACATCATACATCTTCGGTGCAGACAGATCCCGAAACACCGACCATCGCAGAATCTCCTTATCTTCCGGAAATAAACTCTCAAACGGCGCATCAAGCATCAGGCATTCCTTCCCCCGAACCCTGTCCGCCTCATCAATATCACGGATAAACATCAGATAGGTAATCTGCTCAATAACG
The DNA here is from genome assembly GCF_028912405.1 of Methanogenium marinum. Classification (GTDB taxonomy): domain Archaea; phylum Halobacteriota; class Methanomicrobia; order Methanomicrobiales; family Methanomicrobiaceae; genus Methanogenium; species Methanogenium marinum. Next base: position 50,246 of record NZ_JAKELO010000002.1, on the reverse strand, counting down.
TCCAGAGGGTTGGTCAGACCTCCCGTCCAGAACATCTCCCACAGACTATCGACCTTATTCCTCAGTTCACCAGTAATCATTGTATGAATGGTGTGCCGTCAGACTGAATAATCATGACGAACCATGTCGGAACATCTGCACCTCAAAAATTGGAATCCGCATTAGGATTTGAAATAATGATACCATGAATGCGAGAGTGCCACTGGATGTAATGTCTGTTCCCTCCCGTAGCTGAAAAAAAGGATTTGGTCTATTATTTTTGAGACTGTTGACTGGACAGGCTCGATTTGCACGTTCAGAAATACTATAATTACGGGTGTCACAATATTGGTTATGCCAACCATCACCGTGAATAATGAGACCAAACAGGAACTCAAAAAAATTGGCCGTAAAGGTGAGTCTTACAGTGATATCGTAGACCGGTTGTTACATTATTATTGCACGAAAAGGCTTGATACTGAACTGAATGATATTTTGGAGAATGAAGAATTCACACCCTTAGACCTGGAAGATATTTGAAATGGAATATACTCTTTTCTGGCTACCAAACGATTCAGGAAACAACGTTCTGACCTTGACAATGCAACGAAACAGAAAGTCAAAGATGCCCTTAAAGAGTTGAAAACGGACCCGCTCACTCCCCGGCCCAACGCAGATGTAAAACACCTGCAGAATATGATTCCAAAAAAATACCGGCTCAGAGTAGGGAGTTACCGGATATTTTACCATGTAGATGGTGCTGATATTAAATTGCTGAAGATAGCGGATCGTAAAACCGCATATAAAAGATAAGGAGATTATTTTCATCTTCCTTTTTTGTCTGTTCTTTGAGTGCCAGTGACACCTCAAAAACAACGTAATAATATACACAAAATGAGTATCTGATATGCCCTTCTCATCCAAAATACTAACAAAATACTAAAATACACTAAATTAGTATCTGAGATACCCTTCTCATCCGAAATACTAACAAAATACTAAAATACACTAAATTAGTATTTGAGATACCCTTCTCACCCGAAATACTAATTAAATACTAAAATATACTAAATTAGTATTTGGGTGAGACTGTCATGAAAAAACTTCCTGAAAAACCGCCTGCGGAATGGGACAATAAACGTATCCGGAATATAACCCAGATACCACAGGATCCGGATTTCATAAAAGAGGTGACGGAATATAACAACCGCTACCTCGCCTGGGACGACCTAAAATATCGGATCACCGATCCCGAGAAGAGAAAGGCGGCATGGGCTTTGATGAAGATACTCAGGGAGATGCACTATGAAAATATATCCTTCTCTTCCCTTATCCTCAGATACTCAACCACCCCGGAGATCTCACGAAGCCTGCACATCTTTGACCAGTACCTCTCAGGAAACATACGGATACAGGATAAAACAATCAGACTGGAAGAGTCGTACATCATCAATTCCCTGAGAGAAGAAGCCATTGCCTCCTCCATGCTTGAAGGTGCGGTGACAACCCACAAAGCTGCGAAAGAAATGCTCAGAAAAGGCACAAAACCAGAGAATAAATCAGAGCAGATGGTGGTCAACAATTACCGGGCTATGCAGTATATCAGAGAGCAGAAAGATTCGCCTCTTACCCCGGAGTTTATTCTTACCATACACCGGACAGTTACGGAGAAGACCCTTGAAGATGCCTCAGTCGGCCGATTCAGAAGAAACGATGAGATTGTCGTCGCCGATCCGGTAACAGGAACAGTTCACCACACCCCTCCCAAACACACAGAAATTCCTCTCATGATAGAAGAACTGTGCCGGTTTGCAAACGCCGATGAAGAGGATTCCCGCACATTCATTCACCCCATAATCAAAGGGATCATTCTTCACTTCCTCATTGGCTATATTCACCCGTTTGAAGACGGCAACGGCAGGACAGCAAGAAGCATATTTTACTGGTTCGTGCTCTCACGTGGATACTGGCTCTTTGAATATATGCCTATATCAAGAACAATTCTCAAATCTAAGAAAAATTACGCCCTGGCCTATCTCCATACCGAATATGATGAGATGGATCTTACCTACTTCATCCTCTACAATATCAGGTGCATCGGGAACGCCCGTGAAGATTTACTCTTGTACATAACAGATAAACAGAGCGATCAGAAAACGACAACAGCAATAATAAAAGCGATCAGAGATATCAACCAGAGACAGGCGGAAATCCTCAGGGAGATGATGGAGAGGAGTGAAGAATTCTTTACTATCAGAGAGATCGTTGAGACATACGGCGTAGTCTACCAGACAGCCAGAAATGACCTTTTGCATCTCGCAGATCTTGGTTATATAACAAAAGAGAAACGAGGCAGGGAATTTATGTTCATATTCAATGAAGGATGTGCCCTGTGGAAAAATAATGAAAAAAATAGTCAGAAGATGAAATCGTAGAGGGTTTTGATAAATACTGTTGGCTGAGGGTAGTTTATAGAAATTATTCCCTCATTTCTTCAGAAAGATATCTTTTTTCAGCATCCCAAATCCATCAAAACTGATGTAGGACGTGAGAATAATCGCAAGCGTGACGCAGACGGTTGTGGTCGAATAAATCGTGACCATCAGCACAATCTGGTATGATATGGCAGTCATCGGGGAGAGCCCTGCTAAGAGCTGTCCGGTCATCATGCCAGGGAGAAATACAATTCCCATGACGGCGACATTCCCGAGAGATGGTTTGAGGGCAGACTTCAGTGCGGTCCTGAAATGCGGGAGGAGTGCTTCTGTTCGCTGGGCACCAAATGAAAGCGCTGAGATGTAGCGGTTTTCATTTCTGCGAATGTCATTATAGAAGAGGGATACTGCGATGATTGTCCCTCCGAGAGAGTTGCCTAAGAGCATACCGGCGATGGGTATCAGATATCTTGCTTCAGATAGGCCTCCGTCCTGGAGGACAAGTATCTCAAAATAGATGAGAGAGAGGGTGACGGCGATGACGAAGGCAGCAAAGGTCGGCAGATAGAGTTTTTTGATATTTAACTCCTGTTTGCGCACCGACTCATACGCTGCAACGGTGATCATGACACACAGCCAGAGGACATTTAAGAAGGGGTTGTTATACTCAAAAAGCACCGTCAGGAATAGTCCCGCAAGTGCAAGCTGGACGGACATACGAAGGAATGACCAGACCGTCTCCCGCACCATGGGAAGATGGGTTTTATGCATAATAAATACAGGAATTGCAAGCAGGAGAAACGCAAAGAAAATTCCTGATAGGTGTATGACAGGAGTGGTCATTTTTTAGTTCCCTCCTACAGGGATAATGCGGGACCCTTCCCGGTACCAGGCTTCGTCGTGCGATATGGCAATCACGGTCCAGTCCTTATGGGAGAGAAAGTAGTCTGCAACCTGCTGTTTCATCCGACCGTCCAGTGCTGCGGTGATTTCATCAAGGAAAAATATTGTTCGTTCCAGCAGGAGTGATATTATTATCACGATTCTCTGTTTTTCCCCGCCGGAAAGTGTGCGGAAATCTTTGTCAAGGGTTGCTTCATCGAGTGAGAAGAGAGCGAGATATTTATTCAGAGAAGTCTCGTAAGGAAGGGATTTGTTTGATGCATAGGTAAAGACACCTGCAATCAGGTCCCTGACAATTCCTTCGCCAATGTCGGTATCCTGTGAGATATATGCTGTCTCCTGCCGGATTTTCCATGCTGTTTCAGCATCAATTGCGTGCTTTCGGTACGAAACCGTGCCGGTATCAGGTCTGGCATATCCCTGTGCCATCTTCAGAAGAGTCGATTTTCCTGACCCCGATGGCCCCCGAAGTATGACCTTCTCGCCTTTGTTGACGGGAAGGGAAAAATGTTCTATTATGGTTGTTTCATCAAATACGATGGATACATTATCATATCTGATTATTTCTTCGTCCATGGTGGCTGCTCCCTTGTTTGTCAGGTTGAATCATTTCACGGATGAGGGGTTATGTGTTTCACTTCCTGTCATATGCATCAATCTGCACTTCAGGTAATGATCTTCAATAGGGATCAGTGTCACGTTTTTTGCTATCCATCATTCTCTATCTGTATCATACAGCCAGCTATTGTATTCAGGTGTTGCGTCCTTCATATCCTGATACAGCCATACCATCCGGTCCAAAAACCACAGTTTGCTCAGATAAACGACAACCGCACCAAACAGGGTGGGCCAGATTTCGAGGCTAAATACGCCCCAGATAACACATAATGCCCCGATGCCGGAGAGAGACGAGAGAATATTCGGCACAAGCCTATGATGCTTCGGTATAGGTATTTCAGTTCTGTTCAGCCAGACACGCTCACCAAGCACACCCATGGACGCCCAGTTGTCCGTTGATTTTGGTTTTTTAAAGAGCCGTGGGTTTATCCACGTCCAGATTATGGCAATGGCAATTGGAACCAGCGACCACATACCCAGCCAGACACGGCTCCAGAACGCGAAGATGAGAAGAAGCAATGTTGTGGTTCTGGTCCACACACTCAACGGATTTGCATGCCTTGCCCACGTCTCATCATCCATCTGAAAAAACGAGGCAATTTTTTGCTCTATTGTCACGTGAGCTCAGTTCTGATGGGTGTAACAATATGTCTTGCGGTTACATCACCGTGCTTTTTCCTATGAGCAAAACGCCGTTTCTGTGTGTGAATTCTCGATTACGGCTCCCGTCCGCTTTTATAAAAGTCTGGGTTCATACAATTTTTAACGGCATCCATAAATAAAAACGGCATGAATTAGCTTATATGACCTATACTCCAAGAGAACTCGTAATTTACGCAGGAAGTATTGTTGCCATTCTTGCAAGTATCTATAATATCGCAACAGGTGCAGCAGGAACCGGATTTTATATCTCCTGTTTTGTCATCCTGATGTTTTCCATCGTTATTGTCTGGACGCTGAAGAAGGAATAAAATAGGGTAAATGAACGGGTTTGTGTTTTTTTTGAATCATTAATCACAGATGTCTGGTAAAATACAAAAATGCGTCTTTTATCGTGTGTCTGTTTTAAACGATACTATCCCGTGGGGGGAGATATTTCAAAAGGAATGATTATTTCATTAAAAAAATAATCCGCGAAAGAAGCATGCAGGCCAGTCCGTGAACATAAATAAATAGATTATTTAATCCTCCACACGAACCGGAAAAAGCAGGACCGGCTTCTCTCATGAATGGACTAATATATTCGACAATGCAGGCAGTCTTAGTCATGATCGGCCTGATAGGCATATGTCTTTGGTTAAAACACAAGGGTATCATAGCCGAACAACACAGACCTCTTTTTGGGAAACTGGTAACTGATTTCGCACTCCCCGCTATGATTTTTTACACGTTGGCTGCCCAGACTCCGAGTATAGAAATTCTGGTTGCAGTCCTTGTCATGATGGCTGCCGTTATCTGCCATCTTGGGCTTGCCTATCTTATTGGTCGTTTTTTCCACCTAAAACGTCCCCAAATGGGTGCTTTTATGCTTGTCGCAGCATTTGGCAGTTCTGCGACACTTGGATATGCACTTATAACCCAGATATTCTCCGGCAATGCCGGCGCTGTCTCGGATGCTGTCATGATCAGTGAACTGGGCGTTGGCGTCCCGCTTTTTTTAATTGGGGTAATGATTGCAATGTACTTCGGTGGTAGTGAAGAAGGTTCGGCATGGTCCAGTCTCCGTTCATATCTGCTATCTCCAATATTTATTGCCGTGATAGCAGGTTGTGTGGCCTCCTATTTCCTTGCAGGAGTGAAAAATCCTGTGTGGGACGGAATTCTTTCTATCCTCCATATGGTCTCACTGTCCCTCGTCGTCTTTGTTGCTCTCGGGATTGCACTGATGCTCAAGTGGATACCTCTTAAAAAAATTGCTGTTCTCGCAAGTGTTACCGTTGTCCTGACTCTTATCCTGCAACCACTGATAGCCCTGTATATATCAGGATTTTTGAATCTCTCAATTGTTGATACTGATATCCTTGTCCTTGAGACTGCAATGCCGTCCGGAATGATAGCAGCTGTCCTTTCTGATCGGTATGGATGTGACGGGGAGCTCGCTTCCGTTCTGGTCATTGCAACATATATCTTCAGTATTTTCACTCTTCCTTTCATCATGATGTTTTCTCCCTAAACATGATTTTTTTCACTCTCCTCCTGAGTTCCGGTAATATTCATGGAAAAACCAGGAAACCAGTCGATTAAAACCAGTTTATTGGTACCATATAGAAAAATGGGTTTGAAAATATTCGGGGCATATATACCGTTCTGTGCATTATTGGCGGCAGGTGGTGTGGCAGGTATCTTAGATATGGGAATAAATAGTGCCATCCTGATATCAATTAAACCACAATGTCTTCTCAAAGGCGACACCCCTGAGAGTATCACCGGATGAGTATTTCAATGTCAAAGGAAGAAAACTGTCCGGAACAAATTATTTTCTCAGCCAGTGTTCCGGGAATGAAATTCTCTGTGCCGGATAATACGTAATTCATCGTGCCGAATCCCCCCAGGGTGTGTATCAATAAAATATCCGATTGGACGCCTTCTGAATGGAGAAGGGAATCCGGATATAAATATCAGGTTAATCGTTATCCTCAATAAACCGGTAATTGCCTTTCGGGAAGGTAATTTCGAATCTGACACCTTCTCCCGGCTTTCCGTTCTCCTGAATGGTGCTGTCGGTTATTGAGAGGATTTCACGTGACAAAAACAACCCGAGCCCGGTATTTTTACCATACCCTTTCTTAAAAAGTTTATTCCGGGCAATGTCTTTAATTCCAACACCGTTGTCGCGGTAGGTAATGATGATTCCTGTCTCTGTCTCCGTGTAAGATACCGATATGGAGGTTACGTGCCCCCCGTGGCGGATGGTGTTTTCAACCAGATTATAAAATACCTTTTCGATTAAGGGATCAGCGAATATCTCAATTCCTTTCAGTGAATTATCCAGTTGAATACCTTCAGTATTCAGTGATCCTGAAATCTCATCGACAATTTTGGAGGGATTATGCCATTTTGGCTCCATCATTCCGATATCCTGATAAAATCCGGTAAACTCAATCTGATGCTGAATCGCATCAACCGCTTCTTTCTCTTTTAAAATATATTCTTTCAGAACGGTTTTGTCCTCGATATCCTCTGACAATTCAAGATAACCACGGACAACCATAATCAGATTCAGGATGTCGTGCCGTGTTATGGATGAGAGCATATTGAGTTTTTTATTTGCGATAAACAGGGCTTCCTGCGCTTTTTTGCGTATGGTGAGGTCCTGGGTTGCACCATGAATTTTGATGGTCCTGCCCGTTTTGTCTTGTATGATTCCCAAACGTACAACAACATATCGTATTTCACCGTCCCTGCGAATGATCCGGTGATCCAACTTTGATATGTACCCGGGGCTAGTGGCCCCTATGGCTCTTTTCACATCTTCAGCCACTAAGTGCTGGTCATCCGGGTGAACAAATTTTTGGGCATATTCCTCTACGGACATATGGTTGCCGCCTTCGCGTTCCACGCTCGTGCCGTAAAGAGCGTAGAACCAGTCGTCAAAGGTAAACATACCCGTTGCAGCATCGAATTCCCAGTTCGCCATGTTTGCCAGGTCCATTGCTCCTGTAAGCTTCATCTGGATTGTTTTCAGCTTATCCTCCGCTCTTTTGCGTTCGGTCACATCCCATACTGTTGAAATAACAAGGTGTTTTCCGGGGATCGGTATATTCCTCGCACTGATGAAGGTTGTCTCTTCTCCAAAACGGGTTATAGGAATGTCTTTCCAGTGCATTTTATCGGGATCACCGCTGGCAGAATCCCCAAGTACCCTTTGCCTGAGCTCCTCTCTAAAGACCGGATCTTCATACACTTCATTCCAGAAACCATCCACTGTTAGAAGAGCCTCTTTCGTTGTCCGGTAATATTTGAGGAAATTTTCATTGAAATATTCAAATGAAACATTCGGGTCGACAGAATTTACCGCAACACCGATTGGGAGATTATCAAGGATTGTCCGGATATATGCCTCGTTTTCCCTGAGTTTTTCCTCTGTCTTTTTAAGTTCGGTGATATCTTCGAGCGTTTCTACGGCACCGATTGTCCTGCCCAAATCATCTCTTATGGCAGCAACGGTGAGATGGAGCCATACTCCGGATTTTCCCATGCCCGGAAAAAACCGGGTTCTGTCATACGTGCCTTCGATAAACGGTATTTCCCGCTCTTTTTCGGTATACAATTCAGAAATTTTGTCTTCCTGCCCGTCAACCAGTAAATCTGCCATAGATGGTCTTTTATCCGGATAAAATGCATTCAGGTGCCGGTTTGTTCCAAGAACGTCTTCTGCTTTTATGCCGCTGTATATTTCAAGGGCTTTGTTCCAGTAGATAATCAGGTGGTCACTGTCTATCGCAAACTGGGGGATAGGGGATCCGTGGGTGATAGCGTCCATCCAGATTTCACGTTTCTGCGAAATCTCCCCCTGATCTTTTGTATCATCTTTCTGGTTTTGTCGGCCCATTCCCTGTTTTCCTGTGTCTGTTAATTAAAATGGGTTATATTTAAATGGCACAGGTGCTCCAGGATATATTTGCTCTATCATTTTTACGCTGCTGAAGAAGGAATAAAATGCGTTGAATTAACGGTGAAATAACAGGATAATCCTCACCACTGTTTTGCAACCATATTCCCCCTCTTTGATACCCCGTTTTTGGAAATTCGGGGGGCAGAACGGACATATTTTCTGTTCATATTTACTGCTGAAAAAATACGGATGAAATACCTTTCATTTGCCAAAAATACAGTAAATTGCGAACTACTGGGCGGTCGCGATTGACAGGTTTTTTGGGAGGATCTACCGGTTGTCTTCGGTTGAGAAAGGCCCGCTCCGTCCTTCTGTGTGGACGCATTTTTCCAGGGTACAGGGCCTTTTTGGGGTTATTTATGCGTTGCTTAACCTGATACATGAATTTTGTCCAAAATGAAAGGTATTGCAATCCGCAGCTACTAAAGAGAAAGAGCAAACAGCATGTCCGGTGCCCATCGCCCGGAATATGAACCCGGATTTTTTAGGAGGAATATCAGCTACATGAAACTGTCACGTATGACTTCTGGTGGTGATTTCATCAGATTTGTACATCTGTTTTTAGACATAAATGGAATCACAGAATGGGAAGATGTTCGCCCGCCTCTCCGACGGATTTCGCAGGTACAAAAAATTCCGTCGTCTCTTCGGGATAATAATGATGGTAACTCTTTTCTTTCTTTATTGTTACCAGATTGCCGGAACGCAGTTTATCAATCTGCCATGATATTGTGGGAACGGATACCTTTGCATATGCCGAGAGATCCTTTTGTGTGCAGCCGGGATGTGCGGTTATATAGCTGTAAATATTACGGGTGGTCTCACCGTCCAGAATGGACATGGCGAGCTGGTATTCCTGGCTGTATTTGTGGTGATTTTCAAAGTAATGCCGTTGTTTCGTTATTTTTTGGGAAATGATTAAGCCTTCCCGTTCCAGGATTTCCAGATGGTGCCGCAGGGAACTGCGGTTAATTCCGGTTACCGTCTCCATTTCGGTTGCTATTATGCCGGGATTTTTCTGTATTTCCTCATATATTTTTGTTCTCCGTTCATTCTCCAGAATATTTTTCTTTTCAATCTGACGAACACCGAGAAAAGCACCCGATAGTATTGCGAGGAGACTTCCGAACGGTATCAGAATCGGGATATTTATTGCAATAAATGAGGTGATATGAGATTTTAACGGAAGTTCCCACCATTCGAGAACATGCACCACATCTTCTCTCATGAGATCCGGGGGGTCTGCACTTGGTGTTACAATAATGTGTGAATTCACTGAGGCCTGATTGGCATAGGCAATGATTACAATACATACGATTGCAATGATTGTCCCTTTCAGATCCATAATATACTGTATAAAAAACGAGGTAATTAGTTTGTCGGTATTACCGCAATGAGTAACTGACATATGATCCAAAAACCTCTCTCCCATATACCCTGAGTTCCCAGTCGCCCATGGGAAGAAAGCCTGAGGACGGTTTTATGTCAATGTCAATCACGCCGTCCTTTACCGAACTATCGTAGAGGTCGTGCTACTTAGACGATGTGGTCTGAAGAGATATTTATGAAGAAGTAAAATGGTTATTCAAATGAGGAACACGATGTTTGACAACCGCCAAAGAATAAGGAGTATGGTCCCTATGCTCATCATCTTTCTTTTCTTGCTAACCCTGCTATTCACCGCCGGATGCTCCGATGCGGCGTATAAACAGCCAACTTTTGACATCTGGGTCCTCAAGATCAATGCAGACGGGAACGAACAGTGGAACACCATCATTGACGACGACCCGGACGGCGTCGGGATAGAGATGATCCAGACCCGTGATGGCGGGTACGCAATTGCAGGCACGGGCACAAGGAATGGCTCAATCATCCGCATTTTTACGCTTGGCGCGAAGGGAGAGGACAGAGTGGATTTGACCTTCGATACACCCATGGACTCCGGCCGTTCACTTGCAGAGGCTCCGGGCGGAGGGTATGCCGTCACCACACGGTGGGAATGTCTGAAACGTATAGATGAAAGCGGGACCGTCCTCTGGAGCACGAAACTCAGCGAAGAAAGCGACCCGTTGCTGTGGGAAGTGGACAAGGGGTGGCGAGTGGTCAGGGCACCGGATGGTGGGTATGCTACAGCGGGGAACAATCAGTCCGTCAGACTTGATGAGGATGGAACAATCCTATGGGAGACTACATTTGCTCCGGACAAGAGCGCCAGAACGATAATCGCAGCACCTACGGGAGGTTTTGTCACCGGAGGGATCTGCGATGCCGGTGTGTGGGTCACCATGCTTGATGCCGAAGGAAACAGCGTATGGAACAGGACGTTTCCAACCGAATCAACCGCAAACCTCTATAACGTCCGTCTCTCCCCCGATGGCACATATGATCTGATCTATGGAACCACACAACAGGTTTCCGAGGACAAACAGGAAGACAAGTGGATCACAGAGACAACGGAAGTCTCCCTCTCTCTCCATGGCGAACTGATCGGGGAAAAGACGGTGCAGGTCTCCCAGGTCATCGTTGCGACAGAGGACGGCGGATATGCATATGCCGGTTATTCTCACCCACAACATAACGATCTCCGTTCATCAGACTATTCCGGCTCTCCACTTCAGGTTGTCAGGCTCGACACTGCCGGTGAGGTTGTTTGGGATGCATCATTTGATATCGGCGATGATCGACCCGTCACATCGATTATTCAGACCGCAGACGGTGGATTTGCTCTCTTTGGAAGGTACCTTGATTTCTGAGCGCTTTGTTCAGACGTGCGAAATTGTTCAGTAATATAGTAAAGGTAACCGTCATGGAAAAAAAAGAACCGATAACCAACACCGATGCTGTTGAAATCTCTCGAATCGATATGTTATCACTGGTAAAAATGTTCACCGGAATCATATCCGGTATTGCTGGGTGGATTTTATCCAAGACCCGACGCAGGTTCGGCTCAATACCTACAATTGACGGAGGTATGATGAAAACAAGAATCCCCATTTTTTGTGTTCTATCTCTCTTGGTGATCGGATCTGGGTGCACGGATTTCAAAGATTCTCCCGTGAACATTTCGGCGAACGAAACACCTGACATTATCCTGCACTACGAAAATGGAAACATTTCAGTTCCCGTCAATGTCTCGCAGATCGAGGTTATGGACCCATATTACTTCACGAAAAATGTCACATCGGTCATCGCCATTCTTTTCAATGATCCGCGGACAGGGATCCTGCTTGCGAACGGTTGGAACATCAGCTCGGTTGCCGGGGCAACGGACGAACACGACCCGAACAGAACATACACTAAGGTGGAATTCAAAAAAGAGGGTTTGTCATTCTTTATCGGGGTAGATGAAACGATGAATAGGACGCTTGAAGGACGCTGTGGTGCAAAACAGTGGGTTACAGAGCCAATTTCCGGACCACTTCCCGAGGATTACCACCAGTGGAAATACTATGACGAGGACTCCTCAATGATCTATTATGTGATTGATCAGAAAAATGAGAGAACAGTTATGCTCTATAACGAAACGACGATCTTCTACCTTTACCCTTCGTATGCAACCATAAACGTCGAAGGGCTGAATGATTGAATTCTACCCACACATATGAGAGGGCACAATATAATACCTCAAATATACTACCATAAGTTGGAACTTTGGTCACAATCACCTAAGAAGACTGTCCGCTACGGCGATCATATTTTTCCATATTTTTGTTGGGACAATGAATTTGATAATTGAAGATTTCCCCTCAAAATCTCCCGAACATGCCGTCCTTTACCGAACTATCGTACAGGTCGGTGTAGTGTCCGACAAAGTTCCCATCCGGTGTATAAACAGACAATTCAAGATCCCCAAAGTGTTCATTCCAGGTTAATGTAACGTCAATTTTTGATGTAAAGGGCCATACACATCTCGAATGGACGATCATCTATCCCTGGGTGATCTGATTTATTGCTCCTGAACCTGAAAAATTGGGATTGTACTCGTCAACCGAAGGTATGACGATAATTTCACCCGTTTCAACCTTTTCCATTACATCGCCCGCCGCCGCAGGCATAACGTTCAGTGCCGCAAGGAGATGGACTGCCAGTAAAAATGAACTGTTTCGCGTCATCACGATGCGATTATAAATGTATGGTATATTGTTGTTCTGACCACATCATCAAAACCGGTCAATCCATTTAGACGATTTGGTCTGAAGAGGTATTTATGATGAAGCGAAAACGGATAATCCGGTGAACGAATTATTCCAGAACATTGGGTGGGATTGGTCTGCCTGGTTGCAGGAGTTGTAGAGGTGAAAGTATGAACATGGAAAGAGGCATGCGGGTTTTGGGCCTTCTTATAGTAATGGTGCTTGTCGGGGGGATTTTTTTACTGGTGGCAAGTGCAAATGAGAAGATGCTGGGTACGGATACTCAAGAGAATTCCGGAATGATTTTTGAAATTTCCGGGTTTACGCATGCGTTGAAAACCGATGTATCATCATCAGATAGCACGGAGGAATCATTGTCAGACGAATATGGAGAATTAAACATCCCGTTAACGGTGGAACGATATGACATTGTGCAGTTCAGCGAAATACATCTGAATACGATCAAAAACAATTCGCTGAAGGTGACGATATATGGCGAGGTATATGATATGCATCTTGAAAGGATGAATTTCGAAGCAATCGACGACGGGATTGATTCATATTCAGGAAGTATTGACGGACTTGATGATTCTGTAGCAATATTCACATTCGACAGAAATCTTGTTCAGGGGTCAGTTCAGCTTCGGGATGAAATGGTATTCATAACACCTGTTCAAAACAGAGAAAATTCCCTGAAAACCACAATGCCTCTGCACATCGTCTATTCGTCAAAAGATATGAAGCAGTCATAATAATTGTTTACCACTATCCATAAGGTGCTACCTCACAACCCCTCTTCCACACGTTCAAGTATCTGCACCGGCAATATATTACAACGATATTTCAGCATTTTGCGGGTATCACCGGTGGCTTACCATGAAAGTTTCAGTAGTTATTCCGACATACAACGAAGAGAAAAATATCGGCAGGTGCCTTGAATCACTCTGTAACCAGACGATGAACCGAACAGAGTATGAACTCATTGTTGTGGACGGAAATTCAAAGGATACCACGCGTGATATTGCACAGAAATATGCAGACAAGGTAATAATTCAGACCCGTGCAAAGGTGGGCGGTGCCCGTAATGATGGTGCAGATCTTGCAACGGCAGATATTATTGCCACAACAGACGGTGACTGTGTTCTCCCTCCGGAATGGATCGAGACCGTATACCAGGAATTTGCTGCACATCCTGAAGCGGCAGCCATTTATGGGACGGTCTACCCACTTGAGGATGGTATAAAAAACCGCGTCAATCTCGGAATGGCAAATACCTTCTCCCGGCTGGGATATTACACAAAAACACTTTATTACACACTGGGGTGTAATACCGCATTTCGGAGAGATGCCTTCATGAAAATTGGTGGATACAAGGTCTGTGACGCAGGAGACGACCTGGAGATTGCACGACGGGTTGTCCATGAGGGCACGGTCCGGTTCTGTCCAAAGATGAGAGTTGCGTTCTCCATGCGCCGGTATGATCAGTTCGGGACGATAAAATCCCTGCGCGAATGGATACATATTGTACGAAAAGGCGGGGACTCTGATGAATGCCAGTATTCAAAGCGTGAATACCAGTAACGACCCTGCTTTTTACCTATACAAAAATACGGATTGATACATTCAGAAAATGTATCTATCCCTACCATCACCGTCTATTTTTCCAAAATATGAATCATAATTCCTGTTTTGATCGTTCATCGTGCTTTTTTAAGATGGTATTTCTGCAATTTACCTGTCTCAATCGACCCGTTTTTTTCTTATTTTCCATTCTCTACAGAATTCGGATAGAAGGTTTTTTATTACGGCTTCTGCTCATATCTGTTATGAATCCTGAAACCCGTGCAGCAGGAATGGTCGCAGACCTGATGGTCCTTTCTGCACGGACCGCCCCGAAAGGGAAGGCAACTGATTCTATCTCAGCCGTAGTAAAAACAGGGGACGAACTCAAACCCCTCGCTGAGGAGATGAAACGGATTGGGGAACGCGATAAAATAGGATTTTTCATCCGTGATGCAGGAAATATTGCGTCAGCTGATGCCTGCGTGATTATTGGGTGCGAAGGAGGTACAATCCTCGGCCTCAACTGCGGGGGATGCGGCTATGCCACCTGCAAAGAGATGGCCGATGCATGGTCAGAAAGGGACCAAAACCAGCCGTTCTCAGGCCCGAACTGTGTCATCAAGATGGCAGACCTGGGCATTGCCCTCGGCTCTGCGGTAAAGACGGCATCCATCCACAACCTCGATAACCGGATCATGTACTCAGCAGGTGTTGCAGCACTGAGCCTTGGCTGGCTGCCGGGATGCTCGGTTGCCTATGCCATACCTGTGCGTGCGGGTGGAAAGAATATTTTCTTTGATCGGAAGGTGTGAATCACCATGGCTAAAATGATAATACGGGGTGGAGACCTCGACTTGGTTGAGTATGATTTTGCTCCGTTCTCACCGGGAGAGAGCATCAACACTCTTGGATATGAAAAGGACTACGCACTTGAAATTTCAGATAAACCTGTCACCGTCCGTGTACCTGCCCGTATTCATTTAACGGTACTTGACATGAACCGCTTTGCACCCAACCGACCGGGTGGCGGTGGATTTGGATTTGCCCTTCAGCTCTATTCCACCGCAACGGTCGAGTGCATCCCGTCCGGTGTTGAAATAAATTATACCCGTGTTCCCATGCTGCGTCACCTCGTCGCGGTACTGCAGAAGGTCACCGGCTATACCGGTGGTTTCAGAATCACCGTTGTTGACCATGAACGAAAACATGTCGGCCTCGGCTCAACAGGGACGGTGCTGACGGCAGTTGCCCATGCTATAAATGTCGCCATCGGCTCACCTCTGACAACCAAAGAACTGCGTCTTCTGGTTGGATTTAACTATGTTGAAGAGACAGAAACAGGAGAAGTGGTACAGGGATTTGAAACCGGTGTCGGGCCTGCTGCTGTTGCATACGGTGGGATGGCAGTCATGGGAGATGAACTGACTCTGGTTTCCTGTCATACCTTTGCCAAAGACAAAAATGTGTTCATCATCATTCCTCCGGTGGAAGCAGATGCAGCAGGAGAGGGTGAATTTAATGTCCTGATGAACCGGGCACGAGTTCTTGATTACCGTGACCGTGAACTGAAGGCCTATATGGTCTTAATGGACCTCATTCCCGCCCTCGTTCATGACGACCTGCGCCGTGCAGGAGATGTTGTCTGGGAGATTGAGTTCAGAGGTTCAAAACGTGCGGAAGTGGAACATAACAGTTTCATAATCTATCAGTACATGAGCCGGCTCAGGGAGGCAGGATTTGAATTTGTGGCGATGAGTTCTGTCGGCCCCACCATCGCTGTAGTCACCGAATCATCCCGGGAAGAGGTGGAAGCAGTCCTGAAACCACTGGGAATCGAGATTGCCCTTGAAACAAAAGTGGACAATGAAGGAATCAAAATTATCTGAAATAAATCCAATATCCGGTGATTTTCCGGATTCTTTCATTATTAGTAACTATTTTTTTCAGCCATACTTTATTGAATCCAGAATGGTTTCTTCGGACAATTTCTTATAATTATACCATTCAAATGAGAATTGAATGAATCAGCAAAGGGCAACAATACTCTATATCGCAATGAGCCTGGACGGCTATATTGCAGACATTGACGGAGGCATTGACTGGTTATCGGAGGTTGAAGGGGAGGGGGACATTGGATATTCCGCATTTTATGAAACAGTCGATACAATAATCATGGGCAGAACAACCTATGACCAGATCCTGACCTTTGACTGTGAATGGCCCTATTCCGGAAAGAAGTGTTATGTGTTTACCAACCGGGAGCATGCACCTGATGACAATGCTGAATTTGTAACGGGCGATCTTTCCACATTCATGAGCAATCTGTTGTCACAGCCCGGAACAAACATCTGGTTGCTCGGCGGGGGACAATTAATTGATGGCTTCATGAAGAAGGGACTGATAGATGAGTTTGCGATTTCGGTAATTCCGATAATTCTCGGCAAGGGGATTCCACTCTTTAAAAGTGGCAACCAAAAAGCCTCATTAACACTCACAAAAGTGACAACGTTCAAAGATATCGTTCTGCTTCAGTATAAGCCGGCGTAGATAATCATTTAACCAAAACACCCCTGATTCAACCAAAATTCTGCTGAAATATACCAGATGAGCCAGTAAATTGTCCTGCACAAAAAAAATGAAAAAATATTCTGAAATCAGTTTTCGGCAAGCATCTTATTGATTGCAGCCGCTGCCTTCTTTGCAGATCCCATTGCCCAGATAACGGTTGCCGCACCGGTTGCGATATCGCCGCCTGCAAAGACATGCGGAATGGACGTCCGACCATCTTCATCAACCTCAATCGTGCCGCGCTTCCCCCGTTTCAGGTCAGGAATAAGTCCTGCGAGAAGTGGATTTGGCCCCTGGCCGATGGCCTCAATGACGACATCCACATCAAGGGTGAATGTGCTGCCAGCTTCCGTGCAGGCACGGGGGACGGGCCGTCCGCTCTCATCACATTCACACATCTCCATCCGTATGCACTTAATTCCCTGCACTTGTGGGCCGCCCAAAATCCGTGTCGGATTTGCACAGCAGACAAACTCCACGCCTTCCTGAATAGCGTTTGCCACTTCTTCCTCCCGGGCAGGCAGGTCCTCTTCACGCCGCCGGTAAATGAGGTATACCTTTGCCCCAAGCCTGCGGGCGACACGGGCAGAATCCATTGCCACATTGCCACCGCCGACCACAGCAACCCTGCTTCCGCGGATGAGAGGTGTATCAAACTCCGGGAACTTATTGGCATGCATCAGGTTTACACGGGTCAGGAATTCATTTGCGGTATACACACCGCTGAATCTCTCTCCTTTAATTCCCATGAAATACGGAAGACCAGCACCGGTGCCGATGAATACAGCGTCATATGCGAGCAGTTCATCGACCGGGACACTTCTTCCGACGATATGGTTGAGTTTCAGTTCAGCACCCAGTGCAAGGACCTGATCAATTTCAAACTGAACAATGTCCTTTGGCATCCGGAATGCAGGGATACCGTATGTCAGTACCCCACCTGCAGCATGCAGGGATTCAAAGATGGTGACTTCATGACCGGCACGGAGGCATTCTGTTGCTGCTGTGATACCTGCCGGGCCTGACCCGACAACGGCAATCCGCTTCCCTGTTGCCGGTGCAGTCTCCGGTGTTTCAACACCATTCTCTCTCTCCCAGTCTGCAACAAACCGTTCAAGTGCTCCAATGCGAACCGGTTTGTCTTTCTTTCCCAGAATACAGGTGCTCTGACACTGTGCTTCCTGAGGACAGACACGTCCGCATATGGCAGGAAGCATATTGTCCTGCTTTATTATGTGGGCAGCCTTCCTGAAATCCTCGTTTGCGATTGCATTGATGAAACCCGGAATATCAATTGATACCGGGCAGCCATTTACACAGAGAGGCCGGGGGCATTCCATGCACCGCAGTGCCTCAAGTACTGCATTCTGTTCGGAAAGGCCTGTAGCGACCTCATCAAAATCCTGAAGACGTTCTTCGACAGGTCGACGATTCATTGATGATCACCACAATGGCATTTGTGTTCATGGTAGTGCTCCAAAGATTCCTTCTCCTGTCCGGTATAGGTGCGCTGACGGTTCATTAGTTCGTCCCAGTCAACCTCATGTGCATCGAACTCAGGACCATCAACACAGGCAAATTTCATTTCGCCTGCAATGGTCACCCGGCATGAACCACACATACCCGTTCCATCAACCATAATGGGATTCAGACTGACAAAGGTCTTAATGCCGGAATCAAATGTGGCTAATGAGGTAATCTTCATCATAATGGCGGGACCTATAATCCAGACTGCATCAAGAATCTGGTCAGAGACCATCTCTTTCAGGACATCTGCAGGATATCCGTGGTGTCCTTTCGAGCCATCATCCGTACAGATAACGAGTTCGTCACAGGCATCACGGAGTTCGTCTTCAAGCAACAGGAGTCCTTCATTTCGTGCACCGATAATCCCGGTGACATCATTTCCTGCTTCTCTGAGTTCACGTGCGAGAATCGGGAGACAGGCGATACCTACGCCTCCTCCAATTACCGCACAGCGACCCCATTTTTTTACATCGGACGGCTTGCCAAGAGGGCCCGCGACATCGCGGATACTCTCTCCTACCTGCATGGCAGCCAGTTGCTGGGTCGTCTTTCCGGTTGCCATGAAGACGATTCGTACGTCATCACCCTTGGTAGCGGAAATGGTCAGGGGAATTCGTTCCCCGTTTTCATCGATACGAAGTACAACAAACTGTCCTGCACGCCCTGTTTTGGTAACATGAGGTGCATTGATCCAAAATTCAAAGATATTATCAGCAATCTGATCTCGTTTTACTATTTTATACACGTCGCCATCTCCGGAAGAACAAATAATGTTTTATTATTGGGGGTTACCCCTTCTTTACTTTACGCAACTTTACCGCAACACCGCGGGATGATGAGAGCATCTCTTTTGCACCCATGAACGCCTTGCCTGTTCCCTGAGCACGCGGCCCGGTCACAAACACTTCATCACCTTCACGGATGGCAGGGTCAGCATCGACAATACCCGGTGCCAGCACATCGCCCTGTGGGATGAAGTCGTCAATGGTGACATGATACCTGTCTCCAAGAAGCTTCCAGCCATCCATGGTGGGGCGCAGGAGTCCGGTTGTTTCATCAACACTGAACAACTGGTTGTTCCCTTTCATTACCTTACGACGGCCTCTGCGTCCTTTCAGCGTGAGCCTGCTGGTATCCAGATCCACATCAAACTGCCATGACAGTGTGCCCCTGACCATATCCGGCCATATTTTTCGCACACCTTTCAGACTTCCTTCAAGGTATCGAAGAGATTCAGGCGATGTCGGGCGACCATTTGTGCAGGTGGATTCAACCTCAACCCCTGCACGGCGTGCCGCATCTTCAACGATGGCATGCGTTTTTTCATCCAGATGGGAGATGATTCGTCCAAACTGATGTTTTTCAAAGTATCGTGCAAGAGATGACGCGATAAATTCCCGTTCCTCCCGGTCCCAGTAGCCGGTAACCGGAATGTCATAATGGCCTGCCGGGTAGATGGCTTCCAGTTCCCGTGGGACAATTCCCATGGGAGACGTCAGAATCAGTTCATGTGCCCGGTTCTGAATGGCATAGGCAAATTTCCGGTGGCTCTGTGAGAGAGAGTAGGGTTTACGCGCTGAGCAGGGAAGAAGAACCAGCGTATCAGTGCGGGTAGGGATAAACCGGTCAATCACCCGGTCAACAAATCGCGTGACTTCGGCTCGTTTCAGGGAGTCCGCGGTATTGGCAGAGAATGGTGTGCTCCGCGCGATGGGTACCATCGGTTCACAGTATGCAGGTGCAGCGTCAAGGAGGCGCATAACAGCCACCTGCCATGCAGCATTCCGGACCCGTTTTTCAATAAATTCACGGAACACATGTGAACGGATGAACCAACGGGCCGTTGCCATTTCAGTATCCAGTGCATTCCGGTTATGAAGCTTAAGGTCACCATTTTTGCAGCCTTCACAATTACAGAGTCCGGATTCACGCACATCATCATAAGAATACTCGCCATCAGGTGTGCAGAACATTCCGCGCACGGTCATCAGGTCCACTGCCCGGTAATCAAAGAGATCAAATCCGCAGTAGATGAGAATGGCCGCGTTTGACGGGAGGGCACTCGCCGGTGCATACCATGCCGTGTCCATGGGGAAGCGTTCTTTGAGTGCAATCAGAAGTTCAGTGAACCGCCGGGGATTGTCAAAGAGTGTATGGCATCCCGGAACGATTACCGCAGACTCCGGAGAACCGTCCGGTTTCTCTCCCACATATGCATTCAGAATTCCGGTATACTGAATGGGCTTTGGCCATCTGATTTTTTCCGGAAATTCAGGGGGGGTATTGGAAAATGGATGACTGAATAAATCAGGAAACATCTCTTTGGGACTGACAATTCCCGGTGTTTCCACCACATCTTCTCCGGACGTATATTTTCCTGTCCGTCCGGGACCATCGCGAATAATACGTTCAAATAAACTCATATAATTTCTCCACATCTTTCAGCGCATCTTTAACTACGGCATTCCATCTCTCACCAGTATGGATGGTAACAGGAATGCCGGGATTTGCATTTATAAGCTGGATAATCCCATTACATCCGCTTTTGATCATATCTTCATCCCATTCCGGAATCTCACTCTGGCCGATTGGAAATGTCTCTTTTAGTCCGTGGGGATACGGGCCAAATGGTGGTTTAAACCGGAACGTTGTTGCATCAACGGGACCTGCTTCATCACTCATGGTGATATGGATACTACCCTCAACTGAGAAACGCGGGATCATTTCATGATACCGGATTACTTCAGTTCTTTTACAGGATTCACTGCCCCGGTAGAAGAATCTCCGTTTTGCGACTGAATCACGGGTCATAAGAAGATCATTATATTTCAGCAGTTCGCGGTAGCCGTCAAGCAGACGGGGGTGATTTCTGCAGCGTTCGTCCACCAGTTCCCAGAGAGTGCCGTCCTGAATAGACTGCCTGATGCGTGCAATCTCTGCCAGGCTAACGAGGAGGTTATGTTTGGCAAGCAGTTTCTCTTTATCCGGTGATGCCTGAAGTTCGCGTGCCGAGTGGGTTCGGCAGACTTCACAGGCACAGGGAAGTTCACTGAGTTCAGCCAGTTTGAAGCTTCCGGACGGTGTCATGTATCGACCTTCACGGGCGTAGAGTGCATAGGCGGCAGAATCAAAGACATCGCACCCCATTGCTGCAGCAAGGGCAAACATCGATGGGTGCCCTGCCCCGAAGAGGTGAATACACGCGCCGGGGGAGAGTGTCTGTTTGGCTGCCATCACAACGGTGACGAGATCACGGTAGCGATATGATTCCATGAGTGGAACAACAGCACCAATAGGACAGAACACTGCCCCTGTCTCGCGGACTTCTTCTCCTGCCTTCTTTCGGAGGTCCGTGTGGATACCACCCTGTACCGGGGCTGCCAGGTGTCCGTCATCAATGATTTCCATCGCTTCACGAATCCGCTGCATCGTAACGGATAGTTCCTCTTCTGCCCCTTCATGATCCCTGTCCGGCGGGGTAGCGACATCCATTGGAACGATTATTTCACTTCCGATCTGGCGCTGAAACCGGACTGTATCTTTATTTGAAAATGCTACATCCCCATACACTGACTGCTGAAATGCACCTGAGTCAGTCATAATAATGCCATCGAATCCGAGAACGGCATGCAGACCCTCATTCATTGCGCGTTCGCGAAATTCCTCACTTTTACTGAATATATATGCATTGGTTATCAGTGCTTCAACACCCATCTTCTGCATCTCTTCGGGGGGTATCAATTGGATGTGAGGATTTATTACCGGAAGAAGCAGGGGTGTCTTTGCGATTTTATCTCCGACTCTGAGTTTCCCTGTTCTTGCCCAGATGTCTTTATGCTGGCTCTCAAAGGTGATCATGTGTGTTCCTCCTCATAAAATATCTGTCCTTCAAATGTGTATAGTTCGGTATCATCTCTTCTCCATGTTCCGGGAGGAAGGCCTGCTTTTATGCAGACCTGATCTAAAAATGTCCTCGCATCCCAGTGGTATTCAACCGGCACCTGCGGGAGAAGAAGCCCGGTTCTTTTGTAGCCTGAAATAATCAGCCCGTGTTTTCCGACGATTACTGCCTCAGTACGCTCTGCCGGGGGTAATGAAACAAGAACGGGGGGCGTCAGTACAGTGACCTCGATTGAAATCTCGGGTAGTTCTTCAGCGCGTACGGGTGGAAAACGTGGATCTTCAAGTGCGGCAGATAGTGCAGCACCGGGAATTGCTTCCGATAGGGAGAGCACTGGTGTTGGATATCCAATGCAGCCTCTAAGCTCGCCGTTACGGTTCAATGTGACAAATACACCCCGTTTTTCACTGAATGAATCCGGCATTAATACTGCCGGGAGGTTATCGTTGCCAATGGTTTCCTGAAGAACCGTTCGTGCAAGTTTCACCGCCGTCGCACCCTCTTCCCTGCTGATCCCTTCCATGCCCATAAATATTGCGAGATACGATATTAATAGGAGAGGGAGTGAGTGGCTGACGGTGGCATGAAATGCTGCTGAGGAAAGTCCCCACACCAACCGGACGCGTAGCCGCATGCAAGTGCGGGTGGCGAGAGTCACGGCTCTGACACAGAAACGACACGCCCTGCCGTTAGCGATGATGCGACTGAGCCATTTGTTTAGGCTAATGGCGAGAAGGCACCTCTGGTGCTGAGTTAACTCGCTGATGCTCTGAGCGGCAGGATTCGATTGAACGGTGAAACCCTATGGGTGCAAGTCAGAACAGGGCGAAAGGGCTGTCCGGGCCTGCCCGGGTATGGCGCGTAGCTGAATGCCACAGAGAAACAGAATGGGGCTTACTACTCCCACTCATCTTAATCAATTTTGAAAAGCTATATACCGGTTTACCGTAAGGTATCATTACCGGAGTATTTTGATGAACGATACTGATTTATTTTCTGCATATATCAAAAAAATCGAGACCGAATGCCCCCTTCCTGACGAGTCGGCCGGGCATACAGTTGCTTCAATGCTTATTGCCCACAGGATGGGACTGTTTGACCGTGCGGTAACCCAGGGTGACAAGGCAGTGCGTCTCCTGAAAGAAGAGGAAACAAGTCCTGAAGTACTCGTTCGTGCGGTTATGATTGTTAAGACTGATGCACAACGAAAGATTGCCCGACAGGTGACCATAAAGTCAAGCTTTGACTGGGAGGGAAAGGACCCTTCCCATGATGGTAGCCGGGTTATTTCCGGTGATGACAGTGAGTACGAATTTGATGAGGATAATTTCGGATGGCTCATCGTTTCCCTTCCGAAAGAAAAAGAGGATATCCGGGATTCATACATGCTGGATACCGCGCTGATGTTGTTATATGGTGTGGCAATATGTTCTTCACCAATGGATGAGCAGGCGATGGCAGAACATCTCAATGATTTCCTCATTCAGCGTCTCGGGCTATACCACGAAGATTAAACGTGATTATCTGAGCCAATAATATGTCCCACGGGCATATTATTATCTGCTATTATCACCTCAAATAATAAGATGAATATTCCAACATCTGGTGAGATTCGGGAAAAACGTCTCAAAGCAGGTATGACACAGTCAGATGTT
This sequence comes from Methanogenium marinum, assembly GCF_028912405.1. Taxonomy (GTDB): domain Archaea; phylum Halobacteriota; class Methanomicrobia; order Methanomicrobiales; family Methanomicrobiaceae; genus Methanogenium; species Methanogenium marinum. Next base: position 26,349 of record NZ_JAKELO010000002.1, on the reverse strand, counting down.
GCATCCCAGGCAGGTTTTTCACAATCAATGATTGCGCGGATAGAGGCAGGGACTGTTGATCCCCGCGCAAGCACACTCCGTCGGATTGTTGCCGTTCTGAATGAATCAGAGACATCACGGCCGTCTGCCGGCGATATTATGACAAGTCCTGTTATCAGCATCTCTTCTGAAGAAACCATTGAAAATACCGTGGATATGATGGAAAAATATGGCATATCACAGGTCCCGGTCATAAAAAACGGTGTTCCTATCGGATGTGTATCAGAATCGGCAATAATCGGAGCCATGGAAAACGGAACGATTCAGCATTCGATGAAAAACACGATAATTGACATCATGGAAGAAGGATTTCCTACCGTTCCACCGTCTGAAAAAATAGAACCGATTGTCCACAGTCTCCAGAACCATCATGCCGTACTGGTGATGAATAAGGGAAAAGTGGTTGGTGTTATAACCAAACACGACTGCATACGACACTTCTCCTAAATTTTTGATATAAGATCGCGAAGAACTGCCTCAGGATCCGCTGCTTTTACAACACCTGATGCAAGGAGCACACCATCGGTGCCAAGGTCCAGCGCTGTTCTGACACATTCTCCGGTACTGATTCCGGCACCTGTCAGCACTTTTACCCCCGCATTCACAGAATGAACTGCCTCGACAGATTTTTCAATAATTCCCGGATCTGCTTTTGATACAGAAATTCCGCTCCCAATAAGTTCAGGGGGTTCAATGGCAATATAATCCGGTTCAAAAAATGTTGCCGCACCACTTGTGGCAACATTGTTCGTACAGATAACCGTTTCAAGACCCGCATTGCGCGCCGAGCGGTGTGCGGCCTCAATATCTGCAAGGGTAAGGCGGCGTTCAGAATGGTTTATCAGCGTCCCTGTGGCACCTGCTGCTTTCAATGCATCTGCAACAATATGTCCGGTGTGCGCCCCCGGCGTTACACCGTCAACATGCTGGGCAAAAACGGGCAGGGAATAATGAACATGGAATGGATGAATGTCCATATACCCGGGCGCAATACCGATTCTGACATCATTCTCATGCGCTATTTTTTCTGCAACCTGTGCAATTTTCTGTGCATTATACCCAAATCCTTCTGCATAGGATTTCAGATTTATGAGAATGAATGGAGCAGCCATATTTTTTTACCCTGAGTATTATCTTCCCTGTTTTTTAATCCGTATAACATCTCCAAGCGTTGTTGTCATTGCAGATGATCCGGATATTTTCACACTACTATCAACAGATTCAATCAGTTGAATCTCCAGGACTTTCTCTATTTTCTTCAGAACCTGGTCTTCCGCTATAAATCCGGTTTCTATTTTTTTGATGAGATTTTCCTTTTCCTTAATATCCTGCGCGAGATCTTTCTGTGTCCACCCTTTCGCCATTCTGGCTTCACGGATGAGAACATTGAAATCATCGACAATATCTCCTCCCATCAGATCAAAAACATCGCGGGGTCTCTTGGTCTGTGGTTTTCTGGAACCAACCTTCGGTTTTGCTCCCGGAACTCTGGCACCGGGTGGTTTCTTAATTTCTGTACCAAGTTTAGCACATTTCGGGCACACCCACATCTTAGCACCACCAATCTGAACGAGAATTGGTTCGCCACTGATAGAGGTACCGCAAACTTCACAGTCGGACATTTCAAATCGTAAAGAAATTTATAGTCATATGAACAGATATACCTAATTGAGGTTTCTAATGGGGGATTACTCTACGTCAAATTCGGAAATCGGTGATGAAGACCTGAAAGAGTATCTTCTGAACCGAATTGCAGCACTTGAATCGAAAAATATGCAGTTCAAAGAGCAGGTACGGCAGCTCGATATTGAAAAGAAGAATGTAGAGAACCAAAAAATCCGTTACGAACGTGAAATCAGAAAACTGAAAAGTGAAGTTGAGAAACTAAGAAGCCCCCCTCTTGTTATCGGCACCATTTCTGATATCATTGACGACCAGCGCGTAATAGTGCAGAGTAGTGCCGGTCCGCGTTTTATGGTGCGGGTATCTAATTTTGTCAGACCTGAAGATCTGAAGCCCGGACTGAGATGCACGATGAATCAGCAGTCACTCACAGTTGTTGAAATTATGCCGGAAGCATTTGACAGCCAGATTTATGGTATGGAAATCGTTGATTCTCCGGAAGAAACATATGATGATATTGGTGGTCTTGAAGAACAGATCCGTGAGATAAAAGAAGCCGTAGAACTGCCGCTGATACGGCCGGACCTGTTCGCGGCTGTTGGAATTCTTCCTCCGAAAGGAGTGCTTCTGTATGGCCCGCCGGGAACAGGAAAAACCCTTCTCGCCCGTGCGGTGGCCCATGAAACCCAGGCACATTTTCTCCGGGTTGTAGGATCAGAGCTGGTGCAGAAGTATATCGGGGAGGGCGCACGTCTTGTCCGGGAAATGTTTGAACTGGCAAAGAAGAACACCCCGTCAATAATTTTTATTGATGAAATTGATGCGATTGGTGCGATGCGCAGCGAAAGCACCACGTCCGGTGATCGGGAAGTGCAGCGGACGTTAATGCAGCTTCTTGCTGATATGGACGGGTTTGAGAACAGAGGGGATGTGAAAATCGTAGCTGCCACAAACCGTATTGATATTCTGGACCATGCACTTCTGCGGCCCGGGCGTTTTGACCGTATCATTGAGATACCATTACCCAACTGCGAAGGACGCCGGTCGATTATGGAGATACATTCTGCAAATATGGCTCTCGACATTACCGTTGACCTTCAGGAAGTTGCTGAACTGACAGAAGGAAAGAATGGTTCTGAACTTCGCGCAATCTGCACAGAGGCAGGAATGTTTGCCATTCGTACGGAGCGAACAATGATATGCCAGACAGATTTTATCAAGGCAATTGACAAAGTGACCCTTGACCTGACCCATCACCCCAAGTGCAACCCATATGACAGTGCAATGTTTGCCTGAGTATAAAAATAAAATAAAAATAAATTACATTTTTTTCAGTTCTTCTTCCAGACAGCGTGCACGAAACGTTGTATCCATTCCTGATGCAAATTCAGTGACTTCATTTATTGGCGATTCAGGTGTTACCGCCATCCGGTCAAGAACGGTATGATATTTGATACCATAGAGTATTTCCCAGTCCCAGATGTCGTGAACAGACTCTTCACGTTCATAAATAATGCCTGCATAGGCAGGAGTGCAGATTATTCTGTTTGAGAGAAGACAGAGTGGTTGTGACACATACCGCTGGATATACCACTTTATTTCTGAAATGATGGAGAGTGCACTTCCCAGTGTTGACACTTCCATACATACTCCCCAGTCAGTTTTTTTTGGGTGATAAAAACGGAGTACTTCACGACTGGTCTCAGACGCCAAAAGAATGGAATGAAGGTCGGTTCCTTCCTTTTGTATGAGTAAAACCTTCATAACCTAAAGGAACATGATGTCCGGTTTCTGGGTTTTGTCCTTGACCTTACGCATGGCTGCTTCAAAATCAGACCACGTGATTGCATCTGCATCACGCCTGACTGCCATCATTCCGGCTTCACGGCATATTGCTTCAAGTTCTGCACCAGTACTGTTGTCTGTTTCTGCTGCAATTTTATCAAGGGGAACACCCCGAAGCTGCATCTTTGACGAATGAATCTTCAGAATCTGGAGGCGGGCAGCAGTGTCTGGAAGAGGAACCATCACTACCCGGTCAAACCGTCCCGGGCGTAAGAGTGCAGGGTCCAGCATATCTACCCGGTTTGTTGCTCCCATTATTCTGACATCACCCCTGTTGTCAAATCCGTCCATCTCTGCCAGGAGCTGCATCAGGGTCCGCTGCACTTCTGCACTTCCGGACGTCCCGTCATGCATCCGCATGGTCCCGATTGCATCAATTTCATCAATAAAGACGATAGACGGGGCTCGTTCCCGTGCCATAGTAAAGAGCTCACGCACCATCTGGGCACCTTCTCCGATAAATTTGTGCACCAGTTCACTGCCTGACATCCGGATGAAAGTAGCATTTGCCTGATGGGCAACCGCTTTTGCAATCAGGGTCTTTCCGGTACCTGGTGGCCCGTAAAGGAGGATTCCTTTAGGTGGTTCCACACCAATTTTGCGGAATACCTCTGGCTTTGTCAAAGGATATTCAACGGCTTCCCTGACTTCCTCAATCTCTTCTCTGAGTCCACCGATTCTTTCGAATGTTGTATCCGGAGACTCTATGAGTTCCATAACACGCACGCGCGAATCAACGGAATTCGCAACAATACGCACAATTGAAAGAGCATTGTTAACGGCAACTTTCATGCCGGGTTTCAGTTCTGTTTCCAGATTTCCGGAGCTTCCGGTAATATATTCCTGGTTATTTCCCTGCTGACGAAGATACACTTCCCCCGAATCCAGAATATCAATGACGGATGCTACAAAGAGCGGCGTCCGTTTCAGCTGATTATTTTCCTTTTTTAACTGTTCATTTTCTTTTTTATAATTTGCAATTTCTTTTGAATGTATTTCGATATTCTCCTGGAGACTCTCAATGATCTCCTCATATTCCTGACTGGTCAGGCTGGTCAGATTTCGTTCGGTATTGGTATTGTCGATGATGCTCTCATCCATGTCATATTTATCTTTGTTCTCACCACATTTATGTAGTATGTCCATTACAATTCAGGCACGTGGTATTTCAGCAGGTATAGGAACCGGTGCCGTTCTTGTCAGCAGTGAACCGATATCTTTTCTTTCAGGAGTCAACCCGGACACTGGTGTTGTAATTGAATCCGGCCACCCCCTGGAAGGGCAGTCAATAGCAGGAAAAGTGCTTGCCTTCCCCTATGGGAAAGGATCTACCGTTGGTTCCTATGTCATTTATGCACTGATGCGAAACAACATGGCACCTTCTGCAATAATCAATACTGAAGCCGAACCCATCATCGCTGTCGGGGCAATACTCGCAGAAATCCCGATGGTTGACCGTCCTGATACACCGATAGGAGATCTTATAGATGGTGTATCAGCATCCATTGACGGAAGTTTGGGTACGATAATAATCAATGATGAGTGATCCCAGGTATCAGCGTGTATTACCATATCTTGTTAAATGACGTCTGCAATCTGAATTGCAGATACTGTAAAGGACGGATATTTCCTGAAATCGATACAGACTGCTGGGACCCAAACCCCCGACAGGTTCAGTCAGATATTACCTACAGTCATATGAATTTATGCAGGTTCATACGCCAGGATTCAGATCCGGGACTCATATTTTATGGGGGTGAACCGCTTCTTTCCATCGAGACCATTCAGTCAATTATGCAGGCGCTATCCGGAGAATGCCGTTTTTTGATCCATACAAACGGCACTCTGCTTGACCGGGTGCCGAAAGATGTTCTGATGCATCTTGAGACAATTATCGTTTCAATAGATGGCCGAAGGGAAACGCATGACAATAACCGGGGAAGAGGTACATATCAGACGATTGTTGACAACTGTGAAAAAATTCGGAATATGAATATACCCGCTGATTTCATCGGCAGAATGACAGTGACAGAAGATACTGATATTTACCGGGATGTCACGCATCTTGCGTTTGAAACCAATGGACTGTTTCCATCTGTTCACTGGCAACTGGATGCGAATTTCTCTGCAGACTACTGTCATGATTCCTATAGCGCATGGGTGAAAAATTCATACATTCCCGGACTCTTCAGGCTGATGGACAGGTGGGTAACCCATATGGAAGAGACAGGTGAGGTGTTGAGATGGTATCCGTTCGTCGATACCATGCAGGATGCACTCAATGGCATCCGCCCATCTGTTCTCAGGTGTGGTTCAGGGTTTGCCAATTATTCCATTACGCCGGATGGTATGGTTGCTCCCTGTCCATGCATGATAGGTATGAAAGAGTATTACTGCGGCGACATCAGGAAAGATCGTCCTCAGACAGTGCGAAAAGTAGTATACAGTGGAAAATGCTCTGATTGTGATCTCTTTGATTTCTGTGGGGGAAGATGCCTGTATTCCCAGGTGATGGGTCTCTGGCCGGATGATGGATGTGCTGATATTTACCATACGGTAAAAGCACTCTCTGAAGCTGTGTGCGAGGCGTTGCCACGCGTAAAAGAATGTATCCGGAACAATACGGTATCTCTGGATCAGTTTAATCATCCCAAATTTAATGGCTGTGAAATAATTCCCTGAGGAAATCTGTCTGATGAACGTAAACTGGCGGTCCATATCATGGGCAAAGAACTCATTTGCTGCACTCAGCGCAGCATGTGAATGTTCCGGCATTACCCTGAACGAAGTCGATGAACCAAAAGATGATATCACCTGTTATAGCCTTAATTCAGTAAATGAATCTCATTTTAGAGATGAGATTGCAGAGGCTGAATGTATTACCATCGTGGGCGGCCCGCACCCTACTGCCTGCTATAACGATGTCAGCAAATATGCAGATTACGTGGTGATTGGGGAAGGAGAATATACTCTTCCTGCCCTCATCAGGATGATTGAATCCGGTAGCCACACCCTCCCCGCCGGGGTGGCTACAAAGGACCAGGTCGTGATGCCAAATCATTGCGTGCTTCTTTCCTCCTATCCACCATTTACGTCGGTAAAAGGATATGTTGAAATCACCCGTGGATGTCCGTTCGGGTGTGGATACTGTCAGACACCACGCCTATTTGGCAGGCATATGCGCCACCGCAGAATCGATGATATTGAACGTGCCACCCGGATTTTCCGCGATGTACGATTTGTCACACCGAATGCTCTAGCCTATGGATCGGATGGCATTCATCTGCGCCTTGACAAAGTTGAAAAATTGTTTCAGTCACTCACCGGAAGGAGAATTTTTTTCGGAACTTTTCCCAGTGAAGTGAGGCCGGAGTGCATATCTGACGCATCACTGAATCTGATTGAAAACTATTGTGCAAACAGAAAAGTCCATTTTGGTGCGCAGTCCGGCAGTAATCATGTATTACAGATCCTGAGACGCGGCCATACTGCAGAGGATGTGATGAAGGCATATGACCTCTGCAGAGACCATGGTATTACGCCGATTGTTGATTATATTGTGGGCCTTCCCGATGAATCAGATGAGGAACAGCGGCTTTCGGTGAAACAGATGAAAGAGATAACCCGCGGCGGTATTGTGCATGTCCATCATTTCACCCCGCTTCCGGGAACTCCCCTTGCAGGTAGGGCAGCCCGGTCCGTTCTTCCTGATGTGCAGCGTGAACTGGGAAGAATGGCCCAAAGTGGAAAGGCAACGGGTTCATGGATTGATGCTGAGGTAAGGTTTTTTAAGGAAGATGAAGACCAGTTACCATGACAAAAATACTTCTTCTGACCGATATCCACGGAAAGTATGACACCATTTCCGATTTCATGGAATGTGATCCGGATATTGTTATCATTGCCGGAGATATTACTGACTGTGGCGATCCACAGGAAGCGAATGAGGTACTCAGACAGATTGATGTGCCGTGTTTTGCCATTCCCGGCAATTGTGATCTGCCGGAGATTCTGAATGTTATTGAATATTCTGATGCCGTAAACCTTCACGGGACCTCTCTTGAGATAGGGAACACAACCTTTACCGGTGTTGGCGGTTCAAATCCCACACCCTTTAACACACCATTTGAACTCTCTGAAGAAGAACTGTGTGAACTCTTAGAGAAGGCAAAAAAGAGGGGCCGGCAAAACGTTCATAATGTCCTTATCTGTCATGCACCGCCATACTGCACACTGGATGATATTGGCGGAACACATGTCGGGTGTAAGTGTTTCCGGGATAATCTGTCCGACTTTGATCTCGTCTGCTGTGGCCATATTCATGACCATACCGGGGCTGTTGACATCGAAGGTACGCTGGTTGTAAACCCCGGCCCTGCCTCAGAAGGGAAATACGCTGTAATTACCCTGGGGGATGAACCAAAAGAGATTGAAGTGGAATTACTCACTCTTTAGACACGTTTTGTGATAATAACAGTTCAAGATACGATACCGGGATGTGTTCCCCGGAAATATTCAGCTCTTTTTTAACGAATTCAATGTGTTTTTGTGCTGCGGAGATATCATCGTCAGTCAGGACTTCAATTTCAACGTACGTGCCCAGCCCTTCAACCTGGTCCAAAGCAATGGTTGTATCACCGTATCGGTATTCATTTCGGTCTTTTGTGACGTGTGCACTAACAAAAAAGCCGATTGCGGTAAACAGTGAAAGGGCATCCTGTGCGGATTCTACAGAAAGGGTGATCTCTCTTCGTGCCTTTGACCCACTCGCCTCTGTTTTGGGGCCTTTATACGTAATCTCAATGCCGGATTTTGTCTCACGCATACGAAGTGCTTCATCTGTGTGGGCATAATCACAGTGTGGTGCATTCAGGTAGGTATCCTGCTGAGATGAACCGCCGAGATATTCTGCTCCCAGAGAGCGCAGTCGTTCTGCGATTTCGGGGAGATTGGATACCGCAATTTTGGTTTCAACTTCAATTACAGAGCTCATTATTTTAAGTAGGCACGCCGTATAAATATAGACAGGTGAAAGTAATGGCAGTTACTGAAGGAAGTTTTATTAAACTCAGATTTACCGGCTTATCAGATGGTATCGTATTCGACACTACCGAAGAAGCCAAAGCAAGAGAAGCAGATATTTTCAATGAGAAGAAAGAATACGAACCAATTATTGTGCGCCTTGGCGGTATGCACATCATTCCCGGCCTCGATGAGGCATTAGTCGGGAAAGAAGTTGGCGAAAAAGGCACCGTTGAAATTCCTCCGGAGAAGGCATATGGCCCCCGTGATGATTCACTGATGAAGTCTGCCCCCATCAAAAATTTTGGTGAAAAACCTCAGGTTGGTATGAGAATATCATCCGACGGTCAGGAAGGTGTCGTTGCCAGTGTTGTTGGAAAGCGTGCTGTCGTCGATTTTAACCACGTACTTGCCGGAAAAACACTTACCTACGAATATGAGATCGAAGCAATTGTAGAAGATCCCAAAGATCAGGTACAGGGTCTGATTAATCTCTATTCAGGGAAAGACATGGATCTTGAACTCACCGACGGCGTTCTCACCATCCTTCTCCCTCCGGGAATCAATTATGACAAGAGATGGGGAATGGCTCGCGGCATCCTTATCCACCAGGTCTTTGAATTCATCGAGGGTATTGATGAGGTCGTTTTGAAAGAATCATACAAACGCCCTGTTGCACCTGCAGAAATTGAAGAAATTGAAGCAGCAGATGAATCTTCAGAATCAGATGTTATTTCTGAACCTGAAGAATCATCCGAAGAATAATTTTTTTTATTGTATGGGAAAACGCAGGATTGCGGCTATTCCCCCAATTGCATCCAGTTGTTTTCCGGGTTCAAAATCTGAAGAGAATACGGTTATTTTTGCACGCATTGTGTCAGCAGTTTCAAGAAGACAGTTGATGGATTCATCACTCATTTTCGTGTCAACAACAAGAATGTCTGATACTGCACCATACGCGACTGCTGTGGTAACTTCATCAAAACCATATGCAGCAGGACCTGTTCCTGACATCCTCTTCAACAGTTCTTCCATCAGGTTTACTTCTCTTCCCAGCTGAAGGTCCTGTGTTATCCGTTCCAGTACCCCCTGTCCAATCACTTCCTGCACAGCGCCCTGTCCCGATCTGCGTGTATCGGCAGTCATCATGCGGCCAGCCAGATCAGCATCCGTTCTCCGGAGAAAACTGAGAAAATCATCTTTTACAAAACCGGGCCCTGCAATAACAATCGATCCGGTGACCGTGGTGAGTGAATGATAAATTTCTTCAAAAAACGCATGTCTCGCATCCACACCTTCGCGTTTTCCACTTCCGGCGGTCATTTTCATAACATATTCCGGCCCGTACTGGCGGATGCGAAAAATCTGCGCTTCCCCTTCTTCGATGGCAATAATATGTACGATTCCGGAGGTGGATGCAGTAACTGCCCTTTCAATTCGTTCCTGTTCAACCGATGTCCATCGTTTTATGATAGAGACTTCCCTTCCTGGTTCAAGGTTGATGGTATGGTAAAAACCTACGTCAGGGCCCTGTTCAATCACTCCGGACAGTCTCAGCCTGACCGTATCCGGGTGGAATTCCGTCTTCTCCACCCGGAGTCCCAGCCGTACCGGTTTTTTTTCGGTTTTCTCCGGCCGTGTTTTGTCAGTCTGTGAATCAAGGCTCCTGAATGTATCCGCAAAAATAAGATCGCCGGATCTTATAAGGTGTTTGATATGCCAGATATCATCAATTGATTCAGGAAACAACCGTATTTCACCGCTTGAATCCTTCAGGCCATCACATTCTGCTTTCATAACTCTTCAGTAATATCAGATCCACCCGGCGGAACAAATGCAGCAATACTCTCAGAATTCAGGACATTTTTCATTGATTTCCATTCATCTCCATATTTATCCCGGAGAATTCTGAGTATTTTTTTGGCAACATCATTTGGCTCATACTGCCCCGGACGAAGAATGACGTAATGTTCGGCTCTGCTTTTCACCGCATCAATAGGTCCGCCTATTACACCCAGTTCAGGTGTTACTTGCAGTCCGATGGCAACACCAAGGCCCACATGTCGTGTGTATGTCCGTTCGCCTCTGACAATAAACGAACCGCGTGATACATATTCTCCGGTTTCCGGCGTCTTACTTACCTGATTGGGTGACGCTGCGTATACATCAGCTGTCAGATTGCCATTTTTCCAGGCATTTGAATATGATACCGCAAACTGGGCAACTTCGTCATTCTTCTCGGTATTTCCTTTGACGATGATGACACTGCCACCATGCACATCAGCATGGACAAAGGTGTCGCCTCCCTGAAGATACTTTTTTACGACTTCTTCGTTTGTACCGGCATCTTTCCCGCCCACCATCAGTACTCCGTCAGATGTATAGCACCAGCGGAACCGGTGATACCATTTCTTCTTTCGCAGAGATATCACGGTTTTTTGCTTTTTGGGCGTGATTACCATGCGTTCCATCGCTGCAAATGCGCCGGTTCTCTTCCTCTTGAATTTTTTAGCCAGTTCGTAATACCGTTCGGCGTTGGCTTCAAGACTATCCTGTACAAAGAGTTTAACAACGGTTCCTTCAATATCAAGGTCAATTGCACTTTCAGCTGGGAATATACTCTTTATGGCAGACGCTGACTCACTCTTGCTCTCTTTCAGGATTTTAGTAATATCCTGCCAGGATGTAGTAGCACTGGCAGTCTTTAGCGTTGAAAGAATTTCCTGCACAAATGTATAATGCGAATAGATAGCATCGACAATGACTCCATATCGCTCAATCTTCTTTTCAAACGAAGTAATAGCATCCAGCTGCCGTTTCCGGATATTCTCTTCCCGGGTAAGTTTTGGTTTTGGCGGCGTAACCAGTTCTTTCCCGCGGGGATAATACTGGTCAAGCGCCTCATAAAATGTTGTGAATGACTCAACCGCTGTTTCATTTCCCAGAAGGAAGGGCCAACATCCTGATTTTGTGATACAGGGGCTGCGTTCTTCTTCTGTTTTCTTCAGAATTGACACATATGCTGCAAACAGTTTGTCTGCAGGTGCACTAACAGCCGGTTCAGACCTGCTGACACCAGCAATTCTGCATGCCTCTTCTGCAAATTTTCCCCCCATGAGAAACTGCGTGGCAAGCGTCCTGACGGTATCAGCATCTGATGCCTGAAGAATGGTGGTAAATTCTTCAACAGATGCCGTTGCAGTATGTGTTGCAAGGGTGTATGCCTCATCTGCAAAAATACTGCGATCTTTGAACCGGTGTTTTCTCAGCGGCTGAATGATGGTATACTCCCCGTCTGTCAGGATGATATTACCTTCATCAAAGAGTTCAACAAGCAGGTGAAACCGTTTTTCACTCTTTCCGATTTCAATATCAATTACCCGCTCTATTCCTGGCTGAGAGATAGCAAGCACTCTGCCGCCATTGCAGTATTTTCGCAGAAACATTGAATATCCGGATGGATTTGGTGTTGCTGCAGGGAGGGTTGAGGTAAAATGTACTCGTTTTCCTGTTTCAATAATAAGGGAAAATTTTTGCTTATTTTCTCCATTCAGACGGATTCCAAACATTCCCGTATCATATTGGTAGGTTTTTCCGACCCACAAAGGGAGAAAACCCTGGGCTTCCGACACCATGGCATGAATATCAAGCCCACTCATTCCCTTTAAATTCGCCATAATATACCAAATTACATATTGTCCTAAGACAAAATTATAATGACTGGTGTCTGGATGACTGAAGAAAATGTTTCCAACGGAACTGAGGCAAGAATTGTCAAGTCCGGAGAACAAAAGAGAAAAGAGCATAATGAGCGGATTATCCGTACGGGTATTGCGAGCATTATGGGTATTATCGCTGGAATTCTCTCATATACCCTTGTTCAGAGTGATAATCAGGGTGTCATAGGACTTCTTATTCTCCTTGGTGCAATGGTATTTCAGAAACATATCTTCATGCTCATGAAGATGGATGTGTCCGGATTAGGCGGAAAAGACTGGTTTTACCAGAGTTTCATGGCATTTGCGTTCTGGTTTATTACCTGGACAATTCTCCTTACAATACAATAATTTTGTGATATACTATGCGAATTGCTGTTGTTCATCGTGATCGGTGCCACCCGATAAAGTGTGGCAAAGAATGTATTTTGTACTGTCCGCGTGTCCGTACCGGTGATGAAACGATTATTATCGGAGAGGAAGGAAAAGCGGTTATCTCAGAAGAGCTCTGTGTAGGATGCGGTATCTGCATTAAAAAATGCCCGTTCGGTGCACTTGATATTGTTACCCTGCCCGAAGAACTGGATAACCCGACACATCGCTATGGGACAAACGGGTTTGCACTCTATGGACTTCCCAGCCCGGTTGAAGGGAAAGTAACCGGAATTCTTGGAGCCAATGGTATCGGGAAAAGTACGGCGGTTAAAATTCTCTGCGGGCAGATTGTCCCAAATCTGGGGAAGCCGGGAGACGACGCCAACTGGGAAGGGATATTAAAACAATATACCGGAACAGAACTCTATGAATACCTTCAGCAGGTCTCAAAATCATTGATAAAGCCGTCGCTGAAACCGCAGTATATTGATTATATTCCGAAGGTTTTTCAGGGAACGGTGTCTGAACTTCTGAAATCAACAGATGAACGGGGAGTGCTGGATTATTATATCAGTGAACTTTGCCTTGAATCCATTCTTGACCGTCCGATTGGAAAGGTGAGTGGTGGTGAACTGCAGCGTATTGCCATTGCCGCCTGTCTCTCACGTGATGCAGACTTTTATTTCCTTGATGAAATCACACCATTTCTTGATATCTACCAGCGGATGGTCGCTGCAAAACTTATCCGGGAACTGGCAGAGACACGCCCGGTGGTCATTGTAGAGCATGACCTCGCCATTCTTGATATGCTTGCAGATACCGTGCATGTAGCATACGGAAAACCAAGTGTTTTTGGTATCATCACCCGGCCAAAAGGGGTGAGGATTGGTATCAATCAGTATCTGGAAGGATTTTTACCGGAAGAAAATGTACGTTTCAGGGATTATGCTGTCACCTTTGAAAAGCGGTTCCACAAGCGGGATGTCGTCCGCCCGACACTCATTGAATTTCCGGTGATGGAGAAGAAGTATGGTGATTCATTTTCCCTCACCATCTCTGCCGGGAAAATTCAGGCAGGAGAGGTGCTGGGTCTTGTCGGTGCAAATGGTATAGGTAAAAGTACATTTGCAAAGATTCTTGCAGGTGTTGAAAAACCTGACAGTGGCGAGATGGATAAAAAAATTAAAATTGCATACAAACCGCAGTATGTAAAAGCCGATTCATCGGTCTCAGTGGAATTCCTTCTGAGGCAGGCGTCCCGTTCATTTGATTCCTCATATTACCAGCATGAAATCATTGAACCTCTGTCAATTACCCCCCTTCTCCAGTCATCTGTGGACCAGTTGAGTGGTGGTGAACTGCAGCGTGTTTCGATAGCAATTTGTCTTTCACAGGATGCTGACCTCTATATTCTTGATGAGCCAAGTGCTCACCTGGATGTTGAACAGAGGGTGAAACTGGCACGGGTTCTTCGCCGGCATGCAGAAGGGAATGAAGCAGGAATCATTGTAATCGACCATGATATTTATCTTATTGATATGATCAGTGAGCGAATGCTTGTCTTTGACGGAACTCCCGGTGTCACAGGTTCTGCATATGGCCCCTATGATATGAAAGATGGTATGAATCATTTCCTGAAAGGACTGGGAATAACGTTCAGGAGAGATCAGTCCGGACGTCCACGAATAAATAAACCTGAATCATACCTTGACAGAGAACAGCGGGCGAAGGGCGAATACTATTATGCGGACGTTTCAAATTCGTAGGGATTTATCGTTTTTAATGTGAATAGTATAATTAAAAGGTGATTTATGGCACAGGATGAAAAACTCGGAGATGCAATCCGGTATGAAAAAATTGAAAACCTGCGGCAGGATCTCTATTCATATATTGATAATAATTCCGAAAAAATCACCATAAATCTCCCTGTTTTTTTTGCTCATATCGTATCCGCACTGGACAATGGATTTCCGGATATTGATAGTTCAAAGTATGATGAATTTATTGACAGTATTGCATACCGGGTAATGACAAAGGGCAGTCAGAAAGATTCAAAGCAAAATATTGAGCGAATAATGAAGACTGCCATTCGTTCAAAACGTTCTTCCGGAAAGGCTTCTCTCAGAATTCTCGGTGGCTTGCAGCTTCTCTCATCAGGGTATTTCCAGGACGCAATTACCTATTTTGCCGATTATTGGAAGCATGATGCAAGAATTGGATTTTATATTGCATATTGTTACTATTCCATATCTAAATCCAAAAAAGGAGATGAAAAATCAGAATTATCTCGGCAGAATAAGGAGACTGAACTTGCAGCACGGGAACAGTTACTGGAAATGGTGCGGGTTACTCCTCCTCTCTATCGCCTGAAACCACTGGACATATGCGATGATGAAAATGTTGATAATGCATTTTGGTTTATGATAAAAATGACTCACTGGTGGTTCCCAAATGAAAGATGGTTCATCCAAGTCGGGTTAGAAAAGGCAAAAAAGGATAAAAATGAGGCAAAACGGGTTGAACTTCTCAATATTGCAACCGTTAAATTCTATAATGATCTTGATTTTCTCCGGGAATCGTTTAATTTCAGGCTTGAACAGGGTGACGGAGTTGGGGCAAACGGGATTGTAAAACAGATGATGCAGCAATATCCTGACAGTATTGAACCAATATACTATGGCCTGAAACTTTCTCTTATTGCAACAGGGAAGACATCATATACTCAATATCGTTCAATGGCAGCAGGGAAAGGAATGCCTGTTTACCTGATACAGATACTGGACTGGGCATTTTATGTTCTAAAAGAACAGGAAAAGGAATCAGTTGCACAGTTTCGGGAATTATCACGCAGATTTAACTCATTGTCCTATTTTTTCATCCCGTTAGACTATATCGTTCAGGATATATTTTCAGATGATAAAGAAAAATCAAAACGAGCCCATATGATATTCATGGACTCTATTGATCTGTATGCAAAAAAAGTCATGAAGATTCACACCTAGATTATCATATCTTTTGGCTCTTCGCTAATTGGTGTGGGTGAATATCCGGGAAATTCTCTTTGGTCATGAACGGTAACACACCTTTCGTATTCACACCATTTACCAAAAAACACAGAAATACGGGGGGAGTAAAATTCTTTTTGACAGGCACATACTCCTTAATAGTCCCTGTATGATTTCAGATTTGGATGAAACACATCCCATTAATGTCATATTATCTGAACAAAAACAACAAGCAGGTGGGATACTTGCCTATCCCACCTGCAACCTATCTCATCTGGTGGGGTGGGTCATGCAGGGAGGGGGCACCCCTCCCTTGCTTTTCGATTTGGTTAATTGAATACCCACAGAAAACGACGAAGAGCCTACCTTTTTTTTGTGTGAAAAAAAAGTCCCAAACCGGTGTGAAACAGGATGCCTGTGCATCTCATATCAGACATCTTTCCTGAATCATTCAGTATAATGAACCGGTACCTGGATGGGTTCTGACGATTCTGACGAATATGAATTGTCCGAAATATATTCATCCACTATTGAAACCGGTATTTTTTCGGGTATATCATCCATCTGATAGTATCCTGCTTCTCCTTTGGTAATAAACCACCATCGTCCTTTTGAGTCAGAGAAGACTTTCGTTACTTCATCATTGGAAATACCATCGATATTTCGGGTGATATGGACGATAACTTCACCATTATAATATCCATAAAGACCGTTATTTGTACCAATAACAAATATCCCGTTCTCTGTTACAGCAACATCATTGATCCGGGAAACGCCATACCCAAGGGCTGCATAGTTCGCAATGGGAACAATACCACCTGATTCTGAATAATACTGAATCGTATTTTCGTTGAAAATAATTACCCCACCAAATGGATAATCTACAACGTTAGTCATTTTTCCTGACTCTTCCTCATTGATGGAAATTTGGACAAATCGTAGTCCCTCTTCATCAGATATCCCTTTCCAGATACCATTGAGACGAGTTGTTATTATACAATTTCCTGTAGCATGGTCCTTTGCCATAGAGGTGATATAATAGGCACCAGGGCCATTTTCCGTAAATGGACGGATCCATTCCCATTTCCCATCAGAATAAACATTTAACCCGGAATTACCGTTTGCAATCCAGATATTATCGTTATCACGGAGAATATCATGTATAGGCATTGTGGAAAAAATTTCGTTTGTGCCAACTTTGGTAAATGTTATTCCATCATATTGTTGCACTCCTGCGGAAAAACCAAGCCAGAGTACATTATTTTCATCATACTCTATTGTCTGAATATAATTGTCCTGTAGTCCGGTTTCATATTCCCATGGTTCTGCCTGAATTGTTGCCCATCCTGAATCAAAAAGAGAGAGACCATTTGTGGTTGCAAAGGTAATCATGCCATCATGGCTCTCACTGATATCCATAACATCAAGCGAAGAAATTGATCCATTATCCGGTATATAGGTAACGATAGTTCCGGATACCGGAACAATGATGAAAAAGAAAATTATAAAAAAAATTAAAGCTCGTAACATTTTCCATCTGCTCTTCGAACGGTAATTTTTCCTCCGTCTTCCGGAAAAAAATTCACCGATCTCCCGGATGTTCCACCGATATCTTCGGATTCAATAGGAATACGCAATTCAATAAGATGCTCCCTTAATGCACATACATTTCGTTTCCCAATATCGAGATTTCCTTTAAATTGCTGAAACATACTTGCTCCCCCAACCAGATACGCAGATAAACTCCTGCGTGATGAACCACGTTTTTCCATTTCCAAAACAAGAAGAGGCACTGCAGTATCAGCAAATTTTCCCGGCCGTTCGCTTTTGCCATTACTGTCAGGCAACATCACATGCACCAGTCCGCCTGTTTTTAGTTTTCTGTCATACAAAATGAATGCGACACAAGATCCAAGTCCAATCGATGAAATTTTTGTAATTCCGGTTTTATACTCTCCAATTCCAACGTTTTCCCCCCTTGAACCAGTTTCATTTTTTTTATCCATTGAGAAGTTCCGCCCCTATATCTCTGGGTTTATAAGATTATTAAGAAGTCTCAGAATCTGTACGAGAGTCTGTTCTTCAGGAAGCATAATAATTGTACTTTTGATATCATTATTTACGGATTTAAGTTCAGTTGAGAAGAGAATAAACTCGTTTATATCTCCTGACGTCACCTGCGCAAGAATATTTTCAAAGGCAGCAAGGGCCATATCAATTGTTACCATAGGTGGTGATGGCAACATGACAACGCCAAGAAGTTCTGCTGTTGCATCAAGGAAATGGGAGATCATAATATTGCCAATTTCTGTGATTGCACTCTCATCCATTTCATTGAATTCCCTGTCTTCATCGGTTGAACCAAGCATTGTGTTGGTAAGCCTGATAGCCGACATTCTTGGGACATGACAGACAATATAACCGGCAGGCTGTATTTCTCCCTGTATTTCAAAGACAACCATGGCTGATATTTCTTCACCGAAGTATTCACTGACCTGAGAAATATCGATAACAGAAACCTCTGGCACGGTCATTTCAATTTCACACATTAACATCTGGGAAAGAGATGTCGCTGCATGTGAGGCACCAATATTTCCCATTTCTTTTAGCATATCCAGTTGTTGTTCATTTAAATCCATTTTCAGCCTCCTTATATCATTGAATTCACATCGAGAATGGGAACTACGTCACCATCGCCGGGAATCGTGACACCACTAACTCCCTTACATTTTCCAATTACGTTACTTAATGGTTTGACAACAACTTCCTGTTGGCCATCCACCACATCAACCGGGATACAACATTTTGTGCCTTTATACTGTATGACAACAACAATATCCCCGTTGCTTTCTCCACGAAACATTTCATTTAAATGATGAATCTGGAGGACTTCACCCCTGAACGGAATGGCTTCACTCTTTCCAATCCGGGTAATTGCAGTACGGTCAATTCTTGCAACTTCAACAACTGCAGCAATGGGAATTGCACACCGAAGACCATTAATCCGAACCATCATCACTTCAATAATTGCCATTGTAGGCGGAAGAATCAGCTTAAATGTTGATCCTTTGCCTTCTTCACTTTCTACGTTAATTGTTCCTTTTAACGATTCAATGGCACCTTTCACTACATCCAGTCCAACACCTCTCCCACTGATGTCAGTAATTTCGTCTGCGGTGGAGAAACCTGCCATAAAAAGAAGATCTACTATTTCATCTCTGGTCAGATTGTTTGACTGTTCAACGGTAATAAGACCCTTTTCGATAGCTTTTGTAAGAATTACCTGTGATGAAATACCGCCGCCATCATCTTTCAGCTGAATAACAACATTTCCCTGCTCTCTCCATGCAGAAAGGACAACAGTCCCTTTGGGATTTTTCCCTGCCATTATTCGTTTTTCAGGTCTCTCGATACCATGGTTTACGGCATTTCGAATCAGATGGAGCAGAGGATCTCCCAGCCCGTCTATAACGCTTCTGTCCAGTTCGGTTTCCGCTCCCGTCATGATGAATTCAACTTCTTTTCCATCATGCATTGCAACATCTCTTACAACACGGGGAAACCGGTTAAATATCTGGCTGAGGGGAATCATCCGAATATTCATCATGAGGTTTTGCAAATCAGAGACAGAGCGACTGACCATATTAAGCGCTTCATCCATCTCCTTGCTACTGTATTGGTGGGCAATCTGACGGAGTCTTCCTCCGGTAATAACAAGGTCTTCTACAAGATTCATCATCTGGTCAAGGCGGTGAATCTCTACTCTGATATTTTGCACTTCTTTCTTTTTGGATTTTTTGGGTGTTTTTTCCGGACTTTTTATTGCATCATCTTCTGATTCTGTTATATTTGAAACAGGTTTTGTTTCAACTTTTACGTCATTTTCTTCAGTAAAAGGTTCAACCAGAACATGTTGAATGTCAACACCTGACGCTGCATCATGTAAAGCTTCTGATCCGGCATCAGAGTGAAGGATGACTGTCAATAATCCGGAAAATTTCCCCTCATCAAGGTCCTGAAAAGATGGTTTAGATGAAATAATCTGTCCGATATCAGCCAGATTCTGATATGCAATCAGTGCCCGTACATCTCCCAGATCACTCCCTTCTGAAACAGTAATAATTACTTTAAAGAGATTATTGGTAGTATTCAGAGTACCATCTGTGGATGCCTGTTCCTCAAATTCCTCTTCCTGTAGCAGTGAAAATGGTCGAATTGTGATATCAGTTACTTCCGAGACGCTTGCTGCATTCCGAATGGTGTCTTCATCTGAATCGGTAAGAATATACAGACTCATCGTGCCGCTGAAACCTGAGTTTGATGATTCCAGTTTCTCAGGGGTAGGATTGCAACTGACAATATCTCCAATTTCTTTTAGATTTGCAAGAGCAAGCAGTGCACGGATATCCTTCATCTGACTGGTTTCATCAATGGAGAGGGAAATATGGTGTGAATATTTTTCCTGTTGTTCCGGACACTCCATATTGATTTGAGCAACCGGCCCTGGTTTATTTCCGGACACTGCATTTTCTTCTGATATGAGTGATTTTAGTTTACCTTCCAATTCCCGTGAATTGAAAGTTGAACTGTCCCCACCCAATTCAATATCGTCAAGCATCTCTTCAATTCTGTCCGTACAGGCAAGGAGTATATCAATAAGGTCTTTATCGACACTGCGTTCACCACTTCGAATCAGATGAAGAACATCTTCCATGGAATGGCAAAGAGTCTCCATCTCATCAAATCCCATGGATGCTGACATCCCTTTCAGAGTATGGGCAGCCCGGAATATCTCATCAATTGCTGTATCATCCGATCCATTTTCAAGAATTAAGAGGTTATTTACAATATTCTCGTGGTTTTCGATGGATTCAGCAACAAAAAGCTTCCGGTATGTGTCATCTTCAGGCATAATTTATTCCTTATTTGCGATATATTTCATTATTTCACGGGCTATTCTGTTAAGTGGAACAACCTTATCAATACAATCTCGCTTTAATGCAGACCTGACCATACCATAGACAAGACAGTCTTCTTCCCGAACTGCAATGTTAGTGCCTCCTGCATTTTTTATTGCCAGTGCTCCCTCTCCTGCATCATTTCCCATTCCACTGACGATAACAGAAAAACAGTTCTTTCCAAACACCTTTGCAGCAGAAGAAAAGGTAATATCAACAGCAGGACGGACAGCATGCACAGGAGCTGATTTCGTCAGTGTTATATGCCCACCCTGGCGGCCCGTTTTATCTATAGATCGTGAAATTACCGTGTGATACCCTCCTTTTGAGAGATATACGTGGCCATTGTTGAGGATATCGCCACTTTCTGTTTCTTTAACCGGCATGGGACATATTCTGTTTAGCCGTTCTGCAAGGGCCGCCGTGAATCCTTCCGGCATATGCTGGGTAATTACAAATGCAGCATTTTGATCCCCTAAGAGATTCGAAAAAATCAGATCCAGCATTGGGGGCCCTCCTGCAGACGAACCAATAACAATTATTTTTTTAGCAGGAGTATTTGTTTTAGGGGCACATTTTTGTGGTTCTGATATACTTAAAAGCTGTTTTAACTTTGTCGTTAATTCATTTTCAATACCCCGCATCTTTGAGATATTACGGGGTTTCAGCATGAAATCGTCAGCACCCAGACGCAAAGCCTTGTATGTCAGTTCAGCATCACGTGACGTCAGTGTACTTAATACCAGAATTTTCGGTCTGTATGATAGATGTTTTATTTGCTCAAGTGTTTCAATTCCATCCATCTGAGGCATCTGGATATCAAGCGTTATTACATCTGGCTTAAGCTCTTCAATCATCGGGAGCGCTTCGACACCATTGCATGCGGTTCCGATAACGTCTATTTCCGGAGCACGGTTAAGTAAATCTGATAAAACAGTCCGGATAAATACTGAGTCATCGACAATGAGAACCCTAAGCATAATGACAGTTTTACGATTTTAATACGTTATTTATCTCTTCTATAACCTTAGGTGCCTGGAATGGTTTTACAATATATCCTTTGGCACCCGTTTTGATAGCAAGCTTTACCATCTGTTCCTGTCCGACAGCAGTGCACATAATCACTCTTGCTTTCGGGTTAATTGCCATAATTTCTTTTAATGCCTCAATCCCATTTTTTTTCGGCATTACAATATCCATTGTAACAAGATCGGGCTGAAGTGACGAATATTTCTCAACTGCATCCTCTCCATCCTCAGCTTCACCCACAATATCATGATTTCCTGAGAACAGGATATTTTTTAGAAGTGTTCTCATAAAGAGAGTATCATCAACGACCAGAATCCTTCCCATATGTAATCAAATACGTTTTTGTTACATATGTAATAAATGTACTGAATTATGTATTTAGACAGAATCTCTGCCAATAAAAAAAAATGAGGAAAATAATATTTAAACCAGGACAATAATTATAATGTTGGTGGTTTGACTGCTTCTGTCACAAACCTGACGCCTTTTGTTGTCAGTTTTACTTCACGGCGTGTCTGGACTACTTCTACCAGTCCAAGTCCCAGCATTCTGTCATATATTGCTTCTATATCACGCGGGGATTTTTCAAGCATTCCTTCAATAGAATGCGTATCCATTCCACTGTAAACCAACATGGCCACCTGACTGGAAAGAGGGTCCAGTTCTCCTTCCAACGAAATTCCTTTGGTGGCATCAGTTAGATAATTATAGAGAACCTTAAGGGTTGTTGGAGGACAAAGGACAAAGCTTGTGGAAACATCTCCTGTTTCAACATGATCAATCTTTACCACTTCTTTTTCCGTTCCCTGCACCTCTCTTTGTGTCTGTTCAATTGCTGCAACATCAGCTACGGGGATGCAAATCTGATGATTTTGGCTTACAAACCAAATGCCGGTTTTAAGAACGGTAATAGCCCCTTTTTCCCATTCTGCATCATTTACCATAACTCCGCCCCTGATAGCAGGAGACATAAAATATGCCCTGAGGCGATATCCGGAACACCCCATCAGAATTACGCGTTTTAATATGACCAGTGCTTTGGGAACAGTCGCAATTCGATAAATATTTTCTTCAACAGAAATGGTGATAATATTTTTTTTCTGCTGGACATCATCGATTGATTTGATAAGGATTGTTGTATTTATTGGTTCAGGCAGATTGATGGTAGTTTCATCCACTCCAATTTTGGCTGATATCCATTTTCCTTCTGCTTCAAATTTAACTGGAATTGTCTTCATTATTCAGATTCCTCATCCTGACCGTTTGTTTTTCCGGATTTTCCTCCCATTGCATGAAGAACGAGTTCAAGTTCTTCAACCAGATCCTTTGATTCGACATGAACATCTTTCAGTTCACGGACGAGACTTGTCTGAGGTGCCTTTTTTGTTGTTTTAATATCTGATTTCAGAACACTCAAAATGTCATCATATTCATTTTTTCCTGAAAATGACATTGATTCATTCATTTCAGAATTACTGAAACCCGAACCATCAGACAGATTATCATTTCCAGTGTTTTGATCGATTTCATTTTTTGTGCTATCGATATCTGGTGAAGGGATGAAGTCATCCGGAAGAATATCGGCATCATTTATTTCTTCTTCTTCAATGATAATCTCATCTGTTTCAAGAGAGAAATCATCTGTTTCTAGTTCTTCCAGATTGATGGCATCAAAACCCGAAAACTCATCCTCATCCTGATTCAGTTTTTCAAACTCAGTGATGTTACTGAGTTCGTCCAGTGAATCATTCAGAGTAGCTTTAGAAGTTTTCTGATTCTCATTGGGGGTTTCTGGCAGATGAATAAATGATTCTTCATCAAGTCCGTCTTCAATACCCTGTACGAAAAATTCATCTGAGTTAAATAACCCTTCTTCTTCAGGGTTTTCTTTATTATCAGTATCTTTTGATTGAGATGCAGAGGAACCAGTACCATCAGGATATACGGGTGAAAAATCCTCATCTTCATCGAATGCATTTTCAGAAAGAAGGATAGAATTTATTTCATCATCCATATTCAGGGTGCCAGAATCATCTTTCTCTTCTGATTGGGATTCAATGGAATTACCTCCATCAAAATCGAACAAAGTCTCCTCACCTTCAATATCAAGAGAATCCAGACTCGCAAAATCCTCATCATCAAAGAGATCCATATCATCTGACAATTCATCCGGATCATCAGGTAAAGCTAATTCCGGCTGATTGTCTGCACTATCCTGAGGAGATAAAACCGGTTCGTCGATTGTTGTTTTCAGGAGGGAATCTATTTTATCTGAATGGTTTTTGTCACGTGATTTATGTATTGATGTTTTGAATGAACCAATGGCTGCGCTCAGACCTGCCGAAAATCCATTTTTCTCGCTTTTTTTAGATTTTTCTGTTTTTGATTTTTCTGTTTTTGATTTTTCTGTTTTATCGGTATTTTGTTCATTCTTATGAAATCGAGATAATATATTTCCGGTCTTATGTGTTTTTTTATCTTTTTTTGAATCTGGTTTTTTAGATTTTTGTTTTTTATCTTCTGATTTTGTGCTGTCCTTCTTATGCCTGATATTTTTTATTGAAGGTATCTTCAGATTGCTCAATCGCTTAAAATCTTCTTTTTTGAGCAACCCGATACCCATTGCCATAATGACACCAAAGGCAAGCGTTGCAGACAGGGTGATTATAATTGAGGCATTAAAAAATATTAGAATTGTTCCAATAGTAACAATGCCAATTACCATTACAACACGACGGATAAATTCATTCATGGTACTCCTCCAAATGTCGGAATCTGAAATAGCATATCAACAATAAACGGCGTCACAATAAAGACAAGCCCCGTAAGGGTGAACATTATACTTCCAAATGCGTAATACAGATAATTTGCTCCACCTTTTACAATTTTTCCTGCAATAATATTTGAGAGAGTAATTATTAATAAAACAATTGCTATATATGTCCCCATTTGATCTTCAGGAAAATTAACAAAGATATTCACCATACCAGTCATTGTCCCTCCAACTGATGTAACAGAATCACTCATAGCTGCACTTGCTGCATCAAATGAAGCCATCACATCAGTTACTGCATGTGACATGGAAATCAGGATACGGAAGAGGAACATAAATATTCCAATCATTGCTACATGCATTGGTATAAGAAGAACAATAAATCCTGTCGACAACATCTCCCTTTTTTCACGCAGCAATGTCTGTTCAAGCATGGATGAACTGACAATCCGTGCAATCTCTGAAGGACTGCCACCGAGTTTAATTGAATCACGGAAAATATTCAGGTATTTGGAAATGAGATTACTACCACATTCATCGACAAACCGGTTCCATACAAGATTTTCATCCAGACCAAGATTCAACTTTGAATAAGCAGCTTTTATAGGCTCTGATAGATTTACCAGCGTTTTCGTGTCTATCTCAGCAAGGGCGTAGCCAACAGTGAGCCCTTTGCCACCCATAATCGTTCCAAGACTTCTGATAAATACAGAGAAGTCATTATCACGCTCGATGATATTTGTGTCATCAATAAATCCAAATATTCCCAAGGGAACAAGGAGGATTCCAATTACCAGAAAAATCAGGCCAGCGTTAAACCCTCCGATGAAAAGAAGAATCGTTGTGATGATTACCGTAGGAACAATAAAACGTTCCATTTTCTGTATCATCCTCTGCTCATAACTTCCCTGCCCAGGAAGTTCATGGCATTTTTGGTCACCAGGAATTGCATGGTACATTGTTCCGATACCAAATATGGAGATACCAATGGTCAGAAGATATGAGGTATTTAGTGTGGAACTTAAATCATCAGGCGCATAAATCGCAATTGAGACCATGATAATGATACTAACAATCGTTGCTGAAAGCATCAGAGCGATGTACGCATCACCCCATTTCTTCACCATCTCAATGCCCTGTTCGAAATGGCTCCGGTAAACACTTCTCACGGTAGAGAGTTCAAGCAGGAGAAATTCATCATCAGGTACCCCTGAACTGATTGAGTTTCCGTACCGCGTAAACATACTGGAGAGCATGGGATTACTTATTCGCTCAGCCACCATCGTAAGAGCTTTGGCATAATTATAGTTCCATCGCTTTACGAATGTTTCGACTTTCCCAATATACTTTGATGTTATGTATTCTTTTCGTGTTGCTGTGAATGCGAAAATTTCCGGCCGTGATACATCAGCAGTGATGATTGAGGCCATATAGGTGACCATAAAAAGAATGTCTGAACCCATTCGTTTGTTTTCAGAAATCCTGGTGAAAAAAGCCCTAAATTTAATCCCGGTATCTTCAAAAGGTAATTTGCCTCCGGATTTATCACGGATGTTTTCCGCCAGTGACTCAAACATGGTGTCAGATCTCAATTTTCAAAAGACCCTGCTTTTTGATCTTCGTCATCATATGATAAAGATCCCAGAATCCTGTATATCCTGCTTTATGAAGCCGTTCTAATATGCGAGCCCTTTTATCTATTTCCAGATATATCTCCCCTCTTCGTTCTTCAGGGAGACCAAGAAGCGTGGCAACTTTATTTTCCAGAAGAAAACTGCTTCCTTTTCCCGGGAAATCAAACGTATCGGTAACAGGATTCCAGATAAACATTGCAACAAACGAAAAACCACCTGTTTCAGGGTCATACCCAACAAGTTCATTGACAGAGATCATTCTGCGCACCATGTCACCATTTGGTCTCCGTACTGCACTCTGAATTATTACGATATTCAGGTTATCAACGT